>CBDCSR010000003.1:0-2392500 GCA_965221785.1 Longimicrobiales bacterium
GGTGGAAGTTCTGGGCCAGTGACGAGTGCGTCATGAACCCGGGATACCTCACCGGTTGCGACTGGGTCGGCGACGACGAGTGCGCGACGTACGCGTGCGGTCAGAAGCTGCCGGGCGGCGGCAACGGCTCAGGAGACGACGACGAGTAGGATCCGCCCCGAAACGGGGGGTGGTGGGCGCGGGCTGGCCTGCCGCCCCCTGGTTCGACCGAACCAAGGTAGGAGACAGGGAAGAATGAAAGGAAAGAACAAATGATCAGCGTAGCAGCAACAGTGGTGGCGGTTGCCTTGCAGCAGGCGGTGGTGACCGGAGTGGTCCGGGACAGTACGGACCTGGAGCCGGTCGCATTCGCGCGAGTGACGGTCGAGATCCCCGAGGTTCCACCAAGGGAAACGGTCACTGACAGATTCGGCGCCTTTACGATGGCGGGACTCGATGCTGGCGATGCCATCGGCATCCTCACCGTGGATGCCTTCGGATACGCGCCTTGGCGCATGGAATTGACGCAGGCTTTGGACGGTGAACTCACGATCCTGCTTCGAGCGCAGCCGATCGCGCTTGAGGAGATACGCGTCAATGCACGACGGGCGGCCGACCCGTTGTCGTCGTCTCCGGGAGCCTTCGTGGTGGACCGGGAATTGGTGCGCGCACAGCCCGTGGTGCTGGAAACGGATGTACTCCGCGCCACGGCCCTTTCCCCCGCCGCGTCGCCGGCGTCCGACTGGGTGGCGGCACCGTTCATTCGGGGCGGGGCGAGCGAAGGCACGCCGGTCTTCCTGGACGGAGTGCGGATCTTCAACCCGTTCCACGTCGGGGGATTCGTGGCGGCGCTCAACGCCGAGGCCGTCAATCGGGTGACTCTGCTCACGGGATCGTCGAGCGAAGCGCTGGCGGTGGGGTCGCTCTCGGGTGCCATCGACGTGGCCACCCGGGATGGGGCGCGGGACAGCTTCCGCTCAAGCGGCTCATTGGGGATTGCCTCGCTCCGCATGTCCGCCGAGGGACCGGTGGGTCAGTCGGCGTCGTTCCTCGTGGACGCCAGACGCTCATACATCGACCTGCTTACGGCCGGACTGGGAACGATTCTGGACAACTCCACGGTGCCGTACTCCTTCGGCGACGTTCATGGAAAGTTCACGAAGGATCTCGGTGGGGTTCGCCGACTCTCGCTGACGGGCTACTGGAACGACGAGGGCCTCGATTCGAGGCCCGAAGAAGTCCCCGAGGGAGACGCAGCGCTTGGCCGGGCCTCAAGGGCGATTTGGGGAAACATGGCACTGGCCGCACACTACCGGGACCGGCTTGGCTCGGCCACCCTGGTCGATCTGAGCGTCGGGCACAGCCGGTTCTCGGGCGACTACACGGTGTTTCAGGGCAAGGCGATTGACGCCGACACCTCCTCGGTCGTGCGCGGCATGATGGGCGAGTACCGGGCCGAAATGCGGCTCCGGCGGCAGTCCGGCGACCTGACGCTAGACGGGGGAGTGCAGGCGACTCGTTTCGAGGCGTCACACAGCGCCGTCGGCAGTGAGTGGGACGGTAGCGACCCGCACGACCTCTTCGAGGCTTTCGATCTTGCGCCCGCGGCGACGAGGATCGCTGCGTTCGGCAGCGTGAAGGCAACCATGGGCGGCGGGTTCGCGGTTGGAGGGGGCCTTCGCGCCGACCACTTCTTGGGCGTCGAGGGGGCGCTGTCGCCCTTCGCGGAGCTGTCGTACCAACGGCCTCGTTGGAGAGCTTGGCTTTCCGCCAGCCGGTCACATCAAGCGCTGTCGTCGATCCGCAGCGAAGAACCGGTCTCGTCGAGCTATCTGGCCTACGACCTCTTGGCTCCGGTCCAAGAGGGTCCGCTTCTTAGGAACTCCGAAGTGTCCGGCGGCTGGGAGGGCGGCACCCAAGGCGTGCGCGTTCGGGTGGAAGCCTTCGCCCGGCGGATGGACAATCTTCGTCTTCCCGCCTTGAACAACAATCCCATCGAATCGCTCATGCTCGTCGAGCCGTCCAGGCGCGAGCTGGGAAGCGGCACGGCCAAGGGGCTGGAGTCCACTTGGAGCTGGGCTCCGGCTGGCGGTGGGGCAACCGTGATCGGCAGCTACCGCTGGGCCAAAGTGACCCGAACCGTCGGCGGCCGCACCTATACACCCCGATTCCACAGGGATCACGAAGGGGAGTTGAGTGCGAGCCTGCAACGCGGCGGCTCGACCTGGTCGGTGCGCTTTTCTGCACGCAGCGGACAGCCGACGACGCCCATCGTGGCCTTCTTGCCTTTCGTCGCCTACCAGTCCCCCGATGCGCGCGCGGGTGGTCTCTACGACGATGTCCTGAACTTCGCAGGAGACTACAACTCGGCGACGCTGCCGCCCTACCTGCGAATCGACGTGGGCTGGCGCGGCTCGAAGGACGTGGACTGGTTCGGCGGCGGAACGCTGACGCCTTTCGCCTCCATCGCCAATCTCTTCAGCCTACCCAACGTCGTTGGCGTCGCGCCGGAGCAGCGCAGGGACGGCGTGACCGAGCGCGTGTACGCGCCACAGCTTCCAATGCTCCCGTTCCTGGGTCTCGAATTCCGATTCTAGGGACCTACCAACCGATTGAGAGAGGATCTCGTCATGCATGACAATTCGATAGACAGGGCTACGGGCCGCGGGGCCAAGCGCCGTGGGCACGGCCCTGCGCACCTCATCGCCGCATATTTGACGGCACTTGGCGCCGCCGTGGCTGCGGGCGCGTGCGACTACACGCATCCGACGGAAGTCTTCGTCCCCGACGAAGACGTCATAGCGGTCGCCGCCGTGATCAGTGCGGGATTCGACACCGCCACCTTGCTTGCGACCTACCCGCACCGCGACACCCTGGCCGGTCCGCCGGTGGTCGGTGCCCAACTGTCCGGTCCGGGATGGACGGCCACCTTCTCGCAGGGTCCGGACTCGCATACGCCAGAGGGTCTTTGGGCGTGCAATCTGATATCCGGGTCGGTGGCCTGGAAGGGGCCTGTATCATGCTTGCGCGCCCAGCTTCCAGAGCCAATCGAGGTGGGCGGCCGCTACACCCTGTCGGGCACCACGGAACTCGGCGCCTTCTCGGGAGCCACCACCGTCCCTTCCGCTCCGGTGCTCGTCGAGCCATCGGTGCAGTTCGTTGCCACGCCAACCGGTGACACGTTCGGCGTCGATGTACGACACGAGACTCCTGCCGGGGTGGAGTTCATCGTAGCGGAAGCCGCCAATATCTTGCAGGTCGTCGTGGACAGCACAGGCGACTTGAGCGAGGAGCCCAGATGGATAAAGCGCCTCGCGCCCAGGGAGCTGAACCCGGAGGCTGATCGCGCTCGCATCACGGTCTGGGGCTATGGTTCCAGTTCGCCCCAGAACGCTTGGCGGCCTCCCGAATTCCGCCTCGACCTCCACCTCGTCGGCTTCGACGAGAACTTCGCCCGCTTCGCCCGGCTCCGCTACGACCGTCTTGTGATCCGCCCTTGGCCCAGCTTCGGGCTCAGCGGCGATGAAGGCATCTTCGGCTACTTCGGAGCCGCATCCCGTTCAAACCCAGTCCAAGTGATTGTGAGGCCAAAATGAAAACTCGATTCCTACCACCACCCCGACTCTTCCCAGTACTCCTGAGCGTCGCTGCGCTTGGGTTCGCGGCGGGCGCCTGTGACGGCCCAAGGAACAACGAAAGCGTGCATCCGCTGCCCGGTCGGATTCCCGGGAGCGAGGGGGCTACGTCGATCACGCGCGATAGCGTTCCGGGGGACATGGCACCCGCACGGCTGGCGAAGTGGACCGCCGCGCGCGACGCGATCCGAAACGCCCGCCTTGTCGTGGCAATCGGCAGCGCGGGGATGGATCATTCGGAACGTTCGGATCCCACGGTCTTCGGAAGTCTGGCCGATGTAGCGGTCGACACCGCCGGTCTTGTCTACGTTCTCGACGAGCAAGCTCAAGAGGTGCGCGCGTTCGATTTCGCCGGCCGCTTCCTCCACAGATTCGGCGGGTTCGGAGACGGACCGTCCGAACTTCGGCACGCGATCGGCATCGAACTGCTCGGTGACGGACGGATTCTGGCCGCGTCGCGTGATCTACGCGTCAAGGTGTTCGCGCCCACCGAGCAAGGATGGAGCGCGACCCAGACAATCGAGGCCCCGGTCGGCCCCCGCGCGATCTGCTCGATGCGCGACGGGCGGGTCTTTGTCAACGGCTATCGCCAGGACGCGAACACGCTCGTCCATCAACTGCCGATCTTCGGGACCGACTCGGTTGCCCCTGCCTTCGGAGGAGGCTATCAGGACGAAAACTGGCTCGTACAGATGGCGCTCGCCGAGGGTGCGCTGGCATGCGCGAATGCCAGACGCGGTCTGGTGGTGCTCGGCCATCGCGCCATCCCGCTGATTCGGGCCTTCGACTCGCTCGACGGCTCGCTCGTTTGGGCCTCGAAGCTCGAAACGTTTTCTGGAATGCCCGTCTATCAAGGGGTGAACCAGAGGGGACGAAACTACATTCGCAAGGGTCGCCCCGCTCAATGGGATGTTCTGGGCTCGGTCCACCCCGTTGCGGAAGGCCACCTGCTGGTTCAGGTGGGCCACGGAAGCATGGTTCGACGGACGGTTTCCATCGAGAGCTACCTGCTGGACTCCGAGTCCGGTGCCGGAGCCTTTCTCGGCGATGAGGTGCCGAGAGCCATTCCCTTCGAGGGGGGATATGTCGCCCTGTACGAGGATCCTTACCCCCGGATCGAGGTGCGGGCATTCGATGATTCCCAGTTGACCAGGATGGCCTCCGCGCCGAAGGGAGTGGCCGGGCAATGACTCGCAAGACAAGGACATGGATCGCCGGTACGGTGTTCACGGTGGGATCGGTTGCGGGCATGGCCCTTGCCACTGTGGGTCTGATCCCCACGGTGGACATCGAGCTTGCCGTGCCGGCGCGCGAGGCGCGGGAGTACCGGCCCGGCAGCGTAGCCGCGACCGGAGCCGAAGACGAGATCGTGCTCGTCTATCTGGGTTCGTCGTCGTGTGGTTGGTCGAATCTACCCGAAGTATCGCGCGCGGTGAGGGACGCGAAGATCCTCATCGCGGCGCATGCGCGGAACGCCGGGATGCGCTTTTCCACTCTGGGAATCGCTCTGGACGTGGACGCCTCACGCGGCTGGGCGCATCTACGCAAGGCAGGCTTGTTCGATGAGATTGCGGCAGGCATGGGTTGGGCCAACAGCGGAGCCGACAAGTACGTCTTCGGCAACTTGGCTGGCCCGGCATCCACCCCGCAGCTGCTTGTCGTCCAACGCTCTCTGGGCACCGGCCCGGGAGGACGCCCGAAGGCGGAATCCGAGCGGGTATTGGTGAGGAAGACCGGCTCGAACGCAATCCTGAGTTGGGTGTCGGAGGGAGCTGCATACGAAGGCCGGACCGGCGAAGTGCGGGCTGCGGGCGGGATGTGATCCCATGGGCCTCATGAGATCGATTCTGAGGAGGTCCCGCGATCAGCGCCGGTCCCTGCGGCGTCCTCCGGCCGTCCTCTCGCTTCAGGTCCTTCGGTGTGGCACGCTGCCGATTGCGTTGCTACAATGCGTCATGCTCACGGACACCCTGCTCAGAGATGTTTTCGATGCGTCGCCGGACGCCATCTTGGTGGTGGATGACGGAGGCGTTATCCGGGATGCCAACGAGCCCGCTGCGACCATGTTCGGATGGGATCGTGGTGAGTTGGTCGGGCTGAGTGTCGATCTGCTGGTGCCCTTCCAGCATCGCGCGCGCCACGCGGAACTCCGGGCGGAATACGCGCTCCAACCCCGTGCCCGGCCAATGGGACACGGCTTGCTCCTGCACGGGGAACGCCGAGACGGCAGTCAGTTCCCGGTCGAAATCGCGCTCACGCCCTGGCAACCCGCCGGGGACGAACCCATGGTTGTCTGCACGGTTCGAGACCTGTCCCGATTCGACCGATGGCGCAGCATGTCCATGGCGAGGGAAGAAGCTGCGGAGGCGGAGCGGACCCGAATGGCCGCCGAGTTGCACGACGACATCGTCCAGCGGATGGTCTTCATCAAGCACCGCTTCACTACCCTGCGGGACACGCAGGGCCTGTCCGGCGACGACGACCGTCTGCTTGAGCTGAGCTCAGCCATTGATGACACCATCGCGTCAATCGAGCGGATCTGCCGTGGTCTGACGCCGCTGGAACTCAAGCACTTCGGACTGAGCTTCGCGTTGCGGATCCTGTTTCGCGAACATTCCGAAGCAGGGTTCGCGGTTCAAAGCGATCTCATGGAAGTGGGGCGCGAACTGGACCCGGCGAAAGCACTTTCCCTGTTTCGCATCGTCCAGGAGTCCCTTTCCAACGCGCGCGAGCATTCGGGAGCCGACGAAGCTGTCGTCACCCTGACCCGCGATTCCGAGTGGATCGAAGTTGAAGTGAGGGACGCTGGCGTCGGTTTCGATACCGCCGCCGTCGCTTCGTCGGGGAGCGGCATCGGGCTCCTCGGGATGAGTGAACGAGCCGCCATGGTCGACGGGCTCTTCGAGGTGCGAAGCAGCCTCGGCAGTGGCACCGGAATCCGGGTTCGCGTTCCGGTGGATGAGCATGCTACGGCGGAGGACGAGCTGTGAGCTGGGACACGAAGGTGCTCATCGTTGACGACCATGAGATGGTACGGGCGGGTCTACGGGCGATCATCGAGAGTACCGGCCGAATGAAGGTGGTTGGCGAGGCTGCCGACGGCGAGGAGGCGATTCGGCTGGCACGGAGACTCGAACCCGACGTGATCCTGATGGACATCGACATGCCTCGGCTGGACGGCATCGAAGCAACCCGGCGAATGAGCGCGATGGAGCTTGGCGGAGGGGTCCTGATCCTCACCAGACACGACCACGAGGAGTACCTTGAACCGATCATGTCGGCGGGCGCGATGGGTTTCATCAGGAAGAGCCGGGGGCCGGACGACCTGGTCCGGGCTGTGGATCTGATCGCCGCCGGACGGACAACGATGCCACGCGTGGCGTCGCAGCTCTACATGAGGAGACGGCGGGAATTCGACGCCCAGCCGGAATCCCCGCTGGCCGCCCTGAACGATCAGGAACGCGAAATCCTGAGGCTGACCGCCAGAGGCTATACGGCAAGCCAGATTGCCGGCAAGATGTCCCTGGCGCGGAAGACAATCGAAAACTACCGTGCCCGCCTCAAGGAGAAACTTGGGTTGCGCGACCGGTCGGACTGGGTGGACTTGGCGCTCAAGTCGGGCTTGCTGCTGGACGAGTAGGATAGGGCTATCTTCCCTCGTCCCGTCTGCCGAGTCGAAATTGCTCTTGGTTGTCGAGAGCCCCTGAATGGCGGACCTTGTCGGGTCGCAAGAGGCCCACGGAATCGGACCCGAAAAGCATGACACTCATGAGCCCCCGGACAAGCAAATGAACTGCGGACGAGCGAGCCACCTACCCGTTCCGCCACGGATCGCGGTAGCGCTCCTCGGCATATGGGCATTGGCATGTGGCGACGAGTCGGTCCCCCCGACCGACCCGGTGGCACCCATCGACGATAACCGCGCGCCGGTGGCCGTGGACACCATTGGACCGCTCGAAGTGTTCGTCGGCGACTCGGTGGCTATCCCGCTGTCGCCATACTTTGCCGACGCGGACGGGGATACGCTCAGCTTTTCCGCGGAGAGCTCCGACACCGATGCCGTGGCGGTATCGGCTTCGCGGGGCGCGGCCCTGATCTCTGGACGGGCACCCGGCACAGCTTCCGTCGCCGTTACCGCGTCCGACCCGGGCGGTCTCTCCGCCTCGCTGGACTTCGCGGTTACCGTCCCCAACCGTCCACCGGAAGTGCGGGATTCCATAATGCGGCTGGCGTCGGCTCCGGACGAGTCGTTTACCATCGACCTGGGTGCCCATTTCGGCGACCCCGACGGTGAAGTCTTGACATTCCAAGCCGCAAGCTCGGATACCGCCGTTGCCGCGGTTTCGTTGGCCGGAAGCGTGGTCGCGGTATCGGCCATGGCGCTTGGGAGTGCCACCCTCTCGTTCGAGGCGCTCGATCCCTCGGGCTCGTCGGTTACCCATGAAACGTCCATAAATGTGTCGGACGACCTGGACCGTGACGCGCTGGTCGCCCTGTACGAGCAGACGGACGGGCCGAACTGGGGCCAGCGCCGTAACTGGCTGACGGACGCTCCACTCGGCAAATGGCATGGCGTGGAGGTCGACGATAGCGGACGGGTCGTCGAATTGGATCTGGTCAACAACCGGCTGTCCGGGCCTGTGCCTTGGGAACTCAGCGGGCTTGAGCACCTTGAGGCGCTGTACCTCGCGTTCAACAACCTTTCCGGGCCGCTGCCAAGGGAGTTCGGACGACTGGCCCCAATCAGGATTATCCTGATGGACGGCAACGAACTTTCCGGTCCGATTCCCACAGAAATCGGTACTCTGTCCAATCTTGAAAACCTCGCTGTCGCCGGCAACCAGATCTCAGGGTCTCTTCCACCGGAACTGGGGGCTCTTGGCAACCTGAAGCGGCTGTGGCTGCACAACAACTCGTTGACCGGTCCGATTCCACCGGAACTCGGTGGACTCGCCAGTCTCGAAATCATGAATCTCGCGCGCAACGTGCTCTCGGGTCCGATCCCTCCCGAGTTGGGAAGACTCGGGAACCTGAAGAGCCTCTCACTCGCCGGGAACGCGTTCTCGGGCCGCATTCCGGCGGAGTTTGGGGATTTGGCGAGCGTGGAAAGCCTTTATCTGTTCGATGCCAGCCTGTCCGGTCCGATTCCGAGCGAACTTGGCAACTTGGGGAGGCTGAGAACGCTTGACCTGAGCTCAAACAGGCTTTCGGGCACCATCCCATCGGAACTCGCCAACCTGCCCTCGCTGGAAAGTCTTGACGTTGGGGTAAACGAACTGTCGGGCTCCATACCGCCGGAACTCGGTGCCTTGGCAGGACTGACGAGCCTCTTCCTGAACAACAACGATCTCTCCGGCTCGATTCCGCCGGAGCTCGGGCAACTCGCGAACCTGGAGCGCCTGCATCTCGGCGTGAACGACTTGGAAGGCCCGATTCCACCTGAGCTCGGCAACCTCACCAAACTGGTTTTCCTCGGCCTGAACATCAACGCCCTTTCGGGCCAGATCCCCGCCGAACTCGGCAACTTGGAAAACCTGCTTTTCCTCTGGCTTCGTGACAACGCTCTCAGCGGTCCCATTCCAGTCGAGATCGCCAACCTTCGGACTCTCGCTTCGCTGTCGCTCGACACCAACGCGCTGACGGGTCCCATTCCTCCGGAACTCGGGAATCTCCAAGATCTGCTCGCGCTGCGGCTCTACCGGAACGCGCTGACGGGTCCCGTTCCGCCGGAGCTTGGCAGACTGTCGAAGCTCAGGTTCCTGAGTCTGCAACGGAATCTTCTGACCGGCCCGCTGCCCCGCAGCTTCCTTGAACTGGGCGCGTTGAGCCAGTTCGGGCTCGGCAGCAACGACGGGCTTTGCGTTCCGGGCGTCCGTCGATTCGTGGCATGGATCGACCCGATCACAGTGGACCGGAAGCCGTTCTGCAACCAAAGGGATGCCGGCGCACTCAACGAGTTGTTCGACGCTACCGGGGGATCCGCTTGGAGCACATCCGAAGGTTGGGGCGACGGCCTGGCGCTGGACGAATGGCACGGCGTGGTGGCCGACTCGCTCGGTCGGGTCGTGGAACTGGATCTCGGCGGCAACGGGTTGAACGGGCGGCTTCCCTCAGCCTTGAGCCAACTGGACCGCATGACCGATTTGCGTATCGGTGCCAACGACCGGCTTTCCGGCCCGTTGCCGTTGTCTCTGGCCGGATTGCGGCTGCGGACGCTGGACTACGGGGGCACGGGTCTCTGCATTCCCCCCATCCCCTCGTTCAGGGAATGGCTGGACGGCGTCGCAACGCATGAGGGAACCGACATGGAGTGCCCCCCGGTTTCGCAGCGCGATGTTCTGGCGTCGCTGTACGATGCGACGGCCGGTCGGAACTGGCACGCGCGGACCAATTGGATGACGGACGAGCCCATCGACACCTGGCACGGCGTCGTGGTCGACGAAGGCGGCCGCGTCGTCGAGCTGCGGCTGGGCCAGAACAACCTGTCGGGCGCGATCCCGACGGAGCTGGGCGGGCTGGCCGACCTGCAAGTGTTGCGGATCGATGGCAACGACCTGACGGGCTTTGTCCCTCCGGAACTCGGAGGACTCCGCCAGTTGCGCGAGCTTGACCTCTCGGACAACGGGCTGGAGGGCGCGATCCCGCCGCAGATCGGTTCGCTCCCGTCACTGGAGCGGTTGTGGCTCGACCGAAACGACTTGACGGGTGGAGTGCCTCCCGAGCTGGCCGACCTCGCAAGTCTTGAGTCGATCAACCTCGAGGACAACAATCTGACCGGTCCGGTCCCCGCAGCACTCGCGTCCATCGAAGGACTCGCGCACCTTCGCCTCGGCGACAACGACTTCTCGGGCATCATCCCCGACGCGTTGGGCTCGATGACCGCACTGAAGGAACTGGGACTCGCCGAGAACAGTTTGACCGGTCCTCTGCCGCCGTCTCTCGGTTCAATCGCCACGCTTGAGGAACTGTCGCTCGGAGAGAACGGCCTCTTGGGTCCCATCCCGAGCGAGCTGGCGCAGCTCACGAGCCTCAGGGTGCTGGCCCTTGAGGAGAACGGGCTTTCGGGCGCGATTCCGCAGCTGCTCGGCAACCTATCCAACCTCACCCACCTGAAGCTTGACGGGAACGGGCTGAGCGGCGCGATCCCGAGTGAGCTTGCCGGCCTCCGAGAGTTGCAACAACTTCGGCTGGACGACAACCGCCTGTCAGGGCGTATTCCACCGGAACTGGGGACGTTGACGGAGCTTGACACGCTGGGGCTCAGCCGGAACACCCTTATCGGTCCCATTCCGGTTGAGCTGGGTTCACTGGCATCGCTGGAGTTACTCGGGCTCAGCGGCAACAATCTCGTGGGTACGGTGCCGGAGGAACTCGGCAACCTCACCGAACTGAAGGGGCTGCACTTGTACGAGAACGCCGGATTGTCGGGCATCCTCCCCGCTACCCTCGCGAACCTTCAGGGGCTGGAGGACATTCAGTCGTGGGGCACCGATCTGTGCGCCCCCGACGATCCGACGTTCCTCGACTGGCTGCGACGCGTTCCGCACCGCAGGGTGGCGCACTGCGTCGGGGGCGCTGCGTACCTGACCCAGGCCATCCAGTCCCGGGAATACCCGGTTCCGCTCGTCGCGGGCGAAGACGCTCTGCTCCGGGTATTCCCGACGGCTCGACGAAACACCTCCGCGAGACTTCCCGCCGCCCGGGCAAGCTTCTACCTGGACGGGAGCGTCGTGCATGTCGCCGACATCCCCGCTCAGATCATGCGGATTCCGACCGAGGTTGACGAGTCGTCGCTGCCGAACTCCACCAACGCCGTGATTCCGGGATGGGTGGTGCAGCCAAGTCTTGAAATGGTGATAGAACTGGACCCCGGAGCAGTCCTGGACCCGACACTGGGCGTGCAGACGCGGATTCCGCACGTTGGCCGCCTGGCCCAGAACGTACACGCCGTGCCGGAACTCGACCTCACCCTGATACCCTTCGTGTGGGAGGAGAGTCCCGATTCGGCGATCATCGACCTGATCGCCGCGATGGCGGCGGATCCGATGTCTCACGAACTGCTCGGGGACACCCGCACGCTGCTGCCGGTTGCCGACATCGATGTGAACGCACACGCGCCCGTCCGCACTTCCACGAACAACGCGGTCACGCTGCTGAGCGAAACCGCCGCGATTCGAGCGATGGAGAGCGGGGAGGGGCACTACATGGGGATGATGTCCGGACCCGTGGTTGGTGCCGCGGGCGTCGCCCGGGCTCCCGGCAAGGAGACCTTCTCGATTCCGGACGCTCGCGTCGTCGCGCACGAGCTCGGGCACAACATGAGCATCCTCCATGCGCCATGCGGCGGTCCGGGGAGCATCGATCCGCGATTCCCTGAACCCGACGGAAGCATCGGTTCCTGGGGCTATGATTCCCGGGGGGAGGGGCGTCTGGTGGATCCGGGTACCGCGGATCTGATGGCGTACTGCCTCCCGCACTGGGTAAGCGAATTCACGTTCGCCACCGCGCTACAGCATCGGCTGGCGGACCAAGAACGCGAAGCTCAGGCAATCCGTACCGCACCGGTCCGGTCGCTGCTGCTCTGGGGTGGAGCTGACGCCGAGGGTAACCCGTCACTGGAACCGGCCTTGGTGGTTGATGCCCCGCCCCTTCTGCCCGATGGCGGTGGCGACTACGAACTGATCGGGACGACCGCCGGTGGACGGGTGCTGTTCTCGCTCACCTTTGGTATCCCGGAAATTCTGGACGCCGACGGAAGCGGCGCGTTCGCGTTCGTGCTGCCGGTGCGGCCGGGCTGGGAAACGGAACTGGTGCGAATCTCTCTGGTCGGTCCCGAAGGCACCGCGACCCTGGAAACCAACGTCGGTCGGCCGCTGGCCGTGTTGCGCGATTCGAGGAGCGGCCATGTCCGGGGCATTCTTCGCGACCTGCCGGAGTCCATCGGCGCACAGGCCGTTGCCCTAGACGCCCTCGCGACCGGCTCGCGACTCGAATTGCTCTTCAGCCGCGGTGTCCCGGGGCCGGAGGCGTGGCGCAGGTAGCCGGTCCCCCTCGCGGGAAGGCGTTGGCGTTGGTGGCGTCGCCACGGAGGGAAGGGGCGATGCCTCCGCCCACAAAACTCCAACGGAACGCGGGTCTGTCGAAGGGGGCGGAGTCCCTCGCCAGCTCCTTGGGGCGCGTAAATTTCGTTCGGGGGTTCGTGGGGGATGCCTCCGACCAGAGGTTTTCGTGAAACGAAAACGCATCTGGCTCCCCCACAAACCGCAGAAACCAGCGCCGCCGTGGCGGCTGCCCCGCGAGCCTGATCCCGCGCCCTCCCCCCGACGGCCGACCGTGCCAAAGACGGTCAACCGAAGACTAGCGGAAAACCGCCGCCCACGCGAGCTTTCGTTCGCGCAGATCGTGCAGTCCATCGAATCGAGAGGAATCGAACGATGGCACGCACGAAACGAAGCCGCCGGAGCTACGGCGCCGGCGAGTGGGGCCGGAACAGGGTCCGGGTGTTCCCTGACCCGAAAACCGGCCTGTTCCAGGTGGAGTGGCGCGAGAACGGGCGCAGGCTCACCCGGTCGCTGAAACACCGCGACTGGCGACGCGCGAAGAGGCAGGCGGATCAGTTCGCCGCCGGGTTCATCGACGCGCCCAACGGAAAGGCCGATGCCAAGCCCGAACCACTCACGCTGGACAAGCTGTTTGAAATCTACGGTGAGGAGGTGACGCCCACCAAGGCGGAGACATCCCAGCGGTCCGACCGGGCCGCGACGAGGATGTTCCTCCGATTCTTCGGAGGGGGCCGCCGTCCCGAGACGCTCTCCCAGCGCGATTGGGACCGGTTCATCCGGGCACGTCGGTCGGGCAGGATAAGCCCGAGCGGAAGGCCAGTGTCCGACCGAACCATCGAGCACGACCTGAAGTTCCTGATCGCCGTGCTCAACTGGGCATCCAAGTCCAGGGACGAGCGGGGCAAGCTCCTGCTCGCGTCGAATCCGCTGAGAGGGCTTAGGGCGCCCACGGAGAAGAACCCTACACGGGTGGTGTTGTCCGAGGAGGAGTACCAAGCGCTTCTCGGGGTGTCCCGGCAGGCGGACTGGCGGTTCCACGTCGCGCTCGTGCTTGCTCACGAGACGGGACACCGAATCGGGGCCATCCGTCAACTCCGGTTCTCGGACATCGACTTCGAGGCCGGGGTCGTGCGGTGGCGCGCGGAGCACGAGAAGACCGGCCACGAGCACCGGACCCCGGTGACGGCGGAAGCGTTGGCCGTCCTTGAGGAGGCGAGGGAGAGGAGTTCGGGGCATGAGGACGCTCCGGTGCTGCCCGCGCCGAGGGATGCCTCGAAGTGCGCGGGCCGGTCGTTGGTGCGAGCTTGGTGGTACCGAGCCCAGACGCTGGCGGGGCTCGAACCGAAGCGTGGGAGAGGCTGGCATTCGTTGAGACGCAAGTTTGCGTCCGACCTGATGGATCAGCCGCTCAAGGTGCTCTGCGAGTTGGGCGGCTGGAAGACCGCCAAGACGGTGCTCCAGTGCTACCAGCGAGCCGACGAAGGACAGCTTCGGAAGGCACTGGAAGCCCGCCGGAGACCTCGCGGCTGAGGTTCTCCCACTCGGCGGGAGTCAGACAGCGGGAATCCGACCCAGAAATCCCATAACATCAAGTGACCGCACAAGATATAACCCTGAACGGTTCCGCCGTTACGTCAGGGTTTAGCTTCGCTTCCATGACCATTGAGCGACAGACACCGGCACCGGACGATCCGTCCGGCGAACAACACCACACCGTCGGCGAGGTCGCGACCCTGGCCAGGGTCACGGTGCGCACTCTCCACCACTACGACCGGCTCGGGCTCCTGACCCCGTCCCGGCGCGCGGAGAACGGCTACCGGCTCTACGGCTACGCGGACCTGGAGCGGCTCCGGCAGATCCTGCTCCTGCGCGAGTTGGGATTCGGGCTGGATGCCATCGGGCAGATGGTGGATGCGGGCGCCTATGACCGGAGGCGCGCACTCATCGCCCAGCGCGAACTGTTGCGCGAGCGGCAACAGCGTACGGGGAGAATCATCGTGGGGGTGGACCGCGCCCTTGAGGCGATGGAGGAGGAGAAACCGATGGAGACGACGACGATGTTCGAAGGGCTGGAGGACTTCGACCACGAGCAGTACGAAGAGGAGGCCCGCGAGCGCTGGGGCCGGACGGACGCCTACAGGGAATCCATGCGGCGCACCCGGCGCTACACCGGGGACGACTGGACGCGCATCAAGGGCGAAGCCGAGGATGTGATGGCTCGCCTCGCCGCGCTACTGGAGGAGGGCGCTCACGCCGCGAGCAGGGCAGCGAGAGAGCTCGCGGAAGAGCACCGCTGTCACATCGACCGCTGGTTCTACCCGTGCAGCCACGCGATGCACGCGGGGCTCGCCGACATGTACGTCGCCGACCCGCGCTTCACCGAGCACTTCGAAAAGCGTGGAGAGGGGCTGGCGGCCTTCTTCCGGGAAGCGATCCTGGCCAATGCGGCGCGACGGAGAAACGCCTCATAGCGTTGCTTGACGACACGACGTCGGGCGCCGGTGAGGAGCCGCGGATAACCGTCGACTTGCGCTACACGTCCAGGTTCTTGACGTACCTGGCGTTCCTTTCGATGAACTCGCGGCGGGGCTGGACGTTTTCGCCCATGAGACGGTCGAAGAGTTCGGCTGCCGTGCTGGCGTTGTCGATGTCCACGCGCAGGATGGTGCGTGCGTCGGGGTCCATTGTCGTACGCCACAGCTGCTCGGGGTTCATCTCGCCGAGCCCCTTGTAGCGCTGGATCCCGACGCCCCTGGCGGCTTCCCTGCCGTTGGAGAATCGCTGGATGTACTCCTCGCGCTGCTCCTCGGAGTAAGCGTAGAACTCGCGCTTGCCCTTGGCGACCCGGTAGAGCGGCGGCTGCGCGATGTAGACGTAGCCGCTGTCGATCAGCCCCTTCATCTGGCGGAAGAAGAAGGTCAGCAGAAGGGTGCGGATGTGCGCCCCGTCCACGTCCGCGTCGGTCATGATGATGATCTTGTGATAGCGCGCCTTGTCGACGTTGAAGTCCTCGTGGATTCCGGCGCCGATGGCCGTGATGATGGCGCGGATCTCGTCGTTCGAGAGGATCTTGTCGATGCGTGCCCGCTCCACGTTGAGGATCTTCCCCTTGAGCGGCAGGATGGCTTGGTACTGGCGGTCCCTGCCCTGCTTGGCGGACCCGCCCGCGGAGTCGCCCTCCACAAGGTAGAGTTCGGTCATCGCGGGATCCGAGAGCGAGCAGTCGGCCAGCTTTCCGGGGAGGATGCCCCCCTCGAGCGCATTCTTCTTGCGCGCCAGGTCGCGGGCCTTGCGGGCGGCCTCACGGGCACGCGCCGCCTGCAGCGACTTCTGGATGATGGCCTTGGCGGCCCTCGGATTCTCCTCCAGGAAAATCTGCAGGTGCTCGTTGACGGTGGCCTCGACGGCGCCGCGCACCTCCGAGTTGCCGAGCTTGGTCTTGGTCTGACCCTCGAACTGGGGTTCGCGCACCTTGACGCTGAGCACGCAGGTGAGCCCTTCGCGCACATCGTCGCCGGAAAGGCTCTCGTCGGCCTTCTTGAAGAGTTTGTTGCGGCGGGCGTAGTCGTTGATGGTGCGGGTGAGCGCGGCCTTGAGGCCGGTGAGATGGGTGCCGCCTTCGTGGGTGTTGATGTTGTTCACGAAGGTGTGCGTGTTCTCCGAGAACCCCGAGTCGTACTGGAGCGCCAGTTCGATCTCGGCCTCCTCGCGGCTCACCTCGAAGGCACACACCTCCGGGTGCACCGGCTGGCGCGATCCGCGCAGGAACGCCACGTACTCGACCAGACCGCCTTCGTACTGATAGACGTCTTCCTCGTATTGCCCGGGATCCGCCGCCTCGCCCTCTGCCGCTCGCTCGTCGCGCAGGCTGATGCGCAGCCCGCGGTTGAGGAAGGCCATCTCGCGCAGACGGCCCGACAGGGTGTCGAGGTTGAAGCGGAGTTCGGTCAGGATCTCGGGATCGGGCTTGAAGGTGACGCGCGTGCCGCTTCCCTCCGCCGGTCCGACGACCTCGAGCTCCGTGAGCTTCTCGCCGCGGGCAAAGCTCTGGCGATAGCGCCTGCCGTCCCGCTTGACCTCTACGTCGAGCCGCTCGGAGAGGGCGTTGACGACGCTGACGCCGACACCGTGGAGTCCACCCGAGACCTTGTAGGTGTCCTTGTCGAACTTTCCACCCGCGTGAAGCGTGGTCATGGCCAGTTCGACCCCGGGCACGCCTTCCACCGGGTGGATGTCGACCGGGATGCCACGCCCGTCATCGATGACGGTCACCGAATTGTCGGCGTGGATGCGGACATCCACGCGCGTGCAGAACCCCGCCATCGCCTCGTCGATGGAGTTGTCCACGACTTCGTAGACGAGATGGTGAAGGCCCCGCGCCGAAGTCGATCCGATATACATGCCGGGCCGCTTGCGAACGGCCGACAGCCCCTTCAATACCTGGATCTGTCTGGCTGTGTACTCGGTGTTGTTCGTCGCGTTCTCTTCGGTCATCCGGTGCCTTTCGGAGGGGGTAATTCGGAGCGCGGCGGACTACCGCAGGGGACGGCCCTTAAGACGTGATAAATCTAGCATTTTTCGGCGTTTTCGGCCATGTCCGGAGAGGTCGTGGAGGGTGGCATCGGAGCATCGCGGAAACCTGTGCCCGGCCGGGTCGGTTCCCCTCGGTCAGCCGGCTTCGGCCGATGGCAGCACAAGCACGGGATTGACGAAGATCCAGGGGCGCAGATTCCACACCAGCCTGCCCACGCGGGCCGAATACCTGTAGAGCTCGACCCGGTAGGCTCCCGGTCCGTCCACCGGCCAGGACAGGCCGGGCCCCGCCACCACCCCACCTCCCGGCCGTCGCGCACGACCCGGTAGGCGACCCGGCCCGGATCGGTTGCGAATCCCGCCTCCAGGCAGAGGCCTGTGGCCATGCGGGTGGCTCCGCCGGGAGGGACGTGGGCGCGGGGGGAGGCGGGGATCGCGGAGTCGCCGGCGGCAGGGATGGCCCGCCCGGCCGGCGTGGCGCTCGCCGGGGTTGCGTCCGCCCAACCCCCGGGCGCGACCAGGCCCACCCGGAACCCGCGCGCCTCTTCCGTGTCGCCGAACGACACGAACACGTCGCCCCGCCGGATCGCCGCTCCCAGCGAGCGGGTGGCTGCAACAGGATCGGGGTCCGGCGGCCCGTCGAGCGCGACGTGGTTGACCATGGTGCGCAGCGATGATGCGTAGTCCGGGAAGAGCCTCCCCCCCGGGAGCCGGGCCTTGGGGTGCACGTCGAGCCCGCCGACCGCGGTGGGGCCGGTGCGGTCGAGCGC
This sequence comes from Longimicrobiales bacterium, assembly GCA_965221785.1. Lineage (GTDB taxonomy): Bacteria > Gemmatimonadota > Gemmatimonadetes > Longimicrobiales > Gaopeijiaceae > BD2-11. Next base: position 17,980 of record CBDCSR010000003.1, read on the forward strand.
GGCCGGCCGCTCCTGCCCGCGGCCCGCCCACAGGGAGTCGAAGGCGGCCACCCCCGGGTCGCGGAACCCGTCGCGGTAGAGACGCAGCCAGTTGTGCTCGGCGCGGCCGGTGAGCTCCCCGCCGACGAGCGCCACCAGGTGGTAGACGACGCTCGGCCTGGCCAGCCGGCGCCGGGCCACGTCCGCGAAGTCGAACACCTCCCAGGCGGCCATGCCGGGCGCGCCGGACAGCCGCCACGCGTCGGAAGGACGGCCGCGCGGGTGCGCCACCACCGTAAAGGCCGAGTCGCGCTCCACACGGGCGAGGAAGCTCTCCACCCCGCCGGTCCACGACACCACCGCCGTGTCCAAGTGGTCGACCAGCACCTTGCCGACCCCTTCCACGCGGATCTCCTGGCCACGGACCAACAGCACGCCCTCCTCCCACAGGGCGGCGCCTTCCCACTCGGCCGCTGGCGAACCGGCGTCCCTGTGGTCGGCGAGGAAGACGAAATCCAGCCCGGCCGCTCGCGCCGCTCGCGCCAACTCGGCTTCGGTCCCGATCGCGTCGTGCGAGCGGCGCGTGTGCACGTGGATCGCGCCGGCCACCCGGGTCGAAGGGGCGGAGGGTGGGGCGGGGCGGGCGCTCCCCTCCCTCATCGCCGCCCAGTCCAGGCGAGCGCCTGCATACACGGCGGCGAAGTAGACCCCCGCGGCGACCAGGAACCATCGCGCGGCGCGGCGGAAGAACCGGCGCTTCACCATCCACCCACCTCTTCATCCCCGGCCGAGAGCACGAACATCACCCGCTTGATGCGAACGCTCCGGCCCGCGTTCAGGCGCGCCATGATCTGCCGCCTCCGCAGGTTGAGCTCCATGGCCCACGCCGACGACGGCACCTCCACGACCAGCACCCCGTCCCTGACCGACCGCGCCCGGGTCACGCGCGCCAGGCCCGCACCCACCAGCCGGGGCCAGTCCTCCAGCAGTCTCTGATACTCCATCTGCCTGGCGAGCCCCCGGCGCCGGAGCACGCGCTCGAGAATGTCACCGATCTTCTCCGGACCCCGCGGCGTGGAACCGGCGGCGCCTGCCCGATACAGGCTCGGTCCCGGCGAGCCCGGCTCGCCCTCGGCTGCTGCCTCGCGTTCGCCGCCCGGCCCGCCCGCGCGGCTTCGGCCGGCCAGAATGCGCGCGATCTCCTCGCGGGTCTCGCTCATGTGCTCACGACCCCGTTCTCGACGCGCCAGCGCGGGATCGATTCCCGTCGCACCTGGACATCCGCCTCCCGGGGTGCGGTGAGAATCACCTGATGCCGCAGGTTTTCCTCGATGAGGTCCAGGATGCGCCGCGACCGGCCCTCATCCAGCTCCGAGAAGACGTCGTCCAGCAGCAGGATGGGCGTCTTTCCGCGCACCTCGCGCACGGTGGCGGCCTCAGTGAGGCGAAGGGACAGGGCCCCGGTGCGCTGCTGGCCCCCGGAGCCGAAGGTGCGGAGATCGAGGTCCCCCGATTCGGCCGCGAGGCTGATCCCCATCTCGTCGCGGTGCGGTCCGACCACCGTGGTCGCAAGCCTCCTCTCGCGGCCGCGCGAACGCTCCAGGGCCCGTGCGAACAGCTCGGGCAGGCCTGCGGCGTCCGCCTCCAGCGCATCGGCTACGGAGGGCTGGTAGGACATGAGCGCGGGCCTCCCCCCGGATATCTCGCGGTACAGGGCCCGGAACGTCGCCGCCGAGCCCGCGATCCAGTCGCGCCGCGCGCTCATCACCCTCGCGCCGAGCGACGTGAGCGGGTCGTCCCAGGCGGCCACGGCGGCGCGGTCGCTGCGCGCCTTGAGCGCCGCGTTGCGCTGGGCGAGCACGAGCCGGTACTGCTGAAGCGCCCGCAGGTAGCCCGGCGACGCCAGCGAGAGCACGATGTCGAGGAATCTCCGCCGTTCCGCGGGTCCCCCGACCACCACCTTCACGTCCGAGGGAGCGAAGACGACGGCGGCCGTGCGTCCCAGGGCGTCGCTCAGGCGGTCGGGCTCATATCCGTCGACGGTCACCTTCTTGCGCGGTCCGACGCGCTGGAAGGCCGCGGTCACCTCTACCTGCTCGCCCTCGCCCGCAAAGCGGCCGGCCAGCCGGAAGACCGGCTGCCCGAAGGCCGTCAGCTGCTCGTCCCTGGACGCGCGGAACGAGCGGAATGTCTCCAGATAGTAGATGGCCTCCAGCAGGTTGGTCTTGCCGTGCGCGTTGGGACCCACGATGGCGACGCCCTCGGGCGGAAAATCGAGTTCCTGCTCGCCGAGGTTGCGGAAGTGATGCAGGGAAAGACGGCTCAGGCGCACCGGGCTTCAACGTCCTTGAAAGTTCGCCCCTCGCCGCTCCAGAAACGCGTCCATTCCCTCGCGCATGTCCCCGGTGGCCGCCAGCACGCCGAAGAGCGAGGACTCGAAGGCGTGCGCATCCGCCTCGGCGCTGTCGAGCGCGGAGTAGATGGACTCGAGGGCGAACTGGAGCGCGACCGGCGCATTCTTCGTGATCCTGCGCATCAGCGCGACCGCGGCGTCGAGCAGTTCCGCCCGCTCGACCACCCGCGACACCAGCCCGAAACGCTCCGCCGTCGCCGCGTCGATCATGTCGCCCGTGAGCGTCATCTCCAGCGCGCGCCCCAGCCCGACGATGCGCGCGAGGCGAATGGTGCCGCCGTATCCCGGGAGGATGCCCAGCGTGACCTCCGGAAGCCCGAAGCGCGCATTGGAGGATGCGATGCGCAGGTGGCACGCCATCGCCAGCTCGCATCCTCCGCCGAGGGCGAAACCCCCGACCGCCGCCATCACCGGCTTCGGGAAGCGCTCGATGAGCGTCAGGACTTCCTGCCCCCGGCGACTCACCTCCACGGCGGAAAGAGGCGTCATTTCCGCAAGCACCCCGATGTCCGCTCCCGCCACGAACGCCCTCTCGCCTGCGCCCGTCAGAACGACGCCGCGTACGCCGTCGTCCTCGCGCAACGCTTCGAACGCATCCCCGATCCCGGTCACCACCTGCGGGTTCAGGGCATTCAGCTTTCGCCTGCGGTCAATGGTTACGATCGCGATCTCCTGGTCCCGCTCGAGACGCACATGTTGCCGTTCCGGCATGGCAGATAATCCGCTGGGAGAAGGTGTCGAAGGGGTCGGAAAAGGCTCCGTCGAGCCGGCACGAATACTACCGCCCGGGCGCTTCCCGGCGCCAGCGGTCCGCCGCTCGCCAGCGCCTCTCACCGGCATGGCCACCCCGGCCCGGTTAGGTTAGACTTCGCCCCTTGAACACCCCACCAGAGCCCAGGGAGACTTGCCCATGAGCCGCTCGCTGAACAAGGTCACCCTCATCGGCAACGTCGGCTCGGATCCCGACATCCGCATGACGCCTTCCGGTACCAAGGTGGCGAAGTTCTCCGTCGCCACCAACGAGACCTTCAACGACCGCTCGGGGCGCCAGCAGGAGCGCACGCAGTGGCACCGTCTCACCTTCTTCGGACGCCTCTCCGACGTCGTCGAGCAGTGGGTGAAGAAAGGAGACCGCCTGTACGTCGAAGGCCGAATCGAGTACTCGCAGACCCAGACGCCGCAGGGGGAGACGCGCTACTGGACCGACATCATCGTGCGGGACATGATCATGCTCGGATCGGGAGGCAGGACCCCCGAGATGGGAGACCCGGGGAGCCGTCCGCAGCGATCGGGCGCGGATGCGGCAAGGCGGGGCCGACCGATGCAGGAGCCCGACGACGATCTGCCCTTCTAGTCGGCAGCGAGCCGCCCGCCGTCAGCGCGACGGAGGCTGCCTGCCCTCCTCCGACCGCCACAGATCGAGCAGCACGGCATCGAAGTGCTCGGGATTGTCCCTGTACTGCTCGACCCAGTCCTCGAAGGAAGGCAGTCCTTCCTCCGCATAGATCCTGGTCGTGGCCAGGCGAACCATCTCGTCGTAGGAGAGTTCCCCGGGTTCTCCGGAGTCCCGGACCAGATCCTTGACGAAGACGAACATCTCGTCGGGCGACATGCGCTGAATGGTCCGGAATACGCGCGCGGAACAGTAGTCACGATGCTTCGCGCGCAAGACTGCGAGCGACGCGTGCTCACGCGAGCGCTGTGAGGAGTGGGCCCCGGTGCTGCCCGGCCCATCAGTACCAGCCACGTCTCCTCCTGTATTGTCTGAACTGAAAGGATCTCGAGCAGAGATCTCTTTCAGGCGGGTATATTCTACTGGAACCCGCTCAACAATGCCATGCCGAATACAGGCAACGGGCTTGCCCATGGCACCGTGGAGTTCGCAGGCGCGCGAACGGCTACGCCGAGGGACGCGAAAAGCGAACCGGGCCGCGACGGGGAGAAACCCACAGGGCCCTGAGGATGATCCGTTGAGAGGAGGGATCCGGCGAGCCGGCGTCTAACGGGCTTCGCCGGCGCATGGGGTGAGAGACTCTTCGTGCTCCTTCAGGTGCTCGTAGATGCTGTGGCGGGTGAGTCCCCCGATGAGGACGCGGCTGAGAAACTCCGGGTCTGATTCCTGAACTGCTTCGGCCTTCCTGGCGACGTCGCGCGGCAGACGAACGTTGAGGTTCACGGATCGGGTTTCCCACATCTTGTCGGCTCGCTCCCCTGGTCGATGTAACACGAAGCTGAATCTGATTTCTTTTCCCCCGCGCTCCTCAAGACCCCGTCATGGCACCGGACCCGGCACCTGGGGATCATCCTTCAAGGCACGGATGGTAAGAGGTCGGACTCGGGTGCGCAAGGGCATCGAAACGAAACGAAAGCAAACGGCAAAATTATCATAACCCATTGTGTATCAGTGAGTTACGTGATATGGGCAAAAACGATAATTCACTTGTTCCCAAGGACCGCGGGAACCCTTTCAGGGCAGCTGCATGCTTCCATAAGTTGCTGCCCACGCTCGTTTTCCACCGACGCAGCCGTGACGTTTCGGACTTGCTTTCGACACATATGTTTTACAAAAAATCGACCCTGCACTCCTTAATGCCCGGAGGACGCAAATGCGGGCCCTGACCTCGCCAGCCGGCCGCGCGAACCGGACAGATCGCCTGCCCCGCGCTCCGGGACGAAGCCGAACAGGGATTCCGGGAAGACCGGGAATCGACTAGATTGCCTGCCCGGACCCGAGGGCGTCGCTCGCGGTGTCTCAGCGGAACAGGCTGCAACGAAAGGAAGGCCCTGTTTGGAAGTCGTGATTCAGGAAGGCGAGAATCTGGAGCGGGCGCTTCGACGCTTCAAGCGCAAGGTACAGCGATCCGGGCTCTACTCGGAGCTGCGCAAACGGCGCTTCTACGAGAAGCCGAGCGCGCAACGCAAGCGGAAGCGGGAAGCCGCGATCCGCCGCGCGCGGCGACGCCAGCGGCGAACCTCGTCTCGCCGCTGAAGGACGGACCGGCCGACGACAGCCCGCGCCCCGGGAGGGGACGGGTCTCCTGCAGTTGAATCCTCGACGTTCAGCTACAGCGGCAGCGGGCGCGGTGGCTTTGTGCTCCAGTCGTAGAATCCCTTCCCCGTCTTGCGCCCGAACCTGCCCAGCGCCACAAGGCGCTTGAGAAGCGGCGGGGGGGCGTACCTCGCTTCCCGGTATTCCTCGAACATGATTTCCGCGATGCGGTACGTCGTGTCGACACCAACAAAGTCGCACAGCAGGAACGGACCCATCGGGTAGCCGGTTCCCAGCATCATGCCCTTGTCGATGTCCTCGACCGAGGCCACGCCCCGCTCCAGTTGCCGAATGGAGTCCAGCATGTAGGGCACGAGCAGCAGATTGACGACGAAGCCGGAATTGTCCTTCGCCTTGATCGGTTCCTTGCCCAGGCCGCGCGCGAACCCGTAGGCGGCGTCGAAGACGTCCTCGTCGGTGGCGATGGTGCGGACCACCTCCACGAGCTTCATCACCGGCACCGGATTGAAGAAGTGGAGTCCGACCACGCGCTCGGGGCGGCTTGTGGCGGCGGCGATTTCGGTGATGGTGAGGGAACTGGTGTTGGAGGCGAAGATGGCTTCGGGACCCGTGAGCTGGTCCAGAGCGCCCATCAACTCCGACTTGATCGCCAGGTCCTCCACGATCGCCTCGATCACAAGGTCCCTGTCGGCCATGTCCGTGAGCGATGTCGTAAAGGACAGCCGGCCCCAGGCCTCGTCACGCCCTTCCGGGGACAGCTTTTCCTTCTCCACCGCGCGGCCCATCGACTTGACGATCCGGCTCTTGCCGGCTTCGAGCGCGTTTTCGTCGACTTCGCTCACGACGACGTCGAATCCGGCCCTGGCCGCAACCTCGGCGATGCCGCTGCCCATGAGGCCGCAGCCGGCGACCCCTACCCGTTGGATGTTCACGTCTTCCTCCTCAGGAGAAGGCTTCCACGACCACGGCTCCCCCCTGGCCGCCGCCGATGCACGCGGAGCCCAGCCCGTAGCGCGCGCCGCGCCTCCGCAGCTCGTGAAGCAGGTGGATGGTGATGCGGGTCCCGGAGGCCGCCAGGGGGTGGGTGATGGCGATGGCGCCGCCGTTGACATTGGTCCTGTCGGGATCAAGCCCCAGATCGCGCTCGACGGACGCGTATTGTGGTGCGAACGCCTCGTTGACCTCGACCAGCTCCATGTCGTCGAGCGCGAGGCCCGCCCTGTCGAGGGCGGCGCGGGCGGCCGGAGCGGGTCCGATGCCCATGATCCTCGGCTCCACGCCTACGAACGCCCACGACAGCAGGCGGCCGATGGGAGAGAGCCCCTCGCCGGCGGCCCATTTGGCGTCGGCGATGACGGTGCTGGCCGACCCGTCGCCGATGCCGCTGGCATTCCCCGCGGTGACGAACCCGCCCCTGCGGAAGTACGGCCGCAGCCGGGCCAGCCCCTCCAGGGAGACGTCCGGGCGGATGTGCTCGTCGGCGGCGAACTCCTTCTCGCCCTTGCGGGTGCGGATGGTGATGGGGACGACCTCGTCGGTGAAGCGGCCTTCCGCCCAGGCCGCCCGGGCGCGCACATGGCTGCGATGCGCCACTTCGTCGGAGTACTCGCGGGTCACCCCGTACCGGTCTCCGAGCTCTTCGGCGGTCTGCGCCATGGTCAGGCCGCAACTGGTGTCTTCCAGGGCGGTCCAGAGCGAATCCTCGAAGTAACGGCCGGGATCCCCCAGGCGCAGGTTTCCCCAGCGGGCGCCCCGCACCACGTGGGGCGCCTGGCTCATCGATTCGGTTCCGCCGCAGAGGACCGCCCGGGCGCCGCCCTGAAGGATCTCGTGGGCTCCGCTGGCGATCGCCTGGAAGCCCGAGCCGCACAGCCGGTTGACGGTCAGGGCGGGAACGCGGTCGGGGGTGCCCACCCCCAGCCCGACGTGACGGGCGAGGTAGATGGCGTCGCCCGAGGTCTGGAGCGCGTTCCCGTAGACGACATGGTCGAGCTGGTCGGCCGTGAGGCCGGCGGCTTCCACGGCGGCCCTGCCCGACACGACGCCCAGTTCGGTGGCCGAAAGGTGTTTGAGCGATCCGCCGAACGCTCCGAACCCGGTTCGCTTTCCGGAAAGGAATACGATTTCTCTCGCGCTTTCGGTCATGTGCTGCTCTCTCGATCGGTCATGTGCAGTCCCCTTTCGTGTCTGATTGAGTTCGCGCCCGGGGCGGCGGGATGTCGGCCGCGTGCGTGCCCTATGGCCCGCTCAGCCGGTCACATATGGCTCCCCCGGCTGCCGCGGTCGTGAGCGCGCCACCGAGATCCGGTGTGACCTGGCCGGCGGCGAGGGCGAGCCGGACGGCACGGTCGATGTCCTCGGCGACCGCGTCGTGGCCCAGGTTGCGGGCCATGAGCGCCGCCGAGCGGACAGCGGCGATCGGGTTGGCCCGTCCGGTGCCGGCGATGTCGGGAGCCGAGCCGTGAACGGGCTCGAACAAGGCATGACGCCCGGGGTGCAGTGTCCCCGACGGCGCCAGACCGAGCCCCCCGGTAACTTCCGCGGCCAGGTCGCTGATGATGTCTCCGAACAGGTTCGAGGTGACCAGCACGGAATAGCGCCCCGGGCGGCGCACCAGATCCATGGCCATGGCATCCACCAGCATGACATCGCTTTCGATCTCGCCGTACTCGGCGCGCACGTCGTCGTACGTCCGGCGCCAGAGGGCGCCCGCGGCAGGGAGGGCGTTGGCCTTGTCGACCATCGTTACCCGACGGCTGGCCTCGGCGCGCGCGTATTCGAAGGCGGCCCGCACCAGGCGCTCCACCCCCTTCCGGGTATTCACATCCTCCTGGATCGCGATCTCGTCGGGAGTGCCCTTCTTGAAATGCCCGCCCATGTTCACGTAGGCGCCTTCCGTACTCTCGCGGAAGATGTCGATGTGGATCCCGCCGGCGGGAACCTCCCTCAGCGGGCAGTAACGGGGATCGAGCAGCTCGCACGGCCGGAAGTTGACGTAGAGGTCGAGGCGGAACCGGAGTCCCAGGAGGATGTCGCGGATGTGGCTGTTGTCGGGAACCCGGGGATCTCCCAGCGCGCCCAGAAAAATGGCGTCGTAGTTGTCCGCGAGGCGGCGGATCTCGTCGTCGGTGACAGTCACGCCGTCGCGCAGATAGCGCTCGGCTCCCAGGTCCCACTCGACGAAGTCGACCGCGGCGCCGTGCAGATCGGCCGCTGCCCTGAAACAGCGTACCGCCTCCCGGGTGACGTCAACCCCGATGCCGTCTCCGGGAATGACCGCGACCCGCGCCGTCGTGTGGTCCGAGGCGGTCGTCGAGGGCGTCATTCGGCCGGAGCGGGGCCATCGTCGACGCGCTGCACGAGCCCGGCCCGGATCGCCGCGGTCAGGAAGCTCTCCGGATCCACGATCGGGATTTCCAGGCCGAACTGCTCCCGCCAGCGCTCGGACAACCGCCGCATGTAGTGGGAAACGGTCTCGTGCGAGAATCCGGCGTCGTCACGCATCTGGCGCACGATCTCGTGCCAGGTCCCGCGGAACGGCCGGCCTTCGCGGGTCCGGAGGAGGTGCGTTTCGCGATCTTCGAGCGGCGCGTTCTCGAACAGCTCCAGCTGCTGGTGGTCGGTTACGGTCTCAACGATGCCCGATGCCTGTGCTTCCACTTCGGCCAGCAGGCGGTCGAGCGGATCCGACAGGCTCTCCAGTTCCCGCAGCCGGGCCTGCCAGGGCTCCATGCGCGCGTCGTCGACCGGGATGCCCCTCAGCGAGGCGTTCAGCTCGATCACCCGCCATACCGCCCGCGAGTCCCAGTGCTCGGAGGGGGGCACCTGTTCGAACTCGCGCATCGCTCCTTCGCGGTCGGCGCGGTCATACAGGACATGACCCAGGAAAACGCGGGCCTCATGCAGTTCCGGGGCGAGCCGCAGCGCGCGCCGGATGTGGCGGGTGGCCTCGAGTTCGTTTCCGGTGCGCTGGAGCGCGTATCCGAGCGCCGCGACCGCCTCGGCCGAGTCCGGCCTCGACGCTACCAGCCTGGCAAACGCATCGCGCGCCTCCACGTACAGACCCGCACCGTACAGAGCTCGGCCCATGGTGAGCATGAGGTCCACGTCCGTGTCGTAGCCGAGGGCTTCCACCTTTTCGAACAGCCTGAGTGCACCCTCCTTCCTCCCGAACCAGAGGAGCAGCTCTCCCATTCCCACCAGAGCGTCCTCGTGATCGGGATCCAGAATGAGCGCATGCTGGAAGCTCTCGCGGGCCCACGCATATTCCTCGCGAGCGAGCCGCGCGTATCCCATGCCGACGTACAGTTCCACGGCATTGGGATATAAGGAAAGGCCCTCCTTCAACATCTCGAGGGCCCCCTGGTAGTCGCCTTCATCGTAGAGCTTGTATGCTTCCTCATCGTATTCTTCAGAGCTCAGGAACCGCTCTTGCATCATCCGCATCCTCCCGATGGAGATGTGGGGCGCTGCCAGGGTGCCCGCAGGATGGCCGGCCCGGACGAGGGTCTCGCAGGCGCGAGCGCGCCCAAATCTAACCTGGGGCCCATACGGCAACCAGACTCCGGGAGTGTCCAACGGAGCGGCGCGCGGCAGAATTGTGCGGGTTGAATGAGAGCCGGCACAGATTTGCGCCGGTGTACCGGGCTGCGGTATTCTCGGGCGCCCGGATTACTCCTGGCCGGTGGGAGCGGCGGAGTTGCCGCCAGTGGTGATTGTGGCGGCGCCGCGGGCTATGGCGGGCTGGCAGAAGCGCATGCCGACGGCATGCAGAAAGCGTAGTTCGTGTGCCGCGAGAGTCGGATAGCGTTCCGCGAGATAGTCGATGGTATCGTTCATCCACTCGTTCTGGTCGCCCTCGCTGGCGTCGACCACGCCACACCGGTTGATGTGACTGAACAGTTCATCCCTGGCTCGATCCAGGAGCTTCGAATCCGACAATTTCACCTCCTTTGCCATGCATGACGACATCGCCGACGACCCGAAAGCCGGCGGAAAAGCCCAGCAAGGTTACGCTGTGACCGCGAGCGGTGCAAATCCGGGCGGCATCTCCGGCGTTCGCCCCGACGCGGTGACGCTCGAGATTTTCCGGCAGCTGTTCGCCGCCCTCGCGGAGGAGATGGGGGCCGCGCTGCGCCGTTCCTCCTTCTCTCCCAACATCAAGGAGCGGCGCGACTACTCGTGTGCGCTCTTCACGCCGGACGGCATCGCGGTAGCGCTCGGAGACCACATGCCGGTCCACCTCGGCGCCATGCCGATGAGCGTGGAGGCGGCTCTTGCGGAGCTGGGAACCCTCGAGGACGGCGACATCGCCTGCCTGAACGATCCCTTCAGGGGCGGGACCCATCTCCCCGACATCACCCTCATCGCGCCCGTGTATTCGCAGCCCGACGGCGTGCTGCTGGGCTACGTCGCGTCCCGGGCGCACCACTCCGATGTGGGCGGGATGACCCCGGGGTCGATGCCGCTGGCCCGGGAAATCTACCAGGAGGGGCTGCGCATCCCGCCGACGCGGCTCTTCGTGCGCGGGAAGCGGCGGCAGGGGCTGTGGGACACCATCCTGGCCAACGTGCGCACCCCGGTCGAGCGCGCGGGCGACCTCCAGGCGCAGATCGCGGCACTCTACACCGGACAGGTGCGGCTGCTCGACCTGGTGGAGCGGCGGGGCAGCGGGGCGGTGCTGGGCGCCATGTACGAGCTCGTCGCCTACGCCGACCGCCTCCTGCTCACCGGCATCCGGCGCATGCCCGCCGGGCGCTTCGAGGCGGAAGACTTCATGGACGACGACGGGTTCGGACACGGTCCGGTGCCCATCCGGGTGGCCATCGAGGTATCGCCGAGCGGGCTGGTGATCGACTTCGCGGGCACCTCGCCCCAGACCGAGGGCGGGATCAATGCGGTCGCGGCCATCACCTCGTCCGCCGTACGCTACGTGGTGCGCTGCGTGGTGGAGGGGCTGCTGGGCGAGGAGCTGCCCGCGGGGGGTGGGTCGATGACCTGCGTGGAGCAGCGCCTTCCGCCGGGCTCGCTGGTCAACGCGCGCCTGCCGGCCAGCGTCGCCGCGGGCAACGTGGAGGCCAGCCAGCGGATTACGGATACACTGCTGCGCGCCTTCGGGGAGGCGCTGCCGGATCTCGTGCCCGCGCTGAGCCAGGGAACCATGAACAACACCACCATGGGCGGCACCGACCTTCGCGGCGAGAGCTTCGCGTACTACGAGACGGTGGGGGGCGGGATGGGCGCCGGTCCCGGCCGTCCCGGGCTCTCCGGGGTTCACTGCCACATGTCCAACTCGCTCAACACGCCCGTGGAGGCGCTGGAGCACGCCTATCCCTTCCGGGTGACGCGCTATTCGCTCCGGCGCGGCAGCGGGGGGCGCGGGCGGCACCGCGGGGGAGATGGCCTGCGCCGGGACATCATGATGCTCGTGGACGGGGGCTCCACGCTCCTGTGCGAACGGCGCACGCGCGGTCCGGCGGGAGCGCGGGGCGGGGAGGACGGGGCGCCCGGGGTCAACACGCTGATTTCCGGGGGCGAGGAGCGGATCCTGCCGGGCAAGATCTCGTTCGAGGCGAAGGCCGGGGACATCATCAGCGTCCAGTCGCCCGGGGCGGTGGCTGGGGACCTCCCGGCGACGCCGCGGATCGATCGGCCGGTACCGGAGCGTAGGCGGGATGGAACTCTATCTGTCGCTGGCCTGCGACTCCGCGCGCCAGGCTGCTTCCGGAACCCGGATCGATGTCCAGGGCGCCTTCAATGACCTTTTCGCGCCCGGGTTCCCCGCCGTCCAGAGCCGGATGGTGATCGTGGCGGGCATCGAGTGGGACCGGAGCGACGACGGCAGCTATCGTTTTCGTGTGGATCTGCTCGATCCTTCGCGGAAGCCGTGCCTGACGGTCGAGGGCGAGACCCAGGTCGACCGGCGCGCTCCCGATCGGCCGCCTGCGCGCACCTGCCTGATCATGCCCGTGGAGAACGTGGTGTTTCCGGTTCCCGGGAAGTATCGATTCAGCGTGAGCGCGAAGGGACGTGTCTTTAAAGGGTCGGCGCTCCACCTCTTCGAGGATCCCGATGTTGCTCCCGCGGACGGGTAGCCGCGGCTGCCCGCAGGGCGCGACCATGCGCCGACGGGCCGAACGAGCGTGAGGTATCCATGAGCGAGCCGGAGCGTCGATTCGCTTTCGCGGATTTCGTCGCCGAGATGCGGCGCAGGCGCGTCGTGCGTTTCGCCCTTGGGTACTGCGCCGTCGCCTTCGTGGTTCTCCAACTGGGCGAGATCGTCCTTCCGGCATTCGGCCTGGGCGACACCGGATTGCGCATCCTGGTCGTTGTCGTCGTGCTGGGTTTCCCGCCCGGGATCGCGCTCGCGTGGATATTCGAGTTCACAAGGGAGGGCATCCGGCGGACGCGGGGCGGCCTGGAGGGCATGCTTCCCCGCGTCGTCTTCCTCGTCTTCACCGTCGGGATTGCAGGCGGGCTGGCGGGTTGGCTCTCGTCGAGGGGCGCCTTCACGCCCGTGGACCAGCCGGAGGCGATCGCGCTGGAGGTCTACGATCCCAACCAGCCGATCACGTCGATCGCCGTGCTTCCCCTGGAGGACTTCTCCCCCGACGCGAGCGAGGCCTACTTCGTGGCGGGCCTGCAGGAGGAACTGACCTCGAGCCTCAGCCAGCTCGAATGGCTTCGCGTGGCGTCACGGACTTCCACGATGCAGTACCAGGGCACGACCAGCTCCGCGCCGTTGATCGGCCGCCAACTCGGCGTCGATGCGCTCGTGGAGGGGTCGGTGACCCGCGCCGGGGACCAGGTGCGCATCACCCTCCAGCTCATCCACGCGGCGAGCGACTCGCACATCCAGACCTTCCGCTTCGACCGCGAAATGACCGACGTGCTCGCGCTTCAGAGCGAGGTGGCGAACGCGGTGGTATCGGAAATACCGGGGAGATCCGAACAGCCGGAGGAGGTCGTCCTGGCTGCGGCCACCAGGCTGAGCGGCGATCCGGAGACACAGGAAGCCTACCTGAGGGGACGCTACCAGTTCGGGCTGGGCACGCCCGACGGATACCGCCGGGCCTTGGAGTACTTCCAGCAGGCGCTGCGCAGCGACTCGGGATTCGCTCCGGCCCTCGCCGGTCTTGCCGGAGCGCGCTTCCTGGCCAGCATCGAAGACGGCTTCCTGGACGCGGGAGAGGTCGGAGAGGCAAGTGAGGAAGCCAGGCGCGCCCTGGCGCTCGATCCGGCTTCCGCCGAGGCCCGGGACGTGTTCCAGTTCCTTGAGCGCAACCTGCCGCTGGAGATCCCTGCGCCAAACACGGCCATCCCCGCTCCACCCCTCTCCGCATCCGACCCCCGCGGGGTGCCGCTGGCCGAGCTGGATACCGCTTGGGCCGTGGCCACGACGGAGATCGGCCGCGGCCTGGAGGAGGCCGTGAGCCGCCGTATCCTGCAGACGGCCCGCACCGACACCGGGCGCCAGGTATTCGTGGCGCGCCGGCTCGCCGGGACCGGGCGTATCGACTCGGCCATTGAGGTGCTGGAAACGTTGCTCATCGACCATCCCAACGCCAGCCCGGCGTGGGAGACGCTGGCGCGCATGCACGCGTCCGCGGGAGACCTCGCCGCCGCGGTGGCGACCATGCGCCGCTGGAGCACCTATGGGTGGCCGGATGCTCCCGGCGCGGAGGCCGTCGCCCAGCTCGAGCAGGCGGTCGCCTCCGGGGGCACGGCCGGTTACTGGTCCTGGCAGCTTGACCGGCTGCACACCATCGCGGCCGAGGGCCGGCGGGTCGCTCCCACCTCCTTCGCCGAGGCGAGCCTCTGGGCCGGTGACAGCGAAGGCGCCCTCGATCAGCTCCGGGAGGCTCTCGCAACATCGGACCCCCGGCTCATGATGCTGCGTACAGATCCGACCTGGGATCCCCTGCGCAGCGACCCGGCGTTCGCCGAGATCGTTCGGGAGGCGCGGGCTCGCATCGCACCGCCGGAACGGGGGCGGGACGGACGGGAACGGCGGCCGGACCCGCGATAGCGCAGGTCTCCAACCCGGTTCCTTGCCCGGAATTGCCCGAAGGGTTTCATTCGGCGTGGCGGACGAGGGCCTGCGCGAACCCGACGCGCAGGCAGGAACCACACAGGAGCAGGCAATGTCCGCGATCCCGTTGCGGCCTCTGGATTTCGGGGAGGTTCTCGACCTCGGCTTCGGACTCTTCCGGCGCGACTATCGGCTTTACATGCCGCTCGCCCTCGTCGGTCTGGTGCCGGCAATGGTGGCGACGGTGATCCCGACCACGTCCGAGATCGATCCGCAGGCCATTGTGGCCGACCCTGGCGTGGTGCTGCCGTTCTTCGGACTCATGGCCGTCGGCATGGTGTTCTCGCTGCTGACCTGGGGGGCACTCGCGACGGCCATGGACGACCGAATGGGCGATCGGCCGGCCTCGATCGGGAGCAGCTATGCACGAGCCCTCACCGCCCTTCCCCGGCTGCTGGCTGCCGGCGCCGTTGCGCTGGCGCTGCTGGCGGCGGCGATCTTCGCCCTGACCTTCCCCATGATGGCGCTCGTGGCTTTCGCCGCGCAGGCCGCTTCTCTCGCAAGCGCCCTGATCTCGTCTTTCGTGATCCTGGCGTTGGCGGCAGCGGTCGTGGGATGGTGGGCTACGCACGTCTTCATGCTGGTGCCCGCGACCGCGGTCGAAGGGCGCGGGCCGCTCGCGGGCCTGCGCCGATCCTTCGGGCTGGTGCGGGGCAGTCGCATGCGGACCTTCTTCGTCGTCGTCGTCACCTGGTTCATCAGCGCCGTGCCGGGGGTGGCCGCGTACTCGCTCGCGGGTTCGACGGGAGACCTGTTCGCAGCCAACCCGGCCCAGACCATCGGCCTGGTCCGGTTCTGGGTGATCCAGATCGTCGGACTGGGCTTTCAGTCGGTGACCACTCCGCTGTTGATGGCGTGCGCCATGGTGCTCTTTACGGACCTGAAGGCGCGGAGTGAGGGGACGGATCTCGAGGCCGCAGCCCGGGCGATGGCGGGTTGAGTGTTCCAGGAGCAGCTTCCCTCCGCCGAGGAGGTGTCGCGAACGCTCGCAGACATCCTTGCGGCACCGGAATTCCAGGCCTTCGAAGGTGGGTTGTCGAGTCGAGTGCTGGCCGAGCTGTGGGTGCGGTTCTGGGACTGGGTGGGCAGCATGTTCCCGGGCATGTCGGAATCACAGGCCGAGCTGCTGACCGTAGTCATCGCGGCAGTCTCCCTGGGCGCCGTCGCCCTGGTTGTGCTGCGCGCGCTGCCGCAGACTGGTCCGCAATCGGCGCGGCGTGATCCCGGCGCGGTGCCCGACGAGCGTCGCACCGCCCGGGACTGGCTGCGCATCGCCGCCGAGAGAGCACGCGCCACGGAGTATCGGCACGCCGCCTCGGCACTGTATCAGGGATTCGTCCTCACTCTGGAACGCAGGGGCGCGGTCGACTTCCACCCGTCCAAGACCCCCGGGGAGTATGCGCTGGAGGCGGCTGGGGGCGGGGTCATCGACGAACGCGAGAAAGCCGACGCGACCCGTTTTATTCGCTCCTTTCAGGAACTCGCCTTCGGCTCGGAGACCCCCACCTCCGCCGGCTACCGCGGTCTTGAGCGGCTGGCCGGGCAGATGGGGTGCGACGTAACCCGGGAGGCGGGGAGGTGACCCCGGAACGGGCTCGGCCGCGGACCGGGGCGGCCGCGCGCCCTGACCGGCGGACGCGAGGGTCCCCTGCCCCCGGCGCCGGATGGGGAGTTCTGGCCGCGATCGCGGTTGCCACGCTACTGCTCGTGGTGACGGCGTTCGCGCTGCGTCCGTCGGGCTCCTCGGCCCGAGACGTCCGCCGCAGCGCGCTGCGCGCCACGCCCGACGGGGTTGCGGGGCTGTACCGTGCAATCGCGCGCCTGGGACCGCCCAGCGCGATCCGGGTGACGCCTCTCGTCGACGCCGAACCCCTGCGCGGGACCCTGGTGATGCTGCAACCGGTGCGGCGGCCCAGCCCGCGCGAGGTGCACGAGCTGCTGGAGTGGGTGCGGGGCGGGGGAACCCTGATCCACGCCCCCCGCGCCGCGTCGCCCATCCTGGACTCGCTCGGCCTGGTGCGGCGCACGCTCCCGGAAGCCGGGGACTCCGCAGAGGCACCGGGTGCGTCGCCGGGTCCGGAACTCGAGGACCGCCCGCTCTGGAGCGGGGACCACCCCCTGACCGAAGGACTGCCCATGGCCCCCACGGCGCGTTACGCGATCGCGCCCGACACGGCCTCCGAGGAGAACGAAGAAGAGGACGAGGCGGACGAGGACGAAGAGCCGGGGCCCGATCCCGTGCCCTACCATCCCCTGCTCCTGTCCGCACCCGACTCGGCCGGCCATCGCTGGGCGGTCGCTGTCTCGATTCCGCTGCGCGAGGGACGCATCATCACCTTCGCCGACGCGCAACCCCTCTCCAACCGCTTCGCCGGCGAGGGGGCTCTGGCCGTGTTGGCGGTGCGCGCGGCCATCGCCTGGACGAACCCGGGGGACTCCGTCTTCTTCGACGAGTTCAGCCAGGGACTGGGGGCGTCTCGCTCTCCCGCGCGCGCGACCGCGGATTTCCTCGTCGGCACGCCCGTCGGAAGAGCTTCGCTTCACCTGGGCGTGGTCGTTCTCCTGGCGTTCTTCTGCGCCGGGCTCCGCTTCGGCGCCCCGCTGGCTCCGGCCGTCGGACCAGGGCGATCCTCGCTGGAGCACCTGACGGCTCTCGCGGCGGTATACGAGAGCGCGCAGGCCCGGGAGACCGCCGCCGTCCTGATGCTCGGACGACTTGCGCGTGCCGCCCATCTCCCGCCTCCCCAGGACCTGCGGGAAGCCGAGCGTCTGCTGGCGCGACTGGCGCAGCGGACCGCGCGTCCCCGGGCACTCCGGCTCATCCGCCAGGGCCTCGCGGCCAGTCCCCTGGACCTGATACGGGTCGCGCAGGGCATCGACAACCACACCCAAAGGAGAAGATCCGCATGAATTCGCCGGATCCGGCGCTGCGGCTGCTCGCCGCCCTCGACCAGATCGTGCTCGGCCAGGCCACCATGCTCAGGCAGATGACGATCACCCTCCTCGCCCGCGGACACGCGCTCGTCGAAGGCGTCCCGGGAACGGCGAAGACGCTGGCGGTGCGCGCGCTCGCAAGGGGGCTGAGCCTGGACTTCGGCCGGGTGCAGTTCACCCCGGACCTGATGCCCACCGATCTCACGGGATTGAACGTCCTGGACGACACCGGACGCGACTTCACCTGGCGGCCCGGGCCCGTCTTCGCCGATCTCCTGCTGGCCGACGAGATCAACCGGGCGCCCGCCAAGACCCAGGCCGCGCTGCTCGAATCGATGGAGGAGCGGCAAGTCACGGTGGACGGGACAACGCGTCCGCTCCCGGAGGCCTTCACCGTGTTCGCCACACAGAACCCGGTCGAATACGAGGGCACCTACCCGCTCCCGGAAGCGCAGGTGGACCGCTTTCTGATGAAGATCTCGGTGGATTATCCCCCGGAGGAGGCGGAGCGCCGCATCCTCGACCGCCACGACGCCGGCTTCCGCGCGGACGACGAGGCCACCTATCCGCTGGGCGAGCCGGTATCCCGGGAGGAGCTGCTGGCGATGCGGAATACCGTGAACCGCATGCACGTGGACGAGCGCATCCGCCGCTACATCACCGACATCGTGCGCGCGACGCGCAAGGAATCGGTCTTCGCGCTGGGAGCGAGCCCGCGCGCCGGCGTGGCCCTGTTGCAGGCGGCCAAGGCCGAGGCCTGGCTCAACGGTCGGGACTTCGCCATTCCCGACGACGTAAAGGCGCTGTCCTTCCCGGTCCTCCGCCACCGGGTGGTTCTCACCCCCGAAGCCGAGGTGGAGGGACGATCTTCCGACGACGAGGTCGCGGCGCTGCTCGAGACCCTGGAAGCGCCACGGTAGCAGTCCGTGGACGAACTCTCCCCGGCATTCGAGCGGCGATGATCCGCGCTGTCCCGAGCCGGCGCGCGCTCTGGCTCCTCGCGCTGGCCTCGCCGCTGCTGGCGGTGTCGGTTCCGGTCGCGCTCCTGGCCGATCTGGTCATCGGAGGACTGATCCTGCTGGACGCGCGCCGGACACGGACCCCCGAGGTGAGCCGGCGGGCCCCCGAGGTGGCCTCCCTGGGCACGTTCGCGGAAGCGGTCGTCACCGTCGCCAACCCCGCGCTGCGGGCCGTCCGCGTGATGCTCACGGACGACATCGACGCGAGGTTCGAGCGCCGGGGCGCCCATCGGGGCCACGAGGACTGGCACGCGGGCGTGCGACTGACCCTGCCGCCCGGCGGGTCCGTCTCGCAATCCTACCGGATCCGGCCACGCGCGCGCGGCTTCCTCAAGCTCGGCGACATGCACCTGCGCGCGCTGGGCCCGTTCGGGCTGGCGTGGACCCGCGTCACCGTGCCGGCGTCCGACGTGGTGCGCGTCCAGCCGGGCATCCGCGATTTCCTTTGGGACAGGAAGCACAGCCTGCGCCGCCCGCTCCACGAGATGGGACCCCGGCGCACGCGCATGCGCGCGGAAGGCACCGAGTTCGAGAGCCTGCGAGAGTACGTGAAGGGAGACGATCCGCGCACCATCGACTGGAAGGCCTCCGCCAGGCGCCGGCACTTCGTGGTGCGCAACTACCAGGCGGAGCGCGGGCAGCACATCGTCCTCGCCATCGACGCGGGCCGCCACATGCGCGAGACCATCCTGGACCGGGAGCGCGCCGACATCGCGCTGGCCGCGTGCATGCTGCTGGCCAGCCGCGCGCAGGCCTACGGGGATCGCCTCGGGGTGATGGTCTTCGACGACCGCATCCGCCACGTGTCGGCACCGAGGCGGGTGAACCTTCCCCGGCTCGCGGAGACGCTCACCGGGGTCGAGACACGCCTGGTGGAGCCCAACTACCCCCTGGCCATGGCGACGCTGGGACGAACCTTCAGCAAGCGTTCGCTGGTGGTGCTCTTCTCCGACGTGATCGACGAGACCGTCTCGCGGGCCCTGGTTCGCTCGCTGGGCCGGGTCGCTCGCGCGCACCTCCCGCTCGCCGTGACCATCGGCAACCCGGGCCTGGAGGAAGCGGCCGGCCAGGTGGTGAGAACCGATGGCGACGCCTTCCGCCGGGCGGCCGCCGCCGAACTTGCGCAGGCGCGCGCGCTGGCGCTGCAGGCCATGCGGCGTTCCGGAGTCCTCGTGGTCGACGTCCCACCCGCCCGGACCCTCGCGGCCACGCTCGACAAGTACATGGAGGTGAAGGAACGAGGGCTGCTGTAGCAACCAGGGAACGAGGGCCCGCGGGCATTCGCCGTCGCCCCCGGATCTCTATGCCCGACCCGCCTTCCTCCGCCCGCCCCTAGCGAAATAGACCGCCAGCAAGACCGCCGTCGCTCCACCAAACGCGAACTTCGCGGCCGCCGGCAGGCCCGACGGGGAATAGAAGCCTTCGACGATCCCCGCGATCACAAGCAGACCGACCACGCCCGCCAACAGGGAAAGCGCATCCCGCCCTCGCGCCTGCAGCGCCGCCCGGCGCGTGCGCCGACCCGGCGCCAGGACCGCGGAGCCAAGCCAGAGCCCGGCGCCTCCCGCCAGGCAGATGGCGGTGAGTTCCATGAAGCCGTGCGGGAAGACGAACGCCAGAATGACCCCCAGCAGCCCCTCGTTCGCGTACAGCCCCAGAACCGTGCCCAGGTGCACGCCGTTGAAGACCAGCAGCAGCACGGTCAGCGACCCCGCCAGCACGCCGCCCGCAAAGGCCAGCAGGGCAACCTGCACGTTGTTGGTGATGAGGCTCGTCGAAGCCAGCGGCATGAGCGTGCCCGGGATGTCGACGTATTCGGCGTCGATGTCTCCCACCGGGGTCGACTCCGCCCGCTCCAGCATGGCCGGCGACGTCATGTAGCGGGCCAGGACCGGATTCGATCGCACGAGACCGTACGAGATGCCCATGGGACCGAAGAGCAGCAGGACGGCAAGCAGGATCGGCCCGTGGTACCTCCTCACCGCCTTCGGAAACCCGGATGTCATCCAGCGCCGCACCGACACGATGGACTCCCCGGTCACCCGGTAGAGGAGATTGTGGCCGGCTCCGGCCCAGCGTTCCAGACTGCGCAGCACCGACGCGGGCGCGCCGTAGGTGCGGGCGCGGGCCAGGTCCGCGGTCATCCCGCGATACAGACGGCCGAAGTCCCGGAGTTCCCTCTCGGGGAGGCGCCCGAGCCCGCCCCCGCGGCTCTCGCGCAACAGCTCGCCGAACCTGGCCCATTCCTGCCGCTGCTCCCGTACCAGGGCGGCCGCCTGCAGTCCCCACGCCCCGCCCGCCGCCGCCCGGCGCGGTTCCTCCTCATCGTGCAGCCGCACCAGGAACTCGTCGGTCGACACCGTTCCGAGCAGGGAATGCCCCTCGACTGCCGGACGGATTGCCTGCAACACCGCGCTCGCGACCGAGCGTATCGCGTCGGGCGAGAGGCCGGCGCGGCGGCGGCGGTAGTTGGTGAGCAGCTCGAACTGCTCGGCCGAGAGCAGCGGACGGCCCGCCGCCGGGACGGGCGAGGCGTCGGGCCAGGCCACTTCGCCCGTACTCCCGTCGCGCACCACGATGGTGTCGGCAGCCAGGTCGCCCAGTCGCTGGGATCGACCGCTGAGCATGATCACTCCCCCGCCGAGCACACCCGTCACCGCCGGCTGGAAGTCGACGATGCGCAGCACGTTGCGGATCACCGAGCCGCGCACCGAGACCGGCTGGCCGCTGGAGTGGAGCACCCGCAGGCCGAGGGCGCGCTTTCCGGGCGTCTGGCCGTCGCGCAGGAGCTCGAACAGCAGGAAGTATCCCCACTGCAGCACGAAGAAACCGAGCACCAGGACGCTCGCCGCCAGACTCTCGCCCAGGGACAATCCGCCCCGCCGCAGCAGTGCGTCGGCCATCATGAGCAGGATCAGGCCGCCTGCGATGATCGCCATGTCGATCAGCAGAGCAGCCAGCCGCGAGCCTACGTCGGCCAGCTCGTAGTCCAGCCGGACGTGCTCGGGCGTCTCCAGCCGGAGCCGGCGCCCCGTTGTCGGCTTCTCCGCCACCGCGGGGCTTACTCGGGACGCTCTGTGACGGAGAGGGGCACGCGCCGGTGGCCGCGCTTCACGCGCTGGTATCGCCTCAGGGAGGCGGTGGAGAGCCCGTGGTTTCGCCGTCGACGCCGGTGGTGTCCCCGGGCTGGGGCTGCCAGGCGGGCGGGCTGGTGAGGTGGAGGGTGAGGCTGCCGACGAGCGGCACGCTCGACCTCATGTACACGAGCGCCCGGCGGTCGTCGTCGCTGAAGTACAGTTCGGCCTTGCCGCCCTGGCCGAAGAGTCCCCGGGTGCGGATGATCGGCTGCACCACGATCGTCTTGAAGATGCCCGCGGGGACTTCCTTTTCCTCCTTGCGCAGCACCCGCACGATGACCGGGTTCCCGGTGTCCTTGAAGTACCTGTTGAAGGTGTAGACGTCGCCCACTTCCAGCGGCAGGGTGCGGATGAAGTAGACAAAGGAGATGTCATCGAGGGGCAAGGTCGTGGGCAGGTCGCCCACCTCCTCGTCGTCCCTGCGTTCCCAGACCCCGCGCTCCGGGAACATCTCGTAATGCCGATAGCGCTTCGATCCGACTTCGTTCTGGTCCTGGATGAAGCGGAGGCTGGTCAGCGTGCGGGTGTCGAACCAGGTCTGGAACACGTCGCGCACGCGCGCGAACAGCACGCCGCCGTCGATGCGCATGACGGCGCGGTAGGCCGGGGTTCCCCGCACCGCTTCGATGGCGGCGACCTCCAGCGATCCTTCGCCGGCATTGAGGATCCCCAGCTTGACCTTGTATTCCAGGAACTCGCCCACCTCGAACGGCACGGGCGCCTGGAGGGGTTCCACCGGCCTCACCCAGGGCGCCTGCGCCTGCGCGCGGCCCTCGGCCGGCGGCATGACGGCGAGTCCCAGCGCGAGCGCCAAAAGGCCGACCGGGCGCGTCATGATCCCTGCGCCGCGGCAAAGGTCACCCGGCCGCGGGCGCGGCCCAGGCCCCGCAACGTGCGCCACGGCTTGAAGCGCGAACGCCGCACCCGCCGGTTGCGGGGTGCCTCGACCACGGCCTCGGCGACCGCGCGCGCATGGGGAACCGCACGCTCGAGCAACTCCAGGTTGCCGGCCCAGCCCTCCCCGAGCCCGAACCCCCTCTCGCTCGCTTCGGCAAACATCTTCCGGAGCACCACGACGCGGTACGCCCGGAAGCCCCCGAACGGATCCGATACCGGCGCCGACCGGAGTGCCGCTCGCAGCAAGTGGCGCCCGGCCCAGCGGGTAATGCGGGCGGACCGGGTCAGTCCGGGCGGGTCCCCGGCGCAGGCCACGCTCACGACATCCGCACCCCCCTCGATGGTCTTCATGAGGGGCACGATGCCCGCGGGGTCGTCGCTGAAATCGGCCTGGAGGGTCACGGCCACGTCCCGTTTCGGATACTCGGCCCTGCGGGCGGCCTGGCGCAGCAGCTCTTCCGTCGCCCCCGAATACCCCATTCGCTGTTTGCCGTAGAGGATCACAAGCGGCACGACGCGCCGGTAGCTCGACAGCAGCGACCGCGTATCGTCGCTTGAGCCGTCGTCGAGTACGAGAATCTCGTAGTCGCGGCCGAAGTCGGCCATGACCTGACGGATCTTCCAGAGAAGCACGCCGATGGTGTTCTCTTCGTTGCGAGCGGGTATGCAGATATAGACCAAGCCGAACTCCGTGGGCTCGTGGGCGTCCTTCGGCACTGCAAGATCGGGGCCGAACAGGACCGCGAGCGGCGGGAACAAACAGGCTGGCGCTTATACCTGACCGCGCGCGGACGGTTCCGGCGTCCGTCCGGCGGCTCGCGTGCGGGACCACCGCCGGTGCTGCCACAGATACTGGCCCGGATAGCGCCGCACCCAGCGCTCGAGCGCGGAGACGTGTGCGCGCGTCAGCGCCTCCACATCGCGGGCCGGCACACCGCTCGGCGGAATGGAAACCTGCTCCAGAACGAGGTGATGGGGAACGGGGGCCGCCGGATGATGGAGGGCGACACCCAGAACCAGGGGTGCGCCGCTGCGCAGTGAGAGCAGGGCCGCGCCGCGGGCGGTCGAGGCCGGCTCGCCGAAGAAGTCCACCATCAGGCCGCGCGCGTGGGCATTCTGGTCGGCGAGCAGCACGACGACCCGGCCCTTGCGGAGCGAGCGCAGCAGGACATGCACCTGGTCGTCGCGCGAGACCACGTTCATTCCCAGTCGCCGGCGGGCCTGCACCAGTGCCCGGTCGAAGAGCGGGTTGTTCTGGCGGCGCACCACCACGTCCAGCGGAAGGTCGCGGCACGCCAGCGCCCCGCCCCCCACTTCCCAGTTGCCGATGTGGCCGGTCACCAGTATGGCGCCCTCGCCGCGCGCCACCGGCTCCGCCAGCAGCTCCAGCCCCTCCACCCGCGAGAGCGCGAGGATCTCGGCGCGCGTCAGGCGCGCGAGCCGGAAGGTGGTGGCCGCGGTGCGTCCCAGGTGGCGGTAGCTCTCTCGCGCCACGCGGGCCCGCCAGGCGGAAGAGCGCCCCGGAAAGGCGCGCACGAGGTTCTCGGCGGTGACCCGGCGGCGGATGCCCAGCACGCTGCCGGCCAGCCACCCCGCCACCGCCCCCAGCCCCTGGACCCACCGCCCTGGAAGCAGCCCCGCAAACGCGGCGGCCAGGCGGAAGAGCGCGTATTCGACCCGGTGCCGGATGCGCGCGCGCCGTCCCTCAGACGCCCCCATGCGTGCTCCCCGCCGGAATCAACCCCGGGCCGCGACCACTTCCGGAATGCGGCGCTTCCCCGCCGGCGACCCGCTCTGCATCTCGTAGAGCCGGCGGTACAGCCCTCCCGCGCGCATGAGCTGGTCGTGGTCCCCGGCTTCGACGATCCGGCCCCCGTCCAGCACGAAGATCGCGCGCGCGCCCTGCACGGTGGACAGACGGTGCGCGATTACGAAAACGGTCCGTCCCGCGCTGAGCCGGTCCAGCGCGCGCTGCACGCGGCGTTCCGACGCGGTGTCGAGCGAACTGGTGGCCTCGTCGAGGATCAAAATCGGAGGGTCGCGCAGGATGGCGCGCGCGATCGCGAGCCGCTGGCGCTGCCCGCCGGAGAGCTCGGCGCCGCGCTCCCCGACCACGGTGTCGTAGCCCTCGGGCAGCGCTTCGATGAACTCGTGCGCACCCGCCGCGCGCGCCGCCTCCTCCACCTCCCTCGCGCCGGCCCGGGGCAGCCCGTATGCGATGTTGGCGCGCACGGATTCGTGGAAGAGCACGGTCTCCTGCGAGACGATGCCCATCATCCCGCGAAAGCTGCGCAGCTGGAAACGCCGGATATCGGTGCCGTCGATCAGGATCCTCCCCGAGGTGACCTCGAAGAACCGGCTGAGCAGATCCACCAGGGTGCTCTTCCCGGCCCCGCTCGGCCCCACCACGGCCACCATGGTCCCGCGCTCGACCACAAGTGACACATCCTTCAGCACGGGGCTTCCCTCGTGGTAGCCGAACCCCACCCGGTCGAACACGATCTCGCGCTCGACCCCGGGGAACGGCAACGCGTCCGGCCGGTCGCGGATGGCTGCGGGCGCGTCCAGGTACTCGAACAGCCTGCGGCCTCCGACCAGGGCGGGCTGGATCATGGCGGGCAGCCTGCTCAGGTATTTTACCGGCCTGTAGAGCTTCGTGCTCAGCGCGACGAACCCCATGAACGCGGGCCCGGTGAGGTCGCCCTGCACGAGTACCAGCCGGGTGCCGTACCAGAGGATGACGATGGTGCCGAGCGCCGCCACCATCTCGGTCACGGGGGCCGCCAGGGCGCGCACCCGCTCCGTGCGCAGGAAGGTGCGGAAGTACCGTCCCGTCAGGGCCTGGAAGCGCCCGCGCTCGTAGTCCTCGGCCGCGGACCCCTTCACCAGGCGAATCCCCGAAAAGGTCTCCTGAATCCGGGCGTTCACCTCGGCCGCCTGGTCGAGCACGCGACCGTCCTCCCGGCGCAGCTTCTTCAGCATCGGCCCCCAGATGACCACCATGCCCGGCAGCACCGCGAGCGAGAGCAGCGTCAGCGAAGGAGACACCGCCACCATGAGCGCCACCACGGCTCCCACCTCGAAGACGGCCGAGATGCCGCGCATGAACTCGCGCGTGAACAGGGTCCGCACGAGCTCGACCTCGTGGGTCAGCCGGGAGACGATCTGCCCGATGCGCGTCCGTCCGAAGAAAACCAGGTCGAGTTCGAGCAGATGATCGTGCACCTGGTCGCGCAGGTCGCGGGTCACCCCCTGCTCCACGCGCGCCGCGAGCCAGGTCTTCAGGAAGTCGAAGACGTTCTTGACCGCGAAGACGGCGAGGATCAACAGGATGAGTGCCTGGACCGCCTCCTGCGGTCCCGGCGCGCCTGCGACGAAGCGGCCCGCGGTGGCGTCCAGCAACCGGCCCAGCATCCCCTCGCCGACCCCGCTCGAGGCGCCTGCCTCCGGCGTCATCAGGACGCTCAGGAACGGGATCAGGAGCACCATCGAGAAGGCGTCGAAGGCGGCGAACAGGATGCTCGCCGCCACGGCGCCCAGGAACACGGCGACGTAGGGACCCAGATACCGCAGGATGCGGAGATACAGCCTCAATCCAGCGTGCTCCGGCCTCGGGGCTGCAGGCGCGCGACCGGCACGATCATCTCCTCCGGCGAGATGCCGCCGTGCAGGAAGGACCCGCGGTAGCGTGACTGGTACTCCCGCAGCTTCGTGGGATACACCATGAAGTAGTCATCCCGGGCGACGACATAGGTCGTTCCCATCCGTCCCCGGGGCAGCCGCAGGTCGCGGGCCCGCTTGCTGCTGAAGACGGTGGACCTGCTCGCGGTCCGGAGATCCACTCCGAACTTGTAGCGCAGGTTGGTGGTGGCGTCCCTGCGGGCGTAGATGGTGGTAGGACGGTTGCAGTGGATCGAGCCGTGATCGGTGGTGAGCACCACGGGATAGCCCGCCGTCGCCGCTTCCTTCAGAACCTGGAAGGCGGTTGACCGCTCGAACCACCCGCGCGTCAGGTTGCGCAGCGCGACTTCGTCCCTGGCCACCTCCATGAGGACCGGGGACTCGCTGCGCCCGTGCGTCATCAGGTCCACGAAGTTGAATACCAGGGCCACCAGTGAGCCTTCGGTGCGCACGGCCGAGCGGAAGCGGGCCCGGACCTGGTCACCCTCGCGGTCCGTGAAGATCTTCTCGTAGTGCAGCGGCACGTCGCGCCCGGTCAGCCGCCAGAGCTGAGCCGCCAGCAGTTCGTCCTCGAAGGCGTTCAGGCTCCCTTCGTCGTCGGACGCATCCCACCAGCCGGGGCGCAGCCGGGCGATTTCGTCCGGGAACAGTCCGCCGAAGATGGCGTTGCGGGCGTAGGGCGTGGCGGTGGGCAGGATCGAGTAGTAGAGCTTCTCCTCGATCTCGAACCAGGGGGACAGGAGGGGCGCGATGACGCGCCACTGGTCGAGCCTCATGCAGTCGAGGATCACGAAGACCACGGGATCGGTGCCCAGCAGGGGCGCCACATGGTTCTTCACGATATCCGTCGAGAGCTCGGGCCGGCTCGAGCCCGAACCGTTCACCCAGCGCGGGTAATTCCGGGTGATCCACGTTCCGAAGTCGTGGCGCAGCTCCGCCAGGATCCCGTTGACGGAATCCAGCAGACCGGTCTCGCCCGCCTGATCCAGACGGATGTGCCAGTCCACCAGCTCCGCATACAGGGAAGCGAACCGCTCGTGGGTGCGGACCTCCGCACGAAGCGCCGAGAGCGGTCCGAAGCGCGCCGCAAAGTCGCGGGCGACCTGCTGCTGGCGAATGCTCGAGCCTTCGAGGATGCGGGTGACCACCGAAAGCACCTGGCGCGGGCTGGTCGGCTTGACCAGATAGTCCTCGACGCGCCGGCCGATCGCCTCGGTCATGGTGCGGTCCTCTTCCGACTTGGTCACCATGACGACGCGGGCGTTGGGATCCTGGCGGCGGAGGATGGCAAGCACTTCGAGGCCCCGGCGCCCGGGCATCTGCTCATCGAGCATGACCAGGTCGTAGTGGTTCCGGCGCAGGAGCACGAGGGCATCGTCGCCGTTGGTGATCGCGTCCACGTGGTAGCCCCGCTGCTGCAGAAACAGCAGATGCGGTCGCAGACGGTCGATCTCGTCGTCGACCCAGAGAAGCCGCTTGGCGCGGGTGGAGGGAAGTGAGTTCATTCGGTTGGCCGGTTGGCCGCTGCTGGCGGATCGAGGGCCCTCCGGGGCAGCGGAAGAAGGAGTCTATTCCATGCTGATGACATAGCGGAACCAGGCTGCCACGGGCACCCCGCCCCGGCGCGCCGGCTCGAACATCCAGCGGGCGGCCTCCTGTATCAGCCGGCGATTGAAGTCGCGGTCGGAGGTGGGGGGCATCAGGCGAACCGAATCCGCCGCGACCCTTCCGGACTCCAGAACGAACACCCACACCTCCACCTCCCGGTCCCTCAGGCTTCGGTTGGAGGGGGGCAGGATCATGCTGCGCGGCGAGGGAGGGATCGTCCGCGACCTCCCTTCGGCGGCCGTGCCGCCGTCCCCCCGCCCCTCGCCCTCCTCGATGCCGGGACCCTCGCCTTCGCCGGGCCGCTCCCCCAGGAGCGACGCGTAGTCGACTTCCACCGACTCCTCGAACTCGACCGGCTCGACGTCGACGAGGACCGGGGCGGGCACACGCGGAGGAACGATGGGCCGGGGGGGCGCCATGGCCAGGCGCAGCGCCTGCATGGAACCCGATGCGGCTCGGTTGTCGCCCGCGCGCGGACCCGCGGCGGCGTACGGGGACACGACGGGCGCCGGAATGCGCCAGAAGAGGAACAGAAACACATGGAAGCCGAGCGAGAGCCCCATCGCGGCGCGCCAGAGCTTCTTCTCGCGGCGGCGGCGGTCCCGGTTGCTCGCGGTGCCCGGTGTCATCGGTCTGATGGAGGCCCTTCGGTGACGGAGATCGAAAGCCCGGCTGGTCCGGGGGGCGCGACGCCGGAAAACGAAACGGAATGAGCCTCACCTGTCGCGCCGTCCACGACCCACACCTGCCCGGAAGTCCCTAGTACCAACGAGGGGGATCCCAGGTTTCGGGCCACGGCGGCCACCTTCGGTTCCGCGGGACGCCCCATGTCGACGACCACCAGGCCCTGCTCGCCCGCGGCGATGTAGGCCCGGGACTCCAGCAGCGCCACGTCGAGGGCGTTGCGAACCCCCTGGTAGCGGGCGGCGAGTCGAGGCAGGGCAGGGTCGGACACGTCGATGACGTATACGCCGTCCCGGCCGGCGGCCACTACGCCGAGCGCGGTGTCCACGTCGAGCGAACGGGCGCTCGCGGTCAACTCCAGAGCTCCTATCTCCTCGAGCGTGCCTCCGTCGCGCGCCACCAGGCGAGGGCCCTCCAGCACCCACGCGATCCCTGATGCCGGCGGCCAGACCAGGTCGGCGGCGAGCGGGTCGCCCGTAGTGCGCGCGGCTTCCGACAGCTCGAGGTCGGCGCCCTCTCCCAGGCTGGTGAAGCCGAGCAGACCCGCCGGCCCCGACACCACCAGCCCCCCGCCGCTCCCCGCCGCAACGAGACGGGCGCCGCGCGCGTCGACCCTCCGGCCCGGGATGTCGTCGCGGACAAGCGGAAGCGCGAACAGGCCGCTCGGTGTGGCCGCGACGAGGGCCGCGCGCTCCTCGAGCAGCGTAGCGTCACGCAGCCCCCGCAACCCTCCCAGCGGCGATTGCGCCCCTCCCTCCAGCCAGACCAGTCCCTCGGCTCCGCTCCAGAGCGCAGCCGCCCCCGCCGCCCGGCCGCGGTCCGGCAGGAAGGGAAGCTGGACCGTCTGGCGGGGGCTGAGATCCAGCCGGGGACCGGCCACGAAACGGCGCGTGGCTCCGTCGTCGAACTCCTTGCCGAGCAGGAAGCCCAGCGTGAACCCGACGGCGGTGGCCAGCGGTGCGAAACACTCGGTCCGGGTGCAGGTGCCCAGGTTGGGATTGAAGTCAGCCGAGGTGAATGTCGGGATGCCGACGACCACGGCCCCGATCGCGCCCCCCAGCCACTTGCGGTGGCTGCCGGGACCGGGTTCCTGCGCTGTGGCAGGCGGGGGCGGCGGCAGCGCCACGGCCACCACCAGCACCACGGCGCAAACGGCCGGCCCGCACCTGTGCCACGAGCGGCCCGGGCCACGACCCCGCGCCCGACCCGGTCCTCGCGCGCACCGCTGCGAGCGCGACCGGCAGAAGAACGGGTGGGTCACGGCTCCCTGACCTGAAACTCCCGCTCCACCTCCAGCTGGACGCGCGCATTGCGGTCCAGGACCCGCAGCCGCAGCCCGTAGCGGCCCGGCGGGGGCTCGTCGAGCCGGATGGTGAAGTACTCGGGCAGCATGTCGCGCGCCTGCACCCGGTTCTGCTTGCTGAAGGTGAGGCGCACCGCCTGGTCGCCCTCGGCGCTGAATCCCCAGCGGTCCGCCAGCTCGCCCAGCAGCTGCACGAACGACCCGGTTCGATGAATCTCCTCCACCGTCACCGCCAGTTCCAGGTCGTACGAGGCGACCTGGTTGGAGTCGGGAAGCAGGTTGTAGAGTTCGAAGTAGACCCCGATCTCGTCATCGGGGTCATAGGTGAGTGTCGGTTCGGGCACCATGCGAAAGTCGGCTCGCCTGCGGGGCGGGTCCACCACCACCTCGAGCGACCGGGTCAGGAGGATGTCGCTCACGCTCTGTTCGCCGGCGGGAAAAGTGCGCGCGTCCACGCGCGCCCGGTGCACGGCCGCCGCCCAGCTGAGCGGATCGCGCGCTTCCGCCGACACGATGTGCGGCTGCCCGGCGGGCACGGTCGTGCGCCAGTTCAGGGGAAGTGCGCGGCCTTCCTCGAAGGTCACCTGCCGAGCCTCGGTAACGCGGCGAATCTCGGCCCCGTCCGGCTCAACCACGAAGAGGCCGGTCTCGAAGGTGGCCGCCGCCACCCCGACTGCCTGCCGGAGCGAATCCAGCGGAACCGCTGCGTACACCTCCAGATCGATCTCGTCACTTACGCCCCGGAAGCGTGCGATCTGAGCCGGGACCTGCAGAAGCGCGGGAAGCGATGGCGCCGTGAAGCGCGCGGGCTGGCGCGCCCGGTAGTTCTCGGCGTAAAAGCGGAAGTCGTTGGCGAAGGTGGCTCCGCGGTATCCCGGCATGCCGCGGAACACGAACACCGGCCCGTTCCTTCCGTAGCTCCACACGGTCGTCACCCTGCCGGTGGACTCCATGTCTCCGGCGGCGGTCGTGTTGGCGCCGAAGCTCGCCTGGCGCAGCGGGCTGCCGTAGCGCACCCAGATCCCGCCCCGGTCGGTGCGCCATCCCGGGACATCGTACTCGGGCAGGCCGAACCGGACATCGACGTAGGCCATGCGCGACAGGTACTCGGACCAGTACTCGTTCGACGGCGTCAGGTAGAGCGGATCCCAGGCGGTCCAGAAGCGGCGGGCCGCGTCGGCGGGATCCGCACCGATCCGAGCCTCGAAGATCTCCGCGTCGTCCTGCGTGAGCAGACGCGAGACCGCCAGGAAGTCCGCGCGCACCTCCTCTGGCAGCAACTCGACCGCATACTCGAAGGCACCCGCGGCCTCGTCGTCGCGGCCCTCGGCGTGGAGTCCCAGGCCGAGCGCGAGATAGGCGCGGGGCTCGGAAGGGGCCGCACGCACGAAGCGCAGGGCTTCGGCCGTGAACTCGGCCATGCGCCCGGTGTCGTAGTAGAACGCCAGCAGATGGGTGGCCGCCCCGGTGTGCGCGGGATTCGCGGTCAGAGCCCGGTGAAAGTGGTCGAGCATGGCCTCGCGCGCGGCGGCCCCCTGCCCCGTGGCGTAGCCCGAAGCCTGGAGCACATCCCAGACGTAGTTCGCGCTCTCGAAGGCGATGTCCCCGCGGAGCTCGGCGATGCCGATGGGGAGAAGGCGGCGGTAGCGGAGCCGGCGCCAGGTCGTCTCGCTGAAGATGCCGAGCTGATAGTGGACCTCCGCGAGCGTGGGCGCGTCGGCGCGTTCGGCCACATCCAGCGCCCGCCGGAGCATCCTGCGTGCGTCCACGCGGATCTCCTGCATCATCAGGAGCCTGGCAAGCTCCAGCAGGTACAGGGGATTCTCCGGGTCATGGCGCACGGCTTGGTCCAGCGCTTCGCGGGCGATGATGCGGCGACGGAAGTCACCCGTGCTGCGCGGAGCCTGCCGGGCGTGGTACACTCCCTTGAGGAAGTGCGCCTCCGCGTACCCGGGATCGATCGTGACGGCTCGCTCGATATGGCCCAGGGCACGGACGGTATCGCCTTCCTGCGCCAGCCGGACACCCTCCTCCAGCGCCGCGCGCGCCGCGCTCCGCTGAGCCAGAATCCCATGCGGCAGCGACAGCGCACACAGGAGAAGGCAGACGGCGATCAGCTTCATGGACATCCGGGAATCAAGTGCGACGGGACACGCGGAACTTGCGTGTACCCGCGACCCCCGGCAACTTGCCGCCTCCAATACCCTTACGGTCGCCGAGCACCGAGCAGATGAACTCCACGACCGGTCCGCGCGGCCCCGGCGCGTACCTCGAACTGACCAAGCCGGGGATCGCCTGTTTCGTGATGACCCTGACCGGGGTGTCCTGCTACATCGCGGTCGGCGGCGCCCTCGGGGTTCTCCTGATCCTCCACACGGCGCTGGGTACGGGACTGGTGACGGGCGGCGCGCTGGCGCTCAACCAGTACGCCGAGCGCCGCGAGGACGCGCTCATGTCGCGCACCCGCGCACGCCCCATCCCGTCGGGGCGCGTCACTCCGCGCGAGGCTCGCGATTTCGGGCTTCTGCTTACCGTGGCCGGGGCCCTCTACCTTTGGAACGCTGCCGGATGGCTGCCCGCCGTTCTCGCCCTGCTCTCGAGCGCCCTTTACGTGCTGGTGTACACGCC
Source organism: Longimicrobiales bacterium (assembly GCA_965221785.1). GTDB lineage: Bacteria > Gemmatimonadota > Gemmatimonadetes > Longimicrobiales > Gaopeijiaceae > BD2-11. The sequence goes on from CBDCSR010000003.1 coordinate 50,364, forward strand.
GCTCAAGACGCGGACTTCGCTCGCGAGTCTGGTGGGCGCGTTTCCGGGCGCGCTTCCCGTGCTGGTGGGCTGGAGTGCGGCGGCGGGCACGTTGTCGGCGCAGGCGTTCGCGGTGTTCGGGGTCTTCTTCATCTGGCAGCTTCCGCACATCCTCGCGCTGGCGTGGATCTGCCGCGAGGACCATGCCCGCGCGGGCATCATCATGGCGCCCCCGGGCGACGAGCACGGACGCCTCCTCAGCCTGCGCATGCTGGCAGCCGCCGCCGCGCTGCTTCCGGTGAGTCTTGCGCCCGTGTTGCTCGACCTGACCGGCATCGTGTACGCCGCAGGCGCATTGGTGGCGGGCATCGCGCTTCTGGCGGTGACGTTCGCGGCCGCGGGGCGCCTTACGGACCGACGGGCGCGCCGGGTCTTCCTGGGCACCCTGCTCTATCAGCCCTGCCTGCTGGTGCTGCTGATCGTCGATACCCTGGCCGTCGGTGGATGACCCTTTGAACCGGAGCGCGACCGTGAACGTCCTGTCTTCCATCTTCCCGCCTTCCGTGACGCGCAATCCGGGCGTTTCCGTCCGCGTTCGGCGACTCGTCATCGCGGCCGCGCTTCTGGTCACCGGGCTCGGCCTTGTGCCAGCCATGGCTTCCGCCCAGGAAGAACCCCGGCCCCGGGCGCGCGATGTCGGGATCGCGCCCGGCATCTTCGCCCCGGGCCCCTACAACGCGATCACGGACGTGGAGGGCGTGCTGGTCGGGCACGCCACGGTGCGCGAGGGCGATCGCGTCCGCACCGGGGTGACGGCCATCCGCCCGCACGGCGGCAACGTCTTCCGCGACCGGGTGCCGGCCGCAATGCACGTCGGCAACGGCTTCGGCAAGCTGCTCGGCGTGACCCAGGTACGGGAACTGGGGGAGCTGGAGACCCCCATCCTGCTCACCTGCACGCTGTGCGTGTGGAAGGCGGCGGACGCCCTCACGGAGTGGATGCTGGCGCGCGAGGGGATGGAAGGAGTGCGCTCGATCAACCCGGTCGTTGGCGAAACGAACGACGGCGGCCTGAACGACATCCGCTCGCGGCCGATCTCTCCCGAGCACGTGCGCGCGGCGCTCGAGTCGGCCCGCCCCGGCCCGGTCGACGAGGGATCGGTGGGGGCGGGCACCGGGACCCGCGCCTTCGGCTGGAAGGGGGGCATCGGCACCAGCAGCCGGGTGGTGCCCGACGAGCTGGGCGGGTACACGGTGGGCGTGCTGGTGCAGTCCAACTTCGGCGGCATCCTCTCGATCGCCGGGGCGCCGGTGGGACGCGAGTTGGGGCGCTACTCGTTTCAGGGGACGGCGCCGGGCAGCGACAGCCCCTCCGGGGCAGACAAGGACGAAGGGCAGGGAGACGGAGACGAAGGGCAGGGATCCATCATGATGGTGGTGGCGACGGACGCGCCCCTCTCGCCCCTCAAGCTCGAGCGCATGGCGCGGCGGGCCATGATGGGGCTGGCGCGCACCGGATCGTTCGCCGGCAACGGCTCGGGCGACTACGTGATCGCCTTTTCCACCGCATCCGGCGTGCGGCGCGGCGGGGAGGTGGTGCTGGCGGTGGAGGAAGTCGCGAACAACCGCATGTCGTCGCTCTTCCTGGCCACCGTGGAAGCCACCGAGGAGGCCGTCTACAACTCCCTCTTCAGGGCCACCACCGTGTCGGGGATGGGGAACAGCGCGGAGGCCCTGCCCATCGACGAGACCCTGGAGGTGCTGCGGCGCTACAACATCATCCCCTGAGAGAGCGGCCCGGACGGGCCGGGCTGAGCGGCGCGCGGGCTCGGCGGGCTTGCGGGACCTGCTGTCGCCCGGGCCCGAGGGGATCGTCCGGTTTCCCTTCTATCCCAGGCGCGCGGACTTGACGAAGGAGATCTGGTCCAGTTCGCGCAGGCGCTCAAGCAACTCCTGCGTGATCTCCCCGTCCACCGAGACCGCCGCCATGGCATCCCCACCCGGCTCCAGGCGGGCCTGATGGTATCCCGCAATGTTGAAGCCCATGGACGCCAGCACCGTGCCCACCCCGGCGATCACCCCGGGCTTGTCCTGATTGCGCACGATGACGATGGATCCGCGCGGCTCCAGGTCCATGGAGAAGTCGCCGATGCCGACGATGCGGGGGTGGGTGCCTTCCAGCAGCGCTCCCGCGACCCGCAACCGGCCGCCCTCCGTCCCCACCTCGGTGACCAGGTACTCGGAGTAGTCCGGGTGCCTGGTCGCGCGCGCGGCCACCACCCTCATGCCGCGCGCCTCGGCGAGACGGCCGGCGTTGACGGCGTTTACGCGCATTCCTCCGACGATGTCCTCCAGCAGCCCGCACAGCACCGCGGCGGTGAGGGGGCCGAAGGCCTCATCCGACGCACCGCTGTAGCGCACCTGCACCCCGCTGATGCCTCCGGACGCGAGCGCGCACGCGAGACGCCCCATCCGGGTCCCCAGTTCCAGCAGGGGACGCAGCTTTCGCAGCGTCGCCCCGTCGATGCCGGGCGCGTTCACGGCCCGGGAGAGATCGCCGTCGAGGAGCGCTCCCCGCACGGCCGACGCGATCTCGGACGCCACCAGTTCCTGGGCCTCCGCGGTGGAGGCCCCCAGGTGGGGACTGAGGATGAGGTTCGGGCTCCCAAGGAGGGGACTGGACGCCGGCAGCGGCTCCTGGCGGAAGACATCCAGTGCGGCGCCCGCCAACCATCGCTCCCGTAGAGCGCGGGCGAGCGCGTCTTCGTCCACCACCCCGCCGCGGGCCGCGTTGACGAGGAAGGCCGACGGCTTCATGCGGCGCAACTGCTTCGCCCCGATCATGGAGGTGGTGGAGGGAGTGAGGGGCACATGGAGGCTGACGAAGTCCGCCTGCTCGATCACGTGGTCGAGGCCGCTCGGTTCCGCGTCCAGCTCCGCGGCGCGGGTTGCCGGCAGATAGGGATCGTAGACCAGCACCTTCATGCCGAAGGCCCGGGCGCGGCGCGCCACTTCCCCGCCGATCCGTCCGGCCCCGACCAGCCCGAGCGTCTTGCGGTTGAGCTCCACCCCGGCGAGTCCCGGCGTCTTCCATGTCGTCTCGCGCACCGACCGGTCCGCGGCCACGACCCTGCGCGCCAGCGCCAGAATGAGCGCAAAGGTGAGTTCCGCGGCGGAGACGGTGTTGCCCGCCGGCGCGTTCAGCACCGGGATGCCGCGCTCGGTGGCGGCGTCGAGGTCGATGTTGTCCACCCCGGCTCCGGCCCGCCCGATGACTTTGAGGCTGGAGGCCGCTTCGATCAGTTCCCGGGTGATCCGGGTCGCGCTGCGCACGATGATGGCGTCGGCTCCGGCCATCGCTTCTTCCTTCTCCGCCGGCGGGCACTCCGCCAGCCAGCGCACCTCGAAGCGTCCGTCGCCGGTAAGCGCGCCAAGCCCGGAGGGCGAGACCTTGTCGGCCACGCCGACCACGTATCGCCGACCGGGCCCGCTCATCGCCTTCCTCCGTCAAGCCGCTGCTCCGGCGCTGCCCGCAGGACCTCCTCCAGCGCTTCCAGCACCAGATCCAGTTCCTCCACTGTGTGGTCTCCCATGTGGCCGATGCGCACCGACCGCGGTTTGAGTCTGCCGTACCCCGCTCCGATCACGAACCCCCGCTCCTTCATCGCCTGAGCGACCTCCGGACCGGTCCGCCCGGGGGGCAGAAGCAGGCAGGTCACGGTGGGCGAACGAAAACCGTCAGGCGCGAGCACCGACAGTCCCCCGCCGATGCGCGCGCTCGACGCGTCGGCCCAATCGGCGCACCTCCGCGCCATCGCCGAGTGGCGTGCCCAGCGTCTTTCCAGGCTCTCCGCGGAGATGTGGCGCAGCTGCTCGGCCAGGGAGTACAGCAATGTCACCGCCGGCGTGTTCGGCGTCTGTTCCTTCGCCAGGGCGTTGTAGAACGCTACCAGGTCGAAGTAGACCCCCTTGCGCGCCGCGCTCGCGGATCGCTCCAACATGCGCTCGGAGGCGACGCCGAACGCCAGCCCCGGCGGCAGCGCCATCGCCTTCTGGGAACCGGAGAGCACGAAGTCGAGACCCCGGTCGTCGGTCCGCACCGGGGCGCCTCCCGCGCTGGTTACGGCATCGACCAGCACCAGCGTGCCGGGGGACTCCCGCACCGCCGCCGCCAGTTCGGCGATCGGGTTGAGGGCTCCCGTGGAGGTCTCGGAGTGCACCATGGTCACGGCGTCGTAGCGCTTTGCGCGCAGGCGGGTCCGGAGAGAGTCCGGATCGTGCACGCCGCCCCAGGGTGCCTCCAGAACGTCCACCTCGAACCCGCAGGCGCGCGCGATGCGGGCGAACCGCTCGGAGAATGCCCCGTTCACCAGCGAAAGTACGCGTTCGCGAGCGCCGTTGCGCACCGCCGCCTCCATGAGGCCGGTTGCGGAGGACGTGGAGACCAGCACGGGCCGCGCGGTGCCGAACACCTCCCGCAGCCCGGGCTGAATCTCCCTCATGAGGGCGTTGACGGGTTCGCCGCGATGCCCGATCAGAGCCCGCTTCTGGGCAGCCAGCACCGCTGGCCGCACCTCGGTGGGACCGGGCAGAAAGAAGCGGCCGAACCCGCCCTCCCCGGCCGGCTCGCCGCACGCCGTCGCGTTGTCGGTCATGGTCTCATCTTCTGCGGCGCGCCGCCTTGCGGCGGGCACCGGCTTCGAGGATTCGCTTGCGCAGACGGATCGCTTCCGGGGTGACCTCGATGAGCTCGTCGTCCGCGATGAACTCCAGAGCGGATTCCAGCGTGATCATCCGGGGCGGCTCCAGCCGGATATTGTCGTCCGCCGCCGCCGCCCGGATGTTGGTGAGCTTCTTTCCCTTGCACATGTTGACGTCCAGGTCGCCCGCGCGGGCGTGCAAGCCCACGATCATGCCCTCGTATACCAGGGCGCCGGGTCCCAGGAAAAAGGTGGAGCGCTCCTGCAGGCCGAAGATGGCGTACGCCACCGCCACGCCCCGGCGGTCGGCCACCACCGCGCCGCGCTCCCGTCCGGGCAGGGCACCCGCCCACCGCCCGTACTCCAGGAAGCGATGGTGCATCAGCCCGTCCCCGCGGGTGTCGGTGAGAAACTCGGTCCGGTAGCCGAACAGGCCGCGCGCCGGAATCCGGAAGCGCAGCCGAATCGGCCCCCGGCCCGTCGGTCTCATCTCCAGCATCTCGCCCCGTCGCGCGCCCAGCTTCTCGATGACCGTGCCCACGCGGGATTCGGGCACCGCCGCCACCAGTTCCTCATAGGGCTCCAGAAGCTCGCCGGCGGGCCCCTCGCGCATGAGCACGCGAGGGCGGGAAACCTGGAACTCGTAGCCCTCGCGGCGCATGGTCTCCATGAGGATGGACAGGTGCAGTTCACCCCGTCCCGCGACCCGGAAGGTATCCGGATGCTCGGTCGCCTCCACCTTCAGAGCCACGTTGCGCTCCAACTCCCGGAAGAGCCGTTCGCGGAGCTGGCGCGTGGTCACGTACTTCCCCGCGCCCGAAAAGGGCGAGTCGTTGACGAGGAAGTCGACCGATATCGTGGGCCGCTCCACCGCGATGCCCTTCAGGCGTTCGAGACGCGCCGGATCGGCCAGGGTGCTGCCGATCTCCACACCCGGGACGCCCGCCACCGCCACGATGTCCCCCGCGCCGGCTTCTGCGATGTCCACGCGCTCCAGACCGTCGAAACCATACACCTTGAGAGCGCGCGAGCGGGCGGCGTCATCCTCCTCGACCATGCCCGCCGCGCCCATTGGCAGCAGCGCCACCTCCTGGCCGGGCTGGATGCGTCCGCGCTCGACGCGGCCGATCGCGATGCGTCCGACATAGGAGGAGTAGTCCAGCGTCGAGACCAGCATCTGGAAGGGCCCCGCCGGTTCCACGGGCGGAGCGGGCACGTGATCCACGACGGCCGCGAACAGCGGCGCGAGATCGGCGCCCCGGCCGTCGGCATCCGGCGTCGCCCATCCCTCCCGACCCGAGGCGTACAGGAAGGGCGCGTCGAGCTGCTCGTCGGAGGCCTCGAGGTCCATGAAGAGCTCCAGCACCTCGTCGTGGACCTCTTCGGCGCGCGCGTCCGGGCGGTCGGCCTTGTTGATGACCACCACCGGAGCGTGGTCCAGCTCGAGCGCCTTGGCCGTCACGAACCGGGTCTGGGGCATCGGCCCCTCGGCGGCGTCGACCAGGATCAGCACCCCGTCCACCATGCGCAGGATGCGCTCGACCTCGCCTCCGAAGTCGGCGTGGCCCGGAGTGTCCACGATGTTGATCTTGAACTCGCCCCAGTGCACGGAAGTGTTCTTGGAGAGGATCGTGATGCCCCGCTCCCGCTCCAGCGGATTGGAATCCATCACCCGCTCGCGCACTTGCTGGTTCTCGCGGAACACCCCTGCCTGGCGGAGCATCTGGTCCACGAGGGTGGTCTTCCCATGATCGACATGGGCGATGATTGCGACGTTGCGGACCTTCATGCCGGGTCGGATTTGCCGGAACGACGTCTGAGAATGACGGATGCGCGATGCCCGGCGGGACCTCTAGCGACTCTTTTGCCGGAGGACGCGCCCCGCGCGCTCGCCGGTGAAGGCGCCGTCGCGGATCGCCGCCGTGCCGTTTACGAAAACGTGCACCATACCCTGCGACAATTGGTGCGGGTCCGTGTAGGTGGCGAGGTCACGGACTTCCTCCAGGTCGAAGACCACGATGTCCGCGACCGCTCCCATGACCAACCTCCCCCGATCTTCGAGACCGAAGACGTCCGCGGGAAGCGACGTCATGCTGCGGATGGCAGCCTTCAGGCTCACGGTTCCGTCCTCCACCACGTACTTGCGCAGCTTGCGCGCGAAGGTGCCGTAGGCGCGGGGATGCGGTACGCCGACCTGCCACTCCGGCAGCGCGCCGTCGGACGCGGTCATGGTCCAGGGCCGGGTCATGAAGGCGGTGATGTCGTCATCGTTCATGTTGAAGGAGACCACCGACGCGCCGCCCTCAATGATCAGTTCCAGAGCCGCGTCCAGAGGATGGAGGGAGCGGGCGACGGCGACATCCTCCAGAGTACGGCCCTCGATCGAGGGATCCGGGCGGTAGCGCCGGAACTGGAGGCGATCGGCGCCTCCGCGGCGTGCGAGATTGGCCTCCATTTCTTCGCGGATGCGTGCGCGCGTGGCGGGATCGGCGACACGGGCCATCAGCGAATCCGATCCCCCCGCCTGTGCCCATCGAGGCAGAAGCGCCGCCGAGAGCCCGGTCGAAGATGCCTCGTACGGGTACTGGTCGGCGTACACTTCGACGCCTTCGGCACGGGCGGCCTCGATGGCGGCAATCACCTCCTCCGACTTGCCCCACACCGGCGGCCCGAGCGCCTTGATGTGCGTGACCACCCCCGGCAGTCCCGCCGAACGCGCCACCGCAATCACTTCCTCCACTGCCGCCACCAGCCCGATGGTGTAGTCGGACTCGTCGCGGATGTGGCTGGTGTAGACCCCACCGTACTCGGCCGCGACCCTGGCGAGGGCCGTCAGCTCATCGGTGTCCGAGTAGCTTCCGGGGGCGTAGAACGGTCCGGACGACATGCCGAAGGCCCCTTCCTCCATGCCGGCCCGCACCAGCGCCTTCATGTGCTCCAGTTCGTCGGGGCCCGGCAGTCGGTCCTCCATCCCCAGCACCGCCCTGCGCACCGATCCGTGCGGCACCAGCTGTGCCACGTTGACGCCGAGCCCGTCTTCGAGCAGCACGGCCCGTTGCAGGGCCAGGTCCCACAGTCCTCCGCCATCGGGGTTCACCACCACCGTCGTGATCCCCTGCGCCAGCAGGGGCTCGGCGTGGCTGCGGTCTTCCGTGTCCAGCCCGGAGCCCGCATGCGAGTGAACGTCGATGAACCCCGGAGCGACGTGGAGCCCGCTGATGTTCAGAATGGCGCGTGCATCGTAGTCGGAGAGATCGCCCATCGCCGCGATCCGGTCTCCGACCAGTGCCACGTCCGTAACGAACTCGGGTTCGTCTCCCGCTGCCTGCAGCGTCCCGCCGCGCAGGATGACATCGAATTCCGCGGCGCCGGCGGACGAGCACGCGCTCGCGCTCAACACCAGGAGAAGGTTCAGCACACGGCGGCACCGAGTGTCAACAGCAGTTCCCATCTCCAGATTCCTCCTGAGCCGAGCCTGGCTGCGAGGTCAGTTGCGAGGGGCCGCCGCGCTCCCCTCCCAGTCCGGATCCGCGGCGCCCGTCCAGGAGGAGGCCGCGGCATCGTACGACATCCCGTGGATGCGTCCGAACGCGCCGGAGCGGGGCACCGCCTGCACCGCAAAGCCGAGCTGGCGCAACTCCGCGATGACATCGGGGGACCAGCCGATGTCCGGCGACGTCTCCATCTGGAATCCGCTCTCGGAGCCCGGTGAGTTCAGCGATCCCTGCATCGGATGAAGGCGTGCGGCGGCCAGCGCCTCGGGAAGGGAGAGCCCCTGATCGATGACCCGGCACACCGCCTGAACGACGGCCGAGACGATGCGGGCGCCCCCGGCCGCGCCCAGCACCAGCATCGGATCGTCGCCGTCCAGGACCATGAACGGGGAGATGTTGGAGCGGGCCCGCTCGCCCGGCTCGAGGCGGCCCAGATACCCTCCCAGAGTCGCTGCGTAGAGGAAGCCCAGCCCCGGCGTGGCGATCTTCGATCCCATCGCCGGCCCGATGGTTTGGGTGAGCGCGACCGCCATGCCGTCGGCGTCCGCGGTCGAAAGGTGCGTTGTGTGCCCCTCGTCGTCGGGGCCGGGGAGCCAGGTGGCCGCCGGACGGGTCCCGGACAGCATCACCGCGGGCACCGGAGAACCCCAGGGCACGGCTGCAGGCTCCGGCCCCAAGGCCGCCGCCGCCACCGGCAGCCGGACGCGTTCCGCCTGCTCGCGCGCCCATTCCCGCGACGTGAGCAGCTGCCACGCATCCGGTCCACGGTGGGTTCGGGCCGCCTCGAAGCCGAGCGCGAGCGCCTGGCCCACCACCGAGGCCCACGTCGTCTCGTCGGCCCCCGCCATGTCGAAGTTCTCGATGATCTGCAGGATGCCGATGGTCATGGCCCCGGCCGCCGGGGTAAACGTCCCCACCAGATCGTGGCCGCGGTAGCTGCCCCGCACCACCCGGGCATCCTCGGCGCGGTACCCGGCGAGAGCGGCGGCCGTCACATGCCCGCCGGCACCCACGATGTCGCCGGCCATGGCTTCCGCGATCTCGCCCCGGTAGAAGGCACCGGCGCCTCCCGAAGCGATGCGGCGCAGCACCATCGCCAGATCGTTCTGTACGAAGTGGTCGCCCGCCTCGTACGGCGATCCGTCCGGCTTGAGGTAATAGAGGGTCGCGCCCTCGGATTCCCGCAGTTGGTCTGCAGTCGACGCCTGGCGGGCGGCTTCACCGGGCAGGAGCGCGAAGCCCTCGGACGCGTAGCGGATGGCCGGCTCCATCACGGTGGCCAGCGGAAGCGTGCCGTACTCGTCGAGGAGGCGGGTGAGCCCCGCGACGGCGCCCGGCAACCCCACGGTGGGATACCCGTAGCCCGCCTGAGGGGCGGTGTCGGGATCGTAGGTGTCCGGGGCCTGGGTCGTGGCGTCGATCCCGTGGAAGCTCCCGTCCGCGGCTCGCACCAGAATCTGGGTGCGCCCGCCGATCGAGTTCATGCTCGGCTCCACTACCGATACCGCGAACGCCGCAGCCACCGCGGCATCGGCCGCGTTGCCGCCCCGCTCGAGCATCTCGACTCCCGCCGCGGTCGCCAGCGGCTGGGCCGCGACCACCATGCCCCGGCTCGAATGCGCGACCTGGTCGGTGGTGGGTTCGACGCGCGTGGACGCAGTCCCGCCGCATCCCCACGTCAGAACCAGCGAAAGTGCAAGACAGAAAGAGGAGTGCGATGCCCTCATGAAACCTCCCGTCCCACGCGGCAGCGGCGCGGACTCTTCGATCCGCAGGTCCCGCGTCTCCGGGCTGTTAATCCGCCTGGAGGTATCCGTGCTCTTCCAGCAATGCTCTCAGGCGCGGCTCGCGATCGGACAATCGCGTACGGCTCACCTGGCGAGCGAGCGCGATCCGGTCTCCTTCCGAGACCCGGTCCAGGATCGCGATGGGCGTCCCATACCGGAGCAGGATGCGCTTGGCGTCCACAGCTACGGTATCGATGATCTTCTCATGGGGCGCGGATTCAGGCACGCTCACCTCCAACTCGTCCAGGACCTCGAAATCGGCGGATCGAAACACCGTGCGAAATACAAAGGCACAGAATGATAAAGATATGTTTCCCCGCCCTTTCCGCCAAGCTCGGCCCCGCCTCAGCCACTCCCCAGCATGAGCCCCGCCGTCCAGAAGAGATCGTGCTGCGTGGTCTCCATGTCGTTGTCGGCGAGGATCGGGCTGATGTAGTCGGAGACTTCGGTCACGATGCGCAGTGGACCCATTCTCACCTCGATACCCGCGCCGAGCAGCATGGTCCTCCGGGTCTGATCGTGCAGGGGCGACCGGCTCAACTCGTCCAGCGACTCCAGGTCGTAGTGCTTCACGCCCCCGCCACCCAGCAGGTACGGTTGAACGGGAACGCCGCTGGGAAGCGGACGGAAGACGAGGGCGGCGGTGGCGTTGAGGAGGTTGTTGCGGGCCTCGCATTCGGGGCACATGCCCGCCTGGACGGCGAGGTCCGCGCTCGTCGCGTACGCCAGCGTCGCGCGCCCCGAGATGGGTCCGGATACCGCGAGTTCCAGCCCGAGGGAGTAGGCGAAGCTCCGTTCGCGCTCGCCGAACTCGACCGCCTGTCCGAAGCCGGCGTCCTCCAGAAGCCCCAGATCCTGGGTGGGGACGTAGTATCCGGCCTGGAAGAGCAGATAGCCTCCCTGGGCCCTCGCGCACTCCGGCGCCAGAGCGGTGGAGAGACATCCCGCGAGCAGCACCAGCGCGGTCGTCTGCGATCCGTATCCGATTCTCATGTGCGCATCACTCCGGTTAGATTGTGGCCCCGCTCACGCAACAACATCCCGCGATGGCTCAAACGTCCCGATTCTCGCCTTCGATCGAGGATTACCTCAAGGCGATCTTCGCCCTCACGGAGCACGACGATACCGCCACCACCAGCGATATCGCCAGCACCCTCGGCGTACAGCCGGCGTCGGTGAGCGGAATGGTGAAGCGCCTGGCCGATCTGGGCGTCGTGGAACACGAGCCCTATCGCGGCGTCGGCCTCACCCCCAGCGGCCGCCGGGAAGCGCTCCGCATCGTTCGTCGCCACCGCATCATCGAAACCTACCTCAGCGTGCGCCTGGGTTATTCCTGGGAAGATGTGCACGACGAAGCCGAACGGCTGGAGCATGCCGCCTCCGATCAGCTTATCGAGCGCATGGCCGACGCGCTCAAGAACCCGCGCCACGATCCGCACGGCGCCCCCATTCCGACCTCTGGCGGAGAAATCGATTCGACCAGCTATCCGACGCTGGCGGATTCCGACGCCACCGGCCCGATCCGGATCCGCGCGGTGCGCGACGATGAGCCGGAGCGGCTGCGCTACCTGGAGGCCAGGGGGCTCCTGCCGGGGGTGATCCTGGCGGTCGAGGAGAGGGCTCCATTCAAGGGCCCGGTGACCGTGCGCCTGGGAGGGCCCGACGGCGACAGCCAGGCCATCGGCTTCGACCTGGCGCGCTGCATCTTCATCGACCAGGAGCCGGCCGGACCGCCCGCCGACGAGTCCGCGCGGGCCCTCTGACATCCGAGGCTGTCAGGGCACCACAAGCGCCTTCGTGACCCGCAGCGCGGCCACATCCTCGAGCGCCTGCTGCGTGCTCCCGAGCGGATAGCGCGCCCCGATCACTTCGGCGAAGGGCAGGCGTTCGCGGTGTCGGGAGAGCAGCCGCAGGGCCCGTACCAGATGATGGAAGTCGGTCCCCCACTGGCCCCGCACGTCCACGTGCCTGCGGTTGATGTCGGTGTGGGGATTGATGTCGACGCGCCCGGCATCGGTGTAGTGCCCGGCCACGACATAGCGGCCTCCGTCGCGGACGAGCGCGAACCCCTCGGGGATGGCGGCCGGGTTGCCGCTGGCCTCGATGACGAGGTCGGCCCCCCGCCCTCCGGTGCGGGCCATGACCGCGTCGAGGCGCTCTTCGGCTGTGGTGCCCGCCAACGAGAGCGTGACTTCCGCTCCCATGCGCGCCCCGAGCGCCAGGCGGGCATCCGGGTCGCCGATGAGCACGACCTCGGCCGCGCCGGAGAGACCGGCGAAGGCGGCGGCGGCCAATCCCACCGGACCGGCCCCCTGCACCACCACCACGTCGCCCATGCGCGCTTCGGCGCGATCCACCGCCGCGAAGCCGGTGAAGAGCCCGCATCCACCGCCGATCACGTCGTCCGCATCCAGGTTGCCGGGGAGCTTGAGGATGCGCACACCCGGCTTCAGGTAGATGCGCTCCGCCCAGCCCCCCAGCAGTCCGTCCGCCAGGGCGTAGGTGATGCCGTACACCTTGCGCGTCGGGCACCGGTTGGGCTGGTGCGCCACCAGGCAGTGGTAGCAGCTGTAGCAGGTCTCGTGCACGTCGAGGAAGGTCACGACATCGCCGGGCGCCAGCGGCCGACCCGTCGCGTCGCGCTTCACCCCGCGCATCTCCGCCACCCTGCCCACGCTCACGTGGCCGGGAATGATCGGATAGGGCACCCCGGCCAGCCGTCCGTGCCACAGGTGCACGTCGGTGCCGCACACCTCGCTGGCGATGGTTTCCAGCAGGACGGCGCCGGGCTCCATCTCCGGGTCGGGAAGCGTCCGGACCACCATCGGCTCATGGGGCCCGGTCATGACGGCGGCGTGAACGGGCATGGTCAGGTCACTCCTCGAGGCTCGGGTTGTTGCAACGGGTTACGGCGGTGAACATCGCTTCGCGCATACTCATCCATACCATATCATCCATACCCAACGTAGTTGGTGCGCGTGCCCGTCCATATGGTGCGGCGTGATGGCAGCGCGGAGCGCGTTGGGCCGGTGGTCAACCGCACCTGAATCATTGCGATAACTTGCCTTTTCAAGCAATGTTTATCGTATGAAATTCCCCGAACTCCTCGAAATCGTTGAGGACGAGCCCGTCTTCGAGACGGGATTCCTGATGGCCGGGCGCTCGCCGGAACCGGGACTTCCAGCGCAGCTCAGCCGTTGGCACCGCTCCGGGAAGCTCTACCGGCTAAGGAGGGGCCTGTATTCGCTGGCACCCCCCTACCGGAAGCTGATCCCCCATCCCTTCCTCGTCGCGAACCGACTCGTTCCGGGAAGCTACGTGACCGGTCTGTCCGCGCTCGCGTTCGCGCACGCCATTCCGGAGTTCGTACCGGAAGTCACCAGTTGCGGTCCGGGGCGCCAGCATGTCAGGACGACACCGTTGGGCCGCTACTCGTTCAGGTATCTGAAGGGAGACATGCAATGCGGTTACCGGCTGGTGAACCTCGGGCGGGGGCAGAGCGCCTTCGTGGCATCTCCGGAAAAGGCCTTTCTGGACCTGGTTCACCTGCAACCTGGCGGCGATGATCCCCCGTGGATCGGTGAGCTCCGCCTGAATGTCGAGAATCTGTCACCCGACGTGATGCGAGACCTGGCCTCGTCCCTCGGCCGGCCGAAGCTGATTCGAGCCGCGGCCTGCGTGCGGACGCTCTCGAACGATCCCCAGCTGGCCTTCGAGGAGCTATGAAGGACCACGCGCGGACGCTGGTTCGGGACATGGACCCCCTGCAAGGTCGGAACGTGCTGCGGGAGTATCTCCAGGCGCGCGTTCTGGAGGGACTTCAGCGCGCGGGAGCGATGGGCGTGCTGGCGTTCCAGGGGGGCACCGCTCTTCGCTTCCTTTACGATCTGCCCCGGTACTCGGAGGATCTCGATTTCGCCCTGGAGGGCGCCCGCGATGCTTACGACCTGCGCAAGTGGATCGAGGCGATGAGTCGCCAGTTCCGACGCGAGCAATACGCCCTGAGGACTTCGCTCCGCGACCGGGGGAGCGTCCACTCGGCCTGGTTGCGGTTTTCCGGCATCCTGTACGAGACCGGACTGTCTCCGCACCGCGACGAGGTTCTGGCCGTCAAGGTGGACGTGGACACCCGACCCCCGGAGGGAGCGGTGACCGCAACCCGGCTGGTTCGCAGGCATGTGCCCCTGCGACTCCATCACCACGACCGCGCGTCGCTGTTTGCCGGCAAGCTGCACGCACTGCTCCGCCGACCGTGGACGAAGGGCCGGGACGTCTACGACCTCGTCTGGTACCTGAGCGATCCCACCTGGCCGGCGCCCAACCTCCGACTGCTGAATTCAGCGCTTGCGCAGAGTGACGCCGGGACCATCCCTCTTACCCGGGACGGTTGGCGGAGGGCGGTGCTTCAACAGCTCGCCGCGATCTCCTGGAGCGGTGTCTCCGCGGACGTGCGGCCGTTTCTGGAACGCGAGCAGAAGATGGCGAGCCGGGAGGATGTGATGGCGCTGCTCCGGGCGACGTAGCCGCCCCACTCACCCCCCCGGCCGGTTCACCGAATTCGTCCATCGTCCGACTCAAACGCTCGACGGTGGCGAATTGCGCTTCGGAGGACTCGTTGATCCGGTCGGCCAGGAACTCGATGTCGTCCAGCGGCGCCTCGCCCGCGAGCGACTTCAGCTGGAGGCGTTCGAAGGTACCCAGCACCTCCCCGACCTGCTGCGCCTCGCGCACGAAGCTTGCGCCGATCCCCGCCAGCGCCGTCTCGGCGCCGGTGATCACCATGTCGGCGGCTCCCGACAGCCGGTCGAGCCGACGGGTCTCCTCGATGTCGCGGTTGCAGCGGTCCATGACCGCGATTCTGGCCTCGCAGTCGTTATAGAACCTGCGAAGGACGTCGGCCCGTCCGTCGAGCTTTCCGAGGGCTGAACGGAGCTTGACATGCAGTCCGGTCGCCTTCTCCAACTGGCCGGCGAACGTCCGATTGTCGGGATCCTGGCTCAGACGGGCCCGCCAGTAGGCCATTGAACGGTGGGCGTCGTCCACGGCCCCGGCGAGCTCAGCGCGAGCGGCGCCCCATTCGGATCCGCTCCCCAGGGTGCGCGCCCTGTGTCTCTCGACCTGCCCGCGGAATTCGTCCACAGCGAATCGGTACACGTCCAGGACCACGCTCGACTCGCCGGCCCGGAAAGCCCTGAGACGGCGGGACGCCCGCAGGTGCGACGGGATGAAACGCAGGAGCATCAGCGTTATCCCGGCCGTCCAGAACCCCGCGGCGCCGGATCCCAGCAGCAATCCCCATACCAGCCACAAGCCTGCGAACTGGAGCACGGGCAAGGCGCAGCCGTAGAATTCCTGGAGGTCCTGATCGGTGCCCTTCCGCTTTCGCGCGGCTTCCCGCCTCTTCGCCTCTTCCGACTTGAAGCAACGCCGGGCAACGGCCTCCAGCGGTTCGCTCACCCCCTACCGGTCCATCACCGGCGTCCCCGCGTTCTTCACGTACCTGTCCATCCACTCCACCATCTCGGCCAGCGCGTGCATCACCGATTCGCGTCCCCGGTAGCCGTGGCTCTCGTGGGGAAGCATCACCAGGCGGGCCGTGCCCCCGTTGCCCTTCATCGCGTGGAACATGCGCCGGGACTGCACCGGGAAGGTCCCCGAGTTGTTGTCGGCCTCCCCGTGGATGAGGATCATCGGTTCGTTGATGTCATCGGCGTGCATGAACGGCGACATCGCGAAGTAGACGTCGCCCGCCTCCCAGAAGGTGCGGCGCTCATTCTGGAAGCCGAAGGGCGTGAGGGTGCGGTTGTAGGCGCCGCTGCGCGCGATGCCGGCCTGGAACAGATCGGAGTGCGCGAGCAGGTTGGCGGTCATGAAGGCGCCGTAGCTGTGACCGCCGACGCCGACCCGGCTCCGGTCGGTGACGCCCATCTCGACCACCTTGTCGACGGCCGCCGCGGCAGAGCTCACCAGTTGGTCCACGTAGGTGTCGTTGGGGGTCTCCTCCCCGATGATCGGCATGGTGGGTCCGTCGAAGACGGCGTACCCCTGGGTGAGGAAGAAGAGGTGCGAGGCGCCTCCCACGCGCGTGAAGCGGCTGGGCGAGCCGCGCACCTGGCCGGCCACGTCGGGGTTCGAGTACTCGCGCGGGTAGGCCCACACGATGGTGGGCAGCCGCGTTCCCTCCTCGTGGTCCGCGGGCAGGTAGAGCGTCCCGGAGAGCTGCACCCCGTCCTCCCGCTCGTAGGTGACGAACTGTCGCGTCACGCCGGAGAGCTGGGGATGGGGGTTTTCGAACCGGGTCAGCTGCCTGCGGTCCTCGGAGCGGGTGTCGCGCACGAAATAGTTGGGCGGCTCGACGGGGGTCTCGTACTGGGTAAGGATGCGGCGGCCATCGTCGTCGAGCATGGCGACCACGGACTCGTAGCTGCCGGGGGCGGCCTGGAAGAGGCGTTCGCTCTCCCCGGTGGCGAGATTCACACGGTCGAGGAAGGGATGGTCGCCGGCATCCGAGGCGCCCGCGCCCGTCAGGAAGATCCAGTCGCCGTCCTGTACGATGAGCGACTCGCCGTTCTCCGCGCGCCGCGTCACCGGGCTCCCTGGGTCGCCGTAGCGGTCCTGCGAGTTGCGTTCCCAGATCAGCCGGGGCTCGGCGCCGCCGTCCAGGTCGATCTGCCAGGTGCGGACCATATTGGACCGGCGCCAGGTCTCGGTAAGCAGCGCGAGACCGTCCTCGCCGCGCGCGAGTCCCGCGTAGCGGAGGGCCGTCCGCGCCACTTCCGCGGCATCGCCGTCGAACGGCGCAGCCAGCCGCATCACCTGGTCGCGGTGCTCCGCCTCCCTCCAGGGATCGCCCCCGTCCAGCGCCTCGACCCACATGAGGGTGTGGTCCTCCCCGGGCATCCAGCGGTGTCCGCGCGGACCCTCCTCCACACCTCCGATCGGGGCTCCGTCCGCGAGGGGGAGGGCCGCGACTTCGGCCACCACCCCGCCGTCCCGGCTCCAGATCTCCAGCTCCTTCGGGAAGCGCGAAGCCGGCACCAGGTAGGAGAAGGGGCGCACGGTCCTCTCCGCGAGGATGTACGCGCCGCTGGGCGAACGACTGAGATCCCAGATGCCGGGTTCCGCCAGCGTGCGCACGGTCCCGTCGTCCGCATCGACCAGGGCGGGCTGGGAGGTGGCGAAGTACTCGTACAGCGCCTCGCCGTGGGAGTCTTCGATGAGATCCTGGTACGTGCGCACCGGGGCGGTCCTTCCTTCGGCCTCCTGGATGACCGGGCCGCCGGGGACAGAGGGCGCCATGGGAGAGGGGCCGCGGCTCGAGGGCACCAGAGTGCAAAGCAACTCGTCCCCGCCGGGCATCCAGTCGCAGGGTTCTCCGCCCACGCCGTTCAGCCGCTCCCCGGTGAGCCTGCGCACGCTCGCCTCCGAGACGCTCCCCATCCAGAGTTCGATCCCGTCGCCAACGGTGCGCGTGATCGCGAACCGGTCACCCCCGGGAGCGAAGCGCGGCACGCCCCAGCCACCCTCCGGTGCGTCGACAGGTCGCTGCGAACCGTCGGAGACGTTCATCACGGAGAGGGTCGTGGTCAGTCCCGGGTCGCGTCCCGTCGAAGGTCCGAAGACGCCGGTGGTCGCCGGATTGATGCGGCGGCCGCCCAGACGAAGCATGGGCTGCGCCATGTCCTCGATGGAGGGCATGCTGCGACGCCCCGTGAGGACGATCCACTCCCCGTCCGGGCTGACGTTCACGAACGGGGGAGGGGGCGCGTCGAGGATGCGCACGATCTCCTCCGGAGGCATGCGATATCCCTCCTGGGCGGAGATCTCGTGCGCGGCCGAGCCCAGGAACGCGGCGGCGCAGGCGGCCACGAGCGTGGCCGGCAAGAGTCTCCGTCCTCTTCCGTGGAATCGCCGGGCGTTGAACATGGGGCGGGAGGGTGTGGTGGTCGGGGCCATGATGGTCTCTCCGGAATCACGTGGCACGCCAGACGTGCTGGCGTTCGAACCGTACAGACCCGGAATGTGGGGGCACCCGAGGCGCGGGAGCAAATGCCCCGGAGACGGCGAAGCCGCCCGATCCCGCAACCCGCGTCCGGGACCCGTCGGCTGAGGCGCCTCGCGGCGCGTTTCCTGCCATGACTCCCGGACTCTCTGGCCCCGGAGTTTCGACTCCGGTAGCTTTCATTTCCTGTTCCCGAGTTTTCGGAGGCTCAAGAGTGCCCTTGCTTTTCCGGAGGATGAAGATGGTCCGCGGAGCCCGAATGATCCCGCTGTTTCTGCTGCTCGCCCTCGCGCCCCAGGTATCCGCCCAGGAGGGAGAGGTCCTGTCGCTCGACAAGTACCTGGACTGGGAGTGGGTGGCCGATCCCCGCATCTCCCCCGACGGCAGCCGGATCGTCTACACGCGGTCCTGGGTTGACCAGCAGGACGACCGCCGGGCCTCGTCGGTGTGGGTGATGAACGCCGACGGCTCGCGTGCCCGCTTCCTGCTCGAGGGATCGAGCCCGCGCTGGTCGCCCGACGGCACCCGCATCGCCTTCCTGAGGGACGCGCAGATCTTCGTGCGCTGGATGGACGCGGAGGGCGCCACCACGCAGATCACGCGCCTGGAGGAAGGCCCGTCGGACATCGCCTGGTCGCCGGACGGCACCCACATCTCCTTCGTCATGACGGTGCCGTCGGACGAGCGCTGGGCCATCGACATGCCCTCGCCGCCCGAGGGCGCCAGCTGGACCGAAGCCCCCAAGATCGTCACCCGGCTGACCTACCGCCGTGACCGCCGGGGCTACATAGACGATGGCTTCCAGCACCTCTTCCTGGTGCCCGCGGAAGGCGGCACCCCGCGCCAGCTGACCGACGGCGACTGGAACCACTCCGCGCCCCGCTGGATGCCCGACGGCTCGGAGATCGTCTTCCAGTCGCTGCGCATCGAGGACTCCGAGGACATCGACCAGACCTGGCGCGAGTCCGAGATCTACGCCGTCAACGTGCGCTCGCGCGCGATTCGCCAGATCACCTACCACCGCGGCCCCGACGGGAGCCCGGTCCCCTCTCCCGACGGCAGCCTGATCGCCTATCAGGCCAACGACTGGTCCGACGACACCTACGTCGAGACCGGCCTCTACGTGATGAACGCCGACGGCTCGGGCTCGCGGCGCATCGCCGGAGAGCTGGGACGCCGCCTTTCCAGCGTCACCTGGGCCCGGGACGGCAGCGGGGTGTACTTCACCGCTGCGATGACAGGCAACTCGAACCTCTGGTTCGCCCCGGTGAGTGGTGAGCCGCGCGCGGTGACGACCGGGAACCACATGCTCGCGGTCACCACGATCGACGAGCGCGGCCGCGCGGTGGGCACGCTCACGAGCTATCACGAGGCCGGCGACGTCATCTCCTTCGGGCTCGACAGCCCCGGCGAAATCCGGCAGCTCACGCGCGTCAACGACGACATCCTGGCCGACGTCAGGCTCGGTGAGGTCGAGGAGGTCTGGTACAAGTCGGTCGACGACTTCGACATCCAGGGCTGGATCATCAAGCCGCCCGGCTTCGATCCCTCACAGCGCTATCCCCTCATCCTCGCGATCCACGGCGGACCCCACGGGATGTACAATGTGGGCTTCAACTTCGGCTGGCAGAACCACGCGGCCAACGGCTATGTGGTGCTCTACACCAACCCGCGCGGCAGCTCGGGCTACGGCAGCGCCTTCGGCAACGCGATCAAGAACGCCTATCCGGGCAAGGACTACAACGACCTGATGAACGGCGTCGACGAGGTGATCGCCCAGGGCTACGTCGACACCGACAACATGTTCGTCTACGGCTGCTCCGGGGGCGGCGTGCTGACCTCATGGGTCGTCGGCCATACCGACCGCTTCCGGGCGGCGTCCGCCAACTGTCCGGTCACCAACTGGCTGTCGTTCGTCGGCACGACCGATGGAGCCACCTGGTACAAGAACTTCGAGCACTTCCCCTGGGACGACCCCTCGGAGCACTTGCGCCGCTCCCCGCTGATGTACGTGGGCAACGTCACCACGCCCACCATGCTCATGACGGGGGAGATGGATCTGCGCACGCCGATGGCGCAGACGGAGGAGTTCTACCAGGCGCTGCGGGTCCTGAAGGTCCCCGCGGCCATGGTGCGCTTCAAGGACGAGTGGCACGGCACCTCGAGCGTCCCGTCCAACTTCCTGCGCACCCAGCTCTACCTGCGCAGCTGGTTCGAGAGGTGGATGACACCGATGCCGGTGACGGAGGACGGCGCGCGCTGAAGCCGATTCCGGTCAGGACAGCAACGGAGCCCCGAGATGATCCTCGGGGCTCCGTCTTTGTGTTGGTGTGTCAGCCCGGCCTGCTTCCGGGAAGGCGGGGATCACCCCGCGGCGGTCGTCCGTTCCCGCCGGGACTGGGTGGCGACGGCGCGGGGTTCCTTGCCGAGCAGCCTTTCGCTCGCCGTCGGCCGGGTCTCGCGCATGTTGGACAGAGTGTAGTCTCTACGCCCCCTGAAACGGGTGCTGGATCTGCGGATGAGCATCGTCAACCTCCTGGCATCTATACCTGCGGCGAGCCTCGTCACCCTGACACGGCTCGCATGACCATTAATACGCCAGGCAACCGGATTGGATTCAACGGCGCCGGCGGAATACGCCGACCCGCAACGGAGGGTCGACGGTCCAGTGGAAGTACAGCCGGTTCCGGCCTTCCCGGATCTGGTTCTGCTTCCGGTCGCGGGTCTTGGGATAGTCGACGCCCTGGGCGCTCTCGATAACCACCACCCCCTCGCCCGCGTCGGCTTCCACCCGGCGCAGCTCGCGCTCGAGATTGCGCAGCAGCTCCTGCTCGGCCCGATCGTGGACGGGGCCATCCGCGTTGGCGGACAGCTCCACCGTTTCCACGGCTTCGTACTCCTCCGCGAATTCTTCGGCACCGAGCGAGAGCCGCCGGTCGCGGCGGAAGCCGATCTCGGTAAGGGCGCGGGAATCGAAATCGGGTTGGACGCTGTGCAGCCTGGTGCCGTAGCGCTTCAGGATCATGGTTGGTCCGTTTCGGTTGGAGGTCTGGCTGCTAGGAGCGCCGCCCCAGAAGACGTTCCAGCTCCTCGGGCGAGAGCGAATCCGCGGACTTTGACCCGAAACCGCGCGCGGATCGGGGATGCCGCCGCCGGGCACCTTCATCGCGCTGCTCGACGGGCGTCCCCGCGTAGTCGAACTCGGGAAGATGGATCCGCTCCAGGGTGCGTCCCAACAGGAGCTCGATGGACTTGAGATACGCCAGGTCCGGCGCGGTGAGGAAACTGACCGCCGTGCCCGCCGCGCCCGCCCGCGCCGTCCGGCCGATACGGTGGACGTAGTCGCCGGGGTCGAGCGGGATGTCGTAGTTGACCACGTGCGAGATGCCTTCCACGTCCAGCCCTCGCTGGGCGATGTCGGTAGCCACCAGGACGCGCACGCCTCCCGTCGCGAAGCGGTCGAGCGCGCGCACCCGATGGCGCATCTGGCGGTCGGAGTGCATGACATCCACCGAAACGCCCTCGCTCTTGAGCCGGGTGAGCAGCATGTCGGCGCCGCGCTTGGTGCGGGTGAAGACGAGCACCTGGTCCCAGTCCGGATCGGACAGGAGCCGGACCAGCAGATCCGCCTTCTTCCCCGGCTTGACGGAGTACACGCGCTCGTCGATTCCCTCCGCGGTCGTTCCGGAAGGCGCCACCTCGATGCGCACCGGGTCGCGGGTGACCTGCAGCGAAAGGGCGTGAACGCCATGCGGCATGGTGGCCGAGAACAGCATGGTCTGGCGCCGCCTCGGAACCTTGCGGAGGACGCTCTCGATCTGCGGGCGGAAGCCCATGTCGAGCATTCGGTCGGCCTCGTCGAGCACCAGAAACCGGACCCGGTCGAGGTTCGCCTGTCCGCGGCGCATGTGATCGATGAAGCGCCCGGGGGTGGCGGCGATCAGTTCGGTGCCCGTGTCGAGCGCGGCGCGTTGCGGCCCGTAGCCCACCCCGCCCACGATGGCGGCGCACCGCAGGGTCCTCCCGCGAGAGAGGGCAACCGCGTCTCCAAGCACCTGCTGCGCCAGTTCGCGGGTGGGGCAGAGCACAAGCGCCTGAAGACCCTCGCCCGGAACCGCACCTTCCAGCACGGGCAGGAGAAAAGCCCCCGTCTTGCCCGTCCCGGTCTGGGCGATGCCGACGATGTCGCGGCCTTCCAGCCCCGGCGGAATCGCACGGCGCTGCACCGGAGTCGGTGCGCGCCAGCCGAGCGCCTCCACGGCGGCGAGTGTCTCGGGGGATAGGCCCATGTCCCCGAACGATGTAACTTCCGGCATCCCGCCGTCTTTCGAATTCATCCCCGATATCAGCCTCAAGTACTCTCCCAAAGCATGTCCGATTCCGCCGTAACCTCAATACTTTTCGTGTGTTTAGGCAACATCTGCCGGTCTCCCCTGGCGGAGGGCGTCTTCATCCATCTCGCGAACCGGGCCGACGTCGACGTGCGTGTCGATTCCGCCGGAACCGGATCCTGGCATGTGGGCGAGCGCCCCGATTCGCGTGCGCTGGCGGTCGCGCGCGCTCATGGAATCGAGCTGCCGGGACATGCTCGCCGGGTAGGCGCGAGCGACATGAGCGACTTCGACTACGTGATCGCGATGGACCGCAGCAATCTCGCACATCTGGCGGCGTTGCGGCGGTCCTCGCATGGCTCCGCCCGTCTGCACCTCCTGCGCGAGTTCGATCGCGAGGCCGGCCGCGACAAGGATGTGCCCGACCCCTACTACGGCGGCAGACGCGGGTTCGAGGAGTGTTTCCGGATCGTGGAGCGGTCGTGCCGGGGGCTGCTGGAGAGCCTCAACCACCCCCCAGCACACGCGCCATCCGGCGAATCGCCTCGCTGAGCAGGTCGTCGGAGGTGGCGAAGCTCATGCGCGCGTAGCGGTCGTCGCCGAAGGCCGATCCGGGAACCAGGGCGACGCCGGCCTCCTCCAGCATGCGGGTGCAGAAGTCGCTAGAGCCTTCGCCCGGGCGGCAGGCCGAGTCCACCCGGAAGAAGAGGTAGAAGGCGCCGCCGGGCTCGACGAACGACAGCTCGGGCAGGAGCTCGCGCATGAGCGAGACCACGAGGCGCTGACGCCGGTCGTACGCTTCCGTCATCTGCGCGATGTCCGCCAGCGACCGCTCCACGTCGGTGTAGGCGGCGAGCGCGGCGAGCTGGGAAGGGGTGGCGGGGTTGGAGGTGGTGTGGCTCTGGAAGGCGGCCATCTTTTTCGCGCCGGCTCCCTCGCAGTATGAGAAGCCGATGCGCCATCCGGTCATCGCGAAGGCCTTCGAGACGCCGTCGATGAGCACGAAGGGGCCGACATCCTCCGGGTCCAGCTCCAGGAGCCCCGGCGCCGTCCCTTCGCCGGAGAAGTGGATGTGGCGGTAGATCTCGTCGTTGATGAGGCGGACGTCGTTGTCCCTGGCCCAGCGGGCCACGGCGGCGAGTTCGTCGCGCGTGTAGACGGCCCCGGTGGGATTGCTGGGGGAGCACATGATCAGGCCCCGCGTACGTCCGGTGCGGGCGGCCTCCAGGTCCTCGGGACGCAGGAGGAAGTTCCTCTCCGCCGGCCCTTGGACGAAGACCGGCTCGGCGCGCGAAAGGGTCACCATCTCCGGATAGCTGGTCCAGTAGGGCGAGGCGATCATCACCTCGTCGCCCGGGCCGAAGAAGGCGAAGCATGCGTTGAAGAGCGCCTGCTTGGCCCCGGCGGTGACCACGACATCGTTCCACGCCGCATCGGCGCCCCGGGCGACGAGCGACCTGGCGATGGCGGCGCGCAGCTCCGGCATTCCGGCGGCGGGGGTGTAGCGGGTGGCGCCCGCGCGCACCCCCTCCACGGCCGCGTCCACCAGCCAGGCCGGGGTGTCGAAGTCGGGTTCGCCGGCGCTCAGGTCGATGATGTCCCGCCCCTCCGCCCGCAGGCGCTTTGCCAGCGAGCTTACGGCCATGGTGGCGGACGGCTGGAGTCGGGCAACGTTCTCGCTGAATGTCATGGGCGCCGGATCGATGGGGGGACGGTCTGCACGGGATTCGCCCGGGGATGCTCCCGCCCGGACGCGCCACCAAGTTGCCCCGGAGAGCGCCTGCGATCAAGCGGCCGCGGGCGCGGGCCCCGACCGATCCGGCCGGGACGCGCCGCATTGCCGCATTCTGCGCGGCCCGCGAGATTCCGCCCCATGGAGGAAGCGAAGGTCATCTTCTATTTCGACTACGTCGATCCCGCGTGCTACCTGCTGCACCAGGCGCTCTCCTCCCTGGTGCCGGACGGCGTGACGCTCGCCCGCCGCCCCTTCGAGTTGCGCCGCCCTCCCCTGCCGCCGATCGATCCCGAGTCCGAAGCCTGGACGAGCCGCTGTCGTGCCGTGCAGAGGGGTGCCGCGGAATACGGCCTGGAGATACCGATTCCCCACAGCATGCCCTGGAGCCGCAAGGCGCACGAAGTGTGTCTGCACGCGCGCGCGAAGGGTTGCTGCGAGACGATGCATGCGGCACTGTTCCGGGCGTTCTTTGAAAGAAATGCGGACATCGGCCGCATCGACGTGCTGATCGCGCTCGCGGAAAATGCGGGGCTGGACCCCACCGAGGCGAGAGCGGTGCTCGATGTGGATCACTACGCGCCGGAGGTCGAGGAGATGCGCGAGGCGGCGCTGCGCAGCGGAGTACGGGGACCGCCCACGGTCGAGGCGGGCGGGCGGAGACTTGAAGGGCTGCCCGACCGGCAGGAGCTGCTTCGCTTTCTCCGAGCAGCCGCTCGCTGACAGGACTCAATCCGGGGGTCCGCGCCCCCTCGATCCAACATCAACCGACGGGTAAGAGAAGCAGATGGCCGGATATCAGAGGAAGACGGCGCTTTCGCCGGCCGGAGTGATGGCGCGGGCCGAAGAGATCCTCCCGGAGCTCGTCGGGCTGGCCCGCTCCCGGGGTTCGTCGCACGAGGCGACCTACACGGGCAAGGAAGGAACCCTCACGCTCTCGGTTCACCGCCACGGGATGTACACGTCGGTGACCGCCTCGACGGACCGGCTGCGCACCTCCCGCATCGACTACGAGATCCAGAAGTTTCTCAACAACCTGCCCTACGAGCCGGGTGACAGGGGCGGGCCGGGATCGGGGGACCCCTCCTGATCGTGGACTCCTTCGGGGAACTCGGGCTCCCGCCGGAGTTGGTTGACGCCCTTGCGGCCGAGGGCATCGAGCGCCCCACGCCGCTCCAGAGGGATGTGATCCCGCTTCTTCGGCGCCGCAACAACGCGCTCGTGCGCGCCGGTCCGGGCAGCGGAACCCTGGTGGCGTACGGTGCTCCCCTGCTCGAGTGCATCGCGGCGGAGACCACGGTGCCCAGGGCGGTCGTGCTTGCCGCTTCGACAGCGGCGGCCGGGGCGCTTGCCACCTCGCTCGCCCGGCTGGGGATGGCGACCGGGCACGCGGTCGCGGCGCTAGGCTCGCCCTGGGCCTCCCCGGAACGTTCCGACATCCTCTTCGCCACGGCCCCCGACCTCCTCGCGGCGGTGCGGAATTCGCGCCTGCGGCTGGAAGACCTGCGGGCGCTGGTGGTGGACGGGGCCGCGACCATCCAGCGGTCCGACGGCCTCGAAGACCTCGAGACCCTGATCGGTTTCGTGCCCGCGACGGCGCAGCGGGTCGTGATCTCATTGCCGGTCACCCCGCAGGTGGCGGCATTCGCGCGTGCCCACGCGAGGAAGGCAGGGTACGTGGCGGGGTCCGGCGTGCCGCCGGGCGGCGAAGCCGGCCCGATCCGCGGGATCCTGCACTATCGCATCTGCCGCAAGAATGACGCGGATCTCGTACGTACGGTGTCCGAAGTGGTGGAGCAGGGCGCGCGCCACGTGCTGGTCTTCTGCGCGTCCGACGATCACGCGGCGGATGTGGGCGACCTGCTCTCGCTGCACGGCTTCCAGGCGGGCGCTCCCGGAGAAGATTCCACGACCGTCTGGCTCGCGAGCCGGGTCGACGACGCCGAACCCCCTGTGCTCAGCGGTCTCGCCGACGCGAGCAACGTCGCCACGTTGAGCGTTGACGTGCCGGTCGGGGCTGGCGAGCTGCGTCACCGGCACGGCCTTGGAGCCTCGGCCGCCGTGCTGGTGCTTCATCGGGAGGTGGCGCACCTGAAGGCGATCGCGGCGGAGGCGGGCTATCGCCTGCGACCCCTTCCGACACCCCCTCGGGCCGACGCCCACTCCGAGCTCGAACGCCGGCGATCGGAGTTGCGGCGCATCCTCGAGGAGGAAGACCTCGCCTCGGAAATGCTGCTTCTCGACCCGCTCTTCGAGCGTCATGACCCGGTGGAGGTGGCCGCGGCCGCGAGCCGCCTGGCGGGACGGGCGGCGAAGAAACCCTCGGCCCGTCGCAAGCCGGCCGACGGGGAAGCGCGCCGGGGCTCCACACATTCCCCGGCTCCGTCGGACGCCGTCCAGCTTCCGGTTCGCGCCCAGGCCTGGGTGCGGCTGTTCATGAGCGTGGGCTCCCGCGACGGAATCGGACCGGGTGACCTGTTGGGGGCCGCCGTGGACCAGGCCGGAATCGAGCGCGCTCAGGTGGGCAGGATCGAGATCCAGGAGACCTTCACCCGGGTCGAGATCCGCCAACAGGTGGCGGAGAAGGTGGTGCGGGCCCTCAACGGAATCACTCTGGGCGGGCGCGCCGTGCGCGTGGACTACCACCGCGAGCCCGCGCGTGGACCCTCCCGGTCGAGAGGTGGCTCCAGCCGCCGGCGCATCAGACCCCGGTCGTGAGCCGGGATACGAGAACCCGCACGATCAGGGCCGCATGACGTGAGCGTCTCCATGAGCGGTTCGTTCTCGAGGTGGATGGCGCGCATGGCCGTGTATTTCGTGGTCGTGAATGTGATCGGCATCCTGGGGTACATGTACCTCGAGGGCTGGTCGTTCCACGACGCCCTCTACATGACCGTCATCACGCTGACCGCGGTGGGGTACCACGAGGTCGCCCCGCTCTCCGCGGCCGGGCGCAATTTCACCATGGGCCTGCTCGCCCTGGGACTGACCGGGCTCGGCCTCTGGTTCGCGCTGATCACGGCGTTCTTCATCGAAATGGATCTGGCGGGCACGCTTCAACGACGGCGCACCATGAAAACCATCGCCAAGCTGAGAAACCACGTGATCGTGTGCGGATGCGGTCGGACGGGACGGCAGGTTCTGTTCGAACTGGAGCGGTCGGAGCTCGACTGCGTCGTACTCGAAGTCGACCCGGACAGGGTGCGCTCAATCCGCAACAGGCATCCCGGAGTTCTGGTGATCGAGGGCGACGCGGCCAGGGACGAGATCCTCGAGAGCGCCGGCATCCGACACGCGCGGGGTCTCATCACCTGCCTGAGCGACGACGCCGACAACCTGTTCGTCTGTTTGTCCGCGCGCGTTCTGAACGCCGAACTGACGGTGGTCGCGCGGGCCGACGACCCCGAGACCACCGCCAAGATGTACCGGGCGGGCGCGAATCATGTCGTCAGCCCCAACGTCAGCGGCGGCGTCACCATGGCCGCGATGCTGGTTCGCCCGTCCGCGACCACGCTGCTCGAGATCGGCAACCGCCTGCAGGAACTGAATCTGCGCACGGACCAGGTCGCCCTGAGCGCGCGGGGGGCGGCGGTGGGCAAGACGCTTGACGCCACGAACATTCGCGAGTCGATGGTCGTGGTTGCGCTCCTGCGGGGAGCGGATCAGAAGGAGATCAGTTTCAATCCGAAGGGGAGCACCACGCTCAAGGTGGGGGACGAACTCGTGGTCATGGGAACGCCCCGGCAGCTTCAGCAACTGGGGCGGTGGACGTAGGGGCTACTCCTCGTCGCGGGTTCCGCAGCAACCGCTCTTCCGGAGCAGTTTCAAGACGAGCCAGACGGCTGCGGCGATCAGCAGCAGCTTGAATCCAAAGGCGAAGGCCGCCGCGAAGAACCCCAGCAGCGGCACGACGATCACCCCCAGCAGCTTCAGAAGCAGGACCGCGGCGATTCCCACCGCGGACAACTGAGCAAACGTCTTCATTTCCCTCTCCGTTCGTCGGGTTCGTGTCCGCCGCCGTACGTCCGGCCTTCGCCGAAGTTTCCGGGCCTGACCGGGGTGTCAAGGTAACGCCCCTCTCCTGAGCAGACACCGGTGCGATGCGTCGATGTCCTCCCGCCGCGTCGATGTCGGCGCGTCTCGCCATTGATCCGCCCGTGATTCGTACTTCGGTACGAGACGTGGATGAGTGACCCGCGAACAGCCACCGATTCGCGGATGAGGGGCTCTGATTTCACTCGCAAACAGCGCGAGAAGGAGCCGCGCTGGCCGCCACCTCAACAAGCACACCATGTCGATACAACCAAGCCCGCACTCGACCGTGATACAGCTTCCGAGATGCCGCCCGCGGCGAGATCCCGCCCACTCGCGCGAATCGGCTGCCCCTGTCACGCAGGCCTGCAAGACGGCCCGCACAGTCAAATCCATACCAAGAGAGAGCCATGATCACCAAAACCAGACGATTCTTCCGCTTGACCGGAGCGAGCCTCGCTCTGATGGTCGCACTAGCGCTGGGCACCGGACCGGTGCTGGCCGCACAGGAGAAAGGACACACAGGGTGCCTGGACGAAGCCGCAGAGGACTTCGGCGAATGCCTGGAGGGGGCAGATGGCTTCTGGGCCAGGGTCGGCTGCGGGGTCTTGGTGATCCTGAACACGTTGGGTTGCGGCGCCGACGCAGCTATTGACCTCTTCTGATCGAGCCGCTGTCGCGTCGGTTTGGTGAGGAGCTTCTTGCTGTATGTCTTCGGCACTAGTCGGCAATCAACCGACTTGGTCCCGGCGCGGCTGCTCCCAGGCCCGGGAGAGACTCCCGGGCCTGGGGCGACTCGTGCTCTCCGGCCGCCGAAATGCTGTCCCGCCAACTCGTACTCCGGCACATGCTTCTATCTGACAGCACATGTTCCCACCCAGCCATGGCGTAGCCCTGCGGCGGGCGGCACTCTGGAAAGCGTGACGGAATCTGCGTGATGGCCGCCTGCATCCCGCGGCGCTTGCTGGCTGCGGCATCGCTCGGGCGAGGATGGCAAGAGCCTGAGTATTCACCCAAACAAGGAAGCGTGTTCATGATTCCCAAGGCAGGAGGATCTGTAGGCGGTTCGGCCGGATGGGTGGTCGGAATCGCCTTCGCAGCAGCCGCATCCGTTCTGTTCCTGAGCGTCGTACAGGCAGTGCGGGACCGTCGCCCCATGGATGCACAGGGGGCTGCCAACGGTGACCGAGTAGAGGTTTACCAGGAGCGAAGACCCCTGGAGGTGCCTCTGGACGTACCCCTCCTGGAGAATGTGCTCTCCGCCACCGACGCGGTCTTTCACGATGGGGACTGGTTCGTCCTCGACGCGCGGGCCGCCCAGGTTCACCGCCTCGACTCCGCCGGGACGTTGTTGGGCAGTTTCGGCCGAAGAGGGCGCGGGCCGGGTGAATTCGGAGCACTCCCGGCTGCGGTCGCGGCGCATGGCGATTCGATCGTGGTGACGGAGCGGACAAGTAATCAGGTACACTTGTATTCGCCCGAAGGCGCTTTGCTGGCCACCCGTCTGGTTCGTCTCGACGCATGCCTTCTGGCCGAAATCCACGACCTCGCCTCCTCGCCGCTTGGCCTGTTGCTGCTCGTCAGATGCAGAAACGACGGATTAAGGACGGAGACACGGGTGGTTCTGGAGGCCGGGGACGGGTTCAACCGGACGGTGGCTGAGCGACTTCCTCAGCCTGGCGGGCCGGTTGTGCTCGACGCTCTCACTCCACCGATACTGAGCCTGCATCCAGAGGGGTTCGTGTTCGGTAGCGCGCAAGACGCATGCCTCGGCGTCTATCGCCTCGATGGAGAAGCAATCGAGTCGATCTGTCATGACTGGCTCGCACCGGTAGCGACACCAAGGGAATTCATCAGGCGGATGCGTTCAACACTGGCCGCTCGGACAGACATCCGGTGGACGCTGCCTGAGCAATTCTATCCCATTGCAGAAGTATTCGTGACCCGCAACGGCAGATGGATCTACCGTGTCCTGGCTTCCGATCAGCCCGAGAGTTATGAGCTGATCGCACCTGGCCGACAAGGCTCGATCAAACTCCCCGTTCCCCGTGCGAGATACGCCTTTGTGCATGAGGGGACGGCCTTGCTGGGCTGGGACGATCTCGAAGGCGTTCGACTGACCACGTACGCACTGGAGGGTCGCTGACATGGGTGCTACACAGGCGGACATCGTCGTTGGCGGCGCGAGCGTATCCTACCGTAGGTTCTTTCGACATCGTCAGGTACTGTCGGAAATCGACTTTGTCGCACGATCTGGTGAGATCACTGCGATCATCGGACCCAACGGAGCAGGCAAGACAACCTTGTTTCGTGCCCTGCTTGGGTTCCTGCCGGTGAATGCCGGGAAGTGCCTCATCGGTGGCTTGCCGCCCATGGAATACCGCCAGCAGAAGGGAATCGCCTATCAGCCCGAGACCATTGACTTCCCGGGGTTGTGGAACGCCCGGGACGTGCTCGGTTGCGGCGTCGACCTCTGCAGGATCTCGAAGGATGACCGGCATGCCGCGTTCCGTAAGGCCATCTCGCGAACCCGATTTGACGCCGCCACCCTCTTGCGCCCCGCCCGACGGTACTCGAAGGGCATGAAGCGACGGCTGTCTCTGGCCTACGCGCTAATCGGTGAACCCACGGTCGTATTGCTCGACGAGCCCTTTGCGGGGCTCGATCCACCCGCACGCCACGCCCTTCGAGTAGAAATCACCGGCGCGCGGAATCGGGGAGCCACTGTGGTGCTGGCCAGCCACGAACTGGGCGAAGTGGAACGATTGGCGAACCGCGCCTGCATTCTTGCAGATGGGAGCATCCGTCCAGGCCCCGTCCTCAGCCCTGGCGACGCTCCCGTTGACACGATATTGGAAGCTGAGTTTACGGGATCTGGAGAATAAGTATGTGTATGCCCTTCAGCAGACGAGTCATCCTTCTCGTTCGGTCGCGTGTCAAAGCGCTCACACTGATGGTCCTTGCCATCGGCATCATCTCGTGGCCCAGTCTCGCCAGCGGTGGGGCCACGCTGCTCGCGATGGGTCTCGGTGACATATTCGCAATGCTGTGTCTCGCTCTGCCGCTGGTCTTCGCGGCCGGGGTTGTGTCGGGTGACTTCCAACGCGGTATGGCACGACTTTGGCTGCAGAAGCCAATCGGGCCGGTGCGCTTCTATCTGTCGAGGTTCCTGGAAAGGCTGCTGGTCTCGCTGGTGTTTGCGCTTCTCGCGCTTGGTGCAACGCGCCTGGGGATCGCGGCGCTTGGTCAACCCGACGAGGTCAGCCGGCTGCTGGGCTACCTTCCATATGTGCTCATCTTCGCTTGCGTTGTGTTTGGCTTCTCGTCCTGGATATCGAGAGGGTCGACGCTGGTTGCGATCGGTTTTCTGGCTGCGGGAAGCCTGGCCCGTGAAACGGGCTCGACCGACTTGCTTGGACGACCCTGGAACTGGCTGGTCGAAGCACTACTCGTTCCGATGCCCGCCATTGGAGAATTCCGTGACTTCCTTGTCGGCGGATCCGATGCCATCTGGATCCCATCTGCACAAATCCTCGCATACAGCATCGGTTGGACGGCGTTGGGTGCGCTAGGCGTCTGGTACACGGTCAACAAAGGCAGGCTGCCCCACGCGGAGCAGTCCTGAGCATGCCGGATGCCGCAAAGGTGGCCCTCGCCGCAGTAGAGGAACCACGACATGCACAAGCCGTTCACCTTCTGGACGGTGACGCGCAGCGCGGGCGATAGTTGCCACCGACTGAAGCTCCGGACTGCAGGAGCCGGCCCCCAGGGCACCTGCCTCGGACATGACGACAGTGTTGTCGACGATGTAGTCCGGCCGCAGGGTCGCCCAGGCCCGCTCGGTGACCCCGTTTGTTGGTGAAGGTCCACAGGAGTCCCGATCGCCCCAGTCGGGCGGGACGCGAACCTTGAACGAGCCGTCCTGGACGCTACTCCGGAAAAGCGGGTGCTGCGGAACCTGCGACGAGGAATAGGCCTTCGGGTTCAAGCTGCTGCTGATCGCCGCAGCCGCCTGGCTTGTCTCAAGGGCGCAGCCAAGAGCCCCAGCCGCGGCACGACGATCATGCCCGGCAGCTTCAGAAGCAGGACCGCTGCGGTTCCCACCGCGGACAACTGAGCAAACGTCTTCGTTTCCCTCCGTTCGTCCAGTTTCGTGTCCGCGGGCCTGCGTCCGTCCCTCGTCGAAGTTCCCGGGCCCGACCTCAAGGTAACGGCTCTCTCCTGCGCGGACACCAGTGCATTTCATAGACACCGGCCCGATTCATCGACACCGCCGCATCCGGCCATTGACTCGCCCGGGATTCGCGCTTCGGTACGAGACGTGGATGAATGACCCGCGAACAGGCGCCGATTCGCGGATGAGGGACTCCGATCACTCACAACAGCACGAGAAAGAGCCCCGCTGGTCGCCACCTCGACGAGCACACCATGTCGATACAACCAAGCCCTCGAACTCGACCGTGATACAGCTCCCGAGATGCCGCCGCGGTGAAGATCCAGCCCACTCGCGCGAATCAGTCCGCTCACGCCGGCCGACAAGACGGCCCGCACAGTCAAATCCATACCAGGAGAGAGCTATGATCGCCAAAACCAAACGATTCGTCCGCTTGACCGGAGCAGGCCTCGCTCTGATGGCGGCGCTGGCGCTGGGTTCCGGACCCGTGCTGGCCGCACAGGGGAAAGTACTCAAAGGGTGCCTGGGTGAAGCCGTAGAGAGCTACGGCGAATGCCTGGGGAAGGCGGACGGCTTCTTTGACAGTCTCACTTGCACTTTCGAGCTGATCCTGGACGCAGTGGATTGCGTCCTGTAACCACTGATCTCCTATCGATCTGGCCCGAGCAAGGATGTGACGGCCTCCCTTTGATCATCCACCTCAAACCCACAGGAGAATAATATGATGCGCGTAAGAAACCCCCTGGTGCGAACCACCGGGCTCGGTCTCGCGCTCGCAACGGCTCTGGCTCTTGGAGCTGGACCACTGCTGGCAGAGTGTTACACCATGTACGGCAGTCCGCGGGAATGTACACCCAGCGAGCAATTCGACCGGTGTCTCGCCAACGCTGACGACGCTATGGCTCAGTGCGGGGGCCGCACGTTTTTCAGTCGAGCCGGGTGCGGGATGAAGTGGGGTATTGACAGGGCGTCTTGTGGCGTCGACTTAGTGAGGAACTTCTTGCTGTAGCCTTCGGCACTAGCCGGCAATCAACGGACTTGGTCCTGGCGCGGCTGCTCCCAGGCCCGGGAGAACCTCCCGGGCCTGGGCGACCGTGCTTTGGCTGCAGAAGCCAATCGGGCCGGTAGGCTCGACCGACCTGCCTGGACGCCCTTGGAATTGGCTGGCCGAAGCACTACTCGTTCTGATTCCCTCTATTAGAGAATCCTGTGACTTCGTGGTTCGGCGTGTCCGATGCCGTCTGGATCCCGCTCGCGCAGATTCTCGCCTACAGTATCGGGTGGACGGCCCTGGGAGCGCTGGGCGTCTGGTATACGGTCAACAAGGGCAGGCTGCCCCACGCCGAACAGTCCTGAGCATGCTGGATCCCGCACCGGTAGCCGTCATCTGGTTGGCCGACGGTCAACTCAACTCGCTGCTGGCCGCACCACCACCGTGAGCTCCACGTCCGCGAACAGACCGCCGTCGTCGGCTCGACCGCGAAGGAGGTATGTGCCGGGCTGGTCGAAGGTCACGTTCACCGTCCAGCGGCCGTCTTCCGGCGGTTCGGGTGGAAACCACAGCGGGGCCCACGGGGAGTTGGCGCCCGTGCGGGTGTCCTCCCACACCTTCACCTGGGGTGGGTCGAACGAGACGCCGCCCTCACCGCGGTAGAGGAACCACGACATGAAGAGGCCGTTCACCTTCTGGACCGTAACGCGGGACGGGGGCGCAAGCTGCCGGCGGCTGAAGGTCGGGGGGGCGTTCCAGATCGAATCGGCGCGCGCTGAATCCTCGGCGGTCTCAGGAGGTGGGGGCGTCCGGCGGCGGCGGGGCCGCAACAGGCCGTCGTCCTCTACGTGTACGGTGACTGTGACAGGTCGCCCCACCGAGGTCTCTCGCTCCGTCGGACCTTCGAGTGTGACAGTCGGCGGCTGGTTCGCGCGCATCTCCGGACTGCTGGAGCCGGCCCCGAGGGCGCCGGTTTCGGACATGACGACCGTGTTGTCCACGATGTAGTCCGGCCGCAGGGTGGCGTAGGCTCGCTCGGTCACCCCGTTGCTGGTGAGGGCCCACACGAGTTCCCGGTCGCCCCAGTCGGCAGGGACACGCACCTTGAACACGAAACGGTTGCGGCGGGGGAGGAAGTGGGTCGGCTGGCCGCGGTCGGCCGGGCCGGGCGAGAAGGTGTTGTCTTCCCCGATCGGCACATCGACTTCCTCGAGCCAGTTCCGGTTCATGTAGCCGAACAGGAAGTTGAACGAGCCGTCCTCGTTCCGTTCCCACCCCTCGAACGCCGGAGCCACATTCTGGCCGCGGGCATAGGTCTGCGCGGAAGCTCCCTGCGTCCACGCACCCAGGGCCAGCAGCAGAACCGCAGGCCGGCAGACTCGGCCGACGGCACGCAACATCCAGGAGAGCCTGTAGACCGGACGGATTCCGGCGGGAGCTCGGCCCTCGCAGACCATCGCTCGCGCGGTCACGCCCCTATCGGTTGCGGGAGCCCGGCGGCGGATTGCCCGTTGTCCCGGCGCGTTCGCCATCCGCCGTCGCCGCGTCCGCATCTGCGTAGTAGCGGGGGTTCCCGTTCTCCGGAACGACCATGCACAGCGGGCAGCCGATCACGTGGTCGTTGGGACCCAGCCCCAGCCGCTCCCTGCGCCTTGCCATCTCCTCCACGAACTGCTCGTCGGTGAGCTCCACCCGCATCCCCAGGTCGATGAACATGTTCGCCACCGAACGGTTGCCCGAGCCCTGCCAGTTGCGGGTGTCGGGCACGTTGCGGTTCTCCTCGGAGGTGTCCATGTAGCCGACGATGTGGAGAATGGTCCCCTTCGGCAGCAGCGGCTGGTGATCCTGGGCGTAGGTGTAGCCCCGCACCCAGTTGTGATCGTAGCCGACGCAGTTGATGGTCTCGACGTTGAAGCCCCAGATCGCCTCCAGGCACATGCGCATCCCGGGGGCGTGCAGGTGGGGCTCGAAGGTGACGATCTTGGTGTGCTGGTTCAGCACCCGGTACGCGTGCAGCTCCTGTCCCGACTCGCCGGCGCGGATGTCGATGTCGCTGCCGTTGCCCAGCCCGAAGCTGGCCCGCCTGTACCGGGGCTCGTAGTCCGGAGGATGGAAGCGGAAGCCGATCTCCAGGTGGGCGCGGGTATCGCGGCCATTGGAGTGAAGGTGCACCGAGTTGGACACAATCGACGACCCGGCGCGAAGGAGCCGGCCGGCGTCCTCGTCGAAAATGTCGGGTTCTCGCCCGACCTCGTGCACCGGCCAGCCGACGTCCGTGGAAGCCCGCTGGGCGCCGACCCCCGATTTCCTGCCCTCGAGCACGCGCGTGCTCCAGATCATGTGGTGCACCACGAACCGCCCGCCGACCGTGTGACGTCCCTCGTGCTCGGTACCCGTCCGCGTCGACGGCACGTCGTTGACCTCCCGGATCTCGACGGACTTGACGTACCGGTCTTCGGTGAGGCCGGTCGGGACGCTCTCGATCTCGCCCCACCAGTCGGGCGCGTCCCCCTTCACGAGCACCTCGGGCAGGAGAACGATGAGGTCGGGTTCGCCCGCCGTCCATACGATGTCGTCGTCGAACTCCAGCGGTGGAGGCATGTCCGCCGGATCACCCTCCGGGCCCCCGGCGCTGTGCCACGCGTCGATGGTGGCGATCTCCCGGTCGTCGAGCGACATGTCGTCCTTGAAGTGCTGGATGCCGATGTCCTTCTCGACGTACCAGGGGGGCATGGCGCCCGCCCGATCGCGGATCCGGGTCCGCTCGGCGATTCGGCGCGCGTAGCGGCGCGCATCCCGGTAGGTGACGAGCGACATGGGGGCGACGCCGTTGTCCCGGTGGCAGCGGACGCAGGCGCGCTGCAGGATGGGCGCGATGTCCCGGCTGAAGGTGACGTCCTCCGGAACAGGCCCGGCGGAAGCCAGCGAAGACCCCTGCGCCGCCAGTCCCGACGCCGCGAGCAGCGCCAGGACGATTCCGGAGGCCAAGCCGGTCAGCGTCGCACCGATTGCCGCGGCCGCCCTTGCGCGCAACAACCCCACGCCGGTAGTAACCCGCCCGGGCAGCGCCGCGATGCCGCTCTCGAGATCCTGGCCCGGGATCGTCCGGTTTCGGTTCGTCATGGCCGCTCCTTTCTCACGGTTCGACAGTCGCGCCGACCAACTGCGCGATCGCCGCGAGCGTGGTCTGGGCGGCGTTCAGGCCGAGGCGGAAGTCGTCGTCGGTGTAGGTGGTCCACACGTCGGTCGGCTGGTGCCAGTTCGGATTCCAGCCGGCGCCCACCTGCGCCCCCCTCTCGTTCTCGCGCAGGCTGATCGCGGGGACGAGGTGCATGAAGGGGGTCGAGTCGGTATTGGTCATGTGCGGACCGACGGTGGCGGGATAATCGGTCGCGTACCGCTCGTTGGCGGCCTTGAAGAAAAACGCCAGCTCCATGGCCTCGGTCGCCAGCTCGGCGTTGGACTGGAACTCGATGTTGACGTCGGCCTCGGGGCGCTGATCCCGGCTTACCCGTCCGTCGGGGCCGGGTGCGCCGTGGTCCCAGAGCATCATGTCGTGCTGGATCATCCCAAGCCACCGCGGCTCGGGATACCTGCCGGACCCGGGCGGATCCTCCACGCCCTGCAGCGCCTCGCGCTGCTCCACGTATGCGCGCGCCCCGTTCAGGCCGGTCTCCTCGTTGTTCCAGAGCACGAAGCGAATCGAGCGCTCGGTCTCGACGTCCGGGGAGCTGAAGACGCGCGCGATCTCCATCACCAGCGCGGTCCCGGAACCGTCGTCGTCCACGGCCTCGTTGACCCCGTGCCCATCCATGTGCGCTCCGAGGATATACATCTCGTCGGGACGTGTCGCGCCCACCTTGGTGCAGTAGACCTGCGACCGGTCCCCGTCCACCGGCTCCTCGCGGTTCAGCTCGCGGATGCGCTCGTCAGGCTGCGCCATCGGGTCGCGGTTGACCCCCGTGCGGGCCCGGTATCCGAAGATGACGCTGCCTCCCGGACCGGGGCCGCGCCGGCCGACGTCGCCGCCGGTCGAGGTGGCCGTATTCTCGTTGGGCGGCGGTGGAGGCGGCCGGGGCAAGGGGTCGGCGAAGGAGCGTCGCGGCTGCGCGCCCGCGGGCGGATACTGGTAGTGGACGCGCTCGGTGGTGGTGCAGCCGAAGTCCTCAAGGGTGGCTTCGATCCAGTCGACGGCGTCGCGGTTGCGCTGCGTGCCCTGACGGCGGTCGCCGAACCGGGTAAGGCCCTTGAGCGTGGCCTTGTACTCGTCCAGAGTGAGGCGCGAGACGAGTTCGCGGACGGGATCATCGGCTTCCTGCCCACCCCGCTGTTGAGCTTCGTCCGGCGCGACGCCCACGCCGGCACCGAGCTCCGTGGCGAACAACCAGAGGACCGGGACGGCGACTGCTGAAACTCCCCTGCGCATCGAGACCTCCGCGGGCTGACCGAACGACTTCACGCCGACCGGCGCTGAACTGGCAGACCTGGCAGCGGATACGGTAGATCCGCGCTGAGGCCATTGCAACACCCGGGCGACTGGGCTCGCCGGCACCAGGCTATGGCGGTGTGCGGACACCATGCGCGCTCCCGGGCTGCGACCGGATCACCTCTTCGACGCCGCTCGCGGAAATCCGCTTCCGGGAGTTGCAGATGGCGGCCGCCTCGAGCACATGAGCCAGCTCGCGCACGTTCCCGGGCCAGGCATACTCCACCAGAATCTCTTCGACGCGAACCGGCAGCGTCTTCGTGCGCACGCCGTACCTCTCGATCAGCCGCTGGAGGAGCATGTGCGCCAGAACGGGGATGTCGCCGGGCCGCTCCCGCAGGGGCGCGAGAGCGATGCGGATCACGGCGATGCGGTGGAACAGATCGGCCCGGAAGCCGCCGGCCGGCACCGCCTTCGACAGATTCCGCGAGGTCGCGCAGACGACCCGCACGTCCAGGGAGCGAAGCCGTTCATCTCCTACCCGGCGCACTTCGCGGTCCTCCAGCACGGTCAGCAGCTTCGCCTGCTGCGGTGGCGGAAGTTCCCCGATTTCGTCCAGAAAGAGGGTGCCGCCATCCGCAACCTCGAAGAGCCCGCGCCTGCTCTCCACGGCGCCGGTGAAGGCGCCCCGGCGATGACCGAAGAATTCGCTCTCGAACAGGCCCTCCGGGATGCCGGCGCAGTTGACGGGAACCAGCGCGGCGCCCCGGCGCGCGCTGTGCGCGTGGATGAGCCGCGCGGCAAGGCTCTTGCCCGTCCCGGTCTCTCCTGTGATGAGTACCGGAGCGTCCACATCCGACGCGCGCGCGATCAAGTGTCGGACACGCTCCATCTGCGAACTATCCCCCAGCAGTTCCCGCTTGATGCTTTGCGCGATACCGAGCATCGTCCCCCAAGGCGCGCCATCCGGTGCACTTCGCTGTCGTGCCGCCACAAAAGCTCGCCCATCTGAGCGGGCGTTGGGATGGCAGGGGGGGATGACCCGGGGTTTTCCGTGCGGACGGGGGTCAGGAAGGGGACTGACTCAGGACGTGCGGGGCGGACTGACTCGGGACATGTGGGGAAACTACTTGTACCGATAGGTGATGCGTCCCTTCGAAAGGTCGTAGGGAGACATCTCGCACTTGACCCGGTCGCCTTCCAGCACTCGGATGTAGTGCTGGCGCATCTTGCCGGAGAGATATGCGTGGATCTGGTGTCCGTTCTCAAGACGGACACGGAAGGTGGCGTTGGGGAGAACTTCGACTACGGTTCCTTCGATTTCGATCGCCTGTTTTGCCAAAAGCGGGCCTCTTATCGTGGAAAAGGGGAGGGCGCCTCAGCCGAACCCCGTGACGCGACGCCTGCCGCGCAAGGGAACTGGGCCGCCATGAATTTCACACCCGGCGAAGAGCGCCTCCTCAAGGAGCGCCTGGACGGCGGCGAGCCGCTTCTTTGCCCCAGGTGCCTGTCAGCGATGGTTCGGCGCGATGTTCGTCCACGCTCCGATGTCTCGTACGTGCGCGACCGCGTCTGGTTGATGTGCGAGCGATGCCGGCGCACCGCGGTGCTGGAACGAAAATAACGGCTCCGCGCCCGCGCCTCACTTCCGGTCTCGACCGCGCGGGCGCTCCGGTTCCGATCTCGCAGGGGCGACAACGACAACGTTATAGCCGGAATCGGTAGCTCACCTTCGCGAACAGTCCGTCCGCCTGGGGCCTCATCCGCTGGAATCGGAAGGCGCCCGTGTCCTCCATCTCCCGCGAATAGCCGACGTACATCACTGTGCCCGGTGAAGGCTCGTAGCTGAGCAGCACCTCGACGTGGACGTCGTGTCCAATGGACGTCGACAGCGCGCTGCATGCGTCGGCGGGACAGTACTCGAGCGGAAGTCCGCTCACCGGGTTCAGCAGCGGCTCCTGGTCGCGGTGGGCGTACTCGACGATGCTCCGCAGGAAGAGCGCCTTGGTGAACTGATACTGGGCCCTGATGCGCGGAATCGTGGCCGACGAATAGCGGCTTCCGCCGCGCTTGCGGATGAGCGTCTCGTGGTTGACCCCGACCTCGGCCTGCAGGGAAGTGAAGGGATAGAGGTTCAGGCTCACGCTGCCGGAGTATTGCTCCGCGGTTTCGATGGGCACGTCAAGCGCGCGATAGAACAGCGGCGTCTCCCCCCAGCTGAAGCGGATGTTGCCGCGCACCTTGCTCCAGGAGCTGGCCATCAGGAAGAAGCTGGCTCCGTACAGGCCCTCGAAATGCGACTGGCTCACGGAGAGCGGGGCCAGCATGTCGGATGGCTCGCGCGTGAAGAGCCCGCCGTAGTCGCTTGCGGGGAAGAAGAAGTCGGTGCGCGTGCCTGTCAGGAACAGCGTGATGTTGTTGCGGAACGAGGCCGTGCCCGTGAGCCGGATTTCGCTCTCTTCGGTCTTGCCGCCGTCCCAGAAGGTGTCGTGGTCCCAGAGCGTGCGCACGGAGAGCGACGGTCCCCAGCGCTCGATCAGATCGCCCGGACGCCCGATGCTGTTGAGCGAGACATTCCCCTGCATCTGCGTCAGCCCGACGCGCCGGATGAAGCCGCTGGCGGCTTCGAACGCGGGCTCGAGGTTCTCGAACTCGCCGTTGAACGAGAAGGTGCGTCCGGTGCGCGCGAAGCTGGCGGACGTCAGCGTGCCCCATTCCGAGCCGCCTTCGCTCAGGCCCCGGACACTGCCCGCCCCAATGAGCTGCAGGGTGTAGCGGCCTCCCATCACCAGGCGCGTATCGGCGCTCATGACGCGGTTGAAGACATCGGTGGAACGGGTACGGTCGGTGTAGGTCAGCCCGAAGGTCGAGCTGGTGCCCAGGTCGCGGCGCAGACGCACCAGATTCACCACGGCGTCGTTGGCGGAGCTGCTCGACTCGACCTGGTCGACGGCTCCCATGTACCCGACGTTGAAGCTCCCCACCTTCCCGGTGATCTTCGCGCCCGCGATCGGATCCACGACCGAACGGGTGTAGACGAGCTGCTTGGGCAGCTGGAAGATGTCCATTCCCTCGAGGAAGAACG
This sequence comes from Longimicrobiales bacterium, assembly GCA_965221785.1. Classification (GTDB taxonomy): domain Bacteria; phylum Gemmatimonadota; class Gemmatimonadetes; order Longimicrobiales; family Gaopeijiaceae; genus BD2-11. The sequence continues at coordinate 91,096 of CBDCSR010000003.1, forward strand.
GACGCTTCTCGGGGAAGAAGAGGGCGAAGCGCTCGTTGACCGCGATCTGGCCCGCGTCGGCCTCCACCTGGCTGAAGTCCGGGTTGTAGGTCCCGTCGAGGGTCAGGTTGGAGGTAAGCCCGTAGGTCGTGTAGAAGCCGAAGTCGCCGGCGGGATCGTCGTGCCGGAAGGCGTCCGCGTCGGAGTCGTATGCGCCCAGGCGCTTCCCGGTGACGACCGGGTTCATCTCGAGGAACAGGCCGGGGTCGAGATCCTGGAGGTCGTCCAGCGTTCCCGACTGTTCGAGCTGGTTGGCGAGGTCGCGGGAGAGCGGCGCCCACGACTGCTGGTAGCCGGTGCGCTGCACCCGGCGCATGATGTTGATGCCCCAGGACTGCGTGGGGACGTTCTGGAAGCGGATGCTCTTGAACGGGATGCGCATCTCGACGGTGTACCCCTGGTCGTCCAGGCGGCCGTCCGACTCCCAGATGAAGTCCGGGTTGTAGTCCACCGGTGGAGGCCCGAATCCGCCGCCCCGGCGTCCGCCACCACCACCACCGCCGCCACCGCGGCGTCCTCGACCGCCGCCGCCACCGCCCTGCCCCCCCTCGACCCAGATGCCGTCCTGCTGCACGCCGTAGGCGTTGACCATGAAGTTGTAGGCGCGCCGCCGGTCGTTGAAGGTGTCGAGCACGACGCGGATGTAGTCGTCGGCCCGGCCCCAGCTGTCACGCTCGCTGAGGGAGGCGCGAACCCCGCCGGGATCGCTGTCCCAGGCGCGAACCCCGAAGTAGATGGCGTCGTCGCTTACCAATACCAGCGCTTCGGTCGGCTGCACCGCCGGGATGCCCTCGACCGGATCATACTGGCTGAAGTTGCGCAGAAGGGCCGCGCCCTCCCAGGCAGCGTCATCGAGCCTGCCGTCAATGTTGATGTCCGGGTCTTCAAGCCGAGGCGTGGCGACCTCGAGCTGCCCTGCCGAGCCATCGTATTCGGCGACCGCGGGTGGGCGGGCCGGCACGTCGCCCTGCGCAGGCACGAGAATGGCCTGTACGGCGAGCAGCTTGAGAATCATTCGAGATGAGCCCCTCTCGGATCACACCTGGCTTGTGGCAAAAAGACGCGGCGAACGCCGCCTCGGGACGGTTGATCCCGTGCGCGCGCAAGCCCGGTAACCTAACTCTCAGGACACGCAGCCGGAAAGCACTGTTGACACGCGGGCACCGGTATAGCTTGATTCTGGAGTCGCGCCTATCCCCGTCCGGGGCTGGCGCCAACGTCGCAAGGCCGACCGTGATGGGGTGTAGCTCAACCGGCAGAGCGCCTGGCTGTTAACCAGGAGGTTGGAGGTTCGAGCCCTCCCGCCCCAGTGGTCGCGACGCGGCCACTTCGTTCACTCCCTACAGGTCCGGGTTCATCACCTGGTCTGGAACGTCAACGGGATGGCGATCCACACGGGCACCACCTCATCCTCGTTGAGCGCCGGGGTGAACCTGAAGACCCGAGCGACCCGCAGGGCAGCCTCGTCGAGCGCCTGGTGGCCGGAGGTCTGGGCGACGAGGACCCTCTGCACTACGCCCTCGGTGTCGATGAAGAAGTGCACGTTGACGGTCCCCCCGATTCCCGCGTCTCTCAGTATCGGGGGGAATTCTCTCTCCATGGCCAGCTGCACCTCCCGCTCGTTCACCAGGTCGGAACGCACCGTGTAAGGCGTGAAGGTCGGTGCGTCTGCCAGGGATGCCTCTTGTGGCACGCCCGAGTCCGCTGGGCGTTCGCCCGGATCGGCGGCCCGATCACGCAGGATGCGGTTGGCGATTTCCGCCAACTCCTCAGGCAGGTCTGCCGGGAGATCGCCGGGGTCGTCCACCTGTCCACGCAAGATGCTGTCGAAGACCTGGCGCAGCTCCTCAGGCACCGGCGCGGTTCCGTCCGAGGCCGCGCCGCGCGTGGTGAACGTGATCGGGATGGCGATCCACACCGGGACGACTTCGTCCATGTCAAGCGCGGGGGTAAACCGGAAGACACGGGCGACCCGCAGGGCCGCTGAGTCGAGCTCTTCGTGGCCGGAGGTCCCGGCAATGAGAACCCTCTGCACGACGCCCTCGGTGTCGATGAAGAAGAGCACGTTGGCGGTGCCGGCGATGCCCGTGTCCCTGAGTTCGGGAGGGTATTCGGCCTGCAGGGCCCGCATGACCTCCCGCTCGTTCACCAGATCGGGACGCACCGTGTAGGGGGTGGGGGTCGGTGCTGCCATCAGGTCGACCAGCCCGTCCGGCGCCGGTCCACCCTCACCGCGAATCCGCGGGAACAGGACCGCCAGCGTCACGACGGCCGCGGCGCCCAACAGGAGAAATGCTGCCTGGATGCGCCGCGCGCGCGGCATCCTCTCCACCAGCCCGCGGATGCGACGCTCGAGCTGCGACCGCCCCTCGGACAGCGACACGAGCGCCAGACGATGCAGACCGTTGCGTCCGGCGCCGACGCGCAGGAGCAGGTTCCCGTAGGCGTGGCGATGACCGGGCATCCGGCGTATCACCCTCCGGTCGCAGTCCAGTTCGACGGCGAGATTCAGACGATGGCGCTGAAGCCAGAGAGCGGGATTCCAGGGAAAGACGAACAGGGGCAGCGTCATCAGGAAGCGGAGCCGGGCGTCGCCGGCACGGATGTGCTCCTCTTCGTGCGCGAGAATCAGTTTCTGCTCGTCGGAGCCGATGGCGCGGACCCACGCGGGCAGAACGACGCGGGGCCGCAGGAGGCCGACGATGGTCGGGCCGGTATCCCGGGACCAGAGCACGGAGCGATGGCCGAGGGAGCCGGGCTGCCACGACCTTCCCTCTCGCACGAGGCGCGCGAAGGCGAACAGCACCGTTACCACGAGCAGCGAGGAGAGCACCACCCAGCCCAGCACGAGCAGGTCGTCGAAGGAGCGGAGCATCGAGTCGCGGGCGACCGTCACCGCCAGCGGCTCAAGCAGGGGGGGCGCATACCCCGGTGGCGGAGCCGCCTGTTCCGGTGCGCCGCCCGGGATCCGCAGCACCGACAATGCCGTCGTCGCTGCTCCGGCGACGATCCAGACCCATCGCGTCGGGCGGCCGTAGACGGTGAGGAGCCTCTCGGCCGCCAGGCCCCCGATAAGGAACAGCACGCCGATGCCGGCCGACCATAGCATCCATGCGGCAATCATCGTCGCTCCTCCTTCTCGAGTCGCTCGTCAAGCAGCTTGCGCAGGCGCCTGATGGTCTGCGCGGAAAGGCGTTCGTCGGACACCAGGTTGGCCACGAGCATCTCCGTGGACCCGGAGTAGACCTTCTCGCGGAGCCGGTCGAGCACCGACCGGCCGGCCTCCCGGCGCTCGAGCAGGGGATGGTAGCGGTGCGCCCGCCCCTCCCTCTCATGGCCGACGAGGCCCTTCGATTCCAGGATGCGAAGGACGGTAAGCACGGTGGTGTAGGCCAGATCGTCCTCCAGCTGGTCGCTGACCTCGGCGACGGTGGCGGATCCCAGGTCCCACAGAACCGACATGACGTCCATTTCGCGGGCGGTGAGCGTGGTCACAGGTTCCTCCTCGGGTGTTTCGGGCTGAGAGCCACTCACTACTAATGATGTAGTAGCATGATGGGGAGCAAAGTTCCCGCTTGTCAACTACACACTTAGTAGAGGTTGGCCATCGGGACCCGGCCCCAACGCAGAACCGGGCCGCGGGGGCGAACACCCCCGCGGCCCGGATTTCGTCCTGTTCCCCCCGATTCAGCTGATCGGCGGGACGTTGGGGTTGCGGTCGCGCTCCGACTCGGGAATGTCGAAGCAGTACGACCTCGGGTTGCGCGTAAACATGTTGGTGCGGGAACCCGGCGCGAAGGCCGTGCTCTCCCAATCCGGCGTGTCCAGATCTCCCGGGGTGCCGGTCGCCGCCCACCGGCGCTCGTCACCCAGCCGGCGCCCTTCGAGCCAGAGCTCGATGTAGCGCTCGCGCTTGAGGAAGGTCCACGCCTCCTCCATGCTCATCGCCGTCCAGGGAGCGAGCGGTTCTCCGGTGGTGTCGCTGATGTTACGGGTGCGCACCTTGTTGACGAGGGTCATGGCGGCCTGCCAGTTCCCTGCGTTGAGCGCCGCCTCCGCTTCCAGGAGCCGCATCTCCCAGCCGCTGACGATGCGCTGGTCGTCGTTGCGGCTGTTGTACTTGGCCTGGTTCTTCCACTCGACCTGGCCGTAGGTGTCCAGGCTCGCGGTGGCGTAGGGAATGTTCGCGTCCTCGAACCAGGGGGTCCTCGGGTCTCCCGTCTCCGTGTAGTAGTTCTCGACGAAGGTGTAGATGATGGAGTAGGATCCCGCCGGCTGGCGTGCGTTGGCCTCGAAGATGGTGTTGTAGTAGGGCTGCAGCTCGTCGTCGTAGTTGATCCAGAAGACGAAGTCGTCCGGGATCGTCGCGGCGTCGGCCGCGGCAGCGCTCCAGTCGCCCAACCAGGCGTGCGCGGCAGCGCGTCCGCCACGCGCCGCGTGGGTTTCCTCCGGGGTCGAAGCAAACCCCAGCGCCGCCGTAAAGCTGTCAACGGCGCGGTTGAAGTTCCCGGTCGATCCTTGTTCGTAGCTACCGGGCGTGGGGTCGTCCGGATCCGTCGGACCGAGCACCGCGTCACACCACCACTCCCCCATGGTGCGGTAGGCGAAGGCGTTCCAGAGGTACGCCTGGTACAGCATGTTGTTGGGCGCTCCGACCTCGGTGAACCGGCTGATCGCCGTCTCCGTGATGAAGCGGGCCTGCACCCCGTCGTTCCAGCGATTGGAGAAGCTTCCGGGCAGAATGTGCCCGGACTGGGTAATGGGGTCGTGACCCATGAACCCGGTCTGGCCGCCCGGGAACAGTTCCCGGGCCAGGATGGCGTGGGTGTAGCTGCCGTAGGTCAACAGCTCCGCCAGGCGGCGCACGCCGCCGTTGACGAGGCCCTGCTGGGACGCCGGCTGGGCCAGGAACTCGTCCTGGATGGGTCCGGGATTGGTGACCTCGCAGCCCGAGGCCGCCACCCCGGCGGTTGCGGCGATGAGAAGGACGCGGGTGAAGCGGATTCCGATGTCTCTTCCTCTTTTCTCTGTCATGGTTCAGCCCTCCCCTAGAAGGTGACCCGCATGGACATGCGGAACGTGACCGGGGACGGCACCCGCTCGGTCTGGTTGCCGATTCCGTCGTCGAGGGCCGGCGTGTTGCCCAGCGACTCCGGGTCGTACCAGGGAATCTCCCGGTACCAGTCGTAGAAATTGCTGAGAGTGGCCGTGAATGTGGCATTCGAGACCCTCTCCGGGAACAGGGCGTCCGCGGGCACGGTGAGACTGACATTGCGAAGCTTGAAGTAGTCCGAATCGAACCAGTAGTCGCGTGCGAACCCCGGCGTACAGCGCTCGCGCCAGATGGCGGGTGTCTCCGCCTTCAACTCGATGGAGGTCTTGGGACTGACATACCACGGGAAGCACAGCGGGGAGCGCACGGAACGGCTGATGGAGATCTCGTTGATGTACGCCACATGTCCGCCCATGTACTCGCCGCGCGCGGAGAGCAGGATGTTGCCCGGGAAGCGCACGGCGAGGGACGGCGTGATGGTGTGGGTGGGCAACTGGGGCCCGATGATGACGTTTTCGCCGGTCCTGCCGGGCAGCGCCGGCGTGAGGGGACTGTCGGCGAACTGCGGGTCGGCGATCTCGTCCCGGTTGATGACCCGCCGGCCCATCTCGACGGGAAGCGCCTGACCTTCGATGATCCAGCCGTTGAGATCGGAGAAACGGGAGATGCACTCGGCCGCAGGATCTCGTGCCAGCACCACATCACTCGGCTCGGTCTCGCCCTTGCACAGGCTCATCACCTCCGAATTGTAGGTGCTGACCCCCAGCCCCGCGTCTACGCTGAAGCTGGTACTCTGGAACAGCCTCGCGTCGAGCTGGAGTTCGATCCCGTTGGCGCCGACGGTCCCCACGTTCTGGAGCTGGCTCCGCGTGAATCCCTGCGAGGGGACGGCGCTGACGAACATGAGCGCGTCGGTGGTTTGCTGATCGAAGTAGGTGAAGGTGGCCGAGAGTCGGTCGTCCAGCCACGAGGCATCGAAGCCGAACTCCCACTCTCTGGACACCTCCGGTCCCAGATCGGGATTCCCCAGGTTGAACGGCGTGAAGGCGGGCGTGCCCGCGTACCCTGCGGGCGACCACGTTCTCACCGCGTCAAAGGCGCCCGGAGCGCGGCCGGACTGACCGTAGGCCGCGCGCAGCTTGATGGAGCCGAGGCCGGCATCCCAGAAGTCCTCGTCGCTGATCACCCAGGTGCCGCTCACCTTGGGGTAGACCTGGAGACCGAACCCCGAACCGAAGGCGCTGTTGCCGTCGACCCGGATCCCGCCGGTCACGAAGTACTTGTTGCTGATGTCGAAGACGTTCTGGACGAAGAAGCCCGCGTTCCAGACCTTCTCGCGGTCCTCCTCCGCCACCTTGATGGCCGCGGAACTCACCGTGGGCTCGGCTGCGCCGGGGAAATCCTCGCCCAGCAATCGTAGTCGGACTTGCGAATCCCCGATCGCCTGACCGCCCCAGGAGAAGTTCGAGTTTATTGTGGACGTTACCGGAAGCGTGTACGTCCCCACGTAGTCGAACGTGAGCACCCGTCTCTGGAAAGTATCGTTGGTGCGCGAGCCCAGCGGCTTCAGGAAGAAGCCGAAGTTGCGCTGGTTCTCGCCCTCCTGGTTGGAGTAGTCGTAGCCGAAGGTAAAGCGGTTGGTCAGCTGGGCCTGGGGCGTATAGGTCAGGGTAATGCCCGAATTCAGGCGTTCGTTGCGCTGGTCGAACTCGTATTCCAGAAGCTTGCCGATCTCGCGCGGATCGGCCGAACCCACGTAGTTGCGCTCCTGGCGGAAGGCGTTGAGCTGGATGCCCTCGGCGTTGTTGCCCGACGGAGTCCCGCTCAGCCACTGGCTGGTATAGCCGGTGTTCCACTGGATCTGGAGATCCTCGACCGGAGTCATCGTGAAGTTGCCGCGGAAGTTGTACTTCTCCAGCTCGTCGTTGGCGAGCACGTAGCTGTCGTCCTGAAACTGGCCCGAAATGAAGTACTGCAGAGCCTCGCCGCCGCCGCGAACCGAGAGCAGGTAGTTCTGGAACCACACCGACCCGGGAAAGCTGCAGGGGCCACTGGCGCTCGAGTTCACGCCTCTCCAGCGGTCGTCGTCGGTGACGCAGTCCGTGGAATACTGGCCGCCCTCGTACCCACCGCCCCACCAGGCGTCGCGCATGTAGTGCTCCATCTGGATGAAGTCGCCGCCCGGAGCCCCGAACGGCTGCATCCAGCCGGTTCCCTGCTGGATCTCTGCGGTCCACACGGGCGCGCCGGTGGACCCGCGCTTGGTGAAGACCTGGATAACGCCGGCCGAGGCCTCCGTCCCATACAGAGTGGTCGCCGCGGAGCCCTTGATGACCTCGATGCGCTCGATGTCGTTGGGGTTGATCATGTCGAGCGGGGTCACCGTGATGAGCGACGGACGTCCGAGTCCGGTCCCCGGGGTCGCGACCACCGGGAACGCGTCGTCCATGATCCTCACGCCGTCCACATAGATGATGGGCTGGTTCGACATGGCCACGCTCGAGTTGCCGCGCAGGCGGATCTGCTTGCCCTGGGCGGGCTCGCTGCTGCCGCCGATCACCTGTATGCCGGGCGCGGCCGCCTGCAGCAGGTCGGACACATTGGCCTCACGCTCGGGGATGTCGGTGAGGTTGATCTGGGCGATGGCGTTGCCGATCTCGCGCCGGCGCGCGGCGCCCGCCGCCCCCGTCACGACGATCTCGTCGAGCCCGAGAGCCTCCGTCGTCATGGCGAAGTCCCTCGTCACCGTTCCGTCGACTGGCACATCTACGGACTCGGTCACGGTCTGGAAGCCGATGCGCTCCGCCCGCAGTTCGTACGAGCCCGGGGGCACGTTGAGGATGAGGTAGCGCCCGTTCGACCGGGTCAGCGTCCCCAGGGTGGAGCCGACCACGTACACCTGCACCTCGCCGACCGTGGCGCCCGACTGGGCGTCTGTGACGACTCCGGTAATGCGCCCGTTCTGTGCATGCGCGGGCACCGCGCAGAGGAGCGCGAGGCCCGAGACAATCAGAACGGTCAACCCTCCTCCCAATCGACCAGGCCCGCAGGGTCTGTTTGGAAACAGTGGAGACAATCGGGACATGGAGCCCTCCTTCGGCGACACAGGTCGCCCGGGTTGCGCCCGGTGCGCCGAACAACAGACTCCAACCAAATGCCCCTGGGACGAACTCCCAGACCGCGTGTTGACCGAACTGCCCGTCTCGAACGACGCAGGTGCTGGTGAATAGAGGGGTTAACCGCAAACCTGCAGAATGGACCGCGAGTGGGGGTCACGCAAGCAGCGGCGCAGGCATGGCACGCGCCTGGCCGGGCAGGCGTCGAAGCATTCCCGGGGGTTGCGCCGGTGCGCGACCGGGCGATAATCGTCAACTTGGTACGCCATCGATCCAGGGAGAGACGGAAGCGTATTCGAGTTGCCGTCGCCCGGTCCGGGAGGTGACATGCGAGGGACGACCGTGGGGCTCACCATCTGCACTGTCGCGATCCTTCTCCCGTCGTCGGCGTGTTATCGCTACGTACCCATCGAGACTGCTGCGGCGTCGGCGGGCGAGCCCGTGCGGGTCTACATCACCGAGGATGCGGCCGACGGTTTCCGCGAGGTCCACGAAGTGGACTCGGCGGTGCCCCGGGTGCGCGGGACGGTCGTCGGACGGGACGCCGGCGATCTCTTGCTGCTGGTGGAAGTCGCCCAAAGGCAGGTGGGCTTCCAGGCGGTCGGCCTGGAACAGACGCTGCGCATCCCCGAAGCCGGGATCCTGGCGACGGAGCGGCGGTCGCTGAACGGGCTCGCCACCTCCGCCTTCGTGGGGGTCGTTGCGGGCGGGGTGGCGGCGATCCTCAGCTTCATCCTGGAATCCGAAGGCGAGCCTCTGCCTCCGGAGCCGGACCCGGACCTGATGGTGCCGCTGATTTCCGTTCCCGTAGGAGGTTAGGGTCTGCCGGGCATGGGCACCGCTGGACCGGTGGCCAGCCGCACGACCGCAACACGCTGTAGATCTGAGGAGTCCGTCACCACGCCGATCGCCACCGAGTCGGTCAGGCGAAAGGGTGTGAACCCATCTGGGAACGGGACTCTCTCGAACTGTGGGCCCGCATCATCCAGGGCAACCGTCCGCCAGGTCCTGCCATATCCCAGGGGATGGGATGAACCGTCGAACTCCTGAATCCAGATCCGTCCGGGGGAGCAGCGCAGATCGATGCCGACCGGGACGTCCGCCGCCAGGTGCTCGCTCGCACGCGCGAGCATTTCCGTTGCGGCGCGTTCGATCTCGTCGTCGCTGACGTTCGTTCCCTGCGTCTCGTTGCGCATCATCCCGCGCACATATCCCAGGCGCTCCTCCTGCGACAGCGGCCGACCGGCCCAGGGCAGAGTGATCTGCCTGACTTTCGTGCCGCCGGGGCGGTAGAGATGAAGACTGCGGTCGACCGGGTCGAGCACGGCGAGGACGTCATCGGCACAACGGTCCCACAGGGGCACCGGGGCGAGACCCATGGCCGGAACGCGGCTTGCCGCTCCGGGGAGGTCAACGGCGAAGTCCACGACCACGGTTGGTTCGGAGTCGGCGTGCGCATGACGCACGATCCTGCCGCCCCAGAAGTCGTCGCCCCGTGTGATCCCTCCGGGATAACTGGCCGTCCAGATTCCGGTGTTGTCGTTGACGACCCGGAAGGGATCCCCGAATGTCACGCTCCTGATATCGGCACGAATGGACTCCCGGGTAATGGGCGAGGGCGTTGAAGTCACGAAGTTGCCCTGAGCATCGAACAGGGAACGCCTGCGGGTGGCGAGATCCCACGCGACCACCCCGCCGGAGGAACCCGCTGCGGACAGTATCCAGGGATTGAGGAGTTCCCCCGGACCCTCGCCCGACCTGCCGATGTCGGCGAGGACGCGGCCCGAGCGATCGTATGCGCGCAGAAAGGGTGCGGCTCCCGTGAGCGCCCAGATCACGTCTCCGGACTCGACGATGTCGCGCACACCCCACAACTCGTCGCCTTCCTGGAAGGTCGTGAGCGCCGAAGGGGCAATCTCGACTTCAACCGTCGATCGGTCCGCGAGTTTCGGGCGGCATGCCCCGATGCCGAGCGTCACGAGCACCAGCAGCGGGAGGATTGGCCGTCGTAACTGCGCTCGCATGTGCACCAGGACGCTTGCCAGGGCTGCGAGAGAAGCGACCGCGGCGGCCAGAACCGGTGTCGCAACTGCCTCCGGAGGTCCGGGGTAGCCGGTTCCGCCCAGGAGAAGCAAGCCGGATCCGAGTGTCAATGCGCAGGCGACAAAGCCGGCAACCATGCCCATGAAAGCTCGCCACGCACCCGGTCGGGGCTCGTCTCGCGCCGCGCGCTCGAGGGCGCCCATGATGGTGTCCACGCCGGGCTCGGGGAGCGGTGTATCGGAGGTGCCGACCTGCCGGATCGAGGCGATCAGGTGGAGCAGTTCGTGTACCTCCTCGTCGGCGCTTCCGCTCGCCGGATCCGCGGCTTGCCCCGAATCGCCTGCCAGGATAGTCGAAACAAGACGGTCGGTCTTCTCGGCATCCATGTCGGACCGGCCGGCACCGCGCCGACCCGATAGCCATCGCAGCTTCTTAATCATGGGGATTCTCCTTGTCCAACAGGCTTATCGGCGAGCCAGTCCATTCGGCGCAGCTTCTTCAGGCCCCGATGGATCAGCGAGCGAACCGACACCTCCTTTACCGCCAGCATCCGAGCCACCTCGGCTGTGCTCCGACCTTCAATGATTCGCAGCAGGATTGCGTCCCGCTCGCGCACCCGGAGCCGTTCAAGCGCGGCGTAGAGGGCAGCCGCCCGCTCCTGGCGTTTCAACTGTGCAGCCGGACCGGGCGTTCGGTCAGGGAGATCGCGGCGGTCGTCAAGGCGGACGAGCGGGCCGAGCCGACGTTTGCGTACTTCCGTCCGGCAGACATTCCTGCACACGGTCAGCGCCCACCCGAGGAAGGATCCCGTCCCGGAAAAGCGCACGCGCTTCCTGTAGATCCGGATCCAGCAGACCTGCAACAGGTCGGCCGCGTGGTCGTCGTCACGGGCATAGCCACGGATCACTCGAAGCATTCGCGGAGACGTCTCCCGGACCAGAAGGCGAAACAGCGCGGGGTCTCCCGCATGGAATCGCTTCCGGTCGAAGCCGCCGCCGGCATCGTGGGGCGTCAACGCGCGGAGCTCCGATCAGGACCGATGAACGCGTACAGGATCCCGGCTGCAACAAGCGGCAGGCTCAGCGGGAGAACGAACAGCAGTCCTCCCCAGGCCCCGCGGTAGCCAACGAGCTCCCCGGCCATGGCCACGGGAATCCAGAAAGTCGCGAACATCAGTCCGCCCGCAAGCCACCGCGTGACGTAGCGAGGCCAGGTGGACAGACCGCCGGTCAATCTTCCGGTCAGATCACCCAGTACCGCCGCCAACAGGACGAACGCCGCGTTCGCGACCGGCACGAGCAGCGTGCCCAGATCGTCGGCCGCTCTACGCAGGTACCTTGCGGCCTCGGCCCCCGTCGCGGCCTCCGCAGCGGCGTGCGCGGACCTCGCGGAGTGGACGAGCGCGGCGGGAAGCGGCCAGTCGGCGCCAGTCCATCCCGCGAACATGGGTTGCACGAGCGACGGCAGTACGTATGCCGCCATGGCCAGCGTCGCGAGGAGAATCCAGTGGCGACGCCGCGAATCGGCAGAATCCCCGCCGAGAACGCCGCAGCCGTGCAGAGCCCCGGCGAACACCGCAGGCGGGAGGATCTGGACAACCATGACGGGGAGACCTCTCGCAACCATCGCGAGGAAGTCCGCGACCGCATCCGGCCGCCCCCGGAAGTGCGTTGCCGAATACGCGAGGTACACCGCCAGAAGGACGACAACCCAGATCGCGATACGCCTGGCCAAACCGGATTCCGGCTGCGGATGGGACTTGGTCTCGGTCATGTGCATCCCCGTGACGCAGGTGGTCTTGCCCGGTCCGGAGCTCGCGCCGAACGCGGTTGTTTCATAACAGGGGATGCCAAATCGGCGGCGGCCGTTGCGAAAGACCGTGGCGACGCGCGGACAGAGGTCCTCGATCCACGTGCTACCTCGGCCTTGCCGGGCATGATACCCGGCCCGCGGTCGCGAGCCCGGTTACCGCCGCGAGGCGCTGCAGTCGACCAGGTTCACGCAGGTCACTTCGTACAGATGCCGCTGCCCGGGGGGCAGGGCCAGCACGCTCGCCGCCGCGACCGCGTCCCTGATGTCCACCGGCTGTCCCGGCCGGAAGGTGATGGTGGCGCGCCAACGCTGGCTGCCGCCGTCGTCGTAGGACTCGATCCTGGTATCGGTCACCCAGTGCACTTCGGCGAAGGCGCGGTTCAGGTCGTTCAGGTCGGTGGCGCCGCGCGGCCCGGTCGCGAGCGGCAGCCACACCGTATCCACCGAGAAAGGATGGTTCTCGCGCCAGCGGTTGAGGGCAGCGTTCACCTGCTCGTGGTCCGCCCCGCTGTTGAGGAGATGCTGCGCGTACGACTGGAGCATCAGGTCGTTGTGCTTCACGTCCGATGTGAGCGCCTCCTCCATGCGCTCCAGGAAGGTCTCCTCGTCGCCCTGCTGCAGCGCCTGCACCGCCTCCAGAAACTCCGTGTCCGGGTCTCCGGGGTTGATGGCCGAGACGACCTCCGTCATGTCTCCCCACTTCTCGTTCAGGAAGTCGACCGGGTCCTGCCCCCGCGACACCAGATACTCCCGGGCCCCCACGACGACGGCGATCGTGTAGATGCCGATCAGCATGCGGTAGCGCCGGTACCAGTTCGCGATCACGCCTGCGTATCCTCCATCAGATGTGGTGGCTGTTAAAGCCCCCGCTGGGTCTGCTTGTCACGCACCTTCCAGATGAACGAGTCGAGGTAGTAGTGCATGAGCCCGTAGGCGTAGACCATCATCTGCGAGAAAAGCGCGTATCCGCTGGAGTAGTCGAGCGCCGGGATCCCGAACTCGGGCAGCGCGGGATAGGGGGCGAAGTTCACCACTCCGAACCCGAACTCGTCCAGCGGACGGTTGATGAGGAGCTGGAAGAGGACGGCGTAGGCCGCCCCGCCCACCAGGAACCAGCGAAGCCTGCCCTTGCCGGTCACCCGCGACCAGAAACCGGGTCTGGAGGTCCCCTTGCTCGCGGTACGGCGCATGTAGGAATACACCATGACGATGTACTGGACGCCGTGCATGAGCCGGTGCGCGACGGCATAGAGCAGGATCGACGTGGTCTGCCAGGCCACGAAGTACCAGAGGAAATAGCTGGCCCCGATGAAGAGGTACTTGATGGGGTTGATGGTTCCGCCCGCGGCCACGATCCGGCGCAGGTGCAGGGCGTAGACGATCAGATACCCGACCAGCACGATCTGGCTGACCGTGAGCAACCCGTCCACGAAGCCCGCCGACACCGGCACGTGCATCCGGTGCAGCTCCCGGATCCACAGGAAGCGGAACATGGGTGCGCTGATGAACATGTATCCGTACAGCACGCAGTGCAGGCCGAGGTCGAAGCGGCGCGTCGAGGGGAGCCCGGCGCCCGCTTTGAAGTCGTAGATGCGCGCGAGCCCGTGCTGCTGCATGAGGCTGTGCTGATGGTCCCAGGCGGTGACCAGCAGCAGCAGGGTGATGGGCGCGAACTGCAGACCCATGATGGTGAAGCCGACGATCACGATGGGGCCCGCGATGAGGCGGTTCCTGAAGCGCTCCCAGATGTCGGGCATGCCGTAGGAGCGCACCCATCCCGCGTAGTGGTGGGGGATCGTGATCCACAGGTTGATCGACGCCACCGCCACGTACGGAAGCCACGCCTGGAAGCCCAGCGCCATCGCGACGGCGAAGAAGGGCAGGCCGAGGAACCAGACGATGTCCGCTCGGCGATTCAGAATGTAGCCCGTCTTGAACATGCCGTTCACGTCGGTTCGCGGGCGTGGCAACAGGTTCCCCCAAAGATGTTCCCGGTGCCCGCGTCGCGCCAATCCGGAGGCGACGTCCATGGATGAGGCCCGGTTGCGGGCGAGGCAACGGGCAACGGCCGCCTCGGGAAGGCGGGAACGTGGCGCGGTTCCCTTGCACGTTCGATGAAATCGAGGGAGCTTGCCCCACTCCCATTCTCGATCCGCACGACCAGGAACATCTGTTCATGTGTGGCCGCTTCACCCAGAAGTTGACGCCGCAGGAGGTCTACGACCTGTACGGTGTGACGGTGGCTCCGCCCTCGCTTGCGCGCGAGCCCCGCTACAACGGCGCTCCGACGCAGGATTTCGCCGTCTGCCGCACCGGTGACGGCGGCAGCCGGCGCATCGCGGAACTCCGCTGGGGCCTGGTTCCCTCGTGGTGGAGGGATGCGGGAACGGGGCCGCCGCTCATCAACGCGCGCGCCGAGACGATTCACGAGAAGCGCGCATTCGCGGACGCGTTCCGCGCGCGGCGCTGCCTCGTCCCCGCCAACGGCTGGTTCGAATGGCAGGGTCCCTCCCGGGCTCCACAGCCGTACTATCTGACCTTCGCCACCGGGGCGTCCGTCTCGTTCGCCGGGGTCTGGGAGCGCTGGGAAACGAGACGCGAAGCGATCGAGTCCTTCGCGATTCTCACGACTCGAGCCTCGGCTTCGCTCGCCGACATCCATCATCGCCAGCCCGCCATCGTGGATCCGGAGCGGTTCGCGGAGTGGCTCGATCCTTCCACGCGGGCGCTTGAGCTCATTGAGCGGCTGAACACTCCCCATCCCGGACCCTACGAACGGCATGCCGTCAGCGCGCGGGTGAACAGCGTTCGGAACGACGACGCCGACATCCTGCGCCCTGTCGGAGAGCAGTTGAGGTTGATTTGATCGGGGGCGCGCAGGACCCGATTGGGGGGCGCGAGGGCACGGCCCGCAGTCCGCGGTGGTACAGGATCGTTACGGCGCCCGCGTGGGCACGGCCCGGAGATTCGCGCCATACTTCATTCGTCGCGTCGTCGATGGGTTCATCGCGTGATCGATGGGCTGCCGGGCGCTCGCAAGCATCCAACTCCTTCTTTCGGGAATCCTGACATGATCCTGGGACGCAGAAAGTTCCTCTCACGGATGTTCTCCGCCGGGGGATTCGCCGCCCTCACCCCTTCACTGGCCGGGCTGGTTGCGTGTGGCAGAGGGGGCGGAAGCGCGGACGGAGCCCGCAGACCGGTCACCATCGAACCCTACGGCCCGCTGGTACGGTCGCCCGACTGTCCCGAGATCGAGATCCCAGAGCGGCTCCGTTGCGTGCGCCTGAGTTCGGGGGGGCTGCCCTCGACGGTTCGTGAAGGGTTTGTGGTGCCCAACGCGTTCGACGGCATGGCCGCGTTTCCGCTTCCCAACGGCAACACTCGCTTGATTCGCAACCACGAGATGACCGACCCGGCGGACTCCGCACGGCCGATCGGCACCCCTTACTACGACCGTACCGGAAGCGGGGGAACGACCTCGCTCGAAGTGCGCATCGCGGGTGAAGGGGATGGACTGCGGGTGGAGCTCGTTGACGAGTTTGCCTCCCTCGCGGGCACGCGCATCAACTGCGCGGGAGGCCCGACCCCGTGGGGCAGCTGGCTGTCGTGCGAGGAGACCACCGAGGGCCCGGGCGACGGGTTCGACAGGCCGCACGGGTACATCTTCGAGGTGCCCGCGAACGCCACCGGGCCGGCGGATCCGGTGCCGCTCAAGGCGATGGGGCGCTTCATTCACGAGGCGGTGGCGGTCGATCCGGAAACCGGGATCGTGTATGAAACCGAGGACACCTGGTACGTCCCGGGCCGCCGCAACCGGCCCGGCGCGGGCCTCTACCGCTTCATCCCGGAGGAGCCGGGGGTGCTGGCGGCCGGCGGCCGGCTGCAGATGATGGCCGTGACCGGCGAGCCCGGTTACCTGACCGCCCGCGGCCAGACGCCGGGAGTGGTCCTCCCCGCTCACTGGGTGGACATCGACGATCCCGACCCGGCGGACGCCGAGGACGATGAGTTGGCGGTCTTCAAGCAGGGTCTCGACCGGGGCGCCGCACGCTTCGCCCGCCTGGAGGGTGCTTTTTACGGCGATGGCGGCATCTACGTGGTCTCCACCAACGGGGGAGATGAGACTTCCGGGCAGGTCTTCCACTACCGGCCGACCTCCGCAGACGAGGGCGAACTGACGCTGGTGTTCGAGTCTCCGGGTCCGGATGTCCTGGACAGCCCGGACAACCTGGTGGTGAGCCCGCGCGGCGGGCTGGTCATGTGCGAGGACGGGATTGGCGACCAGTACGTGCGCGCCCTCGACCGGGAGGGCGGGATCGTGAACCTGGCGCGCGCGCCGCTGGATCCGGGGAGGCAGGCGGCCGGCGAGTTCGCGGGGTCGTGCTTCAGCCCGGACGGGCGGGTGCTCTTCTTCAATCAGCAGGGAGACCGCCGGGAGGGGGACCCCATCGCCAGTGCCACCTACGCGATGTGGGGTCCCTGGGAGGACGGGCCCGTCTGACTTTGCCACCACCGACCCGGAAACTCCTCTTGAGGCGCACGTCGGCCGTCATTGGCCTGGCACCGCGCTCCGGCCGGACTGCCGCGGTAGTGGGCGCGCTGGCCCTGCTGGCCGCGTGGGCCATCGACCCCGCTAACGGGCGAGCCCAGTCCGCGGAACACGGGCCGCTCGTGCTCGAGATGCCCGCCAGCACCCGCGGGCTGGCTCTGGGCGGCGCCTTCTACATGGTGGGCAACGACAGCGACGCCGTGTTCCACAATCCGGCCCTGATCGGGGGCAACGGTGTGATCGGCGGGGCGATGCAGCGTTTCGGGACCGCGAGCCTGCTGAGCACGGTGTCGGGCGCCGCCGACTGGTCTTCGGCCAGCGTGGCCGTGGGGGTTCAGACGCTCGGGTACGGGGTGCGGGACCGCGGTGCGGCCGTCCTGTCCCACGACGCGCAGTCGCTCTTCACCAACGGGAAGACGGGAACGGCGGAGGTCGCCGTCTCGGTGGGATATGCGCGGGAGGTGCGGGGCGTACGGGCCGGCATCACCGGGAAGCTGGTGGACCAGCGGCTCGGTGGCCATCACGACGCCACGGGAGCCGTCGACCTGGGGGTGGCGGTCGGGGCCGGGCCCGCGAGGCTGGGGCTTGCCGTGCAGAATCTGGGACCCGGGCTCACCCTGGGCGAAGTCGAGGTCCCGCTGCCCGTTCGGGTCACCGCGGGCGGGTCGACCCCGGCCATCCCGGTGGGACCGCTCGACCTGGGCTGGAGCGCGGCCGTCTCCCGCGATGCGGATGGCACGGTCGTCCCGGCAGCGGGGATGGAGGTCGCCTACTGGCCCGTGCGCGGGCGCACCTTCACGGCCCGGGTAGGGGTGAGGCGACCCCCGGACGGGTTCGGTCACCCCGTCACGTTCGGGGGCGCGTTCAACGGCGACCGGCTCGCCATCGACTACGCCTGGCAGCGCTACGACGGCGGCGAGGCGGCCCACCGCTTCGGTTTGAGCTGGCGATAGGCGGCCGCCTCGCGACCGCTCAGGGCACACGCACCGCCGTGTAGGCCGGGTCCATGCGGGCGAAGCCCACGTCGTCCAGCACCACCTCGCCCGCGACCGTCCGGTCAAAGACCAGCCCGACTTCCCTGATTTCGTCCAGTCGCAGGTCCGGAGCCGTCTCCACGAAGTCCGCGAGCGGAATCGAGTAGCTCTGCAGCAGCAGTTCGAAGAGATTTGCGAAGCGATCGTCCTCGAGGTCCCGGCGCCGGAGGACCCGCATCTCCAGCGGTCTGCGCACCGGTCCGTAGCGGCTGAGCGGCACGGCGGCGACCGTTCCGTTCCCATCCCGCGCCACGATGCTCAGGTCGGGCGGCGCATCGTCTTCCTCGTCCCCGGACTCGCGTCCGCCTTCTCCGGGATCGCCGGAATCGCGTGCATCCTCCCCGCCTTCGTCCCCGGCGCCGCGCGGCCCCGGAGTCGCCCGCGTGACCGCAACCGACAGCTCCAACGAGGCTTCGGGCCCGAGTTCCCACTCGGCGGCGAGCGTCGCGGGGAGCTCGATGGTGTACGCCGCGGCCGGCCCCAGCGTGTCCGCGCCCGCGATGCGGTTGTTCCATCCCAGCCACACGGCGTGGTTGTCCTGCGAAGCCGAGGTTTCCGGCCGGTTGCTGGAACGCAACTGCATGCGACCTTCCCGCCAGGTCGACAGGCTGTCGCCGCGGATGCGCACCCCGGGATGGGTTCCCGAGGTGACGTCGATGTCCTCCTCGAAATCGGCCAGCGTGCGGAAGCTCCCGGTCTGGAAGCGGGTCACGTACATGGTCTTCGGCAGCCAGCCGCCGATCACCCGGTGATCGCGGAACATCGGCAGATAGCGGCGGTCGTCGCGAAGCGTGGTCTCCAGGAAGGCGGAGATGTAGATCTCGGCGAAACGGCGCTGGTCCTCGCCGGGCATGAGCGCGCGCAGATCCAGGATGCGGCCGCTGCGCGGCCCGTTGTCGTGCGCGCCCCACACGGTGTTCCACTGTCCGTGGTTGGCGCGGTAGACCCAGACGGCGGTTTTCAGGCGCGGCTGGTCATCGGTGAACTTCACGCGCTTGTACAGGCGCAGGCCGTGAAAGCTGGTCACGTCGCCGTCGTGCGACCCGTGGAAGACCATGTAGTTCACGTTCTCGACCGGCACGAATCGGTTGGTGGGCAGGTACTGCCCGTCCACCGGCGCGATGGCGATGATCGCGCGGATGTCGTAGTCGAAGTCGAACTCGAGGGACGCGTCGTCCGGGTAGCGCTCGAGGCGGTTGAAGGCCGCGGCGTGGCCCACCGCCTCTCCTCCCCTCGAATGCCCGATGAGCGCGATGCGCTCCATGTCCACGCGCCCGTGGAAGAGGTTGTCCTCGTCTTCGTTGAACCCCTCCCAGACTCCGACGTGCTGCAGCAGGAACCAGCCCCGGGCGTCGTTCTCGCCCCGGATGCCGCCGTTGATGAAGTTCATGTCCACGGACGCCAGGATGTACCCGCGGCTGGCCAGCAGCTCTCCCAGGTAGTCGTAGCCGGGATCCGAGAAGTCGCGCATGTTGTGGTTGCCGTGCACCACCAGCACCAGAGGGAAGGGCCCGTCGCCGACCGGATACCAGACGCGCGCGTTGAGCGGGAAGCGGTCCGGCTCGAAGCCCCAGTAGCTGTTGCGGCTCTCCGCCGACGAACCGAGATCGACGAGCTTGGAAGCGTCGACGGGCTCAGTGACATAGGTGACCGAGTCCCGGTACTCGGGCCGATTCCTGTCGGAGCCGCTTCCGTAGTACAGGGTGCGCACCTCATGGGGGCCGCGCCGGCCGGGGTCGGGTGCCTCCAGAAGCTGGCGCGAGAGAACGTCGTCGGCGTCGCTGGGGGCCAGTTCCAGCGGCCCGCGGCAGCCCGCAAACAGAATGAGCGCGAGGATCCCGACCCATCTACCGGTGGTCCGCACGTAGCCGGATGGTTGCAAGACCCCCCTCCTGCACGCAAAATGCGCTAACGGTAGCGCGATGTTCGACGGTGGCCCGGACAAGGCCCGGAAGCAGCATTCTAGGCGACGCCGGCCATCCCGATCAAGCAACCCGCGGCGGCGGGGCGCATTCAGGAACCTTTCGTCGCATGGAGCGATACGAGCCTTCCGCGCTTGAGCCGTGGGAGGGGTGTCGGCAGCTCTCAAACCTGGGGTGTGACGTGAGTCGAGAGCGACGCTTGCAGCAGATGGGAGGGGGGTGGAGGCGGGGAGCCGTTGGCATCGCGCTCGCCGTGGCGGGCATTTCGGCCGCTGCCGTCCTGGTCGACGAACCTTCCTCGCGGTCCGTCGGAACCGTGCCCCCGATGCTGGCCGGCCCTCCGGCCGACGCGACCACCGGGACGCCGGCGAGCCTCCCGCTCCCGGAGGAAGTGCAGCAGGGACGCCCCCTGCCCAGGCATGAGTTCTACTTCACCCGCGGGGCGTACAGTGGGGGAGGCGGGGGCTTCCGGCGCTGGCGGCGGCAGTCCTGGGCGACGGACTATCCCAAGTCGGACCGCCAGTTCCTGATCGTGGCGGAGCGCCTCACCGGGTTGGACATGTTCATGGAGGAACATCCCCGGACTCTCACCGACGAGCACCTCAACCGCTTCCCGTTCCTCTACGTCCTGGAGGTCGGGGGCATGTCGATGACCCCGGAGGAAGCCACCGCCCTGCGCGAATTCCTTCTGCGGGGCGGCTTCCTGGTGGTGGACGACTTCTGGGGCACGTACGAGTGGGAGATCTTCGAGTACGAAATGCAGAAGGTCCTGCCCGAATACCCGATCGTCGACATTCCGCTCGAGCACGAGATCTTCCACACCTTCTACGACATCGACGAGATCATCCAGGTACCGAACGTCAACAACGGCATGGGAGGATGGCGCACCCACGAGCGGGACGGCTACGAACCCTATGTGAAGGGCATTTTCGACGAAGAGGGCCGGCTCATGGTGATCATCAACTGGAACACCGATCTGGGGGATGCCTGGGAGTGGGCGGAGAATCCGTACTATCCGCTCAAGTACTCGACCTACGCGATCCAGATGGGCGTGAACTTCATCATCTACGCCATGAGCCACTGACGGGACCCCGGACGTGCTGACCAGCCTCTTCGAGTTCCTCTTCAAGTACCGCCCGGTCGTCTTCCAGGAGGGTGACTTCTCCCTGGGGGTGGCGGGCGCGGTCGCGACCGGCGCCGTAGTGGCGGGCCTGATCGCCGTCTTCGCGCTTCTCACCTACCTGGGCGTGCGCGGCAAGACCCGGCCGCTGGATCGCCTGGTGCTCGGGGGGCTCCGCTTCGCGGGACTGTTGGTGCTCGCCTTCTGTCTGCTGCGCCCGGCCCTTGTGGTCTCGACGGTGGTGCCGCAGCAGAACTTCGTGGGCGTGCTGCTGGACGACTCGCGCAGCATGGAGATCCAGGACTTCGGCGGACGTTCCCGCGGATCCTTCCTGCAGGAGACCTTCGGCACGCCGGATTCCCCGGTCCTCTCCGCCCTGTCCGACCGCTTCGCGGTGCGCTACTTCCGCTTCTCGTCGCGCACGGACCGCATCGAGGACTTCTCCGAGATGAGCTTCATGGGAAGCCGCACGCGCCTGGGACCGGCGCTCGAGCGCGCCCGCTCCGAACTGGCCTCGGTGCCGCTCTCGGGCCTGGTCCTGGTCACCGACGGAGCCGACAACTCGGGCGAGGAGCTCACCGAGGCGCTCATGCCGCTGCAGGCGCAGGGGATTCCGGTCTACACCGTAGGCGTGGGCGAAGAGAGCTTCCGGCGGGACATCCAGGTCAGCCGCGCCGACCCGCCCAGGACGGTGCTCACGGGTTCCTCGGTGGTGGTCGACGTGGTGGTCACCCACATGGGCTACGAGGGCGAGACCGTGTCCCTGATCGTCGAAGACGAGGGGCAGATCGTCAGCACCGAGGAGGTCGAGCTGCCGGATGAAGGGCAGCCGGTCACGGTGCCGGTTCGCTTCACCGCGTCCACGCCGGGCGCGCGCGCCTACACCTTCCGCATTCCCGTGGCCGTGGACGAACAGGTCACGCAGAACAACAGCCAGACCGCGCTGGTGAGCGTCGAGGACCGGCGCGAGAAGATCCTCTACTTCGAGGGCGAGCCGCGCTACGAGGTGGGGTTCCTGGGGCGGGCGGTGGCGGATGACGACAATCTGCAGCTGGTGGTGCTGCAGCGTACCGCCGAGAACAAGTTCCTGCGCCTGAACGTAGACGACGGAGAAGAGCTGCAGGGCGGGTTCCCCGATACCCGGGCGGAGCTGTATGCCTATCGCAGCCTGATTCTGGGAACGGTGGAAGCCAGCTTCTTCACCGGCGACCAACTGCAGATGATCGCCGACTTCGTCGACAAGCGGGGCGGCAGTCTGCTCGCGCTCGGCGGACGCAACTCCTTCGCCCGTGGCGGTTACGCGGGCACGCCGGTCGCGGACGTGCTGCCCGTGGTGTTCTCCGACGGGGACGCCCGTCCCGACGGCTATCACACCTTCATCAGGGTCGAGCCCACGCAGGCGGGGCTCGGTGTCCCCGCGCTCCAGCTGGCCGCCACCGAGGAGGAATCCGGGGCGCGCTGGCCGGAGCTGCCCCTGCTCCTGACCTACAATCCGCTGCACCGGATAAAGCCCGGGGCCACGACTCTGCTCCGGGGCATCGCGGACGACCTGCCGGAGGAGCATGTGGCGCTCGCGTTCCAGCGCTACGGCGCGGGCAAGAGCCTGAGCCTGGCCGTCCAGGACACCTGGATCTGGCAGATGCAGCTTCCGCTCGAGGACGACACCCACGAGACCTTCTGGCGGCAGATGCTGCGCTGGCTGGTGGACGGCGTGCCCGACCAGGTGACCGGCCAGGTGCCGCGTGACCGCGCGGAGCCCGGAGAGAGCGTGGCCCTCACGGCGATCGTGAACGACTCCAGCTATCTCGGCATGAGCAACAGCGTCGTGGAGGCCACCGTGACCACTCCCCTGGGCGAGGAGGTGGAGCTGGGGATGGACTGGGCGGTGGACAGCGACGCCGGTGAGTACGAGACCGACTTCACGCCTTCGGACGAAGGGCTGCACACGCTGACCGTGCGAGCATACGACGGAGACGACCTGATCGGCGTGGACGAGGCGTACTTCCAGGTGGCGCCCCAGCGGAGCGAGTACTTCGACGCGGGCGCCCGCACGCCGCTGCTCGAGCGCATCGCCGACGAGACCGGTGGGATTTCCTACACGCCGGAGACGGTCGCGGCGCTCCCCGAGGACATTCGCGTGACCGGCGCGGGAGTCACCCTGGTGGAGGAGATGGACCTGTGGGACATGCCGATCCTGCTGCTTCTTCTGCTCGTGCTGATCCTGGGCGAGTGGGGCTATCGGCGGGTGAGGGGGCTGGTGTGAGGGGTTTTCTCCGTGGCGCGGGATGGCGGCGGGTCGCCGCCGCCACGGGGCTGGTCCTGGCGGCTTCGGCTCTCGACGTGAGCGCCCAGCAGACGCACCTCGTGGTGATCAGCGGGGCGAGCGGCGCCGCGGAGTTCCGCGAGCGGTTCCACCAGTGGGGGCTCACGGTGGTGCGGTCGGCGGTGGACAAGCACGGGCTCGATCCGGCGGACGTGATCTGGCTGGCCGAGCGGCCCGAGATGGATCCGCTCATCGACGGACCATCCCGGCGCGAGAACATCGAGGCCGCCCTCGGGGAGTTGAGCGAGCGGGCGGGCCCCGGCGATGCCGTGATGATCGTGCTGATCGGGCACGGCACCTCCAGCGGGGGCGAATCCCGCTTCAACGTGCCCGGGAGGGATCTCAGCGCCACCGACTTCGCCTTTCTGGTGGAGCGGTTCGGGGCCCGAAACGTCGTGTTCGTCAACACGGCCAGCGCGTCGGGCGCCTTCATATCGGAGATGTCCGGTCCGAACCGGACGGTGATCACGGCGACCCGCTCTCCCCGGGAGGGCAACGCCACCCGCTTCGCCGGGTTCTTCGCCGACGCCTTCGCGGGCGAGGTGGCTGATACCGACAAGGACGAGCGGGTGTCGGTGCTGGAGGCCTTCGCCTACGCCCGCAGGGAGGTCGAGCGCAGCTTCGAGGAAGAGGGCCTGCTCGCCACGGAGCACGCCCTGCTCGACGATAACGGGGACGGAGTGGGGAGCGGCTTCGAGGAAGAAGACGATCTGGACGGCGCGCTGGCGCGCACCGTGTTCCTCTCCCGGGGAGGGGGGCGGGTGACGGACGCCGAGATTGCGGCGGATCCCGAGCTGGCGGCGCTCTACCGGCAGCGACAGGAGCTCGAGGAACAGATCGCCGCGCTCACGGCGCTCAGGGACACCATGCAGGCAGAGCAGTACGAGGCGGAGCTGGAGGGGCTGCTGGTGGAACTGACGCTGACCACGCGGGCCATTCGGGAGAGGGAAGGGGGAGGAGGACGGTGAAGGCCGGCTTCCGGCCGCGGTCTCCGGCGCGCGCGGCGCTGTTGCTGGCGCTCGCGACCGCACTTTCCGTGGCGCCGCCGCTGGCCGCGCAGACCGAAGCGAACGCGCTCGCGGCGCTGGCGGGCGGGGAGTACGACGACGCGATCCGTCAACTGCGGCGCCTCGCACGTGACCGTGCCGCCACCGTGGCTGTCGACCGCGCGCTCGCGCGCGCCCTAGCCGCGGTGGGACGGTACGATGAGGCGGAGGAAGCAGCCCGTGACGGCCGCGACCGCCACGGGCCCGCGCTCGAGAACGTGCTCGGCGAAATGCTGGTCGAACGGGGGCGCTATCAGGAGGCGGCGGCCAGCTTCCGCTCGGCGATGGCGGGCGGAGCCGACGACGAGGTCACCGCCCGCGTGAATCTTGCGGAGCTACAGCTGCGAACCGGGCAGCGCGACGAAGCCATGCGCGCCTTCGACGGCTTCATCGACTTCTACAACCGGACCACCTCGCTGTCGTCAGCCGAGCTCACCGCGGTCGGCATCGCCGTGCGCCATCTCGGGGTGGAGGAATCGCAACTGCTGCAGGACGCGCTGCGGGCCTTCGACGAGGCCGTGGCCGCGGACCCGTCCAACCCGGAACCGCATCTGCGTACGGGA
Organism: Longimicrobiales bacterium; assembly: GCA_965221785.1. Lineage (GTDB taxonomy): Bacteria > Gemmatimonadota > Gemmatimonadetes > Longimicrobiales > Gaopeijiaceae > BD2-11. Next base: position 115,719 of record CBDCSR010000003.1, read on the forward strand.
CAGCTCTTCCTCGATACCTACCGGAGTCCCGACGCGCGGGAATCATACCAACAGGTGCTCGCCCGCAATCCCCGCCATCCGCAGGCGATCCTGGGGATGGCGCTGGCGCACGAATTCGACGGCTCGCCCGAGGCCATGGGCACCGCGCGGAGCGCCCTCGAAATCAATCCCGACCTGGTCCCGGCCCGTACATTGCTGGCTCGCCTGCATCTGCGTCTGGAGGAGTACCCGGCGGCCGAGGAGGAGGCGCGTGCCGCGCTGGAGGTGAACCCGTCGTCGCTGGAGGCGCTCTCGGTGCTCGCGGCGACCTGGTTCCTGCGCGACCGCCACGAGGACTTCGAGGCCGTCCGCGAGCAGGTGCGTGCGCTGAACCCGCAGTACCCGGGCCTCCTCACCACCGTGGCCGACATGGCGGTGCAGACGCGCCGCTACGCGGACGCGGTCGCGCTCGCCGCCGAGGCTGTGGGAATCGATCCCTATTCCTGGAAGGCACGCGGCATCCTGGGCATCAATCAGCTGCGGGTGGGCGCGATCGAAGAGGGTCAGGCCGAACTCGAGCGGGCCTTCGAGGGCGATCCCTTCAACCCGTGGTACAAGAACACCCTCGATCTCCTCGACACCTTCGAGCGCTATCGCATCACCGAGACCGAGCACTTCATCATCGCCATCGACGGTCGGGAAGCGGAGCTGCTGGCCCCGTTCGTGGCCGAGCTGGCCGAGCGGACCTACCAGGCCCTGGCCGAGCGCTACCAGTACGACCCGCCCACCCCGATCCGGCTTGAACTCTTCCCCAGTCACGCGGATTTCTCCGTGCGCACTGTCGGGCTCGCCGGCCTCGGGGCGCTGGGGGTGAGCTTCGGCTCGGTGGTGGCCATGGATTCCCCGTCCGCGCGCGACCGGGGCGAGTTCAACTGGGCGTCGACCCTCTGGCACGAGATCGCCCACGTCTTTCATCTCGCGCTCTCCAACCACCGTGTGCCGCGCTGGCTCGCGGAGGGATTCGCGGTCTACGAGCAGCGCCGCGGCGCGCCCTCCTGGGGGCACAATCTGAACCCGGGCTTTCTGATCGCCTACCACCAGGGCCGGGTCCTTCCGGTCAGCCAGCTCAACAACGGCTTCGTGCGCCCGAGCTATGGGGACCAGGTGGTGCACTCCTACTACCAGGCGTCACTGGTCTGCGAGTTGATCGCGCGCGATCACGGGCCCGAGGCGCTGGTGGCCATGCTCCGCGAGTACGCTGCGGGCGCCACCACCGAGGAGGTGTTCGAACGGGTGCTCGGCACGGAGATCGAGCGCTTCGACCGGATCTTCACGGACTACTTCGAGGAACGCTTCGCCGGGGCGCTGGCGGCCACCGAGCCCCTGCCCGCGCTGGCCGAACGAGGCTCCCGCGCCCCGGACGAGGTGCGGCGGCTGGCGGCGGCCCATCCCGACAACTTCATGGCGCAGATGGCAATGGGCGCGCAGCTCTTCGATGAGGACAGGCTCGACGAGGCCGAGGAGTACCTGGCGCGGGCCCGCGACCTGTTCCCGGAATACGCGGGACCCGGCAGCCCGGGCTGGCTGCTCGCGCGCATCCATATGCAGCGGGGCGACAGCGCCGGCGCCCTGCGCCAGCTCGAGACCCTGACCGGGATCGACGAGTCCTTCCTGGAGGCGAATCTGGAGGAGTCGCAGCTCAGGGAAGCGGCCGGGGACGGGGCAGGCGCCATCGAAGCTCTGCAGCGGGCCGTGGACATCTATCCCTTCGACGAGGAGACGCACGGCCGGCTGGCCGAGCTGGCCGCCGGTCGGGCCCTTCATCCCGTCGCGGTGCGCGCGCGCGAAGCTCTGGTGGCGCTCGATCCCGTGGACATGGCAGGGGCGCTCTACCAGCTGGCATTGGCGCAGTACCGGGCCGGCGACGTGGTCCGCGCCCGCCGCACGGTGCTGCGTGCGCTGGAGCGGGCGCCCAATTTCGAAGCCGCTCAGGACCTGCTCATGACCCTGCGCGGCAGCCCGGAGCCACAACCATGGTGACGCGGGCGATGGTCGGGGCGGCGGGGGTTGCAGGGACCGTCGCCGCGTGCCTGCTCACGGCCGGCGCAACCGGTTCGGACGCCGCGGCCAACGAGCCGACCCCGGAAGCCCGCCGGTCCGTCGCGGCCCCGGCACCACCCGGTTCGCCGGCGGCCCCCCTCCAGGAAGCGAACATTCCCTACGACGGCCGCTTCACCTTCGTGCGCATCCGCACCGATGTGTCCGGCGGCGGGCGGGGCATGCCTCGCAGCTTCCTGCCGGGTGGCCGCCGGGGCTGGGGCCAGCCGCCCTGGGCGCACGACTACCCGAGGGCCGAGCGCAACCTGGCCAGGATCCTGACCGCCACCACCTTCCTGAACACCTACGAGGGCGGCAGCAACATCCTCACCTTCGACGACCCGGAGCTCCACAGCTATCCGCTGGCCTACGTCTCCGAACCGGGCTTCTGGGAGATGGACGAGGCCGAGAAGGAGGGACTCAGGAACTATCTCCTCAAGGGCGGCTTCGTGATCTTCGACGACTTCGGCGGCCCGCGCGACTGGGCCAACTTCGAGGCGCAGATGCGGCGGGTGCTTCCCGAAGGGATGTTCTACGACCTCTCCGACCTGGACCCCCTGCCGACGGTCTTCGACTCGTTCTTCGAGATCGCCGATCCCGAAGCGCTGGCACCTCCCTACAGAGGCGGCTGGCCGCAGTACCTTGGCATCTTCGAAGACAACGATCCTGCGAAGCGGCTGATGCTGGTCGCCAACTTCAACAACGACCTGGGAGACTACTGGGAGTTCTCCGACACCGGATGGCTCCCCATCGATCTGACCAACGAAGCGTACAAGTTCGGTGTCAACTACATCATCTACGCGATGACGCACTGACCTCCCCTCCATCCCATCCCTTCCCCCTCGGGGGGCCTCCCGGAGAAACCAGAGTGGCCTTCATCAACAGACCCGCATCGGGCGGCGCCGACGCCCTTCCGTCCCTCGAAGACGCAGACGACGTCGCGCTGGCCGCGCGCATGACCGCCGGCCGCGACCAGATCCTCAGCGAACTGCGCAAGGTCATCATCGGCCAGGACGAAGTCATCGAGCAGGTCCTGCTCACCCTGTTCGTGGGCGGCAACAGCCTGATCGTGGGAGTGCCCGGGCTCGCGAAGACGCTGCTCGTGCACACCATGGCCCAGGTGCTGGACCTGAACTTCGCGCGCATCCAGTTCACCCCGGATCTGATGCCCTCGGACATCACCGGAACCGACATCATCCAGGAGGACGTCAAGACCGGAAAGCGCACCATGGTGTTCGCCCCGGGCCCGGTGTTCACCAACATCCTGCTGGCCGACGAGATCAACCGGACCCCTCCCAAGACCCAGTCGGCGCTGCTGGAGGCGATGCAGGAGCACCGCGTGACCATCCAGGGGCGCACCTACGACCTGGATCCGCCCTTCTTCGTCTTCGCCACCCAGAACCCCATCGAGCTGGAGGGGACCTACCCGCTGCCGGAGGCCCAGCTCGACCGCTTCATGTTCCACATCATCATGGAACACCTGCCGGAAGACGATGAACTGGAGGTCGTGCGCGAGACGACATCGCTGCAGGACATCGAGTTCTCGCACGCCGTCACCGGCGAGGACCTGATCCGCTTCCAGCAGCTTGTGCGCAAGGTTCCCGTGTCGGAGGCGGTGCTGCGCTACGCGGTGCAGCTCGGACGGACCAGCCGCCCCAGCCCGAACGGCAACAGCCCGGAAGTGATCAGCAAGTGGGTCTCCTTCGGCGCCAGCGTGCGGGGCGCCCAGAACCTCATTCTGGCCGGGAAGGCGCGTGCGCTCACCCGCGGACGCTACCACGTCAGCTTCGACGACATCCGCGCCCTCTCGAAACCGGTGCTCCGGCACCGCGTGCTCACCAACTTCCACGCCGAATCGGAAGGGATCACCACCGACGAGATCATCGAGGAGCTGATCACCCAGGTCCCGACGCCCACCTCCGGGATGTAGCATGGCGCGCACCGCCGTCCGCCCGACCGGTCCGGGGACCGGGTTCATCGACCCGAAGGTCCTGGGGCGCATCCACAACCTGGAGCTGCTGGCGCGCACGGTGGTGGACGGCTTCATCAGCGGCCTGCACCGGGCTCCCTTCCTGGGACTCTCGGTCGACTTCGCCGAGCACCGCCAGTACATGCCCGGGGACGACATCCGCAGGATCGACTGGCGCCTGTACGCGCGCAGCGACCGCTTCTACCTGAAGCACTACGAGGCGGACTCGAACGCCAACTTCATGGTCGTTCTGGACATATCCCGCTCGATGACCTTCCGGCAGGACGGCATCTCCAAACTGGACTACGGGCGCTACCTGGCGGCGTGCCTGTCCTACTTCTCGAGGCAGCAGCGGGACCGGGTGGGCCTCCTCACCATCGCCGGGGAGATCGTGGACTACATCCCGCCGGCGGCCGGCCACCTGGACCTCGTGCTGCACGCCATCGACCGCATCGAAGCCGGAGGCCCCGGCACCCTGGCCGAGCCGCTCTTCGAGCTCACCGGCCGCATCGGGCGGCGGGGCATCATGGTGGTGATCTCGGATTTCTACGAGGAGCCTCAGGCGGTGGTGGACGCGGTCAAGGATCTGCGCTACGCCGGCCACGACGTCATCGTCTTTCATCTTCTGGATCCCGCAGAGCTCGACTTTCCCTTCGAGAGGCCGGCAAGCTTCCAGGACCTGGAGTCCGAGGCGCGCCTGCCCGTGGTGCCGGGGCGGCTCCGGGAGGGGTATCGCGAACTCATCCGCGACCACACCGAGACGCTGTCGCGACGCTTCGTCGAGCACCGCATCGACTACGCGCTGTTCAACACGGGAACGCCCCTCGACTACGCGCTCTTCAGCTACCTCTCCGCACGCCAGAGGCTGACCCGGGTCCGATGAGCGCCCTCGCCTTCCTCGCGCCCCTGTTCCTCGTGGGCCTCGGCTTCCTGGTCTGGCCGGTGCTCGTGCACCTGGTGCAGAAGGACCGCAAGGAGGTGGTCGAGTTTCCCTCGCTGATGTTCCTCGAGCGGGTTCCCTACAAGTCGAGCCGCCGGCAGAAGATTCGCCACTGGCTGTTGCTGCTGATTCGGCTCGCGGCGCTGACGGCGCTCATCGCCGCATTCGCACGCCCCTTCATGGACCGCGACGACATCGCCCTCGGAGGGACGGTGGTGGCGCGCGAGGTGGTGATCCTGGTCGACCGTTCGTACAGCATGGACTACGGCGATCGCTGGACGGACGCCCTTGCGGGCGCCCGCGCGGCCGTCCGCCAACTGGGCCCCGAAGACCGTGCCTCGCTGGTGTTCTTCTCGGCCGGCGCCACCCTGGCGGTTCGCTCGACCACCGACCGCACGGTGCTCTTCGCCGCTCTGGATACGGTCGAGCCGGGCGCCGGCGCCACCCGCTTCGGCCCCGCGCTCGACCTCGCGCGCACCGTGCTGGAGCAGTCGAACCTGCCGGGCCGGCACGCGGTGGTGATCTCCGACTTCCAGCGCGCGGGATGGGACGGCGACGAAGGGGCGCGCCTGCCTCCGGGGACCACGGTGGACCCGGTGGTGGTGACCGGGCCGTACGAGGGCGACCTCGCAGTCGGCCAGCTCCTCTTCCAGCGGAGCTTCCGCGACGGGCTGGAGCGGGTCGAGACCACCGCCCGGCTCGTCAACTCCGGCGACCGGGAGGCCGAGGATGTGGAGGTGGTGCTGGAGCTGGACGGCAGACCGGCCGGATCTGCGGCGGCAACGCTGGGGCCCAACGCCACCACGCTGGTGACGCTGCCGCCCTTCACGCTGAGCGAACCGTTCATGCGCGGGTCGGTGCGGGTCCCCGGCGACGCCCTGCCCGCCAACGACGTAGTCCACTTCGTGCTGTCGCCGGGCGAGGGGTTCTCGGTGCTGGTGGTGGAGGACGGGAGCGACCCGAGGGATCCCAGCCTGTACCTCGACCAGGCGCTGGCCATCGGAACCGATCCGGCCTTCGACGTCGATGGCACGACCGTGGGCGCGATGACCGCGGGCGACCTGGCCGGCCGGTCGGTGGTGATCCTCAACGGGTCGCGGCCGCCGCGGGGCGGGGTGGGGACGCGCCTGCGTGAATTCGTGGAGGACGGGGGCGGCCTGGTGGTCATCCTGGGCGAACGGAGCAGCTGGCCCGCCGACGGGCCCGACCTGCTCCCCGGTCCGGTGGGCGCGGTGATGGAGCCGGAGTGGCGGGAGGGCCGCGGCGGAACCCTCGGCCGCATCGACTACACCCACCCGGTCTTCGCCCTCTTCGCCGCTCCCCGCAGCGGCGACCTCACCGATGCCAACTTCTTCCGCTATCGCAACGTGGAGTTCGCGGGCGCGGAGGGCGTGCTGGCCCGCTTCGACAACGGCGCGGTGGCGCTGGCGGAACGGCAGGTGGGCGAGGGACGGGTGCTGCTGTGGACGTCGATGCTCGACAACTACTGGAACGACATGGTCCTGCAGCCCATCTTCCTGCCCTTCGCGCACCAGTTGGTCAAGCACGCCGGGAGCTTCCGTCCCCCCACGGCCTCCTACACGGTGGACGACGTGCTCAACCTCTCGGGACAGGGCGGAGGGGGGGAAGGCGATCGGCTCCTCGCCGGTCTCTCGCTGGACAACGGGGATGGACTGGTCGCACTTTCCCCCGCCAATCGTTCCATTGATGTGGGTGGAGCAGCCCGACCCGGCTTTCTTCCACTCTCGGAGCAGGGCTTCTACGAGTTGCGCGGCGGAGGCGCGGGAGGAGGGCCGGGCACACCCGCGGTCGCCGTGAACGTCAACCTCGGGGAAGCGGATCTCGAGGCGATGGACCCCGAGGAGTTCGCCGGATCCATCACCAGTCCGGACATCGGCGAGGCAGGTGCCATCGGCGCCGAACTCGGGCCGGAGGACAGGGAACGGCGCCAGGGAATCTGGTGGTATCTCCTGGTGGCGGCGTTCCTGCTTCTGGCACTGGAGACGATTGTCTCCAATTATTTGTCACGAAAGGCTGCCAGCCAGCCATGGGAAGGATCGGCGGCTAGCAGTTGACGTAACGGAGAAGGGGGGCTGAGGTGCCTACACGACTCAACCAGCGCGCCAGACTCGAATTGCTCGACGCCATTCGGCACGTGCGAACCCGCTGGCGCATGCGCATTGCGCTGCGCGGGCTGGCGGCGCTGCTCGGGATCGGGCTGGTGGCCTTCCTGGTGTCCGCCTGGGGAATGGAGGGCAGCCGCTTCAGCCCCGCGGTAGTCACCGGCTTCCGGATCTTCACATGGCTGTCGCTGCTCGCGGTGGGCATCTGGTTCCTGGTGCGCCCCCTCTGGCGGCGGCCTTCCGACGCGCAGGTCGCGCTCTATCTCGAGGAGCACGAGCCATCCCTCAAGGCCGCGGTGCTGAGCGCGATCGACGCCGGTGCCGACCCCGATGCCCACGACGCGGCGCACTCGCCCGCGCTCGTGCAGCGGCTCATGGAGTCCGCCGTCCAGAAGGCGCGCGCCGTGGATGGCGGACACCGCATCGAGCGGGCGGGGCTGCTGCGCTGGACCGCCGCGGTCGCGGGAATCGGGCTCGCCTTCCTCATCATCTTCCTGACCGGTCCGGCCTTCCTGCGTCACGGGGCCTCGGTGCTGCTCTCGCCGACGGCGGACGCGGCGGAGGTCAACCCCTACTCGATCGAGGTGACCCCGGGTGACGTGACCATCACGCGCGGCTCGGATCTGCGCATCGCGGCGCGCAACCTGGGTTTCGAGGCCACGGACGCGGAACTCTTCCTGCGCACCGGCTCCGACGGTGAATTCCGGCCCCTGTCCATGCTGCTGGCGGGTGACACGGGCGAGGAGGATGTCGGCGAGTTCGAAGTCGTGCTCTTCGCCGTGGAAGACGTCACCGAGTATTTCGTGCGCTCCTCCGGCGTGCAGTCGGATCTGTACCGAATCGATGTGGAGATCCTGCCGTACGTGGACCGGCTCGAGCTGGTGTACGATTTCCCGGCCTACACCGGGCTTCCGGACCGCACCATCGACGACGGCGGCGACATCGCAGTGCTGCGCGGGACCCGCGTCCACCTGCGCGCTTTCCCCACGATTCCCGCCCCGCGCGCCAACCTGTGGCGCGACGACGCGCCGGCGAGCGAACTGACGCCCGCCGGGGACGGCTCCTTCACCGGATCCTTCGTGGTGGAGCAGAACGGCTTCTACCACCTCGAGATGGAGAGCGCCCGCGCCGGGCTGGTGCCCGCCTCGCCCCAGTACACCATCGACGTGCTGAACGACCAGCCTCCGTCGCTTTCCTTCACCCGCCCCGGACGCGACACACGCGCCACGGCGCTGGAGGAGTTCTTCATCGAGGCGCGCGCCAACGACGACTACGGCATACGGCAACTCGAGCTCGTCTTCTCGGTCAACGGCGGAGAGGAACAGACCGTCGAGCTGTTCGGCTCCGGGGCCGCGCCCCTGAGCGAGGTAAGCGCGGGCTACACGTTCTTCCTCGAGGAGTACGAGCTCGTCCCGGGCGACATCATCTCCTACTACGCCAAGGCGCGCGACAACGCGGGCACAGGCAGCCAGGAGGCCATCAGCGACATCTACTTCCTCCAGATCCGCCGCTTCGGCACCGACTTCCGCCAGGCGGAGCAGCAGCCCGGAGGCGGCGGTGGCGGCGGTGGCGGTGGCCAGATGGGCGGCGAACAGGAGCTCTCCGAACAGCAGAGGGAGGTCATCTCGGCGACCTTCAACCTGAACCGGGACCGCGACCGCTATTCGCCGGAGGGGTTCAGCGAGGGGCTGGTCGTGGTGCGGCTCTCGCAGGAGAGGCTTCGCGACCAGGTCGCGACCCTGACGACGCGCCTCAACAACCGGGGCGTGGTGCGCGATCCCGAGTTCGAGCAGATCGCCCAGTTGCTGCCGCAGGCGATGGAGGAGATGGAGGCCGCCATGGAGCGGCTCGACGCCGCCGATCCGGAAGGCGCACTCTCGGAGGAGCAGCAGGCGCTCCAGTACCTCCTGCGCGCCGAAGCGCTCTACGACGAGGTGCAGGTGAGCCAGCAGCAGGGCGGAGGGGGAGGAGGGGGCGGCGGCGGGCCCAACGCGGAGGACCTCGCGGATCTCTTCGAACTGGAGCTGGACAAGCTCAAGAACCAGTACGAGAGCGTGCAGCGCGGCGAACGACAGCAGGCCGACGAGCAGATCGACGAGACACTCGAGCGCCTTCGCGAACTGGCACGGCGCCAGGAGCAGGAGGCCGAGCGCCAGCAGCGCCTCGCCAACCGCTCGCAGGGTTCCGCCGGGGGCGGCGCACAGAACCAGCGCTCGCTCGCCGATGAAGTGGAGGAGGAGGCGCGGCGCCTGGAGGAGCTCTCGCGCATGCAGTCCAACCAGCGCCTGGCGGAGACCGCGCGCCAGCTTCAGGACGCCGCCAACGCGATGCGGGAAGCGGCGGCCGCCAGAGGAGGCGAGGCGGCGGCCGACGCGCGTTCCGCACTTGACCGGTTGCGGGCCGCGCGGCGACTGCTGGAGCGCGATCAGTCCGGGCGCATCGAGCGGGACGCGCAGGATGCCCTGCGGCGGAGCGAGGAGCTGATCGAGGAGCAACTCGACGTCGCCGGGGAATCGGTGGACATCTCCGGTGCCGACCAGGTCACCGCGGAACGCATGCGCAGGCTCATCGAGCGCAAGAACGAGATGTCCCAGGAAGTGGCCGACCTGGAGCGGCAGATCGACGAGATGTCGGCGGAGGCCGGCTCCGAACAGCAGCAGGCGGCCGAGTCGTTCGACGATGCTCTGCGCAATATCCGCGACAACAAGATCAGGGAGCGGATCCAGTACTCGCGCGGGCTGCCTGGCGCGCGCAGCCCCGACTTCACGCGCGATTTCGAACAGCAGACCACCGAACACCTGATGGAGTTGCGGGACCAGCTGCGGCAGGCGTCGGAAGCGGTCGGCGAGCCGGTGGACGACCGCACCATGGAGTCACTCGACCAGGCCCGCGACATGGTGCGCAACATGGAGTCGCTCAACCGGCGGCTGCAGGCGCGCGCCGACGAGAACGCCCGGCGGGGGCTGGGACAACAGCCCGGCGAGGAAGCTCAGGGGCAGCAGGGTCAGGGTCAGCAGGGCGAGGGCCAACAGGGCCAGGAAGGGCAGCAGGGTCAAGGCGGACAGCAAGGTGAAGGCCAGGAAGGACAGCAGGGCCAGGGCGGACAGCAGGGCCAGCAGGGCGGCCAGACGGGTGGAGGCGGCGGCCCCGACGGTCTGAGGGACATGGCCGGCGCCGGATTCGGACCGGGCGGAACCGGCTGGGCGCGCGGGCTGACCCCGGAGGACATTCGCCAGTTCCGGGGCGAATACCGTGAACGCGCCCGCGAGATGGCCGATCTGCGCGAGCAGCTCTCCGACGCCGGCGTCGGCGTCGAGGAGCTCGACGACGTCATCCGCTCCATGAGGGCGCTGGACGACCGCCGCGTCTACGACGACATGGAGGAAATCCTCCGGCTGCAGACCCAGATTCTGGAAGGGGTGAAGCGCTTCGAGTTCGGACTGCGCCGGGCTGCGGGGGAAGACGACCCCGAGCGGCTGCTCCTGTCCGGCTCCGACGAGGTGCCTCAGGGCTTCCGCCAGCTGATCGAAGAGTATTACCGTTCGCTGTCCCGCACCCCCGGAGGCTGAGCAACCCGGAGACGCGGGAAGGGAACCAATCGGACGCAACCGGGCTGCGCCGGAGGGGCGCGGCCCAACCGGACAGACCAAACGGAAGTGACAGCATGCTGATTCGCGTGAAGAACGCCGGACTCGACGTCCCGTCCTCGGAGATCACACCCGAGGAGACCTACCTGAACAGGCGCAGGTTCATAGCGGCCGCCGGCGCGATCGCCGGAGGCCACCTGGTGGCGCCGGCTCTGGGCGGGAAGGCCGGCAGCGCGTACGCCCGGACCGGGCAGGACTTCTCCGACGCCACGGACGAACTCGGCGGCGAGGTCAACACGTACGAGGACATCACCACCTACAACAACTTCTACGAGTTCGGCACCGACAAGCGCGACCCGTCCCGCAACTCAGGGGACTTCGAGCCGCAGCCGTGGACGGTGGAGGTGAACGGGCACTGCGCCAAACCGGGCACCTACGCGCTCGAGGACCTGCTCGCCCCCCACACCGAGGAAGACCGCATCTACCGGCTCCGCTGCGTGGAGGCCTGGTCGATGGTGATCCCGTGGCGGGGCATTCCGCTCGCCGACGTGATATCGCGCCTGGAGCCCACCGGGTCGGCCAACTACGTCCAGTTCAAGACCATCGTCCGCCCCGAGGAAATGCCGGGGCAGCGCCGGCGCGTCATCCCCATCCTCCCCTGGCCCTACCTGGAAGGCCTGCGCATGGACGAGGCCATGAACCCGCTCGCCCTGCTGGTGACGGGGCTCTACGGGCGCAGCCTGCTGAACCAGAACGGGGCTCCGCTGCGGCTGATGGCGCCCTGGAAGTACGGGTTCAAGAACGTGAAGAGCATCGTCGAGATCTCCTTCGTGGAGGAGATGCCGCGCAACACCTGGAACGTGCAGACGCCGCATGAATACGGCTTCTACGCCAACGTAAACCCCGAGGTGGACCACCCGCGCTGGAGTCAGGCGCGCGAGCGGCGCATCGGCAAGCTCCTGCGGCAGCCGACCCTCATGTTCAACGGGTACGGCGACCAGGTGGCGCACATGTACGCGGGGATGGACCTGACCAGGTGGTACTAGCCCGTGCTCGGGTGACCAGCGCGGTCATCTGGGCCATCTGCCTGGCGCCCCTGCTCTGGCTCATCCTCCGGTTCCGCGAGGACGGGCTGGGCGCCAACCCCATCGAGGAGTTCACCCACTGGGGCGGCACCTCGACGCTGATCCTGCTGCTGCTGACGCTGGCCGTGACCCCGCTTCGGCGCTGGGTGGGCTGGAACCTGGTGCGCTACCGGCGGCGGCTCGGGCTGGCCGCGTTCTTCTACGGCCTGACCCATTTCATGACGTACGTCGCCCTCGACCAGTTCTTCGCCTTCGAGTACGTCCTCGAAGACATTGCCGAGCGGCCGTACATCACCGCCGGCTTCGCCGCCTTCGTGCTGCTCATCCCCCTGGCGGTAACTTCGACCCGGGGGTGGATCCGCCGCCTGGGCAGGCGCTGGCAGCGCCTCCACCGCATCGTGTACGTGGCCGCCGGACTCGGGGTGCTGCACTACCTCTGGAAGGTGAAGGCGGACACCCTCTGGCCGATGGTGGCGGCGGTGGTGCTGGCGGTGCTGCTGGCGGCGCGTCTCAAGCCGAAGGGGACGAGGCGACGGAAGTCGAAGCCGGCAGGCCCGGGGTGACGGTCAACGCCCCGCGCGGCCGGGCCCGCTCCCCACATGCAAGGAGGCTCTCCATGCGCCGGAAGACCCATATCGTTCTCGCCGTAGCAGCGTGCGGGCTGGCTCCCTCTCCGTTGCTCGCCCAGTCGGATGCCGATGCTGTGACGGACGCGGAAGCCGTGCTGCAGGTGGTGGAGGACCTCTTCGACGCCATGCGCGCCAAGGATGGAGAGACACTGGAGCGCATCTTCCACCCCAACACTCGGCTAATCACCGCGGGCACCGATGCCGACGGCGTCCCCGAGGTCACCGAGATCCCGATATCCCGCTTCATCTCCTCGGTGCTCGCGTCCTCGGGTTACCTCGACGAGCGCATCTACAACCCCGTGGTTCAGATCGACAACAACCTGGGAACGGTGTGGGTGGAGTACGATTTCTTCGCCGACGGGGAGTTCAGCCACTGCGGCGCGGACGCCTTCATGATGGGCAGAAGCGGCGACGGATGGCAGATCGTGCAGATCGCGCACACCATGGTGCGAGAAGGCTGCCCCGAGCGGGGCGGCTGACGCGCGTTCCCCGGCCCTGCCTGTGTTCCGCACGAGACGGGATCGGCGCTGCTGCCGCGCCCCGTGATCCGCCTCGTCGTTGGCATCGCCCCCGCCTCGACGATAAATTCGGATCGGATGCGTGCCGCGCAGCGATCACCGCGATGGAGAATTCCGCGATGGAAGCACACAGTGCCGGTGCCTCGATAGCTGCGGGCGGGCGGGCCGTCGAGCCCTCCGTCGCGAACGCGCTCCCGCACTTCGCTCCACTTCTCCTCTTCCCCCTCGTGGTCTGCGCCGCCATGTTCGGCGGCTGGTGGATCGCGGGTCCGTTCGCCTTCTTCATGCTCGCGAGCCCGTTCGACCGGCTCCTGGGCCTGGAGGAGCGGAACATGGATCCGGCCACGACCCGCGAGAGCCAGTTGTTCCTGTACAATCTCTCGCTGTGGGTGTGGGGGGCGTTCTGGCCCGCGATCTTCGTATTCGCGCTCTGGCAGATGCTGGTCGGCGGCCGACTGTCTCTCTGGGAAGTCGCCTTGATCGCCGGCATACTGGTCATGGTGGCGCAGACCGTGTTCGTCGTGGGCCACGAGCTGGTTCATCGACGCGCGCCGTGGGAACGCCGGCTCGGCGAGTTCCTGCTGGCTTCCGTCTCCTACCCGCACTATGCGACGGAACACGTCTACATTCACCACCCCCGCGTATGCACGCCTCTGGACCCGGGGTCCGCGCCGAAGGGCGTGAGTTTCTGGGAATACCTGCCGCGGGAAGTGCTGAGCAACATCGTGGGCGCCTGGCGGTTCGAACGGCGGCGACTGACTCGCCGTCAGCTGCCGCCGTGGCACCACACGAACGCGTTCTGGCGCTATGCAGTGCTGATCGTCTTCTGGTACGGGCTCATCTTCCGGTGGGGCGGCCCCTGGGCCCTGCTGCTCTACCTTGTCCTGTGCGGCAGCGTGGTCTTCTCGATGAAGATGAGCAACTACGTGCAGCACTACGGGCTGCGGCGCATCCGCATGCCCAACGGCAGGTTCGAGACGGTCAAACCGAGGCACGCCTGGAGCGCGGCCTACAAGTTCACCAACTGGCTGTACTACAACATGCAGCGCCACGCCGACCACCACACGTCGAACCGGCGATATCCGCTGTTGCAGCACCACGGCGAAGCCACCTCTCCGCAGCTGCCGGGCAGCTACATGGAGATGAACGGCATGGCGCTCTTTCCCAAACGGTGGTTCGAGACCATCGATCCTCTGCTCGACCGTCAGCGAGCCCGGTTCTATCCCGAGATCGACGACTGGAGCGCCTACGACAGCCGGGCGTTCGCGGCGCGCCCCGACGCGTTCGACGTCATCGCGGAGATTCATGCCGCCGCCCCCGGTCTCGCCGAGTGGATAAACCGCTCACCGGCCCTCCTCGACACGCTGCGCGAGCGGGAATTCACGGACCTGGAACTGCCGGAGGGATTCCTGTCGGACGCGGAATCGGAGGCGATCGCCCGGTCCGGGCTGGCGCGCCTCTACTGGACGTACGAACTCAGCCTCTCCGAAATGAGGGCCCAGCTCGACGACATCCCCGTGCAGGACGCCGGTGAGGCGGTCGCGGCGGCGCGGGAGTGGTCGAACGGCAAGGTCTTCCAGATCGCCGTGCACACGATGCGCGGCAGCCTGTCCGTGAGCGAGGCGACGACGGCGCTGTCGCGCGTCGCCGAAGCCTGCATCGCCACCGTCCTGTCCGCGGTCGAGGAGGACTTCGCCGACCGCGGCGTGCCGCAAGCCAGCGGCGGCGTGGCGGTCGCGGTCCTGGGACCGCTGGCCAGCGGGGAGGCGCTGCCGGGCGCGGAACTCGATGTCCGGTTCGTGTACGACGGCGGCCCGGCCAGGTACTACGAAGCGCTGTGCCGCCGCTTTCGCAAGGCGCTCCGTGCGCTTTCGCGCAAGAACCTGCTGCTGGCGCCCGTCCCGCGCGGCGGGATGGAAGGCCTCCTTTCCCTCGCCGAGTTCAAGGAACAACTCCGCAATCCCGGTTCGGATCGTGAGCTGGCGGCGCTCGCGCGGGCGCGTTGCGTGTTCGTGTCGGGCGATGACGAAATCGGGGCACGGTTCGCGCAGGCGTTGCAGGACGCTCCGGGAGGGAGTGCGGCCCGCGAGATGCTGATGGCCGAGTCGCGCGAAGCCGCCGCGAGCGAAGTGATCCGTGATACCGCGTCCCGAGCCGCAACCGACATCGCCGCGCTTGCGGATGGCCCGCCCCGGGAGGTGAACGGGACTTGACCTACGACTTTATCCCTCTAAATTGCGACAAAATAGGGTTGGTCATGTGGTTCGTAGCCTCCAACGATGGAGAATTGCCATGAGAAGTGGCGATGAAATGCTGGCGCAGGTTGTTGAGAAGTCCGCCGTGGACGCGGATTTCAGGGAACAGCTTCTCGCAGATCCAAAGGCTGCGATCAGCAGCGAATTGGGCATTACGATTCCCGATTCGATGAACATCCGGGTCCATGAGAGCGACATGCAGACGGTGCACCTCGCGTTGCCGCCGGACTCGAACATCACCGAGGAGCAGATGGAAGCCATCTCGGCCGGCCTCTGCTGCTGCTGGTAACCTCGGCGTAACCGGCGCGCCGCCGGTCAGGAGCTCCCCTCCTTACGCGATCACGGGCGCGGGGTTCAGGTCGGCTTCGGCCAGGGGGGGCTCACGGTAGCCCATGCTGACGGGCACGTCGTACAGGCGCCCGGCCGCAAACCTTGCCCAGAAGTGGCGCATGCCCGGCACGATGACCCGCGCCACGGGCATGCCGATATCGGGCCGCGTCTGATCCAGCACAAGGAACTCCATCCCCTTGGCGTCGACGAGCGCGCGGCAATTCTCCACATCTTCGCGCGTGTCCGCCGATTCGGTCACCGGATACTGTGAAGCCTTGCGGGGCGGTTGGTCCGGCGCCGGCGCCAACCAGGAACAGTCGGCGAGCCGGGCGGTCTTCCACCACCAGAGGGCCAGCGGATCATCGATCCTCGGCCGGCCGTCTCCCGCCCCGGGACGCGGCAGCCAGGTGAGGCACTGGTTCAATTCGCAAAGCGCGCGCAGGGCTGCTAGGCGTGGGTCGGCGTGGGTGCCGGCACCGTAGATGATGTCCTCGGTCCGGGCGTCCGGCTGGCGCGAGAGCGCAACGAAGGTGGGAATGCCGATATCGGAGGTGACGTCGAGCATCCATAGATCCCGCTCGTAGCGGCCGTAGTAGTCCGGGGCCGCTGCAATGTATTCGTCGTCGAAGCTGGACAGATCGACTGCCGGAACCCGCAACCGGTTGTACCACCAGATGGCGAACGCATCGCGCTCAGCCAGTTCGTAGAAGCCCTGCAGGATGGCCTCTTCCAGGGTGTTGCCCGCGGCGCAGCCGTTCGAATCGGCGATCAGATCCGCGGGGCCGCGCTCCTCGGCCGGCATGCTGTAGAGGAGGGATGTCGGCAGGTAGCGGTGCCGCTGCTGCGTCAGCGACCACACCGGCGTCCAGTCGATTTCGGCGTCGGGCTCGAGACGCGGCGGGACGATGTTGTAGGGGTGGCCCTTCGCGTTGATGCTCGCCGCATCGTCTAGCTGACTCTCGCTGAACAGTTGCACCTCGTTGGGGTGAATCGCCTCTTCCTTGCCGGCGAACTCGATGAATCGCTTGCGGATACGGATCTCGTCCCCATGACGGGCACCGGAATAGCGCTCGACCGCCTCGCAGAGGGCGCCGACCTTGGACTGCTGTCGTGTGCTGCCCTTGCCGGCGGTCTTGCTGCGCAGGCTGCGCCTGAGGGAACTCAGGCTCCGGCTTCTCATGCCGAGATCGCTCCCGGCCCAGTAAACGTGCAACCAGGAGTCGGCCTCATCGGTGGTGCGCGACAGCCAGGTAACGACACCGCTGATGGGGCTCACCAGGTGCCGGTACTTCGCCAGGGTGGCTTCCGGCGCCACGGCACGCGCGCCGCCGCTGGTGCGATGAGCCTTGGGGCTCGCCTTCAGAGACACCGGTGCCGGTGATCGATCCGGCCGGTGCAGGGCTTCGTCGCCGCAGGCCAGGCACTGTGGCCGACGCATGACCCGATGCTGCGAACTTGCGAATGTGGCCAAGTCCATCGCGATTGCGTGTTCGTGAATCGGGGCCGACTCACCCAGCACCAGCCACTTGACGATCTCCGCCGCGATCAGCCCGTACACCGTTTCCAGCACCGCGGGCTGCGCGGCGAACGGCCTGAAGGCGGCTTCCTCGCCAGCAACGTTGCGCAGGAAACCGTGGACTTCCCGATGGCTACGCAGGCGGTACGCGAGGCAGCTCCAACAGGGTCCCTGCCTGTCCGCCCGAAAGATAGGGCCGAAGAGCGGCTCCACGCCGCTCGGCCGCACCAGCGTCCACGGGGCTCCCGCCTCGAGCTGGCGCCGATCCACCTCCGCGATATGTGCTTCGAGATAGTCGCCGCAGACAACAACGGTGAGCTTCGGCTCGCCGGTTCCCACCCTGGCGCCGTTCGCCTCCAGATGCCGGACGAGCCCGCCGTCGTCACCTTCAACCGTGACGCGCGAATGCGCCAGCCGCTCCTCTACCCAGCGCGGCGACGCGCCAAGCGACGACCAGTAGGCTGCCTCGCACCGGTCCATGCCGTGGTCGGCGGAGACCAGATAGCCCCTGGCCGCGAACGCGGCAATGGCCGCAAGGACATCGGTCGCCGCGTGGGCGCCCTCGAGGGCCGCGACAATCTCGTCCCACGGGTGCCGACCGTCGAGCAGCGGGAGCAGATCGCAGTGCAGCTTGCCGTGCAGCAGCGTATTGAACGACTCGGAGACGAGAAGCGCCTGCGCCTCGCCGACATCGTGGAAGCGGAGGTGCGGGGTGAGCGCGGGCAGCTTGACAATGCCCCGGTCCGCACGAGTCGTTCGGGTCAGGATCCCGTGCCGGGGACGCGCGTGCGCCGTATCGCCCGGCACGCTCAGGCCCTCAACACTTCGACGAGACGCTCCAGGGCCTCAATGCAGAACGCGGAGGTCACGGCCTCGGAGCCATGCCCGATCTGCCCCACCACGCCCCACTTCAACGACTGGTCGCCGAACGCGAGCAGCTCCGGCCAGCTGCCGTCCCCGCGCTGCGAGCTCAACAGTCTCTCCACCTCGCGCTTCGCGTCGATGCTCTCCAGGCTTGCGATGTTGTGGAGCGCCGACACCGCCTGAGCGGTCTGAAGGACATTGCCGAATCCTCCCTTCTCGTCACGCAGGCCGAGGATACGATCCGCGAGCATCGGGCGCAGGTGATCGAGAGCGGGCTTCGCACGAATCATCGCGCGCGTGATCGCATGGTAGATCGTGACCGTGTCGGGATACCACTTCGACGAGCCCTCGAGCCTGTCCTCGGTCACAAGGGCTTCCAGCCATCGCTGGGCATCCCGGGTTGCCGGATGGTTGCCCAGGCAGGCGAGGACATTCGCATTGACGACCGGGTCGGCCTCGATACGAAAGCGCGACACGACGTCGGGTTCGTCTTCCGCCAGCACCCAGGTCATGAAGCGGCCTTCCTCGTCGCGATTTGCCAGCATGCCCGGAACGTTCCTCCCCAGCCAGATCCAGGGGTGGGTCCCGATGACGAGCGAACAGAGGGCGGTACTGTCGAGATCGGGGGGCAGGTGACGGTAGTACCGCCAGAATCCGGGGTATTCGATGGTGTCTATGAGATATGCCTTCGTAGCGGTGCATATCGCCCTGGCCCGCGGCTCATCGGAGCTCTCGAGGGCCAGCGCGCCGAGTGCCGACACGAAAGGAGGCCTCTCGAAATGCCTTGGGATCTCCGGGTCGGCCACATTGAACCGGATGCAATGCCAGGCCCCATTCTCGTCGATCGTGGATTCCAGGAAGACAAGCCCGCGGCGGATCGCTTCCCTCGCTGCCCTGGCCAGCGCCCCGGAGGTGGCGCTGCTTCGGACCCCCCTTTCTTTCGGTGCAGAGGGCCGAAGGGGCGGCGCGGGGTCGTGGAGTGTCCTTCGAAGGAACTCGAGCGATGCCGCACCGGTCCTCGCCGCCTCTCGTTCGGCCTCGCTGAGCCTGCTCCGCGGCGGGAGCACGACATGCGTCGCGGCATACGACTCCTCGTGCACGCGAATCTCATGGTCCCCGGCCAGCGTCACGCCGAATTCCGCCTCGATCGTCTCCCTGGGGTTCCGGAGAAGACGTTCACGAAAGTCGCTGTCTTCTTCAGCTCTCGATACGAGGAGATCGTCCGCGCCCATTCAGGCAACCTGCCTCCTTACCAGGTCCCTGAACACCCCGTCGGCCTCCATCAACTCGTTGAAGGAGCCGCTCTGTACGACTCTTCCGGCCTGCAGCACGTAGATGTGATCGGCCTGTTCCAGCGTGGACAGGCGGTGGGCGATGACGACCCGGGTGGAGGTCAGAGCGGTGAGGTTTCGCATGACCCTGGCCTGGCTCTCGTTATCCAGCCAGTTGGTCGCCTCGTCCAGGAGCATGATTCGCGGGCTGCCGATCACCGACCGCGCGATTGAAACGCGCTGACTCTCGCCGCCCGAAAGGACAGACCCGCTCGTGCCGACCATGGTCATCATGCCCATGGGCATGCCCTTGATCTCCTCTTCGACGTCGGCGACGCGCGTCGCCGTCCATACCTCGTCACTCGCCACCTCATCGTGGTGGCCCACCAGATTGTCCCAGAGATCCGAGGGATGGAGTCCAACGGACTGCGGCACCACGCCGATTCTGCGGCGCACCTGTTTCAGGTTCAGGTTCCTCAGGTCACGTCCGTCGTAGCACACTGCTCCCGAGGTGGGCCGGTCGAATCCAAGCGCCAGCCGGAAGAGGGTGCTCTTGCCGGCGCCGGACTCGCCCGCAATCGCGACGAACTCCCCGGGGCGGACATGAATCGTGACACCGTCGAGGATCAGCGGGCCGTCGGGATCGTACCGGTAGGAAATGTGGTCGAAGAGAATGTCGCCCCCCAGCTCCTCGACGGGCGCTCCTTCGACTTCGGCCTCGGGGACCGCAGCGAGAAGCGGGCGCATCTGGTCGAACGCCGGGAGTATGGCGGCAACCGTGCCAAAGGACTCGCCGAGCCGGGCGACGGCGGTTTGAAACGCGGCGAAAACGAGGTAGACGACGAGAAAATCGCCGACCGGGAGGTTCCCGTCGCCCAGGGCTGCGACCGCGAACAGCAGGATCCCGGCGCCAAGAAAGGGGAACGCCGCGCCAAATGCCCGCGAATGTCCCTCGAGCGCGCCCAGCTCGAGCTCCGTACGCTTCTGCTCCCGGTAGTCCTGCGCCCAGATGGCGAAAGCCGACGCTTCCGCGTTTTCCACACGCAGCTTGCCTATGCTGCCCACGATCTGGAACAGCCGGCCGGAGACGCGCCGCGCCGCGCGGATCATCCGCCCATGGAGCGGAATCTGGCGCAGCCCGAGGACGACGGTGACCAGGAGCGAAGCCAGGCTGAAGGCGAGGGCAACGGTCCCGAGCGTGGCATCGTAGAGGAAGATGACGCCAAGCACCGGAAGCAGAAAAAGGATCGACAGCAGGCCGTCGGCCGCGACTCCCTGCAACCCGTCGCGAAGATTCTGGAACGTCATCCCCGACACGGCCAGATCGCCGGCCCGGCGACCGTGCAGGATGCTTGGCGGAAGGCGCATGAGACGGTCCCAGAAGGCCGCTTCGACCCGTGAAGCCGAGCGACCCTCGATGCGCATCATCGCCGTGCTCTGAAGCAGATGCAGCAGTGCGCCGAGCAGGCCGAAACCCGCCACTGCCACCGCCACCGCATAGAGCTGGCCGGCGGTTCCGCCCGCCGCCGTCTGGTTCGCAACGAACCCGAGCGCGAGAGCCGGCACGAGCTTGACCAGGCCGCCCGGAAGCCCGGCAAGCACCAGCCGCGCGAGATCCGCCCCCGATCCACGCAGCGCGATCCTCAGCAGGTCCGCCGGCTCCACGTTCCCCACCGGGAGTGGCCGGTAGAACATCCAGGCCTCGTCCGCCAGCGCGGCGGCACGATCCGCGGTCATCCGGACGCTGCGCTTGCTGACCGGATCGAATTCCCGGTAGCGCCCCAGCCATCCCGGGAGAAGCGCCACGGGCTGGCCGTCTTCGGCGCGGAATGCCAGCATCGCGTTGCTGTCGCCGCGCCACCAGGCGTCCCCGGCCCTGAACCGCACGCGCCGAGCGCGCACGCCCGACGCATCGAGAACGTCTGTGAGGCCGACGGGAGCACCGGACGGATCCGAGCGCGCCGGGATCTTGAAATCGATTCCCTCACGGCGTCCTATCGCCCGCAGGGCGTCCGCCAGCGACGTGTCCTCGACACTCTCGTCCCGGTCAATCGGCAGATCATGGATATTGAAGAGCCGCTGCCGCGCGGCTCTCTCGACCGTGCGGCGGCTCGTGGTCCGCACGCGCTCGAGATTCGCATCATCGACCACGGCCAGTCGGCGGTTCAGGCGCTCCAGGGCGAAGGCAACCGCGTGAAACCATGCGAGCGCCGAGAGCAGGATGCCCTGCTTTGCCAATGTCTCGGTCGAGGAGCCCGAGAGTGTCGCCTCGTCGGACAGGATGAGCCAGCTTGTCCGCGTCAGCGGTATCACCGCTTCGCGTGGGCCGCCCGCCTCGACAATGTCCGCCGGGTCGACCAGGTCCATGAAGAGGCCGGTGCCGCGCGGCGGTTCGGATACCCATACGACGCCGCGCTGTACGGACAGCGTACAGGGAGCCGGCGTCCGCGTCAGACCGGGCCTGGCCAGCGCAGTCGGACGCGGAAGGCGGCTCGCAAAACGCGAAAGCGTGTCCGTAATCGCGGTCAGCCAGGTATCGGTCTGTTCCGCCAGCTCCGCCGGATCGGCGTCGGCCAGCACGGAGGCAGGCAGGCGTTTCAGAACGGTGCCCGGCGATCCCTTGGCGATCAGGCTGAGCGTGGTGTCATCCTCATCGCGTGGCCCGTCCGGCGCGACCCCCGGCACCAGCGAGCCCGATTCGCGGCGAAGAAGATGCTGCGGCGCCGCCTGCTCCACCCCGTCCCGGAATTCGACCAGGAAAAGATTGACGGCGCCCTGATCGATGAACCAGACGGTGTCCGGGTCGTCGAGCTTCACCGGCAGGTTGCCGGCGCAGGGCACGGACTCGCCGGAGAGCGCGGCGAGTTCCGCGATGGACGTGTACCCCGGCCTGGTGTCCCGCATCAGCCGGACTTGACCAGCTTGTAGTACGTGCCGCCCCGGTCCGCGATCAGCTCGTCGTGCGTCCCGCGCTGCACTTCGACACCTCCGTCGAGCACGATGATCTCGTCACAGTCCCGCACGGTGCTAAGCCGGTGCGCCACGATCAGGCAGGTGACGCCGCGACGTCGCAAGGCGTCGTCGACGTATTCCTCCGTCGCGGCATCGAGGGCGCTGGTCGCCTCATCCA
The DNA here is from genome assembly GCA_965221785.1 of Longimicrobiales bacterium. Classification (GTDB taxonomy): domain Bacteria; phylum Gemmatimonadota; class Gemmatimonadetes; order Longimicrobiales; family Gaopeijiaceae; genus BD2-11. The sequence goes on from CBDCSR010000003.1 coordinate 138,012, forward strand.
GAATGAGCAGCGTCGGATGGCCCAGCAGCCCCCGGGCGATCTCCAGCCGCTGGCGCTGGCCGCCGCTGAAATTCGCGCCGCCCTCCTCGACCCGGGTCGAATACCCGGCCGGCCGAAGCAGGATTTCGTCATGGATCTGCGCATCGCGTGTCGCCGCGAAGATGGCCTCATCCGGAACGGCGGGGTTCCACAGGGTGATGTTGTCGCGCACGGACCCGGAAAAGAGCACGACCTCCTGATCCACCATGGAGATGGACCGCCGCAGCACCTCCTCGGGAATCTCATCCCGGGGTTGGCCATCGAACAGGATTTCGCCGGACCAGGGCTGATAGAGACCCGCAATCAGACGCGCGAGGGTCGACTTGCCGGAACCGCTGGGACCGACAACGGCAACCCGCTGCCCCGGCCTGATCAGGAGGTTGAAGTCCTTGATCAGAGCGGGCCGACTCTTGTTGAACCCGAAGCTGACGTCTCGCAGCTCGAGCCGGCCGGTGAGCTGGAGTCGGCCCTTGAAGGTGGGAATCGACTCCGACCGGGAACTCCGGCGACGGAAGGCGGGGTCCTCCGCCGCCTGGGAGATATCTTCGAGTCGCTGCAGATCGGTTTCGAGCGCCTGGCGTTGCCCGGCGAACTCCAGGAAGCGCCCGACCGGTGCCAGAAACATCTCGGCCAGGATATAGAAGCCGACCAGCGTGCCCAGGGTCATCTCTCCGGCCATGACCAGGCTGCCCCCGATGCCCAGGACCGCCGCGGCGCGCAGTGCGGCGACCATGCCCGGGAGCGCGGTGTTGACGGAGCCCAGTGCGGAATAGCGCCGGCGCGCATGCAGTTCGCGCGCCTGATGGCCGCTCCAGCGCGAGAAGAAATGGTCGTCCGATCCCGTCATGCGCAGGTTGTCGGCATGATTCAGCATCTGCATGCCGACGCCGAGCAAAAGCCCCTGTTCGCGCCTCATCGCCTGGCTTCGAACCGCCCTGAGCCCGTTGAGAACGTGTGCCAGCACGCCGTGCAGAAAGGCCAGAAACAGCACAACCAGCGTGAGCCGGACGTCGTAGGCCAACATGGCAATGAGCAGCACGGCGCTCATTCCCATGTCGATAATGAGCACCAGAAACTGTTCCGTCAGGTTTCTCGCGATTCTGTCGATGGACGAGACTCGATCCGTCAGATCGCCTGTGAGACGGTGTTCGAAGAACTCCACCGGCAACCGCAGCAGGCGCGACAGGCCTCGACTGTAGCCCATCACCGAAATCCGGATCGCGAACCGTTTCAGGAACCGGTGCTTGAGCAGGGACAGGATGTATACGAGGACACCGCCGCCGAGCAGGGCCGTCACGAGTCCGCCCCAGGGCCCCCGGTTCTCCAGAACATCGTCCACGAAAACGCCCAGAGATGCGGGGACAACAAGGGCCAGCAGCGTCAGCATGAGGCCGCAGGCAACTACCCAGGCAAGCGCGCTCCGCGATCCGGTGAGCAGCGTGCCCAGTTGCGTGTACAATCCGGGCGGTTCGCCGCCGGGTTCGAAACCGGAGCCCCGCTTGAATCGCAGCGCTATTCCGCTGTAGCCCTTGCCGAACTCCTCCGCCGAGAGCCTGCGCCGCCCCGTGGACGGATCATTGAGATGGAAGTGGCGACTGTCGAACCCCTCGAGGACAACAAAATGGCTGAATTGCCAGAACACGATCAGAGGCAACTGCAGCCTTTTCAACTGACTGACACCTACGCTGAGTCCATTGCATTCGAGACCGTAGTGCCTGGCGGCGCGCGCGATGCTCGCCGCACTGCTCCCGTCCCGACTCACCTCGCATCTTTCCCGCAATTCCACCAGCGGAACCCAGCGTCCGAAGTAGGCGAGAATGCTGCCGAGGCAGGCGGCGCCACATTCCGACGCGTGCATCTGCAACAGAATCGGCGTGGTTGCGCGCTGTTTCTCGAAGCCCGGTGCGGCCTTGTCGCCGGCCCCCCTGAAGGCGATCAGCGCCATTTCATGACCGCCCCATCCGCAGGAATGCGACCGGGGATTGCGTGCCGATCTCGATGACGATCCGGCATTCTCTGCCCGCAATGGAAGCAAGGTCGAGGCTCTCGTCCAGCACGATATCGAGGCGGTGAATGGATACCGGCACCGCAGACTCGAAGGCCGCGGGAGCCTCGAACAGGCCAACGGGGGAAATCGCCGCGACTTCCACGCTTATTGTGGCCGCCTCTCCATCCGCCGCACCCAGCTCCATCACCGCCGGCATCCCTGCCCTGATCTGCGGCACGATGTCGTTCTCGATCCAGACGAGCGCCTGCACGGACCGGCCCGCTTCGGACAGGTTTGTGCCCGGGTCGACCAGCACACCGTCCACCCCGAGGCTGCGGGTTACGCTGCCAAGGAAGAGCCATGTCACGAAGATGAACAACCACAGCGCGACGGCAGCGACGAGCAGGCGCTCCCGCGGTGTGGAAACCGTCAGCAGCCGGTCGAGCTGTTCCCGTTCCTGCTTTGCTTCGGCCACGGTATCGTGAAACGAACCAAACGGATTATTGAACACGCCCCTGAATCGCCTCCTCACCAGGTGTCGAACAAGGATAGCACGTACGGGTGCGCGGTGCAGACTTCGACGGCCGCCGGCCGGCTAGGTCGGCACGGAGTCGCGCTTCCGCCCCAATGGCGCGCCCAGACCGTGGGCCATTTGCGCGAAGCTGCTCACGGGAAAGAACGCGCACTGCCGCTCCCAATCCGCCGGATCGGGGGTCTTCGCGTCGACCACCTCGAGCATCTCGTCGAACTTGCGCAAGGCGGAACAGTCCACGACCAGAGGATCGGTGGCCTCCCGGTAGTTCGGCCACACGCGGTCCCGGGCGTTGCGCCAGAACGCACTGTCGTACTTCGAACCGCAGCAATAGTGCCAACCGACGAACAAGCCGGCTGCGAGCGCATCGGTGACGAGAAAGCGGTTGATTACGGGCGCGTCGCTCTGCACATACTCAGCCGGCCGGTGGAACCGCATGCGCAGAACCAGCGCGACCTGCAGTTGCGCCAACCTGATGGCGGTCGCTTCGAGCGGCTCCATGAAGGCGGCGGCATTCCCGACGCGGACCACGGCACCATCATAGATCCGGCGGCGGACGAAATTGGGAAACGGAATGACGGCGCGCTTCTCGAAATCCGACACGCCTTCCTCCGCAAGCAATTCGTCGAAGTCCGCCTCGACTGCATCGAGATCGGACACGTCCTTATTGAAGACATAGCCGTAGGATGTGTGCACGGTCAGCGGAATGACGAACACCCATCCGTGCGGACGCGCCACCGCACGGGTATACGTGGGTTCGCGGACCGGAGCGTTCGGCGACGCCTTGACGACCGGGGAGCCGCGGCGAATGGCGGCGCAGTTCGTGGGGATGAAGGAAATGTCGATGTGCTCCTGCGGGTCCAGTTGCCGCGGATAGCCGCGGGCATCGAAGACCAGATCGTAGCGCTCGGCCTCACGGCCCTCGAACTGCACTTGCGCGCCGCCGTCGACTTTCGTGATCGCGGTCACCCTCGCGTCGATGTGGCGGGCCCGCGTACTCGCGCGCAACAGGTCCGCCATCAGGTCGGCCGAAAGGTGGTAGGCATAGGCCACGTGCTGTGGCGTGAAGTAGTGAACAAAGTCCTGCTGGCGTCGACCCCATCCCTCGAAGCGGCTTCCGAACTTGCGGGTGCCGTTCAGGCGTTGCTGAACCGTCTCGTGGGGCAACTGCGACAGTTGCTGCAGTTCGCGGACCAGACTGGGCCAACTTCCTTCGCCCACGCCGATGATGGGAATGCGTGAATCGTAGATGTGGTGCAGCTCATGATCGCGCTCCGGGTGCAACCGCGATACGCTGGCGGCGGCCAGCGCGCCCGCGGTGCCGGCTCCGACGACCGCAATCTTTCCGCACGACCTGCTGCCGAGTTCCTTCACCCTGGCGAGCTCCCCGGGCGCGTCGCCCCCTGAACGCGACAGCGCGCGGCCAACGCGACGCGCCATGTCGCGGCCCCACCCGCGCCATCCGCAAGGCCGCGCGCGAGGCGGACATCAGGGCGCGATGACACCTGAAAGCACCATGTATACGTAAGCCTTGATCTGTTCAACCCGGTCTCCGGCGATGACCAGCTTGATGTGGTGGATTCCCCGCAACAGTACAAACCGCCCGGTTCTGCCAAACAGAATGGTCGGTTGCGAGACCCAGCCGACCAGCGCCGCGACTTTCTCCGACACTACACGGTTCTCGTGGCGCAGGGCCTCCAGCACCGGCTGCCAATCCGTCAGGCCATCGATCCAGACCCGGGAAGCAGCCGTATATCTCTGCTTGACTATGGGCGTCAGGCCGAGGACCGGACCGACGCCATCCGCCCGCACGTCGACGTTCACGCCGGTCCTGACGACCTGCGAGCGTTCGCTGAAGTGTGCAAGCACCGTCTCCACGGTCGCGATGTTCCCGGGCCAGGCGATTTCCCTGAGAAAGGAACAAACCTCCCGCTCCCCGGCAAAGCCCATGATCGCCAGGCGGATCGAGCGTGCGCGCGACGGAAACAGGCCGAACGAGTCGAGGCGGGTGTCTTCCGGTTGCGCCAGGTACACCCGCTCGGCGCTGCTCCGCTCTGCCGCGCTCGGTTCCAGGTTGTGGCAGGCCACGAGTCCGTCAACCACGACGCCGACATCGTGCTGCTGCCCGGCGCCGCCGAAGATCATGCGTTCGTTGGGCCGCAGGAACATCCCCGGCCGCGGATCGCCGTTGCTCCCCGACCCGATGTCGTATTCCAGCATCAACTTGCGGCCGACAATCGCGCTCAGGGGCGAGTCCGCGGCCTCCATGCTGCGAAACAGGCGACTGACCGCCGCCGCCGTGTGATCCGATGGATCGCGCCGCGCCTGATCTTCGAAAAACGCGCCCGACCGGTTGCCGCTCGCCAGCGAGACGCCGAAATCGGCCCGCGGCCGACGGTCGTGGAGCGGCAGCTCGAAACCGAACGGCTGGGCACCCATGGTTATGGGCAGGGTCCCCGCCCTTGCCAGCAGGTGTTCCCACTCCTGCTCCCCGATCAGAACAGGAGAGATTCTGCCTCGCAGGTGCCCGAGCAGGTCATGCATGGTGGCACCTTCTCCCGCCAGTCGCTCCTGGGTGATTGCTATCGCTTCGTGGATGTCCATTACTTGCGCCTCAAGCCTCAAAGCGTGCCGAACACTCGGCAGGAGCCTTGAGACAGGTCTTCCGCTCAGGATCGGCGCTCGTCGTCATGCACCGTGCCGTCGACCATGCGGATCAGACGCCGAGACCGCTCCATGACGCGGCTGTCGTGGGTGGCGAAGACGAAAGTCACTCCGAGGTCGCGATTCAGCTCGCCCATGACATCGAGGAGCGCGTCGCTGGTGGCCGAGTCCAGGTTCGCCGTCGGCTCGTCCGCGAGCACCAGGGCCGGACGGCTGGCCACCGCACGCACGACGGCGACGCGCTGCTGCTGGCCGCCGGACAGCTTGCCCGGGCGCCGGTCTTCGAGCCCTTCCATTCCCGTCCGCGCAAAGAGTCCGCGGACCCGCGCCTCACGCTCCTCCGCCGGCACGCCCTGGAGGAGCATCGGGAACTCCGCATTCTCCAACGCCGTGAGCACGGGGAGCAGGTTATAGGCCTGGAAGACAAAGCCAACCTCCTCGAGCCGGAGCCGCGCCAGCTCCCGGTTCGACATGCGGCTCACCTCGCGCCCGGCGACCCAGACCCGTCCTTCGGTGGGGCGGGTCAGGCCACCGATCAGATTCAGCAGCGTCGTCTTGCCGGAGCCCGACGGCCCCGCGAGCTCGGTGAATTCGCCACGCTCGATGGTCAGGCTGACGTCGCGGACCGCCTGCACGGATTCGGCTTCCTGCTCGAAGACCTTCCAGACGCCGTCGGTCCGGGCGGCTGCCGTGTCGGGCACTGCCATCACACCTCGATTCTCCTTGCGCGCCAAGGGGTCGGCACGAGAGTGGCTATCGATCGAACTTCATCGCCTCCGTAACGTCGACCCGGGCAGCGCGCAGCGCCGGATAGACCGAGGCGAGAATGCCAATGCCGAGAATGAACGCGACAATCTGGACGATGCGTCGCACCCCGAAGATCGGGACGATGACAGGGTCGACGGCGACACCCGAGAATGTCAACTCGTCAATGTCCTGCATGAAGACCGACGTGTCGAGCCCGTCGCCGAAGAAATACCAGGTGGCCAGGAGTCCCAGGCCGACGCCGACCAGCCCGCTGACAGCGGACATCGTGAGGCCTTCGATGAGAACGACGGTGCCCGTCTGACCCGGCGTCAGCCCCTGCGCCTGAAGTATGCCGAACTCGCGCTGACGATGCATCACCGACATGAGCACCGTGTTGACGATCCCGAACGCGATGATGACGAACAGGAACCCCTGAATCACATAATTCCCGAACTCGTCGATCGCGATCCCCGCCGCCAGGACGGGGTTCGCCTCGCGCCACCCCACGACGCGTGCCTCGCCGCGTTCCACCGGCTCCGCCAGCGCCAGTGCCAGGCGGTCGGAGACCCATCGGGTCCTGCCACTGCCCTGCAGGACGACCGCGACGTTGGTCACGTCGCTCCCGGAACCGAGCCACTCGCCGGCTGTCGCGAGCGTGATGTGGATCGTCCCCTGGTCGATGGCGGCAACGCGGCTGCGGAAGATCCCCACCACGTGGAGCAGTTGCCCCGTAATCTCGCCGTCGGCACCCTGCGCCTGCACGACGAAGCGCGATCCGATCGCGAGTCCAAGGCTGCGGGCCAGATCGGCGCCGACAAAGGCCCCCAGCCGATCATCGGGCTCGAGGTAGCGCCCTTCGGTCACCCCGTCGTCGATCATGCCGAAGCCCGCTTCGGCGACGGGGTCGACCCCCACGATCTGCGCCGGGCGCGCCCCGGCCGCCGAACTCGCCAGCCCGTTGATCCCGAGCCTGGCGGACGTGGTCACGACATGCGGCGCGATCTCCGGAGAGGCCAGCGCCTGTTCGGCGGCGCGGAGGACGTCCGTCGACAGCCGGTTGTCGATCTGACGGCGCAGCCGGTACTCGGGCCGCTCGACGGTCACGTGTCCGCTGCCCATGCGCACACCGGAATCGACCCACTGCTCGTGGCTGCCGTCGTCGATCGTCATCGACCAGACCAGGAATGCGCCGCCCACGATCATCGCCGAGGCGGTCAGCACCGTGCGACGCAGATGACGGCGCAGGTTCCTCAGGGCGAGCCGGACCAGGACGCGCAGGAGCACGGCTACACACCCGACAGAGTGTCGGCAGGCGGCACCCGCGCCGCACGAAGTGCCGGGTAGAGGGCGGAGACGAGTGCCGTGACGATCAGGCCGATGGTCGCCCAGGCCCATGCCGGCACGTTGGTCCCCACACGGAGACTCGGCGTCAGCAGGACGCCCTCCACTGTGAGGCTTCCGTAGAGCCATCCGAGGTCGGGCGGCGCCGTCGAGAACCAGACCATCAGCGGCACCGTGACGATGGTCCCGAGGCCCAGCCCGATGATGCCGGTCGCGACCGCCTCGGACAGCACCGTGCCGACCACGGACCGCGGCGATGCACCCAGCGCCAGCATGACGGCGAACTCGCGGCGGCGTTCGAAGGTGGCCATCAGCGTCGTGTTGGCGATGCCGAAGCTGGCGACTGAATAAATGAGGACGATAAAGATCCAGTACGTCGCATCGGCGAGCGCGACATACTGGGCAAGCACCGGATTGAGCTCCGTCCATGACGCGACCGACATCGCCCGTTCGGGGGCTCGAAGGGTGGCTGCCAGGCGGGTCGCGGTCAGGTCGGCTTGCGCCGGGTCGTCAGTGCTGACCGCGATTTCGTGGATCCGACCCGGATCGAGGACCACGAGCGTCTGGAGGTCTGCAACCGGCATGACCATGGTGCCGGCATCGAACTCGAGCAGGCCGGTCCGGAAGATGCCGGTCACCGTGTACAGGTCGTTGCCCATCGAGCCGTCCGCCGCCGAGGCGACGACGATGAGTTCGTCGCCGACACTCAGCTCGAGCTGCCGCGCCATCTCCTCTCCCACCACGGCTTCGTATCGGCCGGTGGCAGGCAGGCGGCCCGCTGCCAGGGGATCCAGAAAACGGGTCAGCGCCACCTCGCGCTCGGGGTCGACGCCAAGCAGAACGCCGGCCAATGTCGCTTCGCCGGAACTCACGAGCCCGCTCGCGTACACGCGCGGGGCGGCGGCCACGACCGAGGGGTCGGCCTCGATGGTGCGCAGGATCTCCGCCACGTCGGCACCCTCGCGGCCGCCGATGGTCTCGTACAGGCTGCGCTCGGGCCGGTAGTCGGCATCGTGGATCTCGATCGGTCCACTGACGAGCGACGTCGCGTTCTCGACGAGTCCCGTCGACACCCCCTCGGCCCATCCGACCATGAACACCACGGCGAAGTAGCCAACCCCGAGGCCGAGCGCGGTGAGAACTGTTCGCTTCCGGTTACGGCCGAGGTTGCGCCACCCGATTCGCCACAACCGGCCCGTCACGCGTCGCTACCCCCCGCGCTGGAGGGTCCGGAGCGAGAAGAAGGATGGATCGACGTCGATGTCGAACTCAAGCTCCTCGTAGCGAATGGTAGTGCGTTCGTCCGGCTTGTCCGCCGGGTACATGTTCATGACCCTCGGAACGATCCGCCCGCTGAACTCGGTGTAGTCGCCGTGCTCTATGGTCCGGGCCAGCTCGCCGTCCTCGTCGAAGAACTCCGCCCGGACCGGCATGTCGTCGGACTGCCGGATCCGGTAGTCGATGTGCCCCCAGACGACGGGCACCTCCGGCCTGGGGGTCAGGCGGAAGTCCCGGACGGCCACGCCGTCCGCATCCTCTCCGTCGAACACGAGCTCGATGTCGTAGTCCTCGACGAGCCTGCTTTCCTTGACCAGGTCGTCGTTCGTGAAGTGCGATCCCATCCACGATCCGCCCATCATCGAGGCAGGAACCTTGATCGTCCGGTCAACCTTGGGGAGGTAGTTCCAGATGTCCTCGGCGGCCTTCAGCGTCGCCGCTCCGGCTTCCCTCCGCGGCGCCCGCAGGCGGACGAGCGAATAGTCCGTGCCGAGCGACCAGATCTCCATCGTCATCCGCCGCTCCCAGTGCTCGGTCACGACCTCCATCGTCGCGACGCCCCGGCTGGAATCACCGCGCAGCATCCGGTCCACCCGATCAATGATGGCCTGCGGGTCCAACTGGGCTCGGGCTGGCGTCGCGATGGTCAGATGCAGGATCGTGCCCGCAAGCGCGAGCCACATCGCCACGCCGCGCCTATGCGGCCCCTGGAGTCCCTGGCGTGTTCCTGGCATGTGAGTCACCCCGGCTGGCATCTCCAGTCTACCGTACGTAGTTAATACCGCGGCCGCTCAAGGGCGGCAACACCCACGAGGCCACTACCCACAAGAGTTCGACGGGTACCAATGACGCTGGCAGGGTAGCGCCTAACCGCCTTCCCGTCCCAGCAGCCGGTCCGGCTCGGGCACGATCCGGGTGGCGCGGAAAGCCGCCAGCCGGTAGAGGGTATCGTTCCCCGCGGCGCGCACCCGGTACTCGGCGTCCACCGGCGCCATTTCCAGCGCAAGGAGGGTGTCTCCGCTCTCGTTCAGAGCCACGAAGCGACGTACGTCCTCGGTCGGGAACTCGGAATCTCCCTCCTCCACGAAACCGATGGCGCGCAACTCGTCCACCTCGTCGAGCATGTTCGCGACCGAAGCCGAATCCGGCACCGAGCCCGATTCCGCCACTGTCCAGCCGGCGTCTCCGCGCTCGACGATGATGACCTCTCCGTCGCGCTCCACCTCGATGAATGCGATGGACTCCACGTCCGTGCGCGCGATGAGCTTGTCGCGCCAGTCCGTGAGGGTGCGGGTGAAGGAGCCGCGCAGGTCGCCCCGAACGGTGTAGACTTCGTCGGAGCCGGGCAGCCGGGCATAGGCGGTCTGGAAGGCCGATCCCACCCGGCCCAGCGCCACGATGCGGCTCTCCCCGCCGAGGAGGCGGAACTCGAGCATCCAGGCGTCGCGGCCGCTCACCCCCAGACGCTCGTGGTTGTCCGGGTTGGCCGCGGTCAGGGCGCCCACTTCCACCTCCGAGAGCGCCGTGAACATGCGCGCCACCGCCGCGGAGTCGGCTTCATGGCCGTTCACCGTCCATTCACCGGCGACCCGCGCCACCTCGATCTCCCGGTTGTCGCCGCTGAAGGTGGCGCTCTCCAGGGTACGCTCGTCGATGCCCTCCAGCTCCGCCGCAAGCTCCAGCGCTCCGGGGGCAAGCTCCGGGCCCCGGCCACCCACCAGGCGGATGACCCCGTACAGGACCAGCAGTCCCGCGAGCGCGATGACAAGTCTCTGCAGTGCGTTCTTGCTCATGCGTCCATCTCGTTCCAGCGGCGCTCGGCGCGGGCCCGCCTGCCCGTCACCCGCAAGGCGCCGGCGAGGCAGAAGAAGAGGGGGATGCCCACCAGGTTCCCCCACTTGAGCGCGTTCTTGGCGAAGTCCGACTCCAGCGCCAGCGGAGGCGGCGTGCGATCCTTGGAGCGGATGCTGATCAGCGCCTCGTCCTGCGCCAGCCAGTCGACCGAGTTGGCCGCGAAAAGCAGGTTCTGGCGGCTCGACCGGACGAACTGCTCGTCCAGGAAATCCACATCGGCTACGACGATCATGCGGCCAGCCGGTTCGGGACCGTCGCCCTCTTCCCCTTCCTCGGCGGGAAGCGCGAAATCCACCGCCGCCGCCACAACCTCAACGCCGAGATTGGACTCGTCGGGGAAGGCCTGCATGTCGGGCGCGATGGGGCTGCCCGGCGCCTGCACGCCCCCCGCCTCGGTGGTGGTCCAGAGCGGCGTGACGCGCGCCGAGTCGGTCAGGATCAGGGAGCTGGCCCATCCGACGGAGAGGTTGTTGAGGTCGCGGGTCACCGGATGATCGGCGCCCCGGAAGAGGATGGGCCAGAGAGGGTAGGAACGCACCACCGCGAAGATCCCCTGGCGCCCCATCTGCACCCGCTCCGCCGAGGCCAGGTCGAAGACGATGCCCCCGTCGTATCTCATGCCACGCTCTTCCAGGAAGGTCTCCAGCCCCGATGTCACCGGCGACGCCATCGGCGACTGCGGATCGATCTGCGTCCCCTCCACCAGGAGCATCGCGGCACCGCCGCCGTCCACGTACTCCCCGAGCCGCTCCAGGGCGAGCGGCGACATGGGCTCCGTCGGCCCCGCCACCACCAGCACGTCGATGGAATCCGGATTCAGCGGGGGGACCGTGTCGCCGTCGAGCGCGACGCTTCCGATCGAGTAGCGCTCGCCGAGTTCCTGCTGCAGCGCCGGCATCTCGAAGGCCTGCCTGGCGCCGAACCCCGAGGCGAAACGCAGGCGCGGACGCGTGTCGGTGGTCATGGACACGACCGCCGTGGCCATGCGCAGCTCCAGGTCGTCGGTGCGGTCGATGATGGGGATGATCTCACGCTGGTCCGCGTACTGCATGGCCAGCCCGAAGTACCCCCGGCGCACCTCGAACTCGTCGTCGCGCAGGACGTTGAAGTCGAGTTCCGGGATCCCCATGCCGCTGGCTTCGGTACGCCCTTCGTCGCTGTCGCCCGGGTCGATCTTCTCGACCACCAGCTGCCCGCCGCCCGCGCGCCGGAAGTCTGCGAGCAGATCATCGACGTCGCGCAGGGTGAGCTGCACCTCCGGGGGAAGCTCGTCGGACACGAAGAGCTTGAAGGTGACGATGTCGTTGAGGTTCCCCAGCACCTCGCGGGTTCCCTCGGCGAGGGTGTAGAGGTTGCCCCGGGTCAGGTCCAGGCGCCCGCGGATGAAGCCGCCGAGCAGGTTCAGCACCACGACCAGTGCCGCGATCGCGATGGTGCCCGCGCGCAGGCGTCGATAGTCGCCGCGGCCATGACTCAGCCGCTCCCGGCTCACCATCCCGATCGACAGCACCAGGAAGAGGGCGGCGGTGGAGAGGAAGTACAGGACGTCGCGCAGGTCGATCACGCCGCGGGCGACGTTCTCGAAGTGCCCGATCACGGAGAGGCGGGCCGCGGCGCCGCCGATCATCGGCGTCAGCCCGATCTGCACAAACGGCAGGCCGATGAGGACAAGCACCAGGCTGACGGCGATCGCCAGCATGAACGACGTGATCTGGTTGCGGGTCATGCTCGACGCCCACAGGCCGATGGCCACGAACTGGGCCGCGAGCAGCGACGCGCCCACGTACTGCGCGGCGATGATGCCGGGATCGGCCTCGGACGCCATCAGCACCCCGATCGACATCGGCAGCGTGCCGGCGAGCGCAACCAGGGCGAAAACCCAGTTCCCCAGGAACTTGCCGAGCACGGTCTCGATCTCGTTGAAGGGATGCGCCAGCAGCCACTCCAGCGTCCCGCTGCGCCGCTCCTCCGCGAGCGAACGCATGGTCGCGGCCGGAATCAGGATCGCGAACAGCCAGGGCAGGAGATCGAACAGGGGACGCAGGGTGGCGATGTTGGAGGCGTACAGAGAGCGGAACTCGATGAAGATCCCGAGAGCCACGAAGGCCACGATCAGGATGTAGGCCGTGGCCTGATCGAAGAAACCCGCGAGTTCGCGGCGCGCGATGGTGGGCACGCCCCTGACGCTGGCGAGAATGCGGGAGAGGTTCATTCTTCCACCTCCTCCGCCCGCGCTGTGGAGGCGTCCTGGTCCGCTGATGAAGCCGTCGCGCCAGCCTCGGAAGCGATCTCCCCCGCGCCGTCATCGACGTCTTCCCCTTTCGCGCCGTCTTCACCGTTCGCGGTGAGGGACCGGAAGACCCGTTCCAGGTTGGCCTGCTCCCGATGCAGCTCCCAGAGGGCCCACCCGCGGCTGGTGGCGACCTGGAAGATCGTGGGGCGCAGCTCGGCGCCGGACGCCACCTCAAGGCGCACGCGGGTGCGTCCGTCGCGCGTGTCCGCAGTGGCGGAAGAAACCCCATCCAGGGCGGCAAGCGTCCCGGACACGTCCTCCCCCTCGGCTTCGACCAGGTAGTACGCTCCACCGGTGCGGTCGGCGGCCAGGTCGGCCACGGTGCCGTCGGCGACCAGCCGGCCGCCCGAGATGATCAGCAGCCGCTGGCAGGTGGCCTCGACCTCCTGCATGACGTGGGTGCTGAGGAGAACCGTGCGCTCGGCGCCCAACGCGTTGATCAGCTTGCGGATCTCCACCCGCTGGTTGGGATCGAGGCCCTCGGTGGGCTCGTCGAGTACCAGGATCTCGGGGCGGTGCAGGATCGCCGCCGCGAGGCCGATGCGCTGCCGGTAGCCCTTGGAGCACTCCCCGATCGGGCGGAAGAAGACCGCATCGAGCGCAGTTTCCTCTACCGCGTCCCGAACGGCGCGCCGGGCATCCGCGCCCCGGATTCTGCGGATCTCGGCCACGTACTCGAGATACTCCGCGACCAGCATGTCGTCGTACAGCGGATTCGCCTCGGGCAGGTACCCCACGCGCCGCTTGGCTTCCCTGAGGTCGGTCTCGATGGGCACGCCGTCGAACTGCACCACGCCCGAGTCGGGCTGGAGGGTGCCGGTCAGCATGCGCATGGTGGTGGTCTTGCCGGCCGCGTTGGGGCCGAGAAACCCCACCACCTCGCCCCGGTCCACCTCGAACGACACGTCGTTGACGGCCAGGAGGGGGCCGAAGCGCTTGGTCACCCCTTGTACGGCGATCATTCCGTCCTCCTTCCCGCGTTGTTCTCTCCGCGCCCCCGGCGATCCTACACAAGAAGAGCCGCGCGAGATACTCGTCTTCGCGCGGCCCGGGAAGCCCGTGCAGTCCCGCGCGCGAGCAACTTGCTGGTCTCCCCCGTTTTCGCGCGGGGGCGAACGATTCTAAAATGGGATGCGGATGATGTCCAGAAGGTTTTCTCGCCGGGAGCACGTCTCATGCACCGCCAGCGCACCACACGATTCAGCGTCTTGAAGGCGATCTTCCTCGTACCCGCGTTCGGCGGCCTCGCGTGCGGTGGTTCCGGGGATGAAACCGGGGAACTGGTCCGCACCGCCGACCCGTTCGCGCGCGGCTACACCGAGGAGGATTTCCCGCGCCTGCGCGAGCTCGCCGAAGGCGTCTACTCCTACGAGGCGCTGCGCTCGGCGGGCGATCAGCGCTTCACCACGGTCAGCATGTTCGTGGTCACCGACGAGGGCGTGCTGGTCGCGGACGGCCAGGGCAACGTGGCCGAGACGCAGCGCCTGATCGAGCACATCGCCTCGGTCACCGACCAGCCCATCACTCACGTGGTGATCTGTTCCGACCACGGCGACCACACCGCCGGCAACTCCGCCTTCCCCGCGGACGCGGAGTTCATCGCCCACCCCACCTCGGCACGGGTGCTGGAGGCCACGGCGGCCAATCCCTTTCGGCCCGAGGACGCGCCCCCTGTGGTGCTGCCCACCCGCCTGGTCGACGACCGTGAGGTGCTGGAACTGGGCGGCCGCACCATCGAGATTCTCTTCCTGGGCCGCGCGCACACGGGCGGCGACCTGGTCGTCCACCTGCCCGAAGAGGACATCCTCTTCATGAGCGAGGCCTATCTGCACCGCGTCTTCCCCGCCATGCGCACCGCCTATCCCAGCGAATGGGTGGCGATGATCGAGCGGGCGCAGGCAATGGACGTCGGGACGTACGTTCCCGGACACGGCTTCGTCGATTCCCCCGAAGTCCTGCGGGAGGAGCTGGAGGTGTTCCGCCAGGCCGTGGTGCAGGTCATCGAAGAGAGTCGTCGTCTCCACGGACAGGGACTCGGCCTGGAGGAAGCGCAGCCGAGCGCGAATTTCGGAGAGCTCGGGGACTGGTGGCTGTCGGAGAGCCAGGCGCCCCGCGCCATCCAGCAGGTGTACGCGGAGCTCGACGGCATGCTTCCCCCGATGGAGGGCGATGGGGATGGGGCGGAGGAGGGCCGGGAGGGAGGCGAAGAGCACGAAGCGGAGGGTGAAGGCGAGCACGGCGCCCGCGAAGGCGGCGGTGAAGGCGAACACGGGGGTGGCGAGCACGATGAGGAAGGCGAACACGGGGATGGCGAGCACGGCGAAGAAGGTGAGCACGACGAAGAGGGCGAGGAGTCGGGCGAGTACATCGCCTCAGGCGAAACCTGGGATGATACCAGGAGGGGCGCCCGCCTGATCCTCTCGTTCGATGCCGCGCGGGAGGCGTTCGTGGGCACCGTCGAGAACGTGACCCGGGAGGTGCTCTGCGCCGTCCGCGTCGAGGTTCACCTGTCCACCGGAACCGAATTGGGGCCGACCGCGCGAACAGACCTTGCCCCAGGCGAATCCATGGAAGTGACGTTGCCGACGAGAGGCGAGCCCTTCGACGCCTGGACGGCCCATCCGGAGGTATCCGCCTGCGCGCGCTGACGACAACGGCCCACTCTTCCGGGAAGTCGCGCCAGCTCCAGCCCCTGAGGCGCGACCTCCTGAAGATGGCCCGGCTGGACCGCACCGTGCGTGCCCGACTCGCAGCGTCCGGCACGCTCTTCAACGCCGGCTATGAACCTCGCATGGCCCGGGTGCACCAACGCAATGCCCGGCGTCTTCGGCGAATCATCGAGTCGGTCGGGTGGCCGGGTTCCGACCTTGTCGGTGCTGACGGAGCAGAGGCGGCGTGGTTGATACTCCAACACGCGATCTCGGAGCCCGACCTGCTCCGTCGAACACTGCCACTCCTCACGGCGGCGGCACGAGAAGGGAAGGCGGATCCCGCGCACGCCGCGATGCTGGAGGACCGGATCCGATTCTTCGAGGGGCGCCGGCAGCGCTACGGCACGCAGCTCGATTGGGACGCCGGCGGGAGCCTTTCGCCGGGCGAGGTGGAAGATCCGCACAAGCTTGCAGAACGCCGGGAAGCGGTCGGCCTTCCGCCGCTGGAAGAGCAAGTCGAGGACGCTCGGAGCCAGGCGGCCGCCGAGGGACAGCGACCTCCGGCAGACTATCAGGCGTACGCAGACGCCCGCGACGAGTGGGCGGCTGATGCCGGGTGGCGTCAGCCCTCCCGGTCACGCATGTCGGCCAGCGCGTCCGTGTCGATCGCGTCCCGCAGGTCGTAGAGTTCGTCCATGGTCACGCCCCGTCCCTCGATGGAGACCACGAAGCGGCCCTCCACCAACCAGGTGAGCTGCCCGCGGCCGCGGTCCCCGCGCGTACGCCGAAACTCGTCCAGCGCCGGATACCCCTCATACTCCAGCGTGCGCTTCCAGCCGCGCTCGCTTTCTTCGTCGACCTCGACATCCAGCCAGTCGAGGAAATCCTCCGATCCGACAAGCGGGAGAGCCCCGATGTCGGCGATGGCGACGTCCACGTCCGCTCCGTCGCGGTTCCGATACTCGGCTTCGACCGTCGAGACGCGGAACCCGAGCACGCCAACGGTCGACCCTTCACGGGACGAGAGCGCGAAACCGCCGGCTTCGTCCGGCAGGACGTCGCGCAATGCGCGGAATGACACCGGCCTTTCGACCAGCGTCTCGCTCGACAGCTCCAGGTCGATGTGGTGCAGTGCGTCGCTCAACTGCTCCACCGCGTCGGAAAGACCATCGGCGAGGTCATCCGCAACCTCATGCATGCCCTCCCTCACTTCCTCCATTTCGATGTCCGCCCGCGACTCGTCTTCGTCGATGAAGAAGCAGCCCGTTGATATCAGGGCGACGAACAGGGTGCCCGCGAGGGCGAAAGGCCGTGACTGGCGGCCATTAACTCGACGCTTCCGGGACATCTCTTCCTCCAGACGCTGAACGCAGGGTTGTACAGTCGGCACGGCTGCGCATCGCCGTGCCCTGCGGGCCACCGCGACGTGATTGGCGCGGGGGCGTGTGCGCGTCTACGCGCGCCGGACGGGGAAGGTGTCAGAACTGGAGACCGAGGAATGCGTGACATCCCGGAGGCGTGAACCGTACCTTCGGTGTTGTCCCGTGAGGCGATTCGCGCCTCGTTGCGATCTCGGGCCAGGAGGATCGGGCCATGTCCCGCCCGGAACGGGCACTCACGCGCTCTCGCCTTCCATCCTTTCTCGTCCTCGCGCTCGCCGCGGCCCTCAACTCCTGCGAGCCGGAATCGCCGCCGGCGGAGCCGACGCGCGAGACGCTTCCGAGCGGTGCGGTCCTCGTCCGTTATCCGGGCCTTCCCGCTATCGATTTCGTGGGCCCCGGGGTCACCGAGGCGCATGTGGACCTGCAGTTCGGAAGCCTTGAAGGGGACGACCCCGCCTTCGCCTTCGCGGACATCCGGGGCATCGAGGCTTCCAGCGACGGTGACATTTATGTGCTGGATTACCGGGCGGCGGAGGTCCGCGTTTTCGACTCCACGGGCCGGTACCTGCGGACGATCGTGCGGCGGGGCGAGGGACCGGGCGAGATTGGAGAGGCCAACGGCATCTTCCTGTCGGGGGACACCCTCCTGTGGATCCCCAACCACAGCCAGGGGACGATCATCGGGGTGAACCCCCACGGAGAGGAGATACGCAGGTTCAACAAGCCGGTCTCGGGCTACGGCGATCTCTGGAGCGGAGCGTTCGACAATCCGGGCCGTTACTGGAAGGAGACCTTCCATTCGGAAAACGAACCGCGCGATCTGCCTTCAACGGGCGTGGTCTCAGTAACGTACCGGCGCTACTACAAGTCCTACGACCTGTCCAGCGGGGCCATCGACTCGGTCTACCTCGGTGAGATCAACAGGCGGTTCTACGCCTACACGGCCGGCACCCGTGCGGGGGTCCGCGACATTCCGTTCCAGGCATTCGCGATAGCTGCGGTAAACCCGTCCGGGGGATTCTGGCTCGCGCACAACGCGTCGTACCGCATCGCGCGGACAGGCGAGGGCGGGGACACGCTGGTCGTCATCGAGGCGGCGGTTGCCGCGCAACGGGTCACGGACGAAGACCGGTCCGCGTACGTCGAGAGCATCGTCGAAGACAGTCCCGAACTGCGCCGGGTGGCGGAAGAGGCTGCCGCCCTGATACCGGACGTCAAGCCCGTTCTTCAGGGTCTCTTCGTCGACGACCAGGGCCGGCTCTGGGTCGAGAGGGTCACGCCGGAGGACGGGCCCGGCTTCTACGACCTGTACTCGCAGGCCGGCGATTACCTGGGCTCCGTTCGCCTCGCCTTCGAGGCAGCAGGGGCGATCCGGGTCAGGCACGGCAGCATCCATACCTGGGTTGTCGATGAGTTCGAGGTCCCGTACGTCGTCAGGGCCTCCGTATCGTGAGGTCCCGTCCCGACGTTTCCCCCAGGGCACGAATCGCGGCGCTGGTGCGCGATGACAAGTGGTTCCTGGGAGGACTGGACGGTGTGGTGTGGGCGCCGCCGTTCCCGCGGTGGCTTCACCGGCCGGGGTTCTGGGATCCCGTGCATGTGCTGCAGCACGAGGTCGGTCCGGGGTTCTCGGTGGCGCTGGTGCGCCCCGATGGGCTGGAAAACCCCCTCTGTCGGGCGACCCGGGACGCAGGCGGTGGCGAGCTGACCCCGCGCAGGTGGCGGCCTGGGCGGCTGGACGCTACGTGGTCGGCTGAGCGAGGCGTCCTGGTCGAGGAGCGCCGCCAGGTGTTGCCGGGGGGTATCCTCGAATCATCCTGGCAGGTGCCCCTGGAGTTGGAGGGCTACCTGGTCGGCTTCACCGCGCAGCCGGCCGAGGCCACCGACGGAGTGGGACCCACGGAAGGTGGCGTGGGCTGGACACGGGTGGTCGCGGACCGGCGCGGACGGGAATTGACCCTGCGCATGGAGCTCGCGGGCTCCGTTTCGCCCGCGTGGAGGAGCATCGTGCCGTCCGAGGGAAGCGACACAGCCGAATGGGGGCATTCCCCGTTTGCCGAAATGGCGTCCGCCGCGGCCCTCGACCCGGAGGCGCACCGCTCCGGGTGGATCTGGATCGCCGTCGCGCTTCCGCTGGCGGGGATCGACGGCGATGAGCCGCCGGCCATCCGGCTGACCCTTCGCCCTCGCCGCGCCGAGGCTCGGCACCGGGCTCGGACGCGCTCGAGTTCCTGGGAGTCGTTCTTCGGCGGCTTTCCCCACTTCCGGTGCGGCGATCCCTGTCTCGAGCGCTATTTCGACTACCGCATCTTCGGCCTTGGCCTGAACCGCATCGAGGGGCGATGGGGCCCGATCCGGCACCCCGCCATCGCCGAGGGCCCGGAGTACTTCCACGTGCCCATCACGTACAGCGCGCAGTGCCACATGATGGAGATGCGGTGGCGCAGGAGCGGGCGCGAGGCGTGGGGCTCGCTGTTGAACTTCGTCGACAACCAGAAGCCCGACGGCTCGTTCCACGGGCGCCTCTATCCCGAGCGCCTCGAGGGAACCGACTTCTACCACGCCAACTGGGGCGACGCGCTACTCGCGGTCGATGACATGCAGCCTGACGCCGTGGCGCTGGCCCGCTGCTACGAGGGGCTGTCCCGCTACGCCCGCTGGCTGACCGCGGCGCGCGATCCCGAAGGGTCCGGGATGTTCACGGTCACGAACCACTTCGAGACGGGGCAGGAGTACATGTCCCGGTACATGGCCGTGGACGAGGAGGCCGACGTGGCGGGGTGGCGTCCGCGGCTTCGCCTCAAGGGGATCGATGTCACGGTGTACGCCCACCAGCTGTTCCGGGCTCTCGGCTCGCTGGCGTGCCGATTGGACCGGCCGGGCGACGAGGCCGGGTGGCTGCGGCTCGCGGCCCGCTCCTGGCGGGCGATCGATGAGCGCATGTGGTCGGCGGACGCGCGGCTGTTCACCGACGTCGACGGACGCACCGGCGAACGCACGGGCGTGAAGGCGGCGGTGGGGTTCTACCCGCTGCTCACCGGACGGGTGGACGGCACCCGCCTCGACGCCCTGCTCGACCACCTCGAAGATCCCGGCACCTTCGGCACGCCCTTCCCCGTGCCTTCGTCCAGCGTGGACGACCCGCGCTTCTCCGCGGAGGGCATCTGGCGTGGAAAGCGCCGCAACTGCCCCTGGAACGGACGGGTGTGGCCGATGACGACGAGCCACGTGATCGAAGGGCTGGTGCGCTGCTGGCGCAGTGGAAGCGAGCGGGCGGGCAGGCTCGCGAGCGACATGCTCATCCGCTTCGCGCGCATGATGTTCACGAATGGCGATCCCGCCCGGCCCAACTGCTTCGAGCACTACAACCCGTACACGGGTCGCGCCTGCCACTTCCGGGGCATCGACGACTACCAGCACTCCTGGATCATCGATCTCCTGGCGCGCGGATTCGCCGGGCTCCACGTGGATGCGTCGGGCATTGAGGTGCGGCCGCTGCCGGATGGTCCCGCCCGTGTGTCGCTGGGGCCGGTCATCGCACGGGGCCGGGCGCTGCATGTCGAAGTGGAGCCCGGACGGGTGAGCGTTGCCATCGACGGCGAGCGGTTCGACGGACCACGCGGCGAGCCCCTGCGGGTTCCGTGGGTTCAGTGAGTCCGGGGGGAGCCGGTTCGCGGGCTGCCGGGCAGGGCGTCGTGCTGCGCGGCGTGGAGAAGCGTTACGGCGATGTCGTGGCTCTGCGGACGCTGGACCTCGAGATCCGGCGGGGCGAGCTGATGGTGCTGGTGGGCCCCTCGGGATGCGGCAAGAGCACCCTGTTGCGCCTCATCGCCGGGCTTGAGGCATCCACCTCGGGAGAGGTGTGGATCGGGGGACGGCGGGTGGACGAGGTCGAGCCGGGCGCGCGCGACGTGGCGATGGTGTTCCAGAGCTACGCGCTCTATCCGCACATGACCGTCGCCCGGAATCTCGGCTTCGGCCTGCGCGTGCGCGGAACCCCTCGCCCGGAGCTCGAGCGGCGCGTCGCTGAGACCGCGGCCGCGCTCGGGCTCGCCCAACTGCTGGAACGGAAGCCCGGCCAGCTGTCGGGGGGTCAGCGCCAGCGGGTGGCTCTGGGACGCGCCATGGTGCGCGATCCGGGCGTGTTCCTCTTCGATGAGCCGCTCTCGAATCTGGACGCGGAACTGCGCCTGCGGACGCGCGACGAGATCGCCGCCCTGCACCGGCGCCTGGGCACGACGATGATCTTCGTGACCCACGACCAGGTGGAAGCGCTGTCGCTGGGCCAGCGGGTCGCGGTCATGGATCGCGGACGGCTGCAGCAGGTGGGCACGCCGGACGAGGTCTATCGGCGACCGCATAACCTGTTCGTGGCGGGCTTCGTGGGATCGCCGCCCATCAATCGGATCTCGCTGTTCCGTGATGACCGGGGACGCCTTGCGGGAGGTCCGTTCGCGCTCGCGGGGCCGTCGGGTCCGGACCGGGCCACGCTGGCGGTGCGGCCCGAGGATCTCGCGGTGGCGGGGCCGGGAGAGGCGGAGGACGACGCGTCCGTTGGAGAGCCCGATTCGAGCAAGGTCAGCGGCCCGCGCGGGGCCGGCAGCTCGACCCGGTCGGGCAGCTTTCGGGCCACCGTGCTGCGCGTGGAGATGTTGGGGAGCGAGCAGCTCGTGCATCTGGACGGTCCGGGCGATGCCGCGTGGGTGGCGCGCGCATCGCCCGCGCTGCGCGTTGCCGCCGGCGACCGGGTGAGCGTTTCCGTGGCGTGGGAGCGCAGCCACCTGTTCGGCCCGGATGGCCGCCGCAAGGAGGGCGTGCCGCGACCGGCGGGGCAGCGGGTCCCGCGATGAGGAGCAGCCGGTGGCAGGACTTGGTGCTCGCCGCTCTCGTCCTCGCGGCGGCGGCCTGCTCCCGCGGTGAGTCGGGCATCACGCTGCGGGTAGCGCTCTGGGCCGGGGGCCACGAACTGGAGATCGAGCGGCAGGTGGCCGACCGCTACGAAGCCCTGCACCCCGGCGTGCGCGTCGTGCTCGAGTCGGCCCCCAACGGATACGAAGAGAGGCTGCTGACCTCGATCGCCGCGGGGCGGCCGCCCGATGTCTACCTCCTGGACTCGCCCGACATCCCCACCTTCGTGGAGCGGGGGCTGGCGATGGATCTCGCGCCCTACCGGGACGCCCTCGGTTTCCGGCCGGACAGCGTGTTCGGGCAAGTGGCGGACGCGTTTCGACGGGGCGAATCCATGTTCGCTCTGCCGAAGGACTTCACGCCGATGGTCCTGTACGCGAATCGGGAGGTGCTTGCGGCCGCGGGGGTGGAGGCGCTTCTGCCCGCCGTGTCTCCGGGCGCCGGGCAGCCGTCCGGCTGGACATGGACGGACTTCCGGCGGGCCGGCGAGGCGGTCGTGGCGGACACCGACGGCGGTGGCCGGAACGACGTGTTCGTGTTCGACTTCCCGCGCAACCTGTACCAGTGGATCCCCTTCGTGTGGTCGGCGGGAGGCGACATTCTGGCGCCCGGCGGCAGCGGGGCGACGGGTTACCTGGACGGGCTCGAAGCGCTGGAAGCCTACCGCTTCCTCACCGGCCTGGCGGAGGACGGCCTCACCCCCGGTGCGCAGTTCGTCCAGCAGGGAGACCCCGCCCGTGAGGCGCGCTTCGCGTCCGGTGGACAGGCGTTTCTGCTCTCGGGCCACTGGACGCTGCCGGTGTTCCGCGATCTCGTGGGAGCGGACGCGCTCGACCTGGCCATCCTCCCCATTCCCCATCACCCGGCGCGGACAGCGGCGACCAGCGTGCTCTACGCGTCGGGGTGGGCCGTGCCGCCCAACGCCCGTGAGCTGCGCCGCGCCATCGACCTGGCGGGCTTCCTCGCCTCGCCCGAAGCACAGCGCATCCGGGCACGCTCGGGACTGGCCATTCCGTCACGGATGGATGTCGCGGCGGAGATCGCCGCTGCGGACGGAACGGGGATCGAGGACGCGTTCATCGCCCTGGCCGAGGGCGCGCGCATGACGTGGGGCGCCCGGGTACGCGACTTCTCCCGCATCGAGGCGCTGGCGGTGGAGATCATGGACCGCCGCCTGGTGCGGGGAGAATCGCTCACGTCGAGCGCCGGGGAGGTGGCCCGCCGCATCGACGCCGAGTTCGGGTGGTGAGCGGCGTGCGTCAGCCCGTTCTGGACTCCCTCGCCGCCGTCGTCCTGACGGCCGGCCTTGCGCTCGTTCTGGTCGTGGCCGCGGGCCGGGTGGAGAGGGCGCGGATCGGCGCGGCGGAATCCGAGGCGCGCATGGCGGCCGCGCTGTGGGAGCAGGAGGGGGGCAGCGCCGGCGTGGTGGCCGACCTGCTCGGCGGCCGGGTAACGATCGTCTCCGCGGACGCCGGGGGCGTCGGACCGGGAGCGTACGCCTACGAGGCCGGCGCGCTCGACCCTGCCGCCTGGATCGCAGTCACGCCCCGCCCGGTTGACGGTCCCTCTGGCGCCCTTCCGGTCACCGCCGCCGCCATCGCACTCGCGGGCGTGACGCTCATTACGGGGTGGGCCCTGGCTCGCCGCCGTGGGCCCACGCGCCCGCGCTATCCGGCGGGAATCGCGCTCCTCTCCGTGGGCTGCATCGCCCTGACCGCGGTCGCCGCCGGACGGTGGGCTGATCGCGAACTCAGGTGGCTGAGCGCCGCCACCGTCGCCCAGGGCGGGCGAGCCGCCGAACTGGCGCTGGCGTCCGGCGCGGATCCGCCCCGCGCTGCCCGAGTCACTGTCCTCCCGTGGATCGAGGACTCGTCGCTGGAGTCACCGAACGAGCAGTGGACCATGCCCGCTGCGGTCGCGGCAGCCATCGCCGGCTCGCCCGAACGGGGTGTGGAGACATCCGCCGCGCCATCACCTGCGGCTCGGGACGCTACCGCAGACACGCCCGTCGGCACGCCGTACACGGTGGCAGCCGACGGCGCCATCTGGCACGTCGTCCGCACCGCCGACATCCACCTCGCCTTCCTCGGATACGAGCGCACCGCCTCGCCCGCCCTCGCGCTGACCACCGCGGGCGCACTGGCCGCCCTGCTGGTGGCGCTGGCGCTTCACGTCGCGCAACTCGCCTCCCGCCCCCGCGCCCTGCGACGAACCCTGGCGGCGTGGGGCCTTCTCGCGCCCGCCGCGGCCCTCATTCTGGCGTTCACGCTCGGGCCGCTCCTCTTCTCCCTGTGGATCTCGCTGCACGAATGGCGTCTCATCGATCCCGCGCCGCTCTTCCTCGGCCTCGACAACTATGCGGCCCTGCTCGCGAACCGGGAGTGGTGGTCGGCGATCGGGAACACGGCGCTGTTTACGCTGCACGTGCCCGCCGCGATGGCCGTCGCCCTCGCCCTGGCGCTCCTTACCCGGGGGTCGCGCCGCGCGCTGCGCTGGGCCCGGCTCGCCCTCTTCCTGCCCGCCATCACCAGCGTTGCGGCGATCGCGGTCGTGTGGAAGTGGCTGCTGAGCGACCAGTACGGGCTGCTGAACCGGGGTCTCGGGCGCGCGGGGCTCGCGTCCGTCCCGTGGCTCACTTCGCCCGACACCGCGCTCATCAGCCTGATGATGATCGGCATCTGGATGGTCGTGGGCTATCAGATGGTGGTCTTCCAGGCGGGCCTCGCCGCCATCCCGCGTGACTGGTACGACGCGGCCCGGGTCGACGGCGCCGGACCGTGGCAGCGTTTCCGCCACATCACGCTGCCCGGCCTGCGCCACACCCTGTTCTTCGTGCTGGTCACGTCGATCATCGGCTCCTTCCAGGTCTTCGGGCTGGTCTACGTGATGACCGAGGGCGGCCCGCTGGGCGCCACCGATGTCGCGGTCTATCACATCTACCGGGAGGCGTGGGAGTTCCTGCAGTTCGGCAGCGCGGCCGCGATGAGCTGGCTCCTGTTCGCCGTCGTGTTCGTCGCCACATGGCTGCACTTCCGCTTCCTCGACGCGCGCCGGGCGCATGGCTGACCGCGCCGTCGCGGCCCGGATGGCGCGCGGGATGCTGCTCGCCACGGCATGCCTCGTCATGGCATCGCCCTTCCTCTGGATGGGGCTGACGAGCCTCATGGGGCAGCTCGAGGTATTCTCCGGCGGGGGCATCCTGCCGCGGGCGCCGCGGTGGTCGAACTACCCGGAGGCGCTGACGGTCCAGCCCTTCGGACGCTACTTCCTGAACTCGCTGGTGTTCGCGACCGCGGTGGCGGCGGGGCAGGTCGCGACCTCGGCCGCCGCGGGGTACGCCTTCGCCCGCATCGATTTCCCGGGCCGCGAGGGGCTGTTCATGCTCTTCCTGTCGACGATGATGGTTCCGGCGGTCGTCGTGCTCATCCCCCGCTTCCTCGTGATCGATGCCCTGGACTGGATCGACACCTACCAGGGGCTCATCTCCTCCGAGCTGGTCTCGGTGTGGGGCATCTTCCTCATGCGACAGTACTTTCGAACCTTGCCCCGGGAACTGGAGGACGCGGCGCGCGTGGACGGCGCCGGGCACATGCGCATCTTCTGGAGCGTCGCCCTGCCGCTCGCCAAACCCGCCGTGGCCACGCTCGCGCTGTTCGCGTTCGTCGATGCGTGGAAGAACCTGCTGTGGCCGCTCCTGGTCACCCGGTCCATGGAAATGCGGGTGGTCGAGGTGGGGATCGCCGCCTTCCATTCGACCTACGAGATCAACTGGCCCTACCAGATGGCGGCCGGTGTCGCCGCGGTCCTGCCCATCGCGCTCCTGTTCCTGTTCACCCAGCGGTATTTCGTGCGGGGGATCCAGCTGGAGGGGATTCGCTAGCGTGCGCGTCGGGGCGCTCGAGGCGCGCCGCTGGGCCGGCCTCGTGTTCGCATCCGGACCCGACGAGGGCATCGGTCTCCGCCTCGTGTTCACCACGCCGGACGGCCGGCGCCGCGACCTGGAGGACTGGTACTGGATGGTATCCCGCGTCGGTCCCCACGCGCCGGACGGCAGCTACGCGCGCATGGAGTTCGACCTGGCCGCCGAGCCGTCGCCCTCGTCCCGTCCCGTGGAGAGCACGCTGATTCTGGAGTGGTCGCGCCGGGAGGACGCCGTGGCGCTGAGGGCGGTGGCGCGCGGGGCGGGGCGGGTGGAACTGGTGGGCGACGATCCCTGGGGATGGGAGGCACGGTGGGAGGAGAGGCCCGACGGTTGGCGCGCGTCGCCGGGAAGCGTGGAGATTGCCGCCGTGTTCGGGCCGCGGGCGGGAGAACGCGTGGCCACGGTGGTCGCCTGGGAGCCGAGGGAGGCGCCGCTGGCCCGCGCCCGGAGCCTTCTCCCCGGGCTGGACCGCTGGATCGACGACGCGCGCGCCGACTGGGACCGCCGACGGCCGCGTTCGTCCGGCGCCGCGGAAGGACTGGTCGAAGCCGTCACGAACAACCTGATGTGGACCGTCCTCCTGCAACCGGAAAACGGACGCCTGTATGCGCCGGCCGGCCGCCGCTGGATCTTTCCGAAGCCGGGGGATGGCGCATCCGCTCCCGACGACTGGACGGTCTTCGGGTGGGACTCGTTCCTCAACGCCCTCGCGCTCGCCACCGCGTCGGGACACCTGGCCTGGGAAGTCCTCCTCGCCGGGCTCGCGTCGCGCTACCCGAACGGGAACGTGCCCAACTGGAGAAGCCGGCGCGGCGGCACGCCCGACCGCTCCCAGCCCCCGGTCGGATCCTTTGCTGCGCTGAAGCTCCACCTCCTGTGCCCCGATGAGGACGCGCTGGCCGCCGCCTGGCCCGGGCTGCGAGCGTGGAGCGACTGGTGGGTGGCCGACAAGGGTGGACGTCCGCGCCGGGAGGGCCTCACGCCCGGACTGCTCGCGTGGGGCTCGGATGCGTCGCTGGTTCCTCGGCCGGAGCAGTTGCCGGAGTGGGAGGTGGGTGCACGCGGCCACCAGCGCGCGGCGTGGGAATCGGGTCAGGACGACCTGCCGCTGTGGGAGGAGGCGCAGTGGGATCCCCGAAGGGAAATCCTCGCCATGTCCGCCGTCGACCTGTGCAGCTACCGCGCCCTCGACCTCGAGTGCCTGTCGCGGATTGCCCGCATCCTGGGCGATCCGGCGGCCGCGCGACAGCTCGATGCCGAGCGCCGCCGCCTCGTCGCGACGATGAACGAGGTGCTGTGGTGCGACGCCGCCGGACTCTATCTGGACGAACTGCCGGCGGGTCGGTCGCGGCGCGTGGCGGCGTCGAACTTCCTTCCCCTGGTCGCCGGGGTACCGTCGGCGCGTCAGGCGCGGCGCATGGTCGACGTGCTGCGCGATCCCGCGCGCTTCCGGGGAGACTGGATCCTGCCCACGATCTCACGCGACGACCCCGCATTCGACGACCAGCAGTACTGGCGCGGTTCCATCTGGCCGCCCATGAACTACCTCGTGCTGCGGGGACTGCGCCGCTACGGGTTTGACGAGGTGGCCAGCAAGCTGGCGTGGAAAGGGGCGCTCATGTTCCTCACGGACTGCCGGCGCACCGGGTTCTGCCGCGAGAATTTCGACGCGCGCAGCGGACGAGGGCAGGGCCGCCGCTTCCAGAGCTGGGGGCCGCTGTTCGCGCTTGGCGCCATCGAAGAGTTCGTCGACGCCTGCCCCTGGCGCGGACTGCGCATCGGCTCCCGGCTGCCTGCGCTGGTCGCCCGCAACATGGGAGGGGACATCACCAGCGGCGGCGGCGCCCAGGCCTCCAGGTGGGCGCGCATCGAGGGGCTTCGCGTGGCGGGTCGGGTCCGGACGGTGCACCTGTCGCAATAGATGCTGCACCGTTATCCGGTGCGCAGCGCCGCCAGATGTTCGTCGCTGAGCCCGTCCATCTCGAACAGGGAAACGCCCACTGCCCCGGCGGCCCTGGCCGTCTCGACTGCTTCCGCCAACTGCGCCGGATCCAGCGACGGCAGGTATAGCCCCGCGCAGAGAGGTGTTCCCCCACGTTCCGCGAGAGCCGCGATCCCCTCACGCACCCCATCCCCGATCCACGCGACGTCCTCCAGGTAGAACCCCTGGTAGAGCATCGGGAAGAAGCGGTCGAGGGGCCATTCGTCCCACGACTGCCGCACCAGCGTGCGGGCGATGGTCGGCGTCGGGAAGACGGCCGCGCTGATCGGCTTGCCATGCCGGCGCACCGCCTCGGCGAGTCCCCGGACGGCTCCGGTGACGCTGTCCCACCGAAAGCGCCGCCAGGCTTCATCCGCCGGAGGGTCTGGAATCTCGAGCGGATCCCGGCCGTCGAGCGCCGCGAACTGCTCGCGGCACACGTCGCAGTAGCGGAAATCCGAAGGGGCTAATCACGGCAGGAGATCACGTAAGTTCAATCAGGGCTGCACGATCTGCCACTCCTGCTGGTGGGCCGCATCCGGTGCCAACGGTTCGCGAAGGCGGGAAAAACAGGGTTGGTTGGCGGGAATTCCGAGGGCGGTTTCGAGTCGAGCCGAGCGTCTTCATCGGGGTTGCGATTCATCGCTCCCGCGCCAGGGATCTGAGCAGTCCGGCGATCATGAACAACAACACGACGCTCACGGGCAGGGCTGCGGTTATTGCGGCGGTCTGCAAGGCTTGGAGGCCGTCGGCCAACAGGAGCACGGCGGCTACCACGCCCACGCCGAGCCCCCAGACGATGCGGAAACGCCGAGGGGGGTGAGCGTCGCCCATGCTGAGCAAGGTGGTGATGACAAGGGTGCCGGAGTCCGACGACGTCACGAACCATGTCGCCAGCAGGAGGGTGGCCGTGGCCGACATGGCCCAGGCGAGCCAGCCGATGTCGGTCATGCGGTCGATGGCCGCGTAGAGCGCGGCTTCGTAGTTCGCGTCCCGCACCAGCTCCATGATCCCGGCGGTCCCGACGCCGCCGGCGGCGTTGAGTTCCAGATGGATGGCGTTGCCGCCGAAGATTCCGAACCACAGCAGCACCAGGCCGCTCGGGACGAACATCACGCCCAGGATGAACTCGCGCAGCGTGCGCCCCCGCGAGATGCGGGCGATGAACGTGCCGACGAAGGGTGCCCAGGAGATCCACCATCCCCAATAGAAGATCGTCCAGCCGTTTTGCCAGGCGGCTCCCCCCGGATCGTCAGCGATCCAGAATGACATGGGTACCAGGCGCCACAGGTATTCGCCGAGCGAAGTCGCGACAAATCCGGCGAGCCATGTGAAGGGGCCAAGCAACAGGAAGCAACCCAGAAGAAGAAGGCTCAGGCGGATGTTCCATTCGGACAGGACGCGGATTCCTCGGCTAACGCCGGAAACGGCCGACAGGGTCGCCGCCAGCGAGATCGCGGCGATGAGCGCGATCTGCGTGGCGACACCCGGATCCACGCCGAGCAGCACGTCGAGTCCGGTCGCCATCTGGCTTGCTCCGAGGCCCAGGGAGGTCGCGATGCCGAAGACCCCCCCGAACACGGCCAGGAGGTCCACCAGATCACCGATTGGCCCGTAGATCCGGTCGCCGATGAGCGGGTACAGGGCGGAGCGCAGCGTCAGGGGCAGCTTCCTGCGAAACCCGAAGTAGGCCAGGCACAACCCGACCACGACGTACACGGACCATCCGTGGATGCCCCAATGGAAATAGGTGACGCGCATGGCGTGCATGGCGCGTTGCTCGTCGAGCAACACCGCGCCCGCCAGGTCGGCGCTCGGATTGTTCGGATAACCCGCGCTCTGGCTGTTGTCGAAGTAGAAGAGCGGTTCGGCGATGGAGAAGAACAGCAGTCCGATCCCGATGCCTGCCGAGAACAGCATGGCGAGCCAGGAGGAGGTCTTGAACTCAGGCGGGGAAGCGTCATCGCCGAGCCGGATCCCGCCGAACCGGCTGCACACGAGGAACAGGCAGGCGAGCACATTGGCGCCGACGACCAGGAAGTAGAACCAGCCGAGCGTGCCCTCGATCCAATTGCGGATGCGGCCGAACAGCATGCCGGCGGCGTCCACGTCCCAGACCGTGGCGAGGACGAAAGTCAGGACGACGCCCTTGGCGGCCAGAGCCATCCGGGGATTCACGCCTTTCCACAGCCCGGCTTCCGCCGTGGTTCGCCGGTGCCGCCTGCTCCTCATGGTCGATAGCTGGGCCGTTTCCTACGACACCGGTACATGCACTTTGCCCATCCTGCACCACCGCTCTGCCCGCGTCCCCCGCACAACGGTCGAAAACCGTCCATGAAGCGAAGCGCGGCCCCGCGCTATTATTTCAGAACGACACGGTCGCGGTCATGGATATGGTTCGGGCAGCGCCCAGCCATGCTGCGTTCTCCGTGATCGCGGACAGGTAGGGGGCGTCGAGCAGGTTGTTCGCGACGATCGAGAACTCGGTCGACCGGAACAGGTCGCTCAGCGCCTCGCCCCTGAAGCTGACGTATGCGTCCACCGTCCAGTAGGCGTCGGTGTACCAATCCGCCGTCAGACTGACGCGGCGCGATGCCGTGTACTTTGCCGACAGCCCGCCGCCCAAGGGTCCGTCGCGGTCGAGGGAGACGACCCACAGCCGGGGCGGCACGCCGGTCACGTCGGTGCCGGGCACGATGCCCTGGCTGGCGTCGACGAGCGGATCGTCGGTCCCGACGTACTTCGAGTCGTTGAGCGTGAGGGCGCTGTACAGGGAAGTCCGGCCCGTCAATGCCACGGTGGCGGCCAACTCGACACCACTCGTTTCGATGCCGCCCGCGTTGAAGTAGGCTCCCCCTCCGGGGATGAGATAGTTGGGTCCCGCGGAAGTCTGCGGGCCGAGGTAGAAGATCCGGTTGTCGAAGTCGATGGAGTACAGGGTGGCGCTCAGGGCGACCCGCTCGCCTGCGTACTGGACGCCGACATCGACGTTCGAGGCTGTCTCGGGCTCGAGGCGGTCCAAACTTCGGCCCGGCACCTCGAGCAGGTTGCTGCCGATCGCCCGGAAGTTCTCGGCATAGCCTACGAACAGATCGAGGCCTTCGGCCGGCGTCTCGTAGGTGACGCCGCCGGAGATGAGCAGCTTCGAGTCGGAATCGACATCAAGAGTCCGGTCGACCCCGAACTGGTCGTCGCGCGACACGGAGACGAGGTACTGCTTGAGGCCGCCGGTCAACTCGAACGGACCGAAGTAGAGCGTCTCCTCCGCGTACCACTTGAAGACGCCTTGCGGGAACTCCCACTCGTACTGGTGCCAGTACGCCCGCTCGTCCCACTTGAAGTTGATCGCGGGGTCCAGAATGCGATGCCAGTCGCGTCCGAGGTCCCGCTGCGAGTTCTCGTACCAGATGCCGGCGCGCAACACGCTGCCCCGTCCCCCGCCGAACAGCGCGGACCACTCCCCGTCGATGTTCACGCCGAGGCGGTTCTTCCCGTAGTGGCTGTGGCGGTACGACTGCACCGCGCTCGCCCCCGGGTGGCAGGCCGGATCGACTTCCGGTCCGCCCGAACCGTAGTAGTTGAAGATGTAGGACGACGCGCATCCCGGCGTGGGGCCGACGGCCGCGCCGTTGCTGTCCACGAACCGGATCACGCCGAGCTGGGTGCCGCCCCGCACGGGCGCGCGGCCCATCAGTTCCGACTCGGGTCCGTCGCCGTCGTCCACCACGTCGACGATGTAGGGCGGCAGCCAGTCGCCCCGTCCCCAGTTGTGATGGTTGTATGCGCCCGCACTGAGGGAGATCAAGTCGCTGACGGACCAGTCGGCCTTCACGTAGGCCAGCGTGTTCTTGCGCCGGGTCTGCCAGCCGGGCCGGTAGAACTGGTTCAGGTACGGCACGCCCGGCCAGTGGCCGATCAGCCGGTCCCAGCGCGGGTCGGCGCGGAAGTCCGCATCGCTGTAGAGCCGCTGGTAGACATCCTCGTGGATGTCGTCGTGGGAGAGGTAGCCGGTGAGGTCGAGGTTGCCGTGCGAAGACACGATCTTGGCGGCGACGTGCTCCCGCTCGTTCCTCGCGGAGCCCTCCATCCAGTCGGTCGCCTCCTGCCGGATTGCGGCGACCCAGGCACGCGTCGTGCCGCCGAACAGCGATCCGGTCTCGACCCGTGCTGCGAACCGCTGACCCTCGTTCTCGCCGATCGTGACGGAAGCCGTCTGGCTCGCCTCCTCCGCCGGGTCGGCCGTCAGGAAGTTGAGCGTTCCGCCCAGCGCCTCGACCGACCGCGA
This sequence comes from Longimicrobiales bacterium, assembly GCA_965221785.1. GTDB lineage: Bacteria > Gemmatimonadota > Gemmatimonadetes > Longimicrobiales > Gaopeijiaceae > BD2-11. The sequence goes on from CBDCSR010000003.1 coordinate 169,876, forward strand.
GGCGATGTCGGCGGTTCCCTGCGACACCTCGACCCCGCCGAGGTTCATCGGATCCACGAACCGGCTCGCCTTCGCGCCGCTCCAATAGTCCGACGTGCCGTTGGGGAATCCGTCGATGGTGGTGCCGATCTGCACGTCGTTGATCGTCGACTGGAACCCGCGCATGACGACGTTGCTCGACCAGTCGTCGAAGGCGTACCCGTCCCCTTCCTGGACCGACACGCCGGGAAGGTTGTCGATCACCGAGGTCACGGCGGTGATGCTCGACTGCTGCCTAATCATCGGCTCCGCGACGAAGTTGCGCGCGAAGACCGTAGGCTCCTCCGCCACCACGCTCAGCGGATCAAGCTGGAAGAAGGGCTGCAGAACGATCTGGACATTTTCAATCGCGCCCGCGCGGACGTTGACCGGGATCTCCCGCTCGGCATAGCCGAACAGGTTGGCGGTCAAGACGTAGTTGCCGACGGCGAGATCGGTGAACTCATAGGCCCCATCGGCGTCGGTGAGGTCTTCCGCGTCCACGCCGGAGCCGGTCACCGTCACCCGGACACCGGGCATGGCGTTGCCGAACGCGTCCTCGACCGTGCCCCTGATGGTTCCCTCGGACTGCGCGGCCACGGGCGCTGCGGCCAGCAACAACAGAAGCGAGGCTCGGGCACAGACGGCTGAGAATAGGCTGAGGTTGCTCTGAAAGGTTGTCATGGCGACGAACTCCCATTCTGCGGACGCTGCGGCTGTGAAGATGACTCTCCGGGTCCGTTCGGTTGTAGTCGCCAAGCAAGTTAGCGGCCACGATCACCATGAGCGAATGAGTGAGCCCGAACGGAGCGAGGCTTCCACTCCGTGCGTCCATAGAGCCGTCCAGCCCGACTGGGATGCTGCCTTAGAGTGTATCGGTGCACACTCAGTCTATCCAGGATGTTGCCAGCCTAACTGGCTCTGGCCATGCGCCAGCCGCCGCTTCGGGTCCCAACGGGCGGAACACGGGGAGTCCAGCGGCGTCCGGTCAACCGCCGGAAGCGTTGGCAGCCTGCCTCTAACCGCTTGCTCCCCGGTGTTTGGTCCGACATGCTGAACCTGCACCGGCGTTCGCGCCCGCGACCGCCTCAACACCAGGAACGCAACTGGAGAACCCGGCGATGATCCATCAACCCACCAGCGTGGACCAGTCCGACAGGATCGTCCCGATCAACCTTCGCCAGAGCGGCCGCACGCCAGCAGAACTGCTCATCTCCACCCGGGTTCGGAAGTCCCCCTACTGGCATCTGTCGCATGAAGCGGGCTGCTGGCGGGCCACCGTCTACAACCGCATCTACCACCCCCGCGGCTACGTGCGGCCCGAGGACGGCGGCGCGGCGGCGGAGCACGAGGCGCTGACCCGGGACGTCACCGTTTGGAACGTCGCGGTGGAGCGCCAGATCCGGGTCAGGGGACCAGAGGCGGAACGGTTTACCGACTACGTGATCACCCGGGACGCGACCCGCATCGAGCCGATGCACGCGAAATACGTCATCGTCTGCAACGAGAAGGGCGGCATTCTCAACGACCCGGTGCTGCTGCGGCTTTCCGAGGACGAGTTCTGGTTCTCGCTTGCCGACTCCGACCTGCTGTTCTGGCTGCAGGGCGTCAATGTCGGGCTCCGGATGGAGGTGGAGATCGACGAAATCGACGTCTGTCCCCTGCAGATCCAAGGGCCGAAGTCGCTCGACCTCATGGTCGACTTGGTGGGCGAAGGCGTCCGCGACATCCCATACTACGGAATCATGGGAGCGGAGATCGCGGGCTGTTCCGTGGTGGTTTCCCAGTCCGGCTTCTCGGGCGAGAAGGGATACGAGATCTACCTGCGCGATGCCACCCTGCACGCCGAGAGGCTGTGGCGGGCCGTGCTCGCGGCCGGAGAGGCGCACCGCTTGATGGTCATCGCTCCGGGCCATCAGCGCCGGATCCAGGCCGGTATCCTGTCCTGGGGACAGGACATCGACCATGAGACGAGTCCGTTCCAGTGCAACCTGGCCTACCAGGTGCCGCGCGAGAAGCAGGGGGACTATATCGGACGGGCCGCGCTGGAGCGCCAGCGCGCCGAGCTTGACGCCGGGCGCTGTCCGTTCGCCATGGTCATGGTGGGAATGACGCTGGGTGGAAAACCCATTGACGACTACGCCCCGGACTTCTGGCTCGTCTCGGACGCGGACGGCGGCGACCCCATCGGTTATCTCACTTCGCCGTGGCACGCCCCGGAACTGGGCTGCAACATCGCGCTCGGGTACGTCCCCGCCGGCAAATCGGGCGTGGGCACGGATCTCGCCGTATGGTTGCCCGACGAATACGCCAGCGCGCCGGGCCAGCCGGACCGCGCGCAAGTGTGCGAGGTTCCCTTCCGCCCCTCCGTGAACCCCAGCGCCCGCGAGGTGGCGCTGGCCCGGGGCCTCGACGCAACGGTCTGACAGACGGCGTTTCCGTCCAGGCGACTCGACGGGACGTTCCGACAGTGGTCGCGCTTCGATTCACCGTTTCTCATGGACCCCATCGGCGGTTCCTCCCAAATCGGCGGCGGGGAGACTCGAAAGCCATTCGGCGGCGTCCGCGAGGCCGCCGAAGGTGAACAGATGAATGCCCACGGCGGGCGTGTGCTCCAGGGCGGCCAAGTGCCGGGCGAGCGCCAACGCAACGGGGGTCGGTGACCAACTGCCCGCCAAGCGTGCGAGGCCCGGCTTGCGCATCAACGCCCGGGCGGACGCCACGACGCCGGAGCGGACAGCGTACCCGACCAGTGCGCTCAGTGCGACCGGTCCCGGCACGCCGATGCGGACGGGCAGGGTGCATCCGGCCTCCCTCATCCGCGCCAGCCAGGCGAGCGCGGGAGAGTGCGAGAACACGAACTGGGTCACGATCCATAGCTCCGAACCCGTCGCCCGGGCGTATTCCGTCTTGCGCCGGAGCGCTTCATCCAGCTCAGTCTGGCCGACGAGGGGGTGCCCCTCCGGATACGAAGTGACGCCCAGCCGCCGGAGACCGTGCCCGGCGAGCAGCCCGGAATCGAGCAGGGACGGCGTATCGGGGTACGGGCCTGCGGGCGTGTCGCGGTCTCCGGCCACCAGCATCAGGGAAACCACTCCGGTCTCGACCAGTGCGGCGAGCCAGTCGTCGAGTTGACCCGAACTCCGCACCGAGCGCGCTGGCAGGTGCGGCACCGGCGCCATCCCAGCCGCCAGCACCCGTTCGCAGGCGACGACCGTGTCCGCCCACCGGCCCTTGGGCGGGAACGGCACATAGATGGAAGATCCCCGCGGGAGGTGGCTGGCGAGGGCTCTCGGCGGCGGGACCTGACCTGCCAAGACCTCGACCGAGGCGCCGAGAGCCAAGTCGCGAAGCGCTGCACGGGTCCGCGTCTTTAGCGAAGGTGGCATTCGGTACACGATCTGGCTGACCGCCGCCGGGGAGGCTGGCCGACCGATGGCGGCTCGACGGTCTTCAGATCCGACCGCCGAGCCGTAGCCATCTCAGGTGGTTGCGCACGTTGTCGTGCTCGAAATAGGCGTCCTGAAGGTGGCGCCGACCGTCCGAGCGAAGGGCCGTGCGGCCGTGCAGCACCCGGTGCCCGTCGCACAGCAGAATCTGCCCGCCCTCCAAACGGAAGTTGACCTGGGAATCGGGGGAGTTGACGCGCCTGGACAGCTCGTGGTAGGCGGCGTAGAAGTCGGCCAGCCGAGGCTCGGACAGGGGAATGGTCTGCATCTGTGCGGTGTTGAAGCGGACCAGCCTGACCTCGCCGTCGCTGTCAAGCCCGACCATCGGCTTGACGGCGTAGCACTCGTAGTCCTCGCTGAAAATGCGGAATGGCACCGGCACCGCACACAGCACGTCGAACTTGTCGGGGTGATCGCGGCGCAGTTCGCTGAGCAGGCCGAAGCCGTCCACGACGACGGATTCGCCGCCTTCGCACTCGTTCACCAGCATGTGCAGCGCCTGCACGTTCGGTGGCCAGGTGTAGCTCGTGAAGTCGTTGTGCGGCGCGATCGCCAGACCTGTGTGCGCGATGTTGTATCCCTTCGGATCGACCTTGACGTTGTGGATGCGCTCGAACAGCACCTCGCGGATCGGGCCGAGCCGGGCCGCGAGCTGCTCCGACGAGTCCGGTTCGGTGGGGGCGTCGACCAGCACGCAGACCCCGGTCCGCAGGAACTCCTCGATCAGCTCTGCTGCGGCGCGGTCGCTCGCCAAGAAACGCTGATAGTCGAATCTCTGCGGTTGGAACCGGCCATCCCAGTAGTGCAGGTCGAAGCGAGGCTGGCTCAAGAAGCCGTGGACCTCGCTCGACCGATAGCGGGTATGGTGTCCGTCCGGCCACTCGATGAAGATCGCCTCGTCCTTGGATCCGGCGCATTCGATGCCGACTTTGAGGGGTCGAAGGTCCTTGGGGACCCGGAAGAGGTGGAACCGCTTCTCCGTCGTCTGCTCGATGCGGCACTCGCCGCAACCGCAATTGTCGCGCAGCCAGAGGTAGGGAAGATCGGTCTGCGCGCCGCCGCTCCAGGTGGCGCACAGGGAATCCGCGTTGCGGGTGAGGTCGCTGATCGAGTGATGCATGGTCGATTCCCTCAGGTGCGTGGTGACCGGCCCGATGCTTGCTCGGCCGGAAGGACTTCGGGCGTCGGTGTTTCGAGCCGGAAGCGCGACGCACGCACACGCCACCGAGTATCAGAATGCGCCCTTCCAGCGCGCGTCAAGCTGCAGGGCCCCAGCTGAGGCAGCCCGGTCGCCATCCCTAGCTCCGAGTGGTGCGCGAAGCGGGCCGGGCGTAGGTCCGGGACTCGGGCGTCACTCCCTTGACTCGGCTCTCGGTTTGGACCCACGCTTCCTTCGGTCGGAAGCCCTTGTTTCGAGAGTGATATGCATGGAGGATGCGACAAAGCCCAACAACCCCAGGGTGAGCTTCACCACGATGGCGGACGGCACCCGGGAGGACTACGAACTGCTTGATCGCCTTGAGGAGGAGTTCGCCGCCGGAACCGCCGACCGGGTGCTGACGCACCTCCGTGAGCTGTCCGGTTCGCTGTCCGGCTACCAGGTCGACCGGCTGGAGCATTCGCTGCAGAGCGCCACCCGTGCGTATCGGGACGGCGCGGACGAGGAGATGGTGGTGGCGGCGCTCCTCCACGACATCGACGATCTCCTGGCCCCGCACAGCCACGGGGAATTGGCCGCCCTGCTGCTGCGTCCCTATGTGACCGAGCGAACCTGCTGGATCGTCCGGCACCACGGCCTGTTCCAGTACTACTACTACGCCCATCATGGGGGCGGCGACCGCAACGCTCGCGACAAGTACCGCGACCACCCTTGGTATCAGGACGCCGTGGACTTCTGTCACCGCTGGGACCAGTGCGCGTTCGACCCCGACTACGATTCCCTGCCGCTGGAGTTCTTCGAGCCGATGGTGCACCGCATCTTCGCCCGCGAGCCGTTCGGTCTTGCATCGAGGGAGCAAGCATGACCACGCATTCGGAACGGCATCCCCCAACCCAGTCCAGCCATCGCGTGCCCTCGGCGTTTTCACGGCTTGGCCCCCGGTTGCCGGAGAAACCCGGTCGAGGCGGACGCCGTAGAGCTTGAAAGTGAGACCTCGTCCCGAAGTTGGATCCTCCAACCGGCAAGCTGTCGGGCGAGCGCGTTTGATAGCCCCGAGCACTCGGACCTACGGCCGCACCGGAATGTGAAAACGACGTGGGGGGCCGATTCACACTTCGGACTGCCCGCGATTCACACTGGCCGTCCTGCTTATCCTGCGGTGCAGCAACGTCTTACGGATGAGCGGCCGGATCGCCCGTGGCGCACCAGCGGCTCGGGCGGTGGCGGGAGCGACCCCCCGCCCAGAGGGCTTGGTGCGGCATAGCGGCGAGTGTGTTTTCACAACTCGCCGCCCGCCTTCCAGGGGTCGCTCCCGCATCAGCGATCCTTGCCGGAAGGCCGTTCAGCGCCGCTTCGAGGCGGCGGAGCAGCCCAGCCCTGACCACGGAGCCCGAGTCCCCCTCGGCGAGCCCGGATTGCGGCTTGGTCAACCCGGCCCCGGCTATCCGAATGCTGAACATCGAGACGGATCCGCCCAAGCCGGAACTCTGCGGGGCCGGTCCCTCATCCGAAGGTGCGGCGCAGCACGGACTCGTAGATCCCGTCGCCTAGCCACTTGCGGATGAACATCAGCAGGCGCGCCGTCGCGCCCTTCACGTACCGCCTTCGCGGCTTGGCTGCGGTCGCCGCCTCGACGAACACCCTCGCGAGGACCTTGGCGTCGGTGCCGCAGCTGGCGGCCTTAGGATCGGACGCCATCGCAAAGAATCGGTTCAGACCGGCCTTGTACGGATTGCCCAAGGCCAAAATCCCAGCAGGAAATCGTCTAAGTCTAACCCGGACTGCACGATCTGCGTTTCCTGTCTTTAGGCCATGCCAGCTTCCAACCTGCGCGACCGGCGGGAGAATCGCCGTCAAACGGCGGGAACAAAGGCGGAGCAAATGGGAGTGTCAATCACGGGGTAACGGAGGGTGTCGCATGGCGACTCATGGCTGATTCCCTCGCCGATCTGTGCTCTTGTCTGCTCCCTCACTGGATTCCGTCATCGTCGCTTCCGAGTGCGGGGGAATCCATCCGGAACCAGTGCGTAGTTTGGGGGAACCCTTGCGTTTGACTCCGCCGAAGTGGCAGGCCACCGTTTAGGAGTTGGCGCGAACCGTGCCGGAAACTCCGGGCAACAGGTCCCCGGCGTGGACGACCCCGCAACACCGGGAGCTTGACGGATTCGCACCGGACAGCTTCCAACCTGCTCGGGCGGCGCGCGCCCGCCGAGCGACCTCCCGGCGAGATGAGAGCTTCAGTCAAATGAGACTACTACAGGCCGCCCTGGTCGCGGCCACCGTCCTGGCCGCGTGTGACGACAAAACCGCCCCGGTCTCCCTTGACGAGGAGACCCCGGTGAAGGTCGGCTTTCTGGTCTCGGGCGTCCGCACCTTCCCGAACGGTGCAATGATCGCGGTGGACGAGGTCAACGGGCGCGGCGGGTTGTTGGGCCGTTCCGTCGAACTGATCGTCCGGATGGGCCTGGAGGAAGCGGCGGAAGCGGTGGATACGGCGGAAGCGATGATCCTCGGCGACGAAGTGGTCGCCCTCATTGGACCCAACCGCTCGGCGCACGCGATCATGGTAGGGGCTGTCGCGCAACGCCACGGCGTCCCGATGGTCACGACGGCGGCCACCAATCCGGGCGTGACTGCGGCGGGCGACCTGGTCTTCATGGCCGCATTCACCGATCAGTTTCAGGGACGGGTCATGGCCGATTTTGCGTTCGAGATGCTCGGCACGACGACGGCTGCCGTCCTGACCGAGCGGGGGAACGTGTACAGCGAGGGCATCGGAGACTTTTTCGTCGCCCATTTCCGTAGCCTGGGCGGGACGATCGTCGCCGATGAGTCCTACGAGCGTGGCCAGACGGACTTCACCATGCAACTGACGGAAATCGCGGCTTCGGCTCCGGCGGCGCTGTTCCTTCCCGGCTCGGACGAAGAAGTTGCGCTCCTGACCGCGCAGGCGCGCGCCCTGCCGCTACGCGATGCCGATGGCGAGCCGACGGTGTTCCTGGGGGCCGATGTGTGGGACAACCCGGCGCTTCTGGAACACGAGGAAGCCGCCGTGGATGGCAGCTTCTTCAGCACTCACTTCTCGCCGGACACCGACGAGCCGGCCGCACGTGCATTCGTCGATACCTATCGCACGCGGTACGGGATCGACCCCGCGGGCGGAGACGCGGTGAGCTACGATGCGGTCCGGCTGTTTCTGGAGGCCGCCGCCCGGGCGGGCAGTCTCGATGCGGATGCCGTCCGGCGGGAATTGCTGGCTACCGAACGGTATGCCGGGGCGACATATATCTCACACTACAACGAAGTTCGCCATCCGACCAAGAGCGCGGTCATCATGACCATTGCTGACGGCGTGAAGAGATTCTACCAGCAGGTGGAGCCGTAGCTACTCCCGAATCGAGGCTGGGCGTGGCGAGGCGGGCGAGAAATCTGTCGCCCGCGCCGATGGGGACCCGCAACCGCGTCGACCTGCTACGCTGTCGGCGTCCAGCGCAGTCGCTATGACGCTGTTCTCGATCGGCTTTGACATGCCCGAGACCGCGCACCTGGATGGTGCGTCGTCGTTCGTTTTCGCCATTCCCGCGCCCGGGGGATGGGCCGGAGCCATCGAACGCATCACGCTCGAAGGACCCGGCGGGGTCGCCTCCTTGGACCCGGAGACCCACGCACCCGCCATCATCGTCCGCGATCCGACCGACGGGCACGTGCTCGGCTTGCTCACCGACCCGCCGCCCGCACTGCTGTCCTCCTCGGACGACCGGGCGAACTCGCCGCTTTCCGGCTCCGACATCGTCGTCAGCGGCGTAAGCCACGAATTGACTTCGTCCCTCGGTCCATCGTCGTTTCAGTGGTGTACGTCTCATCAGCCTCGCGCGCGGGTCGGGCCGCATTCGGGCCGTCCGACTGCCGCGCGCACCCTCTTGAAGGAAGGGCGACTTCGATGCGACGATGGCTCCACTCTCTTGCCGCTGCCGTTTTCGTCTTTGGACTTCTGGCTGGCGGCTCACTTCCGGGGAATCTCGCTGCACAGGAGACCGGTACTCTTGCGGGCGCGGTGCTCGACGCCGCTACGTCCCGTCCGTTGGCGGGCGCCCGCATCGAACTGGCCGCGCTGGAAAGGTTAGTCCTGTCGCGGGAAGGGGGTCGCTTCGTCATGGCGGACGTTCCTGCCGGCACCCATCGGATTCAGGTCGAGATGCTGGGGTACGAAACCCTGTCCCGGTCCGTGACCGTGACCTCGGGTGATGCCGTCGTCGTCGAACTGCGGATGGAGCCCGAGGCGTTGCGCCTGCACGAACTGGTGGTGACCGGCACGGCCTTCGAGGAGTCGCCCGTCGAACTCCCCTACGCGGTCTCGGTCGCGGGTCGCCGGACGCTCGCCGAACAGGGCTCGCCGCAGGCGTTCGACTTCTTCCGGAACCTCACCGCCATGCACGGCATTCTCGGTGCCCGCCAGGGATGGTACAGCGCGCGGCCGCCCGGCCTCGTATCGGAGACCGTGGCGTCCGTCAATCTTCGGGGGCTGGGGGCTTCGCGGACTCTCGTGCTCCTCAACGGACGCCGCCAGGTGTACATCCCGCTTCGCCTCGCCGGAGGCCGTTTCGTCGATGTCAACGCCTTTCCGTCGATTGCCCTGGACCGGATCGAGGTGGTCAAGGAGGGAGCGTCGGCGGTCTACGGGTCCGACGCGGTGACGGGGGTGGTCAACTTTCTGACCCGCGGCGACTTCGAGGGCTTCGAGATCTCCGGCTCCCACGAGTATTTCTCGGGAGCGGGGGAAACGAACGTCGGCGCCATCTGGGGTTCGGAGTTGGGCGAGCGTGCGCACGCGGTCGTGTCCGCCGAGGCGTTCGTCACTCGGGAACTCACGGTCGAAGAGCGGGACTGGACGCTGGGCGGGTTCGTTCCGGGCGGTGGCGGCTGGTCGTACATCGGCAATCCGGGCGCCTTCCTCTTCCCCAGACTGACAGGGAACGAGACGGCCGAGGAGTTCGTTGCGGCCCTGACCGACGCGCACTACGGAGGCTGGGGAGGCGTCTTCGTCGACCCGCGGTGCGAGGGGTTCGGGGGCTTCCTGGAACCGGACGAGACCTGCCGCTTCGACTACGGGCCCTTCGACAACCTGGCCGAGGCTTCCCGCCAGATCCGGGCCTTCGCCGAATTGAACGGCGGTATCGACGACGGGACCAGCTACCATCTGGAAGCCCTCTGGGCGGAGGCCAGCACGCCCAACTGGCGCACCACACCCTCCTACCTGCCCATCTCGCTCTACGATGGAACCCAGTTGATCGAGCCCGGGCATCCCGGCCGGCAGGTGTTCTGCCGCAGCTACGGACATCGTGCCGGGTTCTCCGGCACGGAGGCGTGCCTGGAGAACAACTGGTATTTCTTCGGCCGCATGGTCGGCAACTCCGGTCCCCCGCGGACGCTGCGCCGCGATTCGCGCACCCGGCGGATCGCCGGCTCCATCGAACGGGAACTCGAAGCCTTCGGGGGAAGGGAGGCGGCCCTCGAACTGGCCGCCAGCTTCTCCCGGTCGACGGGCAACGCCAACCTCCCCGGCGAGTACCTCCACCGCAAGTTCCTGGCGTTCCGGGGCTTCGGAGGGCCGGACTGCGGGGTCGGTGTGGTCGTGGACCGATCGAGCCCGTCCGGCATGGCGCTGGGGCCCCTGGGCGGCAAGGTGGCCGGGCAGGGCGACTGCATGTACTACAACCCGTTCAGCACCGCCCATCAACATTCGGTGCAGCCGGGGGCGCGCTATCGCGACCAGGCCAATCCCGACTACACCCCGGGCCTGGAGAACCCCCGGGAGCTGATCGACTGGATCAACGACGAAGTCAATCTGGACAACGAAGCCGACCTGTTCGTCGTGGACGCGCTCCTGAAGGGCGCCCTGTCGGAGCAGGCGGAATACGCTGCCGGCTACCAGTTTCGCAGGCTGGGCGTGGGGGCCGAGCCCAACGATCCCGGGAACCTCGAGGTGACGCCGTGCCCCGTCCCGGGGGACCACGGCTGCCCGGACCCGTTCGGCCCCTTCCACTTGACTGGCGGCTTCTTCCCCTACGAAGACGCCCAGACCGTACATCGGTTGTTTGCGGAGTCCCGCCTTGAACTCGGGCACCGGATACACGGGCAGATCGCCGCCAACTACGAGTTTCACGGCTCGGTCCGGAGCTTCGACCCCAAGGTCGCGCTCCGCGTCGAGCTCGCGGAGCCGATCGCCCTGCGCGGATCGGTCCAGACCACGTTCCGGACCCCTTCCGTCGACGACCTCAACGAAGAGCTGAGAGGGCCTTCACCTACAACGTGGGCGCCACCTTCCAACTGCCGCGCTTTCGCGCTTCGGTCGACTACTGGGACTACGACTTCGAGAACGTCATCGACGTCCTGCCCTACGAGGGTATTGCCAGCCTCTACGCCATGGGCGGAAGCCGGCGGGAGGCGGTGAGGAGGTTCGTTACCTGTCCCGACGGCAAGGGCACCGGCACCTGCGACATCCAGTCGGTGGAGCGGATCGAGGTACGCTTCGTCAATTGGCCGGGCGTCCGGATGTCGGGTATCGATTTTCACGCGAGCACCCGCATCCCCCTCGGGGAGGCGATCATGTCACTCGAACTGGACGGCACCTACGGCAGGGAGTTCACCGTCCGGGCGCTGGATGTGGACGGGGTTGAGGTGCTCGGGGCACACGACGCCTCCGGGAAGCTGAACTGGGCCAACCCCATCGCCCCTCCGCTCCCCCAATGGAAATCGAGTTTCTCTGCCGGATACCACGTGGGCGACTACAGCGTGGTCAACCACCTCAACGCGGTCTCGGGCTACACCAACGAGGCCTTTGTGGGCACCCGGTACGAGGACATCGACCGCTGGGTGACATGGGATGTCAGTCTGCTCAGGCGCACGTCCGGAAAGCTCGACATGGGCCTGTCCGCACTTAACGCGCTGAACGCCGATCCTCCACTGGTCAGGTGGGAAGCATCCTACGATGGCTTCACGCACAGCCCCAAGGGTCGGCGGATCAAGCTCTCGCTGACGTACCGGATGGGGCATTGAAGAGAGGCGGGGCTCAGGGGGAAGCAGCTTCCCGCGTGACGCGGGCCATGATGGCCACGGCGCCCCGTGCACCTGAAAGCTGCGCTTTGCCAGATCGATCCCGATGATGCTAACCTCCTCCATGTGGATGCCTCCTCCCTCAGATGGTCGACTAATCGCTCCGTACCATCTTGGCACATCGCGATGCCGTCGGGAGGGGGCGGCCACTCCATCGGTCAAGCAAATACTCCGTGTGGCCACACTCTGTGCGTCCCCGGCGGAGGCTGACGAGGGGCTTCGCCCCCTCGACCCCCAAGAGGTCCACGCTCCTGTGGAGTTCGCGGATGGGGATGTGGCCATCGAGCACATGCGCACCCGGCACGGAGCGCGCTCGGACGACAACCTGCACCAACTCGCGCAGCGCGAACACGCGGACGGCAACTGGAAGACGCCGGTTCGGATGCTTGAGAGAGAAACGTCCGCATCGACCAAGCGCAGGCCGAACGACCGGGCCGTGCCCTACGAGCTACTTGTACCGATACGTGATGCGGCCCTTCGACAGATCGTAGGGAGACATCTCGCATTTCACGCGGTCGCCCTCCAGCACCCGGATGTAGTTTTGGCGCATCTTTCCAGAGAGGTACGTGTGGATCTCGTGGCCGTTTTCCAAGCGGACACGGAAGGTGGCGTTGGGCAGGACCTCGATGACGATCCCTTCGATTTCGATCGCCTGTTTTGCCATGGGCGGGCCTCATGATCGTGGCCGGGAAGATGCCAAGCCCGTCCAACCTCCGTAGCGCGATCCCGTCGCGCAAGCGGCGCGGGGGCGTACCGGCGGGCGGCGGAGAAGTCGGGAGGAGGCTACCGGCGTGGGGCTACGATGCGCGCGGAGAGTCAGGCGGTCGACTCGATGGCCGATGAGGGACGAGTGTTGTTGTCAACAGCGGCGTGGAAACCCTCGGCTGAGTTGTGGAAAACGGCGATGCCCACAAAGCGGTACTGAACGATCCTCTGGCGGATCTGATAGGTCTACGAATCCGTAGCGATCCATGAACCAGCATCGGCGCTCGAAAGGTCCGTGCGCCCCGGTAAGCGGCCCCGAACTGCCAAGCCTCTCCAGAAGCGTCCTTGACAGGTTGCGGCTGTTGCAAAGCGGTTTGCGCTTTCGCAGCAGTCCGTCTCGAACGCGCTGCCGCACGCGCGTCGAGGTCGCGGTTGCTTCTGCCGGATTCGAACTCGTCGGTATCGCACGGTTCTGGAGAGAAGCAACCGGTGTACTGGCTGGCGAACCGCAGCCCTGCGAAGCGTACGCCAGCCAGCAGGTAGACGGCCAGACCCCGGGAATCCAATCCGCTCGGATCGCCGCCGACCCTCAGCGTCGCGCCGTAACTGGTCTCCTTCGCCAGGCTCCATCGGTCGGGCCAGCTTTCCCCAAGCTGTCGGCGCTCGGCCGAGATTCCTGCTCCCGCAAACTGAGCCTCGGTTGCACCGCCGTGCCATTCGATGCCCACCTCGCCTTCAAGGAACCAGCGGCCGGCAGAGAGTGGAAGGCGATATCCGCCTACCGCGCCGACGCCGTACGCGAACCCGTCTCCCGAGACCTCGTCCCGAAACACTCTGCCGCGCCTCGGCTCCGGCACCCGCGTGTTGGGGCGGTGTTGTCCACCGTCTTCCGCATCGTGGCGCCGAGCCGACCGGCAGGCAGCGTCAGACCAAGGTGGAACCCCCGCACCACCTCTCCCGCCTGCGCCTGCGCCACAACCGGCGAGCCAGCCAAAACGCCGGCAGCCACGGTCCAGCGCAGTCCGTAAGTCGTTCGCCTGAGCAAGTTGTCTGGCATTCCCGTCGTTCCCTCCCGTCAACCGGGAAGCATGTGCGAGTCCTCACCTCACAGGATGCCTCCACCCCGGCAGGGCCGGCAAGCTTCCGGGCGACCGTCAACCGGTCTCCCACGCTCGTTGACGAACACGAATCGCACCGCTTCCGTTTCCCAGCTCCGCGACGCCTCCCGGCTTTCCAGCACCGGGCCGCAGACAAGCGAAGTGGCTTCCGTTCGTCCCTCACGTGTATCTTGAGGAACCAGCATCGCTCAGTCCCATGGGAGGCGAAAATGGCTGTTGACACACTGGATGAACTGCGCACCGTCTACCGTCCGCCTGCGCCGAGGGCCGGGCTCAAGGTCCTGGATCGCCTGGACGACCACTGCCGCAGGTTCATCGCACTCTCGCCGTTCTACGTCATCAGTTCCGCCCGGGCCGACGGGCGGGCCGACGCCTCCCCGCGTGGCGACCCGCCAGGTTCGTTGGCGCACGTTTTGGACGACCGGACGCTTCTGCTGCCCGACCGACCGGGGAACCGCCAAGTGGACACGTTGATGAACCTCGTCGAACGTCCCTATGTGGGGTTGCTATTCTTCGTGCCGGGCTTCACGGAAACGCTTCGCATCAACGGTCGGGCGGAGATCTCGACCGATCCGAAACTGCTCGATGTGCTCGCGATTAAGGCCAAGCCCCCGATCTCGGTCCTCAAGGTGTCGGTCGAAGAAGCATTCCTCCACTGCGCCAAGGCGCTCATTCGGGCGCGGCTCTGGGACCCGGCAGCCCGGGTCGAACGCTCGTGCTATCCCACCTACGGGCAAGTTCTGGCGGATCAGATTGCGGGCGCGGACGCCGCAGAGATCGACGCCGGCGAGGAGGAAAGCGCGCGGATCGAACTCTATTGATCGGGACGATCATGGCGGAGGCTGCGGGACGTTCGGCCGAAGCCTTTCTGCATCCTGTTGTCAGCGGCAGCGGTTGCGGGGGTTGGACAGTGCCGCGTTTGTCGCGCACGCGGACCCCTCCGGGCTGTTAGGGGCTTTCGAAAGGTTGGCTTGCACGAGCAGGTCGAGGCTTTGCAGCGGCGTGTCGAGCGGCAGAGCGCTCAGAGCGAAACCTTGAAGAAGCAGGTCGAGCGGCTGAGCGGGCAGGTGACGCGCTTGACCGAAGACTCCGGGACCTTCGGCGTGAGGTTTCGCGGCGGCTGGAGATAAAGCGGCCGCGTGGGCCGAACCGGGATTTGACCTAACCGCTGACCGCTCCTGATGGCCGGCATCGACTCGCATTGAGTCGCCGCGGGCAGGAAATGCAGCCTCGTCCGCAGAGTTGAACGAGGCCGGTCCATGTTGACATCTTAGGACGCACTGGACTCAACGGATGACCGAATCGCCTCAATTCGAGCACCGCTGGCTGGTTCACACGCACATCGACCTCAGGATCCGAGCCCTTGGCCGCTGATCCGCAAGGTGCTCTGGCCCATGGAATACGCAGGCAACAAGGTTCCGGTCGGCACCCTCTTCATGGTGTCTCCCGCCGTAGTCCACCGGCTACCGGAGGTGTTCGCCGCTCCCGTGCGTGAGGACAAGCGGTATCACAACGAGCGAACCGGCTTCGCCGGCGGCACGGCCCCGGTTTGCGGGAGTTGGCGGCCGGGTCCCGAGACACCGTGCCTGGTCTGCCACCGACGCCGCGCTGACGTGAGCGTCTTCCGGTGAGCGCCAACCGCTCGCAGGACTACGATGTGGTCGTCGTGGGCGCGGGTCCGGTGGGCAGCCTGTGCGCCATCGCGCACGGGCGGAGGGGCGCTCGCGTCGCCCTCTTGGAAGCGAATCTGAGGTCTTCGAGGCGAATGGCGGGGGAGTGGCTGCATCCGCCTGCCGTGCGGATCCTTCGGGAGTTGGGGATAGAGCTGGGGACGCAGCCATGCAGTACAACGGGCAGGGGCTTCGTAGTTCTCCCGGAAGACGGATCCGAGCCGATCGTGCTTCCCTATGCGGACGGATCTCACGGACTGTCGTGCGAACACGAGGCGATCGTCTCGGTCCTGCGTGACGCGGTCGAGAACGAATCCGATGTCGCCTTCATCCACCGTGCCCGCGTGCGTTCGGTGGAGGACGGCAGGGTCGTCTTTGTCCGTGACGGAGCCGAGGAGTCCGTGACCGCGGGGCGGATCGTGGGCGCCGACGGCCGGGCCTCGACCGTGCGCCGGTCGCTGGGCGTATCGGCGGGCCGGACAACCTGCTCGCGGATGGTCGGAGTCACGACGAGAGGAGCGAGCCTGCCGCTTGAGGGTTACGGGTATGTCGTGCTCGGCGGGCCGGGTCCAGTTCTCATGTACCAACTGGGAGAGCAACGTGTCCGCATCATCGTGGACGTTCCGCCGGACCAGTGGATCCCCCGGGACCGGATCGGCTTCCTCTCGGATGCCTATGCCGACCTGATTCCCGAGAACCTCCGACCCGGCTTCTTCGAGGCGCTTCGGGCGGGAAGGTTCGACACGGCCGCCAATGAACTCAGGCCGCGCGTGACGTACGGGACCCCGCATCGCGTGCTCATCGGCGATGCGGCCGGGCACCATCATCCCATGACGGCGTCGGGAATGACACTCGGTTTCGGCGATGCGCTGACGCTGGCCGAGGCTGGCGACTTCGACGACTTCAAGCGCAGGCGGTTCAGGGCGACCCATACGCCGGAACTCCTCGCCATGGAGCTCTACGAGGTCTTCGTCGATCACCGGTCCGAGTCCGCTGCGGTCAGACGCGCCGTCTACCGGCGTTGGCGGGCGAGTTCCTCATTCCGCGACCGGACCATCCGTCTACTCGCCTGCGAAGAAACATCGCCAGCCCGTCTCAATCTCACCGGAGGCGCGATGCTGGCCCGGGCGATCGCCCGGGAGATCCCGCGATCCTGCGACCAAGCCGCCTGGCGGCGTGCCCGCGACACCGTTCATGCGCTGTCCGTCCGCGTCGGGTGGCTCTTACGCAGCGTCGAGCTGCTGCGTAGGGCAAGGAGGAGGGGAACAGAGGACGAGCGGATTCTGGACTCCCTGGGTCGCGCGTTGCCGGCGTCGATGCCGCCAGGTCCGGGCAACGCTCGTCCGACGCCCCCGGGCGAAGTGGCTTCATGCGACGCCGGACTGGCCTTGAGCCGCGCGAGTGCGCGCCTGCTGAACCTCCAAGGGGAGGACGGCGCTTGGGAAGGCGAGATGGTCTGGTGTCCCATGCTCACGGCGCAGTAGCGGAAACCCGAAGGGGCTAATCAAGGCAGGAGATCACGTAAGTTCAATCAGGGCTGCACGATCTGCCACTCCTGCCGTTGAAGGGCATCCGACTGAACCGTCCCGAAATCCCCGGAATGCAGGAGTGATCGGCGGGAATCGGAGCAGGTGATTTGCCGCTGTGCGACTGGCCCAAATCAAACCCCACCCAGTCTTCCTAGGCTTCCCGCGAGTCAGCGGTCCCGACGTGTCCGGTAAAGGGTCCGGCGCGCAACGCGTCGGTTTCGACGTATCCGGCAGTAAGCGCCACAAGCCGTGGCGACACGGCGGCGGAGACGATGACGGCGTCTTCGGAGGATATCCGAGTTGGGCCATGAGTCACGTCCAAAATGCTTTTGCGTTCACGGCGACTTGAGTCTCGTTGCCAAGGTTGGAAGCCAAGGGCGGGCGCGTGAGGGGCTCCACTTCCACTCGTCGTTTGGGCTCCACGTGTTATATTCCGCCTCCTTCGGAGGAGGCCGAAGGGACATATGAGACGCCTCGGTCGCAAGAAACCGGAACGGAGAGCATACCATGAGCAGGTTCATCTGGCTGGCCGGTCTCATGTTGATCGCCGTCCCGGCGACCGCTCAAACCACGTTGGGCCTGAGAGGCGGCATCGGCTTCGCATCCGTCGCCATCCAAGGGGTGGAAGTCGAGGAAGAATCTGTCTCCCGCATCGTGGCGGGCATGGACCTCGGCATCCGCGCCTCCAGCGTGCTCAGCCTGAGACTTGGAGGCGTGTACGCTCAGAAGGGCGGCACCGCCACCGTCGAGGGCTTCGAGGTCACGCTCGATGTCGACTACCTCCAGTTCTCGGCCTTGACGAGGCTCGCCACGCCGGGCAAAGGAGGCTTTTCCGTGGGTGTGCTGGCCGGCCCTTGGGCCGGCTACCGACTCTCATGCGATGTGGAAGCCGCCGCCGAGAGTTTCAGTCTCAGTGCCCCCTGCGACGATGGGGGCTTCGACACCAGGGCGCTCGACTACGGGCTGGCCTTCGGCGGAGGTGTCGAGCTTCCTCTCGCGGGCAGTCTCCGCTTGGGTTTCGATGTGCTTTACTCGCTCGGACTTGCCGAGGTGGACGACGCTGACGCCAAGACCCGGCACCTGAGCCTTCAGACCGGCTTGGTCTTCCCGGTACGGTGACCAGCGGGGCATGGACGATCGTGATCGCCATTCCCCCAAAGCCGGGGCGCGGTGCCGTACGCCTCCCCATGCTTTCGCGCCAGTGGCGATCCGGTATCCCTCTACTACCTTGGCGACGATGCCGCCGCCAGCAGGTCGACCGCCTCCAGAAACTGCCATTGCCAAAGGGGGAACCCTCAACGGAGGGCTCTATCTTGGCGAACCCACGAAGGGTACGCTGAACTCGCTGCCTCTGGGGGTAGGACACCGTTGATTTCTTCGAAATGTGGGGTCTTCGAGGGCTGCGAATCGGGGGCGAACAGTCCGACAGATCCCAGCGGCCCGGGACCGGCGGGATGACTCGCGTAGTCATTGGCTTGGCTGTCGTTGCTTCGTTTGCTTCCGCCTGCCGCGACGGCGTCGTCGATCCTGTGCCCGGGGCCTGTGCCGCCGATCACGGTGCTCGGATCAGGTTCGGGTTCTACGCGTTCTTCGCGCCTGTGAGCCATAGCGAGGACGCCAACCCGGACTCGCCGGGGTTCGCCCGGCACGCAGGATACGAGGCCGATTTGCTTACGGCTTTCGAGGCGATGGAGCCACGCGGGATGACAGTCATGCGGAAGCCCGTCGCGGACTGGCCGGGCATCTGGCTGCTTCCGGCGACACCCGATTTCGACATGGTAGGGGGAGGCATCACCATTCTGGAGTCCCGCACCCTCGATGCCTCGGGTGAGCGGGCTATCGAATTCACGTCGGGCCACATCGCCTTCCGCCAGTCGCTGCTGGTTCGATCCCGGGATGCGGAGCGCTTTGGTTCGTACGACAGTTTGAGCAGTGCGGTGCGCGTCGGAGTCCTCCGCGGGTCCACCGGAGAGGCGCGGTTGCTCCAGATCACGGGACTCACGGACGAAGGCGGCGTCCTTGCGGCCGGGACGAGAATCGAGACGCCCCAAGGCGTAATGGTTGCCGACGGGACGGCCCGTTACACGATCACCGCGGCATCCGCCTCGGTCGAGTTGGAGGGCAGGACCCGCATCTCCCCGCCTTCGACTGCGATGCCCCAAGTCGTCTACTTGGGCGATGTGTCGGGCGAGAGCGAATTGCTGACTGCCTTGCGCACGGGGATGATCGACGCCGTGGCTCAAGTCGAGGTCGGCAACGGAGAGGCGGCGAGAGCATCGGAGGGCGCGTTTGCTGTGGCCGTCGTCGATTCCTTGGCGGAGTACGGCGGATTCGCGCTCGACGCCGAAGACGGCGAACTGCTCGACTGCATCGACGAGCGACTCGATTGGCTTACCGACCAGCGGCGGATCGGCTACGCGGAATGGCGAGCGGACCCAGGCGTGTTCCTCTCTCGCGCGGCCTTGTGGAATCGTAGTGCGGGCACGACTTAGGGTAGCCCTGACCCGTTTCACACCCGCACACGATTGTTGTACCGGTCCTTGATACCCCGGAACGAGATCCATCGTCCGGCTGGCCACAATCAAGACCGAACAACAGATCCTTCGGCTCACATCCTGTCGACCGTTTCGCGCCACGAGGCTCCCCGTGTATCCAAGCAGCCAGGCTTACGTCAGGCTGCCAAGGTCATCCATTTCACCGATACCGCACCCGGAACAGCAAGCAATAGAGGGCCGGCACGAACCCCAGGGTCAGGACCGTGGCGAACACCAATCCGAACAGGATCGCCACCGCCATTGAGACGAAGAGGGGGTCGCCGCCGAACCAAAGGGGCAGCAGCCCGCCGACTGTTGTCGCCGTCGTCAGCATGATCGGGCGCAGCCTCCGCTGTGCAGCTTCCAGGACCGCCGGACCGGGCTCCAGACCGTTCTCATCAATCTCGATGCGAATGCGGTCGATGAGCACGATCGCGTTGTTGATGACGATGCCGGCCAGTGAGATGACGCCGAGCAGCGTCATGAAACCGAAGGACTGCCCGGTTACCAAGAGGCCAGCCACCACGCCGATGAGGCCCAGTGGGATGGTCAGGACGATGATGAACGGCTTGCGCAGCGAGTTGAACTGGCCCACCAGCAGGAGCAGGATCAAGAGGCCGGCCACGGGCAGCTTCTCGGCGATGGATGCGTTGGCGTCGGCCGAACTCTCGAACGTTCCGCCGATCTCGTAGCTGTAGCCCACCGGCCAGCTGTACTGCCGTTCCGCCAGCCAAGGCTCCAGGGCGGCGGCGATGCTGAATGCGGTGGCGTTTGCACCGGGATCGAGGTCCGCGAGAACCGACAGCGTCTTCGAGCGGTCGCGGCGGAGGATCCTGGACGGCTCGAAGGTGAGCGCGATGTCGGCGACCTGCCGCAGCGCCACGTTCTGGCCGGACTGGGCGTAGACGTTGATCGACTCCAGTTTGCCGATGTCCTCCCGCCCTCCGACTTCGGAGCGCAGCACCACGGGAATCGCCTTGTCGCCCTCCCGGTATTCCGTGACCGGCGAGCCCGATAGGGCCGTACGCAGGGAGACGGCAATGTCCTGGTTGGTGATGCCCGCGCGCCGCGCCCGCGCGTTGTCGATGTTCACGATCAGCTTCTTGGTCTGCGCGCCCCAGTTGTCCGTGATGTTGCGGGTGCCCGGGAGCGACGCAAGGTGGGTCTTCACGCCGTCCGCCAGATCGAACAGAACGTCTTGGTCCGCGCCATAGAGCCGGACCTCCACCGGCGTACCACCTCCGGGACCCGAAGTCAGTCGCTTGAGTGACACGTCGATGTCGGGGTGATTGGCCTCCACGTATGTGCGCAGTCGGTCGATGACCGTGTCCTGGATGTCGAAGACCGATGCGTTTGCGATGAAGGCCGCGTATCCGCTGTTGGGTTGCGCCTGGCTGTAGCCGAGAGCGAAGCGGGGTGCGCCGGTGCCTGTGAAAATGCCCCAGTTGCGGATGCCTTCGCGATTCTCGCCCGCGGCCAGCTCCTCGATCAGGAAAAGCTCGATATCGAGCATGGCCGCTTCCGTATGTGCGAACGAGGTGCCGTAGGGGAACTCGAAATCGCCGGTGAAGAGCACTTCGGTGCTGTCCGGGAAGAAGTTCTGCTCGACGAGGCGGAACAGCCCCAAGGTTGCGGCCAGCAGTCCGAATGCTCCGGCGACCGTAACCAGGGGGCGCCGGAGCAGGGATTGGAGAACTCCGCGATAGCGCCGGTAGAAGGGAGTGTCGAACTCCGCGTCCCCCGCCGAACCGCTGCGCCGCTTCACCCTCAGGAAGATCATGCACAGGAGCGGGATCATCGTGATGGCGAGCAGCCAGGAGGAAAGCAGGGTCAGCGCGATCACGACGGCCAGCGGCGCCGTGTACTCACCGACCGCGCTCTCGGCCAGCACGATGGGCAGGAATGCGGCGATGGTGGTCAGAGAGGAGACCAGCAGCGGAATGCGAAGTTCTCTCGAAGAGTCCAGGGCCGCATCGCGGGCGTTCTCCCCACCCTCCAGACGCACCAGGATCGATTCGCTCATCACGATGGCGTTGTCGACCAGAAGTCCCAGTGCGATGATCAGCGAGACCAGCGACATCTTGTCAAGGCCAATGCCCAGGTATTGCATCAGCATCAGCGTGGCCATCATCGCCATGGGAACCAGACTGGCGACCACGAGACCGGTACGAAGCCCCAGAAAGAGCAGCATGCACACCAGAACGATTCCCACGGCTTGGAGGATCGAGTTCACGAAGGTGGACACGGCCCGGTCCACGACCTCGGGCTGGAAGGCCAGAATGTCGAAGGCGACACCGACGGGATAGCGCCCCTCCAACTCCGTGACGGCCGCCCGGATGTTCTCGCCCAGTTGAATAATGTTGCCGCCGTCGCGCATCGAGACCGCCAGCGCCAAGGCCGGTTGTCCGTTGGCTCGTACCCTCGCGCGGGGGGGATCGGCGTAGCCGCGGCGGATTTCGGCAACATCGCCCAGGTACACCGTCTCGCCTGTGCCCGGCAGCGTGATCAGCGTCTGCCGGATGTCGTCCAAGGACGTGAAGTTGCCCGTAGGCTCCAGGGTGACCCGCTCGACGCCCGTCTCAACGGCTCCGCCCGAGATGATGATGTTGCTGGATTGCAGGATGCCCTGAAGCTGCGGCACCGATAGGCCCAGCCCGGAGAGACGGGCGTTGTCGAAGTCCACGAAAACGCGCTCTTCTTGCGTCCCGTGGATCTCGACCTTGGCGACATCGCCGATCCGCAGAAAGACATCGCGCACTTGCTCGGCGATCTCCTCAAGTTCGACATAGGAGAACCCGTCCGCCGTAAGCACCAGCACGGTCCCAAAAACATCCCCTAGTTCGTCGTCCACGACCGGAACCACCCCCTGGGGCAGTTCGCCGGCGGTCCGGTCCACCTTCCGGCGTAGATTGTCCCATACCGGTCGCAGGTCCGTCACGGTCTCGCGGAGTTCGACGGTGATGATGGACAGTCCGGTACGGGACTCGCTCGTGATGTGGGCGACCTCGGGAATCTCCTGGATTGCGCTCTCCAGCTTGTCGGTCACCAGAAGTTCAACCCGCTCGGGCGCTGCCCCGGGGAACTGGGTGCGCACGATGGCGCTGCGCACGAGAAAGCCGGGATCCTCCGCACGGGGGAGCCCCCGATATGCGGATACTCCCGAGAGTGCGACCACTGCGAGCGCCACGAAGGTGACGACCCTGTTGTCAATTGCGTATCGGGTCAGGTCCATGGGCAGGGAAGGTTCGGGTAGTGCCTTCAGCGGGCATCCAGGAGGCGCACCCTCTGTCCCGGAGCCAGCGTTCCGAGTCCGGCGGTGGCCACATATTCGCCGTCCTCCACGCCTCCGAGAATCTCCAGACCCTCGGGCATCAGCGCGCCGGTTTCAACGGTTCGGCGTTCGGCCGTGGCGACGTTTGCGGTGTCCGGCGGCGTGAGGACGTAAACGAAGCGCCCCCGCTGGTCCTGACCCACGGCCTCGGGTGGAACCAGAACTCCAGTGGCGCCGGGCCGGCCCTCGATGTGGAATGTGACTTCGGCCGCCATGCCGGGGCGCACCTGCGATGCGTATGGCTGCGCGTTCAACCGCACGATCACCGGAAAGCCACCGGCGCCTGCGGCTGCCGTGCCAACCTCCGTAACGGTAGCGTCGAAGGCGCCGTCGCCCAGCGCGCCGAAGACCACCTCTGCGGGACGCCCGGCACGCATTTCGCCGATGAAAGCCTCCGGCACCACGACCTGCACTTCGGGATTTCCACCCGTGTCGATGACGACCACTACGGTCTGGCCGGCCCCCACCGCCTCGTTGACGTCCACCGCCACTCGGCTGACCGAGCCGTCCACCGGCGCCTGTAGGCGCGCATAGGATACCTGCTGCTCGGCTAGGCGCAGCGCCGTCGCCGCTGACGTTTCGGACGCGTTCGCCGATTCGTAGGTTGCGCGTGCGGCGTCCAGGTCGCTCATGGAGGCGTTGCCGCTCTCGTAGAGCGCGACTACGCGCTCGTAGGTTGCGCGCGCGTTGCGAGCTTGGGCAAGCGCCTGAGCGACACCGGCTTCGGCTTGCTGGCGCCGTAGTTCCAGATCGCCGGCGTCCAGCCGCGCCAGCACCTGCCCGAGCCGGACCGAACTGCCCACGGCGACCTCCACTGCGGTCACCGTGCCGGCCACGCGGAAAGCCAGATCCTGCTCGGAGGCCGCTCGGGCGATCCCCGCAAAGGTGCGGGTCCGGTCTGCGCCCGCGACGACGGCGCGGGCATACCTGACCGGGCGGATGTCCGCAGAGGATGCCGCTTCCTCCCCGCCGCACCCGGCAACCAGACCGACCGCAAACAGGAGGACAGGGATCCGGGCGACATATTGGTCCATCACGATCCATCCTCCACGATTTGAATGTACTCCTCCAGCAGCCTTGCGAAGCTCGCTCGCTCCTCCGGCGTGGCGAGGGCCTCGAACTGACCGACGGCCCGCTCGACCCGTTTCAGGTTGACAAGGTAATCAAACGTCGCGTTGGTAACGCCTCTCTCACTGAGCAGCGCGGCCGTCTGCGCCTCCAAGAGATCAACAACACTGGCCAGCCCCTGAGCGTACGCCTCGGTGACCAGTTCGAGCGATCGTCGGGCGGTTGCCGCCGCCGTCTCGGTCTCGGTCACGACTGCGAGGCTGGCCCGTGCGAACTGGAGCTGCACCCGGACATTCTGCTCGATGCTTCGGGCCGCGAGTTCGCGCTGGAGTCGCACCTGGGCCAGGGTGGCGGCGGCTCGTTCGCGGCGGGCGAAACGGGAAGCTCCTTGGAAAAGTGGCAAGGTGAGGGAGAGGCCCACGTTCCAAGGGTAATCCGTCATTTCGGTCATCGGCAGAGCCGCGGGCAACGATGTGCCAGCCCCCTCCCTCAGCATATTGGTGGACATGCTGCCCTGTAGCGCCACGCTGGGAAGATAGAACGCCTGGCGCGTCGACGTGAGCAGCCGTTCCTGGGCCGCGAAAACGGCATCGAGGCTCTGAATCTCGGGAGAGAGGCGCAGGGCCGCGTCCACCAGGAAGTCGCTCAGCGCCGCGACTTGGTTGAGGTCGGCCAAGTATCCGGTAGCCAGGGTGCCTTCCAGCAGCGCTCGCCCTTCGCGGTCGGCTTCCGGCGTGAGGAACTGTTCGTCGAGCGGTCGGTTGAGCACCTGATTAAGCGCGACTTCGGCGGCGGAGCGTCTCGCGAAGGCGTCGATCCGGTCGGCCCGTCGCCTGGCCAGTTCGCTTTCGAGCCGAAGCCGCTCGCCGGGTCCGGCGGCCCCGATGCGCTCGCGCTCGCGGGCAAGCCGAAGGGACGCCAGGGTCAGGTCGAGGTTGTCCTGCTGGACCTGCTCCAGCGTTTTCGCCCGCAGGACGTTAAGGTAGGCTTCGGCGGCTTCCAGTGCCACGTCGAGCCGAAGCGATGCCCTGTCCCGCTCCCTGGACTCCTGAAACGATGTCTGCACGGACACGTTCGCATTGGCTTCCTGCGAGAAGATCAACTGCCGAAGCGCAAGTCCGCCGTCCACGCTGTGCTGCGGCCGCAGTCCGAAGGAGGCCTCCGCGACGCTCTTCGAATGGGTCGCACCCGTCACGCCAGCTTCCAGACTCGGGAGTCGGCTTGCCCGCGCCAAGCGAATCTCCTCCGCGCCCGCGCGCACTGCTTGGTCCTCCGCGGCGAGCGCTAGGTTGGCGGCCAAGGCATCGTCCATGGCGCTCTTCAGGGTCACGTTGCGCACAAGCCCATCGGGAGCCTCGAAGAGCCGTCGTGCCTCCAAGAGCGCGCCCAGTGGCGGCAGAACGCCCACCTGCCGCACCGTGCGCATGTTCACCACCAGTGCCTCGCCGGGTTCGAGGGTCACCGGAAGCGTGGCGGGGTCGTCGCCCAGCAGGATGCGAAACGCGTTGAGGGCGATCCGCCGGGCTACAACTGGAAGGTCCAGGGCCGCCGAGGAGGCCATGATGCCTCTGGCAACATCGTCGCCGGAATAGGAAAAGGAGGGCAGGCGACGATCTGCGAGACCCTGCGCGAGGAGCTCGAACTCGCCGGCCGCCATCCGAGCCAGCGGAGTCACGTAAACGGCGTCGACTTCAGCGGGAAGACGACCGAGGCTGCTCGCCGCCGTCTCGCCCACGGGCACCGGTTCCAGCGTGATGCCGAGGTCTGCCGCCGTCTCCACTACTTGGTCGAGAAGGTCCGCAAAGGTCGCCGCCGCCTCTTCGTCAACCAGCATGGCCGCAGTGGAGAACGTCGCGAGTTGCTGGAATCTGCGCAGGTCGCGGATGACGGGTCCGGGCGCAGGCGACGCAATGTAGGTCAGGTTGGCCACACCGCTCGTGCCCGCGCTCTGTGGGAACCCCTGAAGGTGCGCATCGAACACCGTGGCTGCGATCACCGGCTTGGGCGCTGGCGTCCGGCGGGCGGCCATCTCCGAAGCTACCAGCCCCAATGTAACGACGATGGTCACTTCATCGTCGGCAAGAACCCGGTCGAGGGCGCGGGCGATCCCGTCCGCCGAATTGTCTGCCGTCCCGGCAAGTTCGTCCCGGAATCGCACGTCGAAGTCGTCACGCGTCAGCGCGATCAGTTCTTGGCGGACGAGGGCGCGGACCTCCTCCGCGAAGGGGGCGCCCACTCCGTCCGTGACGAAAGCGACCTGTGCGATCGGGCGACTGGTGGCCTCTTGGGCGTGGAGGACCGGCATCGTGCCTACGACAAGCCAGGGAACCATGCCTAGCAGCAGCGCTGGCAGCGCTCGCGGGCGAGCTTGGACAGACTTCAGACGTGTTTCTTTCATCTCGCTGAGAACGACTCCTTCAAGTGGAATTCCGCATCGACTCGAACACCATGCAATAGCCTCACCGGTAGCTTGAGCGATGGGACGGCATCTGCGACTAACGACCTGAACATCAAGAATAACCGTGATCAGGGTGGTCTCGCGATTCCCAGTTGATCCACGAATCGGCGCGACCGACCAGCCGGTCGACCGATGGACCCCATGCAAGTTCGTCGGTGGAGCTAACGGGATTACAGAACACTCAAGCAGCACTCGGAACGACTTCGGCCCTTCGGACGGGTGATGAACCACGTTGACAAGACCATTGGAGTGGCGCGCCAGGGTCGTGACGGACTCACCGGCTTGGATCCGACTCCATGCACGGCTCGCCGCGCGGGCGCTGCGGTCGCATTCTTGTGTACGCTTCCAGATCGCCCGCGAGGCGTGTTCATGAGCGCAGAGATGGACGGCAACCAAGTGCCTCTGATCGCGCTCTACCGCCCACCGCAAAAGCCGACGAGGCTCTCGATTGAATCTACATGACATGGTGCAGAGGTCGGACACGGTTCCAGGACGCCGGTTCGATCGATTCGTGCTCCTGCTGATCATTGCGTCCGCCATCTCGATGTCGCTGTCGACGGTTCCCGACCTCTCACCGACATGGCAAGTAGCGCTCGCGGCGGCCAGGTACCTCATCGTCGCTCTCTTCACCATCGAGTACGGTCTGCGGATCGTCACCGCTGACAGGAGATGGAGGTACATCTTCAGCTTCTACGGCATCATCGACTTGGTGGCTCTGTCGACGTTCTACGCGAATCTCGTCTGGACCGGGATGATGGACCTCCGCGCGCTCCGCGTGCTCCACCTGCTTAGGCTGTTCCGCGCATTCGGGTCCGCCCGGTACACCACCGCGACCGCCCGGATCGGAAGCGCCTTGAGGTACGCGCGTGATGAGGCCACGGTGTTTCTGTTCGCCACATTGGTCCTGCTCTACATCGCCGCGATGGGAATACATCACTTCGAGTCGCAGGCGCAACCGGACAAGTTCCATTCGGTGTTCGACAGTCTTTGGTGGGCCGTTGTCACGCTCACGACGGTGGGCTACGGCGACGCGTATCCGATCACGGTGGGCGGAAGGATCTGGACTTTCGTCGTGCTTTTCTTGGGGTTGGGCGTCGTAGCTGTGCCCGCCGGGCTGATGGCAACTGGGCTGTCACGCGCCATCGAGGAGGAACGCGCCGAAGCCCGGCGGATCAAGGAGGCAACCCAACGGGAACGGGAGCGCCGGGAGGAAGGATGAACGCGACGACGCACTCCGCGACCGACCGAACAGCGAGGAAGCCGCGTGGAATGGTGCGGTTTCGAGTCGGGTCGGGCTTCTTCATTGGGGTGCGATTTCACCGTTCCTGCGCCAAGGATCTGAGCAGTCCGGCGATCATGAACAGCAGCACGACACTCACGGGCAGGGCGGCGGTTATGGCGGCGGTCTGCAAGGCTTGGAGGCCGTCGGTCAACAGGAGCACGGCGGCCACCACGCCCACGCCGAGCCCCCAGATGATGCGGAAACGCCGAGGGGGGTGAGCGTCGCCCAGGCTGAGCAAGGTGGTGATGACAAGGGTGCCGGAGTCGGAGGACGTAACGAACCACGTCGCGAGCAGGAGGGTGGCGGTGGCGGACATGGCCCAGGTGAGCCAGCCGATGTCGCTCATTCGGTCGATGGCCGCATAGAGCGCGGCTTCGTAGTTCGCATTCCGCACGAGTTCCATGATCCCGGCGGTTCCGACGCTGCCAGCGGCGTTGAGTTCCAGATGGATGGCGTTGCCGCCGAAGATTCCGAACCAGAGCAGCACCAGGCCGCTCGGTACGAACATCACGCCCAGGATGAACTCACGCAGCGTGCGCCCCCGGGAGATGCGCGCGATGAACGTGCCGACGAAGGGTGCCCAGGAAATCCACCATCCCCAGTAGAAGATCGTCCAGTTGTTCTGCCAGGCGGCTCCCCCCGGATCGTCGGCGATCCAGAATGACATGGGTACCAGGCGCCACAGGTACTCGCCGAACGAAAACGCGACGAATCCGGCGAGCCATGTGAAGGGGCCAAGCAACAGGAAGCAACCCAGAAGAAGAAGGCTCAGGCGGATGTTCCATTCGGACAGGACGCGGATTCCTCGGCTAACGCCGGAAACGGCCGACAGGGTCGCCGCCAGCGAGATCGCGGCGATGAGCGCGATCTGCGTGGCGACACCCGGATCCACGCCGAGCAGCACGTCGAGTCCGGTCGCCATCTGGCTTGCCCCGAGACCTAGGGAGGTCGCGATGCCGAAGACCCCGTCGAACACGGCCAGCAGGTCCACCAGGTCACCGATTGGCCCGTAGATCCGGTTGCCGATGAGCGGGTACAGAGGCGGAGCGGGGCGTCAGTGGCAGCTTCCTGCGAAACCCGAAGTAGGCCAGGCACAGCCCGACCACGACGTACACGGACCATCCGTGAATGCCCCAATGGAAGTAGGTAACGCGCATGGCGTGGACGGCGCGCTGTTGGTCGAGCAACACCGCGCCCGCCAGGTCGGCGCTCGGATTGTTCGGATAACCCGCGCTCTGGCTGTTGTCGAAGTAGAAGAGCGGTTCGGCGATGGAGAAGAACAGCAGTCCGATCCCGATGCCTGCCGAGAACAGCATGGCGAGCCAGGAGGAGGTCTTGAACTCAGGCGGGGAAGCGTCAACGGCCCTTCCAGCATCTCTGCATTCCGGTTGGTCCGCCCTCTAAGTTAGGTGATCTCGCGACGCTGAGCCCTCACCCATCGGACATTCTATGGACTTCGAGTTGATCGCCATCGCCCTTGGAGACGTTGCTTGGATCGCCCTAGCTTTCGTCCTCGGGCTGTTGTCCAGAGCCGCCGGGCTGCCCCCCATGGTCGGGTTCCTCGCAGCGGGGTTCGCCCTCAACCTGTATGGCATCTCAAGCGGGGAAGTGCTCGAAAAACTGTCGGACCTCGGCATTACCCTGCTGCTGTTTACGATCGGACTCAAGCTGAACCTTCGGACCTTGGTCCGCCCGCAGGTCTGGGCCGTCGCCGGACTGCACATGTCGATTGCGGTCGTGGGTTTCGCTGCCGCCATCCGTCTCTTGGCGTTCTTGGGAGCCCCTTTCGTCTCCGGTCTCGATCTTGCCCGGTCACTGCTGATCGCGTTCGCGTTGAGTTTCTCGAGCACGGTCTTCGTCGTTAAGGTGCTGGAGGAGAAAGGGGCGATGGCCTCGCTGGCCGGACGGATCGCAGTAGGCATCCTCATCTTCCAGGACCTGGCCGCGGTCGCCTTTCTCGCGTTCTCAGCGGGCGAATGGCCAAGCCCCTTCGCGCTTCTGCTTCTGCTTCTCGTTCCGTTTCGGCCGCTGCTGACGCTCGTCCTGGAACGGGTGGGCCATGGTGAACTCCTCGTACTCTATTCGCTACTGCTCGCCCTCGGTGGGGCAGAGCTATTCGAGCTGGTCGGGTTGAAGGGCGACCTGGGCGCACTCGTTCTCGGCGTTCTCATCGCCAGCCACCACAGGGCCGAGGAGGTGGCGAAGACCATGTTCGGATTCAAGAACCTGTTCCTGCTCGGCTTTTTCCTATCCGTAGGGCTCTCGGGTGCGCTCAGCATGGAGGCGTTTCTCGCTGGTGCGGTCATCACGCCGTTCGTACTCGTGAAGTCGGCGCTGTTTTTCGGCCTATTCGCAAGATTCAAGCTGCGGGCGCGGACATCGTTGCTCGCCTCCCTGACCCTGACCAACTACAGCGAATTCGGCCTAATCGTGGTGGCCTTCGGGGTCGCCAGCGGCTGGCTCGACGGCCATTGGCTGGTGGTTCTCGCGACCGCCCTGTCGCTCTCCTGCGCCGTCGCTGCGGCGCTCAACGCCTCCGCCCATCGGATCCATCAACGGTACCGTGCGACTTGGAAGCGCCTCGAACGGTCTGAGCAGCTTGCCGACGATCGGGCGCTCGACATCGGAGGCGCGAGGATCGCCATCGTCGGCATGGGCCGCATCGGCACCGCAGCCTACGAGCATATGCAACGGCTTCACGGCGGGATGATTGTCGGCGTGGACTTCGATCCCCACAAGGTGCGGCGCCACCAGTCGGCGGGACGTACGGTGCTTCGGGGCGATCCGCGCGGCGCGGATTTCTGGGATCGCGTCCAGAGCACCCGAACGCTTGATGTCGTTATGCTGGCTCTGCCCAATCGCGCCGCCAAGCTCGCTGTTCTAGACCGAATCAGGGAAGCCGCCTTCGATGGCCATATCGCCGCCGCGGTCAGGTTTCCAGACGAGGTCGACGCGATGCGCGCGGCCGGAGCGTCGATTCTGTTCGATCTCTCGTCGGAAGCCGGATCGGGATTCGCCGAGCACGTGGCCACGAAGATTCCATCCTCTTGAG
Organism: Longimicrobiales bacterium; assembly: GCA_965221785.1. Classification (GTDB taxonomy): domain Bacteria; phylum Gemmatimonadota; class Gemmatimonadetes; order Longimicrobiales; family Gaopeijiaceae; genus BD2-11. The sequence goes on from CBDCSR010000003.1 coordinate 200,362, forward strand.
CATGCGGGAGCGTAGAAAACGACTCCCAAGCCACGGCTTCCCGCGCGAAGATCGGCAGGCTCTCTAGGCAACGGCGCAAACCCGATCCGACCGTCGGGCCAACGTTGGCTTCAGGGCGGGTGAGCAGTGATCATCCAACACCGAGGTGACTGGATCACCCCAAACAACCATCTTCGGATATGAGGATAGCTATCGTGGGAACCGGAATCTCGGGTCTCGGCGCAGCTTGGCTGCTCGCCCCGAAACACGATGTGCACGTGTTCGAGCGCGAGAACCGGATCGGCGGCCACACCCACACCCGCCGGGTCGCCGGCCTCAAGGGTTCCGTCGCGGTCGATTCCGGCTTCATCGTCTACAACGAGGAGACCTACCCCCTTCTCACGAAGCTATTCGGGGTGCTTGGCGTTCGCTCTCAGCCGGTCGACATGTCGTTTTCGTTCGAGTGTGAGCGATGCCGTGTGGTTTACAGTGGGCTGGGGGTTAGGGGGATCCTCGCCGATCCGCTCAACACGGTGCGACCGGGATTCCTGCGCTTCCTGGCGCAGATCCAGCGTTTTAATGCCATCGGACGGCGCGGTGGTGAGGCATGGGAAGGCCGGCCGTTACGTGATCTCGTCGCATACGCCGGTTCGGAGGTGTTGGGGCGTCACTACGGCTACCCCTTGGCTTCGGCGCTATGGTCGACGGGGATTCCCTCGGTCACGCGGTTTCCGGCCGGAATGTTCGTAGATTTCTTCCGCCTGCATAGACTCTTCCAGCTGCGCGGACGGCTCCAGTGGCGGTCGATCCCCGGAGGAAGCAGTACCTACGTCCAAGCGATGCTGGCCCGGCTCGAAGGGCGTGTGCATACCGGATTGCCGGTCCGTTCAGTCGTTCGCCGGGTGACGACACGCCGCCTGCATTTCGCCGACGGCACCAACCAGGAGTTCGACCGGGTCATCTTGGCCACGCACGCCGACGAGGCCCTCGCCCTCCTGCAAGAACCCTCCGACGCCGAACGGGAACTGCTCGGTGCGTGGCGGTACGAGACCAACGACACCTGGGTCCATTCCGATTCCGAATTCCTGCCCTCGCGTCGAGCCGCGCACGCCTCTTGGAACTACCACGTCAGCGACTGTCGGAATCCCTCCCCAGTCGCCACCATGACCTACAACCTCAACCGTCTTCAGCGCCTCGACCCCGCCACTCCCTTTCTCGTCACCTTGAACCCGTCCCGTCCCCCGAACCGCGTCCACGATCGCGTCACCTACACCCATCCGGTCTACACTGTCGAGTCGGTCGCCACCCAATCGGCCATTTCGGCGCTCAACGGCCAACGCGGCACGTACTTCTGCGGTGCGTACCTCGGCTTCGGCTTCCACGAGGACGGTTTCCGGTCTGCGGTCGAGACCGCCGAATTGCTTGGAGGAAGGCTCGAATGAGCGGCCCGCTGCGCTCCGGCCTCTACTTGGGCACAGTCCGGCACCGGCGCCGCGCACCCCGTGAGAACTCGTTCCGGTACGGGATCTACCAGTTGCTCCTGGACCTCTCCGAACTCGCGGTACTGGATCGCAAGATCGGTTTCTTCGGCTACAATCGAGCGGGGCTCATCTCGTTTCATGACCGGGACCACATGGGGAACACCGACGAGCCCGTTCGCGACAAGCTGGGTCGCTGGCTGCGTGCTCAGGGCCGCGAACTGGGCGGCTCTCGGGTCATGCTACTCACGAACCCGCGCGTCCTGGGCTACGTCTTCAACCCGGTGTCGTACTTTTTCTGCATGAATGCCGCGGGCGGGCTGCGCTTCACGGTTGCGGAGGTATCCAACACCTTCGGCGAGGCATACTGCTACCTCCTCGACGGTGGCGACCCTTTAGGGGGTCAGGCGGTCCGCTCGCGGCTGGACAAGCGGTTCCACGTCTCCCCGTTCATGCGGATCGAGGGGGTCCGTTACGATTGGGTCGTGACCCCGCCCGGCGACCGTCTCACCATCCACATCGACGAGTTCGAGGGTGACAAGAAGTACTTCGACGCAACGCTGAACCTGGCTCGCCGGCCCCTCACGGCCACAACCCTCGCCCGAGCGATGCTCCGCTATCCGCACCTGACGGCGCGGACGACCTTCCTGATCCACTGGCAGGCGGCAAAGCTCTGGGTCAAACGGGTACCGTTCTTTCGCAAGCCAGAACCACCGGAAGATGTGCTCGGAGGTTGGCAGCCGGGGGGCGCCGGGGGAGGTTCGGGCAGTGGTCGCGAAGGTTGGCGACTGTATCGGAGGGGGAGTCGATGAGCGGGTGGGGGCGGGAGCCGGATGTGCGGCAACCGGCTCCTGGAATGATGGACAGGCTTGGCCGCGCGGTCATTCTAGGTTCACTGCGCTGCCTGAAACGGGGCCGTCTGTGGATGCGGACCCCGGATGGAACGGCCTACCGCTTCGGGGGCATGCAGCCTGGACCCGAGGCCGCCATCACAGTTCACCACCCCCGTTTCTTCCGGCGAATGCTGGTGGACGGAGAGGTTGGGGCCGGGGAGGCGTACATCCGGGGAGAGTGGTCGGCGGATTCGGCGATGGACGCGGTGCAGCTGGGCATTCTGAACCGCCGATTCCTAAGGCCCCTGGTGCCCCTCCTGTGGCCAGCGGCCGCGGCAGCTTGGATGGCCCACAAGATGCGGTCGAACACGGTGCCGGGATCACGGCGGAACATCCGCGATCATTACGATTTGGGTAACGATTTTTTCTCTCTATTCCTTGATCCGTCGATGACCTACTCGTGCGCTTACTTTGACGAGGAGCAGCTGGCGGCGTACCCGAGCGCGACTCCGACCTCGTCACACGGACCCGGCGGGGATGCTGCCCCGTCCCCGGTGGACATGCAGGCCATGGAGCAGGCCCAGTTGGCGAAATACAGACTTCTCGCCACGAAAGCTGACCTGCGCCCCGGCTCGCACGTACTGGAGATCGGCTGTGGCTGGGGCGGGTTCGCCAAGGTGGCGGCGTCGGAGTTCGGATGCCGGGTGACCGGAGTTACGATTTCGCGTGAGCAGGCGGCCTTCGCACGTGAACGCATGGCTCGGGCAGGACTCGCGGAAAGAGTCTCCATCGAGCTTGTGGATTATCGGGAGATCACAGGCGTGTACGATTCCGTCGTATCGGTCGAGATGCTCGAAGCGGTGGGTCACCGGTTCCTGCCGGCGTACTTCCGGAAGTGTGACGAGGTGCTGGCACCCGGCGGGCGCGCGGTCATCCAAGTCATCACCATCCCCGACAACCGCTACGTCCGCTACCGGCTCCGCCCCGACTATATTCAACGCTTCATCTTTCCCGGTGCGCACCTTCCTTCGCTGGGAGCGCTGACGCGGGCGCTGCGCCCGACAGCCCTGGAAATACGGGACCGCGAAGATCTGGCCGCCCACTACGCGCTCACGCTTGCCATGTGGAGACAGCGGTTGCTGGAAGAGCGGAATGCCTTGTTCGACCTGGGATTCGACGAGTCGTTCCTGAGGAGGTGGGAGTTCTACTTCGCTTACTGCGAGGCGGCGTTCCGCACCCGGTATGTGGCGGACTGGCAACTCGTGCTTGAAAGGAGACGGTGAAATGAGCGCCGCATTTGCGGTCGGGTTGGTGGCGGTGACGATCGTACCGGCCATGGCCCTGCTTTGGTACCGGCAACTGCTCACCCGCGAGGCCGATGTGGTGGACTTGGCGTGGACGGTCGGTCTGGGTGGTGCGGCGGTGTTCTACGCGGGAGCGTTGCCGGTGGGTGTTGGGTGGCGGCGCTGGATGGTGGCCGCGATGGCGGGTTTGTGGTCGCTGCGCTTGGCTACGTACCTGTTCGGGCGGGTCAGGTCGCCGGGCGAGGATGGCCGCTATCGGGACCTGCGCGTCAAGTGGGGACCGGGTGCGCCGGTGAAGTTCTTGTTGTTCTTCCAAGCTCAGGCCGCGCTGGTGATTGTGCTCTCGGTTCACTTCCTGCTTGCCATGCGGTCACCGGATCCGTCGCTCCGCGCGATGGACCTTGCAGGTGTGGCGATCTGGTTCGTCTCGCTGGTCGGCGAGTCGGTTGCGGACCGGCAGTTGCATCGTTTCCGAGCCACGCCGGGCAATGAGCTGCGGGTCTGCAAAGTGGGTCTTTGGCGGTACTCGCGGCACCCCAACTACTTCTTCGAGTGGCTGCATTGGCTCGCGTATGTGCCAGTCGCTTACGGCCACGCTCCTCTCGGGGCCATCCTCTTCGCGCCGGTGCTGCTGCTCCTGTCGATCCGGTTCGTGACCGGCATTCCGCCCATTGAGCGGCGATCGGTCGAGCGGCGGGGCGAAGAGTACCGCCGCTACCAGCGGACCACGAGCGCTTTCATACCCTGGTTCCCCCGGTGCAACCGATGAGCATGGTCGGCACGGCCATGCGGGGCGCGTTCGCGACCGCCGAGTCGGGCCGGGTTCCCGACTTCGCCGTCCGGGCCGGCATCCGGGCGCTGCTGCGGGGACGGCTGCGTTCCCTGGCCACCGAGCCGCCCCTCGACGAGGCCACCCTGCGCACCGGCCCCATCGCTCCAGCCTCGCGCGAGGCGAACGAGCAACACTACGAGGTGCCACCGGCATTCTTTGAAGTCGTCCTTGGCCCTTGGCAGAAGTACTCGTGCTGCCTGTGGCCGGATGAGGGCCGCGACCCGACCCTCGCCGACGCCGAACTCGCGATGCTGGAGGTCACCTGCGCCCGTGCTGGTCTCGCCGATGGCCAGGACATCCTCGACTTGGGCTGCGGCTGGGGTGCCCTCACCCTCTTCGCCGCCGAGCGCTATCCCGGCAGCCGCATCGTCGCGGTTTCCCACTCGGCCTCGCAGCGTCGCCACATAGAGGCACGGGCGCGCCGGCGAGGGCTGGGCAATGTCCTCGTCATCACCGCGGACGTTTCCCGGCTCCACTTCTCGCGCGAACGATTCGACCGCGTGGTCTCGGTGGAGATGTTCGAGCACATGAACAACTATGAACTCCTTGTCAAAACGATCACAAACTGGATGCGGCCCCGCGCCCGCTTTTTCGTTCACGTCTTCTGCCACCGCGCCCGCGCCTACCGTTTCTCGCGGGAAGGCCCGGGCGACTGGATGGCGCGGGAGTTCTTCACGGGCGGCCTCATGCCCAGCCCCACGCTCATCCCGAAGTTTCGCGCCGGGCTCGAATCCGAGTACGACTGGTTTATTTCGGGAACTCACTATGCGCGCACCTCCGAAGCTTGGCTGGCCAACCTGGACAGGGAGCGGGCCAAGGTGGTATCGATCTTTGCCAACACGCGTGGTGCCGACACCGCAATCCGCTGGGTGCAGCGATGGCGGCTCTTCTTCCTGGCGGTCGCGGAGACCTTCGCTTACCGGGGCGGGCGGGAGTGGGGGGTGTCACATCACCGATTCAGAAAGCCTGCCTCATGATAGAAACTGCTGCACGCGCCCAGGTCGATTCGAACTCGCTCGCGCCTACCGACCAGATTGATTTTCTGCGCAGCTATGCGTTCGTGGGGATGCACATTCTGGCGCTCGCTTTCCTGGGTACAGGCGTGAGTATCCCGGCGCTGCTCGCGTGCCTGGTGACCTTCTGGGTTCGCCTCTTCGGGATTACCGCAGGTTATCATCGCTACTTCGCGCACCGATCATTCGGTACGAGCCGTCCATTCCAGTTCGTGCTGGCTTGGCTCGGCGCGAGCGCGGGACAGAACGGGCCACTGTGGTGGGTGTCGCACCACCGGCTCCACCACCGGCACGCCGATACCGAGGACGATATCCATCCCCCCGGACTTAAGGGGTTCTGGTGGGCGCACGCTGGCTGGATCATGTCGCGTCGCTACGATGGCTACGATGCGTCGCTGGTGCGGGACCTGCGTCGGTTTCCCGAGCTGCGCCTGCTGGACCGGCTCCACATGCTGGCCCCGCTCAGCGCCGGGGTCGTTGTCTTCGGACTCGGCTGGTGGTTCGAGGTCGCGTTCCCCGCGCTCGGCACCACCCGCTGGCAGATGCTGGGTTGGGGACTCTTTATCAGCACCGTGCTTCTATACCACGTCACCTTCTTGGTCAACTCGGTGACGCATATGTGGGGACGGCGCCGCTACGCGACGAAAGACCAGTCGCGCAACAACTGGTGGGTTGCACTGCTGACTCTGGGCGAAGGGTGGCACAACAATCATCACCGCTACCCGTCGTCCGAGAGGCAGGGGTTCTACTGGTGGGAGGTTGACATCACGCACTACGTCATCAAGGGGCTGGAGAAGGTGGGCCTGGTTTGGGATCTGCGCGTGCCCCCAGCGCGCGCCTATCGGCCGGAAGGCGCGGATGCCCGCCAGATCGACGATGGAGAGGCTGAGAGCGCACGGACCGAACTCTATTGATCGGGACGATGGGTCGTGAGCTCCGCCTTACCCCATTGAGGCCCCCAGCGGCATCTCGCAGATCAGTTGGCGCGGCTGTCCACGGTTGAACCCCTGCGCCCGGTGCGAATGATGATCCGTGCCATGTGCCGTGCCGTACCACGATGCGCATTCAATGTGCAGGGGCCGACTCACACCGGAACGCTCCTTGGATCCACGGCGGCGTCAGAACGCGACGGTCGCGGTCATGGATATGGTTCGGGCAGCGCCCAGCCATGCCGCGTTCTCCGTGATCGCGGATAGGTAGGGGGTGTCGAGCAGATTGTTGGCGATGATCGAGAACTCCGTTGACTGGAAAAGGTCGCTCAGCGCTTCGCCGCCGAAGCTGACGTAGGCGTCCAACGTCCAGTAGGCGTCGGTGTACCAGTCCGCGGTCAGGCTCACGCGGCGCGGCGCCGTGTACTTCGCGGACAGCCCGCCGCCCAAGGGTCCGTCGCGGTCGAGGGAGACGACCCACAGCCGGGGAGGCACGCCGGTCACGTCGGTTCCGGGCACGATACCTTGGCTGGCGTCGGCGAGCGGATCGTCGGTCCCGACGTACTTCGAGTCGTTGAGCGTGAGGGCGCTGTACAGTGAAGTCCGGTCCGTCAACGCTACGGTGGCGGCCAACTCGACACCACTCGTTTCGATGCCGCCCGCGTTGAAGTAGGCTCCCCCCCCGGGGATGAGGTAGTTGGGTCCCGCGGAAGTCTGGGGGCCGAGGTAGAAGATGCGGTTGTCGAAATCGATGGAGTACAGAGTGGCGCTCAGCGCGACCCGCTCGCCCGCGTATTGGATGCCGACATCGATGTTCGATGCGGTCTCGGGTTCGAGGCGGTCCAGACTGCGGCCCGGCACTTCGAGCAGAAGACTGCCGATCGCCCTGAAGTTCTCGGCGTAGCCCGCGAACAGGTCGAGACCCTCGACCGGCGTCTCGTAGGTGAGGCCGCCGGAGAAGAGCAGCTTCGAATCGGAATTGACACCGAGGTCCCGATCGACGCCGAACTGGTCCTCGCGCGACACCGAGACGAGGTACTGCTTGACGCCGCCGGCCAACTCGAACGGGCCGAAGTAAAGCGTCTCCTCGACGTACCACTTGAAGATGTCCTGCGGAAAGTCCCACTCGTACTGGTGCCAGTAGGCCTGCTCGTCCCACTTGAAGTTGATCGCCGGATCCAGAATGCGGTGCCAGTCGCGCCCCAGGTCCCGGCGCGAGTCCTCGTACCAGATGCCCGCACGCAGCACGCTGCCCCGTCCCCCGCCGAACAGAGCGGACCACTCCCCGTCGATAGTCACGCCGAGGCGGTTCTTTCCGTAGTGGCTGTGGCGGTACGATTGAACCGCCGTCGCCCCCGGATGGCATGCCGGGTCGACCTCCGGCCCGCCCGGCCCGTAGTAGTTGAAGATGTAGGACGAGGTGCATCCGGGCACCGGTCCAACGGCGACGCCATTGCCGTCCACGAAGTGGATCACGCCGAGCTGGCTTCCGCCCCGCACCGGCCCGCGGCCCGCGAGTTCAGACTCCGGTCCGTCCCCGTCGTCCACCACGTCCACGATGAATGGCGGCAACCAGTCGCCGCGCCCCGAGATATGATGGTGGTATGCGCCGACGTTCAGGGAGACCAGCTCGCTGACGGACCAGTCGGCCTTAACGTAGGCCAGCGTGTTCTTCCGCCGCGTCTGCCAGCCGGGCCGGTAGAACTGGTTCAGATAGGGCACGCCCGGCCAGTGGCCAATCAGCCGGTCCCAGCGCGGATCCGCCCGGAAGTCCGCGTCGCTGTAGAGCCGCTGGTAGACATCCTCGTGAATGTCGTCGTGGGAGAGGTAGCCGGTGAGATCAAGGCGGCCATGAGAAGATACGATCTTGGCGGCCAAGTGCTCCCGCTCGTTCCTTGCGGAGCCTTCCATCCAGTCGGTCGCCTCCTGACGGATCGCGGCGACCCAGGCACGCGTCGTGCCGCCGAACAGCGATCCGGTCTCGATCCGCGCGGCGAACCGCTGACCCTCGTTCTCGCCGATCGTGACCGAGGCCACCCGGTTCGCCTCATCCGACGGGTCGGCCGTCAGGAAGTTGAGCGTGCCGCCCAGCGCTTCAACCGACCGCGAGGCGATGTCTGCGGTCCCCTGCGACACCTCGACCCCGCCGAGGTTCATCGGATCCACGAACCGGTTCGCCTTCGAGCCGCTCCAGTAGTCCGACGTGCCGTTGGGGAACCCGTCGATGGTGGTGCCGATCTGCGCGTCGTTGTAGGTCGTCTGGAACCCGCGCATGACCACGTTGCTCGACCAGTCGTCGAAGGAGTACGCGTCCCCCTCCTGCACCGAGACGCCGGGAAGGTTGTCGATCACCGACGTCACCGCCGTGATGCTCGACTGCTGCCGCATCATCGGCTCCGCAACGAAATTGCGCGCGAAGACGGTGGGCTCCTCAGCCACCACGCTCAGCGGAGCGAGCTGGAAGGCAGGCTCCAGAACGATCCGGACCGTCTCGACGGCGCCCGCGCGGACGGTGACCGGAATCTCTCGCACCGCGTAGCCGAACAGGCTGGCTGTCACGACGAGGTCGCCCGGCGCCACGCCGGTGAACTCGTATGCGCCTTCCGCATCCGTGAAGGCTTCCGCGTCCACGCCGGCGCCGGTCGCCGTCACCCGGACGCTCGGCAAGGCGGTGTCGAAGGCGTCCACAACCGTGCCCCTGATGGTTCCCCCCGACTGCGCGGTTGCCGGCGCGGCGGCCAGCAACAACGGCAAGCCGGCACGGGCAAAGATGGCGGCGAGTAGGCTGAGGTTCCTGCGAAAGGTTGGCATGGCGACGAATCTCCGATTCTGCGGACCTGCGGCACTTTAGCCGACTCTCCGGATCAGTTCGGCTCTGGTCGCCAAGCAAGTTAGCGGCAATACCAGGCTTCAGCGACTGGAAACGAGCCCAACGTATAACCGCGCCTCCCACTCCGTTCGACCGGCGAGAGGCGGCGGCGACCGCGGCGGGCCAATCTGCCAGCAGACCGGACGGCCTGATAAAGCGGTGGAGCGCGTGCTCTCTCGATGGGAGTGCGTACCATCGGGGGATGGTTTGCGCACCCCCAGTGCCCCGGGTCAGGACCGCACACGCCCGCGAAAACGACACGGGGTGCCGATGCGCACGCCGTGGCTCCCGACGTGCGCACCCGCGGGGGCGGCGCAAGCCGCAGCGCGCGAACGTCTTGCGCCTCGCGGTCCCGAGAAGCAGGGGCCGCAGCGACCGCTCGGGCGGGGCTGGGAGCGACCCGGCAGTCCGAGGGACTGCTGCGGGTTCGGGGCCGGGCGCGTTTGCGCACCCCCGGCCCCTCTCCCTCGGGTCGCTCCCAGACCAGCGATCCCCGGCGGGAAGGGCTCGTTCAGCGCCGCTACAAGGCGGCGGAGCAAGCGTTCGCCGTCCATCCTTCCGTTGGAGCGGCGGCCATCCTCGTGGCCAATCGATTCGCCGGACGAGCCCTTGTTGTCCGACGCGACCGGGCGATCCATTCGCCCCTGCGTTACGTTGATTCCCAACGTTTCCGTTTCGCACCCGAACCACCGTCTCGGCTTCAACGGGGTCGGTGTGTTCTCCACCCGGGGGATCGGACAATCGCGATGAGAAAGCTGTTGCTCTTGGGGCTGGCGCTGCTGCCCGCGCAGGCCCAGGGGCAGGAGAAGCCGGGCCGGACGATGCTCGAAGCGGGCCTCGTCGGCGGCAGCGGCGACGCCTGCCCGGGACACTACGTCGGCATCAAGGGGCGGATCGCCGGGCCGGTGTCCCTGTACGGCATGGTCGAGACCTACCGCTGCGCCGATTTCGCGGGCTCCGCCAACCGCATTGGAACGTCCGTCCGGCTCGGGCGGGAGCGCTGGATCGTTCGCCCGGCGCTTCGCGCGGGCGTCGAGTACGATAGCGGCGACGTGTCGCCGACCGCCGGGGCGAGCTTGACGTTTGGACGACGCTACGGCGCGCGCTTCATCCTCCACCTCGGGGAGGCTTCCGGAGGCACCCTGACGCTCGTCCAGATGGGTGGGTACGTCTCGTTCTGAGCCCTCCACGAACGGCCCGGAGGCGACTGCTTCAGCGCACGGACGCAACCAACCGCGGAACACGGACTCGATGGCCTTCCCGCAAGGATTGTTGGATCGGGAGCGACTCAGGGCGACGGTGGGATGGCAGCGCACATCCCGACCGTCGCCGTGCCGTACCAGGCACCCCGAAGGGATGGGTCGCTCCCGTCCACGGCCCGGAGACCCGGATCGGCATCGGAGATCCTCGGGCCGTGGCACAACGCCAAGCCGTCCAGCGACTTGCGAATCCCACGTTCCGCACGTCAAGGCGGCATTTCCTTGCACAATGACCCCGATTTGAGACGGACACCGACGGATCGGCAACCGCACCCGCCCATGGACGGTCAAATCCTTCCTTCGGAGAAGCGGCTCGAACCCCAAACGGAAAAGCCGTGAATCACGCCTCCGGGGAGACCCGATCGGAGCAGTGCCCGCATCTCAACGAGGCGGTGAAGGCAGCCGTTGAGACCGCCCAGTTCCTCGACGGCCGCCTCGTCCCTTCCCCGGATGGCATTCTCGACGCGCACGACCTCGCGCCGGACGGCTGCGCTGGTCTTGGGCTGCCGGCTGGGTTCTTCGGTGGCGGCGGCACCGACCCAGTTTCCCAAGATCGTCCGTGCCCGTCGGAGTTCCCTCGGGCCGCCTGCGACCCCGACGGCCTCGACCGACCAGCCCAGTTCCCTCAGCGCCTCCCAGAGCTTCAGGTGCCGATCCCGCCACGAACGGAGCGCCGTCGAGGTGTCGTAGCCGGGATCGGCGTGGACGAACACGGCGCGGCTTGAGTCCAGCGCCACGGGCATCCCGTGCGGGAAGTATCGCCGCGCGCCCTCGGCGGCGCCCCGGTAGATGCGGGCGGGCAGGAGCGAACGAGCGATGCCGAGCGCCTCGAACGCGGTGACCTTCTCCGGCTCGGTCGGCAGCCAGGACAGGCCGGTGTGCTCGATCACGTAGTCGAACGAGAGCAGGCGGCGCAGGGCCACTTCGGGCGAGGTGATCCTCCGGTGGCGAACGCCTTCGGCACCGAGTGCCCGGTAGATGCCGCGCGCGCAGATCCGGCAGATCTTCAGGTCTCCGACCGTCTCTTCGGCGGCCAGCCGCCGGTCCCTCAGCGCCTGCACGAACCGGAGCGCCGTGAAGCGGCTGACCCCGAGCCACGCCGAAAGCTGCGTGCGGGTGAACACGCCTCCGTGCAGGCTCGCCAAGGCGATCCACTCCGCGCGGCGGCCCGTCAGGCCGAACGGCTCCAGCGCCTTCTCCCGCCCCTGTAGATGGTGGATCATCTCGGCCGCCGTTGGTCGAGGGCTTTGCTTTGTACGAGGGTTCCTGCTCCCACAGTAGGACTCGGACTCCGTGGTGGGGACCAAGGGCTGATGGTCCCTGCCGAGAGAAATCGGGGAGCGCGCCTCCGGGCGCGTCAAGTCGCGTCTGCGGGCTATGGTCCCGAGCCATCCGGCGCGGTCCCGGATGCGGAACGGGCTCCGGCAGCCGCTCCCCCATCGCTTACGAGAAGCGAACGGCACGAGTGCCGCACTAGTCAAGCCGCCTTCGTCCAGCGAGATTCCGTTGCGCAGATCGTGCAGTCCATCAATCGAGAGGAATCGAACGATGGCACGCACGAAACGAAGTCGGCGCTCGTACAGCGCCGGCGAATGGGGCCGGAACCGGGTGAGGGTGTTCACCGATCCCAAGACCGGCCTTTACCAGATGGAGTGGCGCGAGAACGGGCGCAGGCTGAGCCGGTCGCTGGGGCACCGTAACTGGACTCGGGCGAAGAAGCAGGCCGACGAGGCCGCTGCGGGCTTCGAGGTGCATCAGCCCAACGGCAAAACCGATCCCGAGCCGCTCACGCTGGGAAGGCTTTTTGAAATCTACGGGGAGGAGGTAACGCCGACCAAGGCCGACAGATCGCGGCGATACGACCGGGTTGCGATGAGGATGTTCCTCGGGTTCTTCGGTAAGGACCGCGATCCGGCGACCCTGTCGCAGCGCGACTGGGATCGTTTCATCCGGGAGCGGAGGACTGGCAAGGTTGGACCCAGCGGCAAACCGGTGTCCGACCGGACCGTCGAGTTCGACTTGAGATTCCTGATCGCCGTCCTCAACTGGGCGTCGAAGTCCCGGGACGAGAACGGGAAACTCCTTCTCGCCTCGAATCCGCTGAGGGGCTTGAAGACGCCCAAGGAGAAGAACCCCACCCGAGTCGTCCTTTCCGACGAAGAGTACGGGGCGTTGCTCGGGGTCTCCCGGCGGGTCGACTGGCGGTTCCATGTCGCGCTTGTGCTCGCACACGAGACCGGACACAGAATCGGCGCGATCCGCCACCTCAGATGGGCGGATATCGACTTCGAGGACAGGACCATCGTGTGGCGGGCGGAGCATGAGAAGACGGGCTACGAGCACGTCACGCCGATGACCGACGAGGCCATCGTTGCCTTGGAAGAGGCTGCGCAACGCGGGGATCCCGACGCCGGGGACTCTCCGGTGTTGCCTGCTCCCAGGGACGCCTCGCGGTGCGCGGGCATATCGGCGGTCCGGTACTGGTGGGACAGTGCCCAAGTGCTTGCGGGGCTAGAACCCAGACGCGGGAGGGGCTGGCATTCGCTGAGGCGAAAGTTCGCATCCGACCTCATGGCTCTTCCGCTGAAGGTGCTTTGCGAGCTCGGTGGCTGGAAGGAGGCCCAGACGGTGCTGCGCTGCTATCAACAGGCCGACGCTGGACAGCTCAGGAAGGCGTTGGAGAGCCGCCCGAGAGTTCGCGCCTGACCCAAGGCGTTCGGCGGGAATCGAAAAGCGGGAATTAGGGGTGGGAGTCGCGTAAGCTCAATCGTCAAAGTAAGATGTGAGCCCGATAGCTTCCGCCGCAGTAGCAGAAGTCGAACTCGGGGTGCTCGATGTCCTGAACCAGGTTGTAGGTCTCCCACAGTCCGCGCGGCAGGATGACGTCGCAGTGGCGCACGTAGTCGAGGTGCACGCCGTCGATGGCAGGATTTGCCGCCAGCTCTCCAACCAGGCCGCGCAGGTACGCCCGCACGGGTTCCCGCGCGGGGCAGACCCACCTGTAGTAGTCCACGTAGGGCGGGTGTTCGAGCGAGCTCTGCAGGTTGCGGCTAAGGGTGAACCATTCGGGATGGTTCTCACGGGCCCATGCATCCCCGTTCCGGTTCATCGTCCAGAACCAGCGATGGTACTCCAGCCCCTCGGCGCGGGCCGCACCCGAAACCAGGTCGACGTCTCCTCCTCCGACGAGCACGGCGCCCACCCCTGCCTCCCGCAGGCGCGCGAACCGCCGCCGCCATTCGCCTGCGTCGCGGTCGCGGTTGCCGTGCACCCAGCTCCAGACGCTGAAGGATGAGCCCTCATCCGATCCCGAAGCGCAACCCAGCAGAGGCGCAAGCGCCAGCGCACCGCCGGCAGCCTGAACGAAATCGCGACGGTTCATTCCGGCACCCCCTCAACGAAGCGCACCACGCCCCACTTCTCCGGGATGTGCATGTCGATCTCTCCCTGGGGAGCCCAGACCCAATTGTCTTCGGGATGATCGCTCCAATCGACGGGCTCGCGCGCCTTGCGGTATCCCCCGTCCTCGATGACCAGGGGCCATTGCACCCGGGAGAAGTTGACGCGCCATTCGTCGCCGGGGCCGGGCGCCGTCCCGGATCCCGAGCCGTCCGGGGGCCGCAGGGCCGACCACGGAATCGCGATCTCCACGGTCCAGCCCCGATCCTCGTCCGACGGGTCGTTGAGGGTGCCGTCGAGCCGTACCGCCGTTCGCAGCCCCTCCATGTCCCACGCGATATGCGCCCTGCCCCCACGGCTGTAGGGCCTGTCCAGAAAGAGATCGAACTCCGTGCCGAGGGCATTGATCTCCAGCTCGTAGTACGCCAGCCCGTCCCCGTCGGGATCGAGGAAGACTTCGAAGTCGTGGTCGCGGTAGATGATCGCGTCCCGCTCCGTGAGCGTCGCCCAGAGGTGCGGCTCCTCGAGTTCGGCCCCCACATACAGGCAACATGCGTCCCAGGTGAGCCTGGCGCGTGTGGCCCACTGCGGATCCGGCCAGTCCTCGCCCCGGATGTCGACGAAGGACTCCGTCCAGGGCGCATCCCGCCACGCCCCGTCGCCGAGGTCCCCGTCGATCACCGGGGCAGACGAGGCCATCGGCGCTTCGTATACCCGCGTGCTGCCGGTCGACTGGACGGGAGCCTCCGGCGGCCGACATGTGACCAGGGCGGCCGCACACGCCAGCGCGACAACGGCGGTGCACCGTCGGGCAACCCGCGAGCGCTGTCGGCAGGGTCTCGGCTGCATCGTGTCCTACTCCCTGCGTGCCACCAGAACGGCTATGGGCCCCTCGTGCCACGCGATCCCGGCCTCGAAGCCCGCGGTCGCCATCGCCGCCAGCTCCAGCTCAATCGGCTGGTAGGTGTCTTCCTCCGCCCACTCCGCGAAGTGCTGCCAGGCCCGTTCCTCGGGGATTCCCCGGGAGACCATGTGCGCCGCCCAGAATGCGTACCCCGCCTCCCGCCCCTCGGGGTCCGACGGCATCACGGCATCCGCGTTCACGAAGACGCCCCCGGGGCGCAGGGATGCATGGATGCGCCGGTAGAGGGTGCCCTTGTCCGCCATTTCGGGAATGTGATGGAGGGCCAGCGAAGCCACGACCGCGTCGCACGCCGGCAGCGGATCCAGAAAGGACTGCTCGCGGAAGCGCGCCCGGCTCCCGAAGCGCTCCAGCCGGGCCCGCGCCTGATCGAGCATCTCCGGATCCACGTCGACAAGCTCAATGGCGTCGACGGCCTCGTGCCGGAGGATCGCCTCGGAGAGGGCTCCGGTGCCGGCCCCAAGGTCGAGCACCAGGCCGGGACGCACGGACGCGACCGCGCGCGCGGCGACATCCAGCATCGCCTCGTACCCAGGAATGAAGCGGCGGATGATTTCGTCGTAGGCATCGACATCGACGCGCAGGTGACGGCGAACCGAGTGCGACATGGGTCCCATAGTTCGCGCACGGGCGCCCGGCGTCAATCACGAGGCGTGCGCATCTGGTTCGGCCACCATCACGGGACTAGACTTCGGCGCGCTTGCGGTGAGTCGGTTTTGCACACCAATACGACAATTCGAGGAGTCAGCCATGACCGTCGACATCAACGAAGTCGGCACCACAGCGTTCGTGATCGCCTGCTTCAGGGCGATGGAGAAGGAGCACCCGCAGCCTCTTTTCGAGGACCCGTATGCGGAGTGGTTCGTCACGGACCAGGCGATGGGGATGGCCCGCCAACTGGCTACGGCCGTTCCCGAGTCCACCAGCATGCTGCGGTTCCGCACCCGCTACTTCAACCGCTTCGTACAGCGCGAAATCGCGGAGGGCGCGCGCCAGGTCGTGTCGCTTGGGGCCGGTCTGGACATGCGGGCGCACATTTTCGCCGCTCCGGGCGTGACTCACTACGAAGTCGACCAGGGACCCGTGGTGGAATACAAGCACGGAGTCCTGCGCGAACACGGCGTCACCCCAAGCTCGTCGGTGCCCCACAACTATCTGGAGGTCGACCTTCCCGCGAAGCTCGCGGAAGCCGGATTCGACCGGAACGTCCGCACCGCGATCGTCTGGGAGGGGAACACCATGTACCTCCCCACGCACACGATCTTCCCGTTCCTCAACGGCCTTTGCGGCGGGATTTCATCGTTCCGGATTGCGTTCGACTACTTCGCAGAGGACATGGCCGAGCGCAATTTCGAGAGGGAAGAGGACCTGGAACGCATTGAAGCGGTGGAGCGCGCGATGGGGGCTTCGTTCCCGACCGGTTTCGCAGACCTGTCGGTTTTCGAGGCGGAGACCCCGCTGAAGGTATTGGAGTCGGGGCCCATCGGAGACCTGGGCGAGGCGTACGGCACCGACGACATCGCTGAGAACATGGCGGAGGATGAGGGGCTGAGGATCTATCAGTATTGCGTGCTTGGTACACGGTAGCGCCGCCATCGGCCCACGGGCCGCCCGCCGACAGTTCCGACCATTTTCGCCTACTGCATACTGAGGAGAGGTACCCGATGACACCCACGAATTCCGGCACGCCCGACCTTCGCTATCCAATCGGCCGGTACGCTCCTCCGGAGGAGATCACGGAGCAGCAGGTCGATGACTGGATCGACCAGATCGCGGCTCTGCCCGCGGATCTGCGGGCGACGGTCGCGTCCCTCACGGACGAACAGCTGGACACGCCGTACCGGCCGGACGGCTGGACCGTGCGCCAGGTCGTGCACCACCTGTTCGACAGCCACATGAACAGCTACGTGCGCTTCAAGTGGACGCTCACCGAGGACCGGCCGGTCATCAAGGCCTACGACGAGAAGGCCTGGGCGGAGTTGCCGGACGCCCGGGGCCCGGTCGGCCCGTCGCTCGACGCCCTGCAGGCCCTGCACACCCGCTGGGAAGAGCTGCTGCGCGGCCTCGACTGGTCGCAGTTCCAGCTCGAGTTCGTGCACCCGCACGCCGGCCCGGTGCCGCTGTCCAGGAACGTGGGCCTCTACGCCTGGCACGGCCGGCACCATCTGGCGCACGTCGAGCGGCTGGTGGAGCGGGAAGGCTGGATGTAGTGCCGGTCAGACGGTGTGGCGGGCTCTGATCGTCCTTGCCCGGCGCCGGGTCTTCGCTTCCTCGATCACATCGTACCAGGTCTCGAGGGCAGGGTCGCCGGCCAGCGCATCCAGGGCCTGACCGGCCTCGCGATCCGCGCGTTCGGCGAGGATCACCAGCCAGCGCTTGATGAGGCCGTCGGTGCGCAGGCTGAAGGTTGAGGAAGCAAGCCTGGACCTGTGGCCGCCGAGGCCGCCCCACCAGGGGTCGTACCAGGAGCCCAGCGCCCGGACCAGCGCCGCGATATCCGCCGTATCCCATTCGACCCAGGGCTCGGGGATGGCGCGCTCCCTGAGCCAGCCGGGCACGAGAAACCTGAGAATGTGGCGCGCCCTCGGCTCCCGGCCCTTCTGGACAAAGCTCACCACCGCCGGCGTGAACCGGCGGGCCGAGGCCATCAATCCGGCGCCCAGCCAGACCGCGCGCTGGGCCACGTCCATGCCCCGGGCGGCCACCCTGCGACGCAGCCGGTTCGCGAACTCCCCTCGCGGCACATGCACCAGCGCGGCCCACAGGAGCGCGTGCAGCGCCGACACCTGGGTCCGCGAACAGCGCGTGGGGAAGACACCGAGCAGCCGGGGCACGCCCCGCCGGGCCACCTCGGCGTACATGGAGTCGCCGGCAAGCGCGAAGAGATGGTTGTTGTGGTCCTTGCGGCGGCGGATGAGCGACTCGTGCACTGCGACCAGCGCCTGCGCGCAGGGAAGCGGGTGCGCCCGGACGGCCCTCCGATACCACGCCGGCTCCTCCACGTAGGGCGTGATGTAGTAGCAGCCCACCGCCCGGGCGACCGCGTCCCCATCGAGCCCCTCCAGCGCATCCCCGCCGAGCCGCCCGATCTCGCCCATGCCGGCCAGGATCTGGTACGCGAAGCGCGGCACCGTGTCGGTGAAGGGCGGCGCCTTCGCGTGCTCTTCCTCAAGCCGGACGATCTCGTCGAGCGAAGGGAGATCGTCCCTTCCCACGAGACGGGGCAGACCGGCGAGCACCGATGCCAGGAGACCATCGTCGCGCGCCAATCGAACCCGCAGGCGTTCAATCGGGTCGTCCTCGAAGTGTTCCGGCATCGCGCCCATGTACGCGCGCCCGATCATATGCCAGAGCCATGGCGACCCCCGGCCCCGCGCCAGCGCGTCCTCGTGCTCGCGGACGCCCGCCATGAGCTTGATTCGTTGGTCGTGCAGGATGGGGTCTTCGGCTTCTTCCAGCCCGGGCACAGTCGGATCTCCATACCCCGGGAACGATCCTGAAGGTGCTCCGTATCCCGGAGCCGGCTCGCGGACCGAACGGCTCTCTCCCCTTCGATCGGTCGCGGAGGGCACCGGGTTGTCGGCCCAGTAGCGCGCCGGATGGGAGAGAAACTCGGCCAGCGGCACGCCCCGGTCGCCCACCACGAGGGTACGGGCGCCGGGGAACCGCTTCCTGAATTCCGCCAGTCCGCTGAGGCGCCCCAGTCGCAGTCCGCTCTTGACTTCGATGCCAACCAGGTTTGGACCGCGGGAGAGCACGAAGTCGACCTCGTGCGCCCCGTCCGTCCAACTGGACAACTCCACCTCGTGCCCGGCCGTGTTGTGAAGGTGCGCGCCCACTCCGCTCTCGACGAGCCGCCCCCAGAAGGTGCGGTCGGCGCGAGCTTCCTCGAAGGTGTAGGTGAGCGGCGCCGTCATCAGCGCGGTATTGAGAACGTTCAGCTTGGGGCTCGAGGCCCTGCCCAGATACGGCTTGGCGGAGTACCTGGGAAGACCGGTGACGAGTCCCGCGTCCGAGAGCAGATCGAGATAGGTCGCCAGCGTGGTCGTGTTTCCGGCCTCCTGCAACTGGCCCAGCATCTTGTTGTACGACAGCATCTGGCCGCAATAACGGGCGGCCAGTTCCATCAGGCGGCGCATGAGCGACGGCTTGTCCACCCGGGTCAGGGCGACGATGTCCCGCTCGATGGCGGGCGCGATGATCGTATCGAGAACAGCCTTTCGCCAGACTTCCAGGTTGCCGGCCACGGATGCCGTGCCGGGGTAGCCGCCGAAGAACAGGTATTCGTCGACGCCGAACCCAAACGCGGCCGACATCTCGGAGAAGGACCAGTGCTCGGCATGCACGGGCATGAAGCGCCCCGCAAGACTCTCATGGAGGCCGGTCAGCATGGACCAGGGCGCGGATCCGGAAACGATCACGCGCAGGGGGCAGCCGGTGCGGCGGTCCCGGTCCCACTGGACCTTTACGATGGTCGACCAGCCCTTGACGTACTGGACTTCGTCCAGGGCCAGGACAAAGCCCCGCGCGCTTTGCTCGGCGTCCTGGCGAGCCTTCTCCCAGGCGTCCAGGAGCCAGGTTGTACGCACCGAGTCGCCCTCCTCGCCCCGTTGGTGCGCATGTTTCGCGAGGCGCTCATCGACCGGGAAATAGCGGCTCGGGATGTCGACCCGCCGGAGCGCCTGGCGGATCATCGTCGTCTTGCCCGTTTGGCGGGGTCCGGTAAGCGCGACGATCCGCGGCGGATAGGGCCCGGTCAGGAAGTCGACGAGTTCGTCCAGCCGGGGTCGTTGGAAGGAGTGCATGGTATACTGTAAGCTATCGCGTATGTGTTCTCAATAGCTTACACGAGCAGCTCGCGGGTACTCCCGTGACCACACGCAGGAAGGGCCGGGACAACCGTCCCGGCCCTTCACCCGCGGTGCAGCTGATGCGGCCCGGCCTTGCCGAGCCGCGCTCAGATCGCGCCCGCGATCACTCCCCGTCCGTAATCAGCAACAACCCCCGACTCCGCAGCATCTCGTTCAGCGCCGCCACGTCCTCCGCGATCAGCCTCTCCACGGCAGCGAGGTGCAACTGCAGTTGCTCGTGCAGGATGCCCTTCACCTCGGTTTCCTGGTCGGTCGGCGGGAAGTCGGCGTTCGAGAGGGCGTTGGTCAGGTAGCCCAGCTTCGACAGGAGGCGCGCCTCGAAGCGGACCGCGTCCTGCCCCTGGCCGGTCTGGCGCAGGTCCACCAGCGTCCCCTGCACCTCCGCGAGTTCGTCCTCCAGCTCCGAGATGGCGTCGGACAGGGTTTCGTCCTCGGCGAATCGGGCCATGGTCTCGAGCTGGACCCGGAGCGCCTCCACCCGGTGCACGGCCTCGCCCGCGGTCACGACGTCCTCGCGCACGTCCTCCAGGAAGGCGACCTGGTCCGCGATGTCGGCCTCGCTTCCCGCCGAGTGCGGGTCCTTGATGACGGTGAGCGGCTGCTCGTGCGTCGCGCCGTCCACGTTCAGGCGCACCGTGTACTGGCCCGGGGGCTGCAGAATGGAGATCTGGGACGCGCCGGGGGCCGGGCGACCCCCGTCCCCGACCATGATGTGCTCGGCGTACATCGGGCTGGTGTAGAGCATGATGGGATCGTTGGGCTCGTCCCGGAGATCCCAGTAGATGCGGTTCACGCCGGCGTTGTTGCTGCCCTCCAGGGTGCGCACCACCGCGCCCATGCCGTTCACGATCTCGACGGTGGGGGCGTCGCCGGCAGGCTCTGCCAGCCAGTAGTTGAGGTAGGCCCCGTACTCCGGATCCACCCCGACGGTGGGATCGTCGTAGGGCACCGAAGGCGGCGTGATGGACCTGAAGCGGTAGGCGTCGCGGGGCGCGAACAGGTGCGAACCGGACGCCATGACCTCCGGGGTAAGCTGCTGCAGCGGCGCGAGATCGTCGAGGATCCAGAAGCCGCGCCCGTAGGTGCCCACCACCAGGTCGTTGAAGTGCTCCTGGATGACGACGCCCGACACCGGGGCGGCGGGCAGGTTCTGCTGAAGCGGCTGCCAGTTGTCGCCGTCGTCGAAGGACACGTAGATGGCGTTCTCGGTGCCGACGTAGAGCAGGCCCTGCCGCTTCGTGTCCTCGATGATGATCTTGGTGTAGCTCAGCATGCTGGGCGGAATGCCGTCCGTGATCTTCTCGAACGACTCGCCGTAGTCGCGCGTCCGGTAGACGTAGGGATCGCGCACGTTCATCTGGTGCCCGTCGATGGCCACGTAGGCGGTGCCCGGGTCGAAGCGGGACGCGGCGATGCTGCGCACGGCCAGCCACTCGGGCAGATCGGGCATGTTTTCGGTCACGTTGGTCCAGTTGCCCCCGTTGTCGCGGGTGACGTGCAGCAGGCCGTCGTTGGTGCCCGCCCAGATCAGCCCTTGCTCGATGGGCGACTCGCTGATGCCGAACACCACGCCCGCGTACTCGACGCCGATGTTGTCGCCGGTGAGGCCGCCGGAGAAGCCCATGCGGCTGCGGTCGTTGAGCGAGAGGTCCGGGCTGATCACCTCCCAGCTCTGGCCGCCGTTCTGCGTGCGGTGCACGTGCTGGCTGCCGACGTATACCGTGGTGTTGTCGTGCGGGGAGATGTGGATCGGGGCATCCCAGACGAAGCGGTAGCGGACACCCTCCGCCGCGCCCCGGCTCTGCTCGGGCCAGACCTCGACGCCCCGCCACTGGCGCCGGTCCTCCTCGTAGCGCACGACGATGCCGCCGACCATGCCCGACCCGGAGGCCGAGGACCAGACGATGTTGGGGTCGACCGGATCGGGGGTGGCGAATCCGCTCTCGCCGCCGCCCACATGGTGCCACATGCCGCGCGGAATCCCGGTGATGCGGCGCTGGCCCTGGATGCGGCTGTTGCTGGGCCCGCGGTAGGTCGGCTCGTCCTGCTTGTTGCCGAGCACGTTGTAGGGAATCTCGTTGTCCACGGTCACGTGGTACATCTGCGCGTTGGTGAGCCGCTGGCGGTACCAGGTCTTGCCCCGGTTGATGGAGATGGAGAGCCCCTGGTCGTGCGCGACGATCATGCGGTCGCCGTTGCCCGGGTCGATCCACATGTCGTGGTGGTCGCCGCCCGGCGCGTCCTCGCGCGGGATCACGTTGATGGCGCGGCCGCCGTCGGTCGACACCGAGAAGGAGGCGGTCAGGAAGTACGCTTCGTCCTCGTCGTCGGGGGAGACCACGACCCGCGAGTAGTAGTGCGGGCGCCCCATGGCGTTGCGGTTGCGGGTGATGCGCGTCCAGTTGCGGCCGCCGTCCGTCGAACCCCAGACCTGGCCGTCCTCGGTCTCGCGGCCGTCCCACGGAATCCCGTCGCCGGTCTCGAGCATCGCGTAGACGCGCTGCGTGTTGGAGGGCGCGATCGCCACCGCGACCTTCCCTACCGGCAGGTTCGGCAGCCCGATGCCGTTGCCCGGACCATTCAGCTTCTCCCAGGTGTCGCCACCGTCACGCGAGACGTGCAGGCCGCCGCCGGATCCGCCGCTGGTGCGGCCGTAGGTGTGGATCTCCAGCTGCCAGGTCCCGGCAAACAGGTTGCGCGGGTTGACCGGGTCGAGGGCGATGTCGGAGCACCCGGTGTCCTCGTCCACGAAGAGCACGCGCTCCCAGCTCTCGCCGCCGTCCATGGTGCGGTAGACGCCGCGCTCCTGCTGAGGCCCGTAGGCATGCCCCAGCGCGCAGACGTAGACGATGTCGGGATTGCTCGGATGGATGGCGAGCCGGGGAATGCGCCCCGTCTGCTCAAGCCCCATGAGCGTCCAGGTCTGGCCCGCGTCGGTCGACTTGTAGACCCCCTGCCCGATGGAGATGTGGCTGCGGATCTTCCCCTCGCCGGTCCCGGCCCAGACGATGTTGGGATCGGTCAGGGACACGCCCAGCGAGCCGATCGACTGCACCGGCTGGTCGTCGAAGATGGCGTCCCAGTTCACGCCGCCGTCGGTGGTCTTGTAGATGCCCCCGGAGGCGGCGCCGACGTAGTAGGTGTAGGGGTCGCTCGGCAGGCCGGCGGCCGCGGAGAAGCGGTTGCCCTCGGGCCCGATGTAGCGCCACTCGAGGTCGGCGTAGGCTTCGGGGGAGGGAGCCTGCTGGGCGGTGGCGGGCGCCGAGGCGGCGGCCAGGGTCAGGAGGAGGAAGAAGGCGGAGGTGCGGAATGCGGCGACGTTCATGGTGCGACTCGCGGAATATGGAAGTAGAGGGAGGGAAATCCGGAATCGGATCCCGGTCCAGCTTCGACCGGGTTCGCTGTGTCGATATTCAGGCGGGATCGGATCATCAGGCAACCTCGCCGGCGGGCGCCAGACGCGAAACCACGGCCGCTCGGGTCGCAGCGACGATCATATCGATTTCCGCGGAGGTGACCGCGAAATGGGGCGTGTAGCGGACGGAGTTGGCGCCGCCGTGGATCACGCCTACGCCGCTGCGGCGCATCTCTTCTTCGATGCTTCCGGGTCCGTGGCTCCTGATCCCGGGCTCGAAGGCGCAGCTGACCAGGAGGCCGGTGCCCTGTATCCCGGCAATCGGCCCGTCCAGTTCGGAGGCCATCCGCTCGAGCTTCGCCACGAACTCGGCGCCGCGCGCGCGGATGTTCTCGCGCAACTCATCGGTGAGCGAAGAGAGCACGGCTACGGCCACCTCCAGCGCGCGCGGGTTGGTGGTCATGGTATTGCCGTATACGCCCCGCTTGTACATCGCCGCGGCCCGGGGCGTCATCGCCACGACCGAAAGCGGGTACTGGCCCGCGTTGAGCGCCTTGGAATACGTCTCCACGTCGGGAGGATCGGCGTCTTCGAAGCCCGGATAGTCGACGATCGAGAGGCATCCGTGCGCCCGCAGCCCGGCCTGGATGGAGTCGACCACCAGCAGACTGCCGTGGGCGCGGGAGAGGGCGCGCGCCGCGTCGTAGAACTCGCGGGTCACGGCCTTGCCGGGATTCCCCTCGCCCATCACCGGCTCCATGTAGAAGGCCTCGATGAACCAGCCTTGCTCCTCGGCGAGGGCGTAGAGATGGCGCAGCTGGCCGGTGTCGTTGGCGGGCACGGTGAGCGCGTCGTGATCGCGGAAGCTGGCGAGATTCTCCTGGTAGTAGCAGCGGGTGGAGTCCGATACCTGGGCGGGACGGCTGGTGCGCCCGTGGAATCCGCCCTCCAGCGCGAGGGTGCGGATGGCGGCCCCGTCGCGGGATCCTCCCGGGTCGGTAACCCGCTTGGCATGGATGTCCGCGAGGCGCGAAGCGAAGGTCATCGCCTCGGAGCCGCTGTTCAGGCACACGAAGCGCTCGAAGGGGCAGGCGCGGCCCGTGCGACGACCGATCTCGGCCTCCAGCACCTGCACCAGTCGGGCCTGACTCGGGCTGGCGGTCATGACGTTGGCCATGACTCGCGGCTCGCTCATGGCGTCGAGGATCGCCTGCGGCGCATGGCCGAGCCCCAGCATGCCGTAGCCGCCCGAATCGTGAATCACGGCGCCCATCGAGGTCACGATCCACGGGCCGCGGGCGGCGAGCGAGACGTAGGGATTGACCAGGTCGTCCGGATAGAAATTGAGGTAGCCGCGCTGCATCTCCCCTACCTGCTCGGCCTCGTCCAGGCGGGCGAGGTGCGGCAGCTGACGTTGGAAGCGGCGATGACACTCTGCCGCCTCGACGACTGCCTGCCGAAGAAGGGCGTCCCTCGCCGCGAAGCGCTCGATCACGTCGTCCGGAAGACCGGGCGACGCGCACGTCCCGCTCTGATCCCGGATCCCGCGAAGGATGGCAAGCGTGTCCTGGGACATCGGCATTTGGGCGGGCTCCGGGGTGGTCGTTGCGCGTGCGGGCGGAAGGTCAAGCTAGAAAAGCGGACGGCGATTGAAAACTCCCGCGCCCCCGGAGCGTCGGACGCCAATTCCATGGATCCGCCGTCCCTGAACGTCGCCCGGCAAGCCGGCTCGCGTACCTTGTTCGGGTGTAGGAGCAGCAATGGCGACTCTCCGGCCCGGGCCGGACCCATCAACCTGGAGTTGGACTCATGACGCGTTTCGTACTCGCACTCCCGATCGTACTCGTATTCGCGGCCGGCTGCCGGGGGTACGCGGAACCCGCCCCGCCCGCCCCCGCGGGTGCGGAGGAAGCCGATGCCGCACCTTCCGGGCAGGCCCCGACGCCCGCGCCAGAGGCCGCCGTCGCAGACCTGGGTCCAGGCGAACTCGCCGCCCGGGTAGCGACCATCGAGATCGTGCCGGCGTCCATCGAGGTGCAGCGGGGCGACTCCATCACCTTCCGAGGCGTCCTGCGCGACGCGGACGGCAATGTGGTGGAAGGCGCCCTCTGGGGGGTGAGCACGGTGGGGCCGTTCGAGCTGCGCTCCATCAAGGACGAGATTCCCGAGACATACGTCCTGCGGGGCACGCAGTACGGAGAGGCGGTGATCGGCGTGTTCCTCGGCCTGCCCGGGCCAGCCGGCGGCGAGCCCAACTGGACGCCGGCCGCCGAGTTGCCCGTGAAGGTGAACGACTATCCGGTGGCGCGTATTGAAATCGATCCGCCCGCCTACGCCGCCTTCGCGGGGACGTCCTTCGCGCTGACGGGGCGGGCGATCACCACGGCGGGCGAGGAGCACGCCGAAGAGGTGGTAGGCTGGTCGTCGGCAGACGCGGCGGTGGCCACCGTTACGGCGGACGGCCAGTTGAACCTGCTGCGGCCTGGAGCGGCACGCATCGTCGGGGAAGCGGGCGGGGTGAGCGGTGAACTTACCCTGGAAGTGGTCGCCAACCCGGTCGAACAGGTGACCGTGGCGTCACCGGAGTCACGGGTGCGCACGGGCGATGTGGTGCGCCTCGCGGTCGCCGCCACGGATGCCTCCGGCGCCGGCGTCGACGATGTCGCGCTGGCCTACCGGATCGAGGCTGAGGACGGCGCCCTCACTACGGCCGCTACCACCTACATGGACGGCGCCTTCGTCGCCGAGGAGCCCGGCCGCTACAGCGTGACCGTCGACGCCGGCACCACCGCCCGGGCGGTCGACATCGAGGTCTTCCCCAGGGAAGCCACGAGGGAAGTCACGCTGGTGGGACAGGGCCCGCTCGGCACCACGAGCTCGGACCTGTGGGTCTTCGAGGGGCTCGACGGGCGCGACTATGCCTACACGGGCACCATGTCCGCGGCCACCATGTACGCCTGGGACGTCACCGACCCCGCCGCGCCCGCCATCGTCGACTCCCTGCAGGTGGACGGGCGCCGCGTCAACGACGTCAAGATCAACGACGATCGCACCATCGCCATCGTCACCAGCGAGAACGCCTCAAATCGCCGGAACGGCATCACCCTCATCGACATCACCGACCCCGCCGACCCGGAGACCATCACCCACTACACCGAGGGCCTCACTGGCGGCATCCACAACGTCTGGTTCGTGGACGACCTGGTCTACGCCATCAACGACGGCACCCTCGACGTCCACATCATCGACATCTCGGACCCCGCCAACCCGTTCGAGGCGGGGCGCTGGGGCCTCGACAAGCCGAGCAAGTACCTGCACGACGTGAGCGTGGTGGACGGCATCGCCTACCTGTCGTACTGGAACGACGGGCTGGTCATGCTCGACGTCGGCGATGGCCGCTGGGGCGGAACCCCGACCGAGCCGCAGCCGATCTCCTCCTACAGTTACCTCTACGACATCAACGGCGCGCTCTACGGCAACACGCACCACGCCATCCGCTACGGCGACTACGTGTTCCTCGGGGACGAGATCTTCGGATGCCCGGAATGCGACGGTCCCCGCGGCTACGTGCACGTCGTGGACGTGAGCGACATCGAGAATCCGCGTGAAGTCGCCGAGTTCAGGCTGCCCGACGCCGGCAGCCACAACCTCTGGGTAGAGGATGATCTGCTCTACATCGCCTATTACCAGGGCGGTCTGCGCATCGTCGACGTGTCCGGCGAGCTGCGCGGGGACCTGCTCGCACAGGGGCGTGAAGTGGCGTCCTTCATGACCACCCCGGAGGGTGAGAGCACGACCATGGCGTGGGGCCCGCAGCCCTACAAGGGAAACATCTTCGTCTCCGACATGCGCACGGGGCTCTGGGTGATGAACCTGGCGCCAGCGAGGGTGATTCCGTAAACGCCAGCTTGCCGAGACCGGCCCGGCGCCGGATTCTGGCACGACAAAGGCACCCCCCGAACCACAGGAAGAACCCCATGCGTTACCTCGCCCCTCTTCTCCTCTGCCTTGTCGTCTGGACCTGCGCCGAACTACCCGAGGCCGCCCAGGAGCCGGACGTTTCAGCTGAAACGCCACTTCCGCCAGGATCACTCTACGAGGGACCGGCCTTCGAATTCGAGGAAGTGGTCCCCGGCGTCTTCCATGCGCGCGGAACCGGGGCGCTGAACGTCGGATCCCACGGCGCGGTCGTGGTCAACGACGACCACGTGCTCCTCGTCGAGTCGCACATCTCTCCCGCGGCGGCGCGAGCGGCCTGGGACGAAGTCATGGAGCTGACCGGCAAGCCCCTGCGCTACGTGGTCAACACGCACTTCCACTTCGACCATGCCCACGGCAACAGCGCCTACCCCGACGAGGTCCAGGTCATCGGGCACGAGTTCACGCGCGAGATGATCGAGAACGGCGGCTCCATGGGCCGTTCCTGGGAGAACTTCGTGGGCGGGATCCCGGACCAGATCACCGAGCTTGCGGACCAAGTCATGCGCACCGACATCGAGGAGGAGCGCCTCGAGCTCGAGGACCGGCTCGCGTTCCTCGAGAACTACTACGCGAGCCAGGAGGGACTGGAGCCGGAGAGCCCCAACACCACGCTCTCGGAGCGGATGACGCTCTTCGCGGGCGGTCGCGAGATGCGCATCCTGTTCTTCGGGCGCGGACACACGGGCGGTGATGTCGTCGTGCATCTGCCGGCCGAGCGCGTCCTCATCACCGGCGACCTGCTCCTGCCGCGACTGCCCTTCATGGGCGACGGCTACCCGGGCGAGTGGGCCGAAACGCTCGAGCACCTGAAGGGGCTTGAGTTCGACTGGGTGCTTCCCGGCCACGGGGATCCTTTCCAGGACCGTGAGCGCATCGACCATCTGCAGGCCTACCTGCGCGACTTCGAGGAGCGGGCCACGGCGCTGCACGCGCAGGGGCTCTCCTACCAGGAGGCCGCGCTACAGATCGACATGACCGACCACGCCGACAACTACCCGCAGATCATCGGGCCGGGGGTCGTGGAGATCGCGATGCAGCGCATGTTCGAGCTGCTGGACGGGACGGCGGGGTAGGCATCCGAAGGACGCCGGGGATGAGGCGTCATCGACTTTTCCCGCTCGTCGCCGTAACGCTGTTATCCGCCCTGTGGGCATATGCCTGCGGGGATGGCGCCACCGAACCCCCATCCCCGGATGCGCCGCGGCCGACGACGGTCCTGGTGACCCCCTCCACCCCCCGGCTCCGGGCCCTGGGCACGACGGTACAGCTGAGGGCGCGGGTGCTCGACCAGACAGGACTGACGATGCAGGGCACGACCGTTTCGTGGTCGAGCAACGATGCGTTGGTGGCGACGGTGGACGGATCGGGGCTGGTGAAGGCGGTCGCCAACGGCACGGCCACGATCACGGCCACGGCCACGATCACAACGGGCTCGGCGTCCGGAGGCACGAGGGTGACCGTATCCGAGAGCTCGGAAGCGGCGGCGCTGGTGGCGCTCTACACCGCGACGGACGGCCACAACTGGGCCGACAACGCGAACTGGCTGACCCACCAGCTGCCGGGCAACTGGTACGGGGTCGAAACCGACAACGCCGGAAGGATCGTGAGCATCCAACTGAGTGGCCAGTGGGACAGCGACGCCCGGCTGCCGATACCACATGGGCTGTCGGGTGCAATGCCCGCCGAACTGGGCAACCTCCCCCATCTGGTCTCGCTGGATCTCGGTCTCAACCATCTCACCGGCCCGATTCCGCCCGAACTCGGCAACCTGCCCGACCTGAGATATCTGGGCCTCACCAGAAACAGTCTGACCGGGGCCATCCCGCCGGAACTCACCAACCACACGAGCCTTGAAGTTGTGGCTCTCGGCGGGAATGCCCTAACCGGGGAAATCCCGAGGGGATTCGGCAGCCTTGTCAACCTGACGGAGCTGTACCTTTGGGGGAGCAACCTGACCGGCCCAATCCCTCGGCAACTCGGCAACCTCGCCAACCTCACGGACCTTTACCTCAGCGACAACAGACTCACGGGCCCGATCCCGGCCGAACTCGGCAACCTGACCAGCCTGACGGAGCTGTCGCTCTGGGGAAACGACCTTACCGGGCCGATCCCGGCTGAACTCGGCAATCTCGCCAGCCTGACGGAATTGTACCTCAGCACCAACGATCTCACCGGCCCGATCCCGGCCGAACTCGGCAACCTTGCCAGCCTGACGGACCTGTCGCTCTGGGGCAACGATCTGACGGGCCCGATCCCGCCGGAACTCGGCAACCTCGCCAACCTCACCTACCTGCATCTCGGGAGCAACGATCTCGCGGGCATGATTCCGGGCGAGCTCGGCCAGCTTGCCGGCCTGGAGCAACTTCGTCTGGGCAACAACAATCTGACCGGTCAGATTCCGGCTCAGCTCGCCAGCCTCGACAGCCTCCGGATCCTGTCGTTGGGCGAGAACCAGCTCACCGGCCCCATCCCCTCGGAACTCGGCAACCTGCCGAGCCTCGAAGAGCTCAACCTGGCATCGAACGAGCTGTCCGGCGCGATTCCCAGAGAACTCGGCAACCTCTCGACCCTCGAAGAACTGTTTCTGGACTACAACGACCTCGAGGGCCCGCTACCCCCTGAACTCGCAGGCATGTCGAGCCTTCGGGAACTGGGGCTGTCGTTCAACGACGGCCTGTCGGGAGCCCTTCCGGCCGAACTGACCGAGCTGCGGCTCGACGCGCTGGTAGCCGAAGGAACCGGGCTGTGCGCTCCCGCGGATCCCGTCTTCCAGAACTGGCTGGCGGGCGTCTACAGGCGCCGCATCGTACCCTGCGTCGAAGCACAGCCGTCCGCGGCGTACCTGGTCCAGGCGGTCCAGTCGCGGGAATTCCCGGTTCCGCTGGTCGCGGGCAGGGAGGCGCTGCTGCGGGTGTTCGTCACGGCCCGGCAGGCCGGCAGCGCGGGCATTCCGCCGGTTCGGGTCCGCTTCTACCGCGACGACCGCGAGACGCATGTGGCGGAAATCCCCGGCACCTCCACACCGATCCCGACCGAGGTGAACGAGGGCAGCCTGTCGGCTTCGGCGAACGCCGAAATACCGGACCAGGTGGTGCAGCCGGGGCTTGAGATGGTGATCGAGGTGGATCCGGAGGGTACGCTGGATCCGGAGTTGGGCGTGGCGACGCGGATCCCCGGGACCGGGCGTCTGGAGGTCGATGTCCGGGAGATGCCGCCTTTCGACCTGACGGTGATTCCGTTCGTGTGGAGCGCGACCCACGACTCGTCGATGGTGGACGTGACCCGGGCCATGGTCGAGGACCCGGAGAGGCACGAGATGTTCGGCGACATGCATCTTCTTCCGATCGGCGAGATACGGGTGACGGCGCACGAACCCGTGGTGAGCTCGAGCAACAGCGCGTTCGTCCTCCTGCGCCAGGCCGCAGCGATTCGGGCGATGGAGGGCGGCACGGGCCACTACATGGGCATGATGGGGAGGCCGATCACCGGCGCGGGCGGAGTGGCCTATCGGCCCGGCAGGTCGAATTTCTCGTTCCCCAGGCCGGATATCATCGCCCACGAACTCGGCCACAACCTCGATCTTCGCCATGCGCCCTGCGGCGGAGCCGGCGGCCCCGATCCGTCGTTCCCGTACCCCGACGGGTCCATCGGGGCGTGGGGCTACGACTTCCGCGACGGTGGCCGGCTGGTGCGCCCCTCGACCGCTGACCTCATGTCCTATTGCGGCCCCCCCGACTGGACCAGCGACTACCACTTCACCAACGCGCTGCGCTTCCGCCTGAGCGAGGCCGACAGCGTGACGCTGCGCGCGCCGCCACTGGCCTCCACGGCGGTCGGATCCCTCCTCCTGTGGGGCGGAATCGGATCGGACAGCGTGCCCTATCTGGAACCCGCCTTCGTGGTCGATGCGCCGGCGTCGCTACCACGGTCCGGCGGCGATTATCGGATCATGGGGCGCTCCGGCGACGACACCGAGCTCTTCTCGCTGGCCTTCGCCATGCCCGAGGTCGCAGACGGGGACGGCAGCTCCAGCTTCGCCTTCGTGCTCCCGGTGCGGCCCGGATGGGAGGACAGTCTCGCGACCATCACGCTCACCGGGCCGGGCGGTTCCGTCACCCTGGACGGCGAGACCGATCTCCCGATGGCGATCCTGCGCAATCCCCGCAACGGACAGGTACGGGGTATCCTGCGCGACCCGCCGCCCGCCAACCAGGTGGCCGCGGCCGCGGCGCCAGGCGGCGCCGGATCGAGCGTCGAGGTGCTCTTCAGCCGGGGAATGCCGGGCGCGGGAGCCTGGCGGCGGTAGCGTCGATACTCAGACGATCCGTCCCCGCTCCCTGAACTCCTCCGCCTTCTGCTCCATGCCCGTCTGCACGAGCTCCTCGGCCGTGTCGTAGCCCTGCTCCTCGGCGTAGGCGCGGATGTCCTGCGTGATGCGCATCGAGCAGAACTTGGGGCCGCACATCGAGCAGAAGTGGGCCACCTTGGCGCCTTCGGCGGGCAGCGTCTCGTCGTGGAAGGCGCGCGCCGTGACCGGATCCAGCGAAAGGTTGAACTGGTCTTCCCAGCGGAATTCGAAGCGCGCCTTCGAGAGGGCGTCGTCCCATTCCTGCGCCCGCGGATGCCCCTTCGCCAGGTCCGCGGCGTGGGCGGCGATCTTGTAGCTGATCACGCCCGCCTTCACGTCGTCGCGGTTGGGGAGGCCGAGGTGCTCCTTGGGGGTCACGTAGCAGAGCATCGCCGTGCCGTACCACCCGATCTGGGCCGCCCCGATGGCGCTGGTGATGTGATCGTAGCCGGGGGCGATGTCGGTCGTCAGCGGCCCGAGGGTGTAGAAGGGCGCCTCGTCGCACCACTCCAGCTGCTTGTCCATGTTTTCCTGGATCATGTGCATGGGCACGTGCCCCGGTCCCTCGCACATGACCTGCACCCCGTGCTCCCACGCGATGCGGGTGAGTTCGCCCTGGGTGCGCAGCTCCGCGAACTGGGCCTCGTCGTTGGCGTCGGCGATGGATCCCGGACGCAGCCCGTCCCCCAGGGAGAAGGAGATGTCGTACGCCGCCATGATCTCGCAGATCTCGTGGAAGCGGGTGTAGAGGAAGCTCTCCTGGTGATGGGACAGGCACCAGTGCGCGATGATGGAGCCGCCGCGCGACACGATCCCGGTCACGCGGTTCGCGGTCAGCGGCACGTAGCGCAGGAGGACCCCGGCGTGGACGGTGAAGTAGTCGACGCCCTGCTCCGCCTGCTCGATGAGCGTGTCCCGATAGGCCTCCCAGGTAAGGTCTTCCGCGGCCCCGCCCACCTTCTCCAGCGCCTGGTAGATGGGCACCGTGCCGATCGGCACCGGCGAGTTGCGCAGGATCCACTGGCGGGTCTCGTGGATGTTCTTCCCCGTGGACAGGTCCATCACCGTGTCCGCGCCCCAGAGCGTCGCCCACCTGAGCTTGGCCACCTCCTCCTCGATCGAGGAGGAGACCGCGGAGTTGCCGATGTTGGCGTTGATCTTCACCGCGAAGTTGCGGCCGATGATCATGGGCTCGGATTCGGGATGATTGATGTTCGCCGGGATGATGGCGCGCCCGCGGGCCACCTCGTCGCGCACGAACTCGGGCTTCATTCCCTCGCGCAGGGCGATGAACTCCATCTCGCGGGTGATCTCACCCCGGCGCGCGTACTGCAACTGGGTGACGGGCCCGCCCGTGGAGCGGAGGGGCTGGTTATGCAGCGCTCGCGGCATCTCGGCGCCGTTGGCGGTCTCGGGCGCGAGCGGCGCCCGGGGAAGCACTTGCCCGACGCCACCGCGCTCGGCGATCCAGTCCGCACGCAGCCTGGGGATGCCCTGCCGCACGTCGGTGTCCTGTGGTCCGGAGGTGTCGTACACCGGCAACGGGGGCTCTCCGCCCGAGAGGGAGATCTCGCGCATCGGCACGCGTATCCCTCCCGGACCTTCCACGAACACCTTGCGGGAGTTGGGGAAGGCGTCGCCGTAGTCGCCTGCGGCGGAGCTGGTGGGGAGGCTGCGGTCCACGCGGCGCTGGCGTCGAGTGGGGACCTGCCCGTTTCCGCTGTTGGATCCGCTCGAGTTGCGCGCCATCAGCCGCTCTCCTGTTCTTGCGGGGACCTGCGGATCTCCGGGTCGGGAGTATCGGGACCCCGGATGTAACGGTAAGATAGCGAGGAAGGTCGCAAAAAGGCACAGGAAATCCTTCCACCACACGCTTCCGGACGACCGGGAGACGTACCAGGGATGACGAGACCATGCATTTGACGATCAGACGACCCTTCGCGGTGTTCGCGTTCATTTCCCTCGCGGCGACCATCGCGCTCGCGGACCTCGCCCTTCCGAGGGCAGCCCTCGCCCAGACGCCGCCGGCCCAGGCCCCCATCAACACCTACAACGCCATCCACCATCCGGTGGTGGGGCGCAACGGCATGGTGGCCAGCCAGAACTTCCTGGCCACGGAGATCGGGGTGGAAATCCTGCGCCGGGGCGGCAACGCCATCGACGCGGGGGTGGC
The DNA here is from genome assembly GCA_965221785.1 of Longimicrobiales bacterium. Classification (GTDB taxonomy): domain Bacteria; phylum Gemmatimonadota; class Gemmatimonadetes; order Longimicrobiales; family Gaopeijiaceae; genus BD2-11. The sequence goes on from CBDCSR010000003.1 coordinate 233,907, forward strand.
GGTGGGCCTCGCGCTCGCGGTGACCCTGCCGCGCGCCGGCAACGTGGGCGGTGGCGGGTTCATCCTGCTGCATCTGGCCGAGGAGAACCGCACGGTGGCGGTCGATTTCCGCGAGACCGCGCCCGCCGCCGCGCACTCCGACATGTTCTTCGGGGAGGACGGCGAGGTCGACAACGACGAGTACCGCTTCAGCCACAAGTCGTCGGCGATTCCGGCTTCGGTGGCCGGTTTCGACCATCTGCTGCGCAACTACGGCACCATGAGCTGGCGCGAGGTGGCCCAGCCGGCCATCGACTTGGCGCGCGACGGCATGGTGGTGTGGGAGGACCTGGCCGTTAACCTCGCCCGCTCGAAGCCGCGGCTCAGCGCCAACCCGGCATCGCGGGCCAAGTTCTACAAGCCCGACGGCTCCAACTACGAGGTGGGCGACCTCTACAGGCAGCCGGATCTGGCCTGGACGCTGGAGCAGATCGCCGAGGACGGCGCCGACGCCTTCTACAGGGGCGAGATCGCGCGCCGCATCGCCGACGACATGGCCAGCCACAACGGCCTGATCACCATGGACGACCTGGCCAACTACCGCGTGGTCGAGCGCGAGCCGGTGCGCGGCACCTTCCGCGGCTACGACATTGCGGCCATGTCCGCGCCCAGCTCGGGCGGGATGCACATCGTCCAGATGCTGAACATCTTCGAGAACTTCCCCCTGAAGGAGATGGGCTACGGCAGCGCCGACGCCATGCACGTCATGGCCGAGTCGATGAAGCTGGCGTACGCCGACCGCAGCAAGTACCTGGGCGACCCGGACCACCTCAATCTCCCCGTTGCCGCACTCACCAGCAAGGACTACGCGGCGGAACTGGCGAGAGGCATCTCCCTCAGCAGCGCCCGCCCGTCATCGGACATCGGGCCGGGCAACCTGGCCCCCTACGAGAGCCCGGAGACCACGCACTACTCCATCCTCGACAGCGAGGGCAACGCGCTGGTCAACACCTACACGCTGATGTTCTCCTACGGCTCCGGGGTCGTGATCGAGGGCACCGGCATCCTGATGAACAACAACCTCGGCAACTTCACCTTGCGGCCCGACATCCCCGACGCCTTCGGGCTGATGGGCAGCGCGGACAACCAGATCGCCGCGGGCCGCCGCCCGGTGAGCTCCATGACCCCGATCATCGTGCTGCGCGACGGCCGCCCCTTCCTGCTCACCGGCAGCCCAGGCGGGAGCCGCATCATCACCACCAACCTGCAGCTGCTGGTGAACGTGCTCGAGCACGGCATGAACATCGCCGACGCCACCGCGCGGCCCCGCATGCACCACCAGTGGTACCCGGACCGGCTGGAGGTGGAGAGCGGCTTCAGCCCCGACGTGATCCGCGCCCTGCGGGCCCGCGGCCACGACGTCCAGTTCAGCGCCGGGATGGGCAGCCTGCAGACGGTGATGTTCTCCGACGGACTCTTCTACGGCTACGGCGACCCACGCCGGCCGGGGGCGATGGCGCTGGGGTATTGAAGGGGTCAGCGAGACCGACCGGCCTGATCATCGGGGCCATCCCGGCCTGGTTGGGCGCCCCCACCGCTGCGGGACCGGCGCGCGGCCGTCCCGAATTCACATGGTCGTCCCTCACGTAGAGCGTATCGCGCCGATCGGCGCACCTATCCCCCGAGATCGCGGGAGAGCCGCCCTCCGGGGACCGGGGGCAGACCCTGATGAGAGCTGCGAGGACTACGCAGAGGACGATCGCGTCGCCCCGTCGGGGAGTCGAGTCACGGACTGTACACGTACACGACCGGCAGCCGGGCAACGTCGGTGACGCTGTTGTCGGTGTGGTGGTAGATGTTCATCCGTCCCGTGCCACAGTCGCCAAACGCGTCGCAGGATATCGTCCCGACCAGGCCGTTCATGGCGGTCGCTCCCACCTGCTCGCGCAGCGTCGCACGGTCGATGTGCATCCTGTCGCCGTCCTCCACGGCAACGGATTCGATGGCCGAGAGGAGGATGGTGGTCGCATCATAGGTGTGCGCCCAGTAGGGTGATCCGGGGAAGCTGCCATGCCTGGCCTCGTACGCGGCGAGAACCTGCTCCCCGCTTCGTCCCGTCGCCCCGTTGACGTTCGAGCCAAAGTCCGATTCCGGCCCGGCGAAGTAGATCCCCTCCGATTGCGGGGTTTCCAGGAACGCGGAGACCAGCAGCGCGCCCGCCGAAATCAGAGTCGTCCCTTCAAGCCCGTCGAAGGCACGCGCCTGCGCGGCGAAGGCAGATCCCTCCGTCACGAACAGGGGGAAGAAGATGGCGTCCGGGCCGACTGCCGCGAACTCGGTGAGAACCTCCGTCATGTCGGTGTCGCCCTTCTCGATCGCGGCCTGGGCCGGCACCGCGCCCCCGAGGCCCATGAACGCCTCCGCGAACGCCGCCACGAGGGCGGACGTGTAGGGGTCGCCGTCGTGAAGGGTGGCCACGCTCCGCAGCTCCAGCTGGCTGTAGACGAAGTCCGAGAGTGCGCGGGCCTGGTGGAGGTCGTTGGACGACACGCGAAAGTAGCCCGGGTGACGGTCGGGGTTCGCGTTTCCGGCCAGGTCGGAGGTGAGGCGCGGCGAGGTGTTGCTGGGCGAGATCATGACCAGGCCCGCGTCGCTGACGATGGGCGACGCCGCCACCGCCGCGGCCGAGCAGTTGGTTCCGATGATGCCCGCCACCTTGGGGTCGCCGACGATTCCCGACGCACCCGCGCGCCCGCCCTCCGGCGAACAACTCGTGTCCACCGGATCGCCGAGCTCGACCTGGCGCCCGTGGACCCGACCGAAGTCCTCGACGGCGAACGCGGCCGCCTGCCGGGACACGCTGCCCAGCGTCGGCGCGACCGTCGCGGAGACGAGCATGCGCATCCGCACGGCCTCGCCTGTCTCCAGCGTGACGGCACCCAGCCGCCCCGGCTCGAACTCAACCGGCGGCTCGACCGGGGGTTCAACAGGCGGTTCAACCGGCGGCTCAGCGGGCGCCTCCGTCGCACTGCGGCATCCCGACAAGGCGAGAACCGCGGCCAACACCGAAACTGACAGCATGATTTGCCTGCGCATGACACCTCCCCTCGGTCATCTGGCTTGAACTTGCCGTTGTCCGCCGGAGCGGACGACGCGCGCTGTTACCTGCGTTACTCGGGGCCAGGTTCCCCCATGGCGCGGCTGACCACGGATGAGCCCCAGCGCCGCGCCCAGCGTAGCGCCACGCTTGCAGTGACGGCCATCGCGGCGGCCAGCACGTTGAACAGGATGTCGACGGGATCAAAGACCCGGCCGGGAATAAGCCGCTGGATGCCTTCGTCGATCAGGCCCACCAGCGAAGCGGCCACGATCGCGAGCACCGCGGGCACGGGCACCCGGCGGCCCTGACTGGCGCGTTCCGCCAGCGCTTCATGGATGAAGACCGCGACCACGCCGTATTCCACCAGGTGGGAGCGCTCCGTCGGGACCGACATGCGCACGACAATCAGCAGGTAGGCGGCCGCGACGCCCAGGGCGACCGCGATCTCGGCACCTCCGGGGCGGACCCTGAGCCCCTGGGTGACGACGGTCAGCAGGACGAGAAGGCAGCCGGCCAGGAAGAGCCATACGGAGAAGAAATCGTTGCCCAGATAGTCGACGAGCGTGCGTGCCAGGCCGAGGGTGGAGTAGATCGCCGCAACGACGACCGCCGTCCACATCCAGAGGCGGCGTTCCCGGTCGGAAGAGAAAAATGACATTGGGCTGGGATGCGAGTGCGCGCGAGCCGAACCGCGTCGACCCGAGGGCGCGCGAACGCCCTACATCACCGGCACCATCCCCGCCTGCGATACCAGGATCAGAAGGGCGCGCTGGATGCCGACGGGGCCGTTGTGGTTCATGAAGAACTCGGCGAGCGAGTGCGAGTTGCCGCCCGCGCCGCCGCCACCGATGGTGACCGAGGGAATGCCGAGCGAGATCGGCGTGTTGGAGTCGGTTGAGGAGCGCCGCAGCGACGTGATGCCGCCCATGAGTTCCGTCGCCGCCAGGGCGCGCTGGATGAAGGGATGATCCTCCGGGATCTCACCGCTGGGCCGGTTGCCGATCATGGTGATCTCGAGGGTGAGTTCCTCGCCCCCGGCGCGTACCGCGTTGGCTTCCTCGAGCCCGCGCCGCATCGCCGCCTGGAAAACCGCGTCGATTTCGAGGAGCGCCTGCGGGCTCTCCGAGCGCATGTCGATCTCCATCCATGCCTCGAAGGGGATCGAGTTCACCGAAGTACCGCCCCCCACCGTGCCGACGTTGTAGCTGGTGCGCTGGGCGGCGTTGTCCGTGTAGCGCTTGGCCTCGGCGTCGAAATGCGACACGGCGCGCCCCAGGGCGTGGATGGGATTGCCGAGCCCGAACGCTCCCCAGGAGTGCCCGCCCGGCCCCTTGAAGGCGACGCGGTAGCGGTGCGAGCCCAGACCGGCGTTGGTCACCCCGCTGTGCCCCAGCCCGTCGATCGAGATGAACGCGCTGAAGTCCTGCGAGCCCTCGCGGAAGAGGTGCTTGACCCCGCGCAGGTCGCCGGTGCCTTCCTCGCCCACCGTGCCCACGAACCAGATGTCCTGATCGGTCTGGATGTCGGCGGCGTTCATGGCGCGCAGCACCGCGAGCACGGTCACCAGGCCACGGGTGTCGTCGGCGATGCCGGGCGCGAACAGCGTGTCCCCGTTCTCGCGGATGGTCACGTCGGTGCCTTCGGGGAAGACCGTGTCCAGGTGCCCGGAGAAGATCATCGTCTCGGAGCCGCCGCCGCGGCGCAGGCCGATGACGTTGCCCTCCTCGTCGACCCAGGCCGAATCGACGCCTGATTCCAGGAGCAGCTCCAGGAACCGCTGTCCGCGCACCTGTTCCATGAACGGCGGCGCGGGGATCTGCGTGAGCTCACGCAGGGTCGCGATGGTCCAGGGGTCGTTCTCCTCGATGTGACGGAACGCGGCCTGAATGGAGGGATGTGCCATGAGGGCGCGCACTTCCGCTTCCGCGTCGTCCTGGGCCGGGGCGAGCGATGTGACGCCGGCGAGGAGCGCAGCAACAAGGAGCAACGGGGCGGTGAGCGTGGGTGTGAGCAGAGGGGCGACGAAACGGCTCATGGGACTCTCTGGTGCATCAGGGTGATGAGGATCGAGGCGGCTTCGGCAATCGATTTGCGTAAAACGGGCGGCAGGTGGGTTCACCAGCGGGGGAAGAGCCATAAGAGCGCATCTCCTATCTCCGGATGGCGGATGGCGCCCCCGAGGTGCCCCGTCCAGGCCAGAACGTAGCTGAGAAGCAGGGTGCCAACCACCACGATGCCGTGCAGCCAGCCGGGCACAGGCTCCTCCTGCACCTCCCGCAGCGTCGTCTGGAGCGCGGTCAGCGCGAGGAGTACGAGTCCGAAGAAAGCCGCCCTGCCCAGCACCGCATGCTGCTCCACCAGGTCCCGCATCGGGGCCAGCTCGGTCTCCATGGACTCGAAGGCGGTCGGGCCCGAGAAATACGCGGGCACGCCCACGACCGCGGAGGCCACCAGCAGCCAGCGGGCGATGCGGGCGGTGGGCGTGTCGTGGCGCAGGCGCGCGCAGAGGAAGAGCACCAGCGCGAGAGGACAGAGGATGACCGGCAGGTGCACGGTCAGCAGATGGAGGTGCGCCGCGCTCACGATGGAATCCGGGCTAGTTTCGGCCGGTCCCGACGGCCTCCTCGGCGGGCACGCCCGCGTCTACCGCCGCGAAGTCCAGCTCGCTGCCGCGCATGCTGTGCGGGATGAGGTACACCACTGTCATGACGAGCGCGGCGACGCCCACGGTCACGCGACCCGGCCCGTTCTTCCGCTTCGGCTTCATGCCCAGCGCGAGCGCCGCGAAGACCCACACCACCCACATGATGAGGAGCTTGTTGTCGGTCAGGTCGTAGCCCCAGGGGAAGCCGGTCCAGTACTCGCCAAAGGCGTAGTTCTGGACAAAGGGGCCGAGCACCAGGCCGCCCACCGTCATCCCGATCAGGGTCACCCAGACCAGCGCGCGCAGGTTCCCCGGCGCGAACAGCGCCCCCAGGCCGGTCCGCATCCCGATCAGCACGGTGAAGAACATCGCGATGACATGCGAGATGAGGAGCGGGGCCGGCACCGGGTCCTTGTAGCGCAGGATGATGTTGGCGTCCTCGCCCTGTTCGGCCGGGATGCGCACCCCACCGCCGGCGGTCGCCAGCTCCACGTAGTACTCCATCTTCCCGGCCGCCGGCTGGATGGGGAGGTACGCGGCCAGCTCCGGGCCGTCCTCCCCCTCCTCCACCGCCATCTCGACCGTGGTGAAGTCGTCGCTGGTGGGGTAGCGCCGGTAGGTCATCGTGCCGGTGGCGCCCGCGCCCGGTCGCGGCAGCGAGACCCGTGCGCGTTCGATGGTCTCCTGGCTCCGCACCAGCTCGTAGCGGTACGCATCGGCACCCACGGCGACCTCGCCGCGCAGCGGATAGGTGGGGCCGGTGCGGCGCTGGTAGATCGCGGCCCCCGCCATGATCAGAAACGCGCCCACCCAGAGCAGGGCGCCGCGCCAGCGTGAATGTCGGGCGTTGTCCATCAGAACCTCACTCCGGCCACAGCCAGCCGAACGTACCCGCGGTCAGAACCCCGTAGACCAGCCCGTCGAACATCGACTTGAGCGTCGTCGACCACTTCCGATGGTACCAGATCGAGTTGAGCGGCAGCGCGACCGCGTAACAGCAGAACGCCACCGTGCCCGCCAGGCGGAAGACCGTCAGGTACTCCGCCCCCGGCGCCAGCGTGCGGCCGGCGAGGTAGGCCACGATCAGCCCCACCACGACGCAGTAGACGAACCACTGCGCCAGGCTCTTGTTCATGCTGGTGAACGCGGCGGGGTCCGCCACCGTGAAGAAGGCGACGGGCCCCTTTGCCAGCTTCGCCTGGAACGCCTCCGACCTCATGACCTCGGGGCCGTCCGCATGGGGGAAGAAGTAGTCGCCCGGCGCGAGGTTGACCGGCCGAAGCGCATCCATCACCGCGTCTTCGCCCTCGATCCCGCTGAAGTCATTCTTGTGATAACCCAGGACCATGTGCATGACGGAGCTGGCGACGAAGACGAGCACGGCGGCGATCAGAATCGGCAGCCAGAGCGCGAGAATGGGGACCATTTCATCTCCCGGGAGAACTGCGGGGGAACGGGCAGCAAAGCTAACCTTGCCGCGAGCGACGATCAAAAGCGCGATGCGCGCGCCGGAACCGGCTCAGCCGCTCTCCGCCTGGATCTCGGCGGCCACCCGCTGCACGTCGTCCAGCACGCGCAGGAGGTTTCCGCTCCAGAGCATGCCGATCTCTTCCTCCGTGTAGCCGCGCCGGACCAGCTCCAGGGTGACGTTGAAGGTCTCCGAGGCGTCGTCCCACCCGGTGACGCCCCCGCCTCCGTCGAAGTCGGAGCTGATGCCCACGTGCTCCAGCCCGATCAGCTCGACCATGTAGTCGATGTGGTCCGCGAAGTCCGCGACATCGACCGGCGGCGTCACCGGCGCGACCTCCATGGCGATCCGCTCCGCAGCCGCCTCCCGGACCATGCGCAGGCCGGTCTGGTAGTCCTCGCGCTCCTCCGGGCTCATCGCCTGCAGCGCCATGAAGAAGGCGCGCCCGCGGCCTCCGCCGATGATCTCGAAGTCCATCTCTGCCGCGACTTCCGCGAGGACCATCTGCGAGGCCTGCTGGTACGCCTGGTTCTTGGGCCCGTCGACGTAGCCTCGGAAGGCCACGGTCTGGACCACGCCCCCGTTCTCCTTCAGCGCCATCAGCTGCTCGTCGTCCAGGTTGCGGCTGTGGTCGTTGAGCGCCCGCGCCGAGGAATGGGAGGCCATCACCGGGGCGCGGCTCAGCTCGAACACCTCCATGTTGGCCGGCTTGGAGGGGTGCGAGATGTCGATCATGATCCCGACCCGGTTGAGCTCGGCCACCGCCTGCCGCCCCAGATCGCTGAGCCCGTCGTGGAGCCAGTCGTCCAGCGCCTCCCCGGTGTTGGAGTCGGCGAGCTGGCTGTGGCCGTTGTGGGCGAGCGACAGGTAGCGCGCGCCCCTCTCCTGAAACTCCTGGATGCGGCCGATATCCTCCCCGACCGGGTATCCGTTCTCGACCCCGATCATCGCCACGCTGCGCCCCTCCGCCGCGATGCGGCGCACGTCGTCGGAGGTGAGGGCCAGCCCGATGCGCTCGGGGGCGATCTCCCTGGTGAGGCGGTCAATGGCGTCGAACTTGGCAATCGCCTGGTCGTAGGCTTCGGCGTACCCCGCCGGCGTCAGATCGCCCTGCCCCACGTAGACGATGAACCACGCCACGTCCAGCCCGCCCGCCTCCATCTTGGGCAGGTTCACCTGGGTGGGCAGGTCCATGGTGTAGTTGCGCTCGGCGGTAAAGTTGCCCGGGTTGATGTCGGCGTGGGTGTCGAGCGTGATGACCCGCTCGTGGATGCCGCGGGCGCGTTCCATCAGCTCCGCGTCGGCCTCGCTGCCCGCGTCGGCCTGCGGGGCGTTGGTGCACCCGGTCAGGCTCAACAGCAGAACGGGGGGAATGGCGTGGCGCGCGGAGTGAATGACGCCCTTCGGTGTGTGTCCTGTGGTGTGCCCTTCATACATCGGTGCCTCCCTTGGCCGGCCGGATCACGGATTCCGGCCAAATTAGCACCCGAGGCGGCGACTCGCTCGCAAGCGTCTCCCGGGAGCCGGGCTGTTACGGATCCGGCTCGGAAATGCGCGCCACGATCACCCGGGCGGACGGCGGAATGTCGAAGTAGAACGCGGCCCCGTTTCCGGCGCCGCGCGCGCGGAAGTCGTGGATGCGGAAACCGCTGGCAGCCAGCCGGCCGTCGAAGGTGCGGGTTCCGGAGGTGGCCAGAGGCACGGCGACCGGCGCGAAGTCGTCGGCGGTGTCTTCACCGACGGTGGTCACCGGCCAGGGGTAGAAGCCGGGGGGGTCGGGCTCACTGAAGATTTCCGTCGCGGTCGGGAAATCGTAGGTGGTGAAATGGGGCACACCGGCCCCCGCCACGCTCTCGCTTCCGGCGAAGGTCATGGCGACGGCGTGCTCGATCAGCAACTCCTCCATCGGCCTGCCGGTGACGGCTTCGATACCCGCGATTCCGGCCGTGGTGAGCGAGTCGTTCAGCACGCGCATGAAGCGTTCATCCGCCACCGCGCTGCCGGTCCCAACCACCCAGTCCCGCAGGAAACGGTGGAAATGCCAGCCCGACCCGTACACGTCCCCGATCTCTCCACCACCGTAATCGAAACTCAGCGCGCTCGAATCCGGCGAGATCGCCAAGACGGTGCGGGCCATCGCGGTAAAGGTCCCGTAGGCCTTGGCCCGGGCGTTGCCGGCGGTCGACCGGAACGCGTCACGCAGGTCATCTCCCGTAACGCGATCCCTCATGGCGGGCCCGCCCGCGCGCTGCCACGCCAGGCGCGAGGAGACTTCCTTGGCGATGTCGGCGGTCCCTTCCTCGATCCAGAAGGGATGGAACCGGTTGGAGCCTCTCCTGCGATATCCCTTGTACAGCGAACTCACGTGTTTCATCTCGTGCACGATCGTTCCCAGCGCCCAGAAGTTGTCGCCGCTGATGGCGTCGATGGACTCGGCGCCGAAGTGGATCAGCTCCATTTCGTTCGACGCCGGACAACTGTTCCGCGACAGGGTCATGTCGGCGGACCACACGTAGGCCAGGGTGGCGCCCGGAAGGTCGGGACGGATGAGAACGTTGACGATGCCGTCCCCGTTCACATCGCTCACGCCGCCGAAATAGCGCTCGATCACCTCTTCTCCGTAATCGGCATAGTAGTCGAGGATCTGCCGGACATTGTCGGGCGAAGAGGTTGTCTGGTATTCGTAGAAGGCCAGATGCTCGCTTTCGGCGACCAGCCTGGCGGTCACCGTGGTGTCGACGGTGCAGCTGCTGGCGAACGCGTCGCCGAGACGGATGGCCAGTTCCTCGGGCGCGCGGCCCCTGCCGCCCCCGCCGCCGGTTGCCTGCGCCACCTGTTGCGAGAGATCCGGAAGGATCGGGAGAGGTCCTTCCGCCGACAGGCGTTCCACCAGCTCGGCCTCGCTCCGGCGAAGGCGCGCGTGGCTCCGGGCGTAGGCGCGTTCCCGTTCGATCAGCTCGTCCAGCCAGGGGCCCCCGATGGAGGCCGCCTCCTGGCGCGTTCCGCTGCCCGCTCGCTCCGAGCTCGCCACCATGGCCGCGGCGGACCCCGTGAAGCTCCCGGCAACGCTCAGTCCCACGTCGTAGACTCGGGGACCCTCCGGCGTCTCGGTTCCCACCATGGTGACGCGATAGTAGGCGCCCGCCCGCGGAGCCCGCACGAAGAAGCCGCACTCCCCGCGCTCGCCCGCGCGGAAGACCTGGTAGTCTCCTTCCTCGAGGCCCAGCGCGCCTTCGCAAACGCGCAGCGAAAGCGCCGCGCTCGCCCGCCGCCCCTGGGCGTTCCTCACGCTGACGCGGAATTCCGTGGAGCCCACGGCACGCGGCGTGCCGGCGATCAGCCCGTTGCTCGTGAAGGCAAGCCCCTCGGGGAGGCGCGTCCCGCCTTCGAGGCTCCACACGAGACCCTCGGTCGTGCCGCCGCGCGCGACCAGCTGCTGAGCGTAGGGGATGGCGATGCGGCCGACGTCCAGCGAGTCGGTAGCGATGAACAGGTCCGCGGCGCCGACGAAGTCGTGCTCGAGGTTCTGTCCCGTCGACAGGGTCCGGGTGACGCTGGTTGCGTCGAAGGCGAAACCGGCGGTAGTCAGCAGGGATACCGTGTACTCGCCCGGCCGCAGCGCCACGAACTCATAGCGACCGCTGGCGTCCGTCGTGTCCGCCGCCTCCTGCAGGCCCGTCATGCCGAGCGCGATGCCCTCCACCGGTTCCGGCTGACTGCCCTGGGTCACCGCGAGCACCCTGCCTCTGATGGAGGAGGTGCGCAGATACTCGCCGGGGAAGTCCGCGCGCTCTTGCTGCCCGGCGGAAGTGATGGTGACCGATGCGGTGGTCCGCGAGAAGGTCACGTCGTTGGGGATCCCGCTCGAGAGCGTTACGGTGTGCGATCCTGCGGGCACGGAAACGAACTGGTACCCGCCGTCCGCGCCCGTCGCGGTGGACTGGGCAGCGGCACCGATCAGCGACACCAGCACGCCCGGCAGCGGCGCGCCCTCGACCGTCACCTGGCCAATGACCGTGCCCGTCAGAGCAGGTGGCGGCAAGGCTGGATCGACCGTGCTGCCGTCACCCCCGCAGCTGGCGGCCAGGAGCCCGGAAAGCGCCCCCGCCAGCAGTCCTCGCCATCTCATTGATCGATCTCCGATATCGGCTTGTTTGCAGCGTTGAAGGACATGACGAAGGACAATCCGTCTCTTCGGGGTTTCCGAAGTTACTCATTCGGGCCCTGGCGCGCGCGGCGACGGGAAGATTGGCGCCAGCCGGGCTCACCTCGGCTGGGTGGCCGCTTCGGTCACCGTGAGGGTGGCCGCATCCGCGTCCAGGCGCGCCATGGCGAGCACGGGGATCGTGCAATTGTGCTCCGTGTGGCCGAAGGGCAGGTCGGTGACCGCGGGGGCGCCGAGCCGGTCGGCGAACTCCGCGAGCACGGCGGTGATGTCGTCGGAGCCCTCACGCACTCCGGTGAACCGTCCGAAGGCGAGTCCCGCGACGCCATCCAGAACGCCGGCGCGCAGCAGTTGGTGCAACATCCGGTCCACCCTGTAGGCGGGTTCGCCCACGTCTTCGAGGAACAGGATGCGGGCGCGGGCAAAGACGGCATGCCGCGACCCGCAAAGAGACGCCAGGATCGCGAGGTTTCCGCCGATGAGCCTTCCTTCAGCGCTCCCTCCCCGCAGTGCATGGGGAGCGGGATCTTCGGGCCGGCAGGACAGCAGTCCCGGGGCGTCTCCGGAGAAGAGTGCGGAGCGCAACGACGCCTCGGTTTCCGGGGGGAAGTCAGCCCCCGGGTGCGGCCCGTGGAGGGAAACGATGCCTGCTCTCGCATGCATGGCGTGAATGCTGGTGTTGTCGCTGAAGCCCATGAAGGGGATGGGGTCGCGACGCTGCCGGGCGAGCTCCAGCCCGTCGAGGATGCGCAGCGTCCCGTACCCGCCCCGGAGCGCCCACACCGCGTCGGTCGCCGGGTCATCGAAGGCGGCCTGCAGGTCCGCGAGCCGCTCCTCGTCGCTTCCGGCCAGGTAGCCCTGCCGGCGGGTGGCCGCGGGGGACACGACCGGTTCCAGTTCGAGCCTCCGGCATCGGTCGATGGCCTTGTCGAGCACATCGGGCCCGAGCGGCCCCGCCGGGGCTACCAGCGCCACGCGCGCGCCGGGACGGAGCGCTCGCGGACGGAGCGGAGGGTGGGCGGAACCCCGGGATGTCATCCGACGGCCGCGCTCCCGTGCGACTCGGCGACACGCGCAGCACGCTCCGGGCCCAGCCCGGCCAGCAGCCGCTCGTGGATGCCTCCGAAGCCGCCGTTGGACATGATCAGCACGACGTCCCCCGGTCCGGTCGCGCCAACGATGCGGCGCACGATGCCGTCAACCGCCGGTTCGTAGTCGGCGTCCACCCCCTGGGCGCGCAGCGACGTGATCAGCTGCAGCGGATCCAGGCGGGTCGCGTCATCGTAGCGCTCCGGTCGGAAAAGCCCGGCTACTATGGCGTGGTCGGCCTTCGCGAGCGCCGTCCCGTAGGCCTCCTGGAATTCCCGCCGCTGCGCGGTGTAGCTGCGGGGCTCGAAGACGGCGATCAGCCGCCGGCCGCGGAACCGCTGCCGCGCCGCGTCCAGGGTGGCGGCGACCGCGGTGGGGTGGTGCGCGAAGTCGTCGACCACGGTGACGCCCCCCGCCTCCCCCCGCACCTCCATGCGGCGGCGGACGCCCCGGAAGGTGCGCAGGCCCTCGCGGATCGCGTCCCACGGCGCGCCCGCCGCGGCGGCTGCCGCCATCGCCGCCAGGGCGTTCAGGACGTTGAAATCCCCCGCGAGCCGCATCTCCACCTCCCCCAGCATCTCCCCGTCCCGCCGAACCGCGAAGCGGGCGCCCGCCTCCCCGCAGCGTACTCGCTCGGCCCGCCAGCGCGGATGCGAAGTTGCGCCCTCCGTCCCGCCGATGCCGAAGGAGTGCACGGGTGCGCGGGAGATCCCGCACATCGCGCGCAGCGCCGGGGAGTCCCAGCCCGCCACCAGCGTGCCCGCCCGTGGCACCAGGTTGATGAAGCGCTCGAAGGCGAAGCGGTAGGCGATGTCGTCGCGGAAGATGTCGGCGTGGTCGAACTCGACGTTGCTCACCACCGCCGTCCACGGCAGGTAGTGCCACATCTTGGGGCCCTTGTCGAAATACGCCGTATCGTACTCGTCGGCTTCGATGACGAAGACCTCGGAGTCCGTGAGCCGGAACGAGACGCCGAAGTTCTCCGGGATGCCTCCGATGAGAAACGAAGGCTCGAGCGCCGCGGCCTCCAGCAGCCATGCGACCAGGCTCGCGGTGGTGGTCTTGCCGTGGGTGCCGGCCACCGCGACCACGTGGCGGCCCTCCAGAAACCGCTCCTTGATCACGGCGGCCGACGACGTGTATCGGAGCCGCCGGTCCAGGACTTCCTCGAGTTCCGGGTTGCCCCGGCTGATCGCGTTGCCCACCACGACCACGTCCGGATCGACGGCCAGGTTGGCCGGATCGTACCGGTCCGCGTACTCGATGCCCAGATCGTCGAGCATCAGCGACATGGGGGGATAGACGCCCTGGTCGGATCCGGTCACCCGGTCGCCCGTCGCGCGCAGGAGCCCGGCGAGCGAGGCCATCGCGGTGCCCGCGATCCCGATCAGATGGTAGTGCATGACTTCCCGAGAGACGTCGAGGTGTCCGCTCCCGGCATCACCCTGTTTGCCGTTGCGGCGATGCCCGTGGCGTGGTGTCCATCTCGCGCATCCATGCGGCAACAAGCGTGCCCACTGCGATGACCGCCAGCACGCCGCCCAGCCTCGCCCCCGGGTACGGCCCGGTTGCTGCCTGCACGAGCAAGTCGGCGCATGTCACGGTCCCGACGATGCCGGGCATCAGCACCGGCGCCGCGGCGCCGAGTCGCGCAAGCCCGAAGAAGGCTGCACCACCCAGGAGGGCGGTGGGCACCCACGTAAGCACCGATTCCTCGAGCGGCCCGGGAACGAAGAAGATCCCGGCCGCCAGCATGCAGACCCAGAGCGCGATGCGCCAGCGCAGGCCGGCGCCCGACCTCAGCGCGAGGCCGCTCATCAGGAGCAGCCCGGTCGTAGCAAAGAGAAACCCGGTAGTCGCCCCAAGTGGTGCGGCCAGGGTCGGGATGAAGGAGTTGGCCCCCGTGACGTCGGGCCACGCGGGAAGGCCCCCGGCGACCCACCCTGCGAGCGTCACCAGACCCAGCACGGCAGCGCCCAGCGCCAGCGCGAGCGAGCGCGATGCCGGCACCCCCGCTTGCCCGTCTCGCCCCTCCCTGAGCCATCTGTGCGCAAGCGCGGTCCCCAGACCGATCGCCGCTGCCCCGAAGAGGACCCCGAGAAAGCCCGCGAAGGCGGCAATCCCAGCCTGAAGGCCCCACGGCTGCGCCGGCGAGAAGATCGCCTCGGTGGCCGGCCAGGAGTTCGCCTGCCCGAGTCCCAACGCCACCGCGGCGATCAGGGCGGCCCGGAGGAACAACCGCGTATCCAGTCCGCGCCTCGCCCACGTAACCACCGACAGGACGCATGCCCCGGCGAAGCCGAGCACGAGCACCAGTGCGGCACACAGGTTCACCAGGTTCCGGAGCGCTTCGCTGTCCCCCCGGGCGAGTTCCCACTCCTCGGGCACGTTCACGAAGCGAGTTACGTCCACGATCTCGTCGCCGGCGAGCAACACCGTCAGTCGCGCTTCCCCGGGTATCTCCGAGAGGACCGCCCGGTCCTCAAAGGTGAATCGCCAGTCGGTGCGCTCCGGAAGCGCCGTCTGGACGGCGCCGATTTCGTCGATGGACTCCGGGCCCATTCCGTACCTTGTCCGGACGGCACCGAGCGCGGTCGCTCGCGCGTCCTCCTCCTCCAGCCGCGCGCCGGAACGTGCCTCGGGGAGGATGTGCCGGAAGCGCAAGGATTCGCCTGCCCCGTCGAGGTGGACGTGCAGTTCCTCGACCCGCTCCTCGGGGTCGGCATTGAAGTCCACGAAACGGACAATCCAGCGGAGTCCGGGCAGATAGGTCCCGAGGAGGTCTTCGTAGACCTCCGGGCCGGCTTCGTCAAAGACGTACCGGTAGTCGTCCCCTTGACCGGACACCACCTGGGCCAGCGCTGTCCACGACCCCACGGCGTGCCCGCGGCGCTCCAGCGTGTCCAGGGCGACGGCGATCGCCTCGCTCCTGGGTGCGGTTAACCGGGCCGCGCCGCTGGCATTCGTGAACTCCCGGGCACCCCAGGCGAGAACGCCGATCGCGCCCAACGCGTAAACCAGCTTGCGCCGCGAGAGGAAACCCCGGGCGGCCGAGGATGCCTCGGAAACGGGCGACTCGGCTCCGGCCTCCGCGTCCGGGTCCGCGTCCGCGTCCGGTTCCTCCACGGCGGGCGGTTGCCAGGCGCGGTTGTACGCCCATTCCGGCGCCTTCGCGCGCCCACCGACCTTCAGCCGCGCGCCGACGACAATCAGGAGCGGAGCCAGCCCGGCCGCCACCACGACCACCCTGTCCAGGAGAATGCCGGGCGCGGATGACGCGAAGAGTGGAAGCGAGAGCAGCGAGAGGTTGTAGGTGAAGTGGGAGAGGATGGTCGGAACGAGACCGTAATACAGGTAGATCGCGCCCCAGAGAAGGGCAGGGATCGTGAGCTCCACCACCCGGGCGTAGGCGGGCTGTTGGGGGTAGTTGGCGTGACCGGCGGCGAAGACGACGGCCTGCAGCACGACCGCTCCCCAGATCCAGAGGCTCTTCCGTCCGTAGCGCGCCCCCAGCAGGGCAGCGCAAGCGATGGGAATGGCGCGGAACGCGCTCTCCTCCCAGAAGGCGGCGAAGAGCGCAGTCGATACCGCCACAAGCCAGGGCTGCGCGGTCGCAAGCAGGTCCGGCTGGACGACTGCCTCGGCGGGAGACCACCAGCCCTCGAGCCGGGACGTGGCCAGGTAGAAGAGCACCACGTAGCCGAGTTGCGTTCCCAGGAGCAGGTACGAGCCGGCGGTGCGGCCGAGCGCGGGCATGGATGCCGCCACCCGGGGCGACCAGAAGCGCCACTGCTGGAGATGGCCGGGGAACGCACGCCGGCCGAGCGATTCCCCGGCGAGGTAGATGAACGCCAGAAGCGGAGCGCCGAGGGCGGCGGTCGCGCCTGCCAGGACCAGTTGCTCCGCCAGGAACGTCCGGATCGAGACGGCGGGGTCGTAACCCATCCAGCTCAGCGGGAGGTTGTTCGCCACCGCGAGGCCGAGCAGCACGGCGGTGATGGCGCCCCAGACGAGGGCCGGACGCCAGACGACCAGACGCTTCCTCATGAGGAAGGCCGTGCCGCCCGCCCCTCCCACAAGCAGGAAGAGGACGACGAAGACCGACTGCGATGCGAAGGCGATCGCATCGTTCCTCGACCGCATGTCCCGGTAGCGCTGAGAGAAGCCTTCGGGCACGAAGACGAAGTGCGCAAGCTCGGAGGCGCGCTCTCCTGCTACCCGGATCCGGAGCCGAAAGCGTCCGTCCTCCACCGTGGCGTCCGTCCGCTCGAACACGAACGTGTGATCCACGCGCCCGCCGGGCTGCGTTTCCCCGGACGACTCGAGGAGCTCGAACGAGGAGAGATCCACCCCCCACTCCGCTGCCGTCCCCTCGGCGACGGCTCGCGCCTCCGCCTGGGTGAGGTCGCCGCTTCCCGGATCGTCCTCAGAGAGGCGAAGACGAAACCCGTACGGCTCGCCCGCCGGCGTAAAGCGAACCTGACTTTCCTCGACCGCCCCTTCCTGGAAGCGTCGCACCGTCCACACGTACGGCTGATGGATGCCGCGCCCGGCCAGCCCTGCGAACGCTTCCCTTCCTCCCGCTTCCAGTTCGACGTACGACTGTACCTCCGGGTCGGTCTGGCCGAAGGTGGCGGCCGTTCGAGCGTCTGCCGGGGCCCATCCGTGCTCCGTCGCCAGGCTGTCCGCCCGGGAAACGGCGGCCTCGCGGTCCATGGCGAGATCCAGCGAGACGATGGGGAAGGCGGTCGGAAAGAACCGGATCGCGACCACGACGCCGGCGACGCCGAGGAGGCTGAAGAGGATCCAGGGGCCCGGCCGACGCATCATGTCACCCTCCCGGCGAATGTGGCTAGCCGAACAGCAGCCGCACGACCCACACCGCGAACAGCATCGCCGCGATGTCGGCCGTCAGCCCGGCGGGAATGGCGTGTCTGGTGCGCTTGATGTTGACCGCGCCGAAGTACACGGCCACGACGTAGAAGGTCGTCTCGGTCGAGCCGAACATCACCGCGGCCATCTTGACGAACAGGGAATCCTCGCCGTACCGGGCGACCATGTCCGCGACCAGCCCCGCCGAGCCCGAGCCGGTGAGCGGGCGGATGATCGCCATGGGCAGCACCTCGGCCGGGAAGCCGATCGGCTCCAGCACCGGATTCAGCAGCGCGATGAGCGCGTCCATCGCTCCGCTGGCGCGGAACATGCCGATGGCGAACAGGATGGCCACGAGGTAGGGGATGATGCGCACCGCCACCCCGAACCCTTCCTTCGCCCCCTCGACGAAGGTCTCGTAGACCGGCACCCGCTTGTACAGCCCGTACAGGGGGAAGCCGACCAGGATGACGGGGATGACGAAGGCGGAGAGGAGCCCGATCAGTTCGCGCGCGAGTTCCATCTCAGCCCTCCCCGCGATCGGCCGGCCTGTCCCCGAAGGTCGGCGTCCGGTCGGGATCCGACGCGCGCGAGCCCGGCAGCTTCCCGTACAGCCGGGTGGCCACGATCGCCACGAGCAGCGACAGCCCGGTGGTGATGATGATGGCGAAGATGAGCCGGTTGATCTGGAGGCCCAGGAGCGCGAGCAGCAGCACCGGGGGCACCAGCTGGACGCTCGCGGTGTTGACCGCGAGGAGCATCACCATGGGGTTGGTGGCGGTGTCCTCGCTCGGGTTGAGCTTCTGCAGCTCCTCCATGGCCTTGATGCCGAAGGGCGTAGCCGCGTTGCCCAGCCCGAACACGTTGGCGGTGAGGTTGAGCGCGATCATGCCGAGCGCGGGATGGTCGTCGGGCACTTCGGGGAAGAGCGGCCGCAGCACCGGACGCACCACGCGCACGATGGCGTAGATGATGCCCGCCTCCTCGGCGATCTTCATGACCCCGAGGAAGAGCGCGAGCACCCCGATCAGCCCGATCGCGATTCCGGCGGCGGTCTCCGCGAAATCGAGCGCCGCGGCGCCGATGGCGGTCATCTTCACGAAGCGGACCGGCTCGAACAGCACGGATGCCCGAGCGGTCGGGGGGTCGTCGCCCAGGCCCAGCACAGGCGACAGGAAACCCTCGACGGTCCCCTGAAGCTCGGCGTCGTTCGAGCGCGACACGCCCCGGATCGTCTCCAGCGGCTCGGGCAGCGCGGCTCCCGCATCGAAGCGCAGCACGATTCCCTCGTCGGTGCGCAGCAGGATGCCGTCGTAGCTTGCCGAGGGGCTCTCGTCCGTGGCGTAGAAGTCCTGGTAGACCCCGGCGTTGATGTGAATCCGCACCGGCGTGCGCCCGCCGCTGGCGGCGGTGCCCTCGGGAAACTCCAGTACCAGCGGGAGCGGCTGGCCGTTGCGGTAGGTGTCCCGGCTGAGATCGCCGATGTCGGAAACCCCCGCGAAGACGAAGGCCGAAATCAGCAGAGCCGCCCAGATGTAGTTGAGCAAGCGGTCGTTTCCCCGGATCGATTGGCGGGATGGAGGCTCGACGGGCCGGTGGACACCTTACCGGCGCGCCGGGTTATGATAGCAGTCATCTTCCGGCCCGGCACGATTCCGGGCCTTCCCTCGCCGACCCGGGCCGAACCACACCATGCGCTCCAAGCCCCTGCCACTCGCCGCCGCGGGCGTGTCGCTGCTGCTCTCCTGTTCCGACGCCCCAACGGGCCCCGAACCCACGACGTCCGTCGACCTCGGCCCCAACTGCTCCATCGATACCGACCTGGTCTTTGATGGCGGTGTGGGGGTCGACGGCATTCCCGCCCTCACCAATCCACCCATGGTGGGGATCTTCGACCAGCAGACCGGCTTTCTGTGGGAAAGCGACCGCGTGATCAGCTTCGAGCTGGAGGGGCAGGTGATCGCGGTGCCCCATCGCGTCCTCTGGTGGCACGAGATCGTGAACCTGACGCTGGGCCCGTATCGCGTCGCGGTCACTTTTTGTCCCCTGACCGGGTCGAGCATGGTGTTCGACCGCAGCGACGTCGCCGGGGCCGAGTTCGGCGTGTCCGGGCTGCTCTTCCAGAACAACCTGATCATGTACGACCGCACCGACGGCGACCGCTCGCTCTGGCCCCAGATGCTGCGCGAAGCCGGTTGCGGGCCCAGGCTGGGCGAGCCGCTGCCCCTGATCGCCTCCACGGAAGTCACCTGGGACCGCTGGCGCGCCCTGAATCAGGACGGCCTGGTGGTGGTGCGACCGGACGGCGGCCTGAGTACGCAGTACGACCGCTATCCCTATGGCGACTACGAGAGCCTGGACAACAACACCACCTTCTACCCCCAGACGATCAGCGACCTGCGGCGTCCGGCCAAGGAACGCGTACTCGGGGTTCTGAACGAAGCGGACGGCGGCAAGGCGTATCCGTTCGGGGAACTCCGGGGGGACGGGTCGCCCGTGACCGTGGTGAACGACATGGTGGGCGGGACGCCGGTCCTGGTGGTTTGGGACAACGCCGGGGAAGCAGCGTTCGCGCTCAACCCGGTGCTGGATGGGCAGACACTGACCTTCGAGTTCACGGGCGGCAAGATCGTGGACGCCGAGACCGGCTCGAGCTGGCAAACGGACGGAGTTGCCTTCGAGGGCCCCCTGGAAGGCACCCGCCTGGAGCCGGTCGAGGGCGCCTACATCGCCTTCTGGTTCGCGTGGAAGGCCTTCCAGCCCGGGACGGAGCTCTGGGAGGCGGGCTGAGTCAGCTGCCCTTGCGCAGCTCCTGCGCGGCCGACCGGAGCATGGCAACGGAGGCGTACAGCACGACCACCACGACCAGCCAGCGCATCACGTCGAGCGGCAGCGAGCGGACGATGAACGCCGCGATGAGCACTGCCGGGATGCCCCCGATGGCCAGACCCAGGGCCGCCTTCAGCCCGTAGCGGCCCGCGCGCGCGAAGCGGATTCCCGCGACCGCCATCAGGAAGGCCGCGGATCCCATCATGATCGGGAAGGCCACCGCGGGCGTCATGCCGATGGCGCTGACCACGATCATGGTGGGCGCGTACATGCCGATTCCGATGGTCATGAGCGCCCCCAGGACGAACAGACAGACGGCGGAGATCACCAGGCTGGCGCCGGCGACCCCGGTTGCCTCGCCGCCCACCGGGTCGGTGCCGAAGATGGACCGCAGGAAGGTGGCGGCCGCGATCAGCAGCGCGACCCCCATGCCGATCTGAATCCAGTGGCGCGGCAGGCGGGTCACTACCCCCGCGCCCAGCCACGCTCCCAGCACCGCCGCCGCGATCAGGGTGAAGAGGGTGAGGGGCTCCACCACGATGATGGTCATGAAGATGAACGCCTGGATGATGACGGGCGGGGTGTGGCCGGTCATCATGGTGCCCGGGATCTCGTCGTCGGGCACTGTCTTCGCCAGCTTGAACAGGGAGGTGGTGGGCGCGAAGGAGCCGATCCCGAGCGTGTCGAAGAAGTTGGTGCCGAAGCCCACCGCCAGCTCGAACAGGCTGGGCTTGCCGCGGGTTCCGCCCCTGCCCGAGCCATCGCCGGCCGTTGCGCGCGCCGAGGTTGTCCAGTGGTAGACGAACATCAGGGCCACGATGGCCAGGGCCGCGAACAGGTACAGGCGGGGGTCGCTGGTGTCGAACACGTCGGTTCTCCGCTGGGGGAAACGCAGGTTGCGCGCGCAGGTGTATCCCGGGAAGTCCGCTCGCCGCGGGGCTGCGCGTTTGATTCGAGCCCGATCGGTCGCTAACGGTACGTGAGCAGTTCGCTGTGTGCCAGAAACGGGAGAATCGGAAATGCGCGACACACGAATCCGCGGCGAGAGCCGGAGAACCCATCGGGGATCCATATCGCCCCTCCGCCGGTGGCCGGATCCTGGCCTGGGCACGGCGCTGGCCGTCGCCCTGGCCTCCGCCTGCGGTGCCCCGGACGGAGAAAGCGGCGGCCCCCGGGGGAGCCCGTCCGCACCTGAAATGCGCAGCGCCGGGCCGGCGGGGGAGGCCGATCACTTCGTGCCCTCCACGCCCGACAACGTCGCCTGGGGCTGGTTCCCCATCGACAAGGAGCCCGTGCTGCGGGTCCAGCCGGGCGAGACCGTGCGCATCAACACCATCACCCACGCCGGCGCCACCCAGAACGAGGAGCCGGTGGCCTACCTCACCGGGCTCGGCCTGCCCCGCGACGAAATCCTCCAGGACGTGCTCGACTTCTGGGCCTCGCGGGACGGACGCCCGCGGGAAGGCCGGAGCGGCCACGTCATCACCGGTCCCGTCTACGTCGAGGGCGCCGAGCCCGGGGACGTGCTCGAGGTGGAGATCCTCTCCGTTGAGACCCGGGTGTCCTGGGGCATCAACAACACCTCCGCCCGGGGCGGTGTATTCTCCATGGACTACCCCGGCGCCCGGCCGGACGACCCGGCACTCGACATCCCGCCCGGAACCCGCCACGTCATCCGCACCGGGGACGTGGACGGGCGCGAGGTGGCCCTCGTCTCCGACGACATACAGGTGCCGCTGGCGCCCTTCATGGGAATCATGGCGGTCGCGCCCGATCCGGTGGTGGGCCAGCCGGGCGTGACCGTGCCGGGGGTTCAGGGCTCCCGGCCGCCCGGCGCTTTCGGCGGCAACCTGGACGTCAAGGACCTCAAGGCCGGCACCACCCTGTACCTGCCCGTCTTTCACGAGGGCGCGCTCTTCTACGCCGGCGATGCCCACGGCGCGCAGGGCGACGGCGAGGTGAGCGGCACCGCGATCGAGCAGTCGGCCTCCGGCGTCTTCCGCTTCGCCGTGCACAAGGACCGCAGCATCTCCGCGCCGCGCGCCGAGGACGACGAGTACTACATGATCATGGGCATCGACCTGGATCTCGACCGCGCCGCCCGCCACGCCACCTGGGAGGTCGTGAACTTCCTCGGGGAGGAGAAGGGGCTGTCGCCCGCCGAAGCCCTCTCCCTGGCCAGCATCGCGGTGGACTTCCGGATCAGCGAGGTGGTCGACCTGACCCAGGTCGTTACGGGGTACATCCCGAAGGACATTTTCCTGAGATAGGCGGGCGGAGGCCGGCGATGCCGGAACGCGGGTTCGCTCACCGCCCGGGAGAGCCGTGGAGGAACGGGCTCACTCGTCGAGGGCTGAGCGAATCCGCTCATGCACCTCTTCCGGCGACAGGCCCTCGATCCGAATCCGCTTGCGTCGCGACCCGGCCCCGGCGACGATGACGATCCGGTTCCTGCTCGCCGAGAGCGTGCGAGCCAGCAACGCCATCACGGCCCGGTTGGCCCGGCCTTTCTCCGGCGGCACGGAGACGCGGAGCTTCAGAGTATCGCCCATCCAGCCCGTGATTTCGTCCTTCCGGGCGCCCGGGGCCACCTTCACCTTGAGAACCGCCATGAGACGCTTCCTCGCAACGTTTTTTGTTGCGTGGGCCCTGTCGGCCCCCGCAGGACTGCTCTTCGCGCTCGCCCCGCGCAACGATTGTCCAACCTGCGTCTTCCCAGGCGAGGAGTGGGAAATCGTCCCCCGGGACGGACTGGCCGGCTTCGGCTGGGACGCCGACGCGCTCGGGCTGGTGCGCGACTTCGTACGCGACAGCGCCAACTCCACCGGCATCGTGGTGGCGGACCGGGGCCGCATCGTCTTCCAGTACGGCGACATCGAGGAGTTGTCGTATCTGGCCTCGGTGCGCAAGAGCATCCTGGCGATGCTTTACGGCTACTGGGTTGAGAACGGCACCATCGACCTGAACGCCACCATGGCCGACCTGGGCGTGGACGACATCGGCGGGCTGCTGCCCATCGAACTGGGCGCCACGGTGGACCACCTGGTCACGGCGCGCTCGGGCGTCTACCACCCGGCCTCCAACGGCGGGGACAATCTCTCCGAGGCGCCGCCGCGCGGGTCGCAGGAGCCAGGCACCTACATGCTCTACAGCAACTGGGACTTCAACGCCGCCGGCGCCGTCTTCGAACAGCTCACCGGCCGCAACCTCTACGACGAGGCCCAGGCGCAGCTGGCGATCCCGCTCCGGTTCGAGGACTGGGACCGGTCGATGCACCGCAAGTCGGGCAACCTCTCGATCTCGCGCAATCCGGCGTACCACTTCTGGCTGTCCACGCGCGACATGGCGCGCATCGGGCACCTTATGCTCAACGAGGGCTCGTGGGACGGAGAGCCGATCATCTCGCGGGAGTGGGCGCGGCGCATCGTGAGCGTCGTAACCCCGCTGGAGGAGATGAACCCGGAGCGGCGCCGGGACGGCTACTTCGGCTACGGCTACATGTGGTGGGTGTGGGACGGCCCGCGCGCCACAGGCCCGTTCGAGGGGGCCTACAGCGGGCGCGGGGCGGTCGGACAGTGGATCACGGTGTTCCCCGCTCTCGACCTTGTGGTGGCGCACAAGACCAACTCGGTGTACGGGCGCACCACCAGCTGGGAGTCGTGGGAGCGGGCGCTGGAGTTGCTCTTCGCGGCGAAGGGAATCGAGATGGAGGAGTGGCCGTGGAGCGGTTGAGGAAGCGGGCGGGCGGCACGTCGGCGGGCGGGCGCGGATGCCGGTGGAAGGGGGCCGCGTTCCTGATGGCGGGCACGCTCGCAGCCGGGTGCGCGCCCGCGGGGGCGCCGGACGCGGAGGGCGGCCAGACCGCGGCCGAACCCGCCCCGCGCAAGGAGATCATCCAGCCCGAGGGGGTGGCCCGGCTGCCGGTCTTCTCGTCCGCCGTGCGCAGCGGTGACCTGATCTTCCTGTCGGGCGCGATCGGGGCGCTCCCGGGGGTGTCGCCGCCGACTCTGGCCGTGGGCGGGATCATCCCCGAGACCCGTCAGACCATGGACAACCTGGCGACCGTGCTGGAGGCAGCCGGGGCGGGATGGGAGGACGTGGTCAAGTGCACCGTCTTCCTCGCCGACATGGCCGACTACGCCACCTTCAACGAGGTCTACCTGGAGTACTTCCCGGAGGACCCGCCGGCCCGCTCCGCGCTGGCCGCGGCCGGACTGGCCTTCGACGCGCGGGTCGAGGTGGAGTGCATCGCGGCGGTTCCGGAGGGCGACCGGTAGCGACCGCCCCCGCTAATCCATGATGCGCCGGTACGTCGCGCGCGAAACCCCGGTGATCTTCCCCTCCTCGTCGAGGCGCACGTACTCGTTCTGAATCGTGTTGCCGTCCTCGGAGAGGTTGTTGATGATGACCTGGTAGACTCTGCCGCCCCGGCTGTTCAGGATGCGCGTGGTGCGCTCGTTCACGACCTCGACCGCGGTTTCGGCGTTCTCCTGGCCCTCCACCGCGCGGAAGACGCCGTCGAACAGGGTCACGTATCCCCACTCGGACGACTCGCCGCTGGCGTTCGTGTTCGCGACCGTGATGCGCATGCCGCCGTCACCATAGGGTTCATAGGTCATCACGTTGGAGGCCGGCGGGGGCCGGTCCGAGTCCATCAGCCAGGTTCCGTAGCGTGCCTCGCCCTGGGCTTCGACTCCCGAGGAGAATGCGAGTCCTGCCAGAATCGTCGTTGCCGGGAGCCATACGTTGCGAAGTCGCATCTCATCCTCCGTGTTGCGGTTAATGCCCCCTGGGGAGCGGGGATTGAGACAACATATGCGCGGCATCGGCCTCATGAAACGCCCGGGATCCCCGACGCCGCCACTTTGGCCGGCGGGCGCGGCAACGATTGACCTTCCCGCACACTTTCGCAGATCTTCGTGCGCCGCATCAAACCCCTGTCACAGGCCGGAGACACCATGACGAGACCCGCCCTCCCGATCCCCCTCTTCGTCCTCGCCCTCGCGTCGTCCCTCGCCGCCCCGGCCCTTGCCGCCCAGGACTTCGAGCGTCCCGAGGACTGGCAGGTCCGCTTCGACGAGCCCGGCGCCTCGGAGGAACAGCTGGAGATGTTCGTGTCGATGCCCCCCGGATGGCACGTAACCTCGGGGCCTGCCGGGATCTACTGGGGCCCGGAGATGGAGGCGTCGGGCGAGTACCGCATCGAGATGGAGGTCTTCCTCTTCGAACCCCGGGGGATGATGCGCGAGGCGTTCGGCTTCTTCGCCGGCGGGCGCAACCTGGACGGCGACGACATCGAATACACCTACTTCCTCATCCGCGACGGGGGCGAGTTCATCGTCAAGCGCCGCGAGGGCGCCGAGGCTCCCACGATCCATCCCTGGACCGGCCACGAGGCCATTCTGGGATGGGCGGATCGCGGAGACGGGGCCACGGCGAAGAACATCCTCGCCGTCGAGGCGGACGCGGACGAAGTGCGATTCTTCGTCAACGATGCCCAGATTGCCGTTCTTCCACGCGCCGAAGTCGCGATGGACGGCATCTACGGCTTTCGCGTGAACCACATGCTCAACCTGCACATCTCGCGGCTCGAGGCGATGCCGCTCGAGCGATAGCGGCTCGCTGACAGTCCGTGGGCGGCTAGAAGTCGTACCTCACCCGCACCAGCAGCATTCTCCCGATCTCCGGCGCACCCACGAACTCCCGGTGCAGGTTGTTCAGGATGTTGTTCGCGGTCAGAGAGACATGCGTGCCGGGCTGGAACGGGAGCCGGTAGCCGATCGAGGTGTCGACAACGCTGTAGCCGCCCACGTCGCCGATGTAGACGCCGGAGTTCATCGGAAACGCCGCGGTCATCCGCATCCGCCCCCCGAACGAGAATCCGGTGGCGCGGTCGTCGAAGACGAACCCCACCGACCCCTTGTGATTGGGAGCGTTGAGCGCGATGTCGTCCGAACTGGTGCAGTTGCCGTCGTCGTTGAAGTCGAAGCACTCGTCGCTCTGGAAGGAGTAGCTCGCGTTGATCCGCACCCGGTCCGACGCGATGACCTGCGCGGACAGGTCCGCTCCCCAGAAGTCGACCTCGCCGAAGTTGCGATAGGTGACGAGGAGGTCGGGGCTGCCGACCTGGTCGGGGACCACGGTGCCGAGGGGGAGCTGGGCCACTCCCTCGACGATCGGCCGGATCTGCTCCATGGACACCAGCCCGGACTGGATGAGCGGTGTCAGGCGGTGGATGACGAAGGCCGTGGTGCTCTCGGGGTCGAAGAAGACGTTCGGGGTCACGACGCGGAGCGGGCCGACGAAGTTCTCCACCCGGCTGTAGTACACGTCCGCGGCCAGCAGTACGCGGTCGTCGATCAGGCCCTTGTATCCGATTTCGTAGGTGTTGTTGATGGTCGAGGTGAGATCGGTGATGGTCTCAGCCGGCGAGCCGTCGAGCGGGAACGCATCCGCCGGATCGATGGCCGCCTGGTTCAGCCGGCGGAGCACGGTGCCGATCGCGGGATCACCCGGCAGCGCGCCGGGATTCTGCAGGAGATTCTTCAGGATATCGGCGAAGGGCTGGAAACCGGGGCTGAGGAGCGCGGGCAGCATCTCGAGGAGCCCTGGCCACAGCGCCGCGGCGTTCGCCGGAAGGGCCTGCCCCGGTGCGAAGGGCGAGCGCATGCAGTACGACATGAGCCCGCCGGGGCACTGGGCGTTGAAGGTGAAGCCGCCGGAGGGCACCCCAAGCGCGCGTATGTTGTAGGTGACGGGCAGTGGATCGAGTGGAATCTGCGCCGCGATGATGTCCAGGAAGAGGTTGGTGGTGGTCGGGGTCGCAAACGCCCGGTTGTAGGTGAGGCGGAAGTTCTGGTTGTCGGCCGGCCGGACCACGAGCGCCGCGCGGGGGGACAGGTTCACGTCGGCAAGCCGGTTGTGATCGTCCAGCCGGATCGCCGTGACGAGGTCGATCCGGTCGCTCAACGATGTCTCCGAGTGCAGATAGGTGCCGACTTCGGAGATCATGTCGTCGTCTTCGTTCCGCCCGAAGATCGTCCCGCCGGTGCGCGGATCGGTCCGCTGCAGGTCGACGCCGTAGGTGAAGCTCTGCCGGGAGCCGATGTCGAAGCCGTGCTGGACCTGGGCCGCCATGGTGCGCGACTGGTCCACGACCGCCGCGCCGGTGCGGAGGCCGAAGGTGCCGTCCTGGACCGGCGCGTTGAGATCGCCCCCGGAATCAGTCATGTTGAGGAAGGCCTGCGCGAAGAGCCGGCCCTTCGACAGGCGGGCCTGCGCGAAGTTGTACGTCCAGTTCTTCACCTGAAAGGCCCCGATGCCCGTCATGTCCACACCCTTGGCAAGGGTGCTGGTGCCGCCGTTCACGATGAACGACCCGTCGTCGTCGAACCGGAAGTCGAGGCGGGCGTTGGCGGAGTATCGCTCCGAGTCGTAGTCCCGGGTGCAGATCATGCCGCATGCGCCCATGCGGGCCTGTGCCTCGCCGGGATCGTCGTATTCCCAGTCGTTCCCGCGCTGGTACTGGCCGGAGATCTTCAGCCCGAAGTTCTCCGACGGAGAGTGGGCGGACCGGAACTGGCCGTGGAAGAGCGAGCGCTCGCCGCCCGCCAGCGAGATCGTGGTGCCCTGCCGGTCGATCGGCGAGGACGTGATGATGTGCATCACGCCGTTCGAGGCGTTGGGTCCGTAGAGCGCCGCCCCGGGGCCCAGCGAGACTTCGATCCGGTCGATGTCCAGGTCGGTCGTCGGAAACATCTGGTATGCGTTGAACCGGAGCGACGGAACGCGCGCGTAGCGGTTGTCGATGATCGTCAGCAGGCTTCCGGAGAAGACGTTGTTGAAGCCGCGCGCCACCACGGTCCCCTGGGCGATGCCCGTCTGGACCGCATCCACCCCGGGAAGCGTCTTGACGTGCTCGGCCACGGTGACCGCCGCGACCCTCGCGACCTCCGCCCCGGAAACCGTCGCAACCGACGCGGGAGCGTCGAGCGCCTTCTCCTGGCGGCGTGACGCGGTGACCACGACCGGGTTGAGGATCAAGGCCCGGGAGCGGATGGGAATCTCGATGTCGGTGGTGCCGCCCGCGTCCACGGCGATCCCGTCCAGGCGGGTGGTTTCGTAGCCGATCAGGGTCACGATCACCGAATAGGCGCCGGCGGGAACCGATGCGGAGAAGTCACCCTCGGCCCCGGTAGCGCCCAGCATCTGCCCCACGATCTCGATCGTCGCGCCCGAGACCGGCGTCCCCGCCTCCGCGTCCGTCACGCGGCCCGAGAGGGTCCCCTGCTGCCCCGCGAGCGGGGCGCTGAAGAAGATACCCAGGGCGACGAACATCCAGGGAAGACACCGCTGACACCTCGTGCTGATCGCTTTCATCGAACTCTCCTCCCATGCGGATGCCCAGGGCGCCCGGAAGAACGGATTTGTCGTGGCTGTGACCGATATTGTCGCAAGTACAGTCGTTTCCAAGGTGAATTGAGCCTTTCCGAGGACGGGCAAAGTAACCTGTCGGCCATCCGGGCGGCTAGGGACGAGCCCAGGCCTCCAGTTGCGCCCTTGCCCGGTCGAAGCGGCCCAGCAGGTTCGGGATGTCGACGTCTCCATAGCCGATGACAAGGCGGTTTCGCGCGACGCGCAGCACCTCCGCCAGCTCACGGGCCGCGCGCATTCTGGCGCCGGGCTCCGTACTCCCGATTTCGCCGATCCAGATGGGCGCGGTGTGGGCAAACGGATAGCTGGCCATGGAAGGCCATGCCGTGCTCCCGCCGACCGCGCGGACGGCGACCCATCCGCCTTCGGGGAGATCGAGCGTTCCTTCGTGGTGGCGGGAGCCGGGCCCGGCGAGACCGTCGGATTGCCATGCCACCTCTCCGTTGACGAGCAGGTCTACGCGCTCGACGCCACCCGCCGAACTCAGGTCGAGCGTCCAGGAGGAGGATCCGGACGCCACCACCCCGCCCGGCCCCGCCCCTTCCAGCCGGAAGTCCAGGAAGGGACCGTTCGTGACGAAACTGCGGCCCTCCCTGAGGGCGGCCATGTACGCCGGCCAGTGGAGCTGGCCGCCCGTCATCGCGTACACCCTGGTGGTCCCCACCGCCATGGTGCGGAAGAAGTTGTTCATCACGTCGGTACCGGCGCTGGGCGCCACCGGAATGCCCAGGCTGAGGAAGCGGTGCCACACCTGGGTGGTGGTCGTCTCGTCGCTCCACAGGCAGACCACCTCCAGCGCGTCCAGGTCGCCGAGAACCGCGTCCGCCACCAGCTCGACGGGCACGCTGGGAGCGAGGTTCTCGAAGGGCACTTCCGACCACGGCTCGGCGCGCTCGGCGGCGCGCGCGTTCACCGGATGCACGTAATACCCGAAGCCGCCCCGCGAGCGGGCGTGGCCCAGCGCCTCCGCGTTCTCGCGGTCGTCGGTGCCGTAGACCTGATAGCCGGGGCCCCACACCCACGGCCAGAAGAAGTCGCCGATGCCGATCAGGCCCACATGGCCGAGAAAGTGGGAGCGCACCTCCTGGCCGAAACGGATGAGGGGTCCCTCGCCCGCCCGCTCCCAGCCCCAGAGGTCCTGGTCCTCGAAGCGGTTGTGCAGGTTGGCCAGCAGCGGGGTGGCGACGTCGAGCGCCTCGCCGCGCATCATCGGCACCAGGTCGGCCGGGGCCAGGTCGTAGGGCCCCCCGTAGTTCAGGTGAAAGTGGTGCTCCCCCGACACCCATCCCGCGGCCCGCGCGTCCCAGACCGGGGTGAGCGTCACCTCCACCTCGGTGGTCCGGCCGGCCGCCACCTCCACCGTACGCGTGACCTCGGGGGTCGCGAGCCCCTGCACGGCCGCCACGGTGGCGCTCCCGGCCGGCACCGTGTACTCGGCGATCCCCGGCGAGTAGGCATAGACCCGCCCGCTCTGCCCGTCGAACCAGGGCCGGGAGCCGGCCAGGACGGCGGGGTGGCCGGCGGCGTCCACCACGTCCAGGCGGGCGGCTGCGGGCGGGCCTCCTTCCTCGAGGGTGGTGCGCACCCGCAGCGTGCCCGTCCCGACACCCCAGTCCCAGGTGCGCACCACGACCTCCTCGGCCGGCCCGCCCGCGGCGGCCACACGGTAGAGCCGCATCGGCCGGTTGCCGTCCCCGCGCGAGAAGTACACCCACTCCCCACCGGGCATGCTCCACGCGGGGGTGAGCGGTGTGCCGCCCCCCGTGTCCGGAGGCCCGACCAGCAGAATCGACCCCGTCGGGTTGTCCACGTTCACCAGCCGCAGCTCCCACCCCGTCTGGGTGGGCCAGTTGACCGCCACCGTCGACCCGTCAGGGCTGAGCGCCGGGCGGGCCATGGAGGCGATGCTGCCCTCGAGCAGCGTGCGCGGCCCGGAGCCCGCCGGCGACCCGGCGTCGTCGAGCTCCCGCACCAGCACCCGGTCCCCGCTCCCTCCGCCCTTGGCGAGGTATGCCAGGACGCGCGCGCCCGGCTGCGGCTTCAGTTCGATCCCCGCGACGTCGGTGATCCGGATCTTCTCCCCGCTCGCGAGCTCGAGCGCCCAAAGGTCGATGGTGCCCGCCGAAGCGGACGCGAAGTAGAGCCGGGCGCCATCGGCCGAGAAGGCCGGATCGAGCTCGATCGCGGGCGTGTTCTCGGTCAGCAGCTCCGCGCCCGTCCCGGCGTCCACCACCACGATCCAGGTGTCGCGCGTGTCGTCGCGCACGAACGCGATGCGGGCCCCGTCCGGCGACCAGGCCGGGCGCGCGTCCATCGCCCCGCCCGAGGTCAGCCGGCGCGCGCCGCCGTCCACCAGGTCCATCACCCAGATCCAGCCGTGCGACGCGAAGGCCAGGCGGGTTCCGTCCGGCGAAGCCGCGGGATCGATGGGGCCGCTGGTGAGGGTGGGCATCTCGTAGCCTTCCAGATAGATCTGGTGGCCGTAGCCCTCCACCCTCGGGTAGCGGTTGGTCCATTGGGCGGAAACCAGCGCCGGCGCCAATGCCAGGGCCAGGAGGATCCCGGCCGCTCGGCCAGGTCCCGGAACGACACCACGAGCCCGAATTGCGCCTCGATTCATGCTTCAGCCTCCTTTCCTGTCCTCACATCTGCTCCCGGTCGTGGGTGCGCCGCAACGGAATCTCCGGGATGCGCGCCGCCAGCAACCCGGCCACGAGCGTGAGGAACGCGGCCATCCAGTAGATGCGGTGGGAAGCGCCGGTGAAGGCCAGCCGCACCCGCTCCGCAGAGTCCCTGGCCACCCTTCGGCCTTCCGCGCGCAGCGCCCCCGCCCGATCCGCGGTGGCGGCCTCCGCGGCTCTCTCCTCGAAAACGGCGAGGATCGCCTCCGACAGCCCGGCTCCCCCGGTCGAGACGTACGCCTGCGCCGTCACCCTGCCTCCGGTCCTGTCCCGCAGTTCATTGTCCAGGACGCCGAACGTAGCCGCCAGAGTAAAGGTCAGGACCGCGCCCATGGCCGCCGCCCCCACGGTCGCTCCCGTCTGGCGAAAGAACTGGGAGGCGCTGGTCGCCTGGCCGACGAAGCGTACGTCGGTGGCGTTCTGAATCGCCAGGGTGAACAGGGGCATGCCGGGCCCGGCACCCAGGCCGCAGAGGATCATGTACAGGTAGATCTGGCCGTACGCCGTGTCGGCATCCATGCGCGCCAGCAGCGCGGCGCCAAGGAAGAACACCGCCGTGCCGGCGACGATCTGGCGGCGGTAGCCGATGCGGCTGGCGACCTGTCCCGCAAGGGTGGCCGAGATCACGATGCCGAGCGAGAACGGGATCAGCACCAGACCGGCTTCGGTAGCGGAGACCCCCCTCGTGGAGACGAGGAAGAGCGGGACGAAGATGTTGATGGAGATGAAGGCGGCGCCGAAGAAGAACGTGGCCAGCGTCGCCCGGCGAAAGACGGGTTCCGAGAAGAGCCGAGGCTCGAGAATCGGCCCCGTCACGGCACGCGACCGGCGCACGAACGCCACCAGCAGAATCGCCGCCGCCGCCAGCAGGCCCGGCGTCGCCCACAACTGCCACCCCCCGGCCGCGGACGATCCCTCCGCCGCTCTGGACGCGGAAGCCAGCCAGGGAAGCCAGGGGCTGGCCTGCTTGTCGATCTGAAGACCGAGGACCAGCGGCGCCAGACCGCCCATGAGAAGGCCCGCCCCGACGAAATCCGGACGCGTCGCCCCGGGTGCCGCCTCCAGTAGCGGCATCCGGCGCAGGATGTACCACAGGGCCACCCCGCCGATGGGCAGGTTGACCAGAAAGACCCAGCGCCAGCCGGAGATCCCGGGCATCCAGCCGCCCGCGTGGTCCGTGAGCAGCCCCCCCAGCAGCGGTCCCAGCACCGAGGAGACGCCGAAGACCGCGCCGACGTACCCCTGGTACTTGCCGCGCTCGGCGGGAGTGAAGAGATCCGCGATGACGATGAAGGTCATGGCGAAAATGCCGCCCGCCCCCATCCCCTGAATTCCCCGGGAGATCACCAGCTGGTTCATGCCGTCGCCGAGCCAGGGGAGCGGCCCGGCGATTCCCGCCAGGCCGCAGGCGACCGAGCCGCCCAGGAAGAGGGCGACCGCGGCCAGCGTCACCGTCTTGCGCGCGTAGGTGTCGGCGAGCTTGCCGTAGACCAGCGCGAGCGAGGTCGAGGCCAGCAGATACATCGTCGCCACCCAGGTGTAGCGCTCCACCCCGGCCAGGTCCTCCACGATCTTCGGGAGCGCGGTGGCGACGATGGTCTGGTCGAGGGCTGCGAGCAGCAGCGTGAGCAGGATGGCCAGGTACACGGTCATCCTGTCGGCGCGCGAGATCCTGCCTTCCTCCGGTCCGGCCCCGGATGCCCCCGGTGGAGCCGCCTTCATGAAGCCTGATTCGGGAGAGACATCGTGCGCGCCGGTGCTCGCTTGCCTGACAGGCGGAAGTTAGGGTACGGGGGCTCGACCAAAGTTAGGCCGCCGCGTGCAAGCGGCCAGTTCCCGGCGCCGCGTCGCCGTGGATCCGATCCCGCATGGAGGAGCAAGTCATGCCTGCCGATCGAAGAGAATTCCTGAAGATGTCCGCGGCGGCGGGAGCCGCCCTGGGACTGGGTGGCGTACCTGCTGCCCGGCTGACGCATCCCGGTCCGCCTCGCGGGCCCGCGTCGCCACAGGAAGCGCCCCGCGCGCTGCGCATCCTCATTCTGGGAGGCACCGGCTTCATCGGGCCCTTCCAGGTGCGCTACGCCCTGTCCCGCGGTCACTCGGTTACGCTCTTCAACCGCGGGCGTTCCAACCCGGGGATGTTCCCCGACGTGGAGACGCTGATCGGGGACCGCAACGGCCAGCTGGACGCGCTCGCGGGCCACAGCTGGGACGTGGTGATCGACAACTCGCGCTCCAACCCCGACTGGGTGCGCCTCTCCGCCGAATTCCTGCGCGACTCCGTGGACCGGTATTTCTACGTGTCCTCGCGGTCGGCGTACTCGGATCTGAGCAGCGTACCGATGACCTCCGACGCTCCGACCTTCACCTATGAGACCGCGGGCATCGAACCGGGATCGGAGAACCTTCCCTACGGCCTCGCCAAGGCGCTTTCCGAGCGGGAGGCGCAGCGGGTCTTCGGCGACCGCGCCAACATCGTGCGCCCGGGTCTCATCATCGGACCGCAGGACGAGACCGACCGATTCACCTACTGGCCGGTGCGCATCCGCCGGGGGGGCGAAGTGCTGGCCCCGGGCGACGGCTCCGACACCGTCCAGATCATCGACGTGCGCGACCTCACCGAGTGGATGATCCGCATGGCCGAGACCGGCCACACGGGTGAGTACAACGGCATCGGGCCGGCCACGCCGCGGCCCATGACGGAGCTGTTGTACGGCATTCGGGCGGTGACCACGGCGGAAACTACCTTCACCTGGGTCGACACCGACTTCCTCATCGAGAGGGGAATGCGCCCGTACCGGGAGATGCCGGTGTGGCGGCCGCCGGTGCCCGGATTCGAGGGCTTCGCGCGCTTCGACCTGACGCCGGAGGTGGAAGCCGGGCTCACCTTCCGCCCTCTCGCCGAAACGGCCCGCGATACGCTCGAGTACCACTTCTCCCGGCCGCCCGAGCGCCAGGCCAACCTGCGCGCCGGCGCCACCCCGGAGCAGGAAGCGGAGGTGCTGGCGGCGTGGCACCGGAGCGGGCGCGCGAGGGGTTAGGCCTCCTCGTCCGGACCGGAATCCCTCTCCAGCCGCCAAAGCAGCAGCAGGAGCGTGGCGATCATCAGGAAGGCCGCGCCCGCCATGGCCGGAATGGAGATGAACCCGAAGACGGCCACGTAGCGCCCCGAGCAGGGCACCCCGCCCTCGCAGGGGACCAGATCGAGCGTCGGCTGGAACTGGAGCGCGACGTGGTAGGCGGCGATGGCCAGACCAGCCACAGGGAGTGGAATGGCGAACCGCCAGATCCTCGCAGACGGGCGCAGCAGCCCCACCCCGAGCACCACCACCAGCGGGTACATGGCAAACCTCTGATACCAGCAGAAGGGGCACGGCACGAAGCCGACGATTTCGGAGAAGTAGAGGCTGCCGGCGGTCGCGACGGAGGCGATGCTCCAGGCCCAGGCGACGACGTGGCGTTCGTAGCCCGCGAGCGAGGCGCGCAGCCAGGCGCGGCCTCCCGGCATGATGAGCCCCGCCAGGAGCACCAGGGAGGCTGCAGCCCCCGCGACGGAGGCTCCGCCGAGCATCTGCACGATTGCGGGATAGAGTGTCATCGGGTGCCTTGAATGGTTGCGGCAACGATCCGGGTCTCGAGCCGGGTTTCCGAGCCCATGAACCCGTGGGTTCAGCGCTTAACGGCTCTGGCGTGTCCGACAAGCGAAAGCTATTCTTATGATTCTTTGAGCTTGAGGCAAAAGCCGGGGCGAACAAATGGCTTGTGGGGCCCCCGCACCGCCGCTCCTCCGGTACACAGCAGCGTGAGGCCAGCATGAATCCTCTCCCCGCCGCGCTCACCACGCTCGGACTGCTTCTCGTCCTTGCGGATCGACCCGTCGAGCCCGTGCCGGCCGCACCCATCGAGGCGGCGTCCGTTGCGGCTTCGGCGAGTACGGCCGCCGGCAATCCCGAGCACGCCGCGTCGCTCACCGGCGTCATCCGCATGTACTGCCAGGTGTGCCACAACGACGCCCTCCTGACCGGCAACATCTCCTTCCAGGCGTTCGAGGTGGAGTCGGCTCCGGAGATGGCGGAAATCGCGGAGCGGATGATCCGGAAGCTGCGCGCCGGCATGATGCCGCCGCAGGGGTTTCCGCGGCCTGCCGGAGACACTCTCCAGGCCCTGGCCGAGGAACTCGAAGCCCGGGTGGACGCGGCCTGGGAGCAGAACCCCAATCCCGGATTCCGCACCTTCCAGCGACTCAACCGCGCCGAGTTCGCCAGCGCCGTCGAGGACCTGCTCGGCCTCCAGGTCGACGTCGGTGAGTTCCTTCCCCTCGATACCCGCAGCGCCAACTTCGACAACATCGCGGACGTGCAGGCTCCCTCCGCCACCCTGATGGAGGGCTACCTCAGGGCCGCCAACTACATCAGCCGGGTGGCGGTGGGCGACCCCGACGCCGAACCCAACTCCATCCGCTACCGGCTGCCGCGCACCACCTCCCAGAAGGACCGCGTGGAGGGTGCGCCCTTCGGCACCCGGGGCGGCGTATCGGTGATTCACAACTTCCCGGCGGACGGCAAATACGTCTTCCACATCCAGCCCTATCCGGCGGTGGAGGGCGAGGTCTTCGGGCGCACCTTCGGCAACGAGCAGATGGAAGTGTCCATCGACGGCCAGCGGGTGGCGCTGGTGACCATCGACCGCTGGATGTCGGAGTCGGAGCCGACCGGGCTGAACGTCCTCACCGATTCCATCTACGTGCGCGCTGGTCCGCGCCGCGTGACCGCCGCGTTCCTGAAGCGGTTCGAGGGCGAACTGGACGACCTCATCCGCCCCATCGACCACACCCTGGCGGACGGTCAGATCGGCATCGGCTACGGCGTGACGACCATGCCGCACCTGCAGCGGCTCTCCGTCCTGGGCCCATACGAGGTCACCGGCGTGTCCGACACGCCCACGCGGCAGCTCATCTTCTCCTGCCGCCCGACCTCGCCCGAGGAAGCT
This sequence comes from Longimicrobiales bacterium, assembly GCA_965221785.1. Taxonomy (GTDB): domain Bacteria; phylum Gemmatimonadota; class Gemmatimonadetes; order Longimicrobiales; family Gaopeijiaceae; genus BD2-11. Next base: position 270,156 of record CBDCSR010000003.1, read on the forward strand.
CGTCCCTGCGCGCGTGACATCGTTTCCCGCCTCGCTGCCAAGGCCTACCGGCGCCCGGTCGACGATTTCGACGTGGAAGGGCTGATGGCCTTCTACGACCAGGGCTCGGATGAGCGCGGATTCGAGGGCGGTGTGCAGTTGGCGTTGCAGGCGATCCTCGCGAGCCCGCACTTCCTCTTCCGCATGGAGCGCGCCCCCGGCGCCACCGTGGGCACCCCCTACACGATCACCGACGCCGACCTGGCTTCGCGTCTCTCCTTCTTCCTTTGGGGCGCCCCGCCCGACCAGCAGCTCATCGACGCCGCTTCCCGTGGCGAACTCTCCGACGGGAACGGGTTGATGCGGCAGGCGCGGCGCATGCTCGGCGACGCGCGGGCCGCGGAAGGGCTCGCCCGGCGCTTCGGCGCCCAGTGGCTCAGGCTTCAGGATCTCGAGAAGATCGATCCGGACGCGCTCACGTATCCTTATTTCGACGGCACCCTCGCGGACGCGATGCACCGCGAGACCGAGCTGCTGTTCGCCAACATGGCCATCGAGGATCGGCCGGTCCGTGAGCTGCTGACTGCCGATTACACCTTCGTCAACGAGCGGCTGGCGCGTCATTACGGCATCCCCGGCGTGACCGGGCCGGAGTTTCGCAGAGTGCAGTACCCCGACGAGAACCGGCGCGGCATCCTCGGCCACGGCAGCGTGCTGACCATGACCTCGCACGCCGACCGCACCTCACCGGTGCTGCGCGGCAAGTGGGTGCTGGAGGTCCTGCTGGGAACTCCGCCGCCACCGCCGCCACCGGACGTGCCCGCCTTCGAGGAGACCGAGGGCGCGGACGACGGCCGTTTCCTCACCGTGCGCGAGCGCATGGAGATCCACCGCGCGAATCCGGTGTGCATGTCGTGCCACCAGCTGATCGACCCGGTGGGACTGGCGCTCGAGAACTTCGACGTGACCGGCGCCTGGCGGATCCGTGACGAGGGGAACCCCGTGGATCCGGCCGGAGAACTCTACGACGGCACGTCGCTTACGGGACCGGCCGACCTTCGCAACGCGCTCCTGAAGCGCCCGGAAGTCTTCTACCGCATCTTCACCGAAAACCTGATGGCGTACGGCCTCGGCCGGCGCGTCGAGTACTACGACATGCCGACCGTGCGCAAGATCGTGGCGGCGGCGGCGGACAACGACTACAGGTTCTCCTCGTTCGTCCTGGGCGTCGTGGAGAGCTCGGCCTTCCGCTCGTCGCTGGTGGCGCCTGAAGCCGTCGCCACCCCGGCCGGAAACTGAACCTGCAGGACGTGAAGTCCCTTGAGCAAATCGATTACGCGAGCACCGCATGAGCCGGTGCCATTGCAGAGTTGTACTTCGAACGGAGTCTGAACGATGAATTTCATCACCGGAAAGAGCATCTCCAGGCGCACGATGTTGCGGAGCATGAGCGGCGTCATCGGGTTGCCGCTGCTCGACGCCATGGTTCCCGCGGGAAGATTGTGGTCGGCGACCGCCGCGGGACGGGCCGCCAACGACACCCGGCTCGTCTTCATCGAACAGGTGCACGGCGCGGCCGGGTGCAACGAGTGGGGTGCTTCCCAGAACCTCTGGGCGCCCGCCGCCGAGGGTAAGGACTTCGACCTTTCCCCCACCAGCCTCCGGTCGCTCGAGCCCTTCCGGAAGTACCTCACGATCGTGACCAACACCGACTCGCGCATGGCGGATGCTTTCTCGCCCGAGGAGATCGGCGGCGACCATTTCCGCACCACGGCGGTGTTCCTCACTCAGGCGCACCCGAAGCAGACCCAGGGCTCCGACCTGCATATCGGCACCTCCATGGACCAGCTCTTCGTCCAGCGCTACGGCCAGGAGACCCCGATTCCGTCGATCCAGCTCACGATCGAGAACGTCGACCAGGCGGGCGGCTGCGCGTACGGCTACGCCTGCGCTTACACGGATACCGTCAGCTGGGCGTCGCCCAGCGAGCCGCTGCCGATGATCCGCGATCCGCGCGCGGTCTTCCAGCAGCTCTTCGGAGCCGGCGGAACTCCGGAGCAGAGGGCCCAGCGCCTGCGCACCGACCGCAGCATCCTCGACTGGATGCTGGACGAGATCACCAGCCTGAAGCGGGAACTGGGACCGGCCGACCAGCAGCGCGTCTCCCGCTACATCGACAACATCCGCGATCTCGAACAGCGCATCACCCGCATCGAGATGCAGAACACGAGCGGAGAGGAGCGGGAGATCCCGGAGGCCCCCGTGGGCGTGCCGGATGATTTCCGCGAACACATGGAAGTGATGTTCGACCTGCAGTTGCTCGCCTTCGCCTCCGACACCACGCGGGTCTTCTCGTTCAAGCTGGGCCGCGACGCGTCGCCGAGGATCTTCCCGGAGAGCGGTTCCTCGACACCCTTCCACGCGGGCAGCCACCACGGTGGACGTGAAGAGCGGATTCTCGACTTTGCCCTGATCAACACCTATCACGTCGGCATGCTTCCGTACTTCCTGGAGAAGCTGCAGGCGACCAACGACGGGGACGCGACCCTGCTCGACAAGACGATGATCATGTACGGATCGGCGATGGCCGACCCCAACATCCACAACCATGCCCGCTGCCCGCTCTTCATGGTCGGCGGCATGAACGGACTGCTGGAAGGCGAGCAGCACGTGGTCGCGCCTCCGGGCACCCCGATGGCGAACGTCATGCTCGATCTGCTGCATCGGCTCGGCCTGAACGAGCTCGAGTCGTTCGGCAACAGCACCGGCACCTTTGCCGTGTAGGCACGCTGCGAGGAGTGGGACAATGGTGACAGGAAAGCGAACTATCGCACCCTGGTTGAAGCGCACGCTGGCGGTCAGCGCCCTGGTGCTGGTCGCGGCCACACCCGACGAGTCTCCGGTCGCCGATGCGGCGCAGCGGGGCGAGGCGGAGGAGATTCGCAATCTACTCCGGCAGGGAGCGGATCCCAGCGCGGCGCAGCCCGACGGCATGACGGCGCTGCACTGGTCGGCGCTGAACGACCAGCTCGAGATCGTCGAGACGCTGATCTTCGCGGGCGCCACCCTGCAGCCGGCTACCCGCGTGGGCGGCTACACGCCCCTCCACCTGGCGAGCCGGGCCGGCAACGCCGAGGTAGTCGCGGCACTGCTCGGCGCCGGCGCCAATCCGGACATTCTGACCGGAACCGGTGCCGCGTCCCTGCACTTCGCCGCCGAGGCCGACGCCCTCGAGGTGGTGAATGCGCTGGTCGGGCACGGTGCCGACGTGAACGTCCGCGACGGCTACTCCAGCCGCACGCCCGCGATGTTCGCGGCAGCGCGCAATTCCGCGGGGGCGCTCGAGGCGCTTCTCGACGCCGGCGCCGACCCCGACCTGGTCAGCGATACCCGCGACTTCTCCGAGATCGAGGCCGCGGACCGGGAAGAGCGGACCCGCCGGCAGCGCATCCGCGAAGCGGAAAAGGACCCGGAGCCTGAGGAGGAGCCGGGTGCCCAGCGGCCCGGACAGGGACGCGGTGGTTTTCCGGGTGCCGGTCAGGGGAACGAGCCGGAGATTCCGCCGGGTGGCCCCAAGGTGCTCTCGTCCATCGAGCAGATCGGTGTTCAGGGAGGATTCTCCCCGCTGCACTACGCGGTCCGCAACGGGCACGCCGAGGCCATGCGGGTGCTGGTAGACGGTGGCGCCGACATCAACCTGCAGAGCGGGGATCAGTCGTCGCCCCTGCTGCTCGCGACGATCAACGGGAACTACGACCTGGCGAGAACGCTGCTGGAGGCCGGGGCCGACCCGAACCTCCTGAGCGATGACGGCGCGGGTCCGCTGTTCGCCGCGCTCAACATCGAGTGGTCGCTGCGCACCTGGTATCCGCAACCGCAGGCCTTCCGCCAGCAGGAGACGGATTACCTCGAGCTCATGCAGCTGCTGCTCGACGCGGGAGCCGACCCCAACGCGCGCACCGCCACCCACATCTGGTACGCCGCCTACAACGCGGGCCGCATGGGCGTCGATTTCGCGGGCGCGACCCCGTTCTGGCGGGCCGCCTACGCCGCAGACGTGCAGGCCATGAGGCTGCTGCTCGACAACGGCGCCGACCCCAACATCTGGACGTACCACCTGATCAACCCCAGGCGCTTCAGCTTCCAGCGCCCCGGCGAACCGGAAGAAGATCCGTCCGGGCTGGAACCCGTGCCCCATGGAGGGCTCGGTGTCCACCCGCTGCACGCGGCCTCGGGCGTCGGCTTCGGCACCTCGCGTGTGGCACAGACCCACCGGCATGTGCCCGACGGCTGGCTGCCGGCGGTGCGATTCCTGGTCGACGAAGTCGGTATCGATCCCAACATCCGCGACAAGGACGGGTTCGCGCCCATCCACCACGCGGCCGCCCGGGGCGACAACGAGACCATCCTGTTCCTGGTGGAGCGGGGCGCCGACCTGACCTTGCTCAGCCGGCGCGGACACACCGTCGCCGACATGGCGAACAGCCCGGAGCAGCGGGCGCAGCCGCATCCGCCGACCGTCGCCATGCTGGAGAAGCTGGGATCGAAGAACAACCACAACTGCAGATCCTGCTGAAGCACGGAATCTCTTTCCGCCAGGTGCCGAACCCCTCGTACTTGTGCGAGGGGTTTGGTTTGGCCAACTGAACCCGAGGACGTCGGCGAGCGTCCGCCTACGGAGCATGGAATGAAGCGTTACGCGTTGATGGCGATGTTGCTGGGGCTGATCGGCCTTCCGGTGGAAGGCACCGCCCAGGACACGGTGTGGAACCGTTACACCCTCGAGGACCTGGGCGGCGTCTTCGTGAGCGCGCAGACGGGCGCCGCATGCGCCGGCGCCGGGGTCACCGACGAGTCGGTGCGGGTCCAGGCCGAGGCGACGCTTGCTGCCGCGGAGGTGGAGCTGCTGACCCAGGGCGAGATGCTTCGCAACCCCGGCCTTCCCGAGCTGCGCATCATCCTGGAGTGCACGCCCGGCGATGGCGTGGCGGTGACGGGGGCGCTGGCCTGGTCGGTGGCGGTGCGCGTCCACCAGTCGACCCAGATGACGCGCGACAACCAGATCACGCTCTCGGAGGCCGTCACATGGTTCGCCACCGGGCTGGGGGTCGCCGCGATCGTCGATGCCCAGGCCGCTCTCGAAGCCGCGGTCACGGCCAAGGTGGAGGAGTTCGCGACAGCCTACACGGAGACCAACGGCTGAGCTGACGCCGCTTCAGGTTGAGCGGCCACCGGCCGCACACGCACGCGCAACACAAGTCGGTGTGCGGCGGACGCCACCCGGTTGCCCGCAATCCTATCTCAGCGCCCGAGCAATCTCCTCGCGCACCCAGGCGTCGTCTTCCACCTTCATGCGCGCCCGCAGCGCGGCTGAGGCGTCGGTCGACTTCGCCATCCGCCCGAGCCCCCACGCGGCGTGGCCGCGCACCAGCGGGGACCCATCCTGAAGCGCACGGGCCAGCACGGCAACTGCATCCTCGTCTCCCTGGTTCCCGAGCCCAACGCAGACGTTGCGCAGCAGGCCGTCGCGCCGGGCCCGCTTGACAGGAGAGCCGCGGAAGGCGCGCGAGAACGCCACGTCGTCCATGGCGAGCAGACGCTCGGCCAGTTCCACCAGCGGGGGACCGTCCAGTTCCGGCCGTGCCCGGTACGCCGGCTCGGCGGCAGCCGTCTGGAACTTCACGTTCCAGGGACACACTTCCTGGCAGATGTCGCAGCCGTAGATGCGGTTGCCGATGGGAGCCCTCAGCTCGCGCGGGATCGGGCCCCGGTGCTCGATGGTCAGATAGGAGATGCAGCGCCGTGCGTCCATGACCGGCGCCCCGCGCGCATCGCGTCCCAGCAAGGCGCCGGTGGGGCAGGCGTCGAGGCAGCTCCGGCAGGTTCCGCAGCGGTCCTCGGAGAAAGGCTCGTCCTCCGGTAGCTCGAGGTCGAGGAGCAGGATTCCCAGAAAGAAATACGAGCCGCTTCCCGGGTGGATCAGCATCGTGTTCTTCCCCAGCCACCCCAGTCCCGCCCGCATCGCCAGCTCGCGCTCCAGGATCGGACCTGTATCGACATAGGCGCGCCCGGAGACACGCCGCCCGGCGTCCCCTTCGATCTCCGCGAGCAGCTTCACCAGACGCTGCTTCATGACGTCGTGGTAGTCGTTCCCGCGCGCGTAGCGGGCAATCACCGCGCGCCCGCCGTCCTCCGCGAGCCCGGGAGGATCGGGCTGGTAGTAGTTGTGGGTCACGAGCACGACCGAGCGCACGGCCGACATGGTGAGGCGGAGGTCGCCCCTGCGGGCGATGGAGTCCTCGCGGGCGAGGTAGCCCATCTCGCCGTGGGCTCCCTCCTCGATCCAGCTCCGGTAGAAGTCCATGTGCCCGCTGGCGGCCGGGGTGGTGAAGCGAACCCGGTCGAAGCCCAGGCCGCGAGCGCGGGCGCGGATGCGGTCGCGAAGGTCGGCGGCGGGCTTCACGCTCGCGGGGTCGCGGGCGTCCAGCGATCCCCGTCCCGCTTCTCGTATTTCTCGAGAACCCGCTCCAGGGCGTCGTCGAGATCGATCCCCCGTTCGTTGGAGAGCGCGATCAGCACGAAGAGGATGTCCCCGATCTCGAGCGCCAGATCCTGCTCGGCTTCGTCGGCCCGCTTGGGCTTGGAGCCGAAGCGGTGATTGAGTTCGCGCGAGAGCTCCCCGACCTCCTCGACCAGGCGCGCGAGATTGACGAGCGGAGGCCAGTAGCCCTCCTCGAATCGCGAGATCCAGGCGTCGACGCGTGCCTGGGCTTCCTTCAGGTCCATGGCGCGGCCCCCGGCCCTGCGGACACCCATCGCTGAATCGCATCGCCGTTCATGGCTTCAACACCAGCTTGCCGAAGACCTCGCCAGCCTCTAGCCGCTCGTGTGCTTCGCGCGCCCGCTCGAGCGGCAGGACTTCGTCGATGGGGGCCCGGATGACGCCGTCGAAGATGAGCTGCATCGCCCTGCGGTAGTCGGCGGGCGTACCCATGGTGCTGCCGAGAATCGACGCCTTCTTCCAGAAGAGGAGGGGAAGGCTGGTCTCGCCGACGGGGCCGGTGGTGGCTCCGTAGCAGACCAGACGGCCGCTCTGGCGCAGGGCGCGCAGATTCGACTTCCAGGTGGCCGCGCCGACCGAGTCCACGATCAGGTCGACGCCCTGCCTGCCGGTATCCTTCCAGAGAGCGCGCGCGTAGTCGACCTCCAGCCGGTCGTAGACGACGTCTGCCCCCAGCTCGCGGACGCGAGCGACGTTGTCGGCCCCGCTGGTGACGGCGTACACCACCGCGCCCGCGTGGCGCGCCATCTGTACGGCCATGGTGGACACGCCCCCCGACGCACCGGTCACCAGCACCCGCTCGCCGGGGCGGAGCTGTCCGCGCACCACCACCGCGTGCCACGCGGTCACCCCGACCAGGCTGGCGGCGGCGGCGGCCTCGAACGGGACATCCGGCGGGACCTCGACCAGGTTGGCGGCGGGAACCACCGCGTAGTCGGCGAAGCCGCCCGGCGTGTGTTCACCGATGATCCGGAGTTCACGGGAAGGCAGGTTCCGCCCGGTCGCGGTGCCATCATACCAGTCGTAATCCAGCGAGGGGTCCACCACCACCCGCGCACCGACCGGAACGCGCGCGGCGCCGGGACCCGCAGCGTCCACCACCCCCGCGATGTCCGAGCCGCCGATGTGCGGCAGCGCGATGTCGATGGGCAACCCGCGCCGTACCCACAGGTCGAGATGGTTCATCGCGGCCGCCCGCACGGCGATCCGTACCTCGCCGGGGCCGGGAGCCGGATCGGGCACTTCCTCGATACGTACGACCTCCGGACCGCCGTATTCGTGGAACAGCGCGGCTTTCATCGGTTTGTTTCCTCGAGTTTCATGGGCTCGCTCCCCTCCGCGATGCGCAGGAGGCGGGGGAACACAAAGAGCCCGGGTCGACGGCCTCGTCCGGGGACAGCTTCGTGAAGTATATCGGCGTCACGCAGCCGTTGCAGGATTCTTCGTGCCGTTGGCGCCGAGGGGGCAGTTTCGCGGGCGAGTTGGACGCTCGAGAAGACCGGTCGCTCAAACATCCAGTCCAGAACTTCGACCGCATACCGGGTGCGGGCTACATCCGGCACCCGGCTCTTCATCTCTTCATGTAGATCGAGAATGGCCTGCGCTCTGGCCAGATTGTCCTCCGCCTGGATTCGCACGGCGTCGAGGAAGAACCTGCACCAACCGGTCCAATCGTCATCGCGGGAGACCGACAGCAACCCTTCGTAATAGGCTTCGCGATTGGCTTCCATATAGGGACTGATGAAGAAAGCCGGCTGGCGAATCAATCCCATCTCCCACATGAACAGCGGGACAAGCATGCGGCCCACGCGGCCATTGCCGTCATGGAATGGGTGAAGCGCTTCAAACTCGGCGTGCAGGATGGCGAGCTGGACCAGGCCGTCAGGATGGTCCTGGTGCATGTACCGCTCCCAGGCGCCCATGGCATCCAGAAGCTTGTCCGCGCCGACGGGAATGAACGTGGCCTCCTCGATGGAGCAACCGGGCGGTCCAATGAAGTTCTGGTTGCGCCGATAGGCGCCGGGGGATCGATATCTTCCCCGGCCCCGGGACAGAAGCACGCGATGTGACTCTCGAATGACCCGCTGCGAGAGCGGCAGCGCTTCCAGCATGCCCTCCGCGTGCTCCATCGCCATTCGGTACTGGATCACCTCCACGATGTCGTCACGGCGAGCGGGAGAACTTGCCTTGCCTCTCGCCTCGAACTCCAGCACTTCGCCAATCGTGGCCTGGGTTCCTTCGATCCGCGACGAGCGCTCGGCTTCCCGCCTCGACAGCGGCGCAAGCAGGATGTGAGGATTCGGAACCCCGGAGAGCATTCCGTCGTATCTCGCCACCGCAGCCGATGCCGGACCAATCAACGGAACCAACCGAGGCCAGTCCAGTCGCCCGTCGGGCGGGAACTTCCCCTCGTGGTAGTGAACCGGGGCCATCAGGGGTATCTTCCTCCTTCGCCACGGTTGTGGATCATTCGTGAGCGTCAAGACGACTTGTCGATCACCGAAGGGAAAACATGATCGTCAAGAAGATTTGTCGATCATCCGTGAGCGTCAAGCCCCATTGTCGACGGGGCCGGCCCTCGGACGGGATCGCCGAACCTGGAGTCGGGACCGCAAACCTGGAAGAAGCCTTGAACCGGATCCTGCTGGGAGACAACCTCGAGGTGCTCCGCGGCCTGCCGGACGGGCTGGCGGACCTCATCTACATCGATCCGCCCTTCAATACCGGCAGGACGCAGCGGCACACCCGCATCCGCACCATGCGCGCGCGAAACGGTGACCGCACGGGCTTCAAGGGCGAACGGTACCGGACCGAGCCCCTGGGCACCAGGCGGTTCCGCGACAGCTTCGACGACTACATCGCCTTTCTCGAGCCGAGACTGGTCGAGGCGTACCGCGTCCTGGCCCCGCACGGGTCGCTCTACTTCCACATCGACTATCGGGAGGTGCACCGCTGCCGCTTCCTGCTGGACGAGCTGTTCGGACCCGACAATCTCCTGAACGAGATCATCTGGGCATACGATTTCGGGGCGAGGCCGAAAACGCGGTGGCCGGCAAAGCACGACAACATCCTGTTCTATGTCAAGAACCTGTCGGACTACGTCTTCGACGTTGACGCGATCGAGAGAATCCCGTACATGGCTCCGGGACTGGTGGGGCCCGACAAGGCCGCGCGCGGAAAGCTGCCCACCGACACGTGGTGGCACACCATCGTGCCCACCAGCGGTGTCGAGCGGACCGGGTATCCCACCCAGAAGCCGCTGGGCATCCTCCGGCGCATCGTGACGGCCTCTTCCCGCCCGGGGGACCTGGTGCTCGACTTCTTCGCGGGGAGCGGCACCACGGGGATGGCGGCGCACGAGCTGGGACGCCGGTTCATCCTCGTGGACAACAACCCCGAGGCGCTGGAAGTGATGGCGACGAGGTTCGCGGGGGTGCCGGAGGTGCAGTGGGAGGGTCTTGAACCGCGCGTGGCGGGATTGGCGGGAGGCCCGCCATCGGCTGCGGCGCCCGTGGACAACTCACCGTGAACGACATGCCACAGACCACGTCCCATGACCGCCGCAACGAGAACGAGACACCCGCAACGGCGGATGATGACGCTCGCGGGGGCTCCAGCCACGAGCCCGACAACGTCCACGCGGTGCCCGACGCGACCCTGGGCGGCTACCTGGATACGCACGACCGGCCGCCGGCTTTCGAGGGCGCGGACGGGCACCCGTACACAGTGTCCCTCGAGGTGGAGCAGACGCCGGACCTGCGCGCGCCCTACGTCGGCTACCTGGTGTTTCCGCGCTGGGCGGCCACCGGGCTCGGTGTGATCGGACACGTGCAGACGCCGGTGCTCTGCCGCGAGCGGGGACGCCCCGCCGCCGAGGAACGCTTGCGCGAGCTGTCGCTGGACCGGGTGAAATCGCTGCTCGACGAAGGGATCGAGCGCCGGGAAGAGCAAGCGGGATGACGGAGGTCGGAAGCGATCGCTCCGCTGCAGAGGCCCCTTCGCGCCCGTCCGTCCGCAAGGAATCGCTCCGCGTGACCGAGATCTTCCACTCGATCCAGGGGGAGTCGACCTGGGCGGGGATGCCCTGCACCTTCGTGCGTCTGACCGGATGCCCGCTCCGCTGCGTGTGGTGCGACACGGCCTATGCATTCAGCGGGGGGGAGCGCATGTCGTTCGACGCGATCCTCGCCGCGGTGGGCGCGCACGGATGCGACCTGGTGGAGCTCACGGGCGGGGAGCCGCTCGCACAGGCGGGCGCCTACACCCTGGTGGACCGCCTGCTGGAAGAAGGGTTCACCGTGCTGGTGGAGACGTCCGGAGCCATTGATGTCGGGCCGCTCGATCCGCGCGCCCACAGGATCATGGACCTCAAGTGCCCGGGATCGGGCGAGGTCGCGCGCAACCTGTGGTCGAACCTCGACCACCTGACCGCCCGGGACGAAGTGAAGTTCGTGGTCGGGGATCGAGCCGACTACGAGTGGGCTCGGGACGTCATCTCCGAGCGGGGCCTCGGGGACCGCGTCCGGGACGGATCGCTGAACGCGCTGCTGATGTCGCCTGTGTGGGGGGAGACGAACCTGGAGGAGATGGCCGGCTGGATTCTGGAGGATGGCTTGCCGGTCCGCTTTCAGACCCAGCTCCACAAACACATCTGGGGCGCAGACGCGAAGGGCGTTTGAGGCGGCAGGGAAGTTCCCTGACCACTGCGGCCGTCGCGCCACTGCCGGCGGCGCATCAGCGTGGCCGGAACGCTTCCACCCGCGACGGATCCGTTTCCAGGTACGGTCCGCCGATCAGGTCCACGCAGTACGGCACCGCGGCGAAAACGGCATCCAGACACTCGCGCACGGCCTTGGGCGAGCCCGGCAGATTGATGATCAGCGCCGACCCCCGCACACCGGCCGTTTGGCGCGACAGGATTGCGGTCGGCACATGCGCCAGCGACACGGCCCGCATGGCTTCGCCGAAGCCCGCCAACTCCTTGTCCAGGACGGCGACGGTCGCCTCCTGGGTCACGTCGCGGGGCGCGGGTCCGGTCCCGCCCGTCGTGATCACAACCGAGCACCCCTCATCGTCCACGAGCCCGACCAGCGTGTCGCGCACGAGGTCCACCTCGTCGGGAATGACGCGCGTGACGCCGCGCCACGGAGTCGTCAGCACGTCGCTCAGATACGCCCGCACCGCGGGCCCACCCCTGTCCTCGTATTCCCCGCGGGATGCGCGATCCGAAACGACGACAATGCCGATCCGCGCCGGCGCTCCCACGGGACCGTCCGATTCCGGGCCCGCGGTCATCCGCTTGACTCCGTCGTTAGCGTCCATGTTCGACAATATGCAACGTTTGTGGCATTTTTTCACGGTACGGGTGGAGCTGCCTCCCGACTTGACCGGATACGAGTTCACATGACCGACAACGCCTCACGGGACGCAGCCAGCCGAATGCTGCCTGCCGACTACAGCGGAGTGCGAACCCTGCAGTCGGAGTTTCGGCGCTATCAGGCAGCCGCCTTCCCCGTCCGCCCGCCCCGCTTCTTCGCCCTCGAACTGGCTGGCGAGACCGGCGAACTGGCGAACCTCGAAAAGAAGGTGTGGAAGGGCCGCAGCGTCGAAGATGCGGCCTTCGAAGACGAGGCCGCCGACGTGTGTATCGCGCTCATCAACTTCGCGAACAGCCGTGGCATCGACCTCGCAACCGTCGTGGAGCAGAAGATGCGAAAGATCGACGGGCGACGCGTGGCCAGCCCGGAACCCGCCGGCGGGCCGGAAGGCACATGACAGAGACCCTCCAGACGCCGCTTGCGGACGTGCAGGCGATCCCCGACCAGCGCGAGGTTCCCATCGCCAAGGTCGGTGTTCAGAACATCCGTTTCCCCATCGCGGTGCGGGACCGGCGCAAGACCGCGCAGCATACCGTGAGTTCCGTCGACATGTCAGTGGATCTCCCCTCTCACTTCAAGGGGACCCACATGAGCCGCTTCATGGAGATCCTGAACTCCCACGACGGCGAGATCTCGGTCGAGGCCCTGCCGACCATTCTGCGAACCATGCGCAAGCGCCTGAACGCGGCAACCGCGCACCTGCGCGTTTCGTTCCCGTACTTCATGGAAAAGAGGGCGCCGATCACCCGGGCCCCGGGTCTGCTTTCATACGATTGCATCTTCGACGCTTCCAGCGGAGCGGAGGACGACTTCGTCCTGACGGTGAAGGTGCCTGTGACGACGCTCTGTCCGTGCTCGCGCGAGATCAGCACCCGTGGCGCCCACAATCAGCGCGGGATCGTGACGGTGGAGGTGCGCTTCGACGGCGAGCTGTGGATCGAGGACCTCGTGGAGCTGGTCGACGAATCGGCGTCGTGCGACCTCTACCCCGTGCTCAAGCGGTCGGACGAGAAATGGGTCACCGAGCGGGCGTACGACAACCCGCGTTTCGTGGAGGACCTGGTGCGCGAAGTCACGCTTCGGCTGCGGGCGCTCAGGAAGGTCACCTGGTTCAGGGTCCACGTGGTCAACTACGAGTCGATCCACGAGCACGACGCGTACGCCCAGGTGGAAGAGGGCCGCTAAGCCGTCAGAGCGTGACCGCGCCCCACGGGCGACCCGGTCATTTGAGGGACGTGTGTCAGCCCTTTGCGGTTTATTGATAAGTCATTATCATTACGGCTCACGCGTTTGCTCCCTCGCCCTGTGTTGCCGGGGACGTGACACCATCGGCCACGCACCGAAGCGCGGGCGTACGCAAGCCGGAGTTCCAGCGCACACATGATGCAACGGCACAGTTCTGGTCCGCGCAGCAGTCGGTCCCGTATCGGGGCCCCGCGCTGGTCCAGTAAACGGCACCGGGGAGCCGATGGTCCAGCGGGTTGATCCAGCGCGGATCCGGGGACGCATGCACCCGCTCACCGGAATCACGCTCGCCCTCTCGCTCGTCGTGGCCTCCGTCGCGGAGGCCTGTCACTCGCATGAGGACGAGGCCGAGTCGGCAGCGGAGTGTTCCGTGTGCCAGTTGGCGCAGACTCCCGGCCACGCGACCGGGTCGCATACGCCGGGTCCAGCCGGCCCGAGCCTGCTTCAGGCTCCCGCAATCATCGGACACGGTGCCGCCCCCTCGGCCGTCCACTACTCTCCCCACCGGAGCCGCGCTCCCCCCCTCTCCGTCTCTCTGTAGCGAGAAGTCCCCCGGGCCTACCCCCCGGCCGAAGGCTTGTCCACGGTTGCGCCGCCGACGGCGCACCCAGCGGGAGATATTCATGTCGTCACCCGGCATTCCCATAGCGATATCCAGACGCTTTCCCTTCCCCTTTTTCCTCCTCGGGATGATCCTCGCAGGCCTTCCAGCACCCTCTGCGGGCTCGGCACCTGTCGAGCGGCAGGCCGCAGACACCGTCGACCACGTGGTGGGAATCGTCCGGTCGGCGGACAGCGGGATGCCCCTCGCGGGCGCGATAGCGACGGTTGTCAGCACGGGCGGCAACGCAATTACGCACGGAGACGGCTCCTTCCGGATCGCCGTGCCCGATGCCGAGCAGTATCCGCTCCGGATCAATCGCCTTGGGTACGCGGCGGTTGCTGTCGATGTCCGGTCGGGAGAGATGGTCACTGTCGATCTCGAGATGGCCGCCATCCCCTTGCCGGACGTTGTCGTCACGGCGGTCCTGAGCCCCACGGCCGCGAACGAGACGATCCGGCCTTCCGCCGTCTTCGCAGGGGAGGAACTGCAGCGACGGATGGCGGGAACCATCGCGAAGACGGTTGAATCGGTCCCGGGCGTCGCCGTGAGCAGCATGGGGCCGGGCACCGCCCAGCCGGTCATCCGCGGGCTGACCGGAGACCGGATCCTCATGCTTGAAGACGGTCAGCGCGTGGGCGACGTCATCAACAGCGGCGTGGACCACGCCACGCCGCAATCCCCTTCCACGGCTCGGCGAATCGAAGTGATTCGCGGGCCGAGCGCGGTTCTCTACGGCAGCAACGTACTCGGAGGCGTAATCAACGTGGTGCGGGACGAGGTGCCCCGGGCGGTGCCGTCCCGCCCGACCGGCTTCACCTCGCTCCAGGCGCAGTCGGTGACTCGCGCCTTCGGGGGGAGCGGCGAGGCGACCGTCGGAATCACCGAGCACGTGCCTCTCCGCATCGAGGTGTCGAAGCGCGAGTCAGGGGATCTGCGGACGCCCATCGGGAGGCTCGCGGGAACGCAGACCGACGTGTGGAGCGTGGCGGCCGGAACCTCGTGGGTGGACGACTGGGGCTACGCGGGCGGTTCCGTTCGCGTCTTCAGGAACGATTACGGGATACCCGGAGGCTTCCTCGGCGGCCACACGAACCCGGTGCGCACGGAGCAGGAGAGGGTCGCGAGCCGATTTCGCAGCGTCATCCGGCCCGGGCAGGGCCTGGAGGCGATTGAAGTCGATGCGGGCTACACGTGGTACCAGCACCACGAGGTGGAATCCTCCGGCATCCTGGGTGCGCTGTTCGAGCGCCAGATCGTGAGCGGGGAGGCTCGGGCACGGCACGGACGATGGGGCCCGTTCACATCGGGTGCCGTCGGAACGAGAGTCTCGTGGGAGGACTTCGGATTCGGGGGCGTGCTTTTCACCCCGAATTCGCGGCGCGGGACACAGGCCGCGTACGTCCTCGAGGAGATCCAACTCGATCCGGTCTCGATCGAGGCCGGCCTCCGGTATGACCGGGTCGAGCTGGAACCGAACGAGGAGGACGAGTTCTCCGACATCGGACACATCCGCGCACGTTCCTTCGACGCGGTTTCCGGATCGCTGGGCGCACTTCTGCGGGTGACCGGGCCGCTCACCATGGGTGCGAGCGTGGCCCGTGCCTTTCGCACGCCGGATGTAAACGAACTCTACTCGGAGGGGCCGCACCTCGCGGCCAATTCATATGACATCGGCAATCCCTCGCTCGGGATGGAAACGGGACTCGGAATCGACGTGTTCGGGCGCATCACGGGACAACGCCTGAGCGCCGAGGCGACGTGGTTCCGAAACGCAATTGCAGGCTACATCTTTCCGCAGGCGACGGGCGAACTCAGCCGCGTACGGCTCCCCATCTATCAGTACGTAGGCGAGGATGCCGTTCTGACCGGCTTCGAGAGCGTGCTCGGGTGGTCGATGCCGACCGGGCTCAAGCTGGAGGCCGCCGCGTCGTACGTGCGCGGCACACTCCGCGCCACGAACGAACCTCTCCCGTTCATGCCCCCGCTCCAGGGTCGCCTTGCGATCGGCTATTCGCCGGTGGATTGGTTCGTGGAGGCCGAGGCGCGCATGTCCAGCCGCCAGGAGCGGACGGGGAGATTCGAGGCCCCGACCGATGGATACGCGGTCCTTGGCCTGTCGGGCGGCCTGCGTCTCACGTTCGCCGGGCGGCTTCACGTCGTGACGCTCCACCTCGAGAATCTCGGCAATAGCGAATACAGGTATCACCTGTCGCGCGTGAAGGAGATCATGCCCGAGGCGGGCAGATCCATCAGCGTGGCATATCGGGTCGTCTTCTAGAGCGAGCCGTCCGGGCTGTGCGGAGAGGCTTCGCGACAGGAGCGACCAGAACATCCACACAAGTGAGGAAAGAACGATGAGACATTCGAAACGGAAACTGCCGTTCGCCCTGCTGAGCGCGGGCATCCTGGCCCTCTCGGCGTGCGAGAGCGCAACCGAACCCGAAGAAGACCATGCCGAGGAGGTCGAGGGTGTGATCCTGGTGCTGAGCGGCCAGACGATCGCGTCCTACGATGGCCACGATGGTGAGTGGACCGGCGAACTGGAGGTCGAGCCGGGCGAGGAGACCGCCCACATCGACGTGCGCTTCGTGGATCACGACGGCCACGAGGTCCAACTGGATGCCGACTTCTACCTGGAGGTGGAGGTCGAGGACGAGTCCATAGCCGAATTCGAACAGGACACCCCCGGGGAGTTCGGGGGACACCTGCACGGAGGGGCCGAGGGCGACACCGACATCGTTTTCCGCCTGATGCACGGAAGCGTCGGATCCGGACACGCCGACTTCGTGACCGAGCCGCTCCACATCCACGTGCACGAGCACTGACGACGGCTGGACGGGCCCAGCCGGTCGAAGCTCGCTGCCTTCAGGTAGCGCTTCGCGGATAGCGGCGCCCGTTCAACTGCTTCCCGATGAACGTCGGCCGTACGAAGTACCGGTAGATCACCAGGATCAGCGCGGTCGCCGTGACCGAGACCAGCGCGAGCTTGAGCATCCCTGGAAGCGGCACGCTCGCCAGGAGAAGGGGCAGCAGCATGACGAACGGCACGTGGACGATGTAGATCCAGTACGAGGCGTCCGCCATGTACCGCCAGCGCGGGCTCGGCCTGTCCATGTAGCGCAGAAAGAGTCCGATCAGGCCATGGGCCATGAACCACATGGAAAGCGCGAGAAAGACGACCGCCCGCAGATGATCCCCCTCGACCACCCCCACGCACGTTCTGTCCGGCCTCGGTGGGCAATTGATCTCGAAATAGTGCCGGTACACGAGGAAGCACACGATTCCGGCGGCGAGGAAGACCCATGTGGGGCGCTTGAAACCCTCAAGCGTCTTCCGCCTGCGAAACAGCATCCACCCGAACCCGAAGAACAGGCCGTACAGCGCCAGTTGGCGCGGAGCGGGAAACGGGCCGGCGTAGTAGTCGATTGCCCACGACTCCATCCGGTACAGTATGAGGCCCGCGGCCAGAATCAGGACCACGATGCCGCCCCGATGCACCCGGCGCTCGAAGAGGTCCATCGCCCAGGCGCGCACGCCCGCGGGAATCCGGGCAGCCAGCGACCGCAGTGCGCTCGCGACCACGCAGAGGATCAGCAGGTGGTAGAGGAACCACAGGTGCATGAACAGGTGGTCCAGAGCCCTGGGCGAGGTCAACTCGGCAAGGCTGTACGCGGCGCTCGGCGCGACGGCGCTGAAGCGCGCGGCGAACGGCGCGATGAGGAACATCGTGACGGCCAGGAGGGGCCACGCCACCAGCAACGGCACGCCTAGCCGGCTCCATCGATGCCGCAGGAATTCCCGGGTGCCGCGCGTCTCAACCAGGTACGCGGCAAAGAACCCGGCAATTGCGAAGAAGACCGGCAGGTTGAACACACGGATGAAGATGACCACCCAGTAGGTGAGCATGTCGGCCTGCGGGTCCCGGTACGGCCATTCGAAGAAAACCGTGGGCACGTAGCTCACCGCGGCGTGACGGACCACCCCGAGCAGCATCATGGATGCGCGCAGCCGGTCGAGGGCGTGGTACCGGGGGAGGCTGACCCGCGGTCGAGTGCCGGACACCGGGGCTACCCGGTCGCGGGTTCGTTGTGTGTTCGGCGCCCGAGGACGCGGATATCGAAGCCCAACGGCTGCATGGTGGGAAAGGATCTCACGCGCAGCGCATGGTCGGGCGCGAGCGGCTCGAGTTGGAGTTCCCTCAGTATGGTGGCCATGGTGAGGGCGAGTTGAACCGGGACGAGACCGCTGCCGAGACACCGGTGGTTGCCGGCCCCGAAGGGGGCGTAGGCGCCGCGCTGCCGGTGTTCGCCGCGAGCCGGCGTGTAGCGGTCGATGTCGAAGCGCTCCGGGTCGGGGAAATACTCCTCGAGCGTGTGCCCGACCGCCGTACCGATCATGACCTGGGTGCCCGCGGCAACCCTGTGACCCGCGAACTCGAACGAGTTGGCGGTCGTCCGAAGTACGGCGGGCGAGACCGGATGAAGCCGTAGCGTCTCCATCGCCACGCGGCGCGAGACGTCGAGACGCCGCAGCCCGTCGCCGGACACGGGGCCTTCCTCGAACAGGACGTCCGCCTCGGCGGTCATGCGCTCCATGATCTGCGGCCGCTTCAGCACGTTGTAGATCATGAACGAACAGGTGCTTGCCGTGGTGTCCAGGCCGACCATGTAGGGGGCGAGCACCGTCAGGGGCAGGTTGGTCTCGGGAAGAAGCTGGGGATCGGCGGCACGCAACTCGAGCATCAGGTCGAGGAAATCCGGCGTCGTTCTGCGCGGACCCACCTTGCGCTTGTGCGCGAGGACCGCCCGGGCCAACTCGCGGGCCCGTTCGCGCGCGCGGCGGAATCGCGCGAGTCTCATGACGTGTGGAATCGTCGCGGCGCTCAGGAGCAGCCCGCCCAGGAGCGTGGACAAATCCTGCCTGTAGCCCTGCGGTGAATAGCCCACCATCATGTGGCCCATCTGCTCGGCGATGACGTTCTGGAACGCCGGCAACGCCTCGAACGGTTCTCCCACCGGCCACCTGGCGAGTTCGTCCCGGGTGAGGTCGACGACCTCCTGCGACCGGTCCCTCATGACCCGGACCGCGTATCCCCTGGCCTGGGCCTTCCGCGTGGTGACGTGATCGATCCCGTCCATGGTCAGGATCGAACGCGACGAACCCATCTGGTTGTGGAGGTTCGCCATCGGCTCGAGCGACCGGAACACGGTCCTGCCGTGCGAGGTCAGGAAATTGGCTGCTTCCGGCCCCGCGATGCACACGAACCGGCGGCCCGGAGCGCGTATCCTGAAGATCGGGCCCAGCTCACGGTACTGCCGGGCAAGGAAGGCCACGAGTCCCTTACGCATGGCCAGGCCGTTGCCCAACAGCGGAACGCCCGGCACCACCGGGATCTCCTTCGGGCGCCGGGGCGTCGGAGGTCGATCGTCGGGCGCTTCGAGTCCCTCGATCGCAAGGCACATCGTGCGACCGATCAGGTCGAGATTCTTCAGCAGATCGATGCGATCCCGGACCTCCTCCCGCTCCTCCGACGACAGAATGGTGCGGAACACGCCGCAGGCGTTTGCCAGGGCGATGATCGCGATGTCGCGTGGGTCGGGAACCTCGTCGCTGAACAGGATCCGCATGATCCGCAGCCTGGCTTCTTCGACCGGCCGCCCGTCGGCAGTGGGATAGAGCCGCGATCGGGACACGCTGGGAACCAGGGACAGGAGCCCGTGCGCCTCGGATCTCAGGATTCCGCGCTCGATCAGGCGGGCGAGCGCGGCCCTTCGGATCCGGTCCCCGCGCTCGCCGATCCGGCCGAGCCAATAGCCCGTGTCGCGCGATCGACCGTCCTTCGCGATCTCGGCCAGCGTCGGATCGAGGATGTCGTCGCCGAAAGGCGTGGGATCCACGAGTATCAGACGCTCGAGATCCGTGTCGATGCGGTCCTCGAGCGCGAGATCCATCAGCACTGCTCCGGCGAGCGCCAGGTCGAGTGAGCGCGCGGGCAGGTTGGGGGCCAGGTCCCCCCGCTCCTCGTCCAGGACGAAGACAAGGATTTCCTCCGCGAACCTCAGCATCGTGTGCTCCGCCTCGCACTGGGAGCCAAAGGTCTCGATTCCAATGTCAACTGCTCCACGCGGCTTCGTGGTTTCGGGCCTTCTTCCGCGCCGTTATTGCGCCGTTACTGTCACTAACTGGATCACGAGTACGATTTTATCGCGATTCATCAGTTCATACGCACGAGAATACCGCAGTCTCCAAACAGGCTGCAAGGGCGAGCGGAGGTGTTGCAGGCCCAAGCTCCACTCGCCGGACGGGCCGCAAGTCCGCGAAGGGAATCTGAAACCTGACGCATCGGTCGTGCGTACAGGGGCAGTTGCACGGCTTCCCGCCACGGCTCCGGCGGGGTTCCGGCAGGCAAACGCATCGATCCAGGGCAGGCCGACGCGACATCGGGCCCGCCATCAACTCGAGAAAACCATCGACCGGCTTATGAGAGTTCTTCAATTCCATCCGATCCGGGCCCGGAGGGCGCGAGTGCGTCCCGCTCCGGTGCAATTCCGGATCGTCGTGCCCGCCGGTCGCGCGGTAGCGCGCGTCGCCGGGGGCACCCCGCCCAGGGAGGCTGAACCCTAACAGAGCCAGAGGCTTTCCGAGAGAGTCCGGCCCATCGGGTCCGCTTCCACGGCGGACGCGATGGGCCGTTTTCTTTTTGCGGAGTGAGAGAGATGCGACAGCGCGCGGAGATGAAGAGGCGGGAGGAGATGAAGAGGCACGGAGGGAGAATGGACCGCGAGATCGTCGCCCGGTACACCAACCAGCCGGGGAGAATGCCCGCCGGGGCGCGGGCCGCCATCGAAGCGGCGTGGAGCGGTGCGCCGGTGCAGCTCTACGCCCTGGCCGACCTGGACGCCAGGCTCCGCCTGTCGGAGACCTGGGTCGCCCTGGGGCAGGAGCATCTGGCGTTCGCGCGGCGGAGGGTTGCAGGTCACGACCCCCGCGACGAGAACGCATCCGGCGAGTGGGAGACTCGCAGCGTTCCGCGCTCCGCGATCAGGGCAGTCAGCGAATCACCGGGCCTCTCCGGCACCGTGTTGTCCTTTCTGGCCGAACCCGACGAGCCGCCGCTCGTCACCGTACGCTACACGCACAGGCAGCGGCGCGCGATGGAGAACCTGCGCTTCGTCGTCGAGGAGCAGTTGCACGGCAGACGCATCGAGCCGGCGGCGCCGGACGAGACCTACGCGGAGAGCGTGGCGGCACCGATCCGCGAAGCCCAGGCCATGGTCGCGGGCTCGCGCGTAGCCGTGATCTGGAGGTTGCTCGGCTACCTGCGGCCGTACCGGAAGGAGGTAACCGCCGGGCTTGCGGCGGCGGGACTGATCACTCTGGTGAGCCTGATTCCCCCCTATCTCGCCGGGTACCTGTTGGACGACGTCATCCAGCCGGTGCAGGACGGCACGCTGGACGTCTCCCGGGGCGCGCTGGCGGCGTGGGTCGCCGTTGGAGCGATGGCGCTCGTCTACGTCGTGCGGCAGGCGGCCGCGCTGGTGCGGCTGCGCATGCTCTCCGTGCTGGGCGAGTGGGTCGCGCGCGACCTGCGCACCGAGCTGTACGAGCATCTCCAGCGGCTCTCCATGTCCTTCTACATGCGCAAGAAGACCGGAAGCATCATCACGCGCGTGAGTTCGGACACCGACCGGCTATGGGAATTCCTGGCCTTCGGAGTGGTGGACGTGTCGCTGTCGCTGGTCATGCTGGGCGGGCTCGGCATCGTGCTGCTGAGCCTCGACTGGAAGCTCGGGCTGGTAATGACGGCGCCGGTCCCGCTCTTCTGCTGGGCCATCTACCTGCACGGCGAACGCATCCAGCGCCTCTTCATGCGCGCCTGGCGCAAGTGGTCCGGCGTGACCGACATCCTCTCCGACACGATCCCCGGCATGCGCGTGGTGAAGACCTTCAACCAGGAGGAGCGGGAGACGCGGCGCTTCCACCGGCGCAATGCCAGCGTGACGGAGGAGTACAACCGCATCCATCGCATGTGGACGACCTTCTGGCCGGGACTGATGCTCGCGGTGCACGGGACCACGGTGGCGGTGTGGGCGTTCGCCCTGCCCCGGCTGCTCGAGGGACCGGGCGCGGCACCCGGCCTGTCCGCAGGCACCTTCGTCTCGTTCCTGCTCTACACCACCATGTTCATCGGGCCGGTGGAGATCATAGGCCAGATGGCGCGCACCATGAACCGGGCGACGAGTTCGGCGCACCGGGTCTTCGAGGTGCTCGACACAGAGCCGGAGATCGTGGAGCAGCCGCGGGCGGTGCGCCTCGAGCCGCTCGCGGGCCGGGTGTCCTTCGATTCGGTGACGTTCGGGTACGACGGCGTGCGGCAGGTTCTGCGCGGGGTGAGCTTCGACGTGGAGCCCGGCGAGATGATCGGGTTGGTGGGGCCGTCGGGAGGCGGAAAGACGACGGTCGTCAACCTCATCGCGCGCTTCCACGACACCACGGGCGGGGTCATTCGCATCGACGGCGTTGACATCAGGGCGCTCGAGATCGGACACTATCGCCGCCAGATGGGCATGGTGCTGCAGGACCCCTACCTGTTCCACGGCACGGTGGTGGAGAACATCCGCTACGGACACCCGGACGCCGGCCTGGAGCGGGTGATCGAAGCGGGCAGGGCCGCCAACGCGCACGACTTCATCTGCCGCCTTCCGCACGGCTACGACACCGTGGTGGGAGAACGCGGACAGACCCTCTCCGGCGGAGAGAGGCAGCGGGTGTCGATCGCTCGGGCGATCCTGCACGACCCGCGCATCCTCATCCTCGACGAGGCCACCAGTGCGGTGGACACGGAGACGGAGCGGAAGATTCAGGAGGCGCTGGACCGGCTGGTGGCCGGACGCACGGTGTTCGCGATCGCGCACCGGCTGTCCACCCTGCACCGGGCATCGCGTCTCTTCGTGATGAAGGACGGACAGCTGGTGGAGGCAGGAACGCACGGGGAGCTGCTGGAGAAACCACGGGGCATCTATCGGCGTCTGCACGAGATGCAGTTGGAGCTACAGGGTCCGAGACAAGAGGAGACTTGAGACATGCGAAGCGAGGAAGTTACGACGACAACGACGGAGTCCATGACGATGACGGCGAGGAGGGGCGTGGTGGTGGGGAACGCAGGCTCGGTGGTGAAGCTGGAGCGGCGCATCGACGGGCAGCTGTGGGCACGGACCGGAGGCCGCGAGGTCCGGGTGAAGGTGCACCGCTGCTTTCCCTGGACGGAGCCGGCACGATTCGTGTCGTTGCGGGATGCCGACGACGAGGAGGTCGCCCTGGTGCGCGATGCCGGCGACCTCGACGAGGGCTCGCGGGCGGCCCTCGAAGACGCGCTCGCCGAGGCCGGTTTCGTGCTGGAGGTGACGCGCATCCACGCGGTGGAGGACGAAGTGGAGATCCGGTACTGGCGGGTCGAGACGCGACAGGGCCCGCGCTCCTTTCAGACCAGGCGCGACGACTGGCCCCGCGAAGTTACGGACTCGGGCTTCCTGATCCGGGACGTCTCCGGCGACCTCTACCACGTGCGCGATACCGGCGCGCTGGACCGCGAGAGCCGGGAGTGGTTGTGGGCGTATGTGGAGTAGCGGTGACCGCGCGCAGGCATCCAGTTTACTCAGGCTCGAGCCGGACAGCTCTCAGCCGGCGAAGAGCGGTGCCGTCTCCTCTCGCGCCGTTTTCTCCTGTGACCCCTCACCTCCCGACCCCCCGCCCCCCTGGGTGCGGGTCACGCGGACCACCCGGTCGCCCACCTCCACCTGGGCCAGCTGCGTCCCGCGGGTGGTCCTCCCGGTAACCGGCACGTCGCCCGCCACCACCTGGGTGATCCGGCCGGCCGCCGTCACCAGCATGACCGCGTCCTGGTCGAGGACCTCGATCGCTCCGATCAGCCGCCCCTTGCCGCCGCCGGGCGGAGACATGAGGACGCCCAGCCCGCCGCGTTTCTGTCGCGGGTAGTCGTTCACGTCCGTGCGCCGGCCCCACCCCTGGTCGGACACCGCCAGCACCGTGCCTTCCCGGCGGATCAGGAGCGCGGACACCACCAGGTCGTCGCCGCGCAGCCCGATGCCCTTCACCCCGAAGGCCGCCCTTCCCATCACCGGCACCTGTCCCTCGGCGAAGCGGATCGCGCGCCCATGGCGGGTCGCCAGCATGACGTCGGCGCCGCCCTCGGAGAGCATCACCGTGACGATGCGGTCGCCCGGCCGCACCCGCGAGGCGGCCAGCCCGGCCACCCGGGGGTTCGAGAACTCCGACAGGCGCGTCCTCTTCACCGTGCCGCGCCCGGTCACGAACACCACCTGTCCCTCCGCGGTCAGGCTGTCGACCTGGAGCAGCGCGGTGAACGGATCCGCCCGGCTGCCCTCCGTGAGGCTGTAGAGGGATCGTCCGCGCGACGCCAGTCCGCTCTCGGGCACGTCGGCCACGCTCAGGAAGTGGACGTGCCCGCCCTCCGTGAACGCCAGAATCCACCCCTGGGTGCGCGCCACGAATAGGCGTTCGAGGTAGTCGTCCGGGTAGCGCTCCATCCCGGCGAGCAGCTTCCCGCTCGCCAGCCGGCGGCGGTACAGATGCACGGGCATGCGCTTCACAAACCCCTGGTGGCTGACGGTGACCACCACATCCTCGTCCGCCTCCGCGGCCTCCACGATCTCCTTCGAGGCAGCCTCCCTGTCCAGAATGGTCGTGCGGCGCGCGTCACCGAACTCCCGTACCCCTTCCTCCAGCTCCTCCAGCATCACCTGCAGCTGCCGGTACTCGCTCGACAGGATGCGCTGCAGCCGGCGGATGGTCTTTCGCAGTCCGACGAGTTCGTCCTCGAGCTTCTGCCGCTCGAGCGAGGTCAGGCGCGCCAGCTGCATGTCCAGGATGGCTCCGGCCTGCCGCTCGGTCAGATCCAGTTCGCCCTGCAGTCGCTTCGCCGCCTGCGCGCGGTCCGCCGAGGAGCGGATGATCGCGATCACCTCATCAATGAAATCGAGGGCGCGCAGCATGCCTTCGACGACGTGCGCGCGGTCTTCCGCCTTGGCCAGCTCATGCTGCGACCGCCTCCGGATGACCTCCACCCGGTGGTCGCGGAAGCGCTCCAGCATTTCCTTCAGGGTGAACTCGCGCGGCTCGCCCCCGTCCAGCGCCAGCATAATGGCGCCGAAGGTGGATTGCAGGCTGGTGCGCCGGAAGAGCCGCTTCAGCACCGTGCCGGCATCGGCGCCACGCTTCAGTTCGATGACCAGGCGGACGCCGTCGCGGTCGGACTCGTCGCGCAGGTTGGACACCTCGGAGAGCGACCCCTTGCGCGAAAGCCCGGCGATCTGGGCGATGATCTTGGACTTCGAGGTGGCGTAGGGCAGCTCGGCAATCACCAGCTGCTCCCTCCCGCCGCGGATCTTTTCGCGCACCACGCGCGCGCGCATGACGATGCGTCCCCGGCCGGTGCGGTACATCTCCCGGATGCCCTTGCGCCCGACAATGAAGCCGCCGGTCGGAAAATCCGGCCCGGGAATGACCTCCATCAGCTCGTCCAGCGTCGGCTCCTCGTCGTCCGCCAGCTTCCGGATCGCCGCAACCAGCTCCCCGAGGTTGTGCGGCGGCACGTTCGTGCTCATCCCCACCGCGATCCCCGCGCTGCCGTTCATCAGCAGGTTGGGGAGCCGGGAGGGCACTACGACCGGCTCCTGCAGGCGGTCGTCGAAGTTGGGCGTCCAGTCGACGGTGTCGCGGGCGATGTCGGTCAGAAGATCGGCGGCCACCCGCGAGAGGCGCGCCTCGGTGTAGCGGTACGCCGCCGCCGGATCGCCGTCGATGGAACCGAAATTGCCCTGACCGTCCACCAGCGGATAGCGTAGCGAGAAGTCCTGCACCATGCGCACCAGGGCGTCGTAGACCGCGCTGTCCCCGTGCGGGTGGTACTTGCCCAGCACGTCCCCGACCACGGTGGCGCTCTTCTTGTAGCTTCGGTCCGGGGCCAGCCCCAGCTCGTGCATGGCGAAGAGGATGCGCCGGTGCACCGGCTTGAGGCCGTCGCGCACATCCGGCAGCGCCCGTTGCACGATGACGCTCATCGAGTAGTCGAGGAACGACTCCCGCATCTCCTCCTCGATGGGACGCGGAAGAATGCGTTCCCTCGACCGGGCTATCTGCATCATGGCTACTCCTCGGCCGGGGACTGCAAACGTGGGGCGCTCAGGCTTCGGCGGCCTCCGCGAACGCGGATGAAACCACCCTGAGCGGCAGCGACACCTGATGCTCGCCGTCCAGGTCCACGTCGAAAGCGTAGCGGCCCGGGGTTCTGAAGACGATCCCGTCCATGTTCAGGATATGGGGAATCTTCAGTTGCCCGCCATCACTCGCGGGACCGGGTCCGAACTTGACCTTGCCGTCCAGGCGCAGGATGTCCTCCCCCGACGGCCCGCGCAGGCGAATCCTGATGGCGTGTTCCCCTGCCTGCTCCAGCCCCGCCGCGAAGCGCAGCACCAGGGAGATGAGGCCGTGCTTGGCCGGAAACTGCGTGGAGGTGATCGAATCGAAGATGCCCAGGATGTTCAGCTTGCCGGCGCTGTCCACCGTGGCGGCGTCCGCCAGTAAAGCGAGGTCTACGCGCACGCGTCGGTTCCTCCGTCTCGATGGGTGAGCAGCCTCTCGCCGAGAACCAGCCCGGCGACCAGATCGATCGTGACGTGCGCGGCCATCGCGGGCCAGATGCTCCCGGTCAGAATGAACGACGCGGCGAAGGCGAACCCGGCCACCCCGGTCGTCACGATGCCTCGCGCACCCTGATAGGAATGTAACAACCCGAAGGCAACCGAGGTGACCGACGCCGCCATCCACGGGCCCACCGACATCGCCCCCAGCGCCGACATGGCATACCCCCGGTAGGCGATCTCCTCCCCCGTGCCGGCAACGAAGGAAAGGCCTGCGAAGTACGCCCGCTCCCGCCGGGTGCGTGGAAGCAGCCGGGCCAGGAAGGGCGAGTCGCGCAGCCCGGCGGCACGGGCGATCCATGTGAACAGCATCATGATCCCCAGCACCGCCGCGGCGATCGCGGTCGTCCACGCCGCGAACGCGAAGGGGTCGAGCGAGGTCAATCCCAGCGAGGCCGGTCCCCTGCCGATCCAGCCCACGATCGCGCTGGCCGCTCCCAGGACGAGGATGAAGATCCCCGAACTCACGTAGACGGGAATGCGTTCAAGCTCCTGGTTTTTCCTGGCCAGCCACAGTTGCGCGACGCCGTTGATGGGCGCGAGGACCAGCAGCACCGCCAGCAGGATCTGGTCTACGAGGTGCACGCCGCCGCCCTTGTGCGCCGCTGTCCGATCTCTTCCACGCGCTCGAGGGTGGCGCGGACGTCCTCCCAGGTGCTCCGGTAGTTGAGGATGCAAAGGCGCAGCGAGTAGTCGCCCTGAAGCCGCGTCGAGGAGATCATCGCAAAACCGCTCTTCACGATCTCTTCCTGGATCTCGCGGTTGAGCGAATCCAGCGCCGGCGGATCCATCCCCGGCGGTCGAAAGCGGTAGCAGACCACGCCCAGGCTGGCCGGGCTGAGCAGCTCCAGGCGCGCGCTTCCCCGGATGTAGGCCTCCGCCCTGCGCGCCAGCGCCAGCGCCCGTCCGATCACGACGCGGAACTCCTCCAGCCCGAGGACCTGGACCGACATCCACACCCGCAGCGCCCGGAAGGAGCGGCTCAGCTGGAGTCCGCGGTCGGCGAAGTTCACGTGCTCCAGGCTCATGTCCGTGTCCTGCAGGTACTCGGGCATGATCCGGAAGGCATCACGCAGCACCGCCGCGTCGCGCACCATCAGGCACCCCGTCTCATAGGGCTGGAAGAGCCACTTGTGCGGGTCCAGAACCAGGCTGTCGGCACGTTCGATGCCCTTGAGGCTCCGTCGCGCACCTTCGTCGAGGACGGCGAAGCCGCCGTAGGCCCCGTCGATGTGGAACCAGAGCTCCTCGCGCTCGCACAGGTCGGCGACGGCGTCCAGCGGATCGATGGCCCCCGTATTGGTGGCTCCTGCGTTGGCGGACACCATGAAGGGCGTCCTGCCCTCGGCTCGATCGTAGCGGATCATGTGCTCCAGCACCTCGACATCGAGCCGATAACGGTCGTCGGTGGGCACGCGGCGCAGGTCGTCCGCGCGGAAGCCGCAGATGCGCGCGGCCCTTTCCACGGACGCATGGCACTGATCGCCTTCGTACAGGATCAGCCGCTCGCCGTCGCCCGCCGCGTGGCGCGCGGCCACCATGGCGTTCAGGGTCGCGGCCGAGCCGCCGCTGGTGAACACGCCCCCCGCGGTCTCCGGCATGCCCAGCCATTCGCGGAACCAGTCGAGCACCACCAGCTCCACCTGGCTGGGACCCGCCGATTCCAGCCACGTGCCCTGGAAGATGTTGAAGCCGCCCGTCAGCATGTGGGCCAGGAAGCTCGGCCAGGTGGGCGAGGAGGGAATGAAGGCGAAGAAACGGGGGTGGTCGATGCGCCCGGCGTAGGGAAGGACGTCGCGCAGAACCCGGTCGATGACCTCGTTCGGATCGCGGCCGGTCTCGGGAGCCGGTTCGCGAAGACGGGCTTCCGTGTACGTCCGGTCGGCGGTGCCCCAGGCGCGGTCTTCGCGGAGGCCGGTCCAGCGGTCCACCACCCGGTCCACCATCTCGTATCCCAGGCGGCGCATCAGGTCGGCGTCCAGTTGCAGCGCTTCCGTTCCAGCGCGAGCGTGTTCGGGTCCGGGCCCGGTCACCTCTCCTCCTTCCGGCATTGACGGGCAGATACCGGGTTTCCAGTTTGTTTCTCCATCCCCCCGGGACCCTCGCCGGGCCTCGGCGGCTCAACTCCAACCTCCCAAGGTAGCATGGCCGCAAGCGGCGTACGGAAAACCCCGGTATTTCGAGTGATCGACGCTCTGGACGCGCCCCATGGCGGCCGCATTCTGCGACTCCAGCTGCAGGAGGGCGCGCCGCCCCGGGTGCGCGACCTCAGGGGCTCGCGGCTCACCGCCACGGCTCCCGACGGGACCCGGCGCAGCGTCACGGTGACGGGGTTCGCGGCGTTCGGAGGGAGGGTCAGCAACCGCCGCCTCGCCGATACGGGTCGCGTCGACGTCCACGTACGGGAAGACACCTCCGATACCGAGCCTGTGTCGATCAAGTGGCTGCTCACACCGTCGTGAGGACGGATCCCGACCACCGCTCTCCACAACGGCCGTCGTCTACCTGCCCTCCACATCGAGCAGCGTCGAGTTCTTCTTGAGTGTCCAGAGCACGACATACACCACCGTGCCGGCTCCGAAGTAGATCCCCCAGAAGGGCGCCAGATCGAGGCCGCTCCCCGCGCCCAGCGTCTCTGCGACTTCCAGCGCGGTCGTCGCCGCCACCCAGGCATAGAAGGCGCCGTGGTCCCTCCCGAGCGCGACGAGCAGGGAGAACGGCAGCCGGTACGGACGCCAGAGCCGCGGAGCCGGCAGCAGCGCGGGCGTGCGGGCCGCCCAGCGGGTGAAGGCGGAGCCGAAGCGCTCCTGCAGGAAGCGCTCTTCGGCAAACATGATGCGCTCGCTGTAGATCCAGAACACAAGAATGGTGACCGCCACGGCGGCAGGATTGCCCGTGGTCGTGGCCACGCCGGCCCAGATCAGGAGGTTCCCCAGGTAGAGGGGATGTCGCACCACCGAATACATCCCCTCGGTGCTCAGCGACGCGGCTTCGAGCTTGCGGGTTCCCCGGCCGGAGGTCCCCGCCGGCGCATGCCCCACGGTCCAGGCACGCACAACCAGCCCCGCCACCGCCACCAGCATTCCCGCCAGCTCCCAGCCGTCCAGTTGGCCGGCAGTGCCGGGTGGCAAGGCGAAGCTGAGGGCGGCCAGGGCAGCCAGGACGAGCAGCGGCAGGTAGCTGCGCCAGCGAAAGAGCCAGTGGCCCGCGCGGGTCCACTCCTCAACCAGCCCCGCGTCGGGAGATTCGCGACGCCGCGCGCCCGTGTCCGGAGCCCGCGGGTCGCGGTCCGGCATCAGCGCAAGCCGGGCGGGTTGTTCTCGAAGGCACTCCGGAACCAGGTACGGTACGCCTCCTGCGCCCCGGCGCTCTCGTCCAGCCAGGCGTCCCGCTCCATGGCGAACTCCTCCGCGCGCGCGGTCAGGAGATAGGCGTCCAGATAGCCGTTCTCGCTGGAGAAGAGCAGTTCATCCAGGGGCAGATAGGGAGCCCAGCCGTACAGCGATCGACCGTAGAACCAGACGTCCGCGGTGCGGGCCACGATCGCCCGCTCAAGCTCGTACCCGTCGAGCCCCACCGCGGCGGGGAGCCACTCCTCCAGCCGCTCCATCCGATGCATGAGGTGCAGGTGCGCGTAGACCAGGTACACGGGCCGCGCGTCGGCTATGGCTCCGTCCAGGCTTCCGCGGGCGGTGTCACCTTCCATGACGAAGTTCTCCCAGGGCATGACGGGTCCGTCGTGGAAGTCGGTGATAATGAGAAAGGTGGGATCCTCCCGGATGTTGTCCAACTGCGGGCGAAGCCAGATGTCGATGGAGTCCATGCGCGGGGGATCGGGAGGGACGCGCGCTCCGGAGAGAGTGATCAGGCCGCGGGAAGTGGGCAGGGCCGACGAGGCCGAGCAGGCGGCAAGGAGCACCATGGCGAGCGCCGCCCCGAGGGCGCCGCGATGGGATGTGGACAACTTCTCCATGAGTCTCGTCTGTATGGGAAGTGGGGTGGCGGAAAGGTTGTCTGGATGCGTACCCGCGAGCCGCCGGTATGCTTCAGGGGACAGGCGGAGAACCTGCCGCCGCCCACTTGATGTGTTCGAACGCCGTGCGGCAGCCGTCGCACCAGTAGGTCGCCACCGAGAGCTGGCTGCCGAACGGATTGACCAGGCGGGTCTCGGTGCGGTCGCAGAAGGGGCACCGGGGGGACGCCGGAAGACCGGATCTGGTGCCGGTCGCGACCTCGTCGGCGCTCATTCGACGAACAACGCCCGGTTGCGGTCCCCGCGCGCGCGCTCGACCGCGTCTCCGGCGGGCTCTCCGGCCGGTCGGCGGCGGCTGGCGATCCAGTCGGCGGGGAGCGGAAGGTCGGTGGAGGGGACCATGGCCAGCGCCGACAGGGGCTCCGCCAGCCTTCGGGCCAGCCTGGCGCGCGCGTCGGCCGGACGGGCCGTCACTCCCGCCGCGGCAAGCAGTTCGGCTTCGTCGTCGCCGGGCAGCAGGCACGTGACCGCGGCGGCCAGCATGGGCTCGACCGCGGCGGCCAGCCGTTCCCGTCCCTCCTCCGCTCCTTCGCTGATGCGGCGCATCCAGGCTTGTCCGAAATCCCGGTGGAACGCCTCCTCCGCGAGCATCTTGGGGATGCGCCGGCGGGCCGCGCCGTAGGCGCCCGTCGCGAATCCCTCCAGCGCCAGCGAGAGGGTCCCGTCCACAACCACGATGCCGACGACGACTGCGGCCCAGTCGGCAAAGGGCTCGTCCAGGCAGGAGGCCGAGCAATACTCGGCGGCCGGGCGGGAATGCTCGACCTCCACGGGGTCGACGCCGAAGTCCTTGAGCATGGCGTAGAGCAGGCGCGCGTGGCCCCACTCGTCCTGCGACATGGAGGCGGTCGCGATGCCGCTCTCGATGGAAGGGGACCCCAGCAGCCAATCGCTGTAACGGATGCCGAGCATGCGCTTGGTGTCGGCGAGCGACAAAATGAGTCTCCGGAGCGCTTCCCGGACTTCGGGGGAGAACTCCCGAGCGTTCACCGCACTTCCCCGGCGCGACGCCCCAGCCGGCCGGTCGCGCGCGCCGCGTACGGGCCGTCGGTCCGGTTCACCGGGATGATGTGGGCACGGCGCACGACGCACATCTCAAACCAGTTCTCCTCGTCGTAGGTCTTCCAGGCGTAGACGCGCGCGAGGGCGTCGTCGGTTGCGTCGACATACCCTATGTGGCGCAGGGGTTCGGCTCTCCGCTTGCGCGCGAAGACATCGTAGACGGCTTCCTCCATCGTGCTCTCCGCCGGCGCCCTCAGGCGCTCACCCCCGCACCCCGGAGCGCGCGCCGTCCCGCCGGGGTGATGCGCGCGCTCGTCCAGGGGGGATCCCATACGTGCTCGATCTCCACTGCCGCGATCCAGGGCTCGGCGAGCAGCCGGTCGCGCACGTCCTCCTCGATGAACTCCATGCACGGACACGCCGTGGCGGTAAAGGTCAGGCGAACTTCAACCCGCTCGCCGTCCACCCGCACCCCGTAGACCAGCCCCAGGTCGGTCACGCTCACGGGAAGCTCCGGGTCGAGCACCTCGCCGAGCGCGCGCCACGCCGCCGCTTCCGGGTCATCGGGCCGCTCCGGGAGAGGCTCGGACCACAAGTCGCGTCCGCCGTTCATGTGCGAGGCCACATGCAGCGGCAGGCCGACGCTCAGTTCAGCCACGAGCTCACCTGGCCGCGCGACCGCCGGATCGACTCGACGTAGATCTCGTTCATCGGGCCGCGCCCCTTCCAGCGCTCGAAGACCTGCCTCCAGGTGATCCTGCCTTCCTCGAAGAGCCAGCGCTTCTCGCTCGCGTCGTACTGGCAGGGGAAGGGATAGTCGAGCACGTACGACTGCGAGGCCTCGTCGAAATGCGCCGGGACGTCGAGGCCCAGCCGTTCGCACAGGGGCACCGTGGACGACATCCACAATTGCCGCAACTGATCGTTGGTGAGCCCCTTCAGCCTGTACTCGAGCTGGCCGCTGTGGCGCTTGCGGTCGTCGGGCAGCCCGAACCACTCCACGGTCATCGGAAACATCCAGTCGACCGACCGCTGCAGAATCTCCTTCGCCGCGCCTCCGGCCCGCGCCAGGCGCCGCATCCACACCTCTCCGTGCCGCAGATGGAAGGTCTCCTCCATGTCCACCTTCACCAACGCCCGCTTGAGCGGCCCGTAGGAGGTGTTGCGGTGCACGTCCGAGAGCAGGCAGATGCCGGCGCGGTCGAAGAAGCCGTTGGCAACCACCAGGTCCGCCCAGTTGTCGAGCGGCTGGTCGAAGCCGTAGGGGTGCTTGAACTCGTGGGGCTCGCGCTCGTAGACCAGCTTCTGCTTCGAGATGCCCATATCCTCGAGCAGACGATAGGCGATGTTGGCGTGCGCCAGTTCGTCCTGGATGATGGCGTGCGCGCTCACCTGCGTGTTGGCGGAAGGCGCGTGGCGCGCGGCCATCCAGTAGGACGGCGCGCTCATGAGCTCGGTGTCGGCCTGGACGGTGAGCTGGACTGCGAGGGCCTTCCTGTAGCCCTCGGTCATCTCCTCGGGAGATTCCACGATGTAGCCCTTCTGCACGCGGGCCTTGATTTCTTCTTCAGTGAAGGGCACGGCTACCCGTCCTTTCCGAGGTCATCGGCGTCTGCGAACCCCTCCGCGACCCTGTCCGCGCGGACCTCGCCTGCCCGCGGTCTTCGTCAGAGCCCCAGCGAGGAGCGGATGAGGGGGCTGATGCGCTCCGGGGTCCACGGAGGATCGAAGGTCAACTGCACTTCGGCGTTCTCGACGCCCTCCACGCCCGCTACCGCGGCGCGCGCATCCTCCACGATCTGCGGCGCCGCAGGGCACATCGGCGTGGTGAGCGAGATGCGCACCTGGACGTTCGCGTCCTCGATCTCGATGTCGTACACCAGCCCGAGCACCACCAGATCCAGGTGCAGCTCGGGATCCTTCACCGTGCGCAGCGCCTTGCGAACCGCTTTCTCGCTGATTTTCATGTGCTGAAACTTGCTTGGCGCGAGAGGGCCTGTCCATACTTTCGCAATTCGCCGGCTGCGAGCGCGGACGCGCCCATGGCCGGCCTGTCGAACCCCTCGCCGGATTCCCGAAGATGAAACGTCGCGACTTTGTCAAGACCGCCGCCGCCGCAGGCGTGGCCGGCGCCGTGCCGCGCACCCTGGACGGTGCTCCCGTGGTGTACACCCCGCAGTCGGTCTCCCCCGTGGTGATCTCCGACACCAGCGGCATCCGCTTCACCAACGGCGGCCCGGAGAGCGCCGTGGAGCGGGCGTTCCGGGGAATCGTGGAGGGCGAGGACGTGCTGGACGCCCTGATCGCGGGGGTGAACATCCCCGAACTCGACCCCACCGAGACCGGGATCGGCTACGGCGGCCTGCCCAACGCGAACGGAGTGGTGCAGCTCGACGCCTGCTGCATGCACGGGCCGAAGAAGCAGGCCGGCGGCGTGGCGGGGCTGGAGGGGGTGCGCACGCCCTCGCTGGTGGCCAAGGCGGTCATGGAACACACCGACCACCACCTGCTGGTGGGCGCGGGCGCGCAGGAATTCGCGCGCATGATGGGCTTCGAGATCGAGGACGACCTGAACACCGACCGCTCCCGCGAGCTGTGGCTGGAATGGAAGCGGCGCATCGACCCCGGCCACTTCCCCGATCCGCGCAGGGGGCGCCCGGGCGGCGCGGGAAGCGGAGCAGGTTTCGACGCCGGCTACCAGGCCGGGCTGGACATGGTGCGCGAGGGCCTCATCGACGAGAACAGCTTCTGGGGCACCATCAACTGCGACGGCATCGGGCCGGGCGGGGACATCTGCGGGGTGACCACCACGAGCGGGCTGTCCTGGAAGATCCCCGGACGCGCGGGCGATTCTCCCATCCTGGGCGCCGGACTCTACGTCGACGGCGACATCGGGGCCGCGGGCTCCACCGGCCGCGGCGAGGCCAACCTCTTCAACCTCTGCTCCTTCCTCATCGTCGAGAAGATGCGCGAGGGCATGCACCCGCTGGACGCGGGGATGGCGGCACTCGAGCGCATCCGCGCGAACACCGTGGAGGAGCGCCTCCTGAACTCGCGCGGCGAGCCCAACTTCAACGTGCGCTTCTTTGCGCTCAACAAGAGGGCGGAGTACGCGGGCGTGTCGATGTATGCATCCGGCCAGGTCACCTACGCCGTCTGCGATGAGAACGGCGCGCGCGAGGAGCCGCTGGAGGGGCTGCTGGAAGGCTCGCCCACGGACTGACGGTCTGATTCCCGGTTCCGTCAGAGGTATGTAACCCGCTATCGGTTTTCACGCACCAGGTTACCCAGATGACAGATCCGACGGCATCATCCCACGGCAGCGCCGCGCCCGGGCTGGGTGGACCGGATGTCTGGTACGGCTCCGAGATGAGCGGCTCCGGCAGCTGGATTCGCCACCTCACCGAAGGAGAGATCCGCGAGATTCACCTTGCGGTCGGAAGGATCGAACGCATGGGGATCGACATCGCCGGGATCACGCGCGATGAATTCCCGCTCCCCGGGCTGGAGGCGGAACTCGCGCGCATCCGCGAGGAACTGTTGCGCGGGCGCGGCTTCGTGCTCATGCGGGGCCTGCCGATGGAGGGCCGGTCGATGAGGCAGATCGCGACCGCCTTCTGGGGGATCGGGACGCACCTCGGCGAAGCCATCTCCCAGAATGCCAAGGGGCACCTGCTCGGCCACGTGAAGGACATCGGCCACGACCCGCACAACCCGGAACACCGGCTGTACGCCACCCGGGCGCGCCATCGCTTCCATACCGACTCCTGCGACCTTGTCGGGCTCTTCTGTGTCCGCCCTGCGAAGAAGGGCGGGCTGAGCAGCATCTCCAGCTCCGCCACCATCTACGGCGAAATGCGCCGGCGGCGGCCCGACCTGGCCGAGCTGCTCTCCCGGCCCATCCATATCGACCGCAAGGGAGAGATTCCCGAGGGGAAGCTCCCGTACTACCGGATGCCGATCTTCAACCATCACGCCGGCTGTATCACGACGTATTACGCCCGCGACTTCTTCGACGGCGCCCAGCGTCACGAGGGGGTGCCGCCGGTGTCGCGCGCGCAGACCGAGGCCATGGACCTGTTCGAGGATCTTGCCGCCCGTCCGGACATCCGCCTCGACATGGAACTCCGGCCCGGCGACATGCAGTTCGTGCACAACCACCAGATCGTCCACTCCCGCACCGGATACGAGGACCATCCCGAGCCGGAGCGCAAGCGGCACCTGCTGCGGCTGTGGCTCTCGGCCACGCACGACGGGCGCGAGCTGCCTCCCGCCTACGCGGAGCGCTACGGGAACATCGCCCTCGGCACGAAGCGCGGCGGGATCATGGTGCCCGGGACGAAGCCCTACGCGCCGCTGGAGGCGGAGGGGTAGCGGAGGCTCTACGGCCCCAGCGGTCCCAGCGGGATCACGCTAACCCCGTCCGGTCGGACGTAGCCGTACCCGCGTTCGACGATCACACCCAGGACAGCGGGCTCACCGCAGCGACTCGTATCGATATTATCGACGACATGAGAGACAAGATTTCGATGATGTCACGAACATGGTTTCGACGAAATCAGCGCAATACCGACTTGCAAACCACGCCAGAGTCAGGATGCTTCAACCGTCTCAACCGACCCGAGTGCCGCACCTATGACCAGATTCGTTCTGCACTACAACTCGACCTGCCCGGACTGCGTGCGTCAGGCGGAGCGGACGAGCCGACTGGACTGGCTGGGGCGGATCGAACCGTCGACCGAACGGTCTCCGCTGGGCGAGGTGCCCGTGGGCGAGATCGTGGTTGTCGACCGGCGGCACAGCAGGGTGTTCACCGGCGTCTACGCGATCCGGAAGGTGTGCCTGCAGATACCGCTGTTCTTCCTCTACGGGCTATTGCTGTACCTGCCGTTCGTCCAGCGCGCGGCCGCGAAGGGAGAACCGGGATGCAACGGAGACGCCTGCGAGATCTGAAGTGTCCGACGCGGGACGGTGGCGCCTGCGAGGTCTGAGTGTCCGACCCGGTCCGTGAGGCCGGCGACACCCCATCACCGCTCCGGTGGCGTCAGATACCGTACCACGTTGCCGTCCCGGTCCACGACCATCAGCGGCTTCACGAGGATTTCCCTGCCGAAGTCGATCGTGCCCCGAAAAGCACCGGGCGCCGCCTCGACCCCCGCCGCCACCTCCGCAGCGTACTGCGGGGGCGGGAGCATGTACTCATCCGCCACGCTGTAGTTGACCTCCGGGTACCCGACATCCACGAACGACGCGAGGCTGACCACGCTCATCGGGTTGGGACCGCGGTCCGGGAAGGGGGTCATCAGCTCGGACCGGAAAACCAGCTCGCGCCAGTGCCCGTTCCACACGCCCACGCCGCCCTGGTGCTGCACCGGCACGAGATCGCTGTCCGTGTAGTTGTTGCCGCGGATCTCGTCGAAGGCCGCCTTCGCCGCGGCACCGGTGAAGTGCGTATTCGCGTTTCGGCCGGCCCGGGCCGAGTCCTGAAGGAGCTTCAGGTGCGACCACAGGGTTCCGAAGCCGATCACGTGCGCCATCTCATGGACGATGGTTTCCTCCAGCTGGTCGTTGGCCTCCATGCTGTCCAGGTCGGCGATGTCGAAGAACATCACCCCGACGGCGGGCAGCGAGTTGTCCTCGCGGATCTGGCAGGGCCCCGCGCCTCCGAAGACGCCCGAGCGCCCGTCGATTTCCTTGATTTCGACGTAGATCAGCAGATCGTCGACCACCCGGTCGCCGGGGACGTCTCCGGACATTTGGTTTCTTGAAAGGCACTGGACGAGGGAGGATCTGGGCAGCGGGCGGGTCCGGGAGAGGTTGCCGGTGATCGCGCGCTCCCAGAACCGTTCGGCCTCCTCGAAGGCCGCGCGCTGCGAGTCGGTGAGCAGCGACGCGGTGACGTGCTCGATCTCGATGTCGTAGACCGCCGGCGTCGCCTCCGCGCTGAAGGTTGCCGTGGCCGACGTGCCGTCCGCGTTGGCTACGCTCGCGGTGAGCGTATAGATGGTTCCGGGGGTCCTACCGAGGATCCACCTGTCGACTGCCGCGAACCCGGCCGAGTCGGTCGTCGCCTCCGCCGGACGCACTTCGCTGTCGCCGCTCGCTGAGAAGGTGACCGTGGTCTCCGACACCGGGTTGCCGTCGGCATCCTCCGCTCTCACGCGGGGCGCTACCCGCACGGGGAGCGCGATCTCCGTCCGCTGCCCGTCGCCTTCTACGGCCACGAGGTGCGCGACCGGCGCGGCCAGGGCGGTGGCGCGGAAGATCACCCGGTTCACCCCGCGGGCGGTGGCGCGCAATTCCTGCGGCCCGGGAGCACCCATCGTCCATGGCCCCGGGGAGGCGATCCCGTCGGCGTCGGTCACGGCGCTGGACGAGGGCACCGAGCCGCCGCCGGCCGTGACCTCGAAGGCGACCGTGACCCCGCTCAGCCCGGCGCCCGACCGGGAGATCACCCGCACTCGCACGGGTTCCCCGGTTTCCCGTCCCGTCCGGGCCACCTGCCCGTCGCCGGAGAGAATGAGCAGGGCGTGCGGCGGTTCGGCCATGGCGGTAAATGCCGTGCTGGGGCCCTCGGCCACGGACGCGACCACCGACTGGGCGCCGACGGCATCGCCCAGCGTCCAGGAAGCCTGCGCCTCGCCCGCCGGGTCGGTCGTCGCTGCGGCGGGAGTGACCGAGCCGCTCCCTTCTGCGGGCGAAAAGGACACCACCATGCCCGCCACCGGGCTCTCGCCCGCGTCCAGGAGGCGGCCGACCAGCGGCTCGACCAGCGGTGCTCCCGGACTGCCCGTCTGCGCGTCGCCGCCAACGCGCAGGAGGGCCGTGGGCGTTTGGCTGACCGTCGCGGAGGCTATGCCGCTGACTCCCTCGAAGACGGCCCTGACCGTTCCGGTTCCGTTGGAAAGGGCCGTGACCACTCCGGAGGGGTTCACACCGAGGACGGCAGGGGCGTCGGTCGTCCAGGATACCGTTCCCGCGAGGGCGCTCCCGTCCTGATCCAGGATGGTCGCGGTGAACGCCCGCGACTCGCCCAGAAAGGTGAATGTGGCCGACCCGGGAGACACCACGATGGACGCCGGGCTCGGCGGGTCGAACTCCAGCGCACACCCCGCCGCCACAACCGTCAGCCCCAGACGGACTGCTGCACCGAGTGATGTGCGTGTCATGGCGTTGCCTCGTCAGCCGGCGGGATGCCGCAGCTCCGGTCGAGCCATCTCCGACGCGGTCATCCTGCGCCGGAGCGGCCGGACCTCAGAGCATGTCCAGGAAATCACGCGAACGAATGACCCTCACGTTCCGGTAGGGAGAGGTTGAAAGCAGCGCCTTGTCGCTGCTCACCACGTACGTGACCCCGGCGGCCACGGCACACGCGAGAAACTTGTCGTCGTCGCCGTCCTCGCACACAGGTTCGGGCAAGGGGGGCGCCGACACCAGCGTGGCGTCGGCGGCGATCCTCTCCAGCACGCGCTCCAGGTCCGCGCCAGGGAACCGCGCCGACAGCCGTTCGCCGACGCGAACGTATTCGCGAACGATCTCGGGGGACACCACCACCTCGATGCGACCGGCGTGCCAGGCCTCCATGACATCGCGCGGAGGCCCGCCGAAGAACACACCCGGCAGAAGGACGCTGGTATCGACGACTACCCTCACGCCGCCGCTCTGGTTGTCGTCAAACCGCTCATGACGGACTTTTGGGGACCGGACGCCATCCCGTCAACCCGGAACCCCGGACACCCCATGGTCAGCCATCCTCATTCCGTCGATCAGTCCGATCGCATCGTACCCATCAACCTTCGCCAGAGCGGCCGGACCCCCGTGGAGCTGCTCATCTCCACCCGCGTGCGCAAGTCGCCGTACTGGCACTTGTCCCACGATGCGGGCTGCTGGCGCGCGACGACGTACAACCGCATCTACCATCCCCGCGGTTACGTGCGGCCCGAGGACGGCGGCGCGGCAGCCGAACACGAGGCGCTCACGAAGCACGTCACGATGTGGAATGTTGCCGTCGAGAGGCAGATCCGGGTCAAGGGACCGGACGCGGAGCGATTCACCGACTATGTCATCACGCGCGACGCCACCCGCATCGAACCGATGCACGGCAAGTACGTCATCCTCTGCAACGAACGGGGCGGCATCCTCAACGACCCGGTGCTGCTGCGCCTGTCCGAGGACGAGTTCTGGTTCTCGCTGGCCGACTCCGACCTGCTGTTCTGGCTTCAGGGCGTCAATGTGGGGATGAGGATGAACGTCGAGATCGACGAGATCGACGTGTGTCCCCTGCAGATCCAGGGGCCGAAGTCGCTGGCGCTCATGGCTGACCTGGTGGGCGGCGGAGTTCGCGGGATTCCCTACTACGGGATCCTGGAAGCGGAGATCGCGGGCTGCCCGGTGGTCGTCTCGCAGTCGGGCTTTTCGGGTGAGAAAGGCTACGAAATCTACCTGCGCGACGCGACCCTGCACGCCGAGACGCTGTGGAACGCGGTGCTCGACGCGGGCGAGGCGCACCAGCTCATGGTGATCGCCCCCGGCCACCAGCGCCGCATTCAGGCGGGCATCCTCTCGTGGGGACAGGACATGGACCACGAGACCGTCCCGTTCCAGTGCAACCTCGGCTATCAGGTGCCGCGCGAGAAGAAGGGCGACTACATCGGCCGGGCCGCCCTCGAAGGGATGCGCGCCGGGATCGAGGCCGGGCGGCCGCCGTTTTCCATGGTGCTGGTGGGGATGAAGATGGGCGGCAGGCCCATCGACGACTACGCGCCCGATTTCTGGCTGGTGTCCGGTGCGGAGGGCGGCGATCCCGTCGGGTACCTGACTTCGCCGTGGCATGCTCCGGAGCTCGGATGCAACATCGCCCTGGGCTACGTGCCCGTGGGGATGTCCGACGTCGGGACGGAGCTTGCCGTCCGGTTGCCGGACGAATACGCGAGCGAGCCGGGCAGGCCGGACTGGGCGCGGGTTTGCGAGGTTCCGTTCCGGCCATCGGCCAACCCGAGTGCGCGTGAGCTGGCCCATGCGCGGGGCGAGGACGCGGCGATCTAGGTCTGGTGAGACGTTTCAGCTGAAACGTCTTCGCGGCTCGCGGCGAAGGCTATCCCTTCATCCGGCTCCCGGACGCGTCGAACAGGGCGTTGGCGACCGCAGCCACCGTGACCGGGAAACACTCGTTCATGTACATCACCTGCAGCCGCTCGCCCACGCGGGCCAACTCGGCAGGCAGCCAGGCCATCAGCAGGTACTTTCCCACGGTCGGCCCCATTCCGGCGGAGGTGACGCGTGACTCCCTGCCCTGTGCGTCGACGATGCGGTCTCCGTCGAGGGTCAGGACCGGCTCATTCCCGCCGGTGGGGAAACGCGCGACGCCGGACGCGCTCGCGTGGTCGTCCATGGCGAGCGTGCAGATCATCGCCGCCGGACCCCGTTCGCGGGCCTTCAGGTAGGCGGCCTTGCCGATGAAGTCCGCCTGCTTCACCTGGCGCCGCGCCAGTCCGGCCTCGACCGGCGAGTACTCGGAAGTGAGTTCGGCGCCCACGAGCAGGTAGCCTTTCTCCATGCGTCCGGTGGTGCCGTAGACACCGATCCCCGCCGGTCGCGCGTCGAGTTCACGGCCGACGCGCCAAATCGCGTGCCAGAGCGCCAGGCCGTGCTCCGTGCGCGTGTAGATCTCCCATCCGTTCTCGCCCACATAGGAGATGCGCAGCATGGTGGCGGGGATCCCGTCGATGAGGACGTGCTGCACCGTCCCGTACGGGAACTCTTCCTGGCTGACCCCGCGGTCGGCGACGCCAGCGAGAAGCCCCTGCGCATCGGGTCCCCACACGCCGAGGGTGGTGATTGCCGACGACCGGTCCTCGAACTGCACCGACCCGTCGACCGGCAGGTGCTTGCGAAACCAGAACGCGTCGCGAGCTCCGTCGAACACCCCGGTTACGATGCGAAACCGGTCTTGCGCGAGCCGTTGGATGGTCAGGTCGGCGCGAAAGCCTCCGTCCGGTGTCAGCAGCGGCGTGTAGATCGAGCTGCCGACCGGACGGTCGCACGGGTTGACCGTCATCGTCTCCAGGTACGGGAGCACGCCGGGCCCGGAGACATCGAAGATCTGGAACGCGCCCAGATCCACGACGCCCACCTTCTCGCGCAGGTGCAGATGCTCCGCGTTGATGATGGGTGACCACCAGCGCCGGTCCCACTCGTGCGGGCGGTCCGGGACGTCGTAGCGCGCCACCAGATCCTCGTTGGAGGCGTACCACTGCGGACGCTCCCATCCCCGGGCCTCGTAGTATTCGGCTCCCAGCGCCTCGGTTCGAGGGTGGAAGGGCGAGCGGTTGATACCGCGCGCGGATTCCCACTGCTCGCGCGGATGCACGATCCCGTAGGTCTTGCGGAAGTGCTCCCGGCAGCGCGCCCGGACGTGATGTCCCGTGCGCTCGTGCGGCTGGAAGCGAGTGACGTCCGACTCGTGCGGGTCGAGGAGGCGCGGGTAGCCGTGCGTCATCCACTCGGCGACCAGGCGTGCCGAGCCGGGGCCCTCCCGCACCCACACCGCCGCCGCCGACCAGAGGTTGGCCACCTCGGCGGTCTCGCCCAGCAGCTGCTGCGTGTCGGGCGTTAGAGAGAGCAGGCCGTTGACGGCATACTGCACCTCGGTGCCGGCCAGGAGTTCGCCCATGATCTCGCGCGCGTGCTCCAGTTGCGGCGCGAAGTCCGCGGACGTGAAGGGCAGCTCGGTAGGGGAACGCTCCGCCTCGGCGACGGAAGGAATGTCGTCGGGGTGCATCAGGATGGGACGGTGCGCATACGAGCCCACCTCCATCGCTCCGTCGCTCTGGCGCTCGTACATGAACGAGTCCATGTCGCGCACGATTGGGTAGCCGATCTCGTTGCCGGTCCCGAGCAGGAGTTCGACCGGGCCGAAATCGGCCATCTGGTGCACCGCCGGGGTGAGCGGAATGGTGGCACCGGCCATCGCCGCGATGCGCGGGCTCCAGACGCCGCAGGCGATGATCGCGTGGTCGACTTCGATGGTTCCCCGAGTCGTCGCAACCGACCGGATGCGCGGGCGGCCAAACGGCACCGGCCCGACCTCGAGGCCGGTCACCTCGGTCTCGTCCAGGACTGTGAGCACGCCCCTGGCCAGGGCCCGTTCCCGCATGATCGTGCCCGCGCCGACCGAGTCGACGACGGAGACGCTCGGGGTGTAGAAGCCGCCCAGGATCACGTCCGGGTTGACGAACGGGACCCTGGCGACGACTTCCGCTGGCGTCAGCAGGTAGCTCTCGATGCCCCAGACGCGCGCCGAGGTCATCCGCCGGCGCAACTCCTCCATGCGCTCTTCGGTTCGTGCGACCTCGATTCCCCCGCAGGTCGTATTGGCGCCGAGCACATCGTACTGCCGCTGGCTCTCGAGCGTGATCAGCGCGATTTCGCGCCCGTGATCCGTCGGAAAGATGAAGTTGGACGCATGGCCGGTGGATCCGCCGGGATCGGGCAGCGGGCCCTTCTCGATCAGCACAAGGTCTTCCCAGCCGAGCTTCGCAAGGTGCTCGACCAGGCAGTTGCCGACGATGCCGGCGCCGATTACGGCGACCGTGGCTCGGGACGGTGCGATGCCTCTTTCGCTCATGGCAGTCTTCGCCCTGGCGCGGGTGCTTGTGCTATCGGCCGCCTGTCGTAACAAGCGAGCTGTCCCGCTGCGCTAGCGGGCAACGTCCCCGATGGTCATCCGGTAGGCGGTGAGAACCGGAAACGGGTCCGCGGCCAGCGTGTAGATGGCGTCGGGTCCTATCGCCACGGACCGTGCCCAGGCGGGCAACAGCACCGAACCCAGGTATGAGCCGTCCGCCAGGCCGAAGAGATCAAGCAGGTACCCGCGCACGTTGTTCTCGCCGTAGTAGTGGACGAACAGGGTATCCCCGCGCGCCCCGAAGTCCATCGCGGTGAAGACCCTTTCGGCCGTTCGCGTGCTCCGGACGGTGGTCACCCGGCCATCCACCACGGCTTCGCGGACTGTGGTAACGAGTCCCGGGAAATCCGCATGCTCGGCATAGGGGAAGCCTTCGGCGCCGCGGTCTCCGCCCATTCGCCACCAGCCGTTGCCGACCGTGAACCCGAAAACCCACTCCTCCCCGGCGCCGACGACCCTTCCCTGTCGCGCCATCGGAGGAAGATCCCGATATGGGCGCGAGGGGA
The DNA here is from genome assembly GCA_965221785.1 of Longimicrobiales bacterium. Taxonomy (GTDB): domain Bacteria; phylum Gemmatimonadota; class Gemmatimonadetes; order Longimicrobiales; family Gaopeijiaceae; genus BD2-11. The sequence goes on from CBDCSR010000003.1 coordinate 313,891, forward strand.
AGTCCACCGAATCGACTACTACTCCCTTCTCGTCGGCAACGAGAAACGCCGGCTCGGCCAGGCGCGTCAGCACGACCAGCCTGCCGTCGCCCAAGCTCGCGACCGATTCCGGCGCCATGCCGCTCAGGTTCGTTTCGCTTGCCAACCGGCCATCGCGGTCAATGATTGCGAGCCGCTCGTTGACGTTGTCGACGACCGCAGCTCTCCCGCCCGGCAGCTGCGCGATGCCCCGAACCGTCCGAAGCTCTCCCGGTCCTCCTCCTTGCCGGCCGAAGGTCCACAGTACCTCGCCCTCCGCCGAGATCCGGACCAGAGCGTTCCGGCCCCCGTCCCACAGCGTCACGCCCTCAGCGCCAGCGGACAGCCAGTAGGGATTGAGCAGAAGCGTATCGGCCGCGGTTCCGCCGATGGACCACAGGCTGTCCATTTCGGCGGGGAGGAAGGTACGCTCGGCTACGACATCCTCTTCCGACCAGAACTCACGGGGATCCGATGGCACCTCTTCGCTGCACGCCGTGCCCACGAGACCGGCGAGAAGAACGGAAAGCGCAGGATGCCCTGCCGGGCGAGGGTGCATGGCGCTCCTACCGCGATTTTCTCGCCACCAGGAGGCAGAGAAGGAGAGCAACCAGCGGGACCACCGCCTGGGCAGCCTGACCGTTTGTGACGAGCGTATAGATCGCGCCGAGCATGACCACGATCATGGACGCAGCCGCGAGGAAGCGCGTCTTCTGCATCAGGAAGCCCACGCCGGCCGCCGTTTCGGCGACACCGATCAGGTACTGGAACCAGCCGGAGTATCCCCACAGTTCGAACTGCTCGACCATCATCCCGGCCAGCTTCATGCCGCCGTTCAGCAGGAAGAGCAACGCCAGCAGCACCGATACGATGGTAGTTCCCCTGCTTCCCTTGTCCGCCATTTCTGCTCCTTGCGTTGCGAGTGTGGGATGACCTGAGTGTTGGATGAGCGACGAAGGTACGGCTACCTCGAATAGTTGGCCACGGTGGCCGCGAGCAGGAGTGCCAGCGCGGGAATCGCGATGCGGTCGGTGTCGCCGGCCCGCAGCAGCGTGAAGAGCGCGCCAAGCATGACGGCCATGATGGCCAGTGCGCCGTACAGCCGCGTCCGCCTCCGCATCAGGGCGAGGCCCGCCGCCGTTTCCGTAACACCGATGACGTAGAAGAACCAGACGGGGTAGCCCCACACCTCGAACCGGTCCCACCACCCCCCGATGAGCTTCATGGTGCCCGTCATCAGAAACACCAGCGCCAGGAGCACCGACACGGTCGGAATGACTTGTTCCGGCACGTCCCTGGTCGACACGGTTCGCTCCCGGGTTATCGCGGATCGCCTGTTTCGAGCCTTGGGAAAGTACGGTTTGAGCGGTGTCGGGGACACGGTTCCGGTGTCGCGCCCTCACGCGCCGGCTCCCCCCGGAACCCTGACGTTACGTAAGGGTTGGCGGTGAGCCGCGCGGAAGCCTGCTACCGGAAAGGCGCGGAATTCCTGCCGAGGCTCACGCTTACGGAGGCCGCCTCATCCGGGACGGAGCCGCTGCCGTCCCAGGTGTAGTTGGCGGTGAAGTCATGTTCCGCAGGCTCGTTTACTCGGGCCTCCGCCAGACTGAAGCTGGTGTCATCGAGCTGGAGCACGAGGGACGCGACATCCTCGTCGGAAAGGGCACTGTCCAGCGTGAGGTGGATGTAGCCCTCCCCACCGGCTCCCCAGCGGATGCTGGTGACGATGTAGCTCGTTTCGCCGATCGAGAAGCCCGGTTCGCTCAGCTCGCCGTATTGCGCCGTTTCCCCGCTGCAGTTGGCTGCGCCCCGGCAATAGCCCACCGCGTCCGCGGCATTCGTTCGAGCCACGGTGAGCGTTGCCGACCAGACGGGAGTCTGGGCGTGCGTCAGGATCGGGGAGGCAAGCATGGCGGCGGTGGCCAGCAGGAACCCCGCCAGGGCGAATCCTTCGGAACGTGGCGCGCTCATCGGGCACCGGCCCCGTCCGCGTCCGGGACCGGCGTTATGTACTGTCGCCAGGTCGGGCCGTCGAGGGAGACGAGGTTGGCGAACAGGCGATAGGCCCCGGGAACCCCATCGCCGAACTGCCGGAAGAGGGCGAGTCCGGTGTAGATGTACGCGCCTTCTCCGAGAGGAGCGATCAGGAGCGAGCCCTCCTTGGGGGCCTCGCCGGGATCGGCCATGGAGAGCACGGGAGTGAAGGCCGGGTCCCAGGTGTTCAGCATGTAGAGGCCGCGCTCCTGCCTCCAGCCCTCGAAGTCGGCATCGGTGATGGGGTTGGGCGTGTTCAGCACCGGGGCCGCGGGATGCAGGAAGGTGACGGCCGCGTTCTCATCGGTGATGCGGTCGTGCGGCCGCGAGATCGTTACCGGGTAGGGTGCGTGGCCGCTCGCGGGGAAGGCGTACTGGTTGTACTGGGTCACCACGGTGCCCCCGGCGCGCGCGAAGTCGAGGACCGCCTCGTTGGCGGCCGCCAGGTCCTCGCGGGCCTCGTAGGCGCGCACGCCCAGCACGAGGGCGTCGAAGCGAGCGAAGTCGCCGGCGAGCACCTCGGCCGGCCCCAGCAGCTCCACCTCGAAGCCGAGGGAGGCGAGCGCCTCGGGGCCGGAATCTCCCGTGCCCATGATGTACCCGACACGCCGGCCCTCGGGCAGGGTGACCGGGAAGATGGAGGTGCGCAGCTCCGCCGGGTGGAACTGGGCCGCCCGCTCGATGTGCGGGTAGTCGATGAGCTCGACGCGCTCGCTCCAGTCGCGGCCGTTGGCGGCGCGCACAATGGCCGTCAGCCGGTCGCGGCCGACGCCCCGGCCCGCCTCGGGGGCCACGGTGAGCGTGTAAGTGCGCTCGGTGCCGGGTGAGGCGAGTTCCACCGGGACGGAGGCGGGCGCGACCGACCATCCCGCTCCTTCCAGGGCGAGTTCACCGGTGACGCCCTCCCGTGCCTCGTTGCGGACGCGGATGCTGACGGTGCGCGCCCCGGTGTCCCCGAGCGGCCATACCAACTGTGCGGGCGCGACCGTGACCGACACGGCGGGCACCACCAGCAGCGGCTTGGTGAACTCGCCCTGGGCGGGGTCGACCCCGTAGTAGCGCGCCTCGTCGTCGCTGGCGAGGGCGATCCGGGTGGGCGATCCGGTCGGTCCGCCGTCCAGGACCAGTTCGAAGCGCGCGCCGCCGGTCACCACGGGGGGATCGTGGGGCAGGCCGCGCAGCTGCCGGTCGTCCGGCCAGGCGTAGATGTCGCCCTCCCGGGGCTCACGCATGTAGTAGCGTCGGGAGGGATCGGCGTCCGCAGGCACCTGAACGCGGAACACCCAGCGCCGGATCTCGCCCGGCGCAAGCGTTTCGGAGGTTCCGGAAACCGTCGTCAGCGAGGTCCGGCGGGGACCGAACCCGCCAGTGTCGATGGTTCTGCCCGCGAGCAGGTCTGCGCTCCAGCCCTCCGGGAGCGCCAGCCCCGGTCCGGCTCCCTCGACGCGATAGGGTCCGGCGTTCCAGAGATCGACCCGCACCTCGAAGGACTCTCCGGGCACGACCAGGTCGTCGCTCGCGCGCACCTGCGTCAGCACCGCGGAGGAGGCCAGAAGGGCCTGGCGCACGAGGCGATGTCTGCGCGCGAGCGCTTCGGTAACCTCGGGGGGTGCGTTCGGGCCGCCCGCGCGCTCGATGATGCGTTCCAGCGCGTCCAGGGCGCGCGCCAGCGCCGGGGCGGCCTGCTCCGGCGCCATCGCATCCAGCGAAGCCCCTGCGACCCCGATGGCTGCCCGATAAGTCTCGATCTCCCCCTGGGATGCCTCGCTCGGCGGTACGGCCTGCGCAATCAGGCCCGCGAAGGTCGTATCGACGCCTGCGAAGAAACTGCCGGTGCCATCGACCCCCTCCGCCGTCTTCACCAGCGCAAGGATCGATTGCCGCGGGCCCATCGGCTGCGCCGATCCCATGTCTTGGGAACGGTGCTGGCTGCGCGAATCCATCGAGACCTGGAGATAGGAGCGAGCCAGGAGCGGATCGAAGGCTCCCGGTTGCAGCGTGACCGACTCGCCTCCCACGAATCCGCCTCGCGCCAGATAGAGCTTGTCGGCCTGCCAGGCCTCGATGCCGTCCCCGAGTTGTTCCGGGAAGCGGCTCGGGTCCGCGGCCACGTCGAAGGCCTCATGCGTGAGAATGCCCGCTACCTGATGCTGACCGTGACCGTCCCTCGGCGTACCGCTGAACACCGAGACGATGACCTGTGGCCGGAAGCGCCGGATGGCCCACACCACATCCCCGAGAATCTCCTCGCGCGGCCACTTGGAAAGCGTCTCGTCCGCGGACTTGGAATAGCCGAAGTCGATGGCCCGGGTGAAGAACTGCTCGCCGCCGTCGATGGCGCGCGCGGCCACGAGCTCGTTGCTGCGGATGATCCCCAGCCCTTCCCAGAACTCGGTGCCGATGAGGTTCTGCCCTCCCTCGCCCCGGGTGAGCGCCATATAGGCCGTGCGCGCGCCCATGCCGCGGGCGAGGGTGGTGATCGTGTTGGTGTCCTCGTCGTCCGGGTGCGCGGCCGTCATCAGTACGCGCTTCACTCCGTCCAGCTGGCGCAGCAGCAGCCCGACCGCGACCGTGCCCCGATCGTCGGGGGGCGCCTGGGCGAGCGCGGGGACGGCGGCCGGGAGAGCGCCGATAGCCAGGGCGGCCAGTGAAGTAACGAGGGTGAGACGCGGAAACCGGAACATCCGAAACATCCTTGTAATCATGCGCGCTCGCGTGGGGCGAAAAACGTAGCCATGGGCGCGAAGGGGGAAAAGTGCGGGCCGGCGATCCCCGGCCAGCCCGGCGCCTCGCCGCTCTCGGTGCTCGGGCGGATTCACTCGCGGACTGCTAGCGTCCCGGATCGACCTGGAATTCGGCCCCGGCCAACTCCTCGAACCAGGCGTCCACCTGGTCGGGGTCGTCCGTGAACGCAAGCGACAGCAGCAGAAGCAGCCTTGCCTTCTGCGGGTAGAGGTTGTCGGTGCCGGTCCGGAAGCGATGGGTGCGACGGAAGACCACCCCCATCTCCTCGGCCTTCTCCTGCACCTCCCCGGACCCGCGGCCCCCCGCGAGCACGATGCCCCGGACGCCGGCTTCGGCCCACGCCGCGATGGCCTCGTCCAGCCCGGCGCCCTGGTATCCGATGAGGACCTCGACCCGGGGAAGGTCCTCCCTGGAGATCCGGTTCAGATCGAAGGGGGTCATCCACCGCTCGGGGTCGCCACAATGCTGTACCCGCGGGGGAGCCCGGTAGGTTCGCACGTCCAGTTCGTCGATGAAGCCCAGGTTGCCAAGCTCGCGCGACACGAAGGTGTCCATCCGGTAGGCATCGCCCTTCCATGCCTCCTTGGCGGCGTGGAATTCGTCGTTGAGCATGAGCACGGTGCCGAAACAGCGGGTCTCGCCGCTGGCAGCCAGCACGATGGCGTTGAACAGGTTGGCGTGCGCGTCGGTGCCGATCACGGTCCAGGGCCGCATCGCGCCGGTGATGACGACCGGCTTCCGGCTCTGCACGGTCAGGTCGAGCCAGTAGACGAACTCGTCCATGCTGCCCGTGCCGGAGGTCACGACCACGGCGTCCGCCGTCTCGAGCGCTTCCTCGACCGCGAGGGTGAGGTCGAAGAAGTCGGCAATTGCGTAGCCTCCGGAGGGCCGGTTGCCGAACTGGACCGTGGTGACGTCCGCGACCTCGTCGATCTGGGGCCTGAGCTCCGAGAGCATCTCGTCGATGCCGAGCGACCCGGCCCGGTAGCTCTGGAAGCTGGTGCGGGTGTCGGACACCCCCGCGATGGTTCCCCCGGTCGCGACGATGGTCACACGGGGAAGCGACCCGGCCTCCACCGCGGCATCGGCGGGGGGCGGTGGTTCGGTGGTCTGCAGTGCGGGGGCCGGCGCCGGCGTGGCAGCCATTTCCGGTGCCGCCGCCGCGCACGCCGCGTTCGCGGCGACGAGCGCGAGTCCCTGGATGCAGGCGACTGTAAACCGTCTCATGGGCCTCTCTCCTCCTCTTCGGGTGCTCGCCGGGTCTGGTGCGGCGCGCGTGGAGCAGGCAGCGCCGAATTCCCCTTCAAGGATACTCGGTCCGCGGCGTTTTGCCGACCGGCGATGTCGTCCAGACCGTGGGCGCACTCGCCGCCCGTGCGTTCGATGTCCCGGAGTTTTCCCGGCGCCCCGGCCCGGAATGACCATGAAGCCGTCCTCACGCGACCGATCCGCTCATCAACTCCTTGACTGGCCGGAAGAATGACACGACCATATGACATCAGGTGAATGCACTTTTATGGAGTCATCTCATGAAGGCGATCACTCTCAGGAACATTCCTCCCGACCTCGCTGCGGCACTTGACCGGGAGAAGCGGAGGCGAGGACAATCGCTCAATCGCACGGCAATCGACCTGCTGAGGCAGGGGCTCGGAGTCGGAGCGACCCGCTCCAACGGTCTTGCCCGTCTGTCGGGGGGATGGAGCGAGGAGCGCGTTCGAGCGCTCGAAGAAGCGCTTGCTCCGTTCGATGAGATCGACCCGGAGATGTGGAAGTGACCCGCTACTGCCTCGACACATCGGCCTACATCCGCTTCCTGCGCGGAGACGCGGCAACCGTCGACGCGATTGACGGCGCAAGCTGGATCGGCTTTCCCGTGATCGCGCTCGGGGAACTGTATACGGGCTATTCGCTCACGGGGAACCGCCCCGGGGAACTCCAGCGCATGAGGGATTTCCTCGCCCACCCCGTTGTCGAGATCATCGCCGCAGACGAAGAGGTTGCGCGTGCATACGGGCGATTCGTGGCCGAACTGAGGAAGGCAGGCACGCCTTTGCCCTCGAATGATGTCTGGATCGCCGCGTGCGCCGCGCGGACATCCAGCGTGGTTCTCACGCACGACGCCCACTTCACCCGCATTGTCCGCATCGGGTGCGAGCTGCTCGGAAGCAGCACTGCGGAGTAGGCCGGCCGAGCCCGCTCGAACAGCTCGCACCTGAACTTCACCCGCGGTCAGGCGGCATCACTCGCCCGACCGCGGGGGCCACGGACGCGCGAGGGCCGCGGGTGCCCTGGACCGGCCGATCCACCCCGCGAGGGCCGCGAGCGTGAGCAGGTAGGGGAACGCCAGGAGAAGCTGGTAGGGCACGTTGGCGAACACCGCCTGGAGTTCGAACTGGAGCGCCGAGGCCGCGCCGAAGAAGAGGGAGGCAAGGAGAACGAGGAGGGGATTCCAGCGGCCCAGCACGACCACCGCGATGGCGATGAAGCCCCGTCCCGCCGACATCCCCTCCGCGAAGGTGCCGGCGTGGGCGAGCGCCAGATGAGCTCCCGCGACTCCCGCCAGGAAGCCCGCGCCGAGCACTGCCAGGACGCGGGTGCGGCGCACGCGGATTCCGGCCGCGTCGGCGGCGTCCGGCTCTTCGCCCACGGCCCGCAGTTCGAGTCCCCAGCGGGTACGGAACAGGTAGTACCAGAGCGCCGGCGCCAGCAGGCAGGCCAGGTAGGTGGTCCACGCCTGGCTGAAGAGCGCCGGCCCGAGGGCTGGCAGAGCCGACAGGCCGGGGAGCGGGAGCGCGGGCAGGGTGGGAAGGGTCAGCGCCGTGCCGGTGGCGCCGAACACGCTCTGGTAGACGACGCCGGTGATGCCCAGTCCCCCGAGCGTCACTGCCGTGCCGACGATGATCTGGTCGGCGTTCAGGCCGATGGCGAACAGCGCGAAGACCCCGGCGATCGCGGTTCCGGCCATCGCCCCGGCCAGAACGCCCGCGCCCGGCGAGCCGGTGAGCAACGCCCCGAGGGCTCCGCCCAGGGCGCCCCCGATGATCGAGCCCTCCAGGCCGATGTTGATGACGCCGGCGCGCTCGCTGATGGTCTCGCCCAGGGCGGCGAGGGCAAGTGGCGCGCCCAGGCGCACCGACGCCTCGAGGAAGGCCTGAAGAGCCGCCGCATCCACCGTCAGCCTCCGCCCTTCCCGGCCACACCCCGGCGCAGGAACCGGTCCGCCGCCAACACCGCCAGAATGACCAGCGCCTCGATGGCGCTGACCCAGACCGCGGGCACCCCCACGTCGCGCTGCATCGCGGCCGCGCCCGCCTGCAGGACCCCGAAGAACCCGGCCGCCAGAAGCACGGCGACCGGGTTCAGACCGGCGAGCAGGGCGACCGCGATGGCCGTGTAGCCGTAGCCGGGGGAGAGGTTCTCGTAGAGCGCGAAGGTCACCCCCGCGACCTCCACCCCGCCCGCCAGCCCGGCGAGCATGCCGGAGAGCAGAAACGCCCCCAGCACCACCCTGCCCGTGTGGATGCGCCCTGAAACCGCGGCCGCGCGGGCCGAGGCGCCCACCGCCCGTACGCGAAAGCCCCAGGCGCTGTGCCTCAGCAGCCACCAGAGCGCCCCCGCGAGCACGACCGCGACCGGGAAGCCGGCGTGCAGCCGACCGGACCCGAGGCGCGGGAGACGGGCCGCGAGGGCGACGGCGTCGGTTTGCGGGAACACCCCGCGCGCCTCCTGCAAGGGGCCATGCACCAGCCACGCCACCATGTGGATGGCGACGAAGTTCATCAGGATGGTGGTGATGACCTCTCCGACCCCGGCCCGGAACTTGAGCCCCACCGGCATGAGCGTCCAAAGGCCCCCCGCCACCGCCGCGGCCGCCATCGTCGCGGGGAGGAGCAGCCACGCCGGCGCGCCCGGAAAGGCGAGCCCCACCCACACGGCCGCGACCGCGCCCGCGTAGAGCTGCCCCTCCGCTCCGATGTTCCACACGCCGGCGCGGAAGGCGAGCGCCACCGCCAGCCCGGTCAGGATGAGGGGGGTCGCGCGCACCAGGGTGATGGAGGCGAACCGCTCCCAGGAGCCGAAGGCGCCCGCGACCAGCGCCCGCCCCGCGGCGACCGGATCGTAGCCGGCGAGCGCCAGCCCCGCAGCCGCCAGCAGTGCCGCCGCCAGGAGCGCCACCAAGCCGGCCGCCAGCGGGCCGATCCAGCGCGACCGGAGGCGCGGGCGTAAGACCCGGCGGATCATGGGACGCGCGCGATCCGGGCGGGGCGGATCATGCCTGTTCCCATCCGAGCATCAGCCGGCCCATCCCCGCCGGGTTGCGCTGCTCTTCCGGCACGGCGATCAGCCGGCCGCGCACGAGCACGAAAACCCGGTCGGCCAGGTCGAGCACCTCGTCCAGATCGGTGGAGAAGAGCACGATGCCCGGCGGCGCATGCGCGGGCCGACCACCCGCCCCACCGACCACCTCCGCCCCCGGACCACCTCCCTTCAGCTCCACGAGCTTGTCGCGCAGGAAGGCGGCCGCTGCGATGTCGAGCCCGCGCATCGGGTTCTCCGCGACCAGCAGGTCGGGGGCGCGCGCCAGTTCACGGCCCACCAGCAATTTCTGCTGGTTGCCGCCCGACAGCGACTGCGCTGTCGCCCGCCACCCCGGGACCCGCACATCGAACCCCGTCACGATCTCGCGCGCGGTGCGTCGCATCGCCGCCCAGTCGATGAGCGGCCCGCGACGGTGCCCGTCGTCGTCGTGGAAGGCGAGCGCGGTGTTCTCGGCGAGATCGAAGCCCGGGACCAACCCGCCCGCGCGTCGGTCCTGCGGGATCAGGCTGACCGTTGCGGGAAGATCGGCACTGCCCGCCGACGGGCGCAGCCTTCCCGACAGCACGAGAGCGAGTTCGCGCTGGCCGTTTCCCTCCACCCCGCCGATGCCCACGATCTCGCCGCGGCGCACGTCCAGCGTGACGTCCCGCACCGCCATGCGGCCGTCCTCACCCCACATCCCCACTCCTTCCAGGCGCGCCACCCGCTCTCCCGCTTCGGCGCGAGCCGCGCGCGCCGGCGGCGCGGTCTCCCGGCCGATCATCGCCCGCGCCAGCCCGGGCGCGTCCACCGCTTCGCGCCCCTCCGCGAGCACGGTCCGCCCGCGCCGGAGCACCGTCACCCGGTCGGCCACCCGCAGGATCTCGTCCAGCTTGTGCCCGATCAACAGGACCGTGCGTCCCTCCTCCACCAGCGAGCGCAGAACGCCGAACAGCCAGTCCACCTCCTGCGGCCCCAGCACCGTCGTCGGCTCGTCCAGCACCAGCACGCGCGGGTCCCGGTAGAGCGCCTTCAGGATCTCCACCCGCTGTTTCGCTCCCACCGACAGACCGGCCACAGTGGCCCCGGGGTCCACCGGAAGCCCCGTGACCCGCTCCAGCTCCGCGAGCCGGACGTGCACACGCTCGAGGGCCAGACGGAGCCCGCTCCCCTCCCGCGTTCCCAGCGCGACGTTCTCGGCAACCGTCAGACTGGGCACCAGGGTGAAATGCTGGTGCACCATCCCGATCCCGGCCGCGGCCGCGGCGCGCGGTTCCCCGGACCGCAACCGGCGACCCTCCACCAGAACTTCGCCCCGGTCGGGGCGGAGCGCCCCGCACAGCACCCGCATGAGCGTGGTCTTGCCGGCGCCGTTCTCTCCCAGCAACGCATGAACTTCCCCGGGACAGGCGCTGAGACTCGCGTCGGCAAGCGCCTCGATGGATCCGAAGCGCTTGCTCACCGACCGCATCTCGACGGCGGCGCCCCCCATGGGCCTCAAGGGCCTCCGGGTTCCTCCTCCAGGAACTCGATCCGGGGCACCTCCAGCGTGCCTGCGCGGATGGCCTCCCTCGCCCCGTCAATGCGTGCGAGCAGATCGGCGGGGATGCGGTCGAGCGCCACCGGGTTGACGATGAAATCCACAACGCCCTCGCCGAGACTGAGATCCAGCGCCCCCGGCGGGAGGGTCCCGGCGGTGAACCGGCTCGCCACCTCCAGAAAGGCCCTCGGGATGTCGATGGCGGCGCTCCCGGCGATGACCTCGGGGGCCACGTCGTTCTGATCCCGGTTCATGCCGATGGCCCACACCGGGTTCTCGTCCCCGTTCGCCTCCCGAACCGCCTGAAACACGCCGAAGCTGGCGGCGTCGGTATTGTGCACGAGGACATCGGCGCCCCGGCTCAGCTGCGCCGTCGCCGCCTCCCTGGCAGCCGCCACGTCGTCCCAGCTGCCGATGAAGGCTTCCAGCACCTCGATGTCCGGGTCGATGGCGCGCGCCCCCGCCTCGAAGGCACGGAAGGTGCCCTGGGCGGGCGGAATTGCCACGCCGCCGACCATCCCCACCACCCGTGACCGGGTGAGGCCTCCCGCCATCATGCCGGCGAGATAGCTTCCCTCCTCCAGGCGGAAGATCAGCGAGCGCACGTTGTCCGAAATCCGTCCCCCGCTCGAGACGACGATGGTCATGCCGGGAAAATCCTCACCGGCGCGCAGCGCCGCGTCCTGGTACTCGAAGCCGTGGGCGAAAACCAGGTCGTAGCCGGAGGAGCCATAGGAGAAGAAGGCCTCGTCGAACTCCGCGGGGGAACGGGTCTGCTGGTGGCTGACCTGCGCTCCGAGCGACTCCTCGATCAATAGCAGCCCCTCGTACGCCCCCGCGTACCAGCCGGCGTCGCTCACCGGCCCGGAGGTCAGCAGCGCGACGCGAACGGCGCCATCGGAGGAACCGCTGTCTCCACCCCCGCACCCGATGGCCAACCCGCCCAGGAGACAAGCCGCGGCGAGCGCGGGAACCGAACGCCGAACCCTCAAAAGGCCCATGAGTATCTCCCTGTTCCGGACGCCGGGACCTCTCGGCCGGAGCGGGGCGTCCCTGCTCCATGCTGCCGATCAAGAGACTGGCGCACCGCCTTGTCCCGCGCGCAATATAGAGCCGACCCGCGGCAACTTCGACCCGACCCTCGTCCCGATCACGGCGACGACCAGCCCCGAGCAGACGCCATGTCACAGCAGCGAGACCACTGGAGCTCCAACGCAGGCCTCGTGCTTGCCGCCACCGGCAGCGCGATCGGCCTCGGCAACTTGTGGAAATTCCCGTTCATCACCTGGGAGAACAACGGCGGGGCCTTCGTCCTCGTATACTTGATCTGCATCGCCGCGGTCGGTCTGCCGATCATGCTGGCCGAGCTGCTGATCGGGCGGCGCAGCCAAAAGAGCGCGGTGGGCGCGCTGAAGGAAGCGGTGACGTCGAAGTGGCCCGGCGGACGCAAGCTCGGGGCACTGGTGGGGGGCTGGGGCGTGCTGGCCGGCTTCATCCTGCTCAGCTACTACACGGTCATCGCCGGGTGGTCGCTCTATTACTTCACGCAGACGGTCGGGTGGACCCTCGGCGGCTACCCGGCCGACATGTCGGCCGGTGACCTCTTCAACACGCAGGCGCTCAACACCGGCCTGCAGTTGCTGCTCTCCCTGGGGTTCAGCCTCGGAACCATCGCAGTGGTCTATTTCGGCGTGAGCAAGGGGATCGAGCGGATTGCGCGGATCTTCCTGCCCATCCTCTTCGGCATCCTGCTCCTCATGTTGGTGAGCGCACTGGGCATGAGCGGAGCTGGCGAGGCGCTCAACCACATCTTTCGGCCCAACTTCGCGGAGCTTGAGAGGGGAGCGATCCTCGAGGCGCTCGGCCACTCATTCTTCACTCTTTCGCTCGGAATGGGCGCGATGATCACCTACGGGTCGTACATCTCGCGCAAGCACTCGGTCGTGAAGGCGTCCGGCGCGATCGTGGCGCTCGACACGCTGATCGCCCTGGTCGCAACCGTGGTCATGTTCTCGGTGATCTTCTCGGTGGCCGGGATGCGCGACGAGGTAGGCGGCTCGACGGTCGGAATGCTCTTCATCTCGCTGCCCCAGCTCTTCTACAGCGAGGTTCCCTTTGGCGTGGTGCTCGGTCCACTCTTCTATGTTCTGGTGGCGCTGGCCGCGCTCACCTCGACGATCTCGCTGCTCGAGGTGGTTTCGGCGTACCTGATCGACGAGCGGCGCCTGACGCGCCACAAGGCCACGATCAGCGCCGGGGCAGCCATCTTCGCCTTCACCACTCTCGCCGTGCTATCGATCCCCGGCCTCCTGGGTGTCGAGGGCGGAGGGCTTCTCTCGACCATGAGCGTCCCGTTCTTCGGCGGCGGGAAGGTGGGGTGGTTTGCCAACGCCGACCATTTCGTGTCGAACTGGATGCTGCCAACAGGCGGGTTCTTCATCACGCTGGCGGCGGGATGGTTCATGACCCGCGAGGCGACCCGAGGCGAGCTCGAGGACGGCACCCAACCGCGCTGGTTCCACTACGGCGCGTGGCGCTTCTTCATCCGCTTCGTGGCGCCGGCGGCGGTGGCCGCCATCATCATCGCCGTGCTCTTCGGCGTCGACTTCAGCTGAGGCGCGGATGGCCGGGGATCTGCTCACCCGTCCGACGCCCAAACGACCCGCCACCCTCGATGTGCGCGGGCGGGTTCTGTACCTGGCGGACGACACCGCGCTGGTGCGCGCCCAACTCTACGAAGGGCTGGACCTGGAGCTGAGCGACGAGTTGCGCGCCCGTCTGCGCGACCAGATCTCGACCGACGAGATCACGCCCGCGTACATCTGCTTCTTCTACGACGAGACGCTGGGCGAATTCCCATACCTCGGGCTGCGCACCACGAACGCGGAGAGCGGGGCGGAGGAGTATCCGGTCGGACGCGCGAGCGTGCGCGACGGCGGCTTCGTGTGCTCGGTCGCGGGCATGCGGCGGGGCAAGGGCTCCAGCCGGGAACAGAGCCCGTACGCGGAGCTGATGGCCGGCATCCAGGTCGTCGTCAGCGAGAGCATCGAGCGCATCTACAACGAGAACTGCCAGAACCTGGGCGTGCTCACCACGACCGACTTCGGCGTCGCGGAGCGCATCGCCCGCGGCGAGCCGCTCCGGCTTGAGGAGTTCACGCGCGGCAAGGACGACATCACCCGGCAGATCATCGAGTACGGGGGCCTCTTCGAGTTCAACGTGGCCCGGATGCAGGGCCTGGCGACGGTGCCGGCGCCCGCATGCCTGCCGGCGGCGCCCCGTGAAGGCGCCGAATCCTTGCGGGGTGCGACACCCGACGCCTCGGGCGGCCGCAGCGCCTTGGGCGCCGCAAGCCCTCCGATGACCCTCGCGGAGAAGATCTTCGCGCGCCACTGGGTGGTGGATCCGGCGGACGGGAGCGTCGGCGTCGACTCGGTCAACCCGGGCGAGGCCGGATTCTTCCGCACCGACATCCGCTTCTCGCATGAATACGTGACACCCATGGCGGCCATCTTCTTCGAACAGAAGATGGGGCCCGAGGGACGGGTGCGGGACCCGGACAGCGTGCTCTTCTTCCGCGACCATCTGACCTTCCTGCACAAGGCCATGAGCCAGGAGCGCATCGAGGAGGGACTGCTCGAAGTCGCCAACCAGCTCGAGTTGAAGCAGCGCGAGTTCGCGGAGAGGCAGGGCATCCGGCTCTACGGGGAGCAGATGGGGCACCGGATGGGGTCGGTCGCCATCTGCCACTCCAAGATCCTGGAGGACTACGCGGAGCCGGGGATGCTCATCATCGGATCGGACTCGCACACGCCCCACGCGGGCGCGATCGGGGCGCTGGCGTTCGGGGTGGGCACGACCGCCATCTTCAACTCCTGGATCACCAGGGACGTGCGCGTCCAGGTCCCGCCGTCCTTCAGGGTCGTGATCTCGGGGACGCCCGCCGAGGGGGTGACGGCCAAGGACTACATGCTGGAGATCCTGCGCCATCCCTACATCCGCGATGGACACGCGATCGGGCAGATCATCGAGTATGCCGGACCGGCCGTGGAGGCCCTCCCGGTGGATGAGCGGGCGACGATGACCAACATGGCCGCCGAGGTGGGCGCCTTCACCGGGCTGGTCGCGGCGGACGAGGAGTCCGTCGAGTACCTGGTCGCCGAGCGCGGGATGGACCGGTCGCGGGCGGAGGCGCTGGCGCGCGACATGCAGAGCGACCCGGGTGCCGACTACGTTCGCGTGATCGAGATCGACGCGTCCGTCATCCAGCCGATGGCTGCGCTCCCCAACGACCCCGGCAACGGGGTTCCGCTCGATGACCTCGAGCCGGAGCGCATCCGCATCGATATCGCCTACGCGGGATCGTGCACGGCGGGCAAGAAAGAGGACATGGACATGTACGCCCGGGTCTTCCGCGAGATGTACGACCGCTGGGGGCTGGGCGTGCACCCGGATGTGGAGTGCTTCATCCAGTGCGGCTCCACCGATGTGCGCGAGTACTGCCGGGAGCGGGGCTATCTGGATCTCTTCGAGCGCATGGGCGCCACCTTCATCGAACCCGGATGCGGCGCCTGCATCAACGCCGGGCCCGGGATCACGACGCGCCCGGAGGAGGTGAGCATCTCCTCCCAGAACCGGAATTTCCCCGGGCGCTCGGGACCGGGCCAGCTGTACCTGGCTTCGCCGTATTCCGTTGCGGCCAGCGCGGTGGCGGGGTACGTGACCGCGTGGAAGCCGGGGGCCAAGCCACGGCCCGTGGAGACGAGGAGGCGGCTGGCAGGTTGAGCCCGCGGCGTGGGCGCCGGACGGGGGCGCGGCCAAAGTCGATCCCGGCCGCGCATGGGAGGAAAACGGAGGAGTGGCCGCTGCTGGACTCGAACCAGCGACCCCTACGATGTGAGCGTAGTGCTCTGCCAACTGAGCTAAGCGGCCAAACGAAACCCGGGCCGCACCCGAAAGCGACGGCCCGCGTTCCGCAATACCCCCACGGGGAGTCGAACCCCGGTCTCTTGGCTGAGAACCAAGTATCCTAGGCCACTAGACGATGGGGGCGTCCAAAGGGCCGGTAAGATACCGACTTCCCCCGCGTTGAATCAACCCCCGCCCGGTTCCGCCAATGAGTGACCCTGAAGGCTCGCAGGTGTGGCAGGTGCCCGAGCCTCTGGCCGTGCACGATGTGCGTCTGGTCGATGGCGCCGTGACCACGCTCCGGCGTCACGGGAACCCGTCCGGTCCGCGCATCGTTGTGAGCCACGGCAACAGCCTCGCGATCGACCTCTACTACCCGTTCTGGTCGCTGTTCGCGGACGAGTTCGATCTCGTGCTCTACGACCTCAGAAACCACGGCTGGAATACTACCGGGCCGCTGCGGAGCCACAATGTCCCCACGCTCATCGACGACCACCTGCGCATCCAGGAGGCCATCCGGCAGGGATTCGGGAAGAAGCCGCAGGCCGGCGTGTTCCATTCTCTCTCGGGCCTGGTCTCGCTGCTGTCTCCCACGCGCGGTGGCGAGTTCGTGGCCCGCGTTCTCTTCGACCCGCCGCTGTGCGAGTTCGGCCCCGCGCGGGAGGAGTGCGCCGATGTGGCGAGGCGCGCGGCCACGATGACCCTCGCGCGCGCGGACCGGTATCCGACGCGGGAGGACTTTGCCGAGGTGCTCCTGTACATGCCCGCCTTCCAGCACGTGGTCGCCGGAGTTCGCCGGCTCATGGCACGGACGACGCTGCTCCGATCGGCGGACGGGGACGGTTACACCCTTCGCTGCCCCCGCGAACATGAAGCTCGGATCTACAGGTACGGCGGACAATATGCGGCGCTGATCGATTTCGGGGCGCTTGCCTGTCCGACCATGGTCATCGGGGCCGACCCCGGCATCCCCTACACCTGGTTCCCGACCACCGAACTCCATCATATCCCGACCGTTGACTACGCCTGGATTCCCGGAGGAACGCACATCGTGCAGCTGGAACAGCCGGAGGCGTGCGCGGGGGCAACGCTGGAGTATCTGAAGGCGAGCGGTCTATTCTGAGAGATCGATGATGGCGCCAACCAGCCGGTCCAGCGCGTGGTCAAGCAGATCATGGGACATGGTTGCGGCGGGGGTCAGCTCGATCACCTGACCCTGCTCGCCCGCGGGCAGCACCATCACGCCCTGCGCGAGGAGCCGGGCGGCGATGCGGGCCCCGGCTCCCGGGTGTCCGGCTGCCGCGCTCCCTTCGCTGACGATTTCCACCCCCGCGAGCAGACCCCGGCCCCGCACATCGGCCACGCGCGCAACGCCATCCATTGCCTGACGCAGACGGGCGACCAGGCGCTCCCCCATGCGCGCCGCTTGCCGGTCGAGGCGCTCCGACTCCACCAGATCCAGGAAGGCCAGCGACGCGGCGCAGGCGACCGGGTGTCCGAGGAACGTGCTGGTATGCAGGGCCTCGCCGGCGGACTCCGGCCAGGCGTCGAAGACCTCTCTCGTCCCCAGGCACGCGCTCAGCGGGAAGCCGCCGCCCAGCGCCTTGCCCAGGCAGATGAGATCGGCGTCGAGCCCGAGGGGGGGACCCGCGAACATGCTCCCGCAGCGGCCGAGACCGGTGAACACCTCGTCCGCCACGACCACCGCCCCGTGCTGCCGGGCGAGCGAGCACAGTTCCGGAAAGAACCCGCGGGACGGCATGCGCACGCCTCCGCGGCCCTGCACCGGCTCCACCAGCACCGCGCCGATCGCGTCCCCACGGCGGGCGCCATCCTCGAACGCCCGCTCGCACGACGCGAGGCTCGGCGACATCTCTTCCGGGCGTACCGGAAACGGCGCGAATGCCACGCCCTCGTAAAGGCGCTTGCGGAAGGGGGTGCGGAAGTCGTCGCGGTGGGTGGTGGCCAGAGCACCGAGGGTCAAGCCGTGATATCCACACTCAAAGGCGAGTATACCCGACCGTCCTGTGGACAACTCGGCGGTTTTCAGCGCGATTTCCACAGCTTCGGAGCCTGAAGAAGCCAGAACCGCACGCGCCTCCGGCCACGGAGCGAGCCCGGTCAGCCGTTCCAGCAGTTCGACCTTCGCCGCCGGGGGGTGGATGTCTCCCATGCCGTGCGTCAGCCGCCGCTCCTGCTCGGCCGCCGCCCGCATGATGCGCGGATGGCGGTGGCCGGCGAACGCGACTCCGAACGCCCCCGTGAGGTCGACATATACGTTGCCGTCGACATCGCGCACGTTCGCCCCCAGTGCTTCCTCCCAGAAGACCGGGAAGCGGTCGCCGATGAAGGTTACGTTGCGGGATTCGGCCCGCCGCAGCCGCTTCCCCAGTGCCCGCGAGCGCGGCCCCGGAGGGGTGACCTGGATGTGCGGGAGTGCATCGCCGAAGGGGCGCCCGCCGCGCACCACTCTACAGCTGCGGCTCGGCCGCGATGCCCATGACGTGGTAGCCCTTGTCCACATGGAGGGTCGCGCCGGTAATCCCCGTCCCCAGAGGCGAGCACAGGAAGGCGGCCGCGTTGGCCACGTCCTCGGCCGTGTTCACCTCCGGCAGGGCCGCATTGGCCCGGTAGTACTCGACCATGCGGTCGATCATGCCGATCGCCGACGCCGCCCGGCTGGGCAGCGGGCCCGCGCTGATGGTGTTCACCCGCATTCCCCACCGCCTCCCCGCCTCGAAGGCGAGCACGCGGGTATCGCTCTCGAGCGCCGCCTTGGCCGCGCTCATCCCTCCGCCATAGCCGGGGATGACCCGCTCGGAGGCCAGGTAGGTCAGCGAGACCGCCGACGCGCCCGGTCGCATGAGGGGTCCGAAGCGCTGGACCATGCTCACGAGGGAGTAGGAACTCGCGCTTATCGCGGCCAGGTAGCCGGCGCGGCTGGTCTCGATGAGCGGCTTGCGAACCTCGGGGCCGTTCGCGAGCGAGTGCACGAGGATATCCAGGCACGCGTCCCCGAAATCGGCACGCAGGGTGTCCGCGACTTCCTGGATGGTGTAGCCGTCGACCGCACGGTAGCGCTTGTCCTCTCGGTATTTCGCGGGAATGTCCTCCGGCGTGTCGAAGACGGCGTCGAGGGGATAGATCTTCTCGATCTCAAGCTCGCCTCCGCCCGGGAGCGACCGATCCAGCCTTCCCCTCTTCAGGCTCATCCGGAAGATGCGCATCACCGGCGGCCAGGTGCCCAGGCAGATCGTGGCGCCGGCCGCAGCCAGTGCCCGGGCGATGGCCCAGCCGTACCCCCTGTCGTCCGCGACCCCGGCGATGAACGCGCGCTTCCCGCTCAGATCTATCCCCAGCATGTGGACCAACTCCGTGCTTGTGCCTTTGCGATCACTCCCGTCCTGCGCCCGTGGCCAACCCGGGTCTTCATCCCCGACCGATCCGGCCCTCTCCGCGTCACGTCTCCCTCCCACGGCCCAACCGGGTGGCCACCCAGAAGAAAAGCGCCGCCGTAAACGCCAGCGCGAGCACCGTACCCAGGCGCTCTCCGGCATCCACGCCCAGGTACCAGGCGGCGCTGACGATGGTCGCGCACGAACAGAGCACCAGCGGCCGCGCATCCCGGCGCAGCCCGTACCACAGCCCGGCGGCCCCGGTCCCGGCCAGAACGGCGGCAGCTCCCGCCGGAGGAAGGTCGTACACCTCGAGCATGGTCCCGAACCCGAGCGGGATGACGAGCAGTGCCGACGCCGCGAGGTGCCAGCTGTAGCGGGCGCTCCGCAGCATCGCCGGGGCCCTGTGGATTCCCCAGAGCGCCAGTCCCGTGACCAGCACCAGCCAGGCGTCGAGGGCCAGAAGCGTCTCCTCGCCGAGTTCGAGAGGCCCGGCCGCGGTCATGCCGGCCATCGGATAACCCGCGTAGAGGCTGACGGTGAACGCGTACAACGTTCGGCGCGAGACGGACTGTGGGCGTCCCGCGTGCAGCAGCAGGGCAAGGACCACCAACGTGGCCGCCAGGGCCCCGTCGAGGATCCAGATGATGACGTCGGCGTCAAGATCGAAGGCCCGAAAGAGAAACGCCGCCAGAAAGCCGAAGCCGAGCGCCGTGCCCGCCGCCGGCATGATCGGGTTGCGCCGCACGAAGACCGGGATGGTCGCGACCGGAGTTGCCAGGGCGAGAAGGCCGACCACGACGCCGCCCAGCGTCGTGTTGTCCCAGGCCTCCATGGAGTACACGTACGCGGCGAGAAGCAGGATCAGACCGCTGGCCTGGAGCGCGTACGTCACCGGCACGTAGCGCCGCGCGGACTCGAGCCGCATCCCCAGCAGCACGATCGCGATCCCCGTCCCGGCAATCACGCATGTGCGCGCCCCGGGTCCCAGTTCGGGCCACGACCAGGCAAAGAAGGTGACTGCGGCGATCACCAGAAGAATGCCCGCCATGCCCGAGACGGCGTATTGCAGAAACCGCCGGCGCCCGCGCCGCTGGCTGTGCGCGTGCTCTTCCCGCAGCCGCTCGGCCAGCTCGCCGGAGACAAGCCCGGCTTCCTGCCAGCGCTCCAGCGCGGACTCGATGTCGGATCTGCTCATGCGCTCCCCCCCAGCCACAGCCAGAATGCGGCGTAGAGCGCCAGGAGCATGAATCCCTCCCAGCGCCGCACCTTCAGCGCGGACCACGCCATCGGCCACACCAGCGCCGACAGGATGAACATCGCGAGGAATTCGCGGCCCAGCACGCCCGAGGCGATCGAGAGCGGTTCGATGACGGCTGCGGTGCCCAGGACGGCAGTCAGATTGAAGATGTTGGAGCCGATGACGTTGCCGACCGCGATATCCGCCTCGTTGCGCGTCGCCGCGACCACCGAGGTGGCCAGTTCCGGCAGCGATGTGCCGATGGCGACGACGGTGCCGCCGATGAGCAGCTCCGAGATGCCAAGCCCCGTGGCGATGTCGATTGCGCTGACGACGATCAGTCTCCCGCCCAGCACCAACAGCCCCGATCCCACAAGGACCAGCACAACGTTCCTCGTAACCGATGTCGGCTTCGCACGGGCATCATCCTCGGAATACGCCTCGAACTCCTTGAGGATCTCGGGTGTTTCGCGCCGAGCCGAGCGCAGCAGAGCGCCCAGGTAGAGGACGAGCAGGCCCAGGAGAACCGCGCCGTCCACGCGGGACACGGCATGGTCCGCGATCAGGGGATAGGCCAGCAGGGTGATCGCGAGCATGGCCGGAATCTCGCGTACCACCATGCGCCGGTTGACGCCGAGCGGCTGGACGATCGCGGTGACGGCGAGGATCAGACCGACGTTGGCGAGATTGGAGCCGAGGGCGTTGCCGATCGCCAGGTCGGAACTCCCCCCGATGGCCGCGAGCACACACACCACCAACTCGGGCGCGGACGTGCCCAGGGAGACCACGGTCAGGCCCACCACGATGGGCCGCGCCCCGATCGTCCGGCCCAGGCCGGCCGCGCCGAACACGAGCCAGTGGGCGCCGAGATAGAGGCCGATCACACCCGCCAACAGCCCCAGGGCCGCGATGTACAATCCGGTTACCTGGACGGGGCCGTGGAGCGGCGGCTGGAGGTGCGATTCGGGGGTTTCATGCCACGAACGATAAAAGCGCCGCCGAAATCGCGCACCGGTGGAGGCAATTGGGGCGTCAGCCGGGTTGCGGACACCATCGCCCGCGGATCCGGCACGGACGCCAATCCGGGATTCCGCTCGGCTATTCCTCGAGCAATCTCAGGAAGGCTTGCTCGTCCAGCACCGGGACACCCAGCTCTTCGGCCTTCTTCGCCTTGGATCCCGGCTTGTCGCCCCTTACCAGATAGCCGGTGGCCGCACTCACGGACGATACCACCCGCCCACCGAGGCTCTCCACGCGCCTCTTCGCCTCGGATCGCGTGATCGAGTCCAGCCTGCCGGTGAAGACGAAGCTCCGGCCGTCGAGCGCGCGGCTCTCCCGTTCGGGTGGCGGGATGAGCTCGAAGCCCTTGGACAGAATGGCATCGACGGAGGCAGCTCGCGCATCATCGTTGAAGAATCGCGTGATCTTCTCCGACATGATCGGCCCGATCCCCTCCACCTCCTCCAGCCGCTCCGCAGTGGCTTCCCGGAGCTTCTCGAGATCGCGGAACTCGGCCGCCAGCACACGCGCCACCGTGGCCCCCACCTCGGGAATGCCAAGGCCGTAGATGAAGCGCGCGAGTTCCGTCTTCTTCGCGCTCTGAATCGCCGCTGCCAGCTTGCGCGACCTGGTTTCCGCGAAGCCTTCCAGCTCGAGCAACTGGTCCGGCGCGAGGTCGAAGAGGTCCGCGGGCTGGCGCACCAGCTTCTGGGCGACAAGAAGAGCGACGGTCTCCGAACCCAGCCCCTCGATGTCGAGCCCGCCCCGCGACACGAAGTGCTCGATGCCGCGCTCCAGCTGCGCCGGACAGCCCAGGCGGTTCGAACACACCACGAACGGCCCCTCCTCCACCACGGCCGCTCCGCAACGGGGGCACTCCTCGGGCATCCGAAACGGTTCGCTGCGCGCCCGCCCGGGTTCCTCCACCCGCTCGACCACCTGCGGAATGACGTCGCCCGCGCGCTGAACGCGGACCAGGTCGCCCGCGCGCACATCCCGGCGCTCCAGCTCCTCGCGGTTGTGCAGCGAGGCGCGCGACACGGTCACGCCCCCGACCTCCACGGGGCGCAGCAGGGCGAGCGGAGTCAACTTGCCCGTGCGGCCGACCTGCACGGTGATGCGCTCCAGGCGGGTCACCTCCTGCCGGGGCGCGAACTTGAATGCGAACGCCCACCTCGGATGGTGGGAGGTGCTCCCCAGCGCGGTACGCGGAGCCAGCGCGTTCAGCTTCAGCACCACTCCGTCGATCTCGTAGTCGAGGTCCTCCCGATCCCGCGCGAACTCGGCGTGATAGGCGATGGCCTCTTCGATGTCGGCGACCTTGCGGGTGCGGTCCGGCAGCCTCAGTCCCCACCCCCGCAGCGCCTCCACCGCCTCCTCGTCGGTCTCGAAGGCTGCCCCCGGATTGGTGTCGAAGGCCGCCCCCTCGTCAGCGTCCCCCGCAGGCTGCGAATCGTCCCGCCATTTGATGTCGAGGATGTCGTAGGCGAAGAACTCCAGGGGCCGTGTCCGGGTGATGCGCGAGTCCAGCTGGCGCAGCGCCCCCGCCGCCGCGTTGCGCGGGTTCGCGTAGGGTTCGAGACCGGCTTCGACACGGGTCCCGTTCAATTCCTCGAAGGAAGAGAGGTACATGAGCACCTCGCCCCGGACGGCGAGCAGGGATGGGGTGGGAAAGGCATCGGCCGACTCCGACGGACCACCATCCGAGGGATCGAGCGTCGCCGGCTCCTCTGCCAACCTCAGTCGCAACGGCACCGAAGGGATGGTACGCGCATTCTCGGTGACGCCCTCGCCCTCCCTCCCGTTGCCGCGGGTGACCGCCCTGTCCAGGACACCATCCACGTAGACGAGCTCGAGGGACGACCCGTCCAGCTTGGGCTCCGCCAGGTACTCGACCGGCCCATCCACCGCCTTGCGCACTCGCTCGTCGAACCGGCGCGCGTCCTCGGGCGCCTCCGAGGAGTCGAGCGAGAGCATCGCTGCCACATGCCGAACCACGGGAAGCTCGGAGAGCGGATCCGCCCCAACGCGCCGGGTGGGCGAGTCAGGCGTCACGAGGTCCGGGAACGCCTCCTCGATGGCGCGCAGTTCGTGAAACAGCTTGTCGTAGGCGCCGTCGGAGATCTCCGGCCGGTTCTCGACATGGTAGAGGTGGTCGTGGCGCGTGATCTCGGCGCGCAGGCGGTCGGCTCGGCGCCGAACTTCCCCCTCGGTTGCGGTCACGTCCTGGTTCTCAAGGGGTCAGAGAGGCTCCTCGGGCTGGTCCGGACATGGATTGTGCCCGCCTTCGATGACGAATGACACAACGATAACCTCAACGCCATGGCCACGCTCCGGGAGGACTCGCCGCACAGGCGGCGAGCGGGTCCAGCGCCGATGGCCCTCTTGACCGGCGGGAGTCGGCATACTTCCTTTTCCGCCACGCTGCAGCCCGGCGCATCATCACGCGAAGCCAACGCCGACTTCCGTCGGCCGCCGATCCCGGTTCTCGCGCCGCGAGAAGCTCTCGACACTCTGTTGCGAGCCAGACCTCCGCGCGGATGAGACCATGCTGGGACGCTACGGAAAGATCTTCGGCCTCGGCCACCGTGCGACGAAGGGACTGCTCGACAAGCCCGTCGTCGTGGAAGAGAAGGTGGATGGCTCGCAGATCAGTTGGGGTCTGGTCGGCGAGCCGCCGCGCCTGTGGGCCCGATCCAAGCGGCTGACGCTCGATCTGGACGAGCCGCCGAACCTCTTCGCCCCGTCCGTTGCGTCGATCCGGCGGATGGCGGAAGACGGCCTGCTGTCGCCGGGCGTCGTCTATCGCGGCGAGGCGATGGGCCGGCCGCGCCACAACACGCTCACCTATGGCCGTGTGCCGCAGGGCCACATCGCTCTCTTCGATGTCGACGCCGGCACTCAGGACTACCTCGGCTACGAGGAGAAAGCCCGGGTGGCGACCCGGCTGGGGATCGAGGCGGTGCCCCTCCTCTTCGAGGGGATGCTGTCGAGCGCGTCCCGGCTGGAGAAGCTGCTGGAGCTGGAGTCGTTCCTGGGCGGGGCCAGGATCGAGGGCGTGGTCATCAAGCGTGCCCACCAGGTTCCCCTCTTCGGCGAGGATGGTCTTCCGCTCCGGGCCAAGTTCGTTTCCGAGAAGTTCAAGGAGGCCCACGCCCTCAACCCGGACTGGAAACGCCTCAGGCAGACCGAGTTCCTGAAGGTCCTGGCGGAATCGGTTTCCGACCCGACCCGGTGGGAGAAGGTGGTGACCGGGCTATTGGCCGAGGGATTGATCGAAGGAGGCACCCCGGTCGAGATCGGCCGGATCATCCGCCACATCCGCGAGGACGTGCGCGAGGAGTGCCTGGACGACCTCAAGGACCGCCTGTGGAAGCACTTCGAGAAGCGCTTCGACGGCGCGGTCACCAAGGGGTTCCCCGAGTGGTACAAGAAGCGGCTGGCGGACCGGACGGACTGGCCCCAGTCCTGGTTGCGAGCGGCGGACGAAGCGATGAGGAACGCTCCACCGGGGCCCACCGCGTTGGAACATCTGCAATCCGACCGGAACCGGCTCGAACGTCGGTGAAGCCTTTGGTCGCCAACCGCGCAGGGGTAACCGTTCGCCCCTCCGCCCCGCTTCGCCTAGATTTCCCCGCTCATGCCCGATCCGTTCATCCCGGAGGACCCATGCCGCGCCATCAGCCATCCCGAGGCTTTCTGCCAACTCTGGTGACCTGCGTCCTTGCCGCGATCCTGCTCCCCGCCTCGACCGAGGCCCAGATGGAGCCCACCACCCCCCGCGGCGCCGACGAGGGCGAGGGCCCCTTCGATCGCCTGGTCATCCGCGGAGTGACGGTCATCGACGGCACCGGCTCGCCGCCCCGGGGGCCCATGGACGTGGTCATCGAGAACGATCGCATCGTCGAGGTGGCGTCGGTGGGTTACCCGCTGGTTGATATCAACGAGCAGCGCCGCCCCGAGGCGGGCGATCACGAGATCGACGGCGAGGGGATGTTCCTGCTCCCTGGTTTCGTCGACATGCATGCCCATACGGGAGGGGTCCCCAAGGCGCCGCAGGGCGAATACGTCTACAAGCTCTGGATGGGACACGGGATTACCACCTCCCGCGGCGTGCCCCACGGGAACTTCGAGTGGCAGTTGCGCGAGAAGGCGCTGGCGGCTCAAAACAACATCGTCGCGCCCCACATGTACTCGTACGCGCGCCCAGGGAGCGGCGAGGGCTGGGGCGG
The DNA here is from genome assembly GCA_965221785.1 of Longimicrobiales bacterium. GTDB lineage: Bacteria > Gemmatimonadota > Gemmatimonadetes > Longimicrobiales > Gaopeijiaceae > BD2-11. The sequence goes on from CBDCSR010000003.1 coordinate 339,301, forward strand.
ACGCCTGATCATCACCCCGGAAGACGCGCGCGAGTGGGTGCGCTGGGCGGCCTCCCAGGAAATCGAGGGCCAGACCATCGACGGCCTCAAGCTGGGCGCCTACGACCCCGAGATCATGGCCGCGCTCATCGATGAGGCGCATCGATTCGACCTCGAGACCGTCGCCCACCTCGACCAGATGGGCATGGCGCGCATGACCGCGGTCGAGGCGGCCCGCGCCGGACTGGACATGATGACGCACTACTACGGCCTCATGGAGTCCATGCTCACCGACTACTCGGTCCAGGACTGGCCCCTCGACTACAACTACAACGACGAGCAACACCGCTTCGGCAACGTGGGGCGGCTCTGGTACCAGGCCGCGGAGCCCGGCAGCGAGCAGTGGGAGGATCTCATCGACGAGTTTCTGGAGCTGGGCTTCGGGCTCGATCCCACGATGACCATCTACGAGGCCAGCCGCGACGTCATGCGCGCCCGCGAGGCGGACTACCATGACGAGTACACGCTTCCGTCGCAGGAGGAGTTCTACCGGCCCAGCCGGGTGGCGCACGGGTCCTACTGGTTCTACTGGACCACCGAGGACGAGTACCACTGGCGCAGGTTCTACCAGAAGTGGATGCACTTCCTGAACGACTACAAGAACGCCGGCGGGATCGTTACCACGGGCTCGGATTCGGGCTTCATCTACAAGCTCTACGGCTTCGACTACATCCGCGAGTTCGAGCTGCTGCGCGAGGCCGGCTTCCATCCCGTCGAGGTGATCCGCTCCGCCACTCTGTATCCGGCGCAGATGCTCACCAAGTACGGCGACGAGCCGGCAGACTTCGGCATCATTCGCGCCGGCACCCGCGCCGACCTGGTTCTGGTGGATGAGAATCCGCTCGAGAACCTGAAGGTGCTGTACGGCAACGGCGCGCCCAAACTGGACGACGAAACCGGGGTGCCCGGGCGCGTCGGCGGGATCAAGTACACGATCAAGGACGGCATCATCTACGATGCCCAGCAGCTGCTCGAGGACGTGCGCGAGATGGTGCGTCAGGCCAAGGAGCGGGCCGCAGTCTCGGACAGCCTGGAGCGGTAGGCGCGGTCGCGGGCTTCCCGGATGACGCCCCGCAGCCCGGACGGCCGGGCGCTCCTCGACATCGCCCGGCTGCGGGCCGACACCCCCGGCTGCGGGGAGCGGATCCACCTGAACAACGCGGGCGCCGGCCTCATGCCGGCGCCCGCGTTGCGTGCCGCTCGCGACCATCTGGAACTGGAGGCCCACATCGGCGGCTACGAAGCCGCCGATGTGCGCGCCGACCAGGTCGCCGCCGCCTACGACGCGGTCGCCGGGCTGCTCGGGGTGGCGCCCGCCAACATCGCGTTCATGGAGAACGCCACCGCGGCCTTCAACCAGGCGCTCTCGTGCGTCCCCTTCCGCCGCGGGGACGTGCTGGTCACCAGCACGAACGACTACGTCTCCAACCAGATCGCCTACCTGTCGCTGCAGGCCCGCCTGGGGGTGGAGGTGGTGCGGGCGCCCGACCTGCCCGAGGGAGGCGTCGACCCGGCCGCGGTGGCGAGCATCATCCACCGGCGGGGCGCGCGCCTGGTCGCGCTCACCCACGTGCCCACCAGCTCCGGGCTGGTGCAGGCGGTCGAGGAGGTGGGGCAGGCCTGCCGCGAGCGCGGCGTCCTCTACCTGGTCGACGCCTGCCAGTCGGTGGGGCAGATGCCGGTGGACGCGCGCGCCATCGGCTGCGACTTCCTCTCGGCCACCGGCCGCAAGTTCCTGCGCGGGCCGCGCGGGGCGGGCTTCCTCTACGTCTCCGACCGCGTCCTGGACATGGACCTCGAACCCCTGCTGCCGGACCTGCGGGGCGCCCACTGGATCGACACGGACCTCTACCAGCCAGCCCCGGACGCCACCCGTTTCGAGAACTGGGAGTTCGCCTACGCGCTGGTGCTCGCGACCGGCGAGGCGGTGCGCTACGCGACCCGGCTGGGACTCGAACCCATCCGCGAGCGGGCATGGGGTCTCGCGGACTTCGCCCGCGCAACGCTGGGCGCGCTGGATCGCGCGACCGTCCTGGACCAGGGGCGGGTCCGCTCCGCCATCGTCTCGGTGCACCTGGCGGGCTGCGACCCGGTCGAGCTCGTCCACGAGCTGCGCGAGCGGGGCATCAACACCTCCGCCACGCCGCACGACTACGCCCTGATCGACCTGGACGCCAAGGGCGTCGACAGCACCCTGCGCGTCTCTCCCCACTACTACAACACCCGCGCCGAAATCGAGACGCTCGCGGAAGCGCTCCAGGAGTTTTCGCGGAACGGGCCGGGTTAGTCCTCTTGATCACCAGGACAGCGCCATGAAGCACCATCGACCCTTCGCCGCCGTTGCCATCCTCCTCCCGGCGCTCGCCCTCGCTACCTGCACCCGGGACGCCCCGCCCTCCGGGAATGCCCCCGCGGACGAGCCCGCCGCCAGCGAAGCGGGCCGCCCGCTCCCCGAAGGCGCCCAGGCCATCTCCCTCCTTGGCGAACCCCTGTATCCCAACCCCGCGCCTTCCGACATCGCGGCGCAGCAGGCCGTGGACATCGATGTGGCCCGCGCCGACTACGACGCCGCCCCGAACGACGCCGACGCCATCATCTGGCTGGGCCGCCGCATCGGTTACACGGGGCTCTATCGCGAGGCCATCGACGTCTTCAGCGAAGGGATCGAAAAGCATCCCGCGGACGCCCGCATGTATCGCCACCGGGGCCATCGCTGGATCAGCGTGCGCGAATTCGACCGGGCCATCGACGACCTCTCCCACGCGGCCTCCCTGGAAGAAGGCGAGCCCGACGAGGTGGAGCCGGACGGCCAGCCCAACGCGCTCGGCATCCCCACCAGCACCCTCCAGTCCAACATCCACTACCACCTGGCGCTGGCCCACTACCTGAAGGGCGACTTCGAGGCCGCCGTCCCGGCCTACGAGGCCTACATCGCCGTCACCACCAACCCGGACCAGCTGGTCGCGATCTCGCACTGGTGGTACATGGCGCTCCGCCGCCTGGGTCGCGACGAAGAGGCCGCGGCCGTCCTCGAGCCCGTGACCGCCGACCTGAACGTGATCGAGAACACCTCCTACCACCAGCTCCTGCTGATGTACAAGGGGGAGATCGAAGCCGACGAACTGTGGGATCCGGAGCAGGACGACCCGTCCGGCGTGGCTATCGCCTACGGCGTGGCGACCTGGCACCTCTACAACGGGCGCGAGGAGCAGGCGGCAGAAATGTACCGCCGCATTCTGGAGGGCTCGGGCTGGGCCGGCTTCGGCCATATCGCGGCGGAAGCCGAGATCGCGCGCCTGCAAACCGGCTGATCCGCGTCGGCCCGGCTTCATCTGCTTGACCCTTCGGACGCCCAATTCTAGATTCCTGAAACCGAGAATCATTCTTGATTACAAGGGCTCCGAGGGGAGCCCTCAGTCTTCTCCCACCCACGGGCTCCCGCCTCTGCGCGGACCGGCATCCCCGATCATCGACAGCAATGAGCGACGCGCCGATTCTGAATACCGCCGGCCTGCGGGCCCGGGTCACCGAAGAGGAAATGGAAATCCTCAAGGGTGTCGACCTGGCGATCCGTCCCGGTGAAATACACGCGATCATGGGCCCGAACGGGTCCGGAAAGAGCACGCTGGCCAAAGTGCTCGCCGGTCATCCCGGCTACGAGGTGACCGGCGGCAGCGCCTTCTTCGACGGCCAGGACCTGCTGGAGCTTGAGACCGACGAGCGCGCCCGCGCGGGCGTCTTCATGGCTTTCCAGTATCCCGTCGCCATCCCCGGCGTCTCCATCGCCAACTTCCTGCGCACCGCGTTGCAGGCGCGTCTGGAAGACGGGGAGGAACTCGACCTTTTCGACTTCCAGGACATCCTGCTGGAGCGCATGGAACTGCTTGAGATGTCCCCCTCCTTCGCCGAGCGTGCCGTCAACGACGGCTTCAGCGGGGGCGAGAAGAAGCGCAACGAGATCCTGCAGATGGCCGTCCTGGAGCCGGCCCTGGCCATCATGGACGAAACCGACTCCGGGCTCGACATCGACGCGCTCAAGGTCGTCGCGCGCGGGGTCAATACCCTGCAGAAGGAGCGGCCCGAAATGGCCGTGCTGCTGATCACGCACTACCAGCGGCTGCTCAACTACATCCAGCCCGACTTCGTTCACGTCATCGTGGACGGGCGCATCGTCCGCTCCGGCGGTCCCGAAGTCGCGCTCAGCCTGGAAGAAGGCGGCTACCGCGAGTACCGGCAGCTGCAATCGACCGTTTCCGCCGCCTAGCGACGAACGGCCAACCCGCGAGGTCCGACATGCCTACCAACGAAGCCGTACAAGACATCGGCCTCGACGACTACAAGTACCACTTCATCACCGAGGACGAACCCGTCTTCCGCAGCGGCCGCGGCCTGAACGAGAAGGTCGTGCGCGAGATTTCCGCGCAGAAGGGCGAGCCCGAGTGGATGCTCGACTTCCGCCTCAAGTCGCTCGGCATCTACAACGCCAAACCGATGCCCACCTGGGGCGGCGACCTCTCCCAACTGGAGTCGGTTCTGGGCGAAATCTTCTTCTACGTGCGCCCCCAGGAGCGCATGGAGCGGTCGTGGGACGATGTCCCGGCGAACATCAAGGAGACCTTCGACCGGCTGGGGATCCCCGAGGCGGAGCGCGACATCCTGGCCGGGGTCGGCGCCCAGTACGAATCAGAGATGGTCTACCATTCCCTCAAGGAGGAGTGGGAGGCCCAGGGCGTCATCTTCGACTCCATCGAGGACGGCCTGCGCAACCACCCGGAACTTTTCCGCGAGCACTTCGCCACTGTGGTGCCGCCCGGCGACAACAAGTTCGCGGCCATGAACTCTGCCGTGTGGTCCGGGGGTTCCTTCGTCTACATCCCGCCCGGCGTCGAGCTCGAGACCCCGCTACAGGCGTATTTCCGGGTGAACCAGGAGCAGATGGGGCAGTTCGAGCGCACCCTCATCATCGCCGACGAGGGCTCGCGCGCCCACTACATCGAGGGCTGCACCGCCCCGGTCTACTCGACCGAGTCCTTCCACTCCGGCGTGATCGAGATCGTGGTCAAGCCGGGCGCGCATTTCCGCTACACCACCATTCAGAACTGGTCCAACAACATGTACAACCTCGTGACCCAGCGTTCGCTGGTGCACGAGAACGCGACCATGGAGTGGCTGGACGGAAACCTCGGCTCCAAGCTCACCATGAAATACCCGTCGTGCTTCCTGGTGGGAGAGAGGGCGCACGGCTCGATTCTGTCGATCGCCTACGCGGGCAACGGCCAGCACCAGGACACGGGCGGCAAGGTCGTGCACGCGGCGCCCCGCACGAGCTCGTCGATCGTCTCCAAGTCCATCTCCAAGGGCAGCGGACGGGCGAGCTATCGGGGGCTGTGCAAGGTCTACGAGGGATCCACGGACGCCAGGTCGAACGTGGAATGCGATGCCCTTCTCATCGACGAGGCGGCGCGCACCGACACCTACCCCTACATCGAGATCGACGAGAACCAGTCCACGGTCGGGCACGAAGCCCGCGTCTCCAAGGTGGGGGAGGAGCAGCTCTTCTACCTGATGAGCCGGGGGATGCCGGAAGAGGAAGCCATGGCGCTGATCGTGCGCGGCTTCATCGAGCCCATCGCCCGCCAGCTGCCCCTCGAGTACGCGGTGGAGTTGAACCGGCTGATCGAGCTGGAGATGGAGGGGTCGGTAGGATAACGGGGAGCGGCAGGATCACACGCACATCCGCGCCTGCCCGCGGGCGCTGAATATAGAAGCCACGGCATGTCCCAGACATCGACATTACAGGCTCCCGCCGCGGGGCCGCTGGAAGGAGTGACGGCGACCATCAACGCGGCGGCCGTGGAGCGGCTGGCGGCCGGCGAGCCGGACTGGCTGGCCGAACGCCGCTGGCGGGCCTGGGAGGCCTACGAGCGGACGCCTCTTCCCACGACCCGCCTCGAAGAGTGGCGCTACACCGACCTGTCGCGCACCCTCGACCTTGACGCTCTGCGTCCCGCAGCCCCCGGAAATCCGATCTCTGCCGACGACTGGCCGCCCGAGCTGCGCCAGGCCATGCGCCAGGACTGGGACGCTGCCGGGCACATCGTCGAGATCGACGGCCGGGTGGTGCACACCGACCTCCTGCCCGAACTGGCGGCGCAGGGCGTGGTGCTGATGTCGCTCACGGATGCGGTCGTCAGCCACGAGGACCTGTTGCGCGAGCACCTGGCGGTCGAGGCGATCCCCCCGGACCAGGGGAAGTTCTCGGCTCTCAACGCTGCGCTCTGGACCGATGGCGCGGTGCTTTTCGTGCCGCGCAACCTGACGCTGACGCTGCCCGTGCGCATCACCCGCTGGGTGTCGGATCCGGCAGCCGCGTACTTTACCCGCACCCTGGTGGTGGGCGAGGGTGGGTCAACGCTGTCGGTCGTGGAGGAGATCCTCTCGCCGAGCTTTGACGAGCAGGCCTTTTTCCTGTCCGCCACGGAAGTGCTGGGTGGGGACAACAGCGTCACTCACTACGCATCCCTGCAGCGGATGGGACTCGGTGCATTCCACATGGCGCTCTACCGCTCGCTGGTCGGACGCGACGCGCGCACGGATTCGCTGCACGTGACCCTGGGGGCGAGCACCGCGCGGCTGGATCTGAACTCGGAGCTGGCCGCGCCCGGAGCGCACAGCCACATCCTGGGGCTCTATTTCGGCAACGAGGACCAGCACTTCGACCATTGCACCAGCCAGAACCACGCGGCCCCGCACGCCACCAGCGATCTGCTCTACAAGGGAGCGCTCGACGACGCCTCGGGTTCGGTTTTCCGCGGCATCATCCGGGTGTCTCCCGGCGCCCAGCGCACCGACGCCTACCAGACCAACCGCAACCTCCTGCTCTCGGAAGAGGCTTCGGCGCATGCGCTGCCCAACCTCGAAATCGAAGCGGACGATGTCCGTTGTTCCCACGGGGCTACGGTGGGGCAGTTGGAGGAGGAAGCCCTCTTCTACCTTCAGAGCCGCGGACTCTCGCGCCGGCGGGCGGAACGCCTGGTGGTGCGTGGCTTCCTCCAGGACGTCCTGCAGCGCCGCCCGCCGGGAAGCGTGACCGAGAAGGTGACGCGCGCCATCGAGGAGAAGCTCCGTGCCCACTAACAGGCCGAGAGCGGCCAGCGCGAAGGCGTCCCCGCTGCGGGAAGGAGGCCGCGCGCCCGGGGAGGAAAGGGCCGGTGTTTAGGAAGAAACCCGAGTGGCACTGCGTGGCGGATGTGGAATCCTGCCCTCCGGGATCCCTGCTCGCGGTCATGGCCGGAGACATCCCGGTGGTGCTGGCCAACGTGGACGGCACCTTCCATGCCCTGCGCGACCGCTGCTCCCACGCCGACTATCCCCTCTCCGACGGGACGCTGGAGGGTGACCAGGTCGAGTGCATGTACCACGGGGCCCGCTTCGACGTCGCCAGTGGACGTGCGCGCTGTCTGCCCGCGATCCGGCCGGTCCGCTCCTACCCGACCGAGGTGAGGGACTCGGCGGTGTTCGTGCTGGCGGGAAAATGAACGGCCCGGCGGCGCCGGCCGGGGCCCGCACCAGCGACCGGCGTTCGCGCGCGAACGCCTTCGCCGCCGCGGCCCGGCGCGACTTCCCGGCCCTCCAGCAGGAGGTCCACGGCAAGCCGCTGGTCTACCTCGACAACGCCGCTTCCACCCAGAAGCCCAACGCGGTCATCGACGCGATCGCGCGCTACTACCGGCACGACCACGCCAACGTGCACCGGGGCATCCACGAGCTGGGGCGCCGGGCGACCGAGGCCTACGAGGGCGCGCGCCGGAAGGTGGCCCGCTTCCTGGGCGCCGCCGATCCCGCCGAGGTCGTCTGGACGCGCGGCACCACCGAGGCGATCAACCTGGTGGCGAGCGCCTGGAGCAGCACCTTCCTCGGCGAGGGCGACGAAATCGTGCTCTCCACCCAGGAGCACCACTCCAACCTGGTGCCGTGGCAGCTCGCCGCCGCCCGCGCCGGAGCCCGCCTGCGCTACCTGGAACTCGACGACGAGGGCCGGCTCCGGCTCGACCGGCTCCCGGGACTGCTCTCGCCGCGCACCCGCATGGTGGCGCTCTCCCATGTGTCCAACGCGCTGGGCACGGTCAACCCGGTAGCGGAGATCGCGGAGCAGGTGCAGGCCGCCGGCGCCCTCCTGCTGGTGGACGGCGCGCAGGGCGCCCCCCACCTCCCCATCGACGTCGCGGCGCTCGGGTGCGACTTCTACGCAATCTCGGGCCACAAGATGTGCGGGCCCACCGGGATCGGCGCACTGTGGGGGCGGCGCGAGCTGCTCGAGCGGATGGAGCCCTACCAGGGCGGCGGCGAGATGATCTCGGTGGTGGAGCGCGACTACAGCACCTGGGCCGCGGTGCCGCACAAGTTCGAGGCCGGCACCCCCAACGTGGCCGGCGCGGTGGGGATGGGGGCGGCCGCTGACTACCTCACGGCCATCGGGCACGGTGCGCTCGCCGAACACGAGCGCACCGTGCTTGAGTACGCGCTCGAGCGGCTGGCGACCGTCGAGGGCATCCGCCTTTTCGGGCCGCCCGCCGACGAGCGCTGCGGGGTGGTGTCCTTCCTGCTCGACCATGCCCACGCTCACGACGTGGCAACCATCCTGGACACGGAAGGGGTGGCGGTGCGGGCGGGCCACCACTGCGCCCAGCTGGTCATGAAGCACTTCGGCGTGCACGCCACCTCGCGCGCGTCGTTCTACTTCTACAACGACACCGAAGACGTGGACCGGCTGGTCGAGGGGCTGGACCGGGTGAACGCCATCTTCGGGTGAGGCGACAGACCGCGGAAACCGCACCATGACGCAGATCGCCCTGAGTTCGCTCTACCAGCAACTCATCCTCGAGCATTACCGCAAGCCGCGAAACAAGGGCCGCCTGCCCGCCGCGACCGTGGTCGTGCACATGAACAACCCCGTCTGCGGCGACGATATCCAGTTGTATCTGGCGGTGGATGCCGAGCAGCGGGTGACCGCCGCCACCTTCCTCGGCCACGGCTGCTCCATCTCGCAGGCCTCGGTGTCGATGATGACCGTTCGCCTGAAGGGGAAGACCCTCGCCGAGGGCCTGGCGCTCGCCGAGCGCTTCACCGAGATGATGCACGGGAGCAAGGAAGCCGCCCGCGACAGGACGCTGGGCGAACTGCGCGCGCTTCAGGGGGTGAGCAAGTTCCCGGTGCGCATCAAGTGCGCTCTACTGGGTTTCGACGCGCTGCAGGAGGCCGCGAAGCGGGTCCGCGAAGAGTCGGACGACTCGTAACGCCGCCGGCTGCGGCGCGCCCCGCCGCCGGAACCCCGTTCGCCAGGCTTCACGGCTCGAGCACCACCTTCACCGCCCCGCTCGCGCGATGGTTGGCGGCGGCGGCCAGCGCCGTGCGGAACTGTGCCAGCGGGAAGACGTGGGTCACCATCTTCTCCAGGGGTGTGCCCGTCTCCTCCATCAGTTCGTGCGCGATCGCCATGGTGTGGCGGGTCCCCCCCCGCCAGCGCTCCAGTCCGTAGCCCACGTAGCCCTTCAGGTCGAGCTCCCGGGCCCACATCGCCGTCAGATCGAGCGTGGTCCGGCCCGCGCATCCCAGCATCACCACGCGTCCCCGCGGGGCGGCGAAGCTCAGGGCCTGGGAAAGGCTTCCCGCGCTGCCCACGCAGTCGAAGATCAGCGGAAAGCCTCCCCGCTCGAAGACCTCGGGACCCACGATGGGCTGATAGGCCACGGCTCCGGTGTCGACCAGCGCGTTGCGCGCCTCCAGACCTGGCGACACCACGTCGGAGGCGCCGAAGGCGCGCGCCATCTCCGCTTCGTGCCGGCGCTTGGTCTGGCCCAGCAGGAACCCGTCGAAGCCCAGTGCGCGCAACGCCCAGATGGTGCCCAGCGCGATGGGGCCGCTGCCGATCACGAGCACGGGCTCGTCCGGGTGAGGGGGGCTGCGGAGCGCGCCGTGCAACCCGATGGAGACCGGTTCGGTCAGGACCGCGCGGCGGTCGGGGATGGCGTCCGGAACCGGAAACAACTGGCTCTCGTGCGCCACCATGCGCTCCGCCCAGCCTCCCGGAAGATCGCCGTGGTAGCCGATGGTGAGCCCGCGTCCCAGGCGGCTGCCGTCCTCGCGCGCGGGGCCCTCCTCCCCTGCCTGCTCGCACGTGGAATGGAGCCCCTCGTCGCACGACCGGCAGTCGTCCGCCGCGCCAAAGCCCCGGGTGGTGCAGGAGATCATCGGGTCCACCACCACCCGCTGGCCCACCTCCAGTCCGCGCACGTTAGGCCCGGTCTCCGCCACCCGGGCCAGAACCTCGTGTCCGAGCACCGCCGGGAAGGAGCCGAAGGGCTCCATCGACGGGCTGGCGGCATAGGTCACGTTGCTGATGTCGGAGCCGCAGACGCCGCTCTGCAGCACCTCCAGCCCCACCCACGACGGCCCCGGCAGCGCGGGGGCGGGCAACTCCTCCAGCTTGACGCCCCCGGCAGCCCCGAAGAGCGCCCAGTCGGTCACCCGGCCAAGGGACTTGGCGATCAGGTAACCGGGAATGGAAACGTGGAAACGGACGGCGCGCATATTGTTGCTCGGTGTGGTTCGGGTCGGGTTGGGTTGGCTCAGGAGCCGTTCCGCTCCCGCAGCGCCCCGAGTGCAAGACGAACCTGCACCGGCACCATCGCCCGCCGCCAGTCCGCATCGACGATCGCGTTCTCGAGGGGATGGCACTGGCGATGGGCGCGCTCCGCGAGCGCCTCGATCACCTCGGTGGTGAGCGTGCGGCCCAGGGCGATGCGGGCCCACCCGGTCAGCAGCCGCGGACGGGCGCCCAGCGCGGTCACCACGCCCATGATCTGGCAGACCCTTCCGGAGCGCTGGAAGTCGGCGGAGACCGCCACCGAGAGCAGCGGGAAGTCGATCGAGCGGCGCTGGCGCAGTTTGGTGTACGCCGCGCGGCTGTCGCGCGAGGGAAACGGAATGCGCACCCGGGTCACGATCTCGCCCGGCTTCCTGCGGCTGTTCCAGATGCCGTCCGCCAGGAAGAAGTCGTTCAGACCCACTTCCCGGCGTCCCTCCGGTCCGGCCAGCTCGACGGTCGCGCCCAGGGTCATGAGCACGGGCGGGGTATCGGCCGAATGCGCGGCCACGCACTTCTTCCCCACGCGGGTGACGTGGCAGACGTCTCCATCCTTCTTCAGGCAGTATCCGAGGGCATCTCGCCAGAACTCCGTCTGGTTGTAGTAGGTGCAGCGGGTGTCCAGGCAGATGTTGCCTCCCAGGGTGCCCATGTTGCGCAGTTGCGGCCCCGCCACCTGCCCGGCCGACGAGGCCAGCGACGGGAACCGGCGCCGCACCTCCGGATGGCGCGCCACCGAGGCCAGCGACTCGGCGCCTCCGATCACCAGGGCGCTGCCATCGCGCCTGAACCCTCTCATGCCCGGGATCTGCCTGAGCGCGACCAGGTGGTCGGGGGTGAACAGTCGGTGCTTCATGTTGGGGATGAGGTCGGTGCCCCCGGAGACCGGAAGCGCCCGGCTCCCCCAGCGGTCCAGCAGCCCCACGGCTTCATCGACCGTTCGGGGCCGGTGATAGCGGAACGGGGGCAGGCGCAGCATTCAGCGACCTCTTGCGGGCGCATCGGCCGGCTCTTCGTCCGCACCGCCCGGATCGAGGGGTCTTGCCACCATGATCCCGTCCTGGCCTCCGATGCGCTGCACGCGCGCCGAGAGCGGCACCTCGCTGATCTGGACCTCGGACCCGACCAGTGGAGCGTGCAGCAGGTACACGCTGCCGTCCCGCACCAGCGCCAGCCCGGTATGCGCGATGTCGAGGCCTGCAACGGTGGACGTGGCGGCGATGATGTCGCCGTGGGCGATGCCGTGAGCCGCTTCCTCGATGTCGTCCTCGCCGATGTAGTAGCGCGGCCGCGCGCTCAGCCGCGCCTCCATGCGCGTGATCTCGTCGACCACGCCGGGCTCGGAGAGCTGCCGGTAGGCGTCCGGGTGCGTCGACATGAAGTCGATCGCGGTGTCGTCGGCCACCCCGCCGAGCTCCCGGGAGACGTCGCGCACCAGCCCCCGCGCCTCGTTGTCGGCGATCCACTCCGAGAAGTAGTGAAGCCGGCTCGGATAGCCCTCGAGCTTCCCTCCCCGGTACCGGATCCCGGTGAGCAGGCGCCGGTACTCGTCGCGCAGCCACTCCTCGTCCTCGAGCACGGAGGGATTGTGGAGATGAACGAAGCGGCCCAGCGCGAGCACGTTCTCGACGAAGGTGACGCAGTCGAGTTCCCTCAGGTTGACGACCAGCCGCTCGGGACCCTCAACCTCCAGTGTCGCAGGCACATACGCGGTGCCCACGAAGCCGACCCCGATGCGTGCCATGGTCTCGCCCAGCGGGAGGTGGTGGAGCCCTTCCTCCCAGGCGCGGGCGAGGGTGGAGCTCACGATGTCCCAGTCCTCCGCCGTCCCCTCGGACATCGCCAGCAGGCGGGCCTCTTCGCCGGAAGACGGCGAATCGCAGGATGCAATGGTCAGAACGGCAGCGATGGCCCCGGCGCATCGCATCAAGCGCCTGCCATTTGCGCCGGCGTTCATCAACCCACTCCCGCAGTCGCCGCGATGTCGGTCCTCGCGGGTTCACCTGACCGGGCGGTCCCTCGCCGCGGCGGCTTCAGCGCTCCCGGCCCCCCGGCCTCCCGGATGGCTCTCCACACGTTCGGGGCGGAGAAGGGCAGACGGTCCATGCGAACCCCCGTGGCATCATGGATGGCGTTGGCAATCGCCGGTATCGAGGAATGCAGCGGCCCCTCCCCCGCCTCCTTGGCCCCGTAGGGGCCCTCCGGGTCGATCGACTCGACGATAAGCGATTCGATTTCCGGCGTGTCCAGGCTGGTGGGGATGCGGTAGTCGAGGAGCGAGGGCGCGTTGTGGAGCCCCGCACGCCCCTGCGAGGCGGACTTGAAGATCTGCTCCTCCATGAGCGCCTCGGCAAAGCCCATGTAGACGGACCCCTCCATCTGGCCCTCCACCAGCAGCGGGTTCAGGGCGCGCCCGCAGTCGTGCGCCACCCAGATCCGGACCACGTCCACGACCCCGGTCTCGAGATCCACATCGACCTCGGCCACGTGGGCGGTGAACGAGTACGCGGGCGATGCGCCGATGGTCCCGCCCCGGTAGTCGCCGTGATTGTCGCGCGGTGTATTGTACCAGCCTGTGGCTCCGAGCGTGCCATGGCGCGCCTCGGCCAGGTTGAACGCTCGGGCGATGCGCATTCGGCGCCCGGTGTCCGGCGCGTAATACGCCCACCCTCCCGCCAGTTGAACCTGGCCCGGCCGGCATTCCCAGTCCTCGGCCACGGCCTCCTGCACCTTCCGCCGCAGCTTGCGGGCGGCATCGATGCAGGCGTTGCCGAGCATGAAGGTGATGCGCGACGAATAGGCGCCCAGGTCCACCGGGGTGAAGTCGGTGTCGCCGGCCAGCACGCGCACGTACTCGAGCGGCACGCCCAGCTCCTCCGCCGTGATGTACGCCACCATGGAGTCGCATCCCTGCCCGATCTCCGATGCTCCGCTCAGCACCGCCACCCGCCCCGACCGGTCCACCTGCAACTGGATCGCCGACTGCGGCATCTCGTTGGGGTAGACCGGGTAGTTGGTCCCTGAGATGTAGCAGGACCCTGCGACCCCGAGTCCCCGCCCCCGGGGCAGCCGTCGATGGCGCTCCCGCCATCCGCTGGCCTCCTCCACCGCATCCAGACACTCCAGAAAGCCGTTCGAGGTAACGCGCAGCTCGTTGACCGTGCGCGTGTTGCCGCCCATGAAGTTGACGCGCCGGAGCTCGATGGGGTCCATCCCCAGCTTCTCGGCGAGCTTGTCCAGCTGCACCTCGAAGGCGAAGCGCGGCTGCACCGAGCCGTGGCCGCGTTTCGGGCCGCAGGCGGGCTTGTTGGTGTAGACGCGCGTGGAATCGAAGCGATACGCGGGCATGGCGTAGGGAGCGGTGAGCAGCTGGCCCGCGTAATACGTGGTCACGAGCCCGAAGGACGCGTAGGCGCCCCCGTCGAGCACGACCTCCGCGTCCACCGCCTGCAGCCGGCCCTCCTCGTCGGCGCCGGTGCGGTACTTCATGTGGAAGGGATGGCGCCCGCGGTGGGCGTAGAACACCTCCTCGCGGGTGTAGAGGATCTTGACCGGACGTCCCGTCACCATGGACAGGCGGGCTGCGCAGAACTCCAGGTCGAAGGGCTCGGACTTGCCGCCGAAGGCCCCGCCCACGGGCGGCTGCACGACCCGGATGGTCGCCGGGTCCAGCCCCAGAACCGAAGCCAGCTCGCGGTGCAGGTAGTGCGGCACCTGGGTCGCCGACCACACCGTCAGGCGCCCGCTCTCGTCGTAGCGGCCGATGGCGCAGTGCGGTTCGATGGGGGTGTGGGTGGTGCCCTCGAAGAAGTACTCGCCCTCCACCACCACCTCCGCGCCCGCCATGCGCTCGTCCACCTCGCCGAAGCTCAGCTGCACCCGCTTGGTGACGTTGCCGTTTCGTCCCTCCCGGCGCGGCTCGTGGATGAAGGGACGCTCGTCGCTCCCATCGGCCGCGAGCGCCTCGGCGGGACTCAGGCAGGCGGGCAGCTCCTCGTACTCGACGCGGATCCGCGAAAGCGCCCGGTTCGCGGTGTCTTCGTCCACCGCCGCCACCGCCGCCACCCCGTCGCCGATGTAGCGCACCCGCTCCACGCACAGCGGGTACTCATCCGGGGTCCAGGGAATGATGCCGTAGCGGACGGGCATGTCGCGGCCCGTGACGACTGCGTGTACGCCCTCGAGCGCGAGGGCCCGGGAAGCGTCGATGGAGAGGATGCGGGCGTGGGGGTGCGGGCTGCGCAGGATCTTTCCATGCAGCATGCCCGGGAGCGAGATGTCGTCGGTGTACGCCGCCTTGCCGGTGGCCTTGGCCAGCCCGTCCACCTTGCGCTGGGGCCTGCCTATGAGCGTGAAGCCGGACCCCGTCCCGGAATCCGGCCTGGACGCGTCGCCCGACTCCGACCACAGGGGAAGATCCCCCAGGGCCGGGTCACGGCTCGGGAGATCGCTCATTCCCCGTTCTCCGTTCCACCGTTCTGCCCGCGCAACACCGCGGCGGCCGACTCGACGGCATCATAGATCTTGGTGTAGCCGGTGCAGCGGCAGAGGTTGCCGGCGAGCGCCTCCCGGATTTCCGTCCGACTGGGGGTATCGTTGCGCTCCAGAAGGGCGACCGCCGAGCACAGGATGCCGGGGGTGCAGAACCCGCACTGCGCCGCCCCGTTGAGGTCGAATGCGTCCTGCAGCGGGTGCGGCCGGCCCGCGCCGGCGAGCCCTTCCACGGTGCGGACTTCGCGCCCGTCCGCCGCCAGGACCGGGGTGATGCACGACAGATGCGGCTCTCCATCGAGGATAACCGTGCACGCCCCGCAATCGCCCTTGTCACAGCCCTGCTTGGAGCCGGTGAGCCCGATGACGTACCGGAGCGTCTCCAGCAGCGTGTAGTGCGAGGGAACGCCCGGCGCGTAGTCGTCTCCGTTGACGCGCAGATGGACGATGCAGGTCGTGGCCTTCACCATGCGAGCGCGGCAGCCTCCCGCTTCCTGTGAGATTCCCGAAACCAATAATACCCAGGACTTGAGGCGACAGTTCTCCCCGGGTTACCTTCCGCCCATCGGGATGTCCGAAACGGCGATCCGGTTAGCGTCATTGCCGACTACGCGTCCCGTTCCCCGTCGTCCCCCGCGATCGGAGTGTTTTCGCGATGCCATACCCGGAGATGATCGTCGCCCCCATGCGCGCGGAACTCGTCCGCCTGGGCTTTCAGGAACTGCGCACGCCGGACCAGGTGGATGCGGTCGTGGACGGTGAGGACCGCCCGCTGCTCCTGGTGGTCAACTCGATCTGCGGTTGCGCCGCCGGCGCCATGCGTCCCGGCGTCGCCCTGGCGCTGGAGAACGAGAATCGCCCCGAGATCCTGACCACCGTTTTCGCCGGTCAGGACATGGACGCGACGGCCAAGGCGCGAGAGTACATCGCCGGCTACCCGCCGTCGTCGCCCTCGGTTGCGCTGTTCAAGGACGGCGAGCTCGTGTACATGATGGAACGGCACCAGATCGAGGGGCATTCGGCCTACCAGATCGCCGCCGACCTGGGCAGCGCCTTCGACGAGCACTGCGCGTAACGTCGGGCGGGGGCCGCGTCCGCCGGCGGAAGAGGCGGGAGCGACGCGGTCCCCTCAGAGGATCGTCTGTCCCAGCGCGGAGGCGATCAGTCCCACCGCCATCCGGGCGGTGCGGTTGTGGGCATCCAGCACGGGGTTGAGTTCCACCACTTCCAGGCTGACGAGCCGTCCCGACCGCGCCACCTTCTCACAGACAAGGTGCCCTTCGCGGAAGGTCAGCCCGCCGGGCACGGGCGTGCCGACCCCCGGTGCGATCATGGGGTCGAGGCTGTCCAGGTCGTAGGAGAGGTGGAACCCGGCGGTGCCCGCGCCCGCTCGGGCGATCGCCTCGTCCACGCAGGGCGCGATGCCGCGCTCGTCGACCTCCGACATCGTGAACACGCGCACGCCGGATGACTTGACCACTTCCCGCTCGGCCGGGTCGATCTCGCGCACGCCGATCATGCTCACATTCTCCGGCCGCACCGCCGGATGCAGGTCCGCCAGCGATCTCAGCACCCGCGGCCCGTGCCCGGTCAGCACCGCGAGCGGCATTCCGTGCACGTTGCCTGACGGGCTGGTCGCCGGCGTGTTCATGTCCGAGTGCGCATCCACCCAGATGAGGCCGATCCTCTCCCGGCTGCGTGCGTAGAAGCGGCTGACGCCCGCCACGGATCCGATGGCGATGCTGTGGTCGCCGCCCAGCACGAGGGGCATGCATCCCCGCACCAGCGCGTCCTCGACCATGTCGCGGGCGCGGCGGCATACGGATTCGACTTCAGGCAGGTAGCGCGCGTGCCGGTCCCGCTGCTCGGTGCGCTCGGGATCGGTCGCCACCACCGTTCCCATCTCGCGGACACGACAGTCGAGTCCCGCCAGCGCGTCCCTGAGGCCGGCGATGCGCATCGCCGACGGTCCCATGTCCACGCCGCGCCGCCCGGCGCCGAGATCCATCTGCACCGACACCAGCGCCACCTCCTTCACCATCCGCGGAGCTCCTTTCGGCGCGCCTTCCGCGCCAGCCTTCGACGGCGGGCCGCGTCCCTCTCCCTCTCGCCCGGCAGCCGCGTAGTCACATCGACGCCACCCATCACGGCCACTCCGTTGACCCGCAACACCGGAGATTCCGGATCCGAGGAAGCCACGGACGCATCCGCCAGTTCGTCAGGCTTCCGTTCGAACGCTCCCATGATGCCCACACCGTTGCACTCGACCTGCAGGCCCGGCGGAACGATGACGTCCACGCCGCCCCAGAGGGCGAAGACGGTCACCTCGGTCACACCCGGGCCGAACCCGGCCTCTCGAAAATCGAGTTCGACGCCTCCCATGAGCGCGAGCGCGTGCATCTCGCGGGGCGCGATCCACGCGCCACCCCGCGTGCTCGCTCCCAGGACACCTGCCATGAACTGCCGGGACGGCACCCTCTCCGGGGACACCACCTTCGCCGGGAGGTTCGGGCCCGCGGGGGTCGCCGAAGCCGTGCCGCCGCTGGCCGGCTGCGGGGCCGTCGGAGGGAAACCGGCCACGAGCGCCGCGAGCTGACGGGTCGTGGTCGCCCGGTGCGCGAGATCCAAGCGGCGCTCGAAGTCGGGCATCGACAGGCGATCCTCGGCAAATCGTTCGCACAACCGGTCGATGGTGGCCTGACGCACCTTCTCCAACCCTGTGCCACCGGCCCCGGGGTCGTTCTTCATCTACCTTCCTCCGGACAGAAACTCCCGGCCGAAATCCTCCAGAATGCGCGCGCACGCCTCGATCTCGTCGACGGCGATCCATTCGTCGGCGGAGTGCGCCTGCGCGATCGAGCCGGGACCGAAACATACGGCCGGAGTCCCGGACTGGTTCAGGAAGGCGGCGTCGACCCAGGCGGTCATGCCTTCGATGGTCGGATCCCGTCCGCTGGCGGCGATCGCCCCGAGCAGGCCCTGCACCAGGGGTGACGACTCCGGCACCTCCGTCCCCGGACGCTCCAGCGTCATGCGCAGCGCGGCGCCGGAGCGCGCCTCCTCGCCCAGCCCAGCCACCACGGCCGCGAGCTCCTGCATGACGGCCTCCGGCGCCTCGTGGGGAAGGGTTCGCCGCTCCACCACGACCTCGCAGTGCTCCGGGTAGACCGACGGGGCGGCCCCCCCGGAGATGGTCCCCGCGTGAATGGACCCCCAGCCCAGCAGGGGATGCGGCGACCGCGCGAACAGGCTCTCCTCGTACTCCGCCATGGCGACGAGAAACTCGGCGGCGTGCAGAATCGCGTCCACCCCCTGATCGGGCCGCGAGCCGTGTGCAGCGCGCCCTGCGAAGCGGGCCTCGATCCACACAAAACCTTTGTGCGCGGGCATGACCGCGAGTCCGGTGGGCTCGCACACCACGGCGGCATCGGCCCGCACTCCCGCCTCGGTGAGCCCGGCCATTCCGGTGCTCGCGTGCTCCTCGTCGGCGGTCAGCGCGACGATGAGTTCACCGGGAGGACCCCGGGCCGCCAAGGCGGCCGCGGCGCTCAGGAGGGCCGCCACCCCACCCTTCATGTCGCACGACCCGCGCCCCCACAGCCGTCCATCCCGAACCTCCGCGCCAAACGGATCGATGGTCATCCCCTCGACACCGACTGTGTCCAGGTGACCGTTGAACATCAGGCGCCGCGGTCCATCCCCCATGCGTCCGACCACGTTGGGGCGGCCCGGCTCCGGCTCCGTCAGCGAGACGTCGAAACCCCAACCTGCGAGCAACCCGGCCGCACAGGCGGCGATCTCCGCCTCTCCGCTGCCGGAGGACTCGATACGCGGATTGACGGACGGCAGGGCAACCAGGAGGCGAGCCAGCGCGAGCGGGTCGCCGTTCCTCGCACGGCTCTCCACGCTCTCATGCCGGGTCATCGCGGAGTCCCGCAGACGGGCCGCCCGTGATCCGGGAGGGCATCAGTTTTCAGTTGCTCCGGAAAGGTCGTTTCCGGTTTTCCGATTCCACGCATCCGTCGTGATGCGGGCAAGCGCGCCCAAAGTGGGGAGATTGCCGCCCTCAGGGGAGGTTTTGCGCCCGAACCGGGCGAGGCACGGTTCATGCTGTAAAGGGGCGGCGAAGGCTGGTTTGAAAATGGGATCTGCAAACTGGGGAGGGGATCATCCGAGCCTTTACCGTTGGCCTGCTGGGTGCCGCTGCCGTGGCCACCCTCATCCTCGTCGGCACCCGGTCCCGCCACCGCACGCGGGTTCGGGACGCCTACCGGAGGGCGCTCACCCCGGAGCAGGTGCGGGGACTGGGCATCTGACCGTCTGACGCCCCGATTCCGCGGCGGGTTTCGCTCGTGCGCCCGCCGGCGGAGGGGTGACCCTTCGGCTCGGATCGGCCGGTCGGCGCGATCAGCCGAAGTAGTCCGTGATCAGCTGAAGTAGTCCGTGTTTTTCTCGATGTAGTTCGTCCACTCCTCGGGGACATCCGTGTCCGGGAAGATGGCCTGTACGGGGCACTCGGGCTCGCACGCTCCGCAATCAATGCACTCATCCGGGTGGATGAGGTATTGATCCTCGGTTTCGTAGATGCAGTCCACCGGACACACCTCGACGCAACTGGCGTCCTTGGTCCCGATGCACGGCTCCGTGATGATGTATGTCATGGTCCCTCCTGAGACTCGAAGTGTCCCGGGGCATGGCGCATTGCCGACCTGGTTCCCGCGGGTCCACCGAGCATGATTCCGGCTCCGTATCGCGCTACATGATGCAGGAAGCCAATAGCCGTTGCAAGGACCACGCCCTCTCCGCGGGGCCGCAGTCCCGCCCGGTTGTTCCGTTGTGACCTCACCCGGAGAGGCGGTTCACTTCTCCCAGGTCCGGTCGGCGGCTCCCGCGGCGTGGTTCTCGACCCGGGCCAGCACGAAGAGCAGGTCGGACAGCCGGTTGAGATACCGGAGGATGCCCTCGTCGACCTGTTGGCGTGCGGCCAGCGACACGGTGACCCGTTCGGCCCGGCGGCAAACGGAGCGGGCGAGGTGCAGCGTCGCGGCGGCCGGCGCGCCGCCCGGCAGGATGAAGTTGCGCAGCGGGGGCAGGTCCGCGTCCGCTTCGTCCATCCAGTCCTCCATCTCGTCGACCCGCTCGACCGGCACCTCCGGCACCGGCGGCCGTTTGCGCCCCCCCGCGGCCGGAGCAAGGGCCAGGGAGGCGCCGATGGCGAAGAGGTCGCGCTGGATCCGGACCAGCCGGGCTGCAGTGGTCGGAATCCGGGTCTGGCCGTGGGCGATCCCGAGGCACGAGCTGAGTTCGTCGACCGTCCCGTACGCGTGCAGGCGGGGGTGATCCTTGGCCACCCGCCCGCCCCCCAGCAGACCGGTTTCTCCCTGGTCCCCTCGTCTGGTATAGATCTTCATCCGCATCCATCGCAGGTCCGTGCCCCACGTTGCCGCATCCACGGCAGAGTATAATACCGGTGCGCGGCCCCTGCTCCGGGCAGAGTTCCGTGAGCCGCACTCCGGGAGGGAGATGTGACGATCGCCGAGCTTGGCGGCCAACCCGACGCCGTTCGCGAACAGGCCGCGGCGCTGCTCGTGGACGGCTTCGACGAACATCCGCGGGGATGGCCGGACCTGGAATCCGCCACGGAGGAGGTGTCGCATGTCCTCGGTCACGGTTTCGCCTTCGCGGCCATCGAGGATGCCCGCCTCCTGGGGTGGATCGGCGGCGTGCCGGAATACGAGGGCCGCGTATGGGAGCTGCACCCGCTCGTCGTACGGCGGGAGCACCGTCTTCGCGGGGTGGGAAGGGCGCTCGTGGCCGCATTCGAGGATGAAGCCCGGCGCCGCGGCGCGCTGACGTTCACGCTCGGCACCGATGATGATGGCGGGCAGACCTCGCTCGCCGGCGTGGACCTCTACGAGGATATCCCGCGTCACATCGCCGAACTGCGGGACCTGGGCAGCCGGCACCCGTTTCTCTTCTATCGCCGAATGGGCTACGTGGTCACCGGGTGCATGCCGGACGCCAATGGCCCGGGCCGGCCGGACATCTACATGTCCAAGTCCGCCGGGCGGGAAGACCGGCGCCGGCAACCCGCGGAACAGCTCCCCGCGGACTGACGAGCCGAGCGGCTTCGCCTACCGCAGCTTGACGGCCCTCCTTATGACCTTCGCCTTGTCGATCAGGCTCGTGGCCTTGTCCACGGCGCCCTCGGTTTCAGGGAGGAGGAGGTCGCGGATGTCGAGGAGCGCTTCCAGGTAGAGCTGGTCGCGCTGGAAGGCGAAGTCCAGCCGGTCCATCTCGGCTCGGTCGTTCTCGCGTTCGGCCCTGCTGAAGGCGCTGGTGTAGATGGCCTCCAGATTGCCGACGATGCGGCTGCGATCTCTCATCCTGTCTCGACCCGCTTCCGTTCCAGCGTCCGGGCGACCGCCGGCCCGGTGAGAAAATCCCGTATGCCGCGGCGCAGTTCGTCGAAGTGCCCGTGAAAGTAGTGGTCCGCTCCCGGGATGACGACCGCCTGCACCTGATTCCCCAGCCGGCGGGCGAATTCCGCGGCTCGGGCTCCCGAACCGAACTCGTCGCGTTCGCCCTGAACGATGAGCACCGGGCAGCGCGCGTCCGCCAGGAACCCGTAGTCGTGGAGGTCGAAGGCTAGCCCGACGCCGACCATGGCGGCGACGCGAGCATGGCCCGCGCCCGCCCTGAGCGCGACCAGCGACCCGAACGAGAATCCGCCGGCCACCAGCGGCAGCCCCGGAAAGAGATGCTCGGCGTGCCGCAGCGCGGCGCGGGCGTCCTCGGTCTCACCAAGCCCTCCGTCGTAAGAGCCGGTGCTGCGCCCCACGCCGCGAAAGTTGAAGCGGAGCGCCGCCAGCCCGGCCTCGGTCATGCCCTGGGCGGCGCGGTACACGGCCTTGGTGTGCATCGTGCCCCCGTGCAGGGGATGCGGATGGCACATGACCGCGGCCGCGCGCGGAGCTTCCGGCGGCCGGCGCAGCACAGCCTCCAGCAGGCCGTGCGAGACGGGTATCGGGAGATAGCCTCCCTTCGCTGCAGAGGGCATGGGGGAACCGGTTTGTTCGCATGTCGATCGGGGCGGGGCTATTCTGTTCGCCTGCCGCGAGCCGGGTCAAGGGCAGCCGGAGGACCAGGATCGATGACCGTCGGACCGACCGAGTTGGCGAAAGTGGTAAACCGCATGTACTGGGACTCCGACGAGAGCGTAAACCGGATCGCTGAGCGACTCGATCTCTCCAAGGGCGCCCTCTACGGCTTGATCGAGCCGGCGCCCGCCGACCGCACCTGCCCCGATTGCACCTCCCCCCTGAGCTTCGGCAACCGGACGGCACGCGACCGCGGGCTTGCCGAATGCGTCCCCTGTTCCGTTGTCGGGGAGCCGGCGGACCGGGTACCATCCACCGCACTCGCCGCGCACACCCCGGAACCGGCTCCAATCCGCGAACCCCGGGTATGGAGCGGGCGAGCGCTGGCCGGTTCCCTGGTTCTCGGAGTGGTCGCGGGGGTGCTGATCTCCCGCCTCCTGCGCCGCCGGTGACGCGGCTCCTTTCCACACACACATCAGCCAAAGATCGAGACGTAACGATGAAGCTACAGCACCCCACGCCGCCCGGCGGGAGTCGGCTCGCCGCAAGGCTCCGCCGCCGGGCCCTGGCCCCGCTTGTTCTCGCGCTGGCGACCGGCTGCGCGGGCGGAGAGAGCGACGCGGATCCTCCCGCGGAGGACGCATCCACGGAGTCCCTCACCCGGAGCCTCGTCACCACTCCCCCCGAAACGCTCCCCGGCGAGCAGATCGACTTCCCGGGCCTGGGCTACGATTTCGGAGACCCTGAAGCGACGCTGCGCATCGCCGAACTCAGCGACTTCGGCTGCGGCTTCTGCCGCCAGTTCCACCAGCAGACCTTCCCCGTGCTCCAGGAGGAGTATATCGACGCCGGGACCGTGCTGTGGAAGTACATCCCGATCGTGACCGGGATGTTTCCCCACGGAGATCTGTCTGCGCTCGCAGGCGAGTGCGCTGGGGAACAGGACGACTTCGAGGGGATGATGGTGCGGCTGTTCGAGGACCAGGGGACGTGGAAGGGCAGCGGCGATCCCATGCCCCACTTCCTCGGCTACGCCGCCGAGCTCGGGCTGAACTCGGAGCAGTTCGAGTCCTGCATCGCGGAGGAGCGGCCGGGAGACCGCATCGCCGACGGCGGACGGGCCGCCAGGGCGCTTGGCCTGCGCGGAACCCCGAGCTTCCTGATCAACGGGTTCCCGGTCCAGGGAGCCCTTCCCACGCAGCTCTTCCGCGACATCCTGGACAACGAGCTGGAGGCGCTGGCCGAGGCCGCGGGGTCGGGGGGCTAGCAGTCTGCGGGTGAATCGGCGCACACGGCGGAGGGCGAGGCGCTGGGTTGAGAGGTTGCAGGTGGCGCATCTGCTGAACCATTGCCATCGTCGAACACCCGTGCCGATCCGCTCCTCGTGGACCGTCTTGCTGCAGCCGGTGGACGACCCTTGATGGGCCGATGAGCGAGAAGCGAAAGCGGCGCGGGCTCGCCGGGATCGTAGCTTTTGTCGGCACCCTCTTGGTGATGGCTAAGCTCGTTGGGGGGTCCACCCTGCCGGCGGACCTCGTGAGCTTCATCGAGTCCGGGCAGACCGCATGGGTCGGCGGTATTGCCGTCCTCCTATCGGCGGCGTGGATGATCTACGACCTGTCGGAGAACGGATGGGCAGACCGCCCAGTCTTGGAGACCCTGTTGGGGTACTCGGACCGGGGGTTGTTCCCCGAGCCTAACGAGTTGGCCAGCCTCCTTCGTGACCCGAAGTGCATTGAGGTACTGAAGGAGATGTCAGCGGATCCTTGGGGGAGCATTACTTCGACGGCGACCTTCGGCATGAGCCTTGAAGAACAGAAACACCGGGCCTTGATCGAGCACCTCGTGGACGCCGGGTTGGCCGAGTGGCGCAGTGATCAAAAGTCCATCGTTCGGATTACAAGCAAGGGGTGTGGCGTCTTGGAGTTCCTCAAGAGCCGGGAGGATAATGATGCCAATCGCTAGCCGGAGAAGGTGCGGCGTGCTGAGTTGATGACACCGAGCAAGGACTCCACGCGGCAACCGCCGGTGTCGGCTCTCACGCTCGGGGCGCTGGCCGATCTCGCCGAAATCGTCCGCATGGGCTTGGGTACCGACGGCCTCCTCCAAGTATCCGAGAGTGGCCGCCCATACAGAACATGGAGCTTCCCCGTGATCCAGCTAATCGGGACCGGTCCAGGAGTGGCTGACTTGGGAACAGCTGACAGCCGGGTGAAGGCGGTGCCCCCCGCCAGCTCGAAGGCTGGCGGGGGCGCACCCACCTAAGTCGCAGACGACACCTTTCGGTCAGTGGCCGCGCGAATTACGATAGAGCACGATCCGTAGGACTTCGGACGGGTAGTTCCGGACGTCCTCGCGGATGCTGACCACCCTTTGCCCGTGACAGCGCCAGTACGGGTCCGGGCAGAGCAGGTTCTGGACGTCGTCTGTCTTGAGCGGCTCGCGATCCAGCGAGAGCCGCCAGTTGGTGGGCTCCGGCGTAATGGCGAATGACCCGGAGACCTCCTCAGCGACAAGCTGACGCCCGCGGTCTCGGAGCTTCACCACGAAGCTGACCTGGCCGGACTCCGGGAGCCTGGTCTCCCATCAACGCAAAAGCAACTCCCGGAAGTCAGCACCCGTTGGCGTTAGTTTGGGGGGAAGGCCGTCGATCCCGTTGATCCCGACTTCGATACCCGCCATTCCACGTGGATCGTACGGTGAGTTGTTGACGCGCACCACCTCACCGCCAGGGGCTCCGTCGGTTCCGTCTCCCTCCAGCTGGACGATGAGCGTGGACCAGTCATCGCCGATACCAAAGGCAGAGCAGGCTTGCAGCGCCAGCGCTAACAAGAGAGTCACGCGTCTGCTCATGTTCCTACGTTCTTCCTCCACGTCCTGCGGATGTCGTTTGCGTTCCAGCCCGATGGTCGGCCCGCGTTGTCTCTCGCTTTGGTCGGCGTCGTGACGCCGGGGAAGTTGTCCTCGTGTACATCCTTGTTGACTGCTTCCTCGAGGCACCAGACGTAGTCCGACACATCGTCGCGGTCATCCCAGCGCGGGATACCCGCAAGAGTCACCCGTACTTCGCAGGTCTTGTACACCGCCACGATGTAGTTCGACGGGTAGTCAGTGTAGTCTCCAGACTCCGTTTCGTCGTCGATCAGGTCTCCGTCTCCGCACGGCTCCATCCGAACATCGTCAGTGCCCGAGGGTTGACGTTCCGGATCACCCTGTTCGCGTCCACGATGAGCACTGCGTCGGGCGACGCCGCAAACCGGCTCTGTAGTCCTGGTCAAAGCACGGCGATCCTGTTCAGCGGATGGCGGCTAGAAGACAAAACGAGTAGAGTCGTAGGGCTTCCGGCTCTGGACGCGCAAGGTGTTCCTCACTGGCCATCTCCCGGGCGTGTCAATGGACATCGAAATTATCGTATTATGAGCAGCGATAATTTCGTATTGTCAGCATCGATGAATGCCACACGTCGAGGACCGCCCGCGGAGCAACACAGGGAAGCGGGCGTGACCCAGCTAATCGATATGCAGCTGACCAATGACGTACTGACAGCCGCGCAGGCCTCCTCGCTGTCCAGAAGAGCGGCCGCGAGACCGCATCAGTTGGCGGAGGCCGCGGAGTCCGGAAACCAGCCCGGGAACTACCCCCCCGGCCGCCGCTGCACGCGGTCGAGCGGGCGCGCCGTGTTCGCCGGCCGCCGGGCTTCGCGGGTGGCCATGTTGAACCGGTCGCCGGGGGCCAGGAAATAGAAGTCGCCGCCGGTGTCGATCTGCACCGAGGTGTCGTAGATGACGACGTAGCTCTCGCCGATCACCTCGAACTCGTCGCCCTGAACCACGATCGCGGTGTTCTCGTCGATCCCGATGCCCAGCAGCCCGGGCATCGCCTCCATCACCTCGAGCATGTCGAACTGGCGGTTGCGGCGCAGCAGGTGCTGGTCGACGCCCACGTTGCGCAGGAAGCCGAACCCCTCCTCGTGGTCTCCCATCATGATGGTGTTGGTCTGCGTGTCGCCGCGGATGAGGTACGATCCCTGGATCGAGGCGCCGGCCGAGGAGCCGCCGATGACGCCGCCGCGCTCGAGCACGCGGTGGAGTTCCTCCTCGGTGCGCGTGTCCAGGTAGGAATCGGCGATGCGCCACTGCCGCCCGCCCGGGAACCAGACCCCGCCGGCCTCCCGGATCGGCGCCACGAAGGCCTCGCTGTCGGCTTCGGCGCGGTCGTTGGTGTGGATCACCGTCAGGTTGGTCGCGCCCGCCGCGCGGAACTGGCGCAGGCCGGGATAGAACTGGTCGTACTCCGCCGCGCCGCCCGCGGTCGGGATGACGACGATGGGGGCGTCGGCGCCGCCCGCCAGGTCGATAAAGCGGCGCACGATGCCCAGATCCTGCATGGCGCCCCCCACAACGACAAGCGAGCCGTTGGCGGGACCCACCTCCTGGGCCTCCAGAGGCGCCGTCGTGCCTTCTCCGGCGGTCCCCAGGGCGAGGGCGATCCCGATGGCGATCATGGTTGTGCTCCGGTTCATCTGCGACCTCCTGGACCGCGTCCGATTCATGTGTTTTGTGGATGGGTGCCCGGGTTGGCGGGCAACCCCGGACTGGAATCTTTCCGCCTTGAAGCCGGTTGCGCCAGCCGCGGACCAAGTCGGCCAACACCGTCCTTCCCAGCGACAAGAGACCCCTCACCCCGGGCTGGGCGTCAGCGCATTGCAATGACACGGCACGGCCAACCCTTGAACGCTCCGGCGGGTTGCGTCGTCGTTTGCTGATAGTTCGCTGATGGTGGTCGACTACTGTTGTGCGTCGCCTCATCTTGCAAAGGAAACGCCCATGCCCCGCTCAAAGCGCCCCCAATCGCCATTTCTGCTCTTCTCCGTCCCCTACCGGAAGCTTGTCCCGCTCACGGCTACGGCCGAGTTCATCGAGCGCGAAAGGGGACTCAGGGGCTCGGCCTTGATCTGGCGTCTGGGGACGCGGGAGTTGGCCGACAACTTGAGGATCGCACGCCGGAGGCCGCCGGGCGTCGTCCTGATACTCATTCTTCCGCCCGCTTCATCGCTGACACCGGAGACGGATCTCCTCCATGTCATCGGGCGATGTAGACCGACAGCCATCGTCCCTCACCACGAGGACATCGATCCGGGTGACATGAAGTCGCTCATTCGCCGGCCACCGACCGACCTCCCGGTTGAGTTCACCGAGTATCTCGCGTGGAGGGGACTGCGGGTCGACCGCGGCACATGCGACATCATTCGCCGCACCGTGAGACTGGCGAGACACCTCACCACGATCGCCAGCCTGTCCCGGACGATCTACCTGTCGCGCCGCGCACTGGGTCGCCGCTTCGTGTCGAGAGGGCTGCCGGTACCTTCGCACTGGCTGCAGTTCTGCCGGATTCTGCACGCGGTCGTCGGGCTGCAGAACTCGTCGCAGAGCCTTCACTCTGTCGCCTGCGGCCTGGGGTATCCGGACGGCTTTGCGCTGAGCAATCAGATGAAGCGGCTCATCGGAGTTCGGCCCTCGACAGCCCGACGTTGTCTGGGATGGGAGTGGCTGATCGAGTGCTGGTTGCAGAAGGAGAAGGCGACCGGAGCGTTGACCCACGACTTGCGCAGCGGCTCAGCGAGCAGATCGCCCCGCGCGTTCCAAACCCATCGAGATCCGGCCCGACGAGCCAGGAAGCTGGCAGTTCGACGGTCGGCCTCCAAGTGACTCCAGCAGCGTCGAAACAATGTCAGAAAGGCCTTTCGGGGCGGGACACACACAAGCCCACCAAGGCAGTCCCCGCCCAACTTTTCGTTTGGTGACCTTCGGCGGTCCCACGTTGCTCGCCGGTACCAGGCATGTTCCGTTGTCTCCGCTCAGAGCGGCATTGCTCGGCCTGCTCGCGACCGCCCCGGACGGCGTGTCGACAGCGCGCGCCATCGGTCTGCTCTGGCAGCCCGCGCCTTCCGGTCGGCTCAGACACCGCATGAGTCAGCTCATCTATTCGCTGAACCGGGAGTTTCCCGAGCGGCTGGTGGTCAGGAAACATGACCGCCAATACCTGAGCGCGGCGATTGCCACGGACTACAGCGTCCTCCTGGGGACGATCTCGGACGAGCGCCTTTTCGAAGCCGCTGAACTGTGCAAACGAGAGTTTCTCTCGGAACTGCCCAAGTCCCCCTCGCATGGTTTCTCGCAATGGCTGAACGAAAGGAGGCTCCGGATCCGATCCCGGATCCGAAGGGCTGCCGTGCAACAATGGACCGGCCTGAGCCGCCAGGGCCGGTGGCATCGGGCCGTCGCCGCGGCTCGAATCCTGATTTCGCTCAACCCGTATGACGAGCGGGCCCTTCGGATGCTGATTCGGGCCGAGGCGATGACCGGAAGGGTAGGCGAGGCTGAGGCGGCCTTTCACAATTTCGTGGAATGGTCCGAGACGGGTAACCCGGAGTGGTCCCCGGATGCGGCGACGCTGTCGCTGGTCCGCCGCCTGCATGACATGCGCGGGCAGGCCAGCACGAAGCCCGCTTCCCGACGGGTGGAGGGCCACCCCCTGATCGGGCGCGCCGAAGAACTGGCCGCGCTCCTGGGGGCGTTACTCCCTAGTCCCGGAGACGGGTTGCGCGTGGTCGTGTTGCGCGGCGAGCGCGGAATCGGGAAGACGCGGCTCGCAGAAGAAGCCCTCGGCCGGGGCCTGGTGACCGGTATCCGAACCATTCGCAGCCAAGCGACGAGCCCCAAGCCGGCCTCCTTCCTGGACACCCTCCTGGACGCGCTGAGATCCTCCGGTCTCGACGCCGACATCAACCAACTGGCGGAACCCTGGCGCGGCATCATCCAGAGACTGCTGTCAAGGTCCCCCAGCGGTACGGAATCATCAGCCGAACCGGGCGCGGCTGTGGCCGGTCGATCCGGCCGGCGATGCCTTGAAGCAGTCTGGCGGTTGCTTATGGAGGTCACCCGGAACAAGCCCACCATCCTCTTCATCGATGATTTCCAATGGGCTGATTCGGATTCGATAGCAGGCCTGCAGTATGTTCTGGAGCGATGGCCCTCCCTCCCTTTGGCTGTCATGCTCGCGACGCGGACCGATGGCCTGCGTGAGAAGGACTCCGTCAGCCGGCTGCTGCGTGGTTCCCTGGTGCGATACGAGCCGAGCGAGTTCTTTCTCGGCGAACTCAGCAAGGGGGCTGCCGCCGACCTGGCGAACACCATTTCCGCTGGCCGGATGAAGGCGGGGGTGCGGGACCGGATCGTTGAGTTGAGCGGCCAGCACCCGTTCTTCATCGTGCAACTCGCCCTCCAGGCCAACTTGAGCCAGCGCCTGCCGAACCTCGATCCGGGCGACTTCGTGCCGGTCCCGCAGTCCATCGCCAGAGTCTTCGCGGACCGCCTGACCGAGTTGGATGACGACGGCGAACGTGCACTGCAGCTTCTCACCGTCCTTGGGCGTCCCATGGGGGTCGACACGTTGTCCGAATTGTCCGGCAGGTCGCACGACTCGTGCCTGCAGGCGCTCGACCGGCTGCAGCAGTCCCGGCTGGTCGAATGGGACCCGCGCGGGTTTGTCGCACGCTACGAACTCATCCTGCATACGGTCTACGATCGAATGAACGTCGCGCGGAGGGCATGGGTCCACAGTCGCGTTGCTGCCCATCTGGATGGTGCGACCACAACGACATCGGCGGAGCTGGCGAAGCACTATCACCATGCCCGCATGCGGGCTCACGCGCTCCGGCACGCCGTGGCCGGAGCAAGGGCCGCGGAGAAGGCGGGTGCTTTCGCGGAGGCCGCCAAGCTCTTCGTCCTCGCCCGGAAAGACACCGACAATCCGCGGATCCGCGGCCGAATCGCCGCCCGCGCCGCTCGTCTTCACTACTTGTGCAGGGACACCGTGGAGGGACCGGCGTGTTTGACCGAAGCTGCGGTTCAGCTTCGAAGCTTCGAACGCCCCGAGGGCGCCCTGATTGCCGACCTCCTGCGCGTCGATCTGCTCGCCAGCAAGGGCTCCCGGTCTCCGCGAGAGGCGGCAACCGGCATCCGTGAACTCGGACGCGCCGCCGAGGAGCAGAGGCACTGGAAGGCGGCCGTCAAGGCTATCGACCTCGAACTCCACATCCACAGAAGAGAAGGACATGGCCCCGAGGCGGACAGGGTCGCCGCTCACGCCCGAGCGCTGCTGGGGCGTGTTGCACCGGAGTCACGGGGCCCCCTGCATGCCAGCCTCGCACTCCATCATCAGGGTGACTTCGATGCGGGGCTCGGGCATGCCCGCGAAGCCATCGCCATCGCCCGCCGGATGCGTGCCCCGGATGACCTGCTGCGGGCCCTGGCGCGGTTCGTTTCGATTCAGGCCGCAAGGGGGCTCATGGCCGATCCGGAGGTCATCTCGGCGGTGGAGGAGGGGGAGAAGCTGGCGGGCAACTGCGACGATTTCGCCGATCACTTCAACCTGTTGGTCAGTGCAGGTACCGGATACCGCGCGGTCGGACGCCTCGACGAGGCAAGAAACTGGCTTGCCAGGGCGGGGCCGCTGCTTGCCGGGGTGAATGTCTGCGAAGCGCATGTTTCCCTGGAATGCAAGATGGGAGAGCTGGCGCTGGCGGCGAGGGACCTGGACCTGGGCGTCGTACATTTTGCTCGGGCCCGGGAACTCTGGATACCCGGAATGGGGCGCCATCTGGAGATCATCAGCCATGCGGGCGCCAGCCTGACCGCGCTGCACACGGGGGAGGTGTCGGAAGCCCGTGCGATGGCAGCCGACACCCCCGAACCGCCAGCAAGCTGGTTCGAGGATCCGTGGGTGTTCGCGTTGCTCGAGGCCCGCGTGTGCGAGTGGGGGGGCACCATCGGCGCGGGTGCGGACGCCATCAGCGACATAGCGATGCTTATCGAGACAACTCAGCCGGCCCATTGGGCGCGGCTCAAGTTCGAGGAGGCGCTCCTGCGGCTACGCCACTCGCTCCCCCAGCGATACGAGGTCACGGAGACGGCCGCGGAAGCGGCAGCCGACCTGGGGATCGATCGCTGGGTCGGGATCCTGAAGGCGGCACGACGACGAGCACGCTAGCGGGGGGTGGCGAGCGCGGGCAGGGCGGGGGCCACGTCCACCGTGTGCACAAGCAGGTCCGATCGTCTCGGCTGCACCCCCGCCCCCCAGGAAGATCAGGGGCCCGTGTCGGTCGTCCCATCCCGCCATTCCGTCGCCCGAGGTCTTCCGCTTGCTTGTACCATGCCGCCGACGCACAGCAAGCTGATCCACGACCGGTCTCGCCGGAGCCTCCGGACGATCTACGCCGACCTCGTCCGCGAGGCCCGGCACATCGATGTGGCCGTCGATCGGATCCGGCTCTCCGGCATCGATCTCGCCTACGAGGACCTGGACTCCGTGGAAGAACTGCGCGTCCTCACCACCGAGATCAATGCGGCAACGCTCAAGTTCGAGGCCGAGGCGATCCTGGCCGATCCCCAGCGCAGCCACAATCTGCGCGTCGTCGTGCGCCTGCTCGCCGAAGAGCGCCTCCGGGTCCGTTGCGCGCCCCTCCTCGACTGGGCGCCCAACTTCTCCGTCTTCGTCGATCCGCAGGGACGCTGCGATCTGCTCCTGGGCGTCCACTGGTTCCAGATTCCCTACCCCTCGCGCGGGCCGGCGCTCGCCGTGGTCCACAGGGGCGGGGAGGCCGACGGCGTGCGAGCGCGATTTCAGGAGATGTGGGACCTCGCGCACGACATTGGTCCCGCGCTGCGCGGCGTCTTTGAGGCCGCCGGGCGCGCAACTTGACACGCTAACGGCCTTGGGGTACGGTTGCTGGCTACTGCAGGCGGTCTTCCGGCGTAGCTCAGTTGGTAGAGCAGGTGGCTGTTAACCACCGGGTCGCAGGTTCGAGTCCTGCCGCCGGAGTTGGAGAATCTTCCGAGGTTGATACGGGCGCCCGCGAGGCCCCGGAGGGCACTGCCTCCGGGGCCTCGTCCTGTCCGGCTCTGACGGGCTGGCGGGTGCGTTGGCCGAACCCCGGAACCACAGCGACCCGGGCCTGCGCGTCCTTCAGGGCCGGTAGCTGAAGAGCAGCGATCCGCTGTAGCGCTCGAAATAGGCGTCGCCGATCTCCGTCTCCGCCCGGGTCCAGCCGATTCGGAAGCGGCCGTCGACGGCGTCGGTGAGTTGCCGGCTGACGCCTACGTACACCCGCGATGCATTGTCCGCCTCTTCGCCCGGAATCAGGCGGATGAACTCCGTTTCGGTCAGGTAGTCCTTCGCGGTAAGCACCGCCGTGACATGGGCCCTCATGTCCGCGGGCAAGGGGATCGACACGACGGTGTTTACCGAGACCGCGTTGTACTCGGTCCGGCTGGCATTGGATCTGTTGATCGTGCCCCGGATGCCGACCTCCGCGGTGACCCCCGGCGACTCGAACCCATCCGAAGATTCCAGCCCGTCATACCGCCACAGCGCACCCAGCTGATAGGCCTGGTCCCGGCGGAAGGGATCAGGTTCATAGCGAGTGCCCTGTTTCGGATACCGGAATTCGGTGAACGATCCGTAGAAACGCATCGTCAACCTCGCCGCGTTCCACATCCGTGCCTGCGCGGCACCCAGTTCGAACCCGATCCTGTTGCGGTCGAGCAGATCGAGTTGCGGCACGATTTCCTGGGCGTTGTAGTCGGCCCGGCCGCCCTCGACGCTCACATCCCAGTAGGTCCCGCCTATTTCCCGTGTCTGGAAGAGCGCCGCGCCTTCGTAGTTCGTGTAACCCGGCTCCAGGAACAGGGGAGTGGGCGTGCGGTCAGCCACATCGCGGCCTCCTGCCCGCCCGTTGAATTGCAGGACGCCGTGGTTCGTCGTTGTGCGGAACACGGCGTCGAGCACCCCGCTCGAAACACGGGGCGCATAGTCGCGCAGTTTGAAGCCGTACGCGTCGAACTGCCGGACACCGCCATCCAGTGTGACGGTGAGGCCGTCGAACCCGTTGGCGTTCGAGTTCAGAACGGCACGGACCCCCAGTTCGGCGCTCGTCGCCCAGGCCTGATCGACGCTGTCGACCACGGCAAGCGTCACGGACGGTATTCCTCCGCCATACCGTTCCACATGCGTCCCGCCGGTAAAGACCAGGTCCGTCACGCGCGCCTGGGCGGAGAGCGTCGCACCCCATCCGGTACCCATGAGGACGACGAGGGTCGCGATCCGCGCGGAACAGCTCATGCGGTGTGCTCGCCCCCGATGCGCTGGCGAAACTCCTCCGCACGCGCCCTGGCAATGTCTCGTCTCTCGATCACGAACTCCCTGGACTGTTGCAGTTCCTCGAGGCGCTGCGACAACTCCTCGCTGCCGATCAGGTCCTCCGCATTGTCGGACGTCGCGTCTGGTCCCACGGGCACACGAAGGTCGCCGAAGCGGGAGAGATCCGCTCCGAAATCCCGCACCATGCGCGCATGACGCTGCCGCTGCTCGAGCAAGTCGATCTGGGCGTCGATGTCGAGCAACAGCAGGTCATGGCGTCTCGCATACCGCTCCAGCAGGTCCGCCTTGGCCCGGATTTCGTCCCGGGTGTCGCCGGGGTCGATGTTGATTTCCGGGAACGGATCGTCGTCGATTTCGATGGGGCGTTCAAGCTGGTCGGCGTCGTCGTTCAGGAGGGCGATCCGGCGACCGATGAGGTCGCGCGCGCGCGCATCAGGGGCCTGTGCAAGCTCCTCGACCAACTCGTCCAGCTCGTCCAATACGCTCGACAGGTGGGAGCGCCGGGCCTGTTCCAGCTGGCCCGCGGCGTCGTCGAGATCCCTGTTGCTCTGCTCCAGCCCCCGCGCCTGCTCCTGATAGATCGCCAGAGCACGCTCGTACCGGGCCTGATCGCCGGACTGCCGAGCCTCGGTCACCTCGTCGAGAGCGTCGTCGAGAAGGTCGCGCTCGAGATCGCGGGCGCGGAGGGCGGCGTTGTAGGCACTCTCCGCCGCGCGATACGTGGATCGCTCCACATCCTGCGATTCCGCAGCGGAGGGAAGGGCTGCGCACAGACCCGCGGCCAGGGCCACCAGGCGGAGCAGTCCCGCCGGCTTCCGTCCTTTGCCCTGTGCGGCCGATGGGGCCATGACCCGCCTCGGTTTACGCGTCGATGCCGTATTTCTCGAGCTTGTAGTAGAAGGCGCTCGACTTCAGTCCGAGCAGTCTGGCGGCCTCCGCCTTGACTCCGCCCGCCCGCTCGAGAGCCTGCCTGAGGAGCCTCTCCTCAATACCCTCGACCACCTCGTTCAGGTTCTTACCGCCCTCGGGCAGGTCGTCCGCCCGGGACACGACGTCTCCCGCCTTCATCGCAGGCAGATCCCCGGCATCGATCGTGGCACCGTCCGCAAGCAGGAGCGCCCGCTCGATAACGTTCTCGAGCTCGCGCACATTTCCCGGCCACGCGTAGCTGCTCAGCCTGTCCATCGCCTTCGCGTCGACCCCGCCGACCCCGGAGTTGGTGCGTTTGCGCAGCTTTGCAATGAAGTGGTCCACCAGAAGCGGGATGTCCTCGACACGGTTCCTGAGGGGCGGCAGCACGATCGGAACCACATGCAGGCGGTAGAAGAGGTCCTTGCGAAAGTCCTCGCTGGCCAGGAGTTCGTCGGCGGGGGTGTTGGTTGCCGCAATGATGCGGACATCCACGGGAATCGTCTTCTCTCCTCCCACACGCTCGAGTTCCCGTTCCTGGATCACCCGCAGGAGCCTGACCTGGGTCATGGTGGAAATCGTGGCGATTTCGTCGAGAAAGATGGTCCCGCCGTCCGCGAGCTCGAAGCGCCCCCGCCGCCTGCGGTCCGCACCCGTAAACGCACCCTTCTCGTGCCCGAACAGCTCCGAGTCCAGCAGGCTCTCCGCGAGGGCCCCGCAGTTCACGCGCACGAAGGGGCCGTCCCGGCGCGATGAGCTGGCGTGAATGGCGCGGGCTACGAGTTCCTTGCCCGTGCCGGACTCTCCATAGATCATGACCGTCGACTCGCTGGGAGCCACCCGGCCGATCCAGTCGTACACCCGCTTCATCGCTGGAGCTTCGCCGATGATCTGCCCGTAGCGGGCCTCGGTCTGCTCCTTCAGCGAAGTGTTCTCGATCCGCAGCGCCACGTTCTCTCGCCGCAGTTCGTCGCGCTCTTCCCGCTCACGCAGCAGGCGGCCCACCTTGACCGCGAACTCCTCGGGAGAAAACGGTTTGGTGATGAAGTCGACCGCCCCCAGCTTCATCGCCTCCACGGCCCTGTCCACGGTGCCGAAAGCCGTGATCATCATCACATCGGTCTCCGGGGCCTGCGCCCGCACCTGGCGGAGCACCTCGATGCCGTCCATGCCCGCCATTCTGAGGTCGGTGACGACCAGTTCGGCACCATGCTCGCTGAGCAGATCCAGGCCCTGCCTGCCATTCTCGGCCGAAAAGGTCCGGTGGCCGTGCTTGCGCAGCAGCAGCTCGAGGCCTTCGCGGATGGCATTGTGATCGTCGATAATCAGCACTCGCGCCATGGCACCAGATGGACGGGCCCGCAGGGGGCGGTGGAAGGAAGGCCGACACGGGACGGAG
Source organism: Longimicrobiales bacterium (assembly GCA_965221785.1). GTDB lineage: Bacteria > Gemmatimonadota > Gemmatimonadetes > Longimicrobiales > Gaopeijiaceae > BD2-11. The sequence continues at coordinate 375,104 of CBDCSR010000003.1, forward strand.
GCCCGAGGCGCGCATGGCCGGGAGCCCGGGATACGCGCGCCGCTCGATCCCCGGGCGAGCCGGCGGCAAGCTCTTGACGGGCACCGGCGCTAGCGGGCATTCGCTTCGCTTCGCGCGACCGGGAACACCTCCGAGCCGGGCAAATATAGACGGAACTCCGCGCCATTCACAGCAGCGCCGTCGCCCGAGACCAGTTCGACCCTGCCGTCGTGGGCCCGTGCCACGCCGGCCACGATCGCGAGCCCCAGGCCCGCGCCCCTTTCCTTGCTGGTGACGAAGGGCTGGAAGATCCGTCCCCGCAATGGTTCCGGTACGCCCGGCCCGTTGTCGCGCACGGATACGATGACTTCGCCGTTGCTGAACGCACCCTTGAGCCAGACCCGGTCACCGGCTTCGGCCGCGTTGCGCAACAGGTTCAGCACCATGCGCTTGACCTGCCCGGAATCCGCCACCACCTCCAGCTGTGCATCCGGCAGCTCGACCTCGAGGCTGCCTCCCCGCGACTCGAGTTCGGTCGCAACCAGCTCGGCCGCCTCCCTGAGCGGACCCCGGATGTCGTGCAGCGTCGGCTGCGGCGCCCGGGGACGAGCGTACACCAGAAAGTCGGTGATGATGCTGTTGAGGGCATCCACTTCCGCCTGGATCTTGCGGAAGAGCTGAGCCCGCTCCTTCGGGTCGGCGCTGTCCGCCGCAATGGCCGAGAAGAGCTTGAGCCCGCCCAGAGGATTCCGGATCTCATGAGCCACCTGAGCGAGCATGAGCCGGAGTTGCTCGTCCCGCTGGATGATTCCCAGGCGCATGCGCTCCATCGCCCGCGAGAGACGGCCGATCTCGACGCCCTCCTCCACTTCGATCGACCGCGTGATGCGGCCCCGCTGGATACGAAGCGCCACCCTGCTGAGCCGCTCCAGAGGCTTGGCGATGCGGGCGGCCAGGCCGATGGCGACGAGAACCGAGAGCACGACCGTGATCGCGGAAGCGAGGAGGACCGACCTCCGCAGCCTGGCCAGGGGAGCGAGGTAGTCCGCCCGCATGAGCACGGCGAGGGCGACGTCGGATTCCTCCAGCCGCGCGAAACCGTACTTGTAGAAGCGACCGTCCGTTCCCTCGAAGAGCGGCGAGGTCGCCGATCCGTCCTCCCACAGTCCGCTCAGGTCGTAGGCGGAGAAAATGAGGACGGAGGTCCCGATGATCGGAAGGGATTCGGCCGACTCGGTCGACACGATGGCCGTATAGGAAGGGGGCTGTTCAATGGTTCCTCCTCCCCCCGGTGCCGCGCCTTCTCCGGGACGGGCCGGAGTCTCGCGGCGAATGATCCAGGCAGCGTCCACATATCCGCGGTCGACCAGACTGCGCAGGCGGTCGTACGCCTCCCTCCAGAAGAAGGTCTCTTCGTCTCCGCGGCCGAGAAGGAGCAGGTTGGTTGCGTCCAGCCCGGTTTCCGCCGCCACGCCCGCGGTGACCTGGAGCTTGTCGTCCAGCTCCTCCTCGAGCGCCCGGTCGGTGACCGAGAATGCCATCCAGCTGCTGGTCGCCGTGAAGATGACCGCGAAGGCGACCAGGACCAGCACGTACAGGCGTCGAAGCGGCACTCTCGCGATCTCCGTTTGCGGTTGGGCTCCGGCTCAGGAGCACACTCTCCGGCTTCGCCCGGCCGACGACCCCGGTTCACAGCCCACAGGGCACTCGCTCCAGCGCAACTTCGCTGAATTGAATCGCCGACCCCGTCCGTGGCGCGATGACGAGGTGGAAGGGAGTCTCCACCACCGCCGCGGGCGAACAGAAATCACCGGGGGCGAGCTCCACGAGTTGAATGATGGCACCCTCCGTGGCAACGATGCTCCTGATCTCGAGGATGCTCCCCGCCTCCTGGCGGGCGCCATCCGCCGCAACCACCACCATATCCGCCTTCCAGTCGATGTTGGGCAGGGAAGCCCCACCGGCGTGCCGTCGCCAGAAGTCCCCCCACCCGGCAGGTGCATCGTCCTCGTCCGGCCCTCCGAAGAACACCCGTGAGACCAGTGCCCGCTCACCGGGCTTCGCGCCCTGGTCGAGGGTCGCGAACGGTATGCTCTGGTGGTAGACGCTGGTGGCGGCATCTCCAAGGGTGCGGTCGTGCACGAGCCTGGACACCTGGATCACCCGACTGGCGTGTATGTCGGGGCCTGACCCGGCGGGATTCAGTGATCCGAGGGGGCCTTTTGCACAGCGGGTCCAGCTCCTCTCCTCGCCCCGGATTTCATCCTGGATGCGAAGGGTTACGCGGGCCTCGCCGTCACATGGCGGGTTCAGATTCGGATCGAGATCCTCGATGAACAGATCCAGGCCGGCCGCGCCGTGGATCTGGGTGACCAGGGTGGCGTAGGATGCGGTGAACGCGGCCGGAATCCCGGGACTCCGCGTGGTGGTCTCGCTGCCTACCACCCCCCGGTAGGCGATCGACTCGAAGAGCTGCCAGGCGCCGGTCGACCGCCACGTCAGCGTCTGACGCAGTTCTCCCCTGCCCGGTGACGGGAGAAGCTGTTGCGGAGTCACGACCTCCACGACCAGCTGGCCTGACTGCCCAAAGCGCAGCATGGGTGGCGCCACGCCGTTTTCCCCGCACGCGGACACCGCGGCCACCGCCATGGCCGCCCAAACCCATGGACCTCCAAGCTTTCTCGTCACACCGATACCTTCGTCAGCCCCTTTGCTGATTTGACGATGCCGAACTGACAGTACCAATATACCGCGCTGCCCGCCGTCCGTCCTCCCGCCCCGTCGCTGCGGGGGCGGGGCACATGATCATTTCCCGGGGCCTTCAGCGCCAAGGAGCCGCATGGACACCCGTGACCGCCTGCTTGCCCTGCTGATCGAGCGGTCTCTCCGGGTTGGCCGCTTCACGCTCGCCAGCGGCACCCGCTCGACGTACTACGTAGACGCGCGAGCGACGACGATGACCGCCGAGGGGCAGGCGCTCGTCGGCCGGGTATGCCTGACTTACCTGCGACGCGCCGGTCTGGATCCCACACACGTCGGCGGTCTTACGATGGGCGCTGACCCGATCGCCTACGCCATCGCGCGTCAGAGCTGGGAGGAGCACCGGCCCATGGACGCGTTTTCCGTCCGCAAGGACGCCAAGGAGTACGGCACCCGGCGCAGGGTCGAGGGCGGGCTTCCGACGGATGCTCGCGTGGTGGTCATCGAGGATGCCATGACGACCGGCCGGAGCACCCTCAAGGCCATCCGGGCGGTCGAGGACCACGGCGCCCGGGTTCTCGCCGTCCTCGCACTCGTTGATCGTGAGGAAGGAGCCCGGGAGCGCATCGCGGCCGAAGGCCATGCGGTGACAACCGTGTTTCCCGCGAGCGAACTCCTCGCCGCTCGCAAGGAGCTGGCCGGCGCAGAGATGCCAACGGCGCCCGTTTAGCGCCCATCGACCCCCGACTTCGGGCCCGCCACCGAACGGGTCAGTCGAGCAGCCGGAGGGGCATCACCAGGCAGAGGTAGTCGATCGCGTCCCCGTCCTCCGCGGGCACCGGCTCGACGGTTGCCGCACGTTCCGGCGCCTTGAACGCCAGCCGAACGTCATCCGTGGGCATGTGCTGAAGCACCTCGATCAGATAGCTGGCGTTGAAGCCGATATCGAGGTCCTCGCCCTCATATCCGAGATCCACCTCATCGTAGCCCTCGCCCAGATCGGGAGTACTCACGCTCAGGTTCATCCGCCTACCGGAAAAGCTGAGCTTGATGCGGTGCGTCTGGTCGCTCGCGACAACGTCCATCCGCTTGACGGCGGCAAGCAGGCTGTTCTTGTCGACCACCGCAAACTTGTCGTTGTCCCCGGGGATTACCTGCTTGTAGTTCGGGTAGGTGCCGTCGATCAGCCTGGTGTAGACCTCGGTCGGCCCCGAACGGAAGCCGAGAAAATTGCCATCGCGGCCCAACTCGAGTTCATCCCCTTCACCGAAGAGCCGCTGTACCAGCCTCAGTGCCGAGGGGGGAACGATGAGGTTCGAGGCCGCCGGCCCGGACGACTCGGTTTTCACCGCCATCCTCGCGAGCCTGTGGCCGTTGGTCGCCACCATTCGCATCTCGTTGCCGCGTAACTCCCAGAGCACTCCGCTCAGGATCGGCCGGCTCTCCTCGCTCGATACCGCAAACGACGTTTTGCGGATGAGCGACAGGAGATCGGCCCCGGAGGTTGTCCACGCCTGATCGAAGTCCAGATGGGGCGACGACGGAAAATCGTCCGCGGGCAGACCGTTGAGCTTGAAACGGCTCTTGCCGCAAACCAGCTCCATCTGACTTCCCAGAGTGCCCACCAACACCGGGCGGTCGGGCAGCGCCCGCACGATCTCCTGGATTTTCTTGCCCGGGACCGTCAAGGAACCTGTCTCCTGAACTTCCGCGGCTACGCGGGTCCGAACAGTGACATCCAGGTCCGTGGCCGTGATCCAGAGGCCCTCTTCGGTCGCATCGAAGAGAATGTTGGAGAGAACCGGCAGGGTGGTGCGGGCTGGAACGGATTGGGAGACTGCCGTGAGTCCCTGGTACAGGTTCTGCCGAGTCAGGGCAAGTTTCATCTGGTTCGGATCCTGGGAGATGGAGTTGCGGTTTTGAGGAAATCCACGAGAGGAAGTTCGAGTTCTACCCTTGTATCACAAGAAAGTAGTAGTAGTAGGGGCTGTGGAGTTGTAGACAACGCCGCCTTCGCCCGGGTAACCTGGTTCTCCCCAACGATCTCGGGAATGGAGGGATGCCGTGGATTGCGGATGCAAAAGAGCATCCGGTTTTCCATGAATCCACAACGGGGGCTCAGGGAGCGGAGCAAGCCACGCCGTTTCCCCTGTTCTCCCCACCCGTTTGAACATGTTATTTCAGGCCCCTCCCGCGAGAATCTGCTCCCGCAGGCGGGAGACGCGGCTGGCGAACTCCTCGTCCGTCTGCAGATCCCGATCCACCTTTCTGATCGAGTGGATCACAGTGGAATGATCCCGTCCCCCGAACGCTGCGCCGATCCTGGTAAGGGGCAGGTCGAGAATCTCCTTGATCAGGAACATGGCGACCTGGCGGGGCACGGTGACGTCCCGGGTACGCCGCTTCGAGACGAGGCCTGCGGGTTCCACTCCCCATGCCGCCGCGGTGGCGTTCAGGATGTCGGTTGCCGATGTGGGCGGGGACGGAGCGAGGGTTGGGATTCGCGATTCCCGTAGCGCTTCGTGCGCGAGCGCGAGCGTGATTTCCTGATTCGTCAGGGAGGAGAAGGCGAGCAACTTGATGATCGCGCCTTCCATCTCCCGGACCGACGAGGTACACGAACGGGCCACAAGGTCGATCACATCGTCTTCCAGAAAGAGCCCGTCGGCGGCCGACTTCTTGCGGACGATCGCAATCCGGGTTTCGTAGTCCGGGGGCTTGATGTCGGCCACCAGACCCCACGCGAACCTCGACACCAGTCGTTCTTCGAGCCCGGACAGGCTGCTGGGCGCGCGGTCGCTGGTGAGAACAATCTGCTTCTGTGCGTCGTACAGGGCGTTGAAGGTGTGAAAAAACTCTTCCTGTGTGCGTTCCTTACCCTCGAGGAAGTGGATGTCGTCGATGAGCAGGAGGTCGATATGCCGATAGCGCCGGCGGAAACCGGGCGTCGCGCCCTCCTGGATGGATGTGACCAGCTCGTTGGTGAATTGCTCGGTGGGAACGTATGCGATGTGCGTCTGCGGAGCGTGCTGTTGCAGGTAGTTGCCGATCGCATGCATGAGATGGGTCTTTCCCAGCCCAACCCCTCCGTAGACGAAGAGGGGGTTGTACATGCGGGCCGGTTTTTCAGCGACGGCGCGGCAGGCGGCGACCGCCAGCTGGTTGTTGTTGCCCACGACGAAGCGGTCGAAAGTGTAGCGTTCGTTCAGTTTGTCGGAGGGGATCGTCGGCTTTGACTCGGAGACGCTGGACCGATACGGGGGCGAGGAGTAGGCAGGAGCATCCGTTGCCATGGCGAAGGCCGCGGGCGCGGCGAGTGGGGCCGACGACCGGTAGGATACCGACAAGGGACGACCCAGCCGCTGCTCGATGCTTCTGCGGAGAAGCGCGCCGTACTTGTCCTCGATCCACTCTACGTGGAACTGGCTCGGGGCCTCGACCAGCAACTCGTCGTCGGAGAAGCCGACCGCCTCGGTTCCGGCAAGCCAGGTCTGGAAACTCTGTTCCGGAAGGTAGGCCCGCGCGGCCGCCAGGGCGTGAGCCCAGATCTCGGAGGCAGACAGTTCCATCGGGGACGGAATGAGGGAGGAGAGTCGAGACCGGGGCTTGTGCGGAAAGCCCCCGGGGCAGCGAAGGGTGCAACGGTACCCCGGGAGTGTGGAAAAGTCAATTGCGGCAAGCGGGCCCGCGTTTCCGGACGGCTACGGGCGAGTGCGGGTGGCGGGGTGCGCCGGGGTTGACGGGCCGCGCGGATTTCCGGTAGGTTCCTCGCCCGTCCCGCGTTCGCCTGGCGGTTGGTACGACTCGTTCGACTGGATGCGGGTGGTTCCCTTCACGAACGTTCCTCATGAAACCGACATACAGACCACGGAATCGAAAGAGAAAGAACACCCACGGATTCCGCGCCCGAATGAGCACTCGGGCAGGCCGCAAGACGCTGTCGAGGCGGCGGAGGAAGGGGCGCCACAGGCTGGTCGTGGAGGTCGGCTCGAAGTAGACGGCGCAGCCGCCGCCGAGCCGGGGCTTCCAACCGAAGTATGCTTTCCTCCTTTGAGACGAATTCGGCGCTCCGGCGAGATCCGGGGTTTGTTGAGGCGGGGGAAGCGAAGGAAGACGTCCGAACTCGACGTCTTCCTCGCGGCTTCCGCCACTTCTTGTGCACGCTTCGGGGTGATCGTGCCCAAGCACGGACACGCGATTGTGGATCGCAACCGGTTGCGGCGCCGGCTGCGTGAGATCGGACGACTCGAAGTGCTGCCGCGACTGGACACCCACCCTCGGGATCTGGACTTCCTGGTCAGGGCCAGACGGGAGGCGTACCAGGTGTCGTTCCAGCAGCTCAGGAATCAACTGGTGAAGCTGACCGAGGAGCTACTCTGAAGTTCTTGCTGAACGGCATTCGCTTCTATCGCGCGGCCATCTCTCCGTTGACGCCGCCTGCCTGTCGCTTCGTGCCCAGTTGTTCGGCCTACGCGCTCGAAGCGCTTGAGCGGCATGGAACCCTGCGCGGCTGCTGGCTGACGCTGCGGCGGCTCTGCCGGTGCCACCCCCTTGGCGGAAAGGGGTTCGATCCGGTGCCTCGAGGAAACGCGCGATGAGGCCGGAACTTCGCTTCGTCCTCGCCATCTTCCTGATGATCGGCGTCCTGTTCGGAACCAACCTGCTTTTTCCGCCTCCCCCGGCCCCGGAGGCGCCGGTGCCCGCAGCGGTGGAGAGCGAGCCCCAGACCGGGGAACTGGCGGAACCCACGGGCACGCCGAGCAGCGGGATTGCGACGGCGGCCGTGCCGGATCCCCCCGTAGTGCCCGAGCGCCGGATCCGCGTCCGGGGACCGCTCTACGAGTTCGAGTTCAGCAACTACGGGGCACAGTTGCATTCCGCGATACTGCCGGGATTCAGGTCGTTCGCGGATGACGGTCCCGTACAGCTTCTCCTGCGCAACGGGCCGGGCGCGCTCGGCAACCGGGTCGCGATCGCCGGAGACACGCTCGATTTCTCCGCGGTGCCTTTCGAAGTGTCTCCTGCGGAGGGGCTTACGCTGGTCGAGGGAGATGATTCGCAGGAGCTGAGCTTCACCTTCCGGACTCCCGACGGGGCGACCGGTTTCGAAATCCGATACCGCTTCGATCCCGACTCCTATCTGATCGACGTTCGCGGGCGTGTTCCTGGTGTCGATCGAGGTCTTCTGCTTACCGGCCTGGGTCAGGGACTGGCGTTCAACGAAGCGCGCCCCGCCGATGACGAACAGGCGCTGGCCTACGTGGTCAACCACACCCAGGACGGGATTCGCCAGCGGCCGCTCAGGAATTTCGAGGAAGATCGGGTCGAGGATGGCCCGCTGCTGTGGGTGGCGCTCAAGAGCAAGTACTTTCTGGCGGCGCTGCTGGCCGGGGACAATTGGGAGGCGGAGCGTTTCCTGGGCGGGGTCTTCGCGCGGCGCCCGGTCGACCTGTACGGCGGGGAGGAGCCGCGGGTATCGGTAACGGCGGCGCAGAGTCTCCTGCCCGACGCTTCATTCGCCTACCGGGTCTACCTGGGGCCGCAGGACTTCACCCGGCTGAGGGCGATCGGTGCCGACCTGGAGGAGGTAAATCCGGTCGGCTGGAGGTGGCTGCGGCCCGTCATCCAGCCGTTCGCAGCGATCATCACCACGATCCTCATCTACCTGCACAACCAGTTGGGCTGGGGGTATGGATGGGTGTTGATCCTGTTCGGGGTCATGATGCGCGTCGTGCTCTTTCCGCTGAACCAGAAGGCCATGCGAGCGCAGCTGAGGAACACCGCCGTCGCGCCCATGGTCAAGGAGATCCAGGCCAAGTACAAGAACGATCCCGAACGGCAGCAGAAGGAGATGATGAAGCTGTACAGGGAACACGGATTCAATCCGCTGGCCGGATGCGTTCCCATGCTCATCCCCTTCCCGGTGCTCATCACGCTCTTCTTCGTCTTCCAGAACACCATCGAGCTTCGCGGCGTCTCCTTCCTCTGGCTGCCGGATCTCTCCGCCCCGGATCCGCTGTATCTGCTTCCTGTCTTCCTGGGCGTATCCATGTTCCTGCTGCAGTGGGTGAGCATGCGTACGATGGAGCAGGTGAACCCCCAGATGAAGATGATGCTGTGGTTCATGCCGATCTTCATGGTATTCATCTTCTTCCAGTTGGCATCGGGGCTGAACCTCTACTATGCGACGGCCAACATCGCCACGTTGCCCCAGCAGTACTGGATCGCCAGGGAGCGACAGAAAGCGAGGAACAAGGCACCCTCCTAGGTCTGGAAGCACTGCCGATCATGGCGGTCAGAGGGGAATAGGGAGCAAGAGTGACGGACACCATCGTGGCAGCGGCAACCCCGCCGGGGCCGGGGGCCCTCGCGGTGGTGCGAATCTCGGGACCGGGCGCCTATTCCATCCGGCGCGCGCTGGCCCCGGATCTGCGTGACCCGGTCGACCGCCGAGCGATGCTGGCGGGTCTGCACGACCCGGAGACCGGAGAGCTACTGGACCGGGGAATCGTCACCAGCTATCCGGCACCGGCCAGCTACACCGGAGAGGACATGGTGGAGATCTCCTGCCACGGCGGATACCTCATCCCGGGCCTCCTCGTGGAGCACGCGCTCGAAGCCGGTGCCCGCATGGCCGAACCTGGAGAATTCACCCGGCGGGCCTACCTGAACGGGAAGATGGATCTGCTTCAGGCGGAAGCCGTGTGCGATCTGGTCGCCGGCCGCAGCCGGGCGCTGCACCGGGTGGCCGTGCATCAGCTGGAGCGTGGGCTGTCGGCCAGGATGACCTCGGCGCGCGCGTCCCTGGTCAGGCTGGAGGCACTGCTCGTCCACCATCTGGACTTTCCGGATGAGGACGAGCCTCCGACGAGCCTCGAGGCGGTGGCCCGGGAGGCGCGGGAGGTGCGTCTCCGGTTGGAGGGCGTGCTGGCCACGGCACCCGAAGGGGAGTTGCTCAGAGAGGGCGCGCTGACCGTCCTGGCGGGGCGTCCGAATTCAGGTAAGTCTAGTATTTTCAATGCCTTAGTGGGATATGAACGTGCCATCGTGACCGAAGTGCCGGGAACCACGCGAGACGCGCTTGAGGCCACGGTGTCGTTGGGGGGCTATCCATTCCGGCTTGTGGACACTGCCGGGCTCCGGGAAACCGGGGAGCGTGTCGAGGCACTGGGGATCGAGGTTGCCCGCCGCTACCTGGCGCGGGCGGACCTGGTGCTGTATTGCGCGGAGACAGGCGAAGCGGTGTCGGAAGCCGATCCGGGCCTTCTGGGCGAACGCGATTGCCCGTTGCTGGTTCTGGAAACCAAGGCGGATCTGGCCCGGCGGGGCAATGGCGCCGCGCGCAAGTACGTCAATGCTCGGGAGAACGGAAGTTCCGATACGGACGGCGGGACAGATCGCCCCGGCGCGGGCGCCGCCGATGACGACAGAGGGCTGCCTCGCCGGATCGCCACCTCCGTGGTCACGGGGGAGGGACTGGAGAAGTTGGGCCGAGTTCTTCCAGGGATGGTCTTCGGAGGGTTGGTCCAGGCGCAGGCAGACACGCCGGTCGTAACCCGGAGGCGTCACCGACGCGCCCTCGAACGAGCGGTAGAGGAGCTGGATGCGTTTGAACGCGCTCTGGCGAACGGGATTCCGGCTGAAGTGGCTGCAACCCATCTGAGGCCGGCGGAGACGGCCCTGGAAGAGGTCCTCGGAATCGTTACCCTGGATGAGGTGCTCGACCGGGTGTTCCGGGACTTCTGCATCGGCAAGTAGGTACGTGTGGTGGAAGAAGCATCGCGAGAGAAGGGTGTACGGGCTCGGCACGCACGAGCCAAGTTGTTGATGGCGGTGATGTTATAGTGTGTCCTGGGCCGCTCTGGGCGGACGAGACCGGAAGCGCGGATTGCAGATGGTGGATAGAACATATGACGTAATCGTGGTGGGCGGAGGCCACGCCGGGGCTGAGGCAGCGGCGGCAGCCGCGCGCCTCGGAACCCGGGTTCTGCTGATCACCCCGGACCTTGCGCGCATCGGACAGATGAGCTGCAATCCTGCGATCGGAGGCATTGCAAAGGGCGTCGTTGCGCGTGAGGTCGACGCGCTCGGGGGGGTCATGGGACGGGCCACGGACGCGGCGCGCATTCACTTTCGCATGCTCAACCGCTCCAAGGGTCCGGCTGTGTGGGGTCCGCGCGCGCAGTGCGACCGGACCCTGTATTCGCTGGCGGTGCGACGAGTGCTGGAAGAGCTGTCGACGCTGGATCTCTTTCAGGATATGGTTTCCGATCTCGTGCTCCAGGGCGACCGGATCGCCGGTGTGCGGACCCGCACGGGACTCGAGTTCAGGGCCCCGGCCGTGGTCATCACAACAGGGACATTTCTTCGCGGCCGCATTCATGTCGGCCTGGGAGCCGGGGTGGAGGGGGGGCGCGCCGGAGAAGAAGCCTCGGTCGAGCTGGCCTGTGCGCTTGAGGGTCGCGAGTTGGAGGTGGCGCGTTTCAAGACGGGTACGCCGCCCCGCATCGATGGCCGGTCCGTGGACTACGGGAAGCTGGAAGAGCAACCGTCGGAACCCGGGGGGGTTCGCTTCTCGGCTTTCATCCGCGAGGAGTTTCCGGGCGAGCGTCCCTGCTGGATTACGTGGACGGGGAAGGAACTCAGGGACATCGTGCAGGAAAACCTTGAGCGGAGCGCCCGGTTTGGCGGGGACATTGCGGGCCGGGGGCCGCGGTACTGTCCGTCCATCGAAGACAAGATCGTCCGGTTTCCGGACGCACGCGGGCACCAGGTGTTTCTGGAGCCTGAGGGGTTGGACACGACCGAACTCTATGTGAACGGGTTGTCGACATCCCTACCCCCGGAAGTGCAGCTCCGTTTCCTGCGGAGCGTGCCTGGTCTGGAGCGGGTGCGCATGACCCGTAGCGGGTACGCGATCGAGTACGACTACTTCCTTCCGCATCAGCTGCGGCACACCCTGGAGGTGAAGTCGGTAGAGGGACTCTTCTTTGCTGGGCAGATCAACGGCACAACGGGCTACGAAGAGGCCGCCGGGCAGGGGTTGGTGGCCGGTGCAAACGCCGGCCTGGCCGCCCTGGGGGAGGCGCCTTTCATTCTGGAGCGCGACCAGGCGTACATTGGTGTGCTGATCGACGACCTCGTCACCAAGGGGGTGGATGAACCCTATCGCCTCTTCACCTCGCGTGCGGAATTTCGGCTGCTGCTCCGCCAGGACAACGCGCTCTCGCGCCTGGGACCGGTAGCGAGCGAAAGGGGTCTGTTATCCCCCAGCCAGACCCGGGTGCTTGAGCAGCGCCTGGAAACGGAACGGCGTCTGATCGAGTGGTTTCGATCGACGCGCCTGGAGCCGGAGCAGGTGAACGACGTGTTGGCGGAAGCAGGATCGAGCCCATTGCGCACTCCGGCACGAGCGGTGGAGTTATTGAGAAGACCGGAGGTGAGGTCGGATGCGCTGATTCGGGCGGCCAACGCGTCGTTTGTTGAAGATGGTTGGGAGGAGGCCCTGCTGGCTGTCGAGGTCGACCTGAAGTACACGGGATATGTGCAGCGCGAACGGGATCGAGCGGCCGCCCTTCGGGCGCGTGCAGCATTCCGGATTCCGCAAGACATCGTGTACGAAGGCCTGGTAACGCTGTCGCACGAGGCCCGCGAAAAGCTCGATCGGGTACGACCGGCCACCTTGGCGCAGGCCTCGAGGGTCTCGGGTGTCTCGCCGGCGGATCTTCAGAACCTCGTCATGGAGATCCGGAAGCAGGGGGGCGTCGCTTCAAAACGTTTCACGGGAAACATGACGGTGAAACAAGGTCGTAGAACGGATCGTGTTTCACGGGAAACATGACGGTGAAACAAGGCGCATCTCGGGAGTTCGACATCGGGTTCCTGGTGGGGGTCCTCGTTGGGGAGGGACATTTCGGTGGAGATGGGCGGCAGCCGCACGTCACGCTCCGCATGCACACCGACCACAAGGCGCTCTTCGACTGGATCATGGAGCACTTCCCCGGAGGAAAGCTGTACGGTCCCTACCGGCACGGCGGACGGCAGTACTACCAATGGATGGCGCGCGGATCCTTCCTCCGGGAACACCTGGTTCCCTTGCTGGACCGGTATCTTGACGAAAAGCTGGACGCAAAGGCCGCCCTTCGCTTCCAGGCCATGAAGGCGCGGTACTTTCCTGATTCGGACGCCGTCGCAGGCTAGCAGTCTTCGTGGATCAATCCGCGCGCACCGAGAGCGGCGAGGCGGCGGGCCGGCAGAGGCGCTTGAAGGCCGAATAGCAGCGCTATTGGGCGGAAGGGCATCGTAGAGCACGCGATCCAGCGCGGATGCTTCGCCGCTCGAATGCCCGGGCGGAGTTGGCCAGGGGCTGCCACCTGAGCACTGTCCGGCGTCGGGCCGGGGGCAGGGCAGCATGCCCATGTCAGGATGACCTGCAATCGGGCGCAAAGCCACATGCCGGCGACGCGCATCCACCTTTTCCGCAAACCGGGGGTCCGGTAGCTTTCCAAGGCGACTTCTTCCCCGAATCCGGAGTTTGACCCAGGGAACCTTGCCCGTGTTGTGGCAAAACCTCGCCCCCGGAAAGAGCTGACCACTGCTAGCCATGTCCAGAGTCATTACCATCGCCAACCAGAAGGGGGGCGTAGGCAAGACCACAACTGCGATCAACCTGGGAGCAGCGTTGGCAGTGGCTGAACAGCGCACGCTGGTCATCGACATGGATCCACAGGCCAATGCAAGCAGCGGATTGGGCCTCTGGAGCCATGATCAGGTCTCCGGCATGTACGATGTCATGATCGGGGGGCGCTCGATCGAGGAATCAAGGGTTCGTCAGCTTCACTTTCCCTACCTGGACATGGTCGGCACCACGCGCGACCTGGCCGGCGCAGAGATCGAACTGGTAGGCGTGGAGGCCCGCGAATCCGTTCTGCGCACGGCACTCGAGCCCATTCGCGACGATTACGACTACATTCTCGTCGACTGTCCCCCTTCGCTGGGACTGCTGACGCTCAACACCCTCACCGCGGCCGACTCCGTGCTCATCCCGATTCAGTGCGAGTTCTACGCGCTGGAAGGCCTCAGCCAACTTCTCAACACGGTGCGAATTGTACAGCGGGGGCTCAACACGGGCCTGGAGATCGAGGGCGTGCTCCTGACGATGTTCGACAAGCGGCTCAACCTCTCGAAACAGGTCGCCCGGGAAGCCCGCGAGTACTTTGGGGACAAGGTCTTCACGAACGCGATTCCCAGGAACGTTCGGCTTGCCGAGGCGCCGAGCTTCGGCAAGCCCATCATCGTATACGATGTTCTCTCAGCTGGAGCCCGTTATTACCTCCGTCTGGCGAAGGAAGTCATTCAGCGAACGCAACACAGGATTACGGGGACGGGGGCCCGCGTAGCTTCATGAGCGTTCCTCCGAACACTCGACTCGGGCGCGGCCTGAGCGCCCTGCTTGGGGATCATCTCGATCGGCCCGTGGAAGGCGAAGTCGCGCGCCTGCCCCTGGATTCCGTGGGCCCCAACCCCTTCCAGCCCCGTCGCGAGTTCAAGGAAGAGGAGATCCGGGAACTCGCGGCGTCCATCAGCGCAAACGGATTGCTCCAGCCCGTTGTCGTCAGGTCCACGCCGGCGCCGGAGCATTGGGAGCTGGTGGCGGGAGAGCGCCGACTTCGAGCTGTGACGAGACTCGGCTGGAGCGATGTACCGGCAATCGTCCGCGAGGTGGATGACGAAACCATGCTTGTGCTGGCGCTCGTAGAGAACCTCCAGCGCCGCAATCTCGGCGCGCTGGAGGAAGCCGAGGGCTACAAGGTGCTTGTGGAGAAATTCAAGCGAACTCAGGAGGACATTGCGCTGGCTGTCGGGAAGAGCCGCGCCACGGTAACCAACATCCTCCGCCTCCTGAAGCTCCCTGCCGAGGTCCGGCAGTTCCTCGGGGAGGAGAAGCTCACGCCGGGACACGGGCGGGCGCTGCTCGCCGTCGACGACGAGGAATGGGCCGTCGAGCTGGCTCGAATGGTGGTCGAAGGCGGTTGGTCCGTCCGCACGCTGGAGGAGACCGTGCGCATGAACCCGACGCGACCGCCTGGCAATGAGGACGCGCCGGACCGCCGAAAACGCCGGGCTCGGCAGTCGGGAGCACGGGATCCGGTGCTGCACGCGTTGCAGGAAGAGTTGCGCGCCGCGCTCGGGACACGAGTCGTGGTTCGACGGCAGCGAGGAAGCAAGGGGCGCATCGAAATCCCTTTTCACGACGATCGGGATCTCGAACGTGTCTTTGCCCTGGTGTCGGGTCGGGAGGCCGCGGATGTTCTGGAATAGGAAGTCTCGAAGCCGTCGGGCTCTGACGGTCGTACTCCTGGCCGATGGGTCGACGAGCGCGAAAAACTATGTGTTGACCGCTACCCACGCGGCACTGGCTTCGCTCGCCCTCGTCGGACTGGTTTCGGCAGGCTACGTGGCCGGCGTTGCGGTTACCGCGCATCGCGTGGACATCCTGTCGGACTCGCTCGCGGCCCAGGCGGAAGGGATTCGGGCGCTGAGCACGCATATCGACACGGTGGAAGCCCGCTACCGGCGGATCGCCGACCTCTTTGGAGCCGGCCCAAACGCGCCATCGGACCTGTGGCTTCCGCCGGTAGAGAACGAAGCAGGCTCCGGTCGATTGCTCGCCGACGAAACCACCCCCAACAGCTGGCCACTCACGGAAAGAGGCTTTGTAACCCAGGCCTTGATGGAAGGCATGGTAGGGGAACATCCGGGCGTGGACATCGCTGTTCCCACGGGCTCCTACATCCGCGCGGCGGGCGGAGCCGTCGTAGCCGAAGCGGGAGAAGATCCGCTCTACGGGCGGTTTGTGCGCCTTGACCACGGCGACGGATACACCAGCTTATATGCCCATGCTTCCATGACGTTTGTGGAAAGGGGAGACATGGTGCGCCAGAACGAGGTCATTGCATTGAGTGGATCAACGGGCAGGTCGACAGCTCCGCACCTTCACTTCGAAGTCCTTCGAAACAACGAACCTGTCGATCCGTTGACGATCCTTGTGCAGCCTTGAGTGTTGCCGGTGCTCCGCGCTCTTCGTGACTCCACTCAACCTCCATTAAGGACAAATACCAGGATGAGCAAACAGCGGCCGACTTCGCCTCCCGCGTCACCAGACAACACGATTTCGATCATCGGACCCGGGATGACCGTAGTTGGGAATTGCAAGACCGAGGGGACTATTCGCATCGAAGGCAGGATCGAGGGGGGGGTGGAGGCCGGAAAAGCCGTTGTCGTCGGAAAGAACGGAACGGTTGTCGGTGACATCTCCACCCAGGACGCAGTAATCTCGGGAAGACTCAAGGGGACCCTGAAGATCGGTTCGCGCCTGGAGCTCCAATCGTCCTGTGACGTCGACGGTGATATCGACACCCGCCGGATCGTGCTCGAAGAGGGCGCCACCGTCAACGGCACTGTCAAGATGGGGAGCCGAGGCGCCAAACCACCCTCTCCACGGAAATAGCCAGCAGGGTTGGATGCGATGGCTTCGGTGGCCGACAGGTTTCGCCACGCACCGTATCCGTTTTCCACTTTACGCCGCTGTTGTGGAAAACCTCCTAAGTCGCTACAGAACCTACTCTTCTGAAAGGGGACCGCCCTCCGCGGCGGGTGCGGTATCCACGCCACTGTTGTTTTCCACGGGACCGTGGAAAACCGGTTGGATTGCAGCCTTCGTCACGGGGCATTCGTGTGCATGACGCCATGAAGAAGAGGACCGGGGGCATGAAGCTGGAATCGCTCGTCGAGTATGTCGACGGCTACCTGCGGGTGCCGGGCTTCCCCGATTATCCCAACGCCTACAACGGCCTTCAGGTCGAGGGGGCGGCCGAAGTACGCAGCATCTGTGCCGCGGTGGATGCCAGCGAAGCGGCCATCAACGCCGCCGCCGCGCGCGGAAGCGACCTCCTGCTCGTGCACCACGGCCTCTTCTGGGATGGGGCGGTTCCCGTTACCGGCCGGCGTTTCCGCAAGCTGTCCGCCCTGCTCCGCAACGGCATGGGTCTCTACTCGGCTCATCTGCCGCTCGACGCACATCCCGAGGTTGGCAACTGTGCGTTGCTTGCGCGCGCGCTGAGCATCGAAATCGAGACGGGATTCGGCTCCTGCCAAGGTGTCGAGGTGGGCTGGATCGGGACGACCTCCGAGACACGCCAATCCCTCCAGGATCGGTTGGCAGAAACACTGCAAGTCCCAGTCCGACTGATAGATGGAGGATCTGACAGCATACACCGGGTTGCGGTCGTGACGGGCGGGGGCGGGTCCATGATCGCCGAAGCGGCGGCATCGGGCGCCGATGCCCTCGTCACGGGGGAGGGCGCGCATCATACGTACTTCGACGCGATGGAATGCGGGATAAACGTGTACTATGCCGGCCACTACGCCACCGAGACCCTCGGTGTGCGCGCGCTCGCCGCCCACCTCGAGGTACGCTTCGGCATTCCCTGGGAGTTTCTCGACTTTCCCACAGGTTTGTAGACAACCGTCTGAAGCCGTTCTGCGCTTGCGGAGGCGAGCCCGCGAGTCACCCTGGACCAGGAGCTGAAAATCCGATGACGGAGAAGCGGGGCGCATCATGAAATGCCCACAATGCGGCGCGGATGCCACCGGCAAGTTCTGCGCGGAATGCGGGGCGGAGATCCGACAGACGGCATGCCCCTCCTGCGGTGAAGCGGTCCAGGTGGGAGCGTCGTTCTGCATCTTCTGCGGCGCACCCCTCCAGCGCCGCCGGCCGGCAGGCGCAAGCGCGGGCGGCAAGAGGGTGTTGTGGGCCACCGGCGTGTTCGCAGGCGTGCTGATCGTCGGCGCGGGATACTGGGCGGTCGCGCGGGATGAGGCGAAGGAGGCTCAGGCGCCCCGCCCCGCGGCGGGCCTGACCCCAGCTGCGGGGATGCCTCCCGATCTGAGCTCCATGACGCCCCGGGAGGCCGCCGATCGGCTATACGATCGAATCATGCGGGCCGCGTCCGCCGGGGACACGGCCGAGGCGCTGGCGTTTCTGCCGATGGCACTTGACGCCTACGACCTGGTGTTTCCTCTGGATGCGGACGGCCACTACCACGTTTCCCTGCTGCACGCTCTGGGCGGGGACTACCAGATGGCCCGGGAGGCAGCCGAGGGGGCGCTGGCCGACGCGCCCAACCACCTGCTCCTCCTGGGCGCGGCGGCGCAGGCGGCCTCGGAACTCGGCGATGATGACGGAGCCAACGCCTACTACGCTCGATTCATGGAGGCGTGGGACAGCGAGCAGGCGCGCGGGCTCGAGGAGTACTCCATGCACGCCATTCCCCTCGCGGAGATGAGGGCGGCGGCGGAGGCTCGGGCCGGTGGATAGTGCCGGAGGACATCGGCCGGCACCGCAGTCGGCCGGTGGAGCGAGTTCCTCGTGATCGAGTCCCCTCTTGCGCTCGTCGCCACCATTGCGGGCGTCGTGGTGCTGGCGCTCTGGCTGGAGCGTCGCCGGGTACCGGGGCTCTGGAAGCTGGGAGCCACCCTGCTCGCCATCGCCATTGGCGGGGTTCTCTCCAACCTGGGGCTCGTACCTCCGGCTTCGCCCGTTTACCAGGCCATCACCGGCACCGTAACCGATCTGGCCATCGTGTGGCTGCTCCTGGCGGTCAACCTCGCCGACCTGCGGAAGGCCGGCGGGGCCATGCTGGTCGCGTTCGGGATCGCGGTGGTGGGAACGGCCCTCGGGGCGTTCGCCGGAGCGTTCCTGTTCGAAAACGCGGTCGGCGACGAGACGTGGAAGCTGGCGGGAGCCCTCACGGGGACCTATTCCGGAGGATCGCTGAACTTCACTGCGGTCAGCCGGGCGGTCGACATGTCCGACGCCCTCTTCGTGGGCGCCACCGCCGCGGACAACGTCGTCACCGGTCTCTGGCTGGCCGCGTGCGTGGTGCTGCCCCGATGGATCGGGCGATACTACCCGGCACCGGCTTCATCGGAAACGATCCCGCCCGGTTCGCCTGCAAACCATTCCGCGCAGGACTCGAACCCGGACGACGACGAATCCGCACACCCCCTCTTCGCCGGCGCATCGGTTTCCACCCATCAGTTGGCCATGATGGTCGCGGCAGGATTCGCGATCGTGATCGCGTCCCGCGCCGTCGCGGCCACCACTCCTGGAATCTATCCGGTGCTCTGGCTCACCACCCTCGCCCTTGCCGCGGGCCATGTCATGCCATCCGGGGCGAAACGGGGCGCGCTCCAGCTCGGCAACCTCGCGCTGCTGTTCTTCTTTGTGGTGATCGGCATCTACTCCCGCATGGCGGAAGTGCTCGCGGTGGGCGTCCAGGTGCTCTTCTACGCGCTCTTCGTCGTCGCCGTCCACGGAGTGGCGGTCTTCCTTGCGGGCCGCTTCCTGCGAGTGGATATCGGCACACTGTGCGTGGCTTCCCAGGCATCCGTGGGAGGACCCGGCAGCGCGCTGGCGGTGGCGGTGGCGGGGGGATGGCGATCCCTCATTCTGCCGGGCATTCTGGTGGGTCTGCTCGGCTACGCGCTGGGCACGTACGCGGGGATGGGCATCGCGGGGGCGCTGCGGGGCTTCGGCTTCTAACAGCCGCTCGAATGCCGGGGAGGAGTTCGTCGACGGAGTGCCGGAGCATGTTCCGCACAGGCACGCTCCGTTGCCGTAGAAAGCGTCGGGGTTTTATCATTCCAAGCTACGCACCGGGACGCGCAAACCGTGCCGAAACCCGGGATGAAGACCCTTCGCGGGCCCGCATTGCCAGCGGGCCCTGACCAGCCAGAATTGCGATCCCCGGGGGGCCGATCCGGGTCCGGCTCAAGGGAACGAGCGACGGAGAACTCGAGGTTGAGCCAGCCCCTCAAAGCCTGGACAGGATACGCGCCGGCGCGGAAGGATACCGGCACCGTCAAGCCCAAGGGCACCTCCCGTATCCGTGCGCACGAGGGTCTCGCCACGATCTCCCCGAGCGACCGCAAGCCGTCCTGGCTCAAGGTGCGTTCTCCCGGGGGCCCCAATTACCTGCGGCTGAAGCGCCTCATGCGCAGCCGGGCGCTTCACACCGTGTGCGAGGAGGCGGGCTGCCCCAATATCGGTGAGTGCTGGGAGTCCGGCACGGCGACCTTCATGATCCTCGGTGATGTCTGCACGCGCGCGTGCAAGTACTGCGCGGTCGCCCACGGACTGCCGACCGTGCTGGATCGGGACGAACCCCGGCGTGTCGCGGATACCGTCGCCGCAATGGACCTCGAGCACGTCGTGATCACCAGCGTGAATCGCGACGAGCTGCCGGACGGCGGCGCCGCGATCTATGCGGAGACGATTCGCCGCATTGAGGAACGGCTTCCCGCCTGCTCGGTCGAGGTGCTGATCCCCGACTTCAAGGGCGACGAAGACGCCCTGGCCACGGTGCTGGCCGCTCGACCGGCGATTCTCGGGCACAACCTGGAGACCGTCGAGCGGCTCCACCCCGACGTGCGGCCCGGAGGCCGATACTGGCGCTCGATTTCCTTCCTCGGAGCCTCCAAGCGCCTCGAGCCGCGCATCCTGACCAAGACGGGCATCATCCTGGGGATGGGGGAACGCGCACCCGAGATCCGGCAGGCGATGAGCGACCTCCGCGAGGCCGGTGTCGATATCCTCACCCTGGGCCAGTATCTCCGTCCGTCGCTTCAGCACATTCCCGTTGCCCGCTGGGTGACCCCCGGCGAATTCGACGACTGGAAGCGGGTCGGCGAGGAGGAATTCGGCTTCCGGCACGTCGAGTCCGGTCCCCTGGTCCGCTCCAGCTATCACGCGAAGGATCAGGCGCGCCAGGTATCCGCCGGCGTAGCGGGTTCGCTTCGGCACGTGCTGGAGGCCGACCTCCCGGCGCCCGCGGAGGTGCCCGGGCTCCGGCTGGTGCAGATCGAAGCAAGGCGCCCCGGAAGAGGGGGAAAGGATGGAAGCGAGGTGGCACATGCCTGACAGCGCCGTTCGGGAAGCATCCAGGTCCGCCCCTCCGCCTGTCATTGAAGGCTTTCCGCCCGAACAGGTGCTTCGTTTCCTGCGCGAGATGCTCATATACCGGCGATTCGAGCAGAAGGCGGAGGAGGCATACGCGATCGGCAAGATCGGCGGTTTCTGCCACCTGCATACCGGGCAGGAAGCGGTTGCGCTGGGCTTCATCGGGCCGCTTCGCCCCGACGACTATGCCCTCTCGGCCTACCGGGAACACACCCTGGCGCTCGCCAAGGGCATCTCCGCGCGCGCGGCGATGGCCGAGTTGTACGGGCGGGCGGGCGGCTGTTCCGGCGGCAAGGGCGGCTCGATGCACCTTTTCTCCGCGAAGCACAACTTCATGGGTGGATGGGGCATCGTCGGGGGCCAGATCCCCCTCGCGACCGGTCTGGGCTGGGCGATCCGCTACCGCGGCGAAGACCGCGTCTGCGTCTGCTTCCTGGGAGACGCAGCCGTCAACCAGGGCTCGTTTCACGAGTCGCTCAACATGGCGGCCATCTGGAAGCTGCCGGTCATCTATGTCGTAGAGAACAACGGGTACGGCATGGGGACGGCGTTCAACCGCGTGACCACGACGCCCATGGTCGAGAAATCGCGGGCGCACGGGATTCCCGCGCACTACGTGGACGGCCAGGACGTGCTCGCGGTCTGGCGGCTCATGGAAGACCTGCTGGACCGCGTGCGCGACGGCGCCGGACCCCAGTTCGTGGACGCCGAGACGTATCGCTTCAAGGGCCATTCGATGTCCGATCCGGTATCGGGCACCTATCGCAGCAAGGAGGAAGTCGAGTCGCGGGTCCGCGAAGACGACCCCATCGCCCATTTGCGCGATCTGCTGATCCAGAGCGGGCACCTCACGCGGGACGGCCTCGAGCGCATGGACGAGGAGGTGCGCGAGCTGGTCGATGACGCCGCCGACTTCGCGGACCGCTCGCCGCTCCCCTCCGAGGACAGCCTCCACGAACACGTGTACAGCGACATGGCGGTGCACGGCAGGCTTTTCCTCGACGGGCGGGGAGGCTGAGATGGCGGTCATGACCTACCGCGACGCCCTCAACGAGGCGCTCGCCGAGGAGATGGAGCGCGATGACTCGGTCTTCCTGATGGGTGAGGAAGTTGCGGAGTACGATGGCGCCTACAAGGTGTCGCGGGGCCTGCTCGATCGCTTCGGCGACACCCGCGTGGTGGACACGCCGATCAGCGAACTCGGCTTTGCCGGACTGGGCGTGGGCGCGGCCATGGCCGGGCTCCGCCCGATCATCGAGTTCATGACCTTCAACTTCGCGTTCCTGGCTCTCGACCAGATCATCAACAACGCCGCCAAGACCCACTACATGACCAACGGGCAGTTGCACGTGCCCATCGTCTTTCGCGGACCCAACGGCGCGGCCCTGCAGCTCGCCGCGCAGCACTCGCAGGCGTGCGAGTCCTACTATGTCCATGCCCCGGGAGTCAAACTGGTGAATCCGGCGACGCCGGCGGATGCGAAGGGCCTGCTCAAGGCCGCGATTCGCGACGACGACCCGGTGGTTGTGATGGAGTCCGAGCTGCTGTACAACGCGCGCGGCGACGTTCCCGAGGGCGAGCACTTCGTACCTCTGGGCGTAGCCGATGTGAAGATGGAGGGCGCGGACGTCACCATCATCTCGCACGGGCAGATGGTCCATGTGGCGCTCCAGGCGGCCCGCACGCTGGAGAAGGAGGACGTTTCCGCCGAGGTGCTCGACCTGCGCTCGCTCCGTCCCCTGGACATGGAGGCGATTCTGCGCTCCGTCCACAAGACCAATCGAGCCGTCTACGTGGAAGAATGCTGGCCGTTCGTGGGCGTCGGCGCGCAGATCGTCGCACTGATCCAGGACGAGGGTTTCGACGATCTGGATGCGCCGGTGCAGCGAATCACCCAGGCGGACGTACCCATGCCCTACGCCAGGAATCTGGAGAAGCAGTCGAAACCCGACGCGGCACAGGTCGCGGACGCCTGCAGGAAGGTCCTTTACCGCAACTGACACTGGTCGCTCCATCCAGACGCGTGGTAACCCGCGATCCGACCACCCGAGGCTAGTCGATGGCCACCAAAGTGCACATGGAAGCCCTCTCGCCCACCATGGAGGAGGGGCAGGTCGTCAAGTGGCTCAAGGCGGAGGGTGACCAGATCGCTGCCGGCGACCTGCTGGCCGAGATCGAGACTGACAAGGCGACGATGGAACTCGTTGCTCGCGGCGACGGCGTGTTGCGGGCCATCCTGCTGAACCAGGGGCAGACGGCGCCCGTGGGAGACGTGATCGCGGTCATCGCGGCCGAGGACGAAGATGTGTCGGAACTGGTGACGGCGGCCGCGCCGCCGGCCACCGAGGTGGAGGAGGAGCCGGCTCGGGCGGTGACGCCAACCGCAACGCCCCCGCCCCCGCCGACCACTCCGCCAGTTACGCCGCGGCCCCCTGCTCCCGTCGTTCAGACGGAGACCCCGGTCGCGCCCGCCGCCGAGGCCCGCAAGGACGGCGGACGGCTGAGGGCGTCACCCGTCGCCCGCCGCCTGGCCCGCGAGGCCGGCCTTCGTCTGGAAGCGGTCACAGGGTCGGGGCCACGAGGCAGAATCGTCAAGCGGGATATCGAGGCCGCGCTGGCCGCCGGGGTCGCGACGGCTCCCGCGCCCAGGCCGGAAGTCCCGGGCGAGGACTTCGTGGACGTCCCGCTCACGCAGATCCGCAAGACGATCGCGCGCCGGCTGGTCGAGTCGCTGGGGCCGGTTCCGCACTTCTTCCTCACGGCCGATGTCGACATGGCCCGGGCGACCGAGCTGCGTCAGCAGTTCAACGAGCTCGAGCTGGGCGCGCGCATCTCCTTCAACGACATCGTCATCAAGGCGACGGCGCTCGCGCTTGCCCGCCATCCCGAGTGCAACGCGTGGTGGGGTGGCGATCACGTCCGCAGACACAACCGCGTGCACATCGGCGTCGCGGTGGCCATCGACGACGGGCTCATTACTCCGGTGGTGCGGGATGCGCACGCGCGCCCGGTCGCCGAGATCTCGAACGAGGTGAAGGAACTGGCGGCGCTGGCCCGGGCCAAGCGTCTGACGCCCGAGCAGTACACGGGGTCCACCTTCTCCATCTCGAACCTCGGCATGTTCGGCATCGAACAGTTCACCGGGGTCATCAACCCGCCCGAGGCGGGGATTCTGGCGGTGGGAGCGGTCGAGGACCGGCCGGTGGCGGCGGACGGTCAGATAGTGGTGCGTCGTCGCATGCGCATGACCATGAGCTGCGACCACCGGGTCATCGACGGGGCGCAGGGGGCGCGCTTCCTGGCTACGCTGAAGGACATCCTCGAGAAACCGCTCAGCGTGCTGCTCTGACTCCTCCCCAGGAGGATTTCATCTGGAATGAAGAACTTTCTCGTCGTGATCCGTAGCGCCGTTCTGGCCGTGATTACCGGGTTGGGGACAGCGCCCGCCCACGCGCAGTGGGTCGAAGCCCCCGGCAGCGGCTGGATTTCCTTCTCCACGTCCTATCGGAACAGTTCCGAGAAATTCGGGCCTGCGGGTGATGTGGGAGATATCGTTCGCCTCGACGACATGATGGCGATGATGATGGGAGAGGATATGCCCAATCCCCGCACGGGGAGCGTCCGGACCGTCTCGTCCTACCTGACCATGGCCCTCGGGGTCGCGCCCGGCCTTGAACTCTGGATTCAGCCGTCCTACCACCGGCTCCGTTATGAGGACAGCAGCGGTACGATCAACGATTCGGGCTTTGGCGATACGCGCCTGTATGTGAGGGCGTCGCCGACCCGCCTTTTCGGGAGCAGCGTTCCCTTCACCATCCGGGCGGGGGTGAAGGTTCCGGCATCCAGCCTGGATGTCGGAGTGAACGACATTCAGGTGAGCGATGCCCAACGAGACTGGGAGATCGCCGCCGAGCTCGGGCATTCCTTCTGGCCCAGGTCCCTCTACTTTTCCGCGTCGGCGGGATATCGCTGGCGCGAGGCGGGCGAGCTGGGTCCCCGGATGTGGCAGGCTGCCGGCGGTACCGACTTCGGGAACGAGACCTTCTTCAACGTGAGCCTTGGAGGCGGAACCGACCGTGCGCTGGGGTTCAAGGTCCAGCTTGAGGGATGGTACGGCGGGACGCCGAGGTTCGGGACGATGATGCCCGAGGAGCAGGCGCGTGAACTGCTCCGGTTCATTCCCTCGCTTCTGGTCACGGCCGGTCCGGGGCAGATCGAACTGGGGAGCCGCCTGCCTCTGTCAGGCCAGAACCTGATCGCCGGTCCCGAGTGGATCGTGGGCTACTTCACGCCCTTCTCGACGTAGGTAAAGCCTGTCGCGGGCGGGGTTTCCTCAGCTGGGAGCGGGTGTCTTCCCCAGCTTGTCGAAGAACTTCGCGCGTGCCGTCGCGACCTTGGGCGCCACCACCGCGCGACAGTATCCCTGACCGGGATTGCGCGCGAAGTAGTTCCGGTGATAGGCCTCGGCGGCGAAGAACTCGCCAGCCGGAACCAGCTCGGTCACGATCGGCGACCGCCACAGGCCCTGATTCTCCAGCCCCGCGATCACCTCGCGTGCCACAGCCTCCTGCTCCGGCGAGTGATGGAAGATGGCGGAGCGGTACTGGGTTCCCACGTCGGCTCCCTGGCGGTTCAGGGTGGTGGGATCGTGAATCGTGAAGAAGACCTCGAGCAGCTCCCGGAACGAGATCTCGTCCGGTGAAAACGCAATGCGGACCACTTCGGCGTGCCCGGTGGAACCGGTGCAGACCTGTTGGTAGGTGGGGTGGCGCACATGACCGCCGGCGTATCCCGAGTCCACCTGCAGCACGCCGCGCAACTCCAGGTACACTGCCTCAAGGCACCAGAAGCATCCCCCGCCCAGCGTGGCCGTCTCAAGCCCTTTCTCGCTCATCTCGACCCGTCTCCTCCTTCAAGAGCCGCCTGCGGGCAGCTATTATTCGCGGCACTCGTTCCCCTCCCTGCCCGCGTGCTCGCGGGCGGATCCCTCCAGGAGAGGCTGCCGTGCTGCCGGAAGCCGTGAAGATGACCGCAGAGCCTCAACGCTACAAGGGGATTCGCAGGCGGGGAGGATCGTGGATCCGCCGATGGGGGGTGCGCGCATCGGGCCTGACCACGGCGGGGATCGTCATTCCGGCGCTCTGGCTGGCAGGCTGCGCCAGTGTGCGGCAGGCCCCCGCAGGCGATGGATCGGTTGGAGCGGCTACGTCCGCCGAGCCGAGCCTGGCCGCCGGGCGCAACGACCCCCGCCATCTCGACAAGCCCTACGTGGTCGTGGTGTCGTTCGACGGTTTTCGGCACGACTACATGGAAATGTTCGACACGCCCAACTTCGACCGGGTGGCGGCCGAGGGCGCTCGCGCCGACGGGCTGATTCCGGTCTTCCCTTCGCTGACCTTCCCCGCGCACTACTCCATCGCAACCGGGCTCTACCCGGGAACCCACGGTCTCGTCGCCAACACCTTCCATGACCGGGAGCTCGATCGCACCTATTCCCTTTCGGACCGCGAGACTGTGGAGGACGGACGCTGGTACGGAGGCGAGCCCATCTGGGTGACCGCGGAGAAGCAGGGCATGGTGAGCGCGGCCTTTTACTTCGTCGGGTCCGAAGCCGACGTGCAGGGCATCCGGCCCAGTTACTGGAAGCCCTTCGATCCCATCATTCCCAACCAGGTGCGCGTCGACACCGTCCTTACCTGGCTCGGTCTCCCCGACGAGGAGCGGCCCCACATGGTCTCGCTGTACTTCGCCGAAGCCGACTACGCCGGACACCGGTTCGGTCCTGGCGACAGCCCGGAACTGGCCGGTGCGGTCGGCCACGTGGACCGGGCGCTCGGGCGGCTCCTGGATGGCCTGGATGCACTCCCGCACGGCGACCGGGTCTTCGTCGTGCTGGTCTCCGACCACGGGATGAGCGACGTTCGGCCCGAAGGACACTACGCGCTCGACGAAATCGCGGACCTGTCCGGGGCTCGCCTGACATCCGGCGGAAGCGTGGGCATCCTCTTCGTGGAAGAGGACGAGGAGCGGATCGAGGAGCTGCGCGCGCAACTCGACGCAGGGATGCCGAACGCAGAGGTCTACCGCAGCCATGAGGCTCCAGCACGACTTCACCTGAACGGCCATCACCGCTTCGGCGATCTCGTCGTGGTGCCGGAAGAGGGGTACACGATCGGCATCGGACCGCGCCGGGGCGGCAGCCGGGGGATGCACGGATGGGACCCCCGCTTCCGGTCGATGCACGGCATCTTCCTTGTGAAGGGGCCGGGCATCGACCCGGGTACCCGTCTGCCCCGACTCGAGGGGGTCGACATCTATCCCTTCCTTGCGCGCGTGTTGGAGCTCGAGCCGGCCGAGGGAATCGAGGGTGATCCGGGCGCCCTGGCGGCGCTGGCACGGAGGTGAGGACCTGCGCTTGACACGCTTCGCGGGATCGCTTTACCTTTCGCTTCTTGTTGCGGGGTGGAGCAGTCTGGTAGCTCGTCGGGCTCATAACCCGAAGGTCGCGGGTTCGAATCCCGCCCCCGCTACTTGGAAGCGCCGCCGAAAATGGCGGCGTTTTCCACGTTGCAGGACAGCTTGACGAGAGATGACAACACAGGAGACCGAGGCGGAAACCATGCCGGAAGCGACCGAAACCCGTCGACCGTGGCCTTTCCGGAGGTCGGGCCGTGTACGGGCGCTTCGCTGGTTTGCGTCCGATACGTGGTCGAGCCCTCGCGGGCGGGGAAGCGGGACTCGCCGGTAGCCCCCGGCAAGCTCCCGACCCAGCCGCCCGCACCGAAAAGGTTCGGGCGTTTTTTTGGCCAGGTAGCTCAGTTGGTAGAGCACGCGACTGAAAATCGCGGTGTCGGCGGTTCGATTCCGCCCCTGGCCATCTACCGGCTCACCGGCCGGAGGATGGCCGGGTGTGTGCGCGGGGGTCCGTAGCTCAACTGGTAGAGCACCGGTCTCCAAAACCGGGGGTTGGGGGTTCGAGTCCCTCCGGGCCTGTACAACTGGGGGGAGAGCCCTCATCGTCTAACGGCTAGGACACCACTCTTTCAAGGTGGCGGTCGGGGTTCGATTCCCCGTGAGGGCGTTTGGAAGGACGCGCGAGGAGCGCGGAGCAGGGGCTGTAGCTCAGTTGGTTAGAGTGCCGGTCTGTCACACCGGAGGCCGCGGGTTCGAGTCCCGTCAGCCCCGCTGTTTGTTTCTTGACAAATCGGGTCATCGGCGAAGGATCGGGGCCGTAGCTCAGTTGGGAGAGCGCCTGAATGGCATTCAGGAGGTCAGGGGTTCGATTCCCCTCGGCTCCATGAGACCGCCTTGTTCGTGAAGGCGAGCTCGGATGGCGGAATTGGTAGACGCGCAGGATTCAGGATCCTGTGGGGGTTAACCCCGTGAGGGTTCGAGTCCCTCTCCGAGCATGGAAGGCCGCGGCGACGAGTGGCGGCGGCGATTTCGATGGAGGACAATTGCCCACGTGCTGGAATTGGTAGACAGGCTGGTTTGAGGGACCAGTGTCGGAAACGGCGTACAGGTTCGAGTCCTGTCGTGGGCACTTGCAGGCCATCAGGGGTCACGCCTTCCCTCGGTGAAGGCGGAAGGGAACCAGCGCCCGTAGCTCAATTGGACAGAGCGCTTGACTACGGATCAAGAGGTTGGGGGTTCGAGTCCTCCCGGGCGTATTCTCCTTCGAGGGAGGTGGAAGGCCAGGAATGGGTGTCCGGCCAGGGGCGCGTAGCTCAGCTGGTTAGAGCGCTACGTTGACATCGTAGAGGTCAGAGGTTCGAGTCCTCTCGCGCCCATCCGCTGACACGATACCGTGGAAGCGATCACGCAGGGGCCGTAGCTCAGTTGGGAGAGCGCAGCGTTCGCAATGCTGAGGTCAGGGGTTCGATTCCCCTCGGCTCCACTCCTGGTTGGCCGGCGAGACGCGCGAGATGGTCGCCACCATAGCTCAGCTGGTAGAGCACGTCACTCGTAATGACGGGGTCGTCGGTTCGAATCCGACTGGTGGCTTGCGGCTTGCCAGCCTGGGCGGCGAGTGCGCAAATTATTGGTTGAATGCCCCGTGGTGTAACTGGCAACACGTCTGACTCTGGATCAGAAGAGTCCTGGTTCGATCCCAGGCGGGGCAATTTCGGAGGGGTGGCCGAGTGGCTTAAGGCGGCGCCCTGCTAAGGCGTTGACCCGAGAGGGTCTCGTGGGTTCGAATCCCACCCCCTCCGCTGGCGAGCGGGGCTCGCCCCGGAGGGGCTGGGCTTCGAACCCGGGGTGGAGGCTGCGGAGGCTTCGCCTGCTCACCTCGCCTTCGGGCCGGCTGGCGCCGGACCTCGGCTGCGAATCCCATTTGTCCCTGAGAGGCTGGCCTTTGCCTGTCGGGCGTCTGGTCCCGGGACCCTGGGGTCTCAACCTTACTTCGCTGGCCGGGCAGATTCCCGCTGGCTCTCGCAGGCAGCTTGTTGGCTGCGGTTGAGCCGGGCGTGCTTCTTTCAGCGGTTTCCCTGCAGGTGGTGGTGGCCGCATGTGTTTTGGACGGGTGGCCGAGTGGCTTAAGGCGCACGATTGGAAATCGTGTGGGCTAACGCCCACGTGGGTTCGAATCCCACCCCGTCCGCTGACGGGCGGAGCCCGGCCCCGGACGGGCTGGGCTTCGAACCCAGGGTGGAGCCTCCGGGCGCTACGCGTCCTCGGCTCACCTTCGGCCCGCTTGCGCGGCCCTCGGTCGCGAATCCCACCCCGTCCGCTGGGCGGGAGTCACCTTGCCGGGTGTCGAAACCGGCCGTCAATTCGCCTGTATGTCGCCTCGGGCGGCACCACTTTTTCGGGGCGTGGCTCAGTCCGGTAGAGCGCTGCGTTCGGGTCGCAGAGGTCCCCGGTTCAAATCCGGGCGCCCCGATTATTGACAGCAGGTGGAGCAGTTTCCGTCCCAAGCCGATCGGCCCGGTTTCGTCCGGAGGCGTAGTCTAATTGGTAAGGCACCGCACTCGAAATGCGGCGGGCGCAAGCCCTTGGGGGTTCGAGTCCCCCCGCCTCCGCTCCCTTCCGGTGTCCAGTCCCGCGCCCTCGCCCGGCCCATGATCTGTCGCGCCCGCGCCGGTTGCTCCCGGTTGGCCGGAACCTGATCGCCGGGAGTTTCAGGCATGCTCGGGCTCGACTTCATCGACCATCCCCTGTCGGACACACCCTTCGGGACCGCGCTCGAATTGTGCCTGGTGCTCGCGCTGGTGGCCTGGCTGCTGTCCGTGCTCACCCGCGAGGTCTCCTGGATCGATCGCCTCTGGTCCATCTGTCCGCCGGTCTATTGCCTGATCGTCGCCGCCTCGGGGGGCTTCGGCTCCCCGCGCGTGATGCTCATGACGGCGCTTGTGGTCGCATGGGGCATCCGTCTAACATACAACTTCGCCCGCAAGGGCGGGTACCGGCCGGGCGGCGAGGACTACCGCTGGGCGCACGTCCGCAAACAGTACGGCCCGGTGGGCTTCCAGGTGCTCAACGTCACCTTCGTCCACCCCGGCCAGATGCTGCTCATCTGGCTGTTCACCTCGCCGATCCACCGGGCGTGGCAATTCCCCGACGCGCCCCTCGGCTGGCTCGACTACCTGGCCGCCGCCCTGTTCCTTGCGCTGCTGGCCGGCGAGACGGTTGCCGATCGGCAGATGTGGGACTTCCAGCAGGACAAGAAGCGGCGTATCGCCAACGGCGAGGAGGTCCGGAAGCCGTTCATGACCAGCGGGCTCTATCGCTACAGCCGGCATCCCAACTACTTCTGCGAGATCGCCATGTGGTGGGTCTTCTACCTGTTCGCGGTCGCCGCGTCCGGCGAATGGGTCCACTGGACCGGTCTTGGCTGCATCGGGCTCACGCTCCTGTTCGTTCCGTCCCGGCGCATGACCGAGGAGATCTCCGCCGCGAAGTATCCCGGCTACCGCGACTACCAGGCCGCCGTCCCGGCGCTGGTCCCGCTCCCTCGAAAGGACCAGGCAAGCGCCGCGGATTGAGTCGAATCGCCGGGCCCCGCCCGCGTGGACCCTCGCTCGCCCGCCCCACGCTCGTGGCATAAATTGCCTGTTCGGGTCATTCGTTACCGGGAGGTGCCTCATGTTCGCGACCGACGACTCCAACCTTGCCATCAGCCTCACCATAGTCCTCGTTCTCGGAGCATGGGCCTGTGCTCCGGCCGACAGCGGAGGGGACGAATCCGCCATGGAGTCCGACCCTGCCGACGTGCCCGATCCCGCCATGGCCGGCGATCTGCCCAACCCCACGTCCGAGGTCGTCATCGGCTTCGGACCACTGCCGGATGAGCGGGAATGGGGGTCCACGGCGGGTGTGGACATAGGGCCGGACGGCCAGCTATGGGCCTACGACCGCTGTGGCGGCAACGCGCTCACCGACGGCTGCGGCACCTCCGACGTGGATCCCATCCTCAAGTTCGACCGCGAGACCGGAGAGGTGCTCACCAGCTTCGGGGCGGGGCTGTTCATCCTCCCCCACGGACTGCACGTGGATCAGGACGGGAACGTCTGGGTCACCGACTCATCGGGCGACGCGGAGCAGACCAAGGGCCATCAGGTCTTCAAGTTCAGCCCCGAGGGCGAGATCCTCATGACGCTCGGGACGGCCGGTGTCGCCGGGAGCGGTCCGGATCACTTCAACCAGCCCTGCGATGTCATCACCACCCCCGAGGGCTACATCTTCGTCTCCGACGGCCACAGCGGCCAGAACGCGAACGTTCCTCCCGGCGCAACCGGGCGCATCATCAAGTTCAGCCCCGAGGGGGAGTACATGATGGAGTGGGGTCAGATCGGTACGGGACCCGGGGAATTCCGGACGCCGCACGCCCTGGAGCTGGACTCCCAGGGGCGTCTCTTCGTGGCGGACCGCGGCAACCACCGCATCCAGATCTTCGACCAGGAAGGCAACCTCCTCGACACCTACCACCAGTTCAGCCGGATCAGCGGGCTCTTCATCGACGACAACGACATGCTGTACGCGATCGACTCGGAGTCGAACCCGAACAACCATCCGGACTGGATGACCGGGATCCGCGTCGGCCACGCCAGCGAAGACAGGGTCACGGCGTTCATCCCACCCCACCCGGTGGAAGACCGGCCCCACGGCGCCGCGGGCGAGGGAGTAGCGGTGGACGCGGAAGGCAACGTCTACGCCGCCGAGGGCCCGATTTCGCGGCCGTTCGCGGGCGGAGGGCTGACGAAGTACGTGCGGACTCCCTAAGACGGAGTCAGCTTCAGCGTCCTCCGGGTCCGGCCGGGCGTGGCACATACTCCCCCGGCAGGGGCGGCGTGTGGATCGGATCGCGCCGTGTGCCGCCCGCATAGACGGACAACCGCTACCCCCCGTCCAGGACAATCGGGATGGGCAGCCTTGCCGGCGGATAACACCGCTGCGTCACGTCGTTGCAGATCTGATATCGAAGGCTGGCAGTCGCCTCCGTGCCAGGTCCCGGTGCCGGCACGAGCAGAAACCCGAACTCACCCCGGCCCCTCAGCACCTGCGCCCTTACCGAGCCGTCTCTCGTACCGGCTGGCGCGGCGGTCATCTCGACCCCGATCCCGGATCCCTCGAAATCGGGGAAGGAGAACGAGAACGGAATGAAAAACCCGTCGTCCCCCTTGTCGATGTACCCATGATGCGTGCTGGGGACCTCCACCGAGATCCGGAGCGACAAGGCATCCGGGCGCCGCACGATGCTTCCCGGCACCACCTCGGCGGAGACGGAAGGACGACCCGGCCCCGGTCCGTCCAGGCGCACCTGCGCCTGAACAGGCACTGCCATCAGGATCGCGACGAGAGCGGCCAACGTCGGAACAGCCTCCTGCCGAATCTGCCCCAACCACGGGGATGCCGTGCCTCCGATCACCTGCCGTTCTCCTGATTCTCGAGAAGGACGCGCAGCTGCGAGACCGACGGCGGTCCCCAGCGCACGACAAGTACCTCGCCCTCCGAATCGGTAACGACGGCTGCGGGAAGCCCGTCGATGCGCAAGACGTCGAGTGCGCCCTGAATCACCGCATCGCGCTGCCCGCGGTTCAACTCGGAGAGAATGCGATATGGTGGCTCGTATCGCTCCGACCAGGCGGCCAGGATCTCCGGCGTCTCTTCCGGGTCGTAGGGCACCCCGAGGATCTCCAGCTCCGCGCTTGTGAAGGAGGCTCTGAGGAGGTCGAGGCTCGGAAGCTCATCGAGGCACGGTGCGCACCATGTCGCCACGGTCGTATACAGGATGAGACGGCCTCGTTCGCCGGGAAGGACGTCTTGCGCGGCCCGGATCGGCCCTTGTTCGGCATTGACGGTCTCCACGGCCCTCACGCGCGAGGTGACCGTGGGCAGCCGGCCGCGTGCCCGGTATGGTGTCAGGACGAACGGAGCCCCCGTGGGCGAAGCCGAGGGATCCTCGTAGACGGTGACCAGCGTCCCCGCGGGGACGGCCGTGGTGTCGGACTGCCGGCCTGACGGCCAGTCGATTTCGAGCCTGGTGACCTCTTCCGCGTTGCCGATGCCGATGTGCAGCGTCGCCGAGTTCTGCGCGGCGAGACCTTCGCCCGCGCGATGCTCGCGCAGCAGTTCGCGGCCCCCGACCTCGAGGAGCACCCGGGCGCCATAGGCATCGCGGCTGCTCCACTGGCCGGTGGGGAACGCATACCGGTTTCCACCCTCGAAGCGAATCGCCACCATTCCTCCCGGATCACCACGCTCGCCCATCTGGTTCCGGAACAGCTGAAACAGCGGTGCGTTCGCGTTGACCACCGCGATGTCCTGCCACCCGTCCCGGTCGTAGTCGAATACGGCGAAGGCTCTGCTGTCTCCGGGGTGATCCAGGCCGGAGATCCCGGAGACCTCGACGTAGTCGTTGCCGTTCTGGTTCAGGAACACGTGGTTGCGCTCGTGTCCGCTGAACGATGCTCCCGACTGGAGCCGCTCCGTCGCTCTCGAATAGAGGTCGGTTTCGAGCTGAAGCGCCCCGGGATGCTCGTCCGAGCGCACAACTGCGCGCCAGTAGTCAGTTCATATGTCGATGGGCAGCTCGACCGCCGATGGAGCGGTATAGAATCCGCTCAGGGCATGGATGTCGAGATCCGAGTCGTTGTCCAGGTCGATGAACTGGCTTCCCCATCCCCAGCCCGCCGCCTCAACCGGCAATCCGGGTCGCTCGAGGCTGGAGACCTGCTCAAATCCGTCCATCCGGTTTCGGAACAGAGTATTGCCGCGGGCCATTCGCCTGAAGTTCCCGTCGACGCCGTTCAGCCGCGCGGCGATCCGCAGGCCCGCCTTGCTGTGCATGTTCGTCACATAGAGGTCCTGCAGGCCGTCGGCGTCATAGTCTCCCCACGATGCCCCCATGCCGAAGCCGAGGTCGGCCGTCCCGGTCGCCGCCGTGACGTCCGTGAACGCGCCCCCGCCGTCGTTGCGGTAGAGGTTGTTGGGCGCGAAGTCGTTCACCACGTAAACGTCCATGTCGCCGTCATTGTCGTAGTCGGCCCAGGTGGACTGGTAGGTGTTCCTGAAGAGGTTGAGCGCAGTGTCCTCCTCGCGTGCGAACCGGCCGCCGCCCCGGTTCCGCAAGAGGACGTTGGGGGGCCCGAACTTGTTCTTGATGACGTGACTCTCGCCGCCGGTCGCAAGCGCCCACAGACGCTGTCCATCCAGGGGATCGAGGAAGGCCATCGTCTCGATCGGGTGCAGGGCGGCTGCGAAGGTGGAGACGTAGAGGTCGAGCAGGCCGTCGCCGTCGTAGTCGACAGCCGATACCGACGAGACGAGGGCCGGCAGCGGACTGTCGAACAGGTCCAGCGAACGTTCGACGAACCGGCCGTCCTCGTTCACCAGGTAGACGCTCGGCTGCAGCGTCCGGCCGAGAAAGACGTCCTGGTCGCCGTCGTTGTCGAAGTCGGCGAACAGCGCCGACGAAGTGAAATGGGAGACGTCGAGGCCGATCTTCGCGGCGACTTCCACGAAGGTCCCGTTACCCTGGTTCTGGAAGAACTGGTTCGGACCCCAGCGTGCCATGACGTACATGTCGTCGAAGCCGTCGCCGTTCACATCCGTGACCGCAACCCCCGGATGCCGATCCGCCGACTGCACATCGAAATAGGGCGTGGGGCGCTGGAAACCGTCCGGATCGAGCAGGTACTCGAGGACGAACTCCTCGTGTATCGAGCGACGGGCCGGGCCGAGCGCTTCGGGCTCCAGGACCTGATCCAGCATCTCGGCGAAGAGGAGGCGGTCGGCCGCCATGGTCCGCAGCTCTCCGGTTCGCCACTCCACGATGTTCCAGGTGGGCGGCCCGCCCTCTTCCAGCGGAGCCCCGGCCGCCCATGTGACGGTCAGGTTGCCACGCAACCAGAGCCGACCGTCCGGGACGCGTGCCAGGGCTTCGAAGCCCAGATCGGTCTCGAGGCGTCCAGGGTTGTCCGCGAGCAGTTGACCGCGGATCACCTCGAACTTCGCATGGTCGAAGTACTCGACGTGGTCCAGGAGCGGCCGCCACAGGGCCAGATCCCGTCGGGCAACGTCACTTGC
Organism: Longimicrobiales bacterium; assembly: GCA_965221785.1. Lineage (GTDB taxonomy): Bacteria > Gemmatimonadota > Gemmatimonadetes > Longimicrobiales > Gaopeijiaceae > BD2-11. The sequence goes on from CBDCSR010000003.1 coordinate 410,334, forward strand.
CGCGGGCTGACGGGAAGGCCCCCCGACCGCGTTCCCGCCTCGGGGTTCGACCGACAGGAGATCCACAACCTTGACGAGGTCTCCGAACACCGCCCGAGTGGACTCGTCGGGGAGGTGGAGGTTCAGGGTCGAGTGGCCGAGGCGCTTGATGTGCGGTGAGATCTGGACGATGGCTTCCTCGGAGGCGATCATCGCGTCCCACCCGGCAGGAGGCTCCTGGGCGCTCGCCGCGGTCACGCAGATCAACGTCGTGAGAACCGCGAAGCCGCTACTCCAACGGGGGGAGGTCGAGGAGCCGCGCGTCGCCGGAGGTGCTTTCCGGTTCGTCATGGGGTTCCGCGCTAACGGGCCCGAATCAGGACCAGAGAGATCGCCGCGCTCACCGGCCCGAATCCGGCGGGATCCTCCTCCACGGGTGGAAGCTCCGGGTTCGGGACCCCGTCGCCGAAGCTCGCAAGAATTGCGGCCATCGCGGCGGCGCCGACCCCGACGGTCAGCCAGGTTCGCCTGCGGTCGAGTTCGCGCTGCTCCAGGCGAGAGATGCGGTTGACCGGGATCGTCAGGTCCTGCCCCAGGGATCTGGTCATGATTCCCACGGTCTGGTCCACCACCGAGACGCGCAGGATGAGCTGGTCGCTGTCGGCCCGAACGAGCGTGCCGTCCATCGTAAGGCCGGGAGCGAACTCCACCAGGTCGTCAAGCCCCTCCTGCGTCAAGTGTACACGCACCCTCTCGCCAGGCGGCACGGTCCCGCGCTCCGCCGTCACGTAGCCAAAGCATCCTGAACAGAGGAGTTGGACAACAGCCAGGCAGGCGTATCCTCGGATCCGCGAGTGTCTTGAGAACAGCATTCGCCAGGTCGCTCGGAAAAGACGCGCCCGCCGGCCCCGGGTTCAGGGAGCCGGCGGGGCGCGTCTCACTCCACCGTTTCAGCCTGAGAGGCTGGGATTGTTGAATCGCTCCACATTGGGCAGGGGCATGCACTCGTTGCCCCCATATGTGATGGGGGTGAACGGATGCGTGCCCTTGGTCCACTCGTCAAACCCGCCGTAGCGGCGCAGGTCGCCGAACCTCCTCCCCTCCAGGAAGAACTCGCGCCGCCGTTCCTCGATGACCTGAGCCCGGATCTCGGCCTCGGAACCGCCCTCAAAGGGTGGGATTCCCGCGGCGGCGTGCAGCTCGTTGATGATGTCGACGGCCCTCTGGCCTCCCGCGACCTCGGCGATGATCAACTGGGCCTCCACATGGCTCGCGAGCCGGTAAGGCGAGGAATCCGAACCGTATTTGGTCTGGAGCCACAGGTCCGTCACGCCGTCGGTTGTCTTGCCGCCCGTGTTCGTGACGTCCACCCTGGGATCGGGAACGCCCATCCAGGTCACGTCCCAGTAGTGCGGGTCGACGGAAATCCTGCGATTCTGGTTGTTGTTCAGGTAGATGATATTCCGGCGGGCGTTGTTGGCGGACGAGCGGGTCACGTCGTAGCTGAAGCCGCGCGAGACCTGCTCGGCTGCGGAGAGCGCCGCCTGATTGTCTCCCAGCGAGAGATTGGCCCGGGCGAGTCCGACATAGGCGGCATTCCTGATCTGGGCATCGCTCGCCGAGGTGGCCTCGCTGAAGCGGTCCTTCGCCAGTTCGAACATGGCCCCCGGCTGCAGCTCAGGGCCGTTGTCGAAGGCCGCGGTGCACATTGCGTCGCCGAAGATGACGTAGTTGAACCCCGCGTACAGGTTGGCCTTCGCGAGCAGCTCGCCTCGGCCCGCCACCTCCTGGTCCGTCCAGGCCTGGAGCCTCCCGATGACGTCGTCCGCAAGTGCGCGAGCCGTCGCCATCGGCGCGTACACGCCGGTGCCGCCGCAGCCGCTCCCGACATAGTCACTGCTCGCCGGCGTGACGTTGCGCTGGAGCCACTCGGCGCCCCCCGCCTCGACGAATCCGCCGATGATCTCGCCGCCCAGGTGAGATGTGCCCCAGATGAAGCTGGAGTACGCACACTCGAACTCACCCTGGACGCTGGTGGTCAGCAACGTGGCGAACCCCGGATCGTCCAGTGCTTCGGCAGTCGTGGCACCGGGGAGTTCTACTTCCAGAAGGTTGTCACACCCGAGGAGCGACAGCGTCAGAATCAGCGTCAGCCCGCCAACGCTCAGGTGATAACCGCGATGGTATTGAAATCGATTGCGCATGCGACCCCCTTTTCCTCCTGCCGGCAGCGCGGGCAGGAAACTGTTTCGTGCTCGGTCACTCGGCTGACGGCGGATCATCAGAACCTCATCCTCAGCGTGGTGATGACGGAGTGTGGCAGGGGTGGGGGATTGAGCTGCCAGCCGTACTCCCGGTCCCGCGCGTGTTTCGCTTCCGGATCGAGATCGGTGAAGCTCTCGTGAACATATGGGGTCCACAGGTTTCGCCCGGTCACCGTCAGGGTTGCCCGCGACATCCCGAAGCCCTCTACCAGGCTGGTCGGCAGGCTGTAGCTGAGAGATACGTCGCGCAGGCGGATGTGGTCTTCCCGCTGGTGGTGCGGCCACTCCACTCCAGCCGTCAGGAATGAGGCCGCCAGGATCGGATCGAGTTCGCCGATGCGGGCCTGGGCCCCCTGGAGCGAGTTCCCGAACGAGTTGTCCCGCTTCCACTGCGTGGTGCTGAACCTGGTACGGTCCGCGTACCACGTGAACAGTGCATTGAGCGTCAGGTTGTCGCCGAGCGTCAGCTGCGAGGAGAGGCTGCCCAGCCATCCGGGTCCAGCCTGGGCGGTGAAGAAGTAGGGCGCGTTTCCGCAGGGGACCGGCGGATGCTGGCCGATCTCGGACTCGTCCATGTTGAAGACGCCCGGCGGCCCTCCATGGCACATGATATTGACCAGGTTCCGGCCCTGAGGCCCACCCCACTGCGCGGAAGCCACATGCCGACTCCAGTTTGCGCCGAGGGGCCAGCCCTCGATGTGCTGGAAGCGGCCCCGCCGGTCGATCTGGAGCGGCGGGAGCCCGCCGTTGTCTGCGAGCAGGTTCGTGTTGTGAGAGACGGTGCCGGTCAGGCTGAAGCCCAACGCCCGCGTCTGGATGGGGCGCGCGGTGAGCGACAGCTCCCAGCCGTTGTTCTCCACCCTGCCGGCGTTGACGAAGCGGCTGCTGGAGAAGCCGCCCGACGGCGCCGACGCGGCGATCAGGATCGCGTCGTTCGTTGTCTGCCGGTAGTGGGTCACCTCAAGGTTGACGTGGTCCCCGAGAAGGCTGGCATCAAACCCCACCTCCAGCTCCGACCCGACCTCGGGCTTGAGGTCCGGATTGCCCACTTCCCCGGGCCTCACGGTGGGCACGTTGCCGGGGCCCACGGAGGGGACATAGGTCCGGACCGCCGCGAACGCGTCCGGCTGCATCCCCGACCTTCCCCACGCGGCCCGCAGGCGAAGGGTCTCGACGGTTGGAAGGTTGAAGAAGTCGGCGTCGCTGATCACCCAGCTTCCACTCAGCTTGGGGTAGTAGGCGGCGTTGAAGGATTCGCCAAAGGCGCTGTTGGCGTCGGCGCGCAGCGCGGCGGTAAGGAACAGCTGTTCCCGCCATCCGACCGTCTGCTGGCCGAAGACGCCAAAGGTCTTGTTCGCGACGTAGGACTCTCCGCCTGTTGCCACCGATCCGGAAGAGACCGTGGACACAGCCGGGGTCGGCATCTGGATGGCGCTCGCGGAAGTCACCCGGAACTCGCGCGTGAAATACTGTATCCCGAACGACGATGCCGCGGTGACCTCGGAGAACGGCTCGAACGACGCGGTGAGGTTGTAGTCGAACGTCTGGTTCACGTCGCGTTTCTCCTCAACACCCTTCGCACCCTGGCCCCCGCCCTCCGAACCGTGGAAGCCGAAGTATGAAGCCTCCTCGGTGTCCGGCATGCGGGGCACGAAGGTCGAAAGCCTGGAGTCGGTGAAGTCCAGTCCCCAGACGACTCTCTGGCTCAACCAGTCGGTCGGTCGGTGGTTGATCGTGGTCGAAACCGTGCCCCGGTTCAGCCGGTCCTGCCAGTCGCGCAGCGCGGTGATTTCAGGAGGAGCATTGGAGAACCCCCGCAACGGCGTGTCCTGGGTGACGGGAGAACCGAACTGGTGGGTGGCGATCAGGCCGAAATCGATGTCCCTCGCCGTGTGCCTCAGACTCCGAACGACGCCGAGATCGACGGCCATGTCGAGCTCGTCCGTCACGGCCGCCTGAACATTCGCCCGTACGTTGGTCCGGGTCTTGTCGTTGTTGGGCAGGTAGCCTTCCTCGTCGTCGAAGGCTCCCGAGAAATAGTACGTGAGATTGTCCCGTCCGCCCCTGACGTTCACCACATACCCCTGGACCATTCCCGTGCGGAAGACGTCGCGACCCGCCGCCGCCTCGTCCTGGTAGGGATGCTGGGAGATGATGGTCCGTCCGTCCGAGGCGATCCCGTAGTTGGTCGGGAGCCGTCCGCCCGGATTGTGGAACCAGTTGGCGCCCTGCCGGGCGACGACCTCGACCGTCGCGCGACCCGGAACGCCCTTCTTGGTGATGACCTGGATCACGCCGGCCGAGGCTTCCGTGCCGTAGAGGGTGGCGGCCGCCGGACCCTTGATGATCTCGATCCGCTCTATTTCCTCCGGGTTGAGATCATTGAGACGGGAAGTGCCGTCGCTGGTCCAGGGACCGAAGCCGACGACGCCACCGTTGGCGCGGACCCCGTCGATGTAGAGCAGGGGTTGTGTGCCAAGCGCCACCGTGCTGCGTCCGCGAATGATGATGCCGCTGCCGGACCCGACCGAGCCGCTGCCGACCTGCACGGAAACGCCGGGGATCTGTCCGGTCAGCATCTGCTGGATGTTCGTGGGCGCGCTCGTCTCGAGTTGCTCGGCCGCGTTCATGGTCCCGACCACGTTGGCGACCGCCCGGCGTTGAATGGTCCCGACCGTCCCGGTGACGACGATCTCGTCCAGGCCGAGGGCTTCGATGTCGAGTTGGAAGTCCACGGTCGCGGTTTCCGCCGAAGCCACGGTAACCGTGGTCTGCTGCGTGCCGTACCCGATCATCTGGACCTGAAGCGGGTGCATGCCAACCGGCACGTTGAGGAAGAGGTAGCGTCCCTGGCTGTTCGCCACGGCGCCGATTCCGGTTTCGGGGATCGAGACCTGTGCGCCGGCCAGCGGGCGAAGCGTTTCGCCGTGGACGACGGTGCCGGTGATGGTGCCGCCCTGCGCCAGCGCGGGAGTCGCTGTGAGGAGGAGGAACGCAAACAGACCGAGACCAACGAAGAACCCGCGACGACTCATCCTGCACCTCCTCACAACGAGTGGCCCCGGGGGCATCGACAGGATGTCGACAGGAGTGACCTAAGAGCGCGGGACCACGTACAGACTTAAATCTAGCATTCTAGCGGATTTGGAGATACGACACAAGCGATCTCCTTGAGGCTGTCAGTGGCGGAACCGTCCGGCAGCCTCCCGGGCCGGAGGCTGCTTCAGCGTCCTCCGGGTCCGGCGGGCCGCGGCACACTCTCCCCCGGCAGGGGCGGCGTGTGGATCGGATCCCGGCGCGCGCGCGCGGCCTGCTCGAAGGCGTAGCCGAGGGCGAACAGCCGGGGCTCGCTGAAAGCGCGGCCGAGGAAGGAAATCCCCACGGGCAGACCCCTTCGGGTGAATCCCGCCGGCACGATGAGGTCCGGCAAGCCGGCGAGGCTCGCGATGTTGGTGCCCACCATGCCCTCGAAGTGGTTGATGGCGGAGCGCAGGGCCGGAGGCGTGTTCGAGGGGGGGTAGACGATGGCGTCCAGGTCCTGGGCGTCCAGCATTCCGTGCACGATCGCCTGAACCATCGGGAAGCCGTGCTCGCGCATCGCCACGTACTCGTAGTCTGTGAGCTCGCCGCTGGCCTCCTCCTGCCTGAAGATGTTCCAGCGGACCGGGTTCGGGCGGGATCCGTCGGGCATCAGCGCTACGATCCGGTCCGACCGCTCGATCATCTCCTGCAGCGTTTTCGGATACTCGGGCCCGAGGGTGGCGAGATAATCCTCGATCTGGGACCGGAACTCCGGATAGCGGACCGTTGTGTACCAGTCGCCCTTGACGGTCAGAAGCCACGGCGGAAAGCGCACGTCGACAACCGTCGCTCCCTGGGCGCGCATGGTCCCCAGCGCCGCCTCGATGACCCAGGTGACCCCGTCGTCCTCCCCCATGAAGTCACGCGCGATCCCGATGCGGGCACCCTCGAGCGCGCCGGCGTCGAGGAACTGCGTGTAGTCGGTCTCAAAGCGCCCTTCGCTCTTCTGCGTTGTCGGGTCGTCCGGATCGACGCCGGTCATGACCCCGAGCATCGCCGCGACATCGTACACGTGACGGCCCATCGGGCCCGCCATGTCGAGCGTGATCGAAAGCGGAATGACCCCGTCGTGACTCAACAGGCCGTGCGAGGGGCGGAGCGCGACGATGCCGTTGTCCGTGGCGGGTCCGCGGATGGAGCCGCCGGTGTCGGTGCCGACGCCCAGTTGCGCCATGGACGCGGCGACGGCGATGCCGGCCCCGGTCGATGATCCGGATGGCGTTCGCGTGGGGTCGTGGGGGTTCTTGGGGAAGTAGTTGCCGACCGAGCTGAGGATGCCGCCGGACGCGAGCTCGCTCAGGGCGGTCTTGGCGAGGATGATCGCGCCGGCATCGCGCAGCTTCTTCACGATGAATGCGTCGTCGGGGGGGATCGCGCCGGCCAGCAGGGCCGATCCGCCGGTGGTGGGCATGTCGCCCGTGTCGACGTTGTCCTTGAGCACCACCGGGATGCCGTGCAGCAGGGACCGCGGCCCGCTCCGCCCGCGCTCCTCATCGAGCTCCCGGGCCCGCTCGAGGGCGTTCTCGTTCAGCCACAGCATGGCGTGGAGCTCGGGGCCGGCCTGGTCGTAGGCCTCGATGCGCGCCAGGCTCATCTCGATGAGTCGTTCCGCGGTCAGCTCGCCTGAGTCGAACGCCGCGTTGAGGTCCTCGATCGTGGCCCATCCGATTCCGCTCGGCTCCGCGGGTGTCTGGGCGCGGGCCGGCATCACGCAAAGGCTGATGGGAAGGAAGCCGACAGCCCCTCGCTTGAGGAGCCTGTGCGCGATGCGGGCAACGGGGAGCATCATGGCGAGCATGGTGTGAACCCTCCAATCGTGAGTGTCCGGGACGCTTCGCTAGAGGTACGGGACGCCCCGTCCGGCTGCAAGCGCAGCGCTACGTCAGTCCCCACGCTCCGAGATCCGGAACCGGCCGCCCCGCGCCGAGCGCGCCTTCCAGCTCGGCGGCGACCGCCAGCAGCGACGCGTCCCTGCCGTGGGGCGCGAGCAGTTGAAGGCCAAGTGGCATCCCGTCCGAGTCCCGGCTGGTGGGCAGGGCGACGGCTGCCGCCCCGAGGAAGTTGGCCGGGCGGAGAAAGGCCCCCAGTCCCGCGTGTCGCTCGTCCTCGGGGTCGAGAGTGCGGGCGCTCTGATCCGAACCGGGCATCAACAGGCCGGCCAGGGAAGCCATCTCCCCGGCGAAGCGCGCCCCGACCGACCGCCTGCGGCCGAGCGCCGCCTCGTAGTCCGTTCTGTCGATGTTGGCGCCGCCCTGGATCCGCTCGCGGATCACGCTCCAGAGCGGCGTGGTACGGTCCATCGCCAGCGCTCCGTAGTGCTGGTAGGCCTCGAAGGCGAGGACCGTGGAGTTGTCCCGTCCCAGGCGCGCGAAGTCAAGGATGTCGGGGGGAGACCAGGTCTCCAGAGTCCAGTCGGAACCAGCGATGCGCTCCAGCGCCAGCCGCCAGTGCTCCGCCGCGTCCGCGTTCATCGGGCAGGGCCACGCCTCCTCGGCCAGGACCGCCAGGCTGCGCGCACTCGGCGGCATCGACGCCGGCTGCGGGGTCAGTGTAACGGGATCGTCGAAGTCGGGACCCGTGAGCAGGGCGGTCATGATGCGCGCATCCTCCACTGTGCGCGCCATTGGACCGACAACGTCCAGCGTGGCGCTCAACGGCAGACAGCCGGCCCGGCTGACGAGGCCCGAGGAAGGCTTGTACCCGACCAGGTGGTTCATGAGCGCCGGCGCCCGGACCGAACCTCCCGTGTCTCCCCCGATCGCAATCGGCGCCAAGCCCGCGGCGACGGCCACTCCGGAGCCGCTGGACGATCCCCCGGGCGCCCGGTCGTGCAGCGGATCCCACGGATTGCGGGCCGTCCCGCAGGTCGGGTTCTGCCCGGACAGGCCGAAGGCGAACTCGGTCATGGAGGTCTTTCCGAGCACGACCATGCCACTCGCAATCAGTCGCCGAACCACCGCGCTGGTGTGGTCGCTGATGCAGTCGGCCCGCGCCAGCGATCCCCCCGATAGCGGCGTGCCTGCCCACGCGAGGCTGTCCTTGACCGCCACCGGGACGCCATGCAGCGGTCCGAGGACGATTCCGGCGGCAAAAAGGCGGTCGGCCGCCTCGGCCAGCGCCTCTGCTCGCTCGGCCGCCACATGCGTGAAGGCCCTCAGCGCCGAGCCGCGCTCGATCCGACCCAGAAACAGCCGGGTGAGGGCGCGGGAGTCCGTTTCGCCTGCCCGCATGGCATCGGCGAGCTCCAGGGCGCTGCGGTAGTGCAGCGGTGTCTCCGGCTCTGTAGCCGACCGCCTCGGTGCCGGAGAGCCAGGTCTGATCACCATACGCGAGAAACCGTCAGTCCAGCGGCTGACCGACCTTCTCGGGCATCTGCACGAAGGTCACGAGCGAGATGACCGCGCCTGCCAGCACCACGAGGAAGAACGACTGCTCCCTCCCGATGCTCTGCAGCCAGGTGAGGAGGTAGGGCGTGAGGCCCCCCAGCAGAGCGACCGTCAGGTTGTAGGGAATGCCGATGCCGACGGCGCGCACGTTGGCGGGAAACTGCTCCGACATGATCGCGGGCGCGATGGACGAGTACATCGCATAGAGCACCAGGCCGAACAGCTCGAGCAGTAGGATGGAGCCGAAGGTTGGCTGGATCGCCGACATGAGCGGATAGAAGAGGACGAGATAGCCCAGAGCGAAGAAGATCAGCTGGGGCTTGCGCCCGATGCGGTCGGAGAGTGCCCCGAACAGCGGCTGCACGAGCATGAACACGATGAGGCCGACGGTGTTGGCCGCGAAGGCGACCGAGGCATCCGCGCCGACCGCGCGGATCGCGTAGGTCGGCAGGTAAGGGACGAAGATGTAGAAGGCGAAGGTCGTCAGGGTGGCAAAGCCCACGATCCGAAGCAGCGCCACCGGGTGCTCGCGCAGAAGCGCGGTCAGCGGCTTCTTGACGACGTCCTGACCAGAGGAGACCGGGGATGCTTCCGGTTCCGGGACCGTGCTGCGAATCCAGAGCCCGACCAGCCCGCCGACCCCGCCGAGGATGAAGGGAACCCGCCATCCCCACGACAGCATCGCCTCCTCGGTCAGGTTCGTCGTGAGAGCCCAGCCCAGTGCGGACGCGACCAGGATGCCCGCGGCCAGGCTGAAGAACACGAAGCTCGAGTAGAACCCGCGACGACTGGCGGGGGCGATCTCGGCGAGCAGGGTGGTGGCCGAGGCGTAGAGTCCGCCCAGCGAGAGCCCCTGTACCAGGCGCGCCAGGGTCAGGATGACGGGCGCAACGATTCCCGCCGAGGCGAACGTCGGGGACAGGCCGATCACCAGTGAACCGCCCGCCATCATGAGGACGCTCAGAACGAGCGCGGCCTTGCGGCCCCGACGATCCGCGAAGACACCGATGATCCAGCCGCCAAGCGGGCGCATGATGAAGCCCACGGCGAAGATGCCGTACGCGGCCAGCAGTGCGGTCGTCTCGTTCCCCGGGGGGAAGAACTGGCTGCTGAAGAAGATCGCGAACGTGGCGTAAACGGTCCAGTCGAACCACTCGAGCGCGTTCCCCACGCTCGCAGCTACGATGGCGCGGCGTCGCGAGTGGGTCGGGGCGGGAGACGAAGCAGCCATGCGCGCGCCTATTGGACGATCCGGAGTTTCACAAGAAAGAGGGCCCGTTCGTGGATGGTGGCACGAACGAGCCGCTTGTTCTGTTCCACGCGCGAGCGCGCGCGAGAATCAGCAGAAGACGCAGAGGTGGTTGTTGATCGCGCCCATGCTGTCGAGCAGGTCGATCGTGTCATAGAAGGGCGTCAGACCATTCGCGGGACCGTTGGCGAGGTCTATGGTCGTACGTCCCGACCGCCCGACGATGAGGGGATCGGCGCCATGCTCGACGAGATAGAGGATCACGTCGTTCATGCCGCGGCCCGCGGCGCCGTGGATGGTTCCGTAGCCGAGGTGGTCGCGAAGGGTGACGTCGGCACCCAGTTCCTCGACCAGGTACTTCAGCGCGGGCAGCCATCCGTCCGGAACGTGCCGGTGGAAGTTGCCGGCGCGCCCCGCACCCTCGCCGGAGTTCCCGGATGCCGCATGAATCGGATAGGTGCCGGGGCCGCCCGGAGGAATGGGCGGAACACCGGACTGGTCTTCCTCGGGTGCTTCGATTTCAAGACCGACGTAGAGATTCCCCGCCGGCGCCTTGGTCGGCATGTGGGGATCGGCCCCGTATTCCACCAGCAGCTTCATCGCGGGAATGTCGAGCCCGTGCGCCGCCCGCCAGAAGGGCGTGGCGCCCCAGGTGTTGACGCCGATCCCGCCGAAGTTGTACGCCAGGAACCAGTAATCCAGGGTTAGCCGGGCGTTGACATCGGCCCCCGCCTCCAGCAAGGCCCTCATCGTCTCGACGTGACTCGATTCCTGTTGTTCGAAGGCTCTCTGCTGAGGGTATCGGGACTTGGACGCCCAGCGGGTGTTGATGACTGCGTAGAGCGGAGTAATGCCCGACGGGTAATTGGCGGTGTTCGGGTCGGCTCCGCGCTTCAGCAGCTCCAGGCCAAGGTCGTAGTGCCCGTTGATCATGGCGCTGTTGATGGGCGTGTTCAGGTCGCCGCCGCTGGGCTGATTGATGTCCGCGCCGCCCTCAAGAAGCGCAAACGCAGCCTCGCGGTGACCTTCCCGCACAGCGTGCAGAAGGGCGGTCAGGCCCCCGTGATAGCCCGCCCTCTCCTGGGAGGTCGGGGCTCTGCCGGCGGTCTGCGCGGAATCCCAGTCGATGCGCACCACCTCCGACGCCTCTACCGGCGCTACCGCTTCATGGGCGCGCGCGGCGCGCAGTGCTTCCTGGGTCTGGGCCAGGGTCGGCGCCCAGGTCTCCGGATCCGGCGACCTGGCCCGGTAGATCTCGAGCACGGAGTCGCGCACCGCAGCCGTGAGCTTCTCGCGGTCCGCGAGATCCTGGAACAGGACGACCTTGCTGGTGATGCCCACTTCCGCTCCCCGGCCGATCAACGCGTCGATCGCGGACACGCGGTTGCGGGAGGCCGCGAACATCAGCGGAGTCTGGCCCCACCTGGCCTCGCGGGCGTCGATATCGGCCCCGTGATCGGTCAGCGCCTCCACGATTGCCACGTTTCCGGACAGGGCCGCGAAGTGGAGGGGGGTGGTTCCGTTGGCGTTGCGCGACTCCGCGTTCGCACCCGCTTCCAGCAGGGCGCGCACCGTGCCGCTCTGTCCCAGTTCGGCGCCGATGTGCAGCGGAGTGAGGTCGCCGATGCGGGTAGGGGCTTCGAGGTCGGCCCCCGCGTCGACAAGCAGGCGGACCAACTCCACGTTGTCCAGCTCGGCGGCCCAGTGAAGCGCGGTCATGCCGTCGCTCTGGGCCATGTTCACCTCGGCGCCCTCCTCGAGCAGTGAACGCACCGCTTCGATGTCGTCGCGCATGGCGGCATCGGCGACCGGCGAGTCCGGCGGTGGCGCCGCCCACAGGAGGGCGAGCATCACTGCCGGAAGCCACGCGTTCACATGGGCCTTGCTCTTCACCGGACGCCTCAGCTCGAGGAAGCGGCGTCGGCGGCCAACTCGCCCGAATAGCCCAGGCTGAAGGCTCCGGTGCTGTCGCCGAAGCTGGTGAGGTCGGTGTGTCCCAGCTTGTGCAGCAGGGTGAGCATGACGTTCGCCAGAGGCGTGCCGGTGGGCGCGTGCAGATGCACGTTGCCGTCCAGCTGCCCGTTGGCCCCGCCCAGGACGATGAACGGCACCCTCAGGTGGTTGTGCACGTTCGGGTCGCCCATCGGCGAGCCGTAGATGATCATGCTCTTGTCGAGCAGAGTTCCGTCGACCTCCTCGACCTTGTTCAGCTTCTCCATCAGGTACGGGAGCATGCTGACGTGGTAGTTGTTGATCACCGCGAAGTCCGCGATCGCCTCTTCGCTGTCCCCGTGGTGGGAAGCGGGGTGGAACGGCGTGTCGACACCACTCTCCGGGAAGGTGCGAGCCGAGGAGTCACGTGACAGCTTGAAGGAAAACACCCGCGTCATGTCGGTCTGGAACGCCAGCACCTGCAGGTCGAACATCATCTGCATGTGCTCGCTGAAGGAATCCGGCACCCCCGCGGGCGCTTCCGGCATGTCGCGCGGATCGCCGCCGGTGTTGCGCTCCTCCACCATCTGGATGCGGCGCTCGATCTCGCGCACGTTCTCCAGGTACTGGTCCATGCGCCGCCGGTCGCCGGGTCCGAGCGTTTGCCGCATCTGCGCCACCCGCTCCGCGATCCAGTCGAGGATGCTCCGGTTGGTGGAGCGTCGCGCCAGCCGCTCTTCCGCCGTCGAGCCGGCCCCGAAGAGCTGTTCGAAGGCGACGCGCGGGTCGCGAATCACCGGGAGCGGCTCGGTCGGGGATGCCCAACTCAACGAGTCCGTGTACACGCAGGTGTAGCCGTACGCGCAGCCCCCGGCCTGGTTGATGTTCTCGATGCACAGCTGCATCGAGGGGATGGGCGTGTCCTGACCGAAGCGGTCCGCGTAGATCTGGTCCAGCGACGCGCCCACGTAGACATCCGAGCCCTCCGTCTGCTTGACGTGCGCCTGCGTCAGGAAGGTCGCCGTGGAGCGGAAGTGGTCGCCGCCGATCTCCTCGGGGATGAAGGCCTCGGCCATCTTCACGTCGGTGTTGCTGACGATGGTGAGGTACCTGCGCCACGGCTCCAGGCTGCGCAGGGACGTCGGCGACAGGTCGAAGTCGTGGCCGATCGTCGAAGGGCTCCAGAAATTCTGCTTTGCGCCCCACGTGGTGCAGCCGGCCGCCCCGTGCGACATCTCCATCGCGATCAGGCGGGTGGCGTCCAGCTCCCGAACCGCCTCCGCACCGCGCAGCCCCGCGGGAATCATGGAATCCAGCAGCGGCAGGGCCACGGTCGCTCCCATGCCCTTCAGGAAGATGCGGCGCGGAATGTGCTTGCCCGTGATCAGTCTCATCGTCTTTCTCCCTCGGTCCTGCGATGTGAGCTTCGCGATCGGCGAAGCGACTCTGTTCTCTGTATCCGTATCGCGCGATCCGGGCCGGGCCCTCCGGGGCTCATCTCTCCGGATCGCGATCGCGGTTATCTGCTCTGCGCCTCCTCGACGACAACATCCGGCACCTGGCTGTAGAGGAAGGCCTCGCTCTCGATGACGCCCGTCAGGAAAGAGGACATCCTGTAGTCGTTGGCTTCGGCGGCCGCTACGATCGCCCGGATCTCGGGCATGTCGTAATACTCGACCCGGCGGCCCAGGCCATAGGCCATCAGGTTCACCGTGAAGTTGCGAATCAGGGGAATGGGGCGCTTGAGGAGCGCTTCCTGAAGCGCCGCCGGGCTCTCCACCGGGGTGCCGTCCCAGAGAGTGCCTCGGGTATCGAGCGGCATGCTGTGCTCGCGGATGCGCCACCTGCCGGTCACGTCGTAGTTGTCCAGCGCGAGGCCGATCGGGTCCATGAACTGGTGGCAGGCGGCACACACCGGGCTGGCCCGGTGACGCTCCATGCGCTCGCGCGTCGTAAGCATGCGGCCGCCATCGCTGCTCTCGGTCTGATCGAGATCCGGAACCCCGGGCGGCGGCGGCGGCGGCGGCGTGCCCAGCATCACCTCCATCACCCACTTGCCGCGCAGCACCGGCGAGGTGCGGTTGGCGTGGGAGGTAAGGGTGAGGATGCTGCCGTGTCCGAACAGCCCGCGGCGCCGGTCGTCGGGATACTGGACCCGCTGGAAGGCTTCGCCCGCGATGCCGGGAATGCCGTAGTGCCTGGCCAGCCGCTCGTTCACGAAGGTGTAGTCTGCCGTGAAGAGCTCGATGACGCTCCGGTCCTCCTGGACGATGTTGTTGAAGAAGAGCTCGGTCTCCGCGAGCATCGCGTTGCCGAGCTGCTCATGGTAATCCGGGAAGAGCAAACGGTCGGGATTGACCTTCTCCAGGTCCTCGAGCCGCAACCACTGCGCGGCAAAGCGCGAGCCGAGCGCCTCTGCCCGCGGATCGGCGAGCATGCGCTTCAACTGTGCGCGCAACGTGGCCGGATCGGAGAGTTCGCCCCGGTCGGCCAGGTCAACCAGAGTTTCGTCGGGAAGCGTCCCCCACAGGAAGTACGACAGCCGCGAAGCCAGATCGAGATCGGAGATGGGATACAGATCGCCCGCCCGTGCCCCAACCGGCGTTTCCTCGACCCGGAACACGAAGTCGGGGCTGGCCAGAATCGCCTGGAGCGCCGTGCGAACGCCGTCCTCGAACCCCTCTTCGGCCTTCAGGTCGTAGAAGGCCATCAGCGACTCGACTTCAGAGGTGTCCAGCGGACGCCGGAACGCCTTGCTGCCGAGCCGTTCCACGATCTCGCGGGCGCAGGGGCGCGCCTCGGCCGGAGACGACGGACTGCAACTGAAAACGGCGCGGCGGCTGGGTGTTTCCGAAATGCCGGTCGGGTTCTCCGGGCCCAGAATGACCAGGTCCTTCAGATGCGCAAGCACGGTGATGCCGTAGCCGCTGCCGCTCCCGATCTTGCGGTCGCTGAGCGACCAGTCGTGTGGAGAAAGGATGTCCTCGACGGGGCCGTCCGTGGCCCGAATGAAGACCGCGCTCACCCGATGAGGTCCCGCGGTCACATGGAAGGGCTCGGTGGTGAAGCTCATGCCGTTGGGGTCGGCGACGTGCATCCAGCGATCCACCTCGAGCAGCATCAGCGGCTCGCCGTCCAGGGAGATCTCGATCTGTTCGCCGGGGGTCACGCCGCCGGTGATCTCGCCGGTCGTGGTGTGCTCGAACCAGAGCTGGAAGGTGTACTCGCCGTCCGCCGGGAAGTTGTGCACCACGCTGACGCCCCCGCGAGTGCCGCGGGGCGCGCCGGGCACCCGGTCCCACTGCGAGGCGTAGCCCGAGTTCGTGTAGGTCACCGAGTTGCTGGGGGCGTCGGGTATGCCCACCGCCAGCCGGCTGATCTCGTCGGCGGCGCGCAGGTAGGCGTCCAGGTTGGTCGGGGAGAGCATCTGAACGTCGGCGATGTTGTCGAAGTTCGCGCTCTTGGTGTCGAGCGGCAGATAGTCGCCGCCGTCGATTTCGAGGTCGAGGAGGTCGCGGATGGATGCCGCGTACTCTGCCCGGTTCAGACGCTGGAAGGACCGATTGCCCGGCATCGGGTTGTCCGCGGCGGCTTCGTCGATGAGCTGTTCGAGAGTCTCGACCAGCATGACCAGGGTATCGCCGGCGGGCCGCGGCATTCCGGGCGGGGGCATCATGCCCGCGCGCAGCTTGCGGATCATCTTCTCTGCCGTCTCGGCAGACTGCGGGGCGTCTTCGACGTGAAAGGCGGCCAGGGTGAGATTGCCGGTCAGAAGGGCGTCGTTGTGGCAGACCTGGCAGTACATGCGCACGACGCCCGTCAGGTCCTCGGGGGAGGCGCCCGGCGAGACTTCGACGGCTGGGGAAAGGGCGACGGGCTCGGCGTTCTGGTCCGGAACCGTCCCGGACTGATGCCCGACTGCCGCGGCCAGGCCTGCGAGCGCCATCACGCTGGCGAAGTGGAGTCTCATGGCATGTGCCCTTGCGGATGTGCGTCGCGGTGACTCGGACCGGCTTTCCTGACCCGCCTTGCGATCCGCGCCGCCGCCTAGGGGGCGGAGCACGGCGCCAGGAGACGGCTAGCCAGCATACACAGTACAGCACCAAGCTGCGGTTCCGCAACATTCGCGCGGAATTGCGGGCGCGAGCGTGCGCGTACGCGAGGGCGTCTCGCACGGTTGAGCGCCGTGTGCTAACGTGCCGGTACGCCCCTCCGGCACCAGGGGTGGACGGGTCCGACAGCACCCGGCCCGGCATGCCTTCCGCGCACAAGGAGCATCAAGATGAAAGCATGGTCCGCCATATCGGTTCTCATCCTGGCGGCGGTCGCGTTTCTCGTCATGCGACCCGGCCAGGGTTCGGATTCGCAGCCTCCCACCGCCATGCAGGCACCTACTCCGGAAGAGCGGGAGGCCGCCTTCCAGGCCGAGATCCGCATGGAAAACCCCATCGCTCCCCTGAACTCGGTCTGGATCGAGGAGCTGACCTGGATCGAGGTGCGCGATGCGATGGCTGCCGGGAAGACCACCGCCATCATCCCCACCGGGGGAATCGAGCAGAACGGGCCCTACGTCGCCCTCGGGAAGCACAACTACGTGCTCGAGGGGGCGTGCGACGCCATCGCGCGTGAGCTGGGCAACGCCCTTTGCACCCCCATCATCAAGCTGGTGCCGGAGGGCGGATTCGAGCCCAAAACCGGGCACATGCGCTATCCCGGAACTCTCACCGTGCGGGACGAGACCTTCCGGATGATGCTCGAGGACGTGGGGCACAGCCTGCACGTGCACGGGTTCGAGCACATCATCTACATCGGCGACAGCGGCGGAAACCAGACCGGCATGGCCGCCGCGGCCGCCGCGCTGAACGAGCGCTGGGGCGAGACCAAGGCGCACCACATCGCGGGCTATTACGACAACGCCGGCGTGGTGGCGCGCATGAGCGAGCTGGGCGTGGAAGAGGGACCCAGCGACGGCTACCACGACACTTACTGGCTGACCTCCATGCAGATGACCGTCGACCCCTCGTCGGTGCGTTACGACGAGCGGGTTGCCGCCGGGAAGGCCACCATCAACGGTGTCTCGATCGCTCCCATGGAGGAGACCATCGCGCTCGGCGAGCAGCTGATGGAGTGGCGCAACAACAAGACCGTGGAGCTGATCCGGCAAGCGATCGCCGGAAGCAATTAGCCTGGTTTATCGGACTAAGTCAGCAAGGGCGCACGGGGCGGCTCAGAATGCGAACCCCGACCTCCGGAAGGCCGGGTTCCCGTCCACCAGCGTGAGCAGAACGCGGTCGCCCATCTCCAGGATCCGCTCCGGCTCGCGCTCCAGTTCCCACAGGTCCTCGAGGTCGAGCACCACAAGGTCGGCGACCTTGCCGGGCTCCAGGCTGCCGGTCCAGTCGTCCGAGTAGGTCAGCCAGGCGTTGTCGATGGTCAGCGCGCGCAGCGCCTCCTCGAGCGTGATGATCTGCTCGGGCCCGTGCTGGCCTCCCCATAGATCGGTGCGTTTGAGCATGGCGTAAAGGCCGATCCAGGGGCTGTACGGGGAGGTGCCGTAGTCGGAGCCCACCGCGATGCGCACACCGGCGTCCAGGTAGCTGCGCAGCGGCTTCAGGCGGGCCATGCGCCCGGGGCTCAGGTTGGCCGAGAAGGAACGGCCCTGGTGGTAGATGAAGGACGGATTGACCGCGGCGATGATGCCGTATTCGGCCATCTTCTCGAGCACGCCGGTTTCCTCTTCCATGGGCAGGTAGGCGTGGATGACGCTCCAGCGCAGATCGGCGTCGGGGTCCTCGGCCCATATCGAGTCCATCAGCCTGGCGAAGATGTCCACCGTCTGCTTCATGCCCAGGTCCCCGGTGGAGTGGATGTGGGGCTCCCAGCCCCGCTCGACGGTCGGGCGCAACTGAGCCTCGCGCACGTCGTCCTCGACCCAGTGGTACCCGTAGTTGGGCTCGCCCTCGATGCTCTCCCAGTCCACGAAGGGAACGGAGACCCATGAACTGCGCGTGCCCGCGCCGCCGTCGATCTGCCACTTGGTGCCGCGCCAGCGCAGGAAGCGGTCGCCGATGTTGTTGAAGGGGAGGGTGGCGAAGTGGGCGTCGATCTCCTCGGGGGACTGGGTGTTCCACATGCCCTCGTAGACCTGCAGGATGCGGAAGTGGAGCATGCCGCGGTCATAGGCGTCCTGGTAGGCGCGCATCACCCGTCCGCCGCCGCCCGGATCCACGATGGCGGTCACGCCCAGGCTTGTCATCTCGCGGCTGCCGTAGTCCACCGCGCGCACCTGCGCCTCGTAGTCCCGTTGCGGCGGGCTGACCGTGACCAGCCGCGTCGCGTTGCCCAGGAACATGCCCGTGGGGACCTCCACTTCACGCGTCTGGCCGTCCACCGTCAGCGTGCGCATCTCGCGGAAGACCCTGTCCTCGTAGTTGAACCAGTCCAGGTCCTGGAGCCACCAGTCGGGCCAGGTGGAGGAGTCGGAGTCGTCGATGCCCATGAGGCGGAAGGCGGCGGTGTTGACCGCGACGCCGCGGTACACCCGGCCCAGTCGAACGGGGTTTTCGGGGGTGTGCTCGTCGATCTGCCAGCGGGTGAAGGGCCTCTCGTACTTGTGCTCGTCCCAGCCCCGGCTCGTGACCCACTCGCCCGGCTCGGGGTCGAGGCGCTCCATGAGGTCGGCGACAAGCTGAGTGATCTCGTCGGTGCTCATCGCGTAGCGCAGGTCGTTCTCGAACGCCGCTTCGATTCCCAACTGTGAGAAATGGAGGTGGGAGTCGATCAGGCCGGGCAGCACGACGCGTCCCTCCAGATCGGTCGTCCGGGTGTCGGGGCCGGCGAGGGCGAGAACCTCCTCGTCGCTGCCGACCCGCATGATCTCCGAACCGTTCGGGCCCTGGCGCCAGGCGATGGCCCGGGCGACCGAGAAGTCGTCGTCGACGGTGATGACCCGGCCGTTGTGCAGGATGTGGTCAGGGGCGGCCGCGCCCGCGGACGTGCCCTGTCCACACGCGGTTGCGCCGAGCAGCAGGACGGTGGCGAGGAGCGCGGCGGGTGGGCCGGCCCGGCATGGCCGGAGGCAGGTACCTGGGCGCCCAGGTGAGCGGTCGAGTCTGGATGCGCGCATCGGTCGTTCCGGGGTTCAGGACGAGGGTGGAGGATGCCCCCGTCATTGTAGTGCGTGACCGCGCGTTCCGCCCGACCGGTCGGCTCCAGTGTCGTGCGCAACAGACGAACCCTCCCCGGAGATTGCTCCCCGGGGAGGGTTGGCGGAACTGCTATCGACGGGCTGAGCCCGGCGTAGTCGTCAGTGCTCGTGCACGTGGATGTGGAGCGGCTCGGTCACGAAGTCGGCGTGTCCGGATCCGACGCTTCCGTGCATCAGGCGGAAAACGATGTCGGTGTCGCCCTCGGCCCCTCCGTGCAGATGTCCCCCGAACTCCCCGGGGGTGTCCTGTTCGAATTCGGCTATGGATTCGTCCTCGACCTCCACCTCCAGGTAGAAATCGGCATCCAGTTGGACCTCGTGGCCGTCGTGATCCACGAAGCGCACGTCGATGTGGGCGGTCTCCTCGCCCGGCTCGACCTCCAGTTCGCCGGTCCACTCACCATCGTGGCCATCGTAGGACGCGATCGTCTGGCCGCTCAGCACCAGGATCACACCCTCGACCTCCTCGGCATGGTCTTCTTCGGGTTCGGTTGCGCTCTCGCACGCCGAGAGGGCCAGGATGCCCGCGCTCAGCAGGGCGAACGGCAGTTTCAGTCTCGAATGTCTCATCGTTCTTTCCTCATTTTGTGTGGATGTTCTGGTCGTTCCTGTCGCGAAGCCTCTCCGCACAGCCCCGACGGCTCGCTCTAGAAGACGACCCGATAGGCCACGCTGATGGATCTGCCCGCCTCGGGCATGATCTCCTTCACGCGCGACAGGTGGTTCCTGTATTCGGTATTGCCAAGATTCTCTCCCCGAACGGTGATCACGTTCAGCCGCCCCCTGACCGTAATCCGGATTCCGGCGGAGAGATCGAAAACAGCATATCCATCAGTTGCGTCCTCGAAGGGACCCGTCCGGTCCTGGCGAGCCGCAACCCGGGTTTCGGCCTCCACGAACCAGTCGCGGGGCGCAAAGCCAATCGCGAAGCGCCCCTGCAGCGGCGGGATCAGGGGAAGCGGTTCGTCCGTGGCTGCGATCCTCCCGCGGACGTAGGAAGCCACCGCTTCCACCGTCAGGTCGCCGACCACCGCCCACTCCAGCGCGCTCTCGAAGCCGGCAAGCACGGCGTCCTCTCCGTAGAACTGGAAAATCGGCAGCCGCACCCGACTCAGTTCGCCCGTCTCGAGGGGGAAGACATACCCCGAGATCGCGTTGCGGAACACCGTCGCCTCGGCGTTCAGCCTGTCTCCCGTAAAGCGGACGAAGGCATCGATGCCGGTGCCGCGCTCGGTCTCGAGCGACGGGTTGCCCACTTCGAAGGCATAGGCCGCCAGGTGCGGACCCTCGGAAAAGAGTTCGTTGACGCTCGGGGTGCGGAAGGCTCGCGCGACCGAGGCGCCCACCGTGAAGTTCCGCGTCAGTCGTCCGAGGACCCCGAGTGATCCGGATGCCGCGCCGAAGGACCTCGCGCGGATGTGGCCGATATCGGATGAGGGATCCTCCCGTTCGGGCCGTACGCGCGCCCAGTCGTAGCGAAGGCCGGCTTCCAGGCGAATCGCGTCCAGATCGATTTCTTCCAGCGCGTATGTGGCGAATGAGGTGTGCGTGGAGTTGGGGGTGTACAATGCCCCTCCGAACCCGAAGTCTTCCCAGGAAGCCCGCGCTCCCACTCCTCCCGACGAGAACGGCCCCCAGTCCGCGTGGCGGGCCAGGAGTTCGCCGCTGACCGTCTGGCGCTCAAAGAGCGTGCCCAGGATGTCGGGGGGCTCGATCTCCTTGTGCCGATACCAGGTGTATCCTGCGTCGATCTCGATGGTCTCGAAGGCGCCCTGGGGCCTGATCAGGCTCCTGAGCCGGGTTGCGGTCCGCTCCATCTCGATGCGAACCCCGGCTTCGTGACCCCCGACGAATCCTCCGGGAATGCCGTAGTCGTTGCCGTAGTAGCGGAAGGTGGCGCCGGCGTGGCCCCAGTCGTCCACCCAGGATGTTCCGCCCGAAAGCTCCCGGACATCGGTGCTGGTGTTGTGGAGAACTCCGGCCGGGGTCTTCAGGTCGCCGCTGGTGCGACGCGCGAGTTCCAGCCGCACGGGAATGTGGTCGGTCAGGCCATACGTGGCGTTCAGGCTTCCGCCGGCCGCGTTGCTGACGCTTTGCCCCTGAAGAGTGAACGCGCCCGTGAGATGGTGGGGCACGGAGGAAGGCACGTCGTCGCGCACGACGTTGATGATTCCCCCGAGGGCATTGCTTCCGTAGAGGATCGCTCCCGGCCCGCGGATGACCTCGATCCGGCGCGCGGACGAAGGGTCGATGGCCGTGGCGTGGTCGGGACCGCTCGCAAACTGGTCGCTCACGCGCTCGCCATCCTCGAGCATGAGGATGCGGTCCCCGCTCAGGCCCCGGATCACCGGATGCGCGGATGCCGGCCCCATGGTGCTCACCGCGAGCCCCGGCTCGGAGGACAGCGTTTCCGCCAGGGTTCCGGCCAGGCGGCGCTGCAGGTCCTCTCCCGCGAATACGCTGGTTGGGCGCAACACCTCGTTGGCCGCGCGCGCCACGAGGGATCCGGTGACCACGACCCTCGGCAGGGGGATGGGATTGGCCTCCATCTCCACCACCACGATCTCCTGGCTCGACGCATCCACGTCCAGCGAAACGGTGCGATAGCCCAGACGTTCGACCCGCACCGTGTAGATGCGCGCACCCGGCACCGGGATGTGGAATGTGCCGTCGCCATGCGAGACCGCCATCCCCGCCGCGGCATCGATGGATACCATGGCGCCGGCAAGAGGCTGACTCGAGTCCGCGTCGCGTACGACGCCCTCGATCTCGCCGTCGTGCTCGACCTGCGCGGACGAGCCGACGGCTCCAAGAGCCATTGCCAGAACTGCCGGAATGGAACCGGCCAGTAGCTTCAGAGTCATGGGCAGCCTTGGTCGAGCCCCACCGGCGGGCCGTTCGTTCCTGCGCCAGGCCGCGCGGTGCGTCTCGCCGAAGTGCTTCAGCGGTTAGCGCGAATTACGGGGAAGGGCTGTTGCCGCGTAACGAGCGGATGGTGGTTCTTCGGGACAGCCAACCCGGTAGGGCGTCAGGCCGGGGGAGGAGCCCTCGGACCGCTGCCGCCGGGCGGAGTCGGGCGGTTTTGCCAGGCGGTCGCGGTCGGGGTGTCCGGGCTGGTTTCGAATACCAGCGGGACATCGAGCAGAATCAGGGGAGCAACCCCTGACGACAACGTGCGCGCCAGCTGGCACAGAAGGTGGCTGTGCCCGGTGTCGCTGTGCTCGCTGTTCTCCCCTTCAATGTGCACAACGGTGCTCAGCCCTCTGACTTCGAGCACCGCGTCGATCGCCGGAAGACCGGCGAACAGAGCGAACTGAAGCAGCGAGAGGGAGAGAACGCCGAAACGGCGGGGATCCCGCAGTCGAGGAGAAATCGGCTTCACAGCCATGCGGCCAGGGTACAATCCGGATGCCCCCGCAGGGCACTCCGGCCCAATGCAGCAAGCTGCGTTCGGTGGCGCAAGGTGTCAAGGCGACAACGCGCTGTTTGACCCCTGCCGATTTCCGACACACAATACCCGGATCCCCGGCTTGGGGGATGGTCAGGACGGAGTCATCTGAAAGGAGCGGACGAAATGAAACCGGCGAAGTGGATCCTCGGAATACTGGTGCTCACCGCGCTCCCGGCGTTTCCGGCCGAAGCCCAGGACCGCCGTAGCCTGACCCCCGGGCAGCAGGCCGACCGGGAGCGCCGCATGCAGGAAATGAGGACCGCCGACCGGCCCATCGAGGGCATCAACTCCATCTGGATCGACGAACTGACCTGGATGGAGGCGCGCGACGAAATCGCGTCCGGGAAGACCATCGGCATTATCGCGACCGGGGGCGTCGAGCAGAACGGTCCCTACATGGCAGGCGGCAAGCACAACTACGTGCTCGAGGCGATGTGCGACGCCATCGCGCGCGAACTCGGCAACGCATTGTGCGCGCCGGTGATGAAGTACGTGCCCGAGGGGGATCCTGAGAACATCCGCTATCCGGGCACCCTGAGCGTGCGTCAGGAGACGTTCCGCATGGTGCTCGAGGATGTGGCCAACAGTCTGAAGAGCCAGGGGTTCACGGATGTCGTCTTCATCGGCGACAGCGGCGGGAATCAGAACGGCATGGCGGACACGGCGGAAAAACTCAACGACTACTGGGGCGGCACAGCGCGCGCCCACTATATCGAGGAGTATTACCGGGAAGACATCTGGAGCTGCGAGTTCCTGGAGGAGGAGCTCGGGATCTTCCAGAAGCCCGACATCTGCTCCGCCACGCGCGACATCTATCACGACGACGTGCACTATTCGTCGATCGTGGCCACCACGGATCCGGAGCGCATCCGCGCCCGGCAGCGGATGGATGCGGGTCTCTATTCGATCAACGAAGTTGAGCTGGGGCCGGTGGAGCGGACCCTCGAGATCGGCGAAGCTCTGATCGCCTACCGCACCGGGATCACGGTGCGCGCGATCCGGGAGAGCATGGGGAGATAGATCATCCCAGCGTGGGCGCGAAGGTCGGCGCCTGGCGGTGCTGAGTGGCCTGCTCGAAGGCGTACGCGATGCGGATGAGCACGGGCTCGCTCCACGCGCGCCCGAAGAACGAGACGCCCGCCGGCAGCCCCGACACGAACCCCATGGGCACGCTGATGTCAGGGTAGCCCGCGATGGCGGCCGGTCCGGCGCTGCTGCCGCCGTCCAGGCGGTCCCCCTTTATGTGGTCGGTGGTCCAGGGGAGGTCGCGGGTGGGGGCGACGATGGCGTCCAGCTGGTGCTCGTCCATCAGGGCGTCAATGCCGTCTTCGCGGTTGCCGCGCTGGATGGTGCGCACCGCGTTCAGGTAGACCTCGTCGGTGAGGGGGCCGCGGGCCTGTGACGCGATCATGCGCTGCTGGCCGAAGTGGGGCATCTCCAGTTCGGCGTTCTGCTCGTTGAACTCGATGATCTCCGCCAGCGTGCGCACCGGCGCGTCCGGCCCGAGTGTCGCCAGGTAGGCGTTGAGGTCGGCCTTGAACTCGTATTCGAGGACGATGAGGGGAAGCTCGTCCCTCCAGTTGGCCACGGGGAGGTTGGCGGGGTCCACGATCACGGCGCCAGCGTCGCGCATTGCAAGGATGGCGTCCTCGAAGAGGGCCATGACACGCGGATCGAAGCCGGTGAAGGAGCGCGCCACCCCGATGCGTGCGCCCTCGAGCCCGGCGGGATCGAGGAACTGCGTGTAGTCGCTGTGGAAGTTCCCGTCGCTGCGCGAGGTGGCTTCGTCGCGCGGATCCACGCCCACGGCTCCCCCCAGCAGGATGGCCGCATCGCGCACGGTGCGGGTCATGGGCCCCGCGGTATCCTGGGAATGGGAGATGGGGATGATGCCGGAGCGGCTCCAGAGGCCCACGGTGGGCTTGATGCCCACGATGCCGTTGCTGGAGGAGGGGCACATGATGGAGCCCCCGGTCTCGGTGCCGACGGTCAGGGCGCACAGGTTGGCCGAGGCCGCCACCCCGGATCCGGAGCTGGAGCCGCAGGGGTTGCGGTTGAGCGCGTAGGGGTTCACGCACTGGCCGCCGCGCGCGCTCCAGCCGCTGGTGGCGCGCTCGCCGCGGAAGTAGGCCCACTCGCTCATGTTGGCCTTGCCCAGCAGGATGGCGCCGGCGGCGCGCAGGCGCTCGGCCACGAAGGAATCGCGCGGCGGGATGGACCCCTCCAGCGCGAGCGACCCGGCCGTGGTGGTCATGCGGTCGTGGGTGTCGAGGTTGTCCTTGAGCGCGACCGGGATGCCGTGCAGCGGCCCGCGCGGACCACCGGCGCGGCGCTCTGCGTCGAGTTCGTCGGCGATCTCGAGCGCGTCCGGGTTGATCTCGATCATCGAGCGAAGCTCCGGGCCCTGACGGTCCATCGCCTCGATGCGATCGATGTAGGCCTGCGTGATGGACCGCGCGGTGTGCTCGCCCGATTCCATCATCCGCTGCAGATCGTCAACCGTGACTTCGTCGAATTCGAAGGGCGGGATCTCGTCCGGTGCCCGTGCGCCGCCGGGCGAGTCGGAAGCGGAGGGGGCGCACGCGGAGGTCATCGCCAGGCCGGCGCCGCTGGCCGCGGTCGTGCCTATGAAGGTTCTTCGGTCCATTCTCGCTCTCCTTCCTCGTCCCGCGATTGCCCTACCTGCTCCCGATCCTCTCCTCGATGAGGCGTGCGGTCCGCTCGGTGCGAGCGTCGGCGATCTGGCTGGCGATCTCGAGCGATGCACCCAGGTCGGCGATGGAGACGCCGTTGATGACCGCCTGGCCCGTCCTCACCCGCTCCGCCCAGCGCACCGAGGCCGGGTCGTCGAGCATCATGTTGAACGTGATTCCGGGGCTGTCGTGCAGGCCGTCACGCGGCATGTCGTCGGTGACGATGCCCAGGTCGCGCAACACGTTGGGGCTGCCGGGCGGAGTCCGGTAGTACTCGGGGATGAAGTGGACGGCGGCCTCATCGCCCCAGGCTTCGTTCAGCGCGTTGGCGACGTTGTCCATGCCGCGCTGGTTCCCGCCGCTGTCGCCGATCAGGACGATGTTCTCGAAGCCGTGCATCTTCAGGCTGTGCGCGACGTCGGTCAGCACCGCCTCGAAGGTTTCCTGGCGCAGGCTGATGGTGCCCGGGCTGGTCATGTGGCCGCTGGGCGGGTCGATGTTGCCTTCCGGAACGGTCTCGATCACGGGAGCGCAGAGCGCATTCCCGAGCTTCTTCGCGATCGCCGGGCAGTTGGCGCGCAGCACGTAGTTGTGCTTGCCGGTGACCAGCCAGGGGCCGTTGGGCTCGACGCCACCGGTGGAGATGATGGCGGTGGTCTTTCCGTTGGCGAGGGCGTCGCGGACGTCCATCCACGTCATCTCCTCGATCCAGGGCGTGCTTACCTCCGGCAGCGGGTTGGGGGTGTCCGCGCAGTTGTAGGCGTTGGCGCTGCAGTTCCCTCCGCCCATGGAGCGGGGGTCGGGTTCCGGGCGCTGCGGCGGGCCGGCACCGGCGGCCCGCATGGCCGCAAAGCGGGCGCGCATCGCGGACCTGTCGGGGGCGGGCAGGGTGCCCCGGTTGGCGATCGCCTTGCTGATCGCCTCGGCGGTGTGCTCCGCGCGGAACTCCACGATCTCGCGGGCCCATTCGAGCGACTGGACCCGGTCCTCCAGGGAGACGCCGTTGATGGTCGCCTTGCCCGCCGCGACCCGCTCGTCGAAGCGCACCGAGAACGGGTCGTCGTACAACATGTTGAGGGTGATGATCGGGTCGTCGTGGAGGCTGTCGCTCTCGCCGTCCTCAAGTCCGCGGAAGGCCATGTAGCGGGTGACGGAGTTGTAGTCGTAGTACTCCTGCACGTGCGCCACGACGGCGGCACCCGCGAACTGCTCGTTCAGCCGCTCGGCGACGGCGCGCTGGCCGCCCTGATTCCCGCCACTGTCGCCGATGAAGATGATGTTGCGGAAGCCGTGCATCTTCAGGCTGTGGGCGACGTCGGTGAGCAGCGCCTCGAAGGTCTCCTGCTGCAGGCTCAGGGTGCCGGGGCTGGTCATGTGCCCGCTGGGCGGATCGATGTTGCCCTCGGGAACGAGCTTGATGACCGGAGCGCACAGGGCGTCACCCAGCTCGCGGGCGATGGCGTCGCAGTTGGCGCGCAGCACGAAGTTGTGCTTGCCGGTGGCCAGCCAGGGCCCGTTGGGCTCGACCCCGCCGGTGGGGATGATGGCTGTGGTCCTGCCGTCGGCGAGGGCGTCGCGGACGTCCATCCACGTCATCTCCTCGATCCAGACCGTGTTCGCTTCGGGCAGCGGGTTGGGCGTGTCCCGGCAGTTGTAGACGTTGGCGGCGCAGTCGCCGCCCCCCATGCTGTTCGGGTCGCGCTCGGGTCGCTGCTGCGCCTGCGCCGCGGTCGAGGTGACGAGCAGGGCTCCGATGAACAGGGCGGTCTTCATGTTCCTCTCCTCCTGGTTCCGATAGGTGCACGAGCCTGAACGGGCCAGGTGCACGGGCAGAAGCACATCGTACTTCATGAGTGGGTTCGGTGCGAGTTCCCCGCGTAAGCAGGGACAGGGGGCCATCCCATAACGTTCGCGGGAGTCAACCGCTGTGAATCTCGGCTGCGGCGCGCAGCCCCGACTCGATGGCGCCGTTCATCCATCCGCGCGCTCCGGAGATGTGTTCGCCGGCGAAATGGATTGGTCCTTCAGGCATGGCGAGTTCACCGGCGAGTTCACGGTCCTGCGCGGGCGTGGGTTCGGCCCAGGCGGCCCGGCTCCAGGGGTCCTGCTGCCATGAGTGGGATGTCCCGCTCGCGACGTGGCTGGAGGCTCCCGGCAGGAAGCTTTCCCAATGGGAGAGCACGCGGGCGACCCGGGCAGTCTCGTCGAGGACATCCAGTTTTTCGGCGCGCGTGCCGCGCACGTACGTCAGCAGGATCCCCTCTGGCCCCGGAGCATCCCATGTGGGATGCCAGAGTTCTTCCGGCCAGTCTGTCGTTCCCCAGCCGTTCAGTCCCTCGGTCTCCCAGAACCGCGTCCGGAAACGGACGAAGACGCGGGTCGCGCTCTGATACCGGAAGCCGCCGCCCATCGCCTCGGCCCTGGCAGGCGAGAGCGCCGGCGAGAAGCGGATGCGCGACAGAAGCGGCACGGGCACGGTCACGAGCACCCTGTCCGATTCCCGGGTTCGTCCGTCCATGGAGGTGGTGCGAACCGGGGTGCCGGCGGCGATGTCGGTCACCGGAGATCCCAGGACCACCCGCTCGCCAAGCGCTGCCCGAAAGGCGGCGGGGAGACGGTCGCTTCCGCCGCGGATCTTCAAGTAGGCAGGGCGTTCAGAAAGAAAGGAGGATGCCGGCACGAACGCGATATCTCCGCGTCGGACTTGAAGATAGAGACCCTCGTCGGGATAGAGGAGGTCCAGTTCCAGCCCGAAGTGGCGGGCGTATCCGAGAGTCAGATCGTGATCAGGCGGAATGCGCGCGGCGCCAGCCTCGGCCGAGTGCCCGGGCGCGAAGGGGGAGCGCAGGGTGAGCACCCGCCCACCGACCCGGTTGCGCGCTTCCAGCACGGTCACGTCGTGCCCCCCGCGGACGAGCTCGTAGGCCGCCGCGAGGCCGGACATGCCGGCGCCGACCACGACGACGCGCAGCGACCGGGCCGTCGGAGTCAGTACTCCGGGAGAGTCCTCCGGGCCGACCACATCCCCGCAGGCAACCAGCCCGAGCCCCGCCAGCCCGCCTGCGCGACGAAGGAAGTCGCGTCGATTCATGCGTTGCATCTGCGCTCTATGCGCGCTCACTTCAATGAGTTCCGCACCGTCCCGGCTTCCGTCATTCCCGTGACCCCATCAGGAAGACATCAGATGCACAGCTGCCGCCTCGTTCCCCTCGCCCAGGCAGTTATCCTGGCACTCGCCCTCGCCGGCGTTCCATTCCTCGCTCCGGCAGGTGCGCTCGCTCAGGAGCCGCCCGCTTCGGAAGAGGACGACGACGCCCCCGAGAACGAGAACCTGCCCCTCCCCGTCGACCGGACCGTCTCCATCGACATGACGGAGGGCAGCTGGATCTCGCTGGACGTGAGCCCTGACGGAGAGACCATCGTCTTCGACTTCCTGGGGGACCTGTTCACCATCCCGTTCGAGGGCGGCACCGCGACACAGCTGACTTCGGGGATGGCCTTCGACGCCCAGCCCCGCTTCTCGCCCGATGGCACGCGCATCGTCTACACCTCGGACTATGACGGAGGCCAGAACGTCTGGATCATGTCGCTGGACGCCTCGGACACGGTGCAGGTGTCCCGCGGCGCGTCGAATCGCACCGAGTCGCCCGAGTGGATGCCGGACGGGGACTACGTGGTCGCGGCGGTCGGCAACTTCCGGGGCGGCAACCTGCCCAAGCTCAAGATGTTCCACGTGGACGGAGGCGGCGGCATCGAACTCGTCTCAGAGCCCGACAACATGAAGGTGACGGGCCCCGCGGTCTCGCCCGACGGGCGCCATGTCTGGTACGCGCGCCGCACCGGCGACTGGCAGTACAACGCCCAGTTCCCGCAGTACCAGCTCGAGGCCTACGACCGCGAGGACGGCGAGCGCTATCCGAAGTCGTCGCGCTACGGCTCGGCGGTGCGGCCCACGGTCTCGCCCGACGGGCGCTGGCTGGTGTTCGGGACCCGCCACGACGACCACACGGGGCTCCTCATCCGCGACCTGGACACCAGCGAGGAGCGCTGGCTGGCGTACCCGGTGCAGCACGACGACCAGGAGTCGCGGGCGACGCTCGATGTGCTTCCGGGCATGTCCTTCACGCCGGACTCGCAATACCTGGTGGTTTCCTACGGCGGCAGGATCTGGAAGCTGCCGGTCGAGGGAGGGGAGGCGGAGGAGATCCCGTTCCGGGTGCAGATGGAGTTGACGCTCGGGCCTCGGGTCGATTTCGACTATCCGATCGAGGACACGCCCACCTTCACGGTGCGCCAGATTCGGGATGCGGCGCCGTCACCCGACGGCGAAATGCTCGCCTTCACCGCGCTCGACCGGCTGTGGGTTTCGGAGGCCGACGGCTCCGACGCGAGACGGCTCACCGACGCCGACCGCTCCGAGCACTTTCCGGCCTGGTCCCCGGACGGGGAGTGGATCGCGTACGCGACATGGGACGGGGAAGTCGGACACATGTACAAGTCCCGCTCGGATGGAGGAGGGAACCCTGAGCGGCTTACCGCCGAGCCGGCGGCCTACTTTTCACCCGCGTGGGGCCCCGGAAACCGGCTGGTCGCGCTCCGGGGCTTCATCCGCGCGTACGAGAGCCAGGGCGAGGGCGGCACGCCCGGCAACGAGATCGTTCAGGTATCGACCGAACCCGACGACGATGAAGGCGGGCCCCTGACCGTGATCGCGCCCAGCGACGGACGGCGGGACCTGCATTTCGTGGAGGGCGAGGACCGCATCTACATGTTCCGTCCCCCAGACCTGCTGGTGTCGATCCGCTGGGACGGCAGTGACGAGAAGGAGCACGTGCGGGTGCGGGGCGCCACCCTCACCGGCGCGACCCAGGGCCTCGCGCCGACGACCGTGCAGATGGCGCCGCGGGGGGACCAGGCGCTGGTGGAGCTTCAGCGCCAGATCTACAGCGTTACCGTTCCGCGGATCGGCATCGCGCCCACCATCAATGTCTCAAACCCGGACAACGCGGCCTTCCCGGCCCGTCAGCTGACCGACATCGGCGGCGAGTTTCCGGCGTGGAGCGGCGATGGCCGCTCGGTGCACTGGTCGCTGGGCAACGCTCACTTCGTCTACGACCTGGATGCCGCCGAAGCCTTCGAGGACAGCGTAGAGATTGCTGAGGCGGAAGAGGCTGCGGACGAAGACGGAGAAGAGGGCGATGACGAGTTCCGTGCCGCGGAGGTCCGGGTGCTCATCGAGGCGCCCCGGGACATCCCCGAAGGCCTGGCCGTGCTCCGTGGCGGGCGCGCGATCACGATGAACGGCGACGAAGTCATCGAAAACGCCGACATCGTGGTGCGTAACAACCGGATCGAAGCGGTGGGCCGGAGCGGGTCGGTGATGGTCCCGGATGGTGCAACCATGATCGACGTCAGGGGACGCACCATCGTGCCCGGTTACGTGGACACCCATGCCCACCTGCGGGCGCGCGACCAGCTTCATCGCACCGACGTGTGGCCCTACCTGGCCAACCTGGCCTACGGCGTCACCACCACCCGCGACCCGCAGACCGGCAACACGGAAGTCCTTTCGTACGCCGACATGGTGCGCACCGGCTCGATACTCGGGCCGCGCGTCTACTCCACGGGACCGGGTGTCTTCTGGCAGGACCAGATCGATACCGCCGAAGAGGCGCATGACGTCCTGAAGCGCTATTCCGACTACTTCGACACCAAGACCATCAAGATGTACGTGGCCGCCGCCCGCAAAGGCCGCCAGCACATCATCATGGCGGCGCGCGAGCTGGGGCTCATGCCCACCACCGAGGGCTCGCTCAACATCCGCCAGAACCTGACCGAGACCCTCGACGGATATCCCGGCCTCGAGCACTCCATCCCCATCTTCCCGGTGTATGACGACTACGTCCGGCTCTTCGCCGAGACCGGCCGGGTCTACACGCCGACGCTGCTGGTGACCTACGGCGGTCCCTGGGCGGAGAACTACTTCTACAGCCGCGAGAACCCGCACGACGACCCCAAGCTTCGCCGCTTCACCCCCCACGACGAGATCGACAGCCGCACCCTGCGCCGCCCGCAGTGGTTCCACAGCGACCAGCACACCTTCTCGCGCCACGGCGAGTTCGTGAAGGACCTGGTCGACGGCGGGGGCAAAGCGGGAGTCGGCAGCCACGGCCAGCTCCAGGGGCTCGGGTACCACTGGGAGCTGTGGGCCATGGCGGCCGCGGACATGGACGAGCACGACGCGTTGCGCATGGCCACCATCTTCGGGGCCGAGGCGATCGGCCTCGACCAGGACCTGGGTACCATCGAGGCGGGCAAGCTGGCCGACCTGGTCATCCTGGACGCCAATCCGCTGGACGACCTGCGCAACACCAACACCATCGACCGTGTGATGCTGAACGGTCGCCTGTACGACGGCGATACGCTCGACGAACTCTATCCGCGCGAGCGGCCGCTGGCGCCGCTCTGGTGGTGGGACGACGAGCCGAACGGGGTGCCGGGGGTGGGGCGCTAACTCTTCTCCATCCAGCGCATGGGCGGGATCACTTTGCCCCGGGCGCTGGACTCGATGAGGATGCCCAGGCGGCGCAGCCGCGTCTCCTCCTTCTTCGCGCTCACCACCCAGCGCGCCACCTGTTTGCGGTATGACGGCCGCGTGTTGCGGTAATAGTCCCACGCCGCCGGGTCGGCTCTGATCCGACTCTCGTACTGCGGAGGCAGCTCCGTTACATCCGGCTCGTACGCAGCGCGGTCCTTGCTCTTGTCGCGTCTCTCGTATGCGGCCAGCCCCGCGTCGGCCACGACTCCCTGCTCGAGCAGTTGCTTCATGCGCCCCAGATTGCGCGCGCTCCAATGGCTCCGGCGTCGGCGCGGGGTAAAGCGAATCTTGTAGGCCTTGTCGTCCACGGTGCGCTTGAGGCCATCGATCCAGCCGAAGCAGAGGGCGGCGTCCACGGATTCGCCGAGGGTAACGGTGGGAAGCTTTGTGGCCTTCTTGTAGTAGCCCACCCACATCACGTCGACCTTGTCGTGGTTCGCCGCGAACCATGCGCGCAGGTCTTCAGGGGTGGGAAAGAAGTTGGGGGTGGCGTCTTCCATGGGGATCTTCGAGGGCGATTCGCTTCTAGATCTCGCCCCGCCTCGAGGCCCACACCGCGTAGTGGCTCGTGCGGGCCGCCAGCGCCATGTAGGTCAGCGACGGGTTCTGGCATCCGGACGAGGTCATGGCCGCGCCGTCGATGACGAAGAGGTTGGGCACGTCCCACGCCTGGTTGAAGCCGTTCAGCACCGACGTGGCGGGATCGCGGCCCATGCGCGCGGTTCCCATCTCGTGGATGGCCAGCCCGGGGGGCGACACCACCGGCTGGGGTACGATGTCGCGCGCGCCGGCCGCATCGAGCATTTCGGCGGCCTGGTTGACGGCCTCGCGCATCATCGCGCGCTCATTCTCGCTCCATTCACAACTGATACGCAGCGTGGGGACGCCCCAGGCGTCGACCTGGTCCGGGTCGAGGGCCACATGGTTCTCCTCGCGCGGGAGGCACTCGCCGAAGGCATGCAGCCTGAACTCCCAGGGGCCCGGCCGCGTCAGCTCGCCCTTGAAGTCGGCTCCGAAGCCCGGCATGGAGACCCCGCGTCCCCAGCCCAGGCGCTCCGCCGCGCCCTGGAACCCGTACCCGCGCACGAAATCGGAGGATGGCTCGGTGACGTTGGCGAAGCGGGCGATGTAGATGCCGTTGGGACGCCTGCCACGCGTGGTCCGGTCCTCCCAGCCGTCGAAGATGGCGCGCGTGTCGTCGCACATGGCGTGGTCCATGAGGTACTTGCCGAGCACGCCGCTCGAGTTGGCCAGGCCGTCGGGGAAGTCGGATGACGTCGAGTTGAGGAGGATGCGCGTCGATTCGAGGGCGGAGGCCCCGAGGAAGACGGTGCGCGCGTGGAACTCCAGCTCCTCGTGGCTCTCGCGGTCGATGACGCGCACGCCGGTCACGCGCCCGCGCCGCGGGTCCCAGATGACGCCGGGCACCACGCTGTTGGGGCGGAGGGTCAGCCGGCCGGTCGCTTCCGCCGCGGGGAGGGTCGCGTTGATGGAGCTGAAGTAGCTGCGGGTGCGGCAGCCGCGGTGGCAGGGGCCGCAATAGTGGCAGGCCCGGCGGCCCTTGTGGTCGCGTGTGAGCACCGCGGTGCGGCCGATGGTCATGCGCCGGGTTCCGCCGAAGGCGCTCTCGATCGAGTCGCGGACGTGCTCCTCGACGCACGACATCGGCATCGGCGGCAGGAAGACTCCGTCGGGAACCTGGGCCAGCCCCTCGGCCTGTCCGCTGATGCCGACGAAGGCCTCGACGTGGTCGTACCAGGGGGCGATGTCCGCGTAGCGGATGGGCCAGTCGATGCCGTGGCCGTCGCGGGCGTTGGCCTCGAAGTCGAGGTCGCTCAGCCGGTAGCACTGCCGCGCCCACGTGATCGAGCGGCCCCCCACCTGGCGCCCGCGGATCCACAGAAATGGCTCTTCCGAGTCGCTGGTGTAGGGATGCTCGTTGTCGTTGACGAAGAACTTGCGCGCCACTTCGTCGCAGGCGTAACACTGGCTCTGAATCGGTTGGTCGGCAGCCAGCGCCTTTCGGTCGTTCCAGCCCCGATAGGGCATTTCGGACGGGCGGGTGTGCTCGGCGTAGTCCCGTTCGGGCACGATCATCGGGCCGGCTTCGAGGACGAGGACGGTTGCCCCCAGCTCGGTGAGTTCCTTGGCCGCCCATCCGCCGGACATCCCCGAGCCGACGACGATGGCGTCGTATTCCTGGCGACGGCGGCGGATGTTCATGGACTCCGCTCCGCCGCGGTCAGCGGCGCGCACCCCTCGAAGGCCGGGAAGGTGGTGCGGTAGCCGATGGCCTCCAGGCCCACCTCGGAGGTGAAGTACGCAGTCAGGGTGAACCGCTTGACGTCGTGGAAGAAGTGCTCCGTCTCGTCGGCATCGGGGTCGTCACGGAGGCGGGTCAGGTCGGCGTCGAGGTCGCCCACCAGAGCGCCCTGCTCGTCCGGAGCGCAGGCCGCGAAGTCGCTTCCGAAGCGGTCGCGGGCCGCCGGATCCATCGTGTCCAGGCCCGTCAGGAAGCGGTCGCGGTCGTCGTCGTCCAGCCACCCGTCCACCAGGGCGGCCACGAATTCCGTCACCCCGGCCTCCGATGCACTTGGGGTGTCGGTCGCGGGGATGATCACCTCGGCCATGGCGGCCATGACGCGCGTGCGGGGCGGGGTGAGGAGGCTCGCGGCCACTTGCGCCGCAGGTGCATCCGTTCCCGCGGCTGCACCGGCGGAGGCGCGCACCCGGTCCGCCCAGGCGACCAACTCCGCAAAGGCGCCCTCCGGCGCGAGCAGCGGACCGCCCACGATCCCGCCCAGCACGCCGATGGCCCGCCTTCGCTTCATGGGTTACCGTTTCCGCCGCCTGACGCGGCCGTGTCGGGACGAGGTTTCTCCGAACGAAAATGGAGGCTGGGGAACCATGCCCAACCTTACACGTCGCGAAGTCCTGAAAGCAACCGGCGCCGCCTCGCTGGGGCTGATGATTCCGGGGACCGATGGGCGCGTCCATGCGCAAGCGGAAGCGGGGGCAGGGAGCAGTGGCCCGGACAGCGATTCTCACGTCCCGCATCCCCGGGACGACGCAGGCACCGGCGCGGCCGTCCAGACCGGCATCACGCAGTCCGTGGCCCGCTGGTGCTTCGAGGACATCCCCCTGCGCCCGTTCTGCGCCGCCGTCGCGGAGATGGGGCTTCCCGCCATCGACCTCCTGCTGGTGGAGGAATGGGCGGTCGCGCACGATCACGGTCTGGTGGTTTCATGCGGCGACGTCGGCGCGGGCACGATAGAGGACGGGCTTAACGAGCCCCGCAACCATGCCGGCATCATCCGCGCCTTCGAGGAGCACATCCCGCGGGCCGCGCGCGAGGGCGTGCCCAACGTGATCTGCTTCTTCGGCAACCGCCGCGGCATGCCGGACGCGCCGGCCGTCGACAACTCGATCCGGTGTCTGCGCGAATGCGCTCCGATTGCCGAGGCCGAGGACGTCACGATTCTCGTGGAGGCGCTCAACTCCAAGCCCGGCGGACACGTCGACTACATCGGCGACCACATGTCCTACGCCCTCGAGATCATCCGTGCCGTCGACTCTCCCCGCGTGCGCATCCTCTACGACATCTACCACATGCAGATCATGGAGGGCGACATCATCCGCACCCTGACGGATGCCCGCGACTGGATCGGCCACTACCACACCGGCGGCGTCCCCGGGCGCGCGGAGATCGACGAGTCGCAGGAACTCAACTATCCGGCCATCGTGCGCGCGATCCGGGACACGGGCTTCACCGGCTACATGGCCCACGAGTTCATCCCTCGAAGCGGCGACCCCCTGCGTTCGCTGAGGGAGGCGGTGGAGATGTGCGCTCGGGCGTGAGGTGGCCGGAGACCGCAAGCTGGCGGAACTCAAGGGCAGATAAGCGGTCACACAAGCTGTCAAATAACGTGTCATCTTGCGAGAACAACTTCCATATCCTGTTGTGATATCGTATCTTGATCTGTCACGCAACGTGTCAGATAGGATGCAATATAATGGACTGGTCACGTTTCAGCTTCGAGTACCGCCTCGGCTCGAAGGGCTTCATGCCATTGCTAATCCGGATCGAAGGGCGAAAGGAGGCGGCGATGAGCTTGCTCCTTCCTTCCGACTGGAAGGAAAGGCTCGACCTCCTTAACCGAATCAGGACGATCCATGGCTCGACCGCGCTTGAAGGCAACCCTCTTTCAGAAACCCAGATTGGCCAATTCCTAAGGGGCAAGACAGGGCTCGATCCCATGAGCAGGGCCATGCGGCAGATTCAGAACGCGGACGCTGCACAGGAATGGGTCAGGTCCCGATTCGGGCCCGACAAAGCGCCAATCAGTCTCGAAGACATCCTGCAGATGCACGAACTCATGACGAGGCTGTCCGACGAAGCCAACAACCTTCCAGGTCGCCTTCGCTCCCACGAAGTTCAGGTCGGTACGCCAGAGTTGGGCGGCATCCATGTCGGCGCGCCTTATGAGGATCTTCCCAAGCTCATGGCCGACTTCGTCTGTTTCGTGAACGCGTCCCAGCTCAAGATCGAACATCCCGTGGTCAGGGCGCTGCTCGCCCATCTCTTTCTCGTCACGATCCATCCGTTCGGGGATGGGAATGGCCGTGTCTCGCGACTGGTGGAGGCGGCCATTCTCTATGAGGGTGGATACAACGTCCACGGATTCTACGGGCTGTCCAACTACTTCTACCGCCACGGAGATGAGTACAAGCTGCGGCTGCAGGAGTGTCGGCGCGTCCAGCCGTTCGACATGGCGCCCTTCGTGGCATTCGGGCTGCACGGCTTCGAGTCCGAACTGCGGGGGATCAACAACTTCATCAAGACGAAACTGAACCGCCTGGTGTACCGCGACACCATCACCAATGCGCTCGCTCATCGCGTAAGCAAACGCCGCCAACTGCTCAATGTCCGCGAGTATCAGCTTCTTCGCTTCCTTCTGGAGGAAACCGAGCCGGAAGATCCGTTCTCGGAAGTTCCGTCCGAGAAGATCCTGCTGAGCGACCTGGTGAACTCGCCTTATGTGACAAGCGCCTATCAGGATGTGACGTGGAGGACATTCCGGCGGGAACTAACGCGGTTGGCCGAGCTTGGGTTCATCGTCTTCGATCATCTGCCCGAGTCAGGCGACTACACCGTCGAGATCGATTTCGGGGTCATTGAGAGGGACTTCGACGAAATCGGGAGCGGCTAGTGGTGGAGACGTCGTCTCCGCGCGCCGCCCTCCATCGACCTCAAGACCTGTGGCACGCCGTTGCGGATGTGGGCTGCGCGGTGACTACATTGCGTCAGTGACAAACCGAACACCCCGGGCAGTGAGGAGGACAACATGGCCAAGTACATGTTTCGCACCAGCTACACGCAAACGGGCCTGAAGGGGCTGCTCGCCGAGGGCGGCACCGGCCGGGAGGCCGCCCTGCGCCAGACAATCGAGGCGGCGGGCGGAACTCTGGAGGGGTTCTACTACGCCTTTGGCGATTGCGACCTCTATCTGATCGCCGACCTTCCCGACGAGGCGACGGCGACGGCGCTCTCGCTCAACATTGCCGCCGCGGGTGCGCTCACGGTGTCGGTGACCGTTCTCCTCACCCCGGAGACGGTGGACGAAGCGGTTGGGAAGGCGGTGCCTTACCGGTTGCCCGGCGCCTGAGGCCGGGCAGGGGCGGCCGGAAAGCCTGCCAATTGGCGCGTCACGACTGCGCCGACTCCGGTAACTGCGCGCGCCCCTCGTCCTCCGGCAACCGCGTCAGCGTGAGTGCCAGTTCGGCGGCAAACTCTTCCGCGATCAGCCGGTCGGTGCGCTTGATCCTCAGCACGAGCTTCGAGGGATGCTTGAGCTTGAGGCCCTGGGGTCCGGCGATCTTCTCGAAGGCGAGGAGGTCCGCAGCGGTGATGGTGAGCCTCGGGCCGACCAGCCTCCACCATTTCCGACGGGTCACGACGGCACCCGCGACCTTGGCGAGCGGGATCACGATCTCGTTCACGGGCTCGATCGCTTCGCGGGTCTCGTAGCCGCTGCCTTCCATCGATTCGGTCACCACCGCAACGCGCCACTGGATTACCAGGCGGTCCGCCTCCAGCCGCACGAGGCCATGCGCCGTCTCGGTGGTGGATTCGTATCCTCCGCCGGATGTGTAGAGGTCGGAACTGCGTTTGAGGGTGAAGGGAACGGCGCTCACGACGGGCATCGGTCTAATACATCCTCTTGCTCTGGAAGATGTTGCGCATGTCTTCCAGGCGCCCGTCCAGGTAGCAGCGCAGGTTGTGGCGGAAGATGTCGGTGATCTTCCGGTTCTCGCTCGCGGCGTTCGCCGAGGAGTGAGGGCTGACGATCACGTTGGGCATGTCCCAGAAGGGGCTGTCGGCCGGGAGCGGCTCGTCCGCGAACACGTCGAGGCCCGCGAGGGCGATGCGGTCGGCGCGCAGTGCCTCGACGAGGGCCGGCTCGTCCACGACCCCGCCCCGCGCCACGTTGACCAGAATCGCGCCCGGCTTCAGGGCTCGCAACGCGGCGTCGTCGATGAGCCTGTCGGTCGCCGGCGTGTGGGGGACGCTGAGGACCAACGCGTCGGTTTCGGCGAGCATCTGGTGCATGGCGGCGTTGGCATATAGCGCGTCAACACCCAGCTCCTCGGCCGTGCGGCGCGACCCCGGGCTGGCCAGTGCAACGACGCGCATCCCGAACGAGCGGCCCACCAGGGCGACCTTTTGCCCCACTTCTCCCGCCCCGATTATCGCCAGCGTCCTGCCTTCCAGCTCCTCTCCGCAGAAACGCTCCCACCGGCGCCGGCGCTGAAGATCGGCGAGATGCGCGAACCTGCGCACGTGCGCGAGCAGGATGAGGAAGACGAACTCGGCCAGCGGGCCGCCGTGCACGCCGCGCGCGGTCGTGATCAGCAGGTCCGAGTCGAGCAGCCCCAACGCCTCGACCGTCCGGCCCACTCCTGAACTCGTCCCCTGGATCCAGCGCACGTTGGGCGCGTATGCGAGCCCTCCGCTTCCGTCGGGGTTGCGCGGCGGGAAGTCCCAGAG
This sequence comes from Longimicrobiales bacterium, assembly GCA_965221785.1. Taxonomy (GTDB): domain Bacteria; phylum Gemmatimonadota; class Gemmatimonadetes; order Longimicrobiales; family Gaopeijiaceae; genus BD2-11. Next base: position 449,222 of record CBDCSR010000003.1, read on the forward strand.
GATGTCGGCGCGCCCGAGGTATGCCTTCCAGCGCGCCTGCTGCTCGGGCGTGCGGCGGAAGTCGGCGGGGCCGGTGTGGTCGGCTTCGTAGCGCTTCGGCGGAAGGACATCCGGATCGTAGACGACTTCGAGCCGCTCGCGGTCGACGGCCCGGATGCGCCCCACCTGTTCGGGCTCGAGTGGGCTGGCGATGAAGATGTTGAGGCGTTTCGGAGTCATGGGAGATGTTGGGAGATGTTGGGAGATGTGCGGATGGCGGGAATCCATGGAAATGTGGGGAGGCCGGAGCCCCTGCGTTCCCAGGCCGCTGGGGAACGGCCCTCGAACAACCTACACGCATGAGCCTCACGTGCAGATGGGCGGCATCGTGACGGATCCCCGAGTTGCCGCCACACGGCGGCGCACATTCCCCTCACTCGGGCTCGTGCATGTTCCGGTAACCCCGCCGCCTCCTTAGTATCATCCGGTTCCGGTCCACATCCTCCGGTGCTGAACGCCGTTCGTTCCCTCATCCCGCACGAGAATCATGTTTGCCACCATCGCTCTCGCCGCCCTGCTGCAGCTCCCCGGTCCCCAGGCGCCCGCCTCGCCGGGCGAGTTCGTTCCCGGTACGACGTACGATCCCGCCATCCCCACGATACAGTCCGTGGTGGGGCACGAGGTCTGGGAGGTGGTCACGCCCCCCGACCAGGTCGTGCGCTACTTCGAGGCGCTGGCCGAGGCGGCTCCGGACCGGACGCACCTGATCCACTACGCCGACAGCTGGGAGGGACGGCCGCTGGTGATCATGGTGATCGGGACGCCGGAGCGGATCGCGTCGCTGGATGAGATCAAGGCGGGGCTGGCGCGGCTGGCCAATCCGGAGGGACTGTCGGACGCCGAGGCGGAGGAACTCATCGCCGGGCTGCCGGTGGTCACCGCGCTCATGCACAGCATCCACGGCAACGAGATCAGTCCCTCCGGGGCGGCCATGATGGAGGCCTACCACCTGCTGGCCGCGGAGAACGACCCGAACGTCGACCTCATCTTCGCCGAGTCGCTGGTGCTCATCGATCCGGTGGAGAATCCGGACGGGCGCAACCGCTTCGTCCAGGAGAACACCATGGCGGCGGCGGCCACGCCCAACATCGAGACGTATTCGGCGGAGCACGACGAGCGCTGGCCGGGCGGGCGCGTCAACCACTACCTGTTCGATCTGAACCGCGACCTCTTCATCCAGAGCCAGGTAGAGACGCGGGGCAAGGTGGAGATCTTCCTGGAGTACTGGCCGCACATCGTGGCCGACCTGCATGAGATGGGCGGCGACGCCACCTACTTCTTCCCGCCCACGGCCCCTCCCGAGAATCCCTGGTACGGTGAGCGCCAGATCGCGCTGATGGATGTTTTCGGGCGCGCCAACGCCGCCGCGTTCGACGCGCGGGGCTTCGCCTACTTCAACCGCGAAGTCTTCGACCTCTTCTATCCGGGCTACGTGGACATGTGGCCGATGAATCACGGGGCGCTCGGCATGACCTACGAACAGGCGTCGGCGCGGGCGCTGGTGCTCGAGCAGTCCGACGGCGATGTGCTGACCTACGGGGACGGAGTCCTGCACCAGTTCACCGCCGCCATGGCCACGGCGCACACCTCCGCCGTCAACCGCGAGCGCATCCTCACCGACTACCTGGCCTTCCGCCGGGAGGGGATCGAGCTGGGCGGCCAGGGCGTCGCCGAGTACGTCCTTCACTCCGCCCACGACCCGGGGATGGCGGAGCGGCTGGCGCGCATGCTGGTGCGCAACGGCATCGAGGTGCGTGAGGCCAGCGGACCGGTCAGCGTCCAGGGCCGCCAACTCCCGGCCGAGGGGACCTTCATTGTCCCCATGGACCGGCCGACGCACCGGTTCGCGCGCAACCTGCTCGACGCGCATGTGCCCATGGCGGAGGACTTCGTCCAGGAGCAGATCGACCGGCGCGCCCGGCGGGAGCCCGACCAGATCTACGACATTACCGCGTGGAGCCAGTCGCTGCTGTGGGATGTGGAGGCCATCACCGTCGACCGGCCGACCGGAGCGGCGGGCGCCCTGGTCGCCGCCAACCGCGAGCCGGAAGCTCTCGCGCTCCCGGAGGCAACCGTAGGCTACCTCCTCCCGTGGGGCACCAACGCGGCCGGCGCGGTCGTGGAAGCCCTGCGCGAAGGCGTGCGCGTGCGTGCGGCCGGCGCCCGCTTCACGCTGGAGGGACGCGAATACCCGATGGGCACCGCCATCGTGCGCACCACGGAGAACGGACCCGACCTGCGCGCGACGCTGGGGCGCATCGCCGGCGCCCACGGAGCCGAAGTCGTTCCCATCGACGGCGCCTACGTGACCGAAGGGACGTCGCTGGGCAGCAACGCCACACGAGGGTTGCGCGAGCCGAGGGTGCTGCTGGTCTACGACGAGCCCGGCCAGACCTACTCGGTGGGCTGGACCCGTTACGTCCTGGAGCGCCGCTACGCCCAGGCTACCACGGTCGTGCGCGCCTCCAGCCTGGGCCGCGCGGACCTGAACCGCTACGACGTCATCGTCTTCCCCAGCGGCAGCTACTCCGGCGCCGTCGGCGGTGGCCTGCAGGACCGGCTGAGCGAGTGGATGCGCGGCGGCGGCACCCTGATCACCATGGCCGAGTCGACCCGCTGGGCAGCTCGCGCAGGGCTGCTCGCCACCACCGCCGAGCGCCGCGGGGGCCGCGCCGACGCCGACGATCCCCCGGATCCCGGCACCCCGGACCAGCCCATCGACTACCTGGATGCCATCGTCCCGCCGGACGAAGCTCCCGCGTCCGTGCCCGGCGCCATCATCAGGGTGCTGCTCGACGACGACCACTGGCTCACCTCCGGCACCGACGGGGAAATCGGGGTGCTGGTGGTGGGATCGCGGGTATTCCGGCCGGTAACCCTGGACGACGGCACCAACGTCGGACGCTATGCGGACGAGAGCGATCTCCTTCTGGGCGGGATCGTCTGGGAGGAATCCCGGCCGCAGCTGGCCAACAAGGCCTTCCTGATCCATCAGCCCGTCGGGTCCGGGCAGATCGTGGCCTTCGCGGAGGATCCCAACTACCGTGCCTACGCGGAAGCGACCCAGCTTCTGTTCATGAACGCCGTCCTGCTCGGACCGGGACGCTGAAGAAGGGCGAAGACTAGAGCGCGCGCTGGGAGAGCGCGTGCACGCTCAACCTCAACATGGAAACGACCGAATGAAGATCTGCGTGGTGGGCGCGGGAGCCATCGGCGGACTGCTCGCCGTAAAGCTCGCGAATGCGGGAGAGGACGTGACGGTCATCGATCAGGGCCCGCACCTGGAGGCTATCCGGCAGGGCGGGCTCAAGCTGATCATGGCCGACGGGTCGGAGCATCATGCGGTGCTCGACGCCCGCGGCGACATGGAGGGCGTGGGCGAGCAGGACCTCGTCATCCTGGCGGTGAAGGCGCAGGTGCTGCCGGCGGTGGCTTCGGGGGTCCGCGGCATGCTCGGTCCCGGGACCATGGTCGTCCCGGTTCAGAACGGGCTTCCCTGGTGGTACTTCGAGAAGCATGGCGGCGAGTTCGCGGGGCACCGGCTGCAGACGCTGGACCCCGACGGCGTCCTCGCCGACAGCATCGACGTCGATCACATCGTGGGTACGGTGACCTTCCCGGCGGGCGAGATCGCCGCGCCCGGGGTGGTGCGCCACACCGAGGGCAACCGCTTTCCCATCGGCGAGCTCGACGGCTCGCGCACGGACCGCGCCCAGCTGCTGGTGGACACGCTCACGCGGGCCGGCTTCAAGTCGTTCGTCATCGAGGACATCCGCGCCGAGATGTGGCTCAAGCTCTGGGGCAACCTCTCCTTCAACCCCATCAGCGCCCTCACCCGGGCCACGCTCGTGGACATCTGCCAATACCCGCTCACGCGGCAACTGGCGCGTACGCTGATGGAGGAAGCCCAGGAGGTGGCGGGCAAGCTGGGGATCACCTTCCGGGTCGGGATCGACCGGCGCATCGCGGGCGCGGAGCGCGTGGGCGCGCACAAGACCTCGATGCTCCAGGACGTCGAGGCGGGGCGCTCGCTCGAGATCGACGCCATAATCGGCGTGGTCTCCGAGTTCGGGCAGCTGGTGGGGGTGCCCACCCCGAGCGTGGACGCCATCCAGGCCCTGGTGGCGCTGCTCGACAAGGGCGTGCGGGAGGGAACGGTCTAGAACATAGACTTAGTCCACAGAACTAAGTCCGCTCCTTAGAGCCCCAACTCGTTCCAGGCCTCCATCCGTTCCAGCATCCTGGCGGCGGTTACCGAGTCGCCGCGCAGACCGGCTTCGCGGTAGAGGGCGAAATAGGCGAGGGCGTAGTATGTGGGAATCCCCAGGCTGCTGGGGTCGCGCCAGTAGTCCCATCCGTCGGGAAGGCCGCTCCGGTGCACGTACACCTCGTCCACCAGCGTGCGCGTGCGCTCGGTATCGACCCAGACTCCGACCCCCGACAAGCGGTTCGGGTCGCCGACCTGGGCGATTCCCTGGGTCTGGAGCGGCGCCGGGTCTCCGGGCCAGAGGCGATAGGCCACCCCCTGCCGGACGATGTACCTGCGCAGCCCCATGTCCTCCGGGGCTCCGACGGCGGAGGCGAAGTAAATGGGCCGGTCCTCGATGGAGTTGGCGATGAAGGACAGCGCAAACTGCATCCACGGCTGCATCTGGCGTCCTTGCGCGACCGTGGCCGTGACCGGGCCAAGGCGAAAACGGCGATCCTCCGCCAGCGGCGCGACGCCGGTCACGACGACCCGTTCGATCATGTCGTCGGTCAACTCGGTGCTGACCACCGCTCGCGCCGGGGGCGAAATCGGCTCGCGCAGGACCAGCGGCACCAGTCCCGCAGCCTGCGCCGAGGCCGGGTTGTCGGTGTACAGCGCTCCCGTGCCCACCGGCGTGTAGGCACGCTGGCAGAGGATGCGGGTCGGGTCCGCGTCCGGATCCTCGCCGGGCCCGCAGGGTCGGCTCAGGCCCCTCAGCTGCTTCACGTACCAGTCGGTGTTGAGGTACGACGTCACTGCCACGACGACATCGCGCCGGATGCCCTCCACCTCCTGCAGGTACCAGAGCGGGAAGGTGTCGTTGTCGCCGTTGGTGAAGATGAGCGCGTAGGGTTCCACGCTCATGAGCAGATTGTAGGCCCAGTCGCGCGCGGAATAGTCGTCCGTCCGGCTCGCGCGCTGGAAGTTGAGGACCAGCGGCACCAGCGCCAGCAGGAGCACGGGCGAGGCCATCTTCATCGACCCCAGGTTTCTCGACAGCGACTTCCACAGGCCCGCGAGCCCGATCCCCGAGATGAGGCCCCAGACCGAGAAGCCGACGACGAAGAAGTAGTCGCGCTCGCGCACTTCCTTCTCGATCCCCTGGTCGGGGAAGGAATAGCCGAGCTTGAAGTTCAGGTAGTAGACCAGCCCGACGGAGAGGATGCCGAAAAGCGAGGCCAGATAGAGCCAGCTGGCACGGTCTTTCCGACAGTGCTCGCGCAGGCCGAGTGCGCCCAGCGCCAGGAACAACAGCGTGAAGAGGAGCCGGCTGGGAGGAAACCGGTTGTCCTCGAAGGCCACGCCGCGCGCCCACTGCCAGTCGAAATACTGCATCCAGTTCCCGTACTGGGCGAAGAGCGGCGCCTGCCGCGGAACGAGCGGCGGCTTGGCGTACTGCTCCCGCTTGAGCGCCGACGACAGCTCCTCGCATCCCGCGTTGCCGTAGGTGGCGATGCTCACCAGCGCGTCGGAGACCCCTTCGCAGGTGGGCTGCGCTTCGTTGATGACCGGATCCAGCCCCGAGCGGATCGGCAGGAAGAGGTGGATGCTCAGCCCCAGGAGGACCGCAACCAGCGAGGTCGCGTAGAGGCGCGGGTTGAGCAGCGTGCGCGCGCGCACCGCGAGGATGAACAGGAAGAGGGACGGCAGCACCAGCAGCGCCATCAGGTGGTTGCCCACGGAGAGCGCCATGATGAACGCCATCAATACCAGCAGGTTGTCTTCCCTTCCCTTTCCGAGGTTTTCCTGCCAGCGGAAGGTGAGCCAGGTCAGGAGGGCGATGGTAAGGAGGGAGACCGTGTAGACCTTCTCGTTCACGTTGGACTGGTTCCAGACCGTGAACGCCGTCGCGCTGATCAGGACCGCCGCGCAGGCCCCCACCAGCCGGAAGCGCCGGTCGCGGGAGAAGTAGCGCAGGATGTGATGGACGACGAGGAACCAGAACCCGTGTGCGGCCGCGCTGACCGCCGCCGAAAAGAGATTGATGCGGACGGCGGTCGAGATCCCCAGGGGAGCCAGCAGAATGTCCCAGGCGCGGGCGAGCACGACGAAGAGCGGGTTCCCCGGGGGATGCGGGATGCCGAGCATGTGCCCGGTGGCGATGTATTCGCTCGTGTCCCAGAACGCCGTGGTGGGAGCCACGGTCGCCGCGTAGAGGAGGAACACGGCCCCCGCCACCCCGGCCGCCCAGCGGTAGGGGGGTGTGGTGTTGTCGGCCACTCAGCTGGCTCCGGGAACGAGGGTGATGCCTCCGGCCTGTTTGCCTGTCTCCGCCATCCCGACGCGCTCGTAGGTTGCGAGGTCGATGACCTCGACGATGCCCGGCTGCCCCCCGATTCCTTCGATGGTGACGAAGGCGAAGCGGTTGTCCGAGGTCACGGCGACCCCGTGGGTAACCTCCTGGATGCTCTTGATCTTCGCCAGCATCTCGGCGGTGTCGAGATCCCATACCGCCAGGTGGCCGCTGCCCTTGAGGGTTGCGAGCAGGCGGGATCCGTCGCGGGTGAGAGCCAGGTTGTAGGGCGCGCCCTCGGCGGGGATGCGCCGGGCCACGCTCCAGGACTCGAGGTCCACCTGGACGATCTCGTTACCACGGTTGCAGGCCACGTAGACGAAGCGCCCGTCGCCGGAGAGGGTGGTCCAGGTCGGGGAGCAGGCGGCCATGCCGGAGCCGCCCATCGCACCGGCCATGTCACCGGTGGTTCCGCCGGCCGTCCCGCCACCGCTCATCCCCGCGCCGTGGGCGACCGGTTCGCCGACCGGCTCTCCCGTCACCAGGTTCAGCCGCCGGGTCACCTCCAGCGAGAAGGTGGACATCTCCACCAGCTGGTCGTCCATCATGCACGCCGAGTAGTTGTGCATGCCGTCCGGTGACATGCGCGACCCGTGCGGCATGGTGCAGGTCGTCACCTGCTCGATCTCGTACATCTCCTCGGTGTCCACCACCGACACCGTGCTCGGGACGTGGTCGCCGTAGAAGTTCGAGTTGACCGCGAATGCCAGCACCCCGTCGGGGGTGAGCGAGACGGTCGCGGGGAAGAAGCCGAGTTCGGTGGCGGCCACCACGGTGTCCGGGCCGGTCTCGTACTTGAGCAGGTAGCCGTTCGGGAAGCCGTGCCCGAGGGTCAGGTACCAGTATTCGCCCGACGGGTCGAAGAACATCCCGTGCGGGCCCTCGATCTCCGCCGGCCAGCGGCCCACCCGGATGACCTTCTCCACCGAGAGCCCGCCTTCGGGCGTGAACTCGAGCACCGCGACCTCGTCCTCCGACTCCGCGGCCACGTATGCCCGGTAGGACTGGGCATGGGCCGGTTCGGGCGCGAAGGCGAGCACGGCCAGCAGCGCGGCGGCTGCGAGCCGGTGTGACGTGGTGCGGCGATGGCGCCGCGACAGGTCCTTCGTCACGGAACCAGCGTCCTCCTCGGCTGCAGCCTCACCGACCAGAGCCCTGAGTGGTGCTCGGCGATGAACAGGTGGCCCTTGTGGATCTGCGGGCCCCAGCTGAAGGGTGCGTTGGGCACGAAGGCGTCGGGGTCGTTGGCGGCGTAGTGCGCGATCTCTCGGCCCTGCAGGCCCAGGTTGCCCTTGAGTTCGCCGGAGATGTCGATGACGCGGGTGCCGCCGTTGTAGTAGGCCGCGTAGAGGCGGTCTCCGTCGATCCACATGTTGTGCGACCCGGCCTCCGGGATCTCGTAGCGCGCGACCTCCTCGGGGTTGTTGGGGTCGGTGAAGTCGACGACGTGGATGTAGCCGGCCATGCGCGGGGGCGTGCGCTCGGCGTCCAGGTCGTTGAAGCCGGGGCGGCCGATCTCGTCGCCCATGAAGATGTAGAAGCGTCCGGCCGGGCTCCAGTACGGGAAGGCCGCGTGGGTCGCCCCGCCGATGTCGGCGAAACTGGTCATGAGCACCGGGTTGGAGGGGCTGCCGCCCCGGTCGCCGCCGCCCACGTCGATGACCGCCACCCCGTCTGCCCAGTTGGAGGTGTAGGCGATCCCGTCCACGATCCAGATGTCGTGAATGCCGTGGCCGGGGGTGTCCAGCTCGAAGCGGCCCACGCGGTGCGGGCTGGTCGGATCCTCGATGTTGATCACGTCGAAGCGGACCCCGTTGTTCACGGCGTACACGTGGTTGTCGTACACGAAGACATTGTGGACGCCGCCGGTCAGCTCGTCGTCGAAGGTGGAGAGGATCTCGACGTTGCGCGGGTCGGCGCAGTCCACGATGACGATGCCGTTGCGCCGGTTGGAGGCGCCCTCGCGCGAGATCACGCAGACGCGGCCGTCCTCGGACACCTTCACGTCGTTGGTGGTGCGAGCGTCCACCACCAGCGAGTCGGTCATGACCGGGGCGGCCGGGTCGGTCACGTCCCACCAGTAGGTCGCGCCGTAGGCGCCCCAGGTGCCGGTGATGGCGTAGTCGCGGCCGTCGATGCCCTCCCACACCCACAGGTCGGAGGTGGGAACATCGCGCACGGCGCCCTGGCCGATGAACTCCACGGTCTCGCTCACGTTGCGCGGCTCGATGCGGATGGTCTGGTTGGCCGAGTGGCCGGGCACGGTGGCCACGACCGTGTACACCCCCGGCCGGTATGCCACGAAGCGGCCCTGCTGGTCGATTTCGGCGGGCGCGAAGTCCGCCGTGGCCTCGATGTCCGCGTAGGGCACGACCGAGAAGGTCACGGGAATGTCGCTGGCCTCGTCGCTCGCCATGGGCGCGGCTTCGAAGCGGATCACGTCGCCGGTGCGGCCCACCTCCTGGCTCCCCGACAGCGCAATCGAGGTGACCGGGCTCGCGACCACGTCGTAGACGACCTCTCCCGCGACCTCCTCGGCGGCCGCGGTCAGAGTGACCCGGCCGGGCGCGTGCGCGCTGAACACGCCGAAGCGGTCGACACTGGCCACCGATTCGTCGCTGGTGCTCCAGCCCAGCTCCACGTCGCCGCGGACGTCGTCGACCGCGTCGTACACGGTGGCCCGGTGGCGCATCACCGTGCCCACGTAGAAGCGCCCGTTCTCGCCCGGCGAGATCTCGACCCGGTCGAGGGCCGGATACGGCACCGAGACGGTCATCTCCGCGCGGATGTTGCGGTCGGTGGCGACCATCAGGGTCACCAGGTAGTCACCCCCGTACACGGCCTCGACCGCGCCGGTGGTTCTGTTCACGTCCAGACGCCCGCGCGCACCCCGGGCCATGTACATGATCGGGGCATCGACGGCGTTCCCGTCGGCATCGACGACGCTGGCCGTGATCTGTCCGCTCTCACCGGGCTGGAGGGTGAGCACCCCTTCCTCCACGACGATGCGCGCAGGTTCCTGGGCGGCGAGGGACGACGCGCCGAGCGCGAGCAGGGCGAGGACGCAAAGGACGCTGGCAGGACGGATCTTCATCTCGGTTCCTCCATGCAACGGATCGATTGTCGGGCCTGAAAAAGTCGAAAAACCCGCGGGTTTGCGCAAATGGGACGATCGGGATCCGGCCCCTCATGGAATCAGCGGGCAAGCCTGCGGGCGGAAGATCCACGCTCGTGAAACGGTCGCCATCGACGAAGCCGGGGACCGGCTGTGTTGGATCCGCCTGACCCGGTTCGGCGACGATTGGCTCCTGATTCGCTCCGATGGCCGCGACGTGTCGCCCCCCTTGCACGCTGTGCGACAGATGCAATAACGTCATGCACACAAGCCATTTGATCGCGATATAGTCTCGATACTGAATGAGTTGTGTTTTTGGCGCGTTCCATCGTGCAAACGCGACCACATGATGCGATGACTGATACGCCCGCCGCAAAACAATCGAACCCCCGTTCCCTCGCGGATCTTGCGGCGGATGAAGTGAAATCAGTGGTCGATCGGTACACCGGGATCCACAATGCCGGTTCGGAGCGCAGAAAAGAGCACTATCGGTCGTTCGTCAAACACTACTACGACCTGGTGACCGATTTCTACGAGTTCGGCTGGGGGCGGTCCTTTCACTTTGCCCCCCGGCGCCGGGGCGAGAGCTTCAAGGCGTCGCTGCTGAGGCACCAGCGTTTTCTCGCCGACCGGTTGGCCCTGAAGCCGGGCATGCGGGTGCTCGATGTAGGATGCGGTGTGGGGGGACCGATGGCCGCGCTTGCCCGCTACGCCGGGGCCAGCTTCGTCGGGCTCAACAACAACGCCTACCAGATCGAGCGCGCGAAAGCGCACACCCGGGACGTACAGTCCCTGTGCCGTTTCATACACGGCGACTTCATGCAGATCCCCGACGGTGACGACCGCTACGATGCCGCGATCGCGATCGAGTCCATGCCGCACGCACCCGACAAGACGGCGGCGTTCCGGGAACTCTTCCGCGTCTTGCGGCCGGGAGCCTGCCTGGCGGGCTACGACTGGTGCCTCACCGGGGATTTCGATCCCCGGAACGCAGAGCACATGCGGATCAAGGAAGCAATCGTGAAGGGCAATGCGCTTCCGTATATCGTCTGCACGCCGGAGATCGCCGCCGCGCTGCGCACGGCGGGGTTCGAACTCGTCGAATCCGGGGACCGAGCCTCCGCATCGGACCCGACAACGCCCTGGTACCGTGCTCTGCAGGGTCGCGACCTCAGCCTCAGGAGCATCCCGCGCACACCCATTGGACGCGCCCTGACGAATCGGGTGTTGAAGGTCGGCGAGAAGTTGCGGATTTTCCCTGAAGGGACCGCCGCGGTCAGCTCCCTGTTGAACAGGACGGCGGACGCGCTGGTCGCGAGTGGCAAGGCCGGAATCTTCACCCCGATGCTCTACTTTCTGGCCCGCAAGCCCGGGCGGTCGGGAGACTGAATCCCGAAACCTAGAAATTCACCACCAGCGCCATGGTCAGCACCCGGTCCGACTTGTCCAGCGGGATGGGCACCTTGCCCGTGGACTCACCCTGCAGGCTCGTCAGCGGGACGTCGACCAGCGACGGGCGGTTGTCGAACAGGTACTGGAACTTGGCCTGCAGCCCGAAGTGCTCGCTCATCGAGACGCCCAGCGAGGTCACCCAGTCCGCGCGCAGGTCCGCCGGGTTGAAGCCGTTCTCGTCCACCACCAGGGTGCTCTTCAACTCAGTGTTGTCGGTCAGCTGGATCTCGTATTCGCCGGAGACCTGGAGTCCGATGAAGGTGTTGGCGGCGTCGGGGTCGGGGACCACATCGTCCTGCACGGTAAGGGTGAGCCCGTACGAGCTGCGCAGCTGGTGCACGTCGTCCTCCATCCACCGCGTCGACATGCCGGCGACCAGCACGTAGCGGCCATCGATGCCGGTGAAGGTGTTGCGGGCCCATCCCAACTGGCCGAACACCGACGACCGCTCGGAGAACTCGCGGTCGCCGCGAAAGCGGATGAGGTAGTTCTCGGCGGAAACCCGGGTCTCGCTCTCCTCTTCGACCCGATAGTCGTCGGAGGTGCCGATGGCCGAGCGCTTGAAGCGGGTGGTGTTCGTGCGCAGCGCTCCGAACTCCAGTTTGGTCTCGGTCCGCTCCCACTCCGTGATCAGCTCGTTGGCGAGCCCGAACGTGGTCGATTCCGTGTTGCCACGGGTCTGGATGAAGCTGAACTCGCTGGAGTTGGACCACTCCGGGGGGAGGGGGATCTGCGGGAGCTGCGCGCTCGCCTCGACGCCGGTGCCCAGGAGAAGCGCGAAGGCCAGGGAGAAAGAAGCGACGGCGCCCGAGGCGCGCGCCTCCGACGGGTGCCTGGCAGCCAGGCGCTCTCGTGCTACCAAACGCCCTCGTATCCGTCCGCAGCCAGATTCCACCTGGGCCCGAAGACGTGGACCCGCTTCGTCGGCGACGGGCCATCGGTGAGCTCGCCGCCCTCGTGTGTCCACGCAAGCAGGCTTCCCTTCAGGTTCAGCACCGGAACGCCCCTCTTTCCCATCCGGCGGGCGTACCTTGAACTGCGCGCTCCCAGAGTGCAGTAGGCGACCACGGTACAGTCCCCCAGATCGTCGAGCCGGTTCTCGAATTCCTCAGGGGTGATGGCGCCGGGCAGCGTGGACACCGCCCGCTCGGCGGGAGAGCGGACATCGACGAGAATGGTGTCGTCGGCGGTCAGGCGCTCGCGCAGCGCCGCCGGACTGATGGTCCTCACATCCGGAAAGCGGCGGCCAACCCGCGAAACCATCCCCTCCAGCGTGCGCCGCCGTTCGTCCTGCGATGCCATCCTGTTCCCCCTAAACAAGGAACACGCCCTTCTTCAGCCCGACCGACTCCGCCCACTCGCTCGCAGCCATCTTCTTGCCGCCTTCGGGCCGCACCTTGGCGACCCGCAACTGGCCATCCGGGGCGGAGATGCGAATTCCGTCCGCGCCGACGCCCGTCACCTGCCCCGGGCGAATCGAGAGCGCCTCATCGATCCGCGAAGCGCCGTAGAGCTTGACCCAGGCGCCGTTGAACGTACTCCAGGCCCCCGGCTGCGGGTCCGCCCCGCGCACGAGGTTCCACGTCTGTCGCAGCGGCTGGTTCCAGCCCACCCGCACGTGCTCGTGCCTGCACCAGCCCTCGTAGGTGGCCGCGGAATGGTCCTGCGGGACCTTCGGGGCCTGGCCCGCGCGCACCAGGTCCACGCCCTCGAGCATGGCGTCGACCCCCATCGGGAAGAGATGGTTGAAGTAGAGGCTGCCCAGGGTGTGATCGCCGATTTCGACCTCCTTCTGAAGGAGAATCGGACCCTCGTCCAGGCCGTCGTCAGGCCAGAAGATCGAGAGCCCCGTCTTCTCCCTCCCCCAGATGATGGGCCAGTTGATGGAACTGGGCCCGCGGTGGAGCGGGAGCAGCGAGGGATGATACTGGATGGTCCCGTGGGTCGGGATGTTGAGCGCCTGCTCGGGCACGAAGAGAGTGACGTAGGCCATCACGCCGAGATCGGGACGGAGCGACTTCATCTGCGCCCAGGTGTCCTCGCTCTTGAAGGAGGAGGGTTGGAAGAGGGGCAGGCCGTGTTCGCGGGCCGCGTCCGCGAGCGGATCGGGGCGCTGACCGGGCTTTTCGGGACGGGTGTAGACGCCGACGATGTCCTCGCCGCGCTCAACCAGCGCGTTGAGCACGCTCGCTCCGAAGGCCTGCTGGCCGTTGACGATGATTCTCATGTAGGGTTCTCGGTGAAGGACAGCGAGCGATCAGCTCACGGGGCGGTCGGCGTTCATGACCCAGCGGTCGTACCAGGCCAGGTAGCGCTCGTAGCGGTCCTTCTGGTAGCTGGGGATGCGCAGGCCGTGGCTCTGGCCCGGGTAGACCACGAGCTGGGTGGGCACGCCCCGCCGCCGCAGCGCCTGGTAGAGCTGCTCGGAGTTGAGGATGGGCACGTTCCAGTCGTCCTCGCCGCCCATGATGAGGGTCGGGGTGGTGACTTCGTGCACCTTGTTGAAGGGGCTGATGCGCTCCCAGTTGTCGCGGTTGTCGCCCTCCCACGGAAGCCCCAGCTCGGCCTCCCACTGCCGCTGGTAGTGGTCGTGGCCGTAGTTGGCGATGTAAAGCACTTCGCTCGCCCCGGTGATGGCGCCCTCGAAGCGGTCGGTCTGGGTGATGACGTAATTGGTGAGGATGCCGCCGTAGGACCAGCCGCCCACGCCAAGGCGGTCGGGGTCGGTCCAGCCCTGCTCGATGGCGTAGTCGATACCCGCCATGACGTCCTTGAAGTCGGGGTTGCCCCAGTCCGCCCAAAGCGCCGCGGAGAAGTCCTGTCCGTAGCCCGACGAGCCGCGCGGGTTGGTGCGCACGACCACGTAGCCGCGGGCCGCGAAGAGCTGCGACTCGAACTGGAAGGAGTGGCTGTATTGGGAGACCGGGCCCCCGTGGATGCGCAGGATCGTTGGATAGGCCCGGCCTTCCTCGTAGTCGGGCGGGAAGGTGACAAACCCCTCGACTTCGATTCCGCCTTCGGAGGGGAACTGGATGTTGCGGGTCTCGGCGATGTTGACGGTGGCGAGGAAGTCGTCGTTGTGGCCCGTGATGCGGCGGAGCGAGGCTTCGCCGCCCGCGTAGTCCTCCACGGTGTAGACCTCGCCTGGGCGGTCGAGGTAGTTGACGCGGGCCGCAAAGGTGTCGCCGTTCCAGTCGAAGCCCGACGCGGAAAGCCCCCCGGACACCGGCCGCTCCAGCTCCGATCCGTCCGGACGAACTCGGGCGATGTGGTTCTCGGACGAATCCTCGAGCCCGAACCAGATCCATTCGCCGTCCGGGGAGAAGCGGGGCGAGCGCACATTGCGGTCCAGGTCGGTGGTGAGCAGCCGGGGCTCGCCGCCATCCGCGGAGACCACGGCGAGGTGCGTGGTGGCATACCAGATCAGGTCGGGGCGGATGCCGGTCGTGTAGGTGATCCGGCGTCCGTCCGGGCTCCACTGCGGCGAGCCGTCGGAGCCGGGGTTGGTGGTGACCTGCCGAGGGGAGTCGGTGGGTTCCTCCAGCTCCGCGGAGACCACCCAGATGTCGCTGTTCGCGTTCAGGTCCGGGTCTTCCGTGCGGTTGGAGACGAAGGCGATCTGCGTTCCGTCGGGGCTCCAGACGCCCAGCGATTCGTTCCAGCGCCCCGTGGTGAGCTGCCGTAACTCTCTGGCATCGATCTTGTAGACATACAGGTGCGTCATGCGTGAGCCGGTCAGGTAGCCGGCTCCGTCCCGCTTGAACTGGATGCGGTCGATGACCCAGGGATCCTGCGGAGCGTTGGGCTTCGCATCCTCGTCCTCTTCCTCGGCATCGCGGATGGTGAGGAGGAGACGGGTGCCGTCGGGGGACCAGCGGTATCCGCCGACGCCCTGCTCGACGTCCGTAAGGGGAAAGGCTTCGCCGCCGCGCCGGTCCAGCGCCCACACCTGGGTCGCGTCTCCGTCGCGAGCCGCGGTGAAGGTGAGGTACCGGCCGTCCGGACTCCAGGCCGGAGAGCCGGCCGACTGGTTGTCGCGCGTAAGCGGGACCGGGTCGCCGCCCGCGACCGGCGCCATGTAGACGCGGGTATAGGAGCGTTCATCCTCCAGGGAGGTGCGAGAAACCGTGTACGCGACCCAGTCGCCCTCCGGGCTGACCACGGGGGAGCCGACGTTCTCCAGTTCGAAGAGATCGTCGACCGTGATGTTGCGCCGCTCCTGCGCGAGGGCTGCCGGGGGCGCGAGCGCCGCCGCGGACAGCGCGAAGCCGAGGGCCGTCGTTACGAGAGCCTTCATGATGAACTCCTGAACCGATGAGAAATGATCCTGACTGAGAGGGGGCGAAGATGAGTGATGGAACCGAGGAAATCCGGGCGCACGCAAGAATAACAGCGAGGGAACGGGGGGCGCGACCCGAATCGGCCGCGCGCCCGCGGCGCGTGGAGCTAGCGATGATGACGGGGAGATCGGGAGTGTCCACCATGGTGGACAGTGCCGCACTCGGGGGTGCGCGCCGGGTGACGTTGCTGTTCATGCGGGTCATGCTGGTAGCTGCGGTGACCGCGCTCGCCACAGCCTGCGCCGCGCGCGCCGGGGAGGGGAACCCGGCCATCACGCCCGGCCTCGAGGATCAGATCGAGATCCGCATCATCAACAACAACTTCAGCGACGCCCGCATGTACGCGGTGCACCCCCGTGGACGGGAGTACATCGGCGTGCTCACTGGCAAGACCGAAGCCAACTACACCCTCGACTGGGACATCTCGCAGACACTGTCGATCGAGATTTCGCTGCTCGCGGGCGGGACCTGCACGACGGAAGAACTGATCGTCGATCCCGGCGAGGCGCTCTTCCTCAGCATCGATTCCACGCTGGCCACGATGGCGAACTGCCGGTCGAGGGCGACGGGGATCGGCGGGCGCTAGCTGCTGGCTGGCTTCAGGCCGAGTTCCTCGAGGAGGACTCGACGAGGGAAAGGTTGTACTGCGTCGGTGACGTCGGTGCCGAGGGCGAATCGGGTGGGAGATCATCTCGGAGAATCCCCAACAATGCGTTCGGCGTCTTCGGTTCCGGCCATGGCTTGGCACCACGGTCAAGCAGGCCCTCGAGGCCCTTGGAGCGCTTGCCGTTGGCGCGAACGTAGACCGACACGAATCTCAGCTTGGCCAGTTGCTCGGTTGCACCCGTCCAAGTGCCCCCATGCCCATGGTCCGAGTTGACCACAAGGGCGGTGTCCGACAGCGCGTAGATGAGCTTGTTACGCTGCATGGCATGGCCCACCAGGAAGCGGGCCGTGGGATCGTAAGGGCAGACCAGAACGAGCTGTCCGTCGAGCAGAGCATTCCGGTTACGCCTGTTCAGGACGGCGCGTTCGAGACCGTGCGCCAGGATGCCGACGGACCGGCCTCCCGCCTCCAACGCGCCACTCATTGCGGCTTGATCGATTCCGCGCGCTCCCCCGGATATGATCGCCTTCCTGGCTTCAGCGCTGAGGCGACCCACGTCTTCCGTGTACTCGATGAGGTCTTCTTCGACCTTCCTGGAACCGACCACCGCCAGCCCTCCCTCGTCCAGCATCGTGCGATCCCCGCACCCGTAGAGGACCGGCGGGGCGTTTCCTCGCATCCGGGCCTTCAGTCTCCGGGGATAGTCTGGATCGGCCCGGGTAACCACCCACAGGGCGCGGGCCCGCCATCGTTCGATCGCCTGCGCCAAGAGAAATCCGCGGCCAAGAAGCCGGTGAATTCGCTCGGCCTCCAGGCCAGCGAGGGATTCCCGCACCGTTTCCCGAGCGTCATTTCCGAGCAAATCGGCCGGCTCGCGGCGGATAGCCCTGAGCCGCCTGGCGAAATCGCGATACTCGGCGGTGCTCAGTGGACGCAGGCTCGCCGACCGCGTGCTACCTCTGCCGGTCCGTGGCTTCGGAGGCCGCCTGCGCCGGCCCGCTAAACAGCGGCGCGGTCAACAGCAGAATCGCCTTTGCGTTCGGGCTCAGGTCGGCGTTCATCAGGTTTCCCACCCCGTGCTCTGCACGACGAGAAGTCGGCCATCGCCTCCGGTCGCTAGTCCAGCGGCGGCGCGCTTTCGGGCGGCCGTCGGTGCCCGGTAGCCTGCTCAAAAGCATAACCGAAGCGAATCAGCATCCCTTCAGTAAAAGGGCGGCCCAGGAACTCGATGCCGATGGGCAGGCCGTCCGGGGTGAAGCCGGCGGGCACCGTGAGCGCGGGCCAGCCCGTCACCGGGCTGATGAGGCGGTTGTCGCCGAGGCCATAGTCGTCGGCCGGGGAGGGATTGGTCTCGACGTCCGGGGCGATGAGGGAGGGCGGGTGGTCGAAGGTGGTGTGCACCAGCGCGTCCAGGTCGTGGTCGGCCATGGCCTGGTAGACGTCCTGCCGGAGCTGGTCGCGGGCCAGCAGGTAGTCCAGGTATCCCGGGTCGCTGGTGGTCTTTCCGAGTGAGCCCGCCAGCCCGGTCGCCCGCCAGGGCGTCACCCGGCCGCTCAGCAGGATGGAGCGCAGGGTCGTGTAGGGCGGGTCGTCGAGCTCCGCCAGATAGGCGTTGGTGGCCGCCTCGGTTTCATGGGAGTTCATGGAGTAGATGGCGTTGATCCCGTCTACTCCCGGGATGGCGACGTTGTCCACAACCTCGGCTCCCAGCGCACGCAACTGCTCGACGGCCGCGTCGACGATGGCGCGTGCCTGCCGGTATCCCTCCAAATCCGTGTCCAGCGCCTGGTCCATGGGATCGCGGATGATGCCGATGCGGGCCCCGTCGAGCCCGTCCTCGGAGAGCCCGTCGCTGTAGGAGTCGGGGATCTGGCCGAAGGAATGGGCGGTCACCGGGTCGTTGGGGTCGTACCCGGCGATGGCGTCCAGAAGGATGGCCGCGTCCATGACCGTGCGCGTCATCGGCCCCATGGTGTCGGTGGTGGGGTTGGCGGGCATCATGCCGTAGCGGCTGACCAGCGGCAGGGTGGGCCTGAGCCCCACCAGAGAATGCACCGCCGAAGGCCCGCGGATGGAGCCGCCGGTATCCTCACCGATGCCGATCATTCCCAGGTTCGCGGCCACGCCCGCGCCCGTCCCCCCGGAAGAGCCGCTCGGGTTGCGCCGCGGGTCGTACGGGTTGCGGATGAAGCCGAAGCCGGAGCCCACGTAGCGTGATGCGAACTCGCCCATGTTGGTCTTGGCGATGATGAGCGCGCCCGCGTCCTTCATGCGTGTGACGATGGTGGCGTCCCGGGAGGACACGAAGTCGGCAAAGAGCGCCGATCCGTAGGTGGTGGGCAGGTCGCGGGTCTCGACCTGATCCTTGAGCAGAACCGGGATGCAGTGCAGCGGCCCGCTGAGTCCGCCGGAGGCGAGGGCCTCATCGAGGCGGGCGGCCTCGTCGAGGGCGGCGGGGTTCAGGTTGGCGATGGTGTTGAGCAGCGGTCCCTGCTGGTCGTAGGCCTCGATGCGGTCGAGGTAGCCCTGCACCAGGTCGACGCAGGTCAGCTGCCCGGAGAGAAAGGCGGCGTGGACCTCCGCGATGGTGGCCTCCTCGAGTTCGAAGTCCTGGGCGGACGCAACGGCCGGGGTGGCCAGGAGCAGGCTGGCACCCGCCAGGAGCCTCAACACGCGCGGGATGCGGGAGCGGGAGCGTGTGGTCCTTGTCGAGGGAAGCCATTCGGGATTCATCGGCGTTCTCCGGCGGGGTCGCGGCGGTGAAAGGAGGGTGATGGCAGCGGAGGCCGTCGGCGTTGTGAGGCGAGGTGATTGCCCCGGGCACCCGGCTCCAACACTATCGTGTCCATCACGCATCCTCCACAACATGACAGAAACCGGCAAACATGGCAGATCTCGACATTCAACCAGGCAGGACCCGCATCGGCTGGATCGGGCTGGGCGTCATGGGGCGCAGCATGTGCGCGCACGTGATGGACCACGGGTTTTCGGCGACCGTCTTCACCCGGACCCGCGCAACGGCGGCGTCGGTGCTGGAGAAGGGCGCGGCGTGGGCGGAGAGCCCCCGTGCGGTGGCCGAGCAGAGCGACGTGATCTTCAGCATCGTCGGCTTCCCGCGCGACGTGCGCGAGGTGATCCTGGGCGAGGACGGGGCGCTGGCGGGATGCGAGGCCGGGAACATCCTCGTGGACATGACCACCAGTGAGCCTTCGCTTGCGGTCGAGATCTACGAGGCCGCGCGCGCGAAGGGGGTGGCGAGCGTGGATGCGCCTGTGTCCGGCGGGGACGTGGGTGCGCGGGAGGGACGCCTGTCCATCATGATCGGCGGGGACGAGGACGTCGTGGAGGCCCTCGAGCCGTGCTGGCGGGCGATGGGGAAGGCCGTCGTGCGCCAGGGAGGACCGGGAGCGGGGCAGCACACCAAGATGGTCAACCAGGTGTTGATCGGCCCGCTGATGATCGGGATGTGCGAGGGGCTGCTCTACGCCTACAGGTCAGGGCTCGACCTGGAGACCGTGATGAGGTCGGTGGCCCCGGGCGCCGCAGGCAGCTGGTCGCTCTCCAACTACGGCCCGCGCGTGATCGCCAACGACTTCGATCCCGGCTTCTTCGTCGAGCACTTCGTCAAGGACATGGAGATCGCGCTCGCCGAGGCTGGCCGCATGAAGCTGGCGCTGCCGGGACTGGCGCTGGCGCACCAGTTGTATAATGCCCTGCGGGCACAGGGGAAGGGGCACAGGGGAACCCACGCGCTTCAGCTCGCGCTGGCCCATCTGTCCGACATCGACTGGATGGGGCGGGAAGAGCACTGAGAGCTTCGAGAAACAGCGCCGGAGAAAGGTCGGCCGTCGCTGCGGGCGGCTCCAGGAACTTGCGGCAGTCCTCGACCCTCTTGGCCCCGACGATGCCGGACGAAAACAGAGCGACCGTCGCGGCGACCGAGAACGCTTTCTCGCCGTAACCGAACACGCTCTTTCCGCCCCATTTGCGCTCGGTAAACACGTTTTCGGTGACGATAGCCATGATGCCGCCGAGCACCAGGTCCAACGCCGGCGCCCCATAGTTCGTCGTACAGTTCACCTCGGCTGGGCGCGGAGCACCGGGTTGCGGCGCGGGAGGGCCGTCCACCTCCGCGAACGAACAGCCCGCCACAACGCCGGTCAGAGTTCCAAGGGCCAGCAGGCGGTTGGGCATTCAGCCTCCCGGCGCCAGCACCAGCCGGTTCTCCGCGCGCGCCTCCACCGCCTCCCGCGAGAAGAGCATCGGGAAGTACTCCCGGTTGGCCCAGTCCTCGGTGAGGTTGCCGTAGTAGGGGCTTCCGGGCCGGCCCGACTGCCCCGGCGCGTTGGTGAACAGCGACCCGTCCAGGTCGGCGAAGTCGACGATGTGACGGTAGGTGGCCCCCGTCGCCGCCACCGTGCCCGCACCTCCCGAGCGCTCCGCCGAAGGCAGGTCGTAGGCGGTCACGAGCGCGTGCGGGAACTCGTTGCGGTGGTCGCGTCCCCAGCGCCACTCGGCGGGATCGTCGCCCTGGTCGCGCGCGATCTGGCCCAGGGCGGCCGCGAGAGCCGCTTCCAGCGCGGCTGCGGCATCCGCGCCCCCTTCGCCCGCCACCTGGTCCAGCACGTCCCCATCAAGACGGCGGTAGATCGCCGCCGCCCGGCTGTCGCGGTCGAACACCCCGTTCCAGGCGGCCAGCTCGGCCCGGTACGCCTCCACGTCGGCGTCACTCGCTGTCCATCCGCCGAAGAGCGCCGCGTGGGCCGCGCCCGACGCCGAATACGCGTCCTGCTGGAGCACCCGCGAGTCCTCGGGCGTGAAGTCGCTTCCCGCGTTCAGCACCTCCTGCACGCGCGCGAAGCGGGCGAACGGGCCCGCGGTCTTGAAGAAGAGCGGCGGATCGTATCCGGGCGGATGAATGTCGTGGTTGGCCGTCCCCACCCAGCCGCGCTCCGGGTTGTACTCGGTGGGCAGGTCATCGCGGAAGCCATCCCATTCGAATTCCCCGGTCCCGGGCACCGGCAGCCGCCCGTGCCAGTTGGGACGGCTGGGCGAGAGCGCGGCGGCCTGCCAGGCGATGTTCCCGTCCGCGTCCCCGCAGATCATGTTCTCGGTCGGAGCCAGCCAGTAGCGCATCTCCTCCAGGAAGCCGCTGCAGTCGGAGACCACGTTGAGCCGCAGACCGGCCAGGTATCCCGTGGTTCCGGGTTCGTGCATGGTCGAGCGCATGGCGTAGGCGAGGTTGTTTTCGGGATCCCGGTGGAAGATCGGGCCATGCCGGGAGAACTCCAGCTCCAGGGTCACGGGGTCACCGTCCCTGACCTGGACGGTTTCCGTGATGGTCCGCACTTCCTCCCAGCCGTCGCCCCAGCGCACCTGCTTCGGGTTGTCCGGGTTCACCTGCTCGACGTACACGTCCGACTGGTCGGTGCCGACGATGGTCAGCCCCCAGGCGATGCGCCCGTTGTGCCCTATGGCCACCCCGGGAAGCACCGGCTCGGTCGAACCGATGGTGGTCCAGCCGGGCGCGTCCAGGTGCACAACGTAGCGGAGCGACGGGTTGGTCACCCCGCGGTGCGGATCGTTGGCCACGATCGCTTGACCGCTCGCGGTGCGGCTCCCGTGGATCGCCCAGTTGTTGCTCCCCGGGGAGGTTTCGCGCGCGCCGAGGTTGAGCGCCATCTCCGACCCGGACCAGCCTTCGTAGGGCGCGACCAGGGGCGGACTGCTCATCGCGTTGCGGAACCCCGTCACGCCGGCCAGCACGTCGCCCGGGATCAGCCTCATGTCGACGCCCGCGGGCACTTCGAGCTCGCGCCACGGGGTCGGATTCGCCTGGCGGTTGGCTTCCTCCGGGCCCAGCTCGGCCACCCGCAGCGCCAGCTGCAGCTCGCGCCGCACATCCGCCACCGGCATCGCCGTCTGCATGCGCAGCAGAGGCGTCTCGGCGCTCCAGTATTCGGGCTCGAGACCTGTGAGCAGGAACTCCACAGGCAACTCCCCGGCCGCCGTCGCGTGATCGATGTAGGCGTTGATGCCCGACGCGAACGCCTCCAGGATGCGCCGGCCCTCGGGGTGGTAGGTGGTGAACTCGGCGTCGTCGAACGGGCCGCGGAACATGAGCAGGCGCGCGACGCGGTCGTGCTGCAGTGCCTCCGCTCCCAGCACCTCGCTCAGCCGCCCCTCGCCGGCCCTCCGGTACATCTCCATCTGCCAGAGACGGTCCTGGGCCTGAACGAAGCCTTGCGCGAAGAAGAGGTCGTCGAGGCCCGAGGCATAGATGTGGGGGATGCCCCAGGGGTCGCGCAGCACTTCGACTTCGCCCGCGAGCCCCGGAACTTCGATGCGGCCATCGATTTGGGGCAGCTGCGCCTGTGCCAGCTCTTCGAAGCTTGCGTTGGGCCCTTCAGCGCACGCGCAGATGAACGCGAGAAAGCCGAGTGTGGCGGTGGCGGTGCGGGGGTGCCGGGGGAATCCGGAGACGGGGGTGAGGCGCATGGGCTTCTCCATGGGAAGTGTTGCTGCTGGACGCGGTGCCGGAACGCGCGCAGGCTACTAGCTTCGGGATGCAGCCGGGTCCACGCAAACGGGAACAATCGATGAACGACGATTCCAGGTCGATGACGTGCACTTCGTCGGCGCTCGCCCTCGCTTCAGGGTTCCTCTTCGTGTGTGGGTTCGCCTTCTCCGCGCCGAGTGTCGTGCACGCCCAGGAGCCGGCGATGGGCTTCGAGCATCTGGCGGGCATCGATGTCGTCCTCGCTTTCGACGACCCCACCGCCAATCGCGTGCTGGAAGCGGCGTTTCAGGAGTCGCTCGGACGGCGGATGGGCATCAACCTGCTCGCCACGGCGCAGCCGGATGCGCTGTCGGTGGTGGCGGTGGCGACCTGCGTGCCGCGGGACTGCGCGAGCGCCGAGTTCTACTCCGTGGCGCTGCTGCTGTCGAATCACTACGACGCCACCTGGGCCATCGAGTTGCTCTCGCACGAGTCCCAGGAGCTCGCGGACCTCTATGCCCCGAGGGTAGCCGAGCTCATGGAGCCGCTCGGGATCTGGGCGGAGGCCTGGCGCCCCGGCGAATACCGGGCGCAGGTGGACGCCTTCGTGGATCAGCTGGAGGCCCGATGTTTCGGGCCGGCCCTGGCCCGGCGAGGGATCATCGCGGCTCTGGCGCTCGGGGACAGCGCGCGCGCCCAGCGGCTGGATCAGGTGGCCAGCGACGAGCGAGCGCTCTGCTAGGGGCCCCGCCTACGCGCCCGCCGCTCTCCAGGCATCCAGAACCTCGCGCTCCCGAGCCCGGCTTATCCCGGCGCGCCGGTTGTTGCGCTCCTCCTCGGGCCGGGTCCCGTCCCAGTCCACGGTGTCGCGGCTGGTCACGGCCAGCGGGCGGAAGCTAAGGCCGGCCGCGAGCGCGCGGTCGATGTCCACGTACATCAGGTCGGCTCCGGGAGCCCACGCCGGCAGGTCGCCGAAGGGCCTCACCCCCTGCCCCTCCAGGAAGTCCTCGGGGACCCAGGTGAACTCGACCGGGGTCGAGGTGGCCGCGCGAATGCCGTAGAGCATCTCGGCCATCGACATGCGGGCGGCCGGGCCGGTCGCGTTGAAATCGCCGGCGACGCCGTCCTCGGCCAGGCGCACGATCCATTCGGTGATGTCGCGCTGGTCAATGATCTGGTTGGCGTGCTCCGGGTTGCCGGGGGCCAGCACCTCGCCGCCCTCGAAGATGCGCAGCGGCCAGTAGGTGAAGCGGTCCGTCCGGTCGCCCGGTCCCACGATCAGGCCCGGACGCACGATGGTCGCGCGCCCCGGGAAGGCGGCGTGGGCGATGTCCTCGCTCAACGCCTTCATGAGCCCGTAGTGGGCTTCGTCCCCGTCCTGCCAGCCGTCGGGAGGCGAGAAGCGCTCCGAGTCCTCGTCGATGAGATGCTCGTAGAGGACGCGGTCCTTGTGCTCGTACGCGAGCCCGGGGCTGATATAGGCCGAAATCGAGGAGACGAAGATGTACTGTTCGGCGGCGTCCCGCAGCAGCTCCGTGCTGAGCTGCGCCCAGCGATAGTTCTGCGTGTTGTTGTCGAGGACGACGTCCCAGCTGCGGCCCTCAAGGGCGCCCAGGTCGCCGTCGCGGTCGCCGATGAGGTGTTCCACGTCCGGAAGGTCGGCCTGCGTGCGGCCGCGCGTGAAGATGGTCACCTCGTGTCCGCGCTCCACCGCGTAGCGAACCATGTGCGGGCCGATGAAGCCGGTGCCGCCCAGCATGAGCAGCCGCTTGGGGGTGGGCGTCAGCTGGGGGCCTGGGCCGGAGTCGTTGTCGACTCGACGCCTGCGGGTGCCGTTGGGGGAGGCGAGGCCGATGCGGGGAGCGCCGAGACCGAGTCCCAGTCCGGCTGCGGTGATTCCGGTCGTGCGCAGAAAGTCTCGGCGCGTCGGTTTCATGATCGATTCTCCCTGGTTACTGACGCGCCAGCGAGCCCGAGAGGATGACGCGTCCGCAGAAATCGGTGTCGGCATGCTCGGAGACCTCCGCGCTTCTGCCGAAAAACCTCACTGTGGAGCTGAGCGTTCTGGTGGGGCCGCAGAACTCCTCGTTGACCGAGGCGGAGAAGCCGCCACCCGTCAACTCGAGGAATCCGGTGGCGTCCAGTGTTCCTGTGACGGAGGGAATCTCGGCCGTGCCGCCGGAAGCCTGGATCTCGCCGGTAATCGTCACGCTTGCCCCGGCCTGTTCGACGAAGACCTGCATCGACCCCTGTATCCCCTGCTGGTTCAGCAGGAACTGGACGATGAACGATCCGTGGTAGGTGCCCGCGACATCGGGAATCGGTCCGGTCGGCTCATCGTCGCCGCATGCGGCGACGGACAGCATGAGTACAGCTGCCGCAAGGCATCGTCGCCATGGCTGCGTCATGATCGTGTCCGACCTCCTCTCGCGTCCACCGTTTAAACGCCAGTTGCCTGCTCGGAACAGCCTAGCCGCAGGATGGGCGGGCTGCAACGGGTTCGAGCGGGGCTGGACGTTCCACCCGCGGCTCGCCATGGTGCCGGGGTGCAGCGCCGGGTGTTGGCTGGCATCTTGAAGGGGTGGAACGTGGAGAAAGGCCGGGATGGTGCACTCGCGTGGCGGTTGCGCGGCCATCTGTATCGGCGTATCGGCGAAGCGGGGTTTGTCCCCAGCCGTGCCGAACTCGGCGAGGGACTGGGCGCGGGAGCTGGCGAAGTGGACCGGGCGCTGGCGCTGCTCGCAGAGGCTCACGTCCTGGTTCTGGATGAGACCGGCGAAATCCGGATGGCCCATCCCTTTTCCGCCGTGGAGACGCCCTTCCGCGTGCGTACCCCAGGGACCGACTACTGGGCCAACTGCGCCTGGGACGCGCTCGCGATCCCGTTGCTCCTCGATGTCGACGGACGGACGCGAGCCGCGTGTCCCCGGTCGGGTGCCGCGATCGACCTGACGGTGACCAACGGGCGAGTCGAACCCGCCGATGGCGCCGTGGTCCGCTTCCCCGTGCCGGCCCGGCGCTTCTGGGACGACATCGGCTTCACCTGACGCAACCTCCTGGCCTTCCGGTCGGAGGCGGATGCGGCCCGGTGGGCGGCTGCACGGGGCGTCGACCTCGGCGCGACGGTGCCCGTCGAGACGCTGGGAGAGTTGAGCCGCGGGTGGTATGCCGGCAGGCTCAGCGACCGTTGGCGTCCGTCTTCGGCGGAGTCGAAGCAGGCCCTCCTGCGAGAGGCGGGTCTCGAAGGCCCCTTCTGGCAGGTTCATCCGTCGTGAGAATCGCGACGGCACTCGGCAGCCTGGCGCCGATGCTGGCCCTGGCAGCGTGCGCCGAGTCCGGCCCGACCACCTCGCTGGAAGGTCCGCTGGAAGGCTGCCCCGACCCCGGCGTGGGCACCACCATCGGAGGGCGTCGTGGAGCCGGGAGTGACGCCACCCCGTCTCCCGTCCGCCGGCTGGTGCTCATGGGAGGAGGCCCGGAGGAGGACGGCGCCGCCCGCCGTTTCGCCGGAGCGGCCGCCGGAGGCGATATCGTGGTGTTGCGCGCGACCGGGTCGCTGACCAGCTACCCGGATTACTTCTCGGTGGAACTGGCCCCAAGTCCGGCGCCGGCCTCGGTGGTCACGATTCGCACCGACACGCCTCCGCTGGCCGACCACCCGAGTGTCCTCTGCCGCCTCGGGAGAGCGGAAGCGGTATGGCTCGCGGGCGGAAGCCAGTGGAATTACCTGGGACGGTGGCCGAATTCGGTCCACGTCGCGGTGGGGGAAGCAACGCGGCGCGGGGCGGCCCTGGGCGGGACCAGCGCCGGAGCGGTGTCGCTCGGCGAAGCCGCATTCGATGCCCGGCACGGCACCATAACGTCGAGCGAAGCTCTTTCGGATCCCGCCGATGCATCGGTCAGCGTGGGACCATCGAACCTGCCTCAGCCCGAACTCGCGAACACGATCGTGGACTCCCACTTCACGGAGCGGTCCCGTGAGGGGCGGCTGCTCACGTTCCTCGGCCGTCTGCTGGCTCAGCACCGCTCGGGTTCCTTCATCGGGATCGGGATCGACGAAGGGGTCGCGCTGGAAATCGAGGACGGAAGCTACCGCGTGTCTTCGTCGCGGGGCGGCGCGGTGTGGATGTACGAGGCCACGGGTCCGGCCGTCGTTCAACCGGGCAGGCCGCTCTCGCTGGACGGCATTCGCCGCGTGCGGCTGGCCGACGGAGCGTCGGGCCGCTGGCCCTTCCTGTTCGATGACGCACAGCGCGTCCGGGAGCTCGTGGTGGAGGAGGGGGTGGTGCGGGTCAGGAGCGCGAGCGCTGCGCGCGACCGATGACGGGAACTCCGGCAGGGCGAGAGCCCCGGTCTACCTCCCCGCTTCCACCCGCGCGCAGGCCCGTCGCAGCCGCTCCACCCCCTCGGCGACCTCGTCCCGGGTGATCAGCATGGAGGGGCCGATGCGGATCACGTGGCCGCCCATGCCGCCGAGGCCGATGAGCACGCCTTCCTGGCGCGCGGCCTCCAGGAGCGCCTTGCCAAGCCCCGCGCCGGGCTCCTTGGTGACGGGGTCCTCCACCAGCTCCAGGGCGATCATCAGCCCCATTCCGCGCACGTCGCCGATCCACGGGTAGTCGCGCTGGAGTGCTTCCAGGCCTTCGCGCATCTGGCGTCCGCGCTCGGCGGACCGGGCGGGCGTGTTCTCTTCGACCATCACGTCCATCGTCGCGCGCGCGGCCACCATGGACACCGGGCTGCCCCCGTAGGTGGAGAACGTGAGCCCCGTCCAGGCGGCGGCGATCTCCGTGCGGGCCAGGGTGCCACCGACCGGGAAGCCGTTCGCCACCCCCTTGGCGACCACCATGATGTCGGGCTCGACCTCCCAGTGCTCGATGCCGAACCAGCGGTCGCCGGTGCGTCCCAACCCGGCCTGCACTTCATCGCAGATGAACACGCCCCCGTAGGCGCGGATCACCTCGGCCGCGCGCGTGTGGTATCCCGGCGGCGGAACGATGTAGCCACCCACCCCCTGGATCGTCTCGGCAAGTAGTGCGGCGGGGCGCCCCGTGGTCGTGGTCTCGATCACCTCGACCAGCTCGTCGATGTAGCGGTCGACGTTGTCGCCGTCGGCGTGCCGGTACGGATACGGCGCGATGGCGTGCCGGATCGGTGCCATCGCCGGGAGCGGCTTCCACTGGGCCTGCCCTGTCAGGCCCGTAGCCAGCGTGCTGCGCCCGGAGTAGCCGAGCCGCAGGCCGATAATCTCGCTGCGCCGGGTATGCATCTGCGCCAGCATGACCGCCGTCTCGATGGCCTCGGTGCCGCTGTTGGTGAACATGACCTGGTCGAGGCCGGCGGGCGCGAGGCTGGTGAGCCGCTCCGCCGCGGCCACGTAGGGCTCGGTCACGTAGAGGTTCGAGGTGTGTCCCAGCCGGGCGACCTGTTCCCGCACCGCGGCAACCACTCGGGGGTGGCAGTGCCCGATGGACGTGGTCAGAATGCCCGCGAAGAGGTCCAGATACTCTCGGCCGTCGGCGCCCCTGGCCCGCACCCCCTCCGCTTCCACGAGCACCAGGGGCTCGTCGTACAACGGCTTGACGCACGGGAAGATGGAGGCGCGCTGGCGTTCGATCAATTCCGCCGCCTCGCTCCCTGGCGGGCCGGCCGAGTCCGACTGCGCCGCGACCCCGCCCCTCTCCGCTGCCCGGGACGGTGTCAGGGTCCTGGAGGCCGTCACCCTACCCCGGTCCCCCGCGTTACCACCGCGTGATCACCACGCGCTTGTCGGTGAAGAACTCGACGGAGTCACGGCCCTGGGCCTTGAGATCGCCGAAGAAGGAGCCGCGCGATCCGCCGAAGGGGAAGAAGGCCATCGGCGCCGCCACGCCGATGTTGATGCCGATCATGCTGATGCCGGCGTGGTAGCGGAACTCGCGCGCGGCGCGCCCGCTCGTCGTGAAGATCGAGGTGGCGTTGCCGTACTCGCTCTGGTGCATGAGCTCGATGGCGTCCTCCACGGTGTCGACCCGGCTCATCCCCATCACCGGCCCGAAGATCTCGTCCTTGCCGATCGCCATGTCGGGGTGCACGTCCTCGAAGATGGTCGGGCCGACCCAGTTGCCTTCAGGGTAGCCGGGCACCCTGGCATCGCGACCATCCATCGTCAGCGAAGCCCCCTCCTTCACGCCGCTGTCGATGTAGCCCACCACCCGGTCGCGGTGGCTGGCGGAGATCACCGGGCCCATGTCCACCCCGTCCTCGAGCCCGTTGCCCACGCGCAGCGAGGCGGAGCGGTCGAGGATGCGCTCGCGGATGTTCGCGTAGGCGTCGGCCACCCCCACCACGACGCTCCCCGCAAGGCAGCGCTGGCCGGCCGAGCCGAAGATCGACGACACCACAGCGTCGGCGACCAGGTCGTAGTCCGCGTCCGGGAGCACGATCATGTGGTTCTTGGCCCCGCCGAGCGCCTGCACGCGCTTGCCGGCCGCGCCCGCCTTCCTGTACAGGATGCGCGCGACCTGGCTTGATCCCACGAAGGACACCCCGGCGATGCCGGGATGCTCGAGCAGGGCGGTCACCGCTTCCCGGTCGCCGTGCACCACGTTGAGCACCCCCGGGGGCAGCCCCGCCTGCTCGGCCAGCTCCACCACCCGCTGGTGGGTGAGCGGATCCTGCTCGCTGGGCTTCAGCACCACCGTGTTGCCCGCCGCTACGGCGTAGGGCCAGAACCACATCGGGATCATCACGGGGAAGTTGTAGGGAGAGACGACGGCGAAGACCCCCAGCGGCTGCCGGATGGCCTCGCAGTCGATGCCCGGGGCCACGTCCTCGAGCACATCGCCCATCATCAGCGTCGGGATTCCGCAGGCGTGCTCGACGTTCTCGATGCCGCGCTGAAGCTCACCCCGGCACTCGTCGAGGTTCTTTCCGTGTTCGATGACCAGGGAGCGGGCCAGCGCGTCCTTGTGCTCGTCGAGCAGATGCTTCAGACGGAAGAGCACCCGGGCGCGGTCGACCGCGGGCGTGCGGCGCCAACCGGGGAAGGCCGCGGTGGCTGCGGCGACGGCGGTGTCCACATCGCCGCCCGTGGAAAGCGGCACCCGTGCCAGCGGCTCACCGGTGGTGGGATTGGTTACGGGCAGCGAGCCCGTGCCCGACGGTGCTGTCCAGCGGCCCGCGACGTAATTGCGGATGGGTTCGCGCGAGATATCGATCGTGGCTGTATCGGCGGACATGGCGTCAGCTCCTGCGGATGGCGGCAGGAAGGGAAGGTAAAGCGGAGTTTCCATGGTAGAACGGTGGCCTTGAAGTGTCCCATTCGCGCCCTTTCGGGTCAAGGGGATTTGGCAGTCTGTCAGTCCCGCTCTTCCCGAAAAAAGTCGATTCGGCAGCGCACCGGGCCGTCGACGGCGACCCGGTGACGCATCCTGGGATGGATGGTGACATGGCCGGGTGCCGGCACCGGATGATCCTCGCTCGTTTCGAGATTCACGAACCGCAGACCGCCCTCCAGGACGTTGAGCACGCCCCAGTGTCCCGGCGCGAGTGCATGTTCCCGTTGCAGCGCGTCCGGGAGCGTGTCCTGCGTGAAGATGGGAGAGGAGTGGCTCGGAACGAGCCCGTCAGGCAAACGGTCGGTCATGATGCGCGCTGGACGATGAGGGTGGGCTGTCATTGCACCGGTGGACGGGGCCGGGCCATCTTCCTCAAGCAAACCGTTTCCCTGCATCGGAGGAAGGCCATGCGGCCGCCAGCAGCGCATCCGACACGACTCGGGATGTCGTTCTTCTTCCTCGTCCTGGCTCCATTGCTCGTGTCTCTGACCCCGATCGCGGGTCACGCCCAGGACGCGCCGCGCGCCCTCACCGCTGAGGACTACGCCCGCGCGGAACGCCACCTCGGTGCGAACATGAACCCGCTGGTGTTCAACGGGGCGGTCGATCCCAACTGGATGCCGGACGGCCGCTTCTGGTACCGGAACCAGACCCCGCAGGGCAGCGAGTATCTGGTGGTCGACCCCGGTGCGGGCACTCGCGAACCCGCCTTCGACCACGAGAGGATGGTGAACGCGCTGTCGGGGGTGGCCGGCGCGGGCGCGACGGCGGCCGGTGTGCCGGGCGGGCAGTTCATCCCCGGGGCGGCCGTGGTCCTCTTCGCGCCCGAGGGGGACGACTTCAGCGACGATGGACGCGCCTTCCGCTGCAGCACGATCGCCTACCGTTGCGAGGAGCTGGAGGGCTCCCCGGAACAGCGCCGGGCTAACTACATGGCGATCTCCATGGGCTTCGAGGCCGCCTTCCGCCGCTCCGCCGGCGTCGTCTCGCCGGACCAGGCGAACGAGGCCTTCATCCGCGACCGCAACCTCTGGGTGCGCGAGACGCAGACCGGGGAAGAGACGCAGCTGACCTTCGACGGCGAGGAGGACTTCGGCTACGCGACCAACAACGCGGGCTGGGTGCGGAGCCCCCGGCCGGTCCTGCGCTGGTCTCCCGACAGCCGCAGGATCGCCACCTTCCAGCACGACGCGCGCGGCGTGGGCATGATGTACATGGTCAACACCCAGGTGGGTCATCCCGAGCTGGATTCCTGGCCCTATCCCCTGCCCGAAGACTCGGTGATCTTCCGTATCCACCGCGTGGTGCTGGACCTGGACGCGCCCGCGAACTCGCGCCTGGTGCGTTTCGACATGCCGCCGGACCAGCACCGCTCCTCGGTGTGCGACCACGTCGCCTGCGGAGGCACCTTCGCGGACGTGGAATGGAGCGGCGACGCCACCCAGGTGGCCTTCGTGTCGAGTTCCCGCGACCACAAGGTGGCCACGCTGCGCGTCGCCGATGCCCGCACAGGCGCGGTGCGCGACGTCCTGGAGGAGCGGGTGGAGACCTTCTTCGAGTCCGGCGACGGGGGCCACAACTGGCGGGTCCTCGAGGAGAGCGGCGAGGTCATCTGGTTTTCCCGGCGCGACAACTGGAGCCATCTCTACCTCTACGACCTCGATACCGGGGCGCTGAAGCGGCAGATCACTTCCGGGGAGTGGAATGTCCTCGAGGTGCTGGAAGTCGACACCGATGCCCGCACCGTGCTCTTCATGGGCAACGAGCGCGAGGACGGGGACCCCTACTTCCGCTACCTGTACCAGATCGGGCTGGACGGAGGTGACGTCCGGCTGCTTACTCCCGACAGCGCCGACCACACCATCTCGCGCTCCCCCGACGGCGACTACTTCGTCGACAGCTGGTCCACCCCCGCGACCCCGCCCGTGAGCGCCGTGCGCGACATGAGCGGCCAGGTCGTGGTCGAACTGGAGAGCGCCGACATCTCCCGGCTCCAGGCGGCCGGCTGGCAACCGCCCATCCCCTTCGAGGTCAAGGCGCGCGACGGCGTCACGGATCTCTACGGACTCATGTTCCGTCCCTCCAACTTCGATCCGTCGATGAAGTACCCGATCGTCAACTACCTCTACCCGGGTCCGCAGAGCGGCAGCGTCGGGAGCCGCAGCTTCCGCGCCGCGCACCGGGACCTGCAGGCGATCGCGGAGCTGGGGTTCGTGGTGGTGGAGCTGGACGCCATGGGCACGCCCATGCGCTCGCGCTCCTTCCACGAGGCGTATTACGGCAACATGGGCGACAACGGCCTGCCCGATCAGATCACCGGCATCCAGCAACTCGCCGAGCGGCACGAATGGATGGATGTCGACCGGGTGGGCATCTTCGGGCACTCGGGCGGCGGCTTCGCGTCCACGGCCGGCATCCTGCGCTATCCGGAGTTCTACAAGGTGGCGGTGTCACAGGCGGGCAACCACGACAACCGCAACTACGAGGACGACTGGGGCGAGAAGTGGCAGGGGCTGCTCGAGGAATACGACGACGGCACCACCAACTACGACAACCAGGCCAACCAGCTGGTCGCGGGGAACCTCGAGGGCAAGCTGCTCATCGCCCACGGCACCATGGACACCAACGTGCCGCACTCGAACACCATGCTGGTGGTGGACGCGCTCATCGCCGCGAACAAGGACTTCGACCTGGTGCTGTTCCCGAATCGGGGCCACGGCTTCGGCAACGAGCCCTACATGATGCGCAAGCGCTGGGACTACTTCGTGCGCCATCTCATGGGCGCGGAGCCCCCGGCGAACTACGAGTTCGGCCAGCTGCGCCGGCCGGTTGGGTAGGGAAGGACCTTCAGAACGGCCGGGCCACCCGTTCGAGCGCTGCCGCCCCGGCCGGAGACACCGAGCCGAATGAGCACAACGCTTGCCGGCGCCGAGGCGCGAGGCGCCATGCACGCGCGCATCGACCGACTCTCGCGGGAGAGCGTCCGGCAGTGGGGGACCATGTCTGCGCATGAGATGGTCTGTCACGCTGCCGACCAGCTGCGGATCGCGATGGGCGATATCGACACGCAGCCCGGACCGCTCCGGTTCAGATTCGGCAGTCGGGAACTCAAGGCGCCACTGGGACCGCTCAGATTCGAGTGGTACCGACGGGTTGCGGTGGGCTGGCTGCCCTGGCCCAGGGCACGCCTGGGCGCCGC
Organism: Longimicrobiales bacterium; assembly: GCA_965221785.1. GTDB lineage: Bacteria > Gemmatimonadota > Gemmatimonadetes > Longimicrobiales > Gaopeijiaceae > BD2-11. The sequence continues at coordinate 482,334 of CBDCSR010000003.1, forward strand.
GCCCGAGATGCTGACAACGGCCCCGGCCGAGTGGCATGGCGATATCGCGGCGCTCCATTCCCTGGTCGACCGCGTCGGTCGGAAAGACCTGGCGGAGACGTGGGCGCCGCATCCGCTGTTCGGTCGGATTTCAGGCCGGGAGTGGAGTTTTCTCTGCTGGAAGCACCTCGACTACCATCTCCGCCAGTTCGGCGTCTGACGTCACCGCCCCGGCGACGCCGATTGCTCTACCTGCCGGCCGATGCCTCTGCCGCCAGCACGTCGCCCACCGCCTGCACGATGTCCTGCTGCGGGCCGATGCCGGTGTAGGCGACCCTGCCCTCCGCGTCCAGGATGACCACGTAGGCGGTCGCCGGGGCCAGAAAGGCGCGCGTGGCGTTGCCGCGGGTGTCCCAGAGCATCGGGAAGGGGATGGCGTGCCGCTCCAGGTGCCGGCGCACGGCGCGCTGGCTCTGGGCCACCGCGACCGCGACCGCGAGGAAGCCGACCTCCTCGCCGTAGCGTTCGAAAGCGGCGTCCATGCTGGGCTGCAGCGCCTCGCACTGCTCGCACCAGCTGGCCCAGAACTCGAGCAGCAGGGGCCGCTCGCCGACGTATTCCGCGAGGTCGACGGGTGCCCCGTCGAGGGTCTCGATGGTGGGAGGCTGCGGCGTCTCGCCCACGGCGATGCCGATCTCGCCCCGTTCCTGCGCGCCCGCGCCGCTGAAGAGCATCGCGACGGCGCCGAACGCCGCAACCGTCGCAAGGAGATTGCGTCTGACCGTATTCACATCACCAGTCCCGTTTGAATCAGGTAGTATTCCGCCACGCCCAGCATAATGATACCCGCCGCCTTCTTGATCCATACCATCCAGGCGCCCGACTTCGGCAGCCAGGCGGCGGTGCCGGAGAAAAGCCCGACCGCGACCAGCAGCGAGGTCATCCCCAGCGAGAACACGAAGAGGTAGATGAACCCCATGGCGCCGGCCTGGGTCGCCGCAACCCAGGTGAGAACCACGGCGAAGGCGGGGGCGCCGCAGGGTGCCGCCACGATGCCGGAGGTGGCCCCCAGCAGGAAGACCGCCGGGTACGACCCGCCGCCCAGCCCGCCCGCCCAATGCAGCAGCCGCTTGGGAGCGCTCACCGGAATCACGTCCAGCATGGCCAGCGCGAAGATGATGAGGAGGTTGGCGGTGGCAAACCGCACCCAGGGGTTCGCGCTGACCGTGCCGAAGAGGGTGCCGCTCAGCCCCGCCAACAGGCCGAGCAGGGCGTAGAACATGGCCAGCCCCGTCACATACGTGAGCGTCAGTCCCACGATGCGTGCGCGCGGAGCCTTGTCCCTGGAGGCACCGGCGATGACCGACGCGGTGATGGGGATCATCGGGTAGACGCACGGCGTCAGGCTGGTCAGCACACCGGCCCAGAAGAGTAGTCCCATGGCCAGCAGGGGGCTCGCGCTCAGGCTCTCGGAGATGCCTCCGACCTGCGCGGCGGTGGTCCAGATGGCTGACATGGCCCGACTCCCGGGTGCGGCGGTCTACGAGGCCGGCGAGGACAGTACCCCGGCGGGGTCGAAGCTGTCCACGATGCCGCGCGTGAGCGCGAGGACGCCCGCCGTGGTAGCGGGTTCGGGCGCGGGCCACCGGGAGACGCCCGCGCGCGAGACCCGGAAGGTTGCTCCGGTGTCCACGACATCGTCGCGCAGGCGGGCGAGGGTGTCGAAGACGGCCGCCGCGTCGGCGCCGCCCACCGCCACCCGCAGCACTCCCAGTGAGACATGCGCGGCCACCGTGCCGCACTCCACGGCCGGCTCCGCCAGGTCGCCCAGGCGAGAGGGCAGGTGGCTGACCCGAGCCACGGCGGCTGCGCCGTCCTCGAAGCGTTCCAGCGCCGCGAACCAGCGCGCGGACGCCTCGCCCTCCAGGCGCCGGCTGGCGTTCCGTCCCACACGCCCGTTGAGGATGCGCTCCGATTCCGCGACCGCCTCGGGCGAGCCGAGCAGGCGAACGGCGACGGTCGGCTCCTTGCCGTGGCCGGCCAGCAGCTCCAGCGCCGGGATGCGCACCGGCGCCGTGGCCAGCGAGCGGGCCAGCACCACGGTCAGTGCCAGCCGGGGGGTCTGGTAGAGGAGGGTCACGTCCCGGACCGGCAGCGGGTGCAGGCGCACGGTCGCGGAGGTCACGATCCCGAGCCGTCCGCCGCTCCCCGTCGCGAGCTTCACCAGGTCATACCCGGCGACGTTCTTGACCACCCGCCCGCCCAGTTCCAGCACGCGCCCGTCCCCGGTCACCAGCGTCAGCCCGAGGACGTGGTCGCGGGGGGTGCCGAACTTGCCCTGCAGCGGCCCGTACGCCCCGCTCGCCAGCACGCCTCCGAGGCTGCGCCGGGCCCGCCCGGGCGGGTCGAGGGGAAGCCACTGGCCCTGGTCGCCGGTCACTCGCTCCAGCTGGCCGAGGGAGACCCCGGCGTCCGCCGTGAGGGTCAGGTCGGCGGGGTCGTAGGCGTGGACGGTGTCCAGCGCGCGCGTGCTCACCACCAGGTCCACCGGTCCGTCCAGGTAGCCCGGAGGGAGGGAGCTGGCGTTGCCGATGCAGCGCACCTGCCGGCCGTCGCGGGACGCCCGCGCCATCAGGTTGCGCAACTCCCTGACCGTCTGCGGCACCACCACGGGAGCGCGGCCGGCCACCGCCGCCCGGCTGTCCGCCGCGGCTCCGCCGTTCATGCCGGGCGCGACGCCGGGGTTCGCTTCCCGGTCCGGGCGCTCCGTGCCCGCCTCGTCATCGCTCACCGTCGCAGGGCCGTTCCGTTCGTCCAGACTCATGCCGTCGCACTCGCGGGAATCGCCCTGGGCGCCTTCCGGCTCCCGTCCTCGACCGCGCCCGCGGCCGCCGGGTCCACTCCCAGGATCCGGTCCGGCAGCACCTTGCCCGGGTTGCACAGGCCCGCAGGATCGAACACGCGGCGCACCGACTCCATCGCCCACAGGGTGTCGTCGGAGTGGATCAGCGACATGTAGTCGCGCTTGTCGAGCCCCACGCCGTGTTCGCCCGTGATTGTTCCCCCGGCTTCGACGCAGATGCGCATGATCTCCTTGGAGGCCCGCTCCACCCGCTCCATCTCGGCGGCGTCGCGCCGGTCGAAGAGGATGTTGGGGTGCAGGTTGCCGTCTCCGGCATGGAAGACGTTGGCTACCTTGAGGTCGTAGCGCACGCCGATCTGCGCGATCTGCGCCAGGACGTCGGGAAGCCGCGTGCGCGGGACGGTCGCGTCCTGCACCAGCAGGTCGGGGGCGATCCTGCCCATGGCGCCAAAGGCCTTCTTCCTTCCCTTCCAGAGCGCCGCGCGCGCATCCGCGGAGGTGGCCCTGCGCACCTCGCGCGCCCCGCACTCCAGGCACGCCGCCTCCGCCCGCGCGGCCTCGGCCTCAAGGCCCGCCTCGATGCCGTCGAACTCGACCACCAGCGCGGCCGCCGCGTCAGTGGGATACCCGGCGGCGAAGATGCTCTCCTCCACGGCCCGAATGGTGGCCTGGTCGATGATCTCGAGCGCCGCCGGGAGCAGGCCGTCGGCGATGATTGCGGTCACCGCCCGCCCCGCATCCTCCAGGCGCTCGAAGATGCCGAGCAGCGTGTGCGTCGCCTGCGGCAGCGGAAGCAGCTCGACATCGATTTCCACCGCGATGCCGAAACAGCCCTCCGATCCCACGAACAGCCCCGCGAGGTCGAGTTCCCCGGTGTCCAGCCCGCGGTCTCCCAGGTACACCCGGCTGCCGTCGGGCAGCACCACGTCCAACCCCCGTATGTAGCGGGAGGTGACCCCGTACTTGAGGCAGTGGGGGCCGCCCGAGTTCTCCGCGACGTTGCCGCCGACCGAGCAGGCGCTCTGCGACGAGGGATCCGGGGCGTAGTAGAGGCCGTGGGGCCGGGTCGCCGCGGTGAGGTGGGCGTTCACCACGCCGGGCTGGATGCGCGCCCGCCGGTTGTGCAGGTCGAGTTCCAGAATCCGGTTCATGCGCGCTGTGCACACCACCACCGCCCCGTCGACCGCGAGCGCGCCGCCGGAGAGGCCGGTTCCCGATCCGCGCGCCACGAAGGGCACGCGCCGGGTGGTGATCGCACGCACCACCCGGGCGGTTTCGTCCCCGTCCCGGGGAAGCACGACCGCCCGCGGCGGATAGCGGTAGGCGGTGAGGCCGTCGGACTCGTACACCATGAGCCGGGCGGGGTCGGTGATGACAGCGTCCTCGCCCACGATGCGGACGAGTTCCTCCGCCAGCCCGGTTGACAGGCGCGGTGCTTTGGCGATCACGGCACGGCTCCCGGTGAAGGAGAAGCGCGCGTCCGGCGGAAGCGGGCCGCCGCCGGTAACGCGCGCCGCGTCAGGGGAATACTACCCCTCGCCGGCCAGATAGTCGAGCATGGCCGCGATGCTCGCTGCGGCGGCGTCGCGCAGCCCGGGCGGCAGCTCGTCGCCGTAGATCGTGGTCACCAGCTGCGCCGGCGTGGCGCCTGGGTGATCGCGCTGCGCCTGCTCCGCCTGTTCGATGCGGGCGAGGCGATGTTCGCGGTAGGCCGCAAGCGCCCCCGGCACATCCTCGAGCGGCGGCCCATGTGCCGGATGGATCACGGTCGGCGCCAGCGACTCGACCCGTTCCAGCGAAGCCAGGTAGTCGCGCACGCACCCCGGATACTCCCCCACCCAGGTCGTGCTGCCCTCTCCGAGCATCAGGTCGCCCGCGAACAGGGCCCGGGCGCGCGGCCACGAGAAACACAGGTGCTCGGCGCAATGCCCCGGCGTGTCCACGGCCAGCAGGCCACCCTCATCGGTCTCCACCGCGTCGCCGTCGGCGAGGGGGCCATCCGCATCCCGACACGGCCCGAGCAGGGGGGCTCCGAGCGCGTCCGCCAGGGCGCGCGCGCAGCCGGAGTGGTCGGCATGATCGTGGGTTGTCAGCACGGTGACCCGGCGCGCATCCGCCAGCGCGGCCCGGAGCGCACGAAGGTGATGCGCATCGTCAGGGCCGGGATCGATGACCGCCGCCACCTGGCGCCCGACGATGTGGGTCCGGGTTCCGTCGAGGGTGAACGGCCCCGGGTTGGCGGCCGTGAAGACGCGGGGGCGGGTCATGGCACGCGCGGATCGGTCCCGCCCACGGTCATGCCCGGGGAAGCTCGATGGTTGCCGTCCGCTAGCGTCGCTCGTGGACGAACTGCTCGGCGAGCTTGTCGGCGATCATCTGCACGGCGAGCTCGTCGTCATCGCTGAAGGCCGCCGGCGTGCGGCTGTCGATGTCGATCTGCCCGAAAATCTCCTTGCCCGCCCGGATCAGGACCACGAGTTCGGATTTCACGTTGGGGTTGCACGAGAGGTAGTTGTCGACCGCGCCCACGTCGGGCACGTTCTGGTTCTTGCCGGTCGCCACCGCCGTGCCGCACACACCCGTGCCCACGGGAATCTTCGCGTGCTCGGTGCTGGCTCCGATGTAGTTGTGAAGCCAGAGTTCATCCTCTTCCTCGCCGAGCAGGTAGACGCCCACCCAGTCGAAGTCGTCGGTCCGGGACAGTCCCCGAACCGCGTGACGCAGGAGGGCATCCGACAGATAGCCCTGCTCTCTCAGGCGCTGCAGGTCGCCGAGCAATTCAACGGTGTTCACCATGTTGTCGATCTTCTCCGTGGTGCGGCGCTTCGAGCCCCGCCGGTTTCCGGTTTCCCCGCCGCCCTCATCCGCGTCACCTCCAAGATGAAAGGTAACGCGATCGAGCGCACGTCAGGCGCGATCCGCGATTGCCTCCGCAAAATCCGACCCGCTGGGTTCCTGGAACGCCTTCAGCCCGAACTCCGGCAGCATCGCGATCAGATGGTCGAAGAGGTCGGCCTGGAGGCCCTCGTAGTTCGCCCATGCGGTGTCGCTCGAGAAGCAGTAGATCTCGATGGGCACGCCCTGCGGTCCGGGCGCGAGCTGGCGGGCCAGCACCGTCATCTCCTGACTGATCCGCGGATTGGCTCTCAGGTAGTTGAGCACGTAGAAGCGGAACGTGCCGAGGTTGGTCAGGCGCCGGATCTCCGGGATGATGCCGGGATCGCCCTGGGCCTTGGCGGCGTTGTAGCTCTCGATCCTGTCACGCGCCTCGATCATGTACTCGCGCAGCGTCTCGTAGCGCGACAGCCGCTCGATTTCGTCGTCGGCCAGGAAGCGCACCGAATTCATGTCGACGCGCAGCGAGCGCTTGATGCGCCGTCCCCCGGATTCCGTCATCCCGCGCCAGTTCTTGAAGGACTCGCTGATGAACTTGTGCGTCGGGATGGTGGAGATGGTCTTGTCCCAGTTCTGGATCTTGACCGTGTGCAGCGCGATCTCGATGACGTCCCCGTCGGTGTTGGCCTGCGGCATCGACACCCAGTCGCCGATGCGGATCATGTCGTTGGACATGATCTGGATGCTGGCCACCAGCGACAGGATGGTGTCGCGGAAGATGAGCATGAGGACGGCCGTGAGCGCGCCGATCCCGGAGAGGAAGACCAGGGGGCTCTGGTTCGCCAGGATCGCGATGGCGACGACACCCGCCCCCAGGTAGGCCAGCAGGCTCACGCCCTGCAGGTACCCCTTGATCGGCCGCGAACGCGACTGCTCGAAGGCTTCCACGTAGATGTCGTTGACCGCGTCGAGGAAGGCGCTGAACGCTGCGGCCGCGGCCATCACGATGACGGCGGCCGAAAGACGGCGCGCGAACGTCCAGGCCAGAATGAGCCCGGCGGACTCGGTCCCGGCGGCCGCCTCGGCGGGCGTCACGCCCAGCACCGGCCCGATGCCGTAGTAGACGATGGCGGCGGGCACGATGTGGGAGAGGCGGGCGAAGACCTTGCGCTCGATCACGCGGTCGTCCCAGGAGGAACGGGTCCGGGCCGCGACCCGCCGGATCGCGCCGTGGACGATTCGGGTGGTCACCCAGTCCACGATCCACGCCGCGGCGACGAGGATCACGAGACCGGCGACCAGGCTGAGCCAGTTGTCGGGGAGGAAGGGCATGGGTTTGGTCTTCGGCTCCCGCGCTAGATCTTCTTGCGCAGCCAGTCCAGGACGAGGCGCAAGACGTACCTGAGAATCCGGATCATGGCGGGGCCGTCCTTATTCGATTTCGAGCATCAACTGCCGGATACCGGCATCACGATAAGGACGTGTACGGAGGAAGCAGGGTCAAGGGTTTTGCCTCAGGAAGCAGGGCTCGGCGTCGGCCGCCGCCTCGGGATGGATGATGCGCTGGACCAGCCCTCCCGAACCGTCGTCCTGCCACTGCACCTGGAGGGCCGTCAGGGCGCGTTGCCCGCCGGCCTCGTTGGTGCCCAGGGAATGGACACCGTAGGGGCCCAGCACGGTCTCGGTGGATACTGAGAACAGGTAATCCCGGATCGCGGCCGGATCGAGTTCTCCCGTTGCCGTCGGCGTGGCCTCGATGGCTTCGGCCAGGAGCTCCACGGCTCCGAATCCGCCGGCCGCGTGATATCCCGGGTCCGATCCGTGCGCCTGCCGGTAGCGCTGAACGAAGGTCCCGCTGTCGGCGATGTGCCCCGAGGTGCGCACTGCCGGGATCCACGACGCGGCAGCGGTCATGCAGCGAGCCAGATCGCCGACATCCTGCGGGAACCTCGGGTCGGCCGGGCCAAGGGATAGATTCACCATGAGCGGGGCGTAGTCCGCCGCCGCCAGTGCCCGCGTGAAGGCGACCGCGTCATCGTAGTAGCCTCCGCCGATGAAGAGATCGGCCCCGGCGCCGCGCGCCGCCGCCACGAGCCCCGCGTGGTCCGCTCCACCGACGGGGTAGGAGCGATCCAGCGCGGTGATCAGCCCGTGGGTGCCCGCCGCTTCCCTTACGCCCTCCGCCAGCGAGACGGGAAACGGGCTGTCCTCGTAGATCAGTGCGACCGTGCGGGCGCCGTGGCGTGCGGCCACCTCGACCGCGCCCCTCAGGCGGGCCGGTCCCTGGTCGAGCATCTGCACGCTCCAGCGGCGCCCGCGGTCGGACCACACCCCGGGAGCCGACGCCATCGGCGCGATGAGCGGCCAGCCCGCGGCCTCCGTGACCGCCAGCACCGCCTCCGTGATCGGGGTGCTGAAGGGACCCAGCAGCGCGTCGATGGAGTCGGACGCGATGAACTCGTCGTACAGGCGGGCTGCGGTAGCCGGGTCGCTCCCGTCGTCGCGGGTTGCCAGGCGCACCTCCTTGCCGCCGATGCCGCCCATCTCGTTCAGCATCTCCACGCCCAGCCGGTAGCCCCGCCCCATCTCGCCGGCCGATTGGGTGCGGATCCCGGTATCGGAGACCGTCGCCGCGATTATGATCGGCTCGGGTTCATCCGATGGAGCCACGGCGTCGCGGCAGCCCGCCACGCTCAACACCATCACCCAGAACACCGCGAGATCCCGTGTACTCCGCACTTGTCCTCTTCCCTTGACTCAGCTGCGGACATTCCTCGAAGGACCGTGCGCCCGCATCTGTGCTGACCGCCTTTTGTCACAGCCTTGCGTCATTTACGGCGAATATGGCGACAAAACGGCGATGATCAAGGTCGGAATGATCCGCCCCCGGTGGCATTCGACGTCCGGCGTGCTATCCGATCAGCGCCCGCAGCGCGGCGACCTCGTCCTGGATCGAGCGCTCGATTTCGTCGGTGCGGCGGTCGGCGTCGAGTTCCTCGATCTGCGCCTCGATCTCACGGATCTTGCCGGCCAGATCGTATTCCTCGATCTGCGCCTCGATCCCGGCCACCTTGCCGTCGAGATCGTACTCCTCGATCTGCGCTTCGATGGCGGCTACCCGCCCCGCCAGATCATACTCCTCGATTTCGTCTTCGATCTCCCGCATTCTCTCGCGGGCAAGGGCGGCTGCTTCCCGCTCGAGTTCGTCCCGCCGGACAGCCAGATCACGCTCGATCTGCTGCAGATCGTCCACCACGGTCGTCCAGTCATCGGCCGCCGCGGAGAGGGTTTCCGACAATTCCGCCATGTCGGCCATCGTTTCCTGCGCTGCCTCGATTGCTTCCTGAACGTCGACGCGTTCAAGGGACTCGCGCGCGGACTCCAGCGCCATCTCCAATTCGGTCCCGGTCCACGCCTGCCGGGCGGTCTCCACTGCTTCTCTCATTCTGTCGGCGAGCGTCGTCATCGCGTGCCGGTTGGCAATGAGTTCCATTTGCGCGGACAGCCGGCTCATCACCCTGGCGACCTCTGCCGGCGGCGAATTCATCTGCCCGCGCAAGCCGGCGACGTGCCCTCGGTGTCCGGCGACTTCCCCGCGCAGCGTGGCGACAAGCCCGCGATGGGTCGCGATCTCCCCGCGCAATGCGGCGACGTGCCCCCGGTGGGTGGCAATCTCTCCGCGCAGCGTGGCGACATGTCCTCTGTGCGCGGCGATTTCTCCGCGCAGACTGCTCTCCTCGGCGAGGATGTCCTGCACATCCCGGTAGCCGTTCATCACCGTCAGCATCAGGTCGCGCCATTCCTCGGCCTCGCTGTCAAAGGCCTGAGAGCGGCCATCGATGCTCCAGTCGTACTCCGGGCCGCCGGGCCCGGGAGTGATCACCAGGCGTTGCAATCGCTCCGTCTGCGACTCGAGCACCACCCAACTGTCGTCATCCATGTTCCGGATGGCGGTGCCATCCGACGCCATCTCGACGTTGCCGTGGTTGCGCATGCACAGGCGCATGCCGTCCACGCGGCGTTGCAGGGTCCATTCGCCGGCCCGCCGCATGACGCCGTTCCAGCTTCCGGGGTTGCACTCGAGCGCCTGGGGGCTGGCGTCCTGCGAGCCCCCGGGCGCGGAGGGCGCCGGGTCCGGCACCGAAGCCGGCTCCGACGGGAGCTCTGATGCGGGAATCGGCTCGGACGCCGGACTCAGCGCCGCCGTCGGCTCTGGTGAGGGAGCAGAGATCTCGCGGTCCTGCGCTTCCACCTCGCCCGGGACTATCGCCTGGTCGCGGGGAGCGGGCTGTGCGTCCGGATCCCTGGGGACTGGATTGGCGCAGGCGATGAGCGTGCCGGCCACTCCGATTCCCGCCAGCGCGGCGATGGTGCGGGCGAGCGAATAGCGGGGGCGATGCCGCTTGAGGATGGACATGATTCGGTTCTCCAGTTGCGAGCGCTGCACCATGGGGAGGGCCAGTACCGCGCGACCGCCCGTCGTCCCGGACGCGAGCGAGAACAGGTGTTGGGCATATTCCGAGGGGCGCGTGCCGAGCTCCAGCACCTCCTCGTCGCACGACCGCTCGGCGGCGATGGCCGCAGCCCGCCACGCCGGCCAGCTGAGAGGATGGAACCAGTAGAGCGCCACCACGGCGCGGCCGACGATCTGACGGAGCGCGTCCCCGCGGCGGACGTGGATCAGCTCGTGGGCCAGCACCACCGCCCGTCGCTCCGGCGACCAGGCTTCCGCGACGGACGGCAGCAGGATCACCGGCCTCCAGGGACCACCCGCCATCGGTGTTCGCACCTTCGGGCTCATCAGCATCCGGACCCGGCTCCGCACCCGCAGGCGTCGCCGAAGGGCGTTGGTCTGTTGCCGCCACACCGGGTCTCGCACGGAGGCCGCCTCGCGGACCAGCTTCCGGAAGCGGAGGCTCCCGACCGCCAGCGAGGTCAGGGCCACACCACAGCCCAGGGCCCAGATCAGAAACGCGATGCCGGAGGGGGTAAGCGGGGCGGGCTCATCGCCCTGTCCCGGCCCTGGGCGGCTCGATTCGACCGTCGGGAACCCCGATGAAGTCCTGGTGCCGGCGATCCGTCGCGGCGGCCCGGACGAAACGGCTTGCCCGGCCATCTCTCGCCGAGCTTCGGCGGCCGCAGCTCCGTCTCCAGTTGCCTCGAGGGACGCACTCTCGGCGGCGATGTCCCGGGCCGGCAGGATGGGCACGGTCAACGACGGACCCAGCAGGCTCAACACCGGCAACGCCAGCAGAAGCACGAACGTCGTCGTCCAGAGCATGTGCAGGGTTCTCGCCGATCCCCGGCGTGCGAGCCATGCCAGAGCCAGCGCCAGACAGAGCACCAGAGTGGCTTTTGCAACCAGCCCGGCCACACCCGTCCCAGCCACACCTGCGGCGACGACGCCCAACCCGCTCATCGTCCCTCCTCCGCGGCTTCATCGATCATCGACTTGATGCGCTCCCGCTCGGCCGGGGTCAGATCGCCTTCCCGGAGCTTCAGGAGCGTTGCGACCGCGCCCTCCACGGAGCCGCCGAAGAATGTCGACAGGACGTGGCGCATGGCCGAGCGGCTCGCGTGCGGGACCGGCGTCGTCGGAGCATAGACGAAGCGGGGTCCGTCCAGTTCCCGGGTCAGGTGTCCCTTGTTAATCAGAATGCGCAGGATCGAGCGCACGGCCGAGTCCGTCGGCGGGTCCGCCATCCGCTCCCGGATCTGGACGGCGGTCGCGCCGCCCGACTCGTAGAGGATGTCCATCACCTGACGTTCTCGCCTGCTCAGCGGGGGAAGGTCGCTCACGTGTTTCGCGCTCCGGCTGGGTGGTTTCCTCTGATGCGGGACAGCTCGTGCCTCGGATCTCGGCTCCGGCGGTTGGCCGCGTGGACCGGCGCTCGGGACACCATAGGGCAGGGCTGCTGAAAAATCAACACACCACTCCTGCCGTCCCCCCTTCCAGCGACGGATCCACACGCGGGCGTTCCACCAGCGGTTCGCCGAATGTCCCGGCTTCCCATCCGCGGTTCCCCCAATGGCATCTCTCGCCCCAAGCCGCGAAAAATGTGAGCTTGGGGCGGGGCACGGCGCGGCAACGCCGGCGGAACCGATCAGACGAGCACCTTCAGAGGAGCCGGCGAAGTGATCTCACTCGAGGGCAGGAACGCGATCGTCACGGGCGCGGCGAGAGGCATCGGGGCCGCGTGTGCGCTGGCGTTTGCGCGTCATGGGGCGAATGTGGTGCTCGGGGACGTGCTGGAGGAGGACTGCGCCGAAACCGCGCGCCGCATTCGCGACGAGACTCGGGCGTCTGCCGTGTCGATTCGGGCGGACGTGAGCCTGGAGGAGGAATGCGCCGGATTGCTCGACGCCTGCACGGAGCGTTTCGGGGACTGCGACATCCTCCTGAACAACGCCGGCATCATCGTTCCGGGATCGATTCTGGACGGCGCCGTCGAGGATTTCGATCGCGTGCTCTCGGTGAACCTTCGGGGGACCTGGCTGATTTCGCGGCTGGTGGCCCGCCACATGGTGGAGCGGGGCGTCAAGGGGGCCATCGTCAACATGTCGTCCACCAACGCTGTGGTGACCATCCCGAACCAGCTCGCGTACGCGGTCTCCAAGGGCGGCGTGGCGCAGCTCACCAAGGTGATGGCGATGGCGCTCGCGCCGCACGACATTCGGGTCAACGCCATCGGGCCGGGCTCCATTGCCACGAACATGCTGGACGAGGTCATGGCGGACGAGCAGGCCCGGGGGACGATCCTTTCGCGTACGCCGATGGGGCGGATCGGAGAGCCGGAGGAGGTGGCGAACGTGGCAGTCTTCCTGGCCAGCGACTACGCGTCCTATCTCACCGGCGAAACCATCTATCCGGACGGTGGCCGGCTGGCGCTGAACTACACGGTTCCGCTGCGCGACGATGGCTGAAGGTTCCCGCAACGGCATGGAGGTGCCCGGAGCGCGTCTGGCGATCGACATCGGAGGCACCTTTACCGACGTGGCGCTGGAGGCCGGCGGGCCGCCGGTCACCACCAAGGTGCTCACCACGCCCGCGGCCCCCGAACAGGGGGTCCTGTCCGGAGTTCACAAGGTGCTGGAGATCGCGGGCGTGGCCCCCTCGGAGGTGCGGTTGGTCATCCACGGGACCACGCTGGCGACCAACGCGATCATCGAGCGCAGAGGGGCGCGCACGGCCTTGATCGTCACATCGGGACATCGCGACGCCCTCGAGATGGCGCGCGAGAACCGCTTCGAGCAATACGACATCGGCATCGACCGGCCCGAGCCCCTGGTGCCGCGGCGCCTGCGCCTGCCCGTGACCGAACGCGTGGACCGGCACGGACGCGTGCTGGTGTCGCTGGACGAGGACTCGGTGCGCGCTCTGCTGCCGGTCCTGGACGCGCACGGGGTCGAGTCCGTGGCCGTGGGGCTGATCCACGGCTACGCCAACCCGGACCACGAGCGGCGCGTCGGCGCGATTCTGGCATCGGAGCGCCCGGCGCTTGCGGTGACGCTGGCTTCGGATGTATGCCCGGAGGTACGCGAGTACGAACGGCTCTCGACCGCGTGCGCAAACGCATATGTCCAGCCGCTCATGTCCCGCTACCTGAAGGGGCTGGCGGAGTCGCTCGTGGCCTCGGGGCTCGATTGCCCTTTCCTGCTCATGACCTCCGGGGGCGGGCTCACGACGCTCGCAACCGCCATGGCGGCGCCCGTGCGGCTGGTGGAATCCGGTCCTGCGGGAGGTGCGATTCTGGCGAGCCACCTCGCGCGGCGGATGGAGCTGGGCGACGTGCTTTCGTTCGACATGGGGGGCACGACCGCGAAACTGTGCGTGATCGACGGGGGCCGGCCGCTGCAGTCGCGCGCTTTCGAGGTGGCCCGCAGCTACCGCTTCAAGAAGGGGAGCGGCCTCCCGGTACGCATTCCCGTGATCGAGATGGTCGAGATCGGGGCCGGGGGCGGCTCCATCGCGGCGGTGGACAACCTGGGCCGCATCCACGTGGGGCCGGCCAGTGCGGGGGCGGAGCCGGGGCCGGCGGCGTACGCCCGGGGCGGGACCGACGCCACGGTCACCGACGCGGACCTGGTGCTGGGACGCATCGACCCGGAGCTCTTCGCGGGAGGCGCGATCCCTCTCGACAGCGACCGGGCGGCGGCGGCCGTTCGCAACGAGCCGGGGGCGAAACTGGGGCTTGATGAGACGGACGCCGCGCTCGGGATCAGCGAGATGGTCGACGAGAACATGGCCAACGCCGCGCGCACGCACGCGATCGAGTGGGGAAAGGGGTTGACCGGCCGGACCCTGGTGGCGTTCGGCGGCTCGGCACCCATCCACGCCGCCCGCCTGGCGGACAAGCTCGAACTGGATCGCTTCCTGGTCCCGGCCGACGCAGGGGTGGGGTCGGCGGTGGGGTTCCTGCTGGCGCCGGTTTCCTACGAGGTGGTGCGCAGCCGCTACATGCGGCTGTCGAACTTCGATGCCGCGGTAGTCCGGGACGTGATGGAGGAGATGCGGGGGGAGGCGACCGCAGTGGTCGCGCGGGGCGCTCCGGGCGCCGGGACCACTGAGAGCGTGCGCGCCTACATGCGCTACGTGGGGCAGGGCCACGAGATCGGAGTGGAGGTGCCGCGGGGGGTGGTGGTGGGCACCGGCTCTGGGGCGGGCGACGATTCCATGGACGCCCTGCGGGGAGCCTTCGACGAGGCGTACCGGGCCGTGTACGGTCGCATCATTCCAGGGCTGGACGTGGAGGTGCTGAGCTGGACGCTGGTGGTGACGGCGGAGGGGGTGCGGGGAGGGGTGGTGTCGGCTACGGACACAGCCTCCGCTCGATCGGTTGCGGACATGGCTTCTCCCGGTTCGGTCGCGGGCGACGGGATGCAAATGCGAGAACCGGATTGCACGCCTTCCGGGCCGGGTTCGCCAACCGCCAGGGACGCCGCCGGTGGCTGCCCCGGGGCGCATCGTTCGGGCGGTCCGTCCGTTCCGGCCGCACCCCCGCCCCTCCGCCGGGCCGAACTGGTCGACGGGGCGGGAGCCGGTCGGGTCGCGGCGGCCGTGCACGCCCGCGGTGAGCTCGCGGTGGGAATGCGGGTCGAGGGACCGGCCCTGGTCGTGGAGACCCAAACCACTACGGTCGTACCGGGGGGGTGGGGGGCGGTGGTGCTCCCCGGCGGTCACCTGCTGGTGCACAGAGACGGAACACCTTGGCCCGCCGCGGTTCCCCGTCTCGCATCCGACCGCCCCGCGCCCGGATCCCCGTCTCCCGCGCCCGGTTCCCCGTCTCCCGCGCCCGGTTCCCCGTCTCCCGCGCCCGGATCCCCCCACCCCGCGCCGGAAGCTGACTGGCCCGCACGCACATCCCACCGCCCCGCCCTCTCCCTCGTCCACGACCAGATCATGTGGAGCCGTCTGCTTTCGGTTGTCGAGGAGCAGGCTCGCACCCTGGTGCGCACCGCCTTTTCCACGCCGGTCCGGGAGGCGGGCGATCTCTCCGCAGGTGTCTTCGACCTGTCCGGGCGCATGCTCGCACAGGCCGTCACCGGCACTCCCGGACACGTCAACGCGATGGCGGAATCGGTTGGCTTCTTCCTGCGCGACCATCCCGTCCCGACCCTCGTCGACGGCGATGTCCTCATCACCAACGATCCGTGGGAGGGAACGGGCCACCTCAACGACTTCACAGTCGTAACCCCGGCCTTCGTGTCAGGGCGCCCGGTGGCCCTCTTTGCGGCAACCAGCCACATCGCCGACGTGGGCGGCCGCGGTTTCGGCGCCGACGCCAACCAGGTTTTCGAAGAAGGCGTGCGCATCCCCATCGGCTACCTGATGCGCGCCGGACACGTGGACGAGACCCTGATCCGTCTCCTCCGAGCCAACGTGCGCGACCCCGACGTGGCCCAGGGCGACCTCTACTCCCTGGCTGCCTGCAACCGCACCGGCTGCGAACGCCTGGCGGCGATGATGGCCGAATTCGGGCTCGATTCCCTGGATCCGCTGGCGGAGCTGATTGTTGCGACGTCCCGTAACGCCATGCTGGCGCGCATCCGTGCCCTTCGTCCGGGCACCTATCGCAGCCATATGCGCATCGACGGCTACGACCGCGACCTCGACCTCGTCTGCGCCCTCACCGTGTCCGGCGACGGCATCCGCATCGACTTCGACGGCACCTCGCCGATGTCTCCACGCGGCATCAACGTGCCCCTGACCTATACCCGAGCCTACGCCTCCTTCGGCGTCCGTTGCGTAGTGGGCTCAGAGGTTCCGAACAACGCAGGCTCGCTTAGCACGATCTCGGTGGACGCCCCGAGCGGGTCGATCCTGAACGCGCCCTCCCCTGCCGCCGTCGCCGCCCGCCACGCCATCGGCCAGATGCTTCCCGACGTGGTGCTGGGATGCCTGGAGCAGGCCATGAAGCCCGGATCCGTCCCCGCGGAAGGCGCGTCGTGCCTCTGGAACCCCGTGCTGCTCGGTGGTCCGGGCCTAGCCGGCGTCTACCCTTACGGCGGCGCAGAGCCTTTCGTGGTAAACCCCTTCCATACCGGGGGCACGGGCGCTCGTCCCGGGAAGGACGGGCTTTCGGCCACCGCCTTCCCCTCCGGCGTCCGCAGCACGCCCATCGAAATCACCGAGACTGTCGCGCCGCTCATCTTCTGGAGGAAGGAGTACATCCCCGATTCCGGAGGCCCCGGGGAATTCCGTGGCGGTCTGGGCCAGGTCATGGAGATCACCCACGCTTCCGGCGAGCCCTTCGCCGTCTCCAAGATGTTCGAGCGAGTCCGCAACCCTGCCAGGGGACGCGCGGGCGGCCACGACGGTGCGCTGGGCCGAGTCCACGTGCCCAAACTGGGACAACTCCGCGCCAAGGGTCGCGAAGTGGTGCCGCCGGGTCACCGCATCGTACTGGCAACCCCCGGCGGCGGCGGCCTCGGCGATCCCCGGCGCCGCGCCCGCGAGCTCGTCCGCGAAGATGTCCTCGACGGCTACGTTACGGCGGCCTCGGCGGCGAAGGACTACGGATTTCACACTGGAGACGAACCCGACCGCTGAACCTCGTGCCGGTTCGAATGCCGGTGATTGGCTGGTGCCGGCAATCGACGCCAGTCTCGGGGTCAACTCTCGAGAGAATCCTCCATGGCCTCCCGGGCCGCGGCCTCGATCTCCCATGGGATGGCTGAGTCGCGATAGAAGGCAGCCCCGTTCGACAGGATGGTACCCTTGCCCTTCGCCGGGGCGCCGGGATGAACCAATGGGACCGGCGGCAGGCTCGAATCCGCGCGCGTGCCCACCTGCACTGGCGGCTTGGGCGCATCCACCAGCATCCTCCCCTTCGGCGTGAAGAAAAGGACCGTCCCGTCGCCGTTCACGGACACCTTGACCCGCCCCTCGTGAACGGCACGGTGGTGCCGCCGGCAGAGGAGCAGCGTGTTCCCGAGGCTCGTTTCGCCTCCGTCGGCCCAGTGCTTCACATGGTGCGCCTCGGTGAACCTGCACCCGCACCCCGGAAAGCGGCATCCTCGGTCCCGCTCCTCCAGCGCCCGCCGGATGTGCGGCGGGATGATGCGCGTCCGGCGCCCCACGTTCAGCATCGAGCCGTCCTTCGCATGGACCATCGCGACCACCGCCGCATCGCACGCCATGCGCCGCGACGTCTCCGCGGAAACGCGAATCCCGTCCAGATCCGAGCGCCCCGGCTCGCCCTCGGCGGCGAGCGTCGCGGCATCGCAGTGGACCATGACCTGGTAGCGCTCCGCCCGGGTTCCGGACTCGACGTGGGATGAAGTTTGTCCTTCGCCGTTTGGCGCTGTCCGCCCTTCGTCAGCGGATGGCGTCTCCGGTGCGACGATATTCTCGATCGACCGGTCCGCGTCGTGACCCGGGGCCGCAGCGAACCCGGCCGCCAGCGCCCGCTCGGCGAGCAGCCCCACAGCATCTGCCCGCCGCTGCTTCGGCTCGGGGCGCGGATCGCCGTTCTCGCTCCCACGACTCCCTGCACCCGCATCATCCTCGCGCCGAAACAGCGCATCCGACGCCGCCTCCACCGCGCGCATCAGCATCGCCCCGACCTCCGGCTCGAGCCGCCCCTTCACCACGTACATGCCGTCGCCGTCCACGAAGACCGAGAAGGTGCGGCTGCGGTGTCGGGCCTGCTCGGCGGTCAGCTCCTCGTCGCGCGACAGCTTCTTCCACATGCGCACCGTCCGCTCCAGCTTCGCCGCCGAGCCCGCGCGCGCGAACTCGAGCAGCTCCGCCTCGCGCTCTGGAGTCGCAACCCGGGTGAGTGCCCGCACCTTGGCGTACGAGATGCTCCCCTCCCGCAGAGCATCGGCGGTCCGGGGCAGGCGCTCCAGTGCGCGCGCGGTCCGCACCCGTTCGCGAGCCGTGCCAATCCTGGTGCCGGTCCTCCAGGCCAGCCATTCGGCGCAGGAGGAGAAGCCGCCGTCCTTCCACCCGCCCCGCCGGTCGAAGTCGGCGATCAGGGTCATCATCCGCGCCTCGGCGGAGTTGATGCAGGCCGCCAATTCCGCGATGCGCTCGCCCAGCTTGTGGAGCTCGTCGTCGTCATCACCCGCGGCGCGATTCGGGGCGTTCCCGAGGCGGGATTGGACCTGTTCCCGTACCATCGCGGGCCTTGGAGAGGATCTTCGGCGAATGGCGTAGAGAGAGTTTGCAGGCGCGACCATCATTCCTCCCAACGTTGTTTTGCACAATGACTTACGTACAAATATAACGGCGCCGGAATCGGCTTCTCAGGATGCCCCGTAGTGGCCGAAGTGAAGTCGGGAGACCATCGGAGGAGGAAGTCGCCTGCGAATGCCGTCAGCGAGCGCGCAAGCGCCTCTGGCAGGCCAGGAAAGATGGCGTCTCGGACTCTGCCGGATCGCGAGTCCCAAAGTCGTCAATGGCAGAATGGGACACGCGAATGTGAATTCGGGACGCGGCGCGGGCGTGCCGCTGACCCTCGGCGAACCACCCGCCAATGATGCAACCCACCGCCCGTCAATGGCAGAATGGGACGCGCGGATGTGAATTCGGCCGGCGTCTTAGGAGTCGGACGCCCGGGGCGGGACGCCAACCATGCAGTCCATCGAACAGAGGGACATGCGTCCCTGGCGCACGTCTGCGCCGCCGCATCCGCGCATCGACGGCGTCGAGCCTACCGCGGCGTGAAATCCTCCCCCTCGCCCAGGCTGCGTACGAAGGCGGCGAGCAGGTTCGCAGCAGCGTCCAGGTCGCTCGTGCTGACGATCTCGTTGGGCGAATGCATGTAGCGGTTGGGAACGGACACCAGCCCGGTTGGGACCCCGGTTCGAACCAGATGGATGCCG
Organism: Longimicrobiales bacterium; assembly: GCA_965221785.1. Classification (GTDB taxonomy): domain Bacteria; phylum Gemmatimonadota; class Gemmatimonadetes; order Longimicrobiales; family Gaopeijiaceae; genus BD2-11. The sequence goes on from CBDCSR010000003.1 coordinate 501,340, forward strand.
TCCGCGTCGGTGCGGGTGGCGCGCGGGGCCGCCTGGATGCTGTAGGAGATGGCTTCGGCCTCGGCCACCCCGGTCAGACGGTCGAACACGACGGGGTGGGCTGCGGAACCTCGGCTGAGCACCGGGCCGCCCCCCAGCCTGTGTTCCCCCAGTTCCTTCTTGTTGATGTCAGGAGCATCGGTGCTGAACGTGACATCGACGACCAGCGCGACATCCGGATCCACCGAGTAGGCGCTGGGGCGCGCCCCTCCTCCCGAATAACCGATCTCCTCCTGCACCGTGGCGACCGCCACCGCGCCCGCGGAGCCCGGGGACTCGGCCAGCCTGCGCAGCGCCTCCAGCACCACGTAGGCGCCGATGCGGTTGTCGATGGCGCGCGAGGCGATGCGGTCGCCGGCGAGCCGCACCAGCGATGCGGCCACGACGGCCGAATCTCCCACCCGCAGCCCCAGTTCCCCGGCGGCGTCGCGGTCCCCGGCACCGACGTCGATCCACAGGTCGCGGACCTTGCTCGCCTTGGTCCGGTCCGATGCCTTCATCAGGTGGATCGGCTTCTTGCCGATGACCCCCGGCACTTCCCCGGCGCCGCCGAGGATGCGAACCCGCTGACCCACCAGCACCTGCGCGTCCCATCCGCCGATGGTGTCGAAGTAGAGGAAACCGTCCTTGTCGATGTGGGTGATCTGAAGGCCGATTTCGTCGATGTGCCCGGCCATCATCACCCGCGGCCTGCCCTCCGGATTCACCGAGGCGAAGGAGTTTCCGGTCACGTCGGTCCATACGCGGTCGGCGAAGCCCTCGGCCTGCTGCCGCCAGACGCGCGCGGCCCGCACCTCGAAGCCCGAGGGGCCGGGAGCGTTGAGAAGGTGTTCGAGGAAATCGATCGCCGGGGTCATTGGTTGGCTCCGGGTCATCTATGGTTTCGTCCGCTTTTCCTGGATGATTTCGCCTGGACGGGATCGCGGCGCCTCGTCATCGGAGCCCTCGTCTGCCCCGAATGGTCCACGCCTGGTCCCGAATCCCCATCCAGACGCCCCGCCCGCACCCGGCTGTGCCCCGCCCGCACCCGGCTGCGCCCCGCCGGTTCCTGGCTGCGCCCGGCCCGCACTCCGACGCGCCCCGCCCGCACCCGGCTGCGCCCCGCCGGCTCCCGGAAACCCGCCAATGGTGGTCACCCGCAGCGACCCGTCGGCCAGCTGGCGCTCGATGCGGCGCTGCATCCGCTGCTGAATCCAGCGTCGGCTCGGCGGCAGCAGCAGCGAGAACCCGACGACGTCGGTGAGCAGCCCCGGGGTGAGCAGGAGCGCGCCTCCCAGCAGGATGCAGAGCCCGTCCATCAGCGCCCGGCCAGGTACGCCGCCCCGCGCCAGCCGTTCCTGGAAAGACCACAGCGCGCGCAGCCCCTCGCGGCGCGCCAGCCACGCCCCCGCAACGCCCGTAAGCACGCACAGCGCGAGGGTGGGAAAAAGCCCGATCGCGCCTCCCAGACGGATCAGGAGGAACAGTTCGAGCAGCGGGACCGCCACGAAGATGAGCGCGAGCCTGGACAGTATCGACATGGGAAAGCTCTACACCGGCACGGTGATTCCGGTGCCCGGAACGCCCGCCGAGACCCGAACCCGCGTCGACACGGCGGCTCCGGGCCAGGCCAACGCCGCTGCAGGGTGGTCGCGCAGCAGGGCCCATCCCGGGCCAACGCCGCCGGGAGGCGGACGCGCGGCAGCCCCCACATCCCGCAGCGCACGGCTTGATCGGGAGGCGCGGCTTCGCTTATTTGCGATATGGAGCAGACCTACTTCCGGAAGGGGTTCGGCCTGAAGACCCAGGTCAAACCCATCATCGACGCCGAGTACCACTCGCAGCTCGTGGATCGCATTCGTGCGCGCGGCTACACCGACGTCTTCGGCGACATCACCGTGCGCCTGGCGCAGGAGTTCGGGTTCTGCTACGGGGTCGACCGCGCCATCGACTACGCGTACGAGACCGTGACCAAGTTTCCCGGCAGGAACATCTACCTGGTCGGGGAGATCATCCACAATCCGCATGTGAACCAGCGCATGCGCGAGATGGGCATCCGGTTCCTCTATCCGCGCCAGGACCAGAGCTTCGACTTCTCCCACCTCACGCCCAGGGATGTGGTTCTGATTCCGGCGTTCGGCGTCACGCGCCACGACTTCAGCACGCTGCGCGAGATCGGGTGCCTGCTGGTGGATACCACGTGCGGCTCCGTGCTGAACGTGTGGAAGCGGGTCGAGCGATACGCGCGCGACGGCTTCACCGCCATCGTCCATGGCAAGTACACGCATGAGGAGTCCCGCGCGACCGCGTCCCAGGTCACCCTGTTCGAGGACGGCAAGTACCTGATCGTGCGCAACATGGAGGAGGCGGGGCTGGTGTGCGACTACATCGCGCACCGTCCCGGGAGCCTGTCGGCCGAGGAGTTCGTGGAGCACTTCCGCGACAAGGCCACGCCCGGGTTCGACCCGGAGTTGGACCTGAGCAAGGTCGGGGTGGCGAACCAGACCACCATGCTGGCCAACGAGTCGCTGGCGATCGCCGCCAGAATTCGCGAGGCGATGGTGGAGGGAAACGGAGAGGAGTACGCCAGCGAGCGCTTTCGCTCCTTCGACACCATCTGCTCGGCGACGCAGGAGCGGCAGGACGCGGTCGAGGCGATGATGGCCCCGCCGCCCGATGTCATGATCGTGATCGGCGGCTACAACTCGTCGAACACCAACCATCTGGCCGCCATGTGCCGCGAGTACACGGTGACCTACCACATCGAGGATGCGGTGTGCATCGACACGACGACGGGCCTGGTGCGCCACAAGCCCGAACTCGACCCGCACGCCCCCGAGGTGGTCGCCCGCAACTGGCTGCCGGAGGGTCCCTTCGAACTGGGCATCACGGCCGGCGCCTCCACTCCGAACAACAAGATCGGAGAGGCGCTGGCGCGCGTGCTGGCGATTCGGGGCGAGCTGCCGGCAGAGGAAGCGGCTGACCAACCCGGGAACGGTACACGTGTGCCCAGGGTCCTGCCGCAGGCTCGCGGCCGTTCGGCCTCTCCCTAGATGTGAATCGCCCTCCCCAGCGCTGACAGCGCTCCTTCCGCCACGGCCTCGGAGAGGGTCGGGTGCGGGTGCATCGCCTTCTCCATCTCCTCGACGGTCGCCTCGAGGTGGCGTCCCACCACGAACTCGGCGATGAGTTCGGTGGCGCCCGGGCCCACGATATGCGCGCCCAGGATCTCCGAGTAGCGCGTATCGCGGATGACCTTCAGGAATCCCTCCGAGTCGCCGGCCGCCAACGCGCGCCCGTTGCCCACCCAGGGGAACCTGCCCACCTCGATGTCGTGACCGGCTTCGCGGGCCTGGGCCTCGGTGAGCCCCACGGACGCCACTTCCGGATGGCAGTAGGTGCAGTTGGGGATGTTGCTGTAGTCGACGGTCCCGTGTCCGGCTCCGGCGATGTGCTCCACCGCCACGATGCCCTCGTGTGAACCCTTGTGGGCGAGCAGGGGGGGGCCGGCGCAGTCGCCGATCGCGAAGATGCCGGGCACGCTGGTTTCCATGTGCTTGTCGACGTCGACGAAACCGCCGCTGGTAGTGGCCACGCCGGCTCTCTCCAGCCCGATGTCCTCGATGTTGGGGACGCGCCCGACCGCCGAAAGGACGTAGTCGGCTTCGAGAACGCTTTCCTCGCCGGCGCCGTTCCTGACCGTCAGCCGGACGCCGCCGTCGTGGATTTCGGTGTTCTGGAGGCTCGTGCTCGTCAGGATCTTCATCCCGCGCCGCCTGTAGCTCTTCGCCACGGCCTCCGAGACCTCTTCATCTTCCACCGGAAGAATGCGGTCGAGCATTTCGACCACCGTGACCTTCGAGCCGTAGGCGGCGTAGATGTCCGCGAACTCGATGCCCACCGCGCCCGCGCCCACGATCACCAGGTGCCCGGGGGCATCGGCCTGGAAGAGAGCGTGCGTCGACGACCAGACGCGCTCGCCGTCGATGACGAGGACGGGGATGTCGCGGGGCCGGGAGCCGGTGGCGATGATGACGTTGCGTCCGTGGTAGCGCTGCGACTCGCCGTCCTCGCCCCGAACCTCGACCGTGCCTCCGCCGGCCAGCCGGCCGTAGCCCCTGATGTGGGTAACGCCGTTCTTCCTGAAGAGATGGCCGATGCCGCGCACGAGCCGCGAGGCGACGTTGCGGCTGCGTTTCTGGGCGGGACCCAGATCCACCCCCATCTCGCCCAGCATGATGCCGTGCTGCTTCGCCTTCTTCAGCTGGCCGACCAGCAGCGCGCTCGAGAGCAGGGCCTTGGTGGGAATGCAGCCCACGTTCAGGCACACCCCGCCCAGCTCATCGTATTCGACGCAGGCGGCGCTCAGCCCGAGTTGGGCCGCGCGGATGGCCGCGACGTAGCCGCCCGGGCCGCTGCCGATGACGATCACGTCGAAATTCCTTTCGGCGTCGGTCACTTCTTCACCTCCGATTCAGTGCGGGAACCCCGAGAAGTGTAGGGGAGCCGGTGCGGGTTGCAACCCCCGTGCCGCGCTTCTTTGTGCGTTGCCGCGGGCTTGTTATATTGCGCGTTCTTCGGGACGTGGCGCAGTCCGGTAGCGCACCTGAATGGGGTTCAGGGGGTCGCCGGTTCGAATCCGGCCGTCCCGATTCTTAGGGTCAAGAGTGTCGCGGACACGACGTTACCTCGTCCGGCAAGGAGCGCCTCATGCGGCTGCACCTGAGTGTTCTCCCGGCTTTTCTCGCCTTGTACCTCGGATCGCCCGCCCTCTCCCTCCTGGGCAATCCCTCGCCGGCCCAGGCCAGCGCGGGCGCGGTTGTGGTCGGCTTCAGCCATGTGTGCACCCTTGGAGGGGACGGAGCGGCAAGCTGCTGGGGCACCAACGCCTACGGGCAACTGGGCGATGGCGGCACAGCCGACCGCGCCGAGCCGGCCCCGGTGTCCGGCGGTTTGAGCTTCCAGTCGATCTCGGTCGGGCACGGGCACGCCTGCGGGCTGACGGCCGACGGCGCAGTCCACTGCTGGGGCCGAAACGGGTACGGGGAGCTGGGTGACGGCTCCACCGCCAACCGCGCCGAACCGGTGCGCGCGGCGGGAGACATGACCTTCGCGGCGGTGGCGGCCGGCACCAACCACACCTGCGCGCTGACCGGCGACGGCGAGGCGTACTGCTGGGGGCTGAACAGCTCGGCGCAGCTGGGCCTGGCGGCGGGCGCCCCGAGCCTCGAGCCGGTCCGGGTTGCGGTGGACACCGAGTTCGAGTCCATCACCGCCGGCGTCGACCACACCTGCGCACTGGCCGGGAACGGACGGGCCAGCTGCTGGGGCTCGAACGACATGGGCGAACTGGGCGACAGCACCCGCGCCCTGGGCTCGGCGCAGCCGGGCGAGGTGGATGGTCCGAGATACGAGGTGCTCTCCGCCGGCAGCAACCGCACCTGCGGGGTCACCGGTGGCGGCGACGCGTACTGCTGGGGCAACAACAACTACGGCGTGCTGGGCGACGGCACCGAAGAGCGCCGGGCCGGGCCCACCGAGGTGGCCGGCGGGCATGACTTCTCGACCATCACGGCCGGCGGCGTGCACACCTGTGCGCTGAACGACGACGGCGAGGCGTACTGCTGGGGCCTGAACACCTTCGGCCAGCTGGGCGATGGTTCGACCAGCGAGCGGCTGGAGCCGGTCGCCGTCGCGGGCGGACACACCTTCGAGTCGATCTCGGCGGGCAACTACGGCACCTGTGCGGTGACCGCCGCCGGCGAGCTCTACTGCTGGGGCCGGGTGGCCGGGATGGGGGGCTACGAGGAGGGCGAGGGGATGGACACCGAGCCCACGCTGGTGGTCGGCGAGCCCTCCTCCGGCGAGACCGGCTCCGCGGGGACCGCCGACGCTGGAGGCAACGGCGAATGGGCCGCGCTGGCGGCACCCTTCGGCGCCCTCTCCGCGCAGAACCCGGTGCGCACGGTCCAGCCCGGAGCCCCGGGAGAGGGCACGCGCGTGCTTGAGCCGGGCGAACTCGACGGCACCGAACTCCCCCCACACACGGAGGCCGATCTTCGCTTCATGCGCGGGATGATCCCGCATCACGCCCAGGCGCTGGAGATGACGCGGCTGTTGTGGGACCGCACTTCCAACCCGCGGCTGCACCGGATGGCCCTGCGCATCGAGATCTCGCAGAAGGACGAAATCGCGATGATGCAGCGCTGGTTGCGCGACCGGGACGAGGACGCCCCCGGCGGCATGGCGCACCACGGACCCGACGGCATGATGGAGCTCATGCCGGGGATGCTCACGCCGGAGCAGATGACGCAGCTGGAGGCGGCGCAGGACGCCGAATTCGACCGCCTCTTCCTGGAGTTCATGATCAGCCACCACGAGGGGGCGCTGGTCATGGTCGAGGAACTGTTCGCGAGCCCGGGCGCGGGGCAGGGGTCCGCCATCTACCACTTCGCGTCGGATGTGGAGGCGGACCAGGAGATGGAAATCCGGCGCATGCGCGGGCTGCTGGGGAGGGGACGATGAAGAAGCGGCTTCGGATCGATCGGGGACCGATGGCGATGCGCACGTTGTGGATGGGCGTCATGCTTGCGGCGCTTGCGTTGCCGGCGCATACGGCCGCGCAGGCCGTTCCGCCCGGTCAGCCACGGCCCGAGGAACTCGCGGAGGTGCGCACCGACTCGCTCGCCGAGCCCCCGCTTCCCGCCTTCGACTGGGACATCCTGGATCCGCGGGTGAACCTCGCCGCCGGCTGGCTGGACGCCGAGAGCGCCATCTGGAACCTGGAGCTGGTGGCGACCACGCCGCGTCCGGAGGGCTTCTTCAACCCGGAGACGCCGCGCGAGGGCGCCGGTTTCTCCAACACGGACCTCGCCTTCCAGGGGAATTACCTCTTCCAGGGCAACTACAACGGCTTCCAGGTCTACGACATCTCCGACCCCGGCAACATCGAGATGCACGTGGCGGTCGTGTGTCCGGGCGGGCAGGGCGACGTGTCCATCTACGGCGACCTCCTGTTCATGTCCGCGCAGGAGACCCGCGGCCGCCTCGACTGCGGAACCGAGGGCGTCCAGGACAGCGTCAGCGTGGAGCGCTTCCGCGGGGTGCGCATCTTTGACCTGTCAAACCTGGAGGCGCCCCGTCAGGTGGCGGCGATCCAGACCTGCCGCGGCTCGCACACGCACACCGTGGTCACCGATCCGGACGACGACGAGAACGTCTACGTCTACGTCTCCGGCACCTCGGGGGTGCGTCCCGCCGACGAGTTGCCCGGGTGCTCGGGACTGCCCCCGGAGGAGGATCCCAACACCGCGTACTTCCGCATCGAGGTGATCCAGGTCCCGCTCGCGAACCCCGAAGACGCCCGCATCGTCAGCATGCCGCGCATCTTCGCCGACCCCGAGACCGGCGAGTACGGCGGCCTCTGGCAGGGGGGCGACCACGGCGAGGGCACCCAGGAGTCACGTCTGACCAACCAGTGCCACGACATCACGGTGTTCCCCGAGATCGGGCTCGCCGCCGGGGCATGCGCCGGGAACGGCATCCTGCTCGACATCTCCGACCCCGTGAACCCGGTGCGCCTCGATGAAGTCGTGGACCCCAACTTCGCCTACTGGCACTCGGCCACCTTCAACAACGACGGCACCAAGATTCTCTTCACCGACGAGTGGGGCGGGGGAGGCCAGCCCCGCTGCCGCTCCACCGATCCGCCCGACTGGGGCGCGAACGCCATCTTCGAGATCGTCGATGGGCAGATGGAGCTCGCGGGCTACTACAAGCTGCCGGTGCCGCAGAGCGAGCTGGAGAACTGCGTGGCCCACAACGGGGCCATCATCCCGGTGCCCGGACGCGACATCATGGTGCAGGCGTGGTACCAGGGCGGCCTGTCGATGCTCGACTTCACCGACGCATCCGACCCGGTCGAGATCGCCTTCTTCGACCGCGGCCCGCTGAGCGAGGAGGAGATGTACACCGGCGGCTACTGGTCCACCTACTGGAACAACGGCTTCATCTACGGCGCCGAGATCACGCGCGGGCTCGACGTCTTCCGGCTGAGCCCCAGCGAGCATCTCTCCCAGAACGAGATCGACGCCGCAAACATGGTGCAGGTGGAGGAGTTCAACGCCCAGTTGCAGCCGATGTTCACCTGGCCTGCCCACCCCGCCGTGGCAGGGTCGTACCTCGACCAGCTGGAGCGTGCCGGTGACATCCAGCCCTCGTTGCTGCAGCGGTCGCGCGACGTGCTCGCGGCCGCCGCGTCATCCCCGGGCCCCGACGTGGCCGCGCAGTTGAGGGAGACCGCAGCCACGCTGGACGCGAACGCCGGCGAGGTCACTGCGGGCGAACGCCTGGGCGACGCGCCCCGCCAGCGCTGGCTGGCCCAGGCCATGCGCGAGCTGGCGGCGTCGATGGATTAGGGGGTTCGCGAAATCGCCACTACACGGCTGTCATCAAAGGGCCAGGTCGTCATCCCGAAAGCCATTCGCCGACGACTCGGCCTCGAGCCCGGGACGGAATTCGTGGTGCTCGGAGAGGACGGTACAGTCGTACTGATTGTGATCGACGCGCCCTCGATGCGCGATTTCGATGGCATAGTTGAGCGAACACGAGAGGGAGCGCGCCGCGCCGGCCTCAGGCAGTCAGATGTTGCGGCAGCGATACGCGCCGTGCGATCGGCGTCAAGGTCGTAGCACTCCATGCCTTCGCCGCCGACGCTGCGGAAGCGTGGAGGATTGCCCTGCTTTCTTCTCGCAATCGTCGCGAGCATCATTCTCGCCTGTGGGGAACCGGCGCGCGAGAGGGAGACCACGTCTTCAGACCAGACCGGAGGCGCGCCCCTGCCCACGGCCCTCTGGGTCGACGCCACCGACGAACTCCTGCCCGCCACAGCCGAGTGGACCAACAAGGTCGAACTCGCCGACATCGACGGGGACGGGCGGATCGACCTGTTGTTCGCCAACGGGGGCAACTACTCCGAGCCGGATGAGCCCGAGTTGAACCGGGCGTTCGCCAACCGCGGCCCGGGACAGCCCTTCGAGGAGGTGACTGCGGAGGTGTTCGGCTCCACGCCGGACCTCGCGCGGGTCATCAAGGCGCGCGACTTCGACGGCGACGGCGATGCCGACATCTTCGTAGGGGCGACGTACCAGACCCGGAGCCGGCTGTTTGTGGGGATGGGAGAGGGCGCCTTCGAGGAGCGTACCGCAACCCATCTCCCACAGATGCCGCTCAGCCTGGGGGACGCCGAGCCCGGGGACGTGGACCGCGACGGTGACCTCGATCTGGTGCTGGCGGACTGGGGGCCGGGCAACAACATGACCAACGAGGGCGGCCGCACGCGCCTCTGGCTGAACGACGGCACGGGCCGCTTCACCGATGCCACCGACGGCCACATGCCCGCGACCCTGGTCCGCTTCTCCTGGGACCTCGAGCTGGCGGACGTCGACAACGACTTCGACCTGGACCTGCTGGTGTCGTGCAAGCGCTGCGCGGGCAGCCTGCTCTTCCGCAACGACGGCACCGGCGTATTCGAGGAGGATCCGCGCGGGCTGCCGCAGTACACCAACAACTACGAGTTCGAGGCGATGGACCTCGATGGCGACGATTTCCTCGACCTCGTGACCATCAACGACGGCGAGATCGTCGGCGAACGCAGCTCCAGACGGCGCGAACACGTCTTCCGCAACGATGGCGAGGGTAGATTCGTGGATGCCACGGACGCCTGGTGGCCCACCTCGGAGAACATCGGGGAGGACGACAACGTGGTCGCCTTCCTGGATTTCGATTCCGACGCCGACGCCGACTTCCTGATCGGCTCGCTGAGCGGGCCCGATCGCCTTCTGATCAACGATGGGACCGGCCGGCTCAGTGTGGCGACGAACGTGTTTGCCGGCGCGGAGACGCCCGGCACGCTCGGCATGGCCATCGCCGACTTGGACGGCGACGGCCGCATCGACGTGGTGCAGTCGCAGGGCGAGCACCCCACGGCCATCCAGGAGCGCATCTTTCTGGGGCGGGGGCTCGACGCCTACAATGGTGTGCCCGTCGTGGGCGATCCGCTGACCGTGCCGGATGGCGACAGCGCTCTGGTTCTGGTCCGCGTCCACGAGCGCAAGAGCCCATCTCTCGCGGCAGAGTGGGAATCCGTCGAAGTGACGTGGGAATCCGAAGACGGCGAGGGGACGGTCCCGATGCGCTGGTACGGCGAGTACCTCTGGCGGGCGCGGATTCCGCTGGACGCGAGGCCATCGGCCATTGACGCGAAGGCTGCGTCGGGTGGCCGGACGCGAATGCAGGTCTTCAATCCCGACGAGGGAACGTCCGGAGGCCCGATCGGGGCCGGGTAGGAGGAGTAAGCACATGAAGCCCCCGAACCCCCTCACGCGGCGCAGCGTCTTTTCGGGCATTGTCGTCCTGCTGCTTTCGTGGTCGGCTCCGGCGCCCGCGACCGCCCAGACCACGGGTGCAATGGAAGGCACGGTCATCGGCTCGAACGGCTTTCCGATGTCCGGTGCGCTCGTGACGGTGACCGGCGCTGCCGTGAGCCGGGAGAGCGTCACCGGCGCCGACGGCTCCTGGGCGTTCGCGGATCTGGCCGCCGGCGACTACGTCGTTGCGGGGATGCTCCCGGGCTTCGAGACGGCGGAGGTTCAGGTCACGCTCGCGGCGGGCGCCACGGAAACCGTCCAGTTGACTCTGCAGATCGCCTATGTGCTCGACACGCTCAGCGTCGTCGCCGAGGAGCCCCGGATCTTCGCCCGCAACTTCGTCCCCGAGTCGATGATCCGGCAGCAGTCGAAGATCACCAACGTGACGGCGGTGGTGGACAACCTTCCCGGTGTATCGGTACAGGAAGGGGACGCGTACGGCTTCGACGACTGGTCGAGCAGCGTGGCCGTGCGCGGCTTCCAGGTGACCCTCAGCGACATACAGATCGGCACCACCATCGACGGGTTTCCGAACGGCACCTCCGACTACTGGGGCGGCGCCAAGGCCAACCGGTTCGTCGATCCGATGAACCTCGCGAGCGTCGAGGTGTCGCAGGGCACCGCCGACATCGCCTCCCGATCCGTCGAGGCGCTGGGCGGCACCTTCAACTACCTCACCGACGATCCGGCGGCGGCGCGTGCCTACACAGCCTCGGCCACGATCGGCGAGAACGGCGGTGAGCGGTTCTCCATGCGGGTCGACACCGGACCGCTGTTCGGCGGGGAGACGCGCGCCTGGATCGCCGGCGTACGCCAGGAGGCGACCGACTGGATGGAGGGCTCCGCGAGGAACGAGCGGGAGCACATCGCCGCCAAGCTGGTTTCGTCGCACGGCCGCCTCGACCTGACCAGCTATCTTTCGTACGACGACATCCACGAGGACGTCTACCAGCGGCTCTACAGCGATGCCGACTTCAGGGCCGACCCGCGCTGGGACCGGCTGGTCGGCGACTGGCCCGGCGTGCCGTACCTGAACCAGTTCTACCGGCCCGGGTGGCAGACCCGGCGCCAGAACACGCTCGCCTACGTCAGAGCCGACTGGGCGCAGGGCGAACTCGGTTCGCTGAGCGCGGGGGTCTACTACCACCGCAACCGGGGCCGCGGCGACTGGCTGCCCCCCTACATCGTCGATGTCGTCGACGACCGCGGGGGACCGGAATCCGAGCTCGCCGGGAATCCAACCGTCAGGGGCGGCACGCAGCTCGGCGTCATCCGCTTCGTGGACGCCGACGGCGTCGCGGTCGGACCGACCCCCGGGTGCACATCGTCCTACATCTTCAACTACTACGGCTCGGGCGGCCCGGCCGTCGACCCGGCTTGCCACCCGGGGGCCACGGCGGTGCAGTCGTACCGGCACAGCCACTACGGCAAGGACCGCTTCGGCCTGACCCTCGACGAAGAGTGGTCCGCCACACTGGGCAGCGCCGGCAGCGCGCTCCGGGCCGGCATCTGGTACGAGGGCTCGCGGCGCGACCTCGGCCGGGACTGGCACCGCATGCTCGACCCCACGCTCAGCTTCAAGTGGGACTATGAAGCCTACTGGCACCAGTACGAGTGGGATTTCCCGCAGAACATCTTCAAGTGGTACCTGGAGGAGACGCTCTACGTGGGCCGGTTCGCCCTGAGCGGCGGCGTCAAGCAGTTCCTGATCGGCGTGTCGCGCGACGACCAGTTCCATGCCGATCCATCGCTCGACGTCGGTTCCGATTCCAAGCTGCTCTTCCAGGGCGGCGTCACGTACGAGACCCCGGTCGAGGGCCTCGACCTGTTCGCAGGCTATTCCGAGAACTTCCGGGCGATCGCCAGCACGCTGCTCGAGGTGCCGGGCCGGAGTCTTGAGCTCCTCGAGCCCGAGACCGCATCGAACATCGATGTCGGGATTCAGTATGCGGGAGAGCGGGTTGCGCTGAGCGCCGCCTGGTATTCCATCGACTTCACGAACCGGATCTTCTATCTCGGCCCGCAGACGCCCGCGGGCCCCAACTACCTCATCCCCGGAGGCGGGGGCTACTTCAACGCGGGCGGCATCGAAACAAGCGGCCTCGAGATGGCCGCCACGGTGCCGCTTTCGGAGCGGACGTCCTTCTACACGGCCTTCACCCTCAATAACTCGGAGTACATCGGGTCCGGCGATCCGCTCGTCGACGAAAGTCAGGGGATCGTGGCCGGAACCGACGTGACCGGTGTGCCAAGTCGGTTGTGGGTCATCTCACTCGACCGCAGCGGGCCGCTCGGTGGCGGGCTTTCCGCAAAGTACACGTCGTCCCGCCGCGTCAGCCTGACGGCAGACTGGTACGCCGACGCCTACTGGATGGTGGACGCCTACGTCAGTCTCAGAGGCGAAGCCCTGAGCGAACTGCTGCGCTCGACGGAGTTCTCGATCGTGACGAGCAACCTGGGCAACGCGGCCTATCTGTCGGCCATCACCGAGAACGCGGCCTGGCTGGGCGCGCCGCGAACGGTGTCCATGACCGCGACCGTGTCGTTCTGACGGGGGAAGCAATACCCTGGATCGAATTCCGAGGTTGATCGCAGGCTTGACCGGTACGGCTGCGGGGGTCTTCTACCGCGTCGACCGGCACGGGCCGCCCCTGCCCGACGGCCCGCTGATCGTGGCGGCCAACCACCCCAACAGCCTCGTCGACCCGCTGCTGATCTTCCGCTGCAGCGAGCGCATCGTGCGCCCCCTGGCCCGGGCTCCGCTATTCGACGGCGTCTTTCTGGGACCTGTCCTGCGGGCGCTCGGCGCGATCCCCGTCTACCGCAGGCAGGACGATCCGGACGAGATGCACCGCAACGAGGAAATGTTCAGGGCGGCGATCGACGTGCTCCGGGGCGGTGGCGCGGTCCAGATCTTTCCGGAGGGAAAAAGCCACTCCGAGGCCCGGCTGGCCGAGTTTCGCACGGGCGCCGCGCGGATCGCGCTTCAGGCGGAGGAGAGCGCCGATTGGCGGCTCGGCGTGTCGATCGTCCCCGTGGGAATCACCTACTCGCGCAAGGAGCTGGCACGGACGGCGGTGACCGTCCGCTTCGCGGCGGCGGTCGAGTGTAGCGACCTGAGGGAGGAGTACCGGGCAGACCCCGTCACCGCGGCGCAGAGGCTCACCGCGCGCATCGCGAAGGGGATCCGGGGCCAGACGCTCAATTTCGACCACCACCGCGACCGGACCCTCGTGGAGGTGTCCGAGCAGCTCTACGTGCGCCAGTCGCGGCGCGTGCCGTGGCGCAGGCGCGAACGGCTGGGAACCCGTTTCCCACGCCTGCAGCGCTTCGCCAGGGGGCTCGATTGGATCAGACGGGCGGATCCGCAGGAACATCGCCGACTGACCGAGAAAGTGGAGCGGTACGCCGCGCTCAGCGCCGAACTGCGCGCGGGGGAGGGAGACGTGCCTCCCCGTTACAGTCTCCTGCCGGTCGTGAAATACGTCCTCGTGCGGGGGACCCTGCTGGTACTGGGGCTCCCCCTGGCGGTGGCGGGACTCCTGCTCTGGACGCCGGTGACCCGGCTTGCGCGTCTCGTCGTGCGGCGCGTGCGACCCGAATTCGAAGTCACGGCGACGATCAAGTTGCTGGCACTCCTGGCGGGGGTGTTCGCAGCGTGGATCCTGTTGGTTTTCCTGAGCTACCTGGCAGGCGGCACGCCGGTCGCCGTGGCAGTCGCGCTGCTGGCTCCGTTATGCGGCTTCGTCGCCATGCTCTGGGTGGAACTGGCTCGCGAAGTCCGCGAGGACACCTCCCTCTTCCTGAGGCTGCAGGGCCGGCCCGATCTCCGCAGACACTTCGCCCAGCTGCGCTCGGAGCTCACCAAGGCCTTCCGCCGGCTGGAGAAGCGCCGGCTGGAGGAGCGGCGTGTGGGTAATGTGCAGGGGGAGGGCCGCGAACGGAGGCGTCCATGAGACCCATGCTGCAATTGCGGTTCGGCCCGCGGGCATTCGTCGCCTGCTCCACCGTGCTCGCGGGCGCCGCCTGTGCCGCCGACGGGCCGTCGAGATCCTCGCCGACCCTCGTCGTTGACAGCGCCGGGGTCGAGATCGTCACCAGTGATGCGCTGGGCTCGGACAGACGGTGCGTGCTGGCCGACCGACCGACCCTGTCCGTGGGCACCGCCGAGGGCGACGAGGCATCCATGCTCTTTTTCGTCCGGGGAGCAAACCGGCTCTCCGACGGGAGTCTGGCCGTCCTCAACAACGGCTCCGGAGAGATCCGGGTCTTCAGCCGCGCGGGGACGCACCTGCGCTCCATGGGAGGCCACGGGGACGGCCCGGGCGAGTTTCGCATCGGCCGCTTCATCTGGGTACTCCCGGGCGACACGCTGTGGGTCGGCGACTACCGCCCATGGCGCTACCACATCTACTCCGCTCGCGGAGCTTTCGTCCGGACCGTAGACCTCGATCCTCCCTACCTGAACGCTTCGCGGGGCGGCGGAGTCCTCGCCAACGGCGTCTCGGTGAATGTGGACCGTCCCTTTTTTCGGCCGACTAACGATTTCCGGCAGCCCGAGCCCTGGTCTGTCGAGGCGCATGACGCCGACGGCACGTTGATACGCGAACTCGCCAGACTGGATGGCGTGCGACTGGGCACGTGGGAGGGAGCCGGCGCACGAATGTCCACGCTCTTCGACCCGGTTCCGTCCATCGCCGCCGCCGGTGCGACGATCGCCATCGCCACGGCGCGGGAGCCCGAAGTCCGGATCCTGGATGGGGAATTCAGGCTGCGCCGCATCGTTCGCTGGTCGGATCCGGACCGGGAAGTGACCGCCGCCCACATACAGGCGTATCGAGATGCCCTGGTGGAAAGACGCGGCGGACGCGGCAGTGGGAACTGGAGCGCCGCCGACGAGTCTCTGGTGAGCGACAGGCGCCCCGCGGCCGACCTGTTCCCCACCACGGCAGGGCTCATGCTTGGCCGCGATGGTCGGCTTTGGGTCAGGCGGTACGGGAGGCCCGGCGACCAGGTCCGCTGGATGGCATTCCGCTCCGGCGGCGAGTTCCAGTGCCACCTCACTCTGGACGTCTCGCTGACCGTCTACGAGTTCGGTGCCGATTATCTGCTCGCCGTCCACAGCGATGAACTCAGAGTCGAGCGGGTCGTGGAGTATGAACTGCACCCTTCGTCCGCGGCGATGGTCTCGCAGCCGTGACGGCGCGTTCCCGTGTGATCGCCTGCGAATAGCCACCTACGCGCGCGTTGCGTCCGTTGCATGCCCGTCGCATTATGACAGACTGGTATCCCGTTTCGTCAGGCACGCATCAGGAGTCGAGGGAGTCCGCGCGATGAGGCCAGTCTTCAGCCTCGGCTTTCCCATGTTCTTCGGCGCGTTGCTGTTCGCGCTGCTGCTCCCCGGGACCGCCTCCGCGCAGTCGCCCGAAGAGTTCTTCGAGAACCGCGTGCGTCCGGTGCTGGCCGAGAGCTGCATGGATTGTCACGGCCGGTTGCGCCGCGGGAATCTGCGCCTCAACTCGCGCGATGCGATGCTGCGCGGGGGCGACTCCGGTCCCGCGATCGTCCCCGGGGATCCCGACGGGAGCCTGCTCATCCGGACGGTGCGCCACGAGATCGACGGGCAGGAGATGCCTCGCGACGAGGACCCGCTCACGCCGCAGCAGATCGAGGGGCTCATCGAGTGGATTCGCATGGATGCGCCCTGGCCCGAAGTGGCTGAGGGCGCGGAGGGAGCCGCGGGGACAGTCCTCGCCCTCGCCGACGAGGGCCTCTCGCCCGGCGGTCGCCTCTTCGTCGACAGGGTGCGTCCCGTCCTCGAGCGCAGCTGCTTCTCGTGCCACACCGACGACGAACGCAGCGGCCTGCGGCTCGATTCCCGCGAGCGGATGCTCCAGGGAGGCAGCCGGGGTCCCGCGATCATCCCCGGCAACCCCGAGCAGAGCCTCATCATCGCCGCGCTCCGGCATGTGGACGAGGACCTGCAGATGCCGCGCAACGCGGATCAGCTGCCGGAATCCGAGATCCAGGGTTTCATCGACTGGATTCAGGCCGGGGCGGAGTGGGCGGAGATCACCGCGCCGCTCGCGATCCCCAGGCGCGGAGTCACCGCCGCCGAGCGCGACTTCTGGTCGTTCCGGCCGCTGGCCGATCCCGCCATCCCGGAGCCCGAACGCTCCGACCGGGTCCGCAACGACATCGACCGCTTCGTGCTCGCGAAGATCGAAGAGCAGGGGCTCGAACCGCTGGGGACCGCCGATCCCCGCCAGCTCATCCGGCGCGCCACCTTCGACCTGACCGGCCTGCCCCCGACCCCGGAGGAGGTCGAGGCCTTCGTCAGCGACAACTCGCCCGACGCCTTCGAGAAGGTTGTCGAACGGCTCCTGGCCTCCCCCCACTACGGCGAGCGCTGGGGGCGGCACTGGCTGGACGTGGCCCGCTTCGGCGAGGACGACACCCGCGGGCTCGCGCCGGGCGGTTCGGGACGCGAGCGCTATCCCAACGCCTACATCCAGCGCGACTGGGTGGTCGAGGCATTCAACCGCGACATGCCCTACGACCTCTTCGTCAAGGCGCAGATCGCCGGGGACCTGCTGGAGGAGGCCGAACGCGAGCGCGCCATCGCCGCGCTGGGCTTTCTCGGGGGCGGCCCCTGGTACTACGACATCGCCGATCCGCCGGTCGCGCGCGCTGACGAGCGCCACGACCGGGTCGACGTGACCACGCGCGGGTTCCTGGGCCTCACGGTCGGCTGCGCCCGCTGCCACGACCACAAGTACGATCCCATCGGCACGCACGACTACTATGCCCTCGCCGGCGTCTTCAACAACGCCGACTATCACGAATATCCGATTGCGGAAGCGGACGAAGCGGAGGCCTACGAGAAGGAAAAGGAGTTCATAGACGGCCTGAAGAAGAGTCTCAACGAGTACCTGAGCACCGAGGGCGACCAGTTGACGCGCGTGCTCTCGCTCCAGGTGTCCCGCTACATGATGGCCGCGTGGCAGGTGACCGGCAGGCCGCAGCTTCCGCCCGAACAGGCCGCTTCGCAGGCCAAGGTCGACCTCGAGACGCTGCAGCGCTGGATCCGCTTCCTGGGCAAGGAGCCGAGGCACTATCCGTATCTCATCGACTGGCAGGAGATGGTCGCGCGCGGCGACGCCGAGGAGGACGAGGCCCAGGAGCTGGCCGACGCCTTCCAGCGCCTGGTGCTCGAGGTGGTCGCCGAGCAGGAGAAGCTCGAGGAGCGCAACCGGCGCATCATCGCCAAGGGGATGCCGCTGGAGGAGGTGAAATCGACGCCGATGCCCAACGGCTTCGAGAGCTTCTTCGACCAGCACCAGCTCGAGCTCGAAACCATGGAGCGGGAGCGCTTCAACCTCTACTCGGACATCTTCCGCAGCGACCTCGACAACCAGCTGGACACCTTCTTCCCGGCACCGGGACTGTTCCGGTTCCGCGGATGGGGGCTGGAACGGCAACTCGGGCGCGTGGCGATGGATCACATCTCGGCCATGCGCGAGCGCATCGAGGAACTGGAGGAGGAGCTCCCCGATCTGCCCTTCGCGATGGGCGTGGCCGACAGGGAGCCCGAAGACCTGACCGACATCGCGCTCCACATCCGCGGCAGCCCCACGAACCTCGGCGAGGCGGTGCCGCGCGGCTTCCTGACCGTGCTGGACGAGGAGGGCGTCGAGCCCTACACCGAGGGAAGCGGCCGGCTGCAGCTCGCCGAGGCCATCGCCGGGCACCCGATCACCGCGCGCGTGATCGTGAACCGCGTCTGGCGCTGGCACATGGGCACGGGCATCGTCGACACCCCCAGCAACTTCGGCATGATGGGCGAGCGGCCCACGAATTCCGAGCTGCTCGAGTACCTGGCGTCGCGCTTCGTCGAAAGCGGCATGTCGATCAAGCAGTTGCACCGCGACATCATGCTTTCGGCGACCTATCAGCTGGCGAGCGGTCGGCATGCGGGCAACGAGCGGATCGACGGAGCCAACCGTTACTACTGGCGCGCGGACCGGCGCCGACTCGATGCCGAGAGCATCCGCGACGCGATCCTCTCCGTGTCCGGGGATCTGGACGCAACCGTGGGCGGGCCCTCGAAGAGCCTGCGCGACGAGGAGAACAATCGCCGCACCATCTACGGCGAAGTGAGCCGCTTCCAGGTCGACGAGTTCCTGCAGACCTTCGACTTCCCCAACCCGAGCCTCTCCGCGGAGCGCCGCTACACCACCAACGTCCCCGGCCAGAGCCTCTACTTCATGAACAGCGCGTTCGTCAGGAGGCAGGCGGAGCTGTTCGTGAAGCGGCTGCTGGAGGAGACGGCTGACGCCGAGCTGGTTGCGGAGGATGCGGAGGAAGGGAACGGGCGTTCGGGCAATGGCAGCAACGGAAACGGCGCCAACGCCGCGGCGGGGCACGCCTCCGGGAGCAACGGAGAGACGCCGCCGGGGGCCCAAATGAACGCAGCAAACAGTTCGGATGAACCGGGCGGCCCCGTCTTCCGCGATCGCGAGATGATCGAAGCCGCCTATCCGCTGCTCTACTCCCGGGATGTCACCGAGCCCGAAATCGCGGCCGGCCTCGAATTCCTGGAAGAGCGCCGGGCCGCGTTCCTGGCGGAAGAGCTGGCGAAGCTCGAAGATGAATCCGGTGCCGAAGCCGAAGCAGACGCATCGGAGGCGGATGCGGGAGCTGCGGAGGATGACGCAGATGACGCCGACGCCTCGGCCGACGCCGAACCCGACACCCCCGAGCACCGAGCCTCCATGCAGGCATGGATCCAGTACGCGCGAGCGCTGTTCAGCGTTGCCGAATTCAGGTTTGTGGACTGATGTCTGATCACGATCATCACGGCTGCGGCATGATCCACGGGGAGCCGCGCACCCGGCGCGAGGCCCTGAAGACCATGGGCGCGGGCTTCGGCATGATGGCGTTCGCGAGCCTCGTGGGGACGTCGATGCTCGAGGCCTCGAACGGGCTCGTTTCGTCGATGGGCACGCCGCTGCCCAGGCCCGACTTCGAGCCGCGCGCGAAGAACGTCATCTTCCTGTTCATGAACGGGGGCGTCTCGCAGGTCGACACCTTCGATCCCAAGCCGATGCTCGAGAAGTATCACGGGCAGCCGCTGCCGACCGGCGAGATCAAGACCGAACGGCGCACCGGCGCGCTCATGAAGTCGCCCTTCAGCTTCAAGCGCTACGGGGAATCGGGCATCGCCGTGAGCGAGCTTTTCCCGCACGTGGGCGAGTGCGCGGACGACATCTGCGTGATCCGCTCGATGCACACCGAGATCCCGAATCACGAGCCCTCGCTGCTCATGATAAACACGGGGCACATCCAGCCGGGCCGGCCCTCGCTGGGATCGTGGCTCACGTACGGGCTCGGGACCGAGAACCGCAACCTGCCCGGATTCGTGGTGCTCTGCCCCGACCAGCCCACGGTGGTAGGCCCGCCTCTGTGGAGCAACGCCTTCCTGCCGCCCATCCACCAGGGCACCTACATTTCCGACAAGGTGCCGAGGATCGAGGACGACTTCGACCCGGAGCGCCTGATCCCCAACATCCGTGGCGAGGAGAGGAACGGGGACGGCCAGCGCCGCGAGGTGGACCTGATCGAGAAGCTGAACCGGCTGCACATGCAGCGCCTGGAGGAGGAGGATCCGCAGATCGAGGGCGCGATCCAGGTGATGGAGACCGCCTACCGCATGCAGACCGAGGCCCCGGACGTGTTCGACATCCGCGGCGAAAGCGAGGCGACCCAGAAACTGTACGGCCCCGGAAGCACCGCGCGCGGCTGCCTGATGGCGGTGCGGCTGATCGAGCGCGGCGTGCGTATCGTGCAGGTCTACTACGCCAAGGGCGATCCCTGGGATGCCCACACCGACATCTTCCAGCACCGCAAGAACGCGAAGGACTCCGACCAGCCCTTCGCCGCCGTGATCAGGGACCTCAAGTCACGGGGCCTCTTCGACGAGACCCTCGTGGTGTGCGGCACCGAGTTCGGGCGCACGCCCGTGCTCGAGACGGGGGGCGGGGGCGCCGGCGGCCGCGTGGTCAACGGCCGCGACCACAACCCGTTCGGCTTCAGCATCTGGCTGGCCGGCGGCGGCATCAAGGGCGGCATGACCTACGGCGCCACCGACGATTTCGGCTTCAAGGCCGTGGAAAACCCGGTCCACATCCACGACCTGCACGCGACCATCCTCTACCTGATGGGCATCGACCACGAGAAGCTGACCTACAACTACAGTGGTCGTGATTTCCGGCTGACGGATGTGGCGGGCGAAGTGATTCACGACATCATCGCGTGAACCGGGAGCCCATCGGGTGACCAGGAACTTCCTGCTGGCGACGGTCGCGGGCGCGGTCACGCTCTTCGTGGTCGGCGGCGTCTTCTACGGGTTCCTGGAAGACTTCTTCGCCAACGAGGTCTCGAGGGCGATCCCCGTCTGGTGGGCGCTGGGCCTGGGCGAACTCCTCTATGCCGCGGTCCTCACCCTCGTCCTGAGCTGGAGGGGTGTCGTCAGTGGGTGGGAGGGTTTCCAGGCCGGGGCCGTGTTCGGGGCTCTGCTGGGCCTGGGCACGGCGCTGATGGGCTACGCCACCATGGACGACGTGCAGACGCTCGCCACGGTCGGCGGGCACACCCTGATCGGGGTTGTGAACAACGGGACGGCCGGGGCCCTGATTGCGGTGGTGCTGAACAGGGGTGGGGGCTGAGGCTGATCCCCTGGAACGTCGCCCCCCGCCTGCCGGCCGCCCGAACGGGCTATCCGGCAAACGGGATGCGGACGGATCCGACGAGGGAGATGGTGCGGTTGCGGCCGTCCGGCGCGTTGTTGCCGGCGAAGATCTCGGTCAGACCCTCGGTGAACAGCAGCGTGACGCCGAGGAGGCCGACGTTGTAGCCCGCCCCGGCGGTGATCCCGACATCGGTGTTCGTATCGATTCCCATGTCGTCGCAGCTCTGCTCGCTCGACATGTCGATCCCTTCGACCGAAACGTCGATGGCCACGTTGCATCGCCTGTCGCGTCCCACGGTCGCGCCGGCGAGGACGTGAAAGTCGCCGCCGATCTCGAGCAAACCACGCAGCACGAGATAGTCGATCTCGATATTCAACTGACCAGCCGCGCCGCCCTCGCTGACCTCCGCCCCGGCGCCCTTCTCGATGTAGCCGGCCTCCACCCGCAGGCCGATCATGTCGATCACCCGCAGGGAGACTCCTCCCGAGAGATTCCGTCCGATGCGGCTCTCCGTGGCTTCCTCATCCGTCGCGAGGCCCATGGTCGCGCCGGCTCCCAGGATCAGATCGGTGGTTCTCTCCTGCGCCTGGATGTCGGCGCCGGGGATCGCCAGCAGGAATACGCAGAGAACGAGGGCGAGCGACTGTCTCATGGTGGAACTCCTTACCCTCCCGATGAACCGATCTCGACATGCACGGCGTACCAGTCGAAGTTCTGACCGGACGCGTCCAGCGTGACAGACTGCTTCGCCCCCGCCGCAAGGTCAACCCTGGGCGTCGGGCCGAGCTCGGTTCCGTTGGAGAGGTGAATCTCGACGCGCACGGCGGTGACGGTCGCGCTGGTCGTGTTGGTTACGGTGCCGTTGAACTGCCGGCTTGATGGATTGTAGCTGATGACCAGGTCGACGCCGCGGCGGGTATCGGTGGCGGTCTGGTCCGTATTCCAGCGCGTGCCCGACTCGCCCGGTTCGGTGGAGATGTCTCTGCAGGCGGCCACCACAATGGCCAGAAGAGCCAGGATCGCGGCACGGTATGCTGTATGTCTAGTCATGATTCTCTCCTTCGTGGTTCTCATGCTGGTTGCTGTCGTTGTCGTGTTCGAGGTTCGTGGGAGAGCTGTGCTCCCGCGGCTGCGCGCGTTCCCGGAGCCGCTCGTGTTCCCCCGGTCGCGCACCCTCGACGGCCTGCTGGTCCTCATGGGGCGCTTCCGGTGCGGGCGCCACCGCCGGGGCGACCGCCGGGGCGAGGATGAGAAGGCCCACCGCGCTCATGCGCCGCCAGGGAGACGACGACGCCTGGGGTGAACCGTGTCCGGCCATCAGCCTCCGAACGCGCCGCTCGAGCTGTGAGCGACGCCTGCCGATGCACGGAACCGGGGTGTGCCGGTCCCTCCGGACCACCCATCCGGCCACCTCGGCCAGGCAGCTCGCCATCGCGTAGCGGTCGTCGACCTGGCTGGCCGCCCAGTCGTCGCACAGCTCCTCGGCGGCGGATCGAATCTCGCGCGCCGCAAGCCGGATGAGCGGCTGGAAGAAGAAGACCGCCTGGAGGACGTTCAGGATGGCCAACCGGATCGGGTCGCCGCGCAGATGGTGCGCGACCTCGTGACCGAGAAGCGCACGGAGCTCTTCTTCGTCCAGTTCATGGAGCGCGCGCACGGGTACGCAGATCTCGCGGCCGGTCCCTGCACCCAGGGCAATGGCGGAGCCCAGGTTGCCGCTTTCCGTCAGACGGGGCACCGGAGCCAGCGACGCCCTGCGGCTGAGTGCGGCCAGCGCGCGCGAGGCCCGCGGGTCCGTGACCGGCTCACGCTCGCCGAGGCGGTGCCGCAGTCTCGCCAATCGGAGGAGGTAGAGGGCGAGCAATCCCCCGGCGAACACGAGCCACAGGGTGCCCGCGGAGCCGGGCCAGCCCGGAGGGAGCGCGATCTCGGCGCTGTGGGCTTCTTCGCCCGACGGCGAGAACACGGAAGCCACGCCGTCCCGGTGGCCGGGTTCGCCCTGGGAGTGGCGGTCCTCGCCGGCGATGACCGTGGGCACGGGAAGCCGCCACACCGCAGAATCCCACGAGGTCACGGAGTGGACCGTCGGAGTGATCAGGCTGGCGGCGAGCGCCGTGTGCCAGATCGTTTCCCTCAACCGCGCATGCGCCCCGGGGAAGAGTCGCAGGCCCAGCCAGGCAGCGCCGCACCAGAGAGTGCTGTGGATGAGGAACGTAAGCAGCCACGCCGTCATTTCGATTCCCCCTTCCGCCTGCTGGACACCATCGCCCTCAGATCCTCCAGGTCGTCCGGGTCGATCTCGCCGGATCGGACCAGGTGGTTGACCAGTGCCGTGCTGTCACCGGAGAACAACCGCGTCACCAGGTCGGCCACCATGCTCCTGCGGACGTCCGTCTCGGCGATCGCGGGCCGGTAGATGAACTGCCGTCCGTTCGTTCGGTGCTCCACGCACCCGTATTCCTCCAGCTTGCGCAGCATCGTCTTGATGGTCGTTACGGCGAGGCGCCGCTCTTCGAAGAGTGCCCGGTGAACCTCGATGGCCGGGGCCTCGCCACGCTCCCAGAGCACGCGCATGATGGCGAGTTGCAGGTCTCCCAGTTGCCGCTTCCGCTTCATCACACGCTCTCCGATGTGGATCCGGGACGATTATCGAGGTAGTTACTACTGGAGTAGTCGCTCACGGGTTCCTCCAGTTGCTCCCTACCTCGACCTGGCCGCGAGGTCGACCTGAAACGCATGCATCTCGCCGCGCAGGATCTGGAGCTGGTTGTACACCGGCCGGTAGGCGGCGTCGCGCGGGCGGGCTGTGTCGCCACCCCCGTGTTCGCCGCGGCCTTCGCGTCCGCCATGCTCGGTGGCGCCTTCGCCGCCGCCGTGTTCGTCGCGTCCTTCGCGTCCGCCATGGCCGGCGGCGCCTTCCCCGCCCTCTTCTCCACCTGCGCCGTGGCCTTCCTCGACGCCCGCTTCGGGGTGACTGACCCACGCGTTGAACTCGTTCCCGAAGGCTCCCAGTTCGACGGGGACGGTCTCACCCGGAGCGACATCGATGCGCCTGGTCGGGCCGAGCTCCGTGCCGTTGTCCAGATGGACCTCGACGCGCACCTGCGGGAGGGTCCGTGCGGTGCTGTTCGTTACCGAGCCCACGAAGACCTGCGTCGCCGGATCGAACTCCAGAACCAGACGAGCCCCGTTCGCGAAGAGCTCGTCCTGCTTCGTCATCTTCGGCACGTAGGCACCTTCCCCCTCATCACCTCCGGGCCTGCTCGCGCCATGCTCGCCCCGCTCGGCGCGATCCTCCCGGCCGCTGTGCTCGCCGGCACCCTCCACGCCTTCGTGGCTCTCGCGCCGGCCGATTCGCGGTCTGGACTCGTCAGCGGTGAGACCCGCCCTCACGCGCATCTCGCGGAGGTCGGCACGGGCCTGTTTCACGAGATCGTAGAGGTTGTCCGCGTCCGCGCTCTCCTGCGCCGGCTGTTGCTCTTGCAAACCGGGTGCCAGAGGTTCCCCGCCGTCCGCAGGCGCGGAAAGGCTGGCCCCGGCCATGCCGAGCACCATCAGGAACATCAGTGTCATCTTCATCATCGCTCTCCTTTTGACGTTGGGTAGCTACCCCGTGACGCGACGCGCGCCGGCTGGACGACTACCGCACTAGTTGACGACCGTAGTAGTCGCCATGGGTCGCGAAGGTTCCGCGATGGGAAGAGGGTCCCCACCTGAGTCTGGGGACGGGACATGGGATCGTCGGTGCCACAGGGGAGATTAGCCGGGCCTGACTCCAACTAACTCATCTGAGGTCTGGTGGAGGCCGGTGGCCCCAGCGCCAGAGGAGCACGGGAATCAGGGCCTGTGGCTTGCGCGCGGTACGCTCCATGAACGCGTAGGTATAGCCGCGAATCTCCGAGCCGGAGAAATAGACTTCAACCGAGTACAGTTCAGACGGTGAGAACCTCTGCAGCGCGGCGAGGCCTTCCGGTTGCCAGATTTCATCGATGTAGACCCATGGCGCACCGACGTACGAGCCTCTGCCGATGCAGAAAAACTCGAGTTCACCCGCCGGGCAGGGCAACATCCGAACGATGGTGTGGTCGTCGACGAAATCGAGACCCGTGGCGGCACCGGACGCGAGCAGCGCCTCTCGATCGTAGGCGCGAATCAGCCCGCGGCCGGCCGAAGCCATGCCGCGCCGTGACCTCAGTCGGTCTTCCATGGTCTCGATGTTGCTCGCGACGGCCGTGATCCCGTCCAGCATGAACGGCTTGGGTGCAAGAGGTATCTCCACGCGGTCCTCGGGGCGACCGGTCGCGGTAAACGCGATCACCTTGTCGTGGTAGCCGATCTGCTTGACCGTAATCAACTGGGGTCCCGGCGGGACATCGGCCGCGACGAAGGAGCCAAGCGAATCCGCCAGGATTCCCTGGTTTTCCGATTCGACGAAGACGGCGGCGCCCGGAATGGCGGAGCCACTCACCAT
This sequence comes from Longimicrobiales bacterium, assembly GCA_965221785.1. Lineage (GTDB taxonomy): Bacteria > Gemmatimonadota > Gemmatimonadetes > Longimicrobiales > Gaopeijiaceae > BD2-11. The sequence goes on from CBDCSR010000003.1 coordinate 527,007, forward strand.
GTCGTAGACGATGCCGCGGACTGAAACGCGCTCGGGCGCGACGACCGTGAGGCTGTCCAGCTGGATCGGGCTGGGCGTCAGCGCGATCTCGATGAAGGTGTTGCCGTCGCTTGTCAGGTTGATCGGCAAATCCCGCCGCTCGTAGCCGATCCGGGTCACGGTGACGATGTGGCCGCCCGGCTGAATACCGCGGACCGAGAAGACACCTGCGGAGTCCGAAGAGGTGGGCTGCTGCAACGAGCTGAAGGACAGGGTGGCGCCGGCGATGGCGTCTCCGGTCCGCACATCGTAGACAACGCCCTGAAGCAGGGCCCCCGGAGCGAGACCGGTTTGCTGCGCCGTCATCGCCACCGGTGAGGCGAGGACGGTGATGGCGAGCCCGAGCAGGAAGGAAACAGGAACTGCATGGCGTACCGGCTTCATGGGCTCTGCTGTCTCGGGTGATCCGCCCCTGAGATCCTGCATCAGCGTGACTTAGACACGGTACGGTCACGGGTTGTTTCACCGGCAGGGATTCATTGCCCGAACCTTGTTGCGCCTGTTGGCGCATTGCTCCGCCTTGCAGGCAGCCGCGCCTCACCTCACATGGGCCGGCAGTCGCCGCACCACCACGCTCCTCACGTCGAATTCGTCACGCTCGATGAACGCCGCCAGCCCGTCCGGCCCGAACGCGTCGGGCAACCCGGTTGCGCCGGCAGCGAAGGTCCCGATGTAGCGGCCGTCCGGCGTCAGCACGTCGATCGGGCCATCGCTGGATGGTTCCTCCCCGCGCCGAAGCACCCAGATGGTACCCTCCCAACTGGTCTGCAGGTCGCGGACCACCGGCACCTCGTGGTAAAACTCCATGTTCTGGATGCGTCGGCGTCCCATTTCGGCTCGCACGGCGGCGGGGAGCGGAGTATTCAATCTGGCAACGCGTTCCTCGTTTTCCTCCAACTGGCGCTCGATCTCCCGATCCCGGATGCGGCCGGTGACAGGTTCGGGCCGAAACGGCCGGGTGAGCACCCGGGTCAGTTCCCCGTTTCCCGCAGCCACCTTGATCGCATAGGCAGAAGAATCGGTGTAGACCAGCCCACCGCCCGGCAGCGCGCCGGCAACCAGCTCCGGCCCGAAGCCGTCCGGGTCTCCCGATGGGCGCCACGCCTGGATCACCGTGTCCTGCACGGCCTCATCGCCGGTCAGCATAAATCGGTAGATGGGGCGGAACGATGGTTCGGGGCCGCCGGCGGGTCCTCCCATGCCGAAAGCCGTTACGAGAGTCGTGATGACGTTTCCACCGTCCCTGGCGGGCAACAGGTTCCGGATCCCGTAGAATGAGTTGCCGGGCATGCGCACCGAACGCTCGAACTCGCCGCCCGGCGCAAACACCTGGAATGCGCTGTGACCCGGATCGAACACCACCGTGCGCCCGTCACGGAGCACCGCGAATCCGACGGCCGTGTTGGTATTCCCGGCAAACTCCCCGGGCCCGTCGCCGATCCGCCCGAATTCGCGGACGAACTCGCCCTGCCGGCTCACAACCACGATCCGTCCGCCCTGGTCGTCCATCACGCGCAGGTCGCCGGACTCGCCGAACCCAACCTCGAAAACCCGGCTGAACTGCTCCCAATCGTCACCATCAAGGGATCCCACCCGGTAGACCTCCTCGAAGTCCGCCTCGAGGATCCGGTCTTCGGCGGGAAGCTCGATCACTTCCTGGGCCTTGATGGCCGGGGTGGCGAGAGCGAACCAGCTCCCCACTGCCAGTTGGCTCAACCGCGTAATCGGCATTCCGGACGCTCCCTCCGCAGGGTGGCTGGATCGACGAGTCATACTTGAAGAGCTCCGTGCGACGCGACTAACGCGTCTGGAACTGGATGGGAAGCGAGATCCACACCGGGACCACCTTGTCCAGGTTGAGCGCCGGGGTGAAACGGAACACGTTCGCCACGCGCAGCGCCGCCTCGTCGAGCGAAGCGTGTCCCGAGGTTTCCGCGACGAGTGTGTTCTGAACGATCCCTTCCTCGTCGATGAAGAAGTGCACGGTCACTCTCCCGCCGATGCCGTTGTCTCGCAGTATCGGGGGGTACTCCCGCTCCAGCGCACGCTCCACTTCACGCTGGTTTCTGAGGTCGGGACGGACCGTGTAGGGCGTAAACGACGGCGCCGCCGAGATGTCGACGGCCTCCTCGTCGGGTGGAGGAGGCAGCTCCTCGACCGGATTGTCCTCGAAGGTGGTCGGCGCGATCGTGATGTCCTCGCTGATGTCGGCGGCGGCGATCACGGGGGTCGCGGGCCGGCTGATCGCCTGGGGCGGGGGCGGGATCTCGATCTCGGGCGGGAGCTCGATCGCCACGAGTTCCTCGGAATCGAATGAGACGTCCTCCGCGGTCATGCTCGGCCAGAACATGAACATCACGAAGTGAACCACGGTCGCGACCAGAACCGATCCCCAGAACCAGGTGTCGAACGACTTCTTGAAGCGGTCGTTCGCCGTCTCCAGAGACGGGCTTTGCTGCACCTGTACAGATTCGTTGTCGCTCATCGTCTCTCCTCGTCATGCGGGCCGAAGAACACCGATTGGTACGATGGAGAGCGAGAACGGATCTGTCAACTAAGTTTTTAGTTGATGGGGCAGGTAGTGGCAAAAAGCTCGTCGGGGATGTCCGGGGGCGGGAGGTTGCACCAGCGACGGCCGGGGACGTGATCCCTACGAGGCCGGCGCCTCCACCCGCACCGTGAGGATATCCGTGTCGTGGTACTTCTGGTGGCGGACCGACCCGGCCAGGTGCCGCAGCAGCCGCAACGAGAAGTCGCGCTGGGCCTCGATCTCGACCGATTGCTCCGCGGCCAGCGCCATACGGTCTTCCAGGTTCCCTTCCCCTGGCGCGGCGAGGAACTCCAGTTCCGCCGCCCCGCGCTCGAGACGCACGCCGAGTCGCAGCTGCCGCGCCGGGCCGTCGGTGCCGCCCTCGTCCCCCATCAGGCTCACCAGCGCTTCCTCCGAAGCCAGGTGCACCCGCTGGAGCATGTCACCGCCCCATCCCGCACGCGCCCCGCAGCTATCGATGAACGCCCTGATCCCGGGCAGCGCATCCACGTCGAGCGTGGTCACCAGGCGCTTGCGGCGCGGGCCGGCGAGCTCGACAAACGCCGAAAGCGCGAGCGCCGTCAGCCCGCCCGAGGTCATGCCGTTCCCGAGCATCTCGGCGAAGAAGGGGGTCATCCGGTCTATGAAAAGGCCCCCGCTCTGGAAGCCGTATCCGACCCAGAACGAGACCCCGACGATGGCCGCCTTCCGGTAGTTCATGCCGTCCGCTACGACAATGCGCATGCCCAGAACGAACAGGATCGCGATCAGCACGATGAGGTAGGTGCCGATGATCGCGTCGGGGACCGAGAGGATCACCGCCACCAGCTTGGGGAGCAGGGCCAGCGCGCAGAACCCGACGCCGATGGCGACGCCGACCCGCCGCGCGGCAACGCCGGTGATCTCCACGATCGCGACGCTGCTCGAATAGGTCGTGTTGGGAACCGTGGCGAGCAGCCCCGAGAGGAGGTTGCCCAGGCCGTCCGCCATGACCGCCCCCTGCACCCCGCGAAAGTCTGTGGCCCGCTCCTTCCGCCACGACACACGCTGCACGGCCACCGCATCGCCGATGGTCTCGATCGCCCCCACCAGCGTGACGAACACGAACGCCGGAAGCAGCGCCCAGAACACGGGCCCGAAGCTGAAGTCGAATCCCGGCCAGCCCTCCAGCGGCAGTCCGAACCACGGGGCCGCGGCCACCGCATCCCACGAGAACACGCCGAAGAAACCGGCGACCGCGCTCCCGGCCACGATCCCGATCACGGGACCCCACAGCCGCATCGCCCCGGAGGCGCGCAACACGATCACCATCGTGACGCCGAGGGTCACCGCAGCCGTGACCGGGCCGGCCGCCGGCGCCACCCCCTCGGGCACTTGCCCGATCAAGTCGAGGATCAGCGGCATCACCGTCACGGCGATCAGCATGATCACCGTCCCTGCGACGGTCGGCGTGATGATCCGCCGCAGCAGCGACAGCCGCGACGCCAGCGCGAACTGAAACACCGCCGAGACCGCCACCAGCGTCGCCAGCAGCGCCGGCCCCCCCTGCGCCAGCGCCGTCACCGCCACCGCGATGAAGGCCCCCGACGTGCCCATCAGCAGGATGTATCCCGCCCCGAGGCGTCCCACCCGCCTGGCCTGGACCATCGTCGCGATGCCGCTCACCAGCAGCGCCGCGCACGCCGCCCACGACAGAAAGAGCTCGCTCTGGCCGGCCGCCCGCACCACGATCGCGACGGTCAGAACGATCGGCCCCACGGTGAGCAGGCAGTACTGCAACGCCAGCCCCATCGTGACTGGCAGTCCGGGATTCTCGTCGGGTTGGAATCGAACACCGGGACCGGATCGGCTGGCTGGCAGCGCCATGGGGCTCCCTTTTCTGCGGTTCGTGGATTGAGCGATTTGAATCTGGCAGAGACGGCTTCTCTCCGCGAGACTGGCGCATGAGAACGAGTGTTCCGTCCCGGTGCGTAGCGGATCGCGGCGACGTGGGAGAGCGCTGGAGGCTTGAAAAAATCAAGCTATCATGAACCCGTCCTATGATCAGGAGGACGCTCGATGAAACTGACGATTGTGGTTCATGAGGCACGGGAAGGCGGCTACTGGGCGGAAGTGCCTGCTATTGCGGGGTGCGTTTCCCAAGGCGAGTCGCTCGGCGAACTACTGGAGAACATTCGGGAGGCGATCGAAGGATGTCTGTCCGTAGATGCTTCGGACATCCCGGTCTCCGACGCTGACCAAATCATGGAAATCGCCGTTTGAAGACACGGAAACACGGACCTCAAACGAGGGCTTCAGAGGCACCTGATGAAGATCGCCGGAATCAGCCGCTCGGAACTTCCATAGCAGGAGTGAGCGTCCCCTCCCGGGGCATCCCGACCTCGTACACCTCGACAAACTCGCGACCCAGATCGTCCTTGCGCAGCACGGCGATGCGATTGTCGAGGATGTCAAGCAACTCGTGGACGGGGCTGGGGATAGTGACCTCCCACTCGACAAGCGCCCGGCCGGTGATGGAGCCCTCACGGATCTGCAGCCAATCCGGACGGAAGACCGGGAGACGAACGGAGCCGACCGGCGTTCCGTCCGCGCCGAGAACCGTCCACAGCCGCTGCTCGGCCGACAGCTTCGCGTAGTCTCCGATCCATATCCGGCCACCGGCATCCACCTTGATGGACCCGAAGGCCGGATAGGCGCCCCGGACCTCTGATTGGTCCAACCGTCTCCGCCTGTCCGCCCGAGCGACCTCGGGGAACATGTCCAGGTACAGGTCGGTCCATTCCTCGCGTTCCCGCGTGGTTACCGTCCGCATGGAAGAGCCGCCGCGGACCCTGGTTCGCACGGACGTTCCCTCGTACAGCGTCAGGTCCAAAGAGTCGTTCGTACCGACGACTGTACGGTCTCCCCGTCCATCGTACAGTGCCGTGCGCCCGAATCCGACGGCGATCCACTGATTCGATGCGACGTAGCGCTCCTTGCCCGCCCAGTCGCCCAGTGTATCGAATGATGCTTCGGTGCCGGCACAGGCCACCATGAACAGCGGACCGCGTTGCACGCCCGGCGGGAAATCGGGCCGGGTTTCGAGGACGCCGATGAAGCCCTGCTCGGTCACATCCGCAAGCGGAACGGCTTCTCCCGTCGCGGCAATGCATCCGCTTCGCCGGACCCCGACGACGTCGCCCTCGTGATCGAGGAACGTGAACCGGCGCAGGGCCCGGTCATAGGCGAACAGCGATCCATCATCGGCGAGCCCGATCCGCGAGAGATCGGTGTATTCGCCCGGACCCTCTCCCTCCCGGCCCACCTGCGCCCGCAGGCTTCCGTCCGGACGCAGGAAGCTGAGGTTGGGCGCGGCCTTGTCAGCGATGACCAGCGACGAATCGGGTAGCAGAACCGCACCCACCACCTCGACCAGGTCAAGATCGTCGACCGTGGAGTGAAGCAGCGTCAGGCCGAGTTCCGGTAGGTCGAGGGCGTGCAGGTTGGGGATTGTGGCAATGCTCACGCCTGCGGAATCGGTTACCGCCGCCTGCGCGTCATCCACGCCGGGGTCGGGGCGTTGATCGGGCTCCGGCGTCTCCTGACAGCCGAGGGCCGGAAGCATCGCCAGCAGGCACGACGCGGGAACTGCGCGGCGTACCGGCTTCATGGGCTTCCCTGGCTCGGACGATCCTGTTGTGATTCCGCTTTCACCTGATCAGACACGGTGCGGGTACGGATGGTTTCACTGCATGGCGGCTGGATCAGCGTTGTCGCGGGGCTGATGGGCGTCGCGCTTCCTTGCGACGAAGAACATCCTGCCTTCGTGCAGCGAGCCCTCCATGATGGGTTCGCTCTCATCGAAAGACTGCAGCTCTTCGAATCCTGCCCTTCGCAGTCGTTCCCTGATCTCACGTTCTTCATACCAGCGTTGAATCAGAGGGAAATCGGTCCGCACCCAGCCTGAACCCTTCATTTCGAACAGGGCGACATCCAGCCGTCCGGTCTTCTCGCTGGCATCGTGTGAAGATCGAACCAAGCAGACGTGATCCTCCTCGATGAATTCGAACGAACCACGCCATCTGGACCGGAAGCCTTCTTCCATGTTGAGGTCGAACACGAAGTAGCCACCACCTTCCAGGACGGCGAATACGCTTTGGAACACCTGTTCCAGCTCGTCCAGGCTCATCACGTGATTCAGGCTGTCGAAGGTCGAGAGAACCGCCGAGAACCTGCCGGGCAAGGCGATGTTGCGAGCGTCCTGGACGACGAAGTCCGCGTCCGGGGCGTTCTTCCTCGCGATCTCGATCATCCCCTCCGACCCGTCCAGGCCCGTTGTGCGGTATCCCTGTCGCGAGAGCTGGGCGGCGAGCTGGCCGGTGCCACAGCAGAGATCCAGGACGGCGCATCCACGCGGAAGGTTCTCCAAGACCAGATGTTCGAGGATCGGGTACGCCTTCGTCGCAAAGAAACCCCAATGCAGGTCGTAGACGCGGGCAAAAGGGTCATATGCATCGTAGCGGTTCACTCCCGGATCTCTCTGTCCGAATGTCGCCTGACTTGCCGCGGCTTGTGGCTCGATGAGTTCCCTCAGCCGCTGCATGGCGGTGGGTCCATCTACGGCGCCGCCCTCCGCAACTTCCGTGAGAGCCGAATCGACAAGTTGGCGGAAGTGTGCTCTCGCCGTGTCCAGAAGCTCCGATGGGATGCTGTCCCGTTCTTCCTCAGTCAGCCCCTCGACGATCCATTGCTCAAGCAGCCTTCGATGCTCCGCTTCCTCCAGCAGGCGCAACCCCTGCCGCACCACTTCGCTGGCAGTCCGGTAGCGTCCACCCGCAACCAATCGATCGATGAAGGCATCCTGGTGGGGCTGTAAGGAGATGTTGCGCGTTTGCCGGATAGCCATGGCGCGAAGTTGGTGTTGGCTGCGTTCTGTGTCAACTGATGCCACAGACGGTGTAGGAGACTCCATCTGGCGCAGACGCCCTCTCTCCACGACACTCCCCGATACGCAGATCGTGCAGCCATCATCAAAGAGGACCTAGCGTGCAAACCGTTCAGGGATTCGGCGGGTTCTTCTTTCGGGCAGAGGACCCGAAGGGACTCGCGAAATGGTATCAGGATCACCTTGGCATCAATCCCGCCCCGACGAACATGGAGATGCCGCCCTGGGTGACCGAGCCCGGGGTCACGGTTTTCGCGCCCTTCGGCGCCGACACGGACTACTTCGCGGCGGACAAGGCCTTCATGCTGAATTTCCGCGTGGCCGATCTGGACGCGATGATCGCGCAACTGAAGTCCGCGGATATCGAGGTCAGCCACGAAAGCGAGATGGAGGGGGTCGGCCGCTTCGCCCGCATCCACGACCCCGAAGGAAACGCGATCGAGCTTTGGGAGCCCGTGGGGTGAGGTTCGAGCCAGTTGGAATGATCTGGAGTTGTTCATGACCACGAGACGGATTCTTCGAAGCCTCGGGCTGGTTGGCGTCCTCGCCGTCCCCACGCTCGTCCCACCTCCGGCCTTCTGCCAGGTCCCCGCAGAGACGGAAGCCCGCCTGCGTTCCATCTTCGAGGCGAGGGACTTTGACGCACGGTCATTCCAGGCGACCTGGCTGCCCGACGGATCCGGATACACGACCCTGGAGACCCCCTCGGGCGCGTCGCAGCCGGAGTTGATCGGGTACGATGCCACCAGCGGCAACCGGACCGTCCTCGCCTCGCTCTCCGACCTCACGCCCGCGGGTCGCTCGGAGCCCCTGCGCATCTCCGACTACCAGTTCGCCCCGGACGGCACCTGGGCGCTCCTCCGGACCGACACCGATGGCTTCTGGATGCTCGAACCCGCCACCTCCACGCTGACGAGGGTGGAGGCGGGCCCCGGAAGCGCCATCTCCCCGGAAGGAGGCCGCATCCTCTTCAGCCGCGAGGGAGACCTTTACGTCCACGAGCTCGCGGCCGCTCGAACGACCCGTCTGACCCACACCACCGCCCAATCCGTCTCCAACGGCCGCGCCGTGTGGAGTCCCGACGGCAACCGCGTCGCCTTCGTCGAGTCCGACGCCTCCGGGGTGCGGATGCGGTCCATGCTCGTCCCCACCGACCCCTCGTATCCGGAGCTCCGGGAGGTCCGGTTCGCGCGGGTGGGCGAGACCATCGCCAGGCTCCGGGTGGGCGTGGTGGACGCCGAGGGCACGGAAGTCCGCTGGATCTCCATCCCTTCCCCGACCGAGGGCTTCTATCTCGGGCAGGTGAGCTGGGCCGGGAACTCCGAGGAGCTGCTGGTGGAGCAGTTCAGCCGGTTTCGGGACGAACGGGATTTCTTCATCGCCAACGTGAGCACGGGGGAGGTCAACCGGATCTACCACGAATCCGATCCGGCCTGGGTCGTTGCCAGCTATCGCCTGAACGCCGGCCTGGAGTGGATCCGGGGGGGCGACTCCTTCCTCTTCCTGACCGAAAAGGACGGGTGGCGCCACTCCTGGGTCTATTCGCGCGACGGGCGCGAGGAACGGCTCCTGACCCCGGGGCCCGGCGACGTCATGGAGCGCGGGCCGGTTGCCCACGGGGAGGTCGATGGGGGAGATGGCTGGTTCTATTTCTTCGCCTCGCCCGACAACGCCACGCAGCGCTACCTCTACCGTGTCCGGCTGGACGGCGCCGAGGAACCCGAGCGGGTCACGCCCCCGGACCAGCCGGGAACCCACTTCTACGACTTTTCTCCCGACCTTCGGTGGGCTTTTCACACATATTCCACATTCGACACTCCTCCGGTCACCGCCCTGATCAGCCTCCCGGACCACCGCGTCGTGCGGGTGCTGGAGGACAACGGCGAGCTCCGGCGCCGGGCCGAGGCCACGATCTCGCGCCCCACGGAGTTTCTGGAGCTGGATATCGGGGACGGCATAGTGATGGACGCGTGGATGATCAAGCCGCGGGACTTCGACCCCGGCGCGAAATACCCGGTGTTCATCTACGTCTATGGGGAACCGCACGGCCAGACTGTCCTCGACCGGTGGTCGACCCGGAACAACTACCACCGCGCCATCGCGGACCTCGGGTACCTGGTTGTGTCCATCGAGAACCGGGGCACGCCGGCGCCGAAAGGTGCGGCATGGCGGAGGGCGCCGTTTCCGACTATCGGTGTGCAGTCGACTGAGGAGCATGCGGCGGGAGTCCGGGAACTCGGCAGGATGCTCCCCTACGTCGATGTGTCCAGGGTGGGGATCTGGGGCTGGAGCGGTGGCGGATCGAACACCCTGAATTCGCTGTTTCGCAAGCCGGATGTCTACCACGTGGGGATCGCCGTGGTCCCCAAGCCCCAGCCGCACCTCTACAACGCGTGGTTCCAGGAGATCTACATGGAGACCCTGGAAACCAACCCGGACGGCTACCGCGTCTCCGCGCCCATCAACTATGCGGAAGGGCTGGAGGGGGACCTGCTCATCATTCACGGAACCGGGGAAACCAACACGCACCTGGAGATCGTCGAGGGATTGGTGGACCGGCTGGTGGAACTGGGGAAGACCTTCGACTACTTCACCTATCCCAACCGTAACCACGGATTGTCGGAAGGGGAGGGGACGGAGGTCCATGTTCGGATGTTGATGGTGCGGTATCTGCTGGAGCATCTGCCGGCGGGGCCGAAGTAGGGGGCCCATCGCGGCCGCGGCGGACGGCACGGGGAAACGCAGCGATGTCGATCTTCGCCGCTGGAGACGAAGTTCTGAACCGTGACCGGGCGACCAGCCGGACTCTTGTCTGTTGCGTCATCCGCCCTCATCCGATCGGTCAGCCATCTCCAGGTCATCGAAGTAACACGGTCTGAGTGGAGAACGGACGTCACTCGGCGTCCTCGGTAGGCTGGCCTTTCATCCATCGCCGGTCATACCGCGCCAAGATCAGGACAGCCAGCAGGCCGGCGGGCCCGGCCCACCAGGTCGATAGGTCCTCGGGGGTGAAGTTGGGGTTTGAGAACGCCGATACCGACGCGAACGTGATCAGAGCCCAGACCGTGATGACGGTCCAGCGTCCCCACGTCCACCGCCGGAGGATCAGCCAGGGCACCGACACCATTACGGCCAGTCCGGCCAGTGTACCGAGGAAATACGGCAGTTGGTCGAGAAAAAATGCCTCCCACCCGTCAGGAAGCTGGCCTCCTCGGGAACTCACTCCACACACTCCAAAGCGGACTGTATTGCCGCTTCGAAGGCTACGCGCATGGCCGAATCAGCCTCGCTCTGCAGTCGGGTGTTGCGTCCGCCGCGCCCTTGGATGGGCTGCTGAACGGCCAAGGCTGCGCGGTAGAGCACCGCCCTCAATGCGCTGTCCGCAGTGGCTCGCAGTTCAGCCACTTCGGCCGGCGTGTTTCCCCCGTAGAACAGCGCAGCCAAGGGTGGCTGTACTGCTTCCCGTGCCTCGATCCCTTCGACTGCCTCCACCGCGTCCAGCATCACGTCCAGCATCACGTCTGCCGCGCGGCGAGCAGGCTCTTGGTCGCCTTTAGCGAACGCGGCCCTTGCTGCCTGCTCGGCCTCCAAGGCGCGTGCCACCTCTTCCGGGCTGATCGCCGCCTGAATGACCGCGGGGTTGAGCCCGGCCGCCGCCAAGATTTCGGCAACTGCGTCAGCATCCTCCGTGGCCCCGGCGTTAAAGCCCGCTTCGTATATCGTGGCTCGGGTGACGTTCTCTAGGGTCACTATCGCAGTCGCGAACTGAGCCATGGCCACGCGCCGTTCTTCACAGCCTTCAACGCCGGGAAGAGGGGAGGGGGAGCAGGCCACGGTCCCGCACACCGTGACTACAACTGCCAGGAGACCGAGCCGCCTGCGCGAGGTGCGAGTGCTTGGAGAACAGCAGATCTTCACATGCCTGGGGCCGTTAGGTCGGGGTCTCTTCGCCATTTCAGCCGGATGTCTGGGTCACGTTTGCCGTTGGGCCAGTCGTGGAACCGATTCGCCAACGCTCCATAGCAAAATCGATGATCTCGGCGCCGCGCTCTCGAATGGACACTTCGCCCCACTCTTCCCACTTCGCCAGGTTTTTCTGAACACGTAGACTCGAATTGCGGTAACACTTGTCGTCAAGTTCGCTGTCCCCCCGACCGTCTCGCTTCTCCTCGAAGGGACGGTTGCCCATGCTCCTGTTCCATTCCTTCGATGCGATGGTCAGGTTGCCCAGGCGATGGATGATCTCTTGGTGAGCGGCCATCTCCTCTTCACCCAGAGCCCCTGCCGGGTGCTGCGGCAGAATATGTTCGGTCTCGTACTCGGATGAGAGGATTTCCGCCAAGTCCACCGGCAACGGCTCGCCTGCGCGGGTCCGGAGCTTCTTCTCATACTGTGCAAGCAGGTACTTGATCGTCCTGGTACGGAGATGATCGTAGCAATACCTTCCCGACAGTTCTCGACGAAAAGTACCGTCGCTGGCGTAGTACAGATTCATTTCCGTCAATTCCTGGAGGAAGTCGGCAAAGGTGAGCCCTCTGTGGACCCGCTGGGCTAACCCGTTGAACCAGCTTTGGCCAGTATGACTGTAGCGTCTGACGACGCGGTAAACCCGGAATACAAAAGCCTCGAACAGACGGAGGATCTCCTTGCGCTGGGAGTCCTTACCGAACTTCTGCCACGCGGCGATGAGGAGTGGGTACAGGTTCCCCACGGGCCCGATCAAGAAAAGTCTGTCGATTGTACTCCCGAGGGCACTCCCATCCCCCTTGCGCTTCGCTATGTCCCGCATCGTCTCGAACGCTTGCCGGAGGCTGCTCGCATAACGGCGAATGAAGCGTTCACAGTCTTCCAGATCCTCCTTTTCCTCCTTTCGGCTCTTCCTCATTAGGAGATCCTTGAGCACCCGCATGTGCTTGTGTGAGTCCTTGGAGCGAATAAAGAAGATGTGGTGATAGCGCTGGATCTCGCTGGCATCCCGGAGCCCGAGCCCCTTATCCCTGTCCTCGATGTCTTTGAAGCACTTGTAAGTCTCGGAGAAATGGTCGTTCAACTCGGAGAGCAGCGCGTCCAGGGTTGTGGGGTCGTCAACGACGAGGTACGCGGCGTACATCAGGATGCTCTTCGTTTTCTCCAGATCGGTCAACGGTCGCCCGCGGTCGTTCACCGTCTCGAACATGCGGACCGCCTCGGCGTTTGACGGCACGATATACCGCATGACCTCCAGCCGGTCGATCCGGCTCTTGAGATCGATCAGGAAGTCGAGGTACTCATCCCGCCCCCGATGTTCCCGTAGCCGATCGAACTGTTGGCGGAAGAAGGTTTGAGCGTCTCGTAGCCGCTCTTGGGCCCGGGTCTGGGGGTCGTTGGTGGACGTCCCGGCCAGGATCGAGTCGCGGAAGAAGAACTTGTCTTCGCCGCCAATGGTCAACTTGTAATGGTCCCGGTAGACGATGTAATCCTCTTCGAGTTTGGATGCCTGGTCTCTCACTTCTTCGTCACCGAGCTCCTTCAGCTGGGAGATCAACTCACGAAGCAGGATGAGAGTCGTCGTCAGTCGTTGCTGGCCATCGATCACCTCGAAGTGATCGAAGGTCTTCAGACGAGCCTTCGTCGTCTTGTTCATCTTCTTCACCAAGATGGTGCCGAAGTAGTGAGCGCGGTCGCGGAGGTAGTAGAGGTCGTCCCACAGATCTCGGAGGTTCTCCTCTTCCCAGGCATAACCGCGCTGAAAGATCGGGATCTCGAAGAGCCAGTGGCTCATGAGGAACTGGTTGAGAGACGTGAGTGTTCCGTTCATTGGGCTCCCGTTCCTTCCGCGCCAAGTTTCAGGTGGTCTTACTTCGTATCGATAGTTCGAGGGCCTCGGCCGGTCCCAGTTGGCCCGGACGCCCTTCCTCCAACCTCGGTCTTGAGTCTAACTCTAATCCACGTCTCGGCAAGCGCTGAAACCGGATGCCCACTTCCACCATCCCCCTCACCCCACCGGCCCACTGACTTGCCACTCAACCACCTCGAGCGACACCCCCAGCAACGCCGCCCCTCTCAGTGGTGAGATCAGCTCCTCGCCCACGGCACGCCACACCAGTCGCTTGAAGCGCTCTGGCTTTTCGAACGCCCCGAATCCGTGGTCGGAGCCGATGGGTTCCGGTTCCGTCGTGCGCCACGACCGGGCGAACGTCGCGAACGCGCGCCGGACCGCGGAAGCCCGCAGCACACCCACCTGACCGAGGCGGACCAGCATGGCCGCCGCCGAGACGCCGTAGGTGTGCTTGAGACGGGCGATCTCGTAGTAGGTAACACGGCGCCGATGTGCGCCGACCTTTTCCAGGAGATCCCGGCCGGGGACCAGGAAGGCGCCCGCGAAGCGGTCGATCGCCGTCTCCAGCTTGATGGCCGGGTTTCCGGTTGAGCGGATGATCTTGTGGGCGAGTTCGTGGGCCAGGGTGAAGCGTTTGCGTTCCACGTTCGTCCGGCTGGATACAACTACCGCATCGGCGACGACCCTGCCCTGTCGCATGGCCCGGCACGCCAGGCCGCTGATGCGGTCCGGGAGATCTGCTTCGACCACCTTGATCCCCTTTTCCTCCAGGAGGGCGCACAGGCTGGGCACTGGATCCATGCCGAGGTCCCATGCCTCGCGGAGCTGATCGGCGCGGGCGTCGATCTCGGCTTCGGTGGCGACGCAGTCGCAACGGCAGTGCTCGAAACGAGCACCCGCCGGCGGAATGCCGAGAACCTCCTCGATGGTCAGGTACCGCTCGAGGCTGTCGATCAGGACGGCTTCGGCGCGGGCGCGGTCGCGGGCGGAAGTGCCCGAGTCCTTGCGGAATTCGAGTCCATCGAGGACGTCGATCCGGTCGCTCATGAGGAAATCCAGCGAGACGTCGAGCGCCTCGCCGAGGCCAGCCAGAACAGCCGAGGAGGGCATCATCCTGCCCGCCTCGTACTTGCTGATGGCCTGCGCGCTGACCTTTGGGTCCATCCGCGCGGCAAGCGCCCGCAGGGAAAGGCCTGCTCTCTTGCGGGCCAGCCGAAGCCGCTGTCCGAACATGCCGGTTCTCCCCTGTAGACGGGAACGATGGTTGACATCATACAAGATAAGGCGTATAGATGTCAACTAACAGTTGATGATCTGCGGGGAACCGCCGACGGGTCGGGACGACGAGGAGGGGATGTGGACGACACAACGCGGCAACGGCCGCACATCATGGAACTGATCGACAACGCACCGTGGCGCGAGGCCGTCACCTACCGGAACACGTGGCCCCACGAGTACGTGGTCGTCAAGAAGGATGGACAGGAGGAGCTGCTGGCTGCGTTCTGCGAGCGCATCGAGCGTGGCGAGGGTGTCGAGTGCCGGTTTTTCCACCAGACGCGCCGGTACCTCTTTCTCGACGACCACAAGTACTGGATTATGGTGGAGTGCGGCGAAGTCGATCTCGACGCCGAGGACGAGGTTCTGAACCGCGCGCGCTTCTACCGCGACCGGCGGGACTTCGTGATTCAGGCGGGTGATACCGGGATGCGGCGCGACTACCCGGCAGGCCCGGCAGATGCCACGGCCTCCCCTGGCCTCAGATAGAGAGGGCGAACGCCAATGAAGGTGATCACATGGAACGTCAACAGGGCTGGCACATCCCGGTCCAGGGCGTGGAAGATGGTTCAGCGTGAGGACGCCGACATCGTCCTGCTTCAGGAAGTCAGCGCGATTCCCGGCTGGGTCCTGGGCGGCTACCAGTGCCACCGGATAACACCACGGAGCCTCGATGGCGACAACGCTCGGTTTTCGTCGGTCGTCCTCTCCAAGGGGGTGATCGATGCAAAACCGTATCTGGAATCGGAGCTGGAATGGGTCAACAGGATCCACGGGGAAGGCCGGGGATGGATCGTCGAATGCGAGACCACTCTTGACTCTGGCGAACGGTACCGCGTCGTTGGGATTCACTCGCCAGCCTTTAAGATTCCACGGGATCGGTGGGCCGATGTCGATGTATCCGGCATCAAGCTGACGAACAATCCCGATCTGTGGTTCACGGAAATCCTGTGGGAACTGCTGCGCGCCGAGGGCATTGCCGACGACAGGAACTGGATTGTAGGAGGCGACTTCAACAGTTCGGTGCTGTTCGATGAACAGAAGGACAAGGGCAACCGAGAGGTCATCGAACGGCTGAATGGGCTCGGGCTGATCGACTGCCTGAGTCACGCTCATGGCGGTCCCGTGCCCACGTTTCAGCACTCCTCAAGGCGGGTTGAGCATCAGCTCGACTACTGCTACGTGAACGCGCCGATGCTCAGACGTCTGAGGCAGGCTCGCGTGCCGAGTCACGACGAGGTGTTCAGCGGAACGCCGAGACTGAGCGACCACCTTCCGGTTGTGTGCGAGTTCGACTGATGGAGGGCATCGGCCGCTTTGCCCGCATCCACGACGCCGAAGCAAACGCGATCGAGCGTTGGGAACGCGCGTCGTGAAGCCCATTCATCTTCTGCGGATCGCCATCCCTGGCATCCTGCTCCTGAGTTGGGCCTGCCGGGTCACGGAGCCGGAACAGCTCGCCGGTGCCTGCACACCCGCGGGCGAGCCTCTCCGCGCAGCCTTCTACGCGTACTACCCGCCCGTGAGCTACAGCGCCGACGAGGATCCGGCCTCTCCGGGGTTCCACACCCACCTCGGCTACGAGGCGGACCTGCTCACGGCGATGGAGGCGATGGAGGGGGCGCGGCTGTCGTTCGAACGGAGTCCCGTCGCTGAATGGCCCGATATCTGGCTGCTCCCCTCCACGCCGGATATCGACATCGTGGGCGGCGGCATCTCGATTCTCGATTCCCGAACCCGGGACCACGCCGGAGAGGTGGCCGTGGCCTTCACGTCCGGCCACATCGCCTTTCGCCAGTCGCTGCTGGTGCGTGCCGGCGACGCGGGACGCTTCTCGTCCTATGAAGGGCTGACCCGGGATGTGCTGGTCGGTGTTTTCAGGAGTTCGACCGGTGAAGCGCGTTTCCTCCAGCTCGCGGGCCTTGCCGACGACGACGGCGTCCTGGCCGCGGGCACGCGGATCGACACTCCGGGGGGGACGGTGGTGGCTGACGGCACGGCGGCCTATGTGATCACCGCCGCGAGAGCATCTGCGGTGCTGGAGGGGAGGACGCACATCCATCCGCCCTCCGACTCGATGCCCCAGGTCGTCCACGGCACGGGCGTGCAGGAGCTCCTGGAGGCCCTGCGCGACGGAACCATCGATGCAGTTGCGCGAGGCGCGATCGGCAACAGCGAAATCGCCTACGAGTCCGAAGGCAGCTTCGTGGTCTCCGCGCTCGATACCCTCGCCGAACACGGTGGCTTCGCCCTGGACGCCGGTCAGCCGGAACTACTGGCCTGCATCGACGAGAAGCTGAATTGGCTTACCCGCAACCGCGAGATCGGCTACGTGGAGTGGCGCGAAGATCCGGCGGTGTTCCTGGAGCGCGCCCGGCTCTGGACGGGACGTTGACGGGTCGAGGAAGCTCTCGGGGATGAGACGCCATAGATGTGCTTGAAACGGGCGATGCAGCCTCCCCGTCGAAGCTGCTCGGTCCCAGCTTTCCGCGTCAGTTCAACGGCAGGGGCCGGAACTTTCTCCCGGAGGGCGGGACCTGAAACGCGAACGGCACCGGGGTCTTGTGAGCGAGTTCCTTCATCCGCGGCCAATTGCGGACGAGTTGCTGAATCAGTTGGCACCGATTGAGGTTCTTGCCCCCCATGAAGAATGCCCCGACCTGGTGCTCCTTCAGGGCGGTTTGCTCCGCAGGTCGGTAACGGATTCGGTTATCGCGTGTAACGAGGAACCAACCCTCTGAGCCGACACGGGGCAAGAACTCAGTGTCATCGGCGTGGTCGGGAAAGATCTCCGTGATGTGGATGACATCTTCGCCGAACGCCTTCATTCCCTTCGCCAGCTGCGGGCTGAGGTTGTTGTCAACGAAGAACTTCATGCCGCCAAGCGGCGTTCGAACTCTACCGCCGCCTCCACCTCACCCTCGGCAAGGTCCCACCAAGCGCGAACCGCCGCCAGCTTCTCGTTCTCGGCAACGAAGAGATCGTGAACGTTAGCGGTCTTCACGCCGTGCCCGACGACCGTAGGCGCACCGAACGACACGAAAGGGTCCAGCACGACAGGTCTGTTTCGGCCCAAGGGAAACCACCGGCGCGCCAAGCCCTCCGGGGACGCGAAGTCGATCTCGGTGGCGAGCTGCCGGATGACCGGTGCGATCACCCACTGCCCATCTGAGAGCAGTTCCAGGATCGCTTCTCCTTTGTCTCGAACTTCGAGGTAGATGTTCGCGCCGTCGGTAAAGAACGACTGCCTTGCGAAGTGATTCGTCCCGAGAATCTTGTGGGCTTCGTCAAGTGCACGGCGCAGCTTCTGCAGCGAAATGCCATGATCCAGAAACCGCTTCACGAAGAGCAGGTCCACGAGATCGAGGAAGGACGCGTACGAGCCGGTCGCGCCACGACGCAGCACCGGGGGTTGGTGACGCACGGCGTCACCGTAGCTGTAGCCGTACCCGCCCAGCCACCGCCGCACCCTGCTCCCGGTAAGCCCAACCAGACGGCCAGCCTCAGCCGCCGGATAGGACGGACGATCCAGTTGAACGGGGAAGGACGATTGGGTCACCTCTGGCGTATCTCCCGGATGGATGAGGGGTCAGGGAGGCCCGAACGGCCGCGCGGCCCGCAAGGATAAGGACATGTAGGCATGCGAGGAAGGTAACCGCTTGGCGAACGCGGTCGATTGGCGAGCGCTCAAGCGCAAGCCTCACGTTACGTCAGGGTTCGTGGGCGCTGGCGTCCTTGCAGTGCCTCCCCGTCGAAGCTCCTACTCCACAACCGCATACGTGCCGGGCATGTTGGCCGGCGCGTACCCCAGCGCGGGATCGTCCATGCGCGCCAGCACGCTCCTGTGGACGAGCGCACCTTCGGGGATGGCTCGCGGCGCCGGCCGCCACAGCCGCCAGAAGCCGGTTCTCGAGACGTGGAGGCGACCCGCGGGATCGGGTGAGAGCCTGCGGCGCCAGTGCGGTCTCAGGCGCAGGCCCCGGGCCCGCGCCCTGTCGAGCATCCATTCCAGTGCGATGTCGGAGAGGCCGGCATCGCGATACCAGCCGCCGACATCAGAGTGGACGCCGGCGAACCAGACTTGCTCGATCGTCTGGTGATCGGCCTTGACGTCCTCGCGCCACATGTTGGCCGGGAACTTCTTGCGCTGCTCGTCGATGGAGACCGCGTGGTAGCCGTACTTCACGTCGTGGTTCAGCGTTGAGTCGAAGAACTTCCGGCCCCAGAACCAACCCATCGAGCCGACCGTGTCCCACACGCCGATGAGGTGCGGGCGGCAGTCGTGGCAATAGGTTCGCTTGAACCCGGGCGCCATCCCGTGACGCGCGCGGTCGTTGTAGATCCTGGACGCGTACGGCACCAGGTTGAGGCTGCCCCTCTGCAGCAGACCGCAAAGGTTCAGCATCCCGGCCAGCGCGCGCACGGTGAACGCGCCGCGGCTGAAGCCGAACAGGTACAGCCTGTCCCCCGGCTCGTACCGGTCCATGAGGAACCGGTAGGCATCCTCGATGTTCTGCTGGAGCCCGGCGCCGAACGCCTTCCCCAGCGTGCGGCCCACCCGCCGTCCGAGCGTCCTGCCGAGAAAGCTGAGTTCCCGGGCGCAAACCCGGTAGGCGTCGTCTCGGGATACCGCCCGAGCCCGACAGAGGTCAGCCGCCCCTCGATCCTGACCCGCTGACGCCTCCCCGGAAGGGGACGATGGCGAGACCTGCCTCACCGAGGTTGACGGCAACGGAACAAATCGGCCACAATATGTGTTCGGCGTAACGCACCAACAGTTCCGATACACGCTTCCCGCGGAGCACACAGCATGGCGGCACATTCTCAAGATCCTGCCCAAACCAATCTAGAGCTATCGACCCTCGGAAGTCATGGCACACCGCCAGATGCTCGAAACTATCCCCCGGAACCGACAACCAACCCCGCTTCGCGCCTTCGCGGCTACGCGCTGGAGGATGGGTGGACGGTTGGAGATCTGATTGATACCGACGACTACTCCGCGACCGGCGGTCATCATTCCTTCGCCTACCACGTCCGGCATCAAGAACATGGCTCCGCCTTCCTCAAGGCTCTCAACCTTGACGCTCAAACCGGGCACTCCAATCATGCCGATCGCATGAAATTCTTGCTCGATATGTTTGTGTTCGAGCGTGACATCTTGACAGAGTGCAGCGGCTATAGGCTTAGTCGAATCACGCAGTTGTGGGCATCCGGCGAAGCTGCTGTTCCTTCCAATGGTGGCCAAGCCATCGTACCGTACTTGATCCTTGAACTCGCTGAAGGTGATATCAGGCGACATCAAGACCAAACTAGCGAACTCGATGTACCTTGGTGTCTGCGAACGCTGAAGCACGTTTGCGTGGGTGTTCAACAACTTCACGGTCGCCCACGCGTGGCTCATCAAGACCTAAAGCCCTCAAACGTGCTGACCCACGCGGCTGGACGCGAAATGAAGCTCGGCGATCTGGGCCGTGCCGAACGCGTCGACGGAACAGGCCCCAATGCTGAAAGCAACAGACCTGGCGACATCACTTACGCGCCCCCAGAACAGCTTTATGGAGCGTTTGACCGGACATGGACGAGTCGTTGTCTCAGCGACATTTATCAGGTCGGGAGCATGATCTCCTTTCTGTTCGTAGGTCATGGCGCAACTGCTTTACTCACCAGATCGCTTCCCCACCGCTTGAGGTTTTCTCAATATACAGGGACATTTGAGGACGTCCTGCCAGAGTTGTGTTATGCCCATAGTACCGTCGTCCAGGACGTGACCACAGCCGTTGGTCAGATCACATGGCTAGCGGGCGTCCGGGAACCCCTCTTGGACGCGTTTCAACAACTCACTTTTCCTGACCCCGCTCGTCGTGGTCATCCACGCAACGCTTTCAGCGGCACCCCACAAGCAGATGTACAACGCTATGTATCATTGTTTGATCGTTTAGAGAAACGGGCGACGTACCAGCATAAACGAGGAAACTCGTGTCTCAACTGATCCGACGTCAGCAGCGCTTTCTCCTTCCTCGCTGGCGGTCACCGCGCGACGCCCTCGCCGTTGGCGAACGTGATCCGCGTGACGGTTCCTCGCATACCCAGATAACCGATATTGACCGCCAACGCGAGGTGGATCGACTGCGGGCCGAGTGGCGCCTCAATCCGACTCCCACCTTCACTCGAGCTCTCTTGGATGGTGCGCTCGTAACAGATTCGTTTGACTCCGCTCGCGACGTAGCGCACGCCATGTTGGTGGAGTCTGTATCCGCGGTGACACGCGAAATCGCCCAACAAGTGCTAGGGGATGAACCTGAACAAGAGGGAGTCGTCAATCGTTCCGGACCCATCGTCGCTCGACTGCGAGCTCCGGACGCCGCGATCGGGGAAATGCGAAGACGGCTCTTAGTGGCACCTCGGGATCCGTTGACATGGGTCATGCTCGCACGCCAGCACTTTGTGCTAGGACACGACCATAAGGCGGAGAGGGCACTCAAGGTTGCACAATCCCTAGCACCTCACGATCGATATGTAGCAAGGGCCGCGTCTCGGTTTTATCTTCACTATGATCGTCTAGACGAAGCATCTGCAGTCCTCCGTCGAACACGAGCAACGGTGCATGATCCGTGGCTGTTGGCTGTCGCAATCCTTATTGCCATGAAGCGTACTCGACCAAATCGCTTGGTAAAGCGGGGAATGCAGCTGATAAAGAGACGGCTGTTCTCACCGAGAGCGGTATCTGAGCTAGCTACCTTGATCGGTATGGCTGAGAGACGACATGGCAAGACGAGAAGTAAGCGGAAGTGGTTCGAACTGGCACTCAGAGATCCGACTGAGAATGTCGTGGCGCAGATGCAATTCTTGCGTCATCCTGTGGAACGTGGTGGTGATTGGGAGGCGAGGGCACACGAGGCCCATGCGTGGTGGCTACTGGAAGCGGGTGATATCTCCGGAAGCTCCAGAGCACTGAGGGAATGGCAATATGACGAACCGTTCAGTCGCGATGCAGCGCTGCTGGGGTCTTGGGTTCATGGCACCGCGATGGGAGATTTTGATGAAGCGCTGAACGACATTGGAATCGCACGCCTTGCATGTCCAGAGGATCCCTCGTTGATAGCGCAAGAGATATACATTAGAGCGGAGTTGGGCGACCTCGCCGGTGCGGAAGACATGCTTAGGAACCAGTTGCTTCTCGCCATAGAGAAGTCCGGGAGGCGGGTGACTGATGATCCTTGGCCGATTCTCATCACAGCGGATTGGGGCATGCTTTGTTTTCGGAAGGGCTTGAGAGAACAGGGGAGAGAATACTACCGAACGTCCGTGTCACTCGCCCAACAGAGGAAAAATCAAGGAATGGCATTGGCTGCGAAGTGGCACAGCATTCGAGAAGAGAGTCGTCAGTGGGGCTTAACGACCGAGATGGAATCAGAGTGGCAAGACTTGTACGCTTCCATGTCTAGCGTTCAGCAGATCGTGTATGGTAATGCTATGAGGCGAATTGGCCGGGGGCTCACGCCGTAGGACACGATTTATTTCCGTATCCGTTACCTTCTCTTGCTTAGCGGGGGAGGCGTATGCTGCGTGTACAAGTGCGGTAATCACCTGACACGCAGCCTCACCGAGGTCAGGTCTTACGCTGCTTCTTCACCTCCTTCTTGGCCGAGGGTTTGCAGGTGCGGTTCCGGGGGATCGCGGCCTTGAAGACCGCGTAGGGCGGGCGTCCCCTTCATGCCGCGGCCCTGGTGCGGTCGGCGCCGGTTGTAGGTTTCAAGAAAGGCGTCCAGGTCCTTCTGCATCTCCTCGATGGTCTCGTACCAGGTAGTCCGCCCCATAATCTGGAGATGCTCTTCGAGAAGGGTGCGATTGGAAGCGTTCGATACTGCAGTTGCTCCGCCGTGACAGACACCGTTCCATCTTCACCCTGCCGGACGATGCCGCAATCCCGCCCGTCGAAACTCCTATTCCACAACCGTATGCGCGCCGGGCAGGTTGGCAGGTGCGTACCCCAGCGCGGGATCGTCCATGCGCGCCAGCACGCTCCCGTGGATGAGCGCACCTTCGGGGATGGCTCGCGGCGCCGGCCTCCACACCCGCCAGAAGCCGGTTCTCGAGACGTGGAGGCGACCCGCGGGATCGGGTGAGAGTCTGCGGCGCCAGTGCGGTCTCAGGCGCAAGCCCCGGGCCCGCGCCCTGTCCAGCATCCATTCCAGTGCGATGTCGGAGAGGCCGGCATCGTGATACCAGCCGCCGACATCGGAGTGGACGCCGGCGAACCAGACCTGCTCGATCGTCTGGTGATCGGCCTTGACGTCCTCGCGCCACATGTTGGCCGGGAACTTTCTGCGCTGCTCGTCGATGGAGACCGCATGGTAGCCGTACTTCACATCGTGGTTCAGCGTTGAGTCGAAGAACTTCCGGCCCCAGAACCAGCCCATCGAGCCGACCGTGTCCCACACGCCGATGAGGTGCGGACGGCAGTCGTGGCAATAGGTCCGCTTGAACCCGGGCGCCATCCCGTGACGCGCGCGGTCGTTGTAGATCCTGGACGCGTACGGCACCAGGTTGAGGCTGCCCCTCTGCAGCAGGCCGCACAGGTTCAGCATGCCGGCCAGCGCGCGCACGGTGAACGCGCCGCGGCTGAAGCCGAACAGGTACAGCCTGTCCCCCGGCTCGTACCGGTCCATGAGGAACCGATAGGCATCCTCGATGTTCTGCTGGAGCCCGGCGCCGAACGCCTTCCCCAGCGTGCGGCCCACCCGCCGACCGAGCGTCCTGCCGAGAAAGCTGAAGGTCCCGACGCCCGGATCGTAGAAGGCGACCTGGTCCGCGTCGCGAACGATCGCCTCGTACAGCTTTACGACGTTGGTGTTGTTCGGGCCGTACTCGTTGCCCGTGCCGTCACAGCACACGACGATGTTCTTTGGCATGGATGGGGGTTTCGGTTGGTGATGATTGTTGCCGTGGAGAGCGGATGCACTCGGCTGACGGATTCGCTAGGGCTAGAAGAGGACGACGGCAGGAAGGTAGGCAGAACTGCGTCGTGGGAGCTAGTGTGGCGGGGTTGAGCGCCACCCCCACGAAACGTCAGTGTTTCGCGCGCCCATCCGGCGATTGGGTCGAATGCCATCCAGTCTGATGGGCTGCCGACCCACGGGCCCGTTGACGTGCGATTGCTACAAGGATCTCATGCGTTTCGAACCCCTCGGTCTGGCGGAGACGGCTTCTCTCAGCGAGACTTCCGATGCGTCGACCGTGCAGTCCATCATGGAACCTCAGCACCCGTTTGGAGGCCAAGTCGGTCCGCGTCCAGCTGGAACAACCCGGCAAACAGCGCCAACACCGCGAGGATCGCGATCTTCTCATCTAGATGCTGAGTCCAGGCTTTGAGGATGAGAACCTTGCACCCGTTTGCGGGCGCGCGAGATAGGTCGTTGTCGTCGGGCCGCTCCGCTGGCAGTTTCTTACCCTGGTCGCCCGCAACTCGACCGGAGGATGGTGTCGGATCAAGATGCGAGGATGTCCACAATCGCTCCACTCCAGATGAAGGAAGGAGAAGATTATGAAGAACGTGGCATTGGCCGCAGCACTGCTGCTCACGGCATGCCTGTCCCTAGACGATGGCGACACCGAGCCGGGTGCAGAGAACGAGCAGAGTGTGGAGAACGAGCCGGGTGCGGAGAACGAGCAGAGTGCCCAAGCGTGTGAGCTGCCAGACGCCGTCAATGTCGCCACCGCCGACGGGGGCAGCGTAAGGACGAACCTCGGATTCGGGATCATCCTGAACGAAGAGTCCACCCTGTCGAGAGATTGGGTGGTCATTCACGACGCGCGCCTCCCCGTCGACTTCGAGGGCACGCCTGGCGCGACGACACGGTACGATAACAACTACGAGTACAACGTGCAGGCAACGCTCGTTGCCAGCCAACCGGTAACGGCTGTTAACGCCCGCTTCATCGCATTCGATGTCTTCGGCGAGCGCGTCACTACGCTGGGCGCAACCGAGGTTGTTGATCTCGCGCCCGGCGAGCCAAGCCGCTTCGATTGGCAATGGCGAGTCGGCGAGAACGATGCGTCTAGGTACTTTGCATCAATCGCCTTCATCGCGCGCGTCCGGACCGCTGACGGGCAGGTACATCACGCCGACTACAACACCATCGTATGCGTGGCGGAGCTGTTTGCCCTCGCAGCGACCGTTGCAGACCTCGATCCTGGCGGGGGCTCCATCCCTGCTCCGTGATGCAAAGTCCTTGGCGGTTGGAGACTAAGGTGTTGCGATTCTCGTTGCGCCAGATGCAGCAACGCCGACGAGACGCGGTTCCCGGAGGTTGAAGGGAGTGGCGCACCGGTAACCAGAGGGGTACCCTTGGGACACCCTCGGAAAATCGGAGACAACATGAGCGAAGAAAAGACCCGGCGTAGGAAGTGCTTGCCCGCCAACCACGGGTCACGGATCTCGAAAGCGGGGCGAGGCAGCCCACTGGTACCGCGGAAAGGGATGCAATGAGAAGGACGACCGGACGGTGGCGAGGCGTCTATCTCGTCCTCTTGGAAAGCAGGTCTGATCACCGCGCGGTGCTGGCAGCGACCCATGATCTATGGGGCAAGCGGGCGGTGTACACGCTGGACAAGACCGCCCTCCTTCTGTCTTGCTTCGACGAGGGTACTTCGGTTTACGATCAAATCGCGGACCATATAGGGCATGGCTTTGACGCCATTGTCTTTCGCCAGCCATGTGTTGGCTGTCGTCGTCTCGGGCATCGTTGGCACTTTGATTCGGAACCCATTTACCGATCTATTCCGAGCAGCCAAAGGTCTCCCTCCCAAGGAATAACAACTCCGTGAGTCGCGAGGGTATGCGCATAAGGCGTCTACCCAAATGGTTGCCCAACGAGAAGGAGAGATCGATGAACTTCGTGAAACCGCATGAGGTCCACTCGGACGATGACTCGTTAGTCGGACGAAACTGGTTCCTCAACCTACGAACATTCGATGCGGACTCGCCCTTCACATCAAAGGTGTTCCCCGACAGCGTGACCATTCTGCGGGTGACGAACACCTACATCATTGCGCGGGACCGGGAAGAGCGCCTTGCGGTTGTCCCGTGGAGCGCCATCGCGTTCCTCGCCAGCTCCGGCTTCGTGGGCGAGGAGGGAAGATGAGATGGGGTCAAGCGGCGACCTCCTGCCCAGTGGCGGTGCCAGCCTCACGCCACGTCAACGTGACCACCGGTGCCAGCACGTCCCGGCCCCGACACGCCGCGGCCCCACGCGTTGCGGCAGTCGATCAACTCGATCACATCCACTTCGCCCAAACGCTGCGTGAAGGCGCCCGCCGCCATCGGGCTTGAGATCACCTCCACACCGGGCGCGTCCATCGAGGCCGCATCGTTGCGCAGGCGTTCGATGTCCCGCAGCCACATGCCTCCGCACAGCAGGCTGAAGGCGATGCTGAGCAGGGTCTGACGGCCATGGTCCCATGCTCAAGGGGGAAGCCCTCATCCACACATGCGTTTGCCGGAATTCGGGATTGACACGATGCCTAACGCGATCCAGGTTGACAGTGCGGCTAGGAGAGGGTTTGCCACGGTGGGTTCCGGCAGCACCGGCTGCCCTAGTCGCCCCCTTTTAGGGACTACATGCATTCTTGAACGGGTAACCGTGGGATCCTAGAATGACTAGACAGCCCAAACCTATGAGCCTCGATGTGTTGGAAGCGCAGGTTTCCGGGTTGCGGCTCGTAGCAGATGATCTGAAGATGGCGTTCAACCGCATCATTCAACCGAGTCCCCGACCAGCCACACCCGATGAGAATGACAGATTCATCGCATCCGTCATGGTAATGCCGATTGTGATCGCTCTGGCTGCGGAGCTCTCATTGAAAGCAATCTCAATCAAGCGATCCGGTCGACCCGATGGGTACAAGCCGACGCATGACCTTAGCGAGCTTTATGGAGAACTGGATGATGACACCCGCAGCCGGATCGAGCAGAAGGCCGCCTCCGAGTCAATGGCTTCTATCGAAAGGACCCTAGCGGAGCACAAGAACGACTTCGTCAGCTGGCGATATGCCGGAGAGGAGGATATGCCTCTAAACACCGACCCTTTTAGCCTTGCTGAAGCGATAGCCATTCTAAGGTTCGTTTATGAGGAGATTGAGCCCAAGGACCGGTAGCCGCCATTGGTGTGCCGCCTTGCACTTAGCCCGGACCGTCCGGGTATCGCCCCGCTCCGACCCGCTGGAGCGCCGCGCCAAGGTCTCCTGGCGTGGAGCAAGGCAGATCTCCCAGGATGTCCGCCCATTGTGGGTCCCACCGCGCCTAGCTGACACGCCGGCGAAGCTCAGCAATAACCGCGTTCACATCGTCCACGTCCAGACCTCCGCGCTCCTCCGTGGTAAACAGGTTCTCACCCTCAACGAATCCCTGCTTCAGATACCAGTCTCGCTTCTTGTCCCATTCCGAGGCATACTGGGGGTCCCCCATCATGCCTAGGTGCTCCCAGATGATCGGGTCTCCGGCATCATCGAGAAACGTAAAATCGGGCCACTTCCAATCCCCGGGAATTGGCTCATACCGGTGTTCGTACTGGGGTTCGAGCCCTGCATCGAGGCACCGCGTGTAGATGAGCAGCTCAGACTTGGATCGCAACAACTCCCCGTCCGACGCTCGATGAATAAGATGCCTCGCGTACGGTCGATCCTTTCCCTCACGAACTGCCACCCTGAAAAGGTTAGTGTTCCTCTTGATGGTCTCTGAAGCAGTTGGCTTCGACAGACCAACGAGATCGCCTACACCGTCTCCTTCGACCAACAGCACTAGATGTTGCCTTGCCCGCGTTAGAGCTGTGTAGATTAGCTCGCGATAGGCCATGCGGTGCTTTGGAATAACGACTATCACCACGCCGAATTCCGACCCCTGCGCCTTATGCACCGTAAGCGCATACGCCAACTCGACGACCGTGCGGCGTGATTCGCCGTCACCGAAGTCCCGTCCGCGAAAGCTATAGGTGTGACTGTCTGGCCGGCCGGCGAAGAGCAGGTTGCTCCAATTCCTCTTGACCGTCCTCACTAGGGCTACCTCGCCATTCGCCAGGTATCCCGAGATCTCCTCTTTGCGCTCACGATCCCAGCCCCTGCGCTCACCATTTTCGAGGAGGATAACCTTGTCGTGCTTGATGATCTCCTGCGGTCCCGCGGCGGTGTTGGACAGGCGAGCTTGCTCGAGCTTCTTCAACCGCCAAGTCGACTGAATCCACTTGTTCAGGTCATCACAGCCCCAAACGTCTCGCCTGACTGGCGATAGTACCTGCCACTGTTCGGCACCAGCGGGATGATTCGGCACCCAGCCGCTCTTGTACGGCTCCATCAGGAAGGACCGATTAAAGGCTTCGAGGTCGTCCTGGTCTGCGATCTGCAGGTGGTCCTGAAGAGCCGTCGTGATTCCGTCATGAAGGCTTTGGGCGTCGGACCAGAATCGGACGTCGAGGTCCGTCAGCTCAGTCTTTCGATCAACCATGTCCACGAATATCGATTCGGCATCGGGGCTCAGTTCATCGCCGGTGAACCACCTCGCCAACCGCAATGTGTCCGATTGCTTGCCTCGCACGGTGCGGACTTCATGTGTGAGCTTAGCCAGTGCACCCTGCCGGACTTCAAGGTCATCTAAATCCTCATCCTCGGTCACATGTGCCGGATCGAGATGAGCTACCAAGTCCGCGAAGGGTCTTCCAGCTCCAATTGGAGGTAGCTGGGCCGGATCGCCAACAAGAATCAGATACCTCACTCTAGCACCGAACGTCCCAATTACTGCCGCGAGAGTGTCCTCCGTGAGCATCGAGGCCTCGTCAATGACAACGGCCTCAAGGCCATCGTAACAGGGCCGTCCGATGATGGGCTCCTGTCGGCTTCCGTCATACCGCCCTTGGGAATGAAGGAATTGCGCCACGGTCCTGACGTCGATCCCTTTGGCAACTTGCGACTCGAGGCGTACTCGAGCCTTTCCGGTCGGAGCCAAGAAGAGGACTCGACCATGTAGGGCAGTACTGCGGGATAGCGCACCCAGAAGAGTTGTCTTTCCGGTGCCCGCTCGGCCGACCAGCACACTGGCCTTCCGAGTAGTAAGTCTCTCCATGGCATCGGCTTGCTCATCCAGAGCGGCCGATGTTCTCGGATGCTTCGGATCGAAGCGAACACCCTCAGCTAGCGTGCTCTCTACCGTCTCGACCAAGATGTCCCTCCACTGCTCTCCGAGGCTGGGGAGCTTCCGGCTTGTTCGAGCCCGCAGTTTTCGTGCAAGCATGCCGGCGATGTCTCGTCGCTTAGTCAACTGCAGCCACCGCGGATCTCCGTCAGTCGCCACGACCCGCTCGGAAAGGAATTCGATTTCGGCATTGGCCCACCCATCGGGCACAACAACCGGCTCAGCCACGGGGATCTTGGCCGCCATATTGCGAGCCTCCGGGACTCCGAGGAGGGTGTCTCCCTGGTTTTCCGCCCTTCGAAGTGTCGCTACCAAAGCTGCTCGAAGACGCCGTCTGTCGGCCGGAGAGAGGACGCTGGCCTTTCCACCGGCGTTCAGTGCCCCAAGGTCGACGGTCGGAAAGGACACTGGCCGCGAGTCTCGGCGCCCGCGATCGAGCTCAGCCACGACATAGGGGTTGTCGATGATCTCGCGATCGGACACAGTACACCCTGCCATCTCGGTTCTGCGGGTCTTGTTCCACCACCGCCGCGCCTGGTCTGCAGTAATGGCGAGGCGGGAGAGGCACCTCGCCAACTCCATGCGCTCAGGCTGGTCCTTGTGATAGACCCACTGGGAGGCGAAGGCGTCGATGTCCGCCTGAAAGCGACCGTCGGGCGGAGGGGTGACTCCGTCAAGCAGTCGGGACACTGCAGTCCACGGGTCGGCGGCGAACTGAGGATCTCGCGAGGCCGCAAGTTGCACCAGGCTCACTCCCATACGCAGACCCATGGCTTCCAGGACAGCCCCGACGCCGGATTCGGGCCTCTCAAGCGCCAGGTGGCGGACAGGCGCTCGTTCAGCCACTTTTCGGCTGCTGCCCAGGATCCTTCCGCGATCCCATCTTCGCGGAGATGGTGGGCGACCTTGATGGCCTTCGTGAGCACGCCGATCGTCGCGTCGGGTGTGATGTGTTCCGTCCGGTAGGAGAACTCGGCCATTCTGTCTTGATCGGGCTCGATGACGAGGCGCTTAGCGAGGTCGGCTCGCCTCGCGTCCTCGTCCTCATCGCCGGTCGGTGTCAGGTAGTCACTAAATGGAACAAGGAGTCCCCCCTCACCGCGCGGACGCAGGCTGTGTGCAATCTCGCGTTCCCAGATCGGGTGGGCGCTCATTGAACCGTGTGTCGAATCGTAGAACGTCAGTTGCCCGATCCGCTCTATCGAACCGACTCCCACAACGAGGCGAGGGATGTCATCCCCTAGGGGGTGGGCGCCCTTCGTATAAAAGAGGGCCAAGGAGGTGTCGTTCTCCACAGGCTCGTAGAAGGCATCTAGAATCGCCGCCTGTAGAGCGTGGTTGAACACCCACGCGGTCTTGAAGCCCCGAGGGCGATCCATTTCCGGCGGAAGCATGCCGAGGACGCGAGGAGCCACCCAGTTCTTAAGGTTCTCTCGCCTGAGCCAACGGAACGGAACTCCCAGAGCTGTAAATCGGCGCACGCGGCGAGTGGTCTTCTTCAGGTGGCCGTGGGTCTTGGCGACCTTCTCGTTCCTCATGTACGGATGCTGGTGCTCCACCTGCCAATCCACAGGTGAGAGAAAGCCGCCAGACTCCTTCGCGCAGGGTGGGAGGAACTTGGCGAAGGGAGCGCCACGGACGGGCAGCTCGCGTGAGACCCTCTTCTGCTGCAGGATGTTCTTGTAGTCAACGCAGTGGCAGTTCGCTGCCGGATCACGACACACGGTTCCGTTCCACTGGGAGTCGTGCCACGGTACACGGATGCTCAGATTCGTTGTCACCTGCCCCTCCATGTTGGACTCTGACATTCATCAGCCACCACGGGAGACGAGTGAGTGATCAGCACGGTCTCTCGAACTGGCAGCACTAGGTAGAATAACAGTTCGAAGGGTCGGGTGGTTATCCGCACCCTAAAGGAGGTGGAGCGGGCCCACAGCGTTACTCTCGAACTTGGGCCGACGCCCCTACCCCGGCCGAGCCAGTAGGACCACTTGACGGCCCGCCAAGTCCGCAACTAGGTCGAGGCGACTTGTTCGAGTTCCGGCATCGGCTCATGGATTATTGGGCCGCGTGTATGGCGGGCGACGGCTAGGGCCTCGTCGCCAGTAACACCCATAATGACAACGAGGTGTGCTCCCCTCTGCTGGCTGTCATAATTCGGTGAACGGTGGCCAATACTGCGGACTTGGCAAGCACCTCGAGCGAACCATCACGATACATCAGGGTTTCGAACGCCCATTCACTGGTTGCGTCGAACGCCATCCAGTCTGATGGCCAGCCCGAGCCTCGGACCCGTCCGTGTCCCGCCGACGCTGGACGAAACGAACATCGTTCGACGGATATGGCGGTTCCATCGGCCACGGCGGGCGTGTGGCCGAGGGACCGCGGAAATGGACCGCCGTTGTCATGGTGTCCGAGGGGATCGGTTCCTGCTATCTTGGCTGCGTTACCCAAACTTGCCCTTGGAGCGATGCGGCTTGGCCGACCTACCATCCTACGTTGTCCCCCACTCAGGGATTGCCTTGAGCTGGGGTGACATGATGTTATTCACAGGGGCGGGTTCGTCCCGGGCGGCCCGCAACATCCTTGGGGACGACTTCCCTCAGTCGATGATCTGCGGACAGCCCTCAACGAACGGTCGTATCGAGGGACACCGCTAGCCGATTGAGCCCAACGCGACTCTCACCAGGAGGGATCTCCGATGCTTGGTCCCGTTACAAACGGCCCGAGTCTTATCGTCCGATTCGAGGGCGGATCCGCAGACGAACACTACATGAGGTCACGTCATCTGGGAGAATCACTGATAGGCTTCGAGCGTCTCATCGCAACCGGCTTGTTCGCCGTCGAGAAAGGGCGCTTACCCAGAGGCAGGGAGCGCCTGCCCTTCGCCGTTTACACGACTGCCCCGCAACGCGGATCAGTGGAGATCTGGCTGGTGGAGAATGCCATACTCCTACAATTGTTTCAGGAATTATATTTATCTGGGGCGAAAGATATGGGAATTATAGCGAATACTTGACAACACTCCTGTAGCGTGTTAGATTATAGCATGTAAGATGCTAGAGGACAAGGAGTTACAGGATATGTCACGAAAGGGACCAGGAAAGAGCTATCGTCAGGGGATCAGCCTGCTGGATCTAGCTGACATGTTCCCGGACGAGGAAGCGGCGGTGGAGTGGTTCGAGTACTGGCACTGGCCGGACGGCGAGATGGCGTGCATGCGCTGTGGGAGCACAAACTGCTACAAGGTGAAGTCGGGCAAGCCGATGCCGTATCGCTGCCGCGAGTGCAAGAAGTACTTCTCGCTCAAGACGGGCACAGCGATGGAAGCGAGCAACCTGCCGCTGCGGAAGTGGGCGTACGCCATCTACCTCGAAATCACGAGCCTCAAGGGCGTGTCGTCGATGAAGCTGCACCGCGACCTCAAGATTTCGCAGTCAGCGGCTTGGTTCATGAAGCATCGCATCCGCGAGGGGTTGACGGCAGAGACGAAGCGCGTGTTCACCGGGCCGGTCGAGGCGGACGAGTGCTTCATCGGCGGACTGGAACGAAACAAGGCGAAGCACAAGCGGACGCCAGGGCGCGGGCCGTCGAGCAAGCAGCCGGTCGTCGGGATCAAGGACCGCGACACGAACGCGGTAGCGGCGCGCGTGGTAGACCGCTTGGACGCGGAGACGCTGCAAGGCTTCGTGGACGAGCACGCGGTTCCGGGCGCGCAACTCTACACGGACGACACGAGCGCCTATAAAAGTACAGACCGCCCGCACGAGACGGTGAAGCACAGCGTAGGCGAGTACGTCCGGGGCATGGCGCACACGAACGGCGTCGAGAGCTTTTGGGCGATGCTACGCAGGGGCTACCACGGCGTCTACCACAAGATCTCGCTCAAGCACTTGCAGAGGTACGTCAACGAGTACGCGGGCAGGCACAACCTGCGCGAGTTGGACACCATCGACCAGATGCACCACGTCGTGGCGGGCATGGTCGGACGGCGGCTGCTCTACCGGGATCTGGTGGCGGACTAGGGCTTCTTCTTGCGCCTACAGGTCGGCGCTGGGAGGGGTCGCTTGGCCGCAAGGAAGCCAGAGGACTCTCAGGAAGGGTCCTACATCGGATCGTTTACCTTATAGGGATATAGTCGCTAGGGGAAAGGGGGTGGTTCAAGGGGACTGGGTATGGAGTACTCGCCTAGGTAGGTTTCGAGTTGTTGAACGTTGTCCTCGTGTAGTGCGCCCTCGTCGTCTGTTACGTCATGGGCACCGTCTGATCTCAGAACCATCAACTGGATAGGATCATCTACGCCTAGGGCACCCGGCCCGCCGTCGATTACATAACGCAATGTCCAAGTCACGGCGAGCAGTCCTTCTTGTGTGTCTGGAAGTCTGTCCGGCCAGAACACACGACGTATGAACGCCAG
The DNA here is from genome assembly GCA_965221785.1 of Longimicrobiales bacterium. Taxonomy (GTDB): domain Bacteria; phylum Gemmatimonadota; class Gemmatimonadetes; order Longimicrobiales; family Gaopeijiaceae; genus BD2-11. The sequence continues at coordinate 560,192 of CBDCSR010000003.1, forward strand.
AAATGGATCAGCGACGTGTTTCCCGCTACCTATGGACATGAATGGTATGTCGTGTGTCGCCGATTCGGGATCGCCCTTATCCGATAACTCAAAAAGCGTTGGAGTGCCCGGCTGCTTTTTCGACATACTGACCCGCAACGCGATTAGTGAAACGGTCGGGCCATCGTCTGCTTTCTGCAATTCTGGCTTGAACTTCTCTCGTATTTTTCGCATCGCGTCGGTCGGACTCTTGTAGAGCGTGTGTCTTCCGGTGGTGAGTCTGTCGCGAAGAAGTTGCGCCATGCCTACGGACCCGGAGACGCCCAAAATGATGTTATCGTCGCGAGTGAGTTTCTTGATAGTCTGGTGTGTCGTAGGCGCTCTCGGGTTTGCTCCAAGGGTGGCAGCACCGTCAGCGCCTACGACGACGCTTCCTTCGCAGAGGATGCCGACGACGAGGGTCATGGCCGCACGAAGATGCTGTTCTCTCGGTACGCCGGGAAGTGCTTGTAGATGGCGCTGACTAGTTGCGGAAACGACTGCCGCTGCGTCCACCTCACCGCCTTGCTGAGGTACTCGCCTCCCTGCGGCTGCCTCTCATTCAGGAGTTCCTGAGCCTTCTGAACGCCATCAACTGTGAGTGCGTACTGGCGAGAAGACGCCCGCGAGCTAGGGAACACATCGACCATGCCCTCGTCTACCAAGGTCATGGCGTCGTGATAGATTTCCTTCGAGAAAGGTCCGTACGCGTATGCCTCGAACTCGTAGAAGCCACGAGCATCCTCTTCGTTGATCCTCCCTCGTTCACCAAGAAGAAACAAGCTCTTCTGTAGGCATACCGGAGTCAGGCGACTGCCGTGGGCGGCCAACAGAGAGAGTAGTACCCAATCTCGTCGTTTCATCGTATGTGCCCTCCTCGTGTCGGTGGTTGGGGGGCGGTTACGTCACACCGCCCCAACCTAATATACTAGCCGGACGGGTCGAGAAAAGCCACCACGCAGGGTAGGGTTAATGTGTACGCTGGAGCCCCGGCATGCCTGAACCAGACACACCTTTACAAGACTTGCGCACGCTGCTGCATCTTACTCCTGCACAGGTGGGCAAGTAGCGCGTCCCGCCCCGTTCGCGTCAAGCACACCCCGCACCGACTGCCGCCGGTCAAGCTCCCACAGCGCGTGGTCGGTCTCCTGAACGGACCAATCCAGCAGGTGCGCAACGCAGTCCACAGCCGCACGATACGCGAGGTATTGGTTGGTCGTGAACGCTCGCCGGTCCTCGCCGAACAGCGCCCGCCAGCCCCGGAAGTCCACCACGCAAAAATCGTCCGGGAACGTCAGCGCGAGCACCGCAGACGCCACGGGTACGCCGACACCTGGCAGGCTCGTGAGCACGCCCACGCATACGCTCGCAGCAACGGCGTCTGACCGCTTGTGATCGGCGTGCAGGTGGAAGGCGGCTCGCGTGACGCTTCTGACCAGGCTCTCGGTCAGTTGCTCAAGGGAGCGGACGCGCCCCAACTGGCGTCCGAGCTTCCAGCGCGCGATCCGTCTGAAATCGTCTAGGCCCAGGAAGGCGTAGGGAGCACGATGGCGCAGCGCTGTAGCGACGTGCTGCTTTAGCTCCCGCGTCTCCGCGATGTCTAGCTCCGAGCCGCGCACGGGACGTAGCTGCTCCGGTTCCACGACGACGGGCGGGTGTCGTGCGTGACAGCGCGGACAGAGGGCCATCAGGTGACGACCATCCTTGCCGTTCATGACCGTGGACCGGGCTCGCCCGTCATGGGTCAGGTGCTCCTTGCTGGGACGTGTACGTCAGCCGCAGAAAACCGAGAGATCGCTGCTCAGTCGCGCTCTCGCGGGCTTTAGGGGGTTACCGGGTAGGTGAGCAGGTTGCGCGTGTCATCTGGGATTGTCTTGCCGGTAGAAGGTGACGTTACCGCTGGGATTCAGCACCGGATTAGGGATGCCGGGCAGGAGGTACTCGCACTCGTAGATGAGCATGCCCGATAGCTCGGTCGCGTCGTCGTTGAGCGAGCCGCGAAACTCGGCGTACGTGCCGCGCTCGCAGAGGCCGATACCGCCAACCACGCCGATGTTGAGCAATACCTTGTCCGCGTTCACGTAGCTCGTGCGCGGCCACGGCAGCCATGTGAACGGGTCGGGCCAGAACGCCTCACGCTCGCCGACCTGCCACTTGACTTGCCCGCCGACGTTGAAGCTGCGGGCAGGACAGGGATCGTAGCCGGGATAACCGTCGTGCATCGTCGCGCAGTTCGGGTTCACGCACACACCCTTGTACGTGTCCGGGCACCACGGGCGTCCGGGCATCAGATCCATCCATAGCTGCACCGTGTCCGCGTCAAGCGTATGCGACATGTGCCAGCGTCCTTCAATGCGCGAGCGCGGGATCAGGCGTACCTCGATCTCGGTACTCGCTGTCTGACCCGCCGCATCGCGCACGGTCGCGGTAAGCGTGGGGTGCCCGCCGTCGCTCGCGTAGACCCGGAGCGGGTCTGTGCTCACGACATGCAGGTACGACGACTCCGAACCGTACGCCCACTCGTACGGCGGCAATCCGCCTACAGCCGTAGGCACAGCAACTTCTACCGTGTCCCCTATGCGCACGTCGAGTAGCGGCGTGGGTTCGTACACGGTCAACGGCGGCGCGGGGGGCTCGATGGCTACTCCGAATCCGTCACCGCACGCGAGCACGAGCAGCGTCGCGAGTGCCACGTTCATCTTCTTCACCGGAAGGGCTCCTGTGCCTGCGGTCCGGTTGCGGCACATGGGTGCCGGGCCATGTGCAACCACATCGCAGGGGTAACCAGCGAAGAAGCTTCCTGCCTGTTCACCGGGGCTTCGGGAGCTACCCGCTGGCCCTTGAGTCGGCTCTTGTATTCAGCAGGTAACCCGACGTACAGGGGTCACCCACCGCGATGTAGTTGCAGGAAGCACGTTACGCGCGGAGCGTCCGCAGCGCAAGCGGGAGGGGTGTGCGCGCTGTAGGGGTAGGGAGGCCGCCGCAGTCGCCGTAACTACAATTCCCACAATAACTTGAACGTCTATTTACAAGCCTTGCGGAGTGCCTTGTCTTGTTGTAGGTTGATGTTCCGACTCCAACGGAGGACAACATGAGCGACAAGCCGAAGCTGACCGAAGAAGAGCGCCTAGCGAAGCTGCGCGAGTGGGATAACAAGCCGTCGCCGAACCCGCGCTACAAGGGGCTCACGCCTGGGCAGGCAGCGCGCGCGATGATGCGGCCCCGGAAGAACAAAGCCACCCGAAGGGAGGGATGACAAGTGTTTGAAATCAAGGTAGACACTTCCGGTCTTGACCGTGCTATAGCCGGTATGGAGCGACTAGGTAGGCAGCAAGCGGTCCAGCTAGGTGAGATTCTCAATCCTAGTTTCATGCGCCGAAACACGCAGTTCGGCAGCCTAGAAGAAATGCTAGATGAAAGCGAGTGGACGGTTGAATCAGTCGAGGATTTTGCGGCGATTCCAGACGGTCCGTGGGACACATATGTGAAGCGAACCACGAACTTCCGCGACTGGAACGAGATGCAGGAATCCGCGGCGCAAGAGTGGATTTCGAAAAGAGTCGCAAGAGCCTTGAGAGGCGGATAGCTGTCTCCCCTTCCCGAAGAAAGGAGGCGAACGGGCTGCGCTCGGAGTTGGAATCGGACGTTTTCAGCAACTAACCAGCGCTTCTACAAGGAGACAAAAGCGCCATGCCCAAGATCATAAATGGAATAGTATCTGTCGATCCAGACAGTGTTGAAGAAGCCTTTGCTTATTCTAGAGGCTATCTGCTTGGCTTGAAGGTGGGTGCCCAGTTGGGAACATCAGAGTTGTCTCGAAAGGTGCAGGAAGCTGAGAGCGATTCGCGCAGGTTGGCGCAAGCGATCACCCGAAGACACCAGTGAGACGTGTCAAGTATTCCTTATAATTCCCAAAGATATCATATGGCATTGGATCAATTGGGTGATGCTCAGGTTCGGCGGGTGGCCCCGTGGCGCGACCAGACACATGAACAGATTTTTTGATCTTCAAGAGAGATTCATTTCTTTCCAAGAGCAGGTGGAGGCAAACCGGCACGATGAAATCATGGCAGCCTTCGGTACGCTTGGCAGTTCGACTCGCCAAGCCGTGTCTCCTATAGGACGGTCATGTGATCGAATGTTCTTTAGCAATGGCGAGCCTAGGCAGGTAACCGAGGTAGATGCTCCCATGGCAGATGCTATTCGTTCTCGGAACAAACTGGAGGTGGTCGACATGGGCACGGTTCTCGTTAGGGTAGATGGGTTCACCCACCACAATCGGCAGTTGAAGGTTGTTCATCCTCAAGAGCCACACCGATTTGTCACAGCAGTAGTGCGGGATCCGGTGTTCGAGGTCACTCCCAACCTATACACGGAGGCTGCTACAGAACGGGGCCTGCTAGAGGTCAGAGCTAAGGCTACCATGAAGGATGGGCGGATACAAAAGCTATACGTTATGGATGCGAAACGTGTGCTGGATCCGAATAACTGATCTGGGTTCGGGTCACCGGGTAGCTGGCAAGAATCGGACGGCCAGATTCATCCACATGAGCCGATGTCCGGCATGCCAGTGACGAGGTGTTGATGTTGGGGTAGAACGTCAGCTCAATTTGATGTTGCGGCCAGGAGAGGGTTTGCCACGGTGAACTCCTGCGGGAAATGCTGCCTTGGTCGTTGTTCCCTTTAACGCTCATGTCCAAGGGCAGCTCTCCAGGGGCCTTGGGGCGAGATGTGACGGAACCGAATCCCGCTTGCGCCCCTCCCCTCCCCTTTCCAGTCTCTCCGTATCCGGCCTGCGTGAGCGCCGGTGACCGGGAACCGTCCGGTGGCGTTTCTGGCCCTCGTCGCTCACCCCGCCCAGAACCGCGCACACCGCCAGCCCGAGGTACCCACCATGACGACCCGCCGAACTCGCCGACTCGTCCCCCCCACCCCCCTCCTCACCCTCGCCGCCGCGACCGCCTTTGGCGCAGCCACTACCGCGGCCGCCGCCTTCCCCACCCCCGCCGCCGCCCAGGACGTCCCCACCATCGAGGAGATAACCCAGGGCACCACCGCCATGGAGGGCTTCTTCAACCTCTACTGGGATGACGACGCCGGCGCCCTCTACTGGGAGATCGCCGAGCTGGACACCGAGTTTCTCTACCAGATCTCGATGGGGTCGGGGCTCGGGAGCAATCCGGTGGGGATCGACCGGGGGCAGTTGCGCGGAACGCACGTCTTCGAGGCGCGGCGCATCGGGCCGCGGGTGCTGCTCGTCGAGCCCAACTACGAGTTCCGGGCCATCACCGAGAACACCGCCGAGGCGCGGGCCGTGCGCGACGCCTTTGCGCCATCGGTGCACTGGGGCTTCGACATCGTGGCCCGCACCGGCGACCGCGTGCTGGTGGACGCCACCGAGTTCTTCATGCGCGACGCGCGCGGGGTCATTACCCAGATCGAGCAGCGGGGGCAGGGGTCGTTCCAGCTCGACGCGTCCCGGAGCGCCATCTATCTGCCCAACACCAAGTCGTTTCCGGAGAACACCGAGGTCGAGGCGATGCTCACCTTCACGAGCGACCGCCCCGGCAACCTGGTGAGCGGCGTTGCGGCCACGGGCAGTTCGTTCACCGTGCGCCAGCACCATTCCTTCATCCAGCTGCCCGGTCCCGGTTACGAACCGCGCGTCGCCGATCCGCGCATCGGGGTGAACGGGCCGACCGTGCGCGACTACGCGAGCCCCATCGACGAGGACATGCGCATCCGCTGGGTGGCCCGCCATCGCCTGCAGAAGCGGGACCCGGACGCGGAGCGCTCCGAGGCGGTCGAGCCCATCGTCTACTACGTGGATCCGGGCACGCCCGAGCCGGTGCGGAGCGCGCTCATCGAGGGGGCCGAGTGGTGGGCCGAGGCCTTCGAGGAGGCCGGCTTCATCGACGCCTACCAGGTCGAGGTGCTGCCCGAGGGGGTCGACGCGCAGGACATCCGCTACAACATGATCCACTGGACCCACCGGCGGACGCGCGGCTACTCGTACGGCAACTCGGTGATCGATCCGCGCACCGGCGAGATCGTGCGCGGGGTGGTGAACCTGGGGAGCCTGCGGCTGCGCCAGGACTACCTGCACGGGCAGGGGATGGTGCCGCCGTTCACGGGCGGGATCACCTCCGACGACGGGGGCGGCTACTTCGACGTGCCCATGAGCGACGAGGAGCGCGCCTACTGGGAGGCGTGCATGCTCGCGGGGGCGCCGGACTTCGAGTACCTGGCCCAGGTCGCCGGCAACTCCGACGCGGTGGAGATGGCGCTCGCGCGCGTCCGCCAGCTGTCCGCGCACGAGGTCGGGCACACGCTCGGCTTCCCGCACAACTATCTCTCCAGCACCTACGGCCGTGAGAGCGTCATGGACTATCCCGCGCCCCTGGCCACCATCGACGACAACGGCGACATCGACCTCTCCGACGCCTACGTGCCCCGCATCGGCACCTACGACAAGCTCTCCGTCAACTGGCTCTACCGGGAGTTCCCGGAGGGGACCGACGAGCGGGCCGGCCTGAACGAGATCGTCATGCAGGGGATCGACGACGGGCTCGTCTTCATGATGCACACCAACAACAACTTCATCGGGGCCGCGCACCCGGGGGCGAGCGTATGGGACAACGGGGCCAACCTGGTTGACCATCTGAAGCTCGAAATCGACGTGCGCGAGATCGGGCTCGAGAAGTTCGGCACCGACGTGCTCCGCGTCGGCGAGCCGCTCTCGGACCTCGAATACGTTCTGATGCCGCTCTACATGCACCATCGCTTCCAGCTGCGCTCCGCGGCGCAGACCCTCGGCGGCGCCGACTATCGCTACGCGCTCAAGGGAGATGGGCAGAGGCCGTTCGCCATCATCCCGGCCGAGGAGCAGCGGGACGCGCTGGAGACGATTCTCTCGACGCTGACGGTCGACTTCCTGACGCTGCCCGAGGACGTCGTGTCGATGATCCCGCCCGCGGCCTTCCGCCACGACGAGGGCGAGGCCTTCCCCGGCTACACCGGGCTGGTCTTCGACCCGGTGGGCGCGGCCGAGGCGGCGGCCGACTTCGCCGTGGGGGAGATCCTGCACCCCAACCGCATGGCCCGCCTGCTGGTGTTCGGCAGCATGGGCGACTACCCGGGCCTGGAGGAGGTCGCGGACCGGCTGATCGAGCACACCTGGGGCGCGGACGCGGCCCCGGACGACTACCGCCAGCGGGTGCTGCACGCCGTCCAGCGCTCCGTCGCCGACCGCATGATGCAGCAGGCCAGCCGGGACGGAAACGCCGCCGAGGTGCGCGCCGTGCTCGCCGACCGGCTGGAGCGGCTGGCCGCGGACCTGGAAGCGATGTCCGACCCGTCACCGCACCAGCGCCTGGTGGCCGCGGACATCCGCCGCTGGCAGCAGCGCATCGAGAACACGGTCCCCGGCGGCGCGCTGGTGATGCCGCAGGGTGACCCGATCGGTGGGAGCAGCCGGGGAGGTGGGCCACCGGGTTGAGCGCGGAGCCCGGCGCCCCCATGAGCCGCGATCTCTCCCTCCGGGGCATCCTCTCCGAGTGGGTGCGGGAGGTGGTCGGCATCGAAGGCCGCCTCCCGCGCACCTTCGGCAAGCTGTTGGCGCAACCGGGCTTTCTGACCCGGGCCACGCTGGAGGGAGAGCGTGGCGCCTACCTGTCGGCGCTGAAGCTGTTTCTGGTGGCGAACCTGGTCGTCTTCCTGGTGGGTCCGTACGTCGGCGCCGTCGCCTTCGGTCTCGACGGGTATCTGGACGAGCGGGTCGCTTCCTCCGCGTTCTTTCGCGCGGTCGTGGAGCGGGAGCTGCTCGACCTGGGGATGAGCGCGGAGACGTATGAGCTGCGCTTCGATTTCACGATCGCGCAACACGCACCCACCTTCTTCTTCCTGATGATCCCGGCTATCGCCATTCTTACCAAGGTGTTACTTCCAGGTCGGCTATTCGGAGAACACCTTGTCTACGCAACGGATTTCGTTGCGTGGGTCCTTGTCGTGATCCTCTTCGGCAACATCTTCATGCGCGTGATGGGGATCCCTCTGGACTCGTTCCTCGAGGACCCGGTGTTTTCCCGGGTAGCCACGTTGGCGGTTGTGGCCGCGCTGATCGGGCTGACCACATGGTACCTGAGCCGGTCGCTGCGAACCGTCTTCGGGCTCCGGGGCGCCGGGCTCTGGACGCGAACCGCGCTGATCGCCGTAGGCCTGGTCGGCTGGCTGAATGCCTACTCGTTCTTCCTGTTCTGGAGCACGGTGGTAGCGGTGCGGATGAGCTGACGCTCGAGGTGGCACAGGTCACCCCCCGGCTTGAAGCGCGTGGGGAGGCATCGTAGGATGCGACAAACCGGTCTGGTTGTCCGACAAAACATGAACGGAGGAGGGAGATATGTCGGCCTTGATTCGCTGTCGTGACATCGACCCGCAGAGCCACCGTCGGCGCGCGCGTCTCCTTCGGATCGCCGGGCGCTTCGCGGCGGTTGCGATCGTTGTCCTGACCTGGACGGGCTGCACCGAGACGCTGCTTGGGCCCAAGACCGACCAGGCGGTGGCGGTGATTCACCCCACCACGGGCAACTCCGTCTCCGGTACGGTCACGTTCACGAAGGAGAGCGGCCGGGTTCGCGTCGTGGCCGATGTGATCGGCCTGTCCCCGGGCGACCACGGGTTCCACATCCACGAGTTCGGAGACTGTTCCGGTGGCGACGGCAAGACGGCGGGTGGCCACTTCAACCCCACGGGCAGCGACCACGGGGGGCCGGACGCGGCGGTGCGGCACGTCGGCGACCTCGGGAACATCACGGCGGACGCACGCGGCCACGCCACGATGAACCGGCTGGACGCCGTCATCAAGCTGCAGGGGGACCACAGCATCCTGGGGCGCGCCGTCATCGTCCACGCGGGCGCGGATGATTTCACGACCCAGCCGACCGGTGCCGCTGGTGCCCGGGTCGGGTGCGGCGTGATCGGCGTCCACAATCCCGGCTGATCGGTCCGGGGGGTATCCGGCCGGGAGTCCCCTGCGGAGGTCTCAGGTGCCTCTCGCCTTCCTCCAGAACGGCGCGATGAAGTGCCCCTTGCGGCCGGCCAGGACCAGGAACCAGACCCCCGTCCCCACCCCCAGCGCCACGGCGAAGATCGACGCCTCCACCCCGAATTCCCCGCCTGAGAGCAGCGTGGGACCGCTCAGCTCCGACTCGAGCAGCCCATCCATCGTCAGCCCGGAGACCCGGCCGCCGAAGATGCCCCCCTGGGTGAAGTTCCAGGCAAAGTGGATGCCGACCGCGAGCCAGAGCCGCCGGGTGAGGACGTAGGCGGCGCCCAGCAGCACACCCGCCTCCATGGCGATGGTGAACGAGCTGAACAGCGTCGCGTTGGGGTTCATCATGTGCGCGAACCCGAACATGAGGGCTGTGAGCGCCAGCGCGATCCAGGTGCCCAGGCTCTCCTCGATGATGCGGAAGAGCACGCCGCGGAACAGCACCTCCTCCGCGTATCCGGCGGCCACGGCCATGGCGAACGTGGGCACCACTGCAATCACGGGGTTGGACCCGGTCACCTGGTAGTATCCCAGCGCCGCGATGGCGCCGATGGTGGCGACGAGCAGACCAGCACCGACCGCGATCCCCGCGCCCGTCTCCGCGACCGCGCCCTTGCCGGACAGCTCCTCGGCCCGGCGCCGCTCCACGAGGCGGACGTAGCCGATGTACGCGAAGTGGACCGCGACCACCATCGGGATGACGTACTGGAGCGTGTCCTGGCGGAGCGGCCCCAAGCCCAGGATCTCGTGCAGACCACCGACAACAAGTTGGACCACGAGGATGGCCGCAACGATGGCCAGCGTGGCCAGAACGATGCGGGTCGGCCCGAACCGGAGGATGCGGTTGCCCAGGGACTGCCCCTCAGAGGTCACGCCACGCTTCCTCGTCCTCCGGCGATGCCCATTCGCTCATCAGTTCGGGCAGCCCCATCAGATACTCGTCGCACTCCGACGAACCCGAGTCGTCAGGCCCCTCCCGGGAGTCCGGCGGTTTCGGCTGCCTTTCGTCGGAATCCGGCGTCATCTCCTACGGCAGACTCATCGCCATCAGCATGTTCGGCGCCTGGATCACCACCCGCTGCTTGCCCTCGTGCATGTAGGTCATCATGCCGTAGCGCGGGTTGCCGGGGAGTTCGACCTCGCCCAACCGCTCGCCCGTGGCCTTGTCGACGGCGTAAAGCATGGGGGTGTTGTCGCTTGCGTTGCCCGTGTACAGGAGCATGTCCGGGGTCACGATCTGCGCGGCCTGCCTGCCGGTCCCCGTGTTGGGGATATCGATCCCTTCCAGCGCGGGATGATTGAGCACGTTGTTGGGGGTGTCGCCCACCGGGATCCACCAGAGGTGCTCGCCGGTGTTCATGTCGATCGCGGTGATCTTGCTGTACGGGGGCTTGTACATCGGCAGACCCTGCACGCGCCCGATGCGCGCGCCGCCCAACACCGCGAAGTCGTTGATGGTCGTGCCGGTGGGTGCCTCCACCCTCTCGTCGACCTCGTGGCCGGGCACCACCAGCCGCGACGAGCATCCCTTCTGCGACGTCACGAAGATGACGCCGCTCTCGGGATCCACCGCGGGCGTGCCGTCGATGTTGGTGCCGCCCACGTCGCCGGGGCACCAGATCGCGCCCAGCTTGCCCTCGTCGTTGTCGCGGTGCAGCGGCGGCTGGAAGAACGGACCCCAGTCGTAGGGCTCGAGCAGGTCGAGCGCGGCCTGGCGCAGCTCGGGCGTGAAGTCGACCAGGTCGTCCACGCTCAGACCCTGCATGTCGTACGGAAGGGGCCAGGTCGGATGCGGCTGCGTCTCCGCCAGCTTCTCGCCCGGCACCTTCGACTTTGGCACCGGCTTCTCCTCGATGGGCCAGAGCGGCTCGCCGGTCGCGCGGTTGAAGGCGTAGGCGAAGGACTGCTTGGTGATCTGCACGATGGCGGGGATGTCCTCCCCGTCGACGGTCACGTCCACCAGCATCGGCGCGGTGGAGGTGTCGTAGTTCCAGATGTCGTGATGGACGAGCTGGTAGTGCCAGGCCCGCTCGCCGGTCTGCACGTCCAGCGCGATGAGGCTCGTGCTGAACAGGTTGTCGCCGGGGCGGAAGCCGCCGTAGAAGTCCTGCGTGGCTCCGTTGGTGGGGATGTAGACGAGTCCCAGCTCGGGGTCGGCCGAGAGCGGCGCCCACGAGGAGATGTCGCCGGTCCACTCCCAGGCGTCGTTCTCCCAGGTCTCGTGACCGAACTCGCCGGGGCCGGGCAGCACGTTGAACTTCCACAGGAACGCGCCCGTGCGCGCGTCATAGGCGAGGATGTCGCCCGGAATGTTCTCCATGCGCGACTGGTTGTAGCCCTGCTCGGCCGAGTTGCCGACGATGATCACGCCGTTCACCACGATGGCCGGGGACGAGCTGGTGATGTAGCCCTTCTCCAGCGGGACCCCCATGTACGGGTCATACTCGTGCCCCAGGTCCGCGAGCAGGTCCACGGTCCCGGTCTTCGGGAAGCCCTCGATGTCCACCGAGCCTCCGAAACCCTCGATGGGCTCGCCGGTCTCGGCGTCGAGCGCGTGCAGGAAGAAGGCGGGCGTGACCACGTAGACGATGTCGCGGCCGTCGACGTTCGCGTATGCGACGCCCTTGCCGTGGTTCTTCCGCATCGAGTACTCCCAGCGGAAGGTCTCGGGCTCGACCCAGTCCCACAGCACCTTGCCGGATGCAGGATCGGTGGCGATCACGTGGCGCTTCTCGCCGGCGACGCTGATCAGCTTGCCGTTGACGTAGATGGGGGTCGCGCGCGCGTTAACGTTAGGATACGCGGAGCCGTCCCAGATCCAGTCGACTTCGAGCTGCTCGAAGTTGGCGGGATTGATCTGCGTGAGTTCCGTGTAGCGCTGGCTGCCGGCGTCGCCGCCGATGTAGGCCCAGTCGCCCTCGGTGACGACGCGTCCGGCCGGGCCCGCATCGGAGGTCTGGGCGCACGCGCCCGCGCCAAGCGAAATGAGGGCCAGCCAGCACCAGGCTCGCGTGGTCGGCATCCGTGATTGACGGTCCTGTCGTGTCATCTTCCGCGTCCCCCTTCCAAACAGATGTTCATCGCCTCGCACAACAGAGCGAGCATCGCAAGATGAAGATGGGCCGGAGTATGGGCAACACCTGCCCCCCGGTCTGGCGGCCAGGGCAACCGGTGCCTACCCTTCCGGTCGGCGGGGAGGGTCGCCTATCATTCCGGTCCGGGCAGCGCTGCGAATGACGTCCTGCGAATGACGCCGCTGCCCCTTTCGCTCCCACGCAACGACAAACGGAGAACTGACGAGTGGCCATGGAACTGAGCGGGTTCGCGCGCTCGCTGACGGCGGAAGCCGCCTTTACCGTGCTGGCGGTCGCCAAGCGGCTTCAGTCCGAGGGGAAGGACGTCGTCGAGCTCGAGATCGGAGACAGCCCGTTCGCGACCACGAGCGCGGCGGCCGAGGCGGGAAGGGAAGCCATCGCCGCCGGCCAGACGCGCTATTGCGCATCCCTGGGGCTCCCGGAGCTGCGCGACGCGGCCGCGCGCTACATGCAGCGCGAGTTCGGCGTCCCCGCGGGCCGCGACAACGTCGTCATCGCCACCGGCACCAAGGTCTTCGAGCAGTATTTCTGCGAGGCCTTCGTGGATCCGGGGGACGGGGTCCTGGTCTTCAGCCCGTACTTTCCCACCTACGTGCCTAACATCCTCAGGCGCGGGGGGCGTCCGGTGTTCACGCCGCTTCGCCAGGAGGATGCCTTCCGCCCGAGCCTGGCCGCGGTCGAGCGCTTCCTTGCCGAGGATCCCCGGCCCAGGGCCATCTTCCTGAATTCGCCCCACAATCCCACCGGGGGCGTGGCCACGGAGGAGGATTTTCGCGGCATCGCGGACATGGTTCGGGGCACGCGCGTCGCCGTCTTCAGCGACGAGCCCTACTGCCACATGGTGTGGAAGGGGAAGCACGTGTCGCCGCTGGCGCAGCCAGGCATGATGGAGCGCTCGGTGGCCGCCTACACCTTCAGCAAGTCGTACAGCATGGGCGGCTGGCGGCTGGGGTTCGCGGTGTCGGCGCCCGAGACCGTCGAGGCCATCGGCAAGATGATCAACACGAGCGTCTCGTGCGCCCCACCCTTCATTCAGTTGGCGGGGGTGGCGGCGCTCGAGCGGGACGGCGCCGAGCGCGAGGCCGCCATGCGCCGGTTCCGCCGCAAGGTGGAGCTGCTGACGGAGGGGCTCAATCGGATCGAGGGGTTCTCGTCGCTGGATCCGCACGCCACGTTCTACGTTTTCCCGAAGGTGGCGCCGGTGTGCAACCGGCTCGGCATCAGCAGCCACGGCCTGGCGATGTACCTGCTCGAGGGGGCGGACGACGACTTCGGGGTCGCCTGCCTCGGCGGCGAGTGCTTCGGCGACGCCGGGGCCGGGTTCCTGCGATTCAGCTGCGCGGCCTCCGACGAGCGCCTGCAGGAGGCGCTGGACTTCATCTCCGAAGCGGTGACCCGGAAGGGCCGGGTGGCCGCCTTCCTCGACGCGCGGCCGGAGTACCGGCTGGAGTCGCCCTATCCGGGCGCGGTGGACCGCGAGCCGGTGGCGGCGTCGGTCTAGCCGCACGACGAAGATGGCGGTGCGGGGCGAGGTGATGGTGGATGGGGACGGCGGGGGCGCTGCGATGTCCGGGGGCGCCGCCACGGCGGTCCGGTTCCGGGTGCGGGACATGGACTGCTCGCACTGCGTGACCCGCATCGAGGACGGACTGCGCAAGGTCGACGGTGTGATGGGGGTGGGGGCCAACCTGGTGGGCCGCACCGTCACCGTGGAGGTCGACCCCGGTCGGGTGGCGGCCGAGGAGGTGCGGCGGGCGATCGGGCGCCTCGGGCACTTGGCCGAGCCGGACACCGGCGCGCGGGAGGAGCGCGCGGCCGCGACCTGGGCGACGCGGGACGCGCGGATCACGTATGCGTCGGCGGCGCTGTTCGCGGTCGGGCTCGCGCTCCAGCTGGCCGGGGTCGGTCCGCTGCTGTTCACGCTGCCGCTGAACGAGGTGCGGATGCCGTCGCTCCTGTTCGTCGCCTCGGCGCTGGTGGGCGGATGGAGGTTCATGCCGGACGGGGTGCGCGCGGCGCGCGCGCTCTCGCTGGACATGAACTTCCTCATGATGGTGGCGATCCTGGGCGCGATCGCGATCGGGGAGTACCTGGAGGCCGCCGCCATCGTCTGCCTGTTCTCGACCGCCGAGCTGCTGGAGAGCTACGCGGTCGACCGCGCGCGGGCGTCGATGGAGTCGCTGATGGATCTCGCCCCCAAGACGGCCGTGGTGCTGCGCGGCGGGGTGGAGGAGACGGTGCGGGCCTCCGAGGTCGCGGTCGGCGACGTGGTGGTGGTGCGCCCCGGCGAGCGCATTCCGGTCGACGGCACGGTGGTGGAGGGGGGCTCGGCGGTGGACGAGTCGTCCCTCACCGGGGAGTCGCTCCCGGTGGAGAAGGACCGGGGCGACCCGGTCTTCGCCGGCACCATCACCCGCGACGGCTTCATGCACGTTCGCACGGAGAAACCCGCCGACTCGAGCTCGCTCGCGCGCATCGTGGAGCTGGTGGAGCGCGCGGGGGCGAAGAAGGCGAAGACGGAGCGGGTGGTGGCCCGCTTCGCGCGCTGGTATACGCCGGCGATCACCGTCGCGGCCGTGCTGGTGGTGGCGGTGCCGACGCTCGCGGGCGCGGATTTCATCACCTGGCTGGTGCGGGGGCTCACCCTGCTGGTGATCGCGTGCCCGTGCGCGCTGGTGATCTCCACCCCGGTCGCGGTAGTGAGCGGCATCACGGCCGCCGCGCGCCGCGGGGTGCTGATCAAGGGCGGGGTCTACCTGGAGGCGATGAGCGGCGTGCGCGCGATGGCGATGGACAAGACGGGCACGCTCACGGTCGGGCACCTGGAGGTGCGCGAGGTGCGCTCGACCCGGGGGGCGCCAGCCTCCACGGTGCTGGCGCGCGCGTCCGCGGTGGAGGCCCGCTCGGAGCACCCGATCGCGCGCGCGATCCACGAGGAGGCGGCAAGGCGCGAGACCTACGCCCACTACGCCGTGCGCGACTTCACCACCCGCCGGGGCGAGGGCGTCGAGGCCCGGCTGGACGGCGTGCGCCACTTCGTCGGCAAGCCGGCGACCCTGGGGCTCGGCGAAGCACCCGCGGGCATGGCCGGCGACGGCCGCACGGTGGTGGCCGTGGCGGACGAGGACGGGCCGCTGGGGTGGATCTCCCTGGAGGACCGGGCCCGCAAGCAGGCGCGGGTGGCGGTGGGGGAGCTGCACGGCATGGGCATCCGGCCGGTCGTGATGCTGACCGGCGACGACGCCGCGACCGGCCGCCGGGTCGCAGGGGAGACCGGGGTGGACGACGTGAAGGCCAGGCTGCTCCCGCACGAGAAGGTGGAGGCGCTCAGGGCGCTCGAGCGGGAGCACGGCCGGGTGGCGATGGTGGGCGACGGCGTGAACGACGCGCCCTCGCTCGCGGCGGCCTCGGTGGGCATCGCCATGGGAGCTGCCGGAAGCGACGCCGCCATCGACAGCGCGGACGTGGCGCTGATGGGCGACGACCTCACCCGCCTGCCCTATCTGTTCCGGCTGTCGCGCAAGTCGCGCGCGGTCATCCGCCAGAACATCGCGACCGCGCTGCTGGTGAAGCTCGTCCTGGTGGTCGGCGTGCCGCTCGGCATGGTCTCGCTGATCACGGCCGTCCTCGTAGGCGACGTGGGCGTCTCGCTGCTGGTGACCGGCAACGCGCTCCGGCTCGCGCGCGTGAATGCCTGAGGACCGGGCGCGGCGGACCGCCGCAAGAGTTTTCGCATGCGCTTTCGCCGCTGCGGCGGCGGGCATCCTGGCGCCCGCTCCGGTCCTCTGCCAGCAGGTGGCGGACGACTTTCCGTTCCCGCAAAGCCTCGTCGAGGAGGTATTGCCGGGGGCGACCTCCTTCGAGATGCGGGACGGCGACCCGCGGGTGATCGTCGGCTACGCGGCCGACGCCCCGGCCGAGGAAGCCCTCGTCGGATATGCGTTTCTCACGTCGGACGTGCCCCCGGAGGAACTCGGCTACAATGGTCCCATCGAGGTGCTGGTGGGGATGGACCGGGATGGGACCCTCACCGGTGTTCGGGTCACCCACTACGTCGAATCCTACATCCGCACCCGCGGCGACTTCCTGCGCACCCCCGGCTACGAGGCCCAGTTCACGGGCAAGTCCATCTCCGACCCCTTCCGCGCCAAGCGCGATGTCCGCGTGGTGTCGCGGGCGACGATCTCGGTCTCGGCCATGTCGCGCGGCATCCGCGCCGCCGCCCGCCGGGTGTACGCCAACTACCTGGCCACCCGGCCGTCCGCCGAGTCCGGCGGCTCGCTACTGACCATCGGCATGGAGGAGCTGGAGGAGCTGTCCTGGTCCGACATGGTCGCGGGCGAGCTGGTGCCGCAGATCCATGTGCTCGAAAACAACGTCACCCGCATCGTGCTCTCCTTCGCGCACATCCGCAGCGATTCCGTCGGCGAGATGCTGGTTGGGCGGACCCGGTTCGGCGAGGTGGCGGAGCAGCTCGGGGAGCGGGTGCAGGAAGACCCTCTCATGCTCGTGGGCGTCGATGGAGCGCTGGCCCTCCTCTTCTATCCGCGCACGCTCTCGCTGGTGCAGGGCGCCGACACCATTGCCATGGACAACCCGGACGTCGTCATGCTGGGCGAGCCGCGCAGCGGGATGGTCCAGGGGCAGTTCCGCAACGTCGGGGTGATGGCCGTGCCGGGTTCGCTCGACGTCGAGCAGGCCTTCGACATCCATTTCGATCTTCGCCCGGGCATGGGGCTTTACACGACCGCGTATCTGCCTCCGCGAGTCGCGGAGAGGATCGTCGAGGAGGATGCGCCTGCGGCGGAAGATGCGCCTGCCGGGGAGAATCCCGATCCGGCCGAACCGGTGACCGCGGCAGTCGATCCCGCAGCGGGCGCGGAAGCCGTCGTGCCGGCGTCGGATATCGCCGCGGATGAGCCGGAGACTGCGGCCGGCGAGCCGTCACCGGCCCCCTCCGAGCTGCCGGAAGATCCGGCGGAAGCCGGCGGGGTGGCGGAAGATGCGCGCGAGGAAGCTCCCGCGACCGCGGAAGAAGACGATGCCGTGGAGGCTGCCGCGGACGATCCGGGAATGGCGACCGATGCCGCCCGCGCCGAAGCAGCTGCCGCGGGCGAGCCCGCATCCCCCGATGACGCCACGGCTGCGCCTGTGCCTGTCGACCGGACGGAGCCAGCCGATGACCCCGCGGCCGACCCCGCGCCACCCGCGAACCCGTCCGAAGCCGCAACCGGGGAGAATCCGTCCGCGACGGTCCCGCCGCCGGCCCCGCCGGACCTCGATTTCTCCCTTTCCGAGGAACAGACCGTCCTCGAGCGCACGCTGGCGCGCACCTCGCCCGCCGAGGTCGCCTGGATGCTGGGGCTGCTCGCGCTGGTCACGGTTGCGTTCTTCCTCAAGCGGGACCGCCTGCGGTGGGTGGCCCTGATTGCGACCTTCCTCTACCTGGGGTGGTTCGACGGCGGGTTCCTCTCGGTGTCGCACATCACCGCGGTCATCTCCGTGGGGCCGGGAGTGTTCCTGGAGGACATCCCGCTGCTCCTGTTCGTGGTCTTCACGGTGGTGACCACGCTGCTGGTGGGGCGCGTCTTCTGCGGGTTCCTGTGCCCGTTCGGGGTCCTGCAGGACCTCCTGGAGAAGGTGGTTCCGAGGAAGTTCAAGCGGGAATTGCCGCGCGCCCTGCACGAGCGCCTGTACCTGGTCAAGTACGTGTGCCTGGCGGCCATCCTGCTTCCGGCGCTGGCGGGAAGCCGGGCCAGCATCTTCTCCTTCTTCGAACCCTTCGGGACCGTCTTCTTCCTGAGTTCGTCCATCGTGCTGTGGGCGATCGCCGGGGGGATCCTGATTGCCTCGGCGATCGTGCCCCGCTTCTACTGCCGCTACGCATGCCCGCTGGGCGCGGCGCTCGCGGTCGCCTCCACGGTTTCGCCCTTCCGCATTCGCCGTGTGGAGCACTGCGACCACTGCAAGGTGTGCGAGCAGGCATGTCCCACGGGGGCAATCGAGGGGCCGCGCATCGACTTTCGCGAGTGCGTTCGCTGCAACATCTGCGAGACGAAGCTGATCGATCAGGCCGGCGTCTGCCGCCACGACATCGATGAGGTGCGCCGGCGGCTGGTTCAGCTGACGGTGGCGCCCAGTGCGGGGATCGAGGCCGGTGCCCGGATCGAGACCGGTGTCTGAGTCCGGACCGGTGCCTGAGGGCGTATCACGGCGCAAAGCGCTCCGGATCGGCGGGGCGGCGGGCCTGCTGCTGGCGATGGGCGGCGGGCTCACTGCTGCGGTCCTGCGCCGGGCCGGGCTTCACAGCGCGAGCGATACCCGCACCCGCATGGGCACGCTGGTCCACGTCACCGTGGTGCACCCGGAGGCCGCGCGGGCGCGCGAGCTGGCCGGCGCCGCCTTCGACGAGATCGATCGGCTGGAGACGGTTTTCAGCGGCTACCGGCCCGACACGCCGGTGTCCCGGCTCAACCGGGACGGGGTGCTGGACAACCCGCCGCCCGAACTGGTGGCGGTGGTGCGCCGCGCGCTCCATTTCGCCGAACTGACCGGGGGCGCCTTCGACCCCACCGTGCCGCCGCTGATCGAACTCTACCGCAACAGCTTCGCGGAGTCGGGCGCGCCGCCCGCGGAGACTGCTGTGGAGGAGGCCATGTCACGGGTCGGGTACCGGCACGTTGCCGCGGATGCGGGGCGGATCGCGTTCGCGCGCCCTGGCATGGCGGTCTCGCTCGACGGCATCGCCAAGGGGTACATCCTCGACCGGGTGGTCGAGCAGGTAACGGCCGCGGGCGCGGCGGGTGTGCTGGCCGACGGGGGCGGGGACATCTCGGCCGGGGAGGGGGAGGTGGCGGGTGCGGGATGGCCGGTGGGGGTCGAGCACCCGCGCGAGCCGGGGACGGTGCTGGGGACGATCGAGGTGCGCCACCAGGGGGTCGCCACCTCGGGGGACTACATGAGGGCGCACACCGCCGACCTCCGCCATCATCACATCGTCGATCCGCGCACGGGCTCCTCGCCCGGCCACGCCAGCGCCGCCACCGTAGTGGCCCGGTCCGCCATGGACGCCGACGCCCTCGCAACCGCGGCCATGGTGCTGGGCCCCGTCCAGGGCATCGAGCTGCTGGAGCGGCTCGACGGGACCGAAGGCCTCATCGTCACCAAGGACCTCGACCTGGTGCGCAGTTCCGGGTTCGGGGCCTGAAGCGCTCGACATCCATGTCCGAGCAGCCGACCACCCCGTCCGAGCCGATGCCGCCCGCTGCCCGCGTCCGCGCCTCCCTCTTCGTCACCTGCCTGGGCGACCACTTCTACGCGGATGCCGCCGCCTCGGCCGTTCGGCTGCTGCGGAAGCTGGGGGTGGAGGTCGACTTTCCGGAGGCGCAGACCTGCTGCGGGCAGCCGGCCTTCAACGCGGGGCGGGACGCCGAGGCGCGCCGCATGGCCGCGCACACCCTGGAGGTCTTCCGCGAAAGCGAGTACGTGGTGCTTCCGTCCGGGAGCTGCGCCTGCATGCTCCGGCGCTTCTACGCCCATCTCTTCCACGATGACGACCTGTCCGGGCAGGTGGCCGACCTCGCCGGGCGCACCTTCGAGTTGGGGGAGTTCGTGGTGCGGGTGCTCGGGGTGACGGAGCTCGGGCGCGGCCTGGAGGGACGGCGCATCGCGTACCACCACGGGTGCCACGCCCTGCGGGAGCTGGGGATCCGGGATGAGCCGCTTGCGCTGCTGGACAACGCCGGGGCCGAAGTGGTCCCCTGGGAGGCGGCGGAGGAGTGCTGCGGCTTCGGGGGCCTGTTCTCGGTGACCTTCCCGCAGGTGTCCGCCGGAATGGCCGACCGGAAGCTGGACACCCTCGCCGAGGCGGGCGATGTCGACTTCCTGACCTCCGCCGATTGCGGCTGCCTGCTCCAGCTCTCGAGCCGCATGCGCAAGCGCGGGCAGGATCTCGCCGTGCGCCATCTTGCCGACGTTCTCTGGGAGGCGGCCGGTGCAGATTCATAGCCGGGAGTACCCCAGGCGGGCGCGCGAAGGCGGGGATGTGCGCGCCTCGGTGACCGGGGCGACGCTGTCGTTCGACGCGCGCCGGCGGGCCGCGTTCGCGGGGGTGGCCGCGGAGGAATGGCGGGTCTGGGCCGAAGGGGTGAAGACGCACCTGCTGACTCACTTGGACCGGTATCTGGAGGAAGCCGAGGCGAAGCTGGAGGCGAACGGTGCACGGGTGCACTGGGCCGGGTCGCAGGAGGACGTGCACCGCATCCTCTCGGGCATCATCGAGCGCCGGGGTGCGCGGCGCGCGGTCAAGGGCAAGAGCATGCTCTCCGAGGAACTCGAGGTGAACGAGTTGCTGGAGAAGCGGGGCGTCGACGTGCTCGAGACCGATCTCGGGGAGTACATCCTGCAACTGCTGGAACAGCCGCCCAGCCACATCGTGGGTCCCGCCATCCACCTGAGCCTGGACGAGATCCGCCGGCTGTACCACGAAACCCACGGGACGGAGCTGGATGCGACGCCGGATGAGCTGGCCGCGGTCTCGCGCGTGATCCTGCGCGAGGCCTTTCTCGCGGCCGAGGTGGGCATCACCGGGGGGAACTTCCTGGTGGCGGAGACGGGCACCGTGGCGCTCATCGAGAACGAGGGCAACATCCGGCTCACCACCTCGGCGCCGCCGGTGCACGTGGCGCTGGTGGGCATCGAGAAGCTGCTGCCGCGCTGGAGCGACCTGGCGGTGTTCCTGCAGCTCACGGCCCGGGCGGCGACCGGACAGCCGGTGGGGAACTACGTCTCCATGATCCACGGTCCCAGGACCGCGGAGGACCCCGACGGCCCGGAGGAGGTGCACGTGGTGCTGGTCGACAACGGCCGCACCGACGTGCTCGCCGATCCGGAGGCGTGGGAGGCCCTCCGTTGCGTGCGTTGCGGCGCCTGCCTCAACGCCTGCCCCGTCTACCGCCAGACGGGCGGGCACGCCTACGGGGCCGTCTACTCGGGCCCCATCGGGTCGGTGCTGAACCCCGGGCTGGCCGGGCTGCACGCCGCCATGCCGCTCCCCTTTGCGTCGAGCCTGTGCGGCGCCTGCGAGGAGGCATGCCCGGTGCGCATTCCCATCCCTGAGCTGCTCCTGAGCTGGCGCCGGCGGGCGGCGGAGGCAGGGATGGATTCCCGCGCCAAGGCGGGGCTGCTGAAGGCGTGGACTGCGGTCGCCACCCGGCCCGGCCTGTACCGGGCCGCCGGGGCCATGCTGCACGCGCTCCCCGAACCTGTGCGCCGCGTCCCCCTGCCGGTCGTGGGTGGCTGGCGCGAGGTGCGCGCGGATCCGGAGCCGTCGCCGACCTCCTTCCGCGAGCTCTGGCGGGAGGGCATCGAGTGAGGGAGAGGATTCTCGACCGGGTACGGCAGGCGCTCCGCGACCGGCCCAAGGTGCCTCATCCGGGCGAACTGAGTACGGCGGTGCCCGATGCCCCCCCGCCGGTGGAGCACTTCGCGGAGTGCTTCCGGGCGGCCGGGGGCGAGGTGCACCGCTTCGCCGACGCGGACGCGGCGCGCCGGTGGCTGCAGGGGTTCGCCGCCGGGTTCGCGAGCGTCAGTCACGGGACCGGCGTTCCCGCGATCCTGGCGGTGCCGGCTCCCGAGGCGCCGCCCCGGGAGGCCGCGCTGGGGGTGTCGGTTGCGCGCGCGGCGGCCGCCCAGTCCGGGTCGCTCGTGCTGAGCAGCCGGGACGGGCGGCGCACCCAGCTGCTCCCGCCGGTGCACGTGGTGCTGGTGGACGCCGGTACGGTCGCCGGCACCCTCGGCGAGGCGCTGGCTGCCTGCCGCGACGACGGTGGCGCCGCGCTGGCGCTGCATTCCGGTCCCAGCAAGTCGGCCGACATCGGCCAGGTCATGGTGACCGGCGTCCACGGGCCCGGCCGCGTGATCGCGCTCCTCCTCGCCCAATGGCCGGCGCCCCCACCATGACGAATCAGGACGGCCCCGACGCACAGGGTGAATTCCCGATTCGCCTTGCGTGCGTCGACACGGGGTCGAACGGAATCCGGTTCATGGCCGTGGAGTTCACCTCCCCGGCCAGGTACACCACGCTCCATTCGGAGCGGGTGCCGATTCGGCTGGGGCACCAGGTGTTCCTCACCGGGCGACTGGCTCCGGAGACCATGGACGCCACGGTCGAGGCGTTCCAGCGCTTCCGGGGATACCTGAAGCAATTCGACATCGAGCACTACCGGGCGGTCGCGACCAGTGCCGTGCGCGAAGCGCGCAACGGGCCGCTCCTCGTCGAGAGGATCGCACGCGAGACCGGGATCCGGCTGAAGGCCATCACCGGATCCGAGGAGGCGAGGCTGGTGCACCTGGCGGTGGCTGCGCGCATCGGCCTGGAAGGCGGCCGGTGGCTGCTCGTGGACCTGGGCGGCGGCAGCGTGGAGCTGTCGCTGGTGGACGACTCGGGCATGCTGTGGAGCGAAACCCACTCGATGGGCTCGGTCCGTCTGCTGGAACGGCTGGCCGAACCCGGAAACGAGCCCGGGGCGTTTCAGCGACTGCTCTCCGAGTATGTGGCGGTCATGAATATTCCGGCGCCCGCGCAATACTGGCAGCCGACCGGGTTCATCGGCTGCGGAGGAAACATCGAGGCACTGGCCGCGCTGGCCGCCCCCGGCAAGGCCAAGGACGGTGTCAGCCGGCTGCCCGTCTCGGGCCTGGATTCCGCCATCGGGCTCCTCGCGCGGCTTTCGTATTCGGAGCGCGTCGAACAACTGGGGCTGAGGCACGACCGCGCCGACGTCATATTGCCCGCAGCAGTCGTCTTCAGGCGACTGGCCGAACTCACCGGCACCCGGGAGATCCTGGTTCCGCACATCGGAGTGAAGGAGGGCGTCACGCTCGACCTGATGGCGGACCTGAACTCCCGGGCCACGAACGACACCCGGCGGGAAAGGCAGCTCACCCAGGCGGCGGTATCGTTCGGGCGCCGCTACATGTTCGACGAAGCCCATGGCCGTCATGTCGCAAGGCTGGCGGTCAGCGTGTTCGACCAGCTCGAGTCCCTGCACGGACAGGGGGCCCATGCACGGCATCTCCTGAACGTTGCGGCAATCCTGCACGATATCGGCGTGTTCGTCGCGATGAAAAAGCACCACAAACACACGCTCTATATTCTCGGCAACTCGGAAATACCGGGCCTTTCGACGCGCGAGATGGCAATTGTGGGGAACGTTGCGCGCTACCATCGCAAGAGCCATCCGAGGTCGCATCACCGGCCATATGCGTCGCTCGCCCCCGGGGATCGTGTGCTGGTCGACCACCTGGGCGCGATCCTGCGCCTGGTGGACGGGCTGGACCGGCAGCGCCGTCAGTTGATCCGCTCGGTCACGGCCACCCTGGACGGGCGCAGTCTTCGCCTGAGCGCCGACTGTGACGGCGACGTGCTGCTGGAGCGCTGGACCGTGGATCAGAAGAAAGGCCTCTTCGAGGAGACCTTTGGGCTCCGCGTCGTCATTGACTTCTGAACACGGTGACGCCGGGACATCCGCGCGCCGCGTAATCATATTCGCATCAGCACTGATAGATATTGCGCGCCACTTTGTAAGACCTTATCGTTTGCGCTGGCAACCGATTTTCTGGCTGTTTCAATCGTCACATGGGGGAGAGTTGATCGATGGTCGCGACCGACACTGAAGTTATGGGTTGGGTTGAGAAGCAACTGCAAGAAAACCCGGAAGTTACGGTAGACGAGCTGTTCGAGGGCGCGAAGGTCCTTCAGCCCGATGTGGCGGAACTGAACAAGCGCCAGTTTCACGCACGATATCCGCTTCAGGTGAAGCGGCGGGCCAGCAGGGCTGCGGCCGCGGCCGCGGCGGAAGCCGCTGCGGAAGCCGCACCCGAACCCGCGCCCGAACCCGAAACCGCGCCCGCACCCGAACCCGCGGAGGCCCCGGCCCCGGCGCCAGCGCCGGCCCCGGCCAGAGGCAAGACGACGACGGACTCCGAGGTCATGAGCTGGGTTGAGGGACAGCTGAAGGACAATCCCGACGTTACGGTGGACGAACTGCTGGCAGGCGCGGTCAAACTGAACGCGGGAATCGCCGAGCTGACCAAGCGCCAGTTCCACGCGCGCTATCCACTTCAGGTGAAGCGGGCCGCCCGCCGGGCGGCGGATGCCGCGGCCGGCATCAAGCCCCGCCGCCGTCGTCGCCGCGCGCCTGCGGCTCCTGCGCCCGAGCCCGAGCCGGC
The DNA here is from genome assembly GCA_965221785.1 of Longimicrobiales bacterium. GTDB lineage: Bacteria > Gemmatimonadota > Gemmatimonadetes > Longimicrobiales > Gaopeijiaceae > BD2-11. Next base: position 584,585 of record CBDCSR010000003.1, read on the forward strand.
AGCGGCTGCGCCCGCTCCTGCTCCCGAGCCTGCGCCCGAGCCCGAGCCGGCCCCGGAGCCCGAGCCGGCAGCAGCCCCGGCCCCCGCGGGCATCGACCGCGAAGCTGTGCGCAGGATGATGTTCGACTTTGCGGCCGACATCACCGCGGCGGAAGACACGTCGGGCGTCGTGAAGGTGCTCGCGGCCCTGGACGACTACATCGACCGCATCGGTTAGCGGTCCCCGGGCTGCCGGCAGTCCGTCACATCCGGGCTGCCGGCCGGGTCGCGGCTACCCCTCGCCCGCGCCTTTCCCGGTCCGCTCGGACAGCACCATGATGGCGCGAACCGCCACCGCCAGCCCCGACAGCGTGAGGGTGCTCTCGGCGCGCAGCTCCGTGAGCAGCTCGCCGAAGTAGGCCACCTCCCGGCTGCGCAACGCGGTCAGGACGTGCGCCACGCCGCCCGGTTGCGCGTCCCGCCCGGCCGCCGCGGCCGCCGAGAAGTTGGCGATCCGGTGGTGCGCGCGCGTCAGGTCGTCGTTCAGCGCCCGCGCGGCGCGCTGCTCCCAGCGTTCATCCCGCGCGCACTCGTCGATCGCATGGCGGAGCCAGGGAATCTCCAGCAGCTCCGAAACCGCGTAGTACGCCCGCGCCGCGTACACCGGCGCCGTCCGCGTGTCCCGCGCCACACGCAGGATGTCCATCAGCTGGTCCAGGAAGCGCAGCGTGGCCAGCGCGGGCGCGATCTCTGCTGCCGGCCCGGCCTCCTGGATCTCCGACACCAGGCGCTCGAAGGTAAGCCTGTCCTCCCCGCTCACCACGTCGGGGAAGATGCGCTGCAGCTCGCGCAGGGTACTGAAGTTCTCCCCGACCAGGCTTTCGATCTCCTCGCGCTCGGCGTTCCCCAGCACCCAGCGAGTCGTGCGGTCCAGCACCCCGCCGAGCCCCACATACCACCGGTACGCGACCGCCGTCCCCGCCTCGCGCTCCCGCTCCCGCAGATCCGCGATGAGCTGCCGGTGTCCCGAGAGCCGGGAGGCGACCAGCCAGGCCCGCGCCACCTCGTCCGCCGAAGCCCCTGAGTCGCGCATCATGCGATGCACGAATCCGGCGCCCATCAGATCCACGAGGTCGTTGGTGAGCTGGCTGGCCACGATCTCGCGCCCCAGGCGGTGGGCAGCCAGACCGGACTCCCCCGCGGCGTCGACGGCGACCAGCGGGAAATAGCGCGCCAGGTAGCCGCCCGCGACCGGGTCGTCGATGAGCGTCCCCTTCAGCAGGCGGCGCATCAGGTGGAGCTTGGCGTGCGCGAGCAGCACGCACAGTTCCGGCCGCGTCAGGCGCGAGCCGGTCTCGTCCCGCTCCAGCAACTGCTCCCAGGTGGGCAGATGCTCGCGGGAGCGGTCGAAGAAGCCATCCCTCTCCAGCTCCGAGATGAGCTGGCGAAAGTCGTCGACTCCCTCGCGGGCGCGCTGCAGGTCGAGCGACACCGCCAGGCTCTGCGAGGCGTTGTCGAGCAGCACCTGGTCGCAAACGGATTCCGCCAGGTCGCGCAGCATGCGGTTGCGCTCTGCTCCCGTCATGCGCCCGTCCTCCACCACCGCGTTGAGCAGGATCTTGAGGTTGACCTCGCGGTCCGACAGGGAAACGCCGCCTGAATTGTCGAGCGCGTCCACGTTCAGGCGCCCACCGGCCAGCGCGAACTCGGTGCGCGCCCTCTGCGTGAGCCCGAGATTGCCGCCCTCGCCCACGACCTTGACGCGCAGCTCGCCGGCATCCACCCGCACCGGGACGTTGGAGGGATCGGCGACGTCGGCGTGGGTTTCGTCCGAGGCCTTCACGTAGGTGCCGATTCCCCCGTTCCAGAGCAGCTCGGCGTCGGCCTGGAGCACGAGCCGGACCAGCTCCTCGCCGCTCACCTTTCCGGGATCCCGCGAAATGCCCAGGGCCGCGCGCGCCTCGGGAGAGAGCTCGACCTCCTTGGAGCCCCGCCGCACGATGATGCCGCCGGGGCTCATCACGCTCGCGTCGTAGTCCGCCCACGAGGAGCCGGGCTTGTGGAACAGCCTCTCCCTCTCCTTGAAGGATGCGCGCGGGTCGGGGTCGGGATCGATGAAGATGTGCCGGTGGTCGAAGGCCGCAATCAGCCGGATGTGCGGCGAGAGCAGCATGCCGTTGCCGAACACGTCGCCGCTCATGTCCCCGATGCCCACCACGGTGAAGGACTCCGACTGAATGTCCTTGCCCATCTCCCGGAAGTGGCGCTTCACGCACTCCCACGCGCCGCGCGCCGTAATCGACAGCTCCTTGTGGTCGTATCCGTTCGAGCCTCCGGAGGCGAAGGCGTCGCCCAGCCAGAAGCGGTAGTTGTCCGCAACCGCGTTCGCGATGTCGGAGAAACCGGCCGTGCCCTTGTCCGCGGCCACCACCAGATAGGGATCGGGGTCGTCGTAGCAGACCACGTCGTCGGGAGCGACCGGCGTGCCCTCGCGCAGGTTGTCGGTCAGGTCGAGGAGTCCCCGCATGAGAGTCCGGTACTGCCGTTCGACCTCGCTTCGGGTCGCAACCGAGAGGGACGGCTGGTCGAGGATGACGAAGCCGCCCTTGGAACCGGCGGGGACGATCACCGAGTTCTTGACGATCTGGGTTTCCGCGAGCCCCAGCACCTCGGTGCGGAAGTCGTCCGGCCGGTCGCTGTAGCGGATGCCTCCCCGGGCGACGCGCGCGCCGCGCAGGTGCACGCCCTCCATCCGGGCTGAGCGCACCCACGCCTCGCAGAGGAGACTGGTGCGGGTCAGCGAGGTCAGCGCGCGCGCCATCACCTTGAACGACATGTACGGAACGCCGCCCGACCGCCGCGCCGGCGTGCTCCCCCCGGTCGCGTAGTAGTTCGTGCGCACGGTGGCCCCGATCAGCGTCAGCAGATGGCGCAGGGCGCGGTCGTCGCTCAGCAGGTAGACGTCGTCCAGGGCGGCGAGCAACTTGGCGCGCATTGCTCCCATGTCGGCCTTCCGGCTCCCGCGCGCCCGGTCCCCGGGTCGGAAGCGGGCCTCGAAGAAGGCGAAGAGCAGCCGCGCGATGCGGGGATAGTTGAGGAGGGCATCGACGATGGAGTCCCGGCTGGGCACCGCGCCGAGCTGGAAGGCGTAGCTCGAGTAGGCCCGCAACACCTCCACTTCCCGCCAGGCCAGTCCCGCGGCCGGCACCAGCGCGTTGAGCCGGTCGTTGGTGGCGTCGCCGGCGCTCACCGCCAGGATGGCGTCCACCAGGGGAGGGCCGACCTCCGCGAGATCGAGCGGCGACTTGCCGGAGGTCTGGACGGCGAAGGTGTGGACGGCGCCTTCGGGCACTCCGGATCCCCGGAGCTGGGCCGGCTTCTCCGCGATCACCCGCAGCCCCGCGTTTTCGAGGATGGGCATGAAGTGCGACAGAACCAGGCGGGGCCCGAGCCGGTAGAGGCGCAGCTCGGTCACCCGGTCGCCCGGCGCCACGGCGCTGTCCTCCGGGTTGGAGAGCGCGATGGACAGGTTGCGCCCGTCGGCCACCATCCCCTCGAGCTGCAGGATGTCCCGGGCGGCCACGTCGGGGTCGGCGATAGCCCGGTAGTCCGCGCCGAAGCCGGTGGCGTAGCGGTGGGCAAGGCGACGCGCCTCGTTCCGCGGCCTGACCTGTCCCAGCTCGTCGCCCACCCGGTCGGTCCAGTCGCGCGTGAGCTCCTGCACGAGCCGCTTGAGCTCGACGTCGGTGACCACGTCCAGCAGCTCGGGGCGCACCCGCAGGTAGAAGTGGAGCCGGGCCTGCTCTCCGCCGCCCATCGCCAGATGATAGTTCAGGACCTCGCCGTCGAGGGCGTTGACGAACGCGGCCTCGATCGCCTTGCGCGCCTTGGCGGAGAACTTCTCGCGCGGGATGATGACCATGAACGAGGCGCCCCGGCGGAGCCGGTCCTCCCGGCGGGTCACCTGCACCCCCGTGGTGTGGTACGAGGTCAGCGCCGTTCTTACGTCCTTGGCGATTTCCCGCGCCGAGCTGAGGAAGAGCTCCTCCTTCGGCATCGAGTTGAAGATCGTGTTGATCTCCTTGTAGTCGTGGGCTCCCTTCTGAGCCCCGGCGTCCGCCAGGATCCAGCGCAGTTTCTGACGCAGGATGGGAATTCTGTCCGCGTGGTCGCCGTACGCCTTCGAGGTGAAAAGCCCGAGAAAGCGTTCCTCTCCCACCTGTCGCCCCTCGGCATCCAGCTTCTTGACGCCGATGTAGTCCATGTGCGCCAGCCGGTGCACGGTGGAACGGGCGTTGGTCTTGCCGATGAGCAGCAGGGGGCCGTCGGCGAGGAGCTGCCGCAGGGTGCCGGGCATGGATGCCAGGGGAACCGGGTTCACGAAGCCCGAACGCTCTTCGTCACGCAGGATGCCGAGGCCGGAAGCGCGCTCCACCATCACATGGGGCTCGCCCGTGTCCGGGTCGTCGGCGATGTCGTAGCGCCGGTGGCCGAGGAAGACGAAGCCGTCGTCGCGCAGCCAGGCGAGGAAGGCCCGGATCTCGTCGAGTTCGCCGGCGAGGTCGGGCAGATGGCGGGCCCGGGCCTCCAGCGTCCTCATGGACCGGTCCAGCGCAGCCAGCATGGGCCGGAAGTCGTCGGTGGCGCGCACCACGTCCTCGAGACGCTGTTCGAGTTCCTCCTGAAGCGACTGGAGGACGGCGGGATCGGTCACGCGCGAGATCTCGCAGTGGATGAGCGATTCCCGCTCTTCCGCGTCCGCGGGCGGCACGATGCGCAGGATGCGGCCCTCGCGACGCACGATTCCCAGGAGCGGGTAGATGAAGTGCTCGATGGTGAGGTCCCGCGAGTGCAGGTGCTCGCGGATCGAGTCGACGATGAAGGGGCGCTCGCCGACGTTGGTGCGGATCACGGTCACGGGAGCCCGCCGCCCTCCCGGCTCGGCGGCGGGGTTGAAGACGCGCACGTCCACCCGGTCCGGGCGGCTCGCCTGCAGGAACGCGAAGGCGTCCGCCGTCAGCCGCGCGAGCTCCACCGGGTTCCGCTCGCGGAGATAGAGGGCCGGCGCCCTGGCGAGGAAGAGCCGCGCGAAGTCAGCCGCGAGCTCGGCTTCCCCGTAGGGGAGGACGCGCCGGAGGCGGCTGCGGACGTCGTCGATAACGGTTGATGTATCCCCCGCGCGGGGCATGACTTCGGTATCTGTGTCGTTCATCTGTATTGTCTCACGGACATCGATCTCTCGCGGGCGAGAGTATAGAACATCTTGGCGCCGGCCTTGAGCGAACCGCTCAGCGTGCCGCTGATCTTGGAAACACCTCCTGCCCGGCGAGTGTACGGGACGTCGATCTCGACGATGCGCTGGCGGAGTCGGCCGGCACGGATCTGCATCTGCAGGGTCCAGCCCCAGTCGCGGTCATCCATGTGCAGCTCGCACAGGCGATCGTAGCGAATGGCGCGGAAGGGAGGCATGTCGCGGAAGCGAAGGCCGAAGAGGAGGCGCGCGCACATGAGCACGACCCGGTTGCCCATGCGCGCGTGCAGCGGCACCCCGGGCGGGTCGCCGGTGCGCACCCCCAGCACCATGTCGGCCGCTCCCGAGCGGATGGGTTCGATCAGCCGGCCCAGCCCGGAGGGATCGTCGCTCCCGTCCGCGTCCAGGAAGACCACGATGTCCGGAGGGCGCCGGGCCAGGTGCCGCATGCCGGCCAGGCAGGCGGAGCCGTATCCGAGACGCGGCTCGGCCACCACGACCGCACCCAGTTCGCGCGCGATCCGGGGGGTGGCGTCCCGCGAGCCGTTGTCCGCGACCACGATTTCGTCGACCAGCCCGGCCGGCAGCGCGCGCATCACCGATGCGATGGTCGGCTCTTCGTCGAGCGCGGGGATGAGCACCGCGACGCGGCCGGCGGCGGGGGATGGCGGGGAAGGAGACATTCCGGGCCTGCGCTCAGGAGCGCGCGAGCGGTGAGGCGGTTGCGCAGCCGCGGCGCGCGGACGCTGATCGTCCTGGGCCTTCTGGAACTTGTTTTTCTGACGGCTCTGGGCTGGTGGCCTGAAGCCGGGATTCCGTTTCCACGCCTCGCGCTCCTTGCAGGTGCGTTCGCGGTCTACTGGGGGGCGGCGCACACCGCCTTCGACGAGGGTGCCGGCACCCGCCTCATCTGGGGCTTCGCGATCCTCTTCCGCGTGGTTCTACTCCCCTGCGTGCCGTTTCTGTCCGACGACATCTATCGCTACCTCTGGGACGGGCACGTGCAGCTGGCGGGCATCAACCCCTACCTGCACTCCCCGGATGCGCCCGAACTCGAATCGATTCGCACCGCTTGGCACGCGCGCATCAACAATCCGTCCATCTCCACCATCTACCCACCCTTCGCGCAGGTGGTGTTCGCGGCGGGTGCGCTCGCCGGCGGGTCGCTGCTCGCGCTCAAGGCACTGTGGACGCTCGCCGACCTGACCGCCTGTCTGCTGCTCGCAAAGATAGCCCGCCGAACCGGCCGCTCCGTTCCCGGGACCCTCGTGCTCTTCGCCTGGTCGCCGCTGCTGGTGGTCGAGACGGCCTGGAGCGGCCACTTCGAGTCCCTCGGCATCCTACTGCTCGTCATCCTGGTCTTTCTCGCCCTGCCCGCGCGCGGGACAGGGTCCGCCAACGCCAGCGCCGGCTCCTCCGGCGCAGGTTTCGAATCGAGGCCCTGGGCGCCCTGGACGATGGGCGCGGTGCTGGCCCTCGCGACCCTCACCAAGTTCGCGCCCATCGTTGCGCTGCCGGCGCTCACCCGCCGTTACGGGGTGCGCCTGGCGGCGACCTGTGCGGTGGTCCTCGTCCTCTTCCATCTCCCCTATGCCGAAGCCGGATCCGCCCTCTGGGCCGGTCTCGCCACCTACGCGGAACATTGGCGCGCCTACGAGGGGGCCTTTGCCGTCATCGAAGCCGTTCTGCCGGGACCGAGGGCGTCCCGTTACGTGTCCGGGGTGCTCGTGCTCGCGGTCGTGGCCTGGGCGACATTCAGGAACCTCGACGCGGAGCGGGCTCTCTTCTGGATCCTCGGGGCCGGGCTGCTGCTGTCGCCGACCTTCCATCCCTGGTACGCGCTCTGGATTCTGCCCTTCGCGGCCCTGCGCCGGAACCGCGCCTGGATCCTGCTAAGCGGCCTCGCATTCGTCACGTACCTGGGTCTGGGTCCGTACCTGGAGACCGGCGAGTGGCCGAGGCCCCTCTGGACGGTTCTCCTCCTCTGGCTGCCCTTCTACGCGCTGCTGCTGTGGGACGCGCGGCCCGGTTCCGAAGCGCTTCAGGCCGCCGACCCCCAGGCTCCAGTAGCCCAGGGCGAAGAGCATCAGGAACGGGATCGACGCATATAGTTCGGCCTGCATCGCGGCGCCCACGAAGATGCTCATCACCATCGCCATGGCCAGCTTGAACAGGGTGTCGGGCGTCTGGCTTCCCGGGCGTTCGCGAACCACCCCGGCGCTGCCCTTCTTGGGCGTCCGCGCGAAGCTGTCCCGGCGGCCGGCCAGGCCGCGCAGCACCGCCCGCGTCGCAGGCGCCGTCAACCCGACGCCCGTGGCCAGGGTCACGGCCACCGCGGGCAGCAGGTCGCCCCAGGGACGGTTCCGCTTTCGGCCCGCGGCCGCGTAGTAGATGACGAAGGGAATGGTGGCCAGGAAGAACACGACCAGGTCGATGAAGAGGAACTCCTCCCCGCCGAGCGCGCGCCGGGCCAGGGCGGAGGGATAGATCAGGAGCCCTAGGAGCAGCGTGAGCGGGTAGGCGATGTGCCCGCACAGGTGGATCACCGCCTCCTTCTTCACCGAGAGCCGCCAGGGCCCGCGCAGCAGTTCCGGGAGGAGCTTGCGCGCCGTCTGAATCCCCCCCTGGGACCATCGCCGCTGCTGGATCTCGAAGGCGCCGGTCTGGTCCGGGAGCTCCGCGGGAACCCCGATGTCCTCGAGGAAGACGAATCGCCAGCCCCGCATCTGCGCGCGGTAGCTGATGTCGAGGTCCTCGGTGAGGGTGTCCGCCTCCCATCCTCCCGCGTCCTCGAGGCATTTGCGGCGCCACATGCCCGCGGTGCCGTTGAAGTTGAAGAAGAGGCCGCCCCGGTAGCGTCCTCCGTGCTCGAAGAAGAAGTGCCCGTCGAGAAGGAGGCTCTGGGCGCGAGTGAGCCAGTTGGCGTCTTCGTTGAGATGATCCCAGCGGGCCTGAACCATCCCCACCCGGGACAGCTGGAAGGGCGGCAGCAGCTTCCTGACGAGATCCGGTTCGGGCACGAAATCCGAGTCCAGCACGAGCAGGAACTCGCCGTGGGCACGGCGCACGCCCGCGGCCAGGGCGCCCGCCTTGAAGCCCGACCGCTGCCGGCGCCGGATGTGGCACACGTTCACGCCCCGCGCCCGCCACCACGCCACTCTCCGGGCGACGAGGTCCACGGTCTCGTCGGTGGAATCGTCCAGCACCTGGATCTCCAGGGCGCGGGCCGGATAGTCGAGCGAGCACGCGGCGTCGATCACCCTGCGGGCGACGGGAGCCTCGTTGTACAGGGGAAGCTGGACGGTGACCCGCGGCAGCCGGCCCGTCCATCTGCGCGGCAGCTCCGGGGGCGGACGGCGGCTGAGCAGCAACAGATACGTCCGGTGGGCGGCGAACGGCAGCAGCAGGGCCAGCACCGCCAGGGAGAGGCCGATGATCGTCTGCGCCAGCAGCTCAGGCACGGGCTCGCTCAGCCAGGCGCTCGATCACGCGTTCCCTGCGGCGTGCTCGACGATGTCCGCGCTCCAGGTGATGTCGATGGCGCCGCGCAGGCTCGCGGCCGTGGGGCACTTGTCGACATGGCTGGCGAGTGCCCGGTCGGTGGGAGCGCGCGACCCCTCGGGGATCGAGAGCCGGTAGTGAACGTGAACGCGCTTGAGCACCGGCAGTCTGCCCGCCATCTCGTTGATTCCTTCCGCCCGGGCGCTGATCTGGTCCGGGGTGAGGCTGATCCCGCGCACCTCCAGTGCGCCGTTGAGGGTTCCGAGCAGTCACCCGCCCGTGGCGGCGACGACGTAGTCCACGGCGAGGGGCTGATCCGGTTCGGCATCGAGCCGGTAGTGGCTCTTGACCGGCCCGTGGACGCCGAGTTCGACCGTGGCTCCGGCAGGAAGCCGGCCACGCCTGCGCGCGCCGGCCACCTTCTCGAATTCCACTTTGGACACGTAGAACGGTTCGCTCATTTCCGGGTCTCCCGGTTCAGTTTTCGTTGTCGGTCTGCGCTGTCTTGAGCCTGTGGCTCCCGGTCCTTCCGGTCCTCGTCCGCGCGCGCGGCCGCTGCGGGCTCGAATCCCGGGCAGCGCGCCACCGGCAGGCGCGGGTAGCGCCGGAAGCGCGCATCGTCGACCGAGAGCCGGCAGAGCCAGAAGATGGAGCCTCTCCGGTTGCCCGTCACCCTGCTGTGCGCGCACACCGAGCAAAGCCCCACCGAGGGGTCCGCGCGCAAGTCCTGCAAGGAGCGGTCCACTAATGCCGCTCCCGGCGATGGTCGTCGAGCCATTCCCGTCCCGGGGATCCGGAGTCGTCCGGAGTGATGCCCAGCACCGCGATCTGGCGCCCGGCGTCCCCGCCTCTGTGCGAAAAGAATGGCGCGTCCGCGCACCGGGTGCAAAACGTGGAGGTCGTCAGGTGTGCGGGATCGGCGCCGGAGGCGAGGGCCCGGTCGACCAGCACGCGCCGCAGATCGACCGGCTCGCCGGGGGAAGCCGGCCGGGGCAGTCCCAGCGCCTCGTGTACCTCCCGTCCAACCTCGTAGCAGCGGCCGCAGATGGCCGGTCCCATGTGCATGTGGGCCTCGCGCGCATGGGTTCCGAAGTCCCGCTCCAGCATTGCGAGGCCCGCTTCCAGGATGCCGCCCGCCACTCCCCGCCACCCCGCGTGCAGCAACATCACGGCCCGCGCGCGCGGGGCGACCACGAAGATGGGTACGCAGTCGGCCACGGAGACCGCGAGCAGCGTGCCCGCCCGCCCCGTGGCGTGTCCGTCGCACGGCGGGACCAGGAGAAGACCAGGCGGGGTCGCCTCGTGCAGGGTGACCGCGCACCCGTGTACCTGGCGGGCGTGAACCAGGCTGCCGCATCCCGTGTCCGTTGCCAGGGATTCCCACCGCTTCATCACCTCGCCCGCCGCGGCGTCCGTGAACAGTCCGAAGTCGGCGTCCCCGCCGGTCCGGACCGTGGTTCCCTGAACGACCCACGGAAAGGCGCGGGTCCACCCGGGGTGCACGCGCAGGGGAATTCGCCCTTGCCGAATCGCCTCCGTCACCCGGCGAGCGGGTTCGCTGCCCGGGGGGGCGCCTGACTGCGGATGGGGCAAGCTCTCTCTCCGGGGGCAGTGAGAGGGGCGGACGCGCGATCCGTACAACTTGGAAGGTGTTCCGGTTATCTTCCACTCCCCCCAAAGCTGCTGTCCGCACGGCAGGATGTCGCGACTCATGCCATCGTCCGAACTATTCAGCGGGCCGAACGCCGGATACGTGGAGGAACTCTTCCAGCGTTATCTGGCCGATCCGGAGTCGGTGTCCAGCCACTGGCGCTCGATTCTTTCGAAGGAGGCGGCGGAACGCGGCTTGTCGCCACCCGCCCCGCCCGCGCCCGCGCGTCCCGCGGAGCCATCCCCGCGCCCGCTTCGCGGCGCCGAACCGCCTCCCGCGCCCACGCCGCAGCGCAGTGCCACGCTGCGCGCGATGCAGGAGCTCCTCCACCTCGTCGCCCGGGCAACATCGCTCGTGCAGGCCTTCCGCGACCACGGGCACCAGCTGGCCCGCATCGACCCGCTCGGGAGTGATCCCCCGGGGCACCCGCAGCTCGACCCCTCCTTCTTCGGCACCAGCATGGAGCAGCTGGAGGCGCTCCCCGCCTCCACCGTCCTCGGCGACGATGGCGACGAACGGGTGCCGGACTACCTGAAGCGGCTGGAGCGCGCCTGGTGCGGATCCATCGGGTACCAGTTCGAGCACCTGGAGTCGCCGGAGCGGGTGCGCTGGCTCTGGAACCAGGTGGAATCGGGCGCCCATGCGCAGCCACTGACCCGGGAAGAGCAGGTGGAACTGCTGGTCCGGCTGGCCCGCGTGGAGGGTCTCGAACAGTTCCTGCACCGGGTCTATCCGGGGCAGGTGCGGTTTTCTCTCGAGGGCAACGACATGCTCGTGCCCATGGTCGATCTGGTGCTCGAGGTGGCGGCGGCGCGCGGATGCCGGGAAGTCGTCATGGGGATGGCCCACCGGGGCCGGCTGAACGTGCTCGCGCACAGCGTGGGCGTCGGCTACGACGAGATCCTGCGCCAGTTCGAGGGCGCGGCCCCGGCGCCGGACGGCATCCTCACCCTGCCCGACGACGAGAGCGGGATCGGCGACGTGAAATACCATCACGGCGCCACCCGCGACCACGTCCTGCGCGACGGAGGCACGGTGCGGGTCACCCTGGCCCCCAACCCGAGTCACCTTGAATTCGTCAACCCGGTGGTGGCGGGGCTGGCCCGGGCGCGCCAGTTCGCGGGTCCCCGCCAGGATGACGCGCAGGATACGGCCGCGGTCGTGCCCCTCCTCATCCACGGCGACGCGGCCTTCGCGGCCGAGGGAGTGGTGGCCGAGTCGCTCAATCTGGCCCGGCTGGCGGGATACGCGACGGGCGGGGTGGTCCACCTGATCGTCAACAATCAGATCGGCTTCACCACCGACCCGGAGCAGGGCCGCTCAACCCGCTACGCGTCGGATCTGGCCAAGGGCTACGACATCCCGGTCCTGCGCGTTAACGCCGACGATCCTTCTGCCTGCCTCACCGCGATGCGCCTGGCGATGGCGTACCGCGCGGAATTCCACGACGACATCGTGGTGGACCTGATCGGGTATCGTCGGCACGGGCACAACGAAGGGGACGACCCGGCCTACACGCAGCCGCGGCTGTACGAGCGCATCCGGGCGCATCCCACCGTGTTCACCCTGTATTCCGAGGCGCTGGTGAAGGGCGGGATCGTAACCGCGGACGAGGTCGCGGCGGCCCGAAGCGACGCCACCGATCGCCTGCGGCAGGCGCTGGTGGCGGCCAGCTCGGCGAAGCCCTCCGGTGAAGCCGGGCAGGGCGGGACCGGTTCATCGAAGCCGTCGGAAGACCCGGCCGGTCCGGCCGCGGATGCCGTAGGGGAAGCCGACGGGGATCGGACGGAAGCCCGGGACCGGGATGCCCGCCCGCCCGCCGTCCCTTTCGCAACCCTCGCGGAGATCAACGCCGCCTCGATGGCGGTGCCGGAGGGCTTCGCCGTCAACCGAAAGCTGCGCCGGCAGCTGGACAGGAGCCGGAGCGGCTTCACCGGGGAATCGTCGCTCGACTGGGCCCACGCCGAGGTGCTCGCCCTGGGTTCCCTGCTCCGGGACGGGATTCCCATCCGCTTCAGCGGGCAGGACGCGCAGCGCGGCACCTTCAGCCATCGACACCTCGTCTTCCACGACGCGGAGACCGGCTCGTCGCACGCGCCGCTGGCGCTCATGGGCGGCGCCCGCTTCGAAATCCACAACTCCCCGCTGTCGGAGACCGCGGTGCTGGGCTTCGAGTACGGCTACAGCGTGGGTGCGGACCGCGATCTCGTCATCTGGGAAGCGCAGTTCGGCGACTTCGCCAACGTGGCGCAGCCCGTCATCGACCAGTTCGTAGTTTCGGGACAGGCGAAATGGGGGCAGCTCTCGCGGCTCGTGCTGCTCCTGCCGCACGGCTACGAAGGGCGCGGCCCGGAGCACTCGAGCGCCCGCCTGGAGCGCTTCCTCCAGATGTGCGCCGCCGGCAACATGCGGATCGCCAACCCCACCACCTCCGCCCAGTACTTCCACCTGCTGCGCCGCCAGGCGCACACCCCCGAGCGTCCGCTCGTGGTCATGACCCCCAAGAGCCTTCTGCGCCACAAGCTGGCCCGCTCGCGGGCCTCGGAACTCGCCGGCGGGGGCTTCCATCCGGTGCTGGCCGAGGACGCGGGGGACGGAGCCCGTCGATCCGCGACCCGGCTCATCCTTTGCAGCGGCAAGGTCTACTACGATCTGCTCGCGAGCGAGGAGCGCGCCAACGCGCGGGATGCGGTGCTGGCCAGGGTCGAGCAGCTCTATCCGTTCCCGCGGCGCGAGATCGCGGAGTTGCTGGCGGGCCTCCCGGCCCTGAGGGAGGTCGTGTGGGCACAGGAGGAACCCCGCAACATGGGCGCCCGCCCGCATGTCGCACCCCTCCTGCGGGCTCTCATGCCCGCAACCCTGACGTTACGTCAGGCTTCGCGCCCGGAGTGGTCCAGCCCGGCCGAGGGCAAGATGTCCGACCACATGAAGGGCCAGCGGCGCATCATCCGGGAGGCCTTCGCGGAACAGGCGCCCCTTCCTCACCAGCCGACCGCGTAGGCCACGCGCCGGGGATCCGCTCCGGCCATGAGCGTCCCCGTCCGGGCATCCAGCGTGATTCCCTGGATGCTGCCGAAGGCGTATCCGGGCGACAACTCCACGGCGTATCCCAGCCCCTCGAGGTTCTGGACGACGCTGCCGGGCAGTCGATCCTCGAGACTGAACCGGATATCCGCTCCCGGCTGGTAGAAGTTGGGCTCACCGCGCAGCGTGAAGCGGGGCGCCGCGATGGCTTCCTGGATCGGCATCCCGAAGTCGAGCAGGTTCACCAGCACCTGAAACTGGGTCTGGCCGATCGTCTCGCCGCCCGGCGTTCCCAGCGCGGCATGGAACCGCCCGTCCCGGAGCACGATGATGGGGGAGTTGTTGAGGATCGGAATCTGCCCCCCTCGCACATAGTTGACGTTGTCGGCGTAGGGCGACGTCGAGCCGATGCGGGTCCCGTTGTTGAAGGTGAGACCGGTGTTGCCGACAACCACTCCCGTGCCGAAGCCTCCGCCATGCGTGGGCGTGGCCGCGATGACGTTGCCGAACCGGTCCGCGATGGAAAAGCTGGTTGTGCTGCCCTCGTAGGATTGCTCGGCAAAGTGCCCGCGCGCGCGTTCCGCCACCCCTCCGCCCGCCGCCCGCCCGGCCGGCTGGAGCACCTCGACCCGCGCCGGATTCCCGGACGCGGGGTACGCCATCACCTGCGAAGGATCGATGAGGGACCGGCGCGCCGACGCGTAGTCCTTGGAAAGCATTTCGTCGACGGGCACGTCGACCAGAGCCGGATCGGCCACGTAGGCATAGATGTCCGCTTTCGCGACCTTGATCGCCTCCGCCAGCAGATGGATGGTCTCGGCGCTTCCGGGGCCGAGCGCCCCGAGGTCGAAGCCCTCGACGAGATTCAGCTGCATCGTCACTTCGAGACCGCCCCGGGACGTGGGCGGACTGGTGTACACGTCGTAGCCCCTGTAGGTGGTGTGCACCGGTTCTGCCCAGATGGGCTCGTAGCGCGCGAAGTCCTCCATGGTGAAGTCGCCGCCGTTCTCCCCGTAGAAGCGCGCCATCTCCTCGGCGATGTCGCCCCGGTAGAACCGGTCGAAGGCCGCCTGGAGCGCGACCGAGCGCGTCTTCCCGGCCGCCAGCGCCATCTGTTCCGCTTCGACCACCTTCCGCAGCGTGTTCGCCAGATCGGGCATGCGGAAGTTCTCGCCGGGCTCCGGCACCCTCCCGAGCGGGAGGAACATCCTCCGGCTCGACGGGAAGCTCTCGAACAGCTCCTTGTGGGATTCGATCGCCGCCACCACCGATGCCTCGATGGGGTGGCCGTTCTCGGCGTAGCCGATGGCCGGGGCCAGCACCTGGTCCAGGCTCATGGTGCCGAAGCGATCGAGCAGCGCGATCCATCCTCCGAAGAGGCCCGGGACGACCCCCGCGTGGATCCCCTTGTTCAGCTCGCCGGCCGTGCGGCTCGCGGGATCGATGGCCAGGGGAGCGGCGCCGGTTGCCCCGAGCGAGTACACGCGGTCGGAGACGCGGTCGTACAGGGTCACGAACCCGTTCCCGGCCATCCCGGACATCTGGGGCCGCACCACGTTCAGGGTGGCGAGGGTGGCGACGGCGGCATCGGCGGCGTTGCCCCCGGCCATGAGCATGCGCAGACCCGCCATGGACGCCAGCGGATGCCCGGCCGTTACCAGGCCGTTGGGTCCGGGCACGGCGGGCCGGTGCGCCGCCCGGTCGAGGTGCCGCGCCAGACCCCTGTCCTGAGTTGCGGCGCCGCGCGGCAGAAGGAGGAGCGCGGTGGCCAGGAGCGTGATTGTGGTGATCGGAAAGCGTGCCATCAGGTGCTGCCTTTGCATGACGTTGACGTAAGGGCGCCTGCCGGATCGGCTGAAGATCCGGTCGGATGTACACAATAGGTCGCAGGGCCGGGGACGGCACTCCCGGCCCGCCGTCCTACCCGCCCAGGTTCGGGTTCGTGGCGCGCATGACCTCGCTGAAGCCCCAGCAGGTGGCCCGATTCTGACGCAGCACTGCGTCGGCCATGACCGCCGGCAGAGTGGCCTTTACGTTGTCGATCATCCGCTGGATGATGGTGTCGTCGGCGGGGCTGTAGCCTCCGGGGAAGAACTGTGTGAGCTGGCTCAGCCGGTAGAATTCTCCGCCGCGCCGGGCCTCGAGCCACATGACGATCGCCCTTTCGAGGATTAGCGCTTCGAAAGCCTCCTCCGCGCTCATCGCCTCCCACGCCGGCACTCCGATCTCGGCCCGGGCGGCGTTGATCATGTCCAGTCCCTGCTGCCACTGGCCGCCGCGGATCAGGGCTTCCGCCTCGATGAGCCGCATCTCGGAGCCCTTGGTCAACGGCACGTCGGACGTGCCGTCCGGATATTTCTCCACGGAGACCAGGGGCGAGATCCCGTCACCACCGGCGCGGTTCGCGTCCTGCGAGGGAACCCGCGGGTCGCCGGTCCCGACGTAGTAGTCCCGGAACCAGGTCAACCCGACCGTGACGTTCCGCCTCGGATGCGTCTCGTGCCAGACGGCGTTGGTCTGCCGACCCCCCTGGGCAACGTCGTTGAATTCGGCATACCAGGCGAAGTCGGTCGGAACCTGTCCGGCGTCCGCGACGGCTCCGCTCAGATCTCCCAGGATCAGGCGAACCGAGGCCCGTCCACCGTACGCCGCGTACGTCAGGTCGCTGGCGCCGGCGGACATGCCCACCCCGATGGCTTCGGTGAAGTGTTCCTCCGCCCTCTCGTAGTATGCGCTGCGTGCCATGGGGGGGCCGTTGTCGAACACTGCCTCGCAGTGAATGTCGCCCAATAGCCGGTTCGAGAATCCGGCCCACAGCCGCGCCTCCGCCATGAGTGCACTGCTCTCGATCGCCCCACCCGTTTCCCTCATCCGGCGAATACCGTCTTCGGCCACCCATCGGGCAGCGTGAGCGTTGTTGGTCCAGTTGTTGTAGTCCGGCCGGTCCGCGGGAAGTATCCCCCTCGCCGCGAAGAGGTCGGCCTCGCCCGAGGTGCCGGCCCAGATTTCCCCGAAGAGGACGGCGAACCGGACCGCTCCGCTGTTCGCTCCGTTCAAGCCCAGGGAGAAGTCCCCCGCCATCCCGTTCACCAGCGCCTGGAAGGCGTCCTCGCGGTTCAGGTTTTCGTCGAGGATGTTCCCCGGATTCGTAACGTCGCATCCGGTCGTGGCCACGACGGCCGCCAACAGGGCAGCCACCATGCGGCCCCTCGACCACCGTGGGGTGCCTCGCCTCCCCGGTCCTCTCGCTTGTTCCGCTCTGTGTGTCTTCATTGTCAGCTCTCCTCTGGAATCATCGGCAATCATTGTCATCGGCCTCAGAACGACATCCGGAGCGAGAAGTCGAACCGCTGAACCGGTGGCAGCAGGTAGTTCTCGTTCCGGGTCAGCTGAGGTTCCCCGGCCGTGTTCCAGGTCTCGGGATCGAGGCCCCAGTAGTCCGTGATCTTGAAGAGGTTGGTTGCCGCGACGTGCAACGCGAGAGAACTCAACCCTCCGGGCACCATGCTCTGCGGCAGGTCATAGCTGAGCGCGAGGCTCCGGAGCCGGAAGAAGTCGGCATTGGTGGTGAGCGAGCCGCGGTCGGGCCGCCCCTTGCACCGGGACCGCTGGAGGGCGGTGACGTCGCTGAGGTTACCGGCGGCCATCTTCTGTTGTATTTCGAAGCAGGCGGGCCAGGTGCCCCGCTGGGTGTTGGCTTCGGCAGTGCGGCTGAACATGACCTGCCCTCCCTTGAACTCGCCCCGGGCGGAGATCTGGAGGTTGTCTCCGATCCTCACCGCGCTGGAGACGGTCCAGTTGAGTTCCGGGAAGACCGGTCCGATGAAGACTCTGCGGCCGAAACGCGGATCGGGATCCTCGGCGTATACGGGCTCGGCGATCTCGTCCGGATTCGTCACCTGGAAGTCGAAGTAGGACGCCAGCGGATAGCCCTCGCGGGCCCAGATTCGGCCCCCGATCTGAACCGCGTCGTCGTCGCCCAGATCGATCACCTCGGACTTGTTCGTGGAGAGGCCCAGACCCAGCTGCCACGAGAGATTGCGGGTGCGCACGGGCTCGGTATCGAGCCCCACTTCGATCCCCTTGTTGTCGATCGTGCCGATGTTCAGGAGCTGTGACCCCTGGAAGCCGAGGCTCGGGTCCAGTGCTACGGGCACCAGGGCTTCCAGAGTCCGCTGGTAGTAGTAGCTGAAATCCAGGCCCACGCGCCCGTCCCATGCGCTCATCTCGAAGCCGGCCTCGATCTCCCGGGTGCGCTCCGGTCCGAGCGCGGCATTCCCCAGGTTCTGCGGGCTCACGCCCGGCTGGCCGGTCTTGGTCTGGATCGGCGACCACACCCTCTCGGCGTCGAAGAAGCCCGGCGCCTTTCCGGACTCTCCGAAGGCCACGCGGAGCTTTGTCACCTCCAGCGCCGCGGGCCAGAAGTCCTCATCGGAGATGACATAGGAGCCCGAAAGCTTGGGATAGGTCTGCAGGCCGAAGTCGCTGCCGAAAGCACTGTTTCCGTCCACGCGCAGGCCCGCGGTCAGGTACACCCTGTCCGCGAAGCCGAGCACCTCCTGGACGAAGAAGCCCGCGTTGACCTCGCGGAGCCGGTTCTCGACCACCTGTCGGACCGCTCCGGAGGTGAGGGTGGGCTCCTGGGGACCGGCGAACGTCGTCGAGAGCCCGTGCGTATGCCGCACCAGGTTGTCGAAGACTGCGAAGCCGGCCGACGTGTTCGTCGCAATCCCGCCCACATCGGCCCGATACGTGGTGCGGAAATCGATGGTCTTCGTCTCGGTTCGGAACCCGGCGAGCCCCCGCTCACCCCTCGGGACGAACCAGGAGCCGAACGGGGTATCCGCGATGTGTTCCTGCTCGACGTAGTCGAAGCCCAGGGCCGCTCTCATCTCCAGGGCCGTCGTCGGCTGGTAGCCGAAGTCGATGCCCGAAATCCAGTGTGTCTGGTAGTCGTCGAAGTCGAGTTCCAGGACCAGCTCGTCCTGATCCTCCGTGTAGTCCCTGCCGCCCCGCAGGACGTTCAGCATGAAGCCTTCCGCCTCGCCCCCGTTGGCGATCCAGTCCACCCTGCGCCGGCTGAGGTGGTTGTTGAAGCCGATGGTGATGGCGGAGCTGGGAGCGAAGGAGGTGTTCGCCCGCACCGTCCATTCCCTGGACTGCTGGTCCGAGGGGAAAACACCCTCGTCACCGAGCCAGCGGCCCGACAGGAAATAGGTCAGCTCATCGCGCCGCCCCCGCGCCGACAGGCTGTACTCCTGGAAGTAGCCGTAGTCCAGCCACTGGTCGAGGAAGATCCCCTCGGACTCCGGGCCATGGGTGTTGAACCAGGCCTCCGAGGGTCGTCCATGCGGCCCCCACTGGACCGGGAGATGGGAGACGCCCTGCGTGATCTTCGCGTCCCAGACCGTAACGCCCTGTTGCAGACCCGTCCCGGACTTGGTGAAGATCTGGATGACGCCTCCAGCGGCCTCCGTGCCGTAGAGCGTGGTTGCAGCCGCCCCCTTGATGACCTCGACACGGGCGACGTCCTCCGGGTTGATGTCGTTCAGGGGCGAGCTCCGCTGTCCTGGTGTGCTCGCGGTCGTCAGGCCGGGCAGAGGCCCTGACTTGGGCGGAATGTAGTGCCCACTGTAGACGCGGATGCCGTCCACATAGATGAGGGGTTCGTTCTCCTGGGTTATGGAGTTCACCCCGCGGATCCGGATGGTGGCCCCGGAGCCGGCATCTCCTCCGGTATAGAGGATGTCCAGGCCGGTGGCGCTGGCCGCCAGAACGTCGTCCATCGTCTTGATGGCGCGCCCCCGGACGTCCTCGGCGTTGATGGCCGAGATGCTGTTGCCGACCTCCCGGCGGCCGACGGCACCGGCCGTCCCGGTAACCACGATCTCGTCCAGATCGATGGCCCGCGGCGTCAGGGTGAAATCAGCCACCGAGGCCTGGTCGACCTGGACGGTGACCTCCTGGGTCTCGGTCGGGTAGCCGAGCAACATCACCTGAACCTGGTGGGTGCCGGGGGGCGCGCCGAGGATCAGATAGCGGCCCTCGCCACCGGCAAGGCTTCCGATCTGGGTGCCCACCAGGAAGACCTGCGCCCCGGGGAGCCCCCGTCCGGTGGTCGCGTCGGTCACCTGCCCCGTCACGGTCCCGGTCTGGGCGGCGCCGTGCGCAGGCAGCGCCAGAAGGACCAGTACCGCGGCGCACACCTTGAGCAGTGTTCTCAAGGCCTCTGCAGAGAATGCTCTGCGATGAACGTCTGTCCAACTCATGAGTCCCTCCATTTCCTGGGTCCTTCCGGGCGCCATGAACCGATCACGGCGCCGGCACGGGCGGCTAGCCTGCAGCTCCGGTCCGCGCCTCCTCGTCTGACAACTCGTCCACCGCGTCGGCCAGCGAATCCTCCAATGCCGCGTAGCGCTGGCGGTGGGTTTGGGTGGGTGGGTAGAGGCTTCCCGGCCTCACGCCGTTTCCGTTGAATTCAGCCGCGAGCCCGTAGATGTCGCGGAGCAGCGTCTCGAGACGTTCGCGGGCGCCTTCGTCAGCCGGCTCGTCGAGGGTATCGGTGCGTCCGAGCGCGTCGAAGGCGCGCCGCTGCAGTGCAAGGAGTTCCACCAGGAAGCGCTCCCGCTCCTCATGGTCTCCCTGTGCGATCATCGGCATGAGCGGGTCAGGTCTCACGACGACCTCGCCGGTGACCGGGGCGTCCCCGGCCTCGAGCGTCACGCGGTAGGTGCCGGGGGCGACGAAGGGCCCTCTCGGGGTCACCGGGTGGGGGAGCACGCCCGGCGGTCCGGGCAGCGGCGGGCTTCCCACTTCGACCAGCCCGAGGGCGGCTTCATACGGCGGCGGTTCATGACGCAGGTCCCAGACGACCCGGTGGATCCCGGGAGACGAGGGCCCATCCAGCGCGCGTATCGTCTCACCCTGGCTGTTCGCGACCGTGACGCGGACGGGTGATGCCGTGTCGCCCATGTAGTAGCTGATGACCGCGCCGAAGGGTGGGTTTTCGCCCACGAACTCGTGGTTGCCCCGATACATGTCGTCCTTGCGGAACTGGAAGATCGTGGCCGGCTGGATGGTGAAGAGGTGCGCGGCTCCGGTTGCGACGCCGGCCGACCACTCCACGAGCGGGGTCAGGTCGTCCAGGATCCAGATCCCGCGCCCGTGCGTGGCCACGACCAGGTCGTCGTCCCGGGGGTGGATGACCAGGTCGTCGTAGAGCGTGGTGGGGAGGTTCGAGCCGAACTTCACCCAGTTCGCGCCTGCGTCGCCGGAGGCGAACAGGGCATGCTCGGTACCCAGAAACAGAAGACCGGGGTTGCCCGGATGCTCGCGGATGACGTTGACCGACCCCGGGGGCAGCCCGCTCATGAGGGGCTCCCAGGTTGCGCCGAAGTTGCCGGTGCGAAAGACGTAGGGAGCGAAATCGCCTTCGCGGTGCGCGTCGAACGTCGCATACGCGACGCCCCGCCCCGTGACTGATGCGACGACCCGGCTGACGTAGGTCCCATCCGGGACGCCTTCCACGTTGCGGCCCACCTCTGTCCAGGTCTCGGCGCCGTCCCGCGAGACCTGAAGGTTGCCGTCGTCGGTACCGACCCAGAGCACGTTCCGGTCGAGCGGCGACTCGGCGATGGCGACAATCTCCCCGAACGAGCCGGTGCCGTCGTTTCTCGACAACGTGATGTCCGCCCCGGGGACATCCATGATGCGCAGGGTGTCGCGATCGATCCGGCGGCTCAGATCCTCCGTCCGCTCCCAGGAGCCACCCCTGTCGCGGGAGACGAAAAGGCGGTTGCCTCCGAGGTAGATGACATCGGGGTCGTGCCGGGAGAGCAGGGTCGGCGTCACCCAGTCGAACCGATACTCCTCCTCGCCCGCGGGCGGATGCGGCTTGAGGGCCAGGATGTCGCCCGTCTCGGCATCCACGCGGGTGAGCCTGCCGCCGTTCGCGTTGGAGTAGATGAAGCGGTGGTTCGTGGGATCGGGCTGGTGGTACATCCCGTCTCCGAACTCGATCTGCGCCCAGTCGTCGCGCAGAATCCCGGACCAGTGGCGCGTGGCGCCGGGGACCATCCACGAGTGGTTGTCCTGGAGGCCTCCATAGATGAAATACGGGTCGCGCATGTCGACGCCCACGGCGTAGTACTGGGCGATCGGCAGGTTGTCGATCTTCATGTACAGCTCGCCGCGGTCCCAGCTCTCGAAGAGGCCGCCGTCCGTGCCCACGTACAGGTGCCGGGTATCGGTGGGATCGATCCACAGCGCGTGCTGATCCGGCTTGACGCCCACATCGTAAGTGGGTGGCCTCCCGATCTGGGTCCAGGTGCGGCCGCCGTCCTCGCTCCGCCACGAGTACCTGGCCAGGGTGTAGACGCGCTGGTCGTTTTCCGGGTCGATGAAGATCTTGCTGTAGTACATGGGCCGCTCGTTGCGGCCGTGCACCCGCGTCCAGGTCTCGCCGCCGTCCTCGCTGCGGTAGACGCCCTGGCCAGCGCTGTCCGCCTGGATGATGGCGTTGAGGACCCGGGGTTTGGAGCGGGAGATGGCCAGGCCGATGCGCCCTTTGTTGCCCGCGGGCAGACCGTTCGTGAGAAGGCGCCAGGTGCGGCCGCCGTCGGTGGTCTTGTGGATTCCGCTCCCCGGCCCTCCCCCGTTGAAGCCCCAGACGCGGCGTTGCCGCTGGTAGGCGGCGGCGTACAGCGTATTCGGGTTCGCGGGATCCATGACCAGGTCCACGACACCCGTCATCGTGTCCACGAACAACACCTTTTCCCACGTCAGTCCCCCATCCGTCGTCCGGAACACACCGCGCTCGGCGCTCGCTGCCCAGAGGTTTCCCAGCGCCGCCACATACGCGATGTCCGGATTCTCCGGGTGGACCTCGATCTCTCCGATGTGGCGAGTGTTCTCGAGTCCGAGGTGCGACCAGGTGCCGCCGCCGTCCGTCGAGCGGTAGACGCCGTTCCCCCACGAGGAACTCTGGCGGTTGTTCTGCTCGCCGGTGCCCGCCCAGACGACGTCAGGATTCGAAGGGGCGATGGCGACATCGCCGAAGGTGCTGACCGGCTGGTCGTCGAAGACCGGGGTCCAGGTCGTCCCCTTGTTCACCGTCTTCCACAGCCCGCCTGACGCGCTGGCTACGTAGAGGGTCGAGGGATCTCCGGGCACCCCTTCGATGTCGTGGATGCGGCCGCCTGTGACCGCCGGACCGATGGAGCGGAAGCGCAGCCCCTCCAGGAGTTCAGGCGTCAGCGCGGCCGCCGTGGCGGGCACCCCGGCGTCAGGATCTCCCCTGCAGGCCAGCCCGGGGAGCAAGACGACGATCCAAGCCAGGACTGCGGGACGGACCACGGTGAGGCGCATCTTCAACCTCCAGACTGCGATGCACCGTTAAGCGGATGCCGGGACACGCGGTGGATTCCGGCAGCCGGACTACCACGGAGGGCGGGGAGGGGATGTCCAACAGGGCACTACAGCGAGGGAGATGAAAACCAGACCGAGGTGTCGCCCGCCTCGCGACCCCCGGGTTGGCATCTCCCCTTCCATCCGTTCCTGCATCGAGACGATCAATACCAGAGTAAGCGTCAGGACTTGACGGAGCGAATCTCTGATTTGTCGGAAGGCTCCGTGGTCGCGTCGTCCTGATTCGCCCAGGGAGGAGGGACTGGCTGATGGAGCCGCTTCGAGTCCCACTCGCAGGACACCGTTACCGATTGTCTCACAGTCGCTTGGATGACCTGGTACTCCCGGAGCGGAATTGTCGGTGCCGGCCACCTGCTTGCGCCTCCGGAGCATCCGTGGGAATCTTGGATACTGGGGGAGCTTCCGCCGTTGTGAGGATCAGCCAGGCGGTCCCGTCCTCCCCCTCCCGCTGGACAAGGAGTGCCCCGATGTCGACCTGCAGAATCTTCCCTTCCCCGTTCGCCGCTTCCTTTCTCGGGCTTGTGCTGCTGGCATTGGCGCCATCGGTTTCCGCGCGGCCCCTGCTCGGCCAATCCCCGGCTCCCGTCAGCACGGCGGACCTGCAGGCCTTCCAGCCCCGTGCAATCGGGCCCACGGCCGCGGGCGGGCGCATACACGTGGTGCAGGCCCTGCCGGACAATCCGTCCACGATCTTCGCGGCCACGGCCTCGGGTGGTCTCTGGAAGACCACGAACCGAGGCCACACCTGGACGAACGTCTTCGAGGCCATGCCCGTGAGCACCTTCGGCGATGTGGCGATCGCTCCGTCGGATTCCCGGATCGTGTACGCCGGAACGGGAGAACAGAACAACCGGCAGAGCACGTCCTGGGGCAACGGGGTCTACCGCTCCGACGACGGGGGCGACAGCTGGCGGCATCTGGGACTGGAGGAAACCCGCCACATCGGACGGGTCATGGTGCACCCCGACGACCCGGATGTCGCCTGGGTGGCCGCGCAGGGCAACCTCTGGCGCGGCTCCGACGAGCGCGGTGTCTACAAGACAACCGACGGCGGCGACAGCTGGCGCAAGGTGCTCGCCGGAGCGAACCAGTGGACCGGGGCGACGGACCTGGCTCGCGACCCGTCGAATTCCAATGTCCTCTACGCGGCGATGTACCAGCGCCTCCGCCGGACGTGGGGCTTCAACGGCGGAGGGCCGGGAAGCGGGATCTTCAGGAGCACCGACGGAGGCGAGAGCTGGACCGAGGTCACCCGGGGGATCCCGGCGGGCGACAAGGGGCGGATCGGCCTGGCGGTAACCGCGAGCGATCCATCCGTGGTGATGGCGACCATCGAGCACGGTACGGACGAAGGGACCGGGACGTACCGTTCGGAAGACGGCGGGGACAGCTGGACCAAGGTGAACGACCTGAATCCCCGGCCCATGTACTACTCGAAGATCTTCATCGACCCAAGGGAAGCGGACCGGGTCTACATCCTGGGCGGCAGTGCTTTCAAGAGCGAGGACGCCGGCCGGACCTTCGAGCTTATCGCGGAGACGTTTACCTACGACGTGGGCGTCCACGGGGACCACCACGCGCTCTGGATCGATCCCAGCGACCCGGACCACCTGTACCTGGCGGGGGACGGCGGGTTCTACGAGACCTATGATCGGGGACAGACTTTTCGCGCGTCCTACAACCTGCCGATCGCCCAGTTCTACGACATCGGCGTGGACATGCAGGATCCCTACCAGGTCTACGGTGGATCGCAGGACAACCACTCGTGGATGGGTCCTTCCCGCACCCGCCACTGGATCGGGATCATCGACGACGACTGGAGACAGATCGGCTTCAGCGACGGGATGTATTGGCAGCCGGATCCGACCAGCCCCCGTTACGCCTACGGCAACTCCCAGAACGGCGCCTATACCCGGGTCGATACCGAAACCGGCGACATCCTGGACATCCGTCCCCGCCCGCCCGAGGGCGAGCAATACCGCTTCGACTGGGTCTCGCCGAGCCTGGTGTCCCAGCACGATCCGCAGCGCGTGTACGTAGCCGGGAACCGCCTCTTCATCTCCCCGAACCGGGGCGAGAGCTGGCAGCGGACCGAAGACCTGACCCGAGCCATCGACCCCGACGCGCTGGAACTCATGGGCGTGCGCGGGACGGACATCGGGATTTCGAGGAACGATGGGGCGTCGAACTACGGCTCGATCGTCACCATCGCCGAGTCCCCTCTGGACCCCGACATCCTCTGGGTGGGCACCGACGACGGAAACGTCCAGGTCTCCCGCGACGGCGGCGATACCTGGACGGAGGTGGGCCGCAACGTTGAGGGCGTCCCGGACGGCACCTATGTGAGCCGGGTGGTGGGTTCGGCCGCCGCGCCCGGCACGGCCTACGCCACCTTCGACGCGCACCGGGACGGGGACTTCGAGGCCTATGTAGCCCGGACCAAGGACTTCGGCCGCACCTGGGAGTCGCTGGCCGCCGGTCTGCCGTCGGGCTCGGTGAACGTATTGGCGGAGCACCCGGACAACCCGGATGTCCTTTTCGTCGGCACCGAGCACGCCGTTTTCGCCAGCACCGACGTGGGTGTCAACTGGACGAAGGTGCCGAATCTCCCGACGACCCTCTACGACGACCTGCTGATCCACCCCCGGGAGAAGGACCTGGTGCTTGGGACCCACGGACTGAGCGTCCTGATCCTGGACGACACGCGGTACCTGGCGGAATGGACCGCGGACGTCGTCTCCGCACCGCTCCACCTTTTCTCCATCCGGGACGGGACCGTTTTCAGCTACCGGAAGGACACCTCGTACCGGGGCAACGCGGAGTTCCACGGGAGGAACCCGGACGACGGTGTCCCCGTCACCTACCGGATCGGATCCGGAAGCGGCGGAGACGCCACGCTGACGGTCAGGGGCCCCGGTGGCGGAGTGGTCCGGGAGATGCGGGTTCCCGGAGAAGCGGGCGTACACAGGATAAACTGGGATCTTCGCCACGGGGTGCAGTCCGATCCGATGGAGACCTGGGCGCGCCAGGGCTCCCCCGAACTCCCGCGGACCATCGGGCGACGAGGGCCGTTCGTCTCCGCCGGCACCTACGCGGTCACCATCGCGGCCGGGGGCGAGGAGCGGACCCGTGAAGTCAGCGTCGAGCTGGATCCGATGATGGCCGGCCTGATCACTCCGACGCAGCAGCGGGGTCGGGAGGTCTTTCTGCTGGGCCTGCTCTCGACCCTGAACCGCATCGAGGAGGCCCGGGAGCGGGCTCCGGGCGAGGCAAACCAGGATTTGGCCGTCCTCCATCAGCAGGCGCAGAGCCTCTACGTCGCGCTGAACGGCGAAGCCGTTCGACCCGGGTCCCTCTATCCGCCCACCGAGGGACACCGTGCCCTGAAACGGCGGCTCGAGGGTCGGCTCGACGAGATCCTGCCTCCGGGTCAGTAGCCCGAAGACCGTCTCGATGAAGGATCGTTGGGGGGATCGATGACCGCGGGAAAGACGGCGGTCTTCCTGCTTGCCGGGTGCGTTGCCATGGCGATGGCGGGCTGTTACTCGTATCGCGCCGTGGAGGGAGTGCGGAGCATTGCTCCCGGATCCCGTGCCCGCGCCCTGCTCACTCGCACGGGTCAGGAGAGCTTTGAGATGCGTACGGGCCGGCGGGATCCGAATCCGGAGGGTCAGGTCGTGGGGTCGGACTCCGACAGCCTCTACGTGGTTGTGGGTTCCGCCGCGCTCGCCCGCTCGGGCCAGGCCTTCGGAACGGGAATCGACACAGTGGGCATCCCCTTGGGCCACATCGCCGAACTGCAGCAGCAGGAGCTGAATACGCGGATGACCGCGGTCCTCGCAACGGCTGGAGGAATCGCGATAGGCGCTATCGTCATCTGGCGATTCAGAGTCGCGGGCGGGTCGACTCCCCCCCGTACGGTATCGCCCCCCGGAGATGCGTTTGTGCCCCGTCCGGTGCCGTGAGTCGGGACCGGCCGACAACCTGCCAGGCGACTTGCCGTCCGACACCCTGACGTAACGTCAGGGTTCGCGTCCGCGACTGGCGAGCCGATCCGCCACCAATCTGGCATTCCGGCTTACCGGCTGCCAGACTCAACGCTCCCCGAATCGGACTCGAGCGGAGCAACCGCCGGATGTGCGGGCCCGCGCCGCCGAAGCCCCTGACCCACCGCCCATGGACCTCACTCTTCCCATCAGCCTGGCCCGTCCCGTGGCCTTCCTCGACCTCGAAACCACCGGTCTGAACCGAAGCGAGGACCGCGTCGTCGAGCTGGCGCTGGTCATCCTGTATCCCGACGGTCGGGTGGTGGACAGGGTTCGCCGCTTCAACCCGGAAATGCCCATCCCCGCTGAGGCCGCCGCGGTCCACGGCATCAGCGACGCCGACGTTGCGGACGAAGCCCCCTTCCGGAGCCGGGCGCGCAGCCTGGCCGGTCTGCTCGATGGATGCGATCTGGCCGGGTTCAATATTCGCGGCTTCGACCTGCACATCCTGCTCGAGGAGTTCCGGCGCTCGGCGGTTCCCTTCGACATCAAGGACCGCCGGCTCATCGACGCCCAGGTGATCTTTCACCGTGAGGAGCCGCGCGACCTTGCCGCGGCCGCCCGCTTCTACCTTCAGGACGAGCACGACGGCGCGCACAGCGCCCAGGCCGACGTGCGCATGACCGCCCGCGTTCTCGCCGCGCAGCTTGCCCGCTACCCGGATCTTCCCGGCGACGTCGGCGGCCTCCACGCCTATTGCGACAAGTTCAGGCCCTTTCTGACGGAGTTTCAGAAGTGGTTCTCGGGCGACGACCTCGAGAGCTACGTCTTCGCCCGCGGAAAGCACCGCGGGAAGCGCCTGTCGGAAGTGGCGGCGAACACGGCCGACTATCTGGACTGGATGCTGACGGCCAGCGACATGCCCGCCGACGTGCTCGACGCGGTTCGGGAGGCCCTCGAACGTTTCGGCGGGCGCGAACAATCCGGGGGCGGCGCCGAACCTCCGGAGTGGGGTTTCTGACGTTCGTCAGCTTGCACCGAACCGGCGCGGATACGATTCTTTTTCGGGCCGTCAACAGTGCCGGAAACGGCGTCTCCCGTCTCATCCCTCGCCGCCCGGCCGGGTCTCTTCGTGTCAGGAGAATCAGCATGTCCGTCCATTCAGGGAGAGTCGGCGCAGGTGCTCTCGGGGGCCTGCTGCTGGCGTTCTCGCTCCCGTTATCGGTTGCCGCGCAATCGGCGCCCATCTCCGAAGCCCATCTCGAAGCCTTCCGTCCCCGGTCCATAGGCCCGGCGGTGACGGGTGGACGGGTCCACGACGTGGAGGCGCTCGCGGACAATCCCTCCGTGCTCTGGGTCGCCACCGCCTCGGGTGGCCTCTGGCGCAGCCTCAACCGCGGGCACACCTGGGTGAACGTCTTCGAGGACATGGAGGTCAACACCTTCGGCGACGTGGCCCTCGCGCCCTCCGACCCGCGGGTCGTGTACGCGGGCACCGGGGAGCAGAACAACCGGCAGAGCACCTCGTGGGGCAACGGCATCTATCGCAGCGATGACGGCGGCGAGAGCTGGGAGCACCTGGGACTGGAGGCCACCCGGCACATCGCCGAGGTGCAGGTCCATCCGCGCAACCCCGATGTCGTCTACGTGGCGGCGAGCGGAGACCTGTGGAACGCGAGCGAGGAGCGCGGCGTCTACCGCAGCTTCGACGGCGGCCGCAACTGGCGGAAGGTCCTGTATGTGGATGAAGACACCGGGGCGATCGACCTTGTCCTCAACCGTGACAACCCCGACGTCATCTACGCGGCAACGTACCAGCGGCGCCGCACCGCCTGGGGCTTCAACGGGGGCGGTCCCGGCAGCGGCATCCATCGCTCCGTGGACGGCGGCGACACCTGGGAGGAGTTGACCGAAGGCATTCCCGCGGGAGACAAGGGGCGCATCGGCCTGGCCATCTCCCGTTCCAATCCCATGGTGCTCAACGCGCTGATCGAGCACACCGAGGACACGGGGACGTACCGCTCCACCGACGGCGGCGACACCTGGGAGAAGATGAGCGACCTGAACGGCCGCCCCATGTACTACTCCCACATCTACATCGACCCCAACGACGAGAACGTGGTGTACACCCTGGCGACGTCCTCCTACCGCAGCCGCGACGGCGGGCGCACCTGGGAGGACATCTCGGCGCGCCCGACCTACGACGTGGGGGTGCACGCCGACATGCACACCATGTGGATCGACCCGCGGGACCCCGAGCACTTCTACCTGGCCGGCGACGCCGGGGTGCACGAGACCTATGACGGCGGCGTCAACTACCGGCGCATCAACAACATCCCCATCGCGCAGTTCTACGCCATCGGGGTGGACATGCGCGACCCGTACTGGGTGCACGGGGGACTCCAGGACAACCACTCCTTCGCGGGGCCGTCGCGCACCCGGCGCTGGGCCGGCATCCTCAACGACGACTGGCGACAGACGGGCTTCGGCGACGGCATGTACCAGCAGCCGGATCCGCGCGATCCCCGCTACGTCTACGTGAACTCCAACGGCGGCGGCTACGTGCGCGTGGACACCGACACCGGAGACCAGCTCGACATCCGTCCCCAGCCCCCCGAGGGAGAGGACCGCTACCGCTTCGACTGGGTCTCGCCCTCGCTCGTGTCCCGACACACCGAGGGTCTGGTCTACACGGCCGGCAACCGGCTCTTCATCAGCCGCGACCACGGCAACAGCTGGACGCGCACGGAGGACCTGACCCGCCGGATCGACCGGGACGCCCTGGAGATCATGGGCGTGCGCGGCTCCGACATCCGCCTGTCACGCAACGACGGCACGAGTGGCTTCAGCGAGATCACCATCATCACGGAGTCGCCCCTGAACGGGGACGTGCTCTGGGTGGGCACGGATGACGGAAACGTGCAGTTGTCGCGCGACGGGGGATCCACCTGGACGGAGCTTTCCGGAAACATCGACGGGGTGGCGGACGGCACCTACGTGAGCCGCATCCTTCCGTCGGTGCAGGGCGAGGACGTCGCCTACGTCGCCTTCGACGCCCACCGCAGCGGCGACTTCGCCCCCTACGTGTTCCGCACCGAGGACGCGGGCGCCACCTGGCTGAACCTGAGCGTCGGACTCGAGGCGGGCGGTTCGATCAACTCGCTCGCCGAGCATCCCGACAACCCCGAACTGATCTTCGCGGGAAGCGAGCACGGGCTGTTCGCCTCCACCGACGCGGGGGCCACCTGGGCGAGGATGCCCGCGCCCACCACCGCCTACGACGACCTCGTCATCCACCCGCGCGACAAGGACCTGGTGATGGGCACCCACGGGCGGGGCATCCTGATTCTCGACGATCTCGGCGCCCTCGCCGCCTGGAACGCCCGCGTGGCCTCCGCGCCCGCGCACCTCTTCCCGATCCGGCCGGCGACCCTTTTCCAGTACTGGAAGGACACCTCGTACCGGGCCCAGGAGCCCTACGCGGGCGCCAATCCCGTGGACGGCGCCATCATCACCTACAGCCTCGGGGAAGGCGGCGGCCCGGCACGCATCGTCATCGAGGACGAGCGCGGGAACTTCGTGCGCGAGTTCTCGGTACCCGGTTCTTCGGGTGTGCACAGGGTCAACTGGGACCTCCGGCATCCGCTTCCCGGCAGTTCGACGCAGTGGCGCGCCCACGATGTGCAGGGGCTGGCGCGCACCATCGAGGAGCGGGGCCATTTCGTGTCCCCCGGCACGTTCCGGGTGGTGCTGGAGGCTCGCGGCGCGACATCGGAACAGAGCCTGGTGGTCGCGGGTGATCCGGAGTTGCCGGTCACGCTGGCCCAGTACCGGGAGCGCGAGCAGTTCCTGTCGGAGGTGCTGGCGCTGAGGCAGGAGGTGGAGCGGGTGCGGGACGAACTCGGCGGCATGGAGCGGCGGGCCGGAACGGCGGGCCGGATCGATGAACTCGACCAGGCCCTCCTTCAGGGCCGGGCGGCGCTGGCCGGCATCTACCAGTCGATGAACGGCGGTGGCGTCCGCCAGGGTTCGCTCTATCCGCCCACGGTGACCCACCGTGAACAGAAAGAGCGCGTCGAAGCCCTCCTTGCCGCCGCCCGCGAGGAGCTGGAGGACCTCGACGGCCGCCGCTGATGGCGAACCCCCGTTTCCGATAATCGACAAGGAGTCCTGCCCACATGTTCATGGCCCATTCGGGAGTTCGGTACCTGGTTCTGCTGTTCGGAGCGGCGTGCGCCCTCTACGCGCTCGTTGGATGGGCGACCGGTCGGCGCTACGACCGCCCCATGCGGGTGATCGCGTCGATCTTCGCGGGAACGCTGCACCTGCAGATCCTGCTCGGAGTGGCGGTCATCCTCACCATCCCGGGCAGTTTCAGTACGGCGCTGATGGGGCACATCCTGCCCTTGCTGATCGCGGCCGTCGTGGCGCAGCTCCCCGTCTCGGTGATGCGGCGCCGTCCCGAGGACCAGCGCACCTACGCGCCCCACGCGGTGTCCTCCCTGATCGCGCTGGCGCTGATCTGGGCGGGCGTCGCCGCGATCGGCCGCTCGCTGTTCGAGAGCACCGGATAGCCGCCGGAGCCGCACATGACACCAGGACCGGCCGGGGGCCACGCGAGTGAGCGCGAAGCACGCGAGGTGGCGGAGAGCGCGCGGGAAGAGCGCTGGCAGCAGCGGAGCTTCGTCAGGTCGCTGTTCTCGGGCCGGTTCCGTATGGACTGGGTCCATCCCCATCCGCTGCCCGAACCCGGGGAACAGTTTCGGGCGAGTCATTTCCTCAGAGAGCTCGAGGAGTTCGCGCGCAACCATATCGACGGCGACGCAGTCGACCGCGACGCCTGGGTCCCCGAGGAAGTGCTCGACGGACTGCGCGCCCTGGGCGCCTTCGGCATCAAGATCCCGCGGGAGTACGGCGGCCTCGGACTCTCGCAGATCACCTACAACCGCGCCCTCGAGATCGTGGCAAGCCGCTGCATCTCCACCGCCGCATTCCTCTCCGCGCACCAGTCCATCGGCGTGCCTCAGCCTCTCTCCTACTTCGGCACCGAGGCGCAGAAGCGGGCCTACCTCCCCAGGCTGGCCGCAGGGGCCCTGTCCGCCTTCGCGTTGACGGAACCGGAAGCCGGCTCCGATCCCGCCAACATGTCGACCACCGCCACGCCCACGTCGGACGGCAGCGCGTACATCCTGAACGGAGAGAAGCTCTGGTGTACGAACGGGCCGCGGGCGGAGCTCCTGGTGGTCATGGCGTGCACGCCGGCGCGCGCGGGCGTCAAGGGGAAGCGGCCCATCTCCGCCTTCATCGTGGACAAGGCCTGGCCCGGGGTGGAGGTGGTGCACACCAGCCGCTTCATGGGGCTGAAGGGGCTTTCCAACGGAGTCCTGCGCTTCACCAACGTGCGGGTGCCGCGCGAGAACCTGCTCTGGGGAGAGGGGCTCGGTCTCAAGCTCGCGCTCATCACGCTGAACACGGGCAGGCTGTCGCTTCCGGCCCTGTGCGCGGCGGCCGGCAAGACCGCCCTGCACATGTGCCGCCGCTGGTGCGGCGACCGGGTCCAGTGGGGCGCGCCGGTGGGCAGGCATGACGCCGTCGCCCAGATGCTGGGGCGGATGGCCGCGAACGCGTTCGCCATGGAAGCGGTCATGGAACTGTCCTCGGTGATGGCCGACGCGAAGACCTTCGACATCCGCATCGAAGCCGCCATGGCCAAGCTCTGGAACAGCGAGACCGCCTGGGCCCTGGCCGACGACGCGGTCCAGATGCGGAGCGGCCGCGGGTACGAAACCGCCGATTCCCTGCGGGCCCGGGGCGAGGATATGCCTGCCCCCGTGGAGCGCCTGCTCCGCGACGTGCGCATCAATCGCATCTTCGAGGGTTCGAGCGAAATCATGCGCCTTTTCATCGCTCGCGAGGCTGTGGATCAGCACCTGAAGCTGGCCGGGGCCCTCCTGAATCCGCGGGCGCCGTTGCGGGAGCGGATGGCCGCGCTGGCACGCGCCGGACTGCACTATGCCTGGTGGTATCCCACGCGCTGGGTGGGCTGGAGCCGCTGGCCCAGATTCTCGGAATTCGGACGCCTGGCGAGCCACGTGCGCTTCATCGAGCGCAGTTCGCGCAGGCTCGCGCGTGCCCTGTTCCACTGCATGCTCCGGTTCGGGCCCGGGCTCGAGAAGCGGCAGGCCGTGCTGGGCCGGATCGTCGACATCGGATCCGAGCTCTTCGCGATGACCGCAGTCACCGTTCGCGTCGACATGCTGGCCGCCAAAAGCCCCGGCGATTCCTCTCCGGAAGATCTTGCGGACCTGTTCTGCAGGCAGGCGCGACGGCGCATCAAGGCGCACTTCGGCGCCCTGTTCTCCAACGACGACGTCGCTGCCTACAAGGTTGCCGCGAGGACCATGGAGGGAACCTACGGGTGGCTGGAGGAGGGCGTGGTCACGATGGCCGACCTGGAGGCGATGGAAGAGGCCGGGGCCAGCGCCTCCCCCGGTCCGACGGTGAAGCAGGCATGGGAGGCCGCGGTGGCGGCGCG
This sequence comes from Longimicrobiales bacterium, assembly GCA_965221785.1. Lineage (GTDB taxonomy): Bacteria > Gemmatimonadota > Gemmatimonadetes > Longimicrobiales > Gaopeijiaceae > BD2-11. The sequence continues at coordinate 617,938 of CBDCSR010000003.1, forward strand.
TTAGCGGGGATGCGGATGAGCTCGCGTCTTCACCACATCAGCCTGGCCGTCGTCCTCGGATGGACCCTGGGGCTTCTGCTTCTGGGCAGTATCGTGCACGCGACCGAGTCGAGCCTCGCCTGCCCGGACTGGCCGACCTGCTTCGGCACGATGATGCCCGAGATGACCGGCGGCGTCTTCTGGGAGCACCTGCACCGGCTGGTCGCGGGCGCGCTGGTGCTCCTGTTCGCGGCGGCTGCCTGGCTGACCTGGCGCCGGCAGCCGGAGCGCCGGTGGCTGCACCGGGCGGGGCTGGCTGGGGTCGCGCTACTGATCGTCCAGTCGGTGCTCGGCGGCCTCACCGTGCTGATGCGCCTGCCGGACGCCATCTCGTCCTCCCACCTCGCGCTCGCGTTCCTCTTCCTGGGTCTGGCCACGGTCATGACGGTGGTAACGGCGCGGGGATGGGGTGGAGGCGCACGCCTCGCGGGCGCCGCGCGGGGGAAGCTCGCGAGGATGGCGGGCGGGGTGGCGGCGCTGGTGCTGGCGCAGTCGGTGCTGGGCGCGGTGGTGCGCCACACCGACGCGGGCATGGCCTGCCCGGACGTGCCGCTCTGTGTGGGCCAGGTGGTGCCTCCTCTCGAGCATCCGCTGGTGATTCTGCACTTCAGCCACCGCCTGCTGGGCATTCTGGTGGCGCTGGCGACCCTTGTGCTGGCCGTCTTCGTGCTGCGCCGGAAGGCCGCCGCCCCGCTCCCGGCACTCGCGGCGGGCGCGCTGGTCACGGTGCTGGCCCAGGTGACGGTGGGCTTCCTCTCGGTGAGCAGCGGGCTCGCGGTTGCGCCGGTTTCGCTGCACACGCTGCTGGCCGCGCTGCTCCTCTCGAAGATCGTGGCACTCGCCACCTACGGGTATGAACCCGAGCTGCGGCTCGCGGATGGCGCTGCGGGGGCTGCCACGGATGGGCGCGGCTCGGCAAGGGCGCCCGCCGGGCATGAACCCGATCCGCATCCCGCCCTGTAGGCGCACCGCCGCCGCATTCCATGGACGCTGAGGCGCTCGGCAACTTTCTGGCTCCGGTCAACGCCTCGCTGAACCTGCTCAGCACCAGCTTCCTGGTGGCCGGATTCGCCTTCATCCGGGCGCGCAACATCCCCCGCCACCGCCTGTGCATGATCTCGGCGGCGAGCGCGTCCGGCCTCTTCCTGGTCTTCTACGTCATCCGCTTCTCCCTCACCGGCACCCACACCTTCGCCGGAGAGGGGGCCGCCCGGGTGGTCTACCTGGCCATCCTGTTCTCACACATGGTGCTCGCGGTGGTGGTGGTCCCCCTCATCATCCGCCTGCTCTTCCTGGCGGGCCGCGAGCGCTTCCCCGAGCACGCCCGCCTCGCGCGCTGGACCTTCCCGGTCTGGCTGTACGTGTCGGTGACCGGGCTGGTGGTTTACGCCATGCTCTACCACGTGTACGGATACGTGGAGTAGGGACGGGTGAACCCTACGGGTGACCAGCGGTATCCGGACGCCGCGGTCAAAGGCGCGGCGAACCTCGCCGCCACCCTCGGGCGCTCAATGCAGGCCAACTCACGCCGGGAACGGGCCCGGATCCTCGAACTGGAGGCGTCCGCTCGACCGCTCGACCCCGACGCGGCCGGGCGCGACCGTCTCATGCGGGCGGCTCATGGCTACGTCCAGCGATTCCTGAACGAGCTCGGGGAAACCCCTGCCTACCACCACGACAAGTCGGCGGTCACCAAGTTGCGCGGGCTGCCCGCCGAAAACGACATCGAGCAACTCATCGCGGGCTTCGACGAGTCGGTCGTGCGGGCCGGGCTCGTGCCCTCCCACCCGGGCCACCTGGCGTACATCCCCGGCGGCGGGATCTACGCGTCGTCGGTCGCCGACTACCTCGCCGCGGTGACGAACGAGTACGCCGGCGTACGCTTCGTGGGACCGGGGTCCGTCGAAATGGAGGATTTGCTCCTCGACTGGATGGCCCGGGTCGTCGGCTTTCCGGCGACCGCCGACGGCAACCTCGCGTCGGGTGGTTCCATCGCGAGTCTGACGGCGATCGTGGCGGCGCGAGAGGCTGCCGGGCTCAAGTCCCGCGATTTTGATCGCGCCGTCGTTTACGCCACGTCGCACATTCACCAGTGCCTGCACAAGGCGATCCGCGTGGCCGGCATGGGCGAAACGGTGCGCCGCGATGTCGCGGTGGACGACGGGTTCCGCCTGTGTCCCGACTCGCTCTCCGAACTGGTTGCTGCGGACCGGGCCCGGGGGCTTCGGCCGTGGCTGGTGCTCGGCTCGGCGGGCACCGCGGATACCGGCGCCATCGATCCGCTGGACCGGATCGCCGACATCGCCGAGCGGGAAGACCTGTGGTTCCACGTCGACGCCGCCTACGGGGGCTTCTTCGCACTTCTGGACGAGTTTCGCCCGCGACTCGCCGGCCTGGAGCGCGCCGACTCGGTTGTGCTCGACCCGCACAAGAGCATGTTCCTTCCCTACGGCACGGGCGCCGTCCTCGTCCAGAACCGCGACGCACTCCAGGACGCGCATGCCTACTACGCCGCCTACCTGCAGGACACCGTCGAGTCCGAGGGCGGGGGCCGCTCGCCCGCGGCCGTCTCGCCCGAGCTGACCAAGCACTTCCGGGCGCTGCGCGTGTGGCTTCCACTGCTGCTGTACGGCGAGGAACCGTTCCGGGCGTGCCTGCGCGAGAAACTCGAGCTTGCCAAGTACTTCCACCGCGAGGTCGCGGCTCTGGGGTTCGAAGTGGGCCCGGAGCCGGATCTCACCGTGGTGACCTACCGGTGGGTGCCCGAATCCGGCAGCGCAAACGCGTTCAACCAGGCGCTTGTGGAGGAAACGCACCGCGACGGGCGGGTCTTCCTCTCCTCCACGACCGTAGAGGGGGATTTCATGCTGAGGATGGCGGTTCTCGCGTTTCGGACGCACCTGGACACGATCGACCTGGCGCTCGAGGTGCTGCGCGACGCGGTGGCGAGGCTCAAGGCCGAGCCCGGGTTGTGGCGAAGCGGGTAAGCGACCTACGGGAAGGCGCAGGTCGCCAAACCCGGTTTCTCCACGGGCTCGGGATGCGGGTGGCCGTCGATTGCGTCGGCGAGCGCGCGCCAGGCCTGGGGAACCGTCTGCGGCGGCAGTTGCTCGGGCTTTTTCCATTGGCGCAGGACGGCGCGACGATACTCCAGGCCGCACCGTGCGAGAACCCACTCCTCGTAGTCCGCGACGCGCCGAATGGCTGCGACGGTCAGGTCGACCGGTATGCGTAGCGACGGAGGCGCCTGTCCAGCCGGGATCATGTCGGGCTTCCACATCGGCGCCTGGATCGTCTCCGACGGGAGCCAGTCGGGTCGAAACTCGTAGCGGTTGAGGTAGACGCCACCCTTCTGCGGCGTTCCGTACAGGAGCCCGAAACCCCACAACATGAGGCTGTCGCCGTTGGGTAGCGCCAGCGTGTAGCAGCTCGATCCTGCTTCTCGCTCGGGCGGCCGTCGTTTGAGGTAGCCTGCTTCGGTCAGGAGGTTGCCTTCCGGACGCAGGATGTCTCGGCCCCAGTTCCAGCACTGCTGGTGCAGCAGTTCCTGCCCTTTGAGTCGGCAAGGGCCGGAGATCGGGCTCACAGCCATGCTCCGCCCCAGGCCAGCACAGCGCTGAACGCGGTGGCCGCCACAGCCTGCCGACCCACCAACCGCAGCGCGAACGCGCCGCCCTGCTCGCGCGCAACCGTCAGGCAGGTGACCAGGCAGGGCAGCAGCACGCTGGCCAGGTAGACGGCCGTCAACAGTTGGACGGCGCTGAGGCTTGCGGCGACTCCCGGCTCCGCCAGCAACAGGATGCCGTCCTTGCGCACGCTCGCCATGACCACCGCCGTGGCCGCCTCCGAGGGCAATCGAAAGATGGCCATCGCCGGCTCGACGACGGTCGACGCGGCTTCCAGCGCGCCCAGCCAATGCAACAGGGACGCCGCGGCCGTGATGAGAAAGAAGATCGGCACGGCCCTGCGAAAGAACTCCGGAATGACGGCTTGCGCCTCCAGCCAGACGGCCCTCGGGCGCGGCCAGGTCAGGAAGACCCCGCCCTCCGCCGACAGCACGTTGAAAGGAGAACGAGCCGCTTTCGGCGCGGTGAGGCGGGCGTAGGCGACAGTCGTGGCGCCAAGGTACAGCAGGTAGGCCAGGACCAACTCGGTTCGTCCCGCCACGGCGAAGACCGCCAGCGTGGCTCCCAGCTGATACGAACAGGCGGAGCCGAAAGCAATGGCCGAAACGCATGCGCCACGCGAGCAAGCCGGCGAAGAGCGCGCGCTGATGACGGCGGGCACGTTGCAGCCGAAACCCATCACGACCCGCGCCAGCTCCCGGCCCGTCACGCCGAATGGCCGCAGCCACGGATTCATGGCGGTGGTCAGGCGGTCGAGCAAGCCGCTCGATTTGTACGCACCCATCAGCAGCGCATGGAGCACGACGACCGGAGTCGCCCACACCAGCAGCAGCGGCCCCATCGTGATAAAGCCGTAGTCGCCAGCCAGAATCGCCGCAAACGGCTGCGGCCAACTCGTCAGCAACTCGGTCAGCGGCTCGGTCCGGGCGCGGACCCAGGGGTCGACTCGGTCCGCGAGACGGTTGGCGGTGTCAACCGCGACCCAGACGGGCGCCAGCAACAGCAGCAACGCCCAGAAAGGCCCAAGGGCGGAGCGCTCCAGGAAAAGAGGGCGCGGACGGACGATCAGATCGTGAGTGGGCGTCCGGCGTATTTCACGGCCCATTCAACAAGCGCAGGCATCTTTGCAGCACGACAGATCGTCGAGGTACATCCCGTGTTGGCGGTACCACTCCAGCGGCTCCCTGCTCACTCGCAGGCGGCGGGCGATCTGGTTGGCTACCACGGCGAAGCGCTGGCGGAACTTGTAGATGAAACAGAAGATGAGATCGTCCTGGCGCACCTGCGGCCCGATCAGGAAGAGCCCCTTCGTTACGGTGGACTCGTCGTTCTCCGTCAGCAACGGATAGTCTTCATGCCGCCAATCGAACAACGAGCGAACGTGGCTTGCCGAACCGACGAATCCAGTGGCCAGGATCGGCTTCTCGGCGCAGTCGATGACGTCACCGTCCTCGAGCGCCAGCTGATAGCCGCTGTGGTTGCGGCGAACGCCGGTGACGACACAGTCGCCGCGCAGCGTTACCCGACCCGAGTCAACGGCCGAGTTCAGGCGCGCCTGCGTAAACGGTGACAAGAGTTGGCTGGGGTCGGAGCCTCTTCGGTTCCACGGCTCCTCGCGGTCGAAGACGACGGCTCGCCGACCGGCGGCGGCCAGCGCGACGGCGGCGTCGACGCCGCTCTCGGCGCCGCCGATGATGTATCGTTCGCCGTTGGCGAGATCGTCCCATGAGGCCACGTCGGAGTAGTGCAGGCAAAGTTCGGCGCCCGGGAAGCCGTGGGTCCGAGGATACTGCATTTCGCCGCCCGCCCATACCACGAACCGCGCGTGGAGGTCGCCGCGACTCGTCTCCACCCGAAACGGCTTGCGCCGTCCTTTCCTCGTGATCGAGAGAACGTCGGTCCCGGTCACTACGGGCAATTCGAAATGCTCCGCCACCCCCTGCAGATAAGCGGCGTACTCCACCCCCGTGGGGTGCTCGGTGCCGATCGAGAAAGCCGGCGAGGTTTCCAGGCAGATGGCGTTCAGGTCCAGCAGGCCGAACTGGTTGCTGGTGAACGACGGCGTGATGAAGCGCGTTTGTCGGGGCCATCGCAGGAATGAAGCACCGACGTCGCCGCGGTCGAGGATCGCAAAGTTGTCGATTTCCAGGTGGCGCAGCGTCACACCAAAGCCGAGACCCGCCGCCCCGGCGCCGACGATGACAACGTCGAGTGTCCGGGTACCCTCCGTCATCGGCTCACCCGAACCGTGGACCTGACCGAGCCGTGCATCAGGCGTGTCTGCACTGGGACTCCCGTTTGCGTACGCCCGCTGTGCTGCGCGCGGTCGATCCGTGTCACGCTCCCGACAAGAGAGAGGGGACGTGAGGTACTAGGCCGTAAATGATAACGTGTTATCATTAGCGGGCAAGGGGATCGCGGCCTGCCTCGGTGACGCCCTGAGGATGAAGACACCGAGGCTGGTCAGCCTCGGCGGAACTCCCGGCTGGTCAGCTCAGAACCGGAACGAGGCATCGGGCGCGACGCGACCGGCCGCCTCCCCTCGCGCGGTGAACACCGTCAGGTCCACCTGCTCCACGTCGGGCAGGAGATCCGCGAACCGCAGGCTCGCCGGTCCGATGGGCTCATGGGAACAGGTGAGGGAGGCGAGGAGGTGCACGTCTTCGTGTACGGTGCCCTCGTCCTCTGCGTCGGCCTCGTCCTCTGCGTCAACCTCGTCCTCATGAACATGCTCGTCGTCGTGAACATGCTCATCCTCGTGAACATGCTCGTCCTCGCCGACCTGGTCATCCTCTGCACCTTCGGGCCCCTCCACCTCCGCCGAATCCAGCGTACAGGTCGTCCCCTCCGGAAAGGCGAAGAGGCGCGCGCCACCGGTTTGGAGTCTGTCGAGGGCTTCCGCTACGATGGCCCGCTCCTCCTCGGAGCGGGGGGTGTGCTCGAAGCCGAACACGGATTCTGCGGGGAGTTCCAGGTCGACGGTGAGGCGAGTGCCGTCCACGGCCAGGCCCAGTCGAGCGATGCCGTGTTCGTGGGCCCCGGGCGTCCCCAGCCGTTCGCCTTCGACCAGGGGAGGACCAGGACTCGAGGAGGATGAATCGCCGCATGCGACGAACAGCAGAAGACACGGGATCGTCCACCCGACGAAAAGGGAGCGGACCTGGGGTCGATCGAGTGTGGGAAAGCTCATCGTGAGGGAACCGGTGAGGGTTGCGTGTCGTACAGGTGTATGAAGTCTGAATGATATTGTATTCTCGTTATCATCTCATGGTTCCCCGGAGGGGCGAGGATCCCGTTTAAATGCCAAAGCCGCACCGCCGATTCTCGATTCCCTGGACACCCCTCCGATTCGTCCTGGCCGTCATGGGGGGGTGGCTTGCGCTAACGTCGGGACCCCGCTCCGTGCTGGCCGATCCGAGCGGTGGAGCGAGGATCCGCGCAGCCAGTGTCCCGCGGGACTCCACCGAGTTGGATTGGCAGCTGCTGGCCTCCCTGGATTACCGCACGGGCGAGGTATCCAGGGAACTCGAGTCGGTCGTGGGTCGAGGAGTGAAGGTGCCCGGATACATGGTCCCCCTGGAGGACTGGGCCGGCGAGGTCTCGGAGTTCCTCCTGGTTCCGTACGTCGGGGCCTGCGTGCACACCCCGCCCCCGCCCCCCAACCAATTGGTCTACGTCAGGATGGAGAATGGTCAACGCGTGCCCGTCTCCTTCTGGAATCCCGTCTGGATCCACGGCACCCTGACCGTGGAAAAGACGATGAACCTGTACGGATCGGCGTCCTTCAAGGTGGCTGGCACCTCGATTACGCCCTACGAGTGGTGACAAGCCGCAGCCTTGCCGCCATCCCACGCGGGACGCTCAGCCCTCACCCACCGGCAACCCCACCACCACCTCCCCGCCTCCGCCGCGATTCCGCACCTCCAGGGTCCCGCCGTGGGTCTGGACGACGTAGCGCGCGTGGGTCAGCCCCAGTCCCAGCGCGCCCGCCACTGTGCTGAAGAAGGGCTCCGTCGCGCGCCCCAGTGCCTCATCCGAGAATCCTTCGCCCGAATCGCGCACCACAAGCCGCGCCTCGCCGCCGGCGTTGCGAACCGAGACTTCGATCGGTTCCCCGCCCCCGTGGCGTCCCCCGTTCGCCAGGATCATGTAGACGGCATCCTGCAGCGCGGCGAGATCCGCGCGGCACGGTACCGGCCCTCCCGGCAGATCCAGCTTCACTTCGACCTTGAAGGCCTTCTGGAATTCACGAGCCACGCCCTGCACCGCCTCGGCCAGGTCGACGGAAGCGCGTTGCAGCTCCGGCGTCTCCGCGTAGAACTCGATGTCCTCGATGGCGTCGAGGGCCTGCTGTATGCGGGGGCGAACGCCGCGGCCGCGGGCGTGCAGCGCCTGCACGAGCGGCTTCACGACGGCCTTCTGGAGGAACTGCGCGAGGCGCGAGAGTATCTCCGGCGACGCGCCCCGCACCGGCATCCACCCGCTCGCGAGGCGTTGGCGGACCGTCCTGATGCCGGCAGGCAGCGAAGCGTCGTCCGCGCCGATCTTCCCGGAGCGCACCTCCGCGTCGAGGCGCTCGAGGGCGCGTCGATACCGTGCCGCCGCCCTTTGGCCCGACAGGCGCCAAACCACGGGCAAGGCTGCGACCGCGACGAAGAACAGAACGTATGCGAGCATATCCACAGGTGGCCTCCCTCCGAAACCCCGCATGCCGAAGATGTCCGGAATGCAGACGCCCGGGATGATGGCGACCCGGCGAACTGCGAGCAACCGCTACCCCGTTCCTCGCGCTCCGCCCGCGCCGTTGCTCCCTGCCCCTCCATCCCCTATCCTGACGACCCCGACTGCCGACGGTGGGCGCTCGCCGGCCATGCCGAACGGGTGCGCGATCCACTCCCCGATGCCCATCCATGACCAACCTGACCGCTCTCGATGTCCTGCTGCAGGAGTCCTCGGATCCGGACAATCCGGATGCCGCGCAGCTGCAGGACATCATGCGCTCCGTGACGACGATCGCGGTCGTGGGCATGTCCCGGGATCCCACCAAGGCGGCGCGGCGGGTGCCGTCCTACCTGGCGGCCAAGGGGTACGACATCCTGCCCGTCAACCCGTTCGCGACCCGCATCCTGGGGAAGGCCGCGAGGAAGTCGCTCGCGGAGGTCGCGGAGCCCGTGGACATGGTCGTAGTCTTCAGGCCGTCCGAGGAGGCCGGAACCCACCTGGCGGAGGCCGCCGCCCGTCCGGAGCGTCCGGTGGTGTGGCTCCAGGAGGACATCCGGGCCGACGGGGAAGCGGCCGCCGCGCGGGCCCGGGGGCTCACGGTCGTGCAGGACCTGTGCGCGTATCGGGTTCATCGCGCGGCCACGGCAGATCGATGATCGCACGTCCCGCAATCGCATCAGTGCGCCCGAGCCGGGGGACCGCTCCGGCCGGGGCTGTCGTCCCATGAAGCGCTACCCCGCCTTCGACCCGCCCGAGTACCAGGACTGGGAAGCCGACCCGGAGCTGGTGCGCGCGTTCGAGCAGACGCTGGCCGAACCCACCCGCGCCGCACTCGTTGCCGAACTCTCCGAGGACGACCTGCTCGCCTTCTACCGCGACCTGCTCACCACCCGCCTCCACGACATCGGGCTCAAGCGCTGGGTGCGCCAGGGCGTCATCTCCAAGGCCTGGCTCGCGACCGGCGAGGAGGCGGTCACCGTCGGCAGCGTGCGTGCGCTCGACCCGACCCGCGACATCGTCAGCCCGATGATCCGCAACGCGGGGGCGTGCCACATGATGGGGATGCCGGTGGCGGACATCTTCCGCGGCTACCTCGCGACCGAGGACGGGCCCAACGGGGGCCGCGACCTCCACATCGGCGCGCTGGCCAAGGGCGTCATCCAGCCCATCAGCCACATGGGCACCAACGTGCCCGTGATGGCGGGCGTGGCGCTGGCCTTCCGCAACCTGGGCCAGAAGCGCGTCGCGCTCACCTGGATCGGCGACGGCGCCACCAAGACCGGCGAGTGCCACGAGGGGCTGAACCTCGCCGCCGTCCAGCGTCTTCCGGCCATCTTCATCATCCAGAACAACCAGGTGGCGCTCGGCACTCCGCTCGAGCAGCACGGTGCCGGAGACCTGGAGGCCTGGCCCGGGATGTACGGTGTCCGGGGCTGGAGCTGCGACGGCAACAACATCCTGGAGGTGTACGCGGTCACCCGCATGGCCGCGGACGCCTGCCGCGCCGGCGATGGTCCCGCCATCATCGTCGCTTCCACCTTCCGCATGGGCGGGCACGCCACCCACGACGAGCGCGAGGCCCGCGAGACCTTCCCCCCGGAGCTGTTCGAGCGGTGGGGACGAAGGGACCCGGTGGGCCTTTACGAAGCGTACCTCGAGGCGCGGGGCATCGACCCGGACCAGCTGCGGGCGATCGAGGAACTGGTCACCGACGAAGTCGCGGCGGGCGCGGAGGAAGCGCTCGCCTCCCGCGACCGGCAGCCTGCGCCCGAGAAGGCTCTCTACGAGGGCATCTCCGAGGGTGGCACGCTGCTGTCCCTGGAACAGCGTCCCGTCTGAGTCCGGCATCGTTGTCACACTTGAGTAACGCCTTTGGAGCGGGCATATTCCGAGGTGGGAAACTCCCGCTCTCCGAGGCTGGCGCACAGGTCTGACGCGGATTCCTTCCGCACGGCCCGCGGGGATGGCCGGGGGTGTGGGGTGTACGGTGGTGGTGTGAAGGAGAAGCCGATGGCGGAGTCGAAACTGCGGGAACCGGACCTGCTCTCCGGACTCCCGCTCGACTGCATGAGCGACGAGGAGTTGGTGGTGTCGCACCTGAACGACCGGCGCGGGGCCTTCACCAAGCTCTTCAACCGGTACCGCGAGCGCCTCGTCCACTTCATCGTCCGCAAGACGGGGGATGCCGACCGCGCTCAGGATCTCACCCAGGAGGCCTTCATCCGGGTGGCCCGGCACCTCGAGCGTTTCGACACCAGCAAGAAGTTCTCCACCTGGATCTACACGATCGCGAGCAATCTCTCCAAGAACGAGCTGCGCAACCGGTCACGCAGCCCCGTGGTGCTCTTCCAGGTGTTGCGCAGCCGCTGGGAAGACGATCCCCGGCCCCTGCAGTTCGAGGATTCCTCCATGTCCCCGGACGGGCTCTATCGCAAGCGCTTCCTGAAGAGGCTCGTCGAGGACACGGTCGCCCAGTTGCCCGAGCATCACCGGATGGTCTTCCGCCTGCGCGAGCTCGACGGCAAGAGCTACGACGAGATCGCCGAGATTACCGGCGTGAACCTGGGAACCGTCAAGAGCCGCCTGCACCGGGCCCGCAACTCCTTCGCCCAGCGCATCGAACCCTACCTGAACTGAGCGGCGCCAGCCGGGCCCGAGGCCGGGCCATCCCGGGAAGGACATCCACGTCACATGTTCGCCAAGCTCCGAGCCGCGTTCCGGGAAGCCGTCGACAACTTCAAGACCGAGCTCAATCGCGACCAGATCCCCGAGACGGTGGATGGCCTGCTCGCGGGCATGTACCGCGAAGCCACCGACGCCAAGGCGTACGTCTCCAGGCTGGAGAAGGACCTGGCCGCCGCCAGGTCCCGCGCGCAGCGGGAGTCGGAGCAGGCCGAGGTATGCCGCCGCCGCCAGCAGCAGGCCGAGCGCATCGGCGATGACGAGACGGTCCGCGTCGCGGAGGAATTCGCCAGAAAGCACGAGGAGCGCGCGCAGGTGCTCGAGGGCAAGGCGGAGGCGATTCTGCGCGAGCTCACGGTGTGCCGGAGCGACGTGGACGAGATGCTGGAGCAGATCAAGGTCGCGCGTCAGAAGAGCGAGGCCCTGGGCGCCACGGCGGGGCGGACGGAGGCGCGCGAGACCCTGGGCAGGGCCGACGACCTCTTCCGCGATTTCGACCGCATGGGAGAGAAGGTCTCGGGCACCGAGTCCGAGGCCGAAGCGGCCGCCGCATTCGACCGGGAATTCGAATCCGGGCCCTCGAGGGAGGAGAACCTGGAGGATCGTCTCGCCGAGCTGAAGCGGCGGATGGGCAAGGGCTAGGTCCCCGGGGTGGCTTCCCGCTTCGCGCGCGGGTAGATTTTCGCCGCTCGACGAACTCCCTCAACGAGGTTCGGGATAACGCCATGGAAAACTGGATCGGCGTCGGCGTGTGGATCGTCATCGGCGCCTTCATCGGGCTGATGATGAAGGTGGTGGTGAAGCGGCCCGAGGAAAGCGCGGGCCACACCTGGCTGCTGGCGGTCTTCGGAGCCTTCGGCGCGGTCATCGGCGGCATGCTGGGCGTGGGCATCCTCGAATTCGACGATCCCGTGGCGCTCAGCGCGGGAGGGATGATCGGCGCCGTCGTGCTCGCCGCGCTCATGTCCTGGACCTACCGCTGGGGCATCCGGGGATGGATGTGACGCCTGCCGAGCAATTCACCGCCGCCAACCTGGACCGGTTTCTGGCGGAGCTGTTCGACTTCCTGCGCATCCCCTCCATCAGCGCGAAATCCGAACACAACGGGGACACTCGCGATGCCGCGGGCTGGCTGCGCGACCGCATGCGGGACATCGGTCTGGAGGCCGAGATCCTGGAGACGCCGCGCCATCCGGTGGTGCTCGGGGAGTGGCGCGGTGCGGGGGACGACGCCCCCACCGTGCTGGTGTACGGCCACTACGACGTCCAGCCCGCCGAGCCGCTGGAGTTGTGGACGGCGCCCGCCTTCGAGCCCGACGTGCGCGACGGACGCATCTACGCGCGCGGGTCCGCCGACGACAAGGGGCAGCTCTTCCTGCACGTGAAGGCCGCGGAGTCGCTGCTGGCCGCCGACGGCCGGCTGCCGGTCAACCTGATCGTGCTGGCCGAGGGGGAGGAGGAGATCGGTTCGCCCAACCTGATCCCGTTCGTAGAGGCGCACGCCGAGCGGCTGGCGTGCGACGTGGTGGTCATCTCCGATTCCGCGATGTTCGCGCCCGGCCTGCCCTCGGTGCTCTTCTCGCTCCGCGGCCTCGCCTACTTCGAGATCACCGTGCACGGGCCCGCCAGCGATCTGCACTCGGGCAGCTACGGGGGCGGGGTGGTCAACCCGGCGATGGCGCTCGCCCGCATCCTGGGCACGCTGCACGACGACAAAGGGCGCATCGCGATCGAGGGGTTCTACGACGACGTCGTGGACTGGGGCGACAAGACGCGCGCCGAGATTCGCGCGCTGCCGTTCGACGACGAGGAGTTCCGCGAGGGCGTGGGCGTGGCGGCACTGTCGGGGGAGGCGGGGTACTCGACCCTGGAGCGCCTCTGGATCCGACCCACCTGCGAGGTGAACGGCCTCCTCTCCGGCTACACCGGCGAGGGCGCCAAGACGGTGCTCCCGGCGCACTCCATGGCCAAGGTCAGCTTCCGGCTGGTTCCCGACCAGGATCCGGCGCGGGTGGCGGAGCTGCTGCGGGCTCATATCGCGCGGGTGGCGCCCCCCGAAGTCCGCGTCGAGATCGAGGAGCTGCACGGCGGAATGCCGTGGCGCGGACAGGTGTCGGGAGGACTCATCGACGCCGCCAGCCGGGCGCTGGCGCGCTCGTTCGGCCGCCCGCCGGTGCTCACCGGGGAGGGAGGCTCGATCCCCATCGTGGGCGAGTTCGAGCGCATCCTCGAGGCGCCGGTGCTCCTTCTGGGGTTCGCGCTCCCCGGGGCCAACATGCACGCCCCGGACGAGTGGTTCCCGCTGGAGAACTTCGACAAGGGCATCGTCGCCCTCGCCGCGCTGCTGGAGGAGCTGGGGAGCGGCGCCTTCGCCGCCTGAGCGGGGCGCCCGAATCGGATTGGACCTCATCGCGAGGGGCGCGCGCCGGGCAGGTGCCGGAGACGGCTCAGTCCTCCGAATCCGCTCCCGAGATCATCGTTCCCGCCCTGAGCAGGGCCCGCGCCTTGTTGAGGGTCTCCTCGTATTCGGCGGCGGGATCGGAGTCCGCCACCACCCCGGCTCCCGCCTGCACGTACGCCTTCCCCCGCGCCGCCAGCAGCGTGCGGATGGCGATGGCGGTGTCCATCGTCCTGCCCCCGTACGCAAGATAGCCGACGGCGCCGCCGTAGGGACCCCGGCGCACGGGTTCCAGCTCGTCGATGATCTCCATGGCGCGCACCTTGGGCGCTCCCGAGAGCGTTCCCGCCGGGAAGCCGGCCAGGAGCGCGTCCAGCGCCGTGAACCCTTCCCGGAGGTCTCCCTCCACCCGGCTGACGATGTGCATGACGTGCGAGTAGCGCTCGACCGCCATCAGCTCCGAGACCCGCACGGTGCCGGAGCGCGCCACCCGACCCACGTCGTTTCGTCCCAGGTCGACGAGCATGCGGTGCTCCGCCAGCTCCTTCTCGTCCGCGGCCAGCTCGGCCGCCAGGCGGGCGTCCTCCTCGGGGGTGGCGCCCCGCGGGCGCGTCCCGGCGATGGGGCGCACGGTCACGACGCCGTCCTCCACCCGCACCAGCAGCTCCGGGGAGCTGCCCACCAGGGTGACGCCGTCCAGCTCGACGAAGTACAGGTAGGGCGAGGGGTTGAGGGTGCGGAGCACCCGGTAGAGCTCGAAGGGCGACCCCGCGAGCGACATCTCGAGCCGCTGGCTGAGCACCACCTGGAAGGCGTCGCCGGCGAAGATGTAGTCGCGGATGGTCTCGACGGCGCCCTCGAACTCCTGCCGGCTCATGCTGCTTTCGAACTCGGGGTCGGCGGCGGGTTCGGGCAGCAGCTCCATGGGAGGGGGCGTGGGGGCCGTGCGCAGCGAGTGGATGACGGCGGCGACCTTCCGGAGCCCGCCCTCGTAGCGGGCGCGCAACTCCTCCTCCCCGATCCCGGGCGCGACCGGTACCGCGGCGATGACGTTCGCCCGCCCCAACAGGTTGTCGACGGCGAGCACGACGTCGGTGAACATGAACACCGCGTCCGGGATGTCGAGGCCGTCCGGAGGGGCGTTGGGCAGCCGCTCCAGCTGGCGCACCACGTCGTATCCCAGGTAGCCGACGGCGCCTCCCCAGAAGCGGGGGAGTTCCGGGACGTCGGCAGGCTGGTACGCCTCCAGCCGCCGGGAAAGGTCGGCGAGGGGGTCGTCGGTGTCGACCGGCTGCCATCCGCCGTCGCGCGTCCACCAGGTGGCACTGCCGCCGTGGAGGCGCCAGGCCGCCGCCGGGTCCGTCCCCAGGAAGCTGTAGCGCGCCCAGCGCTCGCCTCCCACCACCGACTCCAGCAGGAAGCCCCACGGCGGGCGCACAAGCCGCGCGTAGGCGGTGACCGCCGTATCCACATCGAAGAGCAACTCCGCCCACACCGGCACCAGACGGCTGTCCCGTGCGAGGTCGCGGAAGCGCTCGAAGGAGAGGCCAGGATTCATGCGACCGAACCTGACGCGCCCGCCCATGCCTAGCAACACCCTGGACGGGCTGTCCGGCCTCCCGGTGCTGGCGGTGGACACGGGCGGCACGTTTACCGACTTCGTGCTCTACCGCGGCGGGCAGGTCGCCACCCTGAAGGTGCCCTCCACTCCGGCGGACCCCTCGGAGGCGGTGCTGGAGGGGGTGCGGCGGCTGATGGACGAGGACGGACCCTTCCTGATGGTGCACGGCTCGACGGTCGGGACCAACGCCTTGCTCGAGCGCAAGGGCGCGCGCGTCGTGCTGGTGACCAACCGGGGCTTCGAGGACGTGATCGAGATCGGGCGCCAGAACCGCCCGCAGCTCTACGCCCTCACCGGGCACAGGCCGCCGCCGCTGGTGGCGCGCGCCGACCGGGTGGGCATCCGGGGCCGGCTGGGGCCGCAGGGGGAGGAGATCGAGCCCCTCGACGCGGCCGAGGTCGAAGCGCTGACGGGTCGCGAGGCGGAGGCGTGGGCCGTGGCGCTGCTGCACGCGTACGCCGATCCCGCGCACGAGGTTGCGGTGGCGAAACGGCTGCGGGCGGCAGGCCATCTGGTGTCGGTGTCCTCGGAGATCCTGCCCGAATACCGCGAGTACGAACGCACATCGACCACGGCCGTGAACGCCTACATCGCGCCGGTGGTGTCGGGCTACCTGGGGCGGCTGGAGAAGCGGTCGGGCGCGCGCGCGATCCGCGTCATGGGGTCGAACGGGGGAGCGCTGCCGGTCGCGCGGGCGCGAGAGGAGCCGGTCCACACCGTGCTATCCGGTCCCGCGGGCGGGGTGGTGGGGGCGCTCGCCTGGGCGCGGCGGGCGGGCTTCCGGGACATTATCACCTTCGACATGGGCGGCACCTCCACGGACGTGTCGCTCTGCCCGGGACGGCCTTTGCGGACCCGGGAGTTCGCAATCGGAGGCCAGCCGGCCGCCATCCCGGTGATCGACATCCACACGGTGGGGGCCGGCGGCGGCTCTCTCGCCAGGGTGGACCCCGGCGGCGCCCTCCGGGTGGGTCCCGAGAGCGCGGGCGCGGTGCCGGGGCCGATCTGCTACGGTCGCGGGGGTGGGGGGCTGACCGTCACCGACGCCCATGTCTGGCTGGGCCGCTTGCCCGCGGACGGCTTCCTGGGCGGGAGCGCGACCCTCGACCGGGCGGCGGTGGAAAAGCCTCTGGCGGAGCTGGCCGGCAGTCTGGGCTCCACCATGGAGGACGCGGCGGCCGGCATCCTGGCCGTGGTCAACAGCTCGATGGAACGGGCGCTGCGCGTCATCTCGGTGGAGCGCGGCCACGACCCGGCCGCCTTCGTGGTGGTCGCGTTCGGGGGGGCGGGAGGCCTCCACGTGGCGGAGCTGAGCGAGCGCCTGGGCGCCGCCGGCGCGATGATCCCGCCCGACCCGGGACTTCTGTCCGCCTACGGCATGCTGGCCGCGCCCGTCACCAAGGAAGCCTCGCGCACGGTGCTCGTCGCCCACGATGACGCCGCCTGCGACGGCCAGCTCGGCGAGGTGTTCGCCGAACTGGAGGAGACCGCGGCCACCCGCATGGCCGAAGAAGGCCATGGTCGCGCGTCGCTCGCCGTGGAGCGCTGGGTGGACGCCCGCTACCTGGGCCAGAGCTACGAGCTCCCGGTGCGCGCGGACGGCTGGGTGGAGCGATTCCACGAGGCCCACGCGCAGCGGTACGGCTACCGGCAGGATGACGCCCGGGTGGAGGCGGTGACACTGCGGGTCGCGATCCGGGCCCCCGGCCTGTACCTGGACCCGCCCGCGCTCGAACCCGCCGCCGAGGCCACCCCGCCCGCCCGCACCGCCCGGGTGCATGCCGGCGGCCGCCTCCGGGACGCCGCCTGCTGGTGGCGGCGCGACCTGCGCGCCGGGCACGCGCTACCGGGCCCGGGCCTCGTCCTGGAGTACAGCTCGACCACCTGGATTCCGTCCGGGTGGCGCGCGCAGGTCGACGAAAAAGGGAATCTGCTGCTGCGCCGGATGGATTAGTCCGACTAATCGGACTTAGTCCATCACCCAACCTTGGTCCGGCGAAACGGCATCCGTGGGGAACGGCAGGCGCGCCTCGCGGACTGCCCTTGCCGCACCATCGAGGCCCGGTTAGGACAGCAGACATGCGAAAGAAGCCGATTGCCGGACTGCTCTGCCTGGGCATGTGGAGCGCGGGATGCGGAGGCATGGGGGATGCCTCGAACCAGCCTCGCGCGGAACCGGAAGCGAACCGCTCCCTTGTTCCCGGACCTTCGACCTTCGACTCGTCGGAGCTTCCACAGCTCACCCACGCATTGTCGGTCATCGTCGGCGGGTTCTTCCTTCCCGATTCCGGAATCGTTCTGGTCGAACGTACCGAGGTCTACTTCGTCGACATGGCGTCCGGGGAAGCCAAAGTGTTCGGCCGGGAGGGCGGGGGGCCACTCGAGTTCCGCCGTATCCACCGTGCCTTGCGCAGCCCGCAGGGCATCGCGCTCCAGGACAACTACCGACTTCGCGTAGTGTTCCTCGACAACGACGGCGAGTTCGTGGGCGACACACGCTATAACACGGTCCCGTTCAAGGGCAGCCTCATGGGCGCACCGCCGGTGGCCGTTCATCCGGATGGGCGCATCGTCTTCGGTGACCGCGAAGGCAAGAACTTCGGCAGCTACCGGGGACGCACATGGGACCCGATCGAGTACCTGGCAGTGGACAGCGCAGGCGAGGTCGAGGTCGTCGCCCAGGGCAAGGGCTCCGAATATCACTACGAGGCGAGGAGCAGTGGCAGCGTGTTCTTCGGGCATTCCACCCTTATGGCGGCCTCTTCGGATCGCGTCGCCATCGCCGAGACCGACCGGGAAGCGATCCGGGTGTTCGGATGGGATGGAGGCGAAGTCGGTCGCATTCCCATGCCGTCGGCCGCTCGGCCGTCCAGAGACCAGGTGCGTGCGGCACGCGAGTACAGGGCTGGTGCACCATCGAGAGCGCTGGAGAGGCTGAGCAGGGCCCCGACCGACGTGCCGGTCATGGTGCAAGAGCAGTTGGCCGGCCTCCGTGACTTGCTCGATTACGAAAACTGGCCGGTGAACGACTTGGCACCGCCGATCGACGAGCTGTTCGTCGACTTCGACGAGAGGCTCTGGGTGCGCGACTACCACTTCACCGACCAGGAGAGCGTGACCTGGCGGGTGTGGGACATGGAGCGGCTCACGCCGGTGTTCCAGGTGAGGCTGGCGGCCGACGAAGAGCTGCTGGACGCGAGAGGGGACGTCGTACTGCTGCGCCGCGAGGACGAACTGGATGTGCCGCGGGCCGTGATCAGCAGGCTCGAGCCAGCCGCGCCTTAGCTCTTCCTACGGCTCCGACTCCACCCTCACCCCGCCCATCATCCGCGCCACACCCTCGGCCGACACTTCCATGATCTCGACGCGCTCGGTCAGCTCGACCGTGTATTCGCCGGCCGTGGCCACGGAGAGGGTGCCCTGCGCGCGCAGGACGGCCTGCTGCCCGCCCGCACCATGGCGCACATCCTCGTAGTTTCCATCAAGCGCGAGCCTGACGGTGTCC
The DNA here is from genome assembly GCA_965221785.1 of Longimicrobiales bacterium. Lineage (GTDB taxonomy): Bacteria > Gemmatimonadota > Gemmatimonadetes > Longimicrobiales > Gaopeijiaceae > BD2-11. Next base: position 636,531 of record CBDCSR010000003.1, read on the forward strand.
GCGGGCAAAACCCGGCTGTCGATCCACACCATGCGGTCCCCGAAGCTGGCTTGGCCGCGCCACGCGAGGTCCTCGCCCCGGCTGTAGTTGGTGACCACGATCGCCCGGAAATTGATTCCCTGCTGCAGGGATATCTCCAGGAGCCCATTGGCGGTGTCCTCGGTGCTCCCGATGTCGTCCGGGAGTTCGCCCGGCGGGAGAAACTGGTAGCCCGTGACCAGTGCGCGCAGGGCGACGTCCACCAGGGGGTTCGGGGTCTCCGACTGGTCGCCCGGCTCCAGCACCAGCGAACGGGTCAGTTGGCGGACGTCCTCCCCGGGGATGGTCCAGGTGGAGTCGATGGCGGCGCCCTCGAAGACCATGCTGTCCGCGCTCGTGGCCCGAACCTCCAGCGTGCGCACGTTCAGGCGCCCGCCGCCGCCCTGTGGGGCGCATGCCGCCAGACCGATCGCCGCAAGAATGGCGAAGGCCGACACGCGCGTGTTTCCGGTGCATCTTCCGTGTCTGTCGTCCCTTGTCTCTGTCATGACTCCGGGTTTCCCGCTGGTTCGAGTGGTTGAGGTCGATCCTCCAATATAGCCGCGCTGGCCGCATCTTCTTCCCCGCCCGCCGCGTCAGGATCCACTCCCTCTTTCTCGCGGTGGGCCAGATCCGCCGCGCGCGTCACGGCGGACCCGACCAGCAGGGCCGCGCCCGACACCGCGGCCATGCACAACAGCACCAGTACCGGGGGTGCGAGACGGGGGATCAGGAAGAGCCCGTAGATCAGGAATCCGGTCGCGGCGCCCAGCAGCGCGGGCCCTCCCCCGGCCACGGTTCCCCCCTCCGCATCACGGCTGCCCGCCCGGCACACCAGCCCGAGAACCGATCCCGCCATGTACAGCGGGAGCGCAGCCAGCAGCGCGAGCGCGGCCGCCTGTCCGCCTCCGTTCCACACCTCCGACAGGCCGCCGAAGTAGCCCCACAGCGAGGTGAGGATGCCGGCCAGCCCCAGCGACACCAGCGTGAGGTGCAGGTGTCGCCGGAGGTGCCGGGAGATTTCTTCCGCGGGCACGCGGGTGGCGAAGAGCAGCCCCGCCCCCGCCGCCGCGGCCTCTGTGGTGAGGACGACGGTGGTCGCCCGCAGTAGTCCGGCTCCCTCGTAGAGGATCAGCCCGGCGGCCATCTCGCCCATGATCCCCATCACCCCGCCGATGAGAAACGCCGCCAGATGCGTCCGGCGGATCGTCGTACCCATCCCGGTCATCGCCCGTACTCGCTTCGGAAGAACACCAGCGGGTCGCCTTCCCCGGCCCCGCACCCCAGCACTTCACCCACCACGATGGAGTGGTCGCCCGCCGGATGCACGGCCCGGATCGCGCAGTCCAGCCAGGCGAGCGCGTCCGGGAGGACCGGGCTCCCGGAGGAGCTGTCGCGGAACGCAACCCCCTTGAACCGCTCGCGGTGGGTTCCGCGCGCGAAGCGATGCGCCATCTCTTCCTGGTCGCTTGCCAGCACGCTGACCGCGAACGATCCCGAAGCGATGACGGGATCGTGCGAGTTGCCGCTCCGGTCGAGACACACCAGCACCAGGGGCGGGTTCAGCGAGACCGAGCTGACTGCGTTGACCGTCAGCCCGTGCACGGAACCGTCGAGCCGGCTGGTGACCAGCGCCACCCCGGTCACCAGGCGGCTCATCACGTCCCGAAACCGGTTCTCGTCTACCATCGCGTCCACCCCCGAGACGACCGCCGCCGTCCGCGGCGCCTCACATCCGGCTGCCATTGCCAGCATTCCCCGCTCCGGCGCATTCAATCGGCCTCCTCCAGGAGCGCCTGGTAGTGCGCGTAGCGGCTCTTGGCGACCCCGCCCGAACGGACACTCTCGTGAACCGCGCAGTCGGGTTCATGCACATGGCTGCAACCCCGGAATCGGCAGCCCTCCCCGAGCGCCCCGATCTCCGGGAAACATCGGTCAAGTCGTCCCGCCGGGACACCCCAAAGGCCGACATCCCCGAACCCCGGCGTGTCCGCCACCAGGGTGCCGTCCGAGAGCCGAAGCAGGCGGCTGGTCACCGTGGTGTGCCGGCCGGTACCGGTCTTGCGGCTGAGTTCGCCGATGCGCAGGCCCAGCGAGGGGTCGAGCCGGTTCAGGAGGCTGGATTTTCCCGTCCCCGAGGGACCCACCAGCGCGCAGATGCCGCTCACGGCGACCGAGCGCAGCCGATCGAGACCGAGGCCCGATTCGGCGCTGGCGAGGACGACCTCGTAGCCGATCCGACGGTAGAGGTCGCGCACCGGTTCCGAGGCGGCCCGAGCTCCCGGCAGGTCCTGCTTGTTGATCACCAGCGTGCAGGGAAGCGTGTTGGCCGCGCACACGGCGAGGATGCGGTCCAGATAACCCAGGCTGAGGTCCGGGTCGCGCGCGGACATCACCACGACGACCCGCTCGAGATTGGCCGCCATCACCTTCGCCGTCCGCCCGTACGCCCCCCGGCGCAGGAAGGCGGTCGTGCGCGGGAGCACCTCCTCGACGGTGGCGTCGCCGCCGTCCAGCGCCACCCTGACGCGATCGCCGATGACCACGCGGCCCCCCTGCCAGGGCCTGGCCTTGAGGCGGCCGCGGAGCGAGGAGTCGACCGAGGTGCCGTTGTCGAGTTCGACGCGGTAGACGCCGCCGACGACTTCGTGAACCCGGCCGACGGAGGTCACAAGCCGGCGATACGGTGAGCCCGGACGGGTGACTGGGAGAACGGGGACCTCCCGCATGGGAGGAAGGGTGCGAGGCGGCGCCGCACCCCTACGTCACGCGGCGAAGGATTCCAGCGCGGATCCCTTCTCGCCGTCCCGCAGGCGGCGCAGCGCGCGGTCGCGCAACTGGCGAATCCGCTCGCGCGTGACCCCCAGCATGTTGCCGATCTCCTCCAGCGTGTGCTCGCGCTCGCCCTGCAGCCCGAAATAGAGGCGCAGAACCTTGGCGTCGCGGGCCTCGAGCGTCGTGAGGGCCACGTTGACCGACTCGGCAAGCAGCCGGGCTTCCACCCCCAGCTCGGGCTCGGTGGCTTCCTCCGTCAGGAACCGCTCCACCAGTTGGGAGTCCTCGCTGTCGCCGATGGGTGCGTCGAGTCGGATTTCGGCGGCGTTCAGCGTCTGGAGCGACTCGATCAGCTCGGGCGTGAGCCGGGTGGCCTTGGACAGCTCCTCGGGGGAGGGCTCGCGGCCGCGCTCCTGCCGCAGCCGCTCCTTCTCGCGGAAGATGCGCGCGAGGTCGGAGGCGCGATTCAGCGGAACGCGCACCGAGCGGCCCTGATTGGCCAGGGAAGCCAGGATGGCCTGGCGGATCCACCACACGGCGTAGCTGATGAACTTGACGCCCTGCTCGGGATCGAACTTCCGCGCCGCCGTGACCAAGCCGACGTTGCCTTCCTGGATCAGGTCCGTCAGCGATACGCCCCGATTCTGGTACTTCTTGGCCACGCTGATGACGAACCGCAGGTTGGCGCGCGCCAGTTCCTGCACCGCGTCCTCGTCGCCGAGTTGAGCCCGGGCGCCCAGCTCCTTCTCCTGCTCCGGGGTGATCAGTTCGTGCCGGCTGACGTCGCGCAGGTACTGGTCGAGCGCACTCTGCTCCTCCACCCCGGTGTCAAAACCGACGAGCAGGCTGGTCGAACGCTTCTTCCGTCGAGGACCCACCTTCTTTCGCCGAACGACCTTCTTTCGACGAACCACTTTCTTTCGCAGCGTAGCGGGCATTCTGAAAACGGTCTCCTTGTCAGCCCCGGCGACCTGTCGGCGCGCTGTTGTCGCATTCGTGTCGGCCCCGCATACCCACGCACGAAGCGTAGGATCCGCAGCCTTTAACAATAATAAGATATCCGGAATTGTCCAGAACACCGGATTGAGGTGCCACGCATCCTAAACCCGACCGCCACCGGGGTTCCTTGCGCCCTGAAGAGGCCGGGCGACACATGAGCCCAAGCGGCGGTCCGCCCGCGCATCGGTCCGGTTGCCGGGGCGGGCAAACGGCTGCCGGCGCCTCCTGCGGGGCTGGCCGGATCCGGGCTCCGGGAGATGCCCTAGGGGCCGGATGCCGTCGCTGCGGACCGCGCGCGCTCCCCGGGTGGATTCCCGTTCGTCTCCGTCACCAGACTGATGACCTCCTCGGGCACGAGTGACCTCTTTTCGAGGGTGAAGACGCGGAGCACCCGGGAGGTGCGGTAGAGCTCGCGGGCCACCCTGGGAAGGTCGATGACGCCGGGGATGCCGGTCTTGCCGAGCCTCTCGGCACGCCCGCTGCGGCGGCGCACCAGGAGGTCCAGCTGGAACATGGCAGGCTTGCAGGGGAAGTCGATCACGACCTCGCCGGGCTCCAGGGAGAGCGCCTCGGCGAGCTGGTCCTCAAGCCGGCGGCGTTCGGGACCCGGGGCCTCGATCCAGGGGGGGAGGCTCCGGTCGCCCAGGTCGGCGGCGGTGAGTTCGGCGGCGCGCTTCGGGAGACGACGGGCCCTGAGGGCCGGGAGCCAGCGGCGGCGGATGCGGTCGGCGACGGCCCCGCCGCGGGTCCGCGCGCGGCGACCGATCAGGTGCAGGAGCTCGTCGTCCGTCGGGCCCGCCAGCTCGCGCCCCCCGACCAGCCCCGCGGCCACCGCGTCGTTGACGATGCGCGCGCAGAGCACCGTGCCCGCGCGCACCGCGTGGTGCCAGTACACGTTGCGGAACATCTGGTACTTGGCGAACAGCAGGGATTCCAGCGCGGTGACCGCCTTCTCGTCCACCCCCACCTCGAACGCGCCGCTCTCCGGGTCCTGGAGAATGACCAGGCCCTGCAGGAGGCGCTCGACATCCACCTCGCCGTAGGGGACCCCGCAGGAGCGCGCGTCGCGCTTGAGGTAGTCCATCTTGTCCATGTCGAGGCTGCCGTGCACCAGGCCGCGCAGCGGGGCGGTGCTCTCGCCACGGATGAGCGCGCCGATCTCTGCGGCGGCCCCGGGTCCCAGCCCGGCCAGCGCCTCCCGCACTTCGGGCGACTCCAGAAAGTGTGCCGCGACCGCCTCGTGGTCACCCGGATGATCGTCGCCGCGCAGGTCGTCGAGCGCGTGCGAGAAGGGGTAGTGGCCGATGTCGTGCAGGAGGCCCGCGTACGGTACCAGCTCGGCCCCCTTCCACACGTGGTCCGGGAGGGATTCCCGCTTCCTCAGGCTCCGCAGGGCGGCGCTCACCAGGTGATACACGCCGAGCGCGTGGGTGAACCGGGTGTGGGTGGCGCCCGGATAGACCAGGTGGGCCAGACCGAGCTGGCGAATGTAGCGCAGCCGCTGGAACGCGGGGGCGTCCGTGATGCGGGTGGCGGTTGCGTCCAGCCGGATGGAACCCCAGATCGGGTCGCGAATCAGGGTGGGCGCGTTCCGGGAGGACATGCGGGGAGGTCTGCCGGCGCGGTCAGCCCTCGCCGCGGCCCATCCCGCAGATGATCTCGAACTCCTCCCGGCGCACCGGCTGGACCGAGAGGCGCGAGTTCTTCACCAGCACCATCTCGCTCAGCGCCGCCACCTGGCGGATGTCCTTCAGCGACACCACCTCGGCGAACTTCTCCACGAACTCCACGTCGACCATGTACCAGCGGGGCTTCGCCGGGTCGGACCTGGGGTCATAGTAGTGCTCCTTGGGATCGAAGGCGAAGTGATCCGGATAGGCTTCCTTGCACACGCGCGCCAGCCCCGCGACGCCAGGCGGCCTGGCCATGCTGTGGTAGAAGAGCACCTCGTCTCCCACGTGCATGGCCTGCATGTTGTTGCGTGCCCCGTAATTGCGGACGCCCTCCCACCAGGTGTAGCCGTCCCGCTCCAGGTCGTCGATCGAGTAGACGCCCGGTTCCGTCTTCATCAGCCAGTGTTTCTTCGCCATCTGGGCTCCCTGTCCCGGCGCTGCCCCGGGCCGGTTTCTCGGATTTCGGCGCGGGCTCGGCCCGCGCTGCCTCGACGCTACTCCGGTCCCGCCGCGCGCACCTCCTTCGGGGCGGCGTCGGCGAAGCTCGAGAAGTTGTCCCGGAACATGGACGCCAGCCGGCCCGCCGCGCGGTCGTAGGCCTCCGGGTCGGCCCAGGTGGAGCGCGGGGTCAGAACCCGTGCGGGCACGCCCGCTACCTCTCGCGGCACCGCGAGTCCGAAGACCGGATCGGTGCGCGTGGGCACCCCGTCCAAAGAACCGTCGAGCGCCGCGCGAATCATCGCGCGCGTGTGCGGAAGGTCCATGCGCCTGCCGGTGCCGAACCCGCCTCCCGTCCAGCCGGTGTTCACCAGCCACACCTGCGAGCCGTGGCGGCGCAGCTTCTCGCCCAGGATGCGCGCGTAGACGCTCGGGTGCATCGGCAGGAAGGGCGCGCCGAAGCAGGCGCTGAAGGTCGCGCGCGGGTCGGTCACGCCCCGCTCCGTGCCCGCCACCTTCGCGGTGTACCCCGACAGGAAGTGGTACATCGCCTGCTCGGGAGTGAGGCGCGCAATGGGCGGCAGCACGCCGAAGGCGTCGGCCGTGAGGAAGAAGATGTTGTTCGGATGGCCGCCCCGGCCATCCGGCACCGCCCCGGGGATGTAGTGGATGGGATAGGAGGCGCGCGTGTTTTCCGTGAGGGTGTCGTCGTCGAGGTCCAGCTCGCGCGTGTCCTGGTCGAAGATCACGTTCTCGAGGATGGTGCCGAACATCCGCGTGGTGCGGTAGATCTCGGGTTCGTTCACCGGGGAGAGCCGGATCACCTTCGCGTAGCATCCGCCTTCGAAGTTGAAGATGCCGTCGTCACTCCAGCCGTGCTCGTCATCGCCGATCAGGCGGCGCGCGTGATCCGCGGAAAGCGTGGTCTTGCCGGTTCCCGAGAGCCCGAAGAAGAGCGCGGTGTCCCCTTCCTCGCCGATGTTGGCGGAGCAGTGCATGGGAAGCGCGCCCTTGCCGGGCAGGAAGAAGTTCATCGACGAGAAGATGGACTTCTTGATCTCGCCCGCGTAGCGCGTACCGGCGACGAGCACGGTCCGCTCGGCCAGATTCACGACCACCGCGGTGCCGCTGCGGGTGCCGTGGCGCGCCGGGTCGGCCTGGAGAAGAGGCGCATGCAGCACGACGAAGTCGGGGCGGATGGCGGCCAGTTCGCCGGCGGACGGGCGCAGGAACATGTTGTACACGAAGAGCGTGTGCCAGGCGCTCGGGCTGACCACGCGAACCGAGATCCGGTGCGCCGGATCGGCTCCGCAGTGGGCATCGCGCACGAAGAGTTCGCGCGGGTTCAGGTAGTCGATGATGTCGGCCCTGAGCGCGCGGTAGTGCGCTTCGCTCATGGGGCGGTTGATCGACCCCCAGTCGATCTGGTCGGCCGTGGAGGGTTCCTCGACGGTGAAGCGGTCGTTGGGGGAGCGGCCCGTGTGCGGGACGGTGACCGCGGCGAAGGGACCCATGTTCACGAGATGGCCCTCGCCCCGGGCAACGGCGGCCTCGCAGAGCTGTGCGGGCGAGAGATTCCAGTGGATGTTCCCCGAGGGGGTCAGACCGTGGGCGTCGAGTTCGACGGCGGTGCCTGAGGGGGTTGGAGACATGTCGAGGGCTGGCAGGGTCATGAGATCCGGGAAACTCCGGGCAGGATGGAAGAGGTCAGCGGCCCCAAACACGATCCTCCGCGGGCCTCTCGAATCACGACGCCGCGCGGAGGAGTCAACGGTTCCAATCTTATTCGCGAGAACGGGCGAGGGTCAACGGGGGCGCAGTCGGCCGGGAACATCGGACCCGCGGGTGCCATAACATGGAAGGCCGACTTCGGGCAGATTACCGGTTTTTCGGGGTCCGCTTCCCGCCAGTTCCGAGTCAACTTGCCTTCGGGCAACATCCCACGGCGCCCTTGCTTCATCTCGCAGTTCAGGCTCCGCCTGCGGGCGCGGCTTCCGTTTACGTCCGCCCGTTCGGCTGCCTTCCGGCTCTTAGCCGTGCACGGTGCCGCTTCCCCGCGCGCTCTCTGCTCGGGTTCCTCTCCGCCAGCCTGCTGTTCGGGCTCCCGGCGGTGGCTCCGGCGCGCGCACAGGCCCCCGGCGATGATGTCGCCTGCGAGGAGGGACCGGTCTCGCGCATCATCATCGAAAGCCAGCCCATCTTCGACCCCGGACCTCCGTCCCAGGCGCGCATCCTGCGCTGGACGCGCGGGCTCGCCAACTTCATGCACGTCGACACGCGGGAGGGATTCATTGCCGGCGAGCTGCTGTTCGGCGAGGGGGACTGCCCGGACCCGTTTCTCTTCGAGGAGTCCGAGAGGATCCTGCGTGAACTCGGCTTCATCGCTACCGCGGACATCGTCGCGGAGCCACAGCCGGACGGCACCCGCCACGTGCGGGTGACGACCCGCGACGAGTGGACCACCAAGATCCAGATCGACGTAACCGTCGATGACGGGTTTCAGTTCGAGGGCGCGAGCGTGGTCGAGGAGAACTTCCTGGGCTCGGGCAACCTGATCGGCGCCTTCTATCAGGAGCGCAAGCAGCGGCAGGACTACGGACTCACCCTGCACTCCACGCGCCTCGCCGGTACGCGCCTGGACGGGCGCTTCAACGTGGGCCGCACGCGCTCGGGCGGTTTCACGGACGCGATGCTGGTGTACCCTTTCGTTGGAGAAGTGGGGCGATTTGCGGGGCGTCTGCGCTTCCATCGTCGGGAGTCGCTCTTTCCCTACGTGCTCGACCCCTCGCTGGAATACAGCTACGCCCTCCTTCCGGAGCTCGCGGAGCGCATCGAAGCCACCCAGGCGTACCGCTTCGGTGAGCCGGGCGATCTGACGCTGCTCGGTTTCGGCGTCACCCATGAGACACTTCGCTTCGACGAGTATCCCGACTCCGTGTCGCTCGTCCGGGGCCTGGACTTCGGCAACCTGCTCGACGACGAACCGGGCATCGGCTCGCGTCTCGCGCACCAGACGCGCGGCCAGGAGCTCACCCGCTTCAACCTGCTCCTTGCCAGGCGCAAGGTGCGCTTCGAGACCCGGAGCGGGCTGGATGCGGTAAGCGGGGAGCAGAGCGTGCCACAGGGCGTCGATCTCTCCCTGACGCTCGGGCCGCGGCTGCCGCTGGGCCAATGGCTGTCGACGGTCGACGCGTCGGCGCCCCCGTCGCCGGCTGAGCTCGCGAGCGACTTCATGGGCCGCGTCTCGTTCTTCGGGGGCGTGGCATCGGCATCGGCGGTGCTGCTGGTGAATACCGACACGGAAGCCCGGCGGGTGCGGTTCGAGGACGAGGCGGATGGGCGCTGGAGGGACATCTTTTCGGAGGCCGACCTGCTTGCGTACTGGCAGCCCGGCGTGGGCTTCGCCAGGACGCTGGTCGCGCGGGTCTCCGCGGCCGGCGGCTGGAATACCATCTCGCCCTTCCAGTTGACGCTGGGAGGCCGGGACGTGGTGCGCGGGTACAAGGAGGAGGACTTTCCGGCGGGCCGCCGGGTGGTGGCTTCCTTCGAGAATCGCGTGGATCTGCGGTGGCCGGCCCCGTCCTCGATCGACCTGGGGATGACCTTTTTCGCCGATGCCGGACGGGCCTGGGCAGGCGATGTGCCGTTCGGCATGGACACCGGCTGGAAGACGGCTGTCGGCGCCGGGTTGCGTCTGGCATTCCCGGCGGGCTCGAGCCGCGTCACGCGCATCGACCTGGCCTGGCCGGTTGGCGCCGACTCGGGGCGCGGGCCCATGTTCCGCGCGAGTGCCGGCGACTTCATCGGCCTGGTGCGCGGATTCGCCGACGCGCAGATGGTCCGCAGCCGGCGCTCGGGCGTGAACACCAACTTCGAAGGGGTTTCGAGGTAGCCCATGTCCCACATCAGAGAGATACCCGAATCCGAAGCCACCGGCCTCCTGCGCAGGCTGTACGGCGAGGCGCGGGACCGGGCCGGCCGGATCTGGAACATCGTGCGGGTGATGAGCCTGAGTCCTCGGGTCATGCAGACCACCATGCAGTTCTACCGCACGCTGATGTTCGGGTCTTCCCCGCTGAACCGCTGGCGTCGTGAGATGCTCGCCGTGGTCACCTCGAAGGTGAACGGCTGTTTCTACTGAGAGCAGGCGCACGCGCATGATCTCCGGGAAGAGATCGAGGAGCTGTTCGAGACCGACCACGAGTGCGACGCCTTCGTGCACGCCATCGTGCGCGACTGGCGCGAGGCGGGGCTGTCCGCGGCGGATCAGGCGCTATGCGACTATGCCGAGAAGCTCACGCTGCGACAGGCGGAAGTCGGGGCGGAGGACCTCGAAGTGTTGCGCGGCCATGGCTTCGACGACCGGGCGATCCACGACGCAACCCAGGTGATCGGGTACTTCAACTACATCACCCGGGTTGCGGACGGGCTGGGGGTGGAGCCGGAGACGTTCGTGCGGCCGTGGGGGGAAGGGTGATGTGAGATTCCGGTCACCCTCCCCGTACCTTCCTACAACGCCGGCCGCGCCCTGTGGTGCCCGGTCACCTGCTGAAAGGCGTCCGCGACGATGAGCGCAATCTCATCGCGCCCGGGAGCGGCCGCTACCTGCATCGACAGCGGCATTCCCTCCACCTCGGAGAACCCGGTGGGGATGGCGACGGCCGGTGCCCCCGACAGGTTCCACATATTGGTCTTGCTCCCGGTCGACTCCCGGGGACGCGGGGGATCCTCACCCTCGACCAGTCCGGCAATGTCGTCCGCCGGGTGAATGAGCACGTCGCATTCGTCGAAGACGGTGAGGAACCGGTCGCGCCAGTGCCGGCGCACGCGCTGAGCCTGTACGTAGGCGTGTCCCGGCATCAGCACGCCCGAAGCGACCCGCGAACGGTAGGCCTCGGACATGTTGTCGGGCTGGGTCAGCAGGTTGTGCCGCTGATACGCTCCCACCTCCGCGCTTCGGATGATCAGGTAGAACGAACTCAGGCTCGTGAGTCCGGGGAAGAGCACGCTGGTGCGCACGGTGCGGACCGTAGCCCCCAATGATCTCATGACCTCCACCGCTTCCCCGAAGGCACCCAGTTGCTCGTCGTTGGGCACGCCCATGAGGAAGTCGTCTTCGCCAGGGACGCCCACCACCACCCGCTCGAGGGGGTTGGGCCGGGGCTCCCGGAAGAGCGCCTCGGCGGTCCGGTAGCGGGTCACCTTGCGGGAGTGCGGGTCCAGCGGGTCTTCACCACCCACCGCGTCCAGCACCAGCGCCGCGTCCCGGGCGCTGTGCACCATCGGGCCGGGGTGGTCCATGGACCACGCGAGGGGGAGGACCCCGTGCAGGCTGATGGCTCCATAGGTGGGCTTGAGCCCTGTGATACCGCAGTTGGCAGCCGGGCCACGGATTGAACCGCCGGTGCAGGTGCCCATTCCCACCATGAACTGGGACGCCGCGACACCCGTCGCGGAGCCCGTGCTGGATCCGCCGGCAACTCGATCGAAGTCCCAGGGGTTTTTCGCAGGCCATTGGTCTGCAGTGGCCAGTTCGCTGGTGCCCACCTTGCCCACGATGACGGCTCCCGCGGCCTTGAGCCTTGCCACGGAGGTCGCGTCGAAGGAGGGGGTGAAGCCCCTGTAGAGACCGGAGTTCCCCTCGGTGACCTTGCCCTCCGTCAGGTAGATGTCCTTCAGCCCCACGGTGATTCCGTGCAGAGGTCCGAGGTAGCGCCCCGCAGCGATCTCGTCCTCGGCGGCTTCCGCCTGGGCCATGATCTCGTCGGCCGGGTACCGGTTCACGAAGGTCTCGATCCGCGGCTCGGTTTCCGCGATGCGTTCGAGGGTCACCTCGGCCAACTCGACGGGAGATACGATTCGCCGGCGGATCAGATCGGCCGCCTGCCACACCTCCAGGTCGTAGAGCGGGACCTCCTGCGGTTCGACCGGCGGAATGGTCCAACGCGGCTGCCGCGACATGGGCACCCACGGCGCGGCCGCGGCCGCGCCCGCGGCCTTCACGAAGCTTCGGCGCGTGAGTGCCGTCCCCCCGGCGGCGTTCATGGCAGCCACTCCGGCACGTGCTTCGTGATCGGGGGAGGCGTTTCCTGCTGTGGCATCCCGGCCAGGATCGCCTCGCACTCGGCGAGCCCGTTCAGCACGTCGGCGAAGACGGTGGTGGGCAGTTGGTTCTCGGCGAGCCCGACGACTTCGGCGAGTCGGCGCGCGTGCTCGAGCGCGGCTTCATCCGTGTACGGAGTCTGCATGGGTCCTCCTGCGGTGACGGCTTCCAGGAATCGCCGGCAGTCCGTGGAGGAATCCGCGGCGAGTTCGAGTCCCGGTGGAGTGCATCCGCGGACTGCCGGAATTGGCGCAGGTTGCGCTCCTCCGCACCGGCTTGTCAAACGAGGGGCGTGGGCGACTCACTGAACGGCACCAGTCACGCCCCCGAGGGGTTTGCGTATCCGTGTCTACGACGGTTATCGTATTTGGTGTGAGAGCCACCTGACCACGTGGAGAAATGACCGCAATGAAATGGAATCCGGGATTACTGGCCACCGGGCGAATGTGGATCGCCACAGCGCTCGCTACGGTCGCGGGGGCCATCGGTCTCCGCGCCCAGGAAGTTGTCGATCTGCCCGGTGAGGATCTGCCGCTGTCACCGGACTTCGAATTGGTGTACCGTATCGGATCAACGGAGGCGGAGGCCGAATGGGAGGAGTTCTTTACCATCCTGAGCGTCGGCTTCGATGGTGCGGGAAACCTGTACCTGCTGGACGGTGCGGGCACGGATGGCGGCAGGCGAGTTGTCGTCGTGGACGCTGCCGGACGCCATGTGCGGGACTTCGGGCGCCCCGGCGACGGCCCAGGGGAGTTCCAGATGGCGACGGAGCTCATCGTGTGGGGCGACGGACGCACCCTCGTTCGCGACAGGATGAGGGGATACCATGTCTTCGATCCGAGCGGTCAATTCGAGCGCACCGTGCGGGAAGCGGGCCCGGGGATTGGGATTGCAATCGGAACCCGTGCAGGTCTGCGACCGGAGCGGACGGGATCGCAGACCGTTGTGGTCCGTGACGAGCGCTCGATCCTCCGTATTGGCATGTCTTCGGCGGAGGCTGAGGACCGAGTGCTGGCGGAGGCCTGGGCTCCACGAGCGCCCACCGAGCTCCCCGCCGTCGCAGACTTCGAGGACGTGCTGGACATGATGGGCGAAGAGTGGGGATTTGAACCGGAAGTTCTGTTCGACGCACTACCAGCGGGCGGAGTCGCATTCTCAGACTCGTCGGCCTACGCGATCAAGGTCACCGACGCATCCGGCGCGATCTCGCGCGTCCTGCGTCGAGCCATTCGGCCGCTGCCTGTGACGGAGCGGATGAGGCGCGCGGAGCGCGAGCGCCGCCTCGAGCGCGAGGCGAACCGGCAGGTTACCCAACGGGGGGGTGAGCCGCCCCCGGGGGTCCGGGAGATGATCAACCGTGTCCGAGCGACTCAGCGGGCGGCGCTCGAGAACATGCGGTTCTACCCCGAAGTCCCGGTGGTTGCGGCGGTGCGGGCCACCTGGGAGGGAAGCCTGTGGGTGGAGCGCAGTTCGGAGCCGGGCACGAGTGAGCCGGGTCCGATCGACGTGCTCACACCGAACGGTCGATACGTGGGCACGTTCGCCGCGGGGCAGCTCGAAATGCCGGACGCGTTCGGCTCCGATGGTCTGGCCGCCTTTCTCGAAACGGATGAGTTTGACGTCCCCGTCATCACGATCAGGCGATTGCCGGAGCAGATCCGCTGAAGTCGCGCGCGCCCGCCAACACGCGGCTTACCCTGGACGGGTCGAGAGATCCAGAATGGCAGACCCAGCGCCCCCTCAGAACGCCATCAGGTACGTCAGCTTCACCACCCCGGTCCGCCGCTGCCAGCGCGGTTCGCGCGGGTCGAGGAGGTCGCCGGTCAGGTAGCCGGTGTCGATCACCACGAAGAGGTCGCTGCCCGGTGTGTGGATCCAGTCGATGCGGACGTTGGCCTGCAGTTCGCGGGAGTGATTGTCCCACTGCACGAGCGCGTTGGCGAAGAGCTTGCGGCTGACCGCGCCCTGGATGTTCGCGCTCACCAGGTGGGTCGAGAAGTCGCCGTCCTCGACGGGTAGCGAGACGCCGTTCCAGGCGTACCTGGCACCCATGGTGAGGTGGGGGCCGGTGATCCAGGTGGCGCCGCCGCCGATCTCGGTGCGCGTACCGGACCAGAAGTCGCCGATCGATCCCTGCAGCGCCCCGGAGAAGGTGCGGCTGTCGTTGGTGCGCATGCTCGCGGTGAGGCGCCGGAAGCGATAGTCGCTTGCCGCGAGACGGCGTCCGCTGATGCGCGCCGGGGTCTCCAGCCTCTCGAAACGCTCGCGGAATCCGATGTTGGCGGATTCCCCGCTCTGGAAGTTCAGTCCGGCGCTCGCTCCCAGTTCGTGAGTCTGCTTGGCACCGTCTCTTCCGCGGATGTGGTGGCCACTCACGTTGAGCATCAACTGGCGCGCCCAGGTACTGGACTCGAAGCGGGGGGTGACCCCAACCCGGCCCTGCCACCGGTCCTGGTCGGTCCGGGGCACGAAGCCCAGAGCCGGCTGAAAGCGATCGTCTATGACCAAGCGCGAAACGCCCGCGACGTACAGGTCGTTCTGGAGCACCAATTCGGCGGAGGCGGCGGTGGCGCTGCCCGCTTCCCGGAACTCCGCCGATCCGGGCGATACCGTGCCCCCGGGTGATCCCGAAGCCTCTGTCGCGGAGGGCGCAAAGTCCGGATTCCACACCCGCGCAGCCCACACATTGAACGCGCTGCTGCTCCAGAAGCGGCTGGAGAAGTCCACTCCGGCGCTGCGGTCCCAGCCGTTCTCGTGGTCGCGGCTGGTGATGATCCCGCCCAGGGTCGTGCGTGGCCGCAGGTCGGTCCGCAGGCGCACCACCGAGTTCCAGGCGGCCGGCAGTGCGACCGCGTCATCCGAGTATCCGCGCGTGCGCAGCCCCAGCGCGCCGATCGAGAGCGGTCCCGCCTGCCCCGTCAGCCGCCCTCCTCCCGCGATGTCGCCCTGGAGCCCTACCCGCCGGCTGAAGAAGACCTCGGTCTGGCGCGGCGTCCCGAACTGGAACAATCCCGCCCGCTCCAGGAAGAACTCCCGTTTCTCGGGATAGAAGAGGTCGAAGCGGGTGAGGTTGATCTGGACGTTGTCGGACTCCACCTGCGCGAAATCGGTGTTCCAGGTGAGGTCGAAGGTGAGGTTCGAGGTGAGCGCGTACTTGACGTCGACGCCCACGTCGGTCTGCCCCTCGAAGCTCGCGTCGCCCGCCATGCGCTGTGTCCCCGCGATCGCGAACGGCTTCACCTCGGCATAACGGCCGCGCCTGAGCCCGCGCAGCCCCTCCAGCGTCGCGTAGCGCGACACCTGCGAGATTCCGGAGCGGTACTCCTGCCCGATGTGCGGCCAGACCACGATCTCGTTCTTGCGCCGGATCGAGCGCATGAAGGCGATGCCCATGGTGGGCTCGTCGGTGTCCGGAAAGCGGATGGTGGTGAAGGGGATCTCGAGCTCGAGCACCCAGCCGTCCTCGGTCACGCGCGTCTCGCTGGTGAACACCCCGTCCCAGTTCCAGTCGTCCAGGGTCATGCTCTCGTCGGAGATGAGGGCGTCGTCCTGCGTCCCAAGCGCGCCGATCTCGAAGATGTAGGCGTTGCGGCGGTCGTGATACGTGTCCAGCGCGACGATGACGCGGTCGTCCTTGTCGATGCGTCCGCCCCGGTGCAGGATGCTGCGCCGGATGAGCGAGGGCTCGGAGTCTTGGAAGACGAAGCCGAAATAGAGGGCGTTGGCGTCGTAGCCGATGCGCACCTCGGTGGGTTCGCTGCCCGGCGCGCCGTCCACCGGGTCGCGCTGGCGGAAGTCGGTGACCGGCTCGATCATCGCCCAGA
Source organism: Longimicrobiales bacterium (assembly GCA_965221785.1). Classification (GTDB taxonomy): domain Bacteria; phylum Gemmatimonadota; class Gemmatimonadetes; order Longimicrobiales; family Gaopeijiaceae; genus BD2-11. The sequence goes on from CBDCSR010000003.1 coordinate 652,361, forward strand.
AGGGCTCGTCCAGCACTCCGTCGATGGTGGGGGGACGGGGAACGGGAGTCGCGGTCGCGCGCATCGCCGGCACGGGGGCCTGGGCAGCGGTGTGGGCGGGGGCCAGCAGCGCGGCCAGCACCGGGAGGTAACCGGCCCGGGAGAGGCCCCCGGGCCTGCGCCAATTCATCCCGCGGAACCCTCCCGCGGCTCATGCACCGGCCCCCGGATCCAGCGTCCGGACTTCGCGCCCGTGAACGCTCCGTCGAGGATGACCGGCACGCCGTTCGCCAGCAGGTTGCCGATTCCCTCGCTGTACCGGGGCCTATTCACCGCCGCTCCGCGGCCACAGAGCCCCCTGGTGCTCCGCGGTCACCGGTCCGGTCCCCATGAAGACGAACTTCTGCAGGCGCTTGCCCTCGTAGGTCTCGGTGGTGTAGAGGTTGCCCTGCGAATCGGTGGCGACGCTGTGCACCCCGTAGAACTGGCCGGGCTGGCGACCGCCGCCGCCGAAGCTGGTCAGGACCTCGAGGCTCTCGCGGTCCAGCACGTGGACCACCTTGTTCATCCCGTCGGCCACGTACAGGAAGCGCTGCCCGGGATCGCGCGAGAAGGTGATGTCCCAAACCGATCCCCCGCCCAGGGTGGCGTTGGCGATGAAGGCCTCGCGCACGAAGGTGCCGTCGCTCTGGAAGACCTGGATGCGGTTGCCGGCGCGGTCGCAGACGTAGACCAGCCCGTCCGCCGAGGGGTCGGCACAGTGCACCGGGGTGCGGAACTGCTGCTGCGGCGGGCCGTCGGGCGTGTGCGACGGTACCAGGTCGTCGCTGGGCTCGTTGCCGTAGGCGCCCCAGTAGCGCTTGAATTCCCCGGTGTTGGAGTCGAGCACCACTACCCGCCGATTGCCGTAGCCGTCGGCGACGAAGGCCTCGTCGGTGGTGCCGTCGAAGGAGATCTTCGACACCCGCGAAAAGTGCTCCATGGAGTTGCTGTTGGGTTGCGCGTCGGCCACGCCCACCTGCATCAGGAACTCGCCGTCCCGGGTGAACTTGAGCAGTTGCCCGTCCGGGCCCCCGTTGCCCCCGATCCAGATGTTGTCGTGGTGGTCCACGCTGAGGCCGTGGTTGGAGGCGGGCCAGTCGTAGCCCTCTCCGGGGCCGCCCCAGGAGTTGACCAGGTTCCCCTCCGGGTCGAACTCGAGCACGTTGGGCGCGGGCACGCAGCATTCGCTGGTGGGCGGATCGAGGGTGGCTCCGATCTCGTTGACGTCGCTGAAGGTGGTCTGGCGGTGGATGATGAAGACGTGGTCGCGCGAATCGACCCCCACGCCGATGGTCGAGCCCAGGATCCAGTGGTTGGGCAGCGGCTTGGGCCAGAGCGGATCCACCTCGAAGATGGGCGCCTCGCCCGACATGTCGGGTGCCTGGCTCGCCGACTCGATGGTACAGGAGGAAAGTGCCACGATACCGGCGGCGGCGACGCAGGTCAGCGCGTAGGAAAAGGTGCGTGGGTGGTTCATGGCGTGACTCCTTCGGCACGATGATTGCAACGTGGTTCCCCACCCAGCGGCGAACAATGATGAGCCCGAGCGGCGAACGCGTAACCGGAAATCGTGTAGGACAAGGTTCCGGATGCGCAAGCGGCTGAGGTGCGGGACCGGCATCCAATTATATCGGGAGTGCTCCATGAATCGACAGGCCATGGTGTCGTTTCTGGTCGCGGTGGCAGCGGGCGCGGCGGCGCTGCCTTCGAAGGCTCGGGCGCAGGACGGAGACGGTTTTCTCTTCGGCCGCCCCGGGGCCACCTTCTCCATCCGCACCGGATACGACATCCCGCGCGCGGGCAGCGAGATCTTCAGTTATACGAGCGAACTGCTCACGCTGGAAAAGAGCAACTTCGCCGCCCCGGCCTTCGGAGTGGATCTCGGTGTGCGGCTGAGCGACAGGCTCGACCTGGTGGCGGGCGTGGGCTACGCGAAGAGCGAGACCCCCTCCGAGTTCCGCGACTGGGAAGACACCGATGGCCGGCCCATCGAGCAGGTCACCACGCACTCGAAGCTCCCGTTCACGCTGAGCGTGCGCTACTACCTGCGGGACCGCGGCCGCAGCCTGGGCCGTTTTGCGTGGGTACCGGCCGGCTTCGTGCCCTACGTCGGAGCGGGAGGCGGCGGCAACTATTACAGGTTCGAGCAGGACGGGGATTTCGTCGACATCGAGACGCTGGACATCTTCCATGAACAGTTGGTGTCGGACGGCACGACCCCCTTCGTGCACTTCTTCAGCGGCGTGGAATTCGCAATGGGGCCGCGATTCGTGCTGACGGCGGAAGGGCGTTATTCTTGGTCCAGCGGCCCCATGGATCGCGCGTTCGAGGGTTTTGACAACATAGACCTGTCCGGTTTCCAGGTCCTCGCGGGATTTGGAATCCGCATGGGCGGTTGACCACGGCGCCCCTGAAGGTACGGAAGGTGTCAGCGGAGGGAAGGAGCATGAGAGCAAGTCAGGAAGTCTCGGCGGCTGTGATCCGGCGGTGTTCGGTCCTCGCGCTGCTGCTATTGGTCGGCACCGTCCCCATTGAAGGACAGTCCCCCGTCGGCAGCTGGCTGGCGTTCCAGGGGTGCTGGACACCCATCGGCCAGAACGTCGAGGACGCGTCCACGCTGTGCGTGATCCCCGGCGATGACCGGGTATCGGCGGAGTTCGTGACCGTGCGCGGGAGCGAGGTCATCTCGCGCGAGGTGGCGCGCGCCGATGGGCGACCGGTCGACGCCACCCAGGAAGGGTGCGAGGGCACCACCACCTGGCGCTTCTCCGCTGACGGGCACCGCGTCTACCACCGCTCCGAGCACGTCTGCGACAACGCGGTGAACCGGAAGGGGTCGGGGATGATGGTGATGGTGAACCCCACCGAGTGGATGGATGTCAGTTCGGTGGAGGTGGAAGGCCAGGTTACGCCCTGGGTTCAGCACTACCGCATGGCGACCCTCGAGGCCGCGGAGGCTGCCGGGTACGGCGGCCTGGCAACCGGACAGGAGATGGCGGTCCGCGCCGCCCGCATGTATTCGACCACGGCGCCCACCGTCACCTCGATCGTCGAGGCCAGCCAGGTGCTGCATGCCGAAACCGTCCAGGCCTGGCTGGTGGAAAGCGCGCCCGACATGAACGTGAATGCGGAACAGCTGATCCGCATGGCGGACGCCGGGGTTGCTTCGGATGTGATCGATGTCGTGGTCGCGGTGTCCCACCCCCGGCGTTTCCGGCTGCAGGAGGAAGACCAGACGGGAACCGCCATTGCGCAGCGTGGGCGGGTCCGTGAGCGCAGCAGCTTCGGCTGGCCGCGATACTACTCGCCTTTCGGCTTCGGGTACTACGGGTACGGGTATTCCCCGTACAGGTACGGCTATTCGCCCTACGGCTACGGCTACGGCGGCTACGGGCTGGGATACAACAGCTTCTACGGCATCGGCTATCGTCCGGTCACGGTGTCCGTCGAGCCGCGCGTGGAATCCTCCCGGGGAAGGCTGGTCCGGGGTCAGGGATATACGCGCAGCGGCGGCAGCCTGCCCCGCGGCGTCGCCACGGTGGGACGTGATGGTGGAGGCTCTTCGGTCGGCGTCTCGTCCGGCGGAGGCGGCGGGTCGCGGAGTTCGACCGGCCGCACCGCGCGCAGGCGGGGAGGTGGCAGCTAGCGGAGCCGGGAACCGGTCGGGCTGGCGCCGGAAGAGCGCCGGGAGATACGTTCTCCCGGCGCTCTTTCCTTTCAATCGGACAGGATTCCTCGTGCGAGCAACCACTGTGTTCCTGGCAGGGATCGGGCGAATAGCCCGTGATCATTCCTGTGTTCAGCGGATGTACCACAGCGTACACGCCCTGGCGGTCGCGGCCCTTGTTGCTATCGCGGCGGCCGTACCCCTCTCCGCCCAGAACGGCCAGAACGGCCAGAACGGCCAGAGTGTCGCCGCATCCCGCGTGGACGTGGCGCCGGTCCTGGACGGAGTCCTCGACGAACCGGTCTGGAGCGCGGCCGAACCTATCGACGCCTTCGTGCAGCAGGAGCCCGACGAGGGAGCGCCGGCGTCGGAGCGCACCGAGGCGCGGATCCTCTACGACGGGGAGAACCTCTACATCGGGGTGCGGGCATTCGACTCGGAGCCGGACGGCGTCATCGCCACCGAGATGCGCCGCGATTCCGACCGAATCCTGGAGGAGGACAACTTCCAGATCATCCTCGACACCTTCAAGGACTACCGCTCCGCCTACATGTTCGTCACCACTCCCCTGGGGGCGAAGCTGGAGCAGCAGGTCTTCGAGGAGGGCGAGGGAGGAAGCCGGCGCGGCTTTGGAGTGGCGACCAACATCAACAAGGATTGGGACGGAGTCTGGCACGTCGGCGCGCGCCGAACCGACGACGGCTGGGCCGCGGAGATCGCCATTCCGATGGTCACCCTGCGCTTCCCCGACGAGGAGCGCCAGGAGTGGGGCATCAACTTCATGCGCAACATCCGCCGCAAGAACGAGCAGGCGTTCTGGGCGGGCATCCCGAAGCCCTATACCCTCACGCGCGTGAGTCTGGCCGGCAGCCTGACGGGTCTCGAGTCGCTGAACCGGGGCATGGATCTGCGCGTCAAGCCGTTCGTCTCCGGGGGCGCGGCGCGCATATCGGATGCGGGCGTCGTCGAGAACGACGGGCAGCGCGAAATCGGATTCGACATCAAGTACGGGGTGTCGGCCGGACTGAACCTGGATCTCACGTACAACACCGACTTCGCCCAGGCGGAGGTCGACGACGAACAGGTCAACCTGACCCGCTTCGCCCTCTTCTATCCGGAGAAACGCGAGTTTTTCCTGGAGAACGCCGGCCAGTTCAACGTCGGCACCAACAGCGCCTTCATGCGGGTGGCGGACCTGTTCTTCAGCCGTCGCATCGGCCTGTCCAAAACGGGCGATCCCATCCCCATCCTCGGGGGAGCGCGGCTGACCGGAAAGGTGGGTCGCAACAACATCGCCATCATGGACATCCAGACCGACGGCCTGCCCGGCGACATCGGGCAGGGCATCGCGGGCCGCGACGGCGAGAACTTCTTCGTAGCCCGTTACAGCCGCGACATCATGGCGCGCTCAAAGGTGGGCGCGCTGATCATCAACAAGCATGTGGGCGACGGCCACTACATCAACCGCACCTTCGCCGCGGACATGACGCTGGCCCCGCACCCGGCCTTCCTGGTCAACAGCTTCATCGCCAAGACCTCGACCACCGGAATCACCGACGGACAGCTCGCCGGCTACATCCGGCTCGGCTGGCTGGACGAGGACTGGAACGTCTACGGCGAGTACTCGGACTTCCAGGAGAACTTCAACCCCGAGGTGGGCTTCCTGCCGCGCAACGGGATCCGCGTCAGCAAGCTCCACCTGGAGCGCAATCCCAGGCCGGGCCGCTTCGGGGTGCGCGTCTTCGACCCGATGGTCAACATCACGTACACCACCGACCAGAACAACCGGCTGGTGACCCGCCGCATCCACAACATGCTGGGCACGAGGCTCCAGAACGGCGCCTACATCAACATCTGGTACAACGCCAACCTGGAGGTGCTGGACGATCCCTTCCGGGTGCGGCCCGACGTCGTCGTGGCTCCGGGCACCTACCGCTTCGGCGACTGGCGCTTTTCGTTCAACAGCGACCCGTCGCGCCGGCTCTACGGGACCGTCTTCTACTCTCCGCAGACCTTCTTCGATGGCGACCGCGCCGACTACAGCGCGAGCGCGGGCTTCAGGCTGACCAGCCAGCTGGCCGCCGAGGGGGCGTTCACACGCAACGACGTCCGCCTGCCCGGGGGCGACTTCAGCGCCGACATCGCCTCGTTCCGCGTCGACTACGCGCTCTCGCCGACGATGACGCTGCGCACCGTCACGCAGTACAACTCGCTCACCGACCAGTGGAGCACCGCGGCGCGCTTCAACTACATCTACCGGCCGGGGAGCGACATCTACATCGTCTACGACGAGCTGCGCCGGAACGCCTACGACGACTTCGGCAGGTACAACGAGTTCGCGTCCTTCCGCGAGCGGCAGCTGATCGTCAAGGTCACGTACCTGTTTTCGCGGTAGGGCGTTCTTCTTACGACGACCTCTCGTCCGCGGGGAAGAAAGGTCGGGGTTGATTCAGCCCGCCGGTATGGATCGAGCCACGCGAAAACCCTGGCTGTCGCTATCCCGGTTGGTCCATGGGCCAGGCCAGTAGTAACTGCGCTTCGCTGCCCTTACGGTCCAAGGGTAGTGGTCAAACGCGCCACCTCTGCGGACAGGACGTTCGCACACGCTGCCTCTCCACCAGGGAGAGTCCTCTCGCCGCGCCGTTCCATCACCCGGATTGCCTTCGTGGGTATCGTTCCAGCAGTCTGCGACCCATTCGGCGACGTTCCCGAGCATGTCATGCAATCCGAGCGGATTCGCAGGGAATGTCCCGACAGGGACCGTGGAGACGTCGTCCCACTCGCTACCGCAATCCATGCACACCGCCCTTCCCGAGCCCAACTCGTCTCCCCACCACCGTGCCGTGGTTGTGCCGCCGCGGGCCGCATACTCCCATTCCGCCTCGCTGGGGAGCCGATACGCTTCCCCCGTCACCTCCTGGAGCCAATTGACGTATTCCCTGGCATCCGGGCGTCCCACATGGATCACAGGACGGTCTCCCCGGCCCCAGCCGCCGTCGGGGGGCTCGTACACACACCCTCCGGCCTCCACGCACTGGTCCCACTCCGCGAACGTCACTTCGTACTTGCCGATTGCAAACGCCTGCGAAATCGTCACGCCGGTTGCGGGTGTTTCTGCCGCAGCCATCCAGTCAGGTTGGGTCGGCGCCAGTTCGAAGCCTTCCTCCTCGTTGCGGCCCATGACGAAAGAGCCGGGCGGAAGCTCTACCATCAGAGGACACGCGGGGCAGTCGCGGAACTCCCGGAGCCTGGAGGAAGGGGGCTGCCCGGGGTGGTCGCCGGCCATCATCGCCTCAGTAGCTTCCCGCGCCGCTGGTGTGTCAGCGCTCTCAGGTCCGCACGCGACGACCATCGCCGCCAGCAACCACCCCGGTATCCGCAGCATCAACAAGTTTACGTGCAGCAGTACTCGGCCCGGACCCGGATTGGAGCCGCGTGCTCCGGAAACGTACGTCACGCGGGACCGCCGGTGTGTTCCGCGATCAGGATGCGCCAACGCAGCTGCAGCCCGAACCAAAGCAGGGAAGCGACGGCCAGAATCAGGGTGCCGAGCGCCGAGCTGAGGAGCGCGACCTTGATGCCTCCCGCCACCAGCGTCGCCTCGATCTCGCCGGCCAACTCGATGAACTGGAAGGCGAGGATGATGCCGACCAGTGTGCCCAGCACGCCGCTGATGGCCGCAAACGCTCCCCAGAACAGGATGGCGTCGATCCAGGCCTTGGCGTGCCGGCCCGGCATCGCACCGCGCCACACCAGCGGGAGCGACCACAGCGCGAGGGCGACGACGACCAGCAGCGAGAAGGTGAGCGGCCAGCGGATGACGCCGAGGGCTTCGAAGGCTTCCATCGCGGTCATGATGATTCTCCCAGGGATGCGGGTTGGTGTGGACGCGCAGGGTCGAACGACCGCGGCGCCCTGGGGCGAGTGTCCGGCAGGGGATGGCCCAGCAGCTCCGCGTGCGCCCCGGAGACGAGAGCGAGCCAGTGTGCCGGAATGAACCAGGCCAGCCCTCCGGCGAGGGCCAGGAGCAGTGAGAACGAGAGCAGGACGCTGCTCGCGGCCAGCCATTCGGGCAGGAGCGATCCGGCCAGTCCGGGCTCGGCCTCCAGAATCCCGGCAAGCCGGAAGAGGTCGGCGAGGGCACCGAAGATGCCGGTGGCGAGCGTCAGGCCGGACAGGAACAGGATGACGCGGAGGTTCGCTGCGGGATCCTCGTGGTCGCGCTTGACCCACAGCCTGAACGATTGGGCGGCGATGGCCGCGAAGAGGAGTGTGCCCAGTCCGAGAACCGGCCACAGGAAGGGCGACGCATGACGGAGCCAGTCGGCCCGCAGGAGCAGGAAGGTCTCCGCGAAAAGCACGGCCGCGGTGGCGAAGGCCAGCGCCGACCGTTCGATGGTTCGCAGGCGGCCGGGGCTGAAGTGGCGGGTGAGCCGGCGGTAGTGGGAGGCGTGCAGCCGGTCGAGTTCGCGGAGCGTCGCCCCGTCGGGCACGAGCGCGTCCAGCGCACGGGCGCGAGCCTGCTCCGGCGGCATGCCCCGGGCTTCGAGTTCGCTGGAGAGTGCCTCGAGGTCGAACTCGAGTTCGCGCAGGATCCTGAGGCGGTCCGGAATGGGAACCATCAGGTCCCGGTCCAGTCTGCGAAGCGCCGGCTGGAACGCACTCACGCCGGGAGCTCCCGTGTGCGGCGAAGCATCCGCATGAGTCCGGCCAGAATATCCTCTACCCGGTCCGCCTCTCCACTGAGGTGTCTGCGACCGATGTCGGTGAGCGAATAGACCTTCTTCCTCCGGCCTGCCCCGCTCGACCAGCAGCCCTGGATGAGCCCGTTTGCCTCCATCCGGTGCAGGAGCGGATACAGGGTGCCGTGTCGGAACCGGAAGACTCCGTTGCTGTGCGCTTCCACATCCAGAGCGATCTGGTAGCCGTGCCTGGGTTCCTCCCGCAGGGCCGCAAGAACCAGCAGTTCGTGGATTCCCCGAGCGAAGCCCTGCGCGTCGAATTCCTGGTCGCCGGGGGGGTCTGGTTTGCTCATGGCTGGACTTGCCTCCGTGAGTGCAGGTCGAGTTCCGGCTTTTCCGCCTGGTTGATTGTGGTGTCTCGCACGAGGCGAAAACCAAACGTGTTGTAACGGTCACTCCAGGGACCCGGGTGGGAGAAGCTGCGGAAGGCAGCCGTTACCATCCACGAATAGGATGACCAATGACCGCCTCGCTTGACAGGCCGGATGCAGGTGCCGTCCTGCCACCATGGAGAATCCTCCGTCCTCGCGGAGCCATCGCCGGGATTTTCTTCATGAGTGTCATTCCAGCAGTCGGCAACCCATTCCCGTGCATTTCCGAGTACGTCGTGGAGTCCGAACGGGTTGGCCGGAAACGACCCAGCGGGAGTCGTGGTTCGGAGTTCCCAATCCCCTGGGCAGCCTTCACAGGTGACCATGCCGGCACCGGGCCCGTCCCCCCAATAGCGGGTTGTCGTCGTACCGCCTCGCGCGGCGTATTCCCACTCGGCTTCGCTGGGCAGGCGGTAGGTCTGACCGGTGAGTTCGCTGATCCATGTGATGTACTGGTCGACATCGGGATGGGCGAGGTTGACTACCGGCCGGTCGCCGCGGCCCCAGCCGTTGTCGTCGGGCACGTACGCGCATCCTCCGGCGTCGACGCAGGCATCCCATTCCCGCAACATCACCTCATACTTTCCGATTGCGAAGGGATACTCGATTCGCACCGCGGTGGGCGGTTTCTGCGCCTCCACCATCCACTCGGGTTGCGGCGGATTACCGGGATCCGGCTCCTCGTGCGCGCCGCGTCCCATCACGAATTCGCCTGGAGGCAGTTCGACCATCAAGGGGCATTCCGGGCAGTCGCGAAACTCACGGAATCCGGACGATGTCGGGACCGGCGGGTTCACGGCCGCACCGCTCTCCGTCGCCGGCCCCCGATCGGAATCCGCCGGCTCCCGACCGGAATCCGCATCGGCCAGACGGTAGAGCGAAACGATTGTCTCCCCGGTTTCCTCCAGGCGGAGACCGGCGAAGATCGAGTCGGAGATGAACGCAACGGGAACCCCGGGCAACTCGAACGAGCCCGCGTACCCTCCGGAGGAATCGAGGATGTCGACGATGCGGGGCGTCATTCCGTCCGTGCTGCGCGTCACCCACAACCGGCCTCCGGGAGCTGCGACCATTCCCAGCACCGGCGAGACCTGCTCCTCGTATCCGACCGCGGCCACGATGTCCTCCGCCTCCAGCCCGAAGCGCCGCATGAACATTCCATAGGGACCGGGGCCGAACTCCGCACCTCGTACGGCCATCTGCCGCGTGACCTCGATCGGGTCCACGGACCGTCTGATGCTCGACACCACCGAGCCGCCGGCATGCTTGTCGATACGATAGCCCGGCCCGTTCAGGAAGAAGATGGAGTCTCTCCGGTGCGTCCAGATGACCGAGGGAGCGAGCACTTTGGGCCCCGGAAAGGATCCGCCGCCGAACTCCATGACCCCCAGTTCCATCGGGACTTCGTGCAACATCGTCGTGGTCTGTCCCCTCTCAACGACAAGCCGCTGCTCCGTGACCATTCCCGATTCCGACGTGGCGCTCGTCACCGTGGCGAGCCAGTCTCTTCCGATCGCGAATCCCGGACCCCAGTAGACCAGCTCCGGACGCTGCTCGTTCAGCAGATCGCCCTCGCTCGACCAGCGATTCAGGATCTGCCGGCCGGTGTCCCACACCGTTAGAGCCCCGTCCGGGTCCATGGACACGGCGGCGGGATTGCGAAACTCTCCGGGTCCGTCCCCCTCGCGTCCGTAGCTGCCCGCATAGGCTCCCGAAGCGTCGAAGGCCACGACTCTCTGCCCTGTCCAGTCCGCCACGTAGATCCGGCCTGTCATCGGGTCCGCGGCCACACCCCACGGAACCGCCGTAAGCGCGCTGTCGGGAGGTATGAGATCGACCATTCGCACGGCTCGGATGTCAAGCATTTCATCGGGGCCATGGTTCTCGATGATGGTCACGCCCGCGGAATCGCGCGCAGGCGCGGCCTGGGTATCGCGGCCCGCCGGGTCGCACGAACCGGTTATCAACGTCAGCAAGGCGGCGATCCATGGAATGCCGGGTTGCGATGGGCGACGCTGCATGACGCCGCATGGCCGGATGAAACGCGAACGCTTGCGCATTTCCGAAACCTCCTCCCCGGGGACAACATATCGGTAGCCGTCATATCAGACAACATTATATCGACTACCGATATATCATCGCAAGGCCCGAGTGAACTTCTCCGGAAGGGACTCGGCGGTGCCTGTCGGCCGGTCCTGCAGATGCGGAAACGTGAACCCGCCGAGCAGTCGGGGATGTGCCCGGCGGGGGTTGTCCGGCGTGTCAGGGGGTCGTGGCGGTCAGTTCGATGTCACGGTTGACGCTGAGTCCGCACACGGAGCCGGTGATCGTCGCGGTCGGGATGGCGCCGCTGAGTGCGGCATCGACCATCGAGATCTCGGAGGTGATGGTGTTGTCGAGATCGCAGCTGCCCGACCTGGTTCCGCTCGTCCAGCTGAACGAACCGGTAGACGTGATGTTGATCGAGAAGCTGAAGGCTTCCAGGGAAATGAAGACGGTGCCCGTCTGTGCCAGACCCGGATCGCTGTCCAGGACGAAGGTGGCGCCATCGCCGGTGAAGGTGCAGCCGCTGGGGGTCAGGGTCCCCGCCAGCTCCAGCTCCAGGGAACCCTGAGCCTCGTCTATGGAGATCGTCGCACTTCCCGAGAACACAGCCTCGCCGCCATCGGCGCAGGGAGCGGCGGCATCCTCCAGGGGAATAGGCGCTCCAGGCGGAACGAGCGTGAGCATTTCCGGATCGGCCTGGAGAAGCAGCCCTCCGTAGGACAGAAGGCTTCCACCGTACAGCCCCTGCACGAGGGCGTTGGCTTCGTTCTGGGTCATCTGGTCCCCGTCCGGCTCTGTAGAGCTTTCGCAGGCTGTCAGCGCGAAGGTGGTCGGGACGAGCAGCAGGACGGGGAAGAGTCTGAGGGATGTCGGCTGACGATTCGTCTTTGGTAACATTGTTCGCAAGCTCCTGGGATCAGGTTGGCGGCGTTGCCTCCGTTGCAGTCCGATGCGCGAAGAGAAACCCGGCCGCACGTCCATCCTACCCTTTCCGGATCGGGATGATTCGGTCCCTCGCTTCCGGGTTTGTGGGGTCTCAGGCGGCACCTGATGCATACTTCATGCCGACATCCGGATTGACACTTACGGTTTTTGTTCGGTATCTTGTCGGCCCATGTCTCACGTGCCGAAGACGAAGCGGCGAGCGCTGGAGGCGCTGCGCCGGGAGATCCGCCGGATCGAGATTCCGGGCGAAGCCGGGGCGGCGTGCCTGTCGCTGGGCATCCCGGAAATAGATGGCGTCCTGCCCGGAGGCGGGCTGCGGGCGGGGTGCGTCCACGAGATCGTCGGGGATGAGGCCGCGACCGGTTTCTGCGCCGTCCTCCTGGCCCGTGCCGGCAGGGCTCCGGGGCCGCTCCTGTGGCTGGCGCGCGGGAATGACCTCTATCTGCCGGGGCTGGTCCGATACGGGATCGAACCGGGACGGTTGCTGGTTGCTTCGGGGCTGCGGCGGCGGGCCGACATGCTGTGGGCCATGGAGGAGGCGCTGCGCTGCCGGGCCCTGAGGGGAGTCGTGGCGGAGGTGGACACTATCGACCGGGCAGCCTCTCGGCGCCTGATGCTTGCGGCCGAAGGCTCGGGGGTGCCCGGGCTGGTGCTATGGCCTGAAGCCGGGAGAGGAGGAGCGGGACGGGTCAGGGTACCCACGGCCGACAGCCGGTGGCGGGTCACCACCGTTCCGGGGACCGGGATGACTCGGTGGCGCGTGGAGTTGGTGCACTGCCGGGGAGGGAGACCGGGGTGTTGGGTGGTGGGGATGGCTTCTTCCGGCCGTCTGCATTGCCCCGCGCGAGCGGCGCGGGGGATGGCTGCCACGAGGTTGCCCCGTCGTCGCGCCAGAGCCGGGCGGATGGCTGCCCGTGATCTTTCGCGCCGCGCCGGCTGACCCGACCCGAAACCATGGGCGTCCTTTCCACCCCCCGCCGCATCCTTGTCGCCTGGTTCCCCTGGTGGCCGGTGGAGAGGCTGGCCTGGCGCTGTCCCGAGGCGCGCGCCCGGCCCTTCGTGACCATCGGCGAGCAGCGGAGGCGGCTGGTCATCGAGGCGGTCAACCCGCGCGCGGCGGGGGCTGGGCTGGCGCCGGGAATGCCCCTGGCCGACGGGCGGGCCATCGTGCCCGACGTGATCGTCCATCCTGCCGATCCCGTCGCCGACGCCCATGCGCTGAAGCGGCTGGCCCGGTGGGCGGACGGCTTCACCCCCCGGGTCATGCCGGCCGGCGCGGACGGGCTCTTCCTCGATGTCGGGGGGTGCACGCATCTCCATGGTGGCGAGGAGGAGCTGCTGGCGGCGCTGGGGGCAGGGTTGGGGGGGCTGGGGCTTACCTCTCGGCTGGCGCTCGCCGGCACGCCCGGGGCGGCCTGGGCCCTGGCCCGCCACGGCGAGGAGTCTCCGGCCATCGTGCCCCGGTCCGCGGGTCCGGACGAGGTGAAGGAGGCACTGTCCCGGCTCCCCGTCGCCGCCCTGCGGCTCGAAGCCGATATCGTGGAGGCACTGGTTTCCTTCGGCCTGGACAGGATCGGAGCCCTCTACCCCTTCGATCCCGGAGCGCTGGCGAAGAGGTTCGGCCCCGCGCCGCGCCGCCGCCTGGAGCAGGCCCTCGGCTTCGCTCAGGAACCGGTCATCTCTCTTCCGCCTCCGCTTCCGCGCGAGGTCCGCCGTGCCTTTGCGGAACCGATCTCGACAGTGGACGTCATCCACGCGGCGGTGGAAGCCCTGCTGGGGGATCTGTGCCGGAACCTGGGCCGGGCAGGCGAGGGCGTCCGGCGCATGCGGCTCGTCTGCCGCCGAGGGGATGGAGCCCGTTCCGTTCTGGTGGCGGGCACCAGCCGGCCTCTGCGCCGCTCAAGGCTCCTCATGAACCTGCTCGCGGGGAAGCTGGAGCGGATCGACCCGGGTTTCGGCATCGAGGAGATGGTGTTGTCCGCCGAGGTGGTCGAGGTCGTCGAGGAGGAGCAGGAGGACTGGTTCGCGCGGGCCGGGGCGACGGTGGTGGGGAGTGGCGGATGGATCGGAGGAGAGGGTGGGACGGGCCGCGAAGAACTGGCCAGCCTCCTCGACCGGCTGGGGAACCGCTTCGGGTTCGAAAGCGTCGCCTGTCCGGTCCCGCGCCAGAGCTGGCTGCCCGAGCGCGCGGTCGAGCTGCGTGAACCTTTGGCCGCGCCGCAGGTTTCCGCCCCGGGCTGGCCGGAAGGACGGCATCGGCCGGTGCGCCTGCTGTCTCCCCCGGAGCGGGTGGAGGTCGTCGCCCGCGAATCCGGCGGGATGGCGCCAACGGGCGCGCCGGTCTTTTTCCGGTGGCGCGGGCGGCGGTACCGGCTGCGCGTGGCCGAGGGGCCCGAGCGGCTGGAGTGCGAATGGTGGCTGGGGGACGCCCCTTCCCGTGACTACTACCTGGCCGGAGATGAGGAGGGCCGGCGCTACTGGCTCTACTGTGAACGCCCCGGCGACGGTTCTCCGCCGCGCTGGTTCCTGCACGGGTTCTTCGCGTGAGCGCGGCCGGGGGCGATCCCGCGGCGCGCCTCCCCGGCGGTCGCGTCGGGGGAAGCTCGGTGGCCTGGGAGGGCGGCTATGCGGAACTCCAGGTCACCAGCAACTTCTCGTTCCTGCGCGGAGCCTCCCAGCCCGAGGAACTGGTGGAGCGGGCGCATGCGCTGGGCTACCGCGCCCTGGCGCTCACCGACCGCAACACCCTGGCGGGAGTCGTGCGCGCCCATCACGCCGCCCGGCAGAGCGAACTGCGCTTCATTCCCGGCGCCCGCCTCGACTTCGAGGACGGACCGTCCCTGCTCTGCCTGCCCCTCTCCAGGAAGGGCTACGGCCGCCTGGCCCGCCTGATCACTCGAGGGCGCAGGCGCGCCCCCAAGGGGGAGTGCCGGCTCGTGCGCGGGGATGTCGTGGAAGCGGCCGGAGAGCAGATCTTCGTCGCCCTGCCGCCGGAGGTGCCCGGTCCCGGTTTCGCCGAACGGCTGGCGTGGTACCGGGAGCGGCTGGACACACCTCTCTACCTGGCCGCCACCTACAACCACCGGGGCAACGACGTCCGCCGTCTGGCCGCTCTCGCATCCCTCTCGGAGACGGAGCGCGTGCCCCTGGTCGCGACCGGCGACGTGCACCAGCACATCCCTGAGCGGCGTCGGCTCCACGACCTGCTTACCTGCATACGCGAACGCTGCACCATCGACACCGCCGGCTGGCGTCTGGCGGCCAACGCTGAGCGTCATCTCAAGTCCCCCGCGGAAATGGCCGCGCTCTTCCGCGATCATCCCCGCGCGCTGTCCAATGCAGTGGAGATCGCCGAACGTTGCCGCTTCTCTCTCGGAGAGCTGCGCTACGAATACCCCGAGGAGGTTGTCGGCGAAGGCCGCACGCCCCAGCGGGAGCTGGAGATTCTGACCTGGGAGGGCGCGGCCCGGCGCTATCCCGAGGGCATCTCCTCCAGAGTGCGGGCGACCCTCGAACACGAGCTGGCGCTCATCGGCGAACTGGAATACGCCCCTTATTTCCTGACCGTGGCCGACATCGTCCGGACCGCCCGCGACATGGGCATCCTGTGCCAGGGGCGTGGCTCGGCCGCCAACTCGGCCGTGTGCTACTGCCTGGAGATCACATCGGTCGATCCGGACCGCATCGACCTGCTGTTCGAGCGCTTCATCTCCGCCGAGCGAAACGAAGTGCCCGACATCGACGTGGACTTCGAGCACGAGCGCCGCGAGGAGGTCATCCAGTACATCTACCGCAAGTACGGCCGGGAGCGGGCCGGGCTGGCCGCGACGGTGGTGACCTACCGCGTGCGCAGCGCGTTGCGCGACACCGGCAAGGCCATGGGACTGAGCAAGGATACGGTCGACCGGCTGCTCTCCATGGCTTCGGTCTGGTCGAAGCCGGTGGACGAGGAACGCGCCCGGGAGGAAGGCTTCGACCCGAAGGACCGACGCCTGCGCCTGACCTTGCAGCTGGCCCGCGAACTCCAGGGCTTCCCCCGCCATCTGTCCCAGCACACCGGCGGATTCGTCATTTCCCGCGGGCCGCTGTGCGAGATCGTTCCCATCGAGAACGCCGCCATGGAGGACCGCACGGTGATCGAGTGGAACAAGGACGATCTCGAGGCGCTGGGGCTCGTCAAGGTAGATGTGCTGGGGCTCGGCATGCTCTCCTGCATCCGGCGCTCCTTCGAGTTGCTGGAAGCGCACTACGGCGTCCGCCACACCCTGGGGGGCGTGCCCGCGGAGGACCCGGGGGTCTACCGGATGATCCAGCGGGCGGACACGATCGGCGTGTTCCAGATCGAGAGCCGGGCGCAGATGGCGATGCTCCCCCGGCTGAAGCCGGCCACCTTCTACGATCTCGTGATCGAGGTGGCGATCGTGCGTCCGGGGCCCATCCAGGGGGACATGGTTCACCCCTTTCTGCGCCGGCGGAGAGGCATCGAGCCGGTGGGATATCCGTCCGAGGAGCTGCGCGAGGTGCTGGAGAAGACGCTGGGCGTGCCCCTCTTCCAGGAACAGGCGATGAAGATCGCCATCGTCGGGGCCGGATTCAGCCCGGCCGAAGCCGACCAGCTGCGCCGGGCCATGGCCAGCTTTCGCAACTACGGCACCATCCATCGCTTCCGCGACAAGTTCGTGGAAGGGATGGTGGGGAGGGGATACGATCGGGAGTTCGCCGAGCGCTGCTTCAAGCAGATCGAGGGGTTCGGCGACTACGGCTTCCCGGAGAGCCACGCGGCCAGTTTCGCGCTCCTGGTCTACATCTCCTCGTGGCTGAAGCACCACTACCCGGAGGTCTTCGCCTGCGCCCTCCTCAACAGCCAGCCCATGGGTTTCTACGCGCCCGCACAGATCGTGGGCGATGCGCGCAGGCACGGGGTGGAGGTGCGCCCGGTCGATGTCAACCACTCGGAGTGGGACTGCACCCTGGAGCCGGTGGGCTCGCATCCGCCGGGACGGGATGGATCCCGCTCCCCACCGCCGGGGCGGAATGGATCGCTCCCGCCAACGCGCATGGCGTTAAGGCTGGGACTGCGCCAGATCCGCGGCCTGAGGGAAGAGGATGCCACCCGCATCGTGACGGCCCGGGAGGAAGGGTATCGCTCCCCGGCCGACCTGCGGCGGCGGGCAGCGACCCGTCCGGCCGTCCTGACGCGCCTGGCCAAGGCGGATGCCTTCACCTCCACCGGGCTGGACCGCCGCCAGGCCGCCTGGGCAATCCGTTCCCTGGACCGGATGGAGCCGCTGCCGCTCTTCGATCCGCCCGGGGAGGCGGAGCCGCTTCGTCCGGAACCGGCGCTGCCCGCCATGTCCGCCGGCGAGCAGGTGGTGGCCGACTACCGTGCTACCGGGCTGTCCCTCAAACAGCACCCCACCGCCCTGCTGAGGGAAAGGCTGGCCGACCGGGGGGTGTGCCCGGCCAGCCACCTGGAGGAAGTCCCCGCCGGTGCGCGCGTCACCGTCGCCGGCATCGTGCTTTGCCGCCAGCGGCCGGGCACGGCGGGCAGGATCGTGTTCGTGACCCTGGAGGACGAGACCGGATCCTCCAACCTGGTGGTGTTTCCCTCGGTCCAGGAACGTTGCCGCCGCGCCCTGCTCACCGCGCGGCTGATAATCTGCCGCGGCCGGCTGGAGAAGGAACAGGGAGTGATCCATGTGATCGCCGACCGCATCGACTCCCTCAACGACTGGCTGGACGGCCTGGCCGCAAGGCCGGGAGCGATTTCGGGGGGTGCATTCGTGGAAAGGGGACGGTTTTTCCACTAACGACCTGCAGGTGAATCCGGGCTCCCGGCGTCCGGAGATACAACAAAACCGGGGTCTGGCCTGTCCGAAGAATCAGCGGTAGACCTGTCAGGCTCGGCAGTGTTAGATTGCCTGACTTGCTGTTCCTGGGCCCGGCTTTCGCCGTTTGTAGACCCACCCCCGGTAGGCGCGCACTGGATGTTCTCATCCTCCCGTGGTCTGGATTCCTTCGATCAGTATCTTCAGGACGTAGAGAAGTACCCCCTCATCCGGGATCCCGAAGAAGAGCGCGAACTGGCCCGGCGTGCCCGGACAGGGGACATAGAAGCCGCCGAGCGGCTGGTGACCGCGAACCTTCGCTTCGTCATTTCCTACGTCAAGAAGTACCAGGGCCGTGGCCTCGGCCTGGCCGAACTGGTGTGCATCGGCAACGAGGGCCTGCTGAAGGCGGTCAAGAAGTTCGATCCCGACAAGGGGGTCAAGTTCATCAGCTACGCCGTCTGGTGGATCCGGCAGACCGTCCTGCAGGCGCTGGCCGAGCAGACCCGTTCGGTACGCATCCCGCTCAACCAGAACTCCAACCTCGCCAAGCTGGCGCGCACCGACACAGCGCTGACCCAGGAGCTGGGCCGCTCTCCCACCGATCAGGAGATCGCCAAGGAGATGCAGGAGCCCGTCGAGACCATCCGTGCGCTGCGCCGGGTGGCCGCGACCGAACTCAGCCTGGACGCTCCGATCGACCGTCGCGACCGGGACAGCTCGAGCTTCGGCGAACGCTTCGCCGGCGTGGAAGCCGCGGACATCGAACTGGATGTGGAGGCGCTGGCGCGCCGGGCCTTCATGGAGGACATGTTCGAGAAGTATCTGACGGAACGCGAACGCAAGATTCTCTACCTCTACTACGGTCTGGACGACGGCGAGGAGCGCACGCTCGAGGAGATCGGCGTGCTTCTGGGGGTCACGCGCGAACGGATTCGCCAGATTCGCAACCGCGCCTTCGAAAAGCTGCGCGACAGCCCCCACGGGGATTCCCTGTCCGGTTTCTGGAGCGCGAACTGATCCGGTCTTCGGTTCAGAACATTCCTCTCCCCATGCGTGCCATCGGCCTGGCGCTCGCCCTCGCCACCGGTGCGCCTCCCGCCTCGGCCCAACAGGCTTCCTCCTGGGACGCTCTCCGGGTGCTGGAGCTCGTCGAGCGCGGGACCGCCACCCGACAGGCCGCCGCCATGGACGGCCTTCGCGCGTATACGGCCGACGCACGCGGCTACGTCTACTTTTTCCTCGACCGTCAGGCCGGCGAGCAACGCAACCTGGTCAAGACCGACCAGCTCGCGGTGCGGGTGTACTGGAAGGCGCCCGGCCTGACCAGGCAGCACATTCTCGGTCGCCGCGACGACCGGCAGATGCCTACCAACATCCGCTACCACCTCGACCACCTGGTCATCATCCAGGAGAACTTCGGCGACGTGATCCGGATCGGGGACGGGGACGAGGTGTCGTCGGTCATCCATCCCCTCGCTCCAGGCGCGGCCGCCCGCTACGAGTACCTGCTGGCCGACTCGATCACGGTCGCCTTCGCGGACGGCCTCGACCCCGTCCGGGTGTACGAGGTGCGGGTGCGGCCGCGCGATCCGGACCAGCCCGGCTTCGTGGGCACCCTCTTTCTCGATCAGGAGACGGCGGCGGTCGTGCGCATGAACTTCACGTTCACCCCCGCGTCCTACGTCGACCGGCAGCTCGACTACATCCGGGTGTCGCTGGAAAACGCCCTCTGGGATCGCCGGTACTGGCTCCCCTACCGGCAGAGCCTCGAGATCCGGCGAAAACTCCGGTTCCTCGATCTTCCCATGGGCAGCGTCATTCGGGGCCGCTGGGAAATCGGCGGCTACAAATTCGAGGCCGATCTCCCCGACCTGTTCTTCCTGGGGCCGCAGATCGTGCGCAACCCCGACCCGATGCTGGCCTTCCCCTTCGAGCGCGATCTCTACGCCCAGGTCGACGAGGAGGGGCTTGCTCCCACCGCCGAACTGATCGACATCGAAGCCGAGGCCACCCGGCTGGTGCGCGGCCGATACCTGAGCGGGCTCGGCCGCCTGCGTCTCGCGATGCCGCCCCTCTCCGAAACAGTACGCTACAACCGCGCCGAAGGCTGGGTTACCCAGGGCGGCTTCAACCTTCGCGCGACCAACCGCCTGCAAGTCGGCACCCTCCTGGGCTACGCCCACGCCGGAGGCCGTCCCCTGGGTCGCGTGAGCGCCCTGTTCGAGGACCTGGACCGCGAGCGACAGAGCACCGTCGGCTTCGATGTCTTCCTGCGCGAGCCGCGCGACATCGGGCCGGTGAGCGGGTCCAGCCGGATCATGAACACCCTCTCCTCGCTGCTCCGCCAGACCGACTGGACGGACCCCTACTTCGCGACCGGCGCCCGTGCCCGCGCAGCCCGCTCCTTCGGCCTCGTCTCGGCGCGCGCCGAGGTGCGCTACGAACGCCATCATGGCGCGGGCATCGTCTCCGGCGGGGAGCCAGACGACTGGCGTCCGGTGCGGGCCATCGACGAAGGCGACCTGACCGCCGTTCGGCTGTCCGCGTCGCTCGGCTCTCCCGACCGCCTGTTCGGGGAAGCGGGCGCCGCCTGGGCCAACTTCGACGGTGTCCCCTACCAGGAAGCGTCCTTGCGTCTCGCCGCCGGACGCCGATGGCTCGAGCACGGCGTGGAGCTCCGCTCGACCCTGGACGCGGCTGTCGTGTCCGACGGGGCGCCGTTGCAGTCGCTCTACCTCCTGGGAGGCCGCGAGACCCTTCCCGGATACGACTACCGCTCCCTGGCCGGCAACGCCTACTGGCTGCTCCGGGTCGAAGGCTCCCGCCAACTCCTCGGCCCATGGCTGCGGCTCCGCGGCGTGGGCGCGGCCGGACGCACCCGGCTCGCCTCCGCGGAGGTTCCGGAATCGTGGGACGCCCACCCACCCCGGATCACCCGCTTCTCCGCCGGACTGGGGCTCGCCCTCGGCTGGGATCTCGTCCAGGTGGATGTGGTGCGCGGCCTGAACGGCGGTTCCTGGGAGGTCGTTCTCGACCTCAACCGGAGCTTCCGCGACCTCTTCTAGGATTCCGAGGATGAGTCCCCGCACGCACCGGAGCGGCGTGGCGCCGGGCTCACAGAGTGCCGTAATGCTAGTCGTCGCTCCGCTGCGAAAGCAGCACCAACTCGCGCGCGCTCACGTCGGCTGTGGGAATGGTGACGCCGTCCCGCTCATAGGAGTCGTACTCGAGCCGGCCCTCCACATACACCCGGTCTCCCTTCCGCACGTAGTCCTCTACGAACTGGGCGGTCCTGTTCCACACCGTGATGCGGTGCCAGTCCGTCCGCTCCTCCACTTCGTTCGGCCCGCGGCGGATCCGCTGGTTGGTGGCGAGCGAAAAGTGCGCCACCTTCTTGCGTCCCTGGGTCTCGTGGACGTCCGGATCCCGCCCGACGTTCCCGATCAGGATTACCTTGTTGACCGACCGGCTCATCGGCGCCTCTCCTTCCTTTGCACGTGAAACTGGATTCCTCCCGACAACTCTCACGTTCGCGGGGAAATCCGGGCGAAGGAATGACAGAATGAGCCGATCGAAGCCCCGGTCCGGCAGGGGTCAGCCCTTGCAGTCGAACCAGCTTTCGCCGGCTCCGGTATCCACGACCAGCGGCACTTCGAGCGCGGCCGCGTTCTCCATGTGCGACACGACCACGTCCCGCACCGTCTCCAGCTCTGCGGCGGGCGTCTCGAGCACCAGCTCGTCGTGCACCTGGAGGAGCATCATCGCCCCCGAGCCGGCTTCCTCCAGAGCCTGCTGAACCTCGATCATCGCCTTCTTGATGACATCCGCGGCCGTACCCTGGATGGGCGTGTTGCGCGCGATCCGCTCTCCGTGCGCACGGATGTTCCAGTTGCGCGAGGCCAGCTCGGGCACGTAGCGCCGCCGCCGTGCGAGCGTCTCGACGTAGCCTCGTTCCTTCGCCAGCGAGACCTGCTCGTCGAGGAAGGCGCGCACGCCGCTGAAGCGCTCGAAGTACTGGTCGATGAAGCGCCGCGCCTCGTCCTGCGGAATGCCCAGTTGCCGCCCAAGGGAGAAGGCTCCCTGCCCGTACAGGGTGGCGAAGTTGATGGTCTTGGCCTGGTCGCGCATGCGCGGACTCACCTCGTCCACGGGCACATCGAAGATCACGGCGGCGGTCTGGCGGTGGATGTCGCTGGCTTCGCGGAACGCGGTCACGAATGCGGGATCGCCCGAGAAGTGCGCCAGGATGCGCAACTCGATCTGCGAGTAGTCCGCGGTCAGCAGCACGTGTCCCGGGGCGGCCACGAAACCCTTGCGGATCTCGCGCCCGATCCGGGTGCGGATGGGGATGTTCTGCAGGTTGGGGTTGCTGGAAGAGAGCCGGCCGGTCGCCGCCACCGTCTGGTTGAAATGCGTGTGGATGCGCCCGGTGCGCCGATGGACGAGACCGGGGAGGGCGTCGATGTAGGTGCTGCGCAGCTTCTCCATGCGGCGGTACTTCATCAGCAGGCGCGGCACCCTGTGGCCCAGGGCCTCGAGTTCCTCCAGCACCGAAGCGGCCGTCGAGGGCCCGGTCTTGGTCTTGCGGATGACCGGGAGTCCCAGGTTCTCGAAGAGCACGGTTCGCAGCTGAGGCGTCGAATTGAGATTGAATTCGGATCCCGCCTCCCTGAAGATCTCCTCCCGCACCAGCCCGAGCTCGTACTCCAGCTGACGGCTCATCTCGCTGAAGAAGAGGGGATCGATGCGGACTCCGTTTCGCTCCATGCGCGCCAGCACCGGCACCAGGCGCATCTCCACATCCCGAAACAGTCCGTCCAGAGCGTGTCCCTGGAGTCTGGGCCGGAAGTGTTCCCGAAGGCGGCCCGCGCAGTCGGCGCCTTCGCAGGCGTAACGGAGGACCTGCTCGGGCTTGAGCCGGGTCAGCGGCACCTCCTTCTTCCCCGTGCCGACGAGCTCCTTGAGCCGGGTGGTCTCGAGGCCGAGCCTGTTTGCCGCCAGAGTCTCCAGTTCATGGCCCCGAAGCTCGGGTTCGAGGAGATAGGACGCCACCATGGTGTCGAAGCAGGCCCCCGCGAGCGCGATGTCGACCTCGGCCAGCGCGACCATCCCGTGTTTCAGATCGTGTCCGGTCTTGGCCACCCCGGCGTCCTCGAGCAGGTCGCGAAGCGGAGCCATGGCAGGGGAATCGATCCCGGGCAGATTGTTCGCCGACGCTGCGGACTCCGCCAGCGCCCCCATCTCCAGGCCGAGCGCGCCTTCGTGGGCCAGAGGGAGGTAGCAGGCCACGCCCGGCCGGCTCGAGAGGGCGATTCCGGCGATGGGTCCCCGCATCGGATCGGGAGATGCCGTGAGTACGGCGACCGCGACTTCTCCCAGCGCGCGCGCTTCCCGGACCACCTCGTCGACTCCGGCCCCGTCCTGCACCAGCCGGTAGTCGACATCCTCCTCCCTGGATGCCGTTCCCCCGGCTCCCGGCGAACTCGCGAAGCGCTCCAGGAGGGTGTGAAACTCGAGTTCCAGCAGCAGCTCGCGCATCCGCTCGCGGTCCGGAGCGCGCACGGCCAGGCCATCGAGATCGAGGTTCACATCGACGTCGGTGAGCATCGTCACCAGCTGCCTCGAAAGCCGGATCTGGTCCGCGTGGTTGAGCAGCGACTCGCGGGGACGCTTGGCCCGCACATCCTCCGCGTGCGCGAGAATCTCGTCCAGATCTCCATATTGCTCGATGAGCTTGACCGCGGTCTTGGGCCCGATGCCCGGCGCTCCGGGCACGTTGTCCGAGGAGTCTCCGATCAGCGCCAGGTAGTCGATGATGCGATCGGGAGGGACCCCGAACCGCCTGCTCGCATTCGACTCGTCGATCCACTCCGCCGAAGTGCCGGCGCGTCCCCCGCGCGCGGGCCGGAACAGCCGCAGGCCCGGGCGCAGGAGCTGGTAGAAGTCCTTGTCCCCCGAAACGATGACGGCCTCGATATCCTCCTCGAGCGCGAGGGCGCGCCGCGCCAGCGACGCGATCACGTCGTCCGCCTCGAATCCCTCGACCTCGACCACGGGATGGTGGAGGGCATCCAGCAGCGACCGGATGCGCCCCAGGCTCTCGCGCAGATCCTCGGGCATCTTCTCCCGTGTCGCCTTGTACTCGGGATAGAGCTTCTTGCGCTGACTCGAGCCGGCGTCGAAGACCACCGCAAGATAGTCGGGCGCGAACTCTTCCCGGATCCGGATCAGGTAGTTGAGGAAGCCCCACTCCGCGGACGTGTTCTCGCCCCTGGAGTTGGTGAGGGGCCGGTTGGCGAAGGCGAAGAACGACTGGTAGATGAGCGCGTAGGCGTCGATCAGGAAGAGGGTGGGCGGGTTCATGGCCCGATGCCGCGGTTCATGAGTCGTCGCCGTAGAGCCAGCGATAGATTCTCAGGTTGCGCTCGACGCTCTTCACGTAGTTGCGCGTTTCGAAGAAGGGGATCCGCTCGGTGAAACGCTGAAGGTCCGAGGCTTCGGGGAGGCGGCGCCACCGGTTGGCGCGGGAAGGACCGGCGTTGTAGGCCGACAGCACGAGCGGCAGCTGGCCGTCGTAGCGGCCGAGCATCTGCGCGAGGTAGCGCGAACCCAGGCGCAGGTTGACATCGGCGACCCTCAGGGCCGTAGCCGAAAAGGGGTTCGGTCCTCCCCGGCGCGCGAGCTCGCGTCCGGTCGCGGGCATCACCTGCATGAGCCCGACCGCTCCCGCGCTGGAGACGATTTCCGCGTCGAATGCGGATTCCTGGCGCATCAGGGCGGCCATCAGGAACGGGTCCAAATCCTGCCTGGCCGCCTCGTCGAAGATGATGTCCCGATAGGGAAGCGGATAAGCTGCGCGCACGAGCCGCGGCGAACGGGGGTATCCGGCGCTCTGGGCCCGTCCCCCGACGCGGATGCCCTCGATGTACATCCCCTCCGCGATCAGCCCCTCGGCCAGCCGGAGGAGCGCTCCGGGGGAGCTTTCGGCCCGCTCCAACAATCGCGCCGCGATGTCTGCGGCGGCCGAGTTCATCCCCGCGCGCCTCAGGAGCGCGGCTTCGCGCAGCGGCTCATACATCCAGAAGGCGGTGGACTCGTCAAAGGGGGGATCGGGCTCCAGTTCAGGGGCGTAATCTTCGCCGAGCAGCTCCGCTCCGAGGAAGGCGTAGTAGGACAGGGGATCCCCGCCGGTAACGAGCGCCACGTGCCCCGCAGCGAGCTCCCGGTCGCCCAGACGAAGGCGGGTCCACGCAGCCCAGTATGCCGCTTCCTGCCAGCGCCGCCCCCGGGGGAAGTCGGCGAGGTAGTCCTCGAAGACCGCGGCGGCGTGTTGGTGGTCACCGGCGCCGATGTGGAGCTGGCCGAGGCGCATGCGCGCCAGACCGGCGCGATCCATGGTGGGCGCCATCGACGCGGTTTGCCCGTATCCCTCCATGGCCTGGGAGAGCCGGCGCGCGTCGTGGTCCGCATCGGCGCGGAAGAAGATGAAGTCGACCGCTTCGCGGCTTCCCGGGAAGCGCTCCACCATCTGCTCCTGCGCTGTCTCTG
The DNA here is from genome assembly GCA_965221785.1 of Longimicrobiales bacterium. Taxonomy (GTDB): domain Bacteria; phylum Gemmatimonadota; class Gemmatimonadetes; order Longimicrobiales; family Gaopeijiaceae; genus BD2-11. The sequence goes on from CBDCSR010000003.1 coordinate 677,532, forward strand.
CTGCGCCTCCCGCACCGAGCCGCCGGTGCACCCGGGCCAGGTTGTCGAGGGCGGGTGCGCCCACCTCCGGGTCATCGCTCCCGGCGAGACTGGTGAACTCGTCTCTGGCTTCCGAGAGCCGCCCGGAGCCCGCCAGCAGGCGCGCGCGCGCCAGGCGCAGGGTGACCGGGGGAGAGGTGGAGGCTTCCTCCAGGTAGCGGTCGTAGACATCAAGCGCGAGTCCCGTTTCGCCTCCGCGCTGAAGGATGCGTCCGAGTGCCGGGAGTTCGTCGGTCGAGGCGGTGCCCGACTCGGCCAGGGCGGTGGCGGCAAGGGTGGCGGCGCGGCCCCGGTCGACGGCGTCGAGCACGGCCCCAAAGGCGGAGAGCGCGCCTTCCCGGTCGCCGCGCGCCTGCCGCAGTTCGCCGAGCATGGCCCATCCCCGCGCCCGTCGTCCGTCGTCCGAGATCGAGGCGACGGTCTGGTCGAGGAAGGTCTCGGCGGCGGCGCTGTCGGCGACGGTCAGATAGGCGTCGGAACGCAGCAGCCAGGTTCGTTCCCGGATCTCGTCGTCGGTAACGCCCGCGCTCGCCAGACGGACGCCGGCAGTGTCGCCCAGCGGGGTGAGAATCTCCGCGACCTCCAACCGCATGCGGCTATCGAAGAAGTCCGTGCGGCCCGTGGCGAGCGCTTCCAGTATCCCGAGCGCGTCTCCGGAACGGTTCAGGCGGGCTCGAATCCGGACGAGGCGCAGGACGGCTGCCTCGTCGCGGTTTCCGCCGGCCAGGTAGGCGCCCAGGGCCTGTTCCGCGGCTGCCCAGTCTTCCTCGGCTTCGGCCGCCAGGCCGAGGAGGAGCCACCCTTCCCCGGCATTCACCTCGTCCAGCCACTCGGCGTCTGCCAGCAGCTCGCTCACCTCCGTCCAGTTCCGCCAGCCCGCCTCGGCCCGGGCCAGCTCCAGGATGGCGGCGGGCTCGGGCGAATCGGTTGCGGCGAGCGCCTCCCTCAGCGCGACCGCCGTCTGCCAGGGGCGTTCGATCCGGTCGCGGCTCGCCGTTGCCGCGGCCTGGGGAGTCGCTCCGGGCCGCGTCAGGGACGAGGCCGGGGTGGGGGCGGCGATGATAAGGGAGGCCGCAGTGGAAAGCACCAGGACTCTCACGGAGGACGGCTTCATCTTCAAACCCCTGGCCTGAAAATGACGAAAGGCCACCCTTTGGGGTGACCTTTCGACTGCGGAATTGCGGTTTCCGGCTATATGGATGCCCTCCCGGTCTCCATCGCGTGGAGCGCGTCGATCATCTTCTGGGCCGACTCTTCCATGTCGATGACGAGGGAGTCGATGCGCGACACGAAGAAGTTGTGGGCGATGCTCACGGGGATCGCGATCGTGAGGCCGGCGGCGGTCGTCAGGAGCGCCACCTTGATCCCGCCCGCAACCAGCGTCGCCTCGACCTCACCGGCCAGCTCGATGGATTGGAACGCGATGATCATCCCGATCACCGTGCCCAGGAAGCCGAGCAGCGGGGCGATGTTGGTGAGGGTCGCCAGGACCACCAGGCCACGCTCCAGGCGGCTCAACTCGATGAGCCCCTGGTTCTCGATGGCCTTCATGACCCGGTCGGTGCCTTCCTCGTGCCGCTCGAGGCCGGCGTACAGGATGTTGGCGGCGGGCGAGTTGGACTCGCGGGTGACCTCGATCGCCTCCTGCAGCTGGGCGTCGGCGAGCAGCGCGTCGACCTCGGAGAGGATCTTCTTGGTGCGGCCGCTCTTGGCCATCAGGTCGAAGAACTTCCAGATGATGACGATGATGCCGACGACGATGCAGGCTGCCAGCGGCCAGCGCATGAAACCGGTCTGCTCCCAGATGAAGCCCATCTGTTCGCCGATGGTCTGATCCGGAGCTTCCATCCCGGGGATCTGCAGGAGCGCAACATAAAGATTGTTGAGTGCGGCCAAGGGAGTGCCCTCCATGAGCTGGTTTCAAGGCAAACGAAATGACTGCCCACAGCGGACAGCCCACCGAGTCTGCCGGAGCTTATCCTAGCACCGGAGCAGCCAAGATGAAAGCACCTCCAAGGTGTGTCAAGGGTTGTCTGGCGCTCGTCTCAGGTAGCAGGCCGGATCGTAACTCTGGAAATGCCTGACACATCCGGAGCCGCGCCTGAGTCCGTGCGATTGATGACGGCGCCGTCCATCATGATCCCGCCTCCGGGAGGCCGGGCAGGCTGGCCCGTCGGAGGTCAGGGTCGATGCCCCGCACCTTCCTGCCCTGCCCGTTGGAGGATCGCGCGGTCCAGCACAGCCCGAACCGTCGGGGATATGTTTCGCAGGCGGACGGTGTTCATGAAGCGGAGCGCTCCCGTGCGTACGAAGAGCTTGCCGAGAAACTCGTCCGCGAAGCTGCTCGAGATGACCGATATGTCGCCGAAGTCGATGTTGACCGGGTAGTTCGGATACATCGCCATGAGGTTCTCGACCTTGGCACGGGCCAGCCTCCCGGACGATCTCGATCCGACGGAACTCGCTTCGCTTCGCACCACGAAGTGCAGAACATCGTCGCTATCATCCTCATAGCGGTTCTCGATGTAGTCGCCCGCCGGGTCGGCGCCGGTGTCGTGGATGTCGAGGGCTCGCCACAGCGCCTCCGGATCGGAATAGTCGAGCGTGACGACGACCAGGGTACCGGGGACGGGGACGGCTTCCTCGCGAGCTTCGAGGTCGGAGTGGATGCTTGCGGATCCGGAGTGGATTATGAAATCACCCGTACCCACTCTGGATGCCCTGTGCGTCCCGAAAAGGCCGTTTCCCTGCCCTACTTCCTTGTCACGAGTGATTCCACGCTGGATGGAGAGCTGCAACGCATCCGGGTCCGAAATCGAAGGCCTCGTGGTTCTCATGGTATCGGGGATTCCTCGACCGGCATCGGCTACGGTGAACTCCAGTTGCTTCCTGTTGGGATGGTGATTCAGCTGCACGAGCCCGCCCTGCGCCGAGTCGGCGTGTTGAAGCACATTGTCGGTAATCTCGTTTACCGCCCACTCGAAGGCTGCGAGACCTGGCCGCGCGAGCCCGGCAGGAGAGGCCAGCACCGCATCGACGATCTGGCTTACGATTTCATCCTGCTCCTTCGGCGATCTGAACCGGCTGGCTGGCAGCCCGGAGGGGGGGTGCCACGTTGACTTCGAGAATTGCTGCGGGGCTACCAGGTGCGCCCAGTTGGCGTTCGAAAAGAGACGCCACACGTTTCCCGCGCCTGGGCGAACCAGGGAAAAATCCACACCGGATTCGTCGCGGAGCTGGATGCAGAAAGCGAGCACGGCAACCATCGGGCCGGGGTCCACCCAGGTCGTGTCGGAAAAGTCGAGCGTAACCTGGGCGTGACCTTGCTCGATCGCGGCCTGGTATATCGCTGCCAGCAGGCCGCGAAACGAGTCGAGGCTCAAGCTGCCGGAGACGAAAATCTGATTGCCGGTTTGCTCGACCGGTCGGCTGGTCGGAACCATATCGATCACAGAAGGAGAGGCGTATGTGACTCGCCACAAGGCTGGCACAGCGCGAAATCTGGCGGTTCCTCACCGAAGGTCAAAGTGCCTGCCCAGTCCACGCATCATCTTTGTCTCACCGGCGCGAAGTCCACTCGTGCGACCGGTAGCGCCGCTCCAGCGCCGGAATCAACCGCTCCGCCGCCTGTGGGAGTTCGCCGATGATCGGTTCCGTTCCCAGTACGGCTGTGAGCCCCTCGTGGACGGCCGTCGCAACCTCCGTCCACGAGGGCGAACGGCCAAGCTGCTCGCGCAGGGTTGTGGACGCGGGTGCCGTGCCCGCGTCGGCCGGCTGTCGGCACAGTTCGCGGGCGAGCTCCTGGGTGCCGTCGATCAGCACGGATCCGTGCTGCAACATGGCCCGGCCGAGCCGGGCCTGCGCGCTGCCGATGAGCTTCCGCCTCCCCGCCACCACCTCCCCCCCGGCGGTCGCGTCGAAGCATGCTCCGGCCCGCGGCGGGCCCGGCGCCACCCCCGCGGCCAAGCGGACGTCCGCCCCGAGGGAACGGAGCCCGGCGGCCAGGCCGGCATGCACCGCCGTGTAGGCCGCCCGCAACCGCCCGACCGCGGCGACCGGGGCGACCACCGCGTAGGTCAGCTCGGCGTCGTGGAGCACCCCCCGGCCGCCTGTAGGGCGGCGCACCACGTCGATGCTCATCCCTTCCGCGCGCGCGAAGTCATAGACGTCCGCGGCCGGTTCGTTGCGGCCCAGCGAGAGGGTGGGGCGGACCCAGCGGTAGAGGCGCAGCCACGCCGCGTCCGGCTCGACGGTCTCGGCGAGGGCGTGGTCCACCGCCATGTTGGCCGCGCCGTCACGGGGCGGGTCGAAGACGACCGTCCACCGCAGGCGAGCCATCCGGCGAACCGTCTCGCGCCACCCGGCCCCGCCGGCCACCTGTCGAGCAGCGTCGTGCCAATGCGCCCCGCCGGACATCGTCCTCGGAGACGATACCGGCCCGTGTCTCCGAGCGAGCCCGAGGCGCCCCTCGGCCTCCCTCAGCCTCCGCCCAGCTCCAGCACGTCGCCACTGCCCATCACCTCCACCCGCGCGGCGTCCCCCACCAGCGCCCGGAACGCCTCCGGGTCCTGCACGATGGGCGGGAAGGTGTTGTAGTGGATCGGCACCACCACCGACGGCTGGATGAAGTCCACGGCGATGGCCGCGTCGTCCGGGCCCATGGTGAAGTTGTCGCCGATCGGCAGCAGGGCCACGTCCACCTGTCCGCGCAGCAGCTTCATGTCCGTCAGCAGCGCGGTGTCGCCGGCGTGATACACCCGTGTGCCGTCGGCGTGGAAGAGCAGCCCGCCCGGGACCGTCGTGTACGCCCCGGTGTTGTCGCCGTGCACCTGACCGCCGTGCAGCGCGGGCGTCATCTTCACGCGCCCGAAGGGGAAGTTGAAGCCCCCGCCGATGTGCATCGGATGCGCGTTCTCGACCCCCTGGGTCTGGGCGAAGGCCACGATCTCGAAGGTCGACACCAGGGTTGCGCCGGTCGCGTTCGCGAGCGGGATGGCGTCCGCGAAGTGATCGAAGTGCCCGTGTGAGCAGAACACGTAGTCGACGTCGCCCAGATCCGCGAGGGACAGGTCGTTGGCCGGGTTCTCCTCGTACCAGGGATCGATCGAGATGCGCGTGCCGTCGCCAAGCTCGAGCAGGAAGGTGGCGTGTCCGTGATACGTCAGGCTGGCCATGGTCAGACCTCCGAGTAGCTCTCCACCGGGGGACAGACGCAAACCAGATTGCGGTCCCCGAATGCGTTGTTGACCCGGCCCACGGAGGGCCAGAATTTCGCCTCTCTCGTCCAGGGAGCCGGAAACGCGGCCTGCTCCCGGCTGTAGGCGTGATTCCAATCGCTGCTCACCACCACCGCCGCCGTGTGAGGGGCGTTCTTGAGCGCGTTGTCCTTGCGGTCGGCAAGTCCCAGCTCGATCTGCTGGATCTCCGCGCGGATCGAGACCAGCGCGTCGCAGAAGCGGTCCAGCTCTTCCCGGGACTCGCTTTCGGTGGGCTCGACCATGATCGTGCCCAGCACCGGGAACGACATGGTGGGCGCGTGGAAGCCGTAGTCCATGAGGCGCTTGGCCACGTCCTCGTCGGTGATCCCGGTCGCCCGCTTGAGCGGCCGCAGGTCGAGGATGAACTCGTGCGCCACCCGGCCGCGCGCACCCTTGTAGAGGACGGGGAAGTGCTTCTCCAGCCGGTTCGCCATGTAGTTGGCGTTCAGGATGGCCACCTCCGTCGCCTTCCGCGTCCCCTCGCGCCCCAGCAGGGCGATGTAGGCCCACGAGATGAGCAGGATGCTCGCGCTCCCCCATGGTGCCGCCGAGACGGCGCCGATCGCCTTTTCGCCTCCCGTGTTCACCAGCGGATGGCCGGGGAGGAAGGGGGCCAGGTGTTCGGCCGCGCAGATGGGGCCCATCCCGGGCCCGCCCCCGCCGTGCGGAATGGCGAAGGTCTTGTGCAGGTTGATGTGGCACACGTCCGCGCCGTAGTCGCCGGGCCGCGCCAGCCCCACCTGGGCGTTCAGGTTGGCGCCGTCCAGGTAGACCTGCCCTCCGCGCTCGTGCACGATGTCGCAGGCTTCGCGGATGCGCTCCTCGAAGACCCCGTGCGTGGACGGGTACGTGACCATGAGCGCGCTCAGGCGGTCGGCGTGCCGGTCCGCCTTGGCGCGCAGGTCATCGACGTCGATGTTGCCGTCCGCGTCGCACTTCACCACCACCACCTTCATCCCCACCATGACCGCGCTGGCCGGATTGGTGCCGTGCGCGGAGGAGGGGATGAGGCATACGTCGCGGTGGGTGTCGCCGCGGTCGCGGTGGTACGCGCGGATGACCAGCAGACCGGCGTATTCCCCCTGGGCCCCCGAGTTGGGCTGCAGGGAGGTTGCGGCGAGCCCGGTGATCTCGGCCAGCCACCGTTCCATGTCGGCGACGATGCGCCGGTATCCCTCCGCCTGCCCGGGCGGCGCGAAGGGGTGCATGGCGCCGAACTCCGCCCACGAGACAGGCGTCATCTGCGCAGTGGCGTTCAGTTTCATGGTGCACGAGCCGAGCGGGATCATGCTCGTTGTCAGCGACAGGTCGCGGCTCTCCAGACGGCGGATGTAGCGCAGCATCTCCGTCTCGGAGTGGTAGCTGTTGAAGACGGGGTGATCGAGGAACACGGTCTCCCGGGCGAGCTTCGGAGGCAGCGGCGGCACCTCCGTCTCCCGGGCGAGACCGGCGGCGTCGAACCCGGCTCCTCCCTCGGCCGAGAAGACGGCGAAGAGATCGTCCAGGTCCTCCGGTCCCACGGTCTCGTCCAGCGACACGCCCACGTGCCCGGCGCCCTCGCGCAGGTTGATCCCGCGCGCCCGCGCCCGCTCCACGATCCGGTGCGCGCTCACGCCCGCGGGTTCGATGGTCAGCGTGTCGAAGAAGACATCGTTGACCACCCGGTGGCCGAGCCTGCGCACGCCCTCGGCCAGCACGCCGGTCAGGTTGCGCACCCGGGTGGCGATGCGCCGCAGCCCTTCCGGCCCGTGGTAGACCGCGTACATGCCCGCCATGACGGCCAGCAGCACCTGGGCGGTGCAGATGTTGGAGGTGGCCCGCTCCCGGCGGATGTGCTGCTCCCGCGTCTGCAGCGCCATGCGCAGCGCGGGGTTGCCGTGGGCATCGATGGAAACGCCGATGATCCGGCCCGGCATCTGGCGGCGCATGTTGTCGCGCGCGGCGATGAAGGCGGCGTGCGGTCCGCCGTAGCCGAGGGGGACGCCGAAGCGTTGGCTGTTGCCCACCGCAATGTCTGCGCCCATCTCCCACGGGGAGGTGAGCAGGGTGAGCGCGAGCAGGTCCGTGGCCATGACCACCAGTCCCCCGGCCGCGTGAACCGCGTCCGAGAGCGCCCGGTAGTTGCGCACGCTGCCGTCGGTGCCCGGGTACTGGATCAGCGTGCCGAAGACGTTGTCGTCGAGCGCCCAGTCGCGCGGGTGCTCGACCACGACCTCGATGCCGAGCGGCTCCGCCCGGGCGCGCACCACCTCGATGGTCTGCGGGTGGCAGTCGGAGGCGACCAGGAAGCGGTTGCGGCCGCGGTCGCGGGTGGACGCCAGGCAGAGCGTCATGGCCTCGGCGGCCGCGGTGGCCTCGTCCAGCAGCGACGCGTTGGCGACCGCGCAGCCCGTGAGATCCCCCACCATGGTCTGGAAATTCAGCAGCGCCTGCAGCCGGCCCTGTGCGATCTCGGCCTGATAGGGGGTGTACTGCGTGTACCAGCCGGGGTTCTCAAGGATGTTGCGGAGAATCACGGGCGGGGTGATGGTGCCGGCGTAGCCCATCCCCAGATAGGAGCGGAAGACCTGGTTGCGCGAGGCGATCTCCCGCAGCCGGCCGATCAGTTCGTGCTCGGAGATCCCCTCGGGAAGATCCAGTTCGCGCCCCAGGCGAATGGACTCGGGCACGGTGTCCCCGACCAGCCCGTCGAGGGACTCGTAGCCCAGCTCCTCCAGCATCGCGCGCACATCCCGGGGCCCGGGACCGAGATGTCGTCGGGGGAACCGGTTCTCGTGCGCGATGTCGGGCATTACTCGGGGGATCCGCGAAGCGCGGATGCTGTGCTCCTCACCCGTCGATGTGGGACTCGTAGTCCTCGGGGCTCATCAGGCCCTCGAGCGCGTCGTCGTCCTCCGCGCGCAGCTTGATCATCCAGCCGTCCCCGTAGGGATCACCGTTGACCAGGGCCGGATCGAGGTCGATGGCCTCGTTGATTTCAACGACCTCGCCCGCGATCGGGCAGTAGAGGTCACTGACCGCCTTCACCGCCTCGATGACGCCGAACACCTCCATCCGGTCGAAGTGCGTGCCGACTCTGGGCAGTTCCACGTACACGATGTCGCCCAGTTCCCCCTGCGCGTAGTCGGTGATGCCGACGACGTAGACGCTCTCCTCGTCGGTTTCCCCCACATACTCGTGCTCCTCGGTGTAGTAGAGATGCTCGGGGATGTCGGACATGGGTGCTCCGGGCACAGGAGTGATCAGGGGAGGATTTCGGTTCGGGACTATAGAAAGCGCGTTCCTTGCGCGTCAACCCCGATACCCACCCCCCGGCGGAGAAGCCGGATCGGGTCCCGGGCTCAGCGTTCCACGCGGGAACGCCGGGCGCCCCCGGGGGGTTGTACGGCGCGCCGCGCGCGCGTGATGTTCGCGCCGCCGCCCCGGGGATCGGGAGGCGGTCCACGGGTCGGTCCATTCTTCGGCTTCCAGCGCAGGAGACGGAGTTTCTCATGCAGGCAGGGTTCCCGGACGGAATGCGCAGCCCGCTGACATCCCTTGGCGAGGAGGAACGTTTCTTTCAGCAGGCGGTGCGGGACTTCGCGCGGAGCGAGATCGCACCCAGGGCAGCCGCCATGGATGAGAAGGAGGCCATGGATCCGGCGCTGATCCGCAAGCTGTTCGAGCTCGGCCTCATGGGGGTGGAGATTCCCGAACGCTTCGGGGGAGCGGGCAGCTCGTTCTTTGCGGCGGTGCTCGTCGTCGAGGAGCTCTCCGCCGTGGACCCCGCCGTGGCCGTGCTGGTGGACGTGCAGAACACCCTCGTCATCAACGCGCTCCTCCGCTACGGAACCGAGGAGCAGCAGCGCCGCCATCTGCCGCGCCTTTCCTCCGACACGGTCGGCGCCTACGCGCTTTCGGAGGCCGGAAGCGGGTCCGACGCCTTCGCCCTTCGATGCACTGCGGTGCGCGCGGGCAACGACTGGATTCTGAACGGCCAGAAGCTCTGGATCACCAACGGAGCCGAAGCCGGGCTCTACATCGTCTTCGCCAACGTTGATCCGGAATCGGGCTACCGCGGCATCACCGCGTTTCTGGTGGACAGGAACACCCCGGGTCTCTCCATCGGCAGGAGGGAGCAGAAGCTGGGGATTCGGGCGTCATCGACGACCGAGGTGGTGCTGGACGGTTGCCGGGTTCCCGGCGGGAATCTGCTGGGCGAGGTCGGTCTCGGGTACAGGATCGCGATCGCCACCCTCAACGAGGGGCGCATCGGCATCGGAGCCCAGATGGTGGGGCTGGCGCAGGGCGCCCTCGACCACACGCTCCGCTATACCCGGCAGCGGCAGCAGTTCGGCCGCTCCGTCTCCGAGTTTCAGGGGGTTCAGTTTCAGCTCGCGCAGATGGCCACCGACGTGGAAGCGGCGCGCCTGCTCGTGTACAATGCGGCGCGCCTGCGCGACGGCGGATTCCCCTACATCCGTCAGGCGGCGATGGCCAAGCTCTTCGCATCACAGGCGGCCCAGAGGGTGGCCTCGGAGTGCGTGGATCTGCACGGTGGATACGGCTTCACCAGCGAGTACCCGGTCGCGAAATTCTATCGCGACGCCAAGATCGGAACCATTTACGAAGGGACGACCAACATGCAGCTTCAGACGATCGCGAAGCTGTTGCTGCGAGAGGCGGGGGCCTGACAGCGGGCGGATTCTTCCAGGGGCTGCTACCTTCCAGAGGTCGACCCACGACATCGAGGCGAGAACATGTTCGGTCCAGACCTGGTCTTTGTGGCGCTGCCCCTGCTGCTGGGATTCAACGAGATCCTTCTGGCGCTGGGCCTCCTGGTCCTCTTCTTCGGAGGCCGCAAGATTCCCGAGTTCGCCCGCGGGGTGGGCACGGGCATCAAGAACTTCAAGCGTGGTCTCAAGGAAGGGCAGGCGGATGAGTTGCCCCAGCTCCCCGAGGCGCCCGAGGAAGAAGTAGCCCCCGAATCCTGAAGGCCCGTGGACGAACTCCGCCCGGCATTCGAGCGGTGCTGCATCCGCGCTGGACCGCGTCGCTGACCCGCCCCATGCAGGGAGATGTGCCGGCGGAGGCTTCTCCGCTCTCCAACGTGGTGGTCGTGCTGCACGAGCCGCAGAACGTAGTGAACATCGCGGGCACGGTGCGGGCGATGATGAACATGGGGCTCAACCGGCTGCGACTGGTTCGTCCCGCCGAATTCGACGCCTGGCGCATCACCGGGATCGCCCACCGCAGCGACCACCTGGTCGAGCGCACCGAGATCCACGACACGCTGGCCGACGCCCTGGCCGACACCACCTTCGTGCTCGGCACCACGGCGCGCGCCCGCACCGCCCACCGCAACTACGGGCGGCCGCGCGAGCTGGCAGCCCAGGTGGTGGAGCGCGCTTCCCGGGACACGGTGGCGGTGCTCTTCGGGCGCGAGGACCGCGGCCTCTCCAACCAGGCGCTGGACCTGTGCAACCGGGTGGCGATCGTTCCCACGCTCCCCGAGTACAAGAGCCTCAACCTGGCCCAGGCCGTGCTGATCCTGGCATACGAGATCTTCCTGGCGGCGCACGACCCGTCGGAGTTGCCCCGGGGACGGCGCGCGACCGAACCCGCCAGCAGCGCCGAACTGGAGGAGACCTACGCGGTCCTCGAACGCGGCCTCGACCGCATCGCCTTCTTCACCCGCCGCGCGCCCGAAGGGGTGATGCGCACGCTGCGCACGATCATCGCGCGCGCCGAGCCGGACACCCAGGAAGCGGGAATCCTGCGGGCCGTCGGGTACGAGATCAGGCGATACGCCAAGCGCGCGGAAGGATTGGGGGGCAGGCGCGACGGAGCCGAATCCATCGACGGGGCCGAACCCGCCGACGAGTCCGAGGCGCCCGCGGCACCGTCGCGGCAGGCCGGCTGACACACCCCTTCCTGCGAACCGGGACCCGATCGGTCCCGATCTTCCATTCCTGCCCATGGGGCGTTGCGATAGCCTCATGGGTCGCCCGTCCGTCCACACTCCGCGCGGGATCTCGCTCTTGGCACATCCCTCCGGGCCCGAGGCGTATTCGGACGAACGCTCGAAGCGGAAACCGGCCCGGGCCCCTCGCCGGAAGCGCAGGACGAGCCCCGGAATCCACTGCCGTCTCGACGCTCGCTACGTTCGGGAGCTGGAGTTGAGGCTGCGCCGGATGGAGCGGATCGCGGAAGTCAATCGGCGCCTGGCACTGACCGATCCGCTGACCGGTCTTCCGAATCGCCGCCATCTGGAGCGCTATCTGGACCGGGTCCTGGCCCGCGGTGTCCTCGCGGCTTCCCACCAAACCCGTTCTCGCCTTCGCCCGTTCTCGCTGGTTCTCTTCGACGTGGACGACTTCAAGCGCTTCAACGATCGCCACGGGTACCCTGAGGGCGACCGGGTGCTGGCCGCGGTGGCCACCGTGTTCTCAAGGGCCTCGGCCAACGCCTCGAGGCATCAATCGCGCGGGTTCCCCTGCCGGCCCGAGTCGCGCCACCGGCCGCGCGGCCGTGTGGGTTCCATACCTGATCCGCCATTTGCAGCCCGGCTGGGCGGCGACGAGTTCGTCGTCATCTTCGCGGATATGAGGGCCGGCCGGGTTCGCGCCGCTGCAGAGCGCATCGCGCGGGCGGTCGCGCGGCATCCGTTGCTCTCGCCGCACGGCGTTACGGTCAGCTTTGGTCTCGCCGCCCTGTGGCGCTGGCAGGACGCCCTTGCGGCAGCGGACCGGGATCTCCGTCGTCGTCGCGCGGCCGCCCGCTCCCGGCGGACCGGGGCTTTCGGTACCTTTGGGCGCAAGTGCTCGGCGCGCGCGGGCTTCGCCGCCCCCCGCGGAGTACCGACTCCCCGCCGCGCCCCGTCCGATCTCCGCCATGAACGCAACCCATCCGACTCCCATCGAACTCGGTGACCTGGCGCGCACGGCCGAAGGGTTTGCGCGCGCCGCCGGAGAGGTCGCCCTGGGGTACTTCGGCGCTCGGATCGAGGTCGAAACCAAGGCCGACGACACCCCGGTCACCATCGCAGACCGGGAAGCCGAGAGCCTGCTGCGCGCGGAGATCCTGCGGCGCTACCCGGACCACGGCATTGTCGGCGAGGAGCACGGCGAAGTGCAACCCGGAGCTCCCGTGCGGTGGATTCTCGATCCGATCGACGGCACGAAGTCGTTCGTTCACGGGGTTCCGCTGTGGGGCGTCCTGATCGGCATCGAGGTGGAGGGGGAGCCCGTGGTCGGGGTCGTCCACCTCCCCGCGCTCGGGGAAACGGTGACGGCCGCCAAGGGTCTGGGAGCCCGCTGGAACGGCGAGCCCTGCTCGGTCTCCACCGAGAGCCGGCTGGACCGGAGCCTCGTGCTCACCACCGACGAGGCGGCCTTTCACGGTCACTCCGGCGAAGCGGGCTGGCGGGCCCTGGCCGCCGCCGCCCGCGTGACGCGAAGCTGGGGCGATTGCTACGGCCACGTCCTGGTGGCCACGGGCAGGGCTCAGGTCATGGTGGACCCGGTGTTCGCCTCCTGGGATGCGGCGCCCCTGCTGACCATCGTCACGGAGGCGGGAGGGTGCTTCACGGACGTGTCGGGCGATCCCACCATCCACGGCGGCTCGGGAGTATCCAGCAATCCGGCACTCCACCCGCGGGTGCTGAAGTTGCTGGCCGGGGACCTGTAGCGCCGACGGGCGCCGACTGCCGCTCCAGCGGTCTCTTCAGAAGCTCCCTTCGCTCATTCGTACGCCCTGGAGCGTCAGGATCGTCTCTCCGAACTCCTCCAGCCGAAGCGCCACGAAGGTGGAATCGGACACGAACGCAACCGGAACCACAGGCGCATCGAACGTGCCCTCGTACCCCCCGGAAGCATCGAAGACATCAACGGCGTGGGGCGAGATCCCATCCAGGGTGCGGGTGACCCAGAGCCGCCCTCCGGGGGCGGCAGTCACGCTCATGACGGGCGGGATCCGCTCCTCGTATCCGAGCGCGGTCACGATGTCCACCGCCTCCAGGCCGGACTGGCGCATGAAGGCGGCGTATAGGCCCGGACCCGACTCGATTTTCCTGACGGCCAGTTCCTGCGTCACTTCGATGGCATCCACCGAGCGTCTGAAACTCAGCGCCAGCGCGCCACCGACGCTCTTGTCGATACGGTACTCGGGCCCGTTCAGAAAGAAGATGGAGTCTCCCCGGTTCGTCCAGACGACGGTGGGGATAAAAACCCTGGAGGCTGGAATGGACCCGGCGCCCAACTCCATGATGGCCAACTCTTCCGTGACTTCGTGCAACGTCGTGGTGGCGCCTTCCCTGTGGACGACCAGGTGCCGCTCGAAGGCCATTCCCGCTGCCGTGACCGTCACCGTCGCGAGCCAGTCGGTTCCCACCGCGAACCCGGGGCCCCCGTAGTCCAGATCCGGACGCTCTTCGGCCAGGAAATCCCCTCCGCTCGACCAGCGACTGAGGATGCGGCGGCGGTTGTCCCACACGACAAGCGATCCGGAGGGATCGATGGAAACCGCGGCGGGATCGCGAAACTCTCCGGGCCCGTCCCCCGAGCGCCCCAGGGTGCCCACGTACATTCCCGAGGGTTCGAACACGACGACCCGGTCATTGGGTCGATCCGCCACGAAAACCCGCCCCGTCGCTTCATCGACCGTGACCCCCTGGGACACAACCGTGAGCGCGCTGTCGGGAGGTATGAGATCGGCCAGCCGCGTGACCTCGACATCCAGCGGCCGGTCGGGTCCGGGGTTCTCGATGATGGTCACGCCGGCGGAGTCGTAAACGGCCGATGTGCCGCCGTCGCGCTCCCCGGTTGCGCACGAAGTTGCGGCCACCACGGCCAGCGCGACCGACATCTTCATCGAAACTGTTCGCATGTCGCAGCCCGGCGACTCGCGAAAGGCGGGTCGGCTAACGGACTCCGGCTTCCTCCCGCGTCACCTCCAGATCGACCATCTCCAGCTGCTCCGGCGGCTGCCAGACCTGCACCACCGGAAACGTGCTCAGGAACCAGCGAAGGCTCCAGAGCAGCGGACCCAGGAAAACCAGCGTCACCAGTCCCTCCCAGAGCCCGATGGTCGGTCCATCGAGCCGCAGCGAGGGCGCGATCAGCAGATGGTGCTCCAGCCAGAGCCCCGCGAGAATGACGCAGATGAAGCTGCCGAGAATGACCGGGTTCATCTTGGGCCGGCGCCCGATGAGTCCGGCGAAGGGGATCACGAAGCACATCAGCACCAGCGCGAGCGAGAACGGTCCCCAGGTCTCGCCTGTCCGGTGTATGACCCACGCCTGTTCCCACGGCAACTTGCCGTACCAGATGACGATGTACTGGGCGAAGAAGATGTAGGTCCAGAACACGCAGAAGGCGAAGGTCAGCTTGCCCAGATCGTGCATCTGCTGCAGGCCCATCAGGCGATTCAGATCCGCGTGCCGGCGCTTCAGCAGCACGACGATCAGGGCGGTGGAGGCGATGCCGCCCCAGAAACCGCCCATGAAGTACCAGGCGCCGAAGATGGTCGAGAACCAGTGGGGTTCGAGCGACATGGCGAAGTCGTAGACCACCATGCTCATCACGGCGGCGTAGACCAGGATGAAGGCGGGGGCCAGACGGCCCATGCGGCGGGCGCTCGCGGCTTCCTCGGCTTCCTGCCCCATCCAGTCCGAGGTAAGGGTGGCGCGCCAGCGCTTGCGCCCCGCATCACCATCGCCTTCAACCAGCCCCATGTCCGGACGCACGGCCAGGTAGGCCCCGTAGAGGCTCAGCCCGATGAGGAGCAGCAATCCGGCGACATTGCGGGCAACCAGGAACGGGATGTTCAGATACGCGGCCTTCGCCTGCACGATGGGATCGCTCTCCATCGCCTCGATCCAGGGGAAGTACGACTCCCGGAGCCCCAGCATGGGGAGGAACAGGATGAACGCGATCGGCAGGTAGGCCGCGAAGGCGAGGCTCACGCGGCGCACCGACCAGTTCCATTTGGCCTTCACGATGGTGGTCACCGCGCACAGGAGCATCGCGCCCTCGGCGACGGCGAAGAAGAAGAGCCAGTTGGCCGAGTAGGCCTGCTCGGCGCGCGCGGGATCGGCGGCCCGCAGCACGAAGAGCGAGATCACGCCGACCAGGAAGAGAGCCCCGCAGAACATCGAGAAGCCCCGCGAGCGCTCCAGGTGGCGCACCGGGATGTCGGCCGGGACGTGGATGTGGGCCATGCCGCTATTCCCCCGGAGGCGCGTTGCCCGCCTGCGCCTGCAGCTGGCGGACGTAGTTGACGATGTGCCACCGGTCGTAGTGCGGAATCTGGTGCCCGTACGCAGGCATCAGGGCGCGGCCCACCCGGATGACCCCGTAGATGTAGCCGTCCGGGCGCATGGCCGTAATCGCGCTCGAGAGGTTGTAGACCGGGAGCACGGGATGCACCGGGGTGAGGGCGGCGTTGGCGCCGACGCCGTCCACGCCGTGGCACGGGGCGCAGAACCGGTTGTAAAGCCTCTCGCCTTCCGCCAGCGATGCCGCGTCGGCTTCCACGGGGTTCACCATCTCCATGACCACCGGGGCTTCGGCGGCCACCTCCGTCGCCGTGAAGAACGGCGGCATCTCGGCCGACGGGTCCGGCTGCCCGATGGAGATCCGGTCCGGACCGGCGGAGAAGTTGCCGGCCGAGAAGGGCACCGAGCCCTCCGGTGGCAGCAGCGTGTTCTCGTAGGGGTCGAACGAGCGCTGGTCGCGCATGCTGCGCCCGAAGATCTGCACCATGAGGTCGTCGAAGGGCGAGCACGCGCTCACGAGCCCGGCCAGCAAGGCGGCCGCGACGAAGCGGACGGGGGTGCGCGAACGAGGTCGGTCAGCCATGGGACGGGGCGGGTTCTTCGGTGAGTTCGGCCGGGTCGCTGCCGTTGAGGATCCGGCGGGCCTCCTCGATGCGGTCGGCGGGGGCGCTCACGTGCACCCCGAAGCGTCCGCCGCTGAACCCGGGATCGTAGACCACGGGCGGGCGCATGCGGGGGAGCTTCGCGTTGATGAAGACGCCGATAACCGTGGCCAGCGCACCGAACAGCACGGCCAGTTCGAAGGCGATGATGAAGTACGCCGGGATCGAAACGATGGGCTTGCCGCCCGTCACCAGCGGCCAGTCCATCGACGTCCAGGTGGTGAACGCGAACCCGGTCGCGGCGCCGGTAAGCCCCCCGACCAGCGCGAAGACGCGCACCGGACTCTGGTCGTACCCCAGGGCCTCCTCCAGATGATGCTCGGGAAGCGGCGAATACGCGGTGATCTTGCGGAACCCCGACTTGCGCAGCGCCTTCACGGCGTCCACCGCCCCGTCGAGGTAGTCGAAGGAGGCCAGCAGGCCGGCGTGCGCGCTCATCGGGCGGCCTCCTTGCGGGCGCGTGGACGGAGCGGGGCCGGGAGCACTTCCTTGAGCTCCGCGATCGCTACCGGCGGCAGCAGCCGGGTGAAGAGCAGGAACCAGAAGCAGAACCATCCGAAGCTTCCCAGGACGATGCCCATTTCGGTAATCGAGGGACGGTACATCCCCCAGGCGAAGGGTTCGTACTCGTGCGAGAGCGAGGTGACGATGATCACGAAGCGCTCGAACCACATGCCGATGTTGACGAAGATCGAGATGACGAACAGCGCCGCGATGGAACGCCTCACCCGTTTGAACCACAGCAGGATGGGCACCATGCCGTTACAGACCAGCATGGTCCAGGTCGCCCACCAGTAGGGGCCGAACACCCGGTTCCAGAACACCCCTCGCTCGGGAGGCTCGCCGGAGTACCAGGCCATGAAGAACTCGGTGAGGTATGCGTACAGCACGATCAGCGAGGTCAGCAGGCACAGCTTGGCCAGCGCGTCGAAGTGCTTGTTGGTGAGATAGGCTTCGAGCCCGAAGAACTTCCTCATCGGCACGGCCAGGGTGATGACCATGGCGACGCCCGAGAAGATGGCGCCCGCGACGAAGTAGGGAGCGAAGATGGTGGCGTGCCAGCCGGGCACGATGCCCATGGCAAAGTCCCACGACACCACGGAGTGCACCGACAGCACCAGCGGGGTGGCCAGCGCGGCCAGGAAGATGTAGGCCTTGCCGAAATGGTGCCACTCGCTGTCGGTTCCGCGCCATCCCAGCGACACGGCGCTGTAGAATTTCTTGCGCAGCCCGCGCGCCTGGTCCCGCGCAGCGGCCAGATCCGGAATGGTCCCCAGGTAGAAGAAGACGGCGGACACGGTGAAGTAGGTCGTCACCGCGAAGACGTCCCAGACCAGCGGCGACTTGAAGTTGGGCCAGAGGAAGCGCGAGTTGGGATAGGGGATGAGCCAGTACGCGTGCCAGACGCGGCCCACGTGAATCAGCGGGAAGAGGCCGGCGGTCATGACCGCGAACACCGTCATCGCCTCCGCCAGCCGGTAGACGGACTGCCGCCAGGGCGCGCGGAAGAGGAAGAGGATGGCGGAGATGAGGGTGCCCGAGTGGGCGATGCCGACCCAGAAGACGAAGGTGGTGATGTAAGCGCCCCAGCCGATGGGGGCGTTCAGCCCCGACAGGCCGATGCCGTTGATGATCTGGTTCGCCCACGAGCCGGCGAACACCGCCAGCCCCAGCGAAGCCAGCCCGAACAGGATCCACCACCCGCGCCCGGGACGCCCCAGAATCTTGAGAACGTCTTCGTTGACCTGCTGGTAGGACCCGACATCCGGGTGGGCTACCGCGCCGCGGGGTGCTTCCGTCGCTGTCGCCATCCTTCTCCCGGGCGCGTCTCCGCCGGCCAGCGGGCCGGCGGGCGCCCTGCTTCTAGTGTCCCGCCGCCGCCGGTTCGTGGAACGTCACCTTCCGCTGATAGGTGACGGCCGGCTGCGTGTTGATCAGATCGTCGAGCACCCGGTACGAACGCTCGTTCGCGGTGACCTGGGCCACGCGCGAGTTCGGATCCCGGATGTTGCCGAAGACTATGGCCTCGGCCGGACAGCTCTGCTGGCACGCCGTCACCACTTCACCGTCCCCGATGGCCCGTCCCTCGAGTACCGACTGGTTCTCCACCTCGCGAATCCGCTGCACGCAGAAGGTGCACTTCTCCATGACCCCTTCGCCCCGCACGGTGACGTCCGGGTTGTACTGCCAGTTCAGCGGCTCGGGGACGTCCGAATACTCGTACCAGTTGAAGACGCGCACCTTGTAGGGGCAGTTGTTGGCGCAGTAGCGCGTGCCCACGCAGCGGTTGTAGACCTGCGCGTTCAGCCCGTCGGGCGTGTGGTAGGCCGCGAACACCGGGCACACCGGCTCGCACGGAGCGTTGCCGCAGTGCTGGCAGAGCATGGGCGTGAAGCGCACGTCCACCGGGCCCGCGTGCGACGCGTCCACCGTCTCGAAATAGTTCTCGATGCGCATCCACTGGATGTCGCGGCCCATGAGGAGTTGTTCCTCGTGGACGACGGGCACGTTGTTCTCGGCCTGGCAGGCAGTCACGCAGGCGCTGCACCCGGTGCACTTGTCCAGGTCGATGGCCATGGCCCAGCGGGGGGTGGTCTCCGGGTCCGCGTATTCCCCATGCTGGGCGCCGGCGAGTGGGAAATCCTCCGGCCGGCCCTCCGTGGGCACGGGGATGAACCCTCCCACTTCCTGGAGTTCGGCCAGTTCGTGCCCGGCGTGTTCCTCCTCGGCGTGGCCGATGTCGGCGAGCGCGACCGCGGGCGCGATGTTGCGGTCTTCCTGGGTATGTCCCGAGCCGTGGATGCTCGCGAGCTTGCGCCACTCCCCGGTGGGCTCGACCGCAACCCGGGTGGCGAGATGGACCATTCCCCCGGAGGGCTGCTCGGACTCGGCCGGAAGCAGCGCCATGGGGTTCACGCCGTTGCCGTCGGCGTAGCGGCCATAGCCGGTGTGTCCGCTGCCCATGGCGATGGCGGCGATGTCCTCGCGCAAGCCTGCGTAAGGCCATACGGGCAGTTCCAACTGGCCGTGCGGCGAACTCACGCGCACGATGTCGCCCTCGCGGAGCCCGTGCCGTTCCGCCGTGGCGGGATGCAACTCCACCCAGGAATGCCAGGTGATCTTGCTGACCGGATCGGGGAGTTCCTGCATCCAGGAGCGATTGGCCTGGCGCCCGTCCCCGAAGCGGGAAGACGGGTACACGACCAGCGCCAGTCCGTCCTGGTCGCCGTCCAGGGAGGGCACGTCGAACCCGACCGCGGGGTCCGGGGAAAGCAGCTCCGCGGCGTCCTCCTGCTCGTCGGTCGCGGAGAAGACCACGCCCCGGCGCAGGGCTTCGCGCCAGAAGCCGTCGAAGTCATCGCCTCCCGCGAGCCCAATCTCCTGCCAGCGGGCGCGCACATATCCCTGGAAGTCGCCGGCGCCCAGGTCCTGGCCGAGGGCGTTCGCTGTGGAAAGCAGCACGTCCCCGGTGGCGCGGGCGTCGAACAGAGGAACCGGCCTCATGACCGGCTGCTGCACGGCATGCACGCCCGGGCGCGGGTGCGAATCTCCCCACGACTCGAGCGGGTGGGTGTCGGGCAGCACCAGGTCGGCGAGGTGTGCGGTCTCGTCGAGCGCCGAGGCGAAGGACACCTTGAACGGCACCGCGCCGAACGCGTCCGCGAAGCCTGCGGCGGGCGGCAGCGAATAGGCCGGGTTGGCGCCGTGCACGAGCGCAACCGAGACCTCCCCCGCCCGCATCGAGCCCATGGCGGATTCGAGCGACGCGTACGACGGCGAGGCCGCTGCCTGGTCCGGCGAGGCCAGGTGCACGGAGCGACCGATGTTGCCGGCGACGTGGTTGAGCACCAGCACGGCCAGGTTGGCTGCGGTGGCGCCGCGGTGCTGACCGCTCACGCCGGGACCCAGCGCCAGCCCGGGCCCTTCGGCCACGAAGCGCCGCGCGAGATCCGCGACCTCCTCGGTCGAGAGCCCCGCCGAGTTCGCCGCCGCGTCCAGGTCGAAACCGGCCAGCAGCTCGCCGTACGCGCCCGCGTCGGCCCCATCGCCCGCGATCACCGCGGCCATCGCGAGCGCGACCGCCGCCTCGGATCCGGCGCGGATGGGGAACCACTCGTCGGCGTTCTGGCCCGTCAGCGAGAGCCTTGGCGCGAGGAAGACGAAGCGTCCCTTGGAACCCATCTGGTCGATGGCGCTGGTGCGCGCGAAGCCTCGACCGTACGCCGTCGGCGACAGCCAAGTCTCGAGGAAATCGGCGCCGAAGGAAAGTACGAAGCGAGCCGCTTCGAAGTCGTAGGCAGGAACCACATCGCGTCCGAAGGCGATGCGCGCCGCCGCGCGCAGCGGGGCTTCCGACAGCGCCTCGTATTCGACGCGCGTACCGCCGGTCACCTCCGCGAACCGATCGAAGAGGTGACCGAGCGCTCCTCCGGCGCTTCCGGTGACGAGCAGCACGTTTCCGCCCGCCGCGCCCAGCCGGTCGACGAGCTGCGCCTCCGCGTCCTCCCAGCTGACCGGCACGAAGCCGTCCCCGTTCCGCATCATCGGGCCCGTGAGGCGATCCGGGTTGTACAGCCCCTGCAGCGCCGAATGCCCGCGCGCGCACAGCGCGCCTCCCGAGACCGGATGCTCGGGGTTGCCCTCGATCTTTACCGCGCGCCCCTCGCGCGTGCGCACCCAGATGCCGCACCCGGCCGGGCATTCTCCGCACACGGACGCGTACCAGGTCGCGACTCCCGGAGTGATCTCCTCGGGCGGGACCACGTACGGGATGAGCTTTTCCACGTTCTCGGTGGAGCAGCCGAACATCGTGGCCCCGGCCCCCGATGCGCCCACCACCCGCAGGAAGTCCCGGCGCTGGATGCCGCCGCTCATATGGTCTCGCTTCTCACCGGATTCCCGGTCGTGGTCATGGGCATTGCGTTCTCGCTTCCGGCGGTGGCTGCTCATGACTCCCGCTCGCTCAGTAGTGACAGACCGCGCAGTCGCGGGAGACGTCCCGCTCCACATGACACTGCACGCACCATCCCATGGAGAGCGGCTGGTTCACCGCCTCGATGACCGCCATCTCCTGCACCGGGCCGTGACACTCCTGGCACTGGACCAGGGGTTCGCCGGAGTCATCGGGCGCCACGTGCCGCATGTGCGGGAAGCGCACGTGGTCCGAGACCTTGTAGATGCGCACCCACGGAATGGCTTCCTGGCGCTGGACATAGTCGCGCACCTTGGCCACTTCCTCCGGATTGTTGCGTCCCTGGATGACCAGGTGGCAGCCCTGGCAGGTGGCGACCGGGGGGATGCCCGCGTCGACCGAGCGCTCGGCGGAGAAGTGGCAATACTGACAGTCAATGCCGAACTCGCCGGCGTGAATGTCGTGAGGGAATGCGATGGGCTGCGCCAGCGGATCCGGTTCCACAGCCGCCATCTCAACGGCGGCATCGGGGCTCTCCTGAGGGAGGTCGCTCTCCTGAACGAAGGCGAGGGCGCCGAGCGTCGCGACGACTCCGGCCAGAACGGCAGTCCGCTTTCCCTTCATGAAGCGCGCGGTTCCTTGGCGGGTGGAGGTTTCGGGAAGGGTTCGCGCCGTTCGCATCCGGCGGCGACGGAGACACGCGGCCCATGTAGTTCGGGCCGCAAGTTAGGGGCACCGATGGCGAGCGTCAACGGAACGGGTCGAGTGGATCGGTTGGAACCCGGAGACCGGAGTTCGCGAAAAGAACACTCATGGAACGGATGCACCAACGCCCCCGCGGGGAGGCTGCTGGAGGATGACCGCGTCACGATGGCGGAGCACGCGACGAAACCGCTGCGGGAGAGCACCCGCGGTACCCGGCCTGCCCGGGTCGGGGCGCTGGATTTCCGGGGCTGCGGATGATAATGTAAGCGACCATGATCGACCCTGCGGTACCCTCCGACCTGAGGCCCATGCCGGGCCAGCACCTCGCCACCATCACGTACCAGAATCGAATCTGGGACGTCTACCTGGAATTCGAGACCAAGCGCTCCGCGAGCGGGGAGCCGTGCCGGGCGAAGCTCGTCTATTCGCCGGCCGATGGCGAATCCGGGGACGCCGCGCAGACCGCCGCCATTTTTGTCGAGGAATCGTACGAGCTCGCGGTGGAAAAGGCGCAGAGCTTCAGGCGCCATCAACTGGAAGCGCTGCTCCGGTCCATTCTTCCCTGACAGCCTTGGGCCGGTTGCTTCCGGGGGGCCGCGGAATCCTGGCGTGGCTGACGTGGGCGCTGGTAATGCCGGTACCCGCCTCGGCTTCCGCGCATCCCCTCCGGGCCGCGGCACCTGCGCCTCAGGAGCCGCCTGCGCAGGCAACCCCGGTCCCGCGCGCCGTGGCCCGGGCCACGAGCCTGCTCGAGGCCGGGGACACGATCGCCGCGCTGGGGCTGCTGCGCAGGGCGCGGGACGAAGACGACCGGGATCCCCACATCGCCTTCGCCCTGGGCACGCTGCTGGCGCGCACCGCACCGCTGGAGGAGACCGACTTCAGGCAGCGGATGGAGGCGGAAGCGCTGCTGGAGGAGGCGTACGAGGGGCTCCACGAGGACGCACGCGTGCTGCTGGAGATGGCCCTCCTGAAACGGCGGCAGTTCATGCGCGTGGACGCGCGCAGGATTCTGGAACGGACGGTGGGGTCCGAGGAAAGCCGCGCGGTGGCACCCCAGGTCCTGGCCCAGTCGCACTTCGTGCTGGCGCGCATCCTCACCGAGGAAATGGAGGACTTCGAGCACATGGTCTTCCTGCCCGCCGGGTGGCGGCGGGACGGGTCGCTCGGCACGGACGAGTACGGCGGATCCACGCGCTGTCCCGCCGGGGTTCAGGCTTTCTGCCTCAACTACACGGAACCCCGCACGTTCAACCAGCAACTCGCGGGCGCGGGCCGTGCCAGCGATCGGGACGTGGACTACCCGCCGCGCATCGAAGCCCACTACAGAGCTGCTCTGTCGCACGTCCCGGACCACCCGCAGGCTGCCCGCGGACTGCTCGCGCTGCTGCACCGCCAGGGCCGCTTCGAGGACATGGCGGCCGAGGCCCGGCGCCTGGCCGAAGTGAACCCCGAAGATCCCTACGCGCACATCTTTCTGGGACTGGCGTCCTACGAGTCGCTGGACTGGATCGCCGCCCGCGACGCCTTCGACACCGGCCTCGCACTCATGCCTCCGGCGGAGCGAGCCCCGTACGACAACGTTTCCTACCTGCTTGACGAGGAGGACAGGACCTCGTATGGACAGCTCGAAGCGGAGCAGGCCCGGGAATACGAGCGCATCCTGTGGGCCAAGTCCGATCCCCTCTTCCTGATTCCGGAAAACGAGCGAGCGATGGAACACGTCGCGCGCGTCACATACGCGGAGCTGGCCTTCGGAGACCCCGAGCGGCGCCTGCCGGGCTGGAGCAGCGACCGGGGCCAGGTCCTCATACGGTACGGCATGCCGGGGAACATCTGGATGCTGCGGCGGGACGGCGCCGGCGCGGGGCTCGGTGCGGCACAGCGGGTCGGAGCCAGCGCCAACGACAGGTGGATCTTCTGGAACTACCGGCTGGAGGTGCCCAGCTTCGTGTTTCGCCGGCGGCTCGGCTACAACCGGGTCGATTTCGACTTCGACGCGAACACGGGACAGTACCTGCGCCAGGTCAGCGAAACCGAGGCCACCACCACCTTCGAGAGCCGTGCCGTCAACCGCTGGACGGAGATCCCCGCGCAGATCGCCCGGTTCCGGGGTGCCGCTCCCGGGCAGGTGGAGGTGCTGGCCTTCCTGCGCGCCGACCCGGACTCCTTCAATCTGTTCGAGGGCGACTCCGTGCGCGTCGGCATGTTCCTGTTCAACCGGAGCTATGAGGACTCGGCCAGCGTGGCGCACGCGGTGAAGGCCGAAGACACGGGCAACGTTCTGTTCACCTTCGAGTTGCCCCGCGGAACCTTCGAATACTCGCTCGAGGGGCTGGCGGCGGAATCCCGCGTGGCCGCGCGCAACCGGGGGACGATCACCGCCATTCCGGTACGGCGCGTGGGCCTTTCCACGTCCGACCTGGTCCTGGCCGGGGGCGTGGTGCCCCGTATCGATCGGCCCGGCGGATGGCGCGACTTCGCCATCGGCGCCTCGCGCGACCTGGTTTTCGACGCGCACGACGACATCCACGTGTATCTGGAAATCTACGGTCTGACCACCGACTTCATGGGCTCCTCGGAGTACACCGTGGAGGTGACGCTGCAGGACGCGGAGCGGCGCAGCGTGGGCGCGCGCCTGCTGCGCTCGCTGGGCAACCTGATAGGCGGCGCGGAAGGCGACCTGGCCGTCCGTTTCGTGCGTAGCGTCGAGCCCGTCGACCGGGTGGTGCCCGAGTACTTCTCCGTCTCCGCCGATGAAGCCGGAGAGGGGGCGCACCGGCTCATCATCGCCATCACCGACCGGACCACCGGCGCCTCCGTAAGCGTCGAGCGCGAGCTTACCATCCGCAGGCCGGAGGACGACCCCCGATAAGGGGCCCGTCAGGGGTGCCGGAACCACTTCCGGAACTCAGGCAGGATGGGCCGGCGGGATGCGGAATCCGGGAGCGACCGGCTGAAGCCCTGTGCAAAGGTCTTGCGTTCTCTCTAGGTTGGAAGACGGGCTTGCGCCAACGTTCCGGCCCGGGACGGCCGCCCTTCGGGCCCTGCTCCGCCAGGCCACACCCGGGAAACCACTTCCGGTCTTGATTCGATACCAACCACAGGGAAAGCCATGGCCATCTATCGCTCGCTGTACTACGGCAACGTTGTCGTGGGAGTTGGGGGCAGGATCACCATCCCCCAGGAGATGCGCGACGAGCTCGGCATCGTGGAGGGGGACATGCTGCGGGTGAGGGTGGAGGCTTCGAACGGGTCGCGTCAGCTGGTTGTCTGGCGCTCGGAGGACCAGCCGGAAGACGATTAGGCGGAGCGCGGGTCTTCTACTCCACTTCCCAGGCGACCCAGCGGACGAGCGCCCGCAGGGGGTCGCCGCCGTCGTGGTGCCACCAGGCGGGCGGCCACGCCATCCGCCTTAGCGGGGCCACCCGGGTGACGCCCGCTCCGCCAAGCTGTTCGACCAGCGAGGCAGCGCGCGCCCCGGCCCCGCACAGTCCGGCGGTCTGCAGAAACGGGCGCAGTCCCGCGAGGAGTCCTGCGACCCGCTCGAGGTCGGGAACGGGCTTTACCCAGGCGAAACGGCCCAGGCAGGACGGCGAGAAGGCCGGGTCGGGGTCGTAGGCCACCGTCCACTCCGGGCCCGCCGGGTGGAAGACGCGCACACCTTCGCCGGCTGCCTGCTTCAGCTCCCAGGTGCCGCGCAGCTGCTGCACCCTTGACGCGACCTCCGGGGGAGTGGGGCCGGCGGGGAGATCCCGCTCGAGCGCGTCCATGGCGGCGGCCAGGCGGGCGGCCCACTCGGCGGGGGTGAGCGCGCCGCCTTCCTCCACCCAGAAGAGGTGAGGGGAAACGCAACCCCTCTGGTCGAATGCGGCTACGGCGCGCGCGGCGTCCATGGCGGTTCTGTTCGCCTGCCCGGCGGCGAGCGCTTCCCGGCCGACCAGGGCGACCCCGACCCTGTGGGAGTACGCCACGAGGGCAGTGGTGGCGGGGAGGCGGGTGCGCACGGTCTCCACCGTGTCGGCGCCGCCGTACACCACCACCAGGCCGGCACGGGAGAGCACCTCCGCCTCGACCGTGTCGGCGCCTCCCGGCCAGTAGAGCACGGCCAGGGCGGCCGCCAGCTCCGGGTCGCAGTCGGCCAGGGCGCGGGCGTAGAGCACCGGCAGCACGGCGTCATGGAGGCCGGGCTTGAGGAGCACGGGCGAGCGCGCCAGGAGCGCCCGCGCCACCCCTCCTACCGACACGCCGGCCACGTTGCCCGCGCCCAACTGCACGATCAGGCGGTGGCCGAACGCCCGCACCCGTGACCCGCCGGGCCCCGGCCGGAAGCCGTCCAGCACCGCCGGGTCGGGGAACTGCGCGCGCACGAGCCGCGCCAGGCGGTCCGCGGTCCAGTCGCGCGCCATCCCGTCCAGGACCTCCCGGGCCATGGCGGTGGAGAGCCCGGCGGCGGCGGGCAGCAGGTCGAGCGCCGCCTTGCGGATCGGGTCGGCGGGATCCAGAAAGCGCGCCCCGGCACGGCCCAGCGACGCCACCAGCGAGTCGGTGCGGCGCTCGTGCAGGCGGGCGCCCGCTTCGACCAGTTGGTCGCACAGGCGGCACGCAAACGCGGGGTCGGGGGTGGGGAAGCGGAGCCGCAGGTCGTCGCTCACGGGGGCGGTGGAAACCGTCGTGGGCCCGCCGTCCGGCAGCCCGGGAGGCAGCCACCAGGCCGGGAACGTCGTCATTGTGCGGGGCCGCGGAGGGCGGTCATCAGGTCGTCCATCGCCAGCGAGCAGCCGCGTGGCTCCGCGCCGGGGTTCCGGCCCAGAACGCGGAAACCGTGTCCCTCCGCCTCCGGGGGCTCTACGCCCAGGTCCTCCGTGAGAACGCAGCAGACGGAGCCCAGGTTGGCGAGGTCGAAGTGGCACAACAGCCCCTCGCGTCCGGGAGGAAGCGGCTCCAGCGTCGCCGGGTCGGCCACGCGCGTGCGCACCCACGGAGGGGGATGGTGCAGACGCGCTCCCCCCGTGAGCACGGGCTCGTAGAACTGGGAGAGCAGCTCCGTCATGCCGTACTCGTTTACGATCCGGTGCGAAGGAATGCCGAGTCGGCTGTCGATGGCCGCGTAGAGTTCCTCCCTCGGAACGGTGCGGCTACGTCCCTTGAACCCCCCGGTCTCCATCGCCCGCGAGCCGTCCGGCAGCCGAAAGCGGGTGCCCTCCTTCGCCAGGGCATCCAGCAGGTGGACGAACGCGAAGGCGGTGCCCACCACCAGTACTGGATCCCCGGCGCCCTCTGCGTCGCCAAGGGCGGATCGCAGCCCGTGCTCGTCCAGCCTGCCGTCCCTGTCCACAAAATAGCGGGTCTCGGGCGCCAGTTCGGCTTCCACGACGCCGATCATGTGGCTGAGCGAGGAATCCGGCACAACGCGCGGAGACGGGATGAGCGAGACCATCGGCAGGCCCGCGCCATCGGGAAGCAGATGCGCCTCGAAGTTGGGGAGCAGCGAGGCGTGGTAGAGCGACAGGTCGGGGACGCGATGTTCTCCGCGCTCCGTCCCGCCGCCTGTGGTGCCGCTGGTCCGGAAAACGGCCTGCGCGGGCCCCCGGGAGACGAGGCCTCGCTCCCGGAATGCGCGCGCGGGCACCGGCGGCAGGTCCCGCCACGAGGACCACGAGCCCGGCTGAACGCCGCGCGCCGCGCAGAAGCGGGCGAATGCCGGGTTGCGTTCGCACTGGTGTGCGGAGACCCGGCGCGCGAGGTCGTCGAAGTCCGCGTCGGGCAGGGGCGTGGCGACCCCCGCTCCCATGACGCCGATCAGATCGTCACGGAGCCGGGTGCCGTTCATCCATCCCGGGCGGAGGCACGTCGAACTCGTCCGGGCTCCAGGCCTCCCGCCACGAGGATCTTGTGTTGCAGCCGGCGCGACTCCTCGTCCACGAATTCCACCACCTGGTCGAGCCGCCCCCGGGCCTCCTCGTAGGCGTGCCCCGGGAAGTCATCGCCCTCGGCTCTGGCGAGCGCCCCTTCAAGCGCATCGATTTCCCGGTGCGCCTTCTCCAGCGCCCGCCGCAGTCGATTTGCGGCTCTGCGCGCCTCCGCTTCGGCCTGTGCCATCTTCGACGCTCCCTGAGGATGTGGCAGGTGCTCCATCGGTACGCTCCAGCCCGGGCGGCGTTCCAGCGCGGGCGGCCATGCCCGGGGGAGTCGCCGCGCAGGCGTCCCGGAATCGACCGGACGACTGCCTCTGGAGTTATATGTTCAGAGCCCGGGGGTTTCCCGGGTCGGAGCCGCGAAAACCGACGATGTGAAGAAGATGTCCGAACTCGAAACGCTTTCCGCCGGAGGCGGGATGGCCAGCGACGGCAAGCCCGTCGACCTGGCGATCGTGGGCGCGGGTCCCTGCGGCCTGGCGGCGGCGAGCGCGGCCAGGGTCGGAGGCGTTTCGGCCACCGTCTTCGACCGCGGGTTCATTACCGAATCCCTCATCCACTACCCTCCCTACATGACCTTCTTCTCCACGGCGGAGAAGCTCGAGATCGAGGATGTTCCGTTCATTCTGGCTTCCGGCAAGCCGACGCGCCGGGATGCCCTCGTCTACTACCGGCGCGTGGTGCGGCATTTCGCGCTGGATGTGCGCCAGCACGAAGAGGTGACGGCGATCGAGGGGCAGAGGGGGGACTTCGTATTGCGCACGCGCCGCCGTGACGGTACCCGCGCCGGTTGCCGCGCCCGCGCCGTGGTGATCGCCACCGGCAGCTTCCACGAGCCCAACTACCTGGACGTTCCGGGAGAAGATCTGCCCAAGGTGCACCACTACTACAGAGAGCCCGATCCGTACTACGATCAGGATGTTCTCGTGGTGGGCGGCCGCAACTCCGCGGTGGAGGCCGCGCTGGAACTGTTCCGGGCCCATGCGCGGGTCACGCTGGTGCACATCTTCGACGGGATCGACGACGGCGTGAAGCCGTGGGTGGTTCCCGACATCACCAACCGGATCAGGTTCGGGGAGATCGCCACCCATTTCACGACGCGGGTTGCGGAGATCCGGCAACGCAGCGTCGTCCTGGAGCATCTGGAGACGGGCGAGATCACCGAACTCGCCAACGACTGGGTCTTCGCCATGACCGGATGGCGGGCTTCGCCGCTGCTTCTGGAGAGCGTGGGCGTCAGAATCGATGAGGAGACCGGCATTCCCTGCCACGACCGCGCCACCATGGAGACCAACACTCCCGGGATCTACATCGCCGGCGTGCTCGCCGCGGGCCACGACGCCAACAAGATCTTCATCGAGAACGGGCGCTTCCACGGCGGCCTGATCGTGGACCACTTCAAGGCCGCCCGGGACGGCTGACCGCGGTCGAGGGGCGCCTGCCCCTCAGTTCAGGTCGCCCCGCTGAAGCTCCCAGCCGCCGTCCCCGAGCGCCCGCACCCCGGCCGGTGCTCCGTCCGGGCTCCCCAGCCGAAGCTCGGCGGGCGGGACGACCTCCCGGCGCACGAAACCCAGCGCGATGGTCTGCCCGAAGGCGGGCGACAGGGCGGCGCTGGTAACGTGCCCGACCGGCTTGGCCTGCGTGCCCGAGTACAAGGGAGTCGCCGGCGCGGGGGTGGGCGCATCGCCGAGCAGGAGGCCCCGCAGATGGCGGTTGACGTGGCCGCGGTCGCGGATGCGCACGATCACTTCCTGTCCCGTATAGCAACCCTTGCCGTGGTCGATGGCGCGCGCGTCGATGCCCGCTTCCGTGGGGATGGTGCGGTCGTCCATGTCCTGGCCGAACTCGGGCCGGCCCGCCTCGATACGGAGCGTCTCGAAGACGCCCATGCCGGTCGGCGCCGCGCCCAGGCGAACCAGCTCGGCACCCAGGCGTGCGAGCGCAGCCCGGTCACCCAGGATGTCGAAGGCGGGCAACCGGACCTCGGCGAGGCGCGCGACCAGGAGGCCGTCCGGCGGCGAACCGGTGAGGAGGCAGCCGTCCGCGTCGAGCGCCGCGAGCTCGCCGGAGGCGATCCCGAGGGCGGCCTCCGCCATCCCGGCCGCATCCGGACCGGCGACGGTGACGGTGCCGGTCGCGTCGGTGACGTCGTCGACGAAGGCGAACCGGGGCGGAAGGAACTTGCGCAGATGGGCCAGGAGGGGCGTGTGTCCGGCCGCCGGCAGGTGCAGCCAGAGGCCGTGGCGGTCCTCGCGGGTGCCCCTCCAGGCGACCACCAGGTCGGTGACCATGCGTCCCTTCGGGATGAGCACGGCGCTATAGGCCGTGCGCCCCGCGAGCAGCCCGGAGGCGGTCGGCCCCGGGGGTGGCGGGACGCTGTTGGTAAGCACGCCGCCCAGCATGCGCACCGGCGCCCGGCCCGAGACCGTCAGCCGGCTGCGGTGCGAACGATCGAGGACGGCCGCGGAGCCCACCGCGGCCTGGTACTCCAGGTCGGGCCGGCCGAAGTGGCGGACCGCCTGCCGCCCGTGGTGCCGCCCCATCACGGCGCCGGGCGCAACCTCGAGCGTCGGCGGGGTCAGTGCGTCGCGACCTCGGGCGCGGAGGACGAGCCGCCGGGGGCGAGCAGCGCCATCGGATCGGCGGCCTCGACCGGGTCCTCCCCGGGCCCCAGCCCGCCCGCGAACGCCACCCGGGTGACATCGTCGAGGCCGTCGACCAGGTGCAGCACCAGGTCGGCGCGCACCTCGTCGGAGAGGTCTTCCAGGTCGGCGTGGTTGTCGGCGGGGAGCACGATCTCGTGGATGCCGGCGCGCACGGCGCCCAGAATCTTCTCCTTCAGGCCGCCGATGGGGAGCACCCTCCCCGTCAGCGTCAGCTCGCCGGTCATGGCCACGTCACGCCTCACCGGCCGTCCCGAAAGCGCCGAGATGAGCGCGGTGGCCATCGTGATCCCCGCCGATGGGCCGTCCTTCGGCACCGCGCCCGCGGGCACGTGGAT
Organism: Longimicrobiales bacterium; assembly: GCA_965221785.1. Classification (GTDB taxonomy): domain Bacteria; phylum Gemmatimonadota; class Gemmatimonadetes; order Longimicrobiales; family Gaopeijiaceae; genus BD2-11. Next base: position 708,282 of record CBDCSR010000003.1, read on the forward strand.
GTGCACTTCCTTGTCCAGCACATCCTCGGCGGACATCCCGAGACTCCGGTGACGGCTGCGGGCATAGGTCAGCGCCGCCCGCCCCGATTCCTTCATCACGTCGCCCAGTTGCCCGGTGAGCACCAGCTTGCCTTTCCCCGGCATGACGCTGGCCTCCACGAACATGATGTCGCCGCCGGTGGGCGTGTAGAACATTCCGGTGGCCACGCCCACCCGGTCCTCCTCCGCCATGACTTCGGGGTGCACCCGCGGGCGGCCCAGCAGCTCGCGCACCACGTCCTGGTCCACGAGCACCGTTTCGCATCCCCCACCGGCGATCCTGCGCGCGACCTTGCGCGCCAGCTTTCCGATCTCGCGTTCCAGCTGGCGCACCCCGGCCTCGCGCGTGTACTCGCTGATCACGTTCAGGATGGCCTCGTCGCCCAGCTCCATCTCCTCCTCTCGCAGCCCGTTTTCCTCCAGCTGTCTGGGCAGCAGGTAACGCTTGGCGATCTCCAGCTTTTCCTGCTCGGTGTATCCGCTGAAGTCGACCCGCTCCATGCGGTCGAGCAACGGGGGCGGAATGCGGTCCCAGTAGTTCGCGGTGGCGACGAACAGCACCTCCGACAGGTCGAAGGGGATGCCCAGATAATGGTCGGTGAAGGTCCAGTTCTGGGCCCGGTCCAGCACTTCGAGCAGAGCAGCGCTGGGATCCCCCTGGAAGGAGACGCCCAGCTTGTCGACCTCGTCGAGCAGGAACACGGGATTCTTCGACTTCACCTGGCGCATCCCCTGGATGATGCGGCCCGGCATGGCGCCCACGTAGGTCCGCCGATGGCCCCGGATATCCGCTTCATCGCGCGCGCCGCCCAGCGAGATGCGCACATACTTGCGGCCGATCGCCCGGGCGATGGACTGCGCGATGCTGGTCTTGCCGACACCTGGCGGGCCCACGAAGAGCAGGATGGGTCCCTGGCCGCTCGAGGGCGGTGATGCAATGGCTGGCTCGTCGTCCGCCGGGGATCCGTTCCGGGCGGCCTCAATCTCGGCCTGCTGCCCGGCTTCCTCCTCTGCCGCGTCCTCGTCTTCCGCCTCTTCGGGGTCCGGCGCCCGCTCCGCCTGAAGCTTGCGCACAGCGAGGAATTCGAGGATGCGATCCTTGACGTCCTCCAGCCCGTAGTGGTCTTCGGCGAGCACGTCCGAAGCCGTCTCCAGGTCGATCTTGTCCTCGGTGCGATCATCCCAGGGCAGTTCCGTGATCCACTCGAGGTAGGTGCGGATGACCTGGTATTCGGCCGATTGCGGGTTGGTCCGTCCCAGGCGCTTGAGCTCCCGCTGAACTTCGGCGTGAGCGTCATCGTTGAGCCGCAGCGCCTCGATCCGCTCGCGCAGATCGTCGAGCTCGGCCTTCTCGTCCTCATCGCCCAGCTCGCGCCGGATCTGCTTCATCTGTTCGCGAAGGAGCATCTCGCGCTGGCGCTCCCCCAGCTCCTCCTGCACCCTGGCCTGGATCTCCTCCTGCGCGCTGAGCCGCACCAGTTCCCGCTCCACCGCCACGAGCGCCTGGCGCATGCGGTCCTCGTCGTCGAGCACCTCCAGCAGCCGTTGCTTCTCGGCAGTCTGCAGGTCGAGGTAGAATGCTACCAGGTCCGCGAACGCACCCGGTTCGTCCACCCCCTGAATGAGCTGGTTCAGGGATTCGGCAGGGACGCCACGCCGGGTTCCCAACCCGGCCGCCCGGTCGCGCAACTCGCGGTCGAGGGCCTGGAAGGCGGGATCCTTTTCGCTGCGTGGCGGGATTCTCTCGAGGTCCAGGACGATGGCGGTGAGCATGGCCTTGCCGCGCGTCTCGTAGGAGAGGACCTGGGCCCGCCTGTCCCCCTGCACCAGGAGCTGGATTCCGGCCCGCACACGGTGGGTCTGAATGACGCGCACCACCGTACCGACCTCGTACAGCCCCTCGGGGGTCGGCTTGTCCACGTTCTCCCGCTGGGCCACCGCGAGGAGCTTGCGATCTCCCTCGAGGGCAGCCTGGACAGCCTCTATGGTACCGGGTCGACCGGCCGAGATGGGCACCGCCACCCCCGGGTACACGACCGTGTCCCGCAGCGGAAGGACGGGTAGCCTGTATCGTTCACCCACGGATCCGACTCCTTGTCGTTAGCCCTGGCGAGACGGGTGGTCTGCCCCGCGAAGCCGGCCCTGCCTCGGGCCGCGCCGCGATTGACCTGTCAGAAAGGCAGATGCCCCGGCTTCCAGGCGGTTCGCTCGCCTTCCATGTCAGACGAAATGCATGGTGTCGGGCCCAGATGCACGAATCGGGCCTGACATAATGGCCGACCTCGCGTGCCGGGACTGCCATTTTGGCAGACCGGGTTCCGCACGCAGGGAGGCTGGCAGGCTCGGTTCGCTCCCCCTAGCTTGGCGCGGCACGCGCGTTTGCGCCAGCCGAACCGAGCCGCGGGAGGGAGGATGCGTCCATGCTCAAACCGGAATGGGCGGCCGTGACCGGACGATCCACCGTCTACGCGCCCAGGAGCGCCGCCGCCACCAGTCAGCCGCTCGCCAGCTGGGCGGCGATCTCGGTGATGGAACGGGGCGGGAACGCGGTCGATGCGGCCGTCGCCGCCGCGGCGATGCTGAACGTGGTCGAGCCGCACATGACGGGGATGGGCGGCGACATGTTCGCGCTGCTGTGGTCGGCGGAGGAGGGCCGGCTGGCGGGGCTCGACTCGAGCGGACGGTCCGGGTCGGGCATGTCGCGCGAGGCGCTCGCGGCCGCGGGGCTGGAGGATGTGCCCCCGAGCGGGCCCGGGTCTGTGACGGTGCCGGGCGCGGTCGCGGGATGGGCGGCCCTGCTGGAGAGGTTCGGGGCGATGACCTTTGCGGAAGTGCTTGCGCCGGCCATCCGGGTGGCGGAGGAGGGCTTCCCGGTCACCCCCATCATCGCGGGTCAGTGGGCCGCCGCGGCGGACAAGCTGCGCGCCGACCCCGGGGCCGCAGCCACCTACCTGGTCGGGGGAGGGCGCGCCCCGCGTGCCGGGGAGTGGTTTCGGTCGCCGGAGCTGGCCGCGAGCTTCCGTCTGGTCGTGGGCGGCGGGGCGGAAGCCTTCTACACGGGCGCCCTGGGCCGGCGGCTGGTGGACGGGCTGGAGGGGCTGGGGGGCTTCCTGACGCGCGAGGACCTCGCCGGCCACGAGGCGCGCTGGGTAACGCCGCTCTCCACCGATTTCGCGGGGCACACCCTCTGGGAACTTCCGCCAGCCGGGCAGGGGATCGCCGCGCTCGAAATGCTCCGAATCCTCGAAGGGTTCGATCTCGGCGTCATGGGTCACAACAGCCCGGCCTACCTGCATCATCTCATCGAGGCCAAGAAGCTGGCCTTCGCCGACCTCGCGGGCCATGTGGGCGACCCGGACCATATGCGGATCCCGCCCCGGGCACTGCTCGCCGACGACCATGTGAACTCCCGCCGGGCGCTGCTGAACCGACGCGCGGCCGCCGACCGGGTGGACCCGGGCGCTGTCGTCCCGGAGAGCGAGACCATCTACCTGTGCACGGCGGACGAACACGGCAACATGGTGTCGTTCATCAACAGCCTCTACGAAGGCTTCGGCTCCGGCGTGGTGATCCCGGGAACCGGGTTTGCCCTCCAGAACCGCGGTGCCTGCTTCACCTTCGAGGAGGGACATCCGAACCAGGTCGCGCCCCGCAAGAAGCCGCTGCACACCATCATCCCGGCGTTCGTCACCCGCGGCGGGGAACCGTGGCTGGCGTTCGGTGTCATGGGCGGCTCCATGCAACCCCAGGGACACGTTCAGGTGCTGCTCAACCTCCTCGTCTTCGGCATGGAGCTGCAGGCCGCCATCGAGGCCCCCCGCTTTCGCCACACGGCCGGACGGGATGTCGCGGTCGAGGGAATCGGCCGCACAGCAGAGGTCGCGCTTGCCCTCATGGGACATCACGTGATCGATCCGTCGCTCACCTCCTTCGGGGGAGGACAGGCAGTGATGCGCCTGGAGCGGGGTTGGGCGGCAGGGTCGGACCCGCGCAAGGACGGGATGGCGGTGGGGCGCTGATGGACCGGTTTGAACGCCTTCCGCCCTCCGGCGTGGTGCCTCATCCGGCCGCGACCGTCGTACTGCTGCGCGAGCACGCGCCGGGATTTCAGCTCCTGTTGATGCGGCGCAACCGCTCCGCCGGATTCGTGCCCGGGGCCTACGTCTTTCCCGGGGGGCGGGTGGATGCGCAGGACGCCGATCCCGCGCTCGTCATGCGCCTGGAGCGGCTCACGCCCGCGGAGGCAACCGACCGACTCACCCTTCCCGGTGGAGATCCGCCCGCCATCGCGTACTATCTGGCCGCCGCGCGCGAGGCCTTCGAGGAGGCAACGGTGCTGGTCGCCCGGCCCGGACGGCGATTCCTGCCGGACACGACATCGGGCCGTGCGCGCCTGCTTCGCCTGCGCGAGCACCTGTTGGCCGGCGTCATGGGATTCGCGGAGGTCCTGGACGATCTGGGTGTGGGCATCGACGGGGCCGCCCTCGAATACATCGCCCACTGGATTACCCCCGAGGCCGAGACGCGTCGCTACGACACCCGCTTCTTCGCGGCGCTGGCGCCCCCGGGGTCGCGCTCGGCTCCCGATCCGCGCGAGATGACCGATTCGCTCTGGCTCTCCCCCGGCAAGGCCCTCGACCGGCACCGCGCAGGGCGGCTTCCGATGATCTTCCCGACCATCCGCACGCTGGAGCAACTGAGCGCCTTCCCGACCGCCAACGCGGTGCTGGCGCACTACCGGACCCGCGACATCCCCGTCGTCATGCCCTCGCTGGTGCGGACCGAGGCCGGAGTGATGGTGAGTATCCTGGACGACTAGAGGACTTCCAGGCGATGTACGCTCACGTACTCGACGCCCAGTTCATCCCGGTATACCCCCGCCACAAGCCCGTCACGGATGGCGGTGACGACCATGCTGCCCGGAGTCGCAACCACGCCCAGCCAGGCGCCCGCTGGGCTGAATACGTCCCACGATGGTGGCTCGCGCGTCAGCAGGTCGGCAGTGAATCGCTGTGCCCACAGGTTGTCGTCGCCGTCCGCAAGCAGCCGGTCAAACGCCGGCTCGTGCGCCGGAACCTCCATCTCGTCCCGCCATTGCCGCCACACCGCCTCGGGCCCCTGGCCGATCTCGACGAAACTCTCGATTACCCGCCCGACATCCGAGTCCGACACCGGCTCCCGTGCGCGTGCGAGCCGGTACCGGGCCGCCAGCGAACCGTCGGCATCGTGGACCGAAACCTGCGGATCCGGCCCGCTGGCCACGGCGAGGCGATCGCCAACGGCCACGCGCAACGGCCTTGGAGTGAACGGCACCGGCAGCATGGATTGGCCAGTCCACAGCCATCGTTGGCCGGTGACCGTCGTTAGCCGAACACCCTCTTCCAGCACCGGATCGTAGCGTCCCAGCCGGACGCTGTCGGTCCATGCGGTGCCTGGCTCGGTCACCCGCCTCACGACCGGAAAGGCGACCAGCCAGTAACCGTCGTCGAAAAGGTCGAAAGCCACCAGCGGCGATCCGTCCGGACCGGACCGCCGCTCGGTACCGAGCCGGTCTCCGTTCTGTCCGATGGTGGACACGCGAGAGAGCGCCCGGTCCCAGATCAGGAACGCACCGTCCTCCCGCCGCCCCAGGTAGCCTGGGCTGCGGAATTCCCCCGGCCCCTCGCCCCGTCCGCCGGTGCTCCACAGGTGACGGCCCGCCGCGTCGTAGCGACGCACTTCGGCGGACCCGCCATCCACCACGATGACCTCGCCGCCCGCGAGCAACGCGACATCGATGATCTGGAAGAAGCTTGAGGAGGGATCGTCCCCGGCGTCGCCCAGCCGGAAGACGGGCTCCGGATTCACGCTCCACTCCGTCCCGGGCAGCCATGCCGGGGCCCGGCTCTCCACGATCCGGACGCCGGCGCTGTCGATCTCGACGACGGCTTCCGGTTCCCGTTCCGCGCATGCCGTCGCGGCGCCGAGCGCGAGCGCGGGCACGAGCGCGAGGCGGAAGCGCGGGAGGGGGGACAACAGGGCCTTGCGGACCGAGAGGGCGCCGATTCGCGAGGCCGTCACTGAGCACATACTCCCTCCTGGCGGGCCGGCTTCCAGCTTCAGACCGGCCTTCCTTCACGACACCTACATCCTTCGATACGCCGGCCCGCTGCCCCCTTCTCTCGGCGTCCAGCGCGGCCCCAGCACGTCGGTTGCCTTGCAGTCCACGCAGTTGGGGGCATTCACGACCAGCTCGCCGTTTGCACCCTCCTCGTACACCCCGGCCGGGCACATGCTGGCGTAGAACGCGGCTCCCTCCGGAGGGACCTCGTCGCCCGCAAGCACATGGCTCGGGATGTCGTCGCGGGTCTGGTTCCCCGACTTGTACACCGCGTCGACCTTGGAGAAGGTGAGCTCTCCATCGGCTCTGAAGGCCGGGGGTGCGCCGGGACGCCGCGCCTCCTCGGCGTCTTCCGTTACCGGGATGCGGCCCCCGGGAAAGGCGCCGCCTGTCACCGTCATGAGCCCTGCCTGAATCCCGCCCGCCCAGAAGCCCTTCTTGAAGGCCAGACGCAGGTTGCGGGTGCGGCGCAGGTCCTTCATCACGTAGGAGTTGTCCAGGGCGCGGCTGAATCCCGCCAGGCCGTCGCCCTCGCCCTTGAGTTCGGCGAAGATGGCGTGGGCCGCGTAGATGCCCGACTGCATCGCGTAGTGGATGCCCTTGAGGGAGGGCACGTCCACGAGGCCTGCCGCGTCTCCGCAGACCAGCAACCCGTCGCCATGGCGACGCTCCGGTACCGAATGGTAGCCCCCTTCGGGGATGGTCTTCGCGCCCCATTCCAGCATCTCGCCGCCCTCGAGCGTCGGGCGAAAAAGCGGATGCAGCTTCATCTGCTGGAGAAGCTCGTGGACATCGAGCGAGGCATCGCGGTAGTCCAGCCCTACGACCAGCCCCAGCGCGACCAGGTCGTCGGCGAGCGGATACATGAAGCTGCCGCCGAAGGCATCGCGCGGGAGCGGCCATCCGAGGGTGTGCACGACGCGGTCTAGGGGCCGGCGGGTGCGCCAGAGCTCCTTCACGCCGAGGGCGTAGATCTGGGGGTTGGCCGAACCGATGCCCTCCCGCTCCAGCCAGGCCTGTGTAAGCGGGCCGCGGGTGCCTTCGGCGAGCACCGTGACCGCGGCGGAGATGTCCATGGGCGGCTGGTATCCCGCGCCGGGCGCCCCCTTCCGGTCGAGGCCGGCGGGCGTCGTGCGCACACCCGCGACGCGCGTTCCCTCAACGAGGAGCGAATCGACCGGGAACCCCGGGAAGACGTTCACGCCCAGCTCTTCCGCGCGCTCGCCCAGCCACCGCACCATCTCGCAGATCGACCCCACGAAGTTGCCGTGATTCCTCATCGTGGGCGGCGTCGGCAGCCGGAACGCGCGCGAGCCGGTCAGCAGGTACACCGCTTCGCGGGAAACCGGGCGCGTGAAGGGGAAGTCGCCGTCCGGGAGCTCGGGGAAGAGTTCCCGGAAGGCGCGGGGGTTGACCACGGCGCCGGAAAGACTGTGCTCGCCCAGCTCCGCGGCCTTCTCGAGCACGCCGATCTCGAGTTCGCCCAGATCGCCCCCCGCCTCGCCGTCCGCCCGCGCCAGCTTCGCGAGCTGTATCGCGCCGGCGAGCCCGGCCGGGCCTCCGCCGACGAAGACCACGTCGAGGGGGACTGCCTCGGCGTCCGGAGGTTCCTCCACGATGAAGCGATCGACGGGGAGCGCGGGCTGCCAGACAGCCGGTCGCACGGACACCGGAGGTTGCGGCATGCGGACTCCTGAGCGGGCTTCCGGCCTCCGCGCGGGCGGCGGGCGCCGTGGATTTGGGCCGGCGCCCGGCCCGCAGGATCCGGGCCCGGAGAGCGGGGTAGTCTGTCGAGGCCGCAGCGCCGCCCGACCCCGGGCGGCCGGCCTCCCGAAGTGCTACATCCTAGCCAATCCCGCGCCGGTCGTCACGGCGTCGACCCGACCCCTCGCTCCCCACGACAGACATGACCCATCGCCGACCCGCCACGGTTCGGGAGTTGCGCGAATCGGGCTATCGCCCCCGCAGCGTGAAGGACGAGATGAGGGCCAACCTGGTCCGGAAGCTCCGCGACAGGGAGGAGCTGTTCCCCGGCGTCCTCGGCTACGACGACAGCGTTGTCCCGCAGCTCGTGAACGGGATACTCGCGCGGCACGACTTCATCCTGCTCGGGCTTCGGGGCCAGGCCAAGAGCCGAATTCTGCGTCAGTTGATGGCGTTTCTGGACGATGAAATCCCGATTCTCGCGGGCAGCGAGATCAACGACGAGCCTTTCCACCCGGTGTCGCGCTACGGCCGGCTGCTGATCGAGGAGCACGGGGAAGACGCGCCGGTGGCGTGGGTGCCGCGCGAGAGCCGGTATGTGGAGAAGCTCGCGACCCCGGACGTGAGCATCGCGGACATGATCGGGGATGTGGATCCCATAAAGGCCGCCCGCGGGGGGCACATCCTGGCGGACGAACTGACGGTGCACTACGGGCTTCTGCCCCGGGCCAACCGCGGCATCTTCGCCATCAACGAGCTTCCGGATCTGGCCGGGAAGATCCAGGTGGGGCTCTTCAACATCCTCCAGGAGGGGGATGTGCAGATAAAGGGATACCCTGTCCGCCTTCAGCTCGACGTCCTGCTGGCCTTTACCGCCAACCCGGAGGACTACACCGCGCGGGGCAAGATCATCACGCCGCTGAAGGACCGCATCGGCACCGAGGTGCGCACCCACTATCCGGCAACGCTTGCCGTGGGACGGGCGATCACGGCACAGGAGGCGTGGGTCGAGCGGGGCGATCTCGCTGTCGAGGTTCCCGACTTCATCGCCGAGATCGTGGAGTCGGTCGCCTTTCTGGCCCGTGTCGACAAGCGGGTGGACCAGCGCTCGGGCGTGAGCCAGCGCATGCCCATCTCGGTGCTGGAGATCGCCGTGGCCAGCGCGGAGCGCCGCGCGTTGCGCCTGAGGGAGAAGACCGTCGTGCCGCGCGTGAGCGACGTCTACGCGGCCCGGCCCGCGATCACCGGCAAGATGGAGCTGGAATACGAGGGCGAGTTGCACGGACCCGACCGCATCGCCCGCGAGCTGATCGCCCGGGCGGCGGGGCAGGTCTTCGAGACCCGCGCGGGTGGCGCCGACGTGGAACCGATCGTCGAGTACTTCGAGGAGGGAGGCGCGCTGCAGGTCTCCAACGACGCCGGGGCGAAGGCGTGCGTCAAGGGATTCGAGAACGTGCCCGGGCTGCTGGAGCTGCTCTCCCAGGTCGGCCTTGCGACCAGGGATTCCGGCGACGGTCACAGGGCGTCCGCCTGCGAACTGGTGCTCGAGGCGCTGGTCGACGCCAAGCGCATCAGTCGCACCGATGGGGGAGGGTATGGGCGCGCGCGCCAGGACGCTCCCGCGCCGGGGCAGGGATTCAAGGGATCAGGGCCGTTTCCGGCCGAGAGTTGAGCCACTCAGGAGAAGAACCATGCGTCGTTCCACTCGTGTGTCCGTTTCCGCGCAGTCCATCGCCGCAGCGAGTCGCCGGGGGCGGCTGCTGGTCGTCCACGCCATGTTGACCCTCGCGGCCATGGCGATCCTGGCCGCTCCGGCGCGTGCTCAGGGCATCTCCGGATTTGGCGGAGAGCTGCGCGGCCAGTTCGAGGGATCGGCCGAGAAGCTGGTGGCGCTGGCCGAGGCGATGCCGGCGGAGTCGTACTCCTGGCAGCCCATGGAGGGGGTGTACACCGTGGCCGCCGCGTACATGCACGTCGCCCGCTACAACTACATGTATCCCGACATGTATCTGGGGGTCGACGCGCCCGCGGGCGTGGACTACGGCTCGCTCGAGGAGCGGGTGACCACGAAGGACGAAGCCGTGCGCATCCTTGCCGCCTCGCTGAACCACGTGCGCGGCATCATGGACTCGATGTCCGATGCGGATCTGGCGAAGCAGACCGAGCTGTACGGACGCGAGGTGGAGAGCTGGGCGGTGCTGCTGCAGCTGATGACCCACATGAACGAGCACCTGGGCCAGGCCATCGCCTACGCCCGCATGAACCGGGTCGTGCCCCCCTGGTCGCGGTGACCGTCGCGCCCGCGGTGTAGGAGGCCCGCCGCCCCGGCGATGCGCTGCTGCGCGACCGGAAGGGCCAGGTCGGCCAGCTCGGACGGGGTGACCCAGCGGCCCGCCGCCTCGCTCCACTCCGCGGCCACCTCGACTCGTCGCGGCCGGTACACCGCCGTGAAGTGCGAGAACCGGTGGGTGACCGCGGGCAGTTCCACGACCGCTCCCGCCGCGGGTTCGGCGACCTTCATTGGTCGCGCACCCCGGTCGGTGCCGTCCGCCACCTCCACCGCCGGGAACTCCCACATCCCCCCCAGCAGCCCCTCCCGCGGGCGTCGCACCACCAGCGTCCTGCCCCGCGGCGAGACCGCGACCTGCACGTCCCAGATGCGGACAGGCACCGGGCGCCGCCGTCGCCGCAGCGGCCGGTCCGCCGCCGTGCCGGCCGCGCGCGCCCGGCAGCCCGCCGCCAGCGGGCACGCCCCGCAGGAGGGCGACCTGGGCGTGCACACGATGGCCCCCAGTTCCATCATCGCCTCATTGAAGTCGCCCGGGCGGGCCGTGTCCATCAGGCCGACCGCGCGGTCACGCACCTCCGCGAGCGAGGGATCGGGGAGGTCGAACAGCCGCGCCACCACCCGGCGCACATTGCCGTCCACGGCGGGAACCGCCTCCCCGAAGGCAATGCTGGCCACCGCGGCCGCGGTGTACGGCCCGATCCCCGGGAGGGTCTTCAGGCGCGCGGCCGACGAGGGAAATGCACCGCCGTGCCCATCCCGCACCTGCCGAGCGCATTCGTGCGCATTGCGCGCACGAGCGTAGTACCCGAGTCCCCGCCACAGCCGCAGCACCTCTTCCAGGTCGGCGTCGGCAAGCGTGCCGACATCCGGGAACCGCTCCATCCAGCGCCGGTAGTAGGGGACCACGGAGCCGGCTCGCGTCTGCTGCAGCATGACCTCGGAGACCCACACCGCGTAGGGGTCGGCGACCCCTCGCCAGGGCAGGTCCCGCTTGTGCACGTCGAACCACGCGAGCAGTCTTTCGTGGATGGCTTCCATTTTCCTGTGGATGGCCGGGCGCTTACTCCGGGAGGGCAGGGCAATGCGCTTCACGACGTACACAAAGTATCGGCCCGGCCTGTTCGACGCCCTGAACCTGGAGGCCCTGCTCGAGCACCTCACCGACTTCCTGATGGACGGCGGCTTCGCCGGCGGCCCGCACTTCCATCCCTACTGGGGATGGTCCGGGACCGAGGACACGAGCTCCTACGACGCCCTGCAGAGGGCGATCCTCGACGCCCTCATCGAGAGCGGGCAGTTCACGCCGGAGATGCTCGAGGAGCTCCGCGGCGAGGGCCAGGGCGACGAGGAGGTCCAGCGCCGCATCGCGCAACTCATCGACGACATCGTCCAGAAGCTCGTGGAAGAGGGATACCTGACCCTGGAGGGCGGCAAGGCCATGCCGCCCACGGAGGAAATGACCGGTCAGGGGCACATCGACGAAGCGAGGGACGCAGCCCGCAGCGTGAACTTCGGGCTTACGCGCAAGGGCATGGATTTTCTCGGATATCGCGCCCTGCGCAATCTGCTTTCGGCCAGCGGGACGTCCAGCTTCGGATCCCACGAAACCCCGCAGCTTGCGACCGGCGTCGAGGCTGACGCGGCGAGCCGCCCGTACGAGTACGGAGACGTCCTCAACCTCGATATCCCCGCCACCCTCAGGAGCGCGATCGAGCGTGAGGGGCTGTCGATCCCGATCGCGCTCGACTACCAGGACCTCATGGTGCGCCAGACCGAGTACCGGTCCTCCTGCGCCACGGTGCTCATGCTCGACGTGTCGCACTCGATGATCCTCTACGGGGAGGACCGGTTCGGGCCCGCCAAGCGGGTCGCCCTGGCGCTGACCCACCTCATCCGCACGCAGTTTCCGGGCGACATCCTCAAGGTGGTGACCTTCGGCGACCGCGCGACGCAGATCCCGCTGTCGCAACTGGCGCGCGCGCAGGTGGGGCCGTTCCACACCAACACCGCGGAAGGCCTCCTGATCGCGCGCCGCCTGCTGAAGGCGCAGAAGAAGGACATGATGCAGATCATCATGATCACCGACGGCAAACCCTCCGCGGTGACCCTGCCCAACGGGCGTATCTACAAGAACTCGGGCGCGCCCGACGGCCTCATTCTGCGGAGGACGTTCCGCGAGGTGGCCGCGTGCCGGAACGCCGGCATCCACATCAATACCTTCATGCTGGCCCGCGACCCCTACCTGGTGCGCTTCGTGCGCGAAGTGACCGAGATCTCGCGCGGAAAGGCCTACTTCACGAGTTCGCTCACCCTGGGGCAGTACATCATGATGGACTTCCTCAGGCGGAAGCAGCGTCGGATAGCCTGAGAAGGCGGCTGGAGACAGGCCGGACTTAGTCCGATTAGTTTAGCTAAGACGATCCGCTCATGCTCCGGGCCTCGCCTGCGGGCCGCGGCACCAGCGCGGCGAGCACTTCGGCCAGTTCCTGCGTCCCGGCGGCGGCGTTCTCGCGCTGCCGGCCCCCCTCCGCAAGCGCCGCCCGCGCGCAGGCCTCCAGGCTTTCGATCGTCACCCAGTCGACGCCCAGCGCCCCCGCGAAGGTGGTGAGCAATTCGTCCGCATAGTTGAGGCGCGTCGCGCGGCGGCCGGCGTTCAGGTCCTCCCACGAGGACTGGCGCCTGCTCCGGGTCGGATCGCGGGCTCTCTCGCGCTCGTAGATGCCCCGTGCCAGCCGTTCCCGCAGCGTGCGGCGCAGTTCCCGGCTCCGGTTCTTCGCGTCCGTCGCTGGATCGGGTGTCATCGTTCGCCGCTCGCGCGGGATGGGTCCCGGGCGGCCGGCTCGCCATCCGCGGCCAGCCCGGTTTCCGCAGGCGGCCCTACCGAGCGACCGCCCGCGCCCTGATAGACGTAGCGGAAGGTCAGGCAACCGGGCTGGGCGCCCGGGCAGTAGTATCCCAGCAGCTGCAGCTTGGCGTAACGTCCGTCCGCGGTCCGGACCGCGTAAACGGCGGGGTGAGGCGTCAGGAGATGGCTCGTCCACCCGTAGGCATACCAGCGCTCGATGGCGGCGTTGACCGAGTCGCGCCGCACCGCGGTCTCCACGTAGGGTGCGTCGGGCAGCTCCGAGACCGCATCGAAGTCGGTCTCCTCCAGGCGGATGATTCCACCTTCCCCGGAAAAGCCCGGGCCGCCGTTGGCGATGATGTGGAAGCGCCGGAAGGCCAGGTCCCAGTCACCGGGTCCGGGGTTCACCACCACCGACCCGCGGGAGAAGTCGAAGAACTGCCACGCGCCGGTAGAGGTCGCATCGACGGTGTAGTCGGCCGGGCCCACCAGCTTCTCGCCGGCCTCGGAGGGGTTCGGGGGCGTCGGGACGTGCGCCTCGACCACGGGCCGGCCGAAGGACATGGTCACCAGCGCAATGGCCAGAACCACGATAATGCCGACCAGCACGGCCGGCACCCGGTTCTCCGGACTGATCCTCAGGCGTCTTCGCGCAGCCAGCGTGCGGCCTCCACGGCGTAGTAGGTGACGATGATGTCCGCGCCCGCCCGCTTGATCGCGCCCAGGCTCTCCAGCGCAATCGCCTTCTCGTCGATCCAGCCGCGTTCGCCCGCGGCGCGCATCATGCTGAACTCCCCGGACACCTGGTAGGCCGCGGTGGGCGCGCGGAAGGTGTCCCTGACCCGCCGGATCACGTCGAGGTACGGGCCCGCCGGCTTCACCATCACGATGTCCGCGCCCTCCTCGAGGTCCGCCTGCACCTCGCGCAGAGCCTCGTCGCTGTTGGCGGGGTCCATCTGGTGGGTGCGGCGGTCGCCGTGCGACGGCGCCGAGTGGGCGGCGTCGCGGAAGGGACCGTAGAAGGCGGAAGCGTACTTGGCCGCGTACGAGACGATCGGCGTCGAGCCGTGGCCCGCCTCGTCCAGGGCTGCCCGGATCACCCCTACGCGCCCGTCCAGCATGTCGCTCGGAGCCACCGCGTCCACGCCCGCGCGGGCGTGCGAGACAGCGGTCCGGGCGAGCAGGGGCAGGGTGGCTTCCTCGTCCAGGGATCCGTCCGCTGCAAGGATGGCACAGTGGCCGTGGTCGGTGTACTGGCAGAGGCACACGTCGGTCCACACCAGCAGGTCGGGGTAGCGCGCCTTGAGTTCACGCACGGTCCGCGGAATCAGGCCGCTCTCCGCGTAGGCTTCGGAGCCCAGCGCGTCCTTGTGGTCGGGCACGCCGAAGAGGAGCACGGCGCCCACCCCCGCGTCCACGGCCGCCCCGGCTTCCTCCACGAGCAGCTCCGGGGAGAAGCGGTGTATGCCGGGCATGCTGGGCACGGGCTGGCGCCGTCCTTCGCCCGGCACCACGAAGAGCGGATACACGAGGTCGTCCACCCGGAGCACGCTCTCGCGTACCAGGCGACGCCAAGCCGGCGACTGCCGGAGGCGGCGGAGGCGGTGCTGCGGATAGGCCATGCGTCGGGATGCCGCCGGTCTGCGGGGAGCGCCGTCCGTCGCGGCGTTCAGCCGGCGCCGTTGGGCGCGTGTTCGCCGTTGGGTCCGGAAGGCTCGTCCGGCGTCAGCTGGAAGATCTCCTTGACCGCAGCCAGGCTCGAAACCCCCTCGGAAGTCTCCAGGTCGAGCTCGCGCAGGTGGCAGGTGGGCTGGTGCAGCAGCCGCGCCACCAGGGAGCGGGTGTAGCGTTCCAGGCGGTCGCGGCTGGATGCGTCGAAGCTGCCCAGGTGGCGGCGCACTTCCTCGTCCGCGATCCGGTAGAAGCTCTCGCGCAGCGACCGGAGCACCGGAACCACCTGCAGCGTGTCGAACCAGTCTACGAAGTTCTGGAGTTCCTCCTCGACGATGCGCTCGACGTGGGGAATCTGCTTGCTGCGGCGGATCAGGTTCTCCTGCACGATGTCGCCCAGGCTGTCCAGGTCGCGCAGGAAGACGTTGGGGATCCGGCCGGCGCTGGATTCGACGTCCCTGGGATTGGCGATGTCGATGATCACCAGCGGCCTTCCGCCCCGCTCGCGCATGATGGCGCAGAGGGTCGCGGCGGTGATGACCGGGTTCGGGGCGGAGGTTGCGGTCACCACGACGCTTGCCTGTTTCAGCGCGGCGTGGAGTTCGTCGAATGGCCGCGCGGCCCCGCCGAACTCCTCCGCCACCGCCTGCGCGCGTCCGGCGGTGCGGTTGACGATGGTCAGGCTGCGGGGCTTCTTCGCGGTGAAGTTGCGCGCCGCCTGGGCGCCGGTGCGTCCCGCGCCCACCACCAGCACGGTCTGGTCGGAGAGGTCGGAAAGGATGTTGGTGGCCAGCCGCACCGCGGCGAACGCCACCGACGCCGATCCCTTGCCGATTTCCGTTTCCGCGCGCGCGCGCTTCCCGGCTCGTACGGCCGACTGGAACAGGCGGGTCAGATATGGCCCGCACGTCCTCTCCTCTTCAGCCAGCGCATAGGCCTGCCGTACCTGCCCCAGCACCTGGGGCTCCCCGATCATCAGCGAATCGAGCCCGGCGGCCACCCGGAAGAGATGATGAGCCCCCTCGCGTCCGCTCAGCGAGAACGTATGACGATCGGTGGATACGGCGTCGTTGTCCTTGACGTCGCGCAGCCTGTGGCGCATCAGCTCGATGGCTCGAACCGGCTCGCGCGTCCAGGCGAAGATCTCGGTCCGGGTGCAGGTGGAAAGGACCACGCTCTCGCGAATCAGGCGGTCGCCGTGCGCGCCGTCGACGAGCGCTCCGAGCAGCTCGCGCGTTTCCTCGCCGGAAAGCGCCAGGCGGTCCCGGGCCGCGGCCGGGGCGACCCTGTGGTTGGTCCCGAATACCAGGAGTTCCACTGTCTCCCTGGGTTGAAGCGTCGTGCCGGGCCCATGCGTCCCGGGCGGGTTGCGAGTCTGCCGTGGAAACGGGCGGGCAGAAGATGATAATAGTTATCGGTACGGTACGCCTTCAACCTTGCCCGGTCTCGCGGCCCTGGAGATGTTCAGCCGTCTTGGCCGACACGGGCGAGGACTCTACTTCAGCGACGGAATCCCGGTGAGCGACATTCACGAGCGACGGGTAGCAGACCTTCTGATCCAGATCGACCGGGACCTCTGCGTGGGCTTTGGCGACTGCATCGAGGCTGCCGAAGCCGCCTTCGAACTGGATGACGAGGGGATCGCGGCGTTCAGGGCGGGGATCGACGAGGTGGACCGCGAGACCCTGCTGGCCGCCTGCGACGAGTGCCCGGTGGACGCGATCTCCGTACTCGACGCCGACGGAACCCAGCTCGTGCCCTGACCGGCTCCGCAGTCCCGGTACCATGAGAAAGATCCGCACCTACCACGAGGTGGAGTCGCAGACGGGCGACCTGCTCGTGGATCAGATCAGAGGCCAGCGGCGGCGGCTCGACAGCCGGCTGGCCGGGATTCGCAACCTGGTCGCCGTCGGAAGCGGCAAGGGCGGAGTGGGCAAGAGCCTCGTGACCGCGAACCTGGCCGCCGCCCTGGCTTCGGAAGGGCACGCCGTCGGCGCGCTGGACGCGGACCTGAACGGCCCGTCGCTGGCCCGCATGCTGGGCGCGTCCGGGGAAGTGCTGGTGGATGGGGCGGATGGCGTGGTTCCGGCACCGGCCGCCCACGGCGTCCGGGTGATGTCGATGGAACTGCTGCAGAACGACGCCGATGCTCCGCTGCGCTGGCGTGCGCCCTCCGGTGACGGCTTCCTGTGGCAGAGTTCGATCGAGACCGGGGCCGTACGCGAGTTCCTGTCGGATGTGGCGTGGGGCGAGCTCGACTTCCTTCTGTTGGACCTGCCGCCGGGTACCGACAAGATGGAGCGCGTCTTCCAGCTCCTGCCCGGGCTCGCGACGCT
The DNA here is from genome assembly GCA_965221785.1 of Longimicrobiales bacterium. GTDB lineage: Bacteria > Gemmatimonadota > Gemmatimonadetes > Longimicrobiales > Gaopeijiaceae > BD2-11. The sequence continues at coordinate 725,267 of CBDCSR010000003.1, forward strand.
GCTTCTGGTGACGACTCCGTCCGAGATGTCCCGCCGGGTGGTGGCCCGGGCGGCGCGCCTGGCCCGCGAGCAGGGAATCCCGACGGTGGGGCTGGTCGCGAACATGACGGAATACGTCTGCCCGTGTTGCGGCTATTCGGATCCACTCTTTCCCGGAGACGGTGTCGCGCGCCTGGCCGGCGCCACCGGTCTGGAGATCTGGAGCAGGATCCCCTTCGATCCCCGTCTGGGCGAGGCGTCCGACCGGGGGGCTCCCGCCGTGGGCGCCAGCGAAGACTCGCCGGCCGCACGCGCCTTCCGGGCGCTGGCGGGAAGGCTCGCCGACCTCGGGGGGGCCGGGGAGGAGGGTGGCCGATGAAGTTCCTCTGCATCCAGTGCGATCACATCATGGCCTTCGCGGAGCGCCAGCTGCCCGGGGACGGCACCCTGGCGGCGGTGTTCGAGTGCTCCGCCTGCGGGAGCGAGATCGCCATGCTCACCAACCCCATGGAAACGCAGCTGGTGAGCAGCATGGGTATCGAGATCGGCGGCAGGACGGTGCCCGAACAGCCGATGGAGCTGGTGCGCAGCAACCTGGATGGAGGCCGCGACGACGCCTTCGTGGAGGAGGAGCCCTCCGCTCCCGCCCGTCCCGGCCGGGTCGAGTGGACCCCGGCAGCGGTGGACCGGCTCGGCCGTGTGCCGTCCTTCGTGCGCGGCATGGTGAAGCGCATCTACACCGATTACGCCCGCGAACGAGGCATCGGCCGCATGACCCCCGAGGTCATGGACACGGCGCGCTCGGACCTGGGGCTGGAGGGAATGTGACCGATTCGAGCAGGAGCCTCGCTCGGGAGGACGGCCCGGCCACCAGGCAGGAGCAGAGGCAGGCGTCCGGCGGGTTGAGCGGGGATGCGCGCGCCCGCAAGTTCCGGCAGGCCGCGTTCTGGTACCTGCACGTCGGGCTGCTCTACGAGGCTGCCGTGGTCGCCATGTGGCGCAACGGGCTGGTCAACCCGATCCGCGGGCCCATCGTGCTCTGGCTGCTGCTCGGGGCGGCCATCGTGGCGCTCGTCTTCTGGGGGCTCTGGTTCCGGCGCAGCGTGTGGCTGGCCCGGGGGATCTGGGCGCTGCATGCGCTGCGCCTGCCCAGCATGATCGAAGGAGCGTTCCTGCCCGAACCCGGCGCGGCGCTGCCCGAAGCGTTCTACCTCACCGCCATCGTCGTCATCGTCATCAACCTCTGGATGCTGGCCCGTGCCGGATGGGATCTCTGACGCGGCAGCGGGGCGGTTTCCCGGAGTGGATCGGGGCCTTCACGTGCCGTCTCCGCACCCCTCCGCGGCGTTTGACATCGATTGGCGATTTCCGGTATAATTTGCCCGGCTCCGCAGGGGCCGACACATGAGATCTGACGAGCGGGCCCGGGCGCCCGCTTATGTTATGTACGCCGACCTTTCGGCGACCGCCTTCGGGGACTTGGCCCTGCCTGACTTGCCGAACCAAGTGGACCGCTTCCAGCCCGCAGGGCCCCCTCGGATGGGCCTCCCTGCGCCTGCCGCTCCAGCGTCGCATGGCTGAACCACAAGCGCCTCGTCCCTCGAGAACCTCCAATCGAGACAGCCATGTACCGTGAGATCTTCGTGCCGGTGGACAACTCGCCCTGGTCGGACTGGGCCGTGGATCGCGCCATCGAACTCGCAACCCGTGCCGACGGCCGGATCACCGGGAATCACGTTTACGCCGCGCGCCTGCACGACATCCGCTTCCGACAGCTGGAGACGGGCCTTCCCGCCCAGTTTCAGACCGAGGCCGAGATCAAGCGCCAGCGCAAGATCCACGACAAGCTGATCGAGAAGGGCCTGCAGCTCATCTCCGACTCCTTCCTGGACCAGGTGGACCGGCGGTGCCGGGACGCCGGCGTTCCTCTCACGCGCCAGCTTCTCGAAGGCATCAACTATGAGGAGCTGGTGAGCGAGGTGAATTCCGGGGAGGGCCATCTGCCGAGCCTCATCGGCTTCGACCCCAACATCGCCTCCAGCTACGACGGGGGCGACAAGGTGCGCAGCGACGTGCGGCTCGGCGAAGACGGGCGCATCGTCGCAGAGGACGAGGAGCACGACGAGAAGCTGGCCGGCTCGAGCGGACGCGCCTACGACCTGATGGTGATCGGGGCGCACGGGATCGGCTATCAGCCCTACTCGCAGCTCGGCGGCGTGGTGGCGCGCGTGCTGCAGAAAGTGGAGAAGGACGCCTTCGTGGTGCGGAACGAACGGCCGCTCGCCGGGGGCAGCTTCATGGTGTGCGTGGACGGCTCCGCGTACAGCTACAAGGCCATGCGGCTTGCTCTGGAGATGGCGTCGGAGTACGGGGCGAAGCTCTACGTGGGTTCATCCTTCGACGTCGAATACCATCACGCGGTCTTCGGCAACATCAAGGACGTGCTCTCGGTGCAGGCCTCGAAGATCTTCAAGTTCGAGGAGCAGGAAGAGCTTCACAACAACATCATCGACAAGGGCCTGCTCAAGCTCGCCCAGGCGAACGTGAAGCGGGCGCGCATCATGGCGGAGGAGTACCCGGAGGTCGAAGTCGAGACCCAGGTGCTCATCGGCAAGCCCTTCCAGGTCATCCTGCAGTGGGCCGAGGAAGTCGACCCCAGCCTGCTCATCCTCGCGCGCCACGGGGCGCACCGCATCGAGGGCACGGACCTGGGGTCGCAGGCGCACAACCTGCTGAGGCAGTCGAACGCGAACATTCTCCTCATCGGCACCACCGACGTGCGTCCCGAGGAGATTCCCTGGATCGAGGAAGACGGCGAGATGGGGCTCGAGTGGGCTCCGGAGGCGGAGGTCCGCATCCTGCGCGTCCCGCCCTTCGCGCTCGGCATCGCCCGCAAGGCGGTGGAGGAATACGTACTGGAGAACTGGCGCCCGGGCGAAGACGCGTCCCGGTCCTCCGCCAACGGATCCGGCGGCGCCAATGGGGCGGGGGCGAACCGTGCCCCGGGCACGCAGGCCAACGGATCCAACGGGGCCGAACCCCCGGTGCTCGAGCCCGGGCGCGACACCGGCGCCACCCTGCCCATGGTGACCGCCAAATGGCTGGACGAGGCGATCGCAAAGCTCCTGCCCACCCACATGCAGCTCATCATGGGGATCGGCACGGCCGAGGAGCTCGCCCTGGCCGAGGTGAAGGCGGCGGAGGCCATGAAGCGCACCGTGGTGGAGGGCAACGACGCCGATTCGGTGCCCGCCAACCCGACCATCGAGACGAAGTGCCCCTACACCGGGCATGTGCATGAGCGGGTGCGCACGGCCGCCGACCCGGTGGTATGGACCGAGGAAGCCTTCGACCGGCTGGGCGCGGTGCCTCTCATCGCCCGCCCCCTGGCCCGCAACACGGTGGAGCGCTTCGCCCGCGACCACGACTTCTGGCGCATCACCACGCGGGTCATGGACGAGAACAAGCAGGCCATGATGGAGGCGGACACCTTCGACACCGACACCATGCTGGTCATGTTCCGGGAGCTGCAGACCAAGCAGCTGAAGGCCGCCGCCGAGGGTGTCGACGGGCTGACCCCGGAGATGCGCAAGTTCATCGAGGAAGCCAAAGCGTCCGGCGTGACCCGCTGCCCGATCCGGGACGTGGCCGAGCAGGCGGACGACTGCCCCGTCGACTTCAAGACCGTCAGCCCCGCGGACGCGAAGGCCGCCGTCGAGCAGTTCATGCGGCGAGAAGGAGCTTGATGGCCGGTCCGCCCACCGCCGTTCTGCCCACGCTGGGGCGGGACGGCTTCTCCGAACCCTCGACCACTCCCTCCCTGCGCTGGGTCGCGGAAGGCGTGTCGGCGGATTCCGGGGCGGCGCCCGGTCTCCCGCACATCATCGCGTGGAATCTCACCCGGCGCTGCAACCTGGAGTGCGCGCACTGCTACATCTCCGCGGGATCCTGGCACCTGGCGGAGACGGAGCTGTCCACCGCGGAATGTCATCGTGTGCTCGACCAGGTTCTGGAGGTCAACCCGAATCCGGTGCTGATCCTGTCAGGCGGAGAGCCCCTGCTGCGCGACGACCTGGAGGAGATCGCCGCCCGGGCGAGCGCGGGCGGGGCCACAGTGGTGGTGGGCACCAACGGCACCCGCCTCAGCGACCGGCGAATCGAGTCGCTGATGGAGGCGGGGGTCAAGGGGGTCGCGGTGAGCGTGGACTCGCTCGTCAACACCTACCACGACCGCTTTCGCCACGGGTCCGGGGCCCTCACCGACACGCTGGCCGCGGTGGACCGGCTCGCCGCACACCGCCTGGATTTCATCGTCCAGACCAGCGTAACCCGTGGCAACCGGGCGGAGGTGGCGGATATCGCACGCTGGGCGGAGAGCCGGGGCGCGGTTTCGTTCAACCTGTACTTCCTGGTTCCGACCGGGCGCGGGGAGCGCATGCAGGGCCTCTCTCCGGAGGAGAACGAGGCCGTGCTGGCCGAGTTGGTGGAACTCGAGCGCAAATACCGGGGCCGCATGATGGTGCGTTCCAAGTGCCAGCCGCAGATCATGCGCCACGTGATCGAGGGGGGGGAGGAGTCGCCCTTGCTCAACTACGGCACCCGCTGTCCGTGCGGCGTCCACTACTGCCGCATCACCCCGGAGGGCAAGGTGACCCCCTGTCCCTACACCGCGGTGGTGGCGGGGGACCTCACCACCACCCCCTTCCGCCAGGTGTGGGAGTCGTCCCCCGTCTTCGCCCGGCTGCGCCACGGGGAACCGGGGGGGCGGTGCGGGCGCTGCGAGTACCGTTCGGTGTGCGGGGGCTGCCGCGCGCGCGCCCACGCGCTGACCGGCGACCTGCTCGGCCCCGACGACTCCTGCGCCTACGAACCGGCCGGCGACCGGGCGGTCATCGAGCCGCGGCGCGAGGTCGTGTACGGCGACGATACCGCCTCCGAGTTCCCCTGGACCGAGGAGGCTGCCGCGCGCCTGTCCGCCGTGCCCAGCTTCGTGCGCGGGGTGGTGTCCGCGCGCGTCGAGTCGTTTGCGCGCAAGCGCGGATACACGAGCGTGACCGCCGAGGTGATGGCGGAGGTGCGCCGCGGCATGCCGGTTGATTTCTCCAGGCGACTGCCTTTCTTCCTACGCAAACAGATGTCCGCGGCCGCATCGCGCGACGGTATTCCGGAGGATGACGATGTTCCCCGGAGTTGACCCAACCTCGGAGAGAAACGTGGCGAAACCCGGAATGACCTGGCGCGTGGGCGTGGGACCGCTCCTGCTGCTGGGCGCGCTCGCCCTCCTGGTGACGGCCGAGCCCGCATTCGCGCAGGTGCCCGCCGGTCGCGACTACGGCGACTTCCCGGTGATCGGCGGCCGGGCCGCGGTGTGGATTGCGGCCCAGGTGCACCTGCTCTTCGCCGCGTTCGTGCTGGGCGTGCCCATGTTTGCGGTGGTCACCGAGGCCATCGGCATGTTCGGCGGCGACGAGCGCTACGACAAGCTGTCCAAGGAGTTCACCCGGCTTCTTCTGGTCGCGTACTCGGCGACCGCCATCTGGGGCGGAATCCTGCTCTTCCTCCTGATCACCATCTACCCCACGCTGTTCGGCTATCTCGCCCAGATCTTCAACCTGTCGATGTGGGTCTACGTGGGGCTCTTCTTCTTCGAGTCCTTCACGCTGTACCTGTACTACTACGGCTGGGACCGGTGGAAGAAGGGGCGCGCCAAGTGGTTCCACTGGGGGCTGGGCATCGCGCTGAACGTGTGGGGCACGATCGTCATGTTCATCGCCAACGGCTGGCTGACCTACATGATGAGCCCGCCGGCCGACGTCACCGTCGACACGGCTCCCCAGATGGTGCAGCTGTGGTCGGCGCTCACCAACGCGACCTGGATGCCGATCAACATCCACCGGCTGATCGCCAACGTCGTGTTCGGGGGGGCGGTGGTCGGCGCCTACGCGGCGTACCGCTTCCTGGCCGCAAAGAGCGACGAGGAGCGGGCCCACTACGACTGGATGGGCTACGTGGGCAACATGATCGCCATCGGCGCGCTCATCGTTCTGCCCTTCGCCGGCTACTGGCTGGGCCGGGAGATCTACGAGTTCAACCAGCAGATGGGCATCACCATGATGGGCGGCTTCATGAGCTGGCTGTGGATCATCCAGGCCTTCCTCATCGGGGTGCTCTTCCTCGCTGGCAACTACTACCTGTGGGTGGGGATGGGCCGAATACCCGGGGCAGAGCGCTTCATGCCGTACACGAAGTACATGCTCGCCGTGCTCATCGTGGGCGTGATCGTGTGGGCAACACCCAACACCATGATCGCCAGCCGCGAAGAGTTCGCGGCGATGGGCGGCACGCACCACCCCTTCCTCAGCGTCCTCGGGCTGATGAGCGGCAAGAACACGGCGGTCAACTTCATGATCCTGACCACCTTCCTGTCGTTCCTGCTCTACAGGCGCGCCAACAAGGAACCGGTGGTGTCGTGGGCGCGCACGGGCACGATCGTCCAGGGCGCGATTTTCGTGGTGGCCTCGGCAATCGTGCTGTTCTACGGGATCTACGGCTACATGGTGCCGACCATCGTGCGCATCGGCTTCTCGGTCTACCAGGTGCTCACCGTGCTCGCGTGCATCATCGGGGTGATCACCATAGACCTGCTGATGCTGCGGGGGGCCACCTCGCGCGGCGAGATCCAGTGGGGCCGAATGCCGGAGCGCTCGCAGTATGCGCTCTTCATCCTGGCGGTGACCTTTACCTGGCTGATGGGCCTCATGGGCTTCGCGCGCAGCGGCATCCGCCAGCACTGGCACGTCTTCGAGGTCATTCGCGACACCAGCCCCTGGGCGGCCACCCCGGCACTGGGCTATTCGTCGGTGGTCATCTCCGCCTGCGTGCTCATCTTCTTCGGGCTGGTGGCCTTCATCTTCTGGCTCGGCTCGCTGGCCGAGAAACCCGTGATTTCGTCGGTGGGCCAGGCCTCGGCCGCGGGCGGAATCCAGAGCGAACTTCAGCCGGCACCCAGCGAGGGATAGGGGAGGCAGATGCTAAAGACCAACCTGAGTATCCTGGCCGTGGTGATCGGCTGCCTGGGCGTGTTTACCTGGGTCGCCAACGCCATTCCGCAGATCCAGTCGGACGTGCCCGAGGACCTGGTACTGTCGGACGACGTCTCCCCCGAGGAGCTCATCGCGGCGGGCGAGGAACTATACAACGGCGGCGGCGGCTGCACGGCCTGCCACGGTCTGGGCGAGCGCGCCCCGAACCTGCTCACCGACCACGCGGGCACCGGGCTCATCGGCGAGCGCTGCGCGAACCGCGTGTCGGGCGAGGACTGCAAGCAATACCTGCATACGTCGATGGTGAACCCCAACGCCTACCTGGTGGAGGGGTTCGCGCCCATCATGCTGGACGCGAGCCGCACCCTCTCTTCCGTGCAGATCTGGGCGCTGGTGGCCTACCTGCAGTCCCTGGGAGGGGAGGTGACGGTGACGGGGGCGGACTTCGCGGACGCCGGTGACGCCACGCCTGCCGGGGGCGTGGTGGCGGCCGCGCCTGCCGCTCCGGCGCTGGGTCCGACCGGGCCCCTCGACCCGGAAGAGCTTCTGACCCGGCACACCTGCAGCACCTGCCACGCGGTCACCGGGCCCTCGCCGCTCGGACCGTCCTACGAGGGCATGGGATCTCGCCTGACCGCCGATGAAATCCGGACGTCCATCCTCGATCCCACTGCGTCGGCGGCCGAGGGATTCGAGGCGATGCTCGGGCTGATGCCCCCGATCTTCGGTAACATCCCGGCGGCCGAACTCGAGGCGATCGTGCAGTTCATCGCATCGCAGAGATAGGAGACGCGCCTTGAGGGAGAAGAATCGATGAACACCAAGCCCTGGAAGCATCCGCTGGGCCAGGCGGCGATCGTCGTGGTGCTGGCGTACCTCCTCTTCGAATGGGGCATCTGGCTCCTGCCGCCCCTCTTCGGCGTCGCTAGCGCACCGGTGCCCGCCACCGTCGTCCTGCAGTACATGGGGACCGTGGTCGTGGGCGTGCTGATCTGGGTCAGCGACTCCGAGGAGCGCTGGAAGCAGTTCAAGGCCCCGATCCACCGGGTCATGGTGGATCCGGGCCAGAAGGTTCTGCGCACGGCGCTCATGGTCACCATTCCGCTGCTGGTCGCCTTCATGACCTTCGACCGGGTGCGCCCCACGGTCTCGGCGCCGGCGGCGCTGCGTTCGGTGCACCCGGCGCCCCCGGGTCAGATCGACTTCCGCGGCGAGACCATGGTCCTCAACGGGCTCGAAAACCCGCTCCGGCACGAGGGCGACCTGGAGGAGCACTACGAGGAGGGCAAGAGGATCTACGTCCAGAACTGCATGCCATGCCACGGCGACGCGCTGGACGGGCAGGGGCACTTCGCGAGCGCCTTCAACCCCGCGCCCCTCAGCTTCCAGGACCCGGGCACCATCGTACAGCTCACCGAGAGCTTCGTCTTCTGGCGCATCGCCAAGGGCGGGCCCGGACTGCCGCGCGAGGCCACGCCCTGGGACTCGGCGATGCCCGCCTGGGAGGACCTGCTTACCGCGGAAGAGATCTGGCAGGTGACCATCTACCTCTACGAACAGACCGGCTGGGAGCCGCGCACCTGGGAGGAAGAGGGCGCCGAAGGGGAGGAGCACTGATGCGGGCGCGAGCGATGATCCCCGGTTTGGTATTGGCCGCGGCGGTGGTGTGCGCCGGTACGGTCCCCCTGACCGCCCAGGAAGAGAACGCGCTAGGGCGCGATGTCTACGACCGCTGGTGCGCCTCCTGCCACGGTTACGAAGGCCTCGGCGACGGCTACGCGGCGACCTGGATGCTGCCGCGCCCGCGCGACTTCACCCAGGCGCTCTACCAGATCCGCACCACACCCAGCGGGCAGCTTCCCACCGACGACGACATCATGCGCGTCATCAACGAGGGCATGCCGGGCACGACGATGCCCGGATGGGAGGAAGAGCTCAGCCTCGAAGAGCGACTGGCGCTCGTCGACTACCTCAAGAGCCTTTCCCGTTTCTTCGCCACCGGCGAGGCTCCCGAGCCCATGACCTTCAGCAGCCCGACCCGGGCCACCGAGGAGGCCCTCGCCGAGGGCCGGGAGGTCTACGAACTCATCGAGTGCAATCGCTGCCACGGCGCCGACGGACGGGGGGACGGCACTTCCTCGCCGACGCTGGTGGACGACACCGGCATGCCCATCTACTCGGTGGACCTGACCGAGAACTGGTACTTCAACGGCGGCGGCACGGTGGAGGACATCTACCAGCGGCTGCGCACCGGCCTGGACGGGACGCCGATGCCGTCGTTCACCGACCTGATCGACGCCGGGGTCATCACCGACGAGCAGCTGTGGAACCTCTCCCATTACGTGCGCAGCCTGGCTCCCGAGGACCCGCCGGGCATCACCGAGGTGATCCGGGCCGGCCTGGTCGAGGATGCGCCTCTTCCGGAAGGTGTCGACGACCCGCTGTGGGAGTCGGCAGAGGCGTTCTACATCCCGATGGGCGGGCAGATCATCGAGAGCCCGCGCTGGTTCGTGCCGCAGGTGGCGGGGCTGTGGGTGCGCGCCCTGCACGATGGCGGCGAGCTCGCGGTGCACGTCTCCTGGAGCGACCACTCCGAGAGTCCCGATTCCGCGTGGGCCGACTTCCAGGCCCAGGTCCTGTCGGCGGTGGGACCCGAGGAGGGCGACATGGAACCGGGTCCCAGACCCGACGGCCTGTACCTCCAGTTTCCCATGGAAATCCCGGAGGGGATGGACAAGCCCTATTTCCTGATGGGGGATCCGCTGGAGCCCGTGTACCTGTGGCACTGGGAAAGCACGGCCGGCGCGGCGCAGGAGGCGGACGCCCCGCGGGCTGGGCACCCTGGCACCTCAGGGCAACGCCAGCCAGTCGCTGGTGTCGGAGGCGGCGTTTTCGGCCGGGCGCTGGGCTGTTATGTTCCGCCGCGCTCTTGAGACCGGGGATCCGGGCGATCTGCAGTTCCGCGTCGGCGAGCCGGTGCCCGTCGGCTTCGCCGCGTGGGACGGCGACAACGGGGAATCGGGATACCGGGGCTCGATCAGTTCATGGCATTACATTTTCCTGCAGGAACCGACGCCAGCCACCGTGGTGGTCGCGCCGCTGATCGCGACGCTGCTGACCGCCGGGCTGGGCGTGCTGGTTGTGGCCCGGGCCCAGAGGCGCGAGCGGGAAGGCGCCGAGGGGCCGGATGAAGGCGACGCGTAGACATCGAAGTTCAAATAGCACCACGGAGGAAGGAATGAGAGACCTGTTTGGATGTGGCCGGGCCATGGTGATGGCGACGGCCGCGGTGTTCGCCATCGCGTGCGGCGGCGGTGGCGGTGAGGCCGGCGGCGGCATGGAGGAAGAGGCCGCCGGCGAGGAAATGGCTTCTCCGGTCGATATGGCCACCGCGGGCGGCATCAATGCGATGGTGATGTTCGAGGGCATGGCGCCCGAAATGGATGCGATCGACATGGCGTCCGAGCCGGATTGCGCGGCCCGGTACACCGACACACCGATGACCGAGGAGGTCGTGGTCGGTGACGGCGGCGGTCTGGCCAACGTCTTCGTCTACGTCAGGGAGGGCGTCGACCCCGGCATGAGCTTCCCCACGCCGGGCGGCGCGGTGGTCATGGACCAGGTCGGCTGCCGCTACGTGCCCCGGGTCGTGGGCGTGCAGGCGGGACAGGACCTCACCTTCCGCAACTCGGACGGCCTGCCCCACAACATCAACGCCTCGCCCAGCGAAAACCGCGGCTTCAACGTCAGCCAGCCGGTGAACATGGACACCAACCGCAGCTTCCCGCTGGCGGAGGTGATGGTCCCGGTGCGCTGCGACGTGCACGGCTGGATGAGCGCCTACGTGGGCGTGCTGGACCACCCGTTCCACGGGGTCACGGACATGGACGGAGGCGCCGACCTGGGCATGCTCCCGCCCGGTGAGTACGTGGTCGAGGCGTGGCACGAGCGCTACGGCACGCAGACCGCCAGCGTCACCGTCACCACCGGCGAGACCGCGATGGTGAGCTTCTCCTTCTCGGAAGCCATGGCGGCCAACGCCGTGGTGCCGATGGGCGAGCCGATCGATCCGCACGGGCCCGGAGCCCACGCTCTCGCTACCGGGACCCATTAGACACGAGGCGCCGAGGACGGGCCGGCGTCACCCCCCGGGGCCGCCGGTCCGGTACGCGGCCGGGTACCCCGCCCGGTCGGCATCATCCCCGGCAGCGAGCAGGAGAACACCAACATGAGCTGGATCCTCCCCGAGAGTTTTTCCACCTTTGGGCCGGACGTCGATTTCCTGTACTACGCGATCCTCGTGGTCACGGGAATCGTCTTCGTGATCACCGAGGCGCTCCTGGTCTACTTCGTCATCCGCTACCGGCGGCGCGACGGACAGAAGGCCACCTACATCCACGGGTCGACGAAGGCGGAGATCATCTGGACCACCGTCCCATTCATCGCCGTGCTGGGGCTGGCCTTCATCAGCATTCCCTCGTGGAACATGATGAAGAACCCGGACAGCGTGCCCGCCGACGCCCTCGACTACATCGTCAACGCGAAGCAGTTCGAGTGGGAGATCACCTACGCCGGCACGGACGGGGTCACCGGCACCGCCGACGACATCTCGACGATCAACATCATGCATGTCCCGGTGAACCAGGCGGTCAACATCACCCTCCGGTCCGAGGACGTGCTGCACTCGTTCTTCCTGCCCGAGATGCGGGTGAAACAGGACGCGGTTCCGGGGATGGACATCACCGTCTGGTTCGAGGCGACGGCCGCGGGCGCGTATCCCATCGGATGCGCGGAGCTGTGCGGAAACCTGCATACGACCATGGGCGGGACCCTCAACGTATACGAGGCGGCCGACTTCGATGCGTGGGTCGCCTCCCAGAGCGCGGACGCCGACGCCGACGCCGACGATCAGGAGGACCAGTAGATGGACGCGCACGCGCACGCCCACGAGATGCCGTGGATTCGGCGTTACATCTTCTCGACCGACCACAAGACCATCGCCATTCAGTTCCTCCTGATGAGCCTGTTCTTCCTCGTCGTGGGGGGATTGCTGGCGATGATGATCCGGTGGCAGCTGGGCTTCCCGAGCGAGCCCATGCCCGGAGGCATGCTCCTGCCCGACGAGATGATGGCGCCCACGCCGGACGGGGCCATCATGCTGCCGGAGTTCTACAACTCGCTGGTCACCATGCACGGCACCATCATGATCTTCTTCGCGATCATGCCGCTGCTCGTGGGCGTCTTCGGCAACCTGCTGATCCCGCTTCAGATCGGCGCCGACGACATGGCCTTCCCGCGGCTCAACATGGCGTCGTTCTGGATGGCGTTCCCGGCCGGGCTGCTCATGCTGGTGAGCTTCGCGGTCGAGGGAGGGGCGGCCGGAGCGGGATGGACGTCGTACGCGCCGCTCAGCGCAAGCGGGGAATACACCGGCGTCTATCTGGGACAGCAGCTCTGGCTGATCAGCCTCACCATCCTGGGGTTCGCGTCGCTCGCGGGTGCGGTCAACTACATCACGACCATCATCAACATGCGCGCGCCCGGGATGACCTGGTTCCGGATGCCGCTGGCCACCTGGGCGCTCTTCATCACCGCGATCCTGATCCTGCTGGCGATTCCGATTCTGGCGGGCGCGCTGATCATGCTGCTCTTCGACCAGACCATCGGGACCGGGTTCTTCCTCCCGGCCAGCGACGGCGAGCCGCTGCTCTGGCAGCACCTGTTCTGGTTCTTCGGGCATCCGGAGGTCTACATCCTCATCCTGCCCGCGATGGGCATTACCTCGGATGTGCTGGCCAACGGCGCGCGCAAGCCCGTCTTCGGCTACCACGCCATGGTGCTGGCGATCGTGTCCATCGCCTTCCTGTCATGGATCGTGTGGGGGCACCACATGTTCCAGAGCGGAATGAACCCGATGCTGGGCACCACCTTCATGATCACGACCATGGTCATCGCGGTGCCGTCCGCCATCAAGGTGTTCAACTGGCTGGGGACCATCTACAAGGGCAACATCCACCTGCACACCCCCATGCTGCACGCCCTGGGCTTCGTGTCGATGTTCATCATCGGCGGGCTCTCCGGCGTGTTCATGGCCTCGACCCCGGTCGACGTCTACATCCACGACACCTACTTCATCGTGGCGCACATCCACTACGTGCTCTTCGGCGGCAGCCTGTTCGCGATCTTCGCCGGCGTCACCTTCTGGTATCCGAAGATGTTCGGCCGCCTCATGAACGAGAAATGGGGCAGGATCCACTTCTGGCTGACGTTGGTCCTCTACAACCTGGTGTTCTGGCCCATGCACTCGATCGGGATCCAGGGGCACATGCGGCGCATCTACGATCCCACCCAGTACGAGTTCCTGCAGCCCCTGCAGCCCATAAACGAGTTCATCACGTTCTGCGTGTTTGCGCTGGTGGCGGTTCAGGCGATCTACGCCCTCAACTTCATCATCAGCATCTGGAAGGGGAAGAAGGCCGGCAACAACCCGTGGAACGCCAACTCCCTGGAGTGGACGGTGCCCTCGCCGCCGCCGCACGGAAATTTCGAACTGGTGCCGATCGTCTATCGCGGGCCCTACGAGTACTCCGCGCCCGATGTGGAAGAGGACTACTGGCTGCAGGACACGCCGCCGCCCAGCGAGACCGCGGCGCCGGCGCTCGAACCCCAGCCGGTAGCGGACTAGATGCTCGTCTTCGTTTCGCCGGCGAAACCGCATTCCCTCCAGTGACCTGGAACTTCAGGAGCTAGCTGACGCATGAGCCAACCAGCCGCATCGACAGCCGACCGGCATCCCATGCCCGGGATGATGGTCTACAACGTAAAGCTGGGAATGTGGATCTTCCTGCTGTCGGAAGTGATGTTCTTCACGGCCCTGATCGGGTCCTACATCATCCTCCGATTCGCCCACCCGGATCATTTCGCCGAGCCCGGTGCGGTGCTCAACGTGCCGCTCACGGCATTCAACACGTTCGTGCTGATCTGCTCGAGCGTGTCGATGGTCAAGGCCTACGCGGCGATCACGCAGGGCGATCAGAAGGGGCTCAGGTTCTGGCTCCTGGTGACGATTCTGCTGGGCACCTTCTTCGTCGGGGTTCAGGTGGTCGAGTACATCATCCTGGCCCGGGAGGGATTCGTTCCCATGGTGGAGCTGTACGGAGTGGCCCACGAAATCGAGGGAGCCGCCCTGTACGGAGCCACGTTCTACACGATGACCGGATTCCACGGGACCCACGTCACCATCGGGATTCTGTGCATGTGGTTCGTGCTGTACCGGGCGTGGCAGGGCAAGTACTCTGCGGACAACTACGGGGCGGTGGAGATCATGGGTCTCTACTGGCACTTCGTGGACCTGGTGTGGATCATCCTGTTCACCATCGTTTACCTGATCTGATCATCGGGGCGGATCGCCGCCTGGAAACCAAGGAGACACCCGGATGGCAGGCAACGGGCAAGAACCCAGATACTTCCTGATCTGGTTCATACTTTTCGTTCTGACGATGGCCGAGGTGGGGTACGCGTTTCTCGCCCTCCCGCAGTGGCTGCTCGCCACGGGTCTGATCCTCATGGCGCTCTGGAAGGCCCTGCTGGTGGCGCTCTACTACATGCACCTGAAGTTCGAGCCCAAACGGCTGTGGATCCTGGCTGCGAGCCCGCTGCCGCTGGCGGTGATTCTGGTGATCGCCGTGCTGACGGAGTTCTGATCGGCTGACGGCGGGGAAGCCGCGGCACGCAAGCCGCGCGCCTCCTTTCCCGGGTTCCGACAAGCCCTGACCGTGCCCGATGCGGCGCGGTCAGGGCTTTCTGGTGGATGCACGGCCCTGGCTGCTCTTGCGGCAACCGGCAAGGCGGGCCCAACGTCACGGATAGCCATGGGCTATGTCGCGCGTTCGGGGACGCCGGTTTCCTCCGGCCCAACTGAAGGAGGCGGTCCATGTTCGTGAAGCGGTTCTTCTATCCCGGAGCCCTGTCGGGGATGCTCGGCGCCGTTGCGATGGCGCTGTGGTTTCTGGCCATCGACGCATCACAGGGCCAGCCCTTCCGCACCCCGGCGTTCCTGGAAGCCGCCCTCCTGGGCCGTGACACGGTCGCCGTGGCTCCGGGCAACATCGTGCTGTACTCCGTGATTCACCTGGCGCTCTTCGCGCTGGCCGGCGTGGCGGTGGCCTGGCTGCTGGGCAGGATCAGGGCGGTGCCCGGCGTGCTCGCGGGGCTGATCGTCGGATTCGTGCTGTACGAGCTGGTGTTCTTTGCGAGCGTTGCGGTTACCGGGGTGGACATCGTCGAGAGCCTCGGCTGGCTGGAGTATCTGACCGGCAATCTGATCGCCGGGGTGACGCTGGTCGGCTACCTGCACATGATGGGGGCGGCGCCGGAGGTCAGTTGGTGGTCGATCATGCGCCGCCAGCACATCCTGACGGAGGGGATCGTCGCGGGGCTGATCGGGGCGGCAGTGGTGGCGGTCTGGTTCCTGATCTTCGACGCGGTTTCGGGGCAGCCCTTCTTCACGCCCAGCGCGCTGGGCTCGGCCCTGTTCCTCGGGGTCACCGACCTCGACGCCGTCTCGATCCACATGGGGGCGGTGGTAGGTTACTCCGCCGTGCACCTCGGCGCGTTCGCGGTGATGGGGGTGGTCGCGTCGGCCGTCCTTACGCAGGCGGAGGAAGTGCCGCCGCTCCTGCTCGGCGCCGTGCTCCTGTTCGTCGCCTTCGAGGCCGCCTTCATGGGCTTCATCGCGCTCGGGGCCGAGTTCCTGCTCGGTCCCCTGGCCTGGACGTCGATCGCGTTCGCGAACGTGCTGGCCGCAGGCGGGATGGGATACTACCTGTGGCGCAAGCACCCGAAGCTGCGCGCCGCCTTCGCCGCGAATCCGATGGACAGGACGGCCTGAGGGGCGGCGGGCCGCCGGCTGCTACCGCCCGCGCACCTCGTGCCGCCGTAGCACCCGGCCGGGGAGGGCTCCCGTCAGCTCGCCTCCGTCGACCACCGCCTCACCGTTCACGAACACGTACTCGATGCCCTCGTTGCCGCCGCCCGGATTGATGATCGTCGCGTGGTCCTGCACCCGCGGATAATCGAAGGCGACCAGGTCGGCCTTCTGTCCCGGGCGGATGTACCCGCGGTCGGGGAGCCCGATGATCTGGGCGGGCAGGCCGGTCGAGGAGCGGACGAAGAACGGCAGCGTGATGGTGCCCTTGTCGCGAACGTAGGTCGCGATCTTGTGTGGATACGTCCCGTAGTACCGTGGATGCCGCCCCGGACCCGGGTTCGGCACGATTCCACCATCCGTGCCGGTCGCGGTAAAGTCCTGCCGCATGTAGCGCTCGACATCCTCGGGGCTTCCGGCCAGCGGACGGAAGCGCACGCCGGAGCGGACGGAAGGCTCGCTGTCGAGCGCGAACTGGATGACCTGCTCCACCGGTGTACGCCCGCTGGCCTTGGCCACCTCCGCCAGCGTGCGCCCCACGAGTGACTCGTCCTGGGGCGCGATGACGATTACGTGCCGGTCGGCCCCGCCCTGGAGGTCGAGCATGTACTCGATGTCCGCGACCATCTCGGGGTAGATTTCCGGATCGCCCAGGTGGGCGCGAAGGTTGTCCTTGTAGTTCGCGAAGAGCTCGCTGTTGATGACCCGCCACTTCGGGTCGTCCAGCCCGCCGCCGCGGCTCTCGCCCAGCGGCGCATAGTACCACGCCGGAATCACCTCCGCTGAACCACCGCCGAAGGTCTCGTAGGGGTACTGGTCGAGGTAGACCTGGATGCCCTCGGCGCGGGCACGCTTGATCGCGGCCACGTCGGTCGCCGACTGGCCCCATGTGGTCGGACCTTTCGCCTTGATGTGCGTGCCCACCACGCGGATGCCGGTTTCGCGCCCGATGCGAATGGTCTCGCCCATGCCGTCGGTGGCCGTGAGCCTCCAGCCCCGCGGCCAGGTCGGAGGCGGCGTGTACTCGTCCACGATGCTCGGGGTGAGCCAGAGCGGAAGCGGGGACTGGCTGCGCTGGTGGGAGTAGTAGAAGCCGTCGTAGTCGGCGACGACGTGTGCCAGGGCGATGATCTCCTCGGTCGTGGAGAAGCGCCCGGGCCGGTACTCGGGTCCGGCGCCCAGCCCCCAGGCTCCGGCCTCCATCCCCTGGCGGACCTCGGCGACCATCACCGCGATCTCCTCCGGAGTCGCGTGGCGCTCGTAGTCGTAGCCCATCGCGACGGTGCGAACCGTGGCGTGGCCGACCATCGGAATCACGTTCAGCGCCGTGCCCCCGTTCTCGTACCCCGCGATCTCGGCTTCCAGGGGCCAAACGGGATTTCGTCCGTCCGGCCCGAACACGACGGTCGTGATTCCCTGGGCGACGAGATTGGACGCGCGCCGGATCTCGATGTCCCCGTTGAACAGGCTGCGGTCGGCATGCGAGTGCATGTCGATGAACCCGGGCGTGACGTGGAGCCCGGTCGCGTCGATCTCACGGGCCGCGCTCGCACCGGCCAGATCCCCCACCGCGACGATCTCGCCTCCGGAGACGCCCACATCCGCGACGAACGCGGGATTGCCAGTGCCGTCCAGCACCCGTCCCCCTCGAATCAGCAGGTCGAAGGACTGAGCCCGGGCGGTGAGGGGATGGACGGCGATGGCGAGCAGGATGGCGAGTGGAATAGTGAAGCCGCGCATGGGTCGTTCCTCCCCTGAATTCCCTGAAGTTGCCGGACGGCAGCGGCGTGACCGGCTTTCCTGAAGAGTACGCAGGTCACGGGCCGTCCGCGAGACGACTACCTCGCGCGTCAGGCTCCCGGCAGGGAGCTGGATGACGGCGTTACCGCCCCTTGCCCGCGAGAAAGTCCGCCAGCCGCGAGAGGTAGTAGGCGAGCAGGATGCCCAGCGTCAGGAAGACGATCCCGAGCAGGAGATCTCCGAGGGAGGACGAGCGGGAGTACTGAACGAACTCGTAGCCCGAGAAGGCCAGGCAGAAGATGATGCCCGAGTAGATGAGAAAGCGGTGGAACCCGATCAGGGACATGAGATGGTCCGGTTTCTCCAGGCGCGCCGGCGGGAGCGCGGCGGGTGCGTCAGATGTTGTCGACGGCGACGGCCTCGTCGATGAGCATGATGGGGATGCCGTCGCGTATCGGGTACAGGACCGCGCCGTCCTCGCGGACCAGTCCCGCCGTGACCGGATCGGTCAGGAGTTCGCCGCCCCGGTTGCGTACCGTGCCCCCTTCGACGGCCCGGTTGAGCGCCGTCAGAAGATCGTCTCCGGCCATGCGCAGCGGGGTGCGCGTTTCCGGGCAGACGAGGATGTCGAGGAGTTCCGGGTCGAGCATGCGCTTCCTGAGTTCCGTCGCGGTTTCGGGAGATCGGGACCCTTCCCCGGAGACATCCGTAAGTTATCATTGCAGGGGAATCGATGGAAACGCCCGTCCACCGTCGGCCCCCGGAGGTCGCGACGCCCGCGCGCGCCCAATACGACGATCCTCCCATCCTCGGCAGGCAATCGATGCTCCTACCCGCCCATGCTCCGGATTGCAACCGGCGCCGGAGACTGTCGCCGCGTCTCGGCCACCTGCTTCTCGTGTCCTTTCTCCTGGCGTTGCCGCTCCTGGGCTGCCGCTCGAACGGCTCCGAGGGCGACGCGCAGTCCGGGTCCGAGGCGTCCGAGACAGTCATGCCGGCGGGACCCGGCCGCGACCTTGCCTGGGTGATCATCGGCGCGGATACGGTGGTCGCCGAGATCGCGCGCACGCCGGATCAACGCAGCCAGGGGCTCAAGGACCGCGACTATCTCGCGCCCGGCGCCGGGATGATCTTCGTGTTCGACGACGAAGAGGTCCGCTCCTTCTGGATGCAGGACACCTACATCCCGCTCGATATCGCCTACCTGGATGCGAATGCCCGCATCATCGACATCCAGCAGATGGAGCCCGAGACCACCCGTCTGTACACGTCCTCCGGCCCGGCCATGTTCGCGCTGGAGGTGCCGCAGGGCTGGTTTGCGGAGATGGAGATCGCCATCGGGGCGCAGACGGAGATCGTGTTCGGGAACTAGCGTGGCGCGCTCTCGCGTTTGTCAGTCCCGGTTGATGATGGCCTCGTAGACGAGCGGTCTCAGAAGGCGGTCGAGCGGTGCCGCGCCGTAGGGCTGAAGCTGCGTCCACGCCATTGCGACGATCTCCTCGCGGGGGTCCACCCAGAAATAGGTGTTGGCAATCCCCGACCACCAGTAGCTTCCCGCGTTTGCGCCGACCGAGACGGCGAAGCCCAGGCCGAACCCCTGGTCGTCCAGTCCCGGCAGGATGGGGATCATCTCGTCAGGCAGGTGGTTGCCGGTCATGAGGCGGACGGTCTCGCGCCGCAGGAGCCTCACGCCGTCGAGTTCGCCGCCGCCCAGCAGCATTCGGCAGAAGCGGAGGTAGTCGCCGGCCGTCGAAACCAGGCCGCCGCCGCCGGAAAGCCAGGTCGGGGGACGGGTGAAGGGGCCGTCGCCGGGAATCCCCGCCGGGCCGAGGCCGTCGCCGCCGCGGCGATACATCGCGGTGAAGCGGTCGAGCTTGCCGGCCGGAACGCGAAACCCGGTATCCTCCATGCCCAGCGGCTCGAAGATGCGCTCGCGGAAGAAGTCGCTCAGGGACTGGCCCGATACCACCTCCACGACCCGGCCGAGCACGTCCGTGGACACGCTGTAGTTCCAGCGCGCGCCGGGATCGTCGATCAAGGGCAGCGATGCGATGGTGGCGACCCTCGTTTCCAGGTCGCCGCCCGGGCCTTCGGGGAGCGCGTTCAGTTCGCGGTTGTACATCGAGTCGACGGGGCTGTCGCCGAAGAATCCGTAGGTGAGCCCCGACGTGTGCAGGAGCAGATCGCGGATGAGGATGGGCCGGCTGGGCGGCCGGGTTCCTCCGTTCTCGTAGACCCGGACGTCGGCGAAGCCCGGGAGGACGCTCCCGAGTTCGTCGTCCAGCGCCAGAAGGCCGTCCTCGACGAGGATCATCGCCGCGACGCTGGTGACGGGTTTGGTCATGGAGTAGATGCGGAAGATGTCGTCGGGCTCGAGGCGGTCCTCGTCGCGGATGCGCCACCCCTGTGCGTGCCAGTGCACGATCTCGCCCCTTCGGGACACCAGGGTCATGATTCCCGCCGTTCCGTTGCCGTCGATCAACCTCTGCATGGTTGGCGGGATGCGGGCGAGCACCTCGCTGGACATGCCCACCTCCTCGGGCTCGGCGGTGATCCACTGTTGCCGGGATCCGGCGGACAGGGCCAGGACGGTCCCGGCCAGCGCGAGGAGGAGAGCGATGGAGAAGGAACGGGGCGCGGCGCGCGGCGCATCGTTCGGCGTGAGCTTCATGCGGGTTTCCGGTTCGGTGTGGATGCGGGTCCCGGGCGGACGGGATTCCATGCGGGACAACATGGCCGTGACGATCCCCTTTCGCGACCGTGCCGCCCGGGCAACTTTGCGGGCCATGAAGATGCCCGGCTCGATTCCCGCCCTGACCCTGCTCGCGGTGCTCGGTTGTACCGACGCGCCCGAGCCACCGCCGTTCGCCGCGGTGGCCGACTCGCGCCAGCTCATGCTGTCGGTCATCGAGCCGGCGGCGGAGGTGTACTGGGACGCAGTGGGCGTGATCATGGACGAGGAAGGCACGCGCCACCTCGAGCCCGCTACCGCCGGGGAGTGGGAGGCCGTTGAAAACGCGGCCTTCGTGCTGGCGGAGTCCGGCAACCTCCTGTTGCTGGAGGATCGCGCCCGGGACCGGAACCACTGGAGGACGATGTCCCTCGCCATGATCGAGATCGGGAGACGCGCGGTCGAGGCGGCCCGCGCCCGCGATCCCGACGCCGTCTTCGAGGCGGGCGGCGAGGTGTACCTCGTCTGCACCGGATGCCATGCCGTCTACGCCGCCGAGACCTTGCGCCCCTCCTACAACGCAGAACCGGAAGTCCCGTGATCCGGCGGGCCCCGTGATGGAGTGCTGCCGGTGATCGAGCGCTTTCTGGGCTGGCTCGGCGAGACGTCCTGGAGCGTGGCGCTGCTGGAGTCGCTGTACGTCTGGCCCCTGGTGGAATCGACGCACGTGCTCACGCTCGGCCTCTTCGTGGGTACCACCGTCATGATGGACCTCCGCCTCGTCGGAATCGCCTTCCGCAAGGTGCCCGTTACGGCGTTCACCGGGCGGCTGCTTCCGTGGACCCGGATCGGCTTCGCCATCATGACGGCGACGGGCCTCCTCCTCTTCTATTCGCAGCCGCTCCGCTACTACCACAACATCTTCTTCCGAGCCAAGGTCGTCATGCTGATCCTGGCCGGCGCCAACGCGGCGATCTTCCACGCCGGCGCGCACCGTAATGCGGGCGACTGGGACGAGGACGCAACGCCCCCGCGTACCGCGCGGATGGCCGGCGCGGTGTCCCTCACGGCCTGGGCGGTCATCGTGGTCGCCGGCCGCCTGATCGCCTACAACTGGTTCGACTGCGACCTTCAGCCGCAGCCCGCGTGGGTGAACGGGTTGGCGGGGTGCGCCGTGGGTGCGGCGGGGGCGGAATAGACGACCGTGCTCGAACCGTTCTTCCGCTGGTGCGAGTCGACGGCGGTCGGCCGGGCAGTCGCCGAATCGGTGTGGGCCTTCCCGATCCTCGAGGCGGTGCACCTCATCGGGCTCTGCGTTCTCGGGGGCGCCCTGCTGGTCGTGGATCTCCGGCTGCTCGGCCTGGGCCTCACTTCCCAGCCGGTGGCCCGGCTTGCGCGCAACGCGCGTCCGTGGCTGGTCGGAAGCGTGATGCTCATGGCCGCCACGGGCGTGCCGCTCTTCCTCTCCGAGGCGATAAGGGCCTACTACAACACGGCGTTCTGGGTGAAGATGTGCACGTTGCCGGCGGCGCTGGCCTTTACCTTCACGGTGCGAGAGCGGGTGGCGCGGCGGGAAACGGACGCCCCCGGTGCGACCGGGCGCATCGTCGGCGCGGTCTCGCTGGCCCTGTGGTTCACCGTGGCGGCGGCGGGGAGGTGGATCGGGTTTTCCTAGCTGTTAACACCGCCCCCGTTCCCGCCGGGCCCTGATCAGGTCCTCATCGTACGGCGCGCCCGTCCCCGACGAACCCAGGAAGATCTTGCTGCCGTCGGTGAAGGTCACGTCGCGTCCGTTGGCGCGCCTGAGCGAGTGGTCCTTGGCCTGGTAGCCGTCCACGATGATCTCGGTGCCGGGCTGCAGGCAGTCCCTGCGCAGCCCCCGTCTGAGCAGCACATTGGGGGTTCCCCCCTCCACGGCCCAGACTTCGGGGGCTCCGTCCTCGTTCTCGATCTCCAGGTGAATCCAGGTGTGGGGGTTCACCCATTCCAGCCTCACGATCCGGCCCTGCAGCCTGATCGGCGCGTTGCGGTCGAACTCGGCGCCGAAGGCGTGGTGAGCGACCAACGGGGCCGCGACCACCACCATCAGCGCGACGCCGGCCGCCAATAGCGTCGCGCCGCACCGCGCATCGCCTGCGGTACCTCTGCCTCCGGCCGAGCCGCCATCCATACCGCGCATCTCACTCCCTCCGTTCCTGCGCCCGCGCGCCGCGAAGCACGTGCTCGAGCGAGTAGTTGCCCTCGTGGCAGGCGTATTCGTAGACGAGCCCGTCGAGCCGCGTGAACGGTACTTCGCCGCTCCAGGTCCGGGAGAACATGCGCGGATCCTCGACGGTGAATTCGTAATTGATCGTGTGCTCGCCGGCCAGCGTGAAGCGCTCGACCACCTTCATCTCCCCGGAGGGCGGGATGCCCTGCAGGGTCTGGTCGGGGTGGAGGTTCGTGGTCTCCACGACAAGGGTGTCTCCCTCCCAGCGGCCCCACGAATCGCCCATCCACGGGCGGATATGCGGAGGCAGCCGCCGCGGCTCCCCGAGCCGTATGATGCGGACGTCATGGACCATCTCGGTCATGATCATCACGTGGTCCGGCGTCTGCACGATCGTGTAGTTGTTGTTGTAGAAGTAGTTGGGGAGCATCGGCGGCCCGGCGTTCGAGCCGAACGACATGATGCAGCGCTCGCCGAGCGGCCGATTCTCGGGGTTGTCGTAGGCACCGAACCGTTGAGCCAGCCGCCGGCGCTCCGTGACCCGCTCGCGGCCCTCCTCGCTCAGCCCGGGGACCCGTCCGTCGGGCGGATCGACGATCAGGGAAGTCCTTGGTTCGCCGTTGAAGATCGCGACGCGCTCGCCCGCATCGATGTAGAAGGCGTTGTATCCTCCGGTGCCTCCCGTCGCGGCGTCGAAGCGGGCGTTGCCCGTGAAGACGCCGCCCACGGGCGGAGCTTCCCGGTTGGGGTCGCTGTCGGCGTAGCCCTCCGCCCGCGACTCGAGGACGCGCCCTTCGATCCCCGCCACCTCCTCCCGGGTGAAGACCGGCCCCTGTCCCTCCGGGCGCTGGATCGGCGTGACCGTGGCGTTGGTCCAGTTGCCCTGCAGGTCGGGATGTCCGGCGGGCGTGCGCGGCATCGTCCAGTTCGCCTCCGGGCGCTCCGGCTGCTGGGCGCGCAGCGAAGACGCGAACAGAGACGGGCCGAAGGACAGGGCCAGCGTCGCGATCGGCACCATCAGGCCGGGTCTCATGCTAGCGCCGGAGCGGGTTCTTGCGCAGATGTCCATACATCAGTTCCTCCACGAACTCGACGCACTTGAACTGTCCCAGGCGGGCGTTCGGGTCGATGTTGCGATACAGCGGCATGCGAATGGTCCAGGGGCGGGAAAACGTCTCCGGGTCATCGAGGTCGGCCTCGTACAGGATGTGGTCGGGGCCGGTCATCGTGTAGCGTTCGGTGACCCTGAGGCCGGGTCCATGGTGGTTTCCCGCCCGATCCAGCCAGGTCCGGCCGTTGAAGCCGGTCACTTCGACCACGAAGGTGTCGCCTTCCCAGCGGCCGTGGGACTGGCCCATCCAGGAATCCACCTGCGGCGGTCCCGGGTCGTCGAGGTAGATGTCGCGCATTGCGCTGGCGTACTCGTAGGCGATGAAAAACCTGCTCTCGCTCTGGAAGATGCGGAAGGGGAAGGGCATGTAGGTGGCGCGCGGCACGCCCGGGAGGTAGCACCTGATCTCGGGATCGCGCTCGAGCCAGCTCTCCCGGTTCTCGTTGCGCAGCGCCAGCGCCTCGGGCAGGTAGGGGATCTCGCCTCCTTCGACGACGCCGTACCCGGACGGGACGGATCCGACGGCGCCCAGGGCGAGGACCTCGTTCGCCGGGACCGGGACCACCGGGCCGGGCTGCATGGCAAGCGCCGGACGGGCCGCGTGCGGCTCTATGTCCCAGTGGGCGTTGCCGAGGGCCTGCCACAAGCCGTTCATGTCGGGCGTGCCGGACGCCGTCCGCGGGATGCCGTCGCTGCCGGCGCAGGCCGATATCAGCAAGACCATGGCCGCCGGCAACGGCAGGGCCAACCTTCCGCATGCAGTCATCCCTGTCCTCCGGTCACGGGCATGGCGGGGCGAGTCACCGGACTCCGAACGCCAGCAGCAGGTTGCCGGGCATCTGGCCGAACGGGGCGTAGCCGCTGTTGGTGAACAGCATACCGCCCGCGACCACCGGACCCGGGCCATCGATGGCCCCGCCCCTGCCCTGCACGCCGTTGGACGTCTCTGTGACTTCGGTCGTGTCAAAGTCCCACAGGACCCGTCCGTCCGCCGTCGCGTACGCCCGCATGTGTCCGTCCAATCCCCCCGAGAAGACCACGCCCGGAATCGCCGCGGGTGCCGCGGAGAAGGCGGGGAAGCACCTTCGCTTACCGTCGCATGCCTCCTCCGGCGCCGCAACATGCCAGACGACCTTGCCGGTGATCAGGTCCAGGGCGTACATCCCCGGCGCCGGGGGCCGTTCGGGATTCACGTCCACGATGACCGCGTCCCGGTCCGCGTTGGGCGCGTAGGCGTACCGGCCGTCGGTCGCCATGCCCCAATGAATCCCGCCGAGCGCGCTTCCCTTTCCCACCCTCGTCGACCAGAGGACCGCTCCCTCGTCATCCGGATCGAGCGCCCAGACCACCCCGGACTTCTGGCCGGCCACGAGGATCTCCCTGCCGTCGGTCCGCCTGACGAGCATCGGGGACATGCCGAAATCGAGGTCGGGACCCGGCGGGTCGGGGCAGTTCTGGCGCGCCGTTGCCGATGTGCAGGCCATGGTGAAGGCGTCGTCCGGGGTGGCCTGGAACGACCACGCCAGCTCTCCGGTGTCGATGTCGATCGCGATGATCGCATCGCTGCTCGCGGTAGTCGGCCGCGTATAGTTTTCCCCGGTTCCCGCGTAGACGAGTCCGCGCGCCGTATCGACGGTGGGGCTGGACCAGACCGGCGCGCCTGAAGGGGCCCACAGCGTCGTGCCGATGTCATTCGTTCCCGCTTCCTCCGGGTAGTCGGGAATGACACGATGATACCAAAGTACATCGCCCGTCATCGCGTCGAGAGCGGCCACCGCTCCCGAGGCGGTGCAGCACTCGTAGCGGGGATCGCCCGCGACGGCGACTTCCAGCGAGGAGACGGGGATGAAGAGCCGGCCGTCGTGAAGGGTGGGACTCCCCGTGGTGTTCGAGGTGGAATGCCAGCCGACCTGGTACTTCCACACGACGGTTCCGGTGGTCACGTCGAGCGCGTACGCGTTGGTGCGATAGTCGACGAACCAGGCTGTCGTCCGGCCTTCGGGTCCCTTCCCCGCCAGCACCGCGCCCCGCACGGCGGCGTCGGCCTCGAAGTTCCAGCGCACGCACCCGGTGGCCGCATCGAGCGCCAGCACCTCGCCGAACGGCCCGCCCACGAGCACGGCGTCCCCGATGACGGTGGGCCTGGTGCGCACCTCTCCCGCATCCGGGAAGGCGAAGGCCCAGCGCAGCTCTAGGTCGGGAACGTCATCGGCGCTCAGACCGGCCAGCGCGCCGGACTGGAATCCCGTCGCCTCCAGGTTCCCGCCCCATCCCATCGAGGCGACCGCGTCCAGCTCCAGCTCCCGCCAGCCGTGGTCGGCGCAAGAGGCCGACGCGGGCAGAATCTCGCTTGCGTAGTCGCGTCCGGTCAGGTACTCGGCCAGCCCGATGCGCTGCTCGCGCGTCAGGTCGGCGCCCTCCGCCCGCATGACGCCGTCCTCGAGCGAGGCGACGATCGCCCGCGGCGACAGCGCTCCGAGGAGCATGGTTCCGGGTGTGCGCTCCCCGCCCGCCGCGGTGTGGCAACCGGCGCAGGCTGCCTCGAACAGTTCCTCGGCCTCGTAACCCGCACCTCCTCCGTGTTGGGCGCAGGCGGAGACCAGGGTTGCCCCGGCGGCCAGGCCGGTCGCGGCGAGTGTCGTGAATCCAGGCCCCCTCATGAAGCGTCTCCGGAAAAACTCTCGATCGCCCCGTCTACCGTCCCGGAATCCTTCCGTAGGTCAGCGTCCGCCACCCCCATTCCAGCGGGCCGTAACGGTACCGCGCCAACAACAGAGGCGACCACCAAAGCTGGAGTCCCCACACGCCGAACACGACCAGCAGCATCTGCCAGCGCGCGACGCTTCCGAACAGCCCGAGCCCGTGCCCGTAGAAGATGGTCGTACAGAGGACAGTCTGGGCGAGGTAGTTGGTGAACGCCATGCGCCCGGCGGCGGCCAGGCGAGCCTGCACGGCGGGAAACCACCGGTGGCGGATCGCCAGCATCACGAGACCCACGTAGCCCAGAGCCATCGCCAGGCTTCCCCAGTAGTTGAACTGGAACCCGAGAAAGAAGGAGCGCTCCCAGCTCCATCCGCCGGCGAAGTTCCACCAGATCCCCGCCGCGACCACGGGCGTCCCGACTCCGAATCCGATGAGCGCCAGGCGGCTGTAGAAGGTGTCGCTGCGAGTGGCGTCGAGGATTCGCCAGCGGTAGAGCGCCATGCCCAGGAGCATGACGCCCGCGGCTTTCCACAGCGTGAGGAAGGGGAGGACGGAAGTCTGCATCATCAGGGTATCGGGAACCCGTCGTTCCTGCTGCGCCAGCCAGTCGCCACGGTACGCGCGCAGGCTCGCCTCGATTTCGGCGGCGGCCGGCGCCCAGGCGGCGGCGATGTCCGCCGTCTCCCGTTCGGGGAGCGCGGGCGCGATCAGGCCGAAGCTGACGGACAGGAAGCTCGCCACCGACATGACCAACAGGCCCGTGACCAACAATGCCGCAGGCGCGCGGTGCCGCAGGAGGAATACCAGGCAGCCGCACACCGCGTAGGTCACCAGGAAATCTCCCGACCAGAGCAGGTATCCGTGCGCGAGGCCGATGAGCAGCAGCCAGAACATGCGCCGGTAGTGCAGCCCGGCGGAACGGCCGCTGCGGGCTTCCGCGCGCTCGGCGAACAGACAGACGCCGGCACCGAACAGCAGCGAGAACAGCGTCATGAACTTCTCGTCGACGAGCAGGTGGCTCGCTACCCACGTGAGCAGGTTCGCCCCTGTGAGATCGCCGTAGGCGGTCGGATTGGTGTAGGCCGCCGACGGCATCGCGAACGACTGGATGTTCATGACCAGGATGCCGAGCACGGCGAAGCCGCGCAGGACATCCAGGCTGATGATGCGGTCGCTGGCTGCGACCGGATCGAAACGCTCGCTCAGCTCCCGGTCCCGCCCATGCGGTGATCGAGCGTCATGTGGTCCTCATCCATCGTGCCCCACAGCACGGCCGCGCCCGCCGCGATGATGATCGACGGGTAGAAGAGCACGTTCGCACCCTCGATGAACCAGCCCCACGGGTCGAGTATCGACCGCCACACGGCCACTGCGGTGACGCCCAGGATGAGGAACATCACGGGGTAGGTGCGCCTGCGCCAAAGCCCGAGCACGACCATTACGCCGAGCAGCGCCTCCAGCACGCCGAACACGTTGAGGAAGAGGGCGTTGTTGCCGATCCCGGAGTAGAACGAGTCGGCGACCGCCACTCCGTGGTCGACGTTGACCAGCTTGTCCAGTCCCCACATGACCAGCAGCCATCCCGTGCTGATTCTCAGTATGCATAATCCCCAACGCTTCATGCCAGCCTCCTCCTGGGTGTGGTTTCGTGCGCGGTTCCCGCCTCAGAAACCCTCGTCGGCCGAAGGACCGTACATCCCCGGCACGGGGGCATCACACTCGCGCAGGTAGACGGCGAGCTGGGCCCGGTGGTGCACGATGTGGTTCATGACGAAAAAGCGGAAAACCATCCCCTTGGGCATGGTGAAGTGGACGGTGTCGCCGGAGCGGAGCGTCCACATCTCCTGAAAGGTCTCCGCCGAGGCGGCTTCCAGGGCCTCGCGCGCGTCGGCGATGGTGGCGTCGTACGCGGCGACGATCTCGGCGGTGCTTGCAAACTGCTGCGCCTCCCAGGGCTGGGACAGGTCGATCTCGTCCTGCTCGAAGGTGGGCCGGGTCCAGCCGCCCACCGTAGCGACGTGGGTCGCGAGTTCGCGCATGGTCCACGACTTCTCGTGGGGGCGGTACTCGAGATGTTCGTTGGGGATGGCCTCGAGCATCCGGCGCGTGTTCTGGCTCTCGTGATCGAATTCGGGGAGAAGCATGGCTCCTTGCATGTCGGCGAGTCCTGTGCGAGGGTCTGGGAGGAACGCGAAAAGGCAGGAACCAATCTAGCGAGCGCGGATCGACCGTGGGAAGCCATCGACCCACCGAACCTCCCGGGCGGGAACAGGGGAGCGACGGGAACGGCGTATCCTCGAATCCGGCAGGGGACGGCGGCGCCCGCCCGCCGGTGGAGGCGGACATGATGACCATCACGGTTCGTCCCGAGTACGCGACCCGATACTCGGATCCCCGCGTCCACCAGTACGTCTTCACCTACGACGTCACGATCGAGAACGTGGGCGGTGAGATGGCGCAGCTCCTCTGGCGCCACTGGCTGATCCATGATCCCGTGGCGGGCGACCACGAAGTCGAAGGAGAGGGCGTGGTGGGAGAGTTCCCGGTGTTGCGGCCGGGCGAGGCGCACCGCTACCAGAGCTTCTGCGTGCTCCGCAGTCCCAATGGCCACATGGAGGGATTCTACCACTTCCGGCGGCGGGACGGCTCCCTGTTCCGCGCTCCGATCCCGCGCTTCCACTTCCGTGCCCCGCCCGAAGCGACGGGCACGGTGTTCAACTAGGAAGAGAGCACCGACCGGAGCGCGTTCCAGAGCGCGGACACATCCGCTTCGTCGTTGTAGACGTGAGGCGAGATGCGGAGCGCGGTCCCGCGGCCTTGCCTGGCGGAACTCGTATCGTTACCGTGGCTGTACGGCACCTCGGAAAAAGGTACCCCCTCGATGACAAGGGCCCAAGGGGCCCTCTCCGTTAGCGGAGTAGTCGAGGGGGTCGTTTTTTGCTGCGAGCGAATCAGTAGTAGTGCCTCGTGCCCGTGCGGAAGACATCGAATTCGCTAAGGATTGCCGGAGCAATAAGGTTGTAGCACTCGGTGTCTCCACGTTCCCATCTCCGGAAGATGGCCCAACAGCAGTAGTCGGCCACTTGCAACAAGTAGTGGGAACGGGATTCATGATGGAGGATCTGGTGCTTCACGGTTCGTGGCAAGCTGTTCGCCAAGGCTAGCTTGCACGCCTTCTCCACTGCGTGACGTTCTCTCTGATTGGCAACTTGTCGGTGATGACAAGCACCTTTTCGGCACCCATGGTCAATTCCCTCGGGAGTATCCACTTGAGCAGATAACCGAGCATTCTCGGGTAGAACCGCTTGCCTTGTCGCAGTGCCGGACCCGTCTTGCTCTTCTCTACGATGATGCTGTCGATACGCATGTCGTCCAGGCCCGTAGCGATGAGCTCAAAAACTCGACCGCGTACATGGCGGTTGTCCTCGGCACAGTGGAAGTACTCCTTGTCGAGACGGTGTTTGAAGTCTTCGAGACAATCATGCTTGTAGGCGTCGAGGGCATGAGATGCGGGGAACGGTCGCTTGGTGCTGATGGCAGTCAACACGAAGTAGCGTGTTCCCTTTCGGCTGAAATCCAGATTGCCGGACTCGTCCAGGAAGATGTACGCGCAGGCGGACGAGACGGCCACGTCGTGCGTCAAGTCAGCACCGACCGGAGCGCGTCCCAGAGCGCGGTGATATCCGCCTGGTCGTTGTAGACGTGGGGCGAGATGCGGAGCGCGGTCCCGCGCAGCGATACGTGCACGTTGCGCGCTGCCAGCGCCTCGCTCACGGCTCTCGGGTCGAGACCGGAAGGCGCATGCAACCCGAAGAGATGCGGGGCGCGCCAGGGTCCATCCTCCACCCCAAATCCGGCCTCTCCCGCACGCTCGACCAGCTCGGCCGTGAGATTCCCGCAATACTCTGCGATGCGGGCGGGTGTCCACTCGAGCACGAGCTCGAGAGCCGCGTTCATCATCGGCACCAGGATGAAGTTGCTGCGCTCGCCGACGTCGTAGCGGGTCGCGCCGGGTTCGTAGCTGTCGGGGTAGTTGCCCGCCAGGCCGGCGAAGTCGCGGCTGCCTTCCCGGCCGATCCAGGTTTCCTCGAGGGGGACGCCATCCAGGAGCCGCGGTCCGAAGTAGGCCAGACCGATGGAGTAGGGGCCCATCAGCCACTTGTAGCCGGAGCAGATGAGCGCGTCGGGCCGGATGCGGGCCACGTCGAAGTCCATCGCTCCCACCGACTGCGTGCCGTCGATGATGAGGTACGCTCCGACTTCCCGGGCGCGCGCGGCGATGGCGTCGATGTCGAAGACGGTGCCGTCGGTCCAGTGGACGGCGCCCATGGTGACGACTGCGGTGTCGGCGTCGATGGCCTCGAGGATGCGGGTGCTCCAGCGCTCGCCGCAGCCGGGGCCGGGGCGCGCATCCGTCATCCGCAACTCGGCCCCGCGCTCGCGGGCGAGCCGCCGCCAGCTATGGACGTTCCCGGGGAACTGGCGCGCGGTGAGCACGATGTTGGAGCCTCGCGCCACGTCGATGTTGCGGGCGCAGGTCGCCACACCGTAGGAAGCCGCGGGGATGATGGCGATGTTGTCGGCGGGAGCGTTGACGAGGCGGCCGAAGCGGCGGCGCAGCTCGTCGCAGGGGTCGAAGAAGTCCGCGGGCTCGATCCCGCTGGGTGCGCATTTCGCGCGGATGCCCTCGATGCCGGCTTCCTCCACCGCGCGCGCGAGCGGGCTCAGGTACGCGCAGTTGATGTAGTGGATGTCCGCGTCGAGGGAGAAGGCGGACTTCTGGCAGGTGAGTGGAGTCATTGGGTGTGGGAGGGGGACCGCGGGGCGAACGCGCGTTTGCGGGAATGGTGCCCCAAGATGTGCGATGGGGGGTGTTCGGGGAATGGCCCGACCGGGATCGCACCGGCAAACTCCAGCTCCATGCGACGTGCGCCGGAGTGGGAAACGTGGCATGCGGCTGGTCTCATTGTCTTGCCGCGCGGGGTGTGTGAAGGTAGTCCGGCACGACAAGCGACACTCTACGGGGCGGACGATCGGCGAGGTCCTGGTGGCGGAAGCGGCCCCGGTTACAGGGAAAGGACACTCTGATCGATGACATCCAGGAGCTGGGCAGCGTTCGTGGCACGGGTCGTATTGGGGTTCATCTTCCTCATGGCCGGAATGTGGAAGGTCTTCGGACTCGGCGCGGCTGCGCACGCGCGCAACCTGTTCGTGGCGCCGTACGCGGAGAGCTTTCTGCCCGAATGGGCGCTGTGGGCGGCCGGCCTGACCGTACCGTTCGTGGAGCTTCTCGGCGGCGCCCTGATGGTGGTGGGGTGGAAGCGTCTCCCGGCCGCGATCGGGCTCGGAGGAGTGCTGGTTCTCGTCACCTTCGGTCATCTGCTGGCGGAACCGCTCTACGCATTCAACGCCCACGTCGTGCCCCGGACCGTGCTTCTGGTCGTGGTCCTCGCGCTGTTCGAAGATGACCGGCTGAGCGTGGACACCTGGCTGGAGCGCCGTTCCTCGGGCACTCGCGTGAGCGATCCCGCCTCATCGAGCGACCCGTTGCCGCTCCAACCGGTGAACCTCATGGCCAAGTACAACCTCTTCACCGAACAGTGGCAGCCTCGCGTCGTGGCCGAGATCAACGACTACCAGTTCAAGATCGCCCGCGTCGAAGGCGAGTTCGTCTGGCACGCGCACGACGACACCGACGAGGCCTTCCTCGTGCTGGACGGCACCCTGCGCCTGGATCTGCCGCACGGATCGGTCGAGCTGGGACCGGGTGAGCTCTACGTCGTTCCGCGCGGGGTCCGGCACCGACCGGTCGCCGAGGGTGAGGTGAAGCTGATGCTGGTCGAACCGAGGGGCGTCCTCAACACCGGGGACGCCGGGGGCGAACGCACGGCCGAGGGGGACCAGTGGGTATGACGATGAGATACTCCGGAAACCCCTACCGCTCGTACACCACCCTTCCCCCCACGACCGTCATGTCGACCTGCATGGTCTCCAGGCAGGGGTCGGCGCAGTCGAGGTAGTGCTCCGCGGTGACCACCAGGTCGGCGAGCCTGCCGACCTCCAGTGTGCCCTTTTCGGCCTCCTCGAAGGTGAGGTGCGCGTACCCCTGGGTCATGGCGCGCAGGGCCTCCTCGCGGGTGATGCGCTGCGAGGCGCCGTGGACGCCCGCGCTGATGGTTCCGCGCGTGGTGAAGTGGTGGAGCACGGACCAGGGGTCCCAGGGGACGACGGGCGAGTCGCTGCCCAGGGAGACCGGGATGCCGGCGTCGAGGTAGGCGCGCACGGGTGTGGTCCGGGCGGCGCGGTCGGCACCCCAGTATTCCACCAGGCTGGGGGCGGCGACGTACAGGTGGTGCTGGGCGGTGACGGCGAGGCCGAGGTGGCGCATGCGGGGGAACTGGTCGTCGCGCGGGATGAAGCCGTGTTCGATCACCCAGCGCCGGCCGCCGATGGGCGCGTCGCTGTTGGCGGCCTCGTAGCCGGCGAGGACCAGGTCGATGGCGGCGTCTCCCACTGCGTGGGTGGCGACCCTCCAGCCGTGCCGGTGGAGTTCGCGGACGGTGGCGATGTAGGCGTCGGTCGGCATGGTCTGCAGGCCGTGGAAGGTGCCGCCCTCCCCCCACGGCTCCTCGTACGGGGCGCGCATGAGGCCGCCCTCGAAGCCCCCGTCGACTCCGAGCTTGACGCCGCCCACGCGGAGCCACCCGTCGCTCCTGCCCATGGCAGGCCAGGTCGCGAGGGCTTCGGCGAGTGTCTCGACGCTGCCGGCGCGCGGCCCACGCAGCAGGTAGTCGACGCGCAGGCTCAACCGGCCCTGCTCCTTCAGACGTTCGATCGCGCGGTACTGGCCGACGGACCCTCCCGGGTAGCGGATGCTGGTCAGGCCGCGCGCGTTCAGCCGGGCGTGCTCGTCGGCCAGGTTGTCGAGGAGGGTAGCGGGGTCGGGAATGGGTCTGGGCGGCACCGTGACTAGGTCCTTCGCGCGGTCGACCAGCTCCCCGTTAAGGCGGCCGTCCGGGTCGCGGCCGATGCGGCCACCCGGGACCTCCGGCGTCGACTCGTCGATCCGCCAGTGCGCCAGCGCGGCGCTGTTCAGCACGTACTGGTGGCCGCCGCGCACCACCACGACCGGGTGCTCGGGCG
Organism: Longimicrobiales bacterium; assembly: GCA_965221785.1. GTDB lineage: Bacteria > Gemmatimonadota > Gemmatimonadetes > Longimicrobiales > Gaopeijiaceae > BD2-11. The sequence goes on from CBDCSR010000003.1 coordinate 758,792, forward strand.
CGGCCAGGTCGAGATCGTCGCGGTAGGGGAGCCGCTGCTCGGCCAACTGGCCTTCGTGCCAGTCCGAGTTGGTGACGATCACCTCGCCGGGCGGCGTCTCCTGCGCGGCGGCCGCGACCCGGTCGATGACGTCTCCGATCGACCGCGCCCCGGACAGGTCGACGCCGGGACCGCCACCGATGCCGTGGTAGTGGTTGTCGGCCAGCCCGGGCAGGACCGTGCGGCCCGCCAGTTCCACCACCCGCGTCCCGGATCCGGCCAGCCGGTCAATCTCCTGCGACGTCCCGGCGGCCACCACGCGCTCGCCCCGGACCGCGAGCGCCTCGACCACCCCGGGGGATCCCAGCGTCAGGACGTCGCCACCGGTGAGGATCAGATCCGCCGCCGGCTCGGAGGGTCGGGCGCACGCCGCCGCGAGGAGGATCGCCAGCGTGAGCGTCCTGACCCCGAGGCGCGCGGCCGCTACCGATCGGTCAGCCACGCCTCGGTCGCCGAGTGCAGCGGCACGGGAGCGTCATCCAGAAAAGCGAAGTCAACCTGCTCGACCATGCGGCTCACCCGGACCAGGATCTCCCTCTCGTTCTCGAGAATCCCGAGCACGTGGTTCACCACCGGCGCCTCCAGGTAATCCATGGAGATGATCCAGTTCATCATCGCGATGGTCTGAAGCGGTTCGTCCGCGCCCGGATAGATCCCCCCGGGGAGGTATCCGCGCGAGTAGTAGGGATAGGTGGAGGTCATCGCCTCGATGGCCTCGTCGGAGAGGGCGAGCAGGCGCGCCCCGCCCGTGGTGGTCGCCTCGAGCACCGCCGCGGCCGGGTACCCCACGGAAATGATGGATCCGTCGATGGCGCCGTCCCGCAGCGCGTTCGCCGACTCGGTGAAGGTGAGGTACTGGACGTTGATGTCGTCGTAGGTGATGCCGTGGGCGAGCAGCAGTTGACGCGACGACTGTTCGGTGCCGCTTCCCGCGGACCCCACGCTCACCCGTCCTCCGCGCAGCTCGGATACGTCGGTGACCGTGGATCCCTCCGGCACCATCACGTGGGTGATGTTGGGGTAGAGCGGCGCAACCACGCGCAGCCCCGGGATCGGCTCGTCGTAGTCCCCCATGCCGCGGTAGGCCTCGTACATGGTGACCGAAAGCGCGATGGCGAGGTCCATCTGCCGCGCGTCAAGGCGGGCGATGTTCTCGACCGAGCCGCCCGTCACTTCCGCGGTGTACTGGCTGGTGCTGTCGAGTACAGACAGGCGGCTGGCGATGGTGCCGCCCAGGGGATAATAGATGCCGCCGGTGCCCGCGGTGCCGACGCTCCGGAACTGTCTGCCGCCGCCGGATCCGTCTCCGCATCCAGCCGCAGTAAGGGCCGCGATCAGGGCGCACGCGATGAGGGTTCTTCTTGTCACTGGTTCTCCCGGGAGGCTGGCTGGCTGAGGCGATACCGACAAACTCGCGACAAGGTATCAGCCTGCAGCCCAACTTGCGACGACGAGAACGCGCAGGCGGTGGTACGGCCGGGCAGGCTCACGGTCGGGCCCCGGTGGCCCGTCACGAGGTGACCTCAGCTCTGCCCCTGCGGCGCGGAAGTCTCCGCCGTGCGTCCCAGCCACAGCCAGAGCCCGATTCCCAGCACCGCGCCCAGGACATCGAGTATCTGCGAGGGCCCGAAGAGCGCCGCCCCCGCGACCACCACCGCGGCGCGCTCCCACACCGCCAGCGGCCTTCGGATGTAGCCGATCGCCGCTCCGGCCATGGCGCTGATGCCCAGGGCGCCCGTACCCGAGGTGAGCAGAATCTCCACGAGAGAGCCCTCCAGCAGGAGCGGCGGCGCATAGACGAAGAGGAAGGGCACCAGGAAGCCCGCCATGGCGAGGAGCATGGCGGTGAGCGCCGTGCGCATGGGCGGAGACGATGCCACCCCGGCTGCCGCGTACGCCGCCAGCGACACCGGTGGGGTCACGTTGGAGATGCAGCCGAAGTAGAAGATGAACAGGTGCGCGGCCAACAGGGGCACGCCCAGTTCCACCAGCGCCGGAGCCCCGAGCGCGGCCAGCACTACGTACGCGGCGGTCGTCGGCAGCCCCATGCCCAGGATGATCGAGCCCGCCGCCGTCAGCAGCAGAGCGGGGAAGAGCTGGCCCTGCGAGATGACGACGATGAACTCCGACATGCGCAGCCCGATCCCGGTGAGCGACGCCACCCCCACCACGATGCCCGCCGCCGCGCACGCCGCGGCCACCTGCACCGCCCCCGAGGCTCCCGCCAGCGTCGCCTTGAGGTAGTCGCCGCGCTTCATCCGGGTCGACGGTACCGCAAGCGAGAGCAGGAGCGCCGTGCTCACACCCCAGAAGGCCGCGCGCATCGGTGAGCGGCCCTGCGCCAGCAGCGTGACGATGATCAGCAGCGGGATAAGGAGGTGCAGCTTGCTGATGACCGAAGGCCGGTCCTTGTCGATCACGGGGTCGAGGCCCTGCTGCTCCGCCCGGAAGTGGATGGCGGCGAACAGGGCCAGGTAGTACAGAATGGCCGGGATGGCCGCCGCCAGCGCGACCGTGCGGTACGGGATGTTGGTCCAGGTCGCCAGGATGAACGCGCCCGCCCCCATCACCGGCGGCATGAGCTGGCCGCCGGTGCTCGCCGCGGCCTCGATGGCGCCCGCAAAGAAGGGCTTGAATCCCGCCCGGCGCATGAGCGGGATGGTGAAGGTGCCGGTGGTCACCACGTTGGCCACCGCGCTGCCCGACAGCGAGCCCATGAACGCGCTGGCGACCGCCGCCGTCTTGGCCGGCCCGCCTCTCGTCCGCCCCGCGACCCGGTCGGCGAGCGCGATCAGGAGCGCCCCTCCCCCCGCCATGTCCAGCACCGCTCCGAAGAAGACGAACAGATAGACGAAGTCCGCCGACACCCCCAGCGGAATCCCCCAGATGCCCTCGGTGGAGAGGTAGAGTTGCTCGAGCAGCCGCTGGGGGCCGTAGCCGCGGTGCGCCAGAATGCCGGGCAGCCAGGGTCCGGCGAGCGCGTAGGTGATGGACAGGATCGCCACCGCCACGATGCCCCACCCCGTGGCCCTGCGCGCCAGCTCCAGCACCGCCACCAGCGTGATCCCGGCCGCGATCAGGTCGAGGGTCGTCGGATTGGCCGACCGGCTCACCAGCGCCTCGTTCTCCGAGACCAGGTAAGCGCAGCTCAGGACCGTGCCCACCAGCAGCAACAGGGAAACCACGTGCCGCACCGGGAAGCCGCGCTCTGGATCCTCCACGGTGCCGGGCTTCCGATACAACCCGCGCGCGCCCCGGACCCCCAGACCCAGGAAGCCGAGCGACGCCATGAGCGCGAGGTGGACCGGACGCTGGATCAGCGCGGTGAAGGGCGCCACCCCCGCCACATAGAGGTGGTAGCAGGCCGCAATGAGGGCGATGGCGAGGACGATGCGTCGGATCATTGCGACGGGGTTCCGGGTGAACGCGGTGAAGCCGATATAAGATGGGCTCCCAGGCCAGCCACGCCAGTAGCAGGGCGCGGGGCGCGCTGGTCCGTCACGACACCATCGACGTGATACCCGCTGCCCCCAGCGCGAAGATGCAGTACAGCACCATCACGATCGAGAACGCGCCGCCCCAGCTGCGAGTGGGCTGGATGCGAGTGATCCCGATCGCCATCAGCATCGCACACCAGATGCCGAAGAGTCCGATGGCGCTGAGGAAACTCAGGAAGAACCCCTCCTCCAGGAACGGAGCGAAGGTGCCCAGACTGAGCACGAGCTCCATGTCGCCCGCGCTCCGCTTCAGGGGAACCTGGGCCAGGGCGCCGACCGACGAGACCACCAGCGCGTGCACGACGACGGAAAGATACTGGCGGAAGCGCCCCTTGTCGCCGAGCATCGTGGCGAAGACGAAGAACAGGACCGTACCGACGACAAAGCTGCCCACGGCCCCCATCACCCCGGCCATCGCGATACCGGCGTACCGGCCGACGGTGACCGCCACGGCGATCTCGTCCTCCCCCATTCCGGCATCCGCAACGCTCCGGCGGATCTGCTCCTCGAAGAGTTCCGCGGGGAGGAGAAACATCATGACGAGGTTCAGTATCACCAGGAGGACCATGGTAGCCCCCCACACGGGCTTGTCGCGCAGTTGCCCGAACAGCCTGCCCGGGGAGACGAATACCGCGACGATTCTGCCGGGCAGCGAGGGGAGGGACGGAGACGATGAATCGGACATGGCATCCTCCTGCGGTGTGGTGGATGGGCGTGTGACGGGTCTGCCGGTCCGAACCATTATAGCCTGTAGCCGCGGGGCTGGTTATCCTCAGGTGCCCAACAAGCAAAACGCATGAGGGAGAAGCATGAGCTTCAGAACCAATCCGGACCGCATCCTTGACAACATCGATCGCCAGAGGAACCGCGATCTGAACCTGGAGCACTACGCGCGCGCGGCTACCGGACGCGAACTCGACAGTGAAGCCCCTGAAGCCGACGCTACCCCGACCGAGCGGCTCCGGCGGATCTTCAGTCTGACCAATCGCGGCTACATGTCCGCGGCTCAGAGCGCGGACATCAAGCGGCTGGCGTCGCGATTCCGCGCGATCGGCGACATCAGCCACTGCCATGCGCGAGGAGACGTTTCGGTCTCCATCCAGTACCTGGACTCGGAGCGCTACGACGACATCGGCATCGTGCCCTTTGAGATCGTGCCCGCCGATCTCGTGGAAGCCCGCAAGCAGACCCGGACGACCAGACCGGACGCGAACGCGCTCACCCTGCTGCGAACCCACCTGCGCAACGGGGTGATGGCGGCCTACGGCAAACTGGAGCCGCGGATTCGCGAAGCCGTCCGCACACGTGCGGATCTGGGTCACCTGGCGGTGCAGATCACCATCGACGTAAGACCGGCCGAGTAGCCTTCGCCGGGCCGCGGAAGGCACGGGGCCCGACCAGGCTGCCCGAATCGCCGGCGGGGCTCATTCTTCCATTCCAGCGCCCGCCCCGGGCCGCGAGCTTTCGCGCGTGAATCCGCAAAGCACGCCCAGGAATCCCCGCAGCAGGCCCAGGCTGCTGGGTCGGCTCCTGCTCGACAGCGGCGCGATTGCCCGGGAAGCGCTTACGCGCGCGCTGCAGGAGCAGCGGCAGACGGGCGACCGCCTCGGAACGACGCTGGTTCGCATGAAGGCCTGTGGCGAAGAGGAGGTGGCTCGAGCGCTTGCGCGGCAATTGAACCTCCCCTATGCGCCGCCTCCGCTGGAGGCTGGCGAAGATGCGCTGCCGCGCGTGGGGGAGAGCCTGGCGCGGTCGAAGACCGTGCTGCCGCTACTCGCGGAGGAGCGGATGCTGCGGCTGGCCATGGCCGATCCGCTGGATCTCGCCACGGCGGATGACGTGCAGTTCCGCACCGGACTGCGGGTGGAGCCGGTAGTGGCCTCCCGTTCGGCGATCTCGGAGGCGCTGGACCGGGCTCTGGGCGGAGGCCTGCAGGTCTTTGTCGCGGCGCTGCCCGGCGAGGAATCCGCAGGCCGCGGCTACGCCCGGCGAGAGGCCCGGGCGCCGGCCGTGCAGCTGGTCGACCGCGTCCTGGACGAAGCGGTCGCGGTGGGGGCCAGCGACGTGCACCTGGAGCGGCATGGCGAGGAGTTGCGGGTGCGCCTGCGGGTGGACGGGGTTCTGCGGCATGCCGTGAAACTGCCCAAATGGTCTCGGGAGGCGGTGCTCTCGCGGGTCAAGATCCTGGGCGGCATGGACATCTCGGTGAAGCAGCGTCCCCAGGACGGCGGCTTCACCTACGACCGCGAGGGCCGTCACTTCCGCGTACGCGTTTCCACGATTCCGGTCGACCACGGGGAGAAGGCGGTGCTGCGCATCCTGGACCCGGGGCGGGCGCCCACCGACCTGGAAGAGGTGGGGCTCGGGGAGGAGGATCTCGCCACGGTGCGCGCCATGCTCGCGCGGCGGCAAGGGGTGATTCTGGCAGCGGGTCCCACCGGCAGCGGGAAGAGCACGACGCTGTTCGGCGCGCTGGGCGAACTGGATCGGAAGCGGCAGAACGTCGTTACCCTGGAGGACCCGATCGAGTACCGGCTGGACGGCGTCAACCAGGTGCAGGTGCGGCCGAAGGCGGGGCTCACCTTTCCGGTGGCGCTTCGGGCGGTGCTGCGTCAGGACCCGGATGTGGTCATGGTGGGCGAGATCCGCGACCGCGAGACCGCCGAGATCGCGATGGCCGCCGCGGTCACCGGGCACCTGGTGCTGTCGAGCATCCACACCATCGACGCGCCCGGCGCCCTCGCCCGCCTGCTCAACATGGGAGTGCCCGCCTACCTGGTGGCGGGGGGGCTGAGCGGCGTGATCGCGCAGCGTCTCGTGCGACGCGCGTGCCCGGCATGCCGGGGGACAGGCCGTGCCTGCGACCAGTGCGAGGGTGGGTTCCGGGGCCGCATCGGCATCTTCCAGGTGCTCGTCATGACCGACCGTCTCCGGGACGAGGTGGGCGCTGGCGCATCCACCTCCGTGCTGCGAGAACTCGCGGTCGCGGCCGGGATGGGGTCCATGGCCGCGGATGCCCGCAGGAAGCTGGCGGAGGGCCTCACCACGCCCCACGAAGTGGGCAGGGTCATCGGGGGCGGGGCCGCCGCGCAGCTTGCCTGCGAAGAGTGCGGGGAGGAGTTGCCGCCGAACTGCCGGGGATGCCCCTGGTGTGGTGCGCCGCGGGTGCCGACGTGCGCCTGTGGGCGGGAACTCAAGGGCGCGTGGCGCTTCTGTCCCGAATGTCTGCGTCCGGCTACACCCGCGGTCGGGGCCAGCGCTCCACCCGCACCGTGAGCCGATCGATGCGCCGCTGATCGGGGGTTACCCCGATCCCGGGTCTGGCGGGGGGCGTCATCATCCCTTCGAACACCTCGAACTCCGGGTCGACGATGTCGCGCTCCCAATAACGCCGGCTTGCCGAAATGTCGCCTGGAATGGTGAAGCCGGGCAGCGTGGCGAGCGCGATGTTGAAGGCCCTTCCGATTCCCGACTCGAGCATCCCGCCGCACCAGACCGGGACGCCGTGCGAGCGGCACAGGTCGTGAATGCGGCGCGACGAACCGAAGCCGCCCACCCGGCCCGGCTTGATGTTGATGATGCGGCAGCTTCCCAGCGCCAGCGCCAGCTCGGCGTCGGCGGCCGAGCGGATGGACTCGTCGAGGCACACCGGGGTCTCCAGCGCCTCCTGAAGGCGCGCGTGCCGGTGCAGGTCGTCGTGGGCGAGCGGCTGCTCGATCATCAGAAGGTCGAGATCGTCCAGCTCGGCGAGGCGCTCCCGGTCGGCCAGCGTGTACGCGGAGTTGGCATCCACCATGAGCGGCGCTTCGGGGAACGCCTCGCGCACCGCGCGCACCATCTCCACGTCTCTCCCCGGCTTGATCTTGAGCTTGATCTTGCGATAGCCCGCCGAGAGGAACCCGCCGACCTTCTCGACCAGGAGGTCATCGTTCTTCTGCAGCCCGACGCTCACCCCCACCGGCACGGGTTCACCGGAGCCCCCAAGAGCTTCCGCGAGCGAGAGGCCGTGACGCCTGGCGTCCAGGTCCCAGGACGCCATCTCGAGACACGCCTTGGCCATGGGATGGCCGCGAACGTGCACGAGCAGCCGCTCCACGTCCGCGGGCTTCTCCACCTCCGCGCCCAGGAGCGCGGGTATGAGAAACTCCGCGAGGATGTGCCACGCCGTGTCCGTCGTCTCGTACGAATAGCCGGGATCTTCGCCCGCCACGCACTCGGCCCACCCGATCTCCCCGCCGGCGTGCAACCTGACCAGCAGGATGCGCCGCTCCTCGGAGTATCCGCTCGAGATCTCGAACCGCTCCCGCAGCGGTAGCCGGATCTCCCGGACCTCGATCGCGTCGATTCTCACCGGACGGAGGCCGGCGTCACACCTGCTCCCAGCGGCCCGAACACCTCGTCCACCTGCTCCCACCCCACGCGCATGAGGAAGGTGCTGTTCCGGCCGTACGACTTGGATCCCAGAATCAGAAAGCCGGGCTCGGGGTTGCCGAGCGTGCCCGCGCCGAAGCTCTCCTGGTCCAGGCAGTCGTCGCTGGTGGAGCCGGCGAGCAGCGCCGCGGACAGCTTCATCGGCGCCGCCGTCGCGTAGCATTCGTGCACCTGGAGCTGCCGGTAGAGGCCGTGGTCGCCGACGTAGCCGCACATCGAGACGATCCGGTCGACCCGGCGCACGACCGTGGAGCCGTCCCGCCGCCTCAGGACCACGTTGAGGCCATCGCCGTTGCGCTCCATTCCGTTGACCGTGAACCCCGCGAGGACTTCGAGGCCGGACACATCGCTCGTGGCCAGCTGCCGGGCGGCAAGGGTGAGACGCCTGCGTGCGGGCAGGCGGTCGGCGGCGATCGGCTGGAGGCGCAGCTCGGGATGCCTGAGCGCCCATGTCACCCGGGTTGCCGGATTACCCTGGGCGAGATCGACGAGCGACCGCGCGACCGTCTGTGCCGAATGACCTCCCCCGACGAGCAGAATGCGCTTCCCGGCCCATTCGCCCGGATTCGCTTCGATGTCCGGAATGTGCCGTACGATCCTGTCTTCCGCGGCCGCCTCTCCCGGAGCCGGAATACCGCCTTCGCCAAGCGCGTTGGGGACGTCCCAGGTGCCCGTGCAGTCGACCACCATGTCCGCGCGCTCGATCCGCTCCCCGTCGGAGGTGCGCACCAGCAGGCGGAACGGCAGGTTGGCGCGCTCGCCGCTGCCGATCTCCTCGTGCTTCAGAAGTCCTTCGCGGGCCACGGACAGCACCCGCGTGCCGAGGCGCAGGCGGTCGCCGACGGCGGGCAGCGCGGCGATCGGCTGAAGCACCCTCCTTACGAGTTCCCGTCCGGTCGGAGGCTCGCCTCCGGAGGGTATCTCGTGCCCGGCGCGTCGCAGCCACCGCCGCATCCGGGGCGACACGTTCAGATCCCAGCCCGTGAACAGGCCGACGTGTCCCCACGAGAGCACGTTGTTTCCGACATGGGCACCGGCTTCGTAGAGGGTGAACGCGACCCCGGCTTCGGCAGCGGCCAGCGCCGCCTCGATCCCCACGGGACCGGCACCGACGATGGCCACGTGGAGCGAGTCGAGTCTCTTTTCAGTCATGGATTCATCTCCCCGATTCTCCTCAGGAGATAGTGGGAGACGCGTACTCCCCGAATGAGCTCGCAAACTTCGTACCCGTTCGAAAGATAGCTCTGCAGGACCGAACGCGTGGCCTCCCGCCAGCGCGCCGCAAGTTCCGGAGATGCCGACTTCAGGCCCTGGATGTCGGAGGGGATGGCGGCCAGGACCTGATCCGCGCGCGACGTTTCGCGGGTTTCCGGTTCGGGCCAGCCCGAAGGTGGTGTGGGCGTGCAATCGAGCACGCGCGGCACCCCCGCGAGATCCTCGATCGCCGGGGGCGACTCCTCCTCCGCCAACCGGCGCTCGACCCGGCGAGCGTCCAGCTGCCAGAGGGCCACGAACCTGTCGGTGCCGATGCCCCGATGGAGCGGAGAGTCGGTCTGTCCGTACATGTTCTCGACGTACTCGCGCGCGACGATGCCCAGCCGGGCGAGGTTGATGTAGGCGTTCTGCGACTCGAGCGGATCGAACGTCCAGTACATGCGCCGGATCCCATTCTCCAGCACCATGTCGCGCTGATAGCCCTTGAGGCGAATCCCGAGGCCGCTGCCCCGGCAATCGTTCCGCACCGCGAGCATGTCCGACCAGTGTACCGGGCTTCCGTTTTCGATCCCGGAGAGGCCGAAGATGAACCCTGCCAGGGATCCGTCTTCGTCGAAAGCGCCCGCGGCCACGCCGCCCAGGCGCTGGCTGACGATCATGAGCGCCATGGGGACCAGTTCGGAAAACCCGGTTCCCCAGGTGGCTTCCTGCAGCGAGATGCAGGCCTCGTAGTCCTGATGGGTCCGAAATGGACGAATCGTCCACCGGGACATCGGATCAGCTGCCATCCCGCAGGCCGGGCAACCCGCGGGCGGGCGTGTCGTAGAAGCCGGCCGCCCTGTAGCTCTCGTCGAGGAGCGCGACCGGGTGGCATGCTTCTACCCGCGCCCCCTTCATGCGCAATCCCCCACCGATCTGCATCATGCACCCCGGGTTGGAGGTCGCCACGACACTCGCTCCGGTTCCCAGCACGGCCTCTACCTTGTCCGCCCCGATCCTGCCCCCGAGGCGCGGATGGGTGATGCCGTAGATGCCCGCGCCACCGCAGCATTCGTCGGCCCGGGGCAGGGGGATGAGCTCCAGCTCGGGAATCGCCCGCAGGACCTGGAGAGGGGGTTCCGAAACCCCTTGCGCGTGGAGGAGATGGCAGGGCGCGTCCCAGGTCACGGACAGCGGAAGCGGCGCCCCCCGGCGAGGTCCGGCCTCTGCCAGGATCTCGGAGATGTCGCGCGTCTTCTCCGTCACGCGGGCCGCCCGCCGCGCGTAGCGCTCGTCGTCCGCGAGCAATTCCCCGTAGTCCTTGAGCTGCGCGCCGCATCCGGCCGCGTTGACCGCGATGATCTCGGCTCCGGCCCAGAGCATGGCGTCGATGTTGACGCGCGCCAGGTGGCGGGCCCCCTCGAGGTCTCCCCCATGGGCGTGGAGCGCACCGCAGCACCGCTGCCCCGAGGCGTCCACGACGTTCAGGCCGTTGGCGCGCAGAACCCGGCGGGTGGCGTCGTTGACATGTCCCAGCAGCCCGGCCTGTACGCAGCCGTTCAGCACCGCGACGCGCTTGCCGGCGAGCGGATGGGGTGCCGGTCGACTCGGGGCGGGATCCGGGCCCTCCGCCTCCGGGGAGGAAACGGGCGATACGATCCTTCGGGCAGCGCGTCCCCGGCGGGTCGAAGCCAGCATGCCGAGACCCAGACGGACCCGGGGGAGGCCCGCGGGCAGGAAGCGTGCGCCCAGTGCGGCGATGCCGGTGGCGCGCAGGAGGCGCCCCAGCGCCATCAACGCAAAAAGCAGCTTGCGGCGGCGGAAGAGCCAAAGGATGGCGCGGGCCGCGCCGCCCGCGGGCCTGGCCTCCGCCGCGGCCTCGCGGGCGTGCTCGAGGAGGGAGCCGTATTCCACGCCCGCCGGGCAGACGGGTTCGCAGGCGCGACATCCCAGGCAGCGGTCGATGTGGGTCTGGAACGCGTCCGCTGCCGGATCGAGCCTTCCCTCGACCACGGCGCGCATCAGGTAGAGGCGCCCGCGCGGCGAGTCGGCCTCGTCACCCAGGCGCACGTAGGTAGGACAGGCGGGCAGGCAGAAGCCGCAATGCACGCAGCTCATCAGCCGCTCCTCGTGCTCCGCCAGCGAGCGGGCCAGCGTCGTGGCCGCGCTCCCCGCGCCCGTCTCAGCGGTGGCCAGTCACCGCCGGGAGCATTGCCCGCTCCCCCTCCCGCAAGACCACGATCCCGATCCGGTCTCCCCGGTCGTGGCCGCGCAGCGCGCAGGTGTATTCGTACAGGTCGCCGATCTCGCGCCCCGCGAACCCGAAGCCCATTCACTCTCCTTTTCTGCACTTGCACGGGCGTGCCTCGGGTGGAAATTAGCAGATTAACAACGACTTGGCCCGGAGGAGTCCATGAACCGCTATTCGAGGGGAGAGTTTCTCGGCATCGGCGCCGCCCTCGCGACCGGCTTCGGCATAGGCGACTTCGAGCTGCGGGGATCGGACGCGAGGCTCGCCCGCGCCCGCGCCGGGGCCCGCTTTCAGGAAGCGGGCGACGTCACCCCGGACCTGATCCTGGTCGGGGGACGCGTCTACACGGTGGACGACGACCTGCCGCAGGCCGAGGCCTTCGCGGTAAAGAACTCGCGCTTCATCGCGGTCGGGTCGAGCGACGACATCAGGAACCTCGCCGGCCCCGGCACAGAGGTCATCGACGCGGGAGGCATGACCGTCACCCCGGGCTTCATCGACGCCCACCTCCATCCCGCCTCGGGCGGCGTGCGCGAGCTCACCGAGGTCAACCTGGACGTGCGCTCCATGGCCGAGATCGGCGAGCGCCTGCGCGAGGGCGCCGCCGGCAAGCCCCCGGGCGAGTGGGTGCTCGCCTTCAAGTACGACGACACCAAGGTGCGCGAAGGCCGCCGCATCACCCGCCGCGACCTCGACGGATGGGTCCCGGACCACCCGGTGCGGGTCTCCCACCGGGGCGGCCACCTCTACTGGTACAACAGCCTTGCGTTCGAGCTGGCCGGCATCACCGCCGAGACCGAGTCGCCCCCGGGCGGCCAGATCTACCTCGACGACGGCGAGCTGAACGGGCTGCTGGCCGAGAACGCCAACGACCTGTTCTACGGGCTCCTCCCCTCCGGCTCCACCCGCGAGGAGCGCCAGGCGGGGGTGAAGCTCATCTCCGAACTCGTCACCGCGGCCGGCCTCACCTCCCTCCACGACACCGGCTGCAGCACCGACTACGCCATCGCCTACCAGGACGCCTACAAGGCGGGCGAGTTGCGCTGCCGCATCGCCATGTACGCTCTGGGCCTGATGACCCCCGGGCTGAAGTCGGCCGGCATCCACAGCGGGATGGGCGACGAGTGGGTGCGCGTGGGCGGCGTCAAGTACACCGCCGACGGCTCCGCCTCCGGGCGCACCATGGCCATGAGCACGCCCTACATCGGCCGGCCGGACGACTTCGGCATCCTCACCATGACCCAGGAGGAGATCCACGAAGTCGTGGAGGACGCGCACCGCCACGACCTCCAGATCGGCATCCACTGCAACGGCGACGTCGCCATCGACATGGTGCTCAACGCCTACGAGCGCGTGCAGCGCATGTGGCCGCGCCCCGATCCGCGCCATCGCCTCGAGCACTGCACGCTGGTGAACCCCTCGCTGCTCGCCCGCATCCGCGACACCGGCTCGGTGCCGACCCCGTTCTGGACCTACGTCCACTACCACGGCAACAAGTGGATCGAATACGGCGAGGAGAAGATGCGCTTCATGTTCGCGCACCGCTCCTTCCTCGACTACGGCATCCCGGTGGCCGGCGCCTCCGACTACGTGCCGGGTCCCTACGAGCCGATGATGGCCCTGCAGTCGATGGTGACCCGCACCGACTCCGAGGGCCGGGTGTGGGGGCCCAACCAGCGCGTGACCGTGAGCGAGGCCCTCCGCATCGCCACCATCAACGGTGCGCGAGCCTCCCACGAGGAGCACCTGAAGGGATCCATCACCCCCGGCAAGCTGGCCGACTTCGTGATCCTGTCGGAAGACCCGCACGAGACCGACCCCGAGGCCTTTCAGGAGATCGGCATCGTTCGCACCGTGGTCGGCGGGCGCACGATGCACCTGGCCTGATGCCACGCGAATCAGCGGGGGTGCTGGCGCGGAAGGCCGGCGCCGGAGAGGCTGACGCCGACGAAGCCGGCCTGGGGCTCTCGCGCCGGGTCACCGCCGCCGTGCGCGAGCGCGTGGTGGGCCAGGACGCGGCGGTCGAAGCCCTGCTCATCGCGCTGCTCACGGGTGGTCACGTGCTGCTCGAAGGCCTTCCGGGGCTCGCCAAGACGCTCATGGTGCGCACGCTGGCCAACGCCATCGACACCGGCTTCAGCCGCATCCAGTTCACCCCCGACCTGCTTCCGAGCGACATCGCCGGGACGCCGATCCTGGATGCGCGCTCGGGCGAGTTCCGGGTCCACAAGGGGCCCGTCTTCTCCAACATCGTGCTCGCCGACGAGATCAACCGGGCGCCCCCCAAGGTGCAGGCGGCGCTGCTCGAGGCGATGGAGGAGCGCCAGGTGTCGATCGCCGGCGACACCTTTCCGCTGGCCGATCCCTTCATGGTCCTGGCAACGCAGAACCCGGTGGAGCTGCACGGCACCTATCCTCTGGCCGAGGCGCAGCTGGACCGCTTCGCCATGAAGCTCGACATCGGATACCCCTCGCGGAGCGAGGAGAAGGAGATCGTGCGCTGGGCCGGAGACCGGGCCGGAATCCCGCTGGAGCCGGTGGCGGGAGTGGAGGAGGTGTTTCGCGCACGCGCGCGAGTGGCGGCCGTGCACGTGGAAGAGACCGTACTCGACTACATCGTGGAGTTGGCTTTCGCCACCCGTGAGCCGGCCAGGTACGGGCTCGAGGAACTGGACAGCCTGATCGACTTCGGCACTTCGCCGAGGGCGTCCATCTTTCTCGCGCGCACCTCGCGGGCGCGGGCGTGGCTTTCCGGGCGGAGCTTCGTCCTTCCCGACGACGTCAAGGCGATGGCGCCCATGGTTCTGCCGCACCGGCTGCGCACCACCTACGAGGCGGACGCACGCGGAATCGGCACCGACGAGGTCGTCCGGCGGGTGCTGGAGGCGGTGCCTTCGCCATGAAGAAGAAGTAGCCTCGGAAGGCGCCGTGGCCGGACGGGAGTCAATCGCACACGAGCATCCGCGGGTCTTCTCGGCGCGGGTGAAGCAGATCGAGTTGCGCACTCGCGGGCTCGTGGAGTCCCTCTTCAGCGGCGAATACCGCTCTGTGTTCAAGGGCCGCGGGCTCGAGTTCTCGGAGGTTCGCGAGTACCAGCCCGGCGACGACATCCGCTCCATCGACTGGAACGTCACCGCACGCCGGGGCCGCCTCTTCATCAAGCAGCACGAGGAGGAGCGCGAGCTCACCGCCATGCTCATGGTGGACCTCTCGGGATCTCAGGACTTCGGCACCGGCTTTGCCTCCAACGCCCGCATCGCGAGCGAGATCGCCTGCATCCTCGCGCTCTCGGCCGCGCGCAACAACGACCACGTCGGCCTGCTGGTGGTCACGGATCGGACGGAGCTCTTCATCCCTCCCGACACCGGCCGGCGGCATGCCCTGCGCCTGATCTTCGAGCTGCTGTCGCTTCGACCCGCGGGCCTGCGCACGAGGCTGTCTCCCGGACTCGAGTTTCTGGGCAGGGTGCTGCGGCGCCGGGCGGCGGTGTTCCTCATCAGCGACTTTCTCGTGGATTTCGGGGCCGACCCCCGTCTGCCGCGCATTGCGAGCCGCTTCAGCTTTCAGCACGACCTGGTGCCCATCCGCCTGAACGATCCCGGGCAGATGGGGCTCCCGGATGTGGGTCTGGTGCGGATGGTGGACCCGGAGTCGGGGGAGCGCCGCATCGTGGACACCGGGCACGAGCGAGCGCGCGCCGCCTATGCGAAACAGACCGGCGAGGCGCGGGAACGACTGACCCGCCTCTTTCACGAGTTGGGGCTGGAGGTGGTGGAGGTCGGGTCGGAAGACGACTACGTACCCGTGCTGGCCGAGTTCTTCCGGGCGCGCGGGCGGACGCCGGCGCGCCGGCGGGGGCGGGCACCGATGGCCGGCGGGCGCCGGGCGGTGCGATGAACAAGCGGGTTGTTCGAGGGCCGATCACGGGGCGAGAGATGCCCAGGCTGCGGTCGAGGGCCGTCTGTCGGCGCAGGCGGGGCACTGCTCGCCAGTGGGGCTCGGGCGCCTGGATGAGAGTTGGGGTCGGATGGCTGGCCGCGGTCGCGGCGGCGGCGGTGTTGGCGCCGGGGGCGCATGCGATGCAGGATCGGGCGGCCGTCCAGGCGGTGGGCGTGTCCCCCGACACCGTGGAGCTGGGGGATCCCTTCACCCTTCATGCGACCGTCTACGTACCGCCCGGACGGGAACTGCGGGTGCCGGCAACGCTTCTTCCCGAGTGGGGCGTAGAGAGCCTGCGGCGTGTGCGGACCGATGTGGTCGAAGCCGGGGACGGGTCCATCCGGGTTGCGCTCGAATACGACCTGATTCCCTTCGAGATCGGGCTCGCGGCGACCCCCCAGTTGGAGATGAGCAGCGGGGAGACGGAGGAGGGTGGGGAGCGCGTTCGCGTCGAAGTCGCCGCGGACGGGCGTCCGCAGGACCGTCTGGTGATCGCCGGGCGGCGGGTGTTCGTGACCTCGCCCATTCTGCTCGACGACATCGCGCGGGGCCTGCAGCCCAGGCCGCCCGCAGACGTGGTCGGTTTCAGCTGGAACGTTCCGGCCGTGTTGGGCGCGTCGCTCCTGTCCCTGCTGTTGCTCGGCGTGGTGACGGTGCAGGCGCGGGAGTGGCTGGCGGGGCGTGCGGCCGCCGGGGTTTCGGTCGAGATCCCGCCGCAGACGCCGGAAGAGTGGAGGGAACGGGCGCTCGGCGAACTCGACCGATTGCTCGCGCGCGGCCACCACCGGGCGGGACGGCTGCGCGACTTCTACGAGGGTGGGGGGGATGTAATACGCGCGTACGTGGCGCACTTCGACCCCGCGTGGAGCCGCAGCCGGACGAGCACGGAGCTGATGCGCGACCTGGCCGCCGCCCGGGGTTGGCCCGACCTGGACGCCCTGGCCGGTGCGATGGGGCGGGGCGAGGTGGCGAAGTTCGCCGCGACGGCGGCTGCGCAGGAGAGCGGGGCCCGCACGGCCGAACGCGACTGGGAGACGATGCGGGCGTGGGTCGACGCCTCGGGAACGGCGCCGGAATTCGCGAGAATGCGGGAGGCGATCGCGGGTGAGGCGGGTTCGGAATGAGCGTCCAACTGGCCCGTCCGGAATGGCTGGTGCTGCTCGCGCTGGTGCCCCTCTGGCTGTGGTGGATCCGGCCCCGGCGCGCCTCCGGCCTGCTCCTGGCGTCCGCGGGGTCGGTGCGGTTGCGGGGCAGCCGGGTCTGGGCGGCGGTCGATGCGCTCCCGCGGGGACTGCGCGCTGCCGCGCTGGCCTGCCTGATCGTCGCCCTGGCCCACCCCCGCCTGATCACCGCCCACGAGGAACCGTTGGAGGGCGGCACGGGGATCGTGGTGGCGGTGGACCTGTCCACGTCGATGTGGGCCGACGACATGGAGGGGTCGGCCACCCGCCTGGAGGCTGCCAAGGCTGCCGCTAGGCGCTTCGTGGCCGACCGCGACGACTCCATGGGCCTGGTTACGTTCGCCGGTGAAGCGCTCACCCGGCTGCCCCTCACCCGCGACCACTACCTGGTGGACCATGCGATCGACGGGATGGAAGTGGGGCTGCTCATCGACGGTACCGACATCGCGGGCGCGATCGCCGCGGGCTCGGCGCTGCTGGACGCCGCCCCGCACGACTCGAAAGTGCTGGTCCTCGTCACCGACGGCGCGCACAACCGCGACGGCCTTGTGCCCGCCATGGCCGCGCGCGCGGCTGCGGCCGTGGGTGTACGCATCTACCCGGTGTCGATCGGCCGGCCCGACCCCGCCGAGCCGCCCGCCGGAACCGGGAGCGCCAGTGCCCCGACCCAGCGCCAGCGCATGGAGACCGTGCTGACCCAGGCGGCGCGCATCACTGGAGGGCGCTACTTCTCGGCGGCGGACGTGGTCGCGCTGGACTCGATTTACGCGGAGATCGACCGCATCGAGACGACCTCGCGGGAAACGCGGCTCACCACCGCCCTGGTGCCCTTCCGGTTCTGGCTGGTGACCGGGGCGCTGGCGCTGCTGCTGGGGGCGGTCGGGCTGCGGGCTTCGCGCTGGGCGGTGCTGCCGTGACGTTTACGCGTCCGATGTTCCTGCTTCTGCTCCCGGTCGCGGTCGGCCTGGCCGCCTTCGCCCTGGCCCGCACCACCCGGCGATTGCGCCGGCTGGCGGAGGGGTTCGGGGGAGAGGAGGCGGCCGGGCGCCTCACCACCCGCGAGCTGGTGTCCTTCCCGCTGCGGCGGCTCCGGGTTCTCGGCCTGGCGGTCACCGTGATGGTTCTCGCCGTCGCCGGGGTGCGCTTCGGGCCGGGGATAAGCCTCAATGCCTCGCGTCCGGTCGACCTGGTGGTCGCGCTGGATATCTCCGCGTCGATGGGGGCGCGGGACCTCCCGGCCGGGCGCATGGGCCGAGCCAAGGAGGTGGTCGGCGCGCTCCTGGACGCGCTGCCGGGCGAGCGCGTCGGCCTGGTGGTGTTCGCCGACTGGTCCCACACGCTCGCCCCGATTACCGACGACCACCAAGTGGTGCGCTTCTTCGCCGACTCCCTGGCGGAGAACTTCCTGGGCGAGCGCGACCAGGGCACCCGCGTAAGCGCGGCCATCGGAGAGGCGCGCCGCCAGCTCGACGCGCGCCGGGAGGAGGGAAGGGAGCGCGTGATCGTGCTGGTGACCGACGGCGAAGCGCACGAGGACGAGTTCGCCGTAGCGGACAGCGCGGCCCGTGCGGCGGCCGGTGACCTGCGCATCTGGGTCGCGGGGATCGGCACGGCGGAGGGGGCGGGGTTGGGTGGGGACGGCGCGGGCGCTGCGGTCACGGACGCGGGTGGCGCGCCGGTGGTCTCGCGGCTGAATGAACGGCTGCTGCGGGGCGTCGCGCGCGCCGGCGGGGGCGGCTACCTGGACGTCTCCGACGACCGCGGCCTGGCCGAGCTCGCCGCCCGCTTCCGCAGGGTCCCGGAGGACGGTGAGGGGAGCGGCGGCCCAGGCGACCCGGTAACCTGGCTGATGCTTCTTGGGCTCGTGCTGGTCGCCGCCGACGGCCTGATGGACCGCCCGGGTACCGCGCGCCTGCGCCCAGCGTCCGCCCCACGCCGCCGACCCCGCTGGCTTCCACAATGGCTTCGTCCATGATCACCCGCACCCGTCTGGCGGTCGCGGCCGTCCTGGCAGCTGCACTCATCCCGGTCGTCTTCGCCGAGCGCGCCAGCGAGGAGCGCGCGAACCGGCTGCACCGCCGCGGCGACTGGAGCACGGCTGCCCGCATCTACCGCGCGCGCCTCCAGGAGGAAGTCCCGACCGCCCCGGGCGGAGTTGCCGCCGAGTCTCCCGCCGCGCCGGCGGAGCCGGATCGCGACGCCGGGACGGCACCTGCCGTGACACCTCGTGCCCCGTACCTCCACTACAACCTGGGCACCACCCTGCTCGAACTGTCCGAAGCGCGAGACGCCCGCGTCCGCCTCTCCCGCGGCGCAGACGGCCCCGAAGACGAACTGCGCTCGCTCGCCTGGTACAACCTGGGCGTGGCCAGCCTGCGCGCCGCCATCGCCGCGCCCGGCTCCGACTCCGCCCTGGTCCACGTCGTGGCCGCCATGGAGGAAAACCGCAACGCCCTGCGCCTGAGCCCCGGCCGCGAGGAGGCGGCGTGGAACCTCGCCTTCGCCCGCCGCATGCTCGACTCGCTCGACGCCGGGAGCCGCCGGGGCGTACAGGCGGGCGAAGCCTTCTCGGACGCCGAATTGACGGGAGACAACACCCGGGCCGAAGGCGAGTCCGGCGAGATCATGGCGCCTCCGGGCATGCTCGGCGAGGAGGAGACCATCGTCGACCCGGAAGGCGAGGATGCCCTCTCCCTTGCCGAGGCGGCCGCGATCCTGAACGGCATCCGCCTCGACGGTGAACTCATCACCCGCAAGCTGCTCGGGCTCGCCAGCCGGTCTCTCTGGGGAACTCGCTCCCGGACGCTGGGCCGCCGCTGGTAGTTATCTCCGCCTAAGCCAGATCCGGATGCATCCGATGCCAGTCGGTCACCGACTGGTAGGCGTGCGCCACGCTCAGAATCCTGTCGTCCGCGAAGAGGTCGCCGATGATCGTCGTGCAGATCGGCTGCTCGTGGTCAAAGTCGTCCTCGGTGTTGCCGTCGCCGAAGTCGTAGGGCAGCACTACCGCAGGATGCCCCGTCTGGTTCGTGAGCCGCACTTCGCCGGATCCGGTCACGAACATGTCGAAGCCCTCCATCGCCTCGGCCATCTCCTTCATCAGGATATGGCGGCGCCTGAGCGACTGGACGTAGTCGAGCGCCAGGATGTCACGTCCGCGATGGAACCGGGGCGGGCGGGCTTCCTCTCCTTCCTGGGGCTCGGGGACCTCCTCCAGCACCCCCCCGGGCGCCACATGGAAGTCGAAGGCGGCCGACGACTCGACGCCGAGCGAGTTGGAGCCGCCCTCGGGCAATTCCGCCATGGGCCGCGGGTCGGCTCCGAGTTCCGCCAGCGTCGCCACGAAGGCTTCGGGTGCATCCTCGGTGAAGCCGATGCGCATCCGGGACAGGTCGGGATCGCGTTCGAAGCGGAAAGGCGCGGTCAGTGTCCCGGGATCCTTGGGGTCCGCCCCGTGGATGGCGTTGAACACGAGCGCGCAGTCCTCGACGGTGCGGCACATGGGCCCCGGCTTGTCCATCGTCCAGGAGAGCACCATGCCGCCGTGACGCGAGATGCGTCCGAAGGTCGGCCGCAGGCCGCTCAGCCCGTTGCGCCGCGACGGGCTCACGATCGATCCCTGGGTTTCGGTGCCGATCGAAAAGCCGACCAGCCCCGCCGCCGTGGCGGAGCCCGGGCCCGCCGACGAACCGCTCGACCCCTGCTCGGGATTCCACGGGTTCTTCGTCTCGCCCCGGTACCAGTTGTCGCCCGATGCGAACTGCCCGGTCGCGAGCTTGGCGATCAGGACGGCGCCCGCCTCGCGCAGACGCACCACCAGCTCCGAGTCCTCGTCGATCATCTGATCCTGGAAATCGGCGGATCCCCAGGTGGTGCGGGTTCCGCGTACGGCGAAGAGATCCTTCACGCCCCACGGCACCCCGTGCAGCGGCCCCCGCCAGCGTCCGGCACGCAGATCGGCGTCGGCGCGCTTCGCCTCCTCGCGGGCTCGGTCCTCCAGGATGCTCACCGCGCACAGGAGCGTCGGGTCGTGGCGCTTCATCCGGTCGAGGTAGATCTCGGTGAGTTCCTCGGACGTGATCTTGCGCTCACGAATGAGGGCACCCAGCCGATGCGCGGGGAGAAAGGCGATCTCCCGGGGATCCGTCGGGGCCGGACCCGGCCAGGGCCCGATCTCGATGTCGTGGCGCTCGAAGGGGGACCCTCCGGTCTCCTTCCACAGCTTCTCCAGCAGTGATCCCGTGCCTCCGGGATACGCCTGGAACTGGGTTGCCGGCGACTCGCCGTTCCCGAGTGGAGGCAGCTCCTGTTCCTGGGCCTCCTGAAGCAGCCGCGCCGCCGCTGCGGGCGAGCGACGCTCATCCGCGACCACGATTTCCGGGCGCAGGCTCCCGGCGGCGACCCCGGCTGCAGCCATACCGAGAAAACGCCGTCGCTCGATCCCGTTTTTTCGATCCTCTGACATCTCGATTCTCCCCCTCGCAGGGCCCAGGGATGGCGTCCCAACCTGGTGCTTCGCGCGCCTCCGTCTCGAACAGGGCAACATACGGTGCCCCGGTGCGGCGTGCGACACTGGTTTGCGCCCCTTGCTTCTTCACCGTTTGCGAATGAGAATGATTCTCATAGCAAGGCGCGGCGGTATCGGCCAAATTCGCCGCCGCCCCGGATCACCTTCCACGGCAACCCGCATCCCACCACAACCCCTGTCCAATCGGAAAACGGAACCCTCGTGCCCCCAGCCGACACACACCTTGCCTCTCCGTCTGCGCCGCCGGAGTCCCTCGTCCCCGATCGCGGGGTTCCCGCGGACCAGCTCGACGCCGGCGAGTGCGGGCTGATCTGCTACATCGACGGGGACCATGAGGACATCGAGCGCCTCAAGACCATGGGCGTGTGCCTGGGCCGCCGGCTCCACATGGTGAAGTCGGGCGATCCGATGATCGTGAGCGTCATGGGAACGCGCCTCGGCCTCGCCGCGAGGCTCTCGCGCCATGTCTTCCTGCGGCCCGATGACGGCTTCCCGTGCCAAGAGCGGGACGGGAGCGCATGAGCCCGGACGACACGTGAGCCCCGTCTCGCTCCCGGTTCTTCCCGCCCGTGCCGCGGTTCCGGTCACGGTGGCGCTGGCGGGCAATCCCAACGCGGGCAAGACAACGCTCTTCAACCAGCTGACCGGGATGCGCGGCAAGACCGCCAACTTCGCGGGCACCACCACCTCCGTGCGGCTCGGCAGCTTCGAGTTGGACGGGAAGTCGATCCAGTTGCTCGACCTGCCCGGCCTTTACGCGATGTCCGAGCACAAGACCGAGGAGCGGGTGGCCCGGGACGCCCTCCTGGGGAAGCTCGCCGGACGACCCAGGCCGCAGGCGGCCATCGTCGTGGTCGACGCGACCAACCTCGCCCGCAACCTCTACCTGGCCGGCCAGGTGCGGGAGCTGGGCGTGCCCATGGTCATCGCGCTCAACATGATCGACCTGGCCGAGGCGGACGGCCTCGAGATCGACACCGAATCGCTCGCTGTCGAACTCGGCACCCCGGTCGTGGCCGTCAGTTCGCGCTCGGGACGCGGCTTCGATCTGCTCAAGCGGGAGCTCGGCTACGTCCTGGATGCCGGTCCGGATGCGATGCCGGCGCTCCCGGCAGGCATCGCGGCGTGCGGCACGTGCACGACCTGCCCGCACGAGGCGCGCTACGACTGGGCGGAAGAGGTTGGCGCGCGGGCGGTTCGGGCGGCGAAGGGCACCCGCCTGATGTCCCTGCGCCTCACCGAGGCCATCGACCGCTGGCTGACCCATCCGATCCACGGCGTGGCCGGATTCGTGCTCATCATGGCGGCGGTCTTCATCTCGATCTTTACGGTGGCGCAGTATCCGATGGCGTGGATCGAGGCCGGCTTCGGCTTCGCCGGGGATGTGTTCGGCGCCATTCTGCCCGCGGGAGACCTGAACAGCTTCGTCGTGAACGGGCTGATCGGCGGGATCGGCGGGGTGCTCGTGTTCCTGCCGCAGATCTGCTTTCTGTTCTTCCTGATCACGCTTCTGGAGGACAGCGGGTACCTGGCCCGGGCAGCCTTCGTCGCCGACCGTCCCATGAGCCGGGTCGGGCTGCCGGGTCGCGCGTTCGTGCCCATGCTGTCCGCGCACGCGTGCGCGATACCGGCGATCATGTCCACGCGAGTGATCGAGAACTGGCGGGACCGGCTGGTGTCGATCCTGGTGATCCCGCTCCTCACCTGCACGGCGCGCCTGCCGGTCTACGTGATGATCACGGCGCTGCTCTTCGCGGATCGCCCCGTGGTGGGCGGCCTTGTGTTCACGGGCGCTTACCTGCTCGGCATGACGGCGGCGATCGGGATGGCCTTCGTCTTCAAGAGCACCATCCTCCCCGGCGCATCCAGCCCACTGGTGATCGAACTGCCGCGCTACAGGCTGCCGTCGCTGCGGAATGCCCTCCTGACGGCATACGATCGCGGTCGAGCCTTCGTCACGCGCGCCGGCACCATCATCCTCGGGATCTCGGTCGTGCTGTGGGTACTCGCGACCTATCCCAAGCTGGAGGAATCGGAGTGGGGTACGATCGTCCCGGCCGAGACGATCGCCCAGGTGGCGGGTCTGCGTACCGCCGCGACCACCGCGGCCAGCGAAGCCGAGGCAGAGGCGCTGGAGGCGGAAGCGGGCGCGCTGCTTTCGGCCTACGAGCTGGAGTACTCGGTTGCCGGGCGCGTGGGCAAGGCGGTGGAGCCCGTGTTCGCGCCCCTCGGCTTCGACTGGAAGATCAACGTGGGGGTGATCTCGTCGTTCGCCGCCCGCGAGGTCATCGTAGCCACGCTGGCCATCGTCTACGGGATCGGAGAAGAGGCGGCGGAAGAAGAGGAGACTCTGAGCGCGACGCTGGCCGCCCAGCGCCATGCCGACGGCAGCCCGGTCTTCACCACCGCGACCGCCCTGGCCCTGCTGGTCTTCTTCGTCCTGGCGATGCAGTGCCTGCCCACCAACGTGGTGACCCGCCGCGAGACCGGCAGCTGGAAGTGGCCTGCCCTCCAGTTCGGCTACATGACCGTCCTCGCGTGGGTGGCGGCCTTCGTGACCTACCGGCTGGTGTCGCTGTTGGCTTAGGGCCGGACTCTCCCTCCCGCATCCGAGTGTCCCATCCTTCCATTCCGATGTCAGTTTGGGTGCGCTACGTTCACGGCGTTCGTGGATCGTCGCCGTCCTTCGGGAGCGCACGGATAGGCCATGTCAGCAGAATGGATTGGGCTTCTGACCGTCGGCGTCATGGTCGCTGGCCTCTTCCTGGTCGTCCTGAACGGGCTCCGCTCGGACATCAACGGCCTGCGGACCGAAGTGAATGGCTTCCGGACGCAGCTCGATGGCGTCCGCGAAGAGCTGAACGGCTTCCGCACCGAGCTGGCGACTATGCGCCGAGACATCGCAGATCTCGGCGACCGCGTCGCGCGGGTAGAAGGGTTGCTGGATGGACTTCGCGAATCGATTCGCTCAGCTGCCACGGGGAAGAAGGCGGCGGCCTGAAGCAACCCTCATCCGCCCACCCACACCACCACTCCCCACACCACCAGCCCCACCCCGGCGACCCGGCCGATCACCGCCCCGCCCGGCGCGAGGTTCTCGACGCACACCACCGCCGCCAGCACGGCCATCCAGAGCAGGTTCATCACGCCCAGCACGAGGGCGAGCGCCATCAGCGCCCAGCAGCACCCCAGGCAGTAGAGGCCGTGCCCCCACCCCATCCCCAGTGCCCCCCGCGGACCGTCCCGCCAGCGTGTCAGGAAGTAGGTCAGCGGGTTGCGGCAGTGGCGCAGGCAGGCCGCCTTGACCGGTGAGAGCTGGTAGAGGCCCGCGCCCACCAGAAAGAACCCCGCGAGGGGTGTATCGCGACCGAGCGGGACGACCGCCGCCATCCCCAGCTGCATCGCCGCCGCGGCCACGCTGAAGACGAGCCACACCGACAGGTAGCCCACCAGGAACAGCGCTCCCGATCGGACGCGGGCCCACGGCCCCGGTGTGGGCGGCGTCCCGGCCCGGACGCTCCCGCCTCCGTCGCTCAACGAAGCCAACGTCCGCACCCACGGGATCGACACCGGGAGCATCATGGCGGCCATCATCCCGAACCACATGAGCGCGGCGAGGAGGAAGGATGTACTCAGCACCGGCATGGACATGCGGGTGTCGGCCTCATGTCACCGGACGTACCGAGGCGGTGACGCAACCTGTGCCTTACGTAAGTGGTGATTGATAACGGTATCATAACACGATATCATATTTCATGAAGCGCAGGCACCGGAAAACCTTGGAATCGATCTTCCGCCACCCGGTCAGCGGCAACATACCGTGGAGGAGAATCGAGGCCTTGCCGGTGGACCTGGGAGCGGAGGTCAGCGAGCGGGAAGGCTCTCGGATCGGTGTAAGGTTGTTCGGCGACCGCCGGGTTTTCCACCGGCCGCACCCTTCGCCAAGCACCGATGCCGGGGCGGTTGCCAGCATCCGGGACTGGCTGCGGAGGAATGGAGTAGAGCCGTGAAAGACACCATGGAGATCGACGGCTACAAGGCCGTCATTCAGTTCGATGCCGACATCGACATGTTCCGGGGCGAATTCATTGGCCTGAACGGCGGAGCGGACTTCTACGCCCCCGACGTCGCCGGCCTCAGGCGGGAGGGAGCCACTTCGCTCAAGGTGTTTCTGGAGATGTGCGAGGAGGACGGCGTAGAGCCCCGGAGGTCGTATTCGGGGAAGTTCCATCTGCGCATGTCGCCGGATCTGCACGCGAGCGCCGCTGCCGCTGCCGCCGCCGAGGGGAAGAGCCTCAACCAGTGGATCGCCAGCACGATCGGCGGGGTCCTGCTGCAGTAGCCAGGTATCTTCCCCCCTACCGCCACCCCTGGTCCGCAGGCTCCTCCGGATCCGACAGGAGGAACCGGATGACCTCCGCGTGATACGGCTCCGGGTACTCGAACGCCGGCACATGGCCGATCCCGGGGAAGAGCACCAGTTCCGCGTTCGGCAGCGTCTCGGCCACGTTGCGCGCGGCGGCGGAGAAGTTGCGGCTCAGCCGGTCGTCGGCCCCGCCGATCACCAGCGCCTTCGTCCGGATGTACTGCCATTCGTGGACGACCGGGTCCTCGAACGTGATCTGCCGCTGGGCCGCCCGCACCCGGGCCATGCGGGGCCAGTGGCCGCTCAGCGTGAGCCCGTACTGGACCTTCACCCAGGGCAGGTACTCGTTCTTCCACCCGTTCGGGTAGTAGCGCCGGTGCCCGGCCAGGGTCGACTCGTAGGTGGTGCCGTTCAGCGTCGACTCGTACACGTCCTGCGGGTCGCTCCACGCGCGTCCGTGCCGAGCGTCGGTAAGCCCGATCTGGTTGGACATGATCACGTGGGTGACCACGTCCGGGTAGGTGGACGTGAAACGCGTCGCCACCATGCCGCCCATCGAGTGCCCGAGCACCGCCACCCGGTCGATGCCCAGCTCGTCCAGCAGCCCCTTCGTGTGGCGCGCCGGCATGTGCAGGTTGTAGTGGATGACCGGCTTGGAGGAGCGCCCGAAGCCGAGCCGGTCGACCGCGATCGTCCGGAACCCGGCTTCCGTGAGCGCGGCGATGGTGGGCCCGAATGCCGCGGCGAAGAAGTTCATGCCGTGGAAGAGGACCACGGTGCGGCCGTTGGCCTCGCCCACCGGCGCCACGTCCATGTACGCCATGCGATAGTCCTCGCCCATCAACCGGACGTCGAGGTACTTGACCGGATATGGATAGGGGACGTTGGAATAGTCGATGGCCGTCGCTTCCCACTCCGGGGGCGGGCTGGCCGGGGGCTCCTCCTGGGCGTAGGCCGCGACGGCGGGGCCGAGCGCTGCAAGGAGCGCTGCTCCTGAGAGTGAACTCCGGCGGGTCATTGCTGAACAGGTCGGCATCAATTCCTCTCCTTCGGTCTACCCACCCGCCACTCGAAGCGCGAGTGCAGACCGTGCGTCGCTTCGTTGCGCAGGCGGATGCCGCCGATGTCGCCATGGGTCTGGCCCCGGGCGATGGTCTGGGTGGAGGCGTGGATCTGGTTGAACATGTTCTGGAAGGTGACGGGCAGATCCCGGTCCCACCCGCGGATGTCCTCGACCGAGGCATCGAGCAGCCGTCCCACTCGCACCCGCTTCACCTTGCCCTCATCCTCGATCTCGATGGGGACGAAGCGCGTCGGCAGCCATTCGGAGACGAAGCGCGCCAGCACCTCCCAGGGCCCGCCCGCATGGCCACGCAGGATGGCCTCCACCGCCGCGCGCTGATCCGGCGACGCCTCGTCGTCGATCAGCAGCACCTCGGTCCAGTCGCCCGCGATCATCAGCTGCGGGCACTCGAAGGCGACCACCGCGCGCACCCCGCCGAGGCGCGTGTCGCCGTATCGGCCCTCGTCGAAGCGGAGAGCCCAGTATCCGATGCAGCGCTCGTGGGTGCAGTTCTGGCTGAAGTGCACGTGGCCGGGACAGACCACCTGGCAGTTGCAGCTCTCGAACAGCAGCCCCCGCCCCCACCAGGCGCGGGCGTCCGCCGCGTGTGAGCCGGCCGTGACAGGCGAGCCGGACATGGCGGGCGAACTGGACGAACCGAGCGGGCCGGACGCGCCTGGTTCGGCGTTTCCGGCCCGCCCGCGAGACAACGTGTCTCGCCCGTCCCGGACCTCAGCTCGTCGGGTAGAGCTGGGTGCCCTCGAAGGTGCCGAGGCCCGAGGCGTTGCGATACGTCAGGACGCCGATGCGGCCGGCGCTTCCCGCCATGCGGGCGCAGCCGATCTCGCCGTCCTTGTTGATCGCCACGAACCTCTCGCTGGGCACGAAGTCGAGCCCGACCGCGTGGTACCTGCCCACGATCATCTCGATGGCGTCCTCGCAGGCCTCCTGCGGCGAGCGTCCGTCGCGCATGCGCCCGACGATGAAATACGACGCGCACGACTTGATCACGTCCTCGCCGCGCCCGGTGACCCCCGCCGCGCCCACGTCGTTGTCGACGTAGAGTCCCGCGCCGATGATGGGCGAGTCGCCGATGCGGCCGGGGATCTTCCAGGAGAGGCCGCTGGTGGTGGTGATGCCCGCCACGTCCCCGTTGGCATCCACCGCCAACACGTTGGTCGTGCCGTAGTTGAAGTCGTCCTCGCCCGGGAGCCCGCCGGTCTGCTTGTCAGGCCGGTCGCGGATGTGGTCGGGCGGACCCCAGTCGTCCCGCCTCTCGCTGTGCGTCTCGCGCCAGCGCACCCACGCCATGCGCGCGTTCTCGGTCAGCAGGTTCTCGGCCTTGAAGCCGAAGGAGAGCGCGAACTCGCGCGCGCCCGGCCCCACCAGCATGACGTGGTCGGTGCGCTCCATCACCAGCCGCGCGACCGACGACGGGGTCTTGATGTCCTCGATCGACGCGACGCACCCGGCGCTGTAGGTCTTGCCGTCCATGCAGGAGGCGTCGAGCTGCACCACGCCGTCCTCGTTGGGAAGTCCGCCGTAGCCGACCCCGGCATCATCCGGATCTACTTCGATGACGTTGGCCCCGCGCTCCACCGCGTCCAGCGCGCTCCCACCCTGCGACAGGATGTCCCAGGCCTGCGCCATGGCGTTGCGCCCGGTCTCGTTGGTGTGGCTGGTGATGATGAGGGGGACGCCCGCCTGTTGCCGGCGCAGCAGCCCTCGGGGCCAGCGGCCGAGGGCCAGCGCTCCCGCGCCGACGCCGAAGCCCTGCTTGAAGAATCGCCGGCGTGAAGAACCGGAAGCTGCTCTGGCCATGACTTGCTCCTTTCCGTCGATGGGAGATGGGATGAATGCAGGATCGTAGATGCCGCGCGGAGGGCGGGCAAGGCGGGGAAGCGACGCCCGGCCCGGGAGGCGAGCACGGCGTTCCCCGGCCCGGCAGGGTCCGGCGCCCGGCGAGGTCACTCCGCCAGCGGTGGCCGCTCCGGCGGGCGCATGCGCTCCAGCGTGGCGGCCAGGGCCAGCACCGCCTCCTCGCCCGCGGGAGGACCCACGACCTGCAGGCCCACCGGGATCCTGCGGGGGTCCAGCCCGACGGGCACCGAGGCGACCGGAAGACCGGTAAGCGAGAACAGGAACGTCGGCGCGAACCAGTCCACGTAGGTCTCCAGTGCCCGGCCCGCGATCTCCGTGGGATGGCTCTGTCCGACGGGGAAGGGAGGGACGGCCGTGGTGGGCGTGAGCAGGTAGTCGAAGGTGCGCCGCAGCCGGGCCAACCGGTGCCAGAGGTCGCTGCGCACCTGGTCGGCGCGGCCGAGCTGCCCGGCGGTGGTGGCGAGGCCCGCGCGGATGTTGCCGGCCAGGTTGGGACCCAGCTCGCCGATGCGGTCCAGGCGGTCCTGGTGGTGGGCGACCATCCAGCGGCCGCGCAGGTCGAGGAAGGCCCGGCGGGCGTGCGAGAGGTCCAGGTCGATCTCCTCCACCACGGCGCCCGCCCCCCCCAGTGTGAACGCCGCCTCCCGGCACACCGCCTCCACTCCCGCATCCACCCCCATCCCCGCCACGTCGGCGCAGTATGCGACGCGGGCGCCCTGAGCCATTCCCGCCCGGGCGGCGGCCGGGAAGTCCCGCCCCGCGACCGGCTGGCGGAAGGGCGACCCCGCCGACGGCCCCGCGACTGCCGCGAGCCCGAGCGCGATGTCCGCGGCCGTCCGCGCCATCAGTCCGGTGACCATGATGGTGTCCCACACCCAGTCGGTGGGCTCGGTGGGGACCAGGCCGGGGGAGGGGCGCAGCCCGGTCACCCCGCAGAAGGCCGCCGGGATGCGCAGCGACCCCCCCAGGTCGGTCCCCTCCGCCAGCGCGAACATGCCGGTCGCGAGCCCCGCCGCCCCCCCGCCGGTCGATCCTCCCGCCGAGAGCGCCGGATCCCACGGGTTGCGGGTCGCGCCGAACACGTCGTTGAAGGTGTTCGCCCCCGCGGCGAACTCCGGCGTGTTGGTCTTGCCCACCACCACCGCCCCGGCGGCCCGCAGGCGGCGCACCACCAGCGCGTCCTCCGCAGGCACGTGGTCGGCGTACAGCGGGGAGCCGTAGGTGGTGCGCAGCCCCGCCACTGCCGTCATGTCCTTGATCCCGACCGGCACCCCCGCGAGCGGTCCGGGATCCTCGTCCCGCGCCAGCCGCCGGTCGATCGCGCGCGCGTCGTCCAGAGCGCGCGGGGAGAGGGTCACCACTGCGTTCACCACCGGGTTGTGCCGACCGATGCGGTCGAGCGCCGCCGACACCACCTCCTCCGCCGACACCTCCCGTGCTGCGACCCGGGCAGCCAGTTCGGTGGCCGGAAGAAAGGCCAGGTCGGCGGCGGCGCTCACAGGCCTGCCCCTCCCCTGCATACTGTTACGCTCCATACCGAATCCGTATTGTTGCGACTCTGCCCCCCGACCGGAACCCGCACCCGGGAGCATCCATGAACGCGCGCCTGACCCTGATCGCTGCCGCCGCCGCTGCCATCATCCTCTCCTCCTGCGCGCCCGGGGCCGGGACCGCGGACGCCGCCCAGTCGCCCGGGGCCGACGACGAGCCCGGCTGGCGATGGAGCGACGAGCGCGTCTTCGCGACCGTCAACGCGGTAAGGGCCGGACGCGACCTCACGCCGGCCAGCTGGCCGGGCGGGGCCCGCGCCGCGGTGCTGCTCTCCTTCGACGTGGACAACGAAACCATTCCCATCCGCAACGGGCAACCCACCATCGGCGGCCTGTCGCAGGGCCAGTACGGTGCCCGCCGGGCGCTCCCGCGGATAATCGAGATCCTCGACGAGCACGACATCCCCGCATCCTTCTTCATCCCGGCGATGAGCCTCCAGTTCAACCCGGAAATGCTGGACGCGATCCAGGCCGCGGGTCACCATGAGATCGGCATTCACGGCTGGATCCATGAAACCAACTCGCTGCTCGAGGGAGACGAAGAGCGGGCCCTGCTGGAACGCGCGGTCGCGTATCTGACCGAGGTCACCGGCGAGCGTCCGGTCGGCTACCGGGCCCCGTCGTGGAACTTCAGCCCGAACACCCTCGACATCATCCTCGACATGGACTTCCTCTACGACAGCTCGCTGATGGCCGACGACCGGCCCTACGAGATCGTCGCGAACGGCGTGCCCACCGGCCTGATCGAGCTGCCCGTGGAGTGGATCCTGGACGACGCCCCTCTCCTGAACCCGCGCGGCAACAGCTACAGCGCCCCCCGCGACGTCCTCCAGGTCTACATCGACGAGTTCGACCGCGCGTGGGAGGAGGGCACCATGCTCGTGCTCACCATGCACCCGCACTACATCGGCCACCGCTCGCGCATCCTGATCCTGGAAGGACTCATCGAACACATCAACGCCCGCGGCGACGTGTGGTACGCGACGCACCGGGCCGTGGCGGAGTATGTGCAGGACGGGTGAGATCCGGCACAGCCTCTGCGCCGTCAGGGAGCAACGGCATTCTCGCCGAGGGGGCCTGCTCCACCGGGTCGTAGCGAGGGCCGGTGCCGTTGGGCTCCTCCTGCTGGTCCTGGGAACCGCCGGCTGTCGCCCGGGCACGACCGGGCCCACCCTCGCGGACCGGAACCGGGCGCCGGTGGCCGCGGCGTCCATCCCCGCCCTGACGCTGGTCGAGGGGCAGGTGGTGCTGGTGGAGGCGTCCCCCTACTTCACCGATCCCGACGGCGACAGTCTGAGCTACGAGGCGAGGACGGACGCGGCCGCTGCGCGGGTCGAGGTGTCCGGCACCCTGGTGACGGTGACCGCGGTGTCTTCGGGGAGGGCGATCCTGACGCTCACGGCCCGCGACCCGGGCGGGCTCGCGGCCAGCCAGAGCACCGGTGTCACGGTGCGGCTGAACCGGGCGCCCGTGGCGACGGGCTCGATTCCGGCGGTGAACCTCGCCTCCGGCCAGACGGCCCTGCTGGAGGTGACTTCGTATTTCGACGACCCGGACGGGGGCGCGCTCAGCTACCAGGCCTCATCTTCGAACCCGCGCGTGGCCCTGGCGTCGGTTTCCGGCCTGACGATGTCGATCGCGGGCGTGGCGGCGGGAACGACAACCCTGACGTTGACGGCCCGCGATCCAGGCGGCCTGACGGCGGCGCATGAAGTCGCGGTGGCGGTCGTGCCGGGTCCGATGCTCGGCTTCCGGGAGGATTTCGACTCGGGCCTCGAGGCGTGGGGTGTCGAGCAGGCGGACACGGTGCTGTCCGAGGGCGTCCTGGCGCTCACCAATCTCGAACGCGGCATCGCGGGCCGCGCGAATCGCGTTCTCGAGGCCCCGATCAACTTCTGGGAGGTGCGCGCACGGCTGGGACGCACTCAGACGGACAGCGTGGTCGCGTCGGTGATCCTCGCTACCGGGGACGAACGCTATGCGTGGTACGCACTCGATGTCGGGTCCGGCGTCTCGGTCGGCGGGACCGATACCAACTATCGCTTCTACGCTCTGGATCGGTCACGGTGGCCCCCGGAGAACCGCTGGGTGGTCATAGAGGGCACCTACGGCGTCTCGGATGCCGTTCACGACGATGCCGGCGAGTTCACGGAGATCGCCGCGTCACTGGATGGGAGCGAACTGCGTGCGTGGGCCGGCGAGACGGAGCTCTTCACGGTCACTTTGGGCGACGACCATCCGACTCGCCTGACCGCGATCGGCCTGTGGGTCTTCCCCCTGGACGGGGCCGAGGCGAGAACCGCCCTCTTCGATTGGGTGGAGGTGAGCGGGACGCACACGGCCGGGGCCGCGACCGAAAGCGCCGCCATGGACGCGCCGGCGTCCGCCACCGAAGAGCCCGCGGCACCCGGCGCCGCAATGGCCGCGCCGGCGCGGATGCGGCGGCTGTCCGGAGCCGGGCCGGGTGCGCGCTGACGCCAAACGACCGCCATTTCGTTTTTTCGGGGCGCGGCCTCATGTTTCAGGCGGACCGACCTTTGCGGCCGCAGGTCGGAATCCCTCAACCATTCCACGCAAAGGGTATGTCCGTAATGACAGGTTCAGGTCTGCCATCTGATTCTGGTGTCCACCCGTCGGGCGTCCACCGGAGACGCCTTGTTCGTCCGCTGGCGCTGCTGGCCGTCACCTGGGCCGCCGCCTGCGGCGGAGAGGGAGGCACCACCGAGCCCGCGCCGGTGCCGCAGCCCAACCGGCCTCCGGCGGCGTCGGGCTCGATTCCGACCCAGACCATGACGGCGGGCGAGTCGGTCACGGTGAGCGTGGGCGGACTCTTCACCGACCCCGACGGCGACGCCCTGACCTTCACCGCGATCTCGTCGAACGCGGGCGTGGCGAGCGTCACCCTGTCCGGCACCGACCTGACCATCACGGCCGTGTCCGCCGGCAGCGCGACGGTCACCGTGACCGCCCGCGATCCCGCGGGGCTCTCCACCGCGGCCAGCGCCAACGTGACCGTGATGGAGCCCAATCGGGCGCCGGTACCGCAGGTGCCGGTCGCGCCCGCGCAGACCGCCATCGTGGGCGACACCCTGAACATCGACATGTCGCCGTTCTTCACCGACCCGGACGGGGACGCCCTCACCTACTCGGCGACCAGCGCCAACGCCTCCGTGGCCACGGTGACCGTGGCGGGCAGCGTGGTGTCGGCCGCCGCGGTGGGCGCCGGATCGACCACGCTCACGGTGACGGCGACCGACCCGGACGGCCTGTCCGGCTCCCTCAGCGTACCCGTGACCGTGGAGCCCAACCGGCCGCCGGAGACGACCCGCGACTCGCTTCCGTCGCTGAGCATCCAGGAGCGCAATTCCGAGACCGTGAACGTCGCCCAGTACTTCACCGACCCGAACGGACAGGCGCTGACCTATACGGCCGAATCGGACGACCCGGCGGTGGCGACCGTCTCGGTGTCGGGCTCGACGATGACGGTGACGGCAGGGGCCATCGGGACCGCGACCGTGACGGTCACGGCGACCGATCCGTACGATCTGACGGCTTCGCTGAGCGGTACCGTGACGGTGATCGAGCGGGTTAACCAGGTCCCGGAGGCGCAGGGCGGAATCAACGACATTTCGCGGTCGGCGGGGTGGTCGGGAACGCTCGACCTGGAGGGAGACACTCCGCTCTTCGTCGATCCGGATGGCGACGAGCTGACCTACACAGCGGAGTCGTCGGATCCGAGCGTGGCCGCGCTGGCGGTGGCCGGTAGCCTGCTGCGCGTCAGTACCCTTGCCGAGGGGAAGGCGACGGGTACGGTTACCGCGACCGATCCGGGAGGTCTATCTGCGTCGGTCTCCTTCGGAATCACCGTCCTCCCCGCTGCGGGTTTGATCTTCCGCGACGACTTTGACGACGACACCAGCCTGGACGACTGGGGATTCGCAAATGCCGAGGGTGAAATCTCGGAGGGCATCCTGCGAGTGACGAATGTCTCGGACACCCTGTGGGGAATCGTCGGTCGCGAGTTCGAAGCGCCGCTCACATCCTGGCATATCGCTGCCGGTGTGGGGCGTCAGGCCGACTCGGTGCGAACTGCATTGTTCGTCGAGCCAGCCGATCCCGGCGAGCGGAGTGCGGAGGCGATAAGGCTGGAAATCGGCGAGCGAGTGCTCAATTTCGGCGAGGGCAACACGGAGACCGTAAACTATGCCTTGGTCGTCTTCTTCGAACCGGAAGGCCGGGAAGAGGGCTGGTACTACATTACCGGCGGTGAAGGAGTCGCCTTCCGTGGTGTGTCGAGCGCCATCAACGACGGCCCCGGAGAACTCACCGACGTTGCGATCAGTGTACAGGACGGGATCTTCGGGGCGGTTGCGGGAACCGACACACTCTTCTCGGTTCCGACGAGCGCACTGGATTTCGGTGATGCATTGTCGGAAATCACGCAAGTCCACTTGTGGACCTATGATCCGGCACTTACGGCCCCCAGCCTCCTCGACTGGACGGAAGTCAACGGCGTCCCGACCGAAGCCGACTCCGCCACCGCCGGTTCAGACAGATACCGCGCGGTAATCCCGCGGGACGCCATGAACGATGCCGGCGCGGTCCGGGAGGTGTCGCCCAGGGTCGTGGGCGAAGGACCACCGCGGCGCTCCCTGACCCCGGGTCGCCGCTAGGGGGTGTGCGGGGGGTGAACCGCGGAGGTGCTCTCAGTCCAGCAGGGCCGGGAGCACCTCCCCCGCCGCCCCCCGCAGCGCCACCGTGGCGGATCGGGTGAGCGGGGTGTCCTCCAGGTTCACCTCGATGAGGCTGCCACCGGCCTCCAGCGTGGCCAGCGGGACCGCCGCCGCCGGGTAGACCACCGCGCTGGTTCCCACCACCAGGCAGAGGTCGGCGCGCTCGGCCAGCGAGTAGGCGCGGGCCAGCACGTCTCCGTCGAGGGACTCGCCGAAGAGCACCACGTCCGGGCGGCGCAGGCCGCCGCACGAGTCGCACCGCGGCAGCGCGTCGCCCAGGGGCTCGGCGGGGAAGCGCGCCTCGCAGCGGTTGCAGCGGTCCCGCCCGACCGCCCCGTGCAGCTCGACCGGAAGTGCCGCTTCCGGCGGCCCCTCGCCCGCCTCCTCCACCGCCGCGCGGGTGTGCAGCCCATCCACGTTCTGGGTCACCAGGCCGGCCGCGCCGCGCCTGAGGAAGAAGCGTGCCAACGCGCGGTGCCCGGGGTTGGGAGCGCATCCCGCCAGGACCGACCGCCGCCAGTCGTACCACTCCCAGGCGGTGCGCGGATCGCGCGCGAACGCCTGCGGAGTGGCGAGCTCCTCCGGCCGGTAGTTGCGCCACAGCCCGCCCGCGTCCCGGAAGGTGGGCACGCCCGACTCCGCCGAGATGCCCGCGCCCGTGAGCGCGACCACCCGCCGGGCCTCGCCAACCAGCCGCCGCGCCCGCTCGATGTCCACCGAGGCGCTCACGTCGCCCCCTGGATGGCCCCGCCCGCGGCCGCCGCCCCGTACGCCAGGATCGCGAATCGTGCCCAGCGGCCGGCGAAGCCGAGCGCCAGGAACGCGGCGAAGTTGGTGCGCACGATGCCCGCTGCCAGGGAGATCACGTAGAAGGGCGGCAGCCCCACGAACGCGCTGACCAGAATCAGCGTCCATCCGGCCTGCTCGAGTCGCCTGGTCTTTTCGGAAGCGCGCTCGAGGTGGCGCGTGGCCCGCGCCGGCAGTTTCTGAGGCAGCCAGCGGGCCAGCGCGTAGAGGGCGGCCTTGGCGATCATCTGGCCAAGCGAACACACGGTAATCACCAGCCACACCTGGGATCCGGGCACCGCGACCGCGGCCGCCGCCACCACGACCTCCGCGTTCACGAACGGCACCAGCCCGCTGGCCACGGAGGCCGCGAACGCCGATGACAGGAGCGCGATTTCCAAGGAGAGAGCCTCTGCGAGTGATGATTGCCCGAGTGAACTTGACCGCCATGAGCCGGACCTACGATCTTCTAAAGCTATGGATTCAAATGTAATGGCATCTTTGGAGCGCGGAATGAAACGGACCGGAGCACTCGTTGCAGCCATGGTGCTGCTCTCCCTGGGAGCGGCCCTGCCCGCTCTTGCGCAGACCGAGGAGCGGGTGACCACCCTCGACGGCGTCTACACCGAAGAACAGGCGGCGCGCGGCGCCGAGGTGACCGAGGATGTCTGCCGCGAGTGCCACGACGACGAGGAGTTCGTCGGAGCCTTCATCCGTTCCTGGGCCGGCGCCAGCGTGGCGGCGCTTTTCGACGACATCTACTCGCTCATGCCCGAGGACCAGCCCGGCTCCCTCCCTGCCCAGCAGTACGCCGACGTCATCGCCTATATCCTGCAGTTGAACGGTCTTCCCCCCGGCGAAGTCGAGCTCGGCGCCGCCCGCGAGTCCCTGGAACGGGTGCTGATAGAGAGCAATCGCCAGCGCTAGCGTCCCTGGGGGTAGTGCCCTGCCTGGCGGCAGGCGCTATCTTGGGCTCGGAATAGCGACGAAACCGCGATTTTTTTTGCGACAGTTCTACGACAGGCCAGGATACTCCCGGGTGAATGGCCAGGGCATCGCTCCGAGGAGATGGGTTACGCCGGCCTGCGAAGGAGGATGCTGGCAATGGGTAGATGGCTCTCAGGATCACCGCGCGTTTTTCTGTCACTGGCGCTCGTCGGCGCTCTTCCCGCAGTTCCGGTTTCGGCACAATCCACGGGATCCATCGAAGGCTCCGTAACCGACGTCGCCGACGGCCGGCCGATCGCGGGCGCACAGGTCTTCATCGAGGTGCTCGGCATCGGGGCGGTCACGGACGCCGAAGGCCGCTACTCGATCCAGGATGTGCCCGCGGGCGCGCACCAGCTCTCCACCAACATCCTCGGCTACCTGGCGGTGACCGAAGACGTCACGGTAGCTCCGGGGGAAGCCACCACGGTCGACCTGCAGTTGAGCTTCACGGCACTCGAGCTCGACGAGGTGGTCGTGACCGGCACCAGCGCGGAGGCGGCGGCCACGGAGCTGCCCTACTCGGTGGCGGTGGCGGCCCGCCGCAAGCTGGAAGAACAGGGCTTCCCGCTCGTGACCGAGTTCTTCAAGGCCCTCGGCGTGAGCCACGGGGTGGTCGGCGAGCGGCAGAGCTGGTACAACGCCAACGAAATCGCCGCCGTTCCGGAGACCGTGGCCAACGTGAACCTGCGCGGCCTGGGCGCGTCGCGAACCCTGGTGCTGCTCAACGGCCGGCGCCAGGTTTACCTCCCGGCCCGCCTCATCGGCGGACGCTACGTCGACATCAACGCCTTCCCGTCCATCGCGATCGACCGCATCGAAGTGCTGAAGGAGGGTGCGTCCGCGATCTACGGGTCGGACGCCGTGGCCGGGGTCGCCAACTTCCTCACCCGCGGCGACTTCGAGGGAACGGAGGTGACCGCCTCGCACGAGTACTTCGCCGGCGCCGGCGACAGCAACGTGGCCGGCATCGTGGGACGGCGGCTGGGCGATCGCGTGACAGCGGTTCTGTCCGCCGAGTACCTGACCCGCCAGCGGCTCACACCGGAAGAGCGGGACTGGGCGCTGCACCCGTTCGAGCCCGGGGCCGGCGCCTGGTCCTGGACCGGAAACCCGGGGGCGTTTCTCACGCCGTCCCTCACGGGAATGGAAAGCTCCGCGGATCTCATCGGCAAGCTCTCGACGGCGCACTTCTCGGACGACGACATCTTCATCGATCCGCGCTGCCTGGAATTCGGAGGCTTCCTCGAGACCTACACCTGCCGGTTCCGCTACCAGCCCTGGGACAACCTGCTCGAAGAGTCCAGCCACTTCCGGGCCTTCGCCGAAATCAACGGCGAGGTCGGAGACAACACGAGTTTCCACATCGAGGGCCTGTTCGCCGAGGCGGACACCCCCGAGTGGGTCACCACCCCGTCGTTCCCCCCCATCAGCCCCTACGACGGGCTTCAGATCGTGCCGTCGGAGAACCCGGGGCGGCAGGCCTTCTGCCAGCAATACGCATCCACCGTCGGGTTCATGGGCAGCGGCGACTGCCTGGAGAGTGACTGGTACTTCTTCGGACGGCTGGTCGGGCACTCCGGTCCCGGACGGACCCTGCACCGGAACTCCCGCACTCATCGGGCATCGGCTTCCCTGGACACCGGCATCGACGCCCTGGAGGGCCACGACAACCGGCTGAATCTGGCCGTCAGCTACTCCCGCTCCTCGGGCAACGTGAACCAGCCCGCGGAATACGCCCACCGCAAGTTCCTGGCCTTCCGCGGTTTCGGTGGTTCCGACTGCGGGGTCGACGTGGTCGCCGATCCCAACTCGGCCTCGGGCATGGGGCTGGGCCCGACGGGGGGCCGGGTGCCGGGACAGGGCAACTGCCAGTTCTACAACCCGTTCAGCAACGCCCTGCAGCACTCCCAGCAGCCGGGCGCGCGCTTTGTCGGCGAGGCCAACCCCGACTTCTCGGCCAACCTGGCGAACGACCCCGAGCTGATCGCGTGGATCAACGAGGAGGTCGATGTGTTCAGCGCGGCGAACATGCTGGTCGCCGATGCGACGCTGACCGGGAGCAGCGGCGCGGCCGAGAACTACGCCATCGGCTACCAGTTCCGCTGGTTCGACGTCGATGCGAGCGTGAACGATGCCGGCAACCTGAACATCAACCCCTGTTCCGTGCTCGGCAGCAGCGCCTGCCTGGAGAAGGCGGGCCCGTTCACCTTCACCACCGGAACCTATCCCTACGCCGACAACCAGACGGTGCATCGGTTCTTCGGCGAGCTCCCCATGCACCTGGCGGACGATCGCCTCCACGTGCAGCTGGCCGCCAACTACGAGTTCTACAGCGTCGCCAGCACCTTCAACCCCAAGATGGCCATCCGTTACGACGTCACCGACCGGTTCGCGCTGCGCGGCTCGCTGCAGACGACCTTCCGCGCCCCTTCCGTCGACGACCTGAACGGGGACCGGGTGACGGCGCTCGCCTACGTGAACGAGGCGGGGGTATACAAGGCGGTCGACACCTATGGCAGCAAGGATCTCAAGCCCGAGACGGCGTTCACCTACAACGCCGGCTTCGTCCTGTCGATCGCCGACGAATCGGGCTTCGTCCCGGTGCAGTTCACCGCCGATTACTGGAGCTACGACTTCCAGGATGTGATCGCCGTGGTGCCCTACAACGCCGTCACCGCGCTGTACCACGAGGGCGGTGCCTCAAGGAACGCGATCAAGGACTTCGTGACCTGCTCCGACGGGCGCGGCACCGGCACCTGCGACGTTACCGGCATCGAGCGCATCCACGTCGACCTGGTCAACTGGCCGGGCGTGAAGACCTCCGGCTTCGACTTCCAGTTGAATGCCCGCTCCCAGGCCGGAGAAGGCATCCTGAACGCGGGGCTGGAGGCGACCTACACGAGCAGCTACTCGATGGAGCCGCTGAGCGTCGGGGGCGTCGAGCTCGCGTCCTCGCAGGAAGGGGCCGGGCAACTGAACAAGTACAACCCCATCGCCCCGCCTCTCCCGAGCCTGAAGGGAAGGCTGTTCGGAAGCTACGGGTGGTCCGATTACAGCGTGGTCGGCTACGTGAACTACATCTCCTCGTACCGGGATCACGACGAAGAGGGAAGCGAGTACGAGGACATCGGCAGCTTCGTGACGCTGGACGCCACCGCGCTCTGGCGCCCCTCGCGCGGGCTGGGCGTCTCGCTCTCGCTGCTGAATCTGATGGATGTCGCCCCGCCCTACGTGAAGTGGGAGCAGTCATTCGACGGCTTCACCCACAGCGCGAAGGGCCGGCGCGTCAAGCTGTCGGCGACGTATCGGGTGTTCTGAGGGAGGCGGGCGGCGGCGCGGATTCCGTGGTCGTCCGCCCGGGATTCGCATTCGGTAGTCTCCCGCAGCCTGTCCGAGTTCGCATTCGGTAGTCGCGGCAGCCTGTTCGAATTCGTATGCGCGCGTCCCATTCTGCCAATGACGGGCGGTCGCTTGCGTCACAGCTTCTGCCATTGACGGCGGTCGCTTGCGTCACTGGCGGGTCGTTCGCCCAGGGTCAGCGGCACGCCCGCGCCGCGTCCCGAATTCACATTTGGCAGTCCCATTCTGCCATTGACGACTTTGGGACTCGCGATCCGGCGGAGTCCGAGACCCCATCTTTCCTGGCCTGCCAGAGGCGCTTGCGCGCTCGCTGACGGCATTCGCAGGCGACTTCCTCCTCCGATGGTCTCCCAACCCCGTTTCGGCCACTGCGGGGCATCCTGAGAGGCCGTTTCGGATGTCGTTATATTAGTACGTAACTAATTGTAAGATATGATGTTGGGAGGATTGATGATCGCATCTGAGCACGTTCTCTACGACACTCGCCGGAGGCCTTCTCCGCGGCGCGCGATGGTTCGTGAATCGATTGGCGCTCGGCCCGATCCCAGCGCCGCGCCGTCCGATTCCGAGCCTTGCGTCGACGACGAGGAACTCTCCAGGCTCGGAGAACGCATCGCGGAACTCGCCGCGCAGATCAACGCCGCCGAGTTCCAGATGATGACCCTTATCGCGGCCTTCGATCGCCGCGGCGGCTGGAAGGACGGATTCGGCTCCTGCGCCGAGTGGCTCGCCTGGAGAACCGGCATCAAGATCGGCCCGGCGCGAGAACGGGTGCGGACCGCTCGGGCACTGGAAAAACTCCCCCGGACCGCCGAGGCGCTCCGCGAAGGGAGCATCTCGTACACCAAGGTGCGGGCGCTGACGCGCGTTGCGACTCCCGAGCGCGAGGCGGAACTGCTCGAGTTCGCGCGCGCCGGCTCGGCCGCGAAGCTGGAGCGGACGGTGCGCATGTGGAAGAAGCTGTCGCGCGATGCGGAGCTGACCGCCGAGCAGGCCCGGCACCGCAGCCGCACCTTCTCGGTCTTCGTGGACGGCGACGGGATGTACGTGGTGAAGGGGCGGCTCGAGCCGGAGGTCGGGGCGATGCTCATGCGAGCGGTGGAGGCGGCGTCGGATGAGCTGTTTCGAAGCGAGGACGATGCGGGTGCCGGGAGTCGTGGGAGCGAGAACGGCGATCCGCGCCCCGAGCCGAAGCAACGCCGCGCGGATGCGGTGGGTCTCCTGGCGGAGCGGGCGCTGGCGGCCGGGTTTGGCGCGGTCCCGGGTCACGATGCGGGCCGGTCGATCGAGAATGCCGTCGCACCGGAGACGCCATCCTGTGACGAAGGACAGACTTCATCCCACGGCGATCCGTTGACTGCACCCCGCGTCGAGTCCGGAACCCGGGCGGAGCGCTACCAGGTCATGGTCCACTGCGATGCCGCGACGCTCGCCGCCGAGGGCGAGCCGGGGCGCTCGGATCTGGACGGGATTCGCGTTTCCGCGGAGACGTCGCGGCGCATGGCGTGCGATGCGGCGGTGGTCGCGATGGTCCACGCGAAGGACGGCTCGATGCTGAACGTGGGGCGCCGGACGCGCACCATTCCTCCGCACATCCGGCGGGCGCTGGAGGAGCGGGATCGCGGATGCCGCTTTCCCGGGTGCGGCTGCCGGTTTACCGAGGCGCATCACGTCAAGCACTGGGCCGACGGGGGCGAGACGAGCCTCCGGAACACGCTGCTCCTCTGCCGGCGGCACCACCGCGCCGTTCACGAGGGACGGGTGAAGGTATCCGTGAACGGCGACGGGACGGTCCTGTTCTTCACACCGAAGGGGAGGATGCTGGTGGACGCGCCAACGGGTCCTCGGCGGCATCCGCGGTCTGAGCTGGCACGGTCCCGGCCCCGCTTGCCGGCGGTCCCATCGGTTCATCCCGACGCCCCCGCGACGGGTGGTGGTAGCCTCGCGCTTTCCAATGGAGCCGCGCTCTACCCCGATTCGCGGATCCCATGGGAGATCGAAGCGGCTGCCAGGGAGGCCGCGGAGGAATCCCTGGAGGCCCGGACTTGAGCTTGTGAGAAGATCGAGCGCAGACGCGCGCGGATTCCGGAGTCTGGCGCGGATTCGAGCTTGGCGCGGACTCCCGGAATCAGTCGCGCAGCTTGAAGACGTAGAGCGCGTTCCCGGAGGCCGGATGGCGGATCTCCGGGGCCAGGAGGCGCGGGACGATGCGGGGGCTGCCGCCGCCGAGGCCGGTGCTGACGGCCAGGTACTGTTCGCCCCTGACGGAGAACGTCACGGGGAAGCCCTGTACCGATGTCCCCAGCCGGGTCTCCCACAGCACGTCGCCGGTCTCGACGTCGTAGGCGCGGAAGTAGCGGTCGACGTCGCCGGCGAACGCGAGGCCGCCGCCGGTGGTGAGCGCCGCGGTGAGGAAGGATGCGCGCTGTTCGACGCTCCAGACCTCCTCGAGCGTGCGCACGTCGTAGGCAGCCAGCTTGCCCAGACGGCCGTCGGTGCCGGGCATTTCGGCCCAGTCGCGGTCGGCGCCCGTGCCGCCCGATCCGACCTCCATGACGATCTCGCGGCCGGAGATCTCCAGACAGCTCTGCGAGAGCGGGGTGACGAGCAGGCCGTTCTCCGGGCTGTACGCCATCGCGTGCCAGTTGTGGCCGCCCGCGGTGCTGGGGCAGACCGAGATCCACTCGCCCACTTCGGCCTTCATGATGTCTTGCCGGTAGGTGACCTCGCCGGTCCTGGGGTCGATATGGTCGAAGACGTTCTGGTAGACGGTCTCGCGGTGCGCGAGGAACTCGCCCGTCTCCCGGTCGAGCTTCCAGAAGATGCCGTGCTTGCCGATGGCGAAGAGGAGCCTGCGGCCGTGGACGTCCACCAGCAAC
The DNA here is from genome assembly GCA_965221785.1 of Longimicrobiales bacterium. Taxonomy (GTDB): domain Bacteria; phylum Gemmatimonadota; class Gemmatimonadetes; order Longimicrobiales; family Gaopeijiaceae; genus BD2-11. Next base: position 801,460 of record CBDCSR010000003.1, read on the forward strand.
TGCTCGAAGGACTCGTCCAGGTCGAGCGCCTCGCCGGGGACGTGCTGGCGATACCAGGCCAGCGAGCCGTCGGCCGCGTTGATCGCGAGGGTGGAGCTGGTGTAGAGCGCCGCATCGGCGGCGGTGAGGCCGCGGCTGGCGGGCACCCAGGGCTTGGCCTGGGCGGTCCCCCAGTAGATGAGCCCGAGCGCCGGGTCGTAGCTGCCGGTGGTCCACGCATCCCCGCCGCCCCGCAGGTGGAGGGGCAGGTCGCCCCAGGTGTCGCCGCCGGGTTCGCCCGGGCGCGCGATGGTGTACGTGCGCCACACCTCCGCCCCGGTGTCGGCATCGTGCGCGGTGATGAAGCAACTGTCCTCGAAGAAGCGCCCGCATCCGTTCATGCCGTTCACGACCAGCCCCTCCACCACGAGGGGGCCCGCGACGCTGGCGTACCCCTTGCGGGGGTCGGCGACCTGGGTGTCCCAGACCATCTTGCCGGTGCGCGCGTCGAGGGCGACCAGGCTCGCGTCCCTGGTGGCCAGGAACACCTTGTCCTCGTAGAGCGCCACGTTGCGCAACTGGTTGAAGCCGCCCGGGCGGATGTGGTCGGGGAACTGGCGCCGGTACTCCCACAGCAGGTCGCCGGTGGCGGCGTCGAGCGCCTGGATGATGTTGCCCGGGTTGGTGAGGAACATGATCCCGTCGAGCACCAGCGGGGTGGGCTGGTTGGTCCCGTCGGCCATGGCCCACACCCAGGCCAGCTCCAGGTCGGCGACGTTCTCGCGCCGGATCTGGTCGAGCGGGCTGTACCCCCACGCGTCGTAGGTGCGCCGGTACATGAGCCAGTCGGAGGGGTCGGGGTCGCGCAGCATCGCGTCGGTCACCGGCGGGAGCGGGCCGATGGCGCCCTCCACGGTCGTGAGGCCGGTGGCGCGGACGAGTTCGCCGGTGGGGACGTAGGGCCGGTCGGCGTCGGCGGTGACCGCTTGGGCAGCGGGTGGGTCGGTCGCTTCGGGCGCGGGCGGATCGTCCGGGTCGCCGCCGGCCCGTTCGGTGGCTTGGGCCTGGGAGGCGGCTGCCGCCCCGGCGAGCACTTCGTCGATCTCCTGCCCGGAGGCGAGCGCGCCCTGGTCGGCGGCTGCCCCGTTCGCCGAGAGCAGGAAGGCGGTCACCGCGAGGTACTGTGCCTCGCTGAGGGTGCCGGGCTCCTCCGGGGGCATGTCGCGCACCACCGCCAGCAGCTCGCCGAGCGGCGCGCCCCGCCAGGCGGCGCGGAAGTTCCGGCCGGCCAGTTCGGGCGCCTCGAAGTCGCCGCTCAGGTCAGCGCGGTGGCACTCCGCGCATGAACGCTCGTACACTCCGCGTCCGCTCTCCACCTGCTCCGGGACAAGGCGCACGGCCTCCTGCCCGGCGAGGGGCCCGGCCAAGGCCAGCGTCGCAGCCAGCAGCCCGGCCATCGCCGGCGTCGCCCCGAGCCGTGCGGCCAGCACCGCCGCCGCCGCGAGACACATCGTTCGCCGTGTAGTCATGGCCAACCCGCCTGACGTTTTATGTCACCAGTAGATGTCAGCTATATCATCAGCAATCATCAGTGCGTCAGCGCGTACAGGACGATGTTGATGCCGAGCGCGTACGACTCCGGGGAGAAGCGGAAGAAGAACGACTCGTCCTCGCCCTCCCGCTCCCAGCCGTCGGCGATATCGGTGTTGTGGGTCATGACCACCATCGCTCGCCCTTCCTCGTCGAAGATCGCGCGGAAGTGCACTTCCGCGCTCTCGAACCCCCGCTCCGAGGTCGCCTGCCGCCCGGTCCGGTACCAGTACTGGATCGAGGGCACCTGGGGCACGTCGCGCACCTGGTACAGCCCGTTCAGCAGCAGGTGGTCGCTCGGAACGTCCTGGATGAAGTGATCGGGGAGCACCTGGCGCATGGTCTCCTCCCAGTGCTGCCAGGCGCGGTCGCCCCAGAAGTCGTCCACGTAGAGAAAGCCGCCCTTGAGAAGGTAGGTGCGCAGGCGCTCGATCTCCTCGGGGTCGAAGCCGACCGTCCCCACGTCCGACATGAAGACGAAGGGACATTGGAAGATCTGCTCGTCGTCCAGCGTCACGACCGCGTAGAAAGGCTCCCCGTCCTCGGAGCGGCTGACCGCGCTGGTGGTGAGCTGGGAGAAACGCAGGGAGAAGTTGGCGTCGGAGTTGGGATAGTCGGTGCGCCACCCCTGGCCGAGCGCCTCGCTGCGCACGCTGCGGTATGCTATGCGGCAGAAGGTGAAGCCGAACTCGGCCGCCTCTCCGGGGTTGGCCATGGGCGCGCGCCGGGACCAGCCGCGTCCCCAGCGCTGAGCGTCCGCCGGGCTGGCAAGGACCGCCAGCGCGCCCGTCCACGCCGTGGCCAGGACGAGCGCCCACATGCGTGCCCTGGCCGACGGGATGAGCGCCCTGGCGACCCGAAGCGCGGCCCGGTCGTGCATCAGAAGTGCGCCGACATCTAGAAGCGCGCCGACATCAGCCAGACATCGGCGTTGGCCCAGTAGTCCATGCGCTCGGCCAGCGTCTCGTCGGCCTCGGCGTCCCGACCCTGGGCCCGGAGCGCGCGCTCCAGTCCGAAGAGCGACCAGCCGTTGTGCGGATGGTCCTCCAGCGCGGCGCGGAACACCTCTTCCGCCTCCGCGTGCCGTCCGGCGTCGTTCAGGATGGCGCCCAGCCAGTGGCGCGCCGCGAAGTTGAGGGGCTCGGGCTCGTCGTAGCGGAGCCCGTCCTCGACCTCGATGGCCTCCTCGAGCACGCGCACGGCGCCGTCGACATCGCCATCGGCGGCCAGCATCTCGCCCTCGAGAATCCCTCCTACCACCGTGATGAGATCGACCGCCGAATGTCCGCGGAAGGGCGCCTCGTCGTCGAGTTCGCCACGCGCCTCCTTCAGCCGCTCCATGTAGAAGACGGCGCTGTCGGGCTGCTCCATGCGCAGATGGGCATAGCCGCGCGCGAAGTCCCAGAACCCGGCGAAGAGGGGCTGCTCGGGGCGTTCATCGATTGCCAGCACGTCTTCCCAGAAGCCGAAGCGGACACCGGTGAGCGACTCGTAGAAGTTGCCGCCCGACACCAGCTTGCCGTAGTTGCGCGAGGCCTGCATCGCGACCGCGCCCTCGCCTGCCATCGATGCGGCGAAGAGCAGCATGTGCAGATTGTGCGAGGGGTAGATGGCGTAGCCCAGGTCGTGGTTGGCCTTCTGGTCGGAGTGCCAGGCGTGCGTGTTGGCGATCACCGCGTCGTGCCAGCGCCCGATCCGGTTGTAGGTGTGCGAGGGCATGTGCTGGATGTGACTCGCGCCCGGAATCGACTGGCCGAGATGGTCCGCGCACGCCTCCGCCTTGCCGGGACGGGTGGTGGGCTCGGTCGCATGAACGTAGAGGTGGCACGCGCCCGGGTGCGCGATGTTGAGCGCGAGCGTCTGCTCGAGCACCTCGTGGATCTTCTGCACCTCGGGGTTCTCGATGTCCCAGTAGCCGCGCCGGGGCTGGAGGAGCATGAGCGACTCGCCGAAGAAGGTACCCACCTCCTGATCCCCTGGGTGCGCCTCCCACACCTTCTCCATGGCGGCCGCGTAGGCCTTGTCCAGCTCCAGGCGCTGCTCGTCGCCCTCGTGCTCGGGCGCGTAGCGGACGATCATCGCATCGATGAGGGCCCGCTCGATCTCGGTGCCGCCTTCCGCCGCCAGCTCCTTCGCCTTGTGGATGGCGGCGTAGGCGGTGGGGGCGTCCTCGGGGAGCATGGCGCCGTTCAGGTAGCGGCCCAGCGACCACGCTTCGCCGAAGTAGCACATCGCGCACTCGGGATCGTGCCGCTGTGCTGCCTTGAAGGAGCGGTTGGCGTCCGAAGGCGTGAAGGCGTACATGAGCTGCATGCCCTGTACGAAGTAGGCCTGTGCTTCTTCGGAGTCGGTGGTGATGGTGCGCGAGTACGGCCCGAGGGCCGATGAAATGAGGAGGACCTCGTCGCCGTCGGAGGCCGGACCCGGCCCGTGTTCGTCATGTTGAGCGGAAATGGGCGCCGGTGCCACGCCGAGCAGGACCGGCGCGGTGCTACAGATGCAGGCGAGAACGAGGCGAAGGTGTTTGCGGGTCATGGCGCAGTCTCCTGAGGATGAGTCCGATCTCCTCGCAAACTGCCCCGATGAAGGGATGTGCGCCAGAGATGTGGAGACGGGACGCGCGCCGGTGCCGCGGCCTGTCGTCTCAGCGCCCGCGCGACCTGAGGTCGCGGTCGAAGTCCTCGAGATCGCGGTCGTAGTCCGTCGCCTCCCGGCCCGGAGCTTCGCGCGTGCGCTCCCCGGCCCGGCCCTGGCGCTCGATCATATCGTCCAGCCAGCGCTCCGCGGACTTGCTCTCGCGCCGCGCAAGGTCCTCGACCCGCTCGATGAGGGTGTCGGCGTCGGATCCCAGGACGCGCCGCTCGCCGATTCCGGCGCCGATCCCGGGCTGGTCCGGCCAGAGCACCTCCCCCGTCTCGGCGAACCCCTTCGTGCTGTGCAGCCTGAGCCACCGGTCGAAACGCGAGCACAGCCGGATGACGGCGTAGAAGCGCCGGGGACGCCTGCCACCCCCGGCGATCATGTCGATCACGATCGCGATGACCGACAAGGTCATCAGGACCGCATCCTTGACCCCGTCCACCGCGAGCTTGACCTGAAAGACCACGAAGTCGCGGAGGGTGACCGAGCGCGTGACGACGGGGAGGGAAGGGTTGCCGAATCGGTTCATGGGGCATTCATGTGTGAGTCAAGGGTCCCGTGCAAATGTCGGTTGGCCGCGGTCTCTACGCTAGCAATGCCGGCAGGTGTCGCCGGAACCCCTCGGAGGACACGACATGAGCCCGTTTCTGAAGACGGCCCTGTTCACGGTGGTGGTGCCCGGCAGCGTCGCAGTGCTCATTCCGTTGCTCATCGCGGGAGAGCGGGCGGTCGCGGGCGGTCTGGCGCGTGTCTTCGCCTTCCTTCTCTTGGCGCTCGGCGCCGTCATCTACCTGCGATCCGCCTGGGACTTTGCCTCGTTCGGCCGAGGCACGCCCGCGATCACCGACGCGCCCCAGCGGCTGGTCACCCGCGGCTTCTACCGCTACACGCGCAATCCCATGTACGTCGCCGTCCTGAGCGCGGTCGCCGGATGGGCCATCCTCTATGGGGCCCCGGTCCTGTGGGCCTACGGCGGCGCGGTGTTCATCGTCTTCTCCCTGTTCATCCGGCTCTACGAGGAACCGCGCCTCACGCGGGAGTTCGGGGACGAGTACATGGTGTACATGAAGCGGGTCGGGCGCTGGCTGCCGCGGGGAATGGGTTAGGCGTCGTCGCCGGCGCAAGCGCATGGGCGTCGGAGTGCGACCCACAACTCCTCGACGCTGTCGAACCGTCGGCCCTTGCCGTCGGCCAGTTCCTTCATGGCTGCGACGGTCGTCCGATTGGGCACCTGAATGGTGAAGGGCAGCCGCTTTTCCTCTGCTACGCGCAGCATCAGGAGGCGGATCGCGTCGGACACGGTCAGGCCCATGGCCTGGAGTGCCTCGGTGGCGCGTGTCTTGGTCTCACTGTCGATGCGGGCCCGCACAACGGTGTCGGTTCTCAATCCTGGATCTCCCCTTCTTGATATGACCACATTGTGGCTCCACTCAGTATCGCTCGCCAGTGGATCTCGTGGATCGGCTAGAAGAACCAGTTCGCCGACACGAACAGCACGCGCGGCAGGGCGCCGTACTCGGACGTGAGCGTCCACGCGGAACCGCGGGCCACCGGGTCGTCACCTACCCCGAGGAACGCCCCGAGGCGGAGCGCCAGACTCTCCGTCGCCGAATAACCAAGCCCGGGAGACACGAGGAACGATCCGTCGCGCAGGCTGCCCAGCCAAAGCGCGCTCGCCGACACCAGCGGGTGCAGCGCGTAGGAGAGCTGCATTACGCCCGTGTCGCGGCCGAGAACCTGCATCTCGCTCTGGGCGAAGGCGCGGCTGGTCGCGGTGGCGAGGAGTTGGTCCGGGGAGGCGGCGGCCAGGCCGTCGTGCTGGTATTCGATGACGATGTACAGGTCGCGTTCGGCGACAAGGAAGGTGCGGTCGAGCCCGATAGCGGCGCGCAGAGACGTGCGGCCCTCCAGGTCGCGCACGGCCGCTTCGGCCCTGAGCGCCCACAGCCCCACCGCTCCGCTCAGGAAGCCAGCCGCGCCGAAGGTGTCATGGACGACGCCCGCCCATCCCCCCAAATCCCAGCCCGCGGCGTTGGTGCTCGCGCGCCCGAGCAGGGTGAGCGTCTCGCGTTCACCGATGCGGGCGGGGCGGGCCACCACCTCGAACTGCGTGAACGCCCCGCGGTAGTAGCGGAGGCGCGCGGCGTCCACCCCGATTCGGTACTCGCGGAAGGGGTCGGCCGGGTCGAACGGGGAGAAGGGGTCGGCGGGGGTGAGCACGAGGGTCGTTGCCCACGATACCGGCTGCCGGCCGACGGTGAGGTCGGCGCTGGCGCCCAGGTCCACCCGCAGGTTCAGCCGGTCGAAGCGGTGACGCCATTCCGCGCGCTCGCCGGAGTGGAAATCCCCGCCCAGCGAGAGCCAGTCGCCTCCGGAGACCGCTCCGGCCGCGGTGAAGAGCTGCGCGCCGGGCGTGCCGGCCTGACGTAACGTCAGGGTTTGCTCGTACGCGGCGTCCAGGCGCACCGGCCCGGGCGACGAGTTCCACATGAGGCGCAGGCGCTGCACATCCGATGCGCCCGCCGGCCCGAGCACGCTCTCCTGCACGTGCGTGGCGACGTTCAGGTAGTAGCCGGAGAGGCCGGGCTGCTGGGCGGCAGCGGACAGGGGGAAGAGCGAGAGGGCCACGACGAGGCAGGGAAGCGCGAGGAACGGGCGAGTTCCGCGCGAAGGCCCGACCGACGCCTCTGCCGCCGTGCGCGCGGGCTCACACCGGGTGATCGCGGCCATCATCGGTGCCCATTGCAGCCCCCCTATCTCCGGATCCGCTGCACCTCCAGCAGCCGCCGGCGCACCTCCTCGGCTGTGCCTTCCTCCTCCAGGTCGCTCCACAGGCGCTCGATGGTGGCTGCGTCCACATACCCCGGAACCGTCGTGCGCCATCCCTGCGCGGCCCGATACGCGTCCACGGCATCCACGGCTTCCTGGGTGTAGACGTTCCAGTCCTCATCCTCGGGCGAGACGTCGTTGGCGTCGGGACGGAAATAGCCCAGCTCGTGCAGCATGAGCTTGAGCTGATACACGTCGCGGCCGATCTCCTGTTGCAGGGTGCGGAAGCCCAGGGTCTCGGAGATGTTGTCGTAGATGCGGCGCATCTCGGCGAGCGGATCCTCGTGCTCGCACACGTTGATCTGCACGGTGAGGCCGTCCTCGCGGCGGGCCATACCGGGGCGCGGATCGGCGACGATGACCGCGGCGGACTGGGCTTCGCCGTGGCGCGCATCCCCGCCCACCAGGTGCCCGGCCTGCAGGGCCTCGATGAGCCGGTCGGCCAGGTGGCGGGCCGCCCCCTCGGTGGACTCGAAGCTCTCGCCCACGGCATCGACGACCTCCGGCCCGACCAGGGTATTGCCCTGCGCCACGTAGTTGGGGCCCGCGCGATGCCCCGCCCACTGGCTGCGCGTCCCGGTGTGCTGGGCCGACCGGCCGTCCACGCCGATGACGCCGATCTGGCGCCGGGCGGCGTTTTCGTCCTCCGCCAGGCGCCGGGCCAGGGCCTCCTCCGGCGACACCCCCTGCTCCATCAGGTCGAGGAGCTCGTAGCCGTATTCGGTGCGGGTGGCCGCCTGGGTCGCCACCGCGCCCACCCCCTTGCGCACCCAGGGCACGCCGTTGCCCACGCAGGCGTTGCGGGTGGTCACCGCCACCCCCGACTCCCCGGTCGCCGGATCGATGGCCGCGATCGAGAAGGTGTGGAAGACGAGTTCCTTTCCGGCGCGCCAGGCCGCCGGTTCCTGCGCGCCCGCGTGCGTCGCCATTGAACCGGTGTTGGCGGCAATCACCAGGGCGAAAGGCATCCACCTTGCCTTGCTTGTGCGGGCCATCTCGTTCCTCCTGACGATGTGCTGAGATTGTTCCCGCCAAGGTAGGCAGGGACCGGCCTCCAACAAAGATCGCCTGCGGGGGCGATCAGAGATTGCGCCATCCTCGACATCGGACGTAACATCGGCTGGAGAAGCCTGTTGATTCCAATGCAACCCTCCCATCCGGCAAGGAGGTTCGATGCCCGCGGTAACGATGACGGTAAACGGGGCCTCGCGCTCGGCTGAGGTCGAGGGCCGCACCCTCCTGGTCGACTTTCTGCGCGAAAAGCTGCAGCTGACCGGGACCCACGTGGGGTGCGACACCAGCCAGTGCGGGGCGTGCGTCGTTCACCTGAACGGCCAGTCTGTGAAGAGCTGTACAGCCCTCGCGGTGGACGCGGACGGGGCGGAGGTGACCACGATCGAAGGGCTCGCCAACGGGGCGGACCTGCATCCCATGCAGGAGGCCTTCCGGAAGCACCACGGGCTTCAGTGCGGGTTCTGCACGCCCGGGATGGTGATGAGCGCGATCGACTTGGTGAACAGCAACCCGGATCCCAGCGAAGGTGACGTCCGGCACTGGCTCGACGGCAACTTCTGCCGGTGCACGGGCTACCACAACATCGTGAAGTCGGTGCTGGCCGGCGCGAGCGCGATGGGAGGTGGGTCATGAGCGAGAACGGAAGCAACGGAACCGGCTTCATCGGCGCGAGCCTGAAGCGCAAGGAGGACGCCCGCTTCCTGACGGGCCGCGGGCGCTACACCGACGACATCAACCTGCCCGGGCAGCTGTACGCCCACCTGCTGCGCTCGACGGTCGCGCACGCCAGCCTGGGGAGCGTCGACACCAGCGCGGCGGAGGCGGCGCCGGGCGTGCACGCGGTGTTCACCGGAGCAGACATGGAGCATGTGGGCGGTGTGCCCACCGGGTGGCTGATCCACTCGAAGGACGGCTCGCCGATGGTGGAGCCGAAGCACCCGGCCATGGCCGTGGGCAAGGTGCGCCACGTGGGCGAGATCGTGGCCATCGTGGTCGCCGAGACCCGCGACCAGGCGCGCGAGGCGGCGGCCCTGATCGACGTCAACTACCAGGATCTGCCCGCGGTGGCCTCGCTGGAGGCCGCCCGCGCGGATGGCGCTCCGCTGGTTTGGGACGAGGCCGACGGCAACCTGTGCTACGACTGGGAGGTGGGGGACCGGGCGGCCGCGGAAGGCGCCATCGCCGATGCCGCCCACGTGGTCTCGATCGACGTGGTGAACCAGCGGCTGGTCCCCAACGCGATCGAGCCGCGCGCGGCCATCGGCAACTTCGACCCGACCACGGGCGTGTACACCCTCTACACCACCAGCCAGAACCCGCACCTGATCCGGCTGCTGCTGGGCGCCTTCGTACTCGGTCTGCCCGAGCACAAGCTGCGCATCGTGGCGCCCGACGTCGGGGGCGGCTTCGGATCCAAGATTCCGCACTACGCGGAAGAGGCGATCCTCACCTGGACCGCGGGCCAGCTGGCCAGGCCGGTGAAGTGGACGTCCGATCGTTCGGAGGCCTTCGTCTCCGACACCCAGGGCCGGGACCACATCAGCACGGCCACGCTCGGGCTCGATGAGGACGGCAAGTTCGTGGGGCTCAAGGTCTCGACCCAGGCCAACCTGGGCGCGTACCTGTCCACCTTCGCGACCTGCGTGCCCACCTACCTGTACGGCATCCTGTTCGCGGGGCCGTACACGACCCCCGCCATCTACTGCGAGGTCGAGGGGGTGTTCACCAACACGGTCCCGGTGGATGCGCTGCGGGGGGCGGGGCGGCCCGAGGCCACCTACCTGCTCGAGCGCCTGGTGGACAAGGCTGCCGCCGCGACCGGGATCGACCGGGTCGACATCCGGCGCCGCAACTTCATCCGCGAGTTCCCCTACCAGACCCCGGTCGCGCTCCAGTACGACCAGGGCGACTACGACGCCACCCTCGACCTGGCGCTCGAGGCGTCCGACTGGGACGGCTTCGAGGCGCGCCGGAACGAGGCGGCCGGCCGCGGGAAGCTGCGCGGCATCGGCATCTCCACCTTCATCGAGGCGTGCGGCATCGCGCCCTCGGCGGTGGTGGGATCGCTGGGCGCGCGCGCCGGGCTGTACGAGGTCGGCAGCGTGCGCGTGCATCCCACGGGCTCGGTGTCGGTCTTCACCGGCACGCACAGCCACGGCCAGGGGCACGAGACCACCTTCGCCCAGATCGTCGCCGAGACGCTGGGGGTGGATTTCGAGGCCGTCGACGTGGTGCACGGCGACACCAACGCCATCCCCTTCGGCATGGGCACCTACGGGTCGCGCTCGCTGGCGGTGGGCGGCACCGCCATCTACAACGCGGTCCAGAAGGTCATCGCCAAGGGCAAGAAGATCGCCGCCCATCTCCTGGAAGCCTCGGAGGAGGACATCGAGTTCGCCGGCGGCAACTTCACCGTTGCGGGAACCGACCGCTCCAAGAGCATCGGCGACGTCGCGCTGACCGCCTACGTGCCCCACAACTATCCCGAGGGCCTCGAGCCCGGACTCGAGGAGACCGCGTTCTACGATCCCCTCAACTTCACCTTCCCGGCCGGTACCCACATCGCCGAGGTGGAGGTGGACCCGGAGACGGGCGAGGTGGAGCTGGTGAGCGTGACCGGAGCCGACGACGTGGGGCGCATCATCAACCCCATGATCGTGAACGGGCAGTTGCACGGCGGCCTGGCCCACGGCATCGGACAGGCGCTGCTCGAGCACTGCGAGTATGACGCGGAAGGTCAACTGGTGACCGGTTCGTACATGAACTACACCATGCCGCGCGCGGGCGATCTGCCCAACTTCAACATCAACCACAACACGACCCATTGCACCCACAACCCCCTGGGCGTGAAGGGAGTCGGCGAGGTCGGCTCCATCGGCGTTCCGCCCGCGGTGATCAACGCGGTGGTTGACGCGCTGAGCCCGCTGGGGGTGACTCACATGGAGATGCCCGCCACATCGGAGCGGGTTTGGCAAGCGATTCAGGCCGCACAGGCCCAGGACTGACCGGAGGCGAACGTGGACGATTTCCAATATCACGCACCGTCTTCGGTTGACGGTGTCCTGAGCGCCCTCAGAGGCGCGGACGACGGCAAGGTGCTCGCGGGTGGGATGAGCTTGCTGCCGGTCATGAAGCTGGCCATGGCGGCGCCGAGCGATCTGGTGTCGCTGCGCAACGTGCCCGGACTGAGCGACATCGAGGACCACGGGCACTGCGTCAAGATCGGAGCCTGCTGCACGCACGCACAGGTGGCGGCTTCGAGCGTGGTGCAGGAGCGCATTCCTGCGCTGGCGGCCATGGCCGGCCGCATCGGCGATCCACAGGTGCGCAACCGCGGCACCATCGGTGGCTCCGTGGCCCACAACGATCCCGCGGCGGACTATCCGGCGGCGTGCGTCGGGCTGGGAGCGACCATCATCACGGACCGGCGCAAGATCTCGTCGGACGACTTCTTCGGGTCGATGTTCGAGACGCCGCTGGAGGAGGACGAGCTGGTCACCGCCGTATGCTTCCCGATCGTGGACCGGGCCGCCTACGCGAAGTTCGAGAACCCGGCGTCGAAGTACGCGGTGGCCGGGGTGATGGTGGCCCGGGACTCCGACGGCGTGCGGGTTGCGGTGACCGGCGCGGGCGCGGGCGTCTTCCGCGTGGCGGAGATGGAGGCCGCGCTGGCGGACGACTTCTCGGCCGATGCGGTTGCGGGCATCAGCGTGTCTTCGGACGGGCTCCTGTCCGACAACGTGGCGGGCGCCGAGTACCGGGCCCATCTGGTCACGGTGATGGCGAAGCGGGCCGTGGAGGCCTGCGGCTAGCGGAGTCCGGCGAAGCGTCAGATGGACGAAAAAGAGAGGGCGCGGGGCCGCGCTGAAGCGAGCGGTCCTGCGCCCTCGCCTTGTTCGGTCGACGATGAGAGCGGGTCCGCGCCCCTTCCCCGGTCCGTCGACGAAGCCGTGGCGCTGCTTGGCAGCCAGGGGTACGTTGCGGACGCGAGCCTGGGAACCGCGCTCTTTCTGGCGCTCGAGCTGGGCCGCCCCCTGTTCCTGGAGGGAGAAGCCGGGGTAGGCAAGACCGAGCTGGCCCGGTCGGTGGCCGGCGCCCTGGGCAAGCCCCTCGTGCGGCTCCAGTGCTACGAGGGGCTGGACATGGCCGCGGCCGCTTACGAGTGGAACTTCGCGAAGCAGATGATCCACATCCGGGCCGCGGAGCTGGGACGGGATGGGCGTGCGGGCGACGGCGCCTCCGGTCCTCGAGGTTCGCTGCCTGCCGCCGAACGCGACGTCTTCGGAGAGGAGTTCCTCATCCGGCGTCCCCTTCTGCAGGCTCTGGATCCGCCCGGCGGGATCGCGCCCGTGCTCCTCATCGACGAACTCGACCGCAGCGACGAGCCCTTCGAAGCCTATCTCCTCGAGGTCCTCGCGGACTTCCAGATCACCATCCCCGAGCTGGGCACCATGCGGGCGGAGACTCCGCCGGTGGTGGTCATCACCTCCAACCGCACCCGCGAGATCCACGACGCCCTCAAGCGCCGCTGCATCTACCACTGGATCGACTATCCGACGGCGGAGCGGGAGATGGCGATTCTGGCATCGCGGGTTCCGGAGGCTCCGGCGCAGCTCAGCGGTCAGGTCGTGGGGTTCGTGCGCAGGGTGCGCGAGATGGAGCTCTTCAAGCGGCCCGGCGTAGCCGAGACCCTGGATTGGGCGCGTGCCCTGATGGCGCTGGACCGCCAGGTGCTCGACCGCGACACCGTCAACCGCACGCTGGGCGTGCTGCTCAAGTACCAGGACGACCTGGAGCAGCTGCGGCGGGACGGAGGGGTGGAGGAGGCGATGGCGGGCGCTGAGTGAGCCAGGCCACCCCCACCCTGCCCGTGATCACCCTGTCTCTGGTGTTGGCGAGTTGCGGAGCGGGCGAGCGGGCAGTCACGGTTGTGCGACACGACTCCGTCGGCGTCGAGATCGTAAGAACCTCAGGGACTATGCCCGTTATGGACCTGGGGGCGGATACAGTTAATCTCATTGGAGGAGAGGACTCGGGTCCGGCTTCTTTCTACCAGGTACGCTCTCCGCTGGTTGATGTGGATCAAGAGGGTCTGATCCATGTCCTTGACCCTGATCGGCGTCAGGTGGTCGCATTCACCGCTGCTGGTGAGCTGGTCGGGACGTGGGGTCGCGAAGGTGATGGGCCCGGTGAATTGAGGTTCCCCCTGTCCGTAACGGTTTCCCGCGGTGTAGTGACCGTCCACGATGCGGGCCGCGGGCTCTTCGTAAGCTATTCGCCAAATGGGGTGCTCGACGAGCGCTCAGCGCCCTATTCCGTAATCTCAAACAGGTTAAGACATGTGGAGGCGATATCCGACTACTTCGTGTATTGGCAGCGGGACCGCTCCATAGGCAGCGAGGGCCGCGTTGTGGCCAACGTTGATGACCGCGTTGACCGGCTGATCGCGGCGAACGGTGCTGATACGATCAGTCTCATTGACAGCAAGCCCACCCATACCTCTACGGCCTATCATGCTCGTTGTAGTGCCAGGTTTACGACGCGCATACCGCTCGCTCCGTCGATCCATTGGTCACAATGGGGAGACCGCTTCGTGATTGTCGCATGGCCAGACTCCCGGGTCGACTGGTTCGAGGGCACGCAGCTGATTCGGAGAGCAAGCTTCGGGGAGCAGGCCCCGGAACTCACAAGACGGGAAGCGGCGGCGTTGTTGGAGGCTCGGGGGATTCGCGGACCGTGCAACACGAGTCCAGGTGAGTTTATCGAGAAGCACGGATACATGCCGAGGCCCCAGGCGATCCGCGCGGTCGCGCTTCACCCGAACGGCGACCTTTGGGTTCATCATGAGGAGACGACCGGTCGTCGGCGTATCATGGTCTTTGACTCGACCGCCGTGCCGGTGGGCGTGCTCCCCGAGGGCTTTCCCATGCCCCTCACGTTCCTCCCCGATGGCCGAGCCCTGATCCCGGTTGTGGATTCGGTTGACATCGAACGGATTGGAGTTGTGGCGGTGATCCCGTGACCGGTCCGCGACGAGGATGCCATCACCCGGTGGGTCTCGCGGAACGCGGGAGGGAGTGGGCGATGGCGGGCGCTGAGTTAGCCCAGGCCGGATTGGCCCCTTTTCTGCCGCCACAGGGTATTCCGCAAGACAGTCTCGGAACTCGCTGAATCGACTGCTCGGAAGGAGCCACATGCACGGCTTTCGCCGGATATCGTCCACGTCACGGGTCAGGACTCTTCTCCTCTCCGCTGCCGCCCTGTTGGCCACGGTCGTCCTCCCGGCCCTGCTCCAGGCCCAGACACCCCTGGACATCCCGGCGCCGAGCGACGCCATCTACGAGGTTCGGCTCGGGGACGGCTCCGTGATCTTCGCGCGCGTCGTGGAGCTCGACCAGGAGCGGGTGGTGTTCGAGACCGTGGGCGGCGCCCGCCTCGATGTCGAGCGTTCCGGTATCCAGGACCTCCGTCCCGCTCGCGGGCAGACGGTCGAGGGCGAGTTCTGGACCGAGGATCCCGGGGGCACCAGGCTGTTCTTCACATCCACCGGGCGCTCGCTCGCGCGCGGGGAGTCGTACATCGGCACCTACGTGGTCGTCCTGCCATTCGCCGCGGTCGGAGTCACCGACCGTTTCACCATCGTAGGCGGAGCGCCCATTCTCTTCGGGGAACTCGAGCCGTTCTACCTCGGTCCGAAGATACAGATAATCCGGCAGCCCGAGGTGCAGGCGTCCATTGGAACCCTCGCCTTCTTCTTTGATGACGAGGTGGTCGGGGTCGCCTACGGGGTGGGCACGTTCGGTGACGCGGACGATGCCCTGTCCGCGGGGATCGGCTATTTCTATTCGGGAGACGAGGTCCTGAACGAGCCGGCGTTCATGCTCGGGGGTGAAACCCGGGTCAGCCGCCGGATCAAGCTCATCACGGAGAACTACGTCCTTCCCGACGCCGTCGGCGTCGTGCTTTCCGGCGGAGTCCGCATCATCGGGGACCGCTTCAACACCGAGGTCGGAGCCATGGGCGCCTTCGCCGACGGCGACGGCGGTTGCTGCGTGCCGCTCATCAACTTCTCGTACTCGTTCGGGAGATAGGCTGCACGCCTTTCCGCTAACGAGGTGCACCCACCCGCGCATCCACCGCTTGCCCCTCATCTTCTCGGAATTACCTTGTAATTACAATTCCACCTCTGGGCCCGAAGGAGCCGTGATGCGAACCCGACTCATCAGGATTGGCAATTCACGCGGCATCCGCATACCGAAGGCGTTGGTCGAGGCGGCCGGGCTCGACGCCCCCCTGCGGATGCGGGTTGTAGATGCGGGGTTGTTGCTGGAACGGGTCGAGCATCCCAGGGCGGGATGGGCCGAGGCGGCCCGGGAGCTGGAGAGCCGGGGTGAGGGCGGCCTGTTGGACGATCCGGTCCCGACCGTCTTTGACGAGTCGGAGTGGGAGTGGAAGTAGTCCCGCCCCGGCGAGGTGAGGTATACCTGATCTCGCTGGACCCGGCTCGCGGTTCCGAGATCAGGAAGACTCGGCCATGCGTGGTCGTATCGCCCGACGAACTCAACGATCACATGGGCACCTTTCTGGTAGCTCCCATGACCACCGGGGGGCACCCCTATCCGTTCCGAATCGCTTGCCGCTTTGAGGATAGGGTCGGCCACGTGGTCGCGGATCAGTTGCGAACTGTCGACCGGGTGAGAATGGTGCGCCGCCTCGGGGTATTGCCGGGCGGCACCATGGAGGAGGTGCTGGGGGTGCTCCAACGCATGTTCGCGGACTGAGGTGCGAGGAGGGTTCTCCATGCCGCGGATCCAGGTCATCGGCACCGCGCACAACGGGCTCTCCCTGGTGGGCAGCGGGCCCCGAACCAACTGGGGGATGGCTTCGTTGCTTCTCGCGCTGAGTGCAGCCTGCGGCGAGCCGCGGCCGGACTTCATCCCCGCCGCGTTCGACCGTGTCGAGCCGGAACTCTTCGGGACACCCGGAGCGCAGACCAACTCCTGGACCGACTACGACGGGGACGGTGACCTGGATCTGTTCGTGGGGATGCGCTACACGCCCAATCGCCTCTACCGGAACGACGGTGGGAACTTCGTGGATGTGGCGCCCGAGGTCGGTCTCGCGGACATCGAGGACACGCGGGCAGGAGCGTGGGGTGACTACGACGGGGACGGCGATCCTGATCTCTACGTCGGGTATCCGGTTGCGGAGGGCACGCCGAACCGGCTCTATCGCAACGACGCAGGTCATTTCGTAGACGTGGCGCCCGGTCTGGGGGTGGATCTGTTGGGCACCAGCCGCCAGCCGGCCTGGGTCGACTACGACGGGGATGGCGACCTCGACCTTTTCGTCGCGCTGCGCGATCAGCCCAACCGGATGTTCCGGAACGACGGGGCACCGGGCCAACACCGGGCTCCGCGGGACGGCGCCAGTGACTCGGCGGCCGGAGACGCTCCCGCGTGGACCTTCACCGACGTAACCTCCGAATCGGGCCTGGGCGACCCCCGTCGCACCGTCGGCGTCGCCTGGTTCGACTACGACCGGGACGGCGATCTGGATGTGCACGTGTCCAACCAGAACGGCGACGAGGACGCCTTCTACCGCAACGAGGGCGACGGCCGCTTCGTGGATATCGCCCCGGCGCTGGGCATGAACCACCCTGGCAGGGGGGCGGAATACGGCAGCGTGGCCGCGGCGGTGACCGATTTCGACAACGACGGCGACCTGGACCTGTTCGTCGCCACCTACGGGCCGGATATTCTGTGGAGCAACAACGGCGACGGGACGTTCACGGACGTCACCGATCCGGCCACGCTGGGGGTCGACTACCATTCCACCTCGGCGGTCTGGGGAGACGTGGACCACAACGGCCTGCCGGACCTGGTGGTGACCTCCTACCTCTCCGGCATCGCCGCGGTCGAGGACCACCTGTTCATGAACGCCGGGGGCGGCCGCTTCCACAACGCGCTCCCGGCGAACCTCGTCGAGCACGGCCCGAGCCACGGCGTGGCCTGGGCGGACTTCGACCGCGACGGCGACCTGGACCTGTCGATCGCCAACAACGACGAGACCGGCGGCACCCACCACCTGTACCGCAACCTGCTCGCCCCCGGCGCGGCCGCCCGCTCACTGCAGGTCGCGGCCGTGGGCGCCACGGGACGGTCGCTGGTGCCCGGGGCGGAGGTCCAGCTCCTCGACCACAACACCGGGGCGCTGCTGGGCACCCGCCTGATCGACACCGGGGGCGGCTACTGCTCGCAGGGCACCGCGCCCGCCCACTTCGGCCTTCCGCCGGGCGTCGAACGCGTTGACGTCCGTGTGACCTTCATCGCGGGAGGAGAGCGCTCGACCGTGGTGCGGGAGGGCATCCTTCCCGCGGCCTACGACGGTCGCTGGCTCACGGTGCCCCAGGGGGACTGAACCGCCACCAGGCGTCGGTCCAACGGTCGCGCAAGCCGGTCGGCCCTCCTGCGGCGCGGTGCGGCATGGGCACCCCCAGCGTCTGTTGTGGTAAAATGTCGCAAACCACAGTCATTCTGTCGCAAGTCGCAGCAGGAGGTGGCCATGCACCGGGTGAATCATCTTTCGTCAGCCAGCGGGGTGGCGCGCACCGCGATCCCGCTCTTTCTTGCCGTCAGCCTGTTCCTTCTTCGAGCGCCGTCCGCCGCCGCGCAGCAGAACGACGGCTTCTACCTCTCCACCAACTTCGGGCTCACGTCTGCGTTCGGGGCCGACGTGACCGTGTTCGGGGCCAATCATCCCACCCGCTGCGACCGGCTGCTCTACGCCAACCCCGGAAGCGCCCCTTCCGATGCCGATTGCACGGCTCCGCTCACCAGCTCGCGACAGGGGGAGTACCCGTTCGATCGCAACTCGGGACGCGCGCAGGCGCTCGCACTGGGATACGCGACCGGAAGCTTCCGCTTCGAAGGCGAGTTTCTGCTCCGCCAGCAGGTCGGCGAAGTGGCGCTCTTCTCGGTCGGGGCGGATCGGTCCCTGATCGGCAAGGACACCGAATGGAGCGCGCTCGCCGAGCCCAACGCCGACATCTACAACTTTCGCTCCACCCAGCTCTTCGCGAACGCCTACTACGCCTTCGGGCGGGGTTCGTCGTGGGCGCCATACCTGGGCGCGGGCGCCGGCCTCGCCAGACTGGATTTCGGCTTCTACGTGGCGTTCCACAGGAAGTCGCTCGACGAAGGATATCTGGAGGTCTTCGGGGGCTCGAAGTCAAACCCCGATGCCGCGCCGGAATGGCAGCGGGCCGCGGCCGGATCCCTCAGCATGACGGATGAACCGGTAAGGGAGTGGGCGTTCGGCTATCAGTTGCTCGCGGGTGTGGACCGGGCTCTCGGGGATCGCGCGACGGCTGGACTCAAGGCCCGCTGGACATCGGTTGCGACCGTGTCCGCGTCGCTGCCGTGGACGATGGTCCGGAGCCACAGGCCAGTGCACGCCGATGGGCAGACGCCGTTCTTCTGGGACTATGACTTCGCTGGATTGGGGTACCTCGGGGTCTCGCTTGAGATGAGGTACATCCTCTAGATTCGCCCGGCATGGCCCCCAGACCCATAAGCCCGCCCGGCAGGCTCGCCGACAACGTGGCCCATTTCGTGCGCATGCTGCGCGCGGCCGGCATGCCGGTGGGTCCGGGTCACACGCTCTCCGCGGCGCGTGCGCTGGGGGCCATCGACACCACCGAACGGAGCCAGTTCTACTGGGCGCTGCACGGAACCCTGGTTTCGGCTCCGGAACAGCGCGCCATCTTCGACAGCGCCTTTCGCCTTTTCTGGCGGGATCCGCTGGGACGGGACGAGGCCCTGCAGGCGCTGCTTTCCACGTCACGCATCGACGAGGGCGAGCCGGGCGAGCGGGCTCCGGCCCGACTCTCGCCGGGAACGGCCCCGGGGTACACCGGGACCACTCGGACGAAGGAGGGCGAGGAGATCACCATGCGCATGGCCTTCTCACCCTCGGAAGTGCTGCGCACCAAGGACTTCGAGCAGATGAGCGCAGAGGAGGTCCGAAGGGCCAGGGAGGCGCTACGCCACCTTGAGTTGAAGCTGCGGCCGATCCTGTCGCGCCGCTTCCGTCCCGATCCCCACGGCGCGGGGATCGACGCGCGCCGCACCCTGCGGGCCAGCCTGCGCACGGGGGGGTATCCCATCTCCCTGAGCCGCCGTTCGCACGCCACGCGCCGTCCCACGCTGGTGGCCATCTGCGACATCTCGGGGTCGATGGAGACCTATTCGCGCATCCTGCTGCACTTCTTCCACACCCTGACCAACGCGAGCGAACGCATCCACACCTTTCTCTTCGGTACCCGGCTGACAAACGTCACCCGGTTGCTGCGCGACCAGGATGTGGACCGGGCGATGGAACGCGTGGGACAGACGGTGCTCGACTGGTACGGCGGCACGCGCATCGGCGCCGCGCTGCGGGCCTTCAACCTGCACTGGTCTCGCCGCCTGTTGGCGGAGGGGGCAGTGGTGCTGCTGGTAACCGACGGGCTCGACCGGGACGGCGCCAGCGGGATCGCCTTCGAGGCGCGGAGGCTGCGCAAGTCGTGCCGGCGGCTGATCTGGCTGAACCCGCTGCTGCGCTACGAGAAATTCGCGCCACGGGCCGCGGGCATCCGGGCGCTCCTGCCGGAGGTGGACGAGCACCGGCCAGTGCACAACCTTGCGAGCGTGGAGGCCCTGGCGAGGGCGTTGGGGCATGCATCGGTCCCTTGATCGGGCCTTGCCTCCGACCTCGGCTTCCTCTTCATTGCCGACGACCAGTTCAACCTCGTGTGGCGGACTCCGATCCGATTCTGAGCCTCGCCGCGGTTCGCCAGGAAGCGATCATCCTCGACATGCACCGATGGATCGATACGTGAACCTTCCACTATCGCACGCGCGGTCATCCGCCGGGGGAAGCATCGCCCTCGCCTCGATGTTCGTGGGGCTAGCGACGGGATGCGGCCCGGAAGACATCGGTCCCGGGCCCATCGTCCAGGACAGCGCCGGCGTGGAGTTCGTGCGCCACGGGCCGCTGGCCGACTACGGCCGGCCCGTCTATCCGGCCGAATACATCCTGACCATCGGGGACATGGAAGGGCCTCCCGAGATGCTCTTCGCGGAGGTGGCCGGGGTCGAACTGCTGGACGACGGGACGGTCGCCGTCCTCGACCGGGAGGCGGCCGATGTGCGCGTGTACTCGCCGGACGGCTCCTTCCTCCGCCGCATCAGCCGCAGGGGCTCCGGACCGGGCGAGATCAGCGGCGATCTTACGGTGGCGATGGTCGGCATCGGCGACGGGCGCCTGCTGCTGCCCGACGCCATCAACCAGACCGTGAGCATCTTCGGCCGGGACGGAGGCCTCCTCGAATCGCACCGGTGGGACATCATGCAGTCGTACATGCCCGAGTGGCGAGCTGCGAGCGACTCGACGGTAGCGGTGCACCTCTGGTCCGCAACCGCCCCGTGGCACGTCCTGGCACACCGGTCCGTCTCAGGAGTGCTGCTCGACACCCTTGCGGTGTACGCGGTCCGGCTGGCCGACAGCCCCGTGGACCGGCGTTTTCCCGTCTGGGCCGATATGCTCGTCTGGTCCACGCGCGAGCCGGACCAGGTCGTCGGCGCCTGGATGTCCGAGCCATGGGTCACCCTCTTCCGGCAGGGCGTTCCCGTGCGCAGGATCTCGTGGGATCGCGACGAGGCGCTGCTGAGCGAGGAACAGCACGAGATCCTCCTGGGCATCGTCGCCCGGAACATGGATTCGAGCGAAATCCCTCCGGATCTGCGCACCATGGTTCGTCTGCCCGAGAGGCTGCCGGCGGTGGCGGACATCGAGGCCAGCGCGGAACTCATCCTGGTTCAGCGCGTCCGGTCGGTGGAGAGGCTGGACCAGCGGATCACCTACGTCAACCGAGGCCCGTCAGGCTTCGGCGGCCCCCTTTGGGACGTGTTCAGCTTCGCGGGCGACTACCTGGGTGTTCTCGACCTGGGTGCCCCGGCCGACGTCTTCGACATCCGGGGCGATACCATCCTGGGCGTGCGCGAGGACAGCCTCGGGGTTCAGCAACCCTTCCTGGCCCGGTTGCCGGTCGAACTGCGGGAGCCGCGCTGAGGTTCAGTCAGAGCAGCCGAATCGGTCCCGGATAGCGCCCGATGACCGGATCGAGCGTAAGCAGCGTCAGCCCTTCGATCTGAGCCTGCGCCACCAGCATCCGATCGAAGGGATCGCGGTTGACCGGGGGCAGCAGGTCCGCCGCCACGGCGTGGGCGCCTGAAACGGCAAGCTCCATGTACCCGTTCTCGAGCAGACCCCGTCGCAGCAGGCGCGGATCGACGCGGAAATCCTCGCGTCCCAGCCCGTTCTTGATCGCGACCTCCCAGAGAGATGCGGCGCTGAACGCGAGTTCCGAATCGGGATCCTCCAGCAGGGTGCGCGCGACGCTCGGGAGCCGTTCGGGCATGCCCGCGGCGTAGAGCAGGAGATGGGTGTCGAGAAGAAACGTCATGATATGCCCTCGAACGATGCCTCGATCTTCTTCCTGCCCATGCGGTCGAAATCGGGTGGGAGGGAGATGTGTCCGGCGAGGAAGCCCAGACGCCGGGCGGTCCCGCCTTCTTCGTCGTCCACCGCAGTGACCTTGACCAAAGGCTTGCCCGCGCGGGCAATGATGAACGGCTCTCCCTCGACGGCCTCCCGCACCAGGCGCGAGAGGTGCGTCTTGGCCTCATGCATGTTGTATGTACGCATGACGATGGCTCCCGAAAGGAGTTGAACTTAGGTCACTAAACTAAGTCCAGTCCCTCCGGCACCGCAAGGAACTCGTGCGTCTCGCGACTCCTGCTTTCCTCGCCACTCCCAGGCCCGCTATCGCGCCAGCGGCGATGCCCCCGGATTCCGGATAACGTCGATGATCTGCGCCAGAATGGAGAATGCGATTTCCGCGGGGGTGCGGGCGCCGATGGAGAGCCCCACGGGGCTGTGGATGCGCGCGACGGCTTCAGGGGCGAAGCCCGCCTCGATGAGGCGCTCGCGGCGCTGCCGCCGGGTGCGGCGTCCACCGAGCGCGCCGATGTAGAAGGCGTCGCTGCCCAGAGCGGCGGTAAGCGCCGGGTCGTCGATCTTCGGGTCGTGGGCGAGAACCACCAGCGCGCAGCGCTCGTCCAGCCCGACCCGCTCCAGTGCCTGGTCCGGCCAGGCCCGCACGATCTCCGCACCGGGGAAGCGTTCGCGGGTGGCGAATCCCTCGCGCGGGTCGATGATGGTGGCGGGCAGGCCGACCTCCGGGGAGGTGCGCGCCAGAACCTGGGCGATGTGCACGGCGCCCACGACCAGCAGCCTGCGGGGGACCGTGTAGGGGCGGAGCAGGACGGGGCCGTCGGCGGTTTCGGCCACCTGGGCTTCCTCGGCGCGCAGGGCGGCGTAGACCTGGTCCGCCGAGACGCCCGCCATGGACCGCGGCTCGCGCGCCCCGGCGGGCCCGATTTCCACCAGCTCCTGGGCGCCGTCGCTCAGCCGGGTCGCCAGGACGACGCTTCGCCCCGACCGCTGTGCTTCAAGAAGAGTGTCGAGGAGGGCGGGTCGCACGGATCAGCGCACCGCTTCGACGTATATCTCCACCTCTCCCCCGCAGGCGAGCCCGACTTCCCACGCCATCTCGTTGGTGACGCCGAACTTGAGCCGCTGCGGGTCGCCCGATTCCATGACCTCCATGGCGGCGTGGATGACCGCCGACTCCACGCATCCGCCGGAGACGGATCCGGTGAAGTCCCCGCCTTCGGCCACAGCCATGTGGCTGCCCGCGCGCCGCGGGGCCGAACCCCAGGTGCGCGTGACCGTCGCCAGCGCTACCCGGCGCCCCTCGCCAAGCCAGTTGGCCGCCTGCTCGAGGACCGGGTCCGCGCTCGTGTGCCCTGCTACAGATCCCATCATGGCCCCAAGTTGCCCCGACTGCCCGCGCGCGCGCAACGTTTTCCGGCTCTGTGCTATCATATTTTTCGGGCAGGGGCGGCTGGAGTTGCCGTCACGCGCCCGCGCGCATCGACTTCAAGCGGCCACGCGGCCTCGATTTCACATCCACAAGACCGAAAAACACATGACCACCTCAACCAGACACGACATTGCCGCCATCCAGGAAAAGATCCGGGAGGAGAGCGCCTTCGTGGATCGCCTGCTGGATGAAGTCGGGCGCGTGATCGTAGGCCAGCGCTACATGGTGGAGCGGATGCTGATCGGCCTGCTCGCCGACGGGCACGTGCTGCTGGAGGGTGTCCCCGGGCTCGCCAAGACGCTGACCGTGCGCACGCTGGCGGCGGCCATCCGCACCTCCTTCCAGCGCATCCAGTTCACGCCCGACCTGCTGCCCGCGGACCTCATCGGGACCCTCGTCTTCGACCCGAAGGAGTCGGACTTCAAGACCCGCAAGGGCCCCATCTTCGCGAACGTCATCCTCGCCGACGAGATAAACCGCTCTCCGGCCAAGGTCCAGGCGGCACTGCTGGAGGCGATGCAGGAGCACACCGTAACCATCGGGCAGAACACCTTCCCGCTTGACGATCCCTTCCTCGTGCTCGCGACCCAGAATCCCATCGAGCAGGAGGGCACCTATCCGCTCCCGGAAGCCCAGGTGGACCGCTTCATGCTGAAGCTGGCGGTGGGTTATCCCGACAAGGATGAGGAGCTCGAGATCATGCGGCGCATGGCGACGGGGCCGGCGCGCGACGTGACTCCGGTGGTGAGCCCGGACGAGATCCTGCGGGCGCGCGACGCCGTCGAGATGGTGTACATGGACCCCCAGATCGAGCGCTACATCGTCGACCTGGTGTTCGCGACCCGCGATCCGGCCGCCTGCGGGCTGGACGACCTGACGCAGCTGATCGCCTACGGGGGTTCGCCCCGGGCGAGCATCTGCCTGGCGAAGACGGCGCGGGCGCATGCCTTCCTGCGCCGGCGCGGCTACGTGACCCCGGAGGACGTGCGCTCGGTAGGGATGGACGTGCTCCGGCACCGGGTGCTGGTCACCTACGAGGCGGAGGCCGAGGAGGTCACCCCGGAGGATGTGGTGACCCGCGTTCTGGACAATATCGAGGTTCCGTGACGGAATGATCGCGAGCGAAATCCTTCGCAAGGTCAGGCGCATCGAGATCACCACGCGGGGTCTCGTGAACGAGGTCTTCTCGGGCGAATACCACTCCGTCTTCCAGGGACGGGGGATGAATTTCGCGGAGGTGCGCGAGTATCAGTACGGGGACGACATTCGGAGCATCGACTGGAACGTGACCGCGCGCACCGGCACCCCGTTCGTAAAGGTGTTCGAGGAGGAGCGCGAGCTCACCGTCATGCTGGTGGTGGATGTGAGCGCCTCGGGCAACTTCGGGACCCGGATGCGCATGAAGGGCGATGTGGCGGTGGAGATCTGTGCCCTGCTCGCCTTCAGCGCGATCAAGAACAACGACAAGGTCGGGCTGATCCTCTTCAGCGACCGGATCGAGAAGTTCGTGCCCCCGCGCAAGGGGCGCCGGCATGTGCTGCGGGTTCTGCGCGAGCTCCTGTACCACCGGCCGGACCGGAGCGGCACCGACATCCGCATGGCGCTCGAGTACCTGACGCGCGTGACCCGGCGGCGGGCGGTGGTGTTCCTGGTGTCGGACTTCCTGGCGGGCGGGTTCGGCCGCGCGCTCAACATCGCCGGCCGGCGCCACGATACCATCGCGGTGCGGGTGCGCGACCGGCGCGAGACGGAACTGCCTCCCATCGGACTGGTTGAGTTCGAGGACGCCGAGACGGGCGAGCGGTTCGTGGTGAACACCTCCGACCGAAGCTTCCGGGAGGCCTTCGGGCGCGACCGGGCCGCGGTCGAAGAGGAGCTCGAGCGGACGCTCCGCCACGGCAAGGTAGACCTGATCGACGTGCGCGTGGACCGGCCCTACGTGCGACCGCTGATGCGCTTCTTCAAGGAGCGGGAGCGGCGGCGATGAGGGGGCGGGGCGGAGGTTGGGGGCGGTGCCGGGCTAATGCCGGCGCACGGGGCGCGGCGCAGCGGGGCGCGTTTCAGCTGAAACGCGGTTTTGGGTCCCGGTGATGTCAATTTGGGCGAGGGCGGGCGCGGCGATGCCGTCCCGGGAGCGATGTGCCGGAGCGGCGCGGGCGGCATGCTATGCCGCGCTGATGGCGCTGCCGGTGGCTGGCGCCCCCACCCCGGCTGCGGCCCAGGAGCTCCCCGCACCCCCCTCCCTCCGCGTGGCGGTCGACACCACCACGACCACGGTGGGCGGGCGCCTCCACCTGACCGTCGCCGTCGAGCACGCGCCCGACGCGACCGTCCAGTGGCCCGACTCGCTCGACCTGGCGCCCTTCGAGGTGCTCGGAGCGGTGGTGAACCCCACGACCGTCGCCGACGGGCGCGCCACCACCACGGCGGTGCTCACCCTCACCGCCTTCGAGCTGGGTGAACTGGAGATCCCGAGCTTCACGGTGGGCGTGACCTCCCCCGGCGGCGTGAGCGAACTCGTCACCGACCCCTTCGGCATCGCGGTGGTGAGCGTGGGGCTCGACGAGGGTCAGGACATCCGCGACATCCGGGGTCCGCTGTCCATCCCGCGCAGCCTGCTGGTGATCGGCCTTTGGCTCCTCGCGCTCGCGCTGGCGGCGGGCGGCGGATGGTGGTTGGCGCGCCGCGCTCGGCAGCGCACCACCGACGAGGGCCCCGTCATCGAGGGCCCCCCGCGCCCCGCGCACGAGGTCGCTTACGAGGAACTCGACTGGCTCGAAACGTCGGGACTCCTGGGACAGGGCCGCATCAAGGAGTACCACATCGAAGTGTCGGACATCATCCGGCGCTACCTGGAAGGGCGTTACACCATTCGGGCGCTGGAGATGACCAGCCGGGAGGTGCTTCAGGAGCTGGAGAACATGGACGTCGCCTGGGACGTCCACGATCGTTTCACGGCCTTCCTGGAGCACTGCGACCTGGTCAAGTTCGCAAAACACCGCCCGAGCCCGACCGCGTGCGCCTTGATCGTTCCGGACGCGCGCGCCCTGGTGGACGCGACATTGCCGCCCCCGGAGCCCGAACCGGAGGAGGAGGGGGAAGAGGAGGGCGACGGCACGAGGTCGGACGCCGCTCCGCTTGCGGGCGTGGAGGCGGCATGAACTTCGAGTTCGCGGACCCGGGATTCCTCTGGCTGTTGCTCGCAGTGCCCGCTCTCGCGTGGTGGTATTTCGGGCGGCGCCGGCTGAGGGGCGGCTCGCTGGTCTACTCGGACCTCGCGGCGGTGCGTCGCGCGGATATCCGGCGGGGCGGCCGTTGGCGTCACGTGCTGCCCGTGCTGCGTCTGCTGGCCGTGGCCGCGCTGGTGGTGGCCTTCGCCCGGCCCCGGGCCGGCGTCACCAGCGAGAACGTCCTCACCGAGGGCATCGACATCGTGCTGGTGCTGGACATATCGAGTTCGATGCTGGCCGAGGACCTCGAGCCCAACCGCATCGACGCCGCCAGGCAGGTCGCCGCCGACTTCGTCTCCGGCCGGCGCAACGACCGCATCGGCCTGGTGGTCTTCGCGGGTCAGGCCTTCACCCAGGTGCCGCTTACCCTCGACTACGGCGTCGTGCGCGAGCTGATGGACGAGTTGGACGTGGGCATGGTGGAGGACGGTACCGCCGTGGGGATGGGGCTCGCCACCGCGATCAAGCGGCTGAACGAGAGCGTCGCCGAGTCGAAGGTCGTGGTGCTGCTCACCGACGGCCGCAACAACCGGGGCGAGATCGATCCGCTCACCGCAGCGCAGATGGCACAGGCTCTGGGCGTGCGGGTGTATACGATCGGGGCGGGATCGCGCGGCACCGCCCGCGTGCCGGTCGACGACCCGCTGCTCGGCCGGCGCTACGCGACCGTGCGCGTCGACGTGGACGAGGAGACCCTGGCCGAGGTCGCGAGCACCACCGGCGGGCGCTACTTCCGGGCCACCGACACCGAGAGCCTGGCGAGCATCTATCAGGAGATCGACGAGCTGGAAACCACGGAAATCGAGGTGCAGAACTTCACGCGCTATACCGAGCTCTTCCACTTCCCCCTCGCGGCCGGACTCCTGCTTCTGCTGATGGAGGCCGCGCTCGCGAACACGTTCCTGCGCAAGCTCCCGTAGCAGCCAATGTTCAGATTCGGATCCGTCGAACTGCTCTTCGGGCTGCTCCTGGTGCCTCTGCTGGCGCTGCTGCTCTGGCATGGGGCGCGCACGCGACGGCAGGCGCTGGACCGATTCGGCGACAGCGAGCTGGTGCAGCGGCTGGCCGCGTCGGTGCACCGGCGCAACCGGACGCTCCGCACCCTGCTCTTCGTCGGGAGCGTCGGCCTGCTGCTCACCGCGCTCGCACGTCCCCAGTTCGGCACCCGGGTGGAGACGGTGCGGCGCG
Source organism: Longimicrobiales bacterium (assembly GCA_965221785.1). Classification (GTDB taxonomy): domain Bacteria; phylum Gemmatimonadota; class Gemmatimonadetes; order Longimicrobiales; family Gaopeijiaceae; genus BD2-11. Next base: position 828,919 of record CBDCSR010000003.1, read on the forward strand.
AAGGCAAGGACGTGGTGGTAGCGCTGGACCTGTCCCGTTCCATGCTCGCCGAGGACATCGCGCCCAATCGGCTGCAGCGCGCCAAGCTGGAGATCCTGCGCCTGGTGGACCGGCTCGAGGGCGACCGCGTCGGGCTGGTGGCCTTCGCCGGCCAGGCCTTCGTGCAGAGCCCGCTGACCACCGACTACGCCGCCACCCAGCTCTTCCTGAGCGCCATGGACGTGGACCTGGTGCCGGTGCAGGGGACGAATCTGGGGGAGGCGATGAACGTCGGGCTCGACCTCTTCGACGAGGAGGTGCGCGAGTTCCGGGTACTTCTGATCGTGACCGACGGAGAAGACCACGAAGGCGAGGTCGACGACGCCGTTCGGCGCGCCAACGATTCCTCCGTGCGCGTCTTCACCGTGGGCATCGGATCTCCCGACGGGGTCCCGATCCCGGAGTTCGACGACGCGGGCAACAGGCAGGGCTTCCAGCGGGACGCCGACGGCAACGTCGTGACCACGCGCCTGGACGAGGCTACCTTGCGGCGAATCGCCGACGCGACCGGGGGAGGCTTCTACCTCAGCACCCCGCAGAGCGTTGAACTCGACGCCCTCATCGACGAGATGAGCGCGGTGGGCACGCGCGAGATCGACGCCCGCGAGATCGCCCGGTTCGAGGAGCAGTTTCAGCTTTTCCTGGGAGCAGCCATCCTGCTGCTGCTGATCGAACCGCTGCTTCCGGCGCGGAGAAGGGGCGAGGCCGGGAGACAGGCTACCCGGTGGACGGGAGGTGCCGAATGAGAAGCCGCGTGGTGTTCCTGGTGATGGCCGGTGCGCTGCTCGTGCCCGGTGCGGTGAGCGCCCAGCGCGGTCTCGTGGAGGAGGCCAACCGCCTCTACGCCGAGGGCCGCTTCGCCGAGGCGCACGAAATGTACCTGGAGGCGTTGCGCGAGAATCCGGGTTCGCCGCTGATCCGCTTCAACGAGGGCAACGCCCTCTACCGGAATCAGGAATTCGAGCGCGCCCTCGAGGCGTACCGGGACGCCATCGAGAGCGGAGATACGGCGCTGGCCGAGGGCGCATGGTACAACCTGGGCAACTCGCTCTTCCGCCAGCAGCAGCTGGACGGGAGCCTCGAGGCGTACAAGCAGGCATTGCGCATCAACCCCGGAGATCTCGACGCCAAGCACAATCTCGAGCGCGTGCTGGAGCAGATCGAGGAGCAGGAGAATCAGCAGGAACAGCAGAACCGGAATCAGGATCAGGACCAGGAGAACCAGGACCAGCAGCCGCCGCCCCCGGAGGGGGATCCGGAACCGGATGAGCAGGAGCAGGATCAGCCGCCGCCGGAGAACGACGAGCAGGAGCAGGATCAGCCGGCCCAGCCGCCGCCCGGGCAGATGACACCCGAAGAGGCCGAGCGCCTGCTCCAGGCCATCCAGGAAGACCCTGACGAGGTCGATCGCCCGCCACGGGCCGACTCGCTCGGGCGGAGACCGCGCAAGAACTGGCGATGAGGATCTCGTCCGCGATGGCGCTCCTCGTCCTGGCGCTTGCCGCAGGCCCGACAGACGCCACCGCCCAGCAGGTCTCCGCGCGCGCCTACCTGAGCGGCAACCAGGTGGGCGTCGGGCAGCAGTTCGTGCTGAACGTGGAGGTGTCCGGAACCCAGGGCGTGGACCAGGACCCCGAACTGCCGGACCTGAGCTCCTTCTCGGTGTACCTGGGGAGCGGCTCCTCCAGCTCAATGCAGATGTCGGGCGGGCGCACCACCATCAGCCTCACCATCCAGTACCGGTTCCAGGCCACCCGGGCGGGTACCTTCACCATCGACCCCGTCGAGGTGCGCGCGGCGGGAGGCTCCTTCGCCACCGAACCCCTCACCCTGACCGTTTCCGACGCGCCCGTCCCCCAGGGGCCCTCGGCGGGAGCGGGCGCGGCAGACCGCGGCATTGCGCCCGAGGACCTCTTCGTGGAGGCGGTGCCGAGCCGCCGGCAGGTGTACGAGAATCAGCCCGTGGTGGTCGACTACCGGATCTTCACGCGCGTGAACGTGAGTTCGTACAGCATCACCCGGCTTCCGCCGGCCACGGGCTTCTGGGTGGAGGAGTATCCGCCGGTGCGCGAGCCGGTGATCGGTCAGACCGTCCGCGACGGGATGCAGTACACCACCGCGACCATCCGCAAGGTGGCGCTCTTCCCGACCGGGTCGGGCACGCGCACCCTCGAGCCGCTGGGCATCGAAGCGCAGGTGCGGGTGCGCCGCCGCTCGGCCTTCGACCCGTTCGAGGACTTTTTCGGGCGTGGGTCGCTCCTGAACTCGAACATCTCGACGGCGGCGGCCTCGCGGGCGGTGGAGATCGAGGTGCTGCCGCTGCCCGGCGGGCGCCCGGACGACTTCACCGGCTTCGTGGGCGACCTGGACGTTACCGCCGCCCTCGACCGCGACAGCGTGCAGGTCAGCGATGCGGTCACCCTGACCGTGGTGGTCGCGGGGAGCGGCAACCTGCGCATGCTGGCAGAGCCCGAGGTGGAGGTCCCGCCCGGCTTCGAGGCCTTCCCGCCCGAGGTGACCGAGCGCGTCGACCGCACCGACGCGGGGGTGAGCGGGACGCGCACCTACGACTACGTGCTGGTGCCGCGGGTGCCGGGGGTGGGGGCGATCGCGCCCGTCGAGCTGGCCTACTTCGATCCCGGAAGCGGAACGTACGAGGTCGCGGCCAGCGGGGCGCTCGCGGTCGAGGTCACCGGGGTGGCGGCAGACGGGCCGCTGGGGACGGGCAGGGTGCGGGCGGGGGTGGAGGAGCTGCGCACCGACATCCGCTTCATCCAGCTCGGGAGCCCGGCCCTGGTGCTGGCGAACCGGACGCTGTTCGCGCACCCGCTCTTCTGGATCACGCTGCTCGTCCCGCTGGCGGCGGTGGGTGGGGCGGCGGGGCTGCGCCGGCACCGCGACCGGTTGCACGGCGACATCGCGTACGCCCGTTCGCGGCGCGCGGCGAAGGTGGCGCGGAAGCGCCTCGCGGAAGCGCGCAAGCTGGCGCACGGGCAGGACGTGCGCGCCTTCTACGCGGAGGCCGGGCGGGCACTCGAGGGCTTCCTGGCAGACAAGCTCAACATTGCCGCCGCCGGCATGATCCGGGACGAGGTGCGGGACCGGCTGGCCGTCCTGGGCGTCGCCACCGAGGCGGCCGAGCCCTACCTGGAGTGCCTGGAGGAGTGCGACCGGCAGCGCTTCGCCCCCCCGACCGCGTCGGAGGAGGAGCGCGCGCACTTCCTTGGCCGGGTGGAGGAGGCGATGGCTGCGATGGCGGAGCACCTCGCCCGATGAGCGCGCGGACGATCCTTCCGGCAGCCCTCCTCCTGCTGGCACTCCAGCCCGCTCCTCTCCACGCCCAGGACGAACTCTTCGAGGAGGGCAACCGCCTCTACCAGCAGGAGGACTACCAGGGCGCGCTGGACAACTACCTGCGCATCCGCGAGGCGGGGTTCGAGAGCCCGGATCTCTACTACAACATCGGCAACGCCTACTTCAAGGCGAACGAGCTGGGTCGGGCCATCCTCTATTACGAACGGGCGCGGCGCCTCGCCCCCAACGACGCCGACATCCTCGCCAACCTGGAACTGGCCCGCTCGCTGGGGGCGGACGAGATCGTTCCGCTGCCCCGCTTCTGGCTCTTCCGGGTCGGATCGTGGTGGATGAACCTCTTTCCGCGCTCAGTGCTCATCGGGCTGACCGCCGTGGGCTACCTGCTGGCGACCGGTGCGGTGGTGATGCTGGTGCTGCGGCTGGGCGCGGCGGCGTGGGCGCGGCATGCCGCGGTTGCGGGGGGGATCCTCGTGCTGGTGCTGGGCACGACCCTGGCGGTGCGCGAGACAGGGCTGGGACAACCTCGCCATGGGGTCGTGCTCGCCGCCGAGGTGGGCGTCCAAAGCGCTCCGTCGGACGATCCCGCGCTCCAGCTCTTCGTCATCCACGAAGGCACCCGCGTGCGCGTCGACCGCCGCTCGGAGGAGTGGCTCGAGGTGGTCCTCGACGACGGCAAGGTGGGCTGGGTGCGCGCGGAGGTGCTGGAGGAGGTCTAGAGCCTTGCCAGCTCGGCGCCTCGCCGCTCGCGCGGATTCATCCACGGACTGCAGGGCCGCAGGTTCAGATGCCCCTGAATCTCGATAAGTATGCAAAACGCACATTACATGATAGATTTGCATACATGCTCGCAAGAGAATGCAAGGCCCGCGTCGAGCACCTGCTCTCCCGGAACCCCGCCGTGGTTCTCACCGGGATGCGCCAGGTGGGTAAGACCACGCTGGCCATGGAGATCGCCGAAGAGCGCGGCGCGACCTATCTGGACCTGGAGCGTCCCCGTGACCGGGCTCGGCTCGCGGATGTCGAGGCGTACTGCGAGCGGCACGCGAACCGGCTGATCGTGTTCGATGAGATTCAGCGCATTCCGGGGCTGTTCGAGCCCCTGCGGGGGATCATCGACCGGCGGAGGCGCGAAAGCCGGCGGACCGGACATTTCCTCTTCCTGGGCTCTGCCTCGATGGAACTCCTCAGGCAGTCGGGCGAGACGTTGGCGGGCCGGGTCGCCTATTGCGAACTGCAGCCGCTAAACGTCGACGAAGTCGTAGGATCGGAGGCCGACAGGCTCTGGCAGCGCGGCGGCCTGCCCGACAGTTTCCTGGCGGCTGACGACGAGGACAGCCTGGAGTGGCGGCTCAACTTCCTTCGCACCTATCTCGAGCGCGACATTCCCGCCTTCCGTCCCCGGGTTCCGGGAGAGACCCTGCGTCGATTCTGGACCATGCTGGCCCACAGCCAGGGACAGACCTTCAACGCCGCTTCTCTGGGTCGCAGCCTGGGCGTGGCCAGCGTGACCGTGAGCCGCTATCTGGATCTTCTGGTCGACCTGCTTCTGGTGCGTCGGTTGCAACCGTGGTTCGCCAACGTACGCAAGCGTCTGGTGAAGGCTCCAAAGACATACATTCGAGACAGCGGCATCTGCCACGCGCTTCTCCGAATCACTTCTCTCGACTCGCTCTTCGGGCACCCGGTCGTGGGCGGCAGCTGGGAAGGATTCGTCATCGAGAACCTGCTGAGTCGCCTTCCGGCAGGAGCCCGGACGGGCTTCTACCGGACGGCGGGAGGGGCCGAGATCGACTTGGTGCTGGACCTCGGCGGAGGCGAACTCTGGGCGATCGAGATCAAGAAGAGCACGGCTCCCTCGCTGTCACGCGGGTTCCACAGCGCGTGCGACGATCTCCGGCCGGCCCGCAAATTCGTCGTGCATCCGGGCGAGGACGACTTTCCTTTGGGGCGCGGCATCGAGGCGGTGTCGCTCGAGAGCATGCGCCGGCGATTTGCCGGAGTGGCCTGATTCGGCAAAGTGAGTGGCGTGCTGGAAGAGGTTCAGAACACCCGGTGTAAATCTTGCATCTACGGACGGATCAAAGCACTCTCATCGAAGCAACGAGGACATCGGTCGGCGACGGCGGACCGGCATCAGGGAGCGGCGTGGCGATGATGCATCCATGCGACCGGTCAGGCACGCAGCGGCACAGGTGGGAGCATCTGCTGCGCGCGCTTTCCAGGTCGGTCCTCCCGCTGGCGATGGGCTGCCTCCTGGTCCCTGGCATCCATGCGCAGGAGGACGAGCCCGGTCCGCTTCGCGTCACTCTCCGGGGGGTCGTCCTGGACGCGCTGACCGGCATCGCAGTCCCTGAAGCCGCGGTCTATCTGGAACGGGAGAAGTACGGCGTTCTCACCGACTCACTCGGCAGGTTCCACTTCGTTGGTGTCCGTGGCGGCACCGAGGTTATCACGACGGTCCAGTTCGGGTACGAGGAGATAGCGGCACCTGTCGAACTGTCCGAAGACGCCGACATCGAGATCGAACTCACGCCCCGTCCCATCATGCTCGAGGGCGTCACCGCGGTGGTCGACAACATCAACACGATGGAGAGGCGTTTCCTCAACCGGAGGGAGGCCACGCCGGTTTTCGCGCGCGTGTTCGATCAGGAGCGGATGTTGCGGACGCCTTCGACCACAACCCTGGAGTTCCTGGAATACGAAACCCGCTTTCGCCCGGTCGCGTGTCCCTTCCGCCTCGGCATCTTCGGGACCGGGTTTGCCATCCTTCGCAGGGGATGGCACGGCGTCCGCGAGGAGACCGAAGCGATGTCGGATCAATGCGTCCTCAGACGGGGACAGGTCGTCCGCCCGAGGGTGTACGTCGATGAAATACCGGCCCTCGGCGGACTGGACGCACTGTCCAGCTATTCACCGTCCCAGATCTATCTGTTGGAGGTGTATTCACACGGCACCGAGATTCGGGCCTACACCTACCGCTTCATGCAGCGCATGGCCGAGGAACCAGTTGCGCTGGGCCCAGTCGATGTCCGGGAGTGACGGTAGCCGATGAATCGACCGCGCCGGCCAGAACTTCGGAACCGCAGGGGAGCCAGCCGATTGTGCGCGTTGGCAGTAACCATTTTGTTTGCGCTGCCCGGCCTTCCCGCCAGAGTTGCGGGGCAGGACCGGGATGGCACAGCCGCCCGCGTCCCGCTCCACGGTATCGTCTACGATGCGTTCACGGGCACCGCCGTGGCGGGAGCCGCGGTGTACCTGAACGGCGAGGGCTACGGTATCCTCTCGGACTCCGCGGGTGTCTTCCGCTTCGAGGACGTTCCCCCGGGGCCCCAGCTTGTCGCCGCAATCCAGTTCGGATACGAGGAGACGGCGGCGCCGGTCGAGGTGCCCGAGGACGGGGCCTTCATCGAGATCGAGCTCTCGCCCCAGCCCGTCCTGCTCGACGGCGTCACCGCGGTGGTCGACAACATCAGCACGATGGAGAGGCGCATGCAGACACGGCGGCGGGCCGTCCCGTACCAGGCTCGCGCGTTCGACCAGGAACGGCTGTTGCGCAGCGCGTCGTCCAACATCCTCGATTTCCTGTTGCGGGAAACCCAGTATAGCCCGGTCCATTGCCCGGCCGGATACTGCGTCATCAGACGGGGACGCATGATCAATCCCAGGGTCTACATTGATGAAATGCCGGCCATCGGGGGGATGGACGAACTCGAGAGTTACCCCACAGCGCAGATCTACGCGCTGGAGGTGTATTCTCAGGGTGCCGAGATCCGGGCGTATACCTACAACTTCATGCAGCGCATGGCCGAGAAGCCCATGGTGCTCGTCCCCTTGAACCTCTGGCCGTAACGGGCAGGCACGAGATGCACCGAAGCACACCGGAAGGACGACGGTATCAAAGGCAGGTGGGCGTCGTGACCAGCCCCGCCAATTGCCTCCTCCTGGCGATGGCCTCCGTCCTTTTCCCCGCTTCCGTCGATGCGCAGGAGGCGGAGCCGTCGTCCATCCGCGTGCCGCTGCACGGTATCGTCTACGATGCGTTCACGGGCGCCGCCGTGGCGGGAGCCGCGGTGTACCTGGACGACGAGGGGTACGGTGTGCTGTCGGACTCCGCGGGCGTGTTCCGCTTCGCGGATGTTTTCCCGGGGCCCCAGCTCATCGCCGCAGTCCAGTTCGGATACGAGGAGACGGCGGCGCCGGTCGACGTGCCAGAGGAAGGCGCCTTCATCGAGATCGAACTCACGCCCCAGCCCATCCTGCTCGACGGGGTCACCGCGGTGGTCGACAACATCAGCACGATGGAGCGGCGCATGCGCTCGCGGCGGCGGTCTGCTTCGTCCCAGACGCGGGCGTTCAACCAGGAACGGCTGTTGCGCAGCGCGTCGTCCAACGCTCTTGAGTTCCTGCGTATGGAAACCCGCTACTTTCCCGTCCCGTGTCCCTCGGGCATCGGCATTTTCGGAACGGGGAACTCCACCCGGGACCTCGGCTGGCACGGAATCTCCCGGCTGACCGGCGCAGTGTCGACGAACTGCATTATCCGGCGAGGAAGAACGATCAGCCCGAAGGTGTACATCGATGAAATGCCGGCCATCGGCGGCCTGGACGAACTCGAGAGCTACCCCACGGCGCAGATCTACACGCTGGAGGTCTTTTCCCAGGGCGCCGAGATCCGGGCCTATACCTACGGCTTCATGCAGCGCATGGCCGAGAGACCCATGGCGCTGATTCCCATCAACCTCTGGCCGTAGCGCCTCCATCAACGATGCGAGGAGGCGATTCCCAGGCGCTGGTCTGGTGCGCCTTGGCCACGGCGTTCTCCCTTGGCTTGCCCGCGACGACCGGGGCGCAGGAAGCGGACCGCACGGCTATCCGCGTGCTGATGCACGGTGTTGTCTACGATGAGTTGACCCGGACTCCGATCCCCGGGGCCGCAGTCCATCTGGAGGAGCGGAACTACGGCGCGCTTACGGACTCACTTGGCAGGTTCCGGTTCGAGGATGTTGCCGCGGGCTTTGAGGTTCTGGCCGTAGTCCAGTTCGGATACGAGGAGATATCGGCAGCGGTCGAGATACTTGTAGACAGCGTCTTCGTGGAGATCGAGCTCACGCCCCGGCCGATCCTCCTCGATGGCGTGACGACGGTGGCCGACAACATCAGCACGATGGAGAGGCGTTTTCGCTCCCGTCGGCGGGCTGTACCCTTTTTCGCGCGGGTGTACGATCAGGAGCGGATGTTGCGGACGGCTTCGGCCAACGCCCTCGAGTTTCTTCGATCTCAGGCCTTCGTGCGCATGGTTCCGTGTCCCGCCTTCTGGACGGCATGGCGCTGCGTCCGCAGACGAGGACGCATCGTAAGCCCGCGCGTGTACGTCGATGAAATCCCGGCCATTCGCGGACTGGACGAACTCGAGAGTTATCCGCCCTCCCAGATCTACCAGATCGAGGTGTTCTCATACGGCGCGGAAATCCGGGCCTATACCTACGGCTTCATGCAGCGCATGGCCGAGAAACCCAGGGCGCTCATGCCTATCGGCTGGCAGTGAAGGGAGGAGGCGCCGGCTGACGCCTGCTCTTGATCCTTTGCGCGGCAAGCGCGAGAGTTGGCTCGTAGTCTTACCCTTGGCGGAGACCCGCTGACGCCTCCGCACGCCGGGACGAGAGCCGCTTCCTCGCGCTTTGCAGCCGCAATCCACGCACACATGTCCTCTCAGCCGACCGAGTCGCCGCAGCAGCGCCGAGTCGAACTTCGCCGGCGCAACCGCAAGCTCGGACGCGTGCTGCTCGTCATCGGGCTGATCGTGCTCTCGCTGCCGCTGGTCACGAATCTCGTGCGCGACCCCGCCGCCGAGCGACCGGAGGATCCACCCTCGGAGATGGTGCGCAGGGCGGGTCTGGCGGAGGGCCGGGGCGACATCGAACTCGCCACCCAGCTCTATGAACGCGTGCTGGAGCTGGAAATGGGAGAATCGCCGCGGGATACGCTGAAGGCTCTGGTGCGCGCATCCCGGGCCGGTCTGGCGCGCATCGCTGAACTTCCGTGATCCCGGACGCGCGGGCCCGAAGCCACGGGCGAATCCGGCCCCGGCGCCACACACACCCCTGATCGTGAGCACACCGACATGACCACCACCATGGCCATCCGCATCCACGGGCTCGGGGGCCCGGAGATGATGCGCTGGGAACAAATGCCCCTGTCCGACCCCGGGCCGGGCGAGGTGCTCGTCCGGCAGGAGGCGGTCGGGCTCAACTTCATCGACACCTATCACCGGAGCGGGCTCTACCCGGTGCCGTCGCTGCCGGCCGTGCTCGGGATGGAAGCGGCCGGCGTGGTCGAGGCGGCGGGGCCCGCGGCCGCGGACGGGCCGTCCTTCCGTCCCGGCGACCGGGTCGCCTACGGGAGCGTGCTGGGCGGCTACTGCGAACGGCGCGTGATGCCCGCCGACCAGTTGGTCGCGATGCCCGACGGTGTCGACTACGAGGCCGCCGCGGCAGCCATGCTGAAGGGCATGACCGCATGGTATCTCTGCCGCCGTACCTATCGGGTGCGCGCCGGCGAGACCGTGCTCGTACACGCGGCCGCGGGCGGAGTCGGCACGATCCTCAGCCAGTGGTGCAAGGCGCTGGGCGCCACCGTGATCGGCACTGCCGGCAGCCCCGAAAAGGGCCGCCTGGCACGGGCGCACGGCACCGACCACGTCATCCTCTACAAGGAAGAGGATTTCGTCGAGCGGGTGCGCGAAATCACCGGCGGACGGGGTGTGCCGGTGGTCTTCGACGGGGTCGGCAAGGCCACCTTCGAGGGCTCGATGGAGTGCCTGGCCCGCTTCGGCATGATGATCACGTTCGGCAACGCCTCGGGCCCCGTGCCTCCGCTCAACCTGCTGCGGCTGAGCGCGAAGGGGCTCAGCGTGGCCCGTCCCTCGCTCAAGCCCTACATCGAGCGGCGCGAGGACCTGGAAGAGGCTTCCGGCGAACTGCTCGGGCACATTCAGTCCGGCCGCATCGGGCTCACCATAGGTCAGCGCTTCCCTCTTTCCGCAGCCGCCGAGGCTCATCGCGCCCTGGAGTCGCGGGATACGCAGGGATGCACCATTCTGGTTCCATGATGACGCCCCTCACGCGCATTCCGGAGGACCCATGATTCGCACGCTCACTACCGCCGCTCTCGCCGTGTTCGTGACCGCGAGCGCCGCCGCCGCGCAGCGCCCCAACACCGTCTTCCTCGACGAGCTGACCTGGACCGAGGTGCGCGCCGCCATCGACGAGGGGGTCACCACCGTCATCGTGCCCACCGCCGGCACGGAGCAGAACGGCCCCCACATGGTGCTCGGCAAGCACAAGTTCATCATCAACCACGCGTCGGACCTGATCGCGCGCGAACTGGGCAACGCGCTGGTGGCGCCGGTCATCGCCTACGTTCCCGAAGGCGCCATCGACGGGCCCGACGGGCCCACCGGACACATGCGCTACGCCGGGGCGATCACCCTCCCCAACGAGCACTTCATGAAGCTCCTCGAATACGCGGCGCGCAGCCTCGAGGTGCACGGCTTCACCGACATCGTGTTCATCGGCGACAGCGGCGGAAACCAGAACGGCATGCGCACGGTGTCGGAGATGCTGAACGAGGAGTGGGCGGCCGCGGGGAAGGAGGGCCGGGTCCACTTCGTGGGCGACTACTACGCGGGCAACGGCTTCCGCGACTGGCTCATGGAGGAGCACGGCTACGACGCGGCGACCATCGGCGGACACGCCGGCATCAGCGACACGTCCCAGCTTCTCTACATCGCGCCCGAGCACATCCGCCAGGGGGAACTCGCCCCCGGGGGCGGGTACGAGGGCAGCGGCGTTTCCGGCGATCCCACCAAGGCTTCCGTGGTCTACGGCCGAATGGGCATCCAGCTCAAGGTGGAGGCGGCGGTGCGCCAGATCCGCGAACTGACGCAAGGGCGATGACTCAGGCGACGATGACCCAGGTTGGCGCCTCGGAGAGCACCGCCCGCCTCCTGGCGGCGCTGGGACTCGAAGATGTGAATCCGGGGGGGTTCGCGGGCGAGTGGATGGGCTCCGGGCCCGAATTGGAGGTCCATACCCCCATCGGCGGCTCGCGCATCGCGACCGTGCGCCAGGTCACCGAGGAGGAGTACGACCGCATCGTTTCACGGGCGCACGAGGCATTCCTCCAGTGGCGGACGGTGCCGGCTCCCCAGCGCGGCGAGGTCGTGCGCCAGATCGGCGACCGGCTGCGCCGGCACAAGGCGGAGCTGGGCGCGCTGGTCACCCTCGAGATGGGGAAGATCCTCACCGAGGGCGAAGGCGAAGTGCAGGAGATGATCGACATCTGCGACTTCGCGACCGGTCTCTCGCGCCAGCTCTACGGGCTCTCCATGCATTCCGAGCGCCCGGACCATCGCATGTTCGAGCAGTGGCACCCGCTGGGCGTGGTCGGGGTGATCTCGGCGTTCAACTTCCCGGTCGCAGTGTGGAGCTGGAACGCCGCGATCGCGGCGGTGTGCGGGGACGCGACCCTGTGGAAGCCGTCCAGCCAGACTCCGCTCACGGCGATCGCGTGCACGCGCATCGCGGGGGAGGTTGCGCGCGAGAACGGCTACGACCCCGCCGTCTTCTCGCTGGTGGTGGGGCGGGGTTCCACCGTGGGCGACCGGCTCCTGCACGACCGGCGCATCCCGCTGGTATCCGCTACCGGAAGCTGCCGGATGGGCTACCGGGTGGCGCAGGTGGTGGGCAAGCGGCTGGGGCGAACCATCCTCGAGCTGGGCGGCAACAACGCCATCATCGTAACCCCGCACGCCAACATGGACCTCGTGCTTCCGGCGATCCTCTTTGGTTCGGTGGGCACGGCCGGGCAGCGCTGCACCAGCACCCGCCGCATCATCGCGCACGAATCCATCCGCGAGGAGTTGGAGCGGAGGCTGGTGTCCGCCTACGGGGACGTGCGCATCGGCGATCCGCGCGACGCGTCGACGCTCATGGGTCCGGTGGTGAACCATCAGGCGGTCGCCGACCTGGAGAGCGCGGTGCGGCGGGTCACGGAGGAAGGGGGCGAGGTTCTCTGCGGGGGCGAACGCCTGGACGGAGCGGACTTCCCCGGCGGCCACTACGTCACCCCCTGCATCGCCCGTGCCCGCAACGAGTTCGACATCGTGCAGGAGGAGACCTTCGCGCCCATCCTGTACATGCTGGGTTACGGGAGCGCGGATGCGACCCCGGCTCAGGCGGTGGACGAGGTCGCCGAGGCCATCGTCCAGCACAACGACGTGCCCCAGGGGCTTTCGTCGGCGATCTTCACGGAGCACATGCGCGAGGCGGAGCTCTTCCTCTCGCACCGCGGCAGCGACTGCGGCATCGCCAACGTCAACATCGGCACCAGCGGCGCGGAGATCGGGGGTGCCTTCGGGGGCGAGAAGGAGACCGGGGGCGGCCGTGAGTCAGGCTCCGACGCGTGGAAGGCCTACATGCGGCGCCAGACCAACACGGTCAACTGGAGCCCGGAGCTGCCGCTGGCTCAGGGGGTGCGGTTCGGGTAGAGCAGCTGCTGCAACCTCGCGTCACGACGCCGCCAATCTCGCGATCTCTGCCGGGCGATAGAATGGCGGAACCGGACTTCAGCGATCCCCGCCTTCCCCGGCTTCCCGCCAGGCGCGCTCGTAGACGTCCGCGCACACATCCAGATAGCCGGGATACTCCTTGCGGGCTCGCCCGAGAACCGACTTTTCCAGTGTGATGGTCGCTACCGGATCCCGCGTCTCGAGCAGCACGTCACCCGCCGGGCCGGCGACCATCGAAGGCCCTCCGATGACCCCCTGCGACCGGGTCCCGGGCCGGTTGACCGACACAACGTAGGCGCAACTGGTGACCGCGTTGGCGCGCAGCACCAGCTGCCAGCGGGCGTAGGTCTCCGCGGGGGTAGCGCGCGGCAGGAGGATCACCTCCGCGCCCATGGCCGCGAGCGCGTTGCACCCCTGGGGACGGTTGGCGTCCGAGCACACCTGGACCCCGATGCCGAACCCGCCCACGTCGACCGGCGCCTGCAATTCCCCGCCCGCCTCGTAGTGGTGCGCCTCCCAGTACCCTTCCTCGTCGGGCAGGTGGATCTTTCGGTAGCGCAGCAGCTCCTCGCCGTCGGCGCCGAAGAGCACCGCGGTGTTGTGCCGGCGGTCGTTGGCCTGGTCGCGCACGATCGCGCCGCCCAGCACCGCCATGCCGGTCGCGCGCGCCGCCACGGCCATGGCGCTCTCCCGGGGGCCGTACGGAGGCTCGGCGTCGGCGTCAGCCGGGGCCTTGCTCAAGGGAGCCCAATGATTCAGCGGCAACTCCGGCAAGACCGCCAGTCGCGCGCCACGCGCCTTTGCCTCGCGCAGATGAGCCAGCAGCCGCTCCTCCTCGTCCCGGTGGGGGAAGACGTCGGTGATGAGGGCGACTGTGAGGTATTGAGCGTTCACTCAGCGTGCTTCCGGATGCTGGCGGGGAGAGGAGGCAGTCTCTCTAGAGAGTACGGCGGTACGCCGGAGATGATCCCGCGACGGGGTGGGGCCGGTCCTGGTTGATCTTCCTCTTCATACAGACTAGTCTTATGACTAGTCAGAAATGACCGATCCATGGCTTGGGAGGATGCTTGACCAGAGTCTGGCAGGTTCAGGAAGCCAAGGCGCGCTTCAGCGAGATGCTGGAATCGAGCGTGTCGGAAGGCCCGCAGCTCGTAACCAAGCGAGGCGTCGAAGCCGCGGTGCTGGTTTCCGTTGACCACTGGCGTCGGTTGCAGAAGCTGGCGCGGCGGAATCTGAAGGAGTTGCTGCTTGCCCCGGAGGCTCGTACGGAGGAGTTGATTCTCCGGCGGCAGGAACATCGCCACCGGGCCCTTCCGCCGCTCGAGTAGATCCATGTACCTCCTGGACACCAACGTCGTGTCGGAGTTGCGACGGCCGAAGCCTGATCCTTCCGTCGTGCGCTGGGTGGAGGCGGCGCCGGCCGACCGCCTCTTCATGTCCGCGGTCACCGTGGGCGAGATTCAGGCCGGGATCGAGAACGTTCGTGGCCGGGATCCGCGGAAGGCGCAGCGATTGGCGGCCTGGCTCGATGACGTCATCGCCTCGTACGGTGTCCTCCCGATGGACGCCGATGCGTTCCGGGAGTGGGCGCGGATCAAACATCGCCGCCCGCGCGTGCTCCTTGAGGACGCGATGATCGCGGCCACGGCCGTGACCCACAGGCTGACGGTCGTAACGCGTAACGTCCGTGACTTCCGGCGATTGGGCGTTGCCTGGCTGAACCCATTCGAGCCCGGGTCGCTCACCCGTCCGCGATCAGCGCCTCCCTGACGACCACCTGAGGGAGCCCCGCGTCCGCGAGCCGCCGGTTCAGGCGTGGCAACTCGTCGCCGAGCATCCGCTCGAGGATGCGCAGCTGCACCTCCAGTTCCGCCGACAGCTCGTCGAAGACGGCCTGGTACGCATCGATGGGCGTGCCGTCGCCGCGCTCCAGGTGGCTGCGCAGGCCGGTCAGGCGATCGTTCAGCTTGATGGGGAAGGCGATCTTGTCCTTCGGGCTCTGGTTCCTGAGCTGGTAGAGCTCTCCCGCGACGGCCTCGATCCCCGCCGCGAAGCCGGACGCTTCGTCGCTGAGGCCGGCGTCGTCGCTCTCGGCGACGATTGCGTCAATCTGGGCGCGGAGGTCGCGCGCCAGCAGCACGCTCGTGTTCGCCCGGCTCTCGGCGTCGCGGATCTCCATCGCCAGGCGGAACTGGTCGGTGAAAGCGGCGGCGGGGATATCCCCGAGTCTCGGATCCGGGAGCACCTGGAAGGCGGCCTCCCGGGTCGTGCCATCGACGGTGAGCCGCGCCCGGTAGCGCCCCGGCGGCGCCCAGGGCCCCACGGCGGGGTTGCCTCCCTCCAGGACGATGCCCTCGAAGGTCACCGCGCCCGGGTAGCGGAGGTTCCAGCGGGTCCGTTGGGTGCCCGCAGCCACCCTTCGGTCGACGAGGGTGCGCACGTGCTCGCCGTCGTCCGTCAGGATGTCGAGCCGCGTGTTTCCGGGCCGGACTGCCCGGAAGTCGATCACCGCGGGGACCGATCGCCGGATTGCGTCGGCGGGCTGGAAGAGGTGGATCTCCGCGTCGGCGACGTCCGTATCCAGCTGTCGGAGCGTCTCGATGTCGTCGAGGACCCAGAAGGAGCGGCCGTGGGTGCTGATCACCAGGTCGCGCTCCTGGACGGAGAGCCCGGTGACGGGCGTGTCCGGCAGGCGGAACGAGAGGTCGCTCCAGTTCGAGCCGCCGTCGAAGGAGACGAAGACGCCGTGCTCGGTGCCCGCGTACAGGAGCCCGGCACGCTTCGGATCCTCGCGAACGACCCGCACGAAGGCACCCTCCGGTATGCCGCCGCTGATCCGGGTCCAGGTCGCGCCGAAGTCGTCGGTCTTCCACGCGTACGGCGCCCGGTCGTCCATCTCATACCGGATTCCGGCCACGAGCGCGCCCCCGGCGCCGTGCGGCGACACTTCCACCGTCATCACGCGCGTGTGCGCGGGCATGTCCGGAGGGGTCACGTCGCGCCAGTTCCCGCCGCCATCGCGCGTGACGTGCAGGAGCCCATCGTCCGAGCCTGTCCAGATCGTCTCCACTTCATGCGGCGAAGGCGTGACCGCGTAGAGTGTGCCGTAGATCTCGGGTCCATCCTGGTCCTTGACGATCGGGCCGCCGGAGTCATCGAGCGTTTCCGGCTCGGCTCGCGTCAGATCGGGGCTGATCTTCTCCCACGACTTCCCGTCATCGAGGGATCGCCACAGGTGCTGCGATCCGACGTACAGCGCATGCGGGGCCGTCGGCGCCACGGTGATGGGTTAGGTCCAGTTCCATCGCTCGGGCATGTCGCGCGCGGGCTCGCCCATGACGATGCGCGGCCAGGGCTGGATGTCGGTGACCATGCCGGTCGCCCGGTTGTAGCGGGTGAGCGTGTTGGTCGCGCCGGCGTAGAAGATGTCGGGGTCGGCGGGATGCTGCGCGATGTAGCCCATCTCGCCTCCGCCCACCGCGTACATCCACTCCGTGCTCGGGCCGCGCGGGTTGCGGAGATGCCCCGGCTCCGACGACACGCACGCCGTGGAGTTGTCCTGCTGCGCGCCGCACACGTGGTAAGGGAAGTCAGAAGTCGTCGTCAGGCGATAGATCTGCGCCGTCGGATACCGCATCGAGGTCCAGGTCCGGCCCCCGTTCACCGTAACCACGCCGCCTCCGTCGTTGCCGTTGATCATGCGCAGGGGGTTCGTGGGGTCGATCCAGAGGTCGTGATGGTCGGCGTGTGTTTCGGGCACGCTTTCGAGCGTCCTCCCGCCATCAGTCGAGCGCATGAGCCTGAAGTTGAGGATGTAGAGCGTGTTGCGGTCGACCGGGTCCGCCTCCAGGCGCTGGAAGTAGAAGGCGCGCTGCCAGATGTCGCGATGGACGTTGATGAACGCCCAGGACCGGCCTCCGTCGTCCGACCGGTAGAGTCCTCCGCGCTCGGCCTCGAGGTTCGCCCACACCCGGTCCGGGTCGGCGCCGGAAACGGTGATCGTGATCTTGCCGAGGACGCCGTCCGGGAGGCCCGGATTGCGCGTGATCTCGGTCCAGGTGTCGCCGCCGTCGGTGGTCTTGAAGATCCCCGACCCCTCGCCGCCGCTCCACAGGCGCCACGGCTTCCGGTACACCTGCCAGAGCGTCGCGTACAGCACGTCCGGATCGCTCGGGTCCATGACCAGGTCGACGGCCCCGGTGCGTTCGTCGCGGAAGAGAACCTTCTCCCAGGTCCTGCCTCCGTCGCTGGTCCGGAAGACGCCGCGCTCGGGGTTGGGCCCGAAGGGATGGCCGAGCGCCGCCACGTAGACGCGGTCGGGGTCGGTCGGGTGGATGCGAATGCGTCCGATCGCGTGGGTCTCCGCGAGGCCGAGGTGCCGCCAGCTCTTCCCGCCGTCGTCAGAGCGGTAGACGCCGTCGCCCTGGAGGACGTTGGCGCGCAGCTGGACCTCGCCCATGCCGATGTAGACGATGTCGGGGTTCGACGGGGCCATCGCGACCGCCCCCACCGAGGCGCTGCCGACCTGACCGTCGGTCACGGGGGTCCAGGTGGACCCGCCGTCGGTGGTCTTGAAGAGCCCTCCGCCGGTCGCGCCGAAGTAGTACTCGAACGGACGGTCGGCATGGCCCGCCACCGCGATCGAGCGTCCGCCCCGGTCCGGGCCGATCGAGCGCCACTCCATGGGGGGGAGGAGCGAGATGTGGTCTTGGGCGGTTAGGGCGGGCGGCACTGCGACGAGGGAGGTCGCCCAGAGTAGTGGGAGCGCGAGGAGCGGGATGCCGGACGAGGTGTGGACTGGCATCAGGCGTGAAATGACCGGCGAGAGAACGCAATCGTTCATGTGGCCTCCAAATCGGCGGTCCCCGACACAATTTCATCGAGGGATTTTCCAGTGAGCTCCATGTACAGCGCGTCCGGGCACAACTCGATGCCCTCACCCCAGGCGACTGCTCCGGACGATCCCAGGTGAACGTCCTTGAAGCAATCCGGGTCGTTCCAGGCCGAGAACACTCCACGCCCGGCGAGGTCTGCCAGGTCGACTTCTCCGGCTGATTCGTCCGAATACCGGATCCAGATCCGGTAATCCTCCAGGGCTGTGACATCTGTTGGACGGACCATGGTGTTCTTCCAGCTCCACTCGACCAGCGCTCACCTCAGACGCAATATGGGGGTGCCACCGCGAACATGGCAGGTCACGGCATCAGGTACGCCAAGCACCTGCTTGCCGCCAGCGGGCACGGATCCCACACTTGCCCGTGGAGTGAGACCTGCGGGTCCGCGAGGCCGTTCCGTCCGAAGGGGATGCACCGATGAGCGAGATCACGCTCAGGGTAAACGGGGAGACGCATACGCTCGATGTCGATCCGTCGACGCCGCTGCTGTACGTGCTCCGCAACGATCTGGGGCTGCGGGGGCCACGCTTCGGCTGCGGATTGGCCCAGTGCGGGACGTGCACGGTGCTCATGGACGGGCGCGCGATTCGCTCGTGCAACCGGCCGGTGTCGCGTTCGACGGGCGAGATCACGACGCTGGAGGGATTGCCTGAAAACGGCGAGCTGCATCCGGTGCAGCAGGCGTGGATCGACGAGCAGGTGCCGCAGTGCGGGTACTGCCAGAACGGGCAGATCCTCACGGCGGCGGCGCTGCTGAGCTACAGCCCGAATCCGAGCGACGAAGAGATCCGGGAGGGCATGAACCGGGTTCTATGCCGCTGCATGACCTACTATCGGATCCAGTCGGCGGTGAAGCGCGCGGCGGAGGCGATGGCCGAAGGGGAGGACCGATGAGCGCCGGGCGGCCCGATGCGCACACGGGGCCAGAGCCGATGAACGGCGGGCGGCAGGTACCCGAGGCCGTGGACGAAGCGCTCGCGCGCTGGGGCGGGGCCACGTCCCGACGGGACTTCCTCAAGGCGTCCGGGCTGTTCGTCTTCGGCCTGAGCGGCGTGGGATCGGCCGGGGTGGGCCGATGGGGTTTTGGGACTGAGCCTGCCGGGAACGCTTCGCCCGAGCCCGCTTCCTGGCCCGATCCCGACTTCCTCCTGCTCGACTCGTGGCTGGTCGTGCATGAGGACGGCACCGCGACCTTCTATGTCGGGAAGACCGACGGCGGGCAGGGGACCGGCACCGCCACCCAGCAGATGATGTGCGACGAGCTCGACCTCGCCTTCGACAAGGCAACGGTGGTCATGGGCCGGACCGACATGACCGTGGACCAGGGGGGCTCGGGGGGCTCGGATGCGATCGAGCGCGACGCCATGGTCGGGCGCCGGATCGCGGCGGAGGCCAGGCGGGTGCTGCTGGAGATGGCGTCGGAGCGCTTCGGGGTGCCCGTGGAGGAGCTCAGCGTAAGCGAGGGCGTGATCTCTCTCCGCGACGATCCCGCACGGACCGTCGGCTACGGCGAGCTGATCGGTGGACGGCGCTTCGACGTCGCGCTGACCGGAGGCAACATCAACGCGACCACCGGTGTCGCGAGCATCAAGCCGGTGCAGGATTTGAAGCTGGTGGGCCGGTCGATCCCGCGCTACGACATCCCGGGGAAGGTCGATGCGTCGCTCGAGTGGGCCGTCGACGTGAGGCTCCCGGGGATGGTGCACGCGCGGCATGTGCGCCCGCCCTTCGCGGGGGCGACGCTCGTGGGCATCGACGAGGCGTCGGTGCGCGGTTTGCCCGGCTTCATCCGGGTCGTGAGCGAGGGCAACTACGTCGCCGTGGTGTGCGAGCGCGAGGAGCAGGCGATCGAGGCCGCGGAACGCCTCGCCGTCGAGTGGGAGAAGCCTGCCACGGCCCCCTTCCCGGCATCCGACGACCTCTTCGACTACATGCGGGGCGCGGAGCGAGTGCCGGGCTCGGGCGGACGCGGGGCGGCGCGGACGCAGGGGGATCCCGACGGGGCGCTGGCGAGCGCCGCAACCGTTGTCGAAGCCGCGTACGACATCCCGTTCCATGGGCACACCGCCATCGGTCCCGCCCACGCCCTGGCTGACCCCTCGGATGGCCGGATGACCATCTACACCAACGACATGAAGCCGTACAGCCACCGGACCGGGATCGCCGAGTTCCTGGGGATGGATCCGGAGCAGGTGCGGGTGATCTGGATGGATGGGCCTCAGCTCTACGGGCGCACGGCGGCGGACGACGCGGGCTTCGAGGCGGCGTACCTGGCCAGGGAGCTGGACCGCCCGGTCCGGGTGCAGTGGATGCGGCACGAGGAAACGGCCTGGGACACCAAGGGTCCGGCGTTCGCGATCGACCTGCGGGGAGGGCTGGACGCGGAGGGCAACGTGGTCGCGCTGGACTATCAGGGCCGGATCGCCAACTACGCCCACGTCGGGTACAACCAGGCCCGCACCGTGCTCATCGCACAGCTGATGGGCTTCCGGCCCGAGCGGCCCTCGCCGGGCGGCGCGCGCGGCCCCGACGAGATGTATTACGTCCCGAACCGGCGTCAGGAGACGCGGGCGGTGCGCTTCCCGCTGGCGTTCGAGACGCCGCTCCGCACCGGCAACCTGCGCGACCCCAACGGCCCGCAGACCACCTTCGCGGGAGAGTCGTTCATCGACGAGTTGGCCGCGGCCGCGAACGCCGACCCGGTCGAGTTCCGGCTGCGCCTGCTGCGCGGGTCGACCGACGACGACGAGGCCTTCCGCCGTGCGCGCTCGATCGCGGTGGTCGAGGCCGCGGCGGAGGCATACGGGTGGGACGCGCGCCCGTCACCCGGGGCGGTGGGGAGCGGGCGCGTGCTGACGGGGCGGGGCATCGCGTACGCCTATCGCGCCCGCACGACGATCGCCGTGATCGCCGAGGTCGAGGTCGACCGCGAGACCGGCCGGGTATGGGTTCGGCGCATGGTGTGCGCCCACGACTGCGGCCTGGTGATCAACCCGAACAGCCTCGAGAGCACCATCCAGGGGAACCTCCTGCACGGGATCAGCCGGACGCTCTACGAGGAGGTCCGCTTCGACGGCGAGAAGGTCACCAGCGTGGACTGGCGCACCCACCCGACCCTCACGCACATAGACACGCCCGAGCGTATCGATGTCGTGATGGTGAACGGCGACCCGAACCCCGACCGCCCGGACCTGCGGCCCTATGGCGCGGGAGAGCCGTCGCACCGCCCGGTCCCCGCGGCCATCGCGAACGCGATCTACGACGCGACGGGGGTGCGGATGCGGCGGCTGCCGTTGCGGCCGGAGCGGGTGCTGGAGGAGTTGGGGGCGTGAGGGCTACCAGCTGTAGCCGACCCGCGTGTAGTAGTAGCCGCCGTTGAATCCGAACGGCGTGAACTGGCCGAAGCGGTTGCCCACGCCGGCCGCCGCGCCCGGATACTCCTCCGGGTAGGTGTTGAGCAGGTTCTGCGCGCCGGCCGTGAGCGTCCAGCGGTCGGCGAGCGTGCGAGCCGCCTCCATATCGAACAGGATGCGGGACGGGTAGTCGATGGTGGTTTCGGGGTCAGCCTCGTAGTAGGGCTGTTCGCCGTCGAAATAGCCTCCCCAGTAGCTGCCGCGCACCAGGAAGCGGGTGCCGCTGGCGAAGACGTGATTCATCGTGAGGTTGCCGCGCACGTTGGGGAGCCCTTCCTCGAGGATCCGGATGCGATGCGCGGTGAGGGTTTTGGGATTGAAGTCCGTCACCGTGGTCCGGGTCCAGTTCCACGCGCTGCTGAAGGTTGTGGTGGAACCGCTCGCTCCCTCGACGTCGTACGCGGCCACCAGGTCGATCCCGTCCGTCCGGGTCGCGAAGTCGTTGATGAAGAAGCGGAAGCGCGCCAGCACCCCGCCCGGTCGGATGATGTCCTCGGCGATCAGCTGCTCGATCTCCACCGGGGTGAGCTGCCGGTCCGCGCTCGTCGTCAGACGGTCCGAAACCCGGATCTGGAAGAAATCCATCGAAAGACTGAAGGGACCATCGTCGTACACGGCCCCCGCCGCCAGGTTGACGGACTTCTCAGGCGTGAGCGGCTCGCCGCCGAACTTCACCGCCAGCGGTGACGTCGACGGGATCGTGCCATTGTTCGTCAGATCCATGATCGCGGGATCATAGATCGTCGAGATGTTGAAGGCGTTCTGCTGTCCCGGCGTGGGAGCACGGAAGCCGGTGCTGACGCTGGCTCGGAGGCCGAACTCCTCCGACGCGCTCACGCGTCCCGCGACCTTCCCGTTCACCGTCGTGCCAAAGTCGGAAAACCGCTCGACCCGTCCGGCCACGCCGAAGGTCCACAGCGCCTCGGGCTCCCGGATCTCCATGTCGCCGTAGGCGGCGAAGTTGTGCCGGTTCCAGTTGCCGACGGTAAGCGGTCCGAAGCCGGTGAACCCGTTGGAGCCGGGGGTGAATCCCTGTGTCGCGAGCGGACCCTCTGTCCACGATTCGGTGCTGCCCTGGATGATTTCGAAGCGCTCGTTACGCCACTCGGCACCGCCGGCGAGGTTGACCCGCTCGTTCGCGGCGTACGACAGATCGACGTTGAAGTTGATCTCCTGCTGGTCGTTGATCCCCGGGTTGAACCAGGGAGTGCAGCGCTGGCTGGGGACGACGAAGGAGATGCTCCTGCTTGCCCCGGCGCACGGCTGGTCTGGTCCGAGCGAAGCGTTGACCGTGTTGTACATGTAGAAGTCCAGGTTGGACTTGCCCCAGGACGCGCTCGCATCCCAGTCCAGGTAGCCGCTGGTGCCCCTGAGTCCCGCCACCGCGGAGGCGTCGAGGAGGTACGAGCCGAACTGCGGGGTGAACCCGCCGGGGAAGAGCTTCCGGAAGGTGAAGCAGTTCGGATCGGCGAGGACCTGGTCGTACGCTCCCTGATCCATCACCACACCGTCATCGGTGACCGGCACTTCGGGGCAGCCGGCCGATCCGTCGAGCACGCCGTCCTGCGCGTCGAGCATGTCGCCGATCAGGAGGATCCGCTGGCCATCGCCGTTCCTGGTTCCGAATACGCCACTGCGGGTGCCGGGGTTACGAAAGTAGAAGCCACCCTCGATCTGCTTGCTCACGTAATTGCTGTGGGAGTAGAACTGCATGTTGTCGTTGAACAGGTAGCCCATGTTCGCCCACAGCTTGAGCTCGTTGGACACCTGCGGCGAGCCCCAGATCTGCGCCGGCGACCGGACGCTGGTGTTGCCGGCGCCGAGCAGCGCCAGGGCATCATCGCGCTGCCTGCTCCGATCCGTCGGGTTGGTGTTGCCGTATTCGCCGGTCAGGTTCAGGAAGCCGGTCTGTCCGAGCGGCAAACCCACGTTCCCGGACAGGGTGTACATCTCGCCATCCCCTGGGATCGAGCCCTCCTCGAAGGGGTCGCTGGTCTCCCCGAGGACGTATCCGCCGGTCTTGAACTCGACCGAGCCGCCGGAGCGGTCGTTCTTGAGAACAAAGTTCATGACGCCGGCGATCGCGTCGGAGCCGTACTGGGCCGAGGCGCCATCGCGCAGAACCTCGGCCTGCTCCAGCGCCAGCCCCGGGATGAGGGCGATATCCGGGCCCTGGGAGCCATCGGCGAGGCCGTTGCCGTACCAGGTGATGACCGCCGCCCGGTGACGCCGTTTCCCGTTGATGAGCACCAGCGTGTGGTCGGGGGCGAGGCTGCGCAGGTTCGCGGGCCGCACGAAGGTTGCCGCATCGCTGATCGGCTGGATGTTCACGTTGAACGACGGCACGACGTTCCGAAGCAGGTTGGCGAAGTCGGTGTCGCCCTGCTGCACGATCTCCTGCGTCGGGATCACGTCGACGGGGACCGGTGACTCTATTACGGTGCGGGGCCGCGCACGGCTTCCGACCGCGACCAGGCCCTCGAGCTCAAGCACAGTCTCGCCGAGCACCACGTTCAGTGTGGTGGGCTGGCCGTCCGCGATGGTCACCTGCCGGCGTTCGGTCTGGTAGCCGATCAACACGAACATCAGCTCGTGCGTTCCCGCCGGGATGCCCCCGACTTCGTAGGTGCCGTCGGGACCGGTTATGCCTCCCATGCTCAGGTCCGTCAGGCTGACCTGCGCCCCCGCGAGGGCATTACCCGTGCCTGCCGCGGTGACCGTTCCCCGCAAGGTTCCCTGCGCGGCGGCCGGACCCGCTTGCATGAGGGCCACGAATGCGGCGATGGCTGCTGCTCTTCTCACCATCCGAATCCCCCATATCGCGTCTTCATGGCACCCCTCCCGCATCTTCATGGACACGCCTCCGCGTCCTCACGACACGCCGAACCTGGCTTCCCAGTCGTCGAGGAGCTCGAAGTGGTTGCCGTCGGCAACGGTGTAGTAGACTCTCTGCATCCCCTGTCTGCGGCTGGGTCCGAACGACACGGGCTCGTCGATTCCCATGGAGTAGTTGCGTACGCTGAAGACCGCTTCCTCCAGCCGGGACTTGTCCAGACGTCCACCGAGGCGCCGGAGGATTTCCGTCATCAGTTTCGCGTTGAGAAACCCTTCCAGGCTGACGAAACCACGGGCAAGGGACTGATACGATTCGCCCTCGGTGAGTTTGTCCAGATCCTCGGGCAGTTGGGGATCGTACTGAAACATCAGGCGCTGATACTCGCTCACGGCCGGGAAGGTAGCGTTGTCGTAGGCGGGCACGACCTGCGAGTTGACCAGGAAGCGGGTGTACGCATCCGGGTTCGAGCGTCCCTCGCGCAAGACCCGCTGCAGGTTTTCGCTCCCCACGAACGACAGATTGGCCACCGGAACGTGCAGCCCCAGATCGACGGCGTCGCGGGCGAAGGCGGCGCACGCGGCGTAGGCGCCGATACAGATTACGGCGTCGGGCGACCCGGCCTGCAGGATCTCCACCTGGCGCCTCATGCTCGCGCCGAACGGCGTGCCACGCGTGTAGGTGGCCTCGCCCGCGATCGTTTCTCCGTGCCGCGCCAACGCCTCTCTCACCCCGGCCCAGCCGCTGCGCCCATACGCGTCGATCTGGTAGAAGACCGCCACCCGCCGGCGTCCGATGCGGACGAAATTGTCGACCAGCCCGGCGGTCTCCTGCCGGTACGAGGCCCGCAGGTTGAAGGCGAACTCGCCGTAGGGAGGTTCGCGCTGCGGCTCCGCTCCCGTGAAGGGGAAGAAGAGGTAGACCTGCTGGTCGCGGAATCTCTTCAGCAGGGGCAGCACCCGGGTGACGGTCGGGGTGCCTACGTACCCGAAGAGCAGGAAGATGCCGTCGTCCTGCATGAGCCGGAGGGTGTTCGCGACGCATGATTCCGGCTGATATCCGTCGTCGTAGAGCTTGAGGACAATGCGGCGACCGTTCACTCCTCCATTGTCATTGACATAGTTGAAATAGGCCATCGCGCCGCGATACAGCTCCGTGCCCAGGCCGCGAGACGGGCCCGAGAACGCGGCGGATACGCCGAGCAGGATGTCACCGTCCTGCGTGACGCCTTCGCGGGGGCTCCGGTGAATTGCCGGGGAGGAGGAGGCCAGCGGCTTCGCCCAGGGAAGGGCCGCCAGCGTGGCGAACCCGGAGCGCAGGAGCGATCGGCGGGTCAGCAGATTCGGACTCCGCGGGGCTTCGGCGGGGAGGGTGGCGGCACCGGTGGCCTCGCGCGGTCGCGCCATACACACCCTCCTGTCTCGCCGTCCAGCCATACGAGATACCCTTCACTGCCTGTTACCAACGGGCTTCGCGGGGTCGCCATCGTCCCCGTCCCCCCTGCCCCGCCTCCAGCGTACCCGTTGGTACGGAGTTCCGCAACCGACTCCGCCCCGGTAGCTTGACCCGGCCAACACCAGCTCCCGAAGCCAGAGGAAATGCTACCGTGAAGCGCTTCCCACTCACGCCGTTTCTGCTCGTCGCGGGCCTGGCCCCGCTCGTATCCACGCTCCACGCCCAGGACCAGCCGGTGGTCCTCGACTCCGCCTTCCTGGCCGGCTACTCCTGGCGCAACCTCGGTCCGGATCGGGGCGGCCGCTCCATCGCGGTCAGCGGCGTCAAGGGCCGGCCGCAGGAGGCCTACTTCGGCGCGACCGGCGGGGGCCTCTGGAAGACGGTCGACGGCGGCGACAACTGGTTCCCGGTCACGGACTTCCAGATCAACTCGGCGTCGGTGGGCGCGGTGGCGGTGGCCGAGACCGACCCGGACCTCGTCTTCATCGGCACGGGCGAGACCTGCATTCGCGGCAACATCCTGCCCGGCGACGGCGTCTACCGGAGCCGCGACGCGGGCGAGACCTGGGAGCACGTCGGGTTCTCCGAGTCGGACGGCATCTCCAAGATCCGCATCCACCCGACCGATCCGGACATCATCTATGTGGCGTCCTTCGGGAAGTACGGGGTGCCGAGCGAGGAGCGCGGCGTCTTCAGGAGCACCGACGGGGGCGACAGCTGGGAGAGGATCCTCTTCCGCGACGAACGCACTGGCGCCATCGATATCGCGCTCGACCGCAACAACCCGGACGTGCTCTACGCGGCGCTCTGGGAGGCCTTCCGCAAGGAGTACACGATGTCCTCCGGCGGGCCGGGCAGCGGCATGTTCAAGAGCGTCGACGGCGGGATGTCGTGGACCGAGATGACGCGCAATCCGGGGATGCCGTCCGGGGGCGTCGTGGGCAAGATCGGGCTCGCGGTCTCGAGCGCGAATTCGGACCGCGTCTACGCCCTCTTCGAGCACGACGACGGGGGGCTCTTCCAGAGCGATGACGGGGGCGAGAGCTGGGAGCTCATCAACGACGAGCGCCGCATCCGCCAGCGCGCCTTCTACTACACGCACGTCTTCGCCGACCACCACGACGAGGACGTGGTCTACGTGCAGAACACGTCGTTCTTCCGCTCGACCGACGGCGGCGCCACCTACGAGGTCATCAACAACGGGACCCACGTCGACTTCCACGACTTCTGGATCGACCCCGACGACCCCGCGCACGTCGTGGTCGCCAACGACGGCGGCGGCGCGGTCAGCTTCACGACCGGCAGTGAGTGGACCGACCAGGAGTTCTCGACGGCCCAGTTCTACCACGGCGTCACCACGGCGCACGTCCCGTTCCACATCTGCGGCTCGCAGCAGGACAACAGCACGCTCTGCCTGCCCTCGGACTGGAACGCGGGGCGCTTCGCCTCGGCGCTGGCCGACACCGCCGGCGATTCCGGCGCCCGGGTGCCCGACATCAGCGCGGGCTCGATGGACGTGTATTACCGCGCCGGCGGCGGGGAGCCGGGCTACATCGCGCCCGACCCCAGGGACCTCGACGTCTTCTTCTCGGGCACCAACAACGGCCGCTATATCGACCGATTCAACCGGCGCCTGGGCACGTCGCGCGAGGTCAACCCCTACCCCTGGTTCTACTCCGGGGAGCCGGCCATCGACATGGTCGAGCGCTGGCAATGGACCTTTCCCATCATCTTCTCGCCCATCGACCCCAACGTGCTGTACGCCTCCTCGAACCGGCTCTGGCGCACCACCGACGGCGGCACCAACTGGGAGGCGCTGAGCCCCGACCTCACCCGCGCCGACCCCATGACGCTGGGCCGTTCCGGGGGACCGATCACCGGGGACATGAACGGGCCGGAGGTCTATGCGACGATCTTTGCGGTCGGACCCGGCAAGGTGGACATCGACGTGATATGGACGGGCTCGGACGACGGGCTCGTGTACGTGACGCGCGACGGCGGCGCCAACTGGACCGACGTGACGCCTCCGGACATGCCGGACTTCGGGCGCGTGAGCCTGATCGACGCTTCGGCGTTCGACGCGGGACGGGCTTACGTCTCGGCGCGCCGGCCCCTAATCGATGATTTTCGGCCCCATATCTGGAAAACCGATGATTTCGGGGAGACTTGGACCCGAATCGTTGACGGCATCCGCGATGACGCCTACGTGAACTCGATCCGCGAGGACCCCCACCGGGCCGGCCTGCTCTACGCCGGCACCAACCACGGCGTCTACATCTCCTACGACGACGGCGGCTCCTGGCAGGAGTTGAACCCGGACCTGCCCGACATGCCGATCACGGACGTGATCCCCGAGCACGACGAACTGGCGATGGCGAGCCACGGGCGCGGCTTCTGGATCCTCGACAACGTCGCGCCGCTGCGGCAGTTGACGCCCGGGATGACGGCCCAGGACCTGGTGCTGTTCGATCCGGCCGCCGCGTACCGCTCGGCCAACGGGGTGGTGCTGTCGTGGTGGCTTGGCGATGAGCCCGGGGAGGCGACGCTCGAGATCATGGACGCGTCGGGCGATGTGGTGCGCACCTTCGAGCCCGCCGTGGAGGGCGAGGAACGCGACCGCTGGATGGGCCCGGCGCTGCCGATGGAGGCCGGGCTGAACCGCCTGCGCTGGGATCTCCGCACCGACCCCGCCGCGTCCTTCCCCGGGATGGTCCTCTGGGGCGTCGCCACCATGGCGCCCGCCGTCCCACCGGGAACCTATACCGCGCGCCTGACCGTGGACGGCCGCGTGGAGACGACCGAGGTGGAGGTGCGGCGGCATCCGTGGATCACCGACGTCACGGAAGAGGATCTGGTCGCCCAGTACGAGTTCGGCGTGCAGATCCGAGACCGGGTGCACGCGGCCAACTCGGCCGTGATCGCCATCCGGAACGTGAAGGCCCAGCTGGACGACCGCCTGGAGGCGTCGGACGACGAGCGCCTGACCGAGGCGGGCGAGCGGCTGCGTGAGGCGGCGTCGGCGGTGGAAGCGGACATCTACCAGGTGCGCAACCGGTCGAACCAGGATCCGCTGAACTTCCCGATCAAGGTGAACAACCGCCTGGCCAACCTGTTGTCCATGTCGGAGCGCGGGGATGGGCGGCCGGGGAGCGGCATGTACGCGGTGTTCGAGATCATGGTGGAGCGGCTGGAGGGGCACCTGGAGAGGCTGCAGGCGGTGTGGGAGGGGGAGTTGGCGGAGGTGAACGAGGTGTTGAGGGGGGTGGGGTTGGAGGAGATCAGCCTGGAAGGGGAGGGGAGGGGGGTTGTTTCATGAGGGCGAGAAGAACATTGGCCTGCAGAGGTGGGCGCTGCGGCCACGCCGGGCTTCGCACGGGACCCGAGTATGGGTCTGGTAGCCCGACTGATCGAGAATCAAGCGTTGCAGGGTAAGGAGAATCGCTCATGCTTACGACTGCCATGATCCTAACAGCGTGGACCATCATTTGTACAGTAGTTACGGGCGGTGACGTTGTAAAGGGCACTGACGGCACCATCGCTCTCAGTCTGAGGGTTTATGATGGACGAGTAGTAGCAGAATGGGCGGATGGTAAAATGACTGACCCTCCGAGAATGATAATTCAACGTCTCTTAGCTTTCGGTCCATCTGGCTCTACGGTCATTCGATAATCGTCATGGAATTGTGTTCCTCGGCATTGGTCTCGGAGAAGTGGTACAGGTACGGTAATCGCCGGACACCCAGCTTCGCTGAGGGCGAGGCACTCAGAGTGCCCAGGGAGTCGAATAGGGACAATCCGGCCCGTCCCTCCACCTCACCCAGCCAAAGGGCCATCGCCGCGGCGGTCGGCCCGGGTTCGACCCGGTGAGGATCTTGTCCCGCGCGCGACGTTAGGCAATTCATCGAACACGGCGATCAGGTCTAGAAGGGCCACGTCCAAGTCAACCCCATACGCAAAGGTCGGCTTCGAGCCGGGCGGCATCTCCCCGACATACCGCGAAGCGGTGAAGTCTTTCTTGTGCTTGGCGAGGATAGACCGCACGGACCCGTGAGTGCAGGACCGGATCAGGGAATCCGAACGCGGCGAATCCGCCGAAGTGCCCGAGTTCGTGGAGCAGCACCCCGATCGGGAAGGCGAGCGCGCCGCCGGCCACCGCGGTCCACCAGCTGCGATCTCGCCACCACTTGTCAGCCATGTGTCCTCGGCTCAGCGGGTATTCCCAACCCGCAGACCTCCCAGCCCCTCCGCCGGCAGCGGCAGCGGCCCCAACTATTCTCCGATCATCCGCTGATCAAACGATGATGGGACCATAGTACCTTGGGCCGATCCTCGCTCCGCTTGGGGAATCCAGCAACGAGATCGCAACACGATGGAAGAGACGGGTCGCGTGGGTTCATCGGGCGAATCCGGCCCGAGCGATCTTGACGTCCGTAACCCGTTACGCGACGCTATACGGTGAGGATCCGAAACATCGGCCACCGGGGTCTGCGCCGCCTGTATCTGAAGGACGATGCGAGAGGCGTTCCGCCCGCGGCAGTTGACAAGCTTCGCAAGATGCTGGCCTTCCTGCAGGACATGGAGAATCCGAACGAGCTACGGGCGCTCGGCATTTGGCAGCCACATCGCCTGGTTGCGGATCGGAAGAACTACTGGAGTCTGCATGTGAGTCGTAACTGGCGGCTGACCTTCCTCATCGTCGGCGACGAGATCGCGGACCTGAGACTTGAGGACTACCACTAGCCTGGAGCCCATCATGCGCATGGTGAACCCCCCTCACCCGGGTGCATTCGTGAGGACCGAGGTGATCGAACCCCACGGCCTCACCGTAGCTGCCGCGGCACAGGTGCTCGGCGTATCCCGCCCGGCGCTCTCCACGTTTCTGAACGGCCGTTCGGACCTGTCCGGCATCATGGCGCTGCGGATCGAGAAGGCGTTCGGCGTGAGGATGGACACGCTCATGCGGATGCAGGCGTCCTACGACATCGCGCGCACGCGGCTGCGCGAAGGGGAGATCAGCGTCGAGCCCTATCGTCCATCGGACGAGGACCTCGGGCGACGCGGCGGCGCGGTTGGCGGGCGAAATGGGCGAGACCGGAATACGGGGTGACCTCAGCCAACTCCCTCCAACGCAGCCCGATGCGCCGCCGCCGCTTCCTCGGAGAAGCAACAGAAGGTGACCTCCAGGATACCGGGCGAGACGTTCAGGAAGCTCGCAACCGTGCGAACGGCGATCCGCGCCGCTCGCTCAACCGGAAACCCGTAGACCCCGGTCGAGATGGCCGGAAACGCGATCGTCCGCAGCCCGTTCTCTACCGTGACCTCCAGCGCCCTGCGATAGCAGCTTGCGAGAAGCCGGTCCTCGTCCGCGTTGCCACCGGACCAGACCGGGCCGACGGTGTGGATGACGTGAGCCGCCGGCAAGCGGTAGCCACGCGTGATCTTCGCGTCGCCGGTGTCGCATCCGTTCAGGGCGCGGCACTCCGCGAGCAGGCATGGACCGGCGGCCGCATGGATGGCGCCGTCCACCCCGCCGCCACCTAGGAGCGACCGGTTCGCCGCGTTGACGATCGCGTCAACCGCGAGCTTCGTGATGTCGCCGACGACCACGACCATCCTCTTCCGAGACGCCATGAGGCCCTCCTTCCCATCGAGCGGCAGTCGCTCGCTCAGCGTCGGTCCGCCCGGGATGCTCCCTCCGAGGCGTCTCATTGTACGATACTTCGTTCAAGTGTACGTGGAGCTACAGGAACACGAGCAAGGATTCTCGACGATGAACATCGTCTCCGACTTCGAAATCACCGGCTGGGATGCCGTGCCAAACGGTGAGGAAGGCGAAGGCCCGCTCCTCTCTGAAGCACGAGTCTCCAAACGCTACCGTGGCGATCTGGATGGAGAGGGCCGCGTGCGGTTGCTGATGTGCCGTGCCACCGCCGAAGGCCCGCTGGAGAACGCGGGATACATCGCGTCGGAGCAGGTCTCGGGCACGCTCGGTGGGCGCGCGGGCACGTTCGTGCTCCATCACTGGGGCATCGCCGAGGCCGGAGCCCCGCCGCGTACCGGCGGCCATGTGGTGCCGGGCTCCGGGACGGGTGAGCTGGCGGGCCTGTCGGGCACCATGGAGATCCACGTGGATGCGGACGGCAAGCACACGCTGGCCCTGGACTACCAGGTCAGTTAGCGCCCGCTGGAGTAGTGCCCGCTGAAGAGACCTGCTCGGGCGCACGCGCCATATGTAACCGACTGAGTGATTTAGCGAGATCGATTACAAACTCGCCGAGAGGCCGATTCGCCGCGCGAGATCGAACTGTTGCCGCCGTAAAGAAGGATTCAAGCCGTTCGCTTTCGTTAGCGTCTTGCTAAGAAAGGAAGTTTTTCTAAGCAGCCCTCCCTCGATCCGACCCATCACCCCTCCGATCCGACCCCATCACCCATCCCGCGCCAGCGACTTGAGCAGCCCGGCGATCATGAACAGCAGCACGACGCTCACGGGCAGGGCAGCGGCGATGGCTGCGGTCTGCAGGGCCTGGAGGCCATCGGCAAGCAGGAGCACGGCGGCCACTGTCCCCACGCCGAGCCCCCAGACGATGCGGAAACGCCGCGGGGGGTGAGCGTTGCCCATGCTCAGGAAGGTGGTGATGACCAGGGTGCCGGAATCCGAGGAAGTGACGAACCAGGTCGCCAGCAGGAGGGTGGCCATGGCGGACATGGCCCAGGCGAGCCAGCTGACGTCGGTCATCCGGTCGATGGTCGCGTAGAGCGCGGCTTCGTAGTTCGCGGCCCGCACGAGTTCCAGGATCCCGGCGGTTCCGACGCCGCCCGCCGCGTTGAGTTCCAGGTGGAGGGCGTTGCCGCCCAAAACCCCGAACCACAGCAGCCCCAGGGCGGTCGGAACGAACAGCACGCCCAGGATGAACTCGCGCAGCGTGCGTCCGCGGGAGATGCGGGCGATGAACGTGCCGACGAAGGGCGCCCAGGAGATCCACCATCCCCAGTAGAAGATCGTCCAGGCGTTCTGCCACGCGGCCTGATCCGGAGTGTCGGCGATCCAGAATCCCATGGGCAACGCACCCCACAGGTACGCGCCGATGGAGGTGGAGACGAATTCGACGAGCCACGTGAAAGGGCCCAGGAACAGGAAGCATCCCAGCAGGAGGATGCTCAATACGATGTTCCATTCGGACAGCATGCGGATCCCGCGGCTCACGCCGGATACTGCCGACAATGTTGCCGCCACCGAGATGGCGGCGATGAGCCCGACCTGCGTGACGACACCTGGATCCACGTCGAACAGAACGTTGAGTCCGGTGGCCATCTGGCTTGCCCCGAGGCCCAGGGAGGTAGCGATGCCGAACACCCCGCCGAACACCGCCAGCAGGTCCACCAGGTCACCGACCGGGCCGTAGATGCGATCGCCGATGAGCGGGTGCAGGGCGGAGCGCAGCGTCAGCGGCAGCTCCTTGCGGAATCCGAAGTAGGCCAGACACAGCCCGACGACGACGTACGCGGCCCATCCGTGTATGCCCCAGTGGAAGTAGGTGACGCGCATCGCGTGCACGGCACGCTGCTCGTCCGGCAGCACGGCGCCCGCCATGTCGGCGAACGGGTTGTTCGGGTAGCCGGCAGCGGAGCTGGCGTCGAAGTAGAAGAGCGGTTCGGCGATCGAGAAGAACAGCACCCCGATCCCGATTCCCGCCGAGAACAGCATGGCGATCCAGGAGGACGTCCTGAACTCGGGCTCGGAAGCGTCATCGCCGAGCCGGATCCTGCCGTACCGGCTGCACACCAGGAACAGGCAGGTGAGCACGGCGGCGCAGACGGTCAGGATGTAGAACCAGTCGAGCGTGCCCTCGATCCAGTCGCGGATGCGGCCGAAGACGGCGCCGGCGGCGTCCACGTCCCGGATCGTGGCGAGGACGAAGACCAGGACGACGCCCTTGGCGGCCAGCGCCATCGCGGGATTGAGTCCCTTCCACAGCCCGGCGTCCGCCGTGGCTCGCCGATGCCGTGCGCCGCTCATGGGCAGCAATATAGGTTGGGGCTGGTGGCGCAAACCAACCCTATCATCGGAAAGGCGCGGTGAACAGATGACGAGTTCAGAAACAGGACCCACTCGGTGGGGGGCACTCGTCGGTGGGCTGACTGCTCTCACCGTCGTGCTCGCGGCGTGCGACGGTTCCCCGGCTCCCGACGATGCCTTCCTTACGCGCGCGGAACGCACGGACTATCGCGAGACCAGCTCCCACGCGGACGTCGTGGACTTCCTGCAGCGCGCGGCGGCCATCTCGCCGTCGGTCCACTACACCACATTCGGCTACAGCACGGAGGGACGGGCGCTTCCCCTGGCGGTAGTGGGCGACGTCGAGGATGCGAGCCCGGCCTCGGTGCGGGCTTCGGGCAGGACGGTCGTCTATCTGCAGGGCAACATCCACGCCGGGGAAGTGTGCGGGAAGGAGGCGCTCCAGATGCTGCTCCGCGACCTCATGGCCGGCCGTCACGGCGAATGGCGCGAGTCGATGGTGCTGCTGATCGGGCCCATCTACAACGCGGACGGCAACGAGCGGGTGACCCTCACCAACCGGGGCCGCCAACACGGGCCCATCGGAGGGATGGGGCAGCGGCCCAACGCGCAGGGCTACGACCTGAACCGCGATCACATGAAGCTCGACTCGCCCGAGGCGCGGTCGGTGGCGCGGCTGTTCAGCGAATACGATCCGCATGTGGCCGTCGACCTGCATACCACGAACGGAACCCAGCACGCGTACCATCTCACTTACTCGCCCCCGCTCCACCCCAACACGCCGGCCGGCATCGACGACTTCCTCCGGGAGGGGCTGCTCCCGCACGTGACCGGGGAGATCCGGGACAAGTACGGCTGGGAGTTCTACTACTACGGGAACGCCTTCGCGCGTGGTGGGGGCGAGCCCGCCTGGTACACCTTCGACCACCGCCCGCGGTTCAACAACAACTACCTCGGCCTGCGCAACCGGATCGGCATCCTGAGCGAGGCCTACTCCTACGCGTCCTTCGAGGAGCGGGTGCTCGCGACGCTGTACTTCGTCGAAGAGATCGTGGACTACGTGCACGAGCACGCGGACGAGGTGCGGCGCATCGTGGCGGATGCCGATGCCGTCCCGGTGGTGGGCGATTCACTGGCGCTCCGCGCCGTGCCCGAGCGCTCGCCGGCGCCGGTCGACATCCTCATGGGCGGCACGATCGAAGAGGCGCATCCGCTCACCGGACGCCCGCTACTGCTGCGCACCGATACGCAATACGTCGCGCCGATGTACGAGTACGGGACCTTTGCACCGACCCTCGTGGAGCGAGTGCCCGAGGCGTACCTGGTCCCCTCGGATCTGGAGGATGTCCTGACGCGGCTCGCGGCGCATGGGGTTGCACTCGAGCCGGCGGAGGCCGTGCCCTTGGATGTGGAGGCGTTCCGGATCGATTCGGTACAGACGGCCGAGCAACCGTTCCAGGGCCACAACGAGCAGACGGTGTTCGGGCGCTACGAGACGACCCAGGTCACGCCGGCCTCCGGGGACATGCTGGCGCGGGTCGACCAGCCGCTGGGACGTCTGCTGTTCAGCCTGCTGGAGCCGCAGTCCGACGACGGATTCGCGAACTGGGGCTTTCTCGCCGACCGGCTGCTTTCCGGGGAGTTGTATCCGATTCTGCGGGTTCCGGGGGGCTAGCGAAGGGCGAGCTACACCCCCTCCCAGCCCTTTCCGCGTCTCAGCAACAGCTCCCGCTGGGCCCGATCCCGTTTCGGTACCTCATGACAGCGGCGGCAGCGCGCCTCGTAGGTCTCGGCGCCTCCCACGTGGATCGTGGGACCCTCCGCGGGCGCCGGCTTCCCGTCGATGAGGCGCTGGTTTCTCGTCGCCGGATCACCGCACACCACGCAGATGGCGTTCAGCTTGTCGATCCGCTCCGCGCGCGCCAGGAGCAGCCCCATGGGGCCGAAGGGCTCGCCGCGGAAGTCCATGTCGGTGCCGGCGATGATGACGCGCATCCCCGCATCGGCAAGCGCGTCAGCCACTTCGCAGATGCCGTCGTCCAGGAACTGGGCCTCGTCGATGGCGACGACCTGGGTCTGCGGGTGCACCTTTTCGGCGAGCTGCGTCGAGTTGGACACGGGCTCGGCGTCGATCTGGCGGCCGTCGTGGGACGAGATGCGGAACTGGCCGCCGTAGCGGTCGTCGAGGTGCGACTTGAATAGCTGCACCCGCCGTCCGGCGATGAGGGCGCGCCGCACGCGCCGGATCAGTTCCTCGGACTTGCCGCTGAACATGACGCCGGCGACGACCTCGACCCATCCGTGTCTCGTCCTCTGCAGCATGGCTTTGCTCGTGCAACGTGCGGTGTTCGGCGGGCATGTAATGTACTCATCCCACGGCCCATGCGTCCGCCAGGGTATCCCGCAGTCCCTGAGCGAATAACGATCGGAGGGTCCTCCGATAACGATTGGACGCTAGCCGCGGGGAGGTTACGTGGCTCTCCTGGGCCAGAGCGGCGAGACCGAGTTCCCGCTAGTCACCCACCCAGCACGCTGTAGCTCCCGTCAAGGATCAGGCGAACCGACACGTACAGGCCGAACATCGGAATGAACACCCAGATGGCGTTGGGTCCGATCAGGTAGGCGTACAGCTCGCCCCTGGTGATGCGGGTCTGGCTCCCGGCCACGAAGAAGCTGACCCAGTAGAGCGACGACAGGTACACCCACTGCCAGAACAGCATCGCCCCGATGATGCCGGCAACGATGGCGGGCAGGAATTCGACGGTATAGGCCGCGTACAGGATCAACGTGGGAATGGGCGTAACGAAACCGTTGCCGATGTCGGCATTGAAGCCGAACGTGCTGCGATCCTCGTACGCCGAATCGATCATCGAGTACGTCGCCCAGACGTCTGCCCAGACCGTAGGGGACAGGATCCGGCCCGGCGGCACCCGGGAGGTAAGGAACTCGACTGCCGGCGTGCGGCCGGTTTCACGCCGCCATCGGCGCCAGTGCTTCGCGCGCGCCTTGATATGGTCCCTGCGGAAAAAACAGGCACATTTCCCAGTAGCAGATCAGGAGGTTGATCGAGAAAAACAGGCTGAACAGGCAATGGATGGGGATCACATCGCCGTGGACGTAGTAGCGGGTACCGATGCCGGGAAGCGCCAGGAGCGCGATCACCAGCGCGATGAGCAGTCCCACCGGGATCCCCGAACCGCTCGCCCGGCTGCCCTGGTCCCGGGCCTCCTGATCGGAGTTGCGTCCAGCCATCGGCAGTGATCCTCGTGTGAGCGGAGCTGTCGTCGTGCGCGGAGTCGCCGGCGAGCCCGCGCGGATCTGGCGAATCTGTCACCCGCAGAGCGCCGGACCAAACCCCCGATTGACCGGACGCCGTGGGAAGCGTAGTCATCAAGGTTACTCGCACGCCGTCGGGCTCGGACAGGGACCGGTCGGGTTTTGGAAACGAGGTGGTTCTACGCAGGGGTGACAAATGGGGGGTTCCGTGAAGGCAATACTCGGCACGATGGGGCTGGCGGTCGCTCTGGCGACGGGCGTCGATGCCCAGCAGGCGACCCGAACCCAGCCGGTGGAGGGCATGCGCGACAACGGCACCGGGTTCCACGCTCTGGTCGGGGCGCGGGTGGTGACCGGGCCGGGGCAGGTCATGGACGACGCCACGATCGTGATCCGCGACGGGCTCATCCAGGAGGTCGGGGGCGGCGACGCGCCGGCTGGCGCGCGCGTGTGGGACCTCGACGGGCTCACGGTGTACCCGGGCTTCATCGACGCGCACGCCGACCTGGGGATGGACGACGTGCCTGAAGGCGGTGACATCGGCCCCACGCACTGGAATCCGCAGGTCCGGGCGTGGTTTTCCACCACGCGAAACCTCCAGGACGATGCCGACCGCCGCGCGGCGCTCCGCTCGCAGGGGTTCGGCGCGGCGCTGGCGGTGCCCAAGCAGGGCATCTTCCGGGGCACCGCCTCGCTGGTCACTCTCGGGGACGAGGGCGTTCGCGACCGGGTGCTGCGTCCCGACATCGCCCAGGCCATCGGCTTCCAGCGCTCCTTCGAGCTCGGCGGATCGTATCCCAACTCCGCGATGGGCACGATCGCGCTGATGAAGCAGACGTTCATGGATGCCGAGTGGTACGAGCGCGCCTGGGATGCGTACGAGTCGAGCGGCCGCGCCTTCCTGCCCCCGGAGACCAGCGAAGCCCTGGCGGCGCTCGAAGACGCGGCGGACGGCGATCAGCCGGTCATCTTCGAGACGGGCAGCGAAGAGGAATACCTGCGCGCGCATGGCCTCGCGTCGGAGTTCGGGCTCCAGGCGTGGTACCGGGGGAACGGTCTCGAGTACCGGCTCGTCGACGTGCTGCGCGGGCGCAGCGATCCCCTCATCGTTCCGCTCGATTTCCCGGACGCCCCGGACGTGGGCCATCCGGGGGCGGCACTCGACGCCTCGCTCGCCGACCTGCGCCACTGGTACCTGGCGCCGACCAGCGCGGCGCAGCTGGCCGATGCCGGGGTCCGCTTCGCCATAACCACCGACGGTCTTGCGTCGCTGAACGAGTTTCTGCCCAATCTGCGCGTCGCGGTGGCGCGGGGGCTTGAGGCGGACGATGCGCTGGCGGCGCTCACCACCACGCCGGCCTCCTGGCTCGGCATTGATCGCACCCACGGGACCATCGCCGAGGGCAAGGTGGCCAACCTGATCGTCAGCGAGGGCGACCTCTTCGCCGAGGAGGCGACGGTCCGCGACGTATGGGTGCAGGGAAGGGCATACGGCGTGACCCGCCCGGCCCAGATCGATCCCAGAGGAAGCTGGGAGATCGCCTCGGACGACGAGTGGGGCTTCGACGCCGTTCTCGTCCTGGAGGGTCCGCTGAACCGGCTGCGCGGCCACCTCGACATCGCCAGCACGGGGCCCGAACTGCCGGGCGGCGCGAGGATCGAGCTCGAATCGGCCAGCGCGGTCGCGGAGACCGGCCGCCTCGACGTCCGCTTCAACGGCGAGGTGCTCGGCTACCAGGGCATGGCGCTCCTCTCGGGTTCGGTGCACGGCGACGACTTCTACGGATGGACTTCGCTGCCGAACGGGGCGGATCCGTCCTTCCGCGGCACCCGCACCGAGGGCTTCGAGGGTCCGGCACGCGGTACCGTGGCGATGGAGGTGCCCGAGATCGACTTGCCCTTCATCCGGCCCATGATGGACTACGGCCGCTCCTCGATCCCCGAGCAGCCCGGCGCCGTCGTGGTACGCAACGCGACGGTCTGGACCCAGGGGCCGCAGGGCGTCCTCGAAGGCGCCGACCTCCTGGTGCGCGCGGGGGCGGTCGAAGCGGTCGGCGTGGACCTCGACGCCCCGGGCGGCGCGGTCGAGATCGACGCGACCGGCAAGCACGTCACCCCGGGGATGATCGATCCGCACATCCACTCGGGCGTGAGTGCGGTGAACGAAAGCGGCTTCGCGATCGTCCCCGAGGTGCGCATGGGCGACGTCGTGACCCACAACAACATCTGGATGTACCGGCAGCTGGCCGGCGGGCTCACCTCCGCGCACATCAAGCACGGTTCGGCGAATCCCATCGGGGGGGAGAACGTCTTCGTGAAGATGCGATGGGGGGCGCTGCCCGAGGATCTCAAGCTGGAGAACGCGCCCCGCACGGTGAAGTTCGCGCTGGGCGAGAACCCGAAGCGGCGTCAGGGCCGCTATCCCGACACCCGCATGGGGACGCAGGAGATCATCCGCGACCACTTCATGGCCGCGCGCGACTACGAGCGCGAATGGCAGCGGTGGGAGGAGAACCAGGAGGGACTGCCCCCGCGGCGCGACCTGCGCATGGAGGCGATTCTGGACATCCTGGACCAGGAACTCCTCATCTCGTCGCACGGCTATCGCGCGGACGAGTTCCTCGCGCTGGTCCGGCTGGCCGAGGAGTTCGGCTTCCGGGTCCAGACGCTGCAGCACGGGGTCGAGGCCTACAAGATCGCGCCGGAGCTCGCGGCGTCGGGGGTCGCGGCGGTGGTGTGGAGCGACTGGGGCGCCTTCAAGCTCGAAGCGTACGATGCGACGGTGTACAACGCCCGCATCCTGATCGAGGCGGGGGTGGTGACCTCGCTGCACTCGGACAACAGCGAGATCGCCAGCCGCATGAACTGGGAGGCGGGCAAGCTGCTGCGCACCGGGCTCACCCCCGAGCAGGCGCTGTCGACGGTGACCAACCAGGCGGCGGAGGCAGTGGCGATCCACGACCAGGTCGGTTCGCTGGAGGCCGGCAAGGACGCCGACTTCGTGATCTGGAGCGGCAACCCGCTCTCGCAGTTCTCGCGCGCCGAGCAGACGTGGGTCGATGGCCGGCGCTACTTCTCGCTCGAGGAGGACGCGGCCATGCGCGACCGCATCGAAGAGGAACGCACGCAGCTCATCCAGGCCATCCTGTCCGTGGAGGGCAACGGTGACCGGAACGCTCAGATGGAGAGAAACTGATGACGACGATCGAGCGACGGGCGATGAGGGGAACCTGGTCACGGGCGGGCAGGGCCGCCTGCGCGGCGCTGGCGCTGTGGGCATGGGCGCCGGCAGCCATCGAGGCCCAGGTGCGCATGACGGTGCCCCCGCAGGCCGAGCCGATGGCCTTGCGTGGAGCGACGATTCACACGGTGACGAGCGGTGTCATCGAGAACGGGACCATCCTCTTCGAGAACGGGGTGATCACCGCGGTCGGCGCCGATCTGGAGATTCCGGACGGAACCCGCGTGGTCGATGCGACCGGGAAGCACATCTATCCCGGGCTCATCGACGCCTACAGCACGGTGGGGATCGCCGAGATCGGGGCGGTCGGGGTCTCCAACGACATTAATGAACTGGGCGACTTCAACCCGAACGTGCGCGCGGACGTCGCCGTGAACGCCGAGAGCCGGCACATCGGCACGACCCGTTCGGCCGGCGTGCTCACCACGCTCACGACCCCCGACGGCGGCCTCGTCTCCGGCATGTCTTCCGCGATGGCCCTCGAGGGCTGGAGCTGGGAAGAGATGTCGATGCAGTCGGCCGCGGCGCTCAACGTCAACTGGCCGAACCCGAATCCCCGCCGCTTCCGCGGGTTCGGGGGCTTCGGCTTCGGTCCACAGGAGGATCCGCCGAGCTACGAGGAGCAGGTTCAGCAGCTGAAGAGCTTTTTCGCCGAGGCGCGGGCCTATCGCGATGCGGTGGCCGCCGGCGAGGAGGTGCGCAGCGACTCCCGCTATCTGGCGATGATGCCGGTCTTCGACGGGGAGCTTCCCGTTGTGGTCGCGGCCGACGGAGCGGCGCAGATCAACGACGCCGTAACCTGGGCGCAGGAGGAGAACCTCAGGATCGTGATCCGCGGCGGCCGCGACGCCATCCACGTGGCGGACCGCCTGGTCGCCGAGGACGTTCCGGTGATCCTGACATCGACGATGGCCGCCCCCGGCCGGGACTACGAGGGTTACGACGGCGCCTACTCGATGCCGGCGCGGCTGCACGAGGCGGGCGTGCGCTTCGCGATCTCGGGCGGCTCCGGCTCGCTGTACTCGAACCGGCTGCCCTTCGAGGCGGGGGTGGCGGTTGCGTTCGGGCTTCCGGAGGACGAGGCGCTGAGGGCGGTGACCATCAACCCGGCGCAGTTCCTGGGGCTTGAAGACCGGGTCGGCTCCCTGGAGCCGGGCAAGCAGGCGACCTTCCTCATTACGACGGGCACGCCGCTCGACATGACCACCGACATCGAGCAGGCCTACATCCAGGGCCGCGAGCTCGACATGATGGACATCCAGAAATACTTCTTCGAGAAGTACATGGAGAAGGTCAGGCAGTACATGCGGCGGGTGATCATGTAGCCTTAGACTGCCGGACTTGCCCGGCGTTCCCATCACGGACCCGTACCCATGATTGCTACGCGCCCACGTCCTCCAGGCCGTCCCTTCTACCTGGCACGGCTGACCACCCTTGTCGTGGCGACCGGCGTGGCTGTCTGGGCACCAACCCCCGCCACCGCCCAGCAGCCCGCCGCCGATCCGGCGGACGTCGCCTCCATCGACGCCATCATCACGGCCCTCTACGAAGTGATCTCCGGCGACGCGGGCGTGGCGCGCGACTGGGACCGATTCCGGTCGCTGTTCGTGTCCGGCGCGACCCTCAGCCCGGTGGGCCGTCCCGGCGGCGGCGCGACCTACGCGCGCAGGGTGATCACGCCCGACGAGTACGCGGAGGTGGCCGGCGCGTCGCTCGAGGCCAACGGCTTCCACGAGGTGGAGATCCACCGGGTGACCGAGGAGTACGGCGTCATCGCGCACGCGTTCAGCACCTACGAATCGCGCAGGAGCGCGAGCGACCCCGAGCCGTTTACGCGCGGCATCAATTCGATTCAACTGATGCACGACGGATCGCGCTGGTGGGTGGTGTCGATCTTCTGGCTCGGGGAAGGACCCGACCACCCGATTCCGGCGAAGTACCTTCCGGCGGGCGGAGGCTGACCCGGGGCGGGCTTGTTGACGCCCGGGCATTGCGCCATGCACATTATTCTCATGCGCCGCACCGCAGCTCTGTTCGCCCTCGCGGCCCTTTCCTGGTCCCAACTGGCCGCGCTTCATTGTGACATGGGTGCTTCCATGCCCATGCTCGAAGCCACGCCGCGCGCCTT
Organism: Longimicrobiales bacterium; assembly: GCA_965221785.1. Classification (GTDB taxonomy): domain Bacteria; phylum Gemmatimonadota; class Gemmatimonadetes; order Longimicrobiales; family Gaopeijiaceae; genus BD2-11. Next base: position 871,098 of record CBDCSR010000003.1, read on the forward strand.
CGCGTCCGTGCACCCGGCCGGCGACCTGTCGCACGGCGCCGGCGGCCTTGCGCACCACCATCTCTCCACCGAGGAGCCACCGGCCGCCCCGCACGGGGAGCACCACGGCGAGGGCAGCGGGTGCCTGATGATCCTGGCGTCCTGCGGCGCCGCCTCTGCGCGCACCGTGCAAACGACCATCCTGGCTCGCGTCCCGGCCGTTTCCGTCCAGGCGAACCTCTACATCGCGCCCATCCCCGTCGCGGTCTCAATGGGCGTCGAAACACCCCCGCCTCGCCACCACGCCTGACCGCCCGCGCTCCGTTCGGGGCGCAACCCGTGAAGGCCGCCTGACTCGCGCGCGCGCCGCCGCACCCGCCGGTGGCGTTTCCCGCAGTCGGTCGTGGGCCCGCCCAGCGCAGCACACGGTCCCCTTCCCTTCGGAACCGTAGCCTCGCGCCCGGCCATCCCCTCACGGGACCTGTCGACATCTGATGGCGAGGTACACATGTCTATCAAGCGGATCCTGGCGGTTGCGCTTGCAATCGCGGTCTCGGATCCCCTGGGCCCGGCCAGCGCCACGGCGCAGACGCCGACCCATGCGAACAACGGCGATCCAACCCTTGCCGCGCTCATCGCGGAAGCACTGGAGGGCAACCCGCGCGTACGCGGAGCATTCTCGGACGTGCGGGCCGCGCGTGCCCGCGTCCCTCAGGCCGCAGCCCTGCCGAATCCGACGGTTGCCTTCACGCAGCACCTGCGGGGCCCCCAGACCAGGGTCGGGCCGCAAACGTCGGGCGTATCGCTCAGCCAGGCATTCCCCTGGTTCGGGACGCTTTCGGACCGAAGGGACATCGCCGAGGCCGAGGCCGAGAGTCGCGGCGAGGCATATCGGGAACAGAGGGCCGAGGTCGTGCGGCAGGTCAAGCTGGCCTACTACGACCTCGCGTACCTCGATGAAGCCCTCCGCATCACCGGTGAGGAGGAACAGCTCCTCCTCCACTACGAGACCCTGGCCCAGGCCCGCTACTCGCAGGGCTTCGGGCAGCAGCAGGCAGTGCTCAAGCTTCAGGCGGAGGTGACACGCGTCCTGAGCAGACGGCAAACGCTGCTTCAGCAGCGGACCGACTTCGAAGCGGCGCTCAACATCCTCGCGAATCGACCGGTGGACGCCGCCATCCCGACGATCGAGATCGGGGAGCCGCTGCTGGCGAGCGTTGACGATGAGCGGTTGCGGGCAGCCGGGATCGGCGCCAGGCCGGAGGTGAGATCGGCGCGGCTGCGCATCGAGAACAGCCAGCGGGCGGTGCGCCTGGCGCGTCGCCGGTACCGGCCCGACCTCTCCATCGGCTTGGCCTGGGGGAGCGTGCTCGACCGGCGCGACGACCCGGGCCTCATCGATCCGCCTCCGGACAACGGGCGCGATACCTACAGCCTCACCCTGGGCGCGAGCATACCCGTCTTCAGGTCGAGCTACGACGCGGGCATGCGCGAAGCCGCCGCGAGTCTCACCGCGGCCGAGGAAGGGTATCGCGATGCGGTAAACGAGGTGGCGCTCGCCGTCCGTTCGACTGCGTTCCGCCTGACCACCATCGAGGGGCAACTAGCCCTTTTCGAACGCGCGCTGCTCCCCCAGGCGGAGCAGGCCCTGCGTGCGACCGAGGAGGCGTATTCGGCCGGCGTCACGGGCGTGCTGGAGTTGCTGGACAGCGAGTCCGTCCTGCTGGACGTCCGCCTCGGCCTCGCACGCATGCGGGCCGACTACATGAAGACGCTGGCCGACATGGAGCGGGCCATCGGCTCGCCCTTTCCCGAGGACGGAGCATCGTCTCCGGACGAGGAGGGATCATGAGGAACACAAGGAGATTTCAGTTCGCCGCAATCGTGGCGCTGGGCGCGGTCGTCGGCGCGGGCGGGACGCTGCTCCTGATGCGCATCGTGCCGGGCGAGCCCATGGCCGGGGCACCGCCCGGAGCCGGCATGAGCGGCGACCACGCATCCCATGGAGAAGCCGGGGCGGGTGGCGCCGATGCGGCGACCGCCGGAGGCACGGGTGAACGCAGGATCCTCTACTGGCGAGCGCCGATGGATCCGAACTACACGTCGGACCGCCCCGGCAAGTCGCCGATGGGGATGGATCTGGTTCCGGTCTACGAGGACGAAGGCCTCGCGGACGGCCAGGTCCGGGTGAGCCCGAGCTTCCTGCAGAACTTCGCCGTGCGCACGGCTGACGTGCAGCGCGGCTCGCTCCCGGTCTTCATCCGTACCGTCGGCATCCTGGCGCACAACGAGGAGCGGGTGGTCTCGGTCCAGACCAAGTACGCGGGCTGGATCGAGGAGGCCAGCGTCAACAACGTGGGCGAGACGGTCGAAAGGGGCGATGTGCTCTTCGAGATCTACAGCCCGGAGCTGGTCACGACCCAACGCGAGTTTACGGGGGCGATGGACTACCTCCGGCGCCTGCGGGACGGCGGGGCCTACCCGGAGGCGATCGAGCGCGCGCAGTCCCTCCTGGAGGCCACCCGGGAGCGCCTGCTCTACTGGGACATGACCGAGGCGCAGATCGACGCGCTCGCCGAATCGGGGACGGTCGCGCGCACGGTCCGGGTATTCTCGCCCGCCACCGGCTTCATCGTCGAGAAGATGGGCGACTCGATGGAGGGGTTGCGGATCGAACCCGGGATGACGGTCCTGAAGATCGCCGATCACTCCACGCTCTGGGCCGAGACCGAGTTCTACGAGGACGATCTCAGGCATGTGGGCGAGGGCGAGGCCGTGGGAATCGAGGCGGACGCGTTCCCGGGCCGGCAATGGGAAGGGCGCATCCTCTTCTTTCGTCCCGCCTTGAATACGCAGACGCGGACGCTCACGGCGTTCGTGGAGGTGGCCAACGCCGACCTCCGGCTCCGGCCCGGGATGTACGTCGATGTGACGGCGCGGGGCGGGGGCGCGTCCGACGCCGTGATGGTGGCCGCCGAGGCGGTGCTGCACAGTGGAACGCGCGCGGTCGCGATCGTGGCCAGGGGCAGCGGCGTGTTCGAGCCGCGCGAGGTCCTGCTCGGAACCGAGAGCGAAGGGATGCAGGAGGTGACGTCCGGGCTGGTCCCCGGAGAGCAGGTTCTCGTCTCGTCCCAGTTCCTCATCGACGCCGACGCCAATCTCAAGGCCGCGATCTCGCAGCTGTTGAGCGGCGCGGAGTCAGGGGAGGAGCCCGGTATGGACGGGATGATGCCAGGCGCCGGGATGCCTGCCTCGCATCGAGAGATGCCGGATTCGAGTGGCGAGATGCCGGGCTCGCACGGGCAGCCGCCGGGCGAAGCTGGAGCGATGCCCGGGGCGGTCCCCGGTCCCCGTCGCTCGCACTGAGGGAGGCCCGCTCATGTTCGCGCGCATCATCGACGGCTCCATCAGGAACCGGCCCCTTATCCTCGTCGGCGCCCTGGCCGTCGCGGTGGCTGGCATTTTCTCGCTGTCCCGCACGCCCATCGACGCCATTCCGGATCTCTCGGACGTGCAGGTCATCATCCAGACGGAGTATCCGGGCCAGGCGCCGCGCATCGTGGAAGACCAGGTCACCTACCCCGTCGCCACGCAGATGCTGGCGGCGCCGTTCGCGCAGGTGGTGCGCGCGTACTCGTTCTTCGGAGTGTCGTTCGTGTACGTCATCTTCGAGGACGGAACCGACCTCTACTGGGCCAGAAGCCGGGTCCTCGAGTACCTGAACGCCCTTTCCGAGCAACTGCCGCCGGGCGTCACGCCCCGCCTCGGGCCCGATGCCACCGGCGTCGGCTGGGCCTTCGTCTACGCGCTCCGCTCCGACCGCCACGACCTCGGGGAACTGCGCGCGATCCAGGACTGGTTCCTCAGGTACGAGCTGACCGCGGTGCGCGGGGTCTCGGAGGTGGCCAGCGTGGGCGGCTTCGTGCGCCAGTACCAGATCACGGTCGACCCGAATCGCCTGCGCGCGTACGATCTGTCCATCTCCGCCATCCGCACCGCCATCCAGGAGAGCAACAGCGATGTCGGGGGCGGGCTCATCGAGGTCGCCGAGCGGGAGTTCATGATCCGGGGCCTCGGCTACATCCAGTCGGTCGACGACATTCGCCGAATCGGTCTCGGCGTGAGCGCGGACGGGACGCCGATCCTGCTGGAGGATGTCGCGCGCGTCAGCCTGGGGCCGGAGGGCCGCCGCGGACTCGCCGAGTGGAACGGAGAAGGGGAGACCGTCGGCGGCATCGTCGTGGTACGGTCCGGCGCGGACACGCGGCAGGTGATCCGGGACGTGAAGGACAGGCTGGCGGAAATCACGCCGGGTCTGCCGGAGGGCGTGGAGATCGAGGTGGCGTACGACCGCACCGGCCTGATCGACCGGGCGGTGGGAAGCATCCGCATGAGCCTGGCGCAGCAGCTCGTGATCGTGGGCCTGGTGTGCCTCGTCTTCCTCTTTCACCTGCGCAGCGGACTGGTGGCCGTGATCGCGCTGCCGGTGGGAATCCTGATGGCCCTGATCGTGGTGCGGCTGCAGGGCCTCACGCTCAACATCATGTCCCTGGGCGGGATCGCGGTCGCGATCGGGACGATGGTCGACGCGGGGATCGTGATGGTCGAGAACGCCCACCGGCGCCTCGCCCAGGACGGTGGCCGCAGGCCGCACTGGGAGATTGTCGGCTCCGCTGCGCGGGAAGTGGGTCCGTCGCTGTTCCTGGCGCTGCTGGTGATCACCGTTTCGTTCATGCCCGTCTTCACCCTCGAAGCGCAGGAGGGGCGGCTGTTCAAGCCCCTTGCGTTCACCAAGACCTACGCGATGGCGGCAGCCGCGCTCCTGTCGGTGACCCTGATTCCCGTCCTGGTGGGCTACTGGGTGCGAGGCAGGATCCGCCCGCCGACGCGCACCCCGTTGGGCCGGCTACTGGCCCGGACGTATTGGCCGGTTCTGTCGCTGGCTCTGCGGTTTCGGACGTGGGTACTGGCCGCTGCCGTGCTGGGGCTGGCGGCGACCGCCGTGCCGCTGTCGCGGCTGGGGTCGGAGTTCATGCCTCCGCTCTGGGAGGGCGACCTGCTTTACATGCCCACGACGCTCCCCGGGGTCTCGATCACCGAAGCGCGCGAGATCCTGCAGCAGACCGACCGGATCATCTACACCTTCCCCGAAGTCCAGCATGTCTTCGGCAAGGTGGGGCGGGCGGAAACGGCGACCGATCCCGCGCCCCTGTCCATGATCGAGACCACCATCGCCCTGAAGCCCCGCGACCAGTGGCGGTCCGGGATGACGCCCGAGCGCCTAATCGAGGAACTCGACGCCGCCCTGCAGATTCCGGGGCTGACCAACGCCTGGACCATGCCCATCCGGAGCCGGATCGACATGCTGTCAACCGGAATCCGCACACCCGTCGGCGTCAAGATCGCCGGTCCCGATCTGGCCGAGCTGGAGAGGCTGGGGCGCGAGATCGAGGCAGTGCTGCGGGACGTTCCCGGGACCGCCAGCGTTTACGCGGACCGCGTAATGGGCGGCAACTACCTCGATTTCGCCATCGACCGCGAGGCGATTGCCCGGCACGGACTCACGGTGAGGGACGTGCAGGAGGTGGTCCGGACGGCGATCGGCGGGATGAACGTCACGACGACGGTGGAAGGTCTCACGCGTCATCCGGTCAACCTGCGCTACAGCCGCGAACTGCGAGACGATCTGCCGGCGCTGCGCGCCGTCCTGGTGACGACCCCGCAGGGGCACCAGGTGCCGCTGGGACAGCTGGCGGGCATGGAGTACGTGGTCGGTCCCCCGAGCATCAAGAGCGAGGGGGCGAAGCCCAACGCCTGGGTGTACGTCGACCTGCGCGACGTCGACATGGGCGGATACGTGGAGTCCGCCCGTGAGGCGGTCGCGGCCGGGGTCGCGCTTCCGCCGGGGTACACGATCGCGTGGAGCGGGCAGTACGAGTACCTCGAGCGCGCCCAGCGGCGCCTCATGTACGTAGTTCCGATGACCCTCCTCCTGATCTTTGTGCTGATCTACCTGACCAACAGATCCGTGACGGAGACCTGCCTCGTGCTGCTGGGCGTTCCGTTTGCCGTCGCCGGCTCGTTCTGGCTGCTGCAGGTGCTGAACTACGACCTCTCCATCGCCGTCTGGATCGGGATCATCGCGCTGGCGGGTCTCTATGCCGAAACCGCGATCGTGTTTCTGCTCTATCTGAACCTCTCGTTCAACGACTACCGCGACCGCGGGCTGCTGACCGATCGCGCGGCGCTCGCGCAGGCGATTCGGGCGGGATCCATCAAGCGGGTCCGCCCGATCATGATGACCATCGCAACCGATGTGCTGGGGCTGATGCCGATCATGTGGAGCGCGGGCGCGGGAGCCGACGTGATGAAGCGGATCGCGGCGCCCCTGGTCGGAGGGGTCGTGACGTCGGGCGCCGTGGTGCTTCTGCTCTTCCCGGTGGTCTACTACCTGTGGAAGGCGCGCGGGCTGCCGGAGGGCCCGGGAGAGAGCGCTGTCGCGGTCTGACGGGTACGCCGATAATGTAGTGTTTCCGCAAACCCAGCGGAGAACCCGCCGACGAATGGCCGTACAACACACGAACAGTGACGCCGCCAGGCTGGCCTCGCGTATTACGAGCCGGATCCTGGTCCTGATGGCGGTTGCGGCGTGCGCGGATGCGCCGGCAGACTCGGACTCCGGCACGGTGGTGATCACGGGGATCGAGCAGGCCGGCGTTCCCGGCGCCGAAGAAGGCGCGGCACCGGAGCAACCGGCGGAAGCGGGCACACAACCCGCTGCAGACCCCGGAGCAGAAGCAGATGCGGCGGCTGGCGTTCAGCCGCAGGCGGGTGCCGAGCAGGAGGCACCCCAAACCCAGGCGACACTGGACTCTCTCGCCGCCCAGCTGAGTGATATCACTGCCGCGCAGCAGTTGATACTATCGCGCCTCGACGCGATGGAGCAGGAAGGCGCCGCGGTTGCGGCCCCCGCCGACACCGCCGGCGTCGCCCTGGATCTGGAGGACGCGACGGAGGAGGTCCGAAGTCTCGGCGTGGGCATCTTCTGGTCGCTGGTCATCATCGTCATCTTTCATTTCCTGATCCGGGCGCTGGCATGGATCCTCGAGACGCTGGCCGAACGGAGCGTCAGGCGCCGCCTCACATTCAAGTGGCTCATCCCCATCACGCGCATGGCGCTCTGGGCGATCGCGGCCTATCTGATCCTGCGCACCGTCTTCCGCGTCGATGCCCAGGGCCTTCTCGCCGCGAGCGCCGCGCTGGGCCTGGCGCTCGGCATCGCCGCTCAGGATCTGCTCAAGAACGTGTTCGGGGGCCTGATCGTGGTCTTCGACCAGCCCTTCCAGGTGGGCGACAAGATCTCGGTCGGGGGGACCTACGGGGAGGTCGTGTCGATCGGGCTGCGGTCGACGCGCATCGTGACCGCCGACGACAACCTGGTGACTGTGCCCAACTCCCAGGTCGTGGAGGAGCAGGTCGCCAACGCCAACGCCGGGCAACTGAACTGCCAGGTCGTGACCGATCTCTACCTGCCCGGCCGCGTGGACGAACGCAGGGCCAGGGAGATCGCCTTCGAGGCCGCGGTCATCTCCCAGTACGTCTTCTTGAACAAGCCCATCGTGGTGCTGGTGAGAGACGAGTTCCGCACCACCTTCGTCACGCGCGTGAGGGTGAAGGCCTACGTGCTGGATCCCCGCTTCGAGTTCCTGATGCAGAGCGACATCACCGAGCGCGCCCGCGATGGTTTCCGCGCCGCGGGGCTCATGCCGAAAGGCGACTGGTATCCGATGGTCGAGGCGCCGGAGGCGACCGTCCCGGGTGAGCGGAGCGCGCGATGAGTGACGCCCCAGCCCGCATGGCCGGCGCCGCGCCGGACGTGCCCGGCGACTCAGACATCGTCGCCCGTATCTCCGCCGCGGTCCACGAGCCCTTGGCGGAGGTCTGGCGGCGCTACGAGGCGGACGTGTGGCTGCCCATGCGCCGTGCGCTGGAGGAAGCTGGAGCCGCGCACGGGCGAGCACTCGCCGCAATGGCCGATCAGGGACGGGAGGATGCATGCGAAGCCCTCGCGCGGTATCGCGAGCTGGTCTCGGATGAGGTAATCGAGCCCCTGCGGGTCGCCCTGGCCGGGCGCGCCTCGGCCACCGCACTGGAAGAATCTCTCGCTTCGACCGCGGATCGCACCCGGGCGTCGCTGGTGGAACTGCCAGCCGTCCTGCGGGCGCCAGCTTCCCGGTCGCCCGCCGCGCGCGTCTCCGGTGTCGGTACCATCCGCGCCATCAAGCGAGCCGCCGCGCGCGTGCTCGGCCCGGTGGTTTCGCGTGGCCAGGCGCGCCGTGTCGCGGTGGCCCGGCTGGCCCGCCAGCACCTCGACCAGATGGTCCTTCGTGCTCAGGCGACCGCCTTCCGCCGGAGCCAGCACGACCGGGGCGAATGGCTCGGGCGCCTCGAGCGCGCCTGGGCCGACTGGGCGGTCGCCGTGTTGCAGCCGGCCGTCCCGACCGACGGGTCCCCGCCGCCCTCCGACCCTGCCTCGGAGGAGGAACGGCCGCATGACACCGAGACCCACCGCGCAGCCGGAGCGGCCCTGCAGGCTGAACTGCAGGCGCTCATCGAGGAGGTCGAACAGGCTGCCGGGAGCGCCTGGAGCGTCGACTTCGGGCAGCTGGAGGAGGCCCTGGCCGCCTCGGTGGCGGTAGCCGGTACCTTCGCGGCCGATCCGCCATCCAGTCGGCCGGGTCCCGGACGCCAGCGGGAGCTGGCCGTGCAATGGGATGCCTGGGTGGAGGGAGCGGCGGCCCGGCTGGAGCTGTACCGGGGTCTGGTCTCGATGCGCCGCGACATCGAAGGGATTCTCGCCGAGCTGCGTGGAGACTGGTCGCGTGCCGTCCGCAACGCGGATGCGGCGCTGGCCGAAGTCGCGGCCGAACTGGGCCGAAGCAGGGAGCGGGTCGCGGGTCTGTCAACCGGCGATGAGGACCTGGCATCGATTCTGGAGACGGAGCGGCAACGCACCGATGGGGCGCTCGAGCGGCTCCGGGGCGAGCTGCCGGAGCCCGACGCAATGTTCGAGAGGCTGACTGCCACGGTAGAAGAGGCGATCCACGGTCTGGACGAGGTTCGGGAGCGGATGCCCGGGGCCCTGGCGCTTCACGACATTCCGGCGCCCGGAGATACCCCGAGAAAGCCGACAGCGGACCCCCGCACCGTGCGTCCGCGCGAGACCTTCCTCCACGCGTTCGACCTCCTGCGCCGTGAACGCATGCGGGCCGCGCCTTCGGTAATCCGTAAAGCCATGCACCGGATTCGCTCGGAAGTCGCCGAGCTCCGGGAGGTGTCGGGGTACGGCTACGAGGCCGCGATCGCGGAAGCGAAGGACCGGCGCGATACCGACGCGCCACATCCCACCCTGCTGGTCGTCAACGGTCTTACCCGCGCCGGCAACAAGGCCGCGAATGCGCGTGAGCTGGTGCGCGAGGCCCAGTCGGCGGCGGAGCGCAGGGTCGCTGCCGAGATCGCCGGCGGTTCGCGCCAGTTGATCGAACAGGTGACTGCGGACCGGATGACGGCGGGCTATCTCGAGGCGCGCACGGTTCTGGCGGCCGGGCTCGAGCGTGCATGGAAGCGGACGCGGCGGTTGTCGGCCCAGGCCGCTGCGGCCACCGCGGCGGCCGTGTCGTGGGCTCTGGAGTTTCTGCGGCCGCTCAGTGCAAGGATGGGCCTCGGTCCATCTGCCCGTACCGTCGTCGATCGCCGCGAGCACTCCCTCGCGTACGCAGACGAGTACCCGCCCGCGCTCCCGGTCGTGTACAGGCGCCTCTTCTCGCGGGAACCGCTGGTCGACGCGCGGTTGCTCGCGGGGCGCGAAGACACGCTGGCCGCGGTGGACGCGGCCTGGGCCCGGCGAGCGACCGGCGAGGCCAGGTCCCTCGTCGTCATCGCACCGCCCGGCGTCGGCGTGACCAGTTTCCTGAATGTCGTCACAAGCCGCCTGTCCGAAGAAGCGCCGGGCGGGGTGCGGCAGAGGTTCACCACCCGTGTGCACACGGAAGCAAGCCTCACGGCGTGCCTGGCGAGATGGCTGGAGCTCGGGGATGCGGGTGACCTCGGCTCGCTCGCGGACCGGGTGCTGGAGGCACCGCCGGCGTCGGTTCCGGACTTCGCCATCCTGGAGGCGACGGAACATCTGCACATGCGCGCGCCCGGAGGAGGCAGGCTGTTCGAGCGGCTCCTGACCTTCATGTCGCGCACCGAATCGAGGGTGTTCTGGATCGCGGCCATGACCTCGACGGCCTGGCAACTGGTCGAGAAGCGCGCCCCCGCCTTCGTGCACGACATCGAGCGGGTCACTCTGGGGGAACTGTCGCCCGAAGCGTTGCGTCAGGCGGTTCTGGCCCGGCACCGGCTGAGCGGGCTCCCTCTGCGCTTCGCGGAACCACACGACGGGAGGGCGCTGCTGCGGCGCCGGGCGCGACGGCTGCGGGGTTCCGGCAAGCAGGAGGGCCTGATCGAGTCCGACTATTTTCAGCGGCTGCACCGCGTTTCCCGGGGATCCCCCCGTCTGGCGCTGTTCTACTGGTTGCGCTCGGCGGACTTCGCTTCGACCGCGGGAAGTCTCCTCGTGCAGCCGCTGAGCACGCTGGAGTCGGGCATCGAGAGCCTGGATCGGGCGCAGAGCTTCGCCCTCAAGGCCATCCTCGACCACGGGACCCTGACCTCGCACGAGTACTGTGACGTTGCACGGAACTCGAGTGCCGGGAGCCTGCACATCCTCCGGTCACTGGAAGAGTGCCGGGTAATCGAGAAGGTCCAGGCCGCGGCCCGGGAGAAGCCCTCCGCGGAGAAGGCGACGGGAGACAACGCAGCCCGGTCCCGTTATCGCATCCGCCCGCTCATGATCGGCGCCGTAGCCGCCCATCTCAGGTCACGCAATATCCTGCACTGATGGGACATCCTGGATATGGCACCTGTGCTCAGGGCCGGACGAATCCAAGTTCTCCCGGCGGCCCGCATGCCTTCCGTTGAGCTGCGGCGTGTCCTGGCATGGGTCAACATCGCGCGGGCGCGGACGCGGGGTCAGGATGGCAGGGCTGTCCTCCTCCCCTCCAGCCCTCATCTTTTCCCCTCCAGAGGCACAACATCGCATAGCCCCAGTCGATGCGTTCGCCCGTCCACAGCGAGTCGCCGGTCCAGGCGTCGATGCCGTCCTGGCCGTGCCAGCGGCCCAGACCGAAGTCCTGCACGGCGGGCGCCGAGGGGTCGCCGGGCACCAGGCCGCCGATGTCCGGGGAGGCGGGCACCACGGGCCGCCGAACGCCCAGGGGGTTGAGGAACCGCAGGGCTCCCGACTCGTCCATCTCCACCCGCCAGCCCCCTTCGTGGACCGCGCGGTGGTGGAAGGGACACAGGAGCACGAGGTTGTTCATCGCGGTCTCTCCACCCTCGGCCCATGGCGTGATGTGATGGGCGTGGGTGCGCGCGCGCGACTCGCATCCCGGGAAGCGGCACCCGCCGTCGCGGGCCTCGAGCGCCTTGCGCAGCCTCCAGCCCACCGTCCTCCTGCGGCGCCCGACATCGAGCACGGAGCCGTCGGCTGCCCGCGCGATGGGCACGACCTCGGCATCGCATGCGAGCCGGGCAGACGTTTCAGCTGAAACGCTCGAGCCCTCCTCGGTGACCAGAGGGGCTGGCACTTCCTGCTCGTGCTCGGCCGGCTTCCGATGCTCCTCTCCTTTGAACGAGTGAATCACGAGTTGCACCTGAGGCTGCACGCGCTCTTCCAGCCACAACCCCAGCGCGTCGGCCCGGCGCTGTACCGCCGTCGTCTGGTGCTCGGTCCCGGCGCTGCGCTCGGCGCGGTAGAGCCGGGCTTCCGCCACCTCGAGCGCCTTGAGGAGCAGGGCGCCCACCTCTGGGCTGAGCCGGCCCCGCACTTCGTAGCTGCCGTCGTCGGTGAGCCACACCGAGAGGCCGCGGCGCTCCGCCCGAGCTGCCTCGGAGGCGTCGCCCCGGTCCAGGCGGCGCCAATGCCGGACCATGCGTTCCACGTGCGCGGTGGTGCCGTGGCGCGCGAAGTCGAGAAGCTCGGCCTCGTTTTCCGGGTTGGCGATGCGGGTCAGGGCCCGCACCTTCGAGTACGAGATCTCTCCCCTGGCGAAGGCTTCGGGGATCAGGGACAGGGAGGGCAGAGCCCGGGCCACGCGCACTTTCTCGCGGGCGGGACCGAGGGAGATGCCCGTGCGCCAGGAGAGCCAGTGAGCGCAGGAGCGGAACCCCTGCCAGCGTTCCTCTTCGTCGTAGACCTTCAGCAGGCAGAGGAGCCGGCAGGTGGCGGCGGTGATGTGGGCGCAGAGAAGGGCGATCTCGTCGCCGAGGGGATCGATGTCGGGGTTGAGCCCTGTGGAGATGGGCGTGATCGAAACAGGCGCGGTTGGGACGAGTGCGCTCGTGGCGGGCTGGCCTGGGGTGGGAGGAGTGGGCGAAGCAGGAACCGGGGCAGGTGCAACTGGAGCGGCGGCAGCGGACATGGTCGTCTGATTCCGGGGGCTCTGGGATGATCGGTTGCTGACTCACCTCCTTATACACCGCTATTCGGTATTTGTTCGGTCCCCGCATCCCGAGATCGGGAGTGTTGGCGCCCGCGAGGCGCTCGCGGCCCGCGAACAAGCGCGTGCCAGCCCCGGCGAGTCGGGCGGCCGTCCGGCTGTTGTTCAGCGCGCCTCGTTCCCGAACCGCCCATACCGCAGGAAGAGGGCGGGAATGACGAACATGTTGAGGAAGGTCGATGTGATCAGGCCGCCGAGCACCACCACCGCGAGAGGAGCCTGAATCTCCCGCCCGGGCTCGCCGATGCCGAGCGCCAGCGGAATCAGCGCCAGGCCCGTGGTGAGCGCGGTCATCACGATCGGACTCAGGCGCTCCGTCGACCCTCGCCGGATGGCGTTCGGGAGGGGAAGGCCGTGCCCGCACAGGTGCTGGTACCGACTGACCAGCAGGATGCCGTTGCGCACGGCGATGCCGAACAGGGTGATGAAGCCGACCAGGGTGGCGACGTTGATGGTGCCGCCGATGAGCATCACCGTGGCGACACCGCCCGCGAGCGCCAGCGGCAGGTTGGCCATGAGCAGCACCGCCGTTCGAGCGTTGCCGAAGGCCCGCAGCAGCACCAGGAAGATCGCGGCGATGGAGAAGAACGAGAGAACGGTGATGCGCCGGGTGGCCGCCTGTCCGCTCTCGAACTGTCCGCCGTACTGAAGTGAGTATCCCTGCGGCAGCGCCACGTCCGCCGCGACCCTCTCCTGCAGCTCCGTCACCGCGCCGACCACGTCGCGGCCGGCCACGTTCGCGCTGATCGCGATCTTTCTCTGGACGTTTTCGCGGCTGATGGTGTTGGGACCGCGCGCCGGCACGACGGATGCGAGCTGCGAGAGCGGAACGGCGGCGCCCGCCGGCGTCGACACGAGGGTGCTGCCGATGGCATCCGCGTCCGCGCGGTGCTCGTCGGCGTAGCGCACGACCAGATCGAAGGCGCGCTGGCCCTCCCGGATCAGCGAGACCTCCTCTCCCTGGAACGCCACGTCCACCGCAGCCGTCAGCGAGCCCGGGGTGACGCCGTAGCGGGCCATGGCGCGGCGATCCGCCCGGACCTGGAGCTGCGGCACGTCCGCCTGCCGTTCGACGGCGATGTCCACCAGGCCGGGGACCTGGCCGGCTGCTGTCTCGATCTGTGCCGCGATGTCGCGCAGCGACTGGAGATCCGGCCCGAACAGGTTCACCGCGATGGCCGCGCGTGTCCCGGAGAGCATGTGGTCGATGCGGTGGCCGATGGGCTGACCCACCGTGATGCTGGTGCCCGGAAACCCGGTAAGGTCGGCGCGCAGCTCCGCCAGGACGTCGTCCAGGTCGTTATCGGCCAGGTCGAGGCGCGCGTCGATCTCGGAGGCGTTGGGGCCCTGCGCGTGCTCGTCCAGATCCGCCCGCCCGGTCCGCCGCGAGGTGGAAACCACCGCGGGATGGTCCAGCAGGCGCCGTTCCACTCGTGCTCCAATCCCGTCCGACTCGGCAAGCGAGGTTCCCGGAAGGCTGACCACCGAGATGGTCAGCGAACCTTCCCGGAACGGCGGCAGGAACTCGCCGCCCAGCGAGGGAATCAGGGCCAGGGTGCCCAGCAGCAGCACACCCGCGCCCGCCACCACGACACCCGAGCGGCGCAGGGTCCATTCCAGGAGGTTTCCGTATAGGCGCTGCACGCCGCGCAGCAGCCAGGGTTCCTGCTTTTTCGCCAGCGAGCGATCCTCCGACAGGAGCAGGGAACAGAGCACCGGGGTCACGGTGACCGCCACCAGCAGGGAGGCCAGAATGGCCACGATGTAGGCCTGGCCGAGCGGGCGCAGCATGCGGCCCTCCACCCCGGACAGGAAGAAGAGCGGCACGAACACGACCGTAATGATGATGGTCGCGTTGACGATGGGATTACGCATCTCGCGCGCCGCGTCCCGGATCAGCGGAAGCGTCGCTTGCCGCATGTCCTCCGGCTGCTGCCGGTTGCCGCGCAGCCTCCGGTAGGCGTTCTCCACGAAGATGATGGCGTCGTCGACGAGGGCGCCGATGGCGATGGCCATCCCCCCCAGGGTCATCGTGTTGATCGTGCCCCCGAGCAGGAGCAGGGCGATGACGGCCAGCGCGAGCGACAGGGGAATCGCCAGTACGGAGATCACTGTCGTGCGCAGGTTCCAGAGGAAGAGGAACAGGATGACGACGACGAGCACCGCCCCGTCGCGGAGCGCCTCGACCACGTTCTCGACGGCGAGCGAGATGAAATCGGCCTGGCGGAAGATGGCCCGCGCGAACGAGACGCCCGCGGGGAGTTCGGCCTCGATGGCGTCCAGCTCGGCGTCCACGCGCTCCGTGAGCTCCAGCGTGTTGGCGCCCGGCTGTTTCTGAATCGAGAGGATGACGGCCGGCTCGGCGTTTACCGCGGCCGTCCCGAATCGGATCTTCGGGCCGATGCGCACGTCGGCGACGTGCTCGATCAGCACGGGCACGCCGTCGCGCACCGCGACGACCGTGAGGCCGATCTCCTCCAGACCGCGCGCGCGTCCGAGGCCCCGGATGAGGACTTCCCGGCCCCCGGAGCGGTACACTCCGCCGGAAACGTTGCGATTCGATGCGGCGGCGGCGGCGAGCACCTCGTCCAGCGCGATCCCGTACGCCCGCATCCGGCCGGGATCGACCAGAATCTGGTACTGGCGTACTTCGCCGCCGATCGGAATCACCTGCGACACGCCGGGCACAGCCAGCAGCCGGCGCCGCACCGTCCAGTCCGCGGCGGTGCGGGCCTCCATGAGCTGCGCTTCCGGCGCGGTCATGCCGACCAGCAGGATCTCGCCCATGATCGAGCTGACCGGGGCGAGGACGGGTGCCGCCACGTCGTCGGGGAGTTGCGCGACCGCGAGCTGGAGCCGCTCGTTCACGATCTGGCGCGCGCGGAAAAGGTCCGTGCCCCAGTCGAAATCCACCCAGACGATGCTGATGCCCTGCGCCGAGCTGGACCGCACCCGGCGTACTCCCGGGGCTCCGTTGACGGCGGTCTCGACCGGGAAGGTCACCAGGCTCTCGACCTCTTCGGGCGCCAGGCCGTGGGCGTCCGTGAGCACGGTGACGGTGGGGGCGGTGAGGTCCGGAAAAACATCGACGGGGAGGGTTGCCGCAACCCATCCCCCACCGGCAAGCGCAATCGCCGCGGCGCCGACGGTGAGCAGGCGGTGCCGGAGCGAAGCGCCGACCACCGCATCGAGCATGCCGGTCCGCTCCCGCTCGGTGGGCGTCGAGGCCATCAGCCGGTATCCGTCAGTGCGTGTGCCCGTGGTCGGCGAGGTCCGCTGCGCCCAGCGACGCGAGGAACACCTGATAGGCGCCGGCAGTGACCACCTTTTCGCCGCTCGCCACGCCGGTGACGAGGGTCCAGGTTCCGTCGGACGGCCCTGACTCCACCACCCGGCGCTGGAAGCTCTCCCCGCCGACCTCGACGTAGACGACCCCGAGCCCGTCCTCGTCCTGAATCGCCTCGGACGGGACGGCGACGCCGGTGACCGGCTCTCCCGTGAGCAGCCGCCCCTCGGCCAGCATGCCCACCTTGAGCCGGCCGTCCTGGTTGGCGATGGCGAAGCGCAGCGGCAAGGTGCGGGTTTCGGGGTCGATGACGGTGCCGGTGGAGACCACCCGGTCGGTGGTGTAGGTCGCGTCCGCCCCCTCGACCGTGAACCAGGCCTCCCGCACTCCTCCCGCCGCCGCGGCCTCCCGGGCCGGCAGCCGGGCGATGAACCAGAGGGTCGCCGGATCGACCACCGTGAAGGCATGCGTGCCCGCTTCCACCTGTTCCCCGGGGGCGACATGGCGCTCCGAAAGGACCCCGCCGATGGGGCTCCGCAGCGCATAGAGGTGTGCGGCCTCATCGCCCCCCGGCGCCTGGATGCCGCCCACGGCCGCGAACGCCGCGCGCGCCACCTCCAGTTCGTGCCGCGCCTCCAGCAGGCGGCGTTCCGGGATCGCTTCGGCGGCGAACAGCCGCTCCGCGCGCGCCGCCTCCCGCTCGGCATGCGCCACCCGCACCTGCATGCGCGCGAACGAATCGTCCAGGCTGGTGGGCGCGATAAGGGCGAGCGTCTGCCCGGCGGCGACCGCATCCCCCGGCGCGGGCGTGGGACCCTGCACCACCACCAGCCCGGTGACCGGCACGGAGACGTGGGCGAGGCCGTCGGCGGGCGCGACGATCTCGCCGGCCGCCGGAATCGAACGGGGGATGCTGCGCTCCTCTGCGGCCGCCACCCCGAAGGGCATCACCCACTGCTGCTCCTTGAGCAGCGTGATCAGGCCAGGGGACGCGACATCCTCTTCCGGCACCAGGGCGTCGACGCTTTCGAAGACCTCGAGCTCGCCCACCGGGACCGGGTACTCCCGGCCACCGACGGAGAGCGTGAAATCGGCGCGCCAGATTCCCGCCACCGGCAGCACCGGCGCCGTCGTGAAGACGCCCGACCGGACGGGCGCGGGCATCACGATCTCCTCGCGCGCCCCACCCGGCCCTTCCAGCGCCAGCGTCAGGCTGCCTTCCTCGACAGGCGACCAGTCCGCGAGCCAGGTGAGGTGGATCGCCCACACCTCGCCCTCCAGCCCGCGAACGTGCGGCGGATACTCGACGAAGAGTTCGAGCGCGTCGGTCCAGTGGGTCACCACCGCGCCCCCGGCAAAAACCGGATCGGCTTCCGGCGCAGGGTCGTCCGCGCCCGGACTGCAGGCGATGCAGCAAAGCGCGGCCGCGGTTCCGGACACCAGCGTGATCCTGGCCTGGCACCCCATCGCAATCCCGACTCCCCTCATCATCACTCCTCCCCGGGGGCGCCACCCATGGCGCGCAGCAGGTTGTACCAGGCGATCCAGGCTTCCGCCCGGAGGGTGAGCGCGCTGAGCCGGGCATCCCTGAAGGCCCCCGTCGCGTCCAGGAACTCCACCAGCGTCATCTCGCCTTCATCGTACGCCACCCTGGCTGCCGAGAGTAGCACCTCGGCCTCGGTCATGATGCCGTCGCCCGTGACCTCCAGACGTTCACGCGCCACCGAGTATCGGTCGGACGCGTCCACCAGGTCGAGCTCGGCCTGGCGGCGGAGAAGATCCAGGCTCGACGTGGCTGCCGATTCGCGTGCGGCCGCCTCTTCGCGGGCGCCCCCCGCCCGGTTGAAGATGGGCAAGGGCAGGTCCACCCCCAGCGTCGCGCCCTTGAAGCCGTCGGCGTGCTCCTTGTACGCCAGGCTCAAGGCAGGATTGGGCACCCACTCCAGGTTCGCGACCCGGTGTTGGGCTCGGGCCGCGTCCAGCTCCCGCGCGGCCGCCTCCAGATCGGGACGTCGGGAGAGGGCATCGAGGGCGCTCCCGGAGGAGGTGGCGGGCGGAACGCCGATAATCGCATCCGCAGGTCCCAGCTCGTGCACGGAAACTTCCGGAAGGACCAGGGAAGCCAGCAGCCTGCGGGCGGCGCGGGCGCGCAGCTCCGCGTCCCCTTCATCCCTCTCGGCCTGAATCCGGCCCAGGCGCAGCCGACGGGTCTCGTATCCCGAAATGTCGCCCGCCTCGAGACGCTGCTCCGCCGCGCGTGTGACCACGTAGATGATCTCCGCGGCCTGTCCGATGGTGCGCTCCGCCTCCTCCGCGAGCCAGGCGCGCACGTAGGCCTCGCGGACGGCAAAGACCAGCTGCAGCGAGTCGGCTCGAAACCGGGCCCCGGCCCCGGTGATGGCATGGCGGGCAGCCACACTGCGCGCGGTGGTGCGACCGGGCCACTCGATCCGCTGCATCAGTCCCGCGGTCGTTTCCCAGTAGTCTTCGCCCGAACGACTCAGATCCTCGCGCAGGAACGAGAAGGCGGGGTTGGCGTAGCTGCGAGACTGGCGCGCCCGTCCCGCGATTCCCGCCGCCTCGGCCCGGGCGATGCGCAGCGCGGGACTGTTCTCGGCGAAAGCCTCCAGCGCTTCCGCGAGCGTGACCCGCGGCACGCCATCCTGACACTGCAGGGCGAGGGGCGCCGAGGCGAGAACACCCGGCAGGAGGACCACACCGATCCGCGTCAATCGCATCTTGCCTCCCCGGGGAGTTCACCGCTCGGACCTCAGCAAGGATCATATGGCCTCGGGACGGACCGGCGAAACGGCGGGACCTCCGGCCGCCGGTGCGCCCCTATCCTCCCAGCGCCGCCCTGGCTGCGGCCACCGCGGACGCCGCGTAGCCGCCCCCGAAGAGCCGCGCGTGCACCAGTAGCGGGTAGAGCTGGTACGCGGGCCGCCGTCGCAGATAGCCGGACTGGAGGGGCCAGGCGTCGGCGTAGGCCTCGCGGAAGGCCCCGGAGAACCCGCCGAACAGGTCGGCCATGGCCAGGTCCACCTCGCGGTGACCGACGTACACCGCCGGATCGATGAGCACGGGCCCGCCGCTCCGGGCGAACAGCACGTTGCCCGACCAGAGGTCGCCGTGGAGGAGGGAAGGGCCGTCGGCCGCCGCCGCCGGACCGAGGAGTTCGTCCGCGCGCTCCGCCACGGCCACGACGATGCTCGCCTCGGCCGCCGATAGAGCGCCCCGCGCGCGCAAATCCCTCGCCAGCGGACGGATGCGCCGCTCCGCCCAGAAGCCGGCCCAGTCGCCGCTCCACCCGTTCGGCTGCGGCAGAGATCCGATCAGGTTGTCGTCGTGCCACCCGAAGCGGGCCCCGGGCCCTCCCGGGCCTGTATCCCGGTGCAGCGAGGCCAGCTCCCGGCCCAGCCGCATCCAGCCCGCTCTGCCGGCCCGGCCCTCCTCGATCCATTCGAGCAGCAGCCAGGCGACCTCGTCCCCGGGCCCGCTCGCGGCGATGACCGACGGCACCCGCACGGCGTGCGAGACCCCCAGCGCCGCCAGGCCCTCGGCCTCCACGCCGAAGAAGCGGTGGTCCGCCCGCCGGTTCCACTTCAGGAAGAAGTCGCCCCGGGTGGTGCGGAGGGCGGTGCCCTGGTTGATGCAGCCGCCCCCGACGGGCCGAGCACTCAGGACGTCGGTGGAATCCAGGCCGATCGCGCGACAGGCGCGCTCCACCGCGATTGCGGCCTGTCCCCGGCCTGGCTCCACGCCTGCAGGTCCCGCTTTCCGCCGGCTGCTGCGCCTACTCCTCGAGGTCGTCCGAGTTTCCTTCCCCCAGCGGGTTGCGGCTCTCCAGCACCTGCCGCAGCAGGCGGCCGGCGACGCGCAGAAGGAAGGCGTCCTCGTCCGCCATGCCCCGGACCGAGAGCCGGATGTCGGACGTCACCTCGACCTGCGACCAGGTGTCGACTGCGTCCGCGGCGCGCTCGCGACGGGCGTGGGAGCGAAGCTCATTCAGCACCCAGGACAGCTGGTGCGCGAGCGTATCGGCGTCCTCGTCCGGTTGGCGAGGTGCCTCCTCCCGGGGTCCGAGCTCATCCATCGCCCGCGGCTCGCGCACCCAGTCTTCATCGAGCTCCGGAGGCGCCTGCGCCCGGAGTTCCAGGCTCTGGCCCTCGTAGACGCGGGTAATTGGAGACCTGGCAGCCGGCTCGGGCCGCGCGTCCAGGAGCCGTGCCCTGAGCGCGGCCACGCGATCGACCATGGAACGTTGCTCGACGGATGAGAGTGAGACGATGTCAGGGGTGATCGGGGTGTCGCCGGCGGCGACGCTCGCGACCAGCCCGGGGGGCAGGGCCTCGAACAGCTCGCGCAGGTTGCCCAGGGAAACGGGCCGGATCTCGCTCTCGGCCTCCGCCTCGCGTACACGCCGGATGAAGAGCAGTCGATCCCGCACCAACTCGGGATAGCGGGTGCGCGGCCCTCGCCGCCCCACCCGCGGCAGCAGGCCCTCCTGCACGTAGTACGCGATCGTCCTCCGGCCAAAGCCGGTGTCGCGCTCCAGTTCGCTCGTG
Source organism: Longimicrobiales bacterium (assembly GCA_965221785.1). Classification (GTDB taxonomy): domain Bacteria; phylum Gemmatimonadota; class Gemmatimonadetes; order Longimicrobiales; family Gaopeijiaceae; genus BD2-11. The sequence continues at coordinate 891,533 of CBDCSR010000003.1, forward strand.
GTGTAGCTGCCCATTCTCTGCCTCTCAGGCCGGTGCCGTCCTGGTTCCCGTCTGGTAGTGTCGTTTACTGGTATTAGCTGATAAATACTGTTGACATGCGCCAACTGGTCTCTTATACTGATGTCAACTGGTGATTACTGACAACATAAAAGGAGAGACGATCATGCGCCATCCACCCCCTGCCGAGTCCGCCGCCCGCACTGCCGAATCCCCCGTCGCCAGCGCGAGGACCGCGCTCTCCAGCCTGTCGATCGGAACGCCCACGCACTTCGCCGGCCTGACCGTCTTCCCGCTGACGTCGGATCTGGCGAGTTCCGTCCGCTATCTGCTCCTCGAGGAAGGCCTGCGCACAGGGCTGGTCTCGGTCCGGGAGGTGGACAAGGGGGGCAGCGTCCCCAATCTCGCGGTCGAGAACCGCTCGGACGCCGACGTGCTCATCGTCGACGGCGAGGAGCTGGTGGGGGCCAAGCAGAACCGGATCGCCAACCTCACCCTGCTGGTTCCGGCCGAGCGCACCACCACCATCCCGGTGTCGTGCGTGGAGGCCGGACGCTGGGGCTACAGCCGGCCCGACTTCGACGTGACCGAGCGGGTGCAGTACAGCCGCGGGCGTGCGGCGAGACTCCACAGCGTGCAGGCATCGATGCGCAGCACCGGAACCCGCCGCTCCGACCAGGGCGCGGTGTGGGATGCCCTGAGCGAGAAGGCGGCCCGCATGGAGGTGCACTCCCCGACCGAGGCGATGAGCGCGATCTACGAGCACCACGGAGCCACACTGGACGACTACGTCGAGAGGCTGTCCCTGAATGACGATCAGATCGGCGCCATCTTCGTCACCGGCACCCGGCAGTTTGGTATGGATCTCTTCGACAGGCACGAGACCTTCGCGGCCTTCCTTCCGAAGCTGGTGCGCAGCTACGCCATCGACGCGATGGAGCGACCGACCGACCGCGACCGGGCGGCCGGGCCGAAGCACGCGTACGCTTTCGTCGACCGTCTGCGGGAGGGGACATTCGATGTCCACCCGGCCGTCGCGCTGGGGCACGACGTCGGGGTGGTGGCGAGGGGCGCGATCGCGGGAGCACTGGTCCACCAGGAGACGGCCCTGCACCTGACCGCCTTCTCCGAGCCCACGCGCAACACCGAGGACCATCCCCGGGCGTACCCGAGCTATCGCCAGCGGCGGGAATCGCTCCGGCGCCGGCGCGACCGGGAGTAGGCTTCGGGCGCATCGATCGACCTTGCTCGGCAAGCTGCCCGCGCCCTATCTCCAGAGGTGCCATCCCGGCACCCCGGAACAACAACGCGGAAGCGGACACCGATGACCAGGACGCCCCAACCTCGGACGGTTCCCCCGGCCGGCGCTGTCGTGGCGTCCGTCGTCACGCTCGCCCTCGCCTGCGGGGCCGACAACGGCATCGGACCCGACCTGCCGCAGGTTCCGGAGTGGATCCGGTTGCCGACCGAGTCGGGGTCCGGCGTGAGCATCGCCGTCGTGCGCCCGGAGACCACTCCCATGGGCGTCGTGGTGGCGTTCCCATGGGGCGCGGGCGATGCGAGCCTCCTGCTGGGGCTGATCGACTCGTACTGGGATCAGGCGGCGCCGGCGGCGGGATATGCGGTCGTGGGCGTGGAGACGTACGGCCCGGACCTGGATGAGGACGCGGCGACCGTGATGTCCGCCGTGATGGGCTGGATCGACGAGAACTTTGCGGGTGCATCCGCCGACATCGTCATGACGGGCGCGTCCGCGGGCGGGATCGGGGTATTCCATGCGGCGCTTGCGGTCCCGGACCGGGTCGGAGGCATCATCGCCATGCCGGGGCGCTACGCGGGCGAGGGCTCGCTGGAATCGCTGGCCGGGACGCCCGTCTGGATGATGGTGGGCGAGGGCGACGCCCGCTGGGTCGAAGGGTCGGAGACCACGGCGGAGCGCCTGCAGGACGCGGGAGCGGACGTCACCCTCGACATCCTCGCGGGGCAGGGCCATGTGCTGATCGTCGCGCAGGATGCGCTCGTGCAGTGGATGGAGGGGAGGCGGACGCCATGAGGCTTCGGGTTCCCCATCCCCTGGTCCTGCTGACGGCCGGCGTGGTTCTCGCCGCCGCCGCCAGCTATCTGCTCCCCGCCGGCGAGTACGAGCGCCGCGACGACGAAGCCACCGGGCGCGTCGTGGTGGTCGCGGGCACATACCACGAGGTCGAGCCCAATCCGGTGAACCTCTTCGAGGCCATGGTCTCGCTTCCGCGCGGAATGATCGACGCGGCCGAGATCATCTTCCTCGTCTTCCTGATCGGGGGCGCCTTCACGGTCGTGGACGCGACCGGCGCGCTCCGGCGGGGAGTGACGTCGCTGACGAGAGCGCTGCGGGGGCGGGATCTGCTCATCATCCCGGTGGTGGCCGTCCCCTTCGCCATCGGCGGCGTCGTCCAGAACCTGCAGGAGGAGATCATCCCGCTGATCCCCGTGCTGCTGCTCCTCACCCGCCGGCTCGGCTTCAACGCGATGGTGGCCGTGGCGATGAGCGCCGGTGCCGCGTTCGTGGGTTCCGCCTTCAGTCCCATCAACCCCTTCCAGGTGGCGATCGCGCAACAGCTCGCGGAGCTGCCGCTGGCCTCGGGCGCCCTGTTCCGGATCGTGTTTCTGTTGATCGCGCTCGCGTTCTGGATCGCAATGACCATGCACTATGCGCACCGTACGCGTGATCGAGGCCGGACCGGGAACCGGGCAGGGGCCGGGATCGAGGAGCCGGCGGAGGGCGGCGATGGAGCCGAAGGCGTGCGCGTCTCGGACTGGGGAATCTTCGCGTTGGTGGGAGCGGCCTTCCTCCTGGCGGTCATCGGCATGCTGCTGTGGGGCTGGGGCTTCAACGAGCTCTCGGCGGCCTTCTTCATCATGGGCGTGATCGTGGGCCTGCTGGCGAGGCTCGGCGTGGACGGCACGACCGAGGCCTACCTGCGCGGCTTCCGCGAGATGACCTTCGCGGCGCTGCTGATCGGGTTCGCGCGCGCGATCTACGTGGTGCTGCAGGACGGCCGCGTCGTCGACACCATCGTGCACGGGCTGTTTACGCCCCTGGAGGGCCTCCCCGTGCTGGCCTCCGCCTTCGGGATGGTGGCGGCCCAGGCGGCGATCCACGTGCCCGTCCCCAGCGTGAGCGGACAGGCGGTTCTGACCATGCCGGTGCTGGTGCCCCTCTCCGACCTGCTCGGCATGTCACGCCAGGTGACCGTGCTGGCGTACCAGTACGGGGCGGGGCTGTGCGAGCTGCTGACTCCCACCAACGGCGCGCTGATGGCGATCCTGGCGTCGGCAAAGATCCGCTACGAGGACTGGATCCGCTACGTGGGGCCGCTCTACCTGGGGCTGGTCGCGATCGGCATGGTGGCCATCTGGATGGCGTTGGCGATCGGGCTGGAGTGATCTTACTCTCCCCTCACACCACCGAATACTGGAGATCGATTCATGGCTGAAGGCCGCAGTGATCAGGAGAAGGCGATGGTGGCCGCCGCAATGCTCGCGGCCCGGTATCTCGACGCCGCTCTCCGATCCGGGATGGGAAAGAAGGAGATCGACGCTGCGCTCGCGCAGGTCGCGCGTGATTCGGGGATCTCCGAGATCTGGATCACCGACGAGCGTGGACGGATCGTGTTCGGGAGCGGCGACGTGGAGTTCACGTTTCCGGGCGATCCCGGGGACGACGGTCAGGCGGCGCCCTTCGCCGCGCTCCTGCTGGGCACCGAGTCGGTCGTCATTCAGCAGCCACGGCCTCGTGAACTCGACGCGGCGGTCTTCCGGTATGCAGGGGTTGCGGGGGTGGATCAGCCCCGGATCGTCCAGGTGGGGATGGCCCGGAAAGGATGAGGTAGCGGAGAGCCCGCGCCGGGGCTGTCAGGTCACCCACCCGCGCATCGCGACCACGCCTGACGGGGCGAGCGCCTCCACGATGCGCGCCTCCTTTGGACCGGATCCGTCCGCCAGGGCCGGAGCCGGGCCCGCGAGCACGATCGGCTGGTCCACGAAGAGCGGCGCCAGCGCCCGGTAGCGGAACTGCCTCACTGGACGCGGGCTGTGTCGGTTGGCGGCATCCAGGAGGAGAAGCGTGGTCAGCGGACCATGCACCAGGAGCCCGGGATAGCCTTCCTGCCGCGTGACGTAGGGATGGTCGTAGTGGATGCGGTGGCCGTTGTAGGTCAGGGCCGAGAACTGGAAGAGCGTGACCGTGGTGGGGAGGAAGGTCTCGGTCCATTCGGGGGTGGGGCCGGTACCCTCGCCGTCCCTGCTCGCCACGTCGCGCGCGCCCGCCGCCGGGGCTGAGCCGCCGCCCTGGCCGGATGTGGCCGCCTGCCGCGGGGCGGACTTCTGCCGGGCGGTTGCCGCGGACGCGTGCGGCGCGGGCTCCCGGTACACGATCACCTGCTCTTCCTCCACGCACCGGCGATCCCCCTGCAGGACCGCGTGGCCCACGGTCACGAAGGCCAGCCGGCCGCTCCGCCCCCGCTTCTCGGTGACGCTCAGGATCTCCGATCTGAGTTCGGCCGGCTCACCGAGGGCGACCGGCCGCAGCGTCCGGAGCGTCCCACCTGCCCACATGCGCCGGGGCAGGTCGACATCGGGCATGAAGTCCCCGCGCACCTCGTGTCCGTCGCGCGCCAGACGGGAAGCGCGGGTGGGCTGCCTGAAATAGAGCCAGTGCCATCCCAGCGGGAGGACGTCGCCCTCCGCAATGCCACGCGGATCGCGGTCGAGCAGACCGAGCATGGCCTGGGCCGGCCCGGGCGCAAGAATGTCGGTGTACATCCGCGTGCGCCTCTCGCCTTCGGCCGGGACCGCCGATTCCTTCATTTGCGTGCTCCCCGGTCGGCGGCCGCGCGCGCGCGGGCCAGGACGCGCCGGGCCACCTCGGCGACCGGTCGGTCCACCATGCGGCCCTCCAGTGCGACCGCGCCGCCGCCGGCTTCCCTGTCCGCGTCCAGAATGCGGCGTGCGCGCTCGACTTCGAGTTCCGAGGGCGTGAACACCTCGTGGATGACCGGAAGCTGCGCCGGATGGATGGCCATCTTTCCGGCAAATCCCAGGAGACGGACCCTGCCGGCCTCCTCGCGCAGGCCGCTCATCTCACCGAAATCGACGGACGGCATGTCGATGGCGTCGAGCCCGCTCAGGGCGGCGGCGTGGACCACGCGAGAGCGCGCGTAGAGGAGCGGTTCCCAGCTGGGGTCGGCGCGCAGCTCGATGGCCAGGTCGAAGCCGCCGAAGACGAGCCCCGCGACGGCCGGTGACGCCTGCCCGATGTCGACCGCGTTTTCGAGTCCGAGCGCCGTCTCGATGAGGGCAAACAGCGGCGCACCATCGCGGAGAAGCCGGGCCGCGCGACGCAGCCGGGCGGCGGTCCTGACCTTGGGGATCATGAACGCATCGGGTTGGCGAGTGCCGCCGAGCGCTTCGGCGTCCGCTCGTCCCAGCTCCGTGTCGGGGTCGTTGATGCGAATGATGAGGTGGGGCGGGGCGGCGTCGTTCCGGGGGCCTTCGGCCGGCCGCTCTGCCAGGAAGCGCACGGCCGCTTCGCGCGCCACCGCCTTCCGCTGCGGAGGCACCGCGTCCTCCAGGTCGATGCACACGGCGTCCGCCCCGGCCGCCAGCGCCTTGCCGAAGCGGTCCGGACGGTATCCCGGAACGAACAGTATCGAGCGGCAGCCAAGCTGCGCATGGGAATGCCCGGCCGCCCCCGTCCCGTCCGTTGCACGTGGCCCGTCGTTCATCGTTCGCGGCCCCTAGAACGACCTCGGCATCCCAAGCACGTGCGTCGCCACATGGCTGAGCACGAGGTTGTTCGCGACCGGGGCGATCAGGTACAGGCGGGCCTCGCGGAACTTGCGCTCGATTCCGTATTCCGCAGCCATTCCCCAGCCGCCGAAGGCGTCCATGGCCGCGTTGGCCGCCTTCCACGCCGCGCGCGAGGCCAGGTACTTGGCCATGTTGGGGCCGTCCCCGCGGGTCTCGCCCGCGTCAAAGTCCCGGGCCGCTTCGTCCCTGACCGCGGCTGCCGCGCGCACGTCCATGTACGCGTCGGCGATTGGGAACTGCACGCCCTGATTCGCTCCGATGGGCCGGTCGAAGACGCGCCGGGAGCGGGCGTACCGGGACGCCCGCTCCACGAAGTAGAGCCCGTCCCCCACCGACTCCGAGGCCAGCAGAATGCGCTCCGCGTTCATCCCGGACATGATGTAGCGGAAGCCTCGGCCCTCCTCTCCGATTCGATTCTCTGCCGGCACCTCGACACCATCGAAGAAGACCTCGCAGCTCTCGTGGTTGATCATGGTGTCGATGGGCTTCACGCGGAGCGCGTCTCCGGCATCGCGCAGGTCCACGATAAACACCGAGAGGCCTCCGGTGCGCTTCTCCACCTCGTCCAGCGGCGTGGTGCGCGCCAGCAGGATCATGAGGTCGGACTGGCGCACCCGCGAGATGAAGACCTTCTGGCCCGTGACGACATATCGGCGCCCCCGCCTCTCGGCGAAGGTGCGGATGCGGGTGGTGTCGGAGCCGGCGTCCGGCTCGGTCACGGCGAAGGCCTGGAGCCGCAGCTTGCCGGACGCGATGCCCGGGAGGTAGCGCCGTTTCTGCTCCTCCGAGCCGTGGCGCAGCATGGTGCCCATCGTGTACATCTGCGCGTGACAGGCGGCGGAGTTCGCGCCGGAGCGATTGATCTCCTCCAGGATGACGCTGGCCTCCCGGATGCCCAGCCCCATCCCCCCGTACTCCTCGGGGATCAGGCACGCCAGGTAGCCCGCGTCGGTCAGCGCGTCGACGAACTCGTGCGGGTATGCGCGGGTTTCGTCGGAGGCCCGCCAGTAGTCGTTGTCGAAGCGCGCGCAGAGCGACCGGACGCCGGTCCGGAGTTCATCGTGGAGGGAGGCCATTCACCGTCCCATCGAGTACATGTCGGTGCGGAACCGGAATTGATCCGATCCGGATACTGGACGCAAGCAATCCGGCTTGCCCGGGGCGGCTGATCCTCCACCAGCCAACCTTTCAGGGAGAACGCGCGGGCATGAAATAGCCGACGCCGCGCTCGTTGCAGATGTAGGCCGGGTTGGTCGCGTCGTCTCCCAGCTTGCGGCGCAGCCGCTTCACGACGGCCCGCACCAGCTTGGGGTCGGGCGGGCGTCGCTCTCCTCCGCGCCACGCCTGGCGCAGCAGCGACTCGTGTGTCAGCACCCGTCCCGCGTTGACCGACAGCACGCGCAGCAGCTCGTACTCGGTCGGCGTCAACTGAACCTCCTGGCCCGCAACGGCGACGTGCCGCTGGTCGTAGCGGATGGCCAGTTCCCCCAGGACAAACGGCTCGGGCCCGGCTACGCGTCGCAGGGCGGCCCGCACCCTGGCCGTCAACTCTGACGGGGAGAAGGGCTTGACGATGTAGTCGGCAGCGCCCGCATCCAGCGCCCGGACGATCGTCTCATCCCGGCCGTAGGCCGAGATGAAGATGACGGGCAGGTCGCTCAACTCCGGAACCTGCTCCATCAGCGCGATGCCGTCGGTTCCGGGCAGCAGCAGGTCCAGCAGAACCAGCCCGGGCCGGTGCCGCGCGACGAGGCTGGCAACCTCCTCCGCGTCTCCCGTCACGACGGGTGCGTAGCCTGCCCCGTTGAGCGCGTCCCGGAGGTACCGAAGCGTCCGGGGGTCGTCGTCGACCACCAGGATGCGCGTCTTCTCCTGCCCTTGCCGAGCTGCGCGCGCGCCAGCCAGGGCGAGACCTTCCGAGGCGGTTGCCCTCCCCTCGGCCACGGGGACCGTGAAGGTGAACCGCGCGCCCTGCCCTACGCCGTTGCTTTCGGCCCGGATTCGGCCCCCGTGCGCCTCCACCAGGCCCTTGCAGATGCTCAGGCCGAGCCCGGTCCCCGCCCCGCTCCGCTCCCGGTCTCCGCCGGCCGGCGCGGCGTACTTGCGGAACAGGTGCGGCAGGCGTTCCGGTGACACGCCGCGGCCCCTGTCGCTCACGGAGATCGCGACATGCACGCCTTCCCGTTTGGCGTCGATCCGGATGGGCGACGATTCGGGAGAGTATTTCGCCGCGTTGGACAGCAGGTTGTTCAGGACCTGAACGATGCGCGCCCGGTCGGCCAGCACCCGGGGCAGGTCTTCCGGCAGGTCGATGTTGAGCTGATGCCTTCCGGCGCCGCTCACGAACGTGCTCCGCGCCTGGTCCACGAGAGCCGCGACTTCCGCCGGCTCGGGCGACACCGAAAGGGTGCCGGTCACGATGCGCCCGTGGTCGAGCAACTCGCCGATCAGGCCGCGCATGCGGTCGGCCTGGTCGTCGATGACCCGGAAGAACTGCAGCATTTCAGCCGGGTCCGGTGCCGGGGAGGCGCCCAGAACGGTCGCCGTGGAGCCCTTGATCGAGATCAGCGGCGTGCGCAACTCGTGGCTCACGATCCCAAGGAACTCGGCGCGCATGCGCTCCAGTTCCTCCAGCGGCTCCAGATCCTGCAGCGTTACCACGACCGACAGGACGGTGCCGTCGCCCGCCTGGATCGGTGTCGAGTTGACCAGGGTGGTCACGCTCCGGCCATCCGGCACGGAGAGCGTCATCTCCTCGGCGCGCACCGTCTCGGCTTGGCCCAGTTGCTGGGCCAGCGGGAACTCCGCCAACGCAACCTCCCGCCCGTCCGCGCGGCGACAGGTGACCATCTCCAGCAGTTGCGCCAGAGCGTAACCGGGCATGTCGAGTGCGTCGACGATCCGGCGCGCCTCCCGGTTGACCGACACGGGCGCGCCGGTCGGCGCGTCAAAGACCACAACGCCTACCGGCGAAGTCTCGATGAGCGTCTCCAGGTCGGCCCGCGCCCTCCGTTCCTCGCGATGGGCGCGAGCGTTGGCGATCGCCGTCGCCGCCTGGGCGGCGAACAGCGTCAGCACCTCCTCATCGTCGCTCGTGAACTCCCGGCCGCCCTCCTTCTCGGCAAGAAAGAAGTTGCCGACGTTCATTTCGCGGTGTCGCAAGGGCGTGCCCTGCATCGTCCTGGATCGCATCAGCTCCGTCGAGAAGCCGAGTGCGCGGACGTAGGCGGGCAAGTCCCCCACGCGAATCGGCGCGGCGAGCCCCCTGAAATGCTCGAAGAGCCGCGGGCCGTCCGGCCAGGCGACCATGTCGTCCTTCTCGGCCGGCGTGAAGCCGGAGGTCACGAACTCCTCGATCCGTCCAGCCCCGTCCACGGTGGCGATCACGCCGTAGCGCGCCCCGGTCAGCACGCGCGCGCTGTCGACGACCTCCTGCAGCACGGTGTCGAGGTCCAGGCTGGCGCTCGCGCGCAGCACCGCCGCGCTCAGCCTGGACACGCGTTCCCTGAGCGCCTCGATCTCTCTCCTCAACTCGCCAGACTCGCCCGCCATCCTTCACTCCCATCCGAACCGGTGCGCTGCGCGCGGCAGACACGCCCCAGATGCGTCCGTTCGCGCTGTGTCGCTCGCTTGTCACGAAGATATACGGTAATTGTCGCGCGACAATAGGGAGGACACCCTGACGTTACGGCGGAACACCAGAGGCCTGAATCAAGGCAAGAAGTCACGTAACTTCAACCAGGGCTGCACGATCTGCGCTTCCCGCCGTTGTACTGGACTTGGCTGGACCACGCCGCGAAAGCGGGAAAACCACACCTGAATGGCGGGACTTCGCCCCCTCTCACCGAACAGCTTGTTTTCGGCTTCACCCTTGATCCGCGCCCACGTCTGGTTTCCATGTTTCTGCAAGTCCCATCAGGTGCGGGGGCGTCGGCGTCATTCCAGGGGGATCTCGCGGCCGCCGAGCACGGTGATCCAGACGAGCAGCCCGTAGAACACGGGCAGGAGAATCACGGCACCGATCATGGCCATCAGCGGAATCGTTCCGATGCCGGAAAAGCCGAGCACGGCAACCGCGGCGGCCGACGCGAAGGTGACGCGCCCGGCGCCGCGGTAGAGTCGCCGGGCTTCCTTCGGGAGGCGGATCAGCCGCATCAGCGCGCCGATGCTGAGCAGCGCCAGCGCCATGGCTCCGGCGAGCAGCCACCGCGCTTCGGCGGGCACCCCTTCGGACGCGTGCTCGACGATGTTGAGCGTTGCCGCCCCGACCGCGACGATCCCGAATCCGGTCGTTAGGTGGAGATAGATCCACCCATAGCGCTTCCCGAAGCTCGGCGGGGGAGGGCGATGCGAAACGAAGTCGAAGTAGAGCCACCACAGGCCGAACGCGAGGAACATGCCGAGGGCGGCCGTGGCCCCCACGGTGGCGCCGAGTTGGTGACTTTCGGCGACGCCCCGGATCACGCCGACGATGACCTCGCCCAGCACGATGATGGTGAAGAGGCCGAAGCGCTCGACCGTGGACGCGGTCGTGCTGACGCTTCTTTCGAGTTCGGCGGTCGCGCCGGGGTCGGACCGCCTCCCGAGGAAGACCGCGAACGGCATGACGAGCAGGATGCCACCGCCGACGCCCCACAGGAGCATGGTCAACTCGTCGGACATGAGCGCCGATGCGGCGAAGACCACCGCAACCAGAAGGACCGACGCCGCGTAGTGGCGCGACAGCGTTCGGTGCGCCGCGTCATGGACGCCGGTTCGCCACCACAGGTAGGCCACGATGAGGAGGTGGAACGCGAAGGATAGCGCGAAACCCGCGGCCCCTTCGCCGAACGCCGAGTGCGCGAAGACCGCCATGGCCCCCACCGCGAACATCTGGGCAAAGGTGAAGACCCGCGTGCGGAGATCGTTCCGTCCGTGCCACTCGTGGTACATCGAGCCGTTCAGCCACGCGAGCCACACGAGCGTGAACAGGAAAGCCGCCCGGGAGATCCCTGCGGCGTCGACGTGGCCGGCCAGAAAGTGACCCACCTCCGCGATGACCACGACGTAGACCAGATCGTAGAAGAGCTCCAGGAACGTGACCCGCCGGTCCTCGACAACTTCGCTCGTGGGTCGTGGCGGGCGCCACAGCGACCGAATGGAGATGCGGGGGATGTTCATCATCGTTGGTCAAGCCTCCCGGCCGTCGACCGGCTCACGGCTCCGCCACGATTCGCCGTCGGCAACTCGCTGAAGGGCATCGCCGCCGGTGTCATGCGCGGACGGCCTCCTGGCTGAGCGACCACAGGCGCTCGACGGCCGCATCGTCGAGCACCTCCTCGTCGTGCCGCCGGACGGCGTCCTCGTACACGTACTGCCCGCTCACGCCGTCGTACCGCGGCGACAGGGCGACCGAGAGGATCCGTTCCGCGGCGACTTCCGGCGGGGAAGCAAACGCCTTCATCAGCAGCCCTAGGACCCGTCTCGGACCTTTGAGGTCGCGCACCAGGGCCGTTTGGGTGAATCCGGGATGGAGAACGTTGACCGTGACACCGGTGCCTTCGAGGCGACGGGCGAGCGCCCGGGTCGCCATGTTCGTGGCCAGCTTGGATTGCGAATACGCCTTGAGCGCGCCCCAGTTGCGCGCAAGCTGAAGATCGTCGAAGTGGATGTGTCCCGTACCCGCCGCGGCGGAGGAAAGGTGGACGATGCGCGCCGGGGCCGACTCCCTCATCCGGTCGAGCAGCAGTTGCGTCAACAGATGGGGGCCAAGGTAGTTGACCGCCCAGGTCGTCTCGTAACCGTCCGGGGATAGGGTACGCTCCCACACGAGGACGCCGGCGCAGTTGACCAGAAGGTCGATGCGCGGGCACTGTTCCAGCAGCGTGGCGGCGCAGGCGCGAACGCTTTCCAGCGAGCCCAGGTCGCACTCGACGCCGACCGCGCGCGCCGTGCCGGCCAACCGGTTGAGATCGTCAACCGTGCGCGCGGTCTTCCCGGGGTTGCGGCCGACGATATGGAGGGTCGCATTCATCCGTGCGAGCCGCCGGACCGCCAGGCGGCCCATGCCATCGGTTCCCCCGGTGAACACAACCCGCTTGCCGGTCAGGTCGCGGCGCACCGACTCGGCGGGCCGCCTCCGCCTGCGCAACATGGCCAGATACATGCCAAGCCTGCCTTCGGACATTGTGATGCCTCCATCCTTTGGACGCCGGTTCCCGCGCTCGCCGGTCCCGGCCGCAGCGGCCCTGGGGCTTCCATCATCGCACGAACCCATGTCTCTCGGAGCAACGAGTGAGTGTCGGCTTCCGGGATCTCATGGCCTCGCATGGAAATCTAACGGAACACGACCGCTGGAACTCGCTCACGTTTCGATGGTCCCGGAAGCTCTGGACCGGGGCCGGAAGCGGCACGTTTCGCGTACGTTACGACGTTGCGGCGGGTCTCCCGTGGGCACGAGGGTTATCCCGGTATCGGCTTTGCTGCCCCACAATTATGCGCGCCGTCCGAAGCTATCAAAATCAAGGGATCCCGCTAAATCAACTGTCGTGAATCCGTCGTCAGCGTCGGGTTCCGGGACCATCCGCAGGCACTCCCAAGGCCACGCGCTCTTCCTGAGCGGTGGTGCCATCGGCCGGGCGGCGCATACCACCCTTGGGGGGCCGGAGAGACTGCGGGAGCGGAATGGTCGCGACCCGCTGCAAGTCCATGTCGTCCGTCACGACGCCGAGGAGGTGCGAGTCCGATACCCTGAAGAGTTGGAACGCGGGAGGCAGGACCACTTCCGAGTATGCGAAGGTGCCGCCGCCCGCGAGGGCGACCGTCCGCCACATCCGGGAGAAGCCGAGCGGATGGGCCGCGCCATCGTATTGCTGCATCCACACCCGGCCCTCGGAGCACTTGATGTCGATGGCGAGCGGGGCCGACGGCGGGAACTGGTCCCTGCCTCCCTCCTCGGCACGGGCCAGCATCGCTTCCATCTCGCCGAGCTCGACACGTCGCCCCTGCAACTCGGCCTCCATCTGGCCCTTCAGGTAATTGATACGGTCGGCGCGTTCGAGCGGCCGGACATCCCACGGCACGGCCAGCGAATCCCGTGCCTCCCAAATGGATTCGACGATGTAGAGAAACCGAGCCGTCGGATCCAACACCACGACCCTGCCGTCCGGACAAGCGTCCCAAAGGGGCACGGGCACAAGCACGCTCGTCGTCCTCACATCTTCATGGGATGCGCCACGCAAATCCCCGAAGTCGACCACGCGTTCGACGTTGCCGTCGGCACCGGTGCGAACCAGCGCGCCCGTCCAAAGGTCGCTGCCCCACATGACGGCTCCTGCAAACTCCCCCTGCACGGTGCCACCCCCGGCGGTTGTCGCCACGCGCAGCGGATCTCCGAAGGTTACAACGTCGATGTCTCCCCGAACCGTGCCGATCGCGCGCGCCTCGCGAGTCGAGACCGGCATGCCTTCGGAGGAAAACGTTCGATACAGTCTCGACGCGGCGTCCCAGATGGTGATTTCTCCGATGTCGCCCAAGGGCAGCAGCGCCCGTGCCGACCGAAACTCGCCCGGCCCGTCGCCTTGGGTTCCGAAGGCGGCCACCTCCGCACCGGATCGCAAGCCGTGAACGAAGGGGTCGACGGGGGACAGCACCCAGATCACGCCGTCCCTCTCAAGTACATCCGCAACCCCCCACAGCAAGTCTTCGGGTGACTGCCACGTCATCTGGTCGGATTCGATGCTGATGGACACGGGGTCTGTACCGTGCGCTTCGGTACAACCGGCGACCAGGAGCGTCAGCGCGACACCCAGGAATCGGCTCGGGGCTCTGGTAGCTCTGTGGCCTGCCATTATGATCCTCCAGTCTCGCTTGTGGTCGTGCTTCTCGGTCGGATTATGGGGTCGAAACCCTACATTTCGATTGCGGCGCGCGAAGCCAACAGCGTCGGGTACCTCCCGGCGCCATCGCCGTCGGCCATCAGGACCGGCCTTGTGCTGCGGGATCCCCGGATGTAGGAACCGGAGAAGTTGACGGGGGTGGCCCGTCCTTCGATGTCGATGCTCGCGGTGGCGGAGGTGCGGTCAAAGCGCGCATCCGTCGGATAGTCGCTGATGGTGATGGTGTGGATGCCGGCTTCCACGTCATCGAACCTGAACGCGCCGCCTCGGGTCGTGGTGGTTGCAATCCGGCCATCCAGGACGACGGTTACGCTGTCGGCTCCCCGTCCTCCGATCAGCACGTGTCCCACGATGGCGTTCGCCGACAACGGTATCGGGTGGTTATCCGTCCGCCCGGTCGCGGCGGACAGCAGAGCCGTGAGCGAAAGCAGCAACGAAGCGGCCATGATCGTGTACGCTGCGTACCCCTTCCTTCGAGTTCGCCTCTGGTAAGGAGTCATCCGGTACATGTCCTTGAGGGATGTTCCGGCGCGAATGCGGGGCGGCGGCGGTCGGTTTCCGTTCGACCGTACGAAGGGTACGGAGGCACTGGTCATCACCGCGAAGATCCTCGACTCCCTTCGCATGCAGGTCGCCGAGCGGTACTCGCCGCTCCGGACGGCCATCTCGATGCGCTGGGCGAACTGCGCCACCAACCGTGACCCGTCACGGGTGTCCATCGCCCAAGTAGTCTCGTGTGGGCCATTCGCTGAGCCGGGTCGTCCATCCGCGGGGATCCTTCTGACAGCGACACCGCTCCCCGTGCCGTTGACGCTCGGGTCGATGCACAGCAACTCGTCCCGTCCGAGCACGGACAGATGATAAAGGATCCGCCGCCAAGGCATGGGCCGGACCGCCTCGTCGGGACTGATCGTGTAACCTTGCGCGGCCCAACGCAGAGTTTCCACGATGGCTTCGTAGCTTGGGATCTCCTGCCGCATGGTTCCCGACTCCTTGCCTCGGGTTACACGCCCCCGATTCGCTTCGGGGCACCCTACGATCAATATGCGGAACCGCGCCTACGGGCCTTGAGAGGAGAATTCCGCGAATTGCGGGGGGAGAAACCCGCAACCGTCTTGAGGGGAGTTTCCCGTCAAGACGTGGAAGGTCCGGGGAAAGCCGGCGGGATTGCGGGTGTCCCGCTACTGCTCCGTTTCGGGCCGGAGGAGCCCGCTTTCCAGGGCGAAGCGCACGATGTCACGCCGGTCCTTGAGGCCCAGCTTCGACTTGGCGCGGGCAACGTAGCCCTCGACGGTCTTGCGGCTGAGGCACATCTCCCGGCCCGCCTCCGCAGCGGAGAACCCCCGCGCGGTCAACTCGATCACGGTCCGCTCGCGGTCCGAGAGCGCCTCCGCCTTTCCGTCCGCGTCACGTTGCTGCGCCTTCTGACGCGCGATGAGTGCGGCTGCGCGTCTCGGCAGATAGGAGTGGCCGCGCACAATCACCTCGACGGCTCCAATGAGATCGGTGTCGGCGGCCGACTTGGTCAGGAAACCATCCGCGCCGGCTTCAAGGGCGGGCAGCAGGAACTCGTCCTCGTCGTGGACCGTGAGAACCAGAACCTTCGTTTCGGTGCCGAGGGCGGCAATGCGCCGCGTGGCTTGGATCCCGTCCATGCCCGGCATCGCCAAATCCATGACGACGATGTCCGGGGCCAAGCTTCGGGCCTTCGCCACCGCCTCCTCCCCCGACGACGCCTCCCCAACAACCTCCGCAGTTCCAGATGCTTCGAGCAATGCCTTGAGCCCGGCGCGCACGACCGCGTGGTCGTCGACGAGGAGCGCCCTCACCATCGTCAGCGGTTCTTCGATCCGCCCGGTACGCCCGCACTCCGCACGGGAACGGTGGCCTGGACCGTCGTTCCCCTGCCCGGTGAGGTCTGCACGACGACCGTGCCTCCGACGAGTGCGGCTCTCTCCCGCATCCCGGCCAAGCCTATGCACCCATCGCCCGGCAGTCGTTCCGCGTCGGGCAACTCGAACCCGCATCCCTCGTCTCGGATGGTGGCAGTGACCGTCCCGTTCGACGACTCGAATGTGACGGTCGCCTCACTTACTCCCGCGTGCCTCACCGCGTTGCCCAACGCCTCCTGGACGATCCGGTACAGCGCGAGCGTGGCAACCTCGTCCAACTCGCCGCCCACCCGGTCCATGCTGGCATGCACCGTGAATCCGTACACGTCCTCGATGTCGCGAAAGGCGGAGCCGAGGGCGGAGGAAAGCCCGCCGTGGTCCAGCTCCGGCGGCAGAAGTCCCCGGATCATCCGCTTGACCCCGACGATCGTGCCTCGAATGTCTTCGGCGATCCGCGCCCGCGCACTCTCCCGTTCCCCGTCGTCCTTCTCGTCGGCCAGGAGCTTCACCCGGATCTTCAGCGCCACGAGGTTCTGGAGGAACTCGTCGTGCAGTTCGCGCGAAAGATGCTTCCGTTCCTGTTCCGCCGCCGCGACCATCATGCCCGACAGGCGCCGCATTCGCCTCCAAGCGGAGATGTCGCGGACCGCGCAGATCACGTGTTCACGGCCCGGCGACAGTTGCGACGGGCTCAGGCTGATCTCGACCGGGATCGTCGTGCCGTCCTTGGGCAGAGCTTCGAGTTCGAGACCTTCGCCCATGGGGCGGGGTTCCGGCGCCTCGCCGTAGCGTCGGCGATGCCGACGATGCTCACCGCGGCTGGCGGCGGGAATCAGTCGTTCGACTTCGGTGCCCTCCAGTTCCTCCCGGCTCCATCCAAACATCGTGACGGCCTGCCGGTTGAGGTCCCGGATCACACCGTCCGCATCCACGACGAGCATCGCGTCCGGCGAAGCGTCGAACACGGCGGTGTAGTCCTTTTGTTTGAGCACTTCCGGCTCCGTCCGTGCGTTCGGGCGGGCCGGGTCGCCGAGATCGCGGCGTGTGTTTCCTGCCGGCCCGCTCTCACCCACAAGATGCGCCCGGCCGGGGATTGTCAATGGGAACCAGGACTCTCATCAGATCAACCCGGCCCGCCTCAGCCGGTCCAGAGGGTCGGCGTTCGACCGAACGGCGCTGAATGAAGCGTCGGTGCCGGGCCAACCGAGCGATCATGTGCTCAGGCCATCGGGTGGCGCGGCGGAGCGGCCAAGGAACCAAGCGCCTCAAGATGTGGCTCATTGGCTCGCTGCTGCCGCCAGAGCGGCTCGCATCGTTGTGGTGATCGCATCGAACACGAGGACCGTTCTGTTCATGGAGATTCCTTCCTTTCGTCGTTCTCGTTGAGATCGTTCCCGGAAAAAAGCGGGTGGGCGGAGTGCGATTTGTGTAAACCCGAAGAAGCGGAAACGGCGGCGGCCTTCAACGGGCTCGGGTCTCTGCGAGCCGGGTTGAGAATGGGTTGGCCGCGATTCGGGAATGGCCGGCCACCGTCCCTGCGCCGCGGGGAATCATCAGAACGGTCCCGATCCGCATGCGCCGAGGCTCCACGTCTAGGTTGAACGTGCGCAAAGCCTCCAGCGGAACACCGTACCGTCCTGCAATGCGCACCAGGGTTTCCCCCGGGACGACGGTGTGTTCGCGAAGCGTGGAGCGCTCCTCAAGCGGGATTGTGGCGAGGCGGGCGAGAAACCTGTCGCCTGCGCCGATGGGAACCCGCAACCGTGTCGGCCTGCCCGCTGGGGCCAAGCCAATACGGAGGTGTGGGTTCAGGGTCCTGATTTCGTCTTCGGTAATGCCTGCGGCTTCGGCGAGGACATCCGCCGACGCCGCTCCCTCGACACTGACAACGTCGAAGCGCTCCGGCGGATCCTTTTCGGATGCCTCACGCCCTATGACCGAGAGGTCGCCGGCCAGACGAACGCTTGCGAGGAACTTGGGAATGTAGTCCCGGGTCTCCTTGGGCAGCCGGTCGCGGATATGCCCGAACAAGGCGTCGTCGTGGAACCGGGCTCCACCGTGCCGCCGGATCGCCTGCTCGATCCGCGTCGGCCCTGCATTGTAGGCCGCCAAGGTGAGAAACCAGCACTGGAACCGGTCATGCAGAGCAACCAGATAGTCCAGCGCGGCTTGGGTGGCCGCGTACGCGTCGAATCGCTGGTCCACGAGCGAGTTGACTTCGAGCCCAAGCCACCGCGCGGTCTCGGGCATCAGTTGCCATAGCCCGGCCGCCCCCGCCGGTGAAACAGCCAAGTGGTAATAGTCGGCCTCGATGAGGGGGAGGTAGCGGAGCGAGGGTGGCAGGTCCCGCGCCGCCAGCTCGGCGTCGACGAAGTCTTCGTACCTGCCCATTCGCTTCAGGCCGCGCTGCACCGGACTCCGCCCCTCGGTTCCCCAATGCTCCAGCCACCGGGCGACATCCGCCTCGACTGCCCCGTCGTCAGCCGATGGCGGTCTGATCTCGACGTGGGTGTTGCAGGGACGACCGGCCCATCCACCGCAGATCCGCCCGGTCTGCGGCACGCGATCGGCGCTCTGGCGGACGGAGTCCGCGTCCCGGACGTTCATCTTGACAGGCATCATGGCCAGAACCACGGCGGTGATGGCGAAGACGAATCGAGTCAGCCACCTGTCCATGAGAAACCCTCTCGGATGACGTGGTCGGTGCTCCCGCAAGCGGTTTTTTCGGAACGCGACATGACGGTCGCCTCCAATAATGGGGCAACGCGAATCGGCGCTCCCAGAGGAAAAACCCGCAACTTTTGACGGGAGATTTCCGTGTGTGCCGTGCCGGGAAAATCCCCTCAAGCTGTTCCGCAGCGCCGGGGCGAGCGGTCCCGGAAGCCCGTCGACAAGGCGTGCAGCGCGTACCTTCGCTTGTCGGTCGGCTCGTCCGTCGGCGCACGCACCACCTCCATCCGTAGCGCCATCTCATTGCTGCGCTTCCCCGCGTCTCCGCGATGAGCGGGATTCCATGCAACCACACCGGATGTTCGCGGAGGTAACGTGTTCACCAAGCCGTGCGGAGTGTTGTGGCGTCAGCCTACGCTTGGCACCTCGGCGGCGGCACCCCCCTTGGTAGCCAGCTACAAGAACGGGGTGGACCGCTCCGTATCCATGAGGCGGTCTCCAGCGACGGGGGCGAGCCATCTCTTGGTCGACGCTCATTCGCAGTCCCCGACCGGTCCCCTGGCAGTTTCCTGACTCTTCCATCAATCTCGGAGTATCGGGAAGCATGGGCTCTCGAACTGCTCCTGAATCGCTGCGTCAGACCAGGCTGTGGACAAGCCGATTGGAGACCGTGCCATTAGACTGGATGGGAACTTGAACTCATTCCCCGGACCAAGGGAGACGGCGGCTTTGCCCAAGCGAAGGTGGCCTGCGGCGCGCTCCGCTTCGCTGGCACGGATCTTCACCCATACGGCGCGTCCGGGCGCTCGTGGCACGCCGTTTCCGTCGCGGGTCATAGCGGGCACCCCCGCCAGCCCTGCGGACGCTCCTCGGGCTGAACTCCGCCCCCATCGGACTACTCCGCCGTAACGGAGACTCAGGCTTGCATTCTCAGATTCGGGCGCGGATGTTGTCGGGTTCAAATGAGCGGAGCTGGCTTGGTCCGAGTCACCGCGCGCCCGGCCATTGGTGGTCCGGCGCCGCTCGATAAGGAAAGGACCGATGGGCAATCGCAGCAATTCCACCCCTGCGACCGAACGGGGCAGCCATCCGCTCAACGCCCTGACCCCGGCCGAGATCGGGGTCGCCGCCGGGATCGTCCGGGAATGGGACGGGTGGACGGAAACGACGAAGTTCGAATCGATTCGCCTGCGCTATCCCAGGAAGGCGCAATGCCGGGCGGAGATCGCGAGCGGATCGGCCGGCGACAGCCGCAGGGCCTATGTCAGCATCTACGATACGGCGGCAGACAGCGTTTCCGAGTTGATCGTCGATCTGATCGGGAACGCGGTGGAATCGGCCAGCGAGGTTCCGGGCGCGCGACCGGCGATCAATGTCGACGAGTTCCTGGTCTGCGCGGAGACCGTGCCGCGGCATCCCGACTTCATCGCGGCCATGGCGAAGCGCGGCGTCACCGACCTGTCCAACATCCAGATCGATCCCTTCTCGGCCGGCAATTTCGGTTTCGAGGACGAGCGTGGCCGCCGGCTCGTGCATTGCCTGGTCTACCTGCGGTCCGATCCGTCGGACAACGGCTATGCCCATCCGGTCGAGGGCCTGAACGTCCTGTTCGACCTCAACCGCGTCGAGGTCCTCCGGGTCATCGACCACGCGGTCCACGCGGTCCCGATGGTCTCCTCGAACTATCAGGCCTCGCGGCCGGAGATCGCGGCAGCCCTGCGCGGCGACCTGAAGGCGATCGACGTCTCCCAACCCGACGGCCCGTCGTTCACCGTCGAGGACCACGTCGTGACCTGGGCCAACTGGCGCTTCCACGTCGAGTTCCATCCGCGCGAAGGCCTCGTGCTCAACGACATCCGGGTGCGCGCCGGAGAGCATGCGCCGTGGCGGCCGCTGATCTGGCGCGCCTCGATCGCCGAGATGGTCGTCCCCTATGGCGACCCCTCCTACAACCACTACCGCAAGAACGCCTTCGATGTCGGCGAATACGGCCTGGGCCAGGTGGCCAACCCCCTGAAACTGGGCTGCGACTGCCGCGGCCACATCCACTATTTCGACGGCGTGTTCACCCTGACCTCGGGCGAGCCGGCGGTCGTCGCCAACGCCGTCTGCCTGCACGAGGAAGACGGCGGCACGCTTTGGAAGCATACCGACTACGTGACCGGCGAGACGGAGCACCGCCGGGCGCGCAGACTGTTGATCTCGATGGTCGCGACGGTCGGCAACTACGAATACGCCTTCTACTGGATCTTCCATCTGGACGGAACGCTCGAGCTGGAGGTCAAGGCGACCGGCATCATGAACACCCAGGGCCTGAACGCGGTCTCCGGCGTCGCCTACGGCACCGAGGTCATGCCGGGCGTCGTCGCCGCCAATCACCAGCATCTGTTCTGCGCCCGCCTGGACATGGCCGTGGACGGGGACGCCAACCGGCTGGTCGAGTTGAACGTGATGCACCCCCCAATGGGCGGGGACAATCCGAACGGCAACGCGTTCCGGGTCGAGGAAACCGTGCTCGAGACCGAAGGCGGCCGGAAGCGGAACGCGGACAGCGAACGGTTGTGGAAGGTCGAAAGCGCTTCGGCGACCAACGCGCTGGGCAGAGCCACGGCCTATCGCCTCCATTCCGGAGGCATGCTGCGGCCGTGGCTCCATGACGGCACCATGATGGCGAAACGCGCCGCCTTCATCTTCAACCATGTGTGGTGCACGCCGCACGATCCCGGCCAGCGGTATCCGGCCGGGCGCTTCGTCAACCAGAGCGACGGCTCCGACACCATCGCGACCTGGGTGAGGGAAGGCCGGTCGATCAGGGATACCGACCTCGTGCTGTGGCATACGTTCGGCCTGCTGCACCTGCCTCGGGTCGAGGACTGGCCGGTTCATCCGGTCGCCCGCACCGGCTTCCGTCTCGAAGCCGACGGATTCTTCGACCGCAACCCGACGCTCGACGTGCCGCCCGGCGCCTGACGGGACGGTCCGGCGTCCGGATTGGCGGGTCCACGCATATGCGTGCTGCCAAGGCTCCCGTGCGGCAGACCATCCAGCCGAACCACCCCCGCGATGTACTCCTGTCCGGGCTGCCTGGCGGATCCATCTCAAACCCTGACCCCTAATCGGTCCAAAGCCGTTTTCGTTGATCCACCGCGGCCCTCTACGACGGTGCTCTGGCGAGATCACGCAGTCCGTGCTCGTCATCCAAGAGGACAACTGCGACGCTCGCCTGAGCCCCGCCGCCACCGCCGGATTGGACATCCGCCAGATGTATTCCGCTGCCGCCGATTGCCCACGCGCGAGATTTGGCTCGGCGTCACCTTTCGCGGCGATCATCCGCGAGTGGCCGAATCGCTGCGGGGGCCTTTAGACTCCAAGGATCTATCCGCGAAGCCTGTGGGAATCGCCGCCCGCCACCCCCAAGCTATGACCGAGGACCAATGCAACTCATCACACTCGACTGGATCGTCATCGCCCTGTACGGCCTCACCGTCCTGTCCATCGGCCTCTACTTCGTGCGCCGCGCGGGCGGGGGGACCGACGAGTTCTTCCTGTCCGGCCGGAAAATGCCGTGGTGGCTGCTGGGCACGTCAATGGTGGCAACGACCTTTTCCACGGACACGCCCAACCTGGTCGCCGACTTGGTGCGCACCGGCGGAGTGGCGCAGAACTGGGTCTGGTGGGCGTTCCTGATCACCGGGATGTGCACGGTCTTCTTCTACGCGAGGCTGTGGCGGCGGTCGGGCGCGCTGACGGATATCGAGTTCTACGAACTGCGCTATTCGGGCAAACCGGCGGCGTTCCTGCGAGGCTTCCGCGCGCTATACCTCGGCGTCCTCTTCAACGTAATCATCATCGCGACGGTCACGCTGGCCGCCACCAAGATCGGCGGTGTGCTGCTCGGGCTCGACCCGCTCACCACCGTCCTGATAGCGGGCACGGTGACCATGATCTACTCGGCCACCTCGGGGCTCTGGGGCGTCGTCGTCACCGACCTCGTGCTGTTCGTCGTCGCCATGATTGGGTCGATCGCGGCGGCCGCTTTCGCGCTGCAGCAGCCGGAGGTCGGCGGACTGGCGGGCCTCGTCGCCAATCCGGAAATGCGGTCGGCGATGCGGTTCCTTCCCGATTTCTCCGACTGGAGCGTCGCTGCGGCCATCCTGATCATCCCGATCACGGTGCAGTGGTGGGCCGCGTGGTATCCGGGGGCCGAGCCGGGAGGCGGGGGCTACGTCGCCCAGCGCATGCTGGCCGCGAAGAACGAGAAGGAATCGATGAAGGCGACGCTGTGGTTCAACGTCGCGCACTACGGGCTGCGTCCGTGGCCGTGGATCATCGTGGCGCTCTGCTCGATGGTCATCTACCCCGAACTGTCCGACATCCAGGCACGCTTCCCGAACCTCGACCCGTCGCTCGTCGGCAACGATCTCGCGTATCCGGCCATGCTGGTCTACCTGCCGGCGGGGTTGCTGGGCCTCGTCGTCGCGTCGCTGGCGGCGGCGTACATGTCGACCATCAGCACCCACCTCAACTGGGGGGCGTCGTACGTCGTGAGCGACTTCTACCGCCGCTTCGTGAATCCGGAGGCGAGCGACCGGCGGCTGGTGGCGGTGGGACGCGCGTCGACCGTGGGACTTATGGTGCTCGGCGCCTTCCTCGCACTGAAGCTCGACACGGCGCTCCAAGGGTTCCAGATCCTGCTCCAGATCGGGGCCGGGACGGGGCTCATTTTCCTGTTGCGCTGGTTCTGGTACCGGGTAAACGCCTGGAGCGAACTGGCCGGGATGTCGATCTCGTTCATGGTCGCGCTCTACTTCGCGTTCGTGCACGAGGGGCTGTTGGGCTTCGAAGCCCCGTCGGCGACGCGGCAGCTGGTGATCGGGGTGGCGGTGACGACGGCGGGGTGGCTCGCGGTGACGCTGGCGACGCCGCCGGCGCGTACCGACACGCTGCAACGTTTCTATGACAAGATCCGGCCGCTGGGTGCGGGGTGGCGGCGGGTGGTGAATGTGGGGGACGGGGCGGCGGACGCGGAGTCGGTCACGTCGGCGTTCCTGGCGTGGTTCCTGGGGTGCGTGGTGGTGTATGCGGCTCTGTTCGGGACGGGGTACGTGCTGTATGGGGAGTGGGTGGCGGCGGTGCTGGCGCTGGGGGTGTCAGCGGGAGCGGGGGTCTGGTTGTTCAGGGTGTTGCCGAGGATTTCGTCGTGAATGCCGGCCTCCCGAAGCACCGCGACGACATCGGCCCAGTTCCGCACCTTGTCGTACTCGACACGATGGAGCAGGGTGTCAACCCCTTGCCTGTGCACGGGCTCCTGCGAGCACTGACGAAATACGCGGGTCCCCGCCTCCCTCCGCACCTCACCTCTCGCGCTCATGCTCTTGGGATTACCCCCGTCACGGATTATCTTGGGCGGGTTCGAAGGCGAAACAAATGAACCACCGGCAGTCATGACAAACAGCTTCGCGATCCAGGAACTGGGTGCCGCTCTGACCAAGCTGGAGCGTCGCGTCGTGGCCGGTTTCGACCAGTTGAACCGTCGCATCTCCGCGCTGGAGTCGAATACGAGCGGTCGGTTCGACGACATGCAGGCGCGGGCGGGCAAGCAGATCGCCGAGCTGGGGACCAAGGTCGAGGCGGGGGACGCCCGGCACCGCCAGGTCGGCTACCAGCTCGACGAGATGGAAGCCCGCCTGGGCAAGCGCATCGAAGGACTGGACGCCGAGTTCCGAAAGCAAGCCGCCACGCTGACCGCCAAGGTCGATGCCACCGGCGGTCACTTCACCAGTCCGTCGTAGCGGCGGACGCCCTCGACGGCGGCGCCCAGGGTCTCCCCGGCTTGGCCGGCCCCGGGAAGGCCGAAGCCTTCGTGGCAACGGGGGCTGGACCCCGATTACGCCCCATGTCGCGGCACGGCCCGAGTGGCTCCACCGGGGCTGGCTCATGGCTCTTGTCGGTCGGGAGCCAGCCGCCGCGATGTTGAACATCGCGGCTTGGGCAAGAGGACGTTGCGCCCCCCTCGAATCCCCCTTAGCCTCGCGCGCCCGGCGCTTCTGCGCCCGCCTCTCCCTTTGGTATTCGACGCGATGTCGCCTGCGGTGTACGAGTTCAGCGTGCCGCTGCTCCGGTACACGCCGCCATGGTGTGCCGCTTCATGGCCTCCGGGAGTTTCTGGGTACTTGGAATCGGCTGCGTCACGTGCGGAGGCTAAACGTCCTCGGGCTCATCACCTCTCGCAACCGTCCTGCGCGCGACCGGCGCTCGTTGACGGGGATTTCTCGTCACAACACGGAGTGTTCCCCCTATTGGCGCGCTCTGGCCGGGGAACCGAGCAGGGTAATCGGTTTCCGGCATCTCTGTGCCCAACCAAGTCCGGGAAGCCGCGTCCGAGCGAGACGATTGGGATGCCGGTGAGATCCGTGCCAAATGGATCCAGAACGTGGGATGGCGGCGATGCGCTGAGCGGCCGTTGCGGCCATCGCCATTGCGGTTGTGGGGTCATGCATCACGGCCCGCGCGCAGACACCATGACGATGGATCATGGGGTGTGCGGCGCCGAGTCCTGGAACACGCTGACAGCCTTGTGGATGTGTCGCCAGCACACCGTGCCGGTCACGGTACCGCTAGAGTGGCCGCTCTGAATCGCTTCGATCGAGACATCCGCCGTGAGCGTGAGGTCCATCGGACAGGATCCAGACCAATCGATCTCACCTGCCGCCCAGGAGTGGTCCACGCGCCAGTCGAAGTCACCAAACGAGCGGAGCGCGAATGACACGGAGAAGTCCTCAACGTCCTCTACGACCGCGAGGCCCAACCGGCCCTCCTGCTCAAGGCTCCGGTCGGCATCGAGCGTGATGGTGATGCCGTCGGCCGTGAACGTGCAGCGCGTCGCGGTCAGCACCCCGGCGAGGTCCATATGGCGCGCGCTTGCGGACGCGCCGATGGTCGCCGTTCCCGTAAAGTTCGCCGATCCGCCGCCCTTGCAGTTCACCGTGCGGTTCCACGCGAAGGGAACACCCCGGTTGAAGTCGCCCGGCAGCAGGGGCCACTCATTGAACACGAACGCATGCTCGCTGGAGAAGCCCCGGACGAACGCGGAGATCTGCTGTTGGGTCATAAACGGTTCTTCGGGGGACAGATTTACGCCGTCCCTACAGCCCACCAGAGCGAGGATCAGGCCGATCTTCAGTCTTCTCATCGCTCTTCCAGATCAGAAGTTAAAGCCCCCAGAACGACCGTGTCGCTGTCGGGCGAATCCGGGGAGTCCTCCGCCGGTTGTCGCGCCTCCGGAGGCGGAGGCGCTCATGCCCCCGCCCAAGGGTCCACGATCTCGATCCCCATGTCCTCGAAATCGCGGACGTTGCGTGTCGCCAGCCTCATGCGGCGAGCCGCCGCGATTGCCGCGATCTGGCAATCTGCCGAAGCCACGGGACGCCCGGCGGCGCGGCGTGCGGCGGCGATGTGGCCGTAGGCACGAGCGGCATTGCTGTCGAACGGGAGCACCCGGTCCTCGAAGGCGTCGCTCAGCATAGCCTCGATCTTGAAGAAGAGCGTCTCGCGGCGCCGACCCAACGGGAGGATGGCGGCACCGTAGCGCAACTCCGCTTCGCTCACGGCCGAGAGGAACAGGTCCTCCACGGGATGGCCCGAGGCCCAGCGTGCGACGGCTGGTTCGGGAGACCCGCGCATCAGTTCGGAGACGACGTTGGTGTCGAGCAGCATGGACATGGCTTTCGGACCTACTCGAAGGACGGCGGCTCACGCGCTGGATCGCGCTCGGGCAATTCCAGGTCCACCCCGTTTTCCGGCCCGAAGTGGGAGCGGATGATGCTCGTCAGATCCTGGGATCTCCTCGCGCGCCCGACGGCCTTGCAAAGGATCTGTCTCACCTCCTCCTCCATCGAATGGCCGTTACCGGCAGCCCGCACCCGCAGACGGGTCCGTATGTCGTCGTCGAGGTTCCGGATCGTAATGCTTGCCATGGCTGTGCCTCCGTGCGAGGCAACAAAGCTAGATTCATGCTTGCGTTGCAAGCAAGGTCCGGGGCGCTCGGCTGCAAGGAAAGCCCAAGCCGGGGTTCCTTGGACGTGTGAGCAGGTCGAAGGGGCCGATGCGGCGCGCTGGTCGGGCCGTCCCGGCTGCCGCGGAACGGGCTGGTCGGACGCCACGTAAGGTGGGTCAGCGTACTCCGTGTGGCCACACTCCGTGCGTCCCCTGCGGAGGCCGACGAGGGGCTTAGCCCCCTCGACCCCCAAGAGGTCCACGCTCCTGTGGAGTTCGCGGATGGGGATCTGGCCATCGAGCACATGCGCACCCGGCAGGGAGCGCGCTCGGACGACAACCTGCACCAACTCGCGCAGCGCGAACACGCGGACGGCAACTGGAAGACGCCGGTTCGGATGCTTGAGAGAGAAACGTCCGCATCGACCAAACGCAGGCCGAACGACCGGTCCGTGCCCTACGAGCTACTTGTACCGATACGTGATGCGGCCCTTCGACAGATCGTAGGGAGACATCTCGCATTTCACGCGGTCGCCCTCCAGCACCCGGATGTAGTTTTGGCGCATCTTTCCGGAGAGGTACGTGTGGATCTCGTGGCCGTTTTCCAAGCGGACACGGAAGGTGGCGTTGGGCAGGACCTCGATGACGATCCCTTCGATTTCGATCGCCTGTTTTGCCATGGGCGGGCCTCATGATCGTGGCCGGGAAGATGCCAAGCCCGTCCAACCTCCGTAGCGCGATCCCGTCGCGCAAGCGGCGCGGGGGCGTACCGGCGGGCGGCGGAGAAGTCGGGAGGAGGCTACCGGCGTGGGGCTACGATGCGCACGGAGAGTCAGGCGGTCGACTCGATGGCCGATGGGGGACGAGTGTTGTTGTCAACAGCGGCGTGGAAACCCTCGACTGAGTTGTGGAAAAAGCGGACGTCAACTGGAGGACACCGGTTCGCTCGGCCCGGCCCACGATGCCAGCCTCACGAACGCGCGAGTCGAACCGCCGTTGGAGGATCGGCGGAAGCGGCTCAGTTCGTCGGAGCCTGGACCCGTACCTGCTCATCCAGTTATTCCTACGGCTGGTGCTTGCCCGGCGCGCCTCCCGGCACCAACTCGTACACAGCCACGCTCTGCTCGTCGAATTCGCCGCGCTCCACCAGGAGCACCCAGTCTGGCCCAGCGTCCAGGAGCGCCGACCGGGCAGGGATGGTGAGGCGGCTGACCCAAACGCCGCTTGGGTCCAGCAGATGGAGTTCGTTGGCCGGTGCCCGCCACTCAAAGGTCGTGACCCACAAGCTGCCGTCCGAAAGCGCTAGGACCCCGTCCGACGCGAAGGAACTCGCATACGCTGAGCATGACCTTTCTGGTGGAAGGATCTTCCAAGCAGCCCACAGGGTGGCGAAAGCACGGGTCCACCTTGGGCGTAACGGCGCGCGCCACTACCCACTAATCGGCGGCACCGACTGAGGAAACCGGTGCCGCGGAGGCGGAACACCGGAGGCCAGCATCACGGCAGGAAATCGTATAAGTCTAACTGGGGCTGCACGATCTGCGTTTCCTGCCGTTGTACTGGACCCTGCTGGACCGTGCCGCGAAAGCGGGAACACCGCTACTGGATGGCGAGAACTTCAGAGATCTTCGTGACCCTCCGAGGAGCACGCGAACCAAGGCGTTTCGCAGTCTGTCGCAGCCGGTGCTGCGATGAGTAGAGAGCCGTCTGATCTCTAGAGTGCGCCGTTTCTTCCGTTACCCGTTAGATTCCGTCTTCCGATCGACTGAATCGACCGTCGGTCGAGAGACTTTGGGAATGCCCAGGTGAACGCCAATGAGATTGAAGAGACCGTCTCGCCCCTTGGGGAATCGTAAGCGCCGCATCGGCGTGTCCGGGGTCGCGGTCGCCCGTCGGCTACCCATACCCATTGGGCGGCCGGCCTGATGGCGAACCCGGAGCCTTGTCTCTCGTCCCTGGAATCCGAGGCCATCGAGATCATCCGCGAAGGCATCGCCACCGCCCTGCGTCCCGTGATGCTCTACTCCATCGGCAAGGACTCTTCGGTGCTCCTGCACTTGGCACGCAAGGCTTTCTGGCCCGCCCCGCCGCCGATGCCCCTCCTGCACGTCGACACCACTTGGAAGTTCCGCGACATGATCGCCTTTCGGGACCGGGTCGCGGCCTTACCCGGGTTGAAGCTCGTCGTCCACACGAACTTGGAGGGCGTGGATGCGGGCGTCACGCCGTTCACCTACGGATCCAGCCACTATACCGAGGTCATGAAGACAGTGGCGCTGCGTCAGGCGCTCGATGCCGGGTGCTACGATGTGGTCTTCATCGGCGCACGACGCGACGAAGAGAAGTCACGTGCCAAGGAGCGGGTCTTTTCGTTTCGCAACGTCGCCCACCAGTGGGATCCCAAGGCACAACGACCGGAGCTTTGGAACCTCTACAACACTCGCCTCAACGTCGGCGAATCGCTTCGTGTCTCCCCGCTGTCGAACTGGGTCGAGGCGGACATCTGGCGCTACATCACCGCCGAGGAGATTCCCATCGTGCCGCTGTACTACGCCGCCGAGCGCCCCGTGGTCGAGCGCAACGGCCATTGGATCATGGTGGACGACGACCGCATGCCGCTGCTCTCCGGCGAGAGTCCGCGACTGCGCCGCGTACGCTTCCGCACCCTGGGATGCTATCCGCTCACCGCCGCGATCGAGAGCGACGCAGACACGCTCGACAAGATCATCGCGGAGACGCTGGGCGCCGACCGGTCCGAACGCGAGGGCCGGCTGATCGACCACGACGGCCCGGGCTCGATGGAGCGAAAGAAACGGGAGGGCTACTTCTGATGCCGCCGATCTTGGCGGTTGTCCTCTGCGGCAGCGTGGACGACGGAAAGAGCACGGTGCTGGGCCGTATCCTGTACGACAGCGGGCAGGTGTCCGTCGACCGGATGCAGAGCGTTGAAGAGGATTCGCGTCTATACGGTACCCAGGGCGACTCGTCGTGTCGTCGTGGCCTCGAACATCTCGGCTACCCCGCGTGAAGGCGCCGACGAATCTCGGTCACCCGCCTGCGGTTCGCGCCGAAGTCCCAGAAAGGCGCGATTCGCGACGCCGAGCGAAGGTGGATGAGGCTCTCGTCCGCGCAGAGGTAGCACTTGACGTCGTCCGTGAACCCCAGCGGCGTACGGCAAACGGCGTGGATGTAGTCGCTCGTCTGTTCAACGACCGCAGTCCGCTTCATAGCTGCCAGCACCAGCGCGAGTCGGCGGAAAGCGGTGGTCGGATCGCCGGTGCAACGGATTGGCGCGATGCGGTGCCACCTCCGTTCGCCGCTCCGGCTGCAGACGTAGACCGGCAGCTTGGGGAAGGGCCTGAAGTGGACAGCCATCATCTGAACCTGAGCGGATTCCCGACCACGGCTCCGAAGCCACACGTCAGCCTCATGGCTTCCCAAGCCGACCACAAACCGGAAACGGCTACCCGCCCGTGCAGGAACAGGATGCCCGTTTCCGCGATCCTTGGCAATTGCGAACTCCGCCCGATTGCCGAACAGGTGACGCCGCATCGGAGATGATCCTCCATCGGACTCTGATCCCGCCTCATGGCCGCGCCATTTTGAGCACCTTGCGGCGGACGATGTGAAGGTGGCCGAGCTTAATGGCCTGAATCAACGGTCCAAGCGCGGTCCCCTGCATTGGTTATCGTTGTTGTCTCGGGTTCAAGTCGACAGGCTCGACCGATGGCGAAAGATAGCCCTCCATGTCGGCGGAGAGCTAATCTCGACAGTCTGGCCAAGACGGTCGAGGAGGATCCAGACAACGGTGCAAGGAAGGCAGAGAAGGAGTTTCGGCGCTACGTAAAGGGCCTCGGGCCGCTTGAGGTCCAAAACGCCCACTTGATCTCCGCAGCCCGAAGCGCGATTGCCGACGCACTGGATTCACGGCCGCACTGGAATGTGAAAACGACGTGGGGGGTCGATTCACAATTCGGCGCTCCACCGATTCACAGGGCAGCGAACGCCCAACCGGCACGGTTGCAACGTCTTGCGGCCAGGCGGCCCGGTCGTTCGGTGCCGGACGGGCCGCCATGGCCGTGGCGGGAGCGACCCCCCGCCCAGAGGGCTTGGTGCGGCATAGCGGCGAGTGTGTTTTCACAACTCGCCGCCTGCCTTCCAGGGGTCGCTCCCGCGCCAACGATCCGTGCCGGAAGGCCTTTCAGCGCCGCTTCGAGGCGGCGGAGCAAGCGTTCGCCGTCCATCCGTCTTGCCGGAGCGTCGGGTGTCACCGTCGCCACTCGATTCGCCGACGAGCCTTCGTGGTCCGACGCGACAGGGCGGTCCATTCCTTCCTGCGTTACGTTGATTCCAACGTTTCGGTTTCGCACCCGAGCCACCGGCTCGGCTTCGACGGGCCGGTGCGTTCTCCACCCGGAGGATCGGACGGTCGCGATGAGAAAGCTGTTGCTCTTGGGGCTGGTGCTGCTGCCCGCGCAGGTCGAGGCGCAGGAGAAGCCGGGCCGGATGATGCTCGAAGCGGGCCTCGTCGGCGGCAGCGGCGACGCCTGCCCGGGACACTACGTCGGCACAAAGGGGCGGGTCGCCGGGCCGGTGTCCCTGTACGGCATGGTCGAGACCTACCGCTGCGCCGATTTCGCGGGCTCCGCCAACCGCATCGGAACGTCCGTCCGGCTCGGGCGAGCGCAATGGTTCGTTCGCCCGGCGCTTCGCGCGGGCGTCGAGTACGATGGTGGCGACGTGTCGCCGACCGCCGGAGCGAGCTTGACGTTTGGACGACGCTACGGCGCTCGCTTCATCCTCCACCTCGGGGAAGCCTCCGGGGGCACCCTGACGCTCTTCCAGATGGGCGGGTACGTCTCGTTCTAGTCTTTCACGGTCGGTCTGGAGGCGGCTACTTCGGCGCACGGGCGCAACCAGCCGCGGAACGCGGGCTCGGCGGCCTTCATCGCGAACGCGCGAGATGGGATGGGTAGTAACCCCCGCTTCATCCGCTTGTGATGCAGGAGCCTTGGAGGCTCCCCGTCACCAACACCCATGAGGAGGTTTCCGATGAAGCGGGTATCGCTTTTTGTCCCTGTCATACTATCGCTGGTCGCCACGGGTTCTCCGGCCTCGGCGCAGACCACTCTGTCACTCACCGGCGGACTGAACCGGACGGCCATGGCCGCCGACCCTCCCGACCGCAACGTTTGGAGCTCCGAGTCCCTCACCAGAATGTCGGTCGGGTTGGCGGCGACCTTCCCGGCTTCGGAGCATCTCGGGGTGCAGCTTGGCGTCGCATACGCCCAGAAGGGCGGCAGATTGCGCGGACTGGACGGCGACATCGCCGTCACCACGGAGATCGTGCTCGACTACTTCGAGTTCTCGCTGCTGGCCGTGCCGACGCTCCCCCTGTCGTCGTGGGAACGCTCCTCCGTCCGGTTCTTCGTCGGTCCCACACTGGCGAGCCGGATCGACTGCGACTTCGACGCATCCGCCCGGCTCGAAAACGAGGAAATCGCCGCCGCCGGCAGTTGTGACGCGGGAGGGCGGGACGAGGTCGAAGCCGCGATGGATCTCGGGGTCGTCGTGGGAGGAGGCATCGCGGTCGGCGTGACGGACCGGGCCGATGCGAGCATCGATCTAATCTACACGCTCGGGCTCCTCCCCATCGGAGGGGCAGACTCGTACTGGAGCGGACCGAGGCAACGTGTTCTGACTCTTCGGATGGGCGTGGCTCTTCCGATCGGGTAAGGGCGAGTTCCCCGGCCGCGACAGAGCCTTCCCGCAAGGGACTGCTGATCCGGGAGCGACCCCGGGCGAGGGTGGGATAGCAGCGCACATCCCAATGATCGCCGTGCCGTATGAGGCAGGCTGAATACCGGGGTCGCTCCCGTCCACGGCCCGGAGACCCGGATCGGCATCGGAGATCTCCTGGCCGTGGCACAACCCCAATCCGTCCAGTGCCTTACGGACCGTCGCGTGCCGCACGCCCAAGCGGCATTCCCTTGCACATCGACCCCGATTTGAGACGGACACCTACGGATCGGCAACGGCACCCGCCCATGGACGGTCAAATCCCGCCCTCGGAGAAGCGGCTCGAACCCCAAACGGAATGGCCGTGAATCACGCCTCCGGGGAGGCCCGATCGGAGCAGTTCCCGCATCTCAACGAGGCGGTGAAGGCAGCCGTTGAGACCGCCCAGTTCCTCGACGGTCGCCTCGTCCCTTCCCCGGATGGCATTCTCGACGCGCACGATCTCGCGCCGGACGGCCGCGATGGTCTTGGGCTGCCGGCTGGGTTCTTCGGTGGCGGCGGCACCGACCCAGTTTCCCAGGATCGTCCCTGCCCGTCGGAGTTCTCTGGGGCTGCCTGCGACCCCGACGGCCTCGACCGACCAGCCCAGCTGCCTCAGCGCCTCCCAGAGCTTCAGGTGCCGGTCCCGCCACGAACGGAGCGCCATCGAGGTATCGTAGCCGGGATCGGCGTGAACGAACACGGCGCGGCTTGAGTCCAGCGCCACGGGCATCCCGCGCGGGAAGTATCGCCGCGCGCCCTCGGCGGCGCCCCGGTAGATGCGGGCGGGCAGGAGCGAGCGGTCGATGCCGAGCGCCTCGAACGCGGCGACTTTCTCCGGCTCGGTCGGCAGCCAGGGCAGGCCGGTGTGCTCGATCACGTAGTCGAACGAGAGCAGGCGGCGCAGAGCCACTTCGGGCGAGGTGATCCTCCGGTGGCGAACGCCTTCGGCACCGAGTGCGCGGTAGATGCCGCGCGCGCAGATCCGGCAGATCTTCAGGTCTCCGACCGTCTCCTCGGCGGCCAGCCGTCGGTCCCTCAGCGCCTGCACGAACCGGAGCGCCGTGAAGCGGCTGACCCCGAGCCAAGCCGAAAGCTGCGTGCGGGTGAACACGCCTCCGTGCAGGCTCGCCAAGGCGATCCACTCCGCGCGGCGGCCCGTCAGGCCGAACGGCTCCAGCGCCTTCTCGCGCCCCTTCAGATGGTCGATCATCGGGTTCGCCATTGGTCGAGGGCTTTGCTTTGCATGAGGGTTCCCGCTCCCACAGTAGGCCCCGAGAGAAATCGGGAGAGCGCCTTCGGCGCCGTCAAGTCGCGTCTGCGGGCCATGGCCCCGAGCCGTCCGGTGCCGTCCCGGATGCGGAACGGGCTCCGCCATCCGCTCCTCCATCGCTTTCGAGACGCGACCGGCACGGGTGCCGCACTGGTCAAGCCGCCTTCGTCTAGCGAGATTCCGTTGCGCAGATCGTGCAGTCCATCAATCGAGAGGAATCGAACGATGGCACGCACGAAACGAAGTCGGCGCTCGTACGGCGCTGGCGAATGGGGCCGCAACCGGGTCCGGGTGTTTCCGGATCCCAAAACGGGCCTATACCAGATCGAGTGGCGCGAGAACGGGCGCAGACTCACGAGGTCGCTCAAGCACCGCGATTGGCGGCGCGCGAAGCGGCAGGGTCAAAGGGAATGGAATCACGGCAAGAAGTCACGTAAGTTCATACAGGACTGCACGATCTGCCATTCTTGCCACCAGGCCTGTATCTGATTCCATCGTACTCAAGAAGCGGGGAAATCGTGCAAAATTGCGGGAATGTGCGTTCCGCTCTCCACCGTTGTTGGAGGGGACTCGGGCCGTAGTCCTCACCCAAGCTCAGTCCTAGTCCTATCGCCAGAACCTATATCGTTGATGCCGTTGACTTGACGATGCCGGTCCCCGTGTCTCTCGAATCCGCTGAACGAACTGGCGACCCTCCTCGCGCCGCAAGCACCCGCCGCCACGCGTAGCCTCTTTCACACAGCCCTCTTCGTCGCCCGCCGGATCGAGCGCCGCAAACACGTCCGGTTAGGTTCAGTAAGGGTTCGAGTGTGCCGCCCGCAGCGACCGAATTGGTAGTCGCCTTCGGAGCATTCAGCTGGGCGCGGAAAGACAGCGGCTCGCCCCACGATCACGCGCGACAACGGGCAGACCCACCCCGCCGCCCAGATGATCGCGAGCTGCTAAGCTGAGTGAAAAAAATGTCGACCTCCGATTGAGGCTCTAGAGTGCCCGCAAGAAGCTCTTCAGAGGCTCCAAGGCACCGATATCGAGATTCCACCACGACGGATTCAGGTAGTTTCGCTTATCCTCTTTGGGCTCGCTACCGATCGCCTCACAGTATGCGTAGATCTTTGCCTTTTTGTTCGGCTTGACGTACCTGGGATTGGCAGCTGTTAGGCAGTCCTCGTATTCCCGAAAGCAATCAAGTACACATTGATGCTCGTCTACAGTCGCCTCCTCCAACAGGTCCTCAAGATCGCCCGGATCGGTATCGTTCGGGATGAAGAACGTTCGATCAACCGGCAGTGCTTTCTCAGCGATGATCTTCTCGCACTCTTTTCTCGTTTCGTCAGAATCAGCGTCGAGCACGAGAGCTACACGCTGTCCCTTGTCGGCAGCCCGGCGTATCTGATTCTGAACGGCGACGACTTTAAGTCTTGTGTAGTTTCCTCCGATCTGGCCCACCTCCATGTCCGGTAGGCTGAGGTCCTGCAATAAGGCACTTAGGAACACGACATCCGCAGGGCCCTCACCAAGGAGGAGCCATCTGGCAACGGTCACCTGATCTCCATCTTGTTTTCAAGGCTGTGGTTGAGGTCGGCGTATCCGTAGCGATAAGCCCGCACCAAGTCATCCTTATCTCTCTGCAACGTGTAGCAACATACGCTGTCGCGATAGTCCGCAAACTCGCGGCGATGTAGTACGTCCCGCAAGCCGGTGAGAATCTCAAGGCTGTGGGTAGTGGCAAACACTTGGATGTTGCGCTCACGACATAGCATTAGGAGGGCCGCCAAGAGAGACGGGATAGCCCCGTAGTGAAGACCATTGTCGATTTCGTCAATTAGCAAGATCCGTTGACTCTTCATGATGCACAATGAAATGATAGCGGCCGCTCGTATCATGCCGCTACCGAACATGTTCATGGGCAACATCTTGTCGAGACCGATGTCAAGATACCCAATGTCTCCGTCTGTAGCAATCGCTGCCACGCGAGGGTTGATGACACGCAAGTACTGTAATAGCTCCTCCGAACTCTTGTTCACTATCAAGTTCGCGATAACATCCGCGTCATATCCGAAGTCGTGATATATGAACCTAGCCGGAACAGTGTAGTCGGATGCTGTCCTGGGCGACATTTTGCCATCGAACCGATCCCCTTCATCGACCAGAGTACCCGCAAAAACCAACGGTTTCTCAAGCTCGGATGGTACCACGGTGGCCTCATAGCGCAACACGCGATGTCTTGTCGGTATCGACGACGATGATGGTCTGCCGGGCGACTTTGCCGTTGGCTTCATGCTTGCGTCGACGGTGTCCTCGGCGTCCACCACCGAGATCGACAACTTACTCCTGTATCCACCGCCGGGGGAGGAAGCGGTCAGGGTCGCCGTCTTGCCGGCATCCTGGCCATATAGGAGGGACAGCAGGTCATCGACATCGTGAACGAGATAGTTGCGGAAGCGCTGCACTCTTATCGGGAGACCGATGCTGCCTAGTCCGGACAACAGAAAGATGGCTTCTAGGACGCTGGTCTTGCCCACGTCGTTCACACCTAGAAGTACATTGAACGAGCCAAGGCGCGATAGCGCCAGCCTTTCGAGACCCCGGAAGCCGCGAATCTCGAGGTTCCCCCAGTTCGGTGTTATTCTCATCAGGTTCGTTCCGTTTCTCATGCGTTGCTCAGATCCAAGTGGCGGGAGGACCGTTGGATCGCCACCGCGCTGTTCTGGACAAGATAGCCCAAGCCCGGCATCCTCGGAACCCTGGGACATCGCTCCCGCTTCCTCCGCACCGTCACGCTCCCATCGCGGTACGCGATGACCGCTGCCTTGCCGCGCGTGTCCGTTCTGAGCATGCCGCCCTCCATCCGCCGTGGACGGGTGGGCACGATGGGGTGCGGATAGCCATTTCGGTGGCGCGTTCCGACCGTCATGAGCGCGCATTCGGGTACGGTCGCTGCAAGGAGTCCGCTACCGAACTCGATATGACGCTGGCGTGGCAGCCACCTCAACGAAGATGCCATCGCGAGGGGAGGCTGGGCCGGGCGTCGGCACGATACACCGAACCCCGCGCCTCGACCGGGCCCGCCACGGGGCCGGTCTTTAAGCTCCGGTGCCCCAGACCCAGCACCGCGGGGTTCGGAGAGCGGATCGTTCATCCTGCGGCGAACTCTGTACGCACGACGAGCGAGTATTCGAGTTCAATGTCGTCCCACAGGTCCGGGAGGCCGAGGGCATCCAGTAGGAGCTTGTCGGTGCGGTCCGTGATGTCGCGACAGAGGGCGAGGTTGTAGTTGCCGATCCGCTTACCAGCGTTCCAGTTGTAGATGGTGTTCTCTTCCATTGCTGCACTGAGCTTCGGCAGCAGCGACAGGCCGCTCGGCGCTGCTTCGTACCCAACTGTTTCGGGCCGAGCGGCGCGGTCTGGAAGTCTCCCTTGTTCAAATGGAAGCTGTCGCCAACAGCGATCCACCAGAGAAAGAGCAATCTGCCGTTGAGGAACACCATGGCCGCGTCGCGACGTTCCCGGTCGGTGAAGCGCATCGTTCCGTACTGCGTCTGCTCAAGAGCCCGTCCGTTCCTACCCGTAACAGGTGGTTTGTCGACGCAGAAGGTCAGCCAATTGTAGCCGATCTTGCTGAAGTGCAACTCGTGGGAGCCGAAGGCCTTTGCCACGGCGGAGCGGAAACGGTAGCTGTTCCCGAGAAGCGTTTCGAGGGTGCGGAGAAGCCGACGACTTTCCAACTTCGGGACCACTCCGCCCCAGCGGTTCGGAGAGTATTCGGAATAGGAGACCAGCTTGAACAGATGGGGCCGTTCCTCCTTGTCGAACCAACGGTGCAGACGGGTCGTGTAGCAGCGAGTCGGTGGGGCATCGTCGATTCGCTTGCGACCGAGACAGATCGTGTTGCGGATCTGTTCGCCGCCGCTGAATAGTTTGGACGGGCGTCGGTCGAACGACGAGAACCACGCGGGAACACAACGTGCGTAAAGCAGGTCTCGCAGCGTCCGGAAGCCCCCGCTAAACGCCAAGCTCAACGGCACGATCATCGCCAAACGACCGCACGGCCTCGTGACCGCCAAGCTACGCTCGACTACCGGCGCGTAAACGTCTGGGCAAGACTTAGTGGACAGTTCGGTGCTGAGGGCATACCGTTCCTTCACATCCTTTATGCCGATGTAAGGCGGGTTCCCGATCACGACATCGAACCCGCCGCGCCCTTGGATGACTCCGTAGAATTCGGCGCACCAATGAAAGGGCTGGTGGCTCTCGCGCCAGTCCTCAAACGGGCGAGACTCCGTGGACGCCAGTTGCTGATCCAGTTCGTCGCGGAGTTCGTGCATTCGACGCCTGAGGTCCTGCTTGGCATCGCGTATCGTGGCAGCGCTCGCTCCGGGCTCCGTCTGAACGCGCTGGAATGATCCAAACGCGGTGGCGGCGCGTGCCGTACGGGCGACGATATCGGGTATCGCCAGCTCCTTCATCATGTCCCCTTCGAAGGACGCCTTGATCGCATCCAGCGACGAGAATCCAACGAGTGCGTTGCCTGCACGGATGTTGAAGTCGATGTCAGGAAGAGGCTCGATCTGGTCGTAGGATTTTAGCTGGGCGACGAGTTTCAGAAACAGCCGCAGCTTGCAGATCTCCGTCGCCTCTTTCATGATGTCCACGCCGTACAAGTTGTTGAGCACGATGGACTTGAGGATGAAATAGCGCTCGCTGGGGTGTCCGTTCAATTCCGCCAGTACCTCGTCGGCACCTGCCGGCCGAAGATTGCGCATGCGGGCGAGACAGGCAGTATAGATCGGTTCGAGAACCTTCATGGCCGCGAACAGGAATGCTCCCGATCCACAGGTAGGATCGAGGACCGAGATGCGGGTGGCCGCGCGCCAGATTGCCCAGAGTAGTTCTGGGCGGTCTGTGTGCTCGATCGCATCAAGGATCAGACGCTGGCTGTCGAGGTTCAGCGTGACGAGGTCGTTGGCATCGCGGACAGCCCCAGACGCAAGCTTTCGCCTTACCTCCGCGTATCGCTCGTGGCGCGCCACCACCTGCCGCCACGTCTCGCGCGGATGGGCATAGGTCAGCGATGGCCCTTGTCCCCGCAATGCGGGTTGGTCCCAGTCGGTGCGTTCGGTCGAATCCCTGATTCCTGCTCCAACTTCATCCGGCAATACGCGCGGAGGATCGATTCGAACTGGATTCTCGGTGTCTCGCGCATCCCAGGCGAGCCCGTGGCCAACGGCGGGCCGGATGTACCGGTCGGGATCTTCCCGGAGGTGCCGGAATACGTCATTGGCATTCGCGCGAACCGGAGTGTTGGAGCCGCCTGCGCCAATGGTCGCCATGTCCAGCAACCGCGGAATGATCGAGCTCTCCGCCATGTATCCGGTGATGTCCTCCTTGGTGTAATAGGCACCCTTCTCCTTTTGGTTGATCGACTTCTCGAAGATGTGGCCCAGCACGTCCGGGTTAATTTCGTTGTCCTTGGCGCGTGGCCGGTCGTCCAGATGCCAGGCGTATCGGTCGAAGAGGTCGAACAGCCGTTCGAACGCCTCGTCTTGGATCCTGATGTCGGGGTTATCGCGCTCCAGATCGTGAACGTCGAAGATCCCGCCGTTCAGGAATGGGACCTCGCCGAGCAACGCGGTAAGGTCTGGTGACCGCTCGGCCTTGGGCCTTCCAAGTCCCTCGTGAAAGAGGCGCCGCAGGAAGATGCGGTAGAAGTCGTGGAAACTGTCCGGGCCGCGAGCTTCGCGAACGCGCTCAAGACGGTTTCGGAGGTAGTCGGGGTCGCCGTCCAGGAAACCGCGCCTCTGGATGAAGTAGATGAACATCAGCCGGTTCAGCATGAGCGACGCGTACCAGTCGACATCCGTGGAACCTTCGATCCCCTCGATGAACCGCTGGAATCTCTTCAGTTCCTCCTGAAAGTGGTTGTAGAAGCGCTTGGTGACCTTCTCAGCGTTGAGAGCGCCCTTCACGCGGTTCGCAACGAGCGAGATCGTGAGAGCTTCCTCCTCGTCCAACCCGAACTTGAGCGCGCGGAGCCGCTGAAGCACCGGCTCGCCAGTCTGGCCCGCGCGGTAGGTGTACTCTCTGCTTGCGTCGGTCGTGCCCGCTTCGCGCCTCACCCATTGCCACACCTGTTCGCGCCGGGCGTCGTCCACGAACACGATCAGGTGTTCGAATGCGTGTCTGGTGACCCGTGTCTCGATCTGACGATGGATCGAATGGCTCGGAATCCGGCCATCTCCCGCCTCGCACCGCCACACGACGAAGCCCTTCTTTTCGGCTATCGGGGTAGCCCGGAAGTGTTGCTCCTTCGCCGATATGGTGACGGTGGAGCCTGGGTGATGATCCCACCCCAACTCCTCCACCAGAAGCCCCGTCAGATCAAAGCTGCGAAGGCGCGCACGCATTCTCTCGATGCCGGAAGTCACGAAGTGTGCTCCCGTCCAAACAGTCCCATCGAGCAGATGATGCGAGGTTCCTGAGCCTCGGATTCCGAGTCGTCGCGTATGGACAGCCGGTCCTCGTCACGAAACCCAATCACGAGACCGGCCAACTCGTCGTCGTTCATTCCCGCACGAAGATGCCGGTTGAGCGCGTCGGTCGCCACGCTTCGAAGGGGATACTTGTAGATGTCGTCGAGCGCCCGGCGGAGGCTGGGCAGGTCGAAAAGAGGCATCTGCCTTTCCACATGGTCCGCCCACGCCTTCAGCCGCGTGTACGTGCGATACCGCGCCCCTCGCTTCGGCCCAAGCTGGCCGCCGACCCTTCGCCCTTCACTCACAATGTGGCCTACACCACTCGCGACGAGTTCGTGGTGGCGCTCGTCGCGAGGCTGCGCCGGAGTTCCCGGCTCACATTCCGCAGCAGCCAGGATCTCGGTCTGCGACTCGGTCACGCTTCGTCCGGTCTTCGCGTTCACGTACGCGAGTGCATCGTGACCCTCGCCGGTGCGTACGAAGAGCAGCACGCCGTCCGGGCGTCCCGGCAGAGTGTGTTGGCGCGACGTGTACACGACATCGGGAAGCTCCGAGACCACGCGCTTCAGTTTCGGATCGTCCGCCGTCGCGTTCTTCCAGATCTGCCACGCCTGGCTGGACAGATCGACCTCGCCGTCGTCCTCGTCGTCCAGGATGCCAGCCTTCTCATTGTAGAGGTCGAGCATCATCTGCGTCTCCTTGTCGTGGTCCATCCCCGCGTCGTCCTCGAAGAAGGCTTCGTCGGCTCCGACGACCTCAGCGTTTTCGGACAGGCGGGTCTTCACGCGGCCCCGCAGCCTGATAATGCGTTCGACCCCGTCAGCGGGGAGAAACGAGTAGCAGCGAATCGTTGGCTCGCTTTGGCCGATCCGGTCCACACGCCCGGCGCGCTGAATGAGCCGGATGATCGCCCAAGGGAGGTCGTAGTTCACGACCACCGCGCAGTCCTGAAGGTTCTGGCCCTCGCTAAGGAGATCTGTAGCGATGAGCACCCGAACCTCCGTCTCCGCGCCAGGCAAGCCACCGTTGCTTTCCGGGCTGAAGCGCCGAGCCAGCAGCGTCGGAGCCTCCGTGTCGCCCGTGACGGCCTCCAACCCATCCACTCCCCGTCTCTTCAACTCTCGCGCCAAGTAGCGAACCGTGTCGGCGAACTGGGAGAAGACGAGGACCTTTCGGTCGGGGTGCTCCTCGGTCAGTAAGGTGTGAAGCGCGTCGAGCTTGGCGTCTCGATTCTCATCCCACCGACCGGCCCGCCGCAGAATACGGAGCAGCGCCTGCGTATCAGCCTCCAGCGCCTGTTCCAGTGCGGACACGAACAGATCGGACCTTAGCCACTTGAACCGACTGCGGAAGCTCTTCGTGTAGGTCTGGTAGACCGCAGCCGCACGTCTGCGAAGCACCCCCATATCCCACGGATCGGCGCGCGGCTGCTCGTCGCCCAGAGGGATCGCCCCTTGCGCGTCATGGTCCTCGTCGTCGCTAAAGCGGGTGTCGGGCGGAGCGGCGTCAAGCAGTATGGCCTCCTGGCTCCCCACCGGAAGCGAGAGACCCTCGCGGATCGCATGGAGGAAGACGCAGTTACGCAGGACGTGGCGCTCGACCGACTGGATGAACGCCGATCCGCTACTCTCAAGGCGCTTGAAGAGATTCGTGCGGCAGAACCCGATCAGGCGCTTGCCGGCGCGGGACAGATCCCGGATCTGCCGCTCCTCCGTGTCGGAAGCCGACACTCGGTCGTCGGACACATAGTTCCCCAGCCCGTAGCGCGGCAGCGAGAGTCCTATGACGGTGTCCACCACATCCTCGTGGTAGAGCCGGGCGTATTGGTCGTTGGGGTCTCCGTCGCTGACTTGGAACTTCAACGTGGCAGGTACTCGCTCCGGGAAGATCCTCCTGGACCCGTCGGCCATGATCAGGCAGGGTCGACCGGTCTCGGGATCCCTTTCGGTGTAGTTCCTCTGGATGAAGGTGCGCGTCCGCCGTACGAGGTACAGGCGCATGAGATCGCGCCAGTCGTCCGGGACTTCACTCTTCTCGAACGCCGCCAGCGTGCGTGGCCCCACCTGATGGCTTGCTCCGAACTCGACCTCGCCCATCTCGCGGAGAAGCCGTTCGGGACGAATGCCGATGTCCTGGTCCTCGGGAACGAAGAGCCGCAACTGGTTCGACAGGTCGAGGTACGTCTTGTTGTAGGGTGTCGCCGTCAGCAGGATGACCTTGCTCTCGTTTTCGCGGAGGTACTCCTGAATGGCCCGGTACCGTTTGCCCTCGCGATTCCGAAGGTTGTGGCTCTCGTCGATCACGACGAGCCGATAGCGCCGCATTTCCGGCAGGTCCTTGAGCACCTTGCTGAGCGATACGACTCTGGCTCGCAGCCGATACTCGTGGGCGTGGTCCTCCCACATGGAGACCAGGTTCTTCGGGCAGACGATCAGTGTTTCGAGCCCGAGATCGTCCTCGAAGATCCGGGCCACCGCCGTGGCCATACGTGTCTTGCCGAGACCGACCACGTCCCCGATCAGTACGCCACCCCGTTTGTTCAGGTGGTGCGCGGCGATCTTCACCGCCGCCGCCTGGAAGTCGAACAGCTTGTCCTTGAAGACTCCGGGAATGCTGAACTGGTTGAGCCCCTCGCGCGCGTCGTACGAGAGGTGGTAGGCCATCTTGAGGTAGACGTGGTAGGGCGGAACGAGGCGCTCGCGAGCCCAGCTTTCCTCGATGATCTCGATCAACTCGTCGGTGATGTCGATGCAGAAGGGGTCGCGCCAGCGATCCTCGAACCAGGACTTGAGCTTCGCGGCTGCGTCGTGATCCACGACATCGACATTGAGTTCGCCCTGACCGGACATCCCCGCGAACGTCAGGTTGCTGCTACCGAGGAACGCGGTGACGGGATTGACCGGATCGTTCCTGTACAGCAGGTAGAGCTTGGCGTGGAGGGTGTGCCGGAGGAACAGCTTCACCCTGACCTTGCCCGCGCGGAGTTGGCGGGCCAATCGGCGCAGAGCGGCCTCGTCCTCGTTGGTTGGGGCTCCAAAGGTCAGCTGTTCACGCAGTTCCCTAGCCAGCTTGCGGCGAAGGCGGAGCGCGGTCCGGTTGTCGATCCCTAGCCGCTCCTTTGTCCGACTGGCGAAGTGCTCCCGAAGCTCCTCCTCGGCTACTTTCTGCATCCCAACGAGGATGCGGCAGGGACCTTGGCCCGGCTTCCACCGGTCGATCAGCGGACCTACGCCGTCCCACCCTCGAAGATTGATGTACCCGACGCAGAAGTCGGCCCGCGCGGAAAGGGCGAGCGTCTCCTGAAGGGCCGGAAGGAGCTTGGTGGGCGGCGTCAGGTTGTCGAAGATTCGCGGCACGATTGGCTGCCGTCGTTACCCGGAGGGAGGCTGGATGAGGTCAGTGGTCGCCGGGAAGCATATAGTTGGTGGCCGAGTTGCGACACCCTCCGACCCGGTCTCGTGTCAGCAGGTCGCCGCAGAGGACTCGCCCGCGCGACGATCCGGAGGACTACGGGCCGCCGGTGGACGGTAGGGCGCCGGGTGCCCGAAAGGAAGGCACGATGCGAGAGGGGTCTTCGTCCCGATCGGCTGGATTGAAACCAACCGCGAATGAAATCCGTAGGATGTCGCCCTTCGGGTCCCCGAAGCCTGAAGGGCAGCACGCCAAACGAGGCGAAACGGAGGAGACGCGTAGTCAGGTTGGTCCATCCCACGGCGGAACGGATCCCCGCGTCCATCGACAGGGACGCGGGCAGGATCGGTTGCCGCTCCCGGCTTCGCGGGTACATGGACGGCCCAGCAGGGCTGGTCTCCATCCCGTCGGCCGCGCTTCGCGAGGCCCGTCTGAACGGGTTCCCCGAGGCGCTCGCGCAGGTGCGCCGCCACCGCATCGGCGGCGGTCGCCGCCGGGTCCCGGACGCGGCGCCCACGGGCTTGCTGGAAGCCCGTTTCGTGGTTCAGTATCCATCTCACAAGCGGACGCCCGTTTGTCACGAAGCAACTTGCCTCGCAGCGCCCCTTTGCGACGCTTCCGCTTCGGCGCCCGTTCTTGCCCGGCTCGATCATCCGTGAACGCTCCCCGCCGGGCTGGGCGTCGGGAAGGCCGGGCAGGAGTACTCGCGCGGCGGCTGCGCCGTCCAAGTGCGGTCCTGCTGCACCAGGGCGTTGGCGAGGACGAGGAGCTTCCGCATCACGGCCGTCAGGGCGACCTTGCGCGGCTTCCCCTTGGCGAGGAGCGCCTCGTACTTCCGCTTGAGGTCGGGATTGTGATGGGCCGCAACCAGAGCGGGCATGAAGAGCAGCCGGCGGACCCGGTGCCTGCCGCCCTGGATGAAGCTCCGTCCCTTCCAGTTTCCGGACTCCCGGGTGACCGGGGCGAGTCCGGCGAGGCTGGCGGCTCCCGACCGAGTGAGCATACCCAGTTCCGGCAAGTGGACGATCAGTCCCGCGGCGGTGATGTCCGAGATGCCCGGGATCGAGGTCAGGATCTCGGCCCGGCGCTCCATCTCCTTCTCCTCC
This sequence comes from Longimicrobiales bacterium, assembly GCA_965221785.1. GTDB lineage: Bacteria > Gemmatimonadota > Gemmatimonadetes > Longimicrobiales > Gaopeijiaceae > BD2-11. Next base: position 935,855 of record CBDCSR010000003.1, read on the forward strand.
CCGATCCGCTGCCGGATCTCGGCATCGATGAGCTTCAGCTGGCGGTCGATCTGCCGCAGCCTCTGCCTGGTGACCCGCTTGCCCACGGAAGTGCGCAAGTTCCTGGCCCGGTTGGTGATTGCGGTCCGATCCCTGACCAGCGCGTCGCGGATCTGCTGGAGCTCGGCAAGCTCGCGCTGCCCCTCCGACCGCGCCTCGGTCGGGCGCAGGTCCTCGATGGCCGAAGCCATGATGGACAGCATCCGGGCGTCCACCGCGTCGGTCTTGGCGCGCCGCCCGATGGAGCGGGCGAAGGACCGGACCTGGAAGGGGTTGATCGCGTACAGGGGGAGCCCGGCCTTCAGGAGGGTGTCCTCGAAGTCGCGGTGGAAGGCTCCGGTGGGTTCGTACGCGATCCGGTCGATCCCGGAGCCGATCCAGACGATCAGCTTCCGGAAGCCGGCGCTGTCGTTGGGGAACCGGGATACTCTCCCCTCGGGCGCGGCGAAGGCGTCGAGCCAGTCCTTGGAGATGTCGATCCCGACGGTGCGGAGGATGCTCCTCATGAGTTCTTCCCTTCTCCTGTGCTTGTTATGCGAGCCTCGATGCTCGTGTATCCATTCAGGACATTGGGAAGGACGGTGGCGATCACACTTACCACGGCCCCTTTACGGCCTGCCAGCATATCGATCCGACCACCGTCCCTGTTGAGCGCCCGCTCCGGCTCGCTGCGCTCGCCTCCACGGGCGCTCAACAGCCCGGGCCTTCCCCGTGACCCGGTCATGCAAATCAAGCGGGAATCTGCATGATTATGGGAAACAAGCCGATGGAGTGGACGCCCCCTCCCGACGGCATCGCGATGTGCCAAGATGGTACTGAGCGATTTAATCGGACCATCTGAGGGAGGAGGCATCCACATGGAAGAGGTTAGCGTCATCGGGATCGATCTGGCAAAGCGCAGTTTTCAGGTGCACGGGGCCAGGGCGGACGGGTCTGTGGCCTTCCGCCGGAAGCTGAGCCGCGGGAAGGTGCTGAGCTTTCTCGCCTCGCAGCCGCCGTGCACGGTGGCGATGGAGGCGTGCGCCGGTGCCCACTACTGGGGCCGGGAGATCGCGGCGCTCGGCCACGAGGTGCGGCTGGTTCCGCCGATCTACGTGAAGCCGTTCGTCAAGCGGCACAAGTTATGTGTCATTCAACATAACTTCTGATATGTTGCGGTCCGGATTATGTGGCGGAGTGCCTGTGTTGTCCCGTGGGGCCTGAGAAGTCCCCATTCTTCTGCAACATAATTTTTCGCAGTCAGAGCGCGGCCAGGAAGGTCATCAGCCGTTTGCTCGTCTTCCACGGGCGATCCGGCCCGGGCTGGGGCGCATCGCAGAGGGCCAACGCCTTTGCCTTCATCTCGATATCGATCTCGGCGTAGATGTTGGTGGTATTGAGGCTGGCATGACCGAGCCAGGCGCGGATCGTGTTCAGGTCGACTCCGGCCTGGAGCAGGTGGCAGGCGCTGGTGTGACGGATCGTGTGAGGCGTGATCTTCCTTGCGGCGAGGGAGGATACGCGGGCCGCAGAGCGTTCGACGAGCCGGTAGACGCCGAACCGGGTGTAGGGCCTTCGCTGCCGGCTGAGGAAGACGGCATCGCGGGCATCCCGTCCCTGCACGAGCTTGGCGAGCACGGCTTCGGTGCGCGGCCACAGCGGACACTGCCGTTGTTTTCCGCCCTTGCCATGGATGTTGACGAGCGCGTGTCCCGCGTGGCGCCGCCCGATCTGCAGGTCTCCGGCGACGAGCCCCGTCGCTTCGGAGACGCGGGCCCCGGTGTTGTAGAGGAACAGGAGGAGTGCGTGTTCGATCCGGCCTCTCGGCGTTCGGCGGTCCGGGACCTCGAGCAGATCGCTCATCTCGGTCTTGCTGAGCCAGCCGATCGGCTGCGGTGTCGCCTTCTTCGAGGCAATGGCGCGGATGCTGGCGCTCCACTCGAGATGTAGGGGATCACGGCTGGCGACGAAGCGTGCGAAGGAACGGATCGCGGACAGCCGCTGATTTCGGGTCTGCACGGAGCAGCCGCGGTCACTTTCGAGATGGTCGAGGAACTGCCGCACGCGCCGGGCTGTGAGATCCTGTACCGCAAGCCGCTCGAGCGGCTTGCGGGCCTTGGTGCCGACGAACCGGAGCAGGAGAGCGAAGGTGTCGCGATAGCTCTTCTGTGTGTTGCGGGCGAGGTTGCGCTCGGTGACGATGTATTCCGCCAGGAAGCGGCGGAGCCAGGGGCCGAGGGTGCGTGGGCTACTCATGGTCTCCTCCGTTGACGTAGGTGTCGAAGCGGACCGAAGCCTGATGCAGCAGTTCGGGCGTCATGGACAGATAGACTTGGGTGCCGTTGAGATCGGCGTGGCCGAGCCAGGTGGCGAGCACCGGCAGCAACCGCTGGACATCAGCGCCCTGCCGGTACCAGGACTCCAGCCGGTGAACGGCCGCGGCATGGCGCAGGGAGTGAAGGCACGGAGCTCGCCGTCCGTCGCTGGCAGCCCCGATTCCTGCGGCTTTGAGCAACTTGGCGAACGCGCCGTGGATGGTGCTCTTGGCCAAGGGCGTGCCGTTGCGGTTGGCGAGGAAGGTCGAGGCCCTACCCTTGGGCAACGGGCGTCGTGCGCGCCTGGCGCCGTAGGCCCTCAACGCATGGGTGAGTCGCGGGGCCACAGGCACGAGGCGGGCTTTGTAGAACTTGGCGTCGCGGATGGTCAGCAACGCATCGGGCAAGTCGACATCTTCGAGAGTCAGGCGTTGCGCCTCGCCCAACCGCAGCCCCGCGCCGTAGAGGAGCAGGAGCAGCGCCCGCAGGGTGTCGGAGCCGAGCTGGACCGAACGCTGCCGGGTGACATCGATGGCGCCGAACAGCCTCTGCAACTCGTTGCGGGAGTATACGTAAGGCGGTGCCGAGGGCGGTGGTCGTGGCTCATCGTCGCGTGGCGGCAGCGGCGAGCTGGTGGCGTAGCCGCGGCTGATCGCGTAGCGGTAAAAGCCGGCCAGCGTGCTGTACTTGACAGCCCGGCGCCGGGTAAGCGGTCCTCTGCCGGCAAGGAAGCCGAGAACGTCCTCCTCGGCGATGGCGCCGCAGCCGGTGTTCCCACCGACATGTTTGCAGAACTGATGCAGGAGGTGCGTACCCGCGTCGAACTTCGCGCCATGGGCCCGGCGCCAGGCGATATAGTGGTCCACCGCAACCCGGAGACTCATGCCAGGCCCTCCAGGTCGATGTCGGCGACCTCGCGGAGGGTGCCGAGCTGCACCTTGGCGTACACCGCGGTGGACGAGATGCTGCGATGGCCGAGGTAATCGCCAACCACCTTGAATGAGAGGCCCTGGTCGAGCAAGTGTTGCGCGGCGGCATGGCGTAGCGCGTGCGGACCGCGACGCTTGCCGATGATCCCGAGACGATCGAGGCGTCTCCTGACCACCTGTGACATCGCGCTCGAACTCAGCGGACGGATCGGAGCTCGCAGCGTGAGGAACAGCGTCCTACGGGGCCGTCGGGGACGGACCTCGGTGATGTAACGCACGATTGCCTGGCCGACCCCGCGGGAGAGCGGGTAATGGTGTGTCCGCCCCGGCTTGGGGCAGCGTACCCGCAGCGTTTCCCCGGCCCAGTCCACATCGTCGAGCCTGAGGCCGGTGACCTCGCCCGAACGCAAGCCATACCCGATCAGTACCATCAGGATGGCACGGTCGCGAACATCGGCCGGCCGGTCGCCCTTGGAGGTTGCGAGAAGGCGTAGCACCTCGTCCCGGTTGAGCCCCTTGGGGACCGTCTCACCGGGATGGAACCGCGACGGCATGATCCCATCGGCCAGCCCCGGTGTGCTCCAGCCCCGGCGTTCGGAGAACCGGAAGAACGTGCGCAGACGCTGCGCGTAACCACGGACGGTGATCCGGCTGCAGCCGCGGGCGTGCCAGCGCGCGACAGCCCGATCGACGTCGGCGATTCCGACCACATCCAGGGTGATGCCCCATTCGTCGAGCCAGTCAAAGAAGCGATCGACCGTTTTGCGGCAACCGTGGATCGTCTCTTCCGAACACCCTCGCTCTTTGCGCATCCACGCCCCGAAAACCGCCACCTCGTCGTCGTGGGCGTGTCGAGCCCTGCAAGGCTCTTCGAGCAGACCGGCGAAGCGCAGCCACCGCAGTGCGTGGCCGACGAAGCCCCGACGTGTCTCCGGCTGCATGCAGCGGTCAAGCGATCGGGACCCACCACGCTGTGCCCACTGCCTGGCCACCGCCTCGATCCGGGGTATGCCCACGCGCTCGGCTTCACGCAGATCCAGAAGACGAACCAGACAGGTCTGAGCAGCCGCGATCCTGCGCAATGTGCGTGGCCGTGCCCCCGACTGCGCACAGTGCCTGAGGTAGACCAGCCGTTCCTCAAGCAGCGGTGCGGACCAAAGGTCGGATATGGTGCGCGGGTCGACGAACAGATCCTCGAACATGATCGTGCCTCCTTGGGAAGTGGAGCCATGACCATCGCCAACGAACGAGAATCAGAAAATTATGTTGCAGAAGGATGGAGACTTCTCAGGCCCCGCAGGACGACACAGGCGCTCCGCCACATAATCTGGACCGCAACATATCAGAAGAACGACGCGGCGGACGCGGAGGCGATCACGGAAGCGGCCGAGCGGCCGACCATGCACTTCGTGGCGGTGAAGACGGAGGCGCAGCAAGCGCAGGCGATGCTCTTTCACACGCGTGACCTGCTGGTGCGCCAGCGCACGCAGACGATCAACGCGCTTCGGGGTCACCTGGTCGAGTACGGCATCGTCGCTCCAAAGGGCAGAGCCCGGATCGGGCAACTGGCCGCAGTGCTCGAAGACGGGGACTCGGGCCTGCCGGAGGCGGTCGTCGAACTGGGCTGGCTGCTGTTTGGGCGGATCGACGAGCTCGATGAGAAGATCGACGGACTCGACCGTGAACTCCTGCGGAGGGCACGGGAGGACGAAGAGACGGCTCGCCTGATGACGATCCCGGGCATCGGGCCGGTCACCGCGATGGCCATCCAGGCCTTCGCGCCGCCGATGGAGAGCTTCCGGCACGGCCGCGACTTCTCGGCCTGGCTCGGCCTCGTGCCCCGGCAACACACGACCGGAGGCAAGCCGAGGCTGGGCCGGATCTCGAAAATGGGCCAGCGCAACCTCAGGCGGCTCTTGGTCACGGGAGCCATGACGGTTATCCAGCACGCGAGCCGGCGCGGCGAGATCATGGATCCGTGGCTGGGCGGGATGTTGGCACGCAAGCCGAAGAGGCTGGTGGCAGTGGCGCTCGCCAACAAGACCGCGCGGACGGTCTGGGCGCTGGCCACGAAGAAGGAGACCTACCGGGTTCGCACTGCCGCCTGAGCGGGCGGAGAAAGGAGAAAAAGCCGAAAAGCAAAGACGCTGTCGGGGAGGTGTGGGCAGCAGGACGCAGAAACGGGTAAGGGCAAACGGTCGACAAGACGGGATCGGAAAAACCAGTGTATGCTGAAGGGCCTCATGAGCCCGCCAAGCCGATTTGGATCCGATCTCACGCACACCATACGGGCCCGCAGCCAAACAAGCGCTGCATCAAGAGGCCGGACATACGACAGTACTTGGCCCACTGCCACCAACTCGGTTCTGAATCCGCGCTTGCCCAACTGGGGGCGTCCACATACAGCTTACTCCGTGTGGCCACACTGCGTGCGTCCCCTGCGGAGGCTGGCGGGGGGCTCTGCCCCCTCAGACCCCCGGCAAAGCAACGCCGCGCCATGAGCCTTGGACGCGCCGTCTGGGTGAAGGTTCGCGCCAGCGAGGCTGAGCGTGCCGAGTGGCACGCCAAGGCGCGCTCGGCGGGCTTGACGCTGTCGGATCTGGTGCGCCGGGCGGTCGGCCGGACGCACACATGGACCGCGGCGCACGCCGAGGTTGAGCGCGAGCGCACCCAGCAGGTGGCGCGCGTCGGCAACAACCTCAACCAGATCGCTCGCTGGGCGAATGCCCACAAGGAGGGCATCGAGGCCGTCGAGGTGATCGCCCACCTGATCGCCATCAGGCGGGCGCTCCGCGCCTTGGAGCCCGCCGAAGACCCGGACGCGGATGCACCTTAAGTTCCTGGCGCACGGAACCGGATCGGCCCGCAAGGCGGCCAAGTACCTCCTCGGGGAGATTGACGCGGCCGGGAAGCCGCGCGAAGGCGTCGAGGTGCTCAGGGGCGATCCCCACCAGGTGGCCGCCGTGGGCGATGCGCTTCCCTTCGAGCACAGGTACACGTCCGGCGTGATCGCGTGGGCGCCGGAGGACGAGCCGACCGACAAGCAGATCGAGGCGGTCGTGGACGCCTTCGAGAAGACGGCCTGGGCGGGGCTGGAGTTCGACCGCTACGCATGGACGGCCGTGTTGCACCGGGAGCGCGGCGGCGGCGCCCACGTCCACGTGCTCGCCGCGCGGTGTGACCTGGAGACCGGGCGCAGCCTGAACATCGCGCCTCCGGGCTGGGAGAAGACGTTCGGTCCGCTCCGGGACGCCTTCAACCACGAGCACGGCTGGGCTCGTCCGGACGATCCGGCGCGGGCCAGGGTGCAGCAACCGGGCCACCGCGCCTACATCGAGGCGACCCGGCTGCGGGCGGGCCTCCGGCTCGAATCCTCACCCCGCGACCTGATCCGTGACTACCTGCTCCAGCGCGTCGAGCACGGGACCGTGCGGAACCGTCACGAGGTCGTAGACGCGCTTCGCGAGGCCGGCCTCGAAGTGCCGCGCCAGGGCATGGACTACGTCACCGCGCTGGACCCGGAGACGGGGGACCGGTGGCGGCTGAAAGGAGAACTGTACGGAATTGGATTTCAACGCGAACGATTTGACCGCCCGGCTGGGGAGACGGCTGGAGACCGAACGCAGGGAGATCGAGGAGTTGACCGCGAACGAGCTGGAGCGGCTCGGCGAGAACTCGCGGCGCGTCGCGAGGAGCGCGCTGCGTTCCATCGAGCGCGATACGGAGGTGGCGGTCGGGAACATGCGCGAGTTGCTGGTCAAGGCGTGGCTCCGGCCGCTGATCGTCGGCGTGGCTCTCTGGCTCGGCATCTTCGTCGGGAGCTGGGCGACGATGCAGTGGTTGTCGAGGAGCATTCAGGACCGGATCGAGGACATCGAACTGGCGAACATCGAGATCGAGGGCGGGCGCGAGATGATCGCCGAGATCGAGGAGACGACGTGGGGCGTGGGGCTGCGGGAAGTCAACGGGGTGCGGTACGCGACGCTGCCGCGTGGCACGCCGGTCCTGACGGCCTTCACCGTGGACGGGCGGCCTTACGTAGAGCTGTCGAGAAGGTGAGGAGGCTGCATGACCGAGTTGGAGAGGCAGTTGACGGAGGCCTTGAAGAGATTGTCCGCGCAGTCCGGGACGGAACGGCGGCGGCAGTCCGAGCAGGTCGAAGCCTTGCGGCGGCGCGTCGAGCGGCTGAGCGTGGAGAACGACACCTTGCGGCGGCAAATCGAGCGGCTCGACGTGCAAGTGACACGCTTGGCCGAATATTTCGGGACATCCGCCGTCGCGAGACCGCGCGGCCTCCGTATCTGATGCGCCGTCCGGGACCGGATCGCGATCAGGGTCCGAGCCGCTGAAGATGGCGTCCAGTCGCTTGCCGCCCGAACGCCGCGGCGTCCGGCGCGCCGCCGGTCGCCCGTCTGGCGGAGACGCCGCCCCGGCGCGAAGTTTCAACCGTGCAGATCGTGCAGTCCATCAATCGAGAGGGAATCGAACGATGGCACGCACGAAACGAAGTCGGCGCAGCTACGGCGCTGGCGAATGGGGCCGGAACCGGGTCAGGGTGTTTCCGGATCCGAAGACCGGCATCTACCAGATAGAGTGGCGCGAGAGCGGGCGCAGGCTCACCCGGTCGCTCAAACACCGCGATTGGGCGAGGGCCAAGAGGCAAGCGGATGAGGTTGCCGCCGGCTTGGCGGTCCACGAGCCCGCTGGCAAGGCGGAAGTCGAGCCCGAGCCGCTCACTCTGGGAACGCTTTTTGAAATCTACGGCGAGGAGGTGACGCCCTCCAAGAGCGAGAAGACTCAGCAGCGGGACAGAATGCAGATGCGGATGTTCCTCGACTTCCTCGGGCCGAACCGAAGACCCGAGACGCTATCGAAGCGGGACTGGGACCGGTTCATCCGGGAACGCCGCGCGGGCAGGCTCGGACCGAGCGGACGGTCAGTGTTGAATCGGACGATCGAGAATGACCTGAAGTTCCTGATCGCGGTCCTCAACTGGGCTTCCAAATCGAGGGACGAGCAGGGTCGTCTGTTGCTCGACTCTAATCCGCTGCGAGGGCTCAAGCTGCCCAAGGAGAAAAACCCCACGCGGATCGCCCTTTCCGACGAGGAATACGGCGCGATGCTACGGGTGTCGCGCCGGGTGGACTGGCGGTTCCACGTCGCCCTCGTGCTCGCGCACGAGACCGGTCACCGGATCGGTGCCATCCGCCACCTCAGGTGGTCCGACATCGACTTCGAGGACAGGACGATCCTCTGGCGCGCCGAGCACGAGAAGAGCGGATACGAGCACCGTACGCCCGTGACCGCCGAGGCGCTCGCCGCCTTGGAAGAGGCGCAACGCAGAAATCCCGGAAACGGAGACGCGCCGGTGTTGCCCGCATCCAGGGATGCCTCGAAGTGCATGGGCAAGTCGCCGGTCCGCTACTGGTGGAACAGGGCCGAAGACCTTGCGGGGCTGGGACGCAAGCGCGGGCGCGGCTGGCACTCGCTGAGACGGAAATTCGCGTCCGACCTCATGGACCTTCCGCTGAAGGTGCTCTGCGAACTCGGTGGCTGGAAGGAGGCCCAGACCGTGCTGCGTTGCTACCAGCAGGCCGACACGGGACAACTCAGGAAGGCTCTGGAGAGCCGCCCGAGGCTCCGCACCTGATCCCAGTCGGTTCAGCGGGAATCAAACAGCGGGAACGACACCTCCGAATCTCATAAGCTCAACGGTCACAGTAAGATGTGAATCTGCTAGCTCATGTCGAAGCGGCAGGCGGACGAGTTCGCCACCGGGTTCGCCCGGCCGGAGCCGAACGGCAAGTCCGAGCCCGAGCCGCTCACACTGGGACGGCTTTTTGAAATCTACGGGGAAGAGGTGACGCCCACGAAGGCGGAGACATCGCAGCGGTCCGACCGGGCCGCGACGAGGATGTTCCTCCGGTTCTTCGGGCAGAGCCGGAGTCCCGCGAGCCTGTCGCAGCGCGACTGGGATCGCTTCATCCGGGCGCGGCGCGCGGGCAGGGTCGGTCCAAGCGGGAGGCCGGTGTCCAACCGGACCATCGAGCACGACCTGAAGTTTCTGATCGCCGTGCTCAACTGGGCTTCCAAGTCCAGGGACGACCGGGGCAAGCTCCTCCTCGCGTCGAATCCCCTGAGGGGTCTCAGGGCGCCCACGGAGAAGAACCCCACGCGGGTGGTGTTGTCCGAGGAGGAGTACCAGGCGCTTCTCGGGGTGTCCCGGCAGGTGGACTGGCGCTTCCACGTGGCGCTCGTGCTCGCGCACGAGACGGGCCACCGAATCGGAGCCATCCGTCAACTCAGGTGGTCGGACATCTGCCTCGAAAGCGGGGTGGTGCGGTGGCGCGCGGAACACGAGAAGACCGGCTATGAGCACAGGACGCCGGTAACCGACGAGGCGGTGGCCGCCTTGGAGGAGGCGCGAAGGATGAGCGCCGGGACCGGCGACACTCCGGTGCTGCCCGCGCCGACGGATGCCTCGAAGTGCGCGGGCCGGTCGCTGGTGCGAGCTTGGTGGTACAAGGCCCAGGTGCTCGCGGGTCTGGAACCGAAGCGCGGGAGAGGCTGGCACTCGCTGAGGCGCAAGTTTGCATCCGACCTGATGGACCAGCCGCTCAAGGTGCTCTGCGAGCTGGGCGGATGGAAGACCGCCAAGACGGTGCTCGAATGCTACCAGCGAGCCGACGAAGGACAGCTTCGGAAGGCACTGGAAGCCCGCCGGAGACCACGCGGCTGAGGTTCTCCACTCGGCGGGAGTCAGACAGCGGGAATCCGACCCTGAAATCCCATAACATCAAGTGACCGCACAAGATAGAATCCTGAGCACTTCCGCCGTTACGTCAGGGTTTGGCCTGAACGGGTTACCGGCCGGGTGTGTCAGATGCGGTCTGATCGAGGGTCAGCGAGTACCCTCTCCGACCACACATGCGGGCGTCTCGCCGCGCACCCAGGCGGCCAGCATCTGCCATTCGGGGTCTTCCGTCGATGCCCACCGGCGGGGACCGCCGTGGAAGTAGTCCCCTCCCGCGGAGGGCGCGAGCGGATGCGTCAGCAGACGGCTCATCATCGGCTCGCCGGGCTCCACGTAGCGGCGCGCGATCGCGTAGTTGCGCCGCGTCTCCTCCTCGTTCCAGAAGTCGCGGCCCTGGGGGATGGGCGGGGCGAAGCCGCGCACGCCAGAGGCGTGACAGTGGATGCACTCCACGTCGCCCGGGCGCTTGTCGATGAAGACCCGCTGCACGCAGTCACGGAAAAAGTCGGCGTCCAGACGCGGTCCGAAGGTGGCTTCGACGGGATCCGCCGCTGCGACCCAGTCGGCCATCGCGCGCCATTCCGGGTCCTCCTTCGACTCGAAGAACTTCCCGCCCACATGGAGCGCCGAACCGCCGGCCGACTCCACGAGGGGCTGCCTGAGGAGCCGGCTGCGGTCCGGATCCCCGGGCGTGACGAGGCGCGAAACGACCTCGAAGTTCCTGCGCGAATCCTCTTCCGACCAGAAGACCTCTCCCTCGGCGGTCTCGCGCAGCCGCTGCAGGCGCAGGGGCGTGCCCTGCTCGGCGTGGCAGGTGGCGCAGGGAGCGCGTCCGGGACCCCATCCGCCCCGGTCGGCCAGGAAGATGGGCTCGACCGTTTCGCGGTAGGCCTCGAAGCTCAGCGGCGTCTGGCCCGCAACCTCGCCGGTACCGGCAAGCGACGCGATCAGCGCGACGGCGAGCGCCAGGCCGGACCGCGCCGGTGCGAACCGCTCGACGCGGCTCACGGGAACACCACCGTCTTGTTGCGCTTCGGCACCTGGCCCACCGGAATGCGCGCGATCTCCTTCATCTCCTGCGTATCGACGACCGACACGTCGTTCGATCCGGCGTTGGCCACGTACAGGTAGCGGCTGTCCGGCGTCATCGTCAGCCAGTCCGGGATGTGGCCGACCTCGACGCCTCCAAGGTATTCGAGATCCGGAAGAGACCACGCGTAGACGTATCCGTTGGGCTTGCTCGTCGACCACAGTTGGCGCCCGTCCGGCGAGACCGCGAGCCCGTGGCCCGGCGATCCCTGCAGCGCGTCGTTCGTCACGCGGGAGATCGGGAGGCTCGGCATGTCCAGTTTCTGCACGACCTTCCGCTGCGCGAAGTCCACCACGTAGACGCCGTGATAGTTGGAGATCTGGATGAACAGGCGTTTGGTCGAGCCGTCCGGATGGGTCTCGAACGCCATGGGCCGCACGCCCCCGTCCGCGTAGCCGCCCGTGGTGCGCCCGCTGAAGTGGAGCGACCAGATCGCCTCGTCGATCGAGGTATCGATGATGGTCAGGGTGCGCGCGCCGATCATCCCCGCGGCGACGTGGCGCCCGTCGGGCGACATGAACACGTTGTGCACCGTCCCCAGCGTCGCGATCGACTTGACCACCTCGCCCTGCTCGAGGTCCACCACATCCACGCAACTGCAGTCCTGGATGATCGCGACGTACACCTTCCGACCATCGTTGCTGATCGCGACGTTGTGCGGCCGTCCGGAGAGCGGGATTCTCTCGGTGACCTTCATGACGTCCGTCGGAACGATCTCCAGCGTGCGATGGACCTCGTTGCTGAAGTAGAGGACGCTCCCGTCCGGCTGCGCCGCGACGCCGTGTGCCTTCGGGATCCCCTCGATGATCTGAACGACCTCGTTCGTGACCGGGTCGATGATGTGCACGTTGTCGCCGGCCGAATTCGTCTGGACGATGCGCACTTCGCCGGACTGAGCCGCTGCGGGGGAGACTGTCACCAACTGTAGTGACAGAGCCAGAGCGAGCAGGCCGGGGCCGACCAGCCTGCGAGCGGGATGAACATGGGGCGGGAAAAGGTGTTTCATCGCAACCTCCGGGGTTCGCGCCAATCCGGGTTCAAGGTACGGCGTGGTGCCCACGGTGGGCCATACTCAGCGGCGAAGAAGCGCCGGAACGGGCGACAGGTGGGTACGCGGGATGACCTTCGACATCGCATTCGTGCTCGGTCTGACCGTCGCGGCGCTCGTTCTGTTCGCCCTCGACCGGATCCGGGTGGACCAGGTTGCCATCGCGGTCCCGGTCGTTCTCCTCCTGAGCGGCATCGTCACGCCGGCCGAAGCGGTGTCGGGCCTGTCGAGCCGTGCGACCGTGACGGTCGGCTCGATGCTCGTGCTGGGCCTGGGGCTCCGCAAGACCGGCCTCGTGTCGGCCATCGGGGCCTGGGCGCGCACCGCTCCTCTCGGCGGCAAATACGCGCGCATGCTCGTCCTCTGCCTCATCTGCGCGTTCCTCTCCCCCTTTCTCATGACCACCGCCGTGGTGCTGGTTTTCATGCCCGTGTTCCTCGCGCTCGCCGAGCAGGCCGAGGAGCCGGCTTCGAGATATCTGATGCCGCTCTCCTTCGTCTCGATTCTCGGGGGGACGGTCACCCTGATGGGGACCACCACCAACCTGGTCGTGCACGGCGAAGCGATGAGGCGCGGGTACGACGCACTCGGCATGTTTTCGATCACCCCGCTGGGGCTGATCAGTCTGGCCGTGGGTCTGCTGTATCTGTTCACCGCGGGCCGGGTGCTGCTGCCGCGGCGCTTCCGGCCGCCGGACCTGTCCGCCAAGTACGACGTCCGCCGCTTCGTCACGGAACTGCACGTCCCGGAGGATTCGCCCGCGAACGGCCGCTCGCTGGCCCAGCTGAGGTGGGGCGAACGCTATGGCGTCACGGTGCTGGATATCGAACGGGGCCACCAGGAGATCACCGCGCCGCACGGAGACCGCCACGTACGGCCAGGCGACATCCTGTACGTGCAGGGGCCCGCCGAGCGCCTCCTCGATCTCGCGCGCCGGCAGCGGCTCGATACCCCGAGGGAACGGAAGGAGCATGAACTCGACCAAGAGGGCGGGCGCGGCCGCCTGGTCGAGATCCTCGTGGCGCCCGGATCGAGTCTCGTGGGCCGCACCCTCCGCGATCTGAACTTCGCCCAGCGCTTCGATGCGGCGGTGGTCGCCATCCAGCAGCACGGTGTCACCGTCCAGGAAAGGCTGGCGGGGATATCGTTCCGCGTCGGCGATCTGCTCCTCGTGCGCGGAACCGCGACCGCGCTCCAGCGCCTCGCCGACGATCCCGGCTTCGTGCCGCTGGCGGAAGTGAAGGCGGAGGCGGGGAACAGGCCGCGGGCCGGCGTGGCCGCAGCGATCATGGCCGGCGTGGTGCTGAGCGCCAGCTTCGGCGTGCTCGACATCATGACGGCCGCGCTCACCGGCGTGGTCCTGATGGTGTTCACGCGCTGCGTGCACATCGAGGAGATCTACGGGGAGGTGGAATGGCTGGTCATCTTCGTGCTGGCGGGCCTGATTCCGCTCGGCGTGGCGCTCGAGACCACCGGGGCGGCGGAGCTGCTCGCGGGCTGGGTGGTGACCCTCTCGTCGCCGCTGGGAGAGATCGGGCTGATCGCGGCCTTCTATCTGCTGACCGCCGTGATGACCGCCGTGGTGTCCAACGCGGCGACGGCCGTGATGCTCACCCCGGTCGCGATCTTCGCGGCCACGCAGGGCGGCGTGAATCCCTACGCGCTGCTCATCGCCGTCATGTTCGGGGCGTCGGCCTCCTTCGTCACGCCCTTCGGTTACCAGACCAACGTCATGATCTACGGGCCGGGCGGATACCGCTTCATGGACTTCGTGAAGGTGGGCGGCCTGCTCAACCTCATCCTGCTGGTCACGGCCACGCTCTTCATTCCGCTCTTCTGGCCCAGTTAGGATCCCCGGCGCTCAGAATGACAGCGTGGTTTGCGCGAAGGTGTAGGTCGCGTCCCCCTTGCCCGCTTTCTTCATCAGCCTGCCCGCGGTGAGTCGCACCAGGCCTGCTTCCACGCGGACGCCGGTCGCACCCGGCTCCCACGCGCCGATGAACTCCCACTGGGTGCCGACGTACCGCGCGGATCGGCCATCGGTGTTGGCAATGCCCGCGGTGGTCCACTCGTCCGCGGCGGACGCCAGCCAGTAGCCGCGCGCGGAGCCCAGCAGGTTCACGCCCGGCCGAGGTGCCAGCGTCAGGCGCACGCCAGGGGTTGTCACGTTGGCGCGGGCGAAGGCGCCGTGAATGCCGCTGGGCCCGTGTTCGAACGAGCGCGACCCGTACAGGCTGCTAAACCGGTTGTTGCGGCCGTCCGCCGGATCACGGTCACCGCTGGCATGGTCGAATTGAAGCTGCAACCGGGGCGTGCCGGGGGCTGCGAACGTATATCCTGCGCCGACGTGCTGAAGATGGGCGACGTGAGTCAGATCCGCGGCCGCGGCGCTCGAGGCACGGGATCGGCCGAACTGTAACGCGGACTCGATCTCGTAGTCGAAGCCGGCGATGGTCGCGGGACGATGGAAACGGATCCCGATGGTGTGAAGATGTCGGTCGGCGGTGGCCAGTCCGGGAGCATCCGCCTCGTCCAGGCCATAGTAGTAGACCTCGCCCCGTCCGCCCCGTCGCGGATCCGGGCGCGAGAAATGAACGCCCCAGAAGCGTACGCTGCTCCATTCCTTGTCGAAGCGCGGACTGTTGTCGAGGATGTTTCCGGAGACACGCCGCTCGACCGGCAGTGTGTAGAACGCGCGCAAGCGACTGTCGTCCGCACCCGTCCATCGCCACTCGACTCCGGTGAAGCCGTCGGACGTATTGCGGAATCGATTGCGCGAGACCAGGCGCCGGCTGCCGATGTCCATTGTCAGGCGGCCCGCGCGCAGGACGCTGCGGCTCCCCGGCCCGGGAAGGTCGGCGAGCAGGATCTCGACATGGGCCTGCAGCAGCTCCAGCGGGTTCACCATGCTCGTCGTCAGGGCCGTGACGGAATCCGCCCGGTGGGCGCGCGAGTCCTGCAGTTCGGCCCGTAGCCTGAAGTGTCCCGTACCCACCTCTGCCGAGACGCGGGTGCGGAGCATCAGCGCGCGGGCGACGCCATCGAGACCGGCGCGGAACTGGTTGCTCAGCCGCTCGTGTCGAGTGCGGTGGTCTCCGGACAGCGAGAACACCGGAGGCCCGCTCGCCGGAGCCTCTTGCGGAGAGGGCGCGCCTGCCGACATCGTCCCGCCGCCACCAAAGGCGGCGACCAGTATGGGAACTGTTTGCAACAGCGGCGCCATGGTTGTCATCCTGTGGAAACGGTACCGTCTACACGACCGCCATCGACATCGGTCCGGAACGAAGGAATGCCGATCACGACTTTACGGTTCCGCTTGAGTCTGGATTCGCCGTCCGGGAGGGCCGGTTGATGACGTTGGAGCTCGTTCTCGTCCTGGCGGTTCTGGTCGTGGATGTCGTCCTCTTCGTGCACGGGCGGCTCCGAATGGATCTGGTCGCGCTCCTCACGCTCGTGTTCCTTGCCGTGACCGGGCTCATCGAACCGGCCGAGGCCCTCGCCGGCTTCTCCAATCCGGCCGTCGTGACCGTCTGGGCCGTTTTCGTGCTGAGCGGGGGACTCGCGCACACCGGCATTGCCAACCTGGTCGGGCGACAGGTCATACGCTTTGCGGGCGGAAGCGAGGCCCGCATCATCCTGGTCATCATGGTGACCGCCGGCGTGGCGTCCGCCTTCATGAACAACGTGGGCGTGGCAGCGATTCTCCTGCCCGTCATCATGGATCTCTCGAAAGAGACCCGCATCCCGCCTTCGAGGCTTCTTCTGCCTCTCGCGTACGCGTGCCTTCTGGGTGGCTTGACCACCCTCATCGGCACCCCACCCAACATTCTGGTGGCAGAGGCACTCCGAAACGACGGTCTCGAACCGTTCGGCCTCTTCGACTATTCGCCGGTGGGACTGCTCGTGATGGCGGCAGGCTTCGTCTTCATCCTCGTGGCCGTGCCCAGGCTGCTGCCGAAGCGCCGCATCCGGATCGACGGTCCCGGAGGAGACGATGAACGGGTGCTGCCGGACATCTACGGGCTGAATGAGCGGTTCATCGTCCTGAGACTGCCTGAGGCTTCGCCCCTTGCGGGAAAGAGCCTCGGTGAAATCCGGCTCGGGTCCGTAGCCGGACTTCAGGCCGTCACCGTCATCCGTGACGGACGCCCCCGACCCTCGCCCGGTCCGGGCTTCCGCCTCCGGGCCGGAGACCGCATCGTCGCTCAGGGACCGGTGGACCGGCTGGACCAGCTGCGCGAGAACTCCACGCTCGATATCGAGGAGGAGGGGCTGGGCGTAAGGGTGCTGGACTCTCCCGAGTTCGAAATCGCGGAGATCGGAATACCCCGCGGCTCCGAATTGACGGGACGCACGCTCGGCGACGTGGACTTCTCCGTCCGCTACGGGGTTCGCGTCATGGCGATCCGGCGGGACGGGGTGCCCATGCCGCCTCCCTTGCAGGATCGGCCCCTTCAGCCCGCTGACACGCTGCTGGTCCAGGGCCCGCCGGACAGAGTCGAGGAGCTGGGGGCATATGAGGAGCTGACCGTCGCTCCCGCCGATCACATCGACCTCTACAGCCTCCAGGACGAACTGTTTGCGGTTCGGGTTCCCCGCGGCTCCTTCCTGGTGGGCCAGACGCTGAAGGAGAGCGGATTGGGCGCCGCCCTGGGGCTGTGGGTGGTCAGCATCCTTCGCGAGGGCCGGATGATCGACAGGCCCGAGCCCGGCGAGCATCTGCAGGCGGGGGATCTGCTGGTCGTCAGGGGCCGGCCCGAAGGGTTGGCGGCACTGAAGGGGATTCGGGAGCTCGAGGTCGAGGGCAGGGGGACGGAAGAGAGCCCCACTCTGGAGACCGAGGATATAGGGATCGCCGAGGTCGTGCTCTCACCCCATACGAGACTCGTGGGGCAAACCCTCCGCCAGCTCAGCTTCCGCAGGAAGTACGGCCTGATGGTGCTCGCGATCTGGCGCGAGGGACGGCCCCATCGAACCGGACTCCGCGATCTGCCATTGCGCTCCGGTGATGCGCTGCTCGTTCACGGGCCTCGCGAGAACCTCCGTGTCCTCGCCTCGGATCCGAACTTCCTCGTGCTGACCGAGGGCGTGCAGACGCCGCCCCGGCGTCGCAAGGCGCCGGTCGCGGCCCTGATCCTGGGCGTCACGCTGGGGCCCGTCCTGCTGGGGTGGCTGCCGATCTCCATCGCAGCGGTGGGAGGCGCGGCCCTCATGGTCCTCTTCGGGTGTCTGACCATGGAGGAGGCCTATCGGTCCATCGAGTGGCAGGCCGTCTTCCTGATCGCCGGGATGCTTCCCCTGGGGGTCGCGCTGCAGGAGGCGGGCGCTTCGGCGCTCCTTGCGGAAGCGGTTGTGCGAACGGTCGGGGACTTCGGGCCCCTCGCCGCCATGGGCGCCTTGTTCCTCGTTACCTCCCTGGCGACCCAGGTCATCCCGACCGCGGCCCTCGTGGTCCTCATGTCCCCCATCGTGCTGGGCACGGCGGAGAGTCTGGGCATCTCCCCCTACCCCCTGATGATGGCTACGGCGATGGCCGCATCGGCCAGCTTCGCCAGCCCGGTCTCCCATCCGGCGAACGTGCTCGTCATGGGACCCGGCGGCTACCGGTTCACCGACTTCCTGCGCGTGGGACTGCCCCTGACCGCTGTGGTGTTCGCGGTGGTCATGCTCGTGATCCCGGTTTTCTGGCCCTTCTGAAGCATCGCGAATCAATCCCGCATATGGACCGTGCGGATCGGGAAGGGAATTTCGATCCCTTCGGCCCCGTAGCGCTCGTGGATCCGCTTGACCAGTTCGTGTCGAACCAGGAATTGATCCGTAAACTGACGGACCGGAACACGCAGCAGGAAGTTGATGCTGAAATCCGAGAACTCCTCGAAACGCACGAAAGGCTCTTCGTCCGTCAACCCGCCCTCGACCTCACTCAAGACCTTCCGGGCCACGTCGACGGTGACGGCTTCCACCTTTGCCAGATCCGAATCGTAGGCGACACCGATCGGCAGGGTGATGAAGAGGCGCCTGTGTGGCAGGCTGTAGTTGGTGACTACGGTGGACGCCAGGATGGAGTTGGGCACCAGCACGCGGTTTCGCTCCGGGAACGTCCTGATCGTCGTATTCCGCGCCTGGATGTCGGTGACCGCACCTTCCTCCCCAGTGGCCAGGGCGACGTAGTCGCCGGGCCTTATCTGCCGGGACATGATGATCTGCATGCCTGCGAACAGGTTGCCCAGCGTATCCTGTAGCGCCAGCGCCACAGCGAGCCCCGAGATCCCGAGCGCGGTTACCAGGGTCGTGATGTTGATCCCCAGATTCTGCAGGATCAGGGCGGTCCCCAGGATCAGCAGCAGAAGCCGGACGACGTTCTGCACCAGCGTGGTGGATGTCTCCATGCCGGTGGACCGCCTGGCGAACCCCGTGATGCCGGCGGTGGCCAGGCGCATCGCCACGATTACGAATGTGACGATCACGATCACGCTGACCGCACTGCCGACGAGACCCCGCAACGGCTCGCCGTATTCCGCGATGCTCACGCCGAGATACAGGGCGGCGGCCGCGAACCAGATCATCGGCAGCCGGTGGACCGAACCCGGGAGTACATCGCCCCACGCGGAAACGGTTCGTCGCCTCGCCCAGTGAGCCCAACGGGCAAGGAGGCGTTCGCACAGCCATCCGACGACGATACCGGCTGCCGTCAGAGCCACCAACAGCGCCCAGCCGGGCAGGTCGGCCAGGAAACTCAAGGTACGCATCGCGATGTCAGTCAATTACGATCTCTTCCACGGCGTGCACGAACACGATGTCGTTTGCGGCCCTGTGGCTCCGGAGCACCTCGGTCAGGCTTCCTCCCTTCATCTGCGCTGCCGAAATCCCCGCGATCACCAGATCCGCGTCGGCTGACCGGTACTCCACCTCGGACTCGATCCTGGTCTGCGATTCGACGGGCAGCGTTTCGATGTTCTTTCGCCCGATGGGCAGGCGCCCCTGGTCGATGAGTGCGGACAACCGGTCGGCCTCATGCTCGTCCCCGTCCGTGCCGATGCACGCGAAGACACGGATCTCGGCGGTTCTCCATTCGGGGTGACCGACAATGATGTAGGCCAGCATCAGCATCATTGCGGCGTTGGGCAGGGTCTCCGGGGTCAGCCAGACATGGATCGACGAACGGTAGCCGAAGCGGAACGTGCTGGAGCGCAGGACCACCACGTTGAACCGGGATGAGGCTGACAGGAGCATGGCCCGCTCCAGCCTCGGGATCTCCTCCGGGTGCTCCTGGTCGAATTCCAGCAGAATGCTGTTGTTGGGCAGGCCCGAGATGCCGGGGTACTGGAGCGCCTGCGTGACCGCGTTCTCGAAGGAGGGCGCGATCAGCGTGTCGACGAACGTTCCCGCCCGGCTGAGGTCGGAACGCTTCACCAGCTTCGTGAGCTGCGCACGGGCCGCCAGCTCCGTGTCCAGGGCATACTCACCCTTCATGTGCTGGACGAAGTGGCCGAAGCCGTGGCGGTGGGAGATCCAGCGCAGCAGGTCGAACTGGGCCACGCGGCGGTCGCCGAACTGCGTGAGCGCCACGAACGACGGGCGCCACCCGCCGTCCTGCTGCGCGCTCCGGTTCTTCTGGAGCATGATCTGCAGCCTGCGGACAAGCTGGAACATCGCCCCCTGGAGAATCGCGGCCAGATCGCGTTCACCGCGCCGCGACCGCTTCAGCCCCAGGTAGATGACGAGCATGATCGCCATGGCGAGGAGCGCGTACACGGCGCTCATCTGGATCATCATGAGCACGCACATCACCGCGCCGACCAGCGATATGTACCAGCGGGAGCGGAAGGTCGGGCGGTACGACGGGTTGCCTGCGAAGTACTCCAGGAACGCCACGGAGCAGAGGGTGCCGTACGTCACCATGAAGAACATGCTCAGGATCTGGGCGATGAAGTCGATATCGCCGAGCGCCACGAACACGGCCGCCAGCGCCACTGAAACGTAGGTGGCGTTAATGGGCTCACCCGCGTCGCCCCGCCCGGTGGCGAGGAGCTCGTTGACCTTCCCGCCCGGGAAGACGCGGTCACGGGCCAGAGCCTGCAGCGTGCGCGGGGCCACCATGACCGAGCCGAGCGCGGAGGAGAAGGCCGCGGCGGCCAGCCCGATGTAGATGGAAGGGCCCCAGAGGGCGATGCGGGCCATGATGAACTGGTCGTCGGCCAGGGCGTCCGGCGTGGCGCTTTGCGCGAGCTTGATCGCGACCAGCGCGTAGACGGCCATGCCGGCAAAGGTCGCCCCGATGGTTCCCAGCGGGATCGAGCGCATCGGGTTCTTCAGATCGCCCGACAGCCCGAGGCCTGCGATCATGCCGGTGAAGGCGGGAAAGCAGGTGGCGAACACGACTCCGAACCCGTCGGGGTTGGCGATCGTCGATGTCAGATTGAGTCCGTCGGGCCGGATCTCCTCGGGTCCCGATCCCAGCAGGAAGGCTCCGATGACCGCCGCCAGGATGCCGCACACGACCCACAGCACGCGCACGCCCTGGTCGGCACCCCTGGTCAGCATGAGCGCGACCAGCGCGGCGAGACCGGGAACGCTGATCCAGTGAAGTGTGGGGACGATCCCGAGGCTGGTCCCTATCCATCCCAGCACCGGCTGGAAGGCTTCCGCGAACGCCACCAGGTAGAAGGCGACCGAGATCGCCTGGGACAGATACAGCGCGATCCCGATCGAGCCGCCGATCGTGGTGCCGAATGAGCGGCTGATGATGAAGTACGCTCCTCCCCCCGCGACACGCCGGTTGGTCGCGATCTCGGAGACGGCCAGCACGGTGGGGATCGTCACCATGTGTCCGATGATGATGATCATCATCGCGCCCCACAGGCCGACGTGCCCCACGGCATAGCCGAACCTGAGGAAGAGGATGGCGCCCAGAATCGTGCTGATCGACGCCAGGAAGACCGGCGCTGTCCCGAAGCCGTGACCGGATTCGGAGGGCTCGCCCGAAGGGCCGGATCCGCGAGTCGGACTTCCGCCGGTGCTCGCTAACGTTGGCGCGACCATAGATGGCTCCGGGAAGCGGGTGCTCCGCCCGCAACGGGTCCTGACCGAAAGGCCAACCCCACTGCGGGCACCACCCTCGCAACCATGCGCTGGAGGGCGAGTCGAATTTAGAGCCCGGGCAACAACGCGTCCATCGACGGCGCAACGCTCGTCCAGAGGAGGCGTTGCGGCTTCATGAGGCGCTGGCGGCAGGGGCCGCTCCCGACGATAATGAGTCCATTGACCCGTACCATGGAGGCAGGCGAAATGGAAATGGACTGGAATGCGATCCTGCTGGACCCGGTCCGCACCTTCATCGGGCAGTTGGTTGGCTTCCTGCCGAACCTGTTGGCCGTGGTTGCGATTCTCGTCGGTGGCTGGATCGTCGCGAAGGTGATCCAGGGCGTGCTCGTCCGACTTCTCGAGGCGGTGAAGGCCGACAGTCTGGCGGAGAGGGTCCAACTCGCGGAGATGCTGTCCAGGGGAGGCATTCAGCGAACCTTCTCCAGGCTGGTGGGAGCCATCGCGTACTGGCTTGTCATGCTCGTCGTGCTGGTCGCGGCCCTCAACGCGCTCCAGCTCACCGCCACCGCCGAGTTGCTGCAAGGATTCGTCGGCTTCCTGCCCACCGTTGTGACAGCGGTCGTGGTCCTGATTGTGGGGCTCCTGGCCGCAGGTTTTCTGGCAGCGACGGTTCGCACCGTAGCCAGCAACGCCGGCATCGCCCAGGCGCACGTGCTGGGGCAGTTCGTCCAGTCCATCGTCATCATCTTTTCCGTGGTGGTGGCCCTGCAACAGCTTCAGGTCCAGTTCGTGGGCGATGCCTTCCTGATCATCCTCGGAGCCATCAGCTTCGCGTTGGCTCTGGCCTTCGGGCTGGGCTGCAAGGACCTGGCAGGACGCTGGGTGGCCGGCTTGATCGACCGCCTCTCGCCGCCCGCGGAGTAGGCCCGGGGACGCGAGCCGCTCGCGGGTACGGACCAGGGCCGGGAAGGGTCGGGGTTCAGCCTGAACCCGTTGTCAACTGCTCGCGCGCGTCCACCAGCGGGCGTGGATCGGTGGGGATGATCCCGGTGGGAACCACCACCACGACCGGGCGGATCTTCACGGCCTCGCGGATGCGGGCGGCGAGCCTGGCTTCGTCGGCCACGGCCCCGGGGGCCGCCTCGACCCGCACCGTGAACACGTCCCGCACGCCGTCGCCGGACACCACCGCCTGGTAGCGCGCAACGTCCGGGTCGGACGCCAGTGCCGCCGCCAGTTCGCGCGGGTGGATGAACATGCCCTTCACCTTGACGCCTTCGCCCACCCGGCCCAGGAAGCCCGCCAGGCGCGGACCGGGGCGGCCGCGGGGGGAGGGCGCGCGCTTCCATGCGGACAGGTCGCCGGTGCCGAAGCGAACCAGCGGGTAGACCTTGTTGGGGCTGGTGACCACCACCTGCCCCGTCTCCCCGTCCTCGGCCGGGCGGTCGTCGCCGGGGACCAGCACCTCGACCACCACCTCGGGCGCTACGTGCCACCCGTCCTTCTCCGCGCACTCGTAGCCGAGCAGACCGGTGTCCGCCGCCGCGTAGGCCTGGTAGACGTCCACCCCGAAGCCGTCCTGCAGGCGGGCGCGCAACGATGGCGGCAGGGGCGCGCCGGTCACCAGCGCGCGCTCGAACCCGAGCGGCCCGCCGGACTCCTCCGCCCGCTCGAGCAGGGTCAGCAGGAATTGGGGCGTGCCGGTGTAGCCGGTGGCGCCCGCCGCGCGCGCCGCCTCGATCTGGGCGGTCGTGGCCGCCACGCCTCCGGGGATCACGGCGCATCCAACCGCGCGCAATCCCCCGTCGAGCATCAGGCCGCCCGGCGTGAGGTGGTACGAGAAGCTGTTCAGCACCACATCGCCGGGGCGGAAGCCGGCGGCGCGCAGGGCCGTTGCGAAGCGCCAGAAGTCGTCGCCGGTGCCCTGCGGGTCGCTGATCGGCCCCGGCGAGCGGAAGATGCGCGCGAGCGACCCGGCCGCCACCGCGAGCATCCCGCCGAAGGGCGGATCGGCGGCCTGCAGGGCGGGCAGATCGTCCTTGGCCAACACAGGGATCGCCCGCAGGTCCGCCACGCCCGCGACGTCCCCTGCCGACATCCCGGCGCCCTTCACCCTTCCTGCGATCTCAGGGCTGTGCCGGCTTCCATAGGCGACGGCACGCGCCGCCAGCTGGTCCTGCTGTGCGTTCCAGTCGCTCGCCGCGTCCCCCTCGCCCCTCACGACAACCACCGCTTCCGGCGCCGATAGTGCTTCACGTCCCGGTACGACCGGCGCCCGCCATCGCCCAGCCCCAGATAGAACTCCTTCACGTCCTCGTTGGCGCGCAGCTCTCCGGCGGCGCCCTCCAGCACGACCCGGCCTCCCTCCATGATGTAGCCGTAGTCGGCCACCGACAGCGCGATGCGCGCGTTCTGCTCGACCAGCAGAATCGTGGTCCCTTCCTCGCGATTGATGCGCCGCACGATCTCGAAGATGCTCTCGACCAGCATCGGAGCCAGCCCGAGCGAGGGCTCGTCGAGCAGCATCATGCGTGGAGATGCCATCAGCGCCCGTCCCAGCGCCAGCATCTGCTGCTCGCCGCCCGAGAGATGGCCCGCGAGCTGCCCGCGCCGCTCCGCCAGCGCCGGAAAGTAATGGTAGACCCTGTCTGCCTCGGCGTTCAGGCCGCGCCGCGTCCCGCGCGTATACCCCCCCGCCAGCAGGTTCTCGCGCACGGTGAGATGCTCGAAGACCCGCCGTCCCTCGAGCACCTGGAAGACGCCCTTCTCCACGATGCGGTGGGCGGCCATCCCCTGGATCTCCTGGCCGTCGAAGACGATGGTCCCGTCGCTGACCTCGCCGTCTTCGACATGGAGCAGCCCCGAGATGGCCTTGAGGGTCGTCGTCTTTCCCGCGCCGTTGGAGCCCAGCAGAGCCGCGATCCGCCCCTCGGCCACCTCCAGCGACAACCCCCGCAGCACGAGGATCACGTCGTCGTAGAGAACTTCGATGTTGTTGAGGCTGAGAAGCGGTGCCGAATCCGTCATCCCATCGCCCTCAGGATGCGGGCGCCTGGATGAAGTCCGTGAACGGAACCCAGTTCCCGCCCTCGACCCGGAAGATGCGCAACCCCCCGGAGCCGCGGTGGTCCGTGGAAGTGAGGGTCACGGGAGCGGTCACCCCGCCCATGTCGTAGTCGGACAGCGTCTCGAGCGCCGCCTTGATGTGCGCCCCTGTGAGCTCCTGGCCGGCCGCCAGCACCCGCCGCATCCCCTCGGCGAAGGCCGCGAAGGTCCACCAACCCTGGGTGTAGGCATTGGTCCTGCCTTCCGCGGACTCGCCCCTGGACGCGAGATAGTCGTGGATCACGCGCGTCCCGGGCACGTCCACCGTCAGGGGCGCGTACGGCATCGTCCCCATCAGGCCCTCGGCCGCCTCTCCGGCCAGCTGAACGACCTGCGCGTTGGAGCACCAGTTGAGGCAGAAGAAGGTGGCTTCCAACCCCAGGCTGCGGGCGTTCTGGAGCGCCACCGCCGCTGGCCCGGAGGTGTTCTGAAAGACGACGTAGCGCGCGCCGCTCTGGCGGATGCGCGAGAACTCTGCGGTGAAATCCACCGCGCCGCGAGGCATCTCGTAGAGCGTGAGGTCGATTCCCTGCGCCTCGGCGAATTCGATCCCGCCCTGGTTGGCCGGCGACAGCCCGAAGGGGCTCGCGTTGTGCATGAGCGCGACGATGGGCGTTCCCTCGCCGTGGTTCCGGGCGATCCAGTCGAGGGCGATGCGGAACTGATCGCTGTAGGTCGTGGCCAGGAGAAAGTTGTAGGGGGCCTCCGCCGGATCCCCGAGGCGATGCGAGAGCGACGCGGAGCTGAACGGGATCTCGTCCTCGGCGATGCGCATGCGCAGGGCCTCGGTGTCCCCCGTCCCCCATCCCATGAAGATGACCGCGCCCTCGCTCACGAACTGGCTGTAGAGCTGCTCGGCGCGGTTGACCTGGTATCCATAGTCCTGGAAGATGAGGTCGATGGGCCGCCCTTCGATGCCCCCCTGCCGGTTGATCCAGTCGGCGAAGCCGCGCACGCCGTCGCCGTAGTCGGTGCCGACGTCGGCCGTGGGCCCGGTCAGGTCGAAGATGGCGCCGACCTTGATGCTGTTGTCGTCCGCGTCGGCGCCGTCGCCCCAGCAGGCGGCGCACAGGAGCATGGCAGCGCCCGCGGCCCACCCCTTCGCCCGGGCCTCAGCCAGCCCCTTCGTCCATCCCGTCGTCCGTCGTCCGTTCCCGGCGTGCACGCAGTCTGTCTCGCTCATCTTCCCATTCCTTCAGTTGGCCCGGCTCTCGCCGCGCCGGTACGCGAACGGCCACACATGAAAGTAGTCTTTCACGTTCTCCCACAGTTTGGACAGTCCCCGGGGCTCGAAGATGAGGAAGAGGATGATCACGATCCCGAACACCGCCTGCTGCGCGTAGGGAAGAAGGGAAGCCGCCTGGGGAGCCGTATCCTGGATCGCGCGCCCCAGATTGGTGATGAGCGCCGGGAGCAACGTGATCAGCGCCGCTCCCAGAAAGGACCCGCGGATCGAGCCCAGGCCCCCGACGATGATCATCGCCAGGTAGACGATGCTGGTGTTCAGCGTGAAGCGCTCCCAGGTGATGATGTTGCGGTAGAAGGCGATCATCGCCCCCGCGAGGCCGACGAAGAACGACGAGGTCGCGAAGGCCAGCAGCTTGGTTCGGAACAGGTCCACCCCGATGACGCTCGCCGCGACGTCCTGGTCCCGCACCGCCTCGAAGGCGCGGCCCATGCGGCTGCGGAAGAGGTTGGCCGCGAAGAGCGCGGTTCCGGCCGCCGTGAGCACCGCCAGCCAGTAGAAGTTGAAGGTGCTGTTCAGGCGCAGGCCGAAGAGGCGCGGGGCGGGCAGGACGATGGCCTCGGTCCCCCCCGTGACCGCCGTCCAGTGGGTGGTCACCCACTCCACGATCTCCTGCGCGGCCAGGGTGGCGATCGCCAGGTAGAGCCCCTTCAGACGCAGGGAAGGGAGCCCGAAGAAGGTGCCTGCCACGGCGGTGAGAATGCAGGCGCAGAACACGCTCGCGCCCCAGGGGACCCCGAAGTTGAGGGTGAGAAGTCCGGCGGTGTACGCCCCGATCGCCATGAAGGCGCCCTGGCCCAGCGAGATCTGGCCCGTATGGCCAACCAGGATGTTGAGGCCGATGGCGCCCACGGTGGCGATGGCCACCTGGTTGGCCAGATCCAGCCAGTAGGTGCTGGCCACGAACGGAAAGACGAGCAGGAAGAGGGCGAGAGCCGCCAGGCGGATCCGCTGTGCGGGCCGGGGTCGGAGTCCCATGTCGGACTCGTAGCGGGTGTGGAAGACCCCGCACTCCATGCTCATGGGGCAAGTCTCATACGCGCTCGATGATCTCCTTCCCGAAGAGCCCGTAGGGCCGGACCATCAGCACCATGATGAGTACCAGGTAGGGGACCACCAGGTTGAGCCCGTGCCCCACGTAGAAGCCGACGTATACCTCCAGCAGGCCGATGATGGCGCCGCCGATCACGGCCCCCTTGATCGAATCCAGGCCGCCCAGGATCACCACCGGAAAGACGCGCAGACCGATGGCCGCCACGTTGGGGCTTACTCCCACGATGTTGCCCAGCATGATGCCCCCGATCGCGGCGGAGGCGGCGGCCAGCCCCCACGCCACCCCGAAGACGCGCGGGATGCTGATCCCCATGCTGAGCGCCGCCTGCTGGTCGTCGGCGATGGCGCGCATGGCGATGCCGTCGCGGGTGTAGCGGAAGAAGAGGCCGAGCCCCGCCAGCATCGCCAGGGCGATGGGGATGGAGAGCACCCGTGCCGCCGAAAGCACCGCGGGTCCGATGACCAGGTCGCCGGCGGGGAGAAAGGAGTCGAACGCGCGCGGATTCGGGCCCCAGATGGCGTTGATGGCGCCCCGCAGGACCGATGACAGCCCGATGGTCACCATGATCATCGAGATGACGGGCTCGCCCACCAGGGGCCGCAGCACCAGACGCTCGACCGCGAGGGCCACCGCGACCGCCAGCAGCACGGTCACCAGGACCCCGAGGCTCCACGGCAGCCCGGTCTGGGCGACCGCGAAGAAGATCAGGTACGTCCCCAGGAGGAGCAGGTCGCCCTGGGCGAAGTTGATGACGTCGCTTGCCTTGTAGATGACCACGAAGCCGGCCGCCGCCAAGGCGTAGATCATCCCGGTGCTGAGTCCGGAGACGGTCAGCTGCAGGAAGATGTCCATGTCGTCAGTGGCCCATCGTCTCGATGCGCAATTCGTGCTCGACCGGGGCGGTGCGACCGTCCTGATAGGTGATCTCGGTCGTTACCGTGATTGAGTCCGACTCCCCCTGCAGCGCCGCGATGATGTCCGCGAAGCGATCCGCGATATGGCGTCGCCGGACCTTGCGGGTGCGGGTCAGCTCGGCGTCATCGGCGTGCAGTTCCTTGTGCAGAAGCAGGAAACGGTGGATGCGGGCGGCCTCGGGCAGCTCCTCGTTCACTCCGGCGACGTGCTCCCGGACCAGAGCGTACACCTCGCTCCGCCGCGCCAGGTCGGTGAAGGTGGTGTAGGGGATGCGGTGACGTTCCGCCCACTGCCCCGCGTTCTCCATGTCGATGGCGATCATCGCGGTCACAAAGGGAGTCCCGGCACCCCCGAAAACCACTGCCTCCGCCACATGTGGGCTGAACTTGAGCTTGTTCTCGACGAACTGCGGGGAGAAGTTGCTCCCGTCCGCCAGTTTCATCACGTCGGCGAGTCGATCGATCACGACGAGGTGGCCGCCCTCGTCGAAGTACCCGGCGTCGCCCGAGTGCAGCCACCCGTCCTCCAGGGCCTCCGCGGTGGCCGCGGGGTTGCGGAAGTAGCCCCGGAACACCGCGGGGCTCCTGCACAGGATCTCGCCCTCGTCCGAAATCCGGATTTCGGTGCGCGGCAGCGGCATCCCCACGGTCTGGAAGCGGATGTCGTCGTCCCGGTGGACCACCGAAATCCCCGACACCTCGGTCTGGCCGTAGAGCTGCTTGAGGTTGACGCCGATCGTGTGGTAGAAGCGGAAAACGTCCGGCCCCAGCGCCGCGCCTCCCGTGTACGCGCGCCGCACCCGGCTGAGGCCCAGCTGGTCGCGAAGGGGGTGGAAGACCGTCCAGTCCGCCAGGCGGTGGGTCAGGCGGCGGACCGGACCGATACGCCGACCCCGGAACCGCGCTTCGGCGGTCGCGGCCCCCTGCTTCATGGCCCAGCCGTAGAACCAGCGCTTGAGCCGGGTGGTGTCCTCGGCCATGACTTGCACGTCCGAGACCATGTTCTCCCAGATCCGGGGCGGCGACATCAGGAAGGCTGGCCCGATCTCGCGCATGTCCTTGCGCGCGGTCGCCGTCTCCTCGGGGAAGTTCACCGTGAATCCCGCCAGCAGCCCGCTCGCGACGGCGATCATCTGTTCCCCGATCCAGGCCAGGGGCAGGAACGAGACGAACTCGTCGCCCTGGTTCACCGCATCCACGGCGCCCAGCTGGGACGCCATGGCGATCAGGTTCTCGTGTGAGAGCATCGCCAGCTTGGGGATGCTGGTCGTGCCGGATGTCGTGCACAGCAGCGCGATGTCGGCGGGCTGGACTGCGGCGAGTCGCCGGCTGAATTCGTGCGGCGATCGCTCGTGCCGCCGTTCCCCCAGCACTTCGATCTCCTCGAAGGACATGAGGCCGGGAGCCTCGTAGCCGTACATACCGCGCGCGTCGTAGTACACGACGTACTCGAGGCCGGGCAGCCGGTCGCGCACCTCCAGCACCTTGTCGACCTGCTCCTGGTCCTCGGCCACGATGACGCGCGCCTCGGCGGCCTCGAGCATCCTCGCCAGCTCGCCCGCGATCGAGTCCTGGTAGAGCCCGAGGGGCAGGACGCCTCCCGCCTGGGCCGCGAGCTCGGCGATCATCCACTCGGGCCGGTTGTCCCCGATGATCGCGATCCGGTCCCCCGCCGCGACGTCCAGCTCCGAGAGCCCGAGCGAGAAGGCGCGCACCCGGCCGTGGTATTCCGCCCAGGTGATCTCCTGCCAGATCCCGAACTCCTTCTCGCGCAGCGCTACCTCGGCGGGGCGCCTGACGGCGTGGTGGGCGAGCAGGCCGGGAAGGGTGTCGGGAGTGTGTGCTGTGGGCACGGCGTGGCGGAGGGCGAGCGTTATCGACCGGAGGCGGGCATGGGTACGATAAGAACGACGCCCCCGCCGCGCAGGGTCCTGTCGCCGAGAATCGGAGGTCCGCCTACCTCATCTCGAAAGTCAGGGTAGCCCAGTTGGACTCGTAGTCGAGGTCGGGTTCGTTCGTCGTCTCCACCATGTGGATGGTGCGCACGTACCAGCGTCCGGCACTGCTCAGCGGGATCGTGGCCACGCCGTCGGCGTTGGTCCGCGTTGCGACCGCCTCGGTGTGCTCGCCCTCCGCTTCATGCGCGTGATAATCATCGTGGCTGGCGTAGACGAGATGGTTCGCGACGGGTCTGCCCTCGCGCATGAAGCGCACCCGCAGTTCATCGCCGACCGAAAGCTCGTACGGGTTCTCCAGGGGCACGAACTCCACAGGGTAGCCGAGTACGGTCGCCCACTCCGCGCTGCGGGCGCTGCCGACCTGCACCAGGGCCTTTACGTGCTTGCTGTAGAACTCGAGGGCATCGTCGTCCATCATGCCTGCCGCCTGGCGCCGCTCAATCGTATCAAGCAGCCCGTCGTGGGCGAGGTAGCCGTTGAAGGCCTCTGCGGTGAGCGCGATGATCCGCGGTGCCGTCGAGACACCGATCACATAGGTGCCGGGGTCGCCGGTCTCGAATGTCAGGATGGCCGTGTCCAGACTGTCGGGATTCCAGACCGAGGAGTCCGCCCAGGCCGACTCGGGCGGGTGCGTGACACCATCGGGACCGACTACGCTTACATCAAGCATCCGGTCGCGGGTAATCAGCTCCAGGCCTTCGTCGAACTCGCCGTTCATGAGCAGGACCACGGCGGTCGAGTGCGGCTCCAGGAAGAAGCTGTCGAGTTTCAGGAACATGCTGTGCGCGCTCAGCGCAACGACGCCGACGGTCAGCAGAGCGAACGATGCGAGCAGCCGAAGGACGCCTCCTGTCGGGGCGCTGGCGCGGGAGCCTGGTCCGGCAGGTACCTCTGGTGCTGGCGGCGGGTTCTGGTCAGGCATGGTTCTCGTTTTCTCCTTGGGGTGGTTGCGTCGAGTTTTGGCCTTGGCAAATCATACTATCATCAAAATCGCGATAATCAAGAGGCCGAGTAGCTCGTTGTTTATGTTTAAATCGGTTAGAATAATAGATATCTTATAAACTATCAGTTATGACATCATCGAAGCGGTACGCGTCCTGCGGGACCGGGGGGAAGGAGGGGCGAGCATGCCGACGGTCGAGGAACTGAGCGGAGAGGTCCGTGCGCTGCGGAAGCGGCTCACGAGGCTGAGCGAGGCGAGCCTGCGGATCAGTGAGAGCCTGGACGTGGACACGGTCCTGCGCGAGGTGGCGGAAAACACGCGGGCGCTCACCGGCGCGGGTGGCGCCTTCATCACGACGATGGACGATTCGGGCGGGCTGCGGGATCTCGTCTCATCGGGTACCGAAGAACACGCCCGGTTTCGGGAACACCCCTACGGTCCCCGGCTGTGGGAGCACCTGCGCGAAATGCCTGGTCCGCTCCGGCTGAGGGACCTGGCGGCCTACCTTTGTTCGCTCGGCTTCCCCGAGGACCCGACGCTCGCCCGGAGCTTCCTGGGGATGCCGATCCGGCACCGGGGCGAGCGTGTCGGCGGCTTCTACCTCGCCGACAAGGAGGGCCGCCAGGAGTTCACGCGCGAGGACGAGGAGGTGCTTGCGCTCTTCGCTTCGCAAGCCGGAGCCGCGATCGCCAATGCGCGCGCCTACCAGGACGTCGAGCGGGCGCGCTCCGACCTTGAAGCGCTGATCGATACGGCGCCGGTGGGCGTTGTGGTGTTCGACGCCCAAAGCGGGGCGCTGGCGTCTCTGAACGCCGAGTCGCGGCGAATCGTGGGTGCCCTGTGCCTGCCGGACCAGTCGCCCGAGGATCTGCTGAAGGTGCTGCGCGTGCGGCGCGCGGACGGGCGGGAGTTGGCGCTGGACCGCCTGCCCCTGAAGGAGGTGCTGCGCGGATCCAGGACGGTGCGGGTCGAGGAGATCGTGCTGGAGACGCCGGACGGGCGGAGGATTACGACGCTGGTCAACGCGACGCCGATCCGTTCGGCGGCAGGGGAGGTCGAGTCGGTGGTGGTCACGATGCAGGACCTGACACCGCTGGAGGAGCTCGAGGTGCTGCGGGCCGAGTTCCTGGGCATGGTCAGCCACGAACTCCAGGGCCCCCTGACCTCGATCAAGGGCTCGGCCGCCACGGTGCTGGGGGCGTCGTCGGCGCTCCGCCCCGCCGAGGCGCTTCAGTTCTTCCGGATCATCGACGAGCAGGCCGATCACATGCGCGAGCTGATCGCCGACCTGCTGGACGCGGCGCACATCGAGGCGGGCAGACTGTCGGTCGCGCCCGAGCGCACCCGCCTCCCCGCCGTCGTGGAGCAGGCCCGGACCCTGTACCTGAGCGGCGGGGGCAGGAACCCTGTGCTGATCGATCTGCCGCCGGACCTGCCGCATGTGCTCGCGGACCGGCAGCGCATCGTCCAGGTGCTGGGCAACCTGCTCTCGAACGCGGCCCGGCACTCGCCCCAGTCGTCGCCAGTCCGGGTGATGGCGGTGCGCGAGGGGGTGCACGTGGCTGTGTCGGTGGTCGACGAGGGCCCGGGCATCCCGGCCGAGCGCCTGCCCCGCCTGTTCCGCAAGTTCGCCCGCAGCGACCGGCGGGATCGCGCTCGAGGAGTCGGGGCCGGTCTGGGCCTGGCGATCTGCAAGGGCATCGTGGAGGCGCACGGGGGCCGCATCCGGGCCGAAAGTGCGGGAACGGGTCCGGGCGCGCGCTTCACCTTCACGATCCCCGTCGCCGAGGAGGCCGTGACCGTCACCGCGGCCAGGCCAGGGCGGAGGGCGGGGGGCGGACGCGCTGGTGCGGCCGGGGCACTCCGCGTCCTGGCGGTGGACGACGATCCGAAGGACCTGCTCTACGTGCGGGGCATCCTCGAAGACGCGGGCTACGGCGCGATCGTTACGGGCGACCCGGAAGAGGTGGCCGGCCTCATCGACCGGCAACGGCCCGACCTGGTGCTGCTGGATCTGCTCCTGCCCGGGACCGACGGCATCGAGCTCATGCAGGGCCTGCCGGCGCTGGCCGATCGGCCGGTCATCTTCCTGTCCGCGTACGGGCGCGACGAGACGATCGCCAGGGCGCTCGAGACCGGGGCGGCGGACTACGTCGTCAAGCCGTTCTCGCCGACGGAGCTCGTGGCCCGAATGGAGGCTGCCCTGCGCAAGCGGGCCGGGCCCGCCGAGCCCTTCCGCGTGGGGCAGCTCGCCATCCACCACGAGGAGCGCCGGGCGAGCCTGGCCGGCGAACCCCTTGCGTTGACGGCCACCGAATACGACCTGCTGAGCGCGCTCACGGCCAAGGCCGGCCGGGTGTCGACGTACGATTACCTGCTGCGCCGGGTGTGGCGCTCACGGCGAGGAGGCACAACCCGCAGCATCCGCGTCTTTATCAAGAACCTGCGCGACAAGCTGGGCGACGACGCCAGGAACCCGACCTACATCTTCACCGAGCCCCGCGTCGGCTATCGCCTGGCCGGGCCCGGGGACTGAGTACGCTGACGTAACGTCAGGGTTGTGCCGGCACGCGCTTGCTCCCATCCCTCGCGTGCCCCAGGTAGGCTTCGATCACCGCCGCGTCATTCCTCACCTGCTCCGGGCTCCCCTGCGCGATCCGCCTGCCGAAATCGAGCACCACGACCCGGTCGGCGATGTCCATGACCACGTTGATGTCATGGTCGATCACCACGACGGTGACGCCCCGCTCCTCGTGCACGTCGAGAATGAAGCGCGCCATCGACTCCTTTTCCTCCGCGTTCATGCCGGCCGTGGGCTCGTCCAGGAGGAGGATATGGGGATCGAGAGCCAGCGCACGCGCCATCTCTACCAACCGCTGGTTTCCATACGCCAGACTTCCCACCACCGCGCCCCGCAGCGGCTCGAGGTTCATGAAGTCGATGACCTCTTCCACGTAGCGGCGGTGCTCGATTTCCCTGCGGCGCTGGCGGCCCAGGTGGATCCCGCCGCTGAGCACGCCGCCCTTCATGTGCACGTGGCGGCCCAGCATGAGGTTGTCGAGCACCGTCATGTGCTTGAAGAGCTCGATGTTCTGGAAGGTGCGCGCCACGCCCAGCGCGGCGATGCGGTGCGGCGGCAGGCGGTCGAGGGCGTGCCGAGTTCCGTCGCGGCCGGTCAGGGTGATGCTACCTTCCTGCGCACGATAGAGTCCCGAAATGCAGTTCAGGACGCTGGTCTTCCCTGCGCCGTTGGGGCCGATGAGGGCCAGCAGCTCGCCCTCGCGAACCTCCATGCCGAGGCCCGAGAGCGCGGTCACGCCCCCAAAGCGGAGGGTGAGGTCCTTCAGTTCGAGGAGTGGCGGTTGGTGCAAGGGGGCACCCCGGGCCGTGAGGGGAACGGGGGAGGACAGAAACAGGATATGCCCGCCGGGCAGGCTCCGAAACGGGTGCCGCTCAAGGCTCTCCCAACAGGACGCGGATCGCCTTGCGCCGATACCCGAAGATCCGGTCAAGGTCCGGCCGAACATCATCTCGCCGGTCGACGTGGAGTGGGAAGCCGAGACCAATCCGGATCGGGTCCTGAAACCGTGATCCTCCTGGACACTCACGTCATGCTGTGGTCCCGCATCGCTGACCACCGAATCGGACCCCGGTCCAGGCGGCTCGTCGAGCAGGGACTTCGCGGCGCAACGCTGGCGGCATCGGCCATCTCGTTCCGGGAGGTGGCCATGCTGCAGGAAAAAGGGCGAATCGACCTGACTCGGGACGTCCGCGCTTGGCGGACCCGGCTTCTTCAAGATGGTCTCATCGAGATCCCGGTCGATGGCGACATCGCGATCAGAGCCAACGAACTGACGGGTTTTCACGCCGACCCCGCGGACCGGCTCATCGTCGCGACGGCGCTCGGTGGACACACACTGGTAACCGCGGATGAGCGCATCCTGTCATGGACGGGTCGGCTCAGGAGAATGGATGCGCGAAGGTAATACATGGAAGAGCGGCCCACGCTCAACCGCCGCGATCGCGATGTCTTCGAGATCGGCGAAGACTATGTCCTCGGGAGGGTGATGGACGAGTTCGATGTGGAACGCGTGCAACTCTGGCCGCTCGAAAGGGGTTGACGACGAGAATCATATGGCCATAAGATGCGCTATGGCCACCATGACGATCAAATCGACCTATTCCCTCGATGTCGAGACGGCGAGGGCCCTTGAGACGCTTGCCAGGCGGTGGAAGGTCTCCAAGTCGGAAGTGTTGCGACGCGCAATCCGGGCCGCCGCTGCTGAAGACGCCACCCGCGAGAGCGGGCCGCTGGCCGCTCTTGACCGTCTGCAGACTTCCGTGCGGGAGCGCAGGGTAGACATGGAGCGCTGGAAAGAGGAAGTGGATGCGGAGCGGCGAGCCTGGCCGGATCGCTGGTCATCCGACTCCCGATGATCCATCTGGACACCAGCTTCCTCATCAGCGCGCTCGAAGCAAGACCGGCGCAAGACCGCAAACTGCGGCGATGGATGACGGCGGGGGAAACCCTGGCCATCAGCACAGTCGCCTGGGCCGAGTTCCTGTGTGGTCCCCTTCACGCCTCCGAACTGGCTCTGGCTGACGAGATCATCGCCGTGCGTCGGGACTTCACCGCGCAGGATGCAGCCCTTGCCGCCCGCTTGTTCAACGAGTCGGGGCGCCGCCGCGGATCCCTCCCGGATTGTATGATCGCGGCAACGGCACTCGTCGATGGCGCATCGATCGCAACGGTCAACGTCACCGACTTCCGGCGCTTCGAGGAGTTCGGGCTGGAGCTCGCCTGAGCGTGACCGGGCGCCAAAGGGGCCGCCGAATG
Source organism: Longimicrobiales bacterium (assembly GCA_965221785.1). Classification (GTDB taxonomy): domain Bacteria; phylum Gemmatimonadota; class Gemmatimonadetes; order Longimicrobiales; family Gaopeijiaceae; genus BD2-11. The sequence continues at coordinate 971,111 of CBDCSR010000003.1, forward strand.
AGCCAGCCGCTGCGTCGCCGGACTACCCCACGCCCAGCTGCTGCAACAGAAACGCCAACTCCATGGCCGCGTTGCGCACGTTGCGGCTGAAGGTGCGGCCGCCCGCGTGGCCGGCGCGCTCGTCGTAGTCGAGGATGACGGGCAGCCCGGAACCGGTGGCGGCCTGTAGCCGCGCCGCCATCTTGCGGGCCTGGAGCGGCGGTACGCGCGTGTCCAGGTCGCCCTGGGTGAGCATCACCGCCGGGTAGTCCACCCCGTCGCGCACGTTCTGGTAGGGCGAGAAGGTGCGGATCACGTCGAATTCCTCGGCGACGGCCGCGTTTCCGTACTCGAGCAGCGCCGGCATGTTGTTGGTCTCGGTGAACTGGTAGAAGCGCACCATGTCCAGGTCCGGCAGCCCGCAGAAGACGGCCCGGAAGAGATCCGGCCGCTTCGTCAGGGCGCTCGCGACCAGCAGCCCGCCGTTGCTCGCGCCGCGGATGGCGAGCCTCTCCGAATTGGTGTAGCCGTTGTCGACCAGCCACTCGGCGGCCGCGATGAAGTCGGCGAAGACGTTGGGCTTGTTCTCGAGCATGCCGTCCCGGTGCCATTCCTCGCCGAACTCGCCTCCCCCGCGCAGCGTCGCGATCGCGTAGACACCGCCCTGCTCCATCCAGACCGCCGCGCGCGCGTCGAAGCGGGGCAGCAGGTTGACGTTGAAACCGCCGTAGCCGTAGAGCAGAGTGGGGGTCGCGCCGTCAGGCTCAAGCCCCCGCCGGTGGGCCACGTACATCGGCGCCTCGGTCCCATCCGCAGAGGTGTACCACACCTGCGTCATCTCGTAGGCGCTGCCGTCGAACGGAACGGGGGAGGCCCACCATTCCTCCGTTTCCAGCGTCTCGAGGTCGAGTTCGAGCACGGTCTGGGGCGTGAGGAGGGATGTGAGGGAAAGGAGGGCCCGCCCATCTCCATGCCCGCGCAGCGACGCCACATGATGGTCGGGGATGGGGATCTCACCCTTCGGCGCGCCGTCCGGGCCGTAGCGCACGATGCGGCTGCTCACGTTGTGCAGATAGTCGGCGAAAATGTCATCGCCGATGAACTGGTAGCCGGTCAGCAGATCCTCGCCCTCGGGAATGACCTCGCGCCACTGGCTGGGTTCCGGGGCCTCGGGCCGGATGGCCACGACCCGGTTGCGGGGTGCGTCCAGGTTGGTGAGCAGGTAGATCTCGCCGTCCCTCCAGCGGGCCCGAAAACGGGCCGGCGCTCCGACCACGAGCGGTACCGCTGCGGTTCCCGCACTCAGGTCGTGCAGGTAGACGTCGGTCCGCGCCCAGCCGTGCTGCACGGTGTAGATCAGATACCGCCCCTCATCCACCTCCGAGGCGTTGACGAAGGCGGTCGGCCCGATCCCCGCCCCGAACAACTCGACATCCTCCGACATGTCGGTGCCGAGGAAATGCCGGCGAACGCGCGGGCCCGTCTGGCGGGAGCGATGCGTGTAGTAGAAGCCGGTGCCGTCGGAGGTGAAGGCGACGCTGCTGTAGAGGGCGGTCGGCAGCCGGTCGGGAAGGTCCTCGCCCGAGCTCAGGTCGCGCACCCGAATCTCCAGTTCGTCCCGTCCTCCATCCCGGATGGAGTAGAGCATCAGATGGCCATCCGGCGAGAAGCCCTGGATGCCGACGCTGGTGGTGCCGTCCGCCCGCAGATCCAGCGGATCGATCACGACCTCGTAGTCTGCGGTCACGTCAAATGGGCCGTCGTCGGGCTCCTCCGGCGCCGGCCGCCGGTAGATCGCGCCCACCTCGCGCCCGGCCTTCCGGAAGGAGAAGTACTCGAATTCGTCTCGCCGCTGCGGGTACACCGGTCCGGGAACGTCCATCAACTCCCGCAGGCGCGCTTCCAGCCCGGTGCGCAGTGTCGACTCGCCGACGATCTGCTCCGCATACGCGTTCTGCCCGGCGATCCACGCCCGCGTCTCCGGGCTCTCCTGGTCCTCCAGCCACCGGTACGGATCCGTGAAGACGACGCCGTGCAGGGTGTCGACGACGGCCTCCCGCGCCGTCTCCGGGGGTGGTGGATAGGGGCTCCCGCAGGCGAGCTGGAGTGCCACCAGCACGAGGAGTTGCGGGAGAAGAGCTCCGGGAGCGACCGTGGGGCATCGCGTGGCGTACGCCATGTGACAAATCCTGTGCTTGAGGGCGAAGCTCTGGCTGGCCGTCCCGGGCAAGCCGCATATCGCCCTGTCAGAGTAGCAATACCTGGGGTCACTGGCCCTGAGGCGCCTCGACCGCCTTTCTGATCTTCGCGAGCGCGCGCTGGACGCCTTCCGAGGCCTCCTCGTGCTCCCGGACCTTTTCCGCAACGCGCTCCAGGATGGGAATGGCACGCGGCTCGCGGAGTCTCTCGAGCTCGCCTACGACGACTCCCAACAGGTCGTCACCGTAGAACGGATAGTGATCGGACGTGCTGCCGGGCTCCTCCAGGAGTCGGAGGAGCTGGCTGCGAACCTCGTCGGTGTCGGGCGCGTCCATCCATACCCGGCGCCCATGGGTATAGAGTGTCTCTCCGTCGCGCTCGAACGACTCATCGACATGGACGTACACCGGGCCCAGGGGCACCGGGACCCGCCGTTGCATCCGGTAGGGATGATTCGAGCAGTAGGTATAGAACGGGTCGTCGATCGCCAGATCCCTGATCTCGCAATGGCTCGGGATGGAATCGTCGTGACGGGAGCTTCCCATCCTCCCTCCGTTTGCCCGGTTGAACCAACAGGTGCCGCAGCAGTCCGAACCTCCGTTTGGCACGGCGTCATCTCCTTGGGTTAGCTTGGTATGGGTGGCCCATATTACTAGATATGGGTACTATGTAGACATGAAGACGACGCTCGACATCCAGGATGAACTCCTCGCGCGCGCCAAGCGCCATGCGCGCAGGATCGGCCGGCCCCTGCGCGCGGTGGTCGAGGAAGGCCTCCGCCGGGTGCTTGCGGCATCAGGACCTCCTCCGCGCTACGAGCTTCCCGATCTGAGCGTCGGCCGCGAGGGTGCTCGCGACCCGCTCGAAGACTACTCGTGGCAGGACCTGCGCGACATCATCTACGACGAGCGCGGAGACCGTTGATCGCCGTAGACACCAACGTGCTGGTCTACGCCCACCGCCGGGAATCCCGGGTGCACTCGGCCGCTCGGAAGATCATGCGGAGACTGGCGGAGGGGCGCCACCCATGGGCCATTCCCTGGCCTTGCTGCTTCGAGTTCCTGAGCGTGGTCACCAACCGCCGAATCTGGAAGGAGGCGGCGAGCACTTCGGACCAGGCGTGGCGACAGCTGGAAGCATGGGCCGCATCGCCATCGAATCGCCTGATCGGCGAAACCGACGACTTTCCTGCCACGCTGGGACCCTTCATCCGCCGCCCGCGCGTGCACGGGGGCGTGGCGCACGACGCCCGGGTCGCCGCGATCTGCGTCGCGCACGGGGTCGAGGTGCTCCTGTCCCGAGACCGGGATTTCATGCTCTTCCCGGAGCTGCGCATCCGGGATCCGTTCCGGAGGGGAGAGGCGCTGCTGACCTGAGCCTCCTGCTCCCTTGCGCGTCCGGGGCGCAGAGGTTGCGCTGCTGACCGTGTGATCGTACGGAGCGCTGCCGACGCCCTATCTCCTCGGCAGATCGCTGGCTAACCTCTCGCAAAGCTCGATCGCCGACAAACAAAAGGCTGCGGCTGTTGGCACGGATATTCTTGCTCCTGCTCCTTCCCTGTGCTGTCCGAAGTTCCCGACGGTGTGCAGATGGTCCAGCAACAGGAACGCCGGCTTCGTCAGAAACCTGGTGACCCGGGGACTGTTTTCCGAGCCGCTCGCCTTGCGAAGAATCCCACATTGCTTGCCGCGACTCACGGGCAGCCGACCCCGCTCGTCGAACTCAATCCCACTGGCCTTCCAAGACTCCGGCAGTGACTGGTCACGCCCGAGCTCCGCATTCCAGATCAAATCGAGCGCTTTCTCGGAGAAGCTTCGCATCCACACGATGGCATGATCAGGTTCGGGTAGGTCCCGGATCGCCTTCAGGGCGTAACCGGCCAATTTCGGGTCCACTCGATTCCTGATGCCCTCCAAACGGAGTTCGAGCAATCCTCGAAGGTTCGCTTCATAGCGGTCCTCGTCGCCGAAGAGGCGTTGAAGGGTTGTGACTTCACTTTGGCGCTGCCGGGCAAACTCCTTCATCAGCCGACAGGCAGAACGCAGTTTTCCGCGTGAAGCCTCAATGAAGCCCCGTCTCTTGATCTCAGGGATGCGAATAGGATCAAGCGGCACTTCGCCGACCGGAATCTCTTCGCTGGCAAGGTCCGTCAACAGGGACTGTACCTCGATTGGGCAATCATCCCACAGCTGGCGGATGGACTCGGGAGCATCATTGGCCATCGCACCCGCCAATCGGTCTACGACAGGCTTTGTCACCAAGTTGGTGACCGCACTGTCCCCCATTAGCCTTTGCGCCAATGAAGCGGCGAGAATCGGGACGCCCCCGGTCCAGTTCGCCAGCTCCTTTCGTGCGGGTTCCTCAACGTCAACGCCATTCGATGCGAACGGCTCCAGGAAACCATCCCAGTCGTCCTCGTCAAAGCAACCGACGTGGAGCGGCGTATCGAAGAATATTTCCCAAAAGTCCGAGGTTCGGGAATCCTCGCTCTTGCAAAGCTCCCGGAGTCTTCCTCGGCTCCCGGTCACGAGCCGAAGACTTCGGCGCTGCGCGAGCACGCGCATTCTGTCCCAGAAATTCCTGGTAATGGTCCCGCCACCAAGAACATGATCGAATCCGTCGAGCACGGCGAGAAGGCGGAGGCCATCATCCTCCATGTCCTCCAGGACAAGATCCAGCAGCTCGAACGCGTCTTCATCGTCGGGACCCAGGTCTTCGGCCAGATCGGGGCGCACCGGCGTCAGCGCAACCTTGACTCGTTCCACAAGACGCCGCCTGAACTCGGCGTCCGTTCGGGGCGTGTCATGTCGGAGATCCCAGTATACCGAAGTGACATAGTGATCGCTTCCGCTCTTGAAGTGGGAACCGAGGTGGTTCAGGAGGACCGACTTGCCGAATAGCGTTGGACCCACGACGCATACATGATCCGGCGTCTCCTTGAGCAAATGACTGAGGAGTTTGCGAAAGAGCCGCACGCGGCCGAGCATCCGGGGAACGCGGTCGCCCAGGACCTGGTACGGACTGTCGTTCATGATTCGTCACCGCCCATCATCCAGCTCCTCGCTTTCGCGGACCGCCCGCCGTCGCTGATCCTCAAGGTCGATACTGTGCGTGATCCACATCCCCATCAGCGGTACCGTCAGCGCGTATGCGGACTCGTTTGTCCGGTTGTCGAGCTTGACGAGCTCGAGTTCGCGGAGAAACTCCAGATCGTCGCCCAAACGGTGACCGTGGGGTACGATGACGCCGGATTCTTCGAGCTTCGCTTCCAGAAAACTCAAAGTAACGGGATCCGGTCCTTCTCCGAGTCTCTGGCACAATGCGAGAATGAACCTCTTGCGCTCCGTTTCTGCGTAGTCCCACAAGGTACGGAAGTGCTCGTTGTCCCTCACCATCTCCCGGGCGGCCCGGTCCGCGTCGCCGACCGTCACCGTGCGCCTGTCCGACTCGGCGGCGCGGTCGAAGATGCGGTTGGACAGGGATTGGATCAGGAATGGGTGCCGGGCGCACAGGCCGACCACGCGGTCTCTCGCCTCCGGCACGTAGGAGAGTCGTCCCTCCACCGGTCGAGTTACGAGCAGGCGCGCATCTCCCTCTCGAAGCTCGCTTACGGCAACACGATGCCCGAATCCGAACAGCGCGGACCAGTATTCCTCGCGAAGGCGCTTCAGACGGCGGGAACCGGTCAGTACGGCGGATACGCCGGGATAGGTGTGCAATAGATAGCGGATGTTCTCGGGAACTTGGGGGCTGGTGACGCCGTTGTCGATGCCCTCCTGCAGCTTGTCGAACTCGTCGAGCATCAGGAGGATGCGTCGAGGCTTTGCGGCGTCGATCACCTTCTGCAGGAAGAGTTCGAACGTCTCGAAGGGTCGGGAGCCCGAGAATGCCCGCCGCACGGCCTTGGTGAAGGCGATCTTGAACCGCTTCCCCGGGTCGGGTGGATCCACGTCGGGCAACCATACGCGGACCCCCGCGGCGTAAGCGGCCAACCCGATATGACGAGCCATTAGCCGGAACACCTCGTTGGTGGACAATCCGGGCTTGCTCTCATGGCCTTCGCCTCCCTGTAGGGAGCAGTTGACGGTGATCCAGCCTGGCAGCACGTCGGGTGCCTGTAGCCGTCCGAGAATGGATGTCTTGCCCGTTCTGCGGTTGCCCTCCAGCAGGACGACGTTGGCCCGGTGGCGGGTCGAAAGCTGCCGGCGGATCTTGTTGATGATATCCTCCCGGCCGAAGAACATCTCCTCTCGGTCGATCGGGCTCCCGACAATGTAGGGGCTGGTTCCGAGGTCACCCGGAGGAGCCGTCTCTCGAGCCACGCTGACCTCGACCGCGAGCGGAGCGTCGCCGCGCACCTGCTGGCCATCGAGCCGGTCGGCTCGCCATTGGACCCGGAACCGATAGTTGCCCACCGGCGCGCCTGCCGGAATGTGCACGGGGAAACTCAGTTCCGTTTCGCTAGCGAGGTAGGGTACGCGCGCGGTCCCGATATCCGGATGGGTCGAAATCGACACGTTGCGGAGGGCAAGACGAGACCGGTTGTTGAGCGAAACCTGGACTTCGGCTTCCTTCCCGGCCGGAACCGAACTCGGCCTGACAAACGGTTCCATCTCCACGTTCTCCAGAATGGACTCGCGCTCCACGCGAACGATTCGGGAGATGCTGCGGGTGGCGTTCCTCGCCCGACCAGCATTTGGCGAAGACGATCCTGCAAGATCCGAAAGAATGCGCTCGATGCGCGCCTGCGCGCCATCGAGGATCGCGACACGCTCCGGTCCGGCGGGAACGTGGTTCAAGCCTTGAAACGTCCTCATCGAGTCCGCGAGCGCAAGAAGCCACCGATTCAGGCTCGGCTCCGCATCTCCGTCAACCCGCGCCACCTGACCCCGCAACGTCTGGAGGGAGTCCGAGGTCCTTTCCAAGAGCACTAGGCGGTCGGTGGCATCGGTGGGTGAACGTAGCGCCCGCACATGGGAGCCGTGCAGCCAAACATCTATCGCATAGCTGCCATCGCCCAGAATGTGGCGGAACCTGGAGAGCATGTCGCTGTCGCGCGTGGATACATGCCGAAGCAGACGCTCTTGGATCGATAAACGAGGCACAGGCACGGGGAGACGCCTGATGGCTTGGACCGAGAGGTGCTGGATTGATACGCCCCGGGCATGCCCGTGAAGCCAGTTCTGGTAGGTCTCGGACGCCAGCAGGCGTCTCAGAAAGACCGGCGACACCTGCGGTCCGGGGCGTATGACGGCTAATCCGCGGGCGGCCAACGCGCCGACGAGATCGGACGAGTCGGCAACGACTCCGGTCTTGCCGACCGTGCCGGAAACACTCAGCAGAACGTCTCCCACCCGTAACCGATGCTCAAGAAGGATCTTTGCCGCCGGGGAGCGGGTGATGAAGCGTGACGGATTCCGGATGCGTCGCTTCCCGACGTCCGCCGCACGCACGATTCCGGCGACGACGGAAGGATCATTCTTGTCCGACGTGGCTGTGCCGCTCCAATTGGGCACACCGAGGTAGATTTCCGCCACTTCGCCGAGTGGTCGTGCCTCGAACCCCTCGTTCTCATTGGCGAGAGCGGCGAGCGAATAGCGGAGACTCTCTTCGCCCGTTCTCTTGGCGACCAATTCCCATCCGCGTTCCGCAAGCTTCGCAACCGGTGTCTCCCACGCGTCGTCGTCCGACGATCCGTTCCTGAACGCTACGGCGACGGTACGCGCCGCCTCCAGAGCTCGCTCGCGGGCAAGCGCGTCCTTGGACCGAAATGACGGCCATTCTTCCACTTGGAGGAACCCAACCATCCGGGCGGGCTTCTCCCGGCGAAAGAGAACCAGGCTCCTCTTGATCTTCGAGAACGGTTGGAACGCCCCCTCCGGCAGCGACACCACGCCTTCCACGCGGAAGTCGGACAGGAGCTTACGACGGACCTTGCGGTCCAAACCGCGCCTGAACAGCGGGCCTTCGGGAAGGGCGACGACCGCTCGACCTCCCTTACGCAGAGAGGCCATCATGTGCCGGAGGACCTGCGTCTCGATGTCGACCGCCGCGCCCGCCCTCATCCTGCGTCCTGCTGGAGGAGCGGAGAGAATGCAGTCGAACTTTTTGGGAGACGGCGCACTCTCGGATGTGCCGTTCAACACGTCGTATGATTCAAAGCCCAGATCGTCGATGCCAGCAAGAACCATGCGGGCAAGCCCAACCACAACTGCTGGACCATCTGTCCCGGCTCCAATAGAGAATTGGTTGGAATCTCCCAGGCTGTCCGGCACGAGATTGGCCTGTTCGGCGAGTCTGCCGGCTGCCGCCGTTAGCAGGTCGCCGTGGCCGAAACATGGATCATAAACGCGCTCTCCAGGACGAGGATTCGCCAGATCCACCATGAGCCTTGCGACGGGCTCGGGCGTGGCCGGGCAGAGGATTCTGTCTGGTTGCAAATGGCTGACTTGGACGATCCACCTTTCCAGTACGTTGTTCGCCGAATCACGTCTGCGACCTGACGCCGGATCGAAATCCAGAGCCCGATCTATCATGGCATCGACAACGGGTCCATGTAGACAGTGGGTCGCGAAAACGATGTATGATAGCCACCAATCCAATGCCTCTCGGCCCAAGTCGGCCTTCACGCCGGCATCAAGTGCTTGCACCACGAAACGGGTCAGCTCCTGTCCCCGAAGGTCGCGCCAGCGCGGGGAGAGAGACACCGCGTGTTCCGCCCACCTGAGCAGGGTTGCCGCCGCGAAGGGAACAACGATCATTCCGTAAGCACCATCGGCAGAACCGCCTTGGTGCCCCTCATGCGCATCCCGCAGCGCGGACACCTGGGGGTCAAGCTCAGATCGCTTCACTGGACGTCAAAGCTCCCGGTTGCGTGTGAACGATGATGTGCTCCGGCCGCCCCATATTCAAGACCCGTGCCACTCGCCGTCCACCCCGTACTTCCTGAGCCAGTTGGTCAACGTCTGGTAGCTCGAAAGGCCCAACAAGCGAGCCGCTCGCGTTTTGTTGCCCTGGGTCTCGTTGAGCGCGCGTGCCAGGTAGTGCCGGGCCACCTCCGCCAGCAAATCCGGGAGCTTCAGGCCGTTACCCAACGGTCGGTCAAGGACGCGTGTCTTGCCGTCGCCGATCGTCGGCAGCAACGCCTCTCGCACGTCTTCACGACGGATCGTCGCGCCCGGAGTCCAGATCGCGAGCCGATGCAGCGTATTCAGCAGCTCCCGCACGTTCCCCGGCCAGGGATGAGAGAGAAGAATATTTCTTGCGCCAACAGAACATTGCTTGTGTTCGTATCCGGGTTGTTCCCCGTGCTCATCGTTGACACGCTCAAGCAGTCGATCCAGAAGAAGGCCCAGGTCACCCTGTCTCTCCCTGAGAGGAGGGAGTTGGAGTCCGGCCACCGCCAGCCGGTAGAACAGATCTTCCCTGAATCGTCCGGCGACGATCTCGTCGATAAGGATCCGATTAGTGGCTGCGATGATTCGCACATCGACGCGGCGCGGCGTCGTTGAACCGACACGCAATACGCTCCCGTCCTGAAGCGTCCGGAGAAGCTTGACCTGCGCGGGAAGCGGCAGCTCACCGACTTCATCGAGGAACAGCGTACCGTGATGAGAGGCTTCGAAATAGCCGATTCTCGCCTTGTCGGCACCCGTGAATGCCGCCTTCTCGTGGCCAAACAGCTCGGATTCAACCAACTCGGACGGGATCGCGCCGCAGTTGACCGCCTTGAACGGCTTGCTCCGCCTGGGGCTCGCCCGGTGGATGGCCCGCGCCAGCAGTTCCTTTCCCGTACCGGATTCACCCTCGATCAGAACCGGAACCGACCGCGGTGCCACCCGGCGCGCCTTGGCGATCACGCGGGCCATGGCCTGGCTGCGATGAATGATGTCGGTGAATTCCGGGGCTTCGGGCGGAAGTCCTGCGGTAAGGCTCCGGAGACGCCGGTCGGGCTCTCGTAGGAGGTCCGGGATGAACTCGGCGGAGATGTCAAAGGGCACGGAGGCTGTCCGCACGCCATGATCGCGCGACGATTCGATCAGTTCCGCGGGAAAGCGCGTCTTCGCCAGGATGATCCAGACCGCCGCCATGGCCGGAGTCCCGGGACTGAGATGGAAGCTGAGCTCGGCGTCCTTTCCATGATGCTCGAGAGCCTCGGACACGACCCGGCCGGCAGCCTCGTGGATCTGGCCGAAGTGGGTTGGCCCCCCCGGCAACGGCTCGTAACAGACGGTGACGGCTGCCTCACTGCGAGACCGGAGCCACTCCAGAAACGGAGCTACCTCCTTCTTCGGGTAGTCGGCGATCATCACCGCCGCGTCATAGGAGCGCGCGGTGAGAGCTTGAGCGATGGGTCCCACCCCGGCGGAAGCGTTCTCGCGGGGTGCGCGCAGGTCGGCTTGGCCCACCCAACTGATCAGGAGATTCGGCATCTCCTCAGGCTACAATATTACTTGTATAAACACAAGTAATGTTACGGATACCCGCTTCTCGGTGCTCCTCGCGTCGGGCGCATCGTCCGGTTACCGATCGGCGCCCGGCCGAGCGCCCTCAGCGCTTCCTCCGTCCCTTCCTCCTCTTTTTTCCACCTCGTCCCTTCGCTTTCCGCGCTTCCTGGGCCATCTGCTGCTTCCTGATCTTCGCCCACGAATCGCGCAGGCCGACCGTGCGGTTGTAGACCAGCCGATCCGGCCGCGAGTCCTCCTCGTCGCTGATGAAGTAGCCCACCCGCTCGAACTGGTAGCGGGTGCCGGGAGGATCGTCGGCGATGCTCGGCTCGACGCGCGCGTCCGCGTGCACCACCAGCGAGTCCGGGTTCAACTGCTCCACGAAGTCGCCGCGGTCTGGATCCCGCGTGCGGAACAGCCGGTCGTAGAGCCGCACCTCGCAGGGGCGTCCGTGCTCCGCCGACACCCAGTGGATGGTGCCGCGCACCTTGCGGCCGTCGGGGGCCGAGCCGCCGCGAGTCTCGGGGTCGTAGGTGCAGCGCAGCTCCAGCACCTCGCCCGCCTCGTCCTTCACCACTTCCTCGCAGCGGATGAAGTAGCCGTAGCGCAGACGCACCTCCCGCCCCGGGGCCAGCCGGAAAAAGCGGCGCGGCGGCTCCTCCATGAAGTCGTGGCGCTCGATGCAGAGTTCGCGCGTGAAGGGCACCGGGCGGGTCCCCTCGAGCGGCACGTCGTGCGGGTAGAGCGGCGCGTCCAGCCAGTCGGTTTCGCCTTCGGGGAAGTTGGTGATGATCACCTTGAGCGGCCGCTGCACGCACATGACGCGGGGCACCCGCATGTTCAGATCGTCCCGGATGGCGTACTCGAGCTTGGCCGCGTCCACCCGGTTGTCCGCCTTCGCCACGCCCACCAGGCGGCAGAAGTTGCGGATCGCCGCGGGGGTCACCCCCCGGCGCCGCAGCCCCGACAGGGTGGGCATGCGCGGGTCGTCCCATCCATTGACGTGCCCGTCCTGCACCAGGCGCAGCAGCTTGCGCTTGGAGACGATGGTGTACTCCAGGTTCAGGCGCGCGAACTCGTACTGCCGCGGCACGGGCTCGGGCGCCTCCACTTCCTCCAGCAGCCAGTCGTAGATCGCCCGGTTGTTCACGAACTCGAGCGTGCACAGCGAGTGGGTGATGCCCTCGATGGAGTCGGAGAGGCAGTGCGCGAAGTCGTACATGGGGTAGATGCACCACTCCGATCCGGTCCGGTAGTGATGCGCGCGGCGGATCCGGAAGAGCACCGGATCGCGCATGATCATGTTGGGCGATGCCATGTCGATGCGGGCGCGCAGCACGTGCGCGCCGTCCTCGAACTCGCCGGCGCGCATGCGCCGGAAGAGGTCGAGGCTCTCCTCCATGGGACGATCCCGCCAGGGGCTGGGCCGCCCGGGCTCGGTCACCGTGCCCCGGTGGACGCGGATCTCCTCTTCGCTCAGGCTGTCGACGTACGCCGAGCCCTTCTCGATGAGGTCGACACCGTAGTCGTAGAGCTGCTCGAAGTAGTCGGAGGCGTGGCGCAGTTCGCTCCACTCGAAGCCCAGCCAGCGGATGTCGCGCTTGATGGCTTCGACGTAGCTGGCTTCTTCGGTCTCGGGGTTGGTGTCGTCGAAGCGCAGGTTGCAGGTTCCCCCGTTTTCGGCGGCGACCCCGAAATCGAGGCAGATGGCCTTGGCGTGGCCGATGTGCAGCAGCCCGTTGGGTTCGGGCGGGAACCGGGTGGCGACCCGCCCTCCGTGCTTCCCGCTGGCCAGGTCCGCGGCCACGATCTCGCGCACGAAGTCGCGTCCCGGTGCGCGCCCGTCGCTTCCCCGCGTGGCCTTGTCCCCGTTCATGTATCCCCCGCTCCCGGACGATTCGCCAGCACGTCCAGCACGTAGTCGATGTCGGCCTCGGTGTGGTCGGCGTTGATCTGGGCGCGAATCTCCTCGTCTCCGCGCGGCACCACGGGGAAGGCCAGACCGGTGGCCAGGATACCATGGTCGCGCAGATGGCGCACGAGTTCATGCGTGCGCGCGGTGTCGCGGATCATCAGCGGAACCACCGGGTGCTCCCCTTTCAGTACCTCGATCCCGAGCCGCACCAGGCCATCCTCGAAGCGCCGGGTAAGCGCGCGCAAGCGCTCCAGCAACCGCCGTCCCTTCCCGCTGTCGAGAATCTCAAGCGCCTTCAGCGCGGCTCTCGCCTCCCCGGGCGTGATCGGGTTGGAATAGATGTAGAACGGGGCGCTCTCGCGCAGATAGCGCACCAGCGCGGCGTTGGTCGCCACGTAGCCCCCGTTGACCCCGAGCGCCTTCCCCAGGGTGGCCACCAGGACATCCACCGGAGGGGAGCCTGTGTACTCCTCCGTGCCGCGCCCGGTGGCGCCTATGGCGCCGACGCCATGGGAGTCGTCGAGCACCACCACCACATTCTCGGGGAAATCCGGGTCGTGGCGGCGGGCGATCTCCACGATCTCGTCCACGGGCGCGTGCACGCCGCGCATGCTGAAGATGCCGTCGGTCACAACGATGGCGCGGCGGGCCTTCCCGGCCGCCCGCGCGAGGGCCCGGTCCAATGCGCGCATGTCGAGGTGCGGGTATACCACCTTTGACAGGGGACGTGCGAGGCGGACCGCGTTGATGATGGAATTGTGATTGAGCTCGTCGGAGATGAGCGCGGTCTCCGGGTCGATGAGCGGGACCAGACAGCCCACCACCGCGGCGTAGGCAGAGGAGAAGAGCATGGCTTCGTCGCGCCCGTGGAAGCGGGCCAGCCAGCGCTCCAGCTCCACGTGCGCGGCGTAGGTTCCGCTGATGAAGCGCACCGCCCCGGGGCCGGCCCCGGAAGCCCACGCCTCGGCTTCCTCCGCCGCGATGACCTCGGCTCGCAGCCCCATCCCCAGATAGGAGTTGGAGTTGAGGCGAATGAAGGGGCGCTCGCCCTCGCCCTCGAGCCTGATCCTGGGACCACGTTCCCCGCGTGGCATCTCCACGCCCGTGACGACAGCCTCCGCGCCCTTGGCGGTGCCCTTCCGTTCGAGTTCGCGGACGTGGGCGTCCAGTACGTCGGTCAGGCGGTCAAGAGGCATGGGTCTCCGGGAGCGTCCTGGGCGGTCAAACGGTGGTTGGAAATGCGGCGGATGCGGACTTCGGCCGCCGGAGGTTTGCGATCATGTCGGCGGTCATGGCGGCGAGATCGTACTCCTTCCTCCACCCCCACTCCTCCCGCGCGACGGAGTCGTCGATGCGCCGGGGCCAGGAGTCGGCGATGGACTGCCGCAGAGGGTCCACCCGGTAGTCCATGCGGAAATGCGGCAGGTGGCGTGTGATTTCCATGGCGAGCGACCGCGGCGTGAACTGCATGGCGGTGACGTTGCAGGCGTTGCGGTGCGTCAGCCGCGACGGGTCGGCCTGCATCAGCTCGATCGCGGCCCGGATGGCGTCCGGCATGTACATCATGTCCAGTTGCGTGTCCGCACGCAGCGGGCAGGTGTAGGTGCCGTGCGCCACCGCGCCCCGGAGGGCTTCCACGGCGTAGTCGGTGGTGCCGCCTCCGGGCTCGGCGATGTGGGAGATCAACCCCGGAAAGCGCAGGCCACGGGTGTCGATGCCGAAGCGCTGGTGGTAGTAGTCGCAGATCATCTCCCCCGCGGCCTTGGTGATGCCGTACATGGTGGTGGGCCGCTGGGCCGCGTCTTGCGGTACCACATCGAGCGGGATGGAGGGGCCGAAGCTGGCGATCGTGCTCGCGAAGAAGACGGCCGGACCCTCCGCGCGCGCGGCCTCGAGGACGTTGAGCAGCCCGCCCAGGTTGACGCGGTACGCCAGCCGGGGGCGTTGTTCCCCGGTCACCGACAACAGGGCTGCCAGGTGGAACACCGTGTCCGGACGGAAGCGGCGCATCGCCGCCAGCACGGCTTCCCCGTCCGTGCAGTCGAGGAGCGCGCAGGGTCCGCCCAGCGTTGCGGCTGCTGCCCGGCGCAGGTCGGTCGCGAGCACGTTCTCCTGTCCGTACAGGGCGCGGAGCGCCGCTACCAGCTCGGTGCCCACCTGGCCGCCGGCCCCGATCACCAGAGCCCGCTTCATGCGGCGGGCCTCCGCGATTCAGTCTGACACGTCATGTGATCCACCTGGGCCGCCCGGCGTCATTACTTCCGCGTGGGACGGCTGGGCCGGAGTTCGATCCGGCTGGGTAGTGCGCGCACGGGATAGGCCAGCAGGTCCGTCACCGCCCGGGCCACGTCGTTCCCCTCCAGCTTCCAGTCGTGCGTGGCGGACTGGCCGCGAAAGCCGGTGTTGACGCTCCCGGGCATGATGAGGCTGACGCGGATGTTCCGGTGGCGCAGGTCGAGCATCATGGCCTCGGTCATCCCGAGCAGGCCGAACTTGCTGGCGTTGTACGCCGCCCCTCCGGCGAAGGCGTGCCGCCCCGCGAGCGAGCCGATGTTGATGATCCAGCCGCCGCCGGCCGACAGGTGCGGGACGGCAGCCCGGGAGCAGTAGAATACGCCGGCCAGATTGGTGTCGATCTGCGCGCGCCAGTCGTCGAGGGAGAGCTCGTCGATGGGAGCGAAGTGGCCCCAGCCGGCGTTGTTCACCAGCACGTCCAGCCGCCCGAAGCGTTCGACCGCGGAATCGATCAACCGCCCGCACGCCTCCGCGTCGCGCACGTCGCACGCGATTCCGGCCGCGCGTCCGTCACCCAGCGCAGCCAGCTCGGCCGCCACCCGGCGGACATCGCCGTCCGTCCGGGCGCTGACAACGACATCGGCATCCCGGCGCGCGAGCCCCCTCGCGATCGCAAGCCCGATGCCCCGCGTGCTTCCCGTGACGACGCACACGGTGCCGGCGAGATTCCCGGTTCCACTCATCTCGTTTGCCGCCCTTCACGGGCTCCGGTAGCTTCTCCGGGCTTACTCACGGCATGCCTCGCAGGCGCGATCAGATTCGAAGGTGGCCGCACGCGGCCCGGTAGAAACGGGGGTCCGACACCCGTGGTCCAACACCCTTGCACAAGCGACGATCCCCGCGCGTGATGAACCGCCCGCGCACCGGAAACGAGGCGCCGCCACCGGGCGCCCGGGTGGCGCTGGTCACGGGTGGGGCGGTACGCGTCGGGCGTGCCATCACCCTGGCTCTGGCTGACGCGGGCTTCGACGTGGTCGTGGGGTATCACGGCTCGGCGAACGCGGCGCGGGAGGTTGTGGCGGAGGTCGAGGGCAGGGGACGGCGCGCGCACTCCGTCCGGGCCGACCTTGCAACGGGCGCCGGCGCGAGGGCGCTGGCCGAGACCGCCGCAACCGCCTGGGGGCGCCTCGATCTGCTCGTCAACAATGCCTCCACCTTCCTTGCCACACCGTTCGAGGAGGTCGGCGAGGAGGAATGGGACCAGGTGATGGCGGTCAACCTGAAGGCCCCCTTCCTGCTCATCCAGGCCACCGCGGCGGCCCTCGCCGCAAACGGGGGCAGCGTGGTCAACATCGTCGACCTGTCGGCGCTGAGACCGTGGGCGCGCTATCCCCACCACTCCGTCTCCAAGGCCGCGCTCGCCCACCTCACCCGGGTGGCCGCGCGGTCGCTCGCGCCCCGCGTGCGGGTCAACGCGGTCGCGCCCGGTTCGGTGCTCCCCGAGGAAGGCGCCACCCCGGAAGCCGTGCGGGCGGCCGGGGCGCGCATCCCGCTCGGCGGCTGGGGATCGCCCGAGGATGTGGCGCGCGCGGTACTGTTCCTCGACCGGTCGCCCTTCATGACGGGCGAGGTGATCGTGGTGGACGGGGGCGTGCACGGCGCCACCTGAGGCGCTCGACCGCACCGCTACGAGGCGCCGTTCTCCGCCGGGCCCCCGTGCGCCAGCCAGCGCTCGGCGTCCAGCGCGGCCATGCAGCCCGTCCCCGCGGCGCTCACCGCCTGGCGGTAGTAGTCGTCCATCACGTCGCCGGCGGCGAACACGCCGGGCAGGGAGGTCTCCGTCCGCCACGCGGTGGGCAGCTCGATGTAGCCGTTCGCCTTGAGTTCAACCTGGCCGCTCAGAAACCCCGTGTTGGGGATGTGGCCGATGGCGACGAACATCCCGCCCGCCTCCAGCGTGCTTTCCTCCCCCGTAACCGTGTCCCTCAGCCGCAGCCCGGTGATCACCTCGTCGCCCAGGACCTCGGTTACCACCTTGTTCCACAGGAAGTCGATCTTGTCGCTGTCGAAGGCGCGCTGCTGCATGATCGCCGAGGCGCGCAGCTGGTCGCGCCGATGAATCACGATCACCCGGCCCGCGAACTTCGCCATGTAGGTGGCGTCCTCGATGGCGCTGTCGCCGCCGCCGACTACGGCCACGACCTGGCCGCGGAAGTACGGAAGCGCTCCGTCGCATACGGCGCACGCCGACACGCCGCCCCCGCTCTGGGCCAGGCGCTCTTCTCCGGGTACGCCCAGCCAGCGCGCGTTGGCCCCCGTGGCCACGATCACGGAATCGGCGAGAATCACCTGGCCGCGTCCGGTCACGAGGCGCTTCGGCTGCCCCTCGAGCTCCACCTCGACGACATCATCGGTAATCACGCGCGTGTCGAAGCGCAGCGCCTGCGCGCGGAAGGCGTCCATCATCTCGGGGCCGGTCACGCCCTTCGGAAACCCGGGGTAGTTCTCGACGTCGGTCGTGAACATGAGCTGTCCACCGGGGATCATGGTGCGGCTGCCGGCACCCTCCACGACGAGCGGCGAAAGCGCGGCCCGCGCAGCGTAGATGGCTGCCGTCCATGCGGCCGGCCCGGACCCGATGATCACGACCCGTTCGTGCTCTGCTGTCATCTTCATCCCTTTTCCTGTATTCGAAAACCGAAAACCCGCAGCAGGGTGTCGGCTACTTGTCCTTGAAGATCTTGAGGTTGGTCGAGTGCCCGGGGTTCACGCGCGCGTTCGGGTCCACCCGTCGAATCGCGTTGTTCACGGCGATTGCCGCCTCGGCAAAGCCGGTCGCGATGAGGTCGAGCTTGCCCGGGTAGCTGACCAGGTCCCCGGCGGCGTAGACGCCCGGCCAACTCGTCTCCATCAGCTGGCCGACCACAATGCGCTTCTTGTCTGTTTCGAGCCCCCAGCTCTTGATCGGTCCCAGGTCCGGCTTGAAGCCAAGAAACGTCAGCACCGCATCTGCCTCGAAGGACTCCTCCGCATCGCTTCGGTTGTCGAAGATGGTGCAGCCCTCGACTCTGCCGTTGCCGCGGATCTCCTTCACCTCCCAGAATATCCTCAGCTCCAACTCGCCCGAGCTGGCCGCTTCCTCGAGCCGGACCACCGATGTCTCGTGCGCCCGGAAAACGGCCCGCCGGTGCACCACGACCAGCCGCTCGACGATGTCTTTCAGGATCAGTGCCCAATCCAGCGCGGAGTCTCCTCCTCCCACGAGCACGACCCGCTTGCCCCGGTAGACCTCGGGATCGCGCACCGAGTACTCGACCCCGTGGCCCAGAAGTTCCTCGTAACCGGGGCACTTGAGCACCATGGGTTCGAAGGCGCCCTTGCCGCCGGCGATCAGCACCGTGCGGGTGCGGTACTCCGAGGAGGCGCCCTCGAGCACGAAGACGCCGTCCTCCTCGCGAAGCCCGCGCACCTCCTCGTCCAGGACCACTTCGGCGCCGAACTGGAGCCCCTGATCCACCAGCTCCCGGGCCAGGTTCTTGGCGCGCACCTTCGGGAAGCCGCCCACGTCGAAGATGAACTTCTCGGGATAGAGGGCGGTGAGCTGTCCCCCCAGCTCGGGCAGCGAGTCGACGATGCGGCACGACATGCCGCGCATCCCGGCGTAGAAGGCGCCGAACAGGCCGGTCGGGCCTCCCCCGATGATGGTCAGATCGATGATGTCCTTCATGGTCAGAAAATCGACAGGCGCACGTAGCGCCCCGGATTCTCGCGGAAGTCCTCGAGCAGCAGGCTGAGCTGCATCAGCACGGACTGGGTCTGGACGGCCACCGTGGAGTCGGCCAGGAGATGGGCCAGGGTTCCCTCCCCGGTCTCCAGTTCGCGCCCGATGCGCTCGAAGCGGACCAGGGTGGAGTCGGCGTACTGGAGCGTGGTGGAGAGCCCGGTCGTGGTTTCGCGCAGATCGGTGGCCAACTGCCGGAACTCGGCGGCAGTGACGCGGGTGTCGCCCACGATTGAATCCACGACCCCGCCCGAGAGCAGCCGCTCCACCTCGGCGAGCGTTCGGGTCGCCAGCGCCGCGGCCTCCTGGACCTCGCCGGTGGAGGTGCGAACGTTCTCGACCAGCTCCTCCACAGCCCCGATCTGGGCGTCGGCAAGCTCCGCCACCTGTTCGCTGACTCGACCCACGTTCTCGATCACCAGCCTCAGGTTCTCGGCGGTCTCCTGGGTAAAGGCGACCTCGACCCGGTCGGTGATGGTGGCCAGGTTGTCGGCGATCTGGTCGGCGGTGGCGGTGAGACGGGACAGGTCGGGGATGCTGAAACCGGCCAATACGGCGGAGTCCGAGGGCTCAAAGAAGTCGAGGCGCGGGTGGGCGGATCGCGACACGATCTCCGCGCCCCAGTCGCCGAACATCGATTCGGGGGCGATGAGCACGGCTGCGTCGGCGGGCAACTGCACGTCGGCGTTGATGGCGAGCCCCACCCGCACGGCCGTTCCGTCCGGCTCCACGGCGATGCCGTTCACGCGTCCAATCGTCACTCCGCGCAGCTTCACCGAGGCGCCGTCCGGGAGCTGCCCCACGCCGCTGAAGAGCGCCTCGACCGTGGTCGTGCCCCGTGTCAGGCGATACCCGCGAAGCCAGAAGCTCCCCGCCACCGCGATCACGACGCTCAGAAGAATGACAACCCCGACCCACACCTCGTTGCGTCTCATGCCATCGTCTCCATCAGTTCCGGAGCCCCTTCGATGAACGACCTGACGACGGGGTCCCCGGAGATCCGGATCTCACCCGGCGTGCCGTGGGCCCGCACGCGCCCGTCGTGCAGGAACGCCATGGAGTCGGCCACCTCGTAGGCGGTCCGGAGATCGTGCGTGACCACCAGTCCGGTGGCTCCGATCTCCTCCCGCAACCTGAGGATGAGTCGGCCGATCACCGTTGTCGTCACCGGATCAAGTCCCGTGGTGGGCTCGTCGTACAGGAGATACCGGGGACGGGTTGCGATCGCGCGCGCGATCCCCGCCCTCTTGCGCTGTCCGCCGGAGATTTCCGCCGGATAACGGTCTCCCAATCCTCCCAGGTCCACAAGCTCCAGGCACTCGGCGGCCCTCCTGCGGATGTCCCGGCGGCTCAGGCCGGGAATCCGGCGCAGCCCCATCTCCACGTTGTGGGCGAGCGTCATGGAGTCGAACAGCGCCGCGAACTGGAAGACATATCCGACTCTGCGCCGCAGTGCGTACAGGGCCTCCTGTTCCAGCTCGGCGACCTCCCGGCCGTCGACGGTCACGCTTCCCTGGTCGGCGGCGAGCAGTCCCACGATATGCTTCAACACGACCGATTTTCCCGCCCCGGAAGCGCCGATCAGCGCTACCGTGGCCCCCCTGGGCACGTCCAGGTCGAAGCCGTTCAGCACGACCTTCTCGCCGAAGGCCTTGTGTACGCCGCGCAGACGGATCACAGCAGTACGGCGGCCCAGAAGGCGTCGAACACCAGGATCACCATGCTGCTTGCGACCACGGCCGAGGTAGCGGCGCGGCCCACACCGGCGGCCCCTCCCCGGGTGCGGAAGCCGAAGAAACATCCCAGCGACGTCACCGTCAAACCGAACGAGAACGACTTGATCACCGAAAAGACCACGTCGAAGGGCACGAAGAAGGTCTCGAGCCCGCGCACGAACTCGGGGGTGGACATCTCCAGAAGCTGGATGGCGGTCAGCCAGCCGGCCACGATCCCCAGCGCCGATGCCAGCAGGG
This sequence comes from Longimicrobiales bacterium, assembly GCA_965221785.1. GTDB lineage: Bacteria > Gemmatimonadota > Gemmatimonadetes > Longimicrobiales > Gaopeijiaceae > BD2-11. The sequence goes on from CBDCSR010000003.1 coordinate 991,640, forward strand.
TCACCGCCGGGAACATCACTGCGCCCGCGAGCACGCGGGGGAGCACCAGGTACGCCGCCGGATCGTACGCCATGGTTTCCAGCGCATCGATCTGCTCGGTTACCCGCATGGTACCCAACTCGGCGGCGATGCTCGCGCCCACCCGGCCCGCCAGCGCCAGCCCCGTCAGCACCGGTCCCAGCTCGATGATCATGGTCTTGCCCACCAGGCTGCCCACCAGGTACACGGGTACCGCCCCGGTGAAGGTGTAGGAAGCCTGCAGCGCCAGCACGATGCCGGTGAAGGCGGCGATGAAGAGCGCTATGGGCACTGAGGCGACACCGATGCGCATCATCTGTTCGAAGACCAGCTTTCCCCAGATGCGGACCGCGCGCAGGCCGCGGATGGTGTCCTGCATCAGGACGCCCCATTCGCCAACCGTCGCCGCGAAACGTAAGGCTGCGCGCCCGGTGGCGCCGACGAAGTCCAGCGTCTTGCCCGCCATATGCGTGAAGATAGGGGAAATCGGGGTGCAGGTGTCACCCGTGGGTACTCCGGTCGCCCCCGAAAATGTCCCGGTTGGCGTGCCGGCTACGGGCGCGGAGGGAGTCCGTTTTCCAGCGTGAAGACGACCTCGTCGTTCCCGGTTGCCGGATGCCCGGAAGGCAGGGGGCACACGACCTGGACACGGGTCACTGCGGTCTGGGCGGCGCTTACCGAGACCTCGAAGTCGATGTCCTGCTCGGGCGAGGTGATGCGTGTGCGTACCCGCTTCCCCGGAGAGGCCTGGCGAACGCAGGCGGGATTGCGGAAGAGGGTCTTGGTGGACTGCCTTCCCGACGCCAGCGAACGGGTCACGGTGATGCGCCTGAGCGAGTCGGGTTGGTAGCTGATCAGGTAGCGGAAGCCCCGCTGATCACGTCCCCGACCCTTCCGGTTGTGCCTCGGCAAGCCACCTCCGATCCCTTGACCCCCTGAAACGGCCCGCTTAACATCCCGGCGACCCACCAGGGATGCAAGCCCCGCCACAGCGTCCCGCCCCACTCCCGCCCACACCCCGCTCCACGCCATCCCGCCAGCGCCGCCGTGTGCACGGCCCGCGCCCTCCGTCTTTCCCATCGGAGTTCCCCTTGGACATCGCCGAACTCAAGAGCAAGAAGGTCAGCGAGCTTCACGAGCTGGCCAGCGAACTGCGCATCCCGAACTACTCCGGGCTGCGCAAGCAGGATCTCATCTTCCGCATCGAGCACAAGCTTCTCGACAGCGACGTCGTGCTTCGCGGAGAAGGCGTGCTCGAAATCCTCCCCGAGGGCTACGGATTCCTGCGCTCGCAGAGCTGGAACTATCTCTACGGCCCCGATGACATTTACGTGAGTCCCTCGCAGATCAAGCGATTCGATCTGCGCACCGGCGACACCATCCTGGGCCAGGTGCGTCCCCCCAAGGAAGGTGAGCGCTACCTGGCGCTGCTCAAGGTGGAGAACGTCAACTTCGAGCCGCCCGACAAGGCGCGGCATCGGATGACGTTCGACAACCTGCGCCCGCGCTATCCCGACGAGCGCCTGCGGCTCGAGTGCTCCAGGCGCGACATGTCCACGCGCGTGGTGGACCTCGTCGCCCCCATCGGCAAGGGACAGCGCGGGCTGATCACATCCCCGCCCAAGGCGGGCAAGACGATGCTGCTGCAGAAGGTGGCCAACTCGATCAGCGAGAATCACCCCGAGGTGCACCTGATCGTGTTGCTCATCGATGAGCGGCCGGAGGAAGTCACCGACATGGAGGAGAACGTCGACGCCGAGGTGATCGCCTCAACCTTCGACGAGTCGGCGGACCGCCACACGCAGGTAGCGGAAATGGTGCTGGAGAAGGCCAAGCGGCTGGTCGAGCAGGGCAAGGATGTCGTGATCCTGCTCGACTCGATCACCCGCCTCGCGCGTGCCTACAACGTCACCGTGCCGCACTCGGGGAAGATCCTGTCGGGAGGCGTGGACTCCAACGCGCTGCACAAGCCGAAGAGGTTCTTCGGAGCCGCGCGCAACATCGAGGGCGGAGGGTCGTTCACCATCATCGCCACCGCCCTGATCGAGACCGGAAGCCGCATGGACGAGGTGATCTTCGAGGAGTTCAAGGGCACCGGCAACATGGAGCTGGTGCTCGACCGCAACATCGCAGACAAGCGCGTCTTCCCTGCCATCGACATCAACCGGTCCGGCACCCGCAAGGAAGAGCTGCTGCTGACCGAAACCGAGCGCAACCGGGTGTACCTGCTGCGCAACTTCCTCTCCGACATGCCGGTTTCCGAGGCCATCCAGTTCCTGATCGAACGGATGAACCGCACGGAGACCAACCAGGAGTTCCTGGATTCCATGCAGGCGGCGTAGCCGGCTCGGAAGGCGGGCCGACCCTACGGTTGCGAGCAGGAGGAGAAGACGACCGAACGGCCGAAGCTGGTCCACTCGCCGCACGGCCTGCCCGACCGCCAGGCGCCCCGCTCGGCCAGCGCGCCGCGCGTCCAGTACGACTCGTAGGCCCCGTCGAGGTCGCCGTTGGCGTAGTTCTCGCGCAGGGAGAGCAGTCCGGACTTGAAGTACATCTCCGCGGGTCCGTGCAGGACGCCGTCCCGCCAGGTCTCCCGGCCGGAGAGGCGGCCGCTCTGATGGAACCACTCGTGCACGCCGGTCCAGCGGCCGTCGACCAGGGTGCCGCGTTCGCGAACGATGTCCGGCGTCCACATGCGCACCACCGGGCCGCTGTAGGGCTCGAGGGTGCCCGGTTCGAGGTAGACGCCCGCGCGGTCGATGAGGCGGTCGAGGTCCATCGCTTCCTGCGGCGCAGGCGGGATGGTGCCGCCGGCGGAGGCCGCGCCCGCCGCCGCGACGGCCAGGAGGCCGAGCAGCTTCATCGCATCCCGGCGGGGTCGGTTACGGTCACTGCAACAAAGCCGTTGCTCCAGCAGCACTGGTCGCCCCCCGAGCTGTCGTTGGCGCCGAAGTTGTCCAGGCGCGCGCGCAACAGGTATTCGCCGGGTGCGGTGAAGGTTACCAGAGTGCTGGCTTCTCCGGTGCCGGGAACCGTGATCTGCCGGGGCTCGAAGATCACTTCATCGGCCGGCCCCTGGTGCTTGAACCAGGTGACCCGCACCTCCACATCGGTGTTGACGAGGTCGTCCGGCGCCCGTTCCGACACCTCCGACGTCCACAGCGTAATCGAGAGCGGCTCGCCCACGGCCGCGGTGCGTGGTTCCGAATGCGCGCCCTGGACATGCTGGCCCACCTCTCCGTCGTCTCCGAACCGCACCAGCGGGGGCACCGACCCCATCGCGCGCGGACCGTAGTCGAGCTGGAGCGCATCGATCCCCACCCGGGCGGGCGTGGAGTAGGTCACGCCGTTGCTCGTGATGGTCCACACCACCCGCCGGCTGGTGTCCGCGTAGCTCTCCGGCACGGTCACCGAGAAGACCCCGCGGTCGCGCCGCGGCCGCACCGGGAAGTGGGTGGGCTGGTCGCCGTCGAACTCGGCAGGCTCGATGAAGTTCGCTGGTCCGAGCGGGATATCGAGGATCTCTTCCGTGTTCAGATTGAAGAAGCCGTAGGAGAAGGTGAAGGTGCCGTCGTCGTTCCGGTACCAGCCCTCGAAGAAGGGGGCCACCGGCTCGCCTCTCGGCGGGATGGGCGCCAGCGGGAGTCGCTGTACCTGCTGCGCACCCAGGGGGACCGCCGCCAGGACAGCGAGCGCCGTGGCGATGCCAAATCTCGGTTGCAGGGGTTTCATCTCTCTCTCCGAGCATCGACTGGACACGGTCGGCTATCGTGCACCGTGCGCTACAATGGGGAAGGAGCCCCCCACATCCGCGGTGAGCTCCTTCCTTGTCCTGACGCCGGGCCCGGCGCTCCTCGAGAGGAAGGCGCGGGGTCGGCCGGATTTCGTCAACGCGACCCGCTGCTGCCGTCGCTCACCACCCGCGCCTTGGCTTCCCGCTCCTCAACGAGGCGCTCGTAGCCCTCATCCGTCAGATGGGTGACGGCGAGCCACGCGTGCGACATCTCGTCGGTCGTGCGGCTCCCCCGCGCGTACCAGATCTCCGGATCCGGGTTGAGCGGGTTGTTCTCGGTGTTGTCGTACCAGCCCGTCATGACCAGCACGGTGCCTTCGGGGAAAAGGGGAGCCGAATCGTCGCCGTAGATGTAGCTGTGGTGCCAGCGCGCGTTGAAGTCGGTCACCATGCTGATCAGTTCTTCCCGACCGTCCGGATAGATCGCCCGGATCGACATGGCGTGCAGGTGCACGTGCCCGTGGGGCTGGAAGCTGTCGAGGCGAACCGGATGGTCCCATCTCTGGAAGCCCTGGGTCATCGCGGTGCCGCCCGGAGCAAGGGCAATATCGCCCCGCAGCGGATAGAGGCGCAGATCCTGCTCGAACTCCGGCGTGTAGCCCTCTTCGTGGAACCAGATGCCCAGCTCTACCTGGTCGTCCGGCACCTCGTAGCCCATCGGGTAGTAGTGGGCGTCCCACTCGATCAGGTCGTCCGCCTTGAGGAGACGGCCGGCGTCGGCGGGAACGATCTCGCCGACCTTGCCCATGGCGTACTCGGACAGGCTGGCGATGCGCTGGAAATCACCTTCGTCGTTTTGCCTGAGGAGCCGCGGAATGGCGTGGTGCACGACCTGACGGCCGCCGGGGAAGGAGGGACGGGTCTCGAACGCGCGGACCCAGCGGTCATCGCCCAGCCCGGTCGGGACGCGCGGCCGCCACCAGGTGTCGCCGCCCTCGGCCGGAACCGTGAAGGGCTTCGACTTGATGACGTGGTCGGGCGGGCCGAGGATGTGTTCCAGCTGCCACATCTGCCTGTCGGGCCACTCCACCGGGGGCGGCATGTCCGCCGGATCGCCCTCGGGCGAGCCCGCGTCCACCCAGGCGACGATGGTCTCGATGTCCTCCTGCTCCAGGCGCCAGTCGTCCTTGATGTCCTGGATGCCCACGCCCACGTCGAGGTGGTAGGGCGGCATGAGGCGGCGCGATACCTGCTCGCGGATGCGGCGGGCGTAGCGGCGCACATCCCGGTAGGTCACGAACGACATCGGTGCCACCGACGACTCCCGATGGCAGATCTGGCAGTTTTCCTGCACGATGGGGGCGATGTCGCGCGTGAAGGTGATTTCCGGTTCGTCCCCGTTGGTCGACTGCGCCGCCAGCGCGCAGGGAGTCAGCAGGGCGGCGCACAGCAGGGCAGGCAGCAGCGTGCGGCCGGAGTACCGGGAGATGGTCATGTCTTCCTCCTGTCGGGCATCGTCGAGCGGTGGCGCTCCGGGGGAGCGGCCGGCATGCAATTCTATTCGTCCAGTACGCTCTCGTACCTCGGATTCACGACGAACTGCTGGTCCTGAAAGATCTTCCTGTCCCACGGAAATATTACGGTGGAACCGGTCTCCAGCGCAAAATAATCGGGCTTGTAGCCCCGTGGCCGCACGAAGCAGGTCGCGGTCCGGACTTCGGTGGGCCCGACGTCGCGCACGGCCGCGAGTCCCAGCCGCAGGGTCTCTCCGGAAGTGGTGATCTCGTCCACGAGCAGCACTCGGCGGCCGGCGGCAACGCGGGGCGCCGCGTCGAGCACCTCGGGGCGCTCGCGGATCGAGTTGTCGGCCCCCCGGCGCGAGATCTTCATCGAGTGGAAGTCGAGACGCAGCATGGACGCGACGATGGCGCCCGGAATGACGCCAGCGCGCGCGATGCCGACGACGAGGTCGGGCCTGTGTTCGCGCGCTACCTTGAGCGCGAGCGCCCGGCACAGCTCCCCGAACATCTCCCAGGACACCTCCAGGTAATCTCCGGTCGGATCCGAGAAGCGGGGCTGGTTGTATCTGGATGGCATGTCGGCCCCATGATTGGATTCGAGGATGAGATGCGTACGGGATGCGCCGGACGTCCATCCCGGCGCGGTTCAGGGCAGAAGAACTTAGGACTAGTCGACGGGCCACGCCACCGAGCGGCGACGTGTCGCGCTCCCGGCTGACAGCCGGCATTTTCAGCACAGGAAGGGTCACGCGACGGCCGACCGGAACCAGGAGCACATGACCAGCACCGACCAGACCGAAAACCCGCAGGCACTGGCCGACGAGCGCCTGGAAGCCGCACTTGAGAAGACGGGGGCGCGCGACCCGCGAGCCGTGTGCAGGGAGCGCCTGCGGCAACTGAAGGGCGTCGATGAGGCCGCCTTCGAGCAGGCGCTCGGTCACTATCGCGACCGGCTGGTCCCGGCGATTGCCGCGGGCGAAGAGCCCCTCACCGCCTGGGTCGAGTACGGCCGCACGATCGCGCGGCTCACGTTCCGGGGAAGCACGGTCGCCATCGACCGGACGGGGCTGGCGCGCGAATACGCGACTCCGGCCGATCCGGAGGCGCTGGTGCTGCACCTGCCCAGGGGAGGGAAGGGGCGCGCCCTGCTGGTGGCCCAACCGCGCGATCCGTCGCCGGCGCAGCAGGCGACTTGCGACCTGCTGGTTGACGGACGTGCCACCATGCGGGAAGGTTAGGCTGCCAGCGCATCCAGCGGAGTCGGGAATGGACGAGCAACGAGTCTACACGCCGCGCAACGTCGCCTGGAGCCCCCGCCCGGGTTGGGCCACCGTGCGTCTTGTGGGCACCTGCGCGGACCGCTCGCTCAGGCGCGGGCGGGTGGTGATGCATTCGCCGAGCGACGACTACCACTCGATCCCCGGGCACGACGAGGGCCTCGAGCCCGAACGAATCGTCATCGTGCTCGCGGAAGCCACCCACCTGATCGAGGACGACCTGCACCTGGTGCCCGAAGGCGCCGTGGTGGCGGTGGGCGAACCTCTGCCCTGACGCCCCGGGGAGCTTCCTCCCGGGGGCGTGCGGCGCCTCTGCCCGCAAGCCTTTCGCGGGTTCTTCCTAGGCCGAGCCCGGCAGCCCTTCCCGAAAAGCGTCCGACAGCCGCTTCGCCACCGGCCCCACCCTTCCATCGCCGACCGGCTTCCCGTCGATCTCCACGATGGGATGAACCTCCGTGGTAGTGCCCGTCAGGAACGCCTCGCTCGCGGATGCAAGTTCCTCCACCGCGAGGGGGCGCAGCTCGACCGGGATGCCCAGTCCGGCCGCCAGCTCGAGCACGTATTCACGGGTGATGCCGTGCAGGATCTGGTGGGTGGCCGGGTGGGTCACCAGCGCACCACCGCTCACCGCGAAGAAGTTGCTGTGGGCGCCTTCGATGGCGACCCCGTCCCGCACCAGGATGACGTCGTCCACCCCGGCGTCCACGGCCGCCTGCATGGCCAGGACGTTGGGCAGCAGGGCGATGCTCTTGATGTCGACCCGGGCCCAGCGCCGGTCCGGTGCGGTGATGGCCCGGTAGCCTCGCTCCCAAGTCGCCCTGGCGGGCCTCTGGTGCGGGCGGGCATAGGCGTACACGGTGGGCTCCACGGCGTGCGGTGGGAAGTAATGCGTGCGGGGAGCCGTGCCCCGGGTCACCTGCATGTAGACGTAGGCGAAGTCGGCGTCGGCGAGACCGTTCACCTCCAGCAGCCGCTGCTTGACGGCGGACAGCCGGCCGGTGTCGTACTCGATGCGCAGTGCCGCCAGCCCTCGCGTCATGCGCGCCAGGTGGCGGTCCCCGCGAAAGAAACGTCCGCCGTACGCCGGAGTGACCTCGTAGATCCCGTCGGAGAGGAGAAAGCCGCGGTCATCCGCCGCTACGCGGGCTTCGTCCCTCGGCAGGTACTCGCCGTTCAGATAGACCGTGTCCACGTCACGACCCGTCGTTTCGGCCCAGCCGCTCGAACTCCTCGAGCAGCTGCGCTTCCTGTATCGGCGCGACCGAAGCGGAAGACCCGGCGTCGGAATCCTCGGCTTCCGCGTCTTCCCCGGAGGGGGCGTCGCTGGACCCTTCACCGGCGGTGAGCTGCCGGGGAGCCTCGGGCGCCCCTCCCGGGAGCAGACCCATCTGTGCCTTCAGCGCCAGCAGGCGGTCGTCCAGCGCGGCACCCTCGCCGCCCGATTCCAGCCTCAGGAATTCATCCTCCAGCGAATCCCCCGTCAGCGCCTCGGTGACTTCCGCCTGAGCAAGGCTGCGGCGCTCCTCTTCCTCGATCTTGGCCGCCATGCGGTTGAACGCGTCGAACGCCGACTGGTCCGAGAGCCCGGACATGGTGGCGTGGATGCGCTTCTGCGCCTGAGCCCGCTTCTGCTTTGCGATCAGGAGGTTCCGCTTGCGCTTCGCCTCCTCGATCTTGTCGTTCAGGGTCCGAAGGGATGCCTTGAGCTTCTCCGTCTCCTCTTTCTGCGCGCGCCAGGTCTGTTCCAGCGCCCCTGCGCGCTGGGTGTGTTCCTGCTGTCGGGTCAGAGCCTGCATGGCGAGATCGTCGCGGCCCTCCCTCACGGCCAGTTCCGCCCGCTTCTGCCACGCCCGGGCCTGCTTGACCTCGGCATCGAGCTGGGCTCCGAGCTTGCGCTCGTCCGCGATCGCTCCAGCGACATCGCGCTTCGCCTTGGCGAGCTGGTCCCGCATGTCGAGGATGATCTGGTTGAGCATCTTCTCCGGGTTTTCCGCCTTCGCGATCAGGTCGTTGATGTTCGACTTGATGAGCGTCGACAGCTTCTGGAAGATTCCCATGAGTTCAGCCCTCCATCGCCTGCGGTACGCTGCTCGCCTGCGCAAGCTCGCGGATCCTGCCCATGTGACTCGACGCCGCGAGCTGAAGGCTCTCGATCGAGGCCTGCAGTTCGGTGAAGTCCAGGTTCTCCAGTTCGAGGGTGTCGGTGAGAATCAGCTCCCCCTCCTCGATTCCGTAGGCGCCGTGCACGATGTCGGTCGCGTTGAGTTCCAGCAGTGTGCGGTACAGCCCGGTGAGTTCGTCCTCCGGCTCTGCCGGAAGATCCATCATCTTGAGGCGCAGCACCAGCACGGGATCCGAGTGGTGGACCACCACGCCCGCGCCTCCATTGTCGCCGTGTGCGAGGAACATGCCCTCGTCCACCTCTTCATAGTCCAGATCCATGCGGATCAGGAAGCCCTCGACATCCTCTCGACTTACCATGACTTCACTCCGTCTCCGGGGCGGGGGGCAGGTGGCTCTGCCGCTTCTGGTGTCAGCCTGCTCGTCGGGCGGGTGCTGCCGGCCGCGATGCGACCGGAATGTGGCACCATCCGGTGGCATAACCTATAACACTAGCAGACGCCGGGGAGCCGGGGCCAGTTTCGCGCCGGGCTGCCAACTACGCCCTCCGGCGCTCCCTGTTCCTGTCCGGCAGTACATCGGTCAGGAAGGCCCCCGTGTACGATGGCTGGCGGGCGGCGACCTCTTCGGGTGTCCCGGCGGCGACCACCCGCCCTCCGCCCGCGCCACCCTCCGGGCCGAGGTCGATGAGCCAGTCGGCGGTCTTGATCACGTGCAGGTTGTGCTCGATGACCACCACCGTGTTGCCGCGGTCCACCAGGCGGTGCAGCACCTCCAGCAGGACACGCACGTCCTCGAAGTGCAGCCCCGTGGTGGGTTCGTCGAGGATGTACAGGGTCCTGCCGGTCGCGCGCTTGGAGAGTTCGCTCGCCAGCTTGACCCGCTGGGCCTCGCCGCCCGAGAGGGTCGTCGCCGGCTGGCCCAGCCGGACGTAGCCGAGCCCCACCTGCGCCAGCGTCCGGAGGCGGTTGCGAACGCGGGGCACGGCGTCGAAGAACTCGAGGGCTTCGGCGACCGGCATCGCAAGGACCTCGGCTATGTTCCGGCCCTTGTAGGCGATGTCGAGGGTTTCACGATTGTAGCGCTGGCCCCGGCAGACATCGCACGGCACATAGACGTCGGGCAGAAAGTGCATCTCGATCTTCACCAGCCCGTCGCCCTTGCACGACTCGCATCTGCCTCCCTTTACGTTGAAGGAGAAACGCCCCGGCCCGTACCCGCGCACCTGTGACTCGGGAAGGCTCGCGAAGAGTTCCCGGATGGGGGTGAAGAGGCCGGTGTAGGTCGCGGGATTGGAGCGCGGCGTCCGTCCGATGGGCGACTGGTTGACCTCGATGACCTTGTCGATCAGCTCGGCGCCGTGCACCTGATCGTGATCTCCCGGGAGGGCGACCGACCGGTAGAAGCGGCGCGCCAGGGCGCGGTACAGGGTATGGTTCACCAGGGTGGACTTGCCCGACCCGCTGACCCCGGTGACCGCGACGAAACAGCCCAGGGGGAACCCGACCGTCAGGTCGCGGAGATTGTGCTGGCGCGCGCCCTCCACCACGAGCCGGCGTTCGGGGTCGACGGGGCGCCGCCGCGGCGGCACGGGAATCTCGCGGGCGCCGCGCAGATACGCGCCGGTGAGCGAGCGCGGATGGTTGACGACTTCCTGCACCGTCCCCGCGGCCACCACCTCGCCCCCTTGACGCCCGGCCCCCGGACCCAGGTCGACGACGTGGTCGGCGGCGAGGATGGTGTCCTCATCGTGCTCAACCACCAGCACGGTGTTGCCCAGGTCGCGCAGCGACCGGAGCGTGTCGAGCAGGCCGTGGTTGTCGCGCGGATGCAGGCCGATCGACGGTTCATCCAGGATGTAGAGCACTCCCACCAGGCCGCTGCCGATCTGGGTCGCCAGGCGGATGCGCTGCGCCTCCCCCCCGGAGAGGGTGTCGGCCGAGCGGCCCAGGCTGAGGTAGTCGAGGCCCACGGCGGTCAGGAAGCGGAGACGGTTCTCGACCTCCTTGAGGATCGGACCGGCGATTTCGGCCGGGAGCGGCGGGCCGGGGGCCTGCTCGATGGTGTCGGAGCGCAGGCGGCCGGCCACCGGGAGCGAGCGCACGAAAGCCAGACACTCCGCGATGGGCAGCTCGATCACCTGGCCGATGGAGCGGCCGCCCAGGGTCACGGCCCGGGAGCGGGGGCCGAGGCGCGTACCCTCGCACGCCTTGCACGGCAGCACCGACATGTAGGACTCGAGCTGGCCGCGCACGTAGTCCGACCCGGTCTCCCGGTAGCGGCGCTCGATGCTGGCGACCACGCCCTCCCACACGTCCTCGTAGTATCCCGCGGAGCCCGCCGACCGGTAGGGGAAGCGGATCTTCATGGGAGCCGAACCCCAGAGGATGCCCTGGTGGACCTCCGGGTCCAGGGTGTTCCAGGGCTCGCGCGGGTCGAACTCGTAGGCGGCCGCAAGTCCGGGGATCACCGAGCGGCGCAGGTGCCCGGCGGGATCCCCCCAGGGGAGCACCACCCCCTCCATCACCGAGAGGCCGGGGTCGCCGAGCAGAAGCTGGGGGTTGACCTCCCGGCGTGTGCCCAGCCCCCCGCAGTCCTCGCACGCGCCGAACGGAGAGTTGAAGGAGAACTGGCGCGGTTCCAGCTCGGGCAGGCTGGTTCCGCATTCCACGCAGGCGTACTGCTCGCTGAAGAGCCGGGGGGCGTCTTCTCCGCGTATCCGCACCCCGACGACGCCCTCGGCCGTCGAGAGGGCGGTTTCGATCGAGTCGGCGAGGCGGCCGCGGTCGGAGCCCCGCACCGTGAGGCGGTCGACGACGATGGCGATATCGTGGTTCTCGTATCGATTGAGCGCGGGAGGATGGGAGAGGTCGTAGACCTGGCCATCGACGAGCGCCCGCACGAAGCCGGTGCGACGCGCCCGCTCGAACAGCTCGCGGAACTCGCCCTTGCGCCCGCGCACCAGGGGGGCGAGGACCTCGATCTGGCTGCCCGCCTGCCGTTCCAGAAGCCCTTCCACGATCTGGGTGGCGCTCTGGCGCAGGACCGGCCGGCCGCACTCCGGACAGTGGGGCGTACCCGCGCGTGCCCACAGCAGGCGCAGATAGTCGTAGATCTCCGTGACCGTGCCCACCGTCGAACGCGGGTTGCGGTTGACCGTCTTCTGCTCGATGGAGATCGCCGGTGACAGCCCCTCGATGGAGTCGACGTCGGGCTTCTCCATCAGGCCGAGGAACTGACGGGCGTAGGCGGAAAGCGATTCCACGTAGCGCCGTTGTCCCTCTGCGTAGATCGTGTCGAAGGCGAGGGAGGATTTGCCCGATCCGGACAGACCGGTGATGACGACGATGCGCTCGCGGGGCAGCTGCAGGTCGATGTTGCGGAGGTTGTGCTCGCGCGCTCCCCGGATGATCAGCGTGTCGCCCGTCATCGGCCCCACTCGCGATAGACGAACAGCCCCAGAGAATGCGCGTAGGTCGGGCCGCTCTGCTGGACCCCGAGCACGCCGCGGCGCAGGAGCGGATCCTCGGCGAAGCTCTCGAAGCCCCACAGATCGGCGAAGCGCCACTCCAGACGGGCGTTGGGGATGCGGGTGCGCGTCTGGGTGGTGGTCCCGACCGGAGCCAGGTCGACGGACAGGAATACATCGTCCCACAGGTAGCGGCCGAACTCTATCTGTGTGGAGGCGAGGGTCCCCAGCAGGCTGGGATTGGGGCCAAGGCGCTGCGTGGCCCGCTGGTTGGAGATGGCGAAATAGTCCACGAAGCCGATCTCCTGCGCGACGGCCTCCTGGAACTCGTCCGCCAGCCGACCCAGGCCGAGCGACAGACCATCGGTGATGATCGCCCCGCCCAGCAGTGACGACTCGCCGGCGCCCAGCAGTGCCGGGGGCCGGCCGAACACCAGGTAACTGACCAGTTCCGGTTCCTCGATGGGCGCGGGCGCGTCGCTGGTCAGCGACACCGAAGGAGCCACCAGGGTGCCGCCCACGTTGGCGATCACGTTGAGCGGGCTGTCTCCGGCACGCAGGCGGGCGACCGCCTGGATGTCCAGGTTCGGGTTTACGCCGGGAATGCCTATGAACTCGAGGGTTCCCTGCTGTACCACGAAGCGGCGGCCAAAGTAGTTGTACGATCCGCGGATGGCCGCGAGTTCCCCGACCGCCACGAAGCGGCGTGCCCCGCGGTCGTATTCGAGCTCGAGGTCGCCGTCGATCTCCATGTCGATCTGGCGGCTGCGCAGCCAGCTGTCGCTCTCCACGCTCAACTCGATGTCCGCGACCAGGTTGTCGAGGAAGGGATTCTGTCCGGCCTCGATGATCGGCAGCACCCCGGCCAGGGTGGTGTCCACGGCGGCGAAGAAGGTGGTGTCCGCCAGGTCCACGATGGTCTGGTAGCGCGCGAACTCGTCCAGGTAGAGGGTGCCCTGTTCCACGTCCAGGGCCCCCTGCACGACCGGGCTGCGATAGTTTCCGGTCAGGCGCAGCTGCCCGCTGACCACTCCCTCGATGTCGTAGCGGTTGACGGCCCTGAAGCTGGTTCCGTCGATGGCGAGGTCGAGGGCCGGGTCGCGCAGGGGGCGCAGGTGCAGCGACCCGTTCACCCGGGCGGGCCCCCCGGAACGCAGACTGGCCGAGAGGGTGGCGCGCGCGTCCTCGGTGAACCCGAGAGCGGCTTCCACATCCGTGTACCGGACCCCCAGTTCCGGCAGCGCGAGGACTCCTCCGGTCAGAGAGAGTTCACCGTTCGTGCGCACGTTTGCCGGGGGACCGGTGAGGCGCAGTTCTCCATCAACCAGGCCCTCGACGTCCTCGAGGCCGGGAATGACGCGCGACACGACCGCAAGCGGGAACTCCCGTGCGACGACGGCGATGTCCATCGGCTCATCAGGGAAGCGTACGGGCACCCGCTGGAGTTCCAGCGCCGCGGCCAGGGCGCCCCGGGCGGACAGGACCTGTGCCTCCTGGCTCCACGCCTCGACGTCGCCGGTGATACGGCGGTCCAGGTACTCGAGTTCGCCGGCTACCCGGGTGAGGTCCACGTTGCCGTATCCCAGGCCGTCGGCCTGGAAGGAAGCCTCCATTCCGGGATCGTCCCCGGTTCCGGATACCCTCAGGTCGAGGCTTACCACTCCGCGAAGGTTCGCTTCCTCCAGGCTGGTCAGCTGCGCCACGTGGGTCAGGCGCTCCAGTGGGAGGGTGCGCACCGCCAGCTCGAAGTCCGCCGGACCGGGGCCGCGCGGGATGACGCCGTCGGCTTCGATCCTCATTCCGCCCAGGCCGGGCCGCGTGAAGCTGAAGTCGTCGACCACGAAACGCTCGCTATCCCACAGGAGACGCGCCGGCCCGCCGAGATTCCAGCGGCCGCCGGCGAAGCGGGTGGTGAGTTCGTCGAGGTGGAGTACTCCGCTGGCTGCGTCCGCCTGGTAGGTGGCGCGCGCCTGGTAGCTCTCTTCGCCCGAGCGCTGCAGGTCGGCGCGCAGCCGGCCCTCGGATCGGGAAAGGTCCAGGTCGATGGCGGCAGAGCCGAAACCTCTGCCTTCGACCGCAAAGGAGCCGGCAAGGATCGAGGCGGTGAGCCGCCCATCGGTTCCCGGCAGGCCGTCGACCCGAAGGTCCAGCTCGGCCCGGCTGATCGCGTTGTCGCGAAAGCGAAAGCCTTCGATGGTGACGACGCCCTCTGCCGTGAACCGGTCGACCGCGCCGCTCAGGGTGGCTTCGGCGGAGACGCGCCCATCGACTTCGATGTCCCTCAGCAGGGGAAGGGTGTCGGGATCGATACCCTCGAGGCGCAGCAACTCGATCTCCAGGCGCGACAACGTGTCGGCCGCGATGATCGGGCCGGCCATGAAGAAGGGCCGCAGGCCATCCAGCGATTCGCTGGTGAACGCGACGCGGACCTCTCCGGGCGGGAGACCCGCCGCGAGGCCCAGGTCTCCGGATGCGTCCAGAGTGCCCAGGCTGGTCACGGCGTGCAGCGTGTCCAGGGTGGCCGCGCCCGCTTCCAGGCCAAACGCCGACCTGGCCGAGTCCACGCCAACCACCCCGACCACAGCGGAAGCGATGCGCACTCGCACGTCGGCTACGACCGAGTCGGGCTGGAGCCCGCGACCGTCTACGAACACGCCGCCGGTCACGATCGTGGGTTCCGGAAGCTCGGGCACGATGCGCGACAGGTGGAAGTTGCGCACCTCCGTCTCGGCCCGGTAGCTGCGGCCGATGTCGCCCGCATCGAGGCGCGCGTTCATGGCGAGAGGCCCCGCGGGGGTCTCGAGGTCGACCTCGACCGTCAGGTCGGCGAGGGGTCCGCGGGCGCTCACGCCACCGGTGACCTCGCCGGTCAGCGGCAGGGTCGGGAAGTACGCGCCCAGCGCGGTGAACGACAGCGGCTGGAGATCGCCGGACAGGTCCACGAACGTTGCGCCGTCCCCGCGTCCGACCGTGCCGCTGACGGTGACCTCCGACTGCGGGAGCCCCGCAGCCGCATGCGCCGCCGACGCGACGAAGTCGATTCCCTCCGACAGGCGTCCGCCAGCCTCGATGTGGAGTGAACCCGAGCCTCCGATGCCGGCGCGCTCGTCCATCTCGCCCAGCAGGCTGTACTGGAATGGCATCGACGTGAGGGAAAAGCCGGTCACGCCCGGGTTCGGCCCGACATGCACCCGACCCCCGAACTGGAACCGGGAAGAGGCGCCGGCCCGGGCGGTCGCGACCGTCTCGAGGTCGCCCGAAACCTCCAGGTCCTCCGGCCTGCCCTGCATGCGCACGCCGCCGCTGAGCGCACCCTGCCAGGGGAACGGCGAGGTCAGCCACGGATCGAACGCGGCGGCACGCAGCTCCCGCAGGCCGAGGTCGCCGTCGAGAAGCATCGAATCCGGCGTGAGGGTCAGGGCGAGGCGACCCTCGAGTCCGCCGTCGGCGGTGCCGAGATCGAGAGAGGAGAAAACGAGCGACGTCAACCCCGGCCTCAGACCGAGGCCCAGTTCCAGGGATCCCCGGGCCGGAGGCAGCCCCGGAACCAGCCAGTGGATGTCCTCGAGCGCCGCAACCGGAGCGCTCAGGCTCGCGTTGACGCGCGGGTCCCCGTCCCAGGCGACCGCGCCCGTTCCCGACATCTCAGTCTCCGGGAGCCAGAGACGTTCGGCGTCGAAGGAGAGTCCGTCCTGTCCCACGAGGATCTGCCCGCGATAGTCGGCCAACTCGAACGGTTCTTCGGTCATGCTCCCCTGCAGGGACAGCGCGAACACGTCGAGAGCGGTCTGCTCCGCCCCGAATTCCGCCTCCCGCAGCCGCCCGCGGATACGGCTGAAGCGCTGTTCGGGCAGGAAGCCCTCCGGAGGCGCGTCCATGTCCACTCGCACGATGACGTCGCCGTCGAACACCGAGACGTCGCGCAGGACCAGGCTGGATTCCTCGTCCTCCGACCCGGACTGGAGGTTGAGCGCGGTGGCCGCTTCCCGGGGATCCGCCAGGATACGGTTCCAGTTCGACTCGTCTTCCCCGGGCCCGCGCTCGACCGTCACAACGGGATTCCACAGCTCAACTCCGGCGAAGGCGAACTCCCCCCCGAACAGGCTCCGGAGCGAATAGCGAACGCGGATCGAGTCCGCGCGGAACGAAGCGGGTCGTCCCGCCTCCGCGAGGGTGATGCCGGAAAGCGTGGCCCCGGAGAGCAGGTTGGCGGAGCGGATCCCCGAGACCGCGATGTCCGCGCTCAGCCGCGCCGACGCCCGGCGGAGGACTTCTTCCAGAACGATGCGCTGGCCCGGCCGGGTGTATACCAGCGCCGCCGTCGCCGCACACAGAAGCGCGGCCAGCGAAAGCCCGCAGATCAGCAGAACCCGTCCGCCGCGGGCGCGCCGGAGGCTGGATCCCGCTCCGGTTTCCTCCAGAGGCCCAGTACCGGACATCAGAAGACCTGTCCCAGAGAGAGATGGAGCTGAAGCCGGCTCAGCGACCAATCCGCGGATTCGCCGTACAGCACCGGGTGCGGAAGGATCTCGAGCCGGCCCGAACGAACGAAGTCGGGCGCGGCGGCCAGCCTTGCCTCGTCGTGATCGATGGCGGAATGGTAGGGCCGGATCCCCGACGTCAGGACGCGCTGTTCCTCGCCCCCGCTCAGCCGGTACGCCACGTCCAGTCGCAGAGGACCGATGGCGGTGAAGTAACGGACGCCCATCCCCGGGGCCCATTCGAGGCGCGCGAACTCCCGGGACCTGTCGTCGGACCAGACCTGGCCGAAGTCGAGAAACAGCGTTCCCTGCCAGTCTGCGGAGCTGAGCGGAAAGCGTACCTCGACGTTGCCCTCGAGCAGCCGGCTGCCTCCCGTGGGATTTGACGTAAAGCGGTCGTCACCGAGGGTGCGCGGATCGCAGGTGAGGTCAATGATTTGATCCGGGGTACACGGCCCCGGGCCGCCGCCTCCGGGGTCCAGCAACGTCTCCACGTCCACGAACAGCACGCGCGGGCCCAACTGATTGTGGGCGAAGCCGCGCACCGAGGTGGCGCCCCCCGAGTAGAACCGTTTCTGCGGGTGCGCGATCTCGGAGCCGACTTCCCGGCCCAGCGCTCCAAATCCTCCGGCTCTCAGCCGTCCCCCCCTTATCCGCCCGGCCACGACCCAGCCTTCCAGGAATTCGCGGCTTCCGGATGCCTCGCCCACGGCCAGGTTGTAGGCGAAGTCGGAGCCTGTCAGGCGGGAAGCGTGCTCGATCTCGGCGATCAGCGAGTATCTGGCGGCGGAACCGATGCCCTGCTCGATCTCCTCGTGCGCGAGGCGGATTCCCACGGGCGACAGCCAGTTGCTGCGCTGCAGCACGTCGATGCCCTCGAAGTCGCATACCAGGAAGCTGGAGCAGAAGAAGATGTCCGCCGCGTCGAGCTTCCCCGCCGTCGGCTGGAAGAAGATCGTCTGCGAGCGTCCCGGCGCACCTCCCCGGGTGACGGAGAGATCGACGCCCAGGCTCTGGCGGACGAAGAGGTCGGGCAGACTCTGTCGCTCCCAGAACAGGTTGGCGGCGAAGGTAGTGCGCAGCGAGAACAGGTGGGGCTGGGAGAACTGGGCCGACAGCGACCAGTTGTAGCGCCCGTACGGACCGGTGCCGGCGTCGCGGCAGAGTGTGGAGTTGAGCGGCGAGTTCAGGATATTCGAGAGTCGGCCGAGGAACTGCAGGCGGCGTCCGCCTCCGGAGAAATTCCGGCTGGTCCAGCTGGCCTCGGCGTTGACGCAGTCGGCCGTGCTCCAGCCGCCTCCCGCGCGATATCGGTGAATGTCGCCCTCGACGACCGTGACCGATACGGGGATTACGCTGTCCGGCTGCGCGTCCAGCTCCTCCGTTACCGCGACATTGCGGAAGACCTCCATGCCGTAGAGGTTGCGCCGGGCCTCGAAAACGAGGTCGGCGTCGTAGGTGCTGCCTTCGCGGAAGGGAATCATGCCCAGTATGACGCCCCGATCCACTCTTTCGTTTCCCTCGATGGAGATGGCTCCGAAGCGTGCCGGAGCTCCCTTGAAAACATCGAAGTTGACCCGCGCGCGGTACGGCTGCGCGGCCGGAATCAGGATGTCGAGCAGGACTTCGGCGTGGGCGTACCCGGCGTTGCGCAACCGGATGGTGAGCGAATCACGGGCTGCCCCCAGCGCCATCTGATCGAGCGGTTCTCCCGCGCCCACCGGCAGATCGTCGAGGAGACCCAGGTCGCCGGGCGGATCAAGTCCGTTGAAGGCCAGGGAATCGATGAGCACCGGCCTTCCTTCGTCGATGTGGAACGTGATCCGAACCCCGTCCCCGTTCCGGTCGAGGCTCGGTGCGATGAGCGCCTCCCGGTATCCGTGCCGATAGTAGAAGAGCCGCAGGCGCACCACGTCGCGTTCGAATTCGCGCGGACCCAGGAAACGCTCGTCGATGGCGAACGAACTCCCCGACCAGCAGAAGACGGAGAGCAGCCAATGCCGGCAGTCGGTCGACCGCGTCATGATGGAAGCACCCAGCGCGCGATCGGAGAAGACGTCGTTGCCCTCGAAGCGAAGCGTCGTCACCTCCGCCAGTTGGCCCTGGCCCGCCGCTGCGGGAACGGCGGTCGCAAGCAGGGCGGGGATGAGCGCAAGGACCGTCCGGGTGCCCGCCGGGCAACGCCCCCGCCCGGCGCCTCGCCGCTCTCGTTGCTCGCGCGGGTTCATCCACGGGCTGCCGGTCACGCGCTGCTCGCGGTACCTGGCGGCGGTGGGTGCGCGAAGTCGTGGCGGGGGAACGTCTCGGGCGCGGCCGGCTGGAAGCCGTCCGCCGAGGAAGAGCGCAGATACCGGGTCACCGCGATCCTGTCGTTCGTCACCCGCACCAGGTTGCAGCTGTTCCTGCCCTTCTCTCTTCCGCGCCCCCGGTCGGAAGCCGTGGTGCCGCTGCACACCAGCAGCACTGGAGAATCCGCCTCCCCCGGTCCGTTCGGAACGCCCACCGAGATGAAGGCGCGATGAAGGTGGCCGAAGAGCACCAGCTCCACGCCCATCCCGGCCAGCCGGTCGACGATGTGGCGGGCGCGGGGGAGCGCGGCGATGCGATCCCCGCCGGGTGCTCCGACCAGGGCGTGATGCACCACCAGCGCGCGCAGGCCCCCGTTGCCGGCCCGGGCGAACGCCGCCGCCGCGCGTTCCAGCTGCTCGTCGGCCACGTTGCCGTTCACGATGGTGCGGTCGGGTGTGGTGGTGTTGAGCGCGACCACGACCGCTCCGCCGAGGTCGTGTGCGCTGTCGAGTTCGTCCGCGATCCAGCGCCGGTAGTTGCGGAAAGGAGCGGAGGCGCGCTCCCAGAGGCGGTACAGGGGTACGTCGTGGTTGCCGGGCGTGACCACCAGCGGGACCCGGGGAAGGCGCTTCAGGTACGCGGCGGCGGCCTCGTATTCACGGTTCTTGGCGCGCTGCGTGAAGTCCCCCGAGAGCGCGATCAGGTCGGGCGAGACGGAGTGCGCCAGCGTGAGGAAGTCCGTGGCTGCCGCAGGCGCGTGCGGTCGCCCGAAGTGCAGGTCCGAGCCGTGAAGGATGGTGAAAACACGGTCGGGATCGCTCACGGCGCCCTCGCCTTCTTCGGGCGCGACCCTCCCTTCCGGGACGCGAGGCGGACCATCGCGGTCACCGCCGCCGCGATCAGCAGGAGGCTGATGACCTGCGCGATGGTCAGGTTGCCCAGAAAGCGGTCGTCCTTGGCGCGTACGAACTCGACCAGGAAACGGGCCGCCGAGGCCAGCGCCAGCCAAAGCCCAAACACCCAGCCGGGAGGATGTTTGCTGTGCCGGAGACGCCAGACGATCGCGAAGATCACCAGCGCCATGGCGATCTCGTACAGCTGCGTGGGATGTACCGGCACGATCTGTCCGTAGGTCTCAACCAGCGCCGGATCCACCTCGATGCCGAAGCGGGCCAGGTTGTCCACTGAACTGGGGGGCGAGCCCTCCGGAAAGCGGATTCCCACCCAGGAGGCCGTCGGGCGGCCGTAGTCGTCTCCGACCAGGAAGCATCCGAGTCGCCCCACCGCGTACGCCATCGCCATGGCCGGGGCGGTCAGATCGAGCGTCTGGCGCACGGGCAGATGGAGCCGCTTCATCTGGTACAGGACCGCCACGGTTCCGCCGAGGAAGCCCCCGTACCACACCAGCCCGCCGCGGGCGAAGAGGAAGCGCGGATTCTCGATGAGACTCGGGAAGTTGAGGAAGACGTAGTAGAGCTTGGCTCCGACGATTCCCCCGATCACAGCGGCGAACACGAGGTCCCAGGCGCGGTCGGGATGGATGCCGGTCTCGCTCATGCGGGCGCGCAGCAGGTAGCCGGCCGCCAGGAAGGCGAGAAAGAGCATGACGCCGAAGGAGGTGACCGGCTCTCCGCCGAGCAGCGGCACCCACTCGGGAAAGCGAAACAGGATTGGATACACGGTTCCCCAGGGGGTTCAGGGTGGCGGGGCGGGCGTCATTCGCGCAGCCCCGGGAACGGGAGCGAGGCGTCGGCCGAGAGATCCAGGTCCGAGCTCTCTCCCAGGCCCAGGCGAAAGGCGGCCGCACGCGCGACCATGGCGCCGTTGTCCACCGACAACCGGGGAGTCGCGTGAAGGACCTCGACCTCGGGGGGATGCCGCCGGCGCAACTCCCTGCGCAAGGCACTGTTGGCCGACACGCCCCCGGCCACCAGGATCCTGTCGGTGCCCGTGCGCTCCACCGCCTGCGCCGCGCGCGTCGCGAGGACGTCGTTGACCGCGGCCTGAAAGGACGCGGCTACGTGGGCGCGTTCGGCGTCGAGGCCGCCGTTGGCTTCGAGTTCGGCAACCTGGGTCGCGACGGCGGTCTTGAGCCCGCTGAAGGAGAAGTCCAGCGCCTTCTTCGCGTCCGGTTTTCCGGAGGATGCGAGCAGCGGCCGTGGGAAGGAGAACCGGCCCGGGTCCCCCTCGGTCGCAAGCGCCTCGAGCGGAGCTCCTCCCGGATAGGGCAGCCCGAGCAGGCGCGCCACCTTGTCGAACGCTTCGCCGGCCGCGTCGTCGCGGGTCCGTCCCAGCAGTTGATACTTGCCCCAGGCGGTGGCGTGGAGGAGCAGGGTGTGTCCCCCGGAGACCAGAAGCGCCACGAAGGGTGGCTCCGCGGCAGGATCCTCGATGTGGGGGGCGAACAGGTGGGCCTCCATGTGGTGCACGCCCACGATGGGGACCCCTGAGGCGTAGGCGGCCGCCTTCGCCCAGCACACCCCCACCAGCAGGGCTCCGATCAGCCCGGGGCCGGCTGTGACGCCGATGCCGTCGAGCTCCGCCAGCATGCATCCGGCGTCGTCCAGCGCACGGCCCACGACATCGTCCACCACCTGCAGATGAGCCCGCGCGGCGAGCTCCGGAACCACGCCGCCGTATACGGCGTGCATGTCCTGGGAGAGGATCACGTGCCCGCGCAGATCGTGCGCGCCATGAAGCACGGCCGCGGAAGTCTCGTCGCAACTGGTCTCGATGCCGAGAACGAGGAGATCGCTCACCGCCCCTCGGACCCCTCTCTGCCGGCCAGCTCGACCCGCACCTCGACCGTGTCCGGCGAGAAGCTGATCAACTCGCCCGAAATGCCGTTGCCGACCCCGACGCGAACCACCTGCGACCCGGCAATGCGCGACAGGTCCACGGGATCGAGGCGGATCGTGCGCAGCTCCGCGACCCGGCTTGCCGGCCCGATCACGCGAATGGACGCGGGGGAGGCGGTGGGAGGAGCGACCAGCGTCAACTCGTCACGCGGCACGCCGACCAGGGTGGGGGCCACGGGCACCTCCACGGCCACCATGGGTTCGAAGGCGATGGCGACCGCGGCAGGCTCCACGGCCTCGACGACCACTCCCTCGATGCCCTGCAGGCGCACCCAGTTGCGATCGATCACGAGGGACGTGTCGGCGGAGCCCACCGCATCCACCGGGACCATGATCGAGGGCTGGTTTCCGGCAAGACGCAGGAGTTGCCGGGCCGTGCCCGCAAGCCGAACCGTCGCGCTGGAGGGCGCCGGGGTGCCCGCGACCGCCCACTGGGGATCGTTCAGTTGCACGCGCACCGGCACGCCGTCGAACGCCCGGCGCTCCGGCTGCTCCATCTGCACCACTACCCAGAGGACGACGGCGAGTGCGAGCGCGGCAAGCATCGGAGTCGAGTTGCGTCCCGACTCGGATGCCTGCCATGGCAGCTTCAGCTTGCCAGCAGCCTCTGGATCAATTCGAGGTTTTCCGGGGAATCCCACTCGGTTGCTCCCGCGATCTTCTTGTAGATGACCCCGTCCTTGCCGATCAGGAAGGACTCGGGGACCCCAGTGGTTCGATAGGTCCGCCGGATCCGTCCGGAGGCGTCGTGCAGGATCTGGAAGGTGAGCCCGTGCTCCTGAGCGAAGCGCGCCACGTCGCCGCCGATATTGCCCGCCTCATCGGGCTCACCCGGGGCCGCGTCCACGCTTACCGCGAGGATGTCGAACGGATCGTCGTCGAGTTGCTCGTAAAGGCGCTGCATCGAGGGCATCTCCACGATGCAGGGGCCGCACCAGGTGGCCCAGATGTTGACCAGAACAACCCGGCCGCGGTGGTCCTCGAGGGAAACGGGGTTTCCCCGGAGGTCGGAGATCGTGAAGGCCGGTGCGTCGGCGCCCAGGCCGACGGGCTGAAACCGTCCCCGGCCCGCCCAGGCCATGAGGACGAGGGCGCCAGCCCCCAGCACGGCCACCAGATACGGAATGCGCGAAGGTCTGTGAGTCATGTCGACGGCCTCTCGAAACCAGCGGATCGAACCTGTAACAGTATCACCCTTATCATGTTCGCACTCATGGTGATTGTTCCTGCGCCCCGGTGGTGTCGGTCCGGGGGAGCTCGACCGGCAGCAGCGCGCGATCGCCGATCACCAGCCGCACCTCGGACCCCACCTCCACGGTGCTTGCCGGGGGCGGATCCTGCTCGATCACCACGCCCGGGTCCGTTCCCACAAGCGCGTCCAGTTCGATCTCGGTGACGAAGAGCCCGAGGGAATCGAGCAGGAGGAAGGCTTCCTCCTCGCTCTGCCCGAGCAGGAGCGGCATCTCCACCACCGGAGGCCCCAGGCTGATCGCGAGCCGCACTTCGAAAGGCAGGGTCACGCCCGTGCCCGCCTCCGGTTCCATGCCGACCACTTCGCCGGCGGGCTCCGCGTCCTCCACGGAGTCCACGGCGACCGAGAAGCCGTTCGCTCCGAGGAGGACGCGCGCCCGCTGCTCGTGTTGGCCGATCATGTCGGGAACGGCGCGGTGCTCCGGGCCCAGGCTGATGGCGAATTCAATGGGCGCTCCCGGAAGGGCGAGCTGGCCGGGCAGCGGGCTCTGACCCAGGATGGAGCCGGTGACGGCGGAGGGGTGGTACATGGAGTCGACTGCGCCGAGCGCGAGCCCCGCCATGTCCGCGCGCCCGACGGCGTCCTCGAGGTCGAGTCCGATCAGATCGGGCACGCCCAGCAGATCCGGAGGCGGAGCGGGCACGGTGAATACGACCCGGGTGGCGACCACGTAGCCGAGCCCGAACATCATGGCCACCAGAACCGTGCCGCCCAGCACGCGCCGGAAGATGCCGGCCGGACGCCTTCGCCGGCGACTCGGGCGTCTCTTCTTTCCCGTGGAACGCCGTTTGCGCCGTTTGCGCCGGGCCGGCCTGCGCCGCCCGATCGAGCTTCCCAGCCTCATCGGACTCTCCGCATGCGCGCCGCGAAGGCGCCGTCGAAACCGGTGCTCTGCGGCAGGACGCGCAGATGGCCGCGGTCGTCCAGAACGCGCGGATCCAGGTCTCCGGGAGCATCCAGGCGGAAGTCGGGGTGCCGGGTCAGGAATCCCTCCACGATTTCGTCGTTTTCTTCTGGCTCCAATGTACACGTGGAGTACACCAGAAGTCCCCCCGCGGGAACGGCACGGGATGCGCCCGCCAGGAGCCGGGACTGGACGCCGGCCAGGGTCGCGGGATCCGCCTCGGTCAGGCGCCATCTGGCGTCGGGGCGGCGAGCCAGGGTGCCCGTGCCGCTGCACGGCGCGTCCACCAGGACGAGGTCGGCCCGGCGCACGGGTGCGGAGCCCGCGTCCGCGACCACAGCGCCCACGCGGGCTCCGAGGCGCGAGGCGGCCGCGGTCACGAGCTTCAGGCGCGGCGGGGAAGGGTCGGCTGCGAGTACGTACCTGGCGCGTTCCGAGAGCACCAGCGCCTTGCCCCCGGGTGCGGCGCACAGGTCGGCCACCAGCGCGCCGGGAGGCGGGTCGGCGTAGCGCGCCACCAGCGCGGCGCCGGGGTCCTGGATGACGCCGGGAACGGCGCTGAGCACGCGCGCCGGGTCGGTACCGGCCGCGAGACGCAGGCAACCGGAGCCGAGCCCGGCTGCGGCTGCGGTCAGGCCGGCGACCCGCAGCCGGTCGAGGGCGGGCTCGAGCTCGATGCCCACAGGACGGAAAAAGAGCCCCGGCACACCGTTGTCATGTCGAAGGAGCGCCTCGGTGGCGGTGGCCCCCCAGCGCGCCAGCCAGCGTCGCACCAGCCACCGGGGATGGGAGTGCCAATGCGTGAGGTGGCCCTCCGGGTCGCTCTCGCGGCAGGGGAAGGCGTCCGCGGGCGATCCCGCGCGCGCCGAGGCGCGCAGGACGGCGTTGATCAGTCCTGCAGCCCTTCCCGCGCCGGCCGCGCGCGCGAGTTCCACCGTGGACGACACCGCCGCATACCCGGGTACGCCCTCCATGTAGTGCAGCTGGTACGCGCCCATGCGCAGCAGGTCGAGGACCGCCGGATCGAGCCGCTCGATCCTCCGGCGCGCGTGCACCGCGATCGTGTAGTCGAGGCGACCGCGCAGCCGTGCCACCCCGTAGACGAGGGCGTGCACCCAGTGCCGGTCGCGGGGCGAAAGGGCGCCCGCGCGCGTGTCCAGAGCGCGGTCAAGGCGCTGACCCCGGGTGCAGGCGCCGAGCACCCGGAAGGCGACCCTTCTTGCATCGCGCGATCCGCCCGCGCCCATTCGCCGCCCGCGCGTGCTACTCCGGCAGTGGCGGAGAGGAGGGGACCGCCACCTCGCGCGTGGGCATGCGGCCGGCCAGGTAGGCGAGCCGGCCCGCGACCACCGCCTCCCGCATCGCGGCCGCCATGCGCACGGGGTCGCGGGCCGCGGCGATGGCGGTGTTCATGAGCACCCCGTCTACCCCCTGCTCCATGGTGAGGCAGGCATCCGAGGCGGTGCCCACCCCGGCGTCCACGACGATGGGGACGTCGCAGCGCTCCTTTATCGCGCGCACGTAATAGGGGTTGAGCAGCCCGAGGCCGCTCCCGATGGGGCTCGCCAGGGGCATCACCGCCACGCACCCCGCGTCCTCCAGGCGAAGGGCGGTGATGAGGTCCTCGTTGGTGTAGGCCATCACCTTGAAACCCTCCGCCACGAGCACCCGGGCGGCATCGAGGGTCGCCTGGGTATCCGGGAGCAGGGTGGTCTCGTCACCGATCACCTCCAGCTTCAGCCACTCGTTGAACCCCGCGGCCCGCGCCAGCCTTGCATAGCGGATGGCGTCGGCGGCGGTGTAGCAGCCCGCGGTGTTGGCGAGGAGGAAGAACTCCCGCGGGTCGAGGTGATGGAGGATGCCTTCCTCCCGGGTGCGGTCGAGATCCACCCGCCGCACCGCCACCGTCACCATGTCCGTGCCGCTGGCGCGGATGGCCCGCACCATGGTTTCGTTGTCGGGATACTTGCCGGTCCCCACGATCAGGCGGGAGGCGAACTCCCTGCTCCCGACCACGAACGGGGTGTCGGCGCTCGCGTGTTTCGACATCACCGCCTCTTCGCTCCGTCCGCCGTGACTGTTATCTACTGACATATACTGTTATCTGCTGGGTTATCGGGCTTCGGCGGGGTCAGGGGCGTCCAACCCCGCTCGCCGCGACCTGCCGGCCACAGGAAGCATCACCCGCCGCCCACGAAGTGGACCAGCTCCAGCTGGTCGCCCTCGCTCAGATGCACCGTGGCGTAGCTCTCGCGGGTGAGGATTTCCCGGTTGCATTCGACGACCACCATCCCGGGGACCAGGCCCAACTCGTCGAGGAGGCCGGACACGGTGATGTCCGCGGCCACCTCTCGTGCCTTTCCGTTCAGGCGGATGGTCACCTTGCCGTCCATTCCGGTGATCTTCCCCTCCTCGGGCCACGAATCCAGAAAACGCGTCACACCATCCCCTGGCGATGGCGCGTCCCACACGGCGCGGATCACCGCCACTCCGCGGGCGCCGGCGGCGAGCACCTGTGGCGCCCGTGCTGCGGTGATGCCGCCGATGCCCACCACGGGGGCGCGGCTCGCGGCCGCGACGGCCCGTACCACGTCGATTCCGCCCGGCGCGATCCCCGCGTGGGAGGGGGTCGCGAACACGGCTCCCGCAAAAAGATAATCGATCCGGCCGTCATCCCCACCGGCCTCGGCGGCCGAGTGGACCGAACAGCCTACATGGGCATCCGGTCCGAGAAGGCGGCGGGCGACCGACGCGGGCATCGACCGGCCGCCGAGGTGAACCCGGTTGATGCCCAGCACCAGGGCCACGTCCACGCGGTCGTTGACCACCAGCCAGCCGCCGGTGCGGAGCGCGGGGCGGAGCAGGTCGGCGGCGGCCCCGTAGAGCGCACGCCCCGAGGTGCGCGGCCCGCGCACATGGAGGGCGACCCGCGCCCCGCCCGCCTCGAGCACCTCCAGAGCGGCCGCCGGAAAGTCCGTCCGCGCCAGGATGCGGTCGTCGGTGACGACGTGCAGCCGCGGCATCATCGCAACCGCTGCCCCGGGCGGGCCGCCCGGCCCAGCAGCCAGTCCCGGGCGGGCATGCGCCGTTTGCCGGCAGGCTGCACCTCGCCCACCTCTACCGAGCCCTCCCCGGTCGCGACGCGGAACCCGTGGCCGGGGTCCGCCGCGATCACGGTGCCGGGCCCTGGCCCCTCTCCTCCCGGAGGCGCATCGCCCTCGACCACATGCGGGCGAAAGAGCTTGAGGGGGCTGCCGTCCAGCTCGCTCCACGCTCCGGGCACTGCGTCCATGGCGCGCATCCAGCGTGCCACCTTCTCTGCGGGCCGAGCCCACTCCACCCGGGCGTCCCGCCGGGAGAGACGGGGCGCGAAGGTGGCACGCGCATGGTCCTGGGGGTGCTCTTCGAGCGCGCCTTCCTCCATCATCCGCAGGGCGCGCACCAGCCCGCTACCGCCCATCCGCGCGAGCCGCTCGTAGAGTTCGCTCGCCGTCTCGTCCCGGACGATGTCCGTCCTCTCCTGGTGCAGGACGGGACCCGCGTCCATGGCCTTCACCATGCGCATGATCGTGACCCCGGTGACCGGGTGGCCGCGCGCGATGGCCCAGTGCACCGGAGCCGCGCCTCTCAGCTCGGGGAGCAGGGACGCGTGCACGTTGATCGACCCCAGGGCGGGGAGCTCCAGCGCCTCCCGGATCAGGAAGTGCCCATAGGCGGCGACCACGGAGAGGTCGGGCCGGAGGGCCCGCATGCGCGCCAGGAAGGCCGGGCGGTCCGGGCGTTCGGGGGTGAAGACCGGGTATTCCGCGGCGAGGGCGGCCTCCTTCACGGGAGTGGACCGGGGGCGCCGTCCCCGGCCGGCGCGGCGGTCGGGTTGCGTTACCACGCCAACGATCTCATGCCCCGCATCCGCCAGGCTTCGGAGGGAGGGAAGGGCGTAGGTTGCCGTTCCCCAGAAGAGAACCCTCACGGCTCCGCGGCTTCGGCCTGCAGCCTTCTCCACTTCTTGACCAGCAACTGCCGCTTGAGGGGACTCAGCCGATCGATGAAGAGCACCCCGTCCAGGTGGTCGATCTCGTGCTGCAGGGCGCGCGCGAAGAGGCCCTCCGCCTCGAGCCGCACACCCCGGCCCTCCGGGTCCTTGCCGTCCACAACGACCGATACCGGCCGTCGCACGATGGCTTCCACCCCGGGAATGCTCAGGCACCCCTCCGTCTGCTTGTCCTTCTTCGCCGCCCGGCTCGCCAGCCGGGGATTCACCAGCGCCACGGGGTTCGACTCGCCGGATTCCTCCTCCACGTCCAGCACGATGACCCGCCGGGAGATGCCGACCTGCGGCGCGGCCAGCCCGATGCCCTTCGCGTCGTACATGGTCTCGAACATGTCGCGCACCAGCGCGCGCACCTCGTCATCGATGTCGTCGACCGGGTCCGCCGGACGCCGCAACGCCTCGCTGCCGTACAGCTCGATCCTGCGCAGTGCCATCCAGGGGTACGGTCAGGAGTCCCGCGGGTTTGTGAGCGCGGCGATCTTGGAGCGCTCGATCACGATGCGGGTGTTCTCCGCCGTCACGATGGTGAGATGCTGCTCCTGAGCGTGAATCACCTTGCCCACGATCCCGCCCGCGGTCACCACCCTGTCCCCCTTCTTGAGCGCCGCCACCATTTCGCGGTGGCGCTTCTGCTCCTTGCGCTGTGGCCGGATCAGCAGGAAGTAGAAGATCGCGATGATCGCGATCAGCTGGATGAAGAAGACAAAGCCGCCTCCCCCGCCCTGGGGCACCCCCGGAAGGGGTGCCGGCACGAGCGGCCGGGTCGATATCGCGATCCAGAGTGCCAAGATCCGTTCCTCCGATGATGCGCCGGCCCTTGGCCGGTGGTTGATGTTCTATTTCTTCGCCCGCGCACTACGATACCGGAGCAGCCATTCCGCGCGCCACATCGGGAAGGAGCCATCGATGATCCGGCGTCGGGCCTCGCTCGCCAGCCGCACCAGAAAACTCAGGTTGTGGATGGAGATCAGCCGCTGCGCCAGCCCCTCCCCCGCGACCAGCAGATGGCGCAGGTATGCGCGATCGAACCTGCGGCAAGTATAGCACGTGCACCCGGGATCGAGAGGATCCGGGTCCGTCCGGAAACGGGCGCCCTTCACGTTCACCTGGCCCTCGCCGGAGGTCCACGCGGTGCCATGGCGCGCGTTGCGGGTGGGCGCCACGCAGTCGAAGAGATCGCATCCGCGCGCGATCGCTTCCAGCAGGTCATCGGGGTAGCCGACCCCCATCAGGTAGCGCGGACGGCTGCCCGGCAGTTCGCCGTCCAGCAGCTCCAGAATGCGCCACATGTCCTCCTTGTTCTCCCCGACGCTGAGCCCTCCGATCCCGAAGCCGTGCCAGTCCGCAATGCCTCGCGCGCCGGTCGCGCACGCACGCCGCAGATCTTCGAAGACACCGCCCTGCAGGACCGGGAAGAGCGCCTGAGCGGGCGCCTGCTCCGTGCTGGTTGCCCGAAAGCGCCGCGCGCACCGCTCCAGCCAGGCGAGGGTGCGCCGGTTGGCCCGCGCGACGGACGGATGGTCGGCGTCGCCGGGCGGACATTCGTCGAACGCCATGATGATGTCCGCGCCCAGGGCGCGCTGGACGTCGATGACGCTTTCGGGCGTGAAGTGGTGGCGGGACCCGTCGATGTGGCTCTGGAAGACGACGCCATCGTCGTGGATGCGGTTGATTCGGCTCAGGGAGAAGACCTGAAACCCGCCCGAGTCGGTCAGGATGGGGCCCGGCCAGCGCATGAAGGCGTGGAGGCCCCCCAGCTCACGCACCACCTCGGCTCCCGGACGCAGGTAGAGGTGGTAGGTGTTGGCCAGCACCATGCGCGCCCCGAGGTCCCGGAGTTCCTCCGGGGTCAGCATTTTCACGTTGGCGAGGGTGCCGACGGGCATGAAGGCGGGAGTCTCGATGTGCCCGTGGGGGGTGGAGAACACCCCGGCACGGGCGTGGTCGACGCGGCCATCGACGGTGAAGGAGAAGGCCGAAGCCACGTCGTCGCTCACGAAATCACCATCGCGTCGCCGTAGGAGTAGAACCGATACCCCTGGTCGATGGCTTCGCGATACGCGTCCATGGTGCGCTCATGGCCGGCGAAGGCGGCGACCAGCATGAGCAGGGTCGAACGGGGCAGATGGAAATTGGTGATCAGCGCGTCGACGACCTGGAAGTCGAAGGGCGGGCGGATGAAGAGATCGGTCGTGCCGCACCCGGCCCGCACCCGGCCCGTCCCGTCGGCCGCGCTCTCCAGCGTCCGCACCACCGTGGTGCCAACCGCCCACACCCGCCCCCCGCCGGCGCGCGCCGCCGCGACCCGCCGGGCGGCCTCGCGGGGGATGCGGTAGCGTTCCTCTCCGGGACCTCGCGGGTCGCCGCCGGGAGGGCCTGCCGGGCGGAAGGTCGCCACCCCCACGTGCAGGGTGACGCGCGCGATGCGCACCCCGCCCGCCTCCAGCGCGTCCATGAGCTCGCGGGTGAAGTGGAGGCCCGCCGTGGGGGCGGCCACCGAACCCGGCGTGCGCGCGTAAACGGTCTGGTAGCGCGCACGATCCACCGGTTCGTCCCGGCGGCGCAGGTAGGGGGGCAGCGGCACGCGGCCGTGGCGCTCGAGCGCCTCATCGACCGTCAGCGGGGTCTCGACGCGCACGATGCGCCCGTGGTCGGGGGTCGAGTCGAGGATGTGGACCACCAGGTCGGGAGCGACCTCCACGGTGCGCCCGGGCTTGAGCTTGCCGCCGGGCCGCACCAGCGCCTCCCACAGGCGGCTGTCCGCACGGCGCGCGCGCCCTTCGCGTGCGGTCCCGTCCGTGCCGGTCGCCTCCGACGGGTGCTCCTCCCCCAGCGGCCGCAGCAGGAGCACCTCGGCACGCGCGCCGGTCGGCTTGGCTCCCAGCAGGCGCACGGGGAGCACCCGCGACTCGTTCACCACCAGGACATCGCCGGCGCGCATAAGGCCGGGCAGATCGCGGAACACCCGATGCTCGAAGGGTCCCCCGGACCTGGGCGCCACCAGCAGGCGGCTCTGGTCGCGCCGCGCTGCCGGGTAGCGCGCGATGCGGTCTTCGGGGAGGTGGTAGCCGAAGTCCTGGATGGCGTCGCGTCCGGCCTTCATGACCGGAAGAGCGACGACTGGCCATGTCCGCCCGCTCCCGGGTCCGACCGCCCCTCCCTCCCGGCCGATGGATGGCCGAACCGCCGGTGGGCGCGCTCGGTGGTCTTGCGCCCGCGCGGGGTGCGCTCCAGAAAGCCGTTCTGGATCAGAAACGGCTCGTAGACCTCCTCCAGCGTCCCCTCGTCCTCGCTCAGCGCCACCGCCAGGGAGGCCAGCCCCACGGGGCCCCCGCCGAACTTTTCGATGATGGTGCGCAGCACGCGCGCATCCATCTCGTCCATCCCGTACTCGTCCACCTCGAGCAGCCGGAGCCCCGCGCGCGCAACCTCGCCGCTGATCACGCTGTCAGCGCGTACCTCGGCGTAGTCGCGCAGCCGCCGCAGTAGCCGGTTGGCCACCCGGGGGGTGCCCCGAGCCCGACGCGCCAGCTCGAAGGTGCCCTCTTCCGTCGTGTCCACCCCCAGGATCTCCGCGCTCCGCTGAACTACCCGGGTCAACTCCTCGGGCCGGTAGAAATCGAGCCGCTCGACCATCCCGAAGCGCGCGCGCATCGGTTCCGTGAGCAGCCCGAAGCGGGTCGTGGCGCCCACCAGGGTGAAGCGCTCGATCTGCATGGTGACGGTGCGCGCCGCCGGTCCGTCGGAGAGCCGGATCTCCACGCGGAAATCCTCCATGGCGGGATAGAGGAATTCCTCGACGATGGGACGCAGCCGGTGGATCTCGTCGATGAAGAGGATGTCCCGGGCGTTCAGGTTGGTGAGGACGCTCACCAGGTCTCCCGGCTTCTCCAGCACCGGCCCGGACGTCATCTTGACCCCGACCCCCATTTCGGAGGCGAGCAGCAGCGCCAGGGTGGTCTTGCCGAGTCCGGGCGGACCGTGGAAGAGCAGGTGGTCGAGCGCGTCGCCCCGCCTGCGTGCGGCCGCGATCGCGATCGAGAGCGTCTCCCGGACCTTCGCCTGGCCGATGAAGTCCGCCAGGCTGCCCGGGCGAAGGGACCGCTCCCCGGCACCCTCCCCGGAGAGCTCCCGGGGCGTGGTGACGTCGTAGCGATCCGTCATCGGCTGATGCGCTCCAGCGCCCGTCGGATCAGTTCCTCGGTTTTCATCTCATCTTCCGCCTCGCCGGCGTTCACCACGCCGCGCACCGCTTCGTCCGCCTGCGCGAAGGAGTATCCCAGAGCCACCAGGGCGTTGACCGCTTCGCGCGCGCCGCGAGGCGCCGCCGCGCCGCTGTCCGGAGTCAGCGCGAGGTCGCGCACCTTGTCGCTCAGCCTCAGGATGAGCAATTCGGCCGTCTTTTTTCCCACCCCGCTCACGCGGGTGAGCACGGCTGTCTCCTTGTTGGCCAGAGCCTGTGCCAGACGCCGGGCGGAGTACGTCGAGAGCATCTCGCGCGCCAGCTTGGCTCCGACCCCGGTCGTCCCCAGCAGGCGCTGGAACATGTCGCGCTCGTGGGTCTCCAGGAAGCCGTACAGGGCGACCGAATCGTCGCGTACAACCTGTACCGTACGCAGCCGCACCTGCGAGCCCGGGCGCGGCAGGCGCCCCGCCACCGTGGACGGCACCTGAACCTCGTACACGACGCCGCCCGCGGTCTCCACTTCGACCGAATCCATGTCCTGCTCGAGCAGAACCCCGTGCAGCCGGCTGATCACCCGGGCCGGTCTCCGATCAGGCAGTGGCAGAGCGCGACCGCCACCCCGTCGGCAGCATCGTCGGGCGCCGGCGCGGAGGCCAGCCGCAGATGTGTCTTGACCATG
Source organism: Longimicrobiales bacterium (assembly GCA_965221785.1). Taxonomy (GTDB): domain Bacteria; phylum Gemmatimonadota; class Gemmatimonadetes; order Longimicrobiales; family Gaopeijiaceae; genus BD2-11. The sequence continues at coordinate 1,024,478 of CBDCSR010000003.1, forward strand.
AACCCCACCTGTTCCTTCGTGGCCCGGCCGGTGCCGACGACCGCGCTCTTGATCGCGGTCGGCGAGTACTCGGCAATCTGGATCCCGGCGAGCGCGCCCGCCAACAGGACGGCGCCCCGTGCATGGCCGAGCGTCAGCGCGCTCTGCGGGTTCTTCCCCTGGAACACCTTTTCGACGGAGAGCACGCAGGGCTCGAAGCGCTCGATGATCGACTGCAGCGCCTCGAAGATATGGCGGATGCGGTCCGCAAGCGGGCGCCGGGGCCGGGTGCGCACCACCCCGCACTCGAGCAGCGACAACCTGCGGTCCCCACTGGCGACCACCCCGTAGCCGGTGCGCGCCGTGCCCGGATCCACCCCGAGCACGATCAGCGTCCCGTCCGGCGCCTTCACCGTCCGCTTCGCGGCCGGCCGACCCTCATTGGGACAGCCGGGCCAGGGTTTCCTCGTCGATGTTGCCGTTGGACGAGATTTTCTGAACGTCGTCCGATCCGTCGAGCGCTTCCATCAGGCGGACCAGCCGTTCGGCGGTCCTGCCCGCGACGTCCACTTCGTTCTGCGGAATCATCGCCAGCTCCGCCTGCGCGATGCGGATTCCGGCCTGCCGCATGTCCTCCTGGACCTGGTGAAAGGAGGCCAACTCCGTCGTGACGATGATGTCGCCGCCCTCCCGCGCCACATCCTCCGCCCCCGCCTCGAGCGCCGCCTCGAGCACTTCCTCCTCGGAGTGCTCGGCCGCCTCGATGTAGATCTGTCCCCTGCGGTCGAACTGCCAGGCCACCGACCCGGCCGTCCCCAGGCTGCCCCCGTTCTTGGTGAGGAGGTGCCTCACCGCCGCCACGGTGCGCTTGGGGTTGTCGGTCAGGGTCTCTATGTAGAGCGCGATCCCGCCGGGCGCGTAGCCTTCGTAGACCACCTCCTCGTAGTTGACGCCGGCGAGCTCACCGGTCCCCTTCTTTATCGCCCGCTCGATGTTCTCCTGGGGCATGTTGGCGGCCTTGGCGGTGTCCACCGCCAGGCGCAGGCGCGGGTTGAAGCCGGGATCGCCCCCTCCGTCGCGCGCCGCCACCGTCAGCTCGCGGATGAGCTTGGTGAAGATCTGGCCCTGCCGGGCGTCGTTGACGGCCTTTTTGCGCTTGATCTTGGCCCACTTGCTGTGTCCCGCCACAGGCTGCCTCCTGCGCTACTCCTCCGCCTTGAGCGCCTCGATCACCTGCTGGGCCTCGTGCGCGGGCATCGGTTCGTAGCCGGCGAGGGTGCGCGTGTGGTGAGCGCGCCCCTGGGTCATGGAGCGGAGGGCGGTGGCGTACTTGTAGAGTTCGGCCTCCGGGACGAGCGCCTGGACGGTCGTGCTGCCGTTGCCGGGCACCATGCCCTGCACCTTTCCGCGACGCTGCGTGATGTCGCCCATGATGTCGCCCATGTACTCGTCCGGGGTGGACACCTCCACCTCGATGATCGGTTCCAGCAGCACAGGACCCGCCCTGGCCGCGACTTCGCGGAAGGCCATTGACCCGGCCACCTTGAACGCGATGTCGGAGGAGTCAACCGAGTGGTAGGAGCCGTCGTAGCACTCGGCTGCGAAGTCCACCAGCGAGAACCCGGCCAGGATGCCCTTTCCGGCCGCCTCCCGGATGCCCTTGTCCACCGACGGGACGTACTTCCCCGGGATGACGCCTCCCTTGATGTTGTCTACGAACTCGTAGCCATCGCCGCGCGGGCGTGGCGACAGACGCACCCAGCAGTCGCCGAATTGACCCCGGCCGCCGGTCTGCTTCTTGAAGCGTCCGCGCCCTTCCGCGGTTCGCGTGATGGTCTCCCGGTAAGCGATCCTGGGCTGCTCGGTCTCGACGCTGACGTTGTACTTGCGCTTCATGCGCTGCATCTGGACGTCCAGGTGCAGCTCCCCGAGTCCCCGCGCGATGGTCTGTCCCAACTCGGGGTTGAACTCGGCATGGAAGGTCGGATCCTCGTCGTGCAGCTTCTGCAGGGCTTCGCCGATCTTGTCCTCGTCGGCACGGGTCGCGCCCTTCATCGCCACGGACACGTCCGGCTTCGGGAAGTCGATCCTGTCGAGAACGAGAGGCCGGCCGGGCGAGGACAGCGTGTCGTTGGTAGCGGTTTTCTTGAGCTTCGCCACCACCCCGATGTCCCCCGCATGCAGCCGGGGCACCTCCAGGCGCTCCCGTCCCAGAGGGATGGAGACGTGGTTCAGCTTCTCGTTGGAGCCGCGACCCGCGTTGTGCGCGTCCATCCCGTTGACCGCGACGCCGCTGAACACGCGGAAGTACGAGAGTTCGCCCACATGCGGCTCGGTCGCGGTCTTGAAGACCAGTGCCGCGAACGACCCGTCGTCGGTCGCCTGGAGTTCCGCTTCCTGGTCGAGTCCCGGACGGGAGGCGGAGTGGCTGCCCGACTCGGAGGGATCCGGAAAGAGTTCGACCATCTTGCTCAGCAGCGCCCGGATCCCGTAGACGCGCGTCGAGGATCCGCAGAAAACAGGGACCACCTCATCCCGCTCCATCGCGATGGCCATGGCCTCGAGGGCTTCCTCGCGCGTGATCTCCTCACCCTCCAGGTAGCGGTCCAGGAGTTCCTCGTCGGTGGTCGCGAGGGTTTCCTGAAGCTCGGTGGTCCACTCCTCGAAGATATCCTCGAGGTCGGTGGGGACGTCGGCTTCGTCGTATTGGCCGGTGACGGAACCATCCCGATACATGTGCGTGCGTCCGCTGAACAGGTTGATGATCCCGCGGAAGTCCGCTCCCGCGCCCACCGGTATCTCCACCGGCAGCGCACTTCCCGCGAGCTTCTCCTGGATGTCCTCGAATACCTTGCGGAAGTCGGCGTGCTCCTTGTCCATCATCGAAACGAAGAACATGCGCGGGATGCCGCGCTCCTCGCAGTAGCGCCACACCCGTTCGGTCCCGACCTCCACGCCGGAGGTCGCGCTCACCACGATGACGGCCGCGTCCGCCACCCGAACCGCCGCCAGCGCCTCTCCGGTGAAGTCCAGGTACCCGGGCGTGTCGATCAGGTTGATCTTGGTTCCCTTCCACTCGCTGAAGGCGGGAGTGAGCTGCATCGAGATCCCGTGCTGGATCTCCTCGGGGGCGGTCATGGTGAGGGCGTGACCCTCCGCCACATTGCCCTTGCGCCGCGCGGTGCCCCCCACGAAGGCGAGGGCGTCCACCAGCATGGTCTTGCCGGAGCCGCCGTGGCCGAGCACGGCCACGTTGCGAATGTCCTCCGTCAGGTATTCCTTCCCTTCCGCCATCTGGCCTCCTGAAAAACAAGTGTTGAGTTGAGGGGAGCGGCGCGGCGTCGTGATTCCGGCGGGTAGGGCCGGGAGCGGAACCTAGGAAGAGCGGCGCCTGCGGGAAACCTCGTTGAGAAGTTCGAGTTCCTTGCGCGTGAGCGACCTCATCCCGCTGCGCGAGATCTTGTCGAGGATGGCGTCCACTTCGTCCAGCAGGGCTTCCTCGTCGGCCCTCCGCCAGCCTCCCCGCGCACCGGAGGAACTCTGCGGGCGCGTTGACCGCCGTCCGGGGGTCGTACCGGAGCCGAGTCCTCCGCCCGGGCGGGAGGAACCTGCCCTGCCGCGCCCCCGCAGCCACGCGGGGGTTCGCCAGTCGGTCCTGAGATAGACGAATCCCGTGACCAGCCCGCCCAGATGGGCGAAGTGCGCGATTCCGTCCCCTCCTCCACCGAAGGCGCTCAGCGTGCTCACCACGAAGAGGAAGGCGGCCAGCCACTTCGCCTTGACCGGAAAGATCCCCCAGATGTAGATGGGCGCGTCCGGCCAGGTCATGGCGAAGGCGACCATGAGGCCGTACACCGCCGCCGACGCGCCGATGATCGAAGAGGACTGGAAAACGAAGCTGAGGGCCACTCCTCCGAGTCCGCACAGCAGGTAGTACTTGATGAACTCGCGCGAACCCCAGCGCCGCTCCAGCGGCAGGCCGAAGAAGAACAGCATCAGCATGTTGATGAACACATGCCAGAAGCCCGCGTGCAGGAACATGTAGGTGAGCGCGCCCCACGGACGCGTGAGGATTCGGGACGGCCGGAAGGCGAACCACTCCACGAAGAATCCCGCGCTCCCGCTGATCCACATGAACAGGAAGATCGCGGCGTTGGCGATCAGCAGCCGCTTCACCCATGGCGTGAGGACGGAGGCTCCGTAACCCGGCTCGAAGGACGACCAGGTCATGCGCGCGAGCCGGCGGTGACGGACACGGCGCGCCCGGACAGTGCCAGGCTGGCGATGCGCTCGCACAGTTCGCCGAAGGACAGCCCGGCGGCGCGTCCGGCCCGCGGGAGCAGGCTGGCGGGGGTGAGCCCCGGAAGCGCGTTCGCCTCCAGGCACCATGGGGTGCCCGCGGAGTCCAGTATGAAGTCGACCCGGCTGAAGCCTTTCAGCCGCAGGACCCGGTGCACCGCCAGCGCCTGCCGGCGGAGTCCGTCGGCGCCATCCTCCGGGATGCGGGCCGGGAAGATCTCGCGCGCCATCCCCGGCTGATACTTGCACTCGTAGTCGAAGATCTCGTTTTCGGGGATGATCTCGCCCGGCGGGAGCGCCTTCTCTCCCAGGATGCCGACGGTCAGCTCGCGCCCCCGGACGTAGCGCTCGAACATGACCTCGCCTCCGTACGCCAGCGCCTGCTCCTCCGCTGCGGGAATCCGGTCGGCGCGATGCACCAGCGTGAGGCCCAGCGTCGACCCGCCCCTCGGGGGCTTGACGATCAGGGGCAGCCCCAGCTCGGCGACGACGCGCTCCGTGGACACGTGTCCCGTGATCCACGCGGGCGTCGGGATGCCGGCGTCGCGCAGCAGCCGCTTGGTGAGGTCCTTGTCCATGGCCAGGGCGCAGCCGGTGTGCCCGCTCCCCGCATAGGGAACCCCGATCAGGTCGAGCAGCGACTGGACCGTGCCGTCCTCGCCGGCGCCCCCGTGGAGCGCCGGGAAGACCACGTCGGGCGCGCACGCCCGCAACGCTTCGTCGAGAAGGAGCAGAGGATCGCCGCTGCCCGGCCCCGCGGAAGGCGGCGCCTCCCGGGCCACCCCCGACTCGCGCAATTCAAGTTCCCGTTCCCGGCTGAGCACCCCCGAGGCGGGATCGACCGCCACGACCTCATGACCGCGGTCACGCAGGGCGGCGGCGACCTCGACGCCGGAGACGAGCGATACCGGCCTCTCCTCGGAGGTGCCGCCCATGAGCACGGCGACCTTCATCACCGCATCCCCCGCCGGGCGCCGCTCAACCCGCCGCTCCCGTAAGCGTTCGCACGATGTCGAAGCGGGTGAGGATGTCCTCCAGCCTGCCGTTGGTCCTCACCAGGACCGCGGGATTCTCCCGCGTCAACAGCCGCGTCGCCTTGTCGGCGTCGAGATGGCTGTCCACGACCGGGAAGGGCGAGTTCATGACGGTCTCCACCGGGTGGTCCAGCACTCCGGGGTCCTGAATGACCCGCGCCATGAGCCGCCCCTCGCTCAGCGAGCCCACGCAATCCCCGTCGCGGACCACCGGCAGCTGCGAGACCCCGTGGCTGCTCAGCGTGGACAACGCCATCCGCACGGGGGTGGAGGGCGTCGCCGTCAGCAGCCGGAAGCCCAGTGGCTCCTTGGCGCGCACCAGGTCGTGGACGCTTCTGCGGGCGCGCTCGAAGAAGCCGTTTTCCCGCATCCACTCGTCGTCGTACATCTTGGTAAGGTAGTGCTCTCCCCAGTCGCACAGAATCGCGACCACGAAGGCCTCCGGGTCGTCCAGCCGGTGCGCCAGCTCAACGGCCGCGTGCGTGTTGAGCCCCGAGGAGCCGCCCACGAAGAGCCCTTCTTCCGTGGTGAGCCGCCGGGCCATGCGGAAGGCCTGGCCGTCCCTTACGGTCACGTAGGCGTCCACCACGTCGAGGTTCAGCGCGCCGGGGATCTTGTCGTTGCCGAGCCCCTCCACCAGGTAGGGGTGCCCCTCCCCCATCTCGCCGGTGTTGAAGAACGAGGAGATCACCGACCCCACCGGATCCACGCCCACCACCTCGACCGCCGGATTCTTGTCCTTGAGGTATGCGCCGGCGCCGGAGATGGTGCCCCCGGTGCCCGCCCCGCCCACCAGGTGGGTGATGCGCCCTCCGCTCTGCTCCCAGAGTTCCGGCCCGGTCGTCGCATAGTGGGCCTTCGGGTTCTCCAGGTTGTAGAACTGGTCGGCGAGGACCGCGCCGGGGGTCTCGCGAGCGATGCGACGGGCGACCTGCTGATAGTGGTCGGGGTGGTCCGGCCCGACGGCCGTGGGGGTGATGACCACCTCCGCCCCGAAGGCGCGCAGCAGCTTCACCTTCTCCTGGCTCATCTTGTCGGGCATGGTGAAGATGCAGCGATACCCGCGGGTCGCCGCCGCCATCGCGAGCGCCAGGCCGGTGTTGCCGCTGGTGGCTTCGACGATTACGCCTCCCGGTCGCAGTGTCCCGTCCTGCTCCGCCGCGCCTACCAGGGCGAGCCCGATGCGATCCTTCACCGAACCGCCGGGGCTCATGAACTCACACTTCCCGTAGACGGGAGTACGGCAGTCGGCGGACACCTTGTGCAACCGCACCAGCGGGGTCCACCCCACCATCTCCATGACGTTGTCATACGGCTCGCGATGGCGGACGCTCATGGTCGCGATCCTTCCGCGTTGCCGCGCATCACGATTCGGGGCTCGACTGCCGGGAGAACTGCACCGGGATGCGTACCCACACCGGTACGTCCCGGCCGCCTTTGCGGCCGGGCTGGAAGCGCATCGCACGCGCGCCCTCGGCGGCGGCCGAGTCGAGCGGCTCGTGGCCGCTGGTCTCGATCACCGCGACGGAATCCACCTCGCCCAGTTCGTTGACGCGCACCTGGAGCACAGTTTCGCCCTCGATGCCCTGATCCCACATCTCAAGCGGGTATTCGATGGGGATCGCGTCGCCGAGCGGCGCGGGCTCCTCCACCTCGGCATCGCCGGCGCAGGCCGCAAGAGCGGGGACCCCGAAGGCCAGGATGGCCAGGCGCCCGGTCCCGGCCCGGGACCGACGGTGCGGGCACGGCGACGGCATCACTCCCGCGCCCCGCGCGCGAGGCGCTGAAGCTCCGCGAGCAGCGTCATGGATTCCAATGGAGTCATGTTGTCGAGATCGATCTCCTGAAGGCGGGCGGACAGCTCCGCTTCCGCAGCGAAGAGGGAAAGCTGGCCGGGCTCCATGGCCGAAGAAGGCCGATGTTCACCCTCACGCCCGAGACACCCTCCGTCACGTGTACGTCTTCCCTCCAGTTCCGCCAGAAGTTCCTTCGCCCGCTCCACGACCGCCGGCGGCATGCCCGCGAGGCGCGCCACCTGGATTCCGTAGGACCGGTCGGCGCCTCCCTCCTCCAGCCGGCGCAGGAAGACGATGTCCTCGCCGGACTCGCGCACCGCCACGTTCAGGTTGCGCACCGCGGGGAGCAGCTCGCCGAGCTGGGTGAGTTCGTGATAGTGGGTCGCGAAGATGGTCTTGGCGCCCACCACCTCGTGCAGGTGCTCGGTGACCGCCCACGCGATGGACACCCCGTCGTAGGTCGAGGTGCCGCGGCCGATCTCATCCAGCAGCACCAGGCTGTCCGCGGTGGCGCCGTGGACGATCGCCGCCGATTCGTGCATTTCGACCATGAAGGTCGATTGCCCGCGGGCCAGGTTGTCGCTCGCCCCGACCCGGGTGAAGACACGGTCGCAGACCGGCAGCCTTGCCCGGTCGGCCGGCACGAAGGAGCCCATCTGGGCGAGGAGCTGGATGAGCCCTGTCTGCCGCAGGATGGTGCTCTTGCCCGCCATGTTGGGGCCGGTAAGGACGACCACCCGGCCGTCTTCGTCCAGCACCAGGTCGTTGGGGACGAAGCTGCCCGCCGGCATCACCGCCTCCACCACCGGGTGCCTGCCGGCGCGCACCTCGACCGCGTAGCCGGAATGGATCCCGGGCCGGACGTAGCCGCGGTGCTCCGCGACCTCCGCGAGTCCCGAAAGCGCATCGAGCCGCCCGAGCGCGCGCCCGAGCTTTTGCAGCCGCCCGACCTGCTCGGCCACCTCTCCCCGCACCGCCGCGAACAGTTCCGCCTCCAGGGTGGCGATCCTGTCCTCCGCATCCAGAATGCGGCCCTCCCACTCCTTCAGCTCGGGGGTGAAGAAGCGCTCCGCATTCGCCAGCGTCTGTTTGCGCACGTAGTCGTCCGGGACGCGGCCCAGGTTCGCCCGGGTGACCTCCAGGTAGTACCCGAAGACCTTGTTGTAGGCGACCTTCAGCGAGCCGATGCCCGTGCGCTCCCGTTCGCGGGCCTGAAGCGTCGCGATCGACGTACGCGCATCGGCGCGGGTCTGGCGGAGCGCGTCCAGGCCCGCGTCGTATCCCGACCGGATCACGCCGCCTTCCTGCAGCGTCGCGGGCGCGTCCGGGGCGATGGCCCGCCCGAGCATCTCGCGCACGTCCTCCATTGCGTCGAGGCCGGCGCCCCGCTCCCGCAGCCCGGGGAGCTCGGCCGCAGCCAGCGCCTGGCGTACCGGTGGGACCTGGTCCAGGGAGCGCGCCAGGGCGAGCAGGTCGCGCGGCATGACCCGCCCGAGCGAGATTTTCCCTGCCAGCCGCTCGAGATCGGCAACCTCGGACAGCGCCCCGCGAACGTCACGCCGCACCTCGAACCGTTCGAAGAACTCCGCCACGGCCTCCTGACGCCTCCAGATAGCGCGTGCTTCCACCAGCGGCGCGAGCAGCCAGCTCCGCAACGTGCGCGCGCCCATGGCGGTGACGGTATCGTCGAGCACCGAGATGAGCGTGGTGCCCTGGTCTCCGGCGCGCAGCGGCTCCGTCAATTCCAGATTTCGGCGCGTCATTTCGTCGACGATCATGGTCGAACCGGGTCGGCGCACGACGGGAGCCTGCAGGTGGGCCACCCCGCCCGGGCGGATCTCGGCGACGTAGGCGAGCAGGGCGCCCGCGGCGCGTACCGCAGGCGTATCGTCCGCGTCGATGCCGAAACCCTGCAGCGAGAGCACTCCGTAGGCGCGCTGGACCTCCTCGCGCGCCGCCTCTTCCCCGAAGATCCAGTCGTCGCGACGGGTGAGCAGCGTATCGGGCGGCGCGCCCGGCGGAGCCCGTCCTTCCAGAGAGGCGGGCAGGAGCAGTTCGGCCGGCGCCAGCTCCCCCATGCGGGCGGCGAGCGCCTCCTCGCCCACCACCTCGAGCACCAGCTCGCCCGTGGACAGGTCGAGAGCCGCAAGACCGCGCATCTGCCTGCCCGCGGGCGCGAGCGCGACAAGGAAGTTGTTGCGCCGGGCCTCCAGCAGTTCGTCGTGGACCACGGTGCCCGGCGTGATGGTCTCCACCACCTCGCGGCGCACCAGCCCCCTGGCAGCCCTGGGGTCTTCGACCTGGTCGCATATCGCCACCCGGCAGCCCAGCTTCACCAGCTTGCGCAGATAGTCGTCCAGCGCCTTGGCGGGCACGCCCGCGAGCGGCACCTGCCGTGCCGCCCCGTTGTTGCGCGTCGTCAGGGTCAGCCCGAGCAGGCGCGCACCCTTGCGCGCGTCTTCGTTGAAGAGCTCGAAGAAGTCGCCTACCCGTATGAACACCAGGGCGTCACTGTGGCGCGCCTTGGCGGCCCGCCACTGGCGCATGAGGGGCGTGTCCTGAGTCATGGCGCGGCGCTGGTGCCGGAGATCATCCCTGAAGATTCGTCCTGAATGTTGGCGAAGGAGTGGCGCATCCGAGACGGAGCACGCCGCCGGCGCGTCCCGCCGGGACCCCAGCCGGGGCATGATCCAAGTTGTGGTGTCGCAGACCGTCCCGGAAGGGGGCGCGGCAGGGTGAAGTGCCGCGTCATCGAGCCGGCTCCTTGCCCAACTCCGGGTGTATCATCCGTTGTGTCGCCAACACTCGGCGATACCGAATCTCGAACGGAGTTTCTGATGATAGATAAATCATTGCCGAGTCATGTCTTGCCACTACTTGTGATCGCTGCCGCGACGGCATGCGGCGGAACCGGAGGCGCCAACACGGACCTCCCCATGCCGGAAGCCCTCGGCATCACCCTGAACGCCGGGTCGGCTCCGGACGGCGTTACCCTCGAGTCCATTTCAGAGGGGAGGATCCTCTTCAACGCCCGGGCCACCTGCTCCGCGTGCCACGGGGCCAACGGAAAGGGCGGGCAGCTGGCGCCGAGCCTCGCCGACGACGTGTGGCTCAACTCGGACGGCACCTACGCCGGCATCATCGAAGTCATCGAAACCGGTGTTCTCGAGCCGAAGGAATACCCCGGCCTGATGCTTCCCCGCGGCGGGCTGGGCCTCTCGGACGAGGAAGTCAGTTCGCTTGCGGCCTTCATCTGGAGCCTGGGCGTTCGCGGATAGTCGCGGTGCCTACCTGACGGCCTCTCCGTGCCGCGTTCCCGCGCCGGCGCGGAGGTGCCCCGGCCGACCTGCCTCGCCGGCGGAGGTACGCTGCGCGAGCAGCCACTCCTCCAGAAGATGATGGTGGGGCAGGGCGCTGGCCTTCATCAGCCGGTCTACCCGGCGCAGACCGAGCAGCGCCGCGTCCAGGCTCTTGCGGTTCCAGCCCCGGCTCTGCCCCTGGATGCGGCGGGCGAGCCAGCGCTGGTGAGGGGGAAGCGCGGCCTCCAGTCCGGACAGCCCGCGGTCGAGCACCAGCCCGATGCGGAGGAAGTGGGTGGTGAGGCCCATGACCAGGAAGACGCCTGATTCGCCGCGCATGAAGAGCTCGCCAAGGGCGGCCGTGGCAGCGGCAAAGTCGCGTCCGCCCACCATGTCGAACCAGCGCCAGGGATCGAGGCGGGGGATCCGGATCCCTCCCTCCTCCACCGTCTCGACCGTAATCGGCCGACCGCTGGGTGCCATGGCCACCAGCTTGGCGATCTCCTGCGCCAGCACACCCATGTCCGATCCGACCGCCCCCGCCAGCGCGCGCGCGGCGTCTTCGTTCATCTCCGCGCCGTGACGCTCGCGGCACCACGAGACCAGGAAGCCGGGCAGATCGTTCGCCCGCACGGGACGGAACTCGAGCGAGCGCGCCGAGCGCACGATGTCCCGGTAGAAGCGCGCCCTGGACCGCGTCGGCCGGGTAGCGGTCAGGATCAGGGCCAGTCCCTCCGGGGGCGACGCGGCAATGTCGAGAACGAGCTTGCGCGCCGCCGGCTGCGGGGCCAGTGCCTCTGCGCCATGGACCAGCACCACCCGCCACTCGGCCATCATGGGGGGAGTGGCCAGCACCGAGGCGAAATCGCGCACCTCCAACTCCGGGCCGTGCATGACATCGAAGTTGAAGTCGCGGGTCGCGGGGTCGAGGTGCGCCTCGGCGATCTCCCTCGCAGCCTCCCGCTTGCGGAAGTCGTCTTCGCCGTGGAGGTAGAAAACCCCGCCTCCGCGCCCGCCGAGCGCGCGCCGATAGTTGGCGGGGATCATGGCCTGCCGGGACGTGGATTGCCCGTCAGCGTTGGGAGAGGGCCGAGTATTCGTAGAGGGCGCGGGTGGTCCAGAGGTCGTCGCCGTCCAGGCCGGGTTCCAGAAGGCGAATGCTGCGATATCGTACGGTGCCGGAAGGAGCAGCCGCCCGCTGCGAGGGGGGGGCGGAGACAACGATGGGCGGCAGCGCGACTTCGGGAGTCTCCTGCACGAGTTCCGGTCCCCAAACGGCTACCGCCACCAGAATCGTGGCGGCGAATGCCACGCCCAGGCGGGTGAAGGACGCGCCGCGGCGGCGGCGCGCAAGATCCTCCTGAATGTGGTAGATGCGATGCTGGAGTCGAGGACGGAAATCTTCGCCAACGGGCACGCCGGGGACGGCGCGCAGCAGTGCCAGGCTCCGCTGCACGGTATCCGCGTAGCGCCGGCAGCACGCGCACTCCGCAATGTGCTGCTCGAACGCGCCCGCATCGGTCGCTTCGCCGTCATGGAACTCGGAGAAGCGCTCCAGAAAGCCGTTGCAATCCATGTCCGTTCTTGTACTCGCGATCCTTGCGATTCTTCTCTTGCGAGCCTGCGCCCGCTCAACCCTGGTCCGGCGAGTTGAGCCCGCGCCGGTGGGCCCGTTAATCCCCGTCGAGTTCTGTACTTGAAGTACAACGCTCGGGTTCCCCGGCGGGCTCGCGGTACGGAAACTCCGTACAAAGCGATGGAACGTCTGCTACCGGAAGGGGCGCGACGAGGTTCCCGTCCGGCGTCGAGGCTGCCGGGGACCTGACAGGCAGGGACTGTCGCGGGCGCGCAACCCGAGCCGCGGGTGGCGTTCGCGAGGGCTGTTCGGGAGGCCGGGCTGGATGAGCCGCCCGGCGCGCCGCTCAGCCGAGCATGGGCGCGACGATACGCGCGAAGTTGTTGCGCGCCCGGTTCAGGCGGCTCTTCACCGTACCCAGGTTGACCGCGGTGATTTCGGCGATCTCCTCGTAGGTCTTTCCCTGGAGTTCCCGTAACACGAAAACCACCCGGTGATGCTCAGGCAGCTCGCTGACGGCCTTCTCGACGACCTCTCGCAAGTGCCGCTTGCGGTACAGGTCGTCGGGCTTGTAGGAGTTGTCCTCCCACTCCAGCGGCCGGTGGTCGGCCTCCCAGTTCTTCTTGATGGTCTGGAAGAAGACGAGCGGGTTTCGCGAGCGGTTGCGCAACTCGTTCTTCGCCAGGTTGCTGGCGATGGTGTAGATCCAGGTGGAGAACTTCTTGGTAGGATCGAAGCGATGCAGGTGGCGGTAGACCCGGATGAAGGTCTCCTGTACCAGATCCTGCGCCCGCTCCCGGTCGCCAATGGTCCGGTAGACGAAGTTGACCAACCGGTTGTCATAGCGGTCCACAAGAACTCCGAAGGCTCTCTGCTCCCCTTCCAGAAACCGCTTCACGACCGCGCTGTCGTCCAGTTTCCTGAGGGCGTCCCGGGTCTCGTGGGCCGGCCTCGCGGGCGTCATTGCCAGGCTCTTTTCGGTATTCATGTGGCTCCGCTGCCAGACGTGGCTTCTCATGCCCTCGAACAGGACACTCTTGCTTGCAGGTTTCGTACCAGCCGAATCACGCGTTCTCCCCGGAAGTGCGCCCCATTTGCGTCCCCGGGATGGGACGGCCGTCTTCCTCCCGGTGGACGAGGCCGTCCGCGGCCGAGCTTCTGCGGAAGGCGGCAGTGTACAGGAGGGCCGCGACCGTCTTGCAGTCGACGATGTCGCTTGTGCCCACCATCTCCAGGGCGCGAGAGAACGGGAACTCCTGCACGGTGATGAACTCGTCCGGGTCGCGGGAGGCCTCTCCCGCCGAGAGGCCGGTTGCCAGGAACAGGTGGATGACCTCGTTGGTGAAGCCGGGCGTCGTGAAGATTCGCGTCAGGTAGTCGATTCGGGCCGCGGCGTATCCGGTCTCCTCCGCCAGCTCCCGCCGCGCGCACTCCGCCCAGGCCTCGTCCGCCCCCGCCGGCAGCCCGGCCGGCACTTCATACAGGTATCCCCCCGAGGCGTAGCGGTACTGCCGGAGCAGCAGAATCACGGGATCGCGCGACTCCGGCGGGTCCACGAACGGCACCACCGCGGCGGCGCCGGGATGCCGGATGAGTTCCAGGTTGCCCTCCGATCCGTCCGGAAAGCGCACGCGGTCGACGGACAGATGGACCACGCGTCCGTCATGCACAACGCGGCCCGACAGGCGTCCCGTCCCGTCCGGTCCCGGTACCGCGTCCGGCCCCGGATGGCGAACGGTGTCTCCTCCCGGATACAACGCCCGCCCGGCGGACTCGCATGGGTGCAACTCCTGTTCGTGCGACACGACTTCTCCCGTCAGGTCACCATGCCCCGCGTGCCGGGGCGCGAGCGAATCCGCCCGCATCACGCGAGGGGCCGCACGAGGCGGCTGCCTTGCGGATAGTTAGGTGCGACTGTACGGCAAGGGGTTGCCCGAAGCGGTCTCGCGGCGCCTCTCCCGGTCGTGATCCACCCGTGCCGGCGGCCCCTTCCATGGGTGGCCATCGCCGCGTTGCAGCGGATGGGCATGCGCGCATCAGAAGTCGTGGTGGACCTCGACCGGGCCGAGGGACTCGAGTTCCGGCGCCACCCGGTCGGCGTCACCCGCCACCACGACCGTGAGGGCGTCCGGGTGAAGCCGGTGGCGGGCCGCGCGCGTCACGTCGTCGACCCTCACCGCCCGCACCCGCTCGCGGTAGCGCGCGTGGTAGTCGGCTGAGAGGCCGTGCACGAACACCCGCGCGATGCCGGACGCGACCTGGGCCGTGGTCTCCATGCGCAGCGGAAAGATGCCTGCCAGGTAATCGCGCGCGCCGCGCACTTCGGCGGGCGTGGGCCCGCCGGCGACCAGCGCCTTCGTCTCCCCGAGCACCTCCCGGACGGCCGCTGCGGTGACTTCGGTCGCCACCGCCGTAGCGATGCGGAACATCCCGCCCGCGCGCCGGAGGAGGAAGCGCGAACTCACGCCGTAGGTGAAGCCCTTGTCCTCCCTGAGGTTAAGGTTGAGGCGACTGGTGAAGGCGCCCCCGAGCACGGAATTGAGCACGATCAGCGGGAAGAAGTCGGGCGTCGTGCGCGGCACGCTGGCATGGCCGATGCGCAGTTCCGACTGAACCGCGCCCGGGCGATGGACGATCACGATGCGGCGCTCGCCGAAACGGGGACCGGCCGTCGCTTCGACGGGAGCCGCCCGCCCCCGCCAGCCGCCGAAACACTCGGCTGCGAGATCCGTCACTTCCGCTTTCGCAACATCGCCCGCCACCACCAGCGCGGCTCCCCGCGGCATGTAGCGGCTGGCCGCGAAGTCGGCCACATGCATGCGCTCCAGGCCCGCGACCGTCCGCTCCGTGCCCGCCATCGGCCGCCCGTAGGTGGTGCCTTCGGCGAAGAAGAAGTGCGCCGCGGCGGCAGTGGCGAGCTGCGCGGGGTATATCCTGCGTTGCCGGATCCCCCCCAGCTGCTGCTCGCGGGTACGCTCCACCTCTTCACCCGGATACGCGGGAGTCAGGACCACCTCGGACAGTAGCCGGAGCGCACTCGGAAACCGGTCGGCGGCGCAGGTCAGCGACACCACCGTGGAATCCCAGCCGGTCGAGGTCGCCAGGTGCGTACCCATGTCCTCGAGGGCGCAGGCCAGCTCCACCGCCGAGCGGCGGACGGATCCGCCATGGAGCGCCTTGCCGGCCAGTACGGCAAGCCCGGCCTGCAGCCCACCGACCGTCGCCTCGCCCCCATCCATGACCAGGAGAGCGGTCACCAGCGGAACCCCGGGCCGGCGCGCGACTCGCACCTCCAGCCCGGAAGCGAGACTCGCGGCATGCACCCCCGGTACCGCGAAGGGTGCAACCGGTCCCGGCCCCGGCGGTGAACGGGGGAAGCTCGCGGGGCTCACGCGGATGCCCGGGGCACGTACGTCAGAATCGCCCGGTTCTCAGGCCCGAGGCGCTCTCTGGCCAGGGTTTCCACCGCCGGCGGGGTCACCGCGCTCAGGCGATCGAGCTCCGTGGAGATCCGGCCCGGATCTCCGAACTGGGTCGCAAACATCGAGAGCAGGTCGGCCCGCCGGGCCACGACCTCGAGTTGCCCCAGGATGGCGGTCTCGGCCATGGCCACGGCCCTGGCGACCTCTTGGGAAGAGACGGAGCTCAGCGCGTCGATCTGCTCGACGACGGCGGCCACCAGTTCCCCGGGATCGGTCCCGAGGTTGCCGGTCGCCTGAACCACCATCATCCCGGCTCCGGTCATCAACGGAAAAACATGTGCCGCGACATCCTTGGCGAGTCGGCGCTCCAGCACGAGCGAGCGGTGGAGACGCGACGCCCGTCCCCTGCCGAGAATGTCGCCCGCGACATCGGCGGCATAGAAGGCGGGATCGTCGAAGGTGGGCACCCGCATCCCGGCGTAGACCCGCGTGAGCGGCACTTCGGCCTCGACCGTCTGGCCGGCATCGACGTGGTTTTCGCGCTCGGCGTCCGTGTCTCCGGGGATCATCTGCGTCCCGGCTCCCGGAGGAATGTCGCCGAAGTAGCGCCTGATCCATTCGAGCGCGCGCGTGGATTCGAAGCCGCCGCAGAGCGTAAGGACGGCGTTGTCGGGGGCGTAGTAGGCACGAAAGAACGACTCGAGATCACCGAGCGTGAACCCGTCGATGTCCTCCAGGGAGCCGATGACCGGATGGCGATAGGGATGTCCCGGCGGATACACCATCGCCAGCATGCGCTCATCCCAGTCGCCGTAGGGCTGGTTGTCGTAGCGCTGGCGGCGCTCGTTCTTCACGACGTCGCGCTGGTTTTCAAGCTTCTCGGCGGTGAGTGCGGGGAGCATCCAGCCCATGCGATCCGCCTCGAGCCAAAGCGCCAGTTCCAGATGATGCGAGGGGAGGGTTTCGTAGTAGTTGGTCCGGTCGAACCAGGTTGACGCATTGGCCGATCCGCCCACCCCCTCCAGCAGCTCGAAGTGCTGGTTGCCGGCCACGTGGCGCGAGCCCTGGAACATCATGTGCTCGAAGAGATGGGCGAGGCCCGTCTGCCCGCGGCCTTCGTTCCTGGAGCCCACGTCGTACCAGAGGTTCACCGCGACGATGGGCACGGAGCGCTCCGGGGAAAGGACGATCCGGAGGCCGTTCTCCAGGCAGTGCTCTTCGCAGGGGATGGAGATCACGGGCGCTTACCGGGCGGCGGGAGGCGAGGGGTTCAGCTGCCGAACTTCGCCAGCCGTCCGGCGTGAGCCAAGGCCAGCGACATGATGTGCCGCGCGGCGATGGTGCCCACGTCGCCCTGCCGGCACGCGTTCTCGGTAAGGCGGCGGCCCGTCGGCCGGGCGTGGCGCGACCGGATCAGGAGCGGCACCGCGTGCCAGGAATGACCGGCCATGGTGGCGGGAGTGCTGTGGTCACCGGTGACGATCACCACGCCGCCGTCGTCCAGCCCCGGGAGGAGACAGTCCATCGCCTCGATGGCGGCGACCTTGCCCTCGAAATCCCCGTCCTCCCCTCGGGAATCCGTGGCCTTGTAGTGGAAAAAGCGGAAATCGGCGTGTCCCGCGGCGCCCTCCATCAGCTTCACCGCTTCCTCATCGGAGGCCGGGGTTCCGGCGAGTTCCATCCCGACGAGACTGGCCACTCCCCGGTACATGGGATAGCGCGCCACCGCCACCGCCTTGAGCCCATATCGCCGGGAAAAGCCCGGCGGCGCGCGGTACTCGGCGAACCCGCGCGCGAGAAGGCCGTTGGCGACAGGCTCGTTCGCCAGCACCTCCGCCGCCCGCGCGAGAATTCGGCCGGCGGTCCGGGCCGTGCGCGCCGAAGCCTGGTCCCCCTCGGGCGCCCGGGGAGGCCGGGGCGGGATGCCGGTGCGTTGCGGGTCGGTGTCGGACACGTCCGCGCCGAGGCCGGCGCCGCGCAGCACCATGACCGCGCGGTGCTCCATGACGTGCTGGAAGTGGAGGTCCACCCCGGGGGGCGCGGTCACGCCGTCCTGCAACCGGCGCAGCAGCCGCCGGCCCTCGGCGTTATCGGGGCGGCCGGCGCGGCGGTCGGCCACGCGGCCCCGCCGGTCCAGGGTGGCCAGGTTGAGCCGGGCCGCCACGTCCCCCTCGCGCAGGCCAATCCCGACCCCCAGCGCGGCCAGCACGCCGCGTCCGACCAGGTAGCGGGCGGGGTCGTACCCGAACAGGGCGAGGTGGGCGGGGCCGCTCCCGGGCGTGACGCCGGGCGCGACCGGCACGTGCATGCCCAGCGAACTCTCCGCGGCCATCGCGTCCAGGTTGGGCGTGGTCGCGGACTCCAGTTCGGTCCGGCCGGTGGCGGGGTGGGGGAGCCCGCCGACCCCGTCGACCACGATGAAGGTGATCGCATCGCCCCCCGGCATGCGCTCCACCAGGTCGTCCGGGAACCGCTTCACCCTGCCCACGCCCACCGCCCTCCGTCCGTCATCGGTCTCCTGAGCCTCGGAGATGATCCTCTGTCTGCCTTCCCACCGCGAGCACGAGCGCGCCGGCCCGACCCGTGAACCAGGTTCATCCGCGAGCCGAACGCGGGCAACCCCGCCCACGCCGCGCCCGGACCGGGCCGACTCGCCAGGACCTGTTTCGGTAGCAGGCCCGCGCCGCTCGCGATACAATGTACAAAGGCAGGAAACCACGGACCGGCGGCCACCCGGCTCCGGTCCCCGCGGGAGGAGGTATCATGACGACTCGACCCCTGTTCGCTTTCTGTGTACTGGCGACCCTGCTGGTGGCCGGCTGCGCGGGAGCGCGACGTCCGCCGCCCGGCATCGGCGCCGAGCCATCGCGGGACATCACCATCTTTGTGGACAACCTCGACTTCAACGACGCGCGCATCTACATCTCGACCGGCGGAAGCCGCACCCGGCTGGGCAACGTTTCCGGCAAGACGCGCGAGCGGTTCACGCGCGAGTGGAGGCTGCCCACCATCGGCTTCGAAGTCGATATGCTGGGAGGCGGCAACTACCGCACCCAGGAGTTGGCGGTCACTGCGGGGGAAGCCTTCGACCTCCTGATCCAGGCCGGCTTCGTTCGCCTGATTCCCAGAGGTCGCTGAACCATGCGGAAGACATATCAGCGTGCCGGCGGGGCGATGATTGCGGCGCTCGCCTTGGCCGCGGCGATCCCCATGTCCGCCAGCGCACAGCAGCAGGAGCTCCCCGCCGGGCTCGCGCTCAGTGTGGTGGACGTGGACTTCCTGGAACGCGCCGACAATTCGCGCATCTACATGGTGGACTCCACCCTGGCGCGCATCGACGAGTTCATCGACTTCGGCTGTCCCACCTGCCGGTCCTTCTACATTCTGCGTACGGATTCGCTGAAGGCGAACCTCGTCGACTCCGGGAGAGCGAACTTCGTGGTGCGCATGTTTCCGCTGGCCCGTCTCATGCGCGGGTTTCACGCGGCCGAGGCTGCCCTCTGCGCGGGCGGGCTGAACGACCGGCAGGGCTTCGAGGCGATGCAGCACCGGCTCTACATGAACCAGAGCGTGTGGCAGCCGCTCCAGGACCCGATTCCCGTCTTCCTCCAGTTCGCGGCCGACATCAATCTCCCGCTGGAGGAGTTCCAGGCCTGTCTCATCCGCGACACGGTCGCGCCCCTCATCCTGAGCGACATGAATCTGGCCCAGCTGCTGGCAGTCGAGGGGACGCCCACCTTCGTGGTCAACCGGGGCGGGGAACTGACCGGGGAAGTCAAACTGACCGGCGAGGAAGGCATCTCCTCCTTCGAGGAAGCGGTTACGCGACTCTCGGGACCCGGGAATTAGCTTAGTCCACTTAGTTTAGCTAGTTCCGTTTCCTTCGGGATGTGCCGCGCTCAGTGGGCTAGTCCTTTGCGGGCAGCCCGGGTTCGGTCATTCCACGCACGTCCAGAGCCTCCTCCAGCGTCTCGTCGTCAAGCAAGCCCCTCTCCCGCACGACGTCGCGCACCGCCCTGCCCTCGCGGGCGGCCTCCTTGGCCACCGTGGCGGCGGCGTCGTAGCCGATGTAGGGGTTGAGCGCGGTCGCGATCGCGGGGTTCCTGTCGAGCAGTTCGCGCGCCCGTTCCCGGTTGGCCTCGATGCCTGCGACACACCGGTCGGCGAAGGCGCGGCTCGCCCCCGCGAGCAGCGTGATGGACTCGAGCAGGGAGTGGGCGAGGACCGGCAGCATCACGTTCAGCTCGAAGTTGCCGCGGCTTCCGGCGATGGTGATGGTGGTGTGGTTCCCGGCAACGCGGGCCGCGACCATCATGAGTGCCTCCGACATGACGGGGTTCACCTTGCCGGGCATGATGGAGCTCCCCGGTTGCACGGCGGGAAGCCGGATCTCGTGAATGCCCGAAGTCGGGCCCGACGAGAGCCAGCGTATGTCGTCGGCGATCTTCATCAGGCCGGCCGCGGCCGCGTTCAGGGCTCCGGAGGCGCTCACGCAGGCGTCCTGCCCGCCCTGGGCCGCGAAATGGTCCTCCGCTTCCCGGAACGCGAGACCGGTCTCGCGGGAGAGATGCTCGATGGTGAGGCGCGCGAAGTCGGGGTGCGTGTTGATGCCGGTTCCGGTCGCGGTGCCGCCCAGGGCGAGTTCGGCCAGTTCGGCCGACGCGTGCCGCAGGCGCTCGATGGCGCGCGTGACCTGCATCGCGTAGCCGCCGAATTCCTGGCCCAGCCGCACCGGGGTGGCGTCCATCAGGTGCGTGCGGCCGGACTTGAGCACGCCGTCGAAGGCGTCCGCTTTTTCTTCCAGCAGCCCCCGCAGGTGCTCGAGCGCGGGAATCAGCTCCTCCTCGATGCCGGTCCGCGCCGAGACGTGGATGGCGGTCGGGATCACATCGTTGGAGGACTGGCCGAAGTTGACGTGGTCGTTGGGATGCACGGGGGCGCCCCCGGTGCCTTCCAGGATGCCGTTGGCCAGCGCCGCGATCACCTCGTTCGCGTTCATGTTCGAGGATGTGCCGGATCCGGTCTGGTAGACGTCGAGCACGAACTCGCCGTCCCGGTCGCCGCGGGCGACCTCGTCGGCGGCCTCGGCGATCGCCCGCGCCGTGTGGCCGTCCAGGTATCCCAGTTCGCGGTTGACGCGCGCCGCGGATTTCTTGATCAGGCCCAGGGCCTGGATGAATCGGCGCCCGAAACGCTGGCCGCTGATGGGGAAGTTCTCGAAGGCGCGCTGCGTCTGCGCGCCGTAGAGGGCATCGGCGGGAACGTGAACTTCGCCCAGCGAATCACGCTCGACGCGAAACCGGTTGGACATGCCGGGAACCTCCGGATGTTGGGATGCAGAGCTTTCCTTTTCGCGCCTCCAAGATAATTGTCCGGGCGCGCGAAAGGGTGGGCTTGACGGGTATCGTCGCGCGCGGCGCAGCCGGGGCTGCCTTCGCCCGGCGTGCCGCCGCCGCCATGCCGCGCCCGATGTCCTGCGGGTCTCACTCAGGGAGCGGGTCATGCGAATCGTGATCTACGGAGCCGGCGCTGTCGGCGGCTACTTCGGAGCTCGCCTGGTCGAGGCGGGAGAGGAAGTCGTCTTCGTCGCGCGCGGGCACCAACTGGCGGCACTGCGGTCGGGCGGCCTGCGGGTGGAGAGCATCTGCGGCGATGCGCGCCTGGCGCGCGTCGCCGCCACCGATGACCCCGCGTCGCTCGGGGAGGCAGACGCCGCGCTGGTAACCACCAAGACCTGGCAGGTGGAGGCGGCCGGCCGGGCACTGCGGCCGCTGGTGGGCGAGGACACCGTGGTGGTACCGCTCCAGAACGGTGTGGAGGCCGCGACCGAACTGGAACGGTCGCTGCCGGCCGAAGCGGTGGCCGGCGGCCTGACCCGCATCCTGTGCGAGTTGGTCGAGCCCGGCCGCATCCGGCACACCGGCATCGACCCTGTGATCGTGATGGGGGAGCGGGACGGGCGGCGCACCGGCCGTTGCGACCGTCTGGCGGAAGCGCTGGAGCGGGCCCCGGGGGTGTCCGTCGTGGTCTCCGGCGACATCGAGGCCGAGCTCTGGCACAAGCTTCTCCTGATGGCCCCCGTGAGCGGCGTCTGTTCGGTGGCGCGGATGCCCCTTGGCACAGTGCGCGCCACCCCGCCCGCCCGCGAGCTCCTGCGCCGCGCGATGGAGGAAACCGCCGCGGTGGCCGCGGCCCGTGACATTCGCCTGCCGGATGGCGTGATTGCGGATGCGCTGTCCTTCTTCGACAGCCTCCCACCAGGCTCCATCCCTTCGATGCATCGCGACATCGCCAACGGCCGACCCTCCGAGTTGGAACAATTGAGCGGTGCGGTGGTCCGGCTGGGTCGTGAGTGCGGGGTGGCCACTCCGGTCAACCAGTTCATGCACGCGGCCCTGCTTCCGTCAGAGCTTGCCGCGCGGGGAGAAGGGACGGGGCGGTAGGCCCGGCCGGGGCGGAATGTGCGCGCGCTTCCGTTCCGAGCATGTCCCCGGAAGACCCGAACCTTGAACGACGCCTCGTTGAGGCGGCATCTTCAAACCATGCGCAGGGGTGCCATGGAGTCGCCGCCTCGACCGGTGACCAAGGATCTGGTGCTGGTCGGCGGCGGGCACACCCATGTCGCCGTGCTCAAGCACTTCGGCATGAAGCCGCTTCCCGGGGTCCGTCTCACCCTCATCTCGCGGGAATCCAACGCTCCCTACTCCGGGATGCTTCCGGGACTGATCGCCGGACACTACACATTTTCGGACGCCCATATCGACCTGGCCCCGCTGGCGCGCTTCGCTCGAGCCCGCTTCCTGCGCGATCAGGTCGTCGGGATCGATCTTGAGAACAAGCGGGTGATGTGCGCGGGGCGTCCGCCCGTAGCCTTCGACGTGCTCTCGCTGAATACGGGTTCGGCGCCCGGGGTGCGGAGAGTCGAGGGAGCGGAGGGCTCGGTCGTTCCGGTCAAGCCCATCGACGGTTTTTTCGCCCGCTGGACACAGCTCCTGGAGCGTGTTGCCGGCACCTCCGGCCCGGTCTCGATCGGGATTGTGGGCGGCGGCGCCGGAGGCGTGGAGGTCGCGCTCTCGATCCGTTACGGGCTCGCGCGCGCCGCGGAAGCCGCCGGTCGGCCAAGCGACAGCGTGCGCATCGAACTCTTCACCGATTCCAGCGAGATCCTCCCCGCCTACCCCCGGCGCATGCGCGCGCTCTTTGCGCGGATCCTCGAAGACGACGGCATCGTGGTTCACGCCGATCACCGGGTGGTGCGCGTGGAAGGCCCTCGCCTGCACTTCGGGAACGGATCCCGCGCCACCTTCGACGAACTGCTCTGGGTGACGACCGCGGGAGCCCCGGACTGGCCCCGGCAATCCGGTCTCGAGGTGGATGAGCGCGGTTTCATCCGCGTGCGCGACACCCTGCAGACCCTGTCCCATCCCGATGTCTTCGCCGCCGGGGATATCGCCGCGGTCGACGGGTTTCCGCGTCCCAAGGCCGGCGTCTTCGCGGTTCGCCAGGGGCCGCCGCTCGCCCGCAACCTCGGGCGCCGCCTGCGCGGAGCGCCGCTAGCCGGCTTCCGGCCCCAGCGCGAATACCTGAGCCTGATCTCCACCGGCCGGCGTCACGCCGTCGCCGCCCGCAACGGGCTGACGGTCGCGGGTCGCTGGGTCTGGACCTGGAAGGACCGCATCGACCGGCGCTTCATTCGGGACTACACCGAGCTGCCATCGATGGATGGGGAAGGCGTCGACGATGACCCGGCGCCGGCAGGCGGGTCGAAGGCCGGACCCCGGGGGACGGGTCGGCGGGTTGCGTCTTCCGGGCCCGGTCCCGCGATGCGCTGCGGAGGATGTGGTTCCAAGGTGGGCAGCGAGCTGCTCTTCCGGTCGCTGGCCCGGCTGGGCGCCCCCGGCCATCCGCGCGTGATGGTCGGCCTGGACGCCCCCGACGACGCGGCGGTGGTCGAAGTTCCCGAGGGGAAGGTCGCCGTGCAGAGCGTCGACTTCTTCCGCCCCTTCATCGAGGATCCCTTCCTCTTCGGTCGCATCACCGCCAATCACGCGCTCGGCGATGTCTTCGCGATGGGGGCCGAGCCGCTGGCGGCGATGGCGATGGTGACCCTGCCGTTCGCCGCGGAAGAGAAGATGGAGGAGGATCTCACCCAGCTCATGGCCGGGGCGCTCGAGGTTCTCGAGCGCGACGGGGTGGCGCTTGTGGGCGGACACACGAGCGAGGGGGGCGAGCTGGCCATGGGGTTCTCCGTGACGGGGACGGCGTCGCCGGAGGATCTGCTGCGCAAGGCGGGCATGCGTCCGGGCGACCGGCTGGTGCTCACCCGGCCGATCGGCACCGGCGTGATCTTCGCCGCGGAGATGCGGGGCAGGGCGCAGAGCCTGTGGATCGACGCCGCGCTCGCCGTCATGCAGGAGTCCCACCGGGCCGCGGCGCGGATCCTCGGCGAACACGGAGCCACGGCCGCCACCGACGTGACCGGCTTCGGGCTCGCGGGCCACCTGCTGGAAATGGCACGCGCCTCGGGGGTGGAGGTCTCGATCGACCTCGCCGGCGTGCCCTTCCTGGACGGCGCGCTCGAACTGGCCCGGCTAGGAATCTTCTCCTCGCTCCAGGAGCACAACCTGCGCGCTCTCGATTCGGTGCGCGCCGCCCCCGAGGTGCTCGGAGACTCCGAGGTTCAGCTTCTCTTCGATCCGCAGACGGCGGGCGGGATGCTCGCCAGCGTCCCCGCCGACCGGGCCGATGCGTGCGTGCAGGCCCTGCGCGCCGCCGGCTGCCCGCGCGCGCTCGTGATCGGCACCGTGCTGGCGGAGAGCGCGGCCTCGGGCGAGCCGGGCGTACTGCATCTCCACGCCGGATCCGTCCGGTGAGTTCGCTCGCCGTCCTCGGCGCGGAAGTCAGCGCCTGCCGCCGGTGCCCGCGCCTGGTCGAGTGGCGGGAACAGGTCGCGCGCACGAAGCGGGCGGCCTACGCCACCGAGGAGTACTGGGGCCGGCCAGTGCCCGGATTCGGCGACCCCGCCGCCTGGCTGGTGGTGGTGGGGCTGGCACCGGGTGCGCACGGCTCCAACCGGACCGGGCGCATGTTCACGGGCGATGCCTCGGGCAACCTGCTCTACGGGGCGCTCCATCGGGCCGGTCTCGCCTCGCAGCCGGATTCGACCTCGCGCAGCGACGGTCTCACCCTCAACGGCGCCTGGATCACCGCCGCGGTACGTTGCGCTCCGCCGAAGAACCGGCCCACGACCAGGGAGCGCGACGCCTGCCGCCCGTTCCTCGAACGCGAATGGGATCTGCTGGCCGATCGGCGCGTGGTGGTCGCGCTCGGCGCCTTCGCCTTCTCGGTGGTGCTGCGCCTGCTCCGCGACCGGGGCGAGCCGGTCCCCAGACCCGTGCCCCGCTTCGGCCACGGCGCCGAGGTGCCCATCCGACCCGGCCTGACAGTGCTGGCCTCCTACCACCCCTCCCAGCAGAACACCTTCACCGGCAAGCTCACCGAGCAGATGTTCGACGCCATCTGGCGCCGGGCCTGCGTGCTTGGCCACCCCGGTGACTCGCATCGGCTGCGCTGATCGCGGCCCAGATCCCGCATCGCGTATTGGCGTATGACCGCCTCGGGGATATTCTTGTGCAGCCGTGTGCCCCGGGCCCCGGCGGAGCCGCCACGACAAGGCGGAAGGGCGCGCCCGGCAACCACGACCGGCAGACCCGCCCACGATCTCACAGAGGCGCCTCACGGGCGCTCGCAGGAGGATAGGAATGGCGTCAGGCACGACCTCGCTTCCGGTCCGAAACCCAGGTTCCCTTCCGGTCCGCAATCCGTTCGGCAGCACCATGCGCCGGGACCGGTGGTGGCTGCAGCCGCTGACCGTGTTCCTGGTCTTCAGCACGTTCATCGTCTACACCACCTGGGCGGTCTTCCAGGGTGAGTACTATTCCTTCGGCAACTACCTCTCGCCCTATTACTCGCCGGAACTCTTCGGCGACTCCCACCACGCCTGGCTGGGGCCGCGTCCCGCCTGGTGGGAGGAATCCTGGCTCGGCTGGCTCCCCTGGTCTCCCGCGTATCTCATCCTGTGGGCCCCGTTGGGCTTCCGCGTGACCTGCTATTACTACCGGGGCGCCTACTACAAGGCTTTCTGGGCCGACCCGCCCTCGTGCTCCGTGGGAGAGCCACGCAAGGTCTACCTGGGCGAGAACTCCTTCCCGCTGATCGTGCAAAACATCCACCGCTACTTTCTCTACATCGCCCTCATCTTCATCGTGATCCTCTCCTACGACGCCTGGAAGGGCTTCTGGTTCGAGGCGGCCGACGGCGGCGAATCGTTCGGCGTGGGGGTCGGCTCGCTGGTGCTGGCGATCAACGTCGTGCTGCTGGCGGGCTACGTTTTCGGGTGCCATTCGCTGCGCCACCTGGTCGGCGGCGGTCTCGACAAGCTCTCCGCGAAGCCGGTGCGCCAGCAGGCGCACAGGTGCGTGACGTGCTTCAACCGGCAGCACATGCTGTGGGCGTGGTTGAGCCTGGTCTGGGTGGGCTTCACGGACGTCTACGTGCGCCTCTGCTCCATGGGCATCTGGACCGATTGGAGGATCCTCTGATGGCCGAGTTCGAGCGGCACGAACACGACGTCCTGGTCGTCGGCGCCGGCGGGGCGGGGCTGCGGGCCGCCATCGAGGCCGCGGCGGCGGGGGCCTCGGTGGGGCTGGTGTGCAAGTCGCTGCTGGGCAAGGCCCACACCGTCATGGCCGAGGGCGGGGTGGCGGCAGCCCTCTCCAACGTGGACGAGCGCGACAGCTGGGAAGTGCACTTCGCCGACACCATGCGCGGCGGCCAGTACCTCAACGACTGGCGCATGGCCGAGCTGCACGCGCAGGAGTCTCCCGACCGGGTGCGCGAACTGGAGGCCTGGGGGGCGCTCATGGACCGCACGCCCGACGGGCGCATCCTGCAGCGCAACTTCGGCGGCCACGCGTACCCGCGCCTCGCCCACGTGGGCGACCGCACCGGCCTGGAGATGATCCGCACGCTGCAGGACCACGGCATCCACCAGGGAATGGACGTCTTCATGGAGTGCACGGTGACGCGGCTGCTCCTGGACGGCGACCGGGTGGCGGGGGCCTTCGCCTACGACCGCGAGCGGGGCCGTTTCCAGGTCTTCGGCGCGAAAGCGGTGGTGATCGCCACCGGAGGGATCGGGAAGGCCTACCAGATCACCTCCAACAGCTGGGAATACACCGGGGACGGACACGCCCTCGCCTACCACGCGGGGGCGGAGCTGATGGACATGGAGTTCATCCAGTTCCACCCCACGGGCATGGTCTGGCCCCCCAGCGTGCGCGGCATCCTGGTCACCGAGGGGGTGCGCGGGGAAGGGGGGGTGCTGCGCAACTCCGAAGGGCGCCGGTTCATGTTCGACGACATCCCGGACCTCTACAAGGACCAGACCGCCGACTCCGCCGAGGAGGGGTGGCGCTACGTCATCGGCGACCGCGACGCGCGCCGGCCCCCGGAGCTTCTCACCCGCGACCACGTCGCCCGCTGCATCGTGCGCGAGGTCAAGGAGGGGCGCGGCAGCCCGCACGGGGGTGCGTTCCTCGACATCGCCTGGATCGCGGAGAAGATGTCCGACGCCCCGGCCCACATCCGCAGGAAGCTTCCGGGGATGTACCACCAGTTCAAGGCGCTGGCGGACATCGACATCACGAAGGAGCCCATGGAGGTCGGACCCACCACGCACTACGTGATGGGGGGCGTGCGGGTGGACGCGGACACCCAGATGTCCAACGTACCAGGCCTGTTCGCCGCCGGGGAATGCGCGGCCGGGCTTCACGGCGCCAACCGCCTGGGCGGCAACTCCCTCTCCGACCTGTTGGTCTTCGGCAAGCGCGCCGGCGAGTACGCGGCCCGGTTCGCCAGCGAGAACGCCCCCCCCTCGCTCGACGACGAGCAGGTCGAGGCGGCCGAGCGCCACTCCCTGGCCCCGTTCGCCAACGACGGCGTGGAGGGTCCCTACCAGGTGCAGGAAGATCTCCAGGCGCTGATGCAGAACAAGGTCGGGATCGTGCGCACCGAGGAAGACCTGGCATCCGCGCTGGAGGACATCGAGGCGCTCAAGGAGCGGGCCGCGAACGTCGCCGTGACGGGCAACCGGGAATACAACCCCGGCTGGCACACGGCCCTCGATCTCGACAACCTGCTCGCCGTCTCCGAAGCCGCCGCCCGTGCCGCGATCGGACGCAGGGAGAGCCGGGGCGCCCACTCGCGCGTCGACTACCCGGCGAAGGATCCTGACTGGGGCCGCTACAACCTCGTGTTGTGGAAGGACGCGGACGGGAACATGAAGAGTCGCAGGGAACCGGTCCGCGAGCTGCCCGGGCGGCTGCGCCAAATCATCGAGGAACAGGGATAATGGCCGAGAGCACGTTCAGGGTCTGGAGAGGGGACGGGGAGACCGGGGGATTCCAGGACTACACCATCGAGACCACCACGGGGATGGTGGTGCTCGACGCGGTCCACAGGATCCAGGCCGAGCAGGCGAACGACCTGGCGGTGCGCTGGAACTGCAAGGCGGGCCGCTGCGGATCGTGTTCCGCCGAGGTGAACGGCATGCCCAAGCTCATGTGCATGACCCGCCTGAGCGACCTCCCCATGGACGAGCCGGTCACCATCGAGCCCATGAAGGCCTTCCCGCTGGTGCGCGATCTGGTCACCGACGTCTCCTGGAACTACCGCGTGAAGGAGAATATCGACGCCTTCCAGCCCCGAGAGCCCGACCATGAGGACGGCACCTGGGAGATCTTCCAGGAGGACGTCGACCGGGTGATGGAGTTCCGCAAGTGCATCGAATGCTTCCTGTGCCAGGACGTATGTCACGTGCTCAGGGACCACCAACTGCACGAGGAGTTCGTCGGGCCGCGCTACATGGTGCATGTGGCGGCGCTGGAGATGCATCCGCTCGACACCGGGGACCGGCTCGAGACCCTGCGCAAGGACCAGGGCGTGGGCTACTGCAACATCACCAAGTGCTGTACCAAGGTGTGTCCGGAGAGCATCACCATCACCGACAACGCCATCATCCCCCTCAAGGAGCGCGTCGTGGACAGGGCGTACGACCCCCTGGCGAAGCTCCTTCGGGTTGTCCGGAGAAAAGGCACGCCGGCCTGACCCGCGCGGGTCGTTCGCGACATGTCCCGGCGGACCGGCGGACGCCCCTTCGACCGCAGCATCGTAGAGGGGCCGGTCCCGCTCGCGGTCTGGATGCTCGCGTGGCCGACCATGCTGCAGAACGTGATCGCCGGCATGCAGGGCGTGGTCGGCCATGCCATGGTCGGCAACTACGTGGGCTACGCGGGCAACGCCGCCATCGGCGTGTCCTCGCAGATCTACCTCGTCGTGATCACCTTCGTCTCCTCGCTGTTCACGGGGATGGGCATTCTCGTGGCCCGTTTCGCCGGCGCGGGAGACAGGGACAAGGTCAATCGGACCGTCTACCAGGCCTTCCTTACTGCCGCGGCTCTGTCCATCGGCGTCGTCGCGCCCCTCGGGTACTTCCTCGCTCCCTCTCTGCTGGGGCTGGTGCGCGCGACCGCGGAAGTCCAGCAGGAAGCGCTCCCGTACCTGCGCATTCTCTTCGTCTTCAGCTTCGGCACCATGATGTTCTTCATGGCCGGAGGCGCCTTCCGCGCGGCCGGGGACGCGCGAACGCCACTCCGTCTCGGCGTGGCCCTCACCCTTCTCAACATCATCTTCAGCGTGATCCTGATCCGTGGCCTGGGGCCCATCCCCTCCTTCGGCACCGCGGGCGCGGCGATGGGCAGCGTGATCTCAGGGGTGATCGTGAGCGGGTACGTCCTGTGGCTGCTCCTCTCGCACAGAACCGTCGTCTCCTTCGAACGCGGCATGTCGCTGGCCCCGGACTGGGGCATCATCCGCCAACTGTTCCGCTTCGGACTCCCTGCCGGTATCCAGGGCGTGGTCATGAACCTCGGCGGCGTGCTGCTGCTCCGCTTCATCGGATCTCTCGCCCTGAGCGCGGAGGCGCAGGCCGCGTACGCGGTCGGCTACGTTCAGCTGTTCTCGCTCATCACCTGGACCTCGCTGGGTCTGATGGGCGCCACGGGGGCTGTCGTGGGACAGAATCTGGGAGCGGGACACCCGGAACGGGCCGTCAAGGGGGTGCGGGTCGCTTCGCGCATCGGCCTGGGGGTCGCCATCGCGGTGGGAGCCATGTTCCTGCTCGTTCCCGAGGCCCTGCTCTCGATCTTCGGCATGGAAGATCCCAGGGTCGCCGGCCTGGGGGTCCAGCTGCTGGCCTTCCTGAGCATCTCGGGACTCTTCGTCACCGTTGCCCTCACATACACCGGCGGACTGCAGGGGAGCGGCGACACGCGCAGCCCGCTCTTCATCTCCATCATCTCCCAGGTGGTGATTCCGCTCGGTCTGTTGGCGATCCTGCAGCAGATGCGCGGGCTTGAGCCCACCGACGTCTGGACGGCGATTCTGCTGGGACACGCGGCCCGCTGCATCCTGAGCGTGGCGCGCTACCGGCAGGGAAAGTGGCGCGACATCCGAGTCGACATCGAGCCCTCTCCGGCGGGCCGGCGTTAGCGCGGACGTCGACCGTCGGCCGGCGCTCCGCTGTTCGCGTGAGCCACGTCCGGGCGTCAGGCGTGCAGGGGTCCCGGGGGTCCGGTCCGGTTCGGAACGCGCCGAATCGCTGCAGGGTACTATCCGTTTGGAACACTTCTCCCCGACAGGCTCGCGCATGACTTCCCGCCCGCCGGTCCGACCGGCATCCGCCACCACACATCCGGGACGCTCGGTTGCGGCGCGGCGCGCGCTCGCGAGATGTGCCTTCTCCGTTTCGACGGCGGCCCTGCTGTGCGTACTGACGCTGGTGTCAGCGACCGCGGCCGCCGCCCAGGAAACCGGGACCCTGACGGGACGGGTGCTCGAGCAGGACAATTCCCAACCCGTCGCCGATGTCGTCGTGCGCCTGCACGACCTCGGCGTTTCCACCGTGACCGACGCTGACGGAATGTTCCGTTTCACGGATGTGCCCGAGGGGGCGCACATCCTGGTGGTGGAGCATCTGGCCTATGGCGACCAGTCGCGCGAAATCGCGGTGAATCCGGGCGAGGATCTTCGCCTCGACGTGCGCCTGTCGCCGCGAACCATCGAACTCGAGCCCCTCGTTGTGGAGGCGGTCACGGAGTTGGAGCGGAGGAGGATTTCCACCGGCCACTCCATCAACGAAGTCGGGCCGGCGCAGCTCAGCGAGGCCGCCCGCCGCGGACTCGCTCTGTCCGATGTGCTCGCGCAGCACCTGCCGGGCCTCCGGGTACGCTCCGGGAGAACCGGCTCGTGCGTCGAATACCGCTCCACGTCGGCGCAAGGTGGGTGCAACGACGTGTCGATCTACGTCGATGGAGTCCGCTCGGCCGTGCCTTCTCTGCTTTACTTCTCGATGCCGCTCGACGACATCGCGCGTGTAGAGTTGCTGTCGCCCCTGCAGGCGTCCACCCGGTTCGGCATGGCCGCGGGCGGGGGCGCCCTCCTGGTGGAGACCAAGACGGGGCCGCAGCGCCGACGCGAGGCGGCCAGTGAGGACCTGGTGAACGGCTTCGACTGGTCTCTGGAGGAGGAGCGCTACGGATGGGAGCGGGTCTTCGCCAGCTCCTTCGTGGGAAACGCGGTCGGCCTGGCGGTCGGGCTCGGTCTGGCCAACCGCTGCCTCGACATCGATACCGGTATCGGAGGCCTGCGCCCGCGCTGTCCGAGCGTCCTGACGACGAGCACGGGTATCCTGGCGCTGGCCCTGCCCAGCGCCGCCGGCGGTTTTTCCGCGGGGTGGGCCGGGCAGACCAGCCGCTCCCGGGGACGGTTCCTCCCCGCCGCGCTCGGCAGTGCGATGGCGGCGACGGCCGGCTACCTCCTCCTGATCGAGGGCAAGAGCAATGAGTCCCGCCCCGCGCAGACGGCGGGGATCGTCCTGCTTACGGTGGGCACGCCGCTCATGACTACCGTCGCCGACCGGATCTTCCGCGTTCTGCGCTGAAGCCCGACCCGCGGGTCAGCGGCTTCAGCGCAGTCCACGCCCTCAGCGCGGCAGGCTGACGCTCACCACTGTTCGTAAGCGCAAAACGGCACCAGCTTGTCCAGCCAGGTGAGGTCCGCAAGGCCCGCCTGAGCCGTTAGCTGGCCGCCCAGTCCGGTCCCGAATCCGATCCAGTCCATGGGCGCGGTGCCGATGGGTGCTCCGGGGGGCGCGTTCGGCGTCACCGCCGGCGCCCAGGGCTCGTGGGGCCGCTCCTCGAAGCGCTGGATGTCCCGGGCGAGCAGAGCGAAGTGGGCGGCGTTGTGGTCGTCGCCCATCGACCGGTCGTCGGCTGCCGCCTTCAGCCATCCCAGGTGCTGCGCTGCAACGGCTCTCACCTGCGGCATGGCGGCTTCGCCGGCCAAGTTCATCAGCCCGTCCACGACCACCCGCCCGATGGCGCGCCGCACCTCCGCCTCGTAGGGCGAGTCCGCCGGGTCGGGGTCGCCAACGGCGGTGAGGGTGGCGATCACGTCGCCCAGTCCAGGCAGCGACCCGTCAAGCGCGTTCTGTTCCAGCAGGCGCGCCGCCCGGCTCGGCTCCAGCACTTCACCGACCACGTGGGCGGTCGCCACTACCGCCGGCGAGACCGCGTCGAACATCAACCCGGTGTAGCGAGGGAAGAGTTCACGCGTGCGGCCGTAGCCGGCCGGCCGGGGCGGCAACTGGTCCAGCACCTTGCCCGGAATGGTCAGCTCCGCGGGCTGCAGCGACCGCACCAGCGCGTCGAGCGCCCGCTTCTGCTCACTGGCCGACGCCGGCCGCACCGGCTCCAGCCCGTCGCCCCGGGTGGCGTAGGTGTAGTGCAGCCCGCCCAGCACCGAGGCGGCGGCCGCTACCTGGTAACGGTGGTGCATGTAGAGGGGCACCAGCACCTCCTCCATCTGCGCCATCGGCGTCCCCGGACGAATCACGCGCTCGCCGAAGCGATCCATGGCCGCGCGCCGCACGTCGAGCATTCGGTCAAGCTCGGCCCCGGCGTCCGTCCCGTTGGACCACTGGTCGACCCGCGCATGCGCGGAGACGTCCTGGTTGGTGAAGTAGCGGATGTCCTCCTCCCACGCCTCGTCCAGAATCCGGTCCAGCTCCGCTGCTTCGTCGGCTCCCGGCGGGAAGACCGAGTACCCGTACCGGATCGTGACCTTGTCCCACTCGCCGATGTCGGCGTCGTACACCTCGGAGTAGTCGAACTCGCTGCCGTCCCAGGTGATCAGCGGGTGGGGATAGTCCATCACCGAGATGCGCCCGACGTCGCTGTCGTAGTAGTTGTGCCCCAGCCCCAGCGTGTGCCCCACCTCGTGCGCCGAGAGCTGGCGGATGCGCGCCAGCGCCCACTCCGAGATGTCGCTCACCTCCTCGTCGCCGTTCTCGTAGGGCGCCAGCAACCCCTCGGCGATCATGTAGTCCTGGCGCACCCGCAGCGACCCCAGCGTCACGTTCCCCTTGAGAATCTCTCCGGTGCGCGGATCGGTGACCGATCCGCCCGTGCTCCAGCCCCGCGTCGACCTGTGCACCCAGTTGATGACGTTGTAGCGCACGTCGTGGCTGCTCACGTCCTCGGGCCGGATCTCGACCCGGAAGGCGTCAATGAAGCCGGCCGCCTCGAAGGCCTGGTTCCACCACCTGGCCCCGTCCAGCAGCGCAGAGCGGACCGGCTCCGGGGTCCCGGGATCGAGGTAGTAGACGAGGGGCTCGACGGGCTCGCTCATGGCTGCGTTCGGATCCCGCTTCTCAAGGCGATGCCGTCGGATGAAGCGCTGGGTCATGGGTTCGTCCAGCGCGGCGGAATAGTCCTGGAAGGACATGCCGCCGTAGCCGGAGCGGGAGTCGTGCGCGCGCGGCGTGTACTCGCCCAGCTCGGGCAACTGGATGAAGGAGTGGTGCATGCGCACCGTGGCCGCGCCCGCGTTGGCCGCGACATTGCCGACGCCCTCGAAGGCGCCTCCTCCACCCCCGCCGAAACGTCCGCCGGCCATTCCCCCGTCCTGGCGCACGAAGGTCAGCGACGCCTCCATCTCGGTGTTCTCGGGGAAGTTCATGACCATGGGCAGGTACACGGAGCTGCGGCTCTGGTCGAGGCGGTATGTGCCCGGGCGCAGGCGGCCCGCGAAACCGGCGATGTCCTGCATCAGGAAGGGCGTGAAGTCGATGAGCACGCGCTCCCCGGTCTCGGCCGCCGCGTCGAATCCCCACAGCGTAGAGGGCGCGAACGCGTCCTCCACCGCCTTCCGCTCCGCCGCATTGTCGCTGGACGCGCGGAAGCGATAGTTGGGCTGGGTCATCAGGACCCTCGGGCCCACGCGGTGAAAGCGCACCACGCGAGAGCCGGCCAGCTGGCCCCGGTCGATACCGATGTCGTTGGACCCGAGCCCGGCCCCGATGCCCGAGGCGTGCAGCACGTCGGTGTCCCACTGCGCGATCTCGAGCCAGATCCTGCCACCGGCGTCGTCCCAGTACATGGGCAGGAAGCCGTCCATCAGCTCCATGGAAGCGGTTCTGTCTTCGATGGTGGGCAGGGCATCGTCGCCCTGGCGGTTCTGCGCCGCAACGGCACTTGTGGTGAGAGCCGTCGTGGCCAGCGCCAGCATGAATACCCCTGCCAGCCTGGTCGTCATCGCCGTCTTCGGCGTGGTGGTCGCGTGTCTCATCCCTGATCTCCTCATGGTGCGGTCGTCCCCAGGGCTCGTTCTCCCTGCGATACTCCCCTTTGCTGCGCTGTGCGTCTTCTTGTCCAGGAGCTAACCGACGTTCGCGGTGAGCAGCGCGCCCACCGCCTCCGCCACCCGTCTCATCTCTTCATGGGTGTTGTACAGATGCGGCGCCACCCGAATGCGCGCCCGCCGGAGCGACGCCACCACGCCGGCTCGTTCGAGTCCCGCGAGCAGCGTTTCGTTGTCGAGATCGGGGTGGCGGAACGTCAGAATGTGGCGCCGGCTTACGGCCTCGGGCGTGGTGACGCAGCCGAGCCGCTCCAGACGCTCTCCGAGATCGGCCACCAGCGCGCACACATGACTGGCGATGGCGGGGATCCCGGCTTCCTCGAGCAGCTCGAGTGCGGCTCCGAAGCCGGCGATGAGCGGATACGCGAGGCTTCCCTCCTCGTAGCGCCCCGCGTGGTCCAGAAGCTCGAAGTGGACCCTGTCGAAGTTGAAGGCGTCGGTCGTGCTGCGCCAGCCGAGCAGCGGTGGATGAATGCGCCCGACCACCGAGCGATCCACGAACACCGCGCCGATGCCCATCATGCCGAGCATCCACTTGTGGCTGTCCGCGGACAGGAAGTGGACCCCTGCCTCTTTCACGTCGACAGGCAGGGCGCCCACCGTCTGGATGCCGTCGACGCAGAGGATCACCCCGCGTTCCCGGCACAGCCGCCCCAGCCCGGCCAGATCCGTGACTGCGCCGCTGGCGTACTGCGCCGAGCTGACCGCCAATGCACGCGTGTGGGGACCGAGCGCCCGCTCCGCCGCCTCAACCGTCACCGTCCCGTCGCCATCCACGGGGACCACGTCGAGCGCCGCAATCCCCCGTCGGTCGAGGTCCATCCACGGGTAGACGTTCGAGGGGTACTCAACCGATGCCGCCGCCGCGACCCGGTCCCCGGGCCGCCAGTCCAGTCCGGACGCGAGCAGCGACAACCCGTGCGAGGTGTTGCGCACGAAGGCGACCTCATCCGCCGCGCACCCGATCAGGCGCGCGAACCGTTCCCGGCAGTCCTGCGCCACCGACTCCCAGGCGTCGAAGTCGGGCCGGCCCTCGCGCGCGGTCGAGTCCATGAAGCGGTGCACCGCCCGCACCACGCGCGTCGAGGTGGGCGCCACGCCCGCGTGATTCAGAAAGATGTGGGTGCGGGAGACGGGAAACTCCTCGCGGAAGGACGCGAGAGATGTCATGGGCTCGAGCTCTGCGGCGGGGCCGGTGGGGTTCGCTGCGCCGCGGCCCGGCGGGTGGATTCATCGTCTTGTGCGGGCGGGGAAGACGCCAGCCGCCCGCTGTAGCGTTCGATCCAGCCATTCGAGAAACCCAGCACCACGGCCCGGCGCGTGATGGCCTTCACCTCGCGCCGCGTCATCTTGGTTTCCCGCCTGAGAACATCCGGATTGGCCCTGCTGATCGCCAGCGTGCGCACCGCGAAGAAGAGCGGGAGCAGGCAGAAGAGCCGTACCCGGTGGTAGCGCCTGGGGATCAGCCGGATGTAGGCCCGGGCCGCCGCGAGGTGCCCGTCGGCCTTCTCGACCAGCCGGGCCAGCACCGTCATGGCCGCGTCCTGGTTGTCCGGGTCGAAGAGTTCGCTCGGGTGGATGCGCGGATCGGGAACGAATGCCGCCGGCACATACACCCACCCGCGATCCCGGTCTTCGTGCAGACCACGGATGACGTTCACCGTTTGCAGCGCCAGCCCGAACTCGCGCCCGAGCGACATCATTCGCGCCCCCGCCTTCCTCGTTCCCGGAAGCCGTAGCGTAAACAACTCCGTGAGAAGATGACCCACCCGCCCGGCCACCTCGTGCATGTAGTCGTCGATATCCGCCTCGGTTTCGAAGCGGGACCCGCGCTCCGTCCAGCGCGCCATCCCGGCACTCGATTCGCCCACCCGCCGGATCAGAATTTCCTTTGCGTCCGGCGCGAGCCCGTCGAGTCCCTCAAGCACGCTCGTGGCGTGCCGGGCCACCAGCGCATCCGGAATGTCCTCCCGGGCTTCCCGCAGGCGTTCGATCAGCGGCTGTCGGTCGCCGACCCCTTCGAGAACGCGGCACCAGCTGTGCAGCAAGGCAACCTTCTCCTCCGCGCCGAGTTCCCGGTTGTCTTCCAGGTAGTCGGAAACCCGCAGCAGGAGGTAGGCGACGGTGACTTCCTCCCTCAGGGGTTCGGGAAGGATCCGGATGCCCACCGCGAAGGTGCGGCTGGAGGCGACGAGAAGTTCCTGGAGCGATGGCATGGTGGATTGTCGGGGCCCGGGTCCGGGCCGTCAACGCCGCGGTCGGCCGCGGCCCGTCTCGATAGATCGTTGCCGACCCGATGGTGAGAGGATTAACATTCGGAAACCTCTTCACTCGCTACCCATGAAGCCGAAACGACTACTTCCGACGTTCGTCGCCGCCCTGGTGCTCTCCACGGCCACGGGCTGCTTCAACTACGTGCCCACCGAGATCGGCGCGGTGCCACCGGGCGAATCCGTGCGGCTGTATCTGACCCGTGCAGGCGTGGACGCGGTCAACGAGGTCGGTAACGAGGAGGCGTTGAGCACCGTGTTTGAGCCCGTGCTCTCCGGCGAATTCGTGCGCCGGACCGACGCCGACCTCTACGTGCGCATTCCGACGGTCAGGCGGCAGGTCGGATTCCACACGGCCCAGTTGGGGCAGGACATCCGTGTTCCCGCGGGCGAGATCGTCCAGATCGAACGCCAGGAGTTCAGCAAGGCCAAGACCGGGCTGCTGGTGGGCGGCGCTGCCGCCGCCATCACCGGGCTCGTCGTCTTCATCCTCAACGACGCTCGCCAGCCCGATTCGGTCAACCCGCCCTTTGACCCGGTGGAGGACCGCCGCCGTGTCTTCACCCTCCGCTTTGGCCACTGACCAAATCCCGATCCCACATCCCGGCGGCCGGTCCATGCGCCCCGCGACTCGCCCCTTGCGGCTTGACGGTCGGGGCTGTTGTCGCCTACTCTGCTAGGTTGTAGCGAAAGGTCTGTGGGCCGTGCCATGAACGGTGTTGCCGCCCTGCGGTAGCCGGGGGCATCAGCATCCGCCCCAGGCAGGCTCGCCTAGACGGATGTCCCCTTCATTCGGAGGCTGTTATGACAAATCGAAGGTTTGCAACTGCAACCACCGCGCGGTCGCCGGGCCAAACTCGGATTGCGCTTTCGGCCATGCTGCTCCTGGCCGGGGGGCTGATCTCGGCGCTTCCCGCGATGGCGCAGGAGCCGGGGCGCGTTACCGGCCAGGTCACCGAGGAGGGTTCCGGCGCGGCCCTCGGCGAGGTCCAGGTGTTCCTCACCGACGCCGGCATAGGAACCCTTACCCGCGGCAACGGACGCTATGTCCTGCTCAACGTGCCGGCGGGCACCTACGAGATCCGTGCCGAGCGCATCGGTCTCGGTTCGAGCACCGCGCAGATCACCGTGGCTGCCGGCGAGACCCTGGTTCAGGATTTCACCCTGACCGAAGAGGCGCTCGGCCTCGACGAGATCGTCGTGACCGGCACGGCCGGTGCGGCGCGCCAGCGCGAGATCGGCAACACCATCGCGCAGATCAACGTGGCCGAGGTCCCCGACCGTCCGGTGCTGGTCTCCGACATCCTGCAGTCATCGGCGCCCGGACTGGAGGTATACGGCGGCGGCGGCGTGGGTCAGGCGAAGATCATCCGCCTGCGCGGCCAGAGCAGCGTGGAGCTCTCTAATCACCCGCTCATATACATCGACGGGGTGCGCATGCGCAGCGACCCGCTCCCGGACGCGAACCCGCCGGACCGCCGAGGGGGCCGCAGCGGCAACATCGCTGTAAGCCCGCTCGACAACATCAACCCGGCCGACATCGAGCGCATCGAGGTCATCAAGGGCTCAGCGGCCACCACGCTGTACGGAACCGAGGCCTCCGCCGGCGTCATCCAGATCTTCACCAAGAGAGGGACCACCGGCGCGCCCGTCTGGACGGCAGAGGTGAAGGCCGGAAGCGCCTGGAGCCGCAAGTTCGGCGTAGATGTACCCAACGCCGATCCCTACATCAACATGGGTCCGTGGCTCTGCACCGGGCCGTTCTCCTGCGGCGAATTTCACCCGGGCTCACCGTTCACCACGGACTATTCGCTTTCCGTGCGCGGAGGCAGGCAGGACCTGCAGTACTTCATCTCCGGCGGGTTCCTGGACGAGCAGGGCTACATGACCAAGGACACCCAGAAGAAGTACCACACGCGCGCGAACTTCACCATTACGCCCGCAAATAACCTGACCATCCAGTGGAACACGGCGTACGCGAACAACATCCTCACGATGACCAATGGGCAGAACAACGCCCAGGGCATCACCCTCAACGCCTTCCGGGCGGAGAGGAACTACTTCGGCACCGGGGACCCCGTGGTGCTGAACGAGTTGATGGACCAGGATCTGTCCGAGGACGTCGAGCGGCTGACCACCGGCGCGACCATCACCTACCAGCCTCTGGACCAAATGACCAATCGCTTCACGGTGGGCTACGACTGGTCCAGCCGGGAGCACCGCAACCTGCGTCCCTACGCGTGGCGGCAGGTGCCCGAGGGATCGCTCCTCAACAACACCTTCCAGAACCGCGTACTCTCCTTCGACTACGTCGGCACCTACACCTTCGACCTGACCTCCTCCATCGGCTCAAGCTTCTCCTGGGGCGGGCAGGCCATCGGCGACGACGACCGCAACGTCGAGGGGTTCGGGGAGAACTTCCCCGGCGCCGCGGACCCGACCCTCAACTCCGCCGCCATAACCCAGGCCTTCGAGACCCGTGCCAAGATCTGGAACGCAGGCTTCTTCTTCCAGAACGTCTTCGACATCGCCGACCGCTACTTCATCACGGTGGGGACGCGGGTGGACGGCAACAGCGCCTTCGGCAAGGGCTTCGGCCTGCAGGTGTACCCGAAGCTCAGCGGCTCCTGGATCATCTCGGATGAGGCTTTCTGGCCGGATCTGGGCGAGTTCAAGCTGCGCGCCGCCTTCGGCCAGTCGGGACGCGCCCCCGGCGCCTTCGACGCCGTGCGCACATGGAGTCCGTTGGGACTGGCAGGCGTGCCCGCTTTCGTGCCTCAAAACGTCGGCAACGACGAGGTTGGGCCGGAGGTCACGGAGGAGATCGAGGCCGGGTTCGACGCGTCATGGCTGGGCGACCGCCTTACGACCGGCTTCACGTTCTACCGCCAGGTCACCAGGGACGCGCTCCTGGATGTTCCCCAGATCCCCTCCAACGGCTTCACCAGCAGCCAGCTCACCAACGTCGGCAGGATCCAGAACCAGGGGATCGAGTTGGAGTTGGGCGCCACATTGCTCGACACGCGGACCTGGGGCGTTGACGTCGGGGGATCGCTGACCACCAACAACTCCAAGGTGCTGGAGCTCGGGATTCCATGGACCAACGCACTGCGCATGGACTGCGGACCGAACGGCGACGAGGGCTGCCCGGTGCGCAACATGCGCGACTACCTGGTGCAGAATCCCGACGAGATCGCCGCCCCCGACTACTGCCCGGGACCGGAGGTATGCTCCGAGGTGCAGGCGAACGCGTCGGGTGGTCAGGATGTGCACGGGCACAACTACGGCCCCAACCTGCCCACCACCTTCATCAACGGGAACCTGGCAGTGCGGACGCCGGGCAACATCACCCTCTCCGCCGCCGGCGAGTTCAAGGGCGGCTTCTACATGAACGAAGCGGTCTGGTCCATCTCCCGGAGCGTCCGCTCGCACC
Source organism: Longimicrobiales bacterium (assembly GCA_965221785.1). Lineage (GTDB taxonomy): Bacteria > Gemmatimonadota > Gemmatimonadetes > Longimicrobiales > Gaopeijiaceae > BD2-11. Next base: position 1,064,405 of record CBDCSR010000003.1, read on the forward strand.
TTTGCTACCCCTACTACGTGGACTGGGCCGGCGGAATTGAACTCCGTGACGACACGCCCGCCATCTACCGTGCCCGGTGCGGACGCCGGGAATCCGAGGGCTACATGTGGAAGGGCGACTTCTTCAAGCTGCGCTCCGTCAGCGCCACCATTCCCGTGGACGCGATCATGCCGGAGCGGGTGAGCAACGCCACCTTCACCCTCGCGTTGCGCAACTCCTATCTCTGGATGGCGGAGATGCCGTACATGGATCCCGAACTGACTGCGGATCCCCCGGAGAACCAGACCCAGGGGGGCTACAACTTCGAAGAGTCCGTGCCGGCGCCGATCACGCTGCATGCGTCCCTCCGGATCACGTTCTAAGGGGAGGGCATAAAGATGAACGCGAAGAACGCAATCAGAAGTGTGACGCTGGCGGCACTCGTTTTCGGCATCGCCGCCTGCGAGGTTATCAACCCAGGCCCCATCCAGGACGAGTTCCTGGTGGAGGAGGAATCCCGCGAAGGGCTGGTCAACGGATCCCAGCGCCGGCTCAACGAGGCCATCGGCTGGATCGGTTATACGGGAGCGATCGTCACCCGCCAACTCATGCCTGGAGGCCAGACCGGCTCCTATGGACACACCGTGGTGGCCCAGGCAGGGCACATCGAGCCGGGCCAGTTTGGTGCATACTTCAACGACGCGCAGCAGGCCCGCTTCATAGCCGAGACCGCCCTCGAGCTGTTCGCAGACCAGGATGTCGATTCCAACGTCGTCGCGCAGGCCAACGTCTGGGCCGGGTTCTCGAACCGGCTCCTGGGGGAGAACTGGTGCGAAGCCGTCATCAACGGCTCGGGGCTACTGCCCGGGTCGGACTACCTGCGGCGGGCCGAGGAGCAGTTCAGCGCCGCCCTCGCGCTGAATCCCAACGAGACCCTGAGGATGGCGGCGACGGCGGGCCGAGCCTCGGTGCGTGCCTTCCTGGGTGACTGGGGCGGCGCGGCGGCGGACGCGGGCGGCATCCCCAACAGCTTCGAGTACGTGGTACTGTCGGACGGCAACGTCGCAACCACGCGCAATACTCCGCAGTGGGCCAACGCGAGGACACCCTACCTGGCCTTCACCATGTGGAACACCTACTCCGGACCGCAGTTTGACCCGTCAGCCGGCGACGGTGCCAATCGCGCGGCCGGCTACTACCAGGAGACCGGGGACCCACGAACGGAATGGTTCGAGGACCCGAACTTCCCGTGGTCGAACGCCGCCCTGGGAGACTATGGGCAGACCCCGTGGTTCAACCAGACCAAGTACGACAGTCCCAGCGACGCGTACAACGTGGCAAGCGGCCGGGAGATGCGGCTCATCGAGGCCGAAGCCCAGTTGACGAATGGCAACTGGCAGGCGGCGATGACCACCATCAACAACCTGCGGGCCACCTACACGACCAACGAGACCATGCTGCATCCGGGCGGCACGCCGCTGGCGCCGCGGGATGCGATGAGCCTCGAAGGGGCCTGGACGTATCTCAAGCGCGAGCGGGCGCTTGAGCTCTTCCTGGAAGCACGCACGCTGGGAGACCAGCGCCGCTGGGAGGAGAACAACACGCCGGGTGACCTTGGGCTCCCCGACTTCGAGGCCGTCGAACCCAGGATGTTCAGCGACCCCACAACCCCGCGCGGGACCATCATCAACGGCCAGGTGCGCCTCTGCTTCGACGTTCCCAACTCGGAGCGCGAACGCAACGATAACATTCCCCAGCTCGGCGGCTGATCGCCTGACGGGACAAGCTGGACCGGCGGCTGCCGGGAGCCTTCGGGCTTTCGGCAGCCGCTTCGCGTATATTGCCATCGTGTCCCGACGACCGATCAGGGAGGCCTTGCAGTGATCAACGCGCCACCGCCATCTCCACCCGGTTCCGGGATCACGCGCCGCCAGTTCGTGGCCGGCGCCGCGAGCGCGGGAATCGCGATGGCGCTTCCGTTCCCGGTGCGGCCGTGGCAGGAACGCCAGTTCGACACGGTGGTGGTCGGTGGCCGGCTGATCGACCCCGCCGAGGGGATCGACGCGCCTCGCGACATCGGCATCACCGGCGGGCGGGTGGCGCGCGTGGCCGAGCGCATCGCCGAGAGCGAAGGCCGCCAGGTCGTGCGCGCGCACGGGATGATCGTCACGCCGGGCCTCATCGACATCCACACGCACGTCTACGACGGCGTCTCGGGCGTCTCCATCGAGCCGGACGTGGTCGGGATCGCCAAGGGCGTCACCACGGTAGTCGACGCCGGCTCGTCGGGCGCCACCACCTTTCCGGGCTTCAGGACCTACGTGGCGGCGCCCGCGCGAACCCGCGTGTACGCCCTCCTCAACGTATCCAGTCCCGGCATGACCGTGTCCAACGAACTGGCCGACCTGGCGTACATCGACCCGGACGCCATCGTCGCCACCGTGGAGGCCAACCGGGACGTGATCGTGGGCCTCAAGGTGCGCATGCTGGCCGGCATCCCGGGCGGCAACGACATCGAGGTCATGCGCCTCACCCGGCTGGCCGCGGAGGGCGCCGGCGTGCCCATCATGGTGCACATCGGCGGCCAGACCTCCCCCCTGCCGCGCATCCTGGAGATGCTCCGCCCCGGCGACGTGGTGACCCACGCCCTGCGCCGCAACCGGAGCATCCTCGACGATGCCGGCACCGTCTACCCGGAGGTGCGCGCAGCCGTGGAGCGGGGCATCCACCTCGACATCGGCCACGGCCGCGGCAATCTGGACTTCGACGTCGCCGAGCGCGCCCTCGGCCAGGGGATCCGGCTTGCCGCCATCTCCAGCGACGTGCATCGCGGCAACGCGCTCGGCCCCGTGTTCGGCCTTCCCACCACCCTCACCAAATTCCTGCACATGGGCATGTCGCTGGAGGAGGTGATCCGCTGCGCCACCTCCACGCCCGCGGGCATCTTCGACTTCGGTGAAGAGCTGGGCACCCTGCGCGAGGGCGCGGTGGCCGACCTCTCCGTCTTCCAAATGGTGGAGGGCGACTACGAACTGGTGGACTCCGGAGGCAAACGCAGGACGGCTGCGCGGCGCCTGGTGCCGTACGCCACCATGCGGGCCGGGCGGCCCTACGGAGCGATCACGCGATGAGGTCCGTCCGTTTCCTGGCGGCGGTTGCGGCCCTGTTCGCAGCCCTCTCCCCCGCGGACGGCGCTGCGGCCCCCGCCCTGACCGCCCCCGCCCCCCAGCTCCCCTACGACACGGAATACCCGACCATCCCCTACGCAACCGGCGAGACCAGCGACCCGGTGGCCGTCCTCGCCCGCGGCCTGGAGAGCGGGGAAGTCACCCTGGCCCGTGAGGGGCCGAGCGCCTACCTGGCGGCCATCCTGCGCGAGCTGGGCATCCCCGTCTCTTCCCAGATGCTGGTCTTCTCCAAGACCAGCCTGCTGGCGCGTCTCATCTGGCCCGAAACCCCGCGCGCCATCTACTTCAACGACCGCGTGTACATCGCCTGGACGCCTGGGAGCGACGGCCTCGAAATTTCCGCCCAGGACCCGGAGCTGGGACCGGTCTTCTACAATCTGGAGCCGGACGGGGAAGACGGGCCCCGCATCCGCCGTCAGACCGGCCTCTGCCTCCAGTGCCACGACTCCTTCTCGCTCACCGGAGGCGGGGTGCCCCGGCACATCATGGGCTCCGGGCCGACCGACGAGAACGGCCAGCTGGCCTCCCACGAACTGTGGCAGATCACGGCCGACACGACTCCCATCCGCGAGCGCTGGGGCGGCTGGTACGTCACCGGCACGCACGGGGACCAACTGCACATGGGGAACGTCGCCCTCGGCCGCGGGGGGGATTCGCTGACCGCGGGCGGCAACGTCACCGACCTCAGCGAGCTCATCGATGTGACCCCCTATCTCGGAGCCCACAGCGACATCGTGGCGCTGCTGGTCACCGAGCACCAGACCACCGTGCAGAACCTCATCACCCTGCTGGGATACCGCGTCCGCACCCGCCTTCACATCGATCAGGAAGCGGGCCTGCCCCCCGGCGAGATGTCCCCGCGCACCACCCGGCTGGTCGAGGGCCTCGGCGAGTCGCTCGTGCGCGCGCTGCTGTTCGTGGGCACCCCCCGATTCGAGGACCCCATCGAGGGCACCTCGACCTTCGCAACCGACTTCATGGCCGGTGGCCGCAGGGACATGCAGGGCCGCTCCCTCCGTGACCTGGATCTCCAGACCCGGCTCTTCCGCCACCCGCTGAGCTACCTGATCCACTCGCCGGAGTACGATGCCCTCCCTTTGCAGGCTCGAGCGTACGTCAACGCACGCATCCTGAGCGTCCTCCAGGGCGAAGAGGGCGGGAGCGACTTCGCGCATCTGTCCGCAAGTGACCGCGGAGCCATTCTCTCCATCCTGCGCGAGACCAAGCCCGAGATCCTCCCAAGGACGCCCTAATGCAGTTTTCACCGGTCCGCCAGTGACACTTTCACCACCTCTGAAACACCATTTTCACCACATCGTCAATACCGGGATCGCGAGAGTTCCCGGACACCTTCAACAACCCCTTCGCTCGACCCCAACATCCCCTTGCTTGCCTGTCACCGTCGGGACATGCAATTTTCCTGCAGGTGTCTCCGGCGATGCGAATCGTCGGGGAAAACCGCCGGTTTCAGGAAGTTTCCACAGGTTCGCCAGAAGATTTATCCCCTTCATTCTTCACGGAGGTACTCCATGCGCGCACACCCATTCACCATCGCCCTGATGGCGCTCGCTCTCGTCGGCTTCGCCACGGAAGCGGCCGCCCAGGACAGCCCTGCACACGCTCACATGGGACACGTCGCCGACGGGTTCCGCGGCACCCCCGACGGGATGGGACTGCTTCCCACCGCCGTGGCCGAGGCCGAGGTTGCGGCCATGCACGCCGGTCTGGCGGCGCGTGACCTGACCGACCTCGACGCCATGAAGCGTCACACCGGCCACGTCCAGCACGCCGTCGATCCCAGCGTGGTTGAGAACGGCCCGGGCGCCGGCTACGGCGTGAAGCAAGCCGCGTCGGGAGCCGCGCGCCACATCTCCATGGCGGCCGACTCCGAGGGCGCCACGGACAACATCCGGAACCACTCGAACCACGTTTCCACCTCGGCCAACAACACCGTCGCGCGCGCTGACCGCATTCTGGAACTGGCGGCTCAGATCCAGGAAGCCGAGTCCGCTGACGCCGCCGCGTCTCTCGTCGAGGAAATGGCGGAAGTGGCCGGTCAGCTCGTCTCCGGGCTCGACGCCAACGGCGACGGGCGCGTGGGCTGGCAGGAAGGCGAGGGTGGCCTCGAGCAGGCCAGCGCCCACATGGGCTTCATGAAGCGCGGCGAGGGCATGGGGGGCTGACCACCCCGACCGCCCGGTGCCGGCCTGGCCACACGCCAGGCACCGGTCCGGCCCACAACAAAACCGCCGCCCCCTTCAGTGAAGAGGGGCGGCGGTTCTTTTCCTGCGGCTCATCCTGAACCGCAGCTTGCCTGAGGTCTAACTCCCGTTCGCCAGCGTCCAGACGAACGCCGCAACGGCCCTGACCTGCTCATCGTTGATGGGGCTGCCCGCCCGCGGCACCATCGGGATCATGTGCTCCTTGGGCGCGGGGACGCCGGTATTGATCAACTCCACGAACTGATCATAGGAAGTGGGATCCTCGATGTTGAGCCAGATGTCGTCGGTCAGGTTGGGTCCCAGGTTCGGGACTCCCTCACCGGTTGCGTGGCAGGTGAAGCACAGGGCGTCGCTCGCAAAAAGCGCCCTGCCCTCTTCCACCATCTCCGCGGTAACTCCGTCCGGCAGAGCCTGCCGGATGCCGGACTCGGTGGCCGGGACGGCAGCGGCCATCGCCAGGACACCCAAGGCGACCAGGCCCCATTTTCCATTCGCGCTCATCTCTACTCCTCTTCGGTTCACGGTAACGTTCGTGGGGCCCTCGGCCGAGCCCCGGATCGGGCAGGTTCAGCCGTGCCGGTCGTGACTCTCCTCGTATTTGCGCTGTTCGTTCACGCGCTCCCACGCCTGGGCCTGGTCACGCTTCTTCGCCGCGCGCATCGCCAACTCATGGGTCGACGAGGACTTGACCTTGGGTACGGACAGGAGGCGCTTCAGGTCGACACTTCCGCATGAAGGACAGGCCGCGGTCTCCTGCCTCAGCACCAGTACCTCGAACTCCTTCGCGCACTCGTTGCAGACATACTCGTAGACGGGCATCGCCTCACTCCCATAACGGCGCCATCGCCAATACCGCCGTTCCTTGCAAGGAACGGTCCGGCCCAAGATCATCATCCGCCGCAGTCCACGCAACCGGGGCTTGTTTCCGGACCAGTCCAGAGGAGATAATATAGAACGTTGGTCGCGTCGCCAGGGCGTCCTGAACCCTGGCCCGTCGTACCCCGGTCGACATGTATCCGTGCCTGGACAAGGCGTAGCAGGAAGGAGAGTATCTGCGATGAGAAAGGCCCCGAGACTCACGGTTCTGGGCGGTCTGCTGGCGCTTGCCTCTCTGTTCACCATCGGACCCACGGCCCTCCACGGCCAGCAGGAGGAGGCACCGGAGGCGGGCGCGAGCGACGAGCGGTTCATGCTCTTCGTTCAGGTTCACATCGAAGTGGTCGAGGCCCGCGAGGAGTTCAATCAGGCAATCGCCGTGGTCCACGACGATCCCGGCAAGGAGGAGCTGCGCTCCGAGATGGACCAGCGGCTCACCGAGATCTACGAGACCCACGGGATGTCACAGGAGGAGTACCAGCTCTTCACCCTCGAGGTCAGCCTGGACCAGGAGCGGCGCGAAGAGTTCGAACGGTTGTTGGAGGAGAGGGGCGGGGCCTGATCGGCAGGACGGTCGGATGACCGGTCAGCAGGACACGCAGTTGTCGTTGTTGTGCGCTCCGAGGCCCTCCAGCAGCGCCAGCGCTTCCGGGAAGGGCTGGGTACGCTGATACGGACCGTTCGCCATGTCGGCCGTGGTCTGTCCCCGTCGGCTGACCGCCATGACGTCCGCGCCGTGCTCGGTCAGGTAGTGGATGAGCTCGACATCGCCGCGTGAAGCCGCATGGTGCACGGCGTTGTATCCGTTGTGATCACGGGCGTTGATGTCGACCCCCAGCTCCTCTACCAGGTAGCGCACGGACGGCAGCCAGCCGTTGGGCGCATGCCGGTGCGAATTCCCCGCAAAGCCCTCCCCGTAGCCTACGCCGGAGGCCGCGTGAATCGGGTATACTCCGGGCCCACCTACAGGCACCGGCGGCAACCCGGAGGGATCCTCCGCGTCCGTGTTGCCCCTGCGCCGGTCGGGCGGCTTCATGGTCGGAACTGACGGGTCGGCGCCGTACGCCACCAGCAGCTTCATCGCCTCCACGTCGGTCCCGTAGGCGGCCCGCCAGAAGGGCGTGGCCCCCTGGGTGTCCACCCGCAGCAGGTCGAAGGTGTAGGACATGTACCAGAGGTGCCGGGTGAGGCGCGCGTTGGGGTCGGCGCCGGCTTCGAGCAATGCCTCCATCAGCTCCAGATAGGTCGTCTGCTGCTGCTGGTACGCCTGCTGTTGCGGATAGCGCGACTTCGGCGCCCAGTACATGTTGATCGCGCCGTAGAGCGGGGTGGCGCCCGCGTCGCTCGCGATGCGCGGATCCGCCCCGCGCCCGAGCAGGGTCATGGCCAGGTCGAAGTGGCCGTTGATGGTCGCCATGAGCAACGGGCCGGTGTCGTCGCCGCCGCTCACGCCGTCGATGTCCGCGCCGGCGTCGAGCAGGGCCAGGACCGTTCCGGTGTGTCCCTCGCGCACCGCGTGCAGGAGTGCCGTCATGCCGCCCTGGGCGCTGACCAGGCCGGTGTATCCGGGGAAGGCGTCCGGGGCCGCTTCCGGCTCTTCCCGGTCGGATGCGGCCTGCATGCGGGAGCGCTGCACCTCGTGCCCGGCGCGCACCGCGGCCCTTACCTGCTCGGGGGTCGGCCGCCAGGTGCGCGGGTCCTCCGCCTGCGCCCGGAACTCTTCCAGTACGGCGTCGCGCGCCTCTCCCGCCTCGCGGTCGACGGCGGCGAGGTCCACGATGTCCACGACCCGGGTGCGGAGCGTCAGGTCGGCACCCAGCGCGAGCAGGGCCCGCACCGCGTCCACCCGGCCGTTGGCCGCGGCGAACATGAGCGGTGTCTGTCCCCGGTCCGACTCGCGGGCGTCGACGCCGGCACCGTGGCGGGCCAGGGCGGCGACCGCCTCCGAGTTCCCGGCGCCAGCCGAGAAGTGCATGGGGGTGACGGCTCCGGTGGCCGTCATGGCTCGGGGGTCGCTGCCCGCCTCCAGCAGCGCCTCGACGGCGGGCGCGCTCCCCGATCTGGCGGCCAGGTGCAGGGGGGTGTAGTCGCCGATGCGCGTGACCGGGGTGACGTCCGCCCCGGCGTCCAGCAGGACGCGGACCAGGGCCGCGTCCGCCCGTTCGGAGGCCCAGTGGAGCGCGGTCATGCCATCGCCCTGGGGGATGTTCACGTCCGCGCCCCGGGCGATCAGCGCCTCCACGGCCTCCGCGTCGCCCCGCATCGCCGCGTCCGCCACGGGCGAGTCGGCGGGCGGCGCCGCCCACAGGAGCAGCGCGACAGCTCCCGCGCTCAGCCGGCACCCGCGTCTCTGCCGGGACACCATCCGTCCCGACCGCATCAGCGGCTCTGGTCGGATCGGCTGGAGGCCTCGACGGCGACCGTCGGGTAGCTCAACCGGAACTCGCCCGTGCTGTCGCCGAAGCTGTCCCTGTCGTCGTGCCCCAGGGTATGCAGCATGCTCAACATCGCGTTGGCCATGGGGGTGCCGTCGGGAGCCTTGAGGTGCAGCCCGCCCTCATGGCGTCCGTTTGCCCCGCCCAGCACGATGAGCGGGCAGCGGCGATGGTTGTGCAGGTTCCCGTCCGCCATCGGCGAACCGTAGACGACCATCGTCTTGTCGAGCAGCGTGGCGTCGCCTTCCGTCGTCTCTTCCAGCTTCTGCAGGAGATACGGCAGTTGGCCCGCCTGGAAGGTGTTGATCCGGGCGAAGTCCAGAATCGCCTCCTCGTTGCCTCCGTGATGCGAGGCCGGGTGGAAGGCCTTGTCGATGCCGCTCTCGGTATAGACCCGCGAAGACGCGTCCCGCCCCGTCTTGAAGGAGAACACGCGCGTGACGTCGGAGGCGAAGGCCAGCACCTGGATGTCGAACATGAGCTGCATGTGCTCGGTGAACGAGTCCGGGACCCCCGCCGGCGCCTCGGGCAGTTCGCGCGGCTCCCCGCTGGTGTTGCGGGTCTCGATGCCCTCGATCCGCCGCTCCAGCTCGCGGACGTTCTCCAGGTAGCGGTCGAGGCGCTGCTGGTCGTCCTGTGCCAGCGCCCGTCTGAGATACGCGACTTCGCCGGCGATCCAGTCCAGAATGCTGCCGTCGGTCCGCCTGCGCGCCGCGCGCTCCTCCGGCGTCCCTCCCGCCCCGAAAAGCATCTCGAATGCCACCCGCGGGTCGCGGATCATCGGAAGCGGCTCGGTGGACGAGGCCCAGCTGATGGTGTCTGTGTAGACGCACGAGTAGCCGTACGCGCAACCTCCCGACTGATCCACGTTCTCGATGCAGAGCTGCATCGAAGGGATCGGCGTGTCCTGCCCGAAGCGCTGCGCGTGCACCTGATCCATGGAGGTGCCGGCGAATACGTCCGAGCCTCGGGTCTGCCTGGGATGGGCCTGGGTGAGGAAGACCGCGCTCGAGCGGAAGTGGTCGCCGCCGATCTCGTGGGGCATTCTGGCCTCGGCCATCCGCACGTCGGTGTTGCTGATGATGGTGAGGCGGTCGCGATAGGGCTCGAGCGGAAGCAGCGAACTCGGAGAGAGGTCGAAGTTGCGGCCCGTCGCCTCGGGGGACCACAGGTACTGGGTGGCGCCCCATTCGTTGCAGCCCGCAGCTCCGTGCACCATCTCGATCGCCACCAGCCGGGTGGCGGGCTCGGCCGCAGCACGGCGTGACCAGACACGCCCGGCCGGGATCATGGCGTCCAGCAACGGCAGGGCGACGGTCGCGCCGGCTCCGCGCAGGAAGGTACGGCGGGGGATGTGTGTCCCGGTGATGAAGTGCATCTCCACTCTCCTCGGATGGTTCGTTGCCGCTCGCGGATGGCGGGGCAGCCGGGCGGGCTTTCCGCCTCCGGCTGCCGGCGCGCCTACCGGTCCGGCGGCTGCGGGGCGCTCTCCGCCAGCGCCTCGGGTACCCTCTTGGATCTGAAGGCGTCGCTCTTCACCACGCCCGCGATGAACGACGACATCCTGTACTCATCTTCCGCCGCCTGCGCCACGATGGCGCGGATGGCGGGCTGATCATAGTACTCGGTCCTGCGCCCCAGCGCGTAGGTCATCAGGTTGGCCGTGAACGTGCGGATGAGCGGCTCCGGCCGCCGCAGGAGCGCCTCGCGCAGGTCGTCCGGGCTCGCGACCGTGCTGCCGTCGTAGAAGGTGCCCCTCGTGTCGAGCGGCATGCCGTTCTCGCGGATGCGCCACTTCCCGGTCACGTCGAAGTTGTCCAGCGCCAGCCCGATGGGATCCATGAACTGGTGGCAGGCGTTGCACACCGGGTTGGCGCGGTGCTTCTCCATGCGCTCCCGGGTGGTGAGCATGCGTCCGCCCTCCGAGTCCTCGGTTTCCTCGAGGTCCGGGATGCCCGGTGGCGGAGGGGGAGGGGGCGTCCCCAACAGCACTTCCATCACCCACTTGCCGCGCAGCACCGGCGAGGTGCGGTTCGCCACCGAGGTCAGGGTGAGGATGCTGCCGTGACCCAGCACGCCGCGCCGCTCGGATCCGGGATACTCAACCCGCCGGAACTGGCTCCCCAGCACCCCGGGAATGCCATAGTGACGGGCCAGGCGCTCGTTCACGAAGGTGTAGTCGGCGTCGTACAGATCGAGAACGCTTCGGTCGTCCTCGACCAGGTGGTTGAAGAACAGCTCCGTTTCGCGCAGCATGGCGTCGGCGAGCTGCTGGTCGTAGTCGGGGAACCAGAACTGGTCCGGGTGCACCAGCTCCAGATCCTGCAGGCGCAGCCACTGGCCCGCGAAACGGGGTCCCAGGGAAGCCGCCCGCGGATCGGCCAGCATGCGCCGCACCTGTCCTTCGAGGGCTTCGTCCCGGGCAAGCGCGCCGTCGCGAGCGAGCCCCATCAGCTCGGCGTCGGGCGGCGTACCCCAGAGGAAGAAGGACATGCGCGAAGCCAGATCGACGTCGCCGATGCGGAACGTCTCGCCCGGCTGGATGTCGGCCGGCGCCTCCTCCATGCGGAACACGAAGTGCGGGCTCGCCAGGATTGCCGTCAGCGCGGCTCCGATGCCCGCCTCGAAGCCGTCATCAGCTTCTCCGGTGCGATAGAAGGCCATGAGCGGCGCGATGTCGCGCTCGAGCAGGGGTCGGCGGTACGCGTTGCCCGCCAGCCGCGTGAGGATGCTGCGCGCGCAGCTCTCGCTCCCCTCCGCCGACTCGGGACGACAGCTGAAGATCCGCTGGCGGCTCGGGGTCTCCGAGACGCCGGACGCCTCGTAGGGCCCGCCGATCACGAGGTCGCGAAGGTGCGGAAGCAGCGTCAGCCCGTAGCCGCTGATGCCGGTGTGCCGGTCCGCGAGCGACCACTCGTGGGGCGACATGAGGTCTTCCACCGGTCCTTCGGTGCGCTTTACGAACGCCGCGGTCACTCGCTGCGGCCCGGCGCGCACGAAGACCGGATCCGTGCGCATGGAGATGCCTTCCGGATCGGAAATGTGCATCCACTGGTCGACGTCCAGCAGCGCCACGCGCTCGCCGTTGATCGACACCTCGAGCTGTTCGAAGCGGGCGATCTGGCCGAAGAAGCCCTCGCCCGTGGTCGTGTGCTCGAAGACGATGCGGAACTGGTAGGTGCCGTCCGCGGGGAAGTGGTGCACCACGCTCACGCCGCCGCGCGTGCCGTAGGGCGCCCCCTCGACCCGATCCCTCTGGGAGACGTAGCCGGACACCGTGTAGGTCCGCTCGGCGGGCTGGGCGCCGGGGTTGCCGATGGCCAGGCGGCTGATCTGGTTGGCCGCGTTCATGTACGCGTCCAGGAGCGTGGGCGAGAGCAGCTGCGCCTCGGAGATGTTGTCGAAGTTCGCGCTCTTGGTGTCCGGCGGCAGGTAGTCGCCGGCGTCGATGCGCAGGTTCAGGAGGTCCTCGATCGACCTCGCGTACTCGGCCTGGTTGAGCCGCTGGAAGGTGCGCCCGCCAGGGTTGGGCTCCGCCAGCGCGACCGCATCCATCCTCGCCTCCAGCTCCTCCACCAGCGCCACGAGGGTGTCGCCTGCGGGCCGGGGCATCCCGGGAGGCGGCATCATCCCGGCACGCAGCTTGAGGATCATCTTCTCCGCGGTCTCGGGCCGCGACGACGCCTGCTCCACGTCGAATCCGGCGAGCGAGAGATTGCCGGTCAGGAGCGCGTCGTTGTGGCACACCTGGCAGTAGCGCTGCACCACGTCCGTGAGGGTAGCTGGCGCGATGGGGGTGTGGGCGACGCCCGCGACGGGGGCGGTGAAGCCGGTCAGGAGCGCTTCGGTGGCGTCCGAAGCCGGCGCGTGGGCAACTCCGTCCACTACCGCCCGGCCCGAGGCCAGACCGACCCCGGGGACCGTGTCGAGATCCGCGAAGGTTCCCAGTACAACCGATATCAGGCCCAGCAGTCCGACAGTCGTGACGTTCTTCACCGTGCTTCGCCCGTTGGATGCCGCCGCGTCTTCAGCAGGACTGGCAGTTGTTGTTGTTCAGGGAACCGAACGACTCCAGCAGCGCGATCGCATCCGGGTAGGGCGTGGTGCGCTGATAGGGCCCGTTGGCCATGTCGGCGGTCGTTTGGCCGATGCGGCTGATCGCCATCACGTCGGCGCCGCGCTCCACCAGGAAGCGGATCATCTCCGTGTCTCCGCGGGAGGCGGCGTGATGCAGCGCGTTGTAGGCGTCGTGGTCGCGCACGTTGACGTCCGCGCCCAGTTCGTCCACCAGGTAGCGCATCGCCGGCATCCAGCCGTCGGGCGCGTGGCGGTGGGCGTTAGCCGCGAACCCCTGCCCGTAGCCGACACCGGAGGCCGCGTGAATGGGATAGATGCCCGGGCCGCCGACCGGTATTGCGGGAATCCCCGACTTGTCCGCGCCCGGATCCTCGTCCCAGGCGATGCGCCGGCGCGCAGGCGGTCTCTGCGTCGGAACGCGGTGGTCGGCCCCGTACGCCACCAGCAGCCGCATCGCTGCGACGTCGGCCGCGTAGGAGGCGCGCCAGAAGGGCGTGGCCCCGATCATGTTGACGCTCAGGATGCTTCCGCCGTACTGGGTGAACCAGAGCCGCTTGGAGAGGCGCGCGTTCGGGTCGGCTCCCGCCCGCAGGAGCGCCTCCATGACCTCCATATGGGTGGTGTTCTGCTGGAGGTGGACGTTGGGCTGGGCATACCCGGTCTTGGGGATCCACTGCTGGTTGATGGTGGCGAAGAGGGGCGTGCCGTTGGCGTGGTTGGCCAGGTTGGGGTCGGCGCCTCGATCCAGCAGCGCGAGGACCATGTCGAAGTGGCCGTTCAGCGCGGCGATGAAGATGGGCGTGGTCCCGTCCGCGCTGACCTGGTCGATCTCGGCGCCTGCGTCGAGGAGTGCCTCGACGGCCTCGGCGTGACCCTGGCGTGCCGCGTGCAGCAGCGCGGTCATGCCGCCCATGTGCCCGACCTGCTGTCCCATGGAGAGGGGTTTGGGGGCCTCGGCCGGCTTCTCTTCCTCTTCGCCCTCTTCCTTCTGTTCCTGCGCCGCCCTGGCCGCGAGCTGGGCGTTGATCTGCTGGCGCACCCGGTCCTGTTCACCGCCCCGGAGGGATTCCTCCAGCTCGACCATGTCCACCACCGTGGTAGTGAGCGACGGGTCGGCCCCGCCCGCGAGCAGCGCCCGGATCGCCTCGACCCGGTTCTGCGCCGCGGCGAAGATGAGCGGCGTCTGCCCGGCCCGCTCCTCGCGGGCGTCCACGTCGGCGCCGTGCTCGAGGAGCGCGGCAACCGCTTCCGCATCACCCGCGGCGGCCGCCAGGTGCAGGGCGGTGGCGGCACCGCTGGCGGTGGCGGCCGCAGGGTCGCTTCCCGCCTCGAGCAGCGCGCGCACCACCGCCCCGTGGCCCGCACGGCTGGCCAGGTGCAGGGGCGTGTACTCCGCCATGCGGGTCACCGCTTCCAGGCCGGCGCCCGCATAGACGAGCATGCGTGCCATCTCCAGGTCGCCGCGGTCGGCCGCCCAGTGGAGGGCGGTCATGCCGTCGCCATGGGCGGCGTTTACATCGGCTCCCTGCTGCAGCAACGCGCGCACCGACCCGTGATCGCCGCGCATGGCCGCGTCCGCGACCGGCGAGTCCGGTGGCGTCGCCGCCGAGACCAGGAGGGTCAGGACCAGGGCGGCCACAAGCGTCCCCGGCCTTCGGGTATCCATTCTCCCGGCTCCCGCCTTCGTTGCCTTCTCGCGCATCCTCTCTCTCATCTGTTCTCCAGTGTGCGCGTCATATCCTCGAATACGCGAGCTTCGGCGATCGCCCTCGGGCCCCGCCTATCTGCTTGAACTGCTGGCGTCGGCGGCCGCCACCGCGGGCAGCGACAGCGCGAATTCGCCGGTGCTGTCCCCGAAGTCCTGCAGGTCGTCCAGCCCCAGCTTGTGCAGCATGGTGAGCATCACGTTGGCCATGGGCGTGTCGTCGGGCGCGTGCAGGTGCAGGTTGCCTTCGAGCTGGCCGTTGGCCTTGCCGGCGAGGAACATGGGCACCCGCCGGTGGTTGTGGACGTTGGGGTCGCCCATGGGCGATCCGTACAACACCATGCTGCGGTCCAGCAGGCTCGCGTCCCCGTCCATCGACTCGCTGAGCTTCTCCAGCAGGTACAGCGTCTGTCCGGTGAAGAACTCGTTGAACTGCTGGAATTTGAGGATTTCCTCGTGGTTGTTGCCGTGGTGCGACGTGGGGTGGAAGGGCAGGTCGAGCCCGCTCTCCGGGTAGACCCGGTTGGTGGCGTCGCGCGACAGCTTGAGCGTGAAGACCCGCGTCATGTCGGTCTGGAAGGCCAGCACTTGGAGATCGAACATGAGCTGCAAATGCTCGGTGAAGGAGTCGGGGACGCCCGCCGGGGCTTCCGGCAGGGCCCGCTCCTGGCCGCTCGCGTTCTGCTCCTCGATCATCTGAATGCGGCGCTCGAGCTCGCGCACGTTGTCCAGGTACTGCTCCAGCCGGACCTGGTCCTCCCCGGCCAGGACCATCTTCAGTTCGGCCACCTCGCCCGCGATCCAGTCCAGGATGCTGCGGTTGGCTCGCCGCCGCTCGGCGCGCGCCTCGGGGGTTCCGCCCGCTCCGAAGAGCATGTCGAAGGCGACCCGCGGATCGCGGATCATCGGCAGCGGCTCGGTGGGGGAGGCCCAGCTCAGGGTGTCGGTGTACACGCAGGCGTAGCCGTAGGCGCATCCCCCTGCCTGGTCCACATTCTCGATGCACAGCTGCATCGACGGAATCGGCGTCTCCTGGCCGAAGCGATGCGCGTACAGCTGGTCCATCGAGGTTCCCACGAAGACGTCTGATCCCTCGGTCTGCTTCGCGTGCGCCTGCGTGAGGAACGTCGCGCTCGAGCGGAAGTGGTCGCCGCCGATCTCGGGCGACGTGTAGGCGTCCGCCATGCGCACGTCCGTGTTGCTCACGATGGTGAGGTAGTCCTGGAACGGCGCGAGCGACTTCATCGCCGTCGGGCTCAGATCGAAGTCGCGCCCGGTCTTTGCGGGCGACCACAGGTTCTGGGTCGCTCCCCACTCCGTGCATCCGGAGGCGCCATGCACGATTTCGATGGCGATGAAGCGGGTCTTCTCCAGGTCGGCCGAGGCCCGGGCCCATCCCGCGCCCGCGGGCACCATGGCGTCGAGCAGGGGGAGCGCCAGGGATCCGCCCATGCCGCGCAGGAAAGTACGCCGATGGATGTGTTTGCCGGTGAGGAAGTTCATCGATTTGCCTCCCGGGACGTTCAGCCCCGCTTCAGTTGGATGACGTCTCCTCCGTCAGGAGCGCATCCGTACGCTTCATGGAGAACGCGTCGCTCTGGACCACGCCCAGTATGAACGACGACATCCGGTAGTCATTGGCCTCCGCCTCGCGCGTGATTTCGCGGATCGCAGGCTGGTCGTAGTGCATCACGCGGCGCCCGAGCGCGTACGCCATCAGGTTCTTGGCAAAAGCGCGCACGATCGGGATGGGGCGCTTGAGGAGCACGTCGCGCAGGTCGCCGGGGCTCGCCACGGTGGTTCCGTCGTAGAAGGTGCCCCGGGTGTCGAGCGGCATCCCGTACTCGCGCACGCGCCACTCCCCGGTCACGTCGAAGTTGTCGAGGGCGAGGCCGATGGGGTCCATGAACTGGTGGCAGGCCTGGCACACCGGGCTGGCCCTGTGCTTTTCCATGCGCTCGCGCGTGGTCAGGACCTTGCCTTCCTCGGTCCCCTCGATGGCTTCCAGTGCCGGAACGTCCGGTGGGGGTGGGGGCGGGGGCGCATCCAGGAGAACTTCCATCACCCACTTGCCGCGCAGGACGGGCGAGGTGCGGTTGGCCATCGAGGTGAGCATGAGGATGCTGCCCTGCCCGAGCAGCCCGCTGCGGCGGTCGTCGGGATACGTGACGCGCCGGAAGTCGTTGCCGGCAACGCCGGGCATCCCGTAGTGTGCGGCCAGACGCTCGTCTACGAACGTGTAGTCCGCGGTGAGAATGTCCAGCAGGCTGCGGTCCTCCTGCACGAGATGCTGGAAGAAGAGCTCGGTCTCCCGCCGCATCGCATCCGACAGCGTCATGTCGAAGTAGGGGAAGGTGTAGATGTCAGGCGACACCTTGTCCAGGTCCTGCAGCCGCAGCCACTGCGACGCGAAGCGGGTCGAGAGCGCTTCGGAGCGGGGATCCGCCAGCATCCGGCGGACCTGTCGTTCGAGTTCATCTTCGTCGTCCAGCCTCCCGCGGCGGGCCGCCTCCATCAGTGCTTCATCCGGAGGAGAGCCCCAGAGGAAGAAGGACAGCCGCGAGGCGACCGCGGCCCCATCGAGCTCGTACTGCTCGCTGGCGCGGGTGCCCGAGGGCGGCTCCTCGAAGCGGAAGACGAAGTGGGGGCTGGCCAGGAGCGCCTGAAGCGCGAAGCGAATGCCGCGTTCGAAACCTCCCTCCTCGGCTCCGATCCCGTAGAAGGCCATCAGGTCCGCGATGTCGCTCTCGCTGGCGGGACGCCGGTAGGCCTCGGTTGCCAGGCGCGAGAAGATGCTGCGCGCACACGCAGGCGCCTCTTCGGGCGAGGTTGGGCGGCAGCTGAAGATCTTCTGCCGGCTCGGCGTCTCCGATACGCCGGTGACGCTGAAGGGGCCGCGCACCGCGAACTCGCGCAGGTGCGGCACCGTGGTGAGCGCCAGGTCGGGCCATCCGCTGTTGACGGCGCGGCCGAGCGGCGCCCGCACTTCCTCCACGGGCCCCTCGAACGTTCTGACGAACGAGGCGGACACGCTGCGCGGACCGGCGCGCACGAAGATGGGGTCGGTGACCATTTCCCGGCCCTGCTGCTCGTTCTCCGTCCCGCCGCGCAGGTTCACCTCGAGGAGGGCCACCCGCTCGCCGTCGAAGGAGATCTCGATCTTCTCGCCGGCTGCCCGTCCGCCCACGCCGTGAAACTGCATCCAGAACACGTACTCCCCGTCCGCCGGGAAGGTGTGGTTGATGGCGATGCCGCCGCGCGAGCCGTAGGGCGTGCCCTCCACATGGACGAGCTGGGAAGCGCGTTTCTCGACCTTGTAGGCTACCTCCCGTGGCGAGGCTTCGCGGTCTCCGATCGCCAGCCGGCTGATCTCGCTGGCCGCGTTGAGGTATGCCTCGAGCAGCGTCGGTGAGAGCATCTGGACGTCGGCGATGTTGTCGAAGTTGGCACTCTTGGTGTCCAGGGGAAGGTATTCGCCGGCGTCGACGTCGAGGCCGAGCAGGTCCTTCACCGACTGCGTGTATTCCGCCCGGTTGAGGCGCTGGAAGGTGCGCCCCCCGGGGTTGGGGTTGCGGCGAGCGGCGTCGTCTATGGTGTTCTCGAGCGTCTCGACCAGGGCCAGCAGGGTGTCGCCGGCGGGACGGGGCATGCCGGGCGGGGGCATCATGCCGGCACGCAGCTTGCGGATCATGCGCTCTGCGGTCTCGGCCTTCTGAGCGGCCGCTTCCACCTGGAAGCCCGACAGGGTCATGTTGCCGGTAAGGAGGGCGTCGTTATGGCAGACCTGGCAGTACCGGGCCACAACCTCGGTGAGCGTGGCGGCGGGGAGGTCGGGGGGAGCGGCCGTGTGGGCCGCGGTGGGTGCCGGAGCAGGAGGGGCGTCCGTGAAGAAGCCGCTTCCGCTCGCCCCGATCATCAGGGCGACGCCCAGGGCGGCCGTGGCGCCAGAGAGTGCATTCATTCCGTAACCTCCGGATCGCGGACACGCGCCACCAACCCGGCCCGCCCGGACGACGCAAACCACCCGGTCGGACCGGCCTGATCTCGCAGGTCTGAGATGCAGACAATTTCCTACGACTAACATAGGTTTCCACAGATGTGTTCGCCACCACGCGCGGGCCACAAAACAGAGAGGCGGGTCTATGATGTTCAGCCAATCCGTACGCAGGTCGAGACGGCAGGGCGTGCCGGAAACGCGATCACGCCACGGGGGCGCAAGCCGTCTCGCCGCGTGGGCGTCTGCGCTCCTCGTCGCCTCGTGCCTCAACCCGCCCCTGGAGCCACAGCCGCTCACGGTCACTCTGACCGCGAGCCAGGAAAGCGCGGCCGTGGGCCAGGAGATCCGGTTCCGCTATGAGTCGAGGGGCACCAACCTGTCCCAGACCGTGGTGGAATACGGCACGGGCGACATCGAGACCATCCCGTTCATCTACACCGGCGCCGCGCCCGTCAACATCAACTCGCAGGCCGGGCACTTCGACTACGCCTACGAGGAGGCGGGCACATACGTCGCGCGCGCGACGGTGTCCACGGTGGCGGGAGACTCGCAATCCGCAACTGTCACGGTCCGGATCAGCGGCCCGTGATGTGCAGCGGCCCTCATATCTCCCCCGGCCCGCGCTCCCCGGCTTGGCAGGGTCTGCCCGTCGCGGCCTTCGTGACGGTCATGGTGCTTTCAGGAAGCGCCACGGAGGCGGTCGCCCAATGGGTCGAGCCGCCCGGCCGCGGCTGGATGGACGTCTCGGTGTTTCACCTGGACACGCGAGACGCCTTCCACTCCGACGGCGACATCCGGGCCTTCGACCCCTTCACCCGGGGCCACGCCGTGAGCACGTCCGCGTTCGCTACGGTCGCGATGGGGCTCGTTCCCGGTCTGGACGCATGGGTGCAGGTGCCCTTCCAGCGCCTCCGCTTCGACGACCTGGGCGGCGACCGGCTGCGCTCGGGCATCGGCGACACGCGCTTCTACCTGCGGGTTCAGCCCGGCCGCTACTTCGGCAGCGGCTTTCCGTTGGCGATCAGGGGCGGGGCGAAGGTCCCCGTCGGCGATTTCGCCGTGGACGCCGAGATCATTCCGCTCGGGGACGGCCAGAGAGACTGGGAGCTGGTCCTCGAGCTGGGGCACTCGTTCTATCCCGTACCCGCGTATGTGAGCGCCTGGATCGGCCACCGCTGGCGGGAGGAGAACCGGGAGTCGCGGAGGGATTTCGGCGACGAAGTGTTCTTTCTGCTCTCCGGGGGAATCGAATCCGGGCGTTTGGGCGCGAGCGTCATCGCCGAGGGCTGGGACGGAGCGGTTCCGGTCATCGAGGGACTCCCGATCTCGACGGCGTCCCGTTCGATGCTGCGCCTCACGCCCTACCTGAGCTACCGGCTGGGGGCGGGCTCGGCGAAGGCCGGAGTGCAGATTCCGCTGCGCGGCACCAACCTGCCGGCTGGCAACACGCTGGTGATCGGCTATTTTATAAGGTTGGGGTCGGAAGCGTGACCCGATATGGGCCGTGGCACGGATTGTGCCCCGTTCGTCGGCAGACCGGGTGACAGCGACCTCTTCATCCGGTCAGGCACGACCTGGTCGAGCCTTCCACTCCTGACACCGCGTCGCACGATACGCCATGATCCAATTGAAACACGCCCCGATCATCCACCGCGGACCCGCCCTGACCGTCCTCACGCTCTCGCTCCTTGCCTCGCCGGGGTACGGACAGTGGATCGAGCCCGAGCGCCAGGGGTGGGCCTCGTTCGCCATGTACTATCTCGACACCCGCGAGCAGTTCAGCCCGACAGGCGAGGTCCGCAACTTCCTTCTGGACGGTCACGCGCAGACCGCTTCCTCCTTCCTGACGGTCGCGATGGGAATCGCCCCCGGCGTCGACATCTGGGTTCAGCCGTCCTACCACCGCCTCGAGTTCGCCGACCTTGAGGGCACCCGCATTTCGTGGGGATTCGGCGATACCCGCGTGTACGTACGCACGGCCCCCCTCCGGCTTCTGGGCAGCGACTTCCCGTTCGCGATCCGCGCGGGCACCAAGCTTCCCACCGACTTCGAGTCCGGTACCGAGCTCATCCCGCTGGGCGACGGGCAGCGCGACTGGGAAGTGCTGGCGGAGGTGGGACACTCCTTCTGGCCGCGGCCCTTTTACCTTCAGTCGTGGGCCGGCTACCGATGGCGCGAAGCGAAAGACGACGGCGGCGACTTCGGAAATGAGCGCTTCTTCAACGTCAGCTTCGGGGGTGGCGGTGATGTGCTGGGCTTCAAGGTCCAGTTCGAGGGGTGGTACGGCGGCACTCCCAACTTCGGAGGACTCACCGGAGAGGGACAGGAGCGCGAGATGGTGCGGCTCTATCCCTCGCTGCTGGTGACCGCCGGTCCCGGGCAGGTGGAACTGGGTTCCCGGCTGCCCCTTTCAGGCCAGAATCTTGCTACCGGCCCCGAGATCGTGGTGGGTTATTTCACCCGCCTCTCCCTGTAGGACACCCGTTCCTTCGCGGGAAGACCGTCGCGCCGATCCGACGACCGGATGGTTGGTCCGGGGGTTGAGCTGAACTAGCTTACGCGGGTCAGCAGTTCCGGATCGTACAGGTCCGCTACGAACTCTCCGTACCCGTTGAAGAGCTGCGTCGGCTGGGGCGTGTTGCTGGGCAGATGCCGCTCGGTCGCCTGTGACCAGGGGGTTCCCACGTCAGGGTTGACGTTGGAATAGAAACCGTACTGGTTGGGCGCGTAGTCCGACCAGAACGTCCCGGGCTGCGTGTCCGTGAACTCCACCTCCAGGAAAGCCTTCGCGCTCTTGTAGCCGTACTTCCAGGGAAGCGCCAGCCGCAGCGGGGCCCCGTTCTGTTTGGGAAGCGGCTCGCCGTAGGCCCCCGTCACCACGAAGGCGAGGTCGTTCATGGCCTCGTCGAGGCGAAGTGCTTCGTAGTAGGGCCACGGCCACTGCGAACCGCTTTCCTGTCCGACCGCCTCTTCGGGCCGGTGGAAGCTGCGGAAGGCGACATGGGTGGCCGATGAGTTGGGCTCGGCGAGTTCGATCAGCTTGCTCAGGGGGTAACCGCTCCAGGGCACGGCGATCGCCCAGGTCTCGACGCAGCGCAGGCGGTAGAGGCGCTCCTCGATGCCGAACATGCGCTCGAGTTCGTCGATGTCCCAGGTGGCGGGAGCGTTGCACAGCCCGGAGAACGTCACCGTCCATGGACGTACTCGAAGCGGACCCGTCAGCCTCCACATGCTCCCGGCCCTCTGCAGGAACTCGTAGTAGTTGTTGTAGGTTGACGTGACGTAGCGGTCGGTGATCTCCCGCGAGCCGAGGGTGTAGGTTGTGTTGCGCTCGGGCGGATACAGGTCGGCGTTGGGAGAAGCGCAGATGGTATGCAGCGGTTCTCTCGGTGGATCGTCGTCGCACGTGGGGGGGCTGGCATCCGGCGGGGTTACCGGCTGGGTGGGGTCCGTGGGATCCGGCGGTGGATCCGGCTCGACGGGGTCTTCTTCGTTCGCGATGAACTTGGAGCCGCACGCCGCCGACCCCAGCGCGGCCATCCCGAGACCCAGCGTGCGCACGAATTCCCGACGCCGCAGATATACCCCGTGGGGTGTCGCCTCGGATTCCGGGATTCGCCACCCGGGCGGGATGATTATGTTCGCCATCTTCTTCTCTCGCACCTCTTGTTGCGGACAGGGCAGGGGATGTAAAGGGATGTCCCGGCCTGGTCATCCTTCTACGGCTCCGCGGGCTCGCAGGGTCCCGGTCTTGGGAGGTCCAGGCCTGCATCGACCGTGAAGCGCTGGCGGACGACCGACCCGAAGACACCTGTGCCGTCACCGTGGAGGCTGGGAACGCGAACGATGCCCGACGGATTGAAGGCACCGCGCCGTACCCAGTTTACGTAGTTTCGGTCGGCAGCGGCGATCACTACTTCCGCCTGCGTTCCGAAAGGTAGTCCCTCCTGCAGGACCAATGCCAGATCACGCGCCAGGTTGGGACGGTCGAACAGGCCGAATTCCGAGGGGAATACGATGGTGGTGTCCGCTTCCGATACGGACAGTCCCACCAGGAGCAGCGGATCCTCCTCCACTTCGATGTTCGTGTCCTCGAGCGCTGCAGTGAGATTGATGATCTGCGTCTCGGAAATGTAGGCCCACGCGCCTTCGGCGCGGGTCCATTCCACGTTGAGGCGTCGGGCCGGTTCCAGCCAGCATGTCCGGCGGCGATTGGTGCGCGGACTCCGGAGTTGGTAGGGGCCCGGGACGCGCGTCTGCCCGGTGATGCGACCTCCGTCGGGCAGACGAATGATGGCTTCCACCAGCGAACCCGGCCCGAAGTGGCGGGGATCGAGCGGTTGCGCGAAATAACACGATCCCGGGAAGTCCGCCGGAAGCTCGTCGCCGGCACAAGAGGAAGGATCGGCCAGACGGAGACGAACGGTGGAGACGCGGGACTCCGCGCGCAGAAACACATCCGCCGAGGACAGCTCCTGCGTCGACCCGGCACTACCCAGTGTCCGATGGATCCACGCACTGCCGGAAACACCGTCGACATCGGAGGAGAGGTAGACCTCGGCGACGATCACGTCCTCGGATTGCGCCACGGTGATCTCCTGGAGTTCGCACGCCGCGACGGACACCAGAAGGACCGTCAGCGCGCAAGTGGTCCCGAGGCCGCCGCGACTCATCAGAACGTCACCTCCACCCCCACCGTGGGCAGAATCGGGAACATGGACAGGCCGGAGCGGGTCGCGGTGTCCGCGGAATAGTCGAAGAAGTAGAAGAGGACGTTCTTGCGGTTGTAGACGTTGAGCACGTCGAGGTGGGGCGTGAGCGAGCCCCAGTCGAAGGTGAAGGTTCGGCGCATGCTCAGGTCGAGGCGGTGGTACGCCGGGTAGCGGGTCCCGTTGCGCGAGCCGAGCAACATGGCGTTGTCTTCGTCGTCCTGCATGGTGAGGCGCCCGCCCGACACGTTCTGCGGGGAGAAGTACACGAACGAGGCCAGGGGGCGGGTGTAGGGCAGGCCGGTCCCCAGGTTCCAGCGAATCCCGCCGCGCAGGCCCGCGGGCATGGGGATCCGCAGGACCACGTCCAGGTCCAGCCGGCGGTCGAAGATCGGTGGGTAGGTATGGTCGGGCGGGGGGGTCCGGCCGCTCAGGAAGTCCGGGAAGGTGCGGGTGGCGCGGAGCCATGAAGCGGACAGCCATCCGGTCACGCCCTCGCCGGTCTTGCGCACGAAGAAGTCGATCCCGCGCGACCGGCCGCTGCCGGGCAACAGGTCGTCGTCGCCGCGGTTCGGGTCGTCAACGGGATTGAAGGTGGTGACGCCGTCGAAGAACCGCTCGTAGACTTCCAGCGACCCAAACCACCCTCCCGGGAAGTATGCGTCGATCCCCACCTGGGCCTGGTCGGAGGCGATGTGGGGGGCCAGGTGTCCGGTGAGCACCCATACATCGATGCCGATGGGCACCTCGTCGTCCCGCGCCGAGTGCAGAAACTGGGTGAAGCGCCCCGCCGCGGCCTTCACGGCGACGTCGCCGCCGCGGAGGAACCGCTTCACCGCGAGCCTTGGGGCCAACTGGTTGATGGGATCGCCCAGGGTGGGTGCCCAGCGGTCCGCGCGCACTCCGGCTTCGACCAGCCAGGCGAGTCCACCCCTCCACTCTGCGTGCGCGAAGACCCCGCCGAGCCATCCCTCGTCCGAATTGTCGGTGAACTGCGTGCCTCCTGCCCGGACCAGGTTGAGGTGCGTCATACGGTCCGCCGAAACCCCGCTCTTGAATGTCCACTGCCGACCCATGGCGTGTTCGAGTTCAGCTCCCATCGACAGCTGGGAGATGCCGCTGCTGAACTCCGTATCCGAGAAATCGGGGAAAGCCAGGGCGGAGTTGAAGCGGGTGTAGCCCGCCCGAACGTCGAAAGCTCCGCCGTCGCGGCGAGGCATGGTCCAGCGCACCCCGATCAGGTCGTTTCCCCATTCCCAGGCCGCGCGCAGGGGGAACCCGTCCTCGTCGTCCTCGTCGACCTCGGTCAGGTTGAAGACGTCCTCACCCCTGTAGGCCGTGATCAGGATGCGGCTTCCCCCGGGCGTCCACCCCTCCACCACGCCCTGGAAGTCTGTGAGGTGGTAGGGGATCGACCTCGGCAGCTGGTCGAACCAGGAGCGCCGGCCGGAGGCACGCCACTTGAGACGCTGGAGCCCCAGCGTCCGCTCCATCACCGCGGGTGCCCTGCCCCCGAGAGCTGCGCGCGCGGCGAGCAGCGACACGCCCCCCCGAACGCTGAAGTCGTCGGTTCCGGGGTCGCTTTCGACGAGCAGCAGCGACGACACTCGTCCGCCATGCTCGGCGGGGAAGCCACCCGAGCTCAGCTCGACCCGGCCCACCATGTCGGCGTTGAAGACCGAGAAAATGCCGCCCAGGTGGAAGGGGTTGAAGATTGGCACGCCGTCCAGCAGGATCAGGTTCTGATCCGCGGAGCCGCCGCGCACGTTGAAGGACGCCGTGAAGTCGGAGGTGGACACCACTCCGGGCAGCACCTCGACCGCCCGGATGGGATCCGCTTCGGCGAGTCCGGGCACGAGACGTAGCTCCGCCTGCGAGATCTCGCGCACCGTGACGCCTGCGGCTTCCAGGAAGCGGCTGCGCTCGCGGGTTTCCGCCGTGCTGACCGAGATGCCCTCGAGCGCCACGGGGGCGGCGGTCAGCGTGACGTCGACCTCGATGCGCCGCTCCGCAACGACTTCGACGAGCTGGACCACTTCTCCGTATCCGATTCGCTCGACACGCAGCAGATACTGCCCCGGAAGCAGACTCTCGATCCGGAAGTAACCGAAGCGATCCGACTCCGCGATGCGGTCGACCTGGTCCGGTGTTTCCGGGAGGGCGAGCAGGATGTTGGCGGCGAAGACCGGGGGACCATCGGAATCGAGGACCCGGCCTTCCACGCCGCCGGTCTGCGCAGCGAGTACGGCGGGCAGGAGGCTGAAGATCGCCAGCAGTCCGTGAATGAGTCCTCGCGAGCAGCGGGAATGCGCCGTCGAGGCACGGATGCCGGTCGGAATCTGTCGCTTCAAGAAGGTATTCCCGTGTTCGGGCGTCCGGCACTCTCGGGACCGCCGTTGCGCGATCCCCGGCTCAGGTCCATTTTGGGTCTTGCGAGGTTGGCCGAATGTTCCCGCTGACGAACCCCGGTTTCGCAATGTACGCAATCCAGAGCCACGACGAAGATACCCGACGCCACGGCGGGCAGCAGTCCGTCGTCGAGGTCTGCTCGTGTCCATGTTGCGCCCCGATGCGGGGTCGGGCGGGCCGACCCATGTAGCTACCTCACGATCGGCAGAGGATGCTCGGAGGCCCGACCAGCGACCCGGCTGGCGGGCGTTTTTGTTATCCCTCCCCGAGCACAGTTCAGGCAATCCCTGATGGAGGAAGGTTCCGATGACGAGATGGATCGTTTCAGCGGTAGCGCTGCTGGTACTGGCCGGCGGCGGCTGGCTGGTGATGAACCCGGCTGCTCCCGCGGAGGAAGCGGCGGCGCCCCACCCGCACGAATACTCCCCGGTGGTCGCGATCGACCTGACCGCAGAGGTGGCCGGCGCGGGCGGTGACAGGCTTGTGCCCTGGGAAGTCCTGCGCCGTGATTTCTCCGGCACGTCGAGGGACGGAGCCGAGATCGACCTCGAGGACATGGTGCGCGGCAACCGGGTCACCCTGCTGACCTACTTCGCCGAGTGGTGTGCCAATTGCCGGTACGAGGCTCCCGACCTGGTGGCCAAGTACGGTGTGCACCGCGAAGACGGTCTGATGATCATCGGGCGCAGCGAATATTCCCACCCGGACGTGGTGGCCGAGTACGTCGACGAGTTCGGCATCGAGTATCCGGTCATCCTGGGGAGCCCCAATCCGGATCCTGACAACGAGGATCTGGTGCGCACCACGACCGCACACTTCCGCATGCGCAAGGCGCTCCTCGATCCGCGCAAGTGGGGCACGCCCCTCAACGTCGTGGTGGTGGATGGAGACCCCACCCGGGCTTCGATCGTGACCGGCGAATTCTTCCCGGGAGCCTTCGACGAGACCTTCGGCGGATACCTGGGCGAGAGCATCACGGCGACGGACGAAGCGTCGGGCATGGACCGGTAGTTCGCACGCCCGAACCCAGCCAACACCACAGGACCTATGGAGCGGCGGCTGCGCCGCCGCCGACGTTCCTGTGCCCGCACGGGCCATCCTCTCTTGCGCCGTCGCCGCCCGCGATCTATCTAGGGTCGTGACAACGCGCTCGAACCCGCTCGGATGGTCGCTTCACGGGTGCCTCCGGGTCTCATTCTTCGGGGAAGGAGGAAACGCCGTGGCCCGCTCGCTCGCAGTCGTAACCCGCACCGCTCTCGCCGCCTGCATCATCGCCGGTCTCGCCCCCGCCACAGCGGTCGCCCAGGATCCAACCCCGGCAATGGAGTACCGCCAGACCATCATGGGCAGCCTGAACACGCACCGTGGCGCCCTCACCGCCATCCTGAACGAGGACGTACCCCATGAGGCTCATGTCCTCGGGCACGCGCTCTCGCTGCAGCAGTTGTCGGTGATGGCCTCGGACATCTTTCCCGAGGGATCCCATGGCGAAGGTTCGCGCGCACTACCGGACATCTGGAACGATGCCGCCGGATTCGGCGAGGCGCTCTCGGCCTTCCAGAGCGCCGCAGACGCGCTGGCGGACGCGGCTCGTGCGGGTGACATGACTGCCGTCGGCGACGCGGCTGCCGGCCTGGGGAGAACCTGCGGCGGCTGCCACCGGCCCTTCCGGGCGCGCCCGACAGGGTAGCAGCCTCTGCGCGTCGGCTCGAGAGTCGACTGCGCGCGGACCCCTGACCGCGGCGCAACGGTAGTACGGGAAGCCGGCCCACCCGCCCTGGCGGCCACGAGGCTTTGTTTCTCAAGTGCATCTCGTGGATGACGGACCGGTGTATCCGAACCCTTGACAGAGGCAGGACCATGCGACTCACCTCCCCGAAACTCGTAGCGGCGCTCCCCCTCATCCTCCTCGCTTCAGCGTGTGTCACCAGCCCGGGCGACACTCCCGCCGTCCGGGAGCTGCGGGCAACCCTCACGGGCGATCAGCTGGCCCAGGTGTGCGCGGAGGGCGGTCCCGCGGCTGACGCACCGGGCGGGGCGGAAGCCAGCGTCCTGTCGGCGGAGGAACTCAACCACTTGTGCGACCGCAATGTCCGGCGCGACCCGAACGTGATCGTGGCCGAGGAGTTTGCAAACTACTCCACCATGATGCTCGCCGACGCGATCCGTCAGTTGCGGCCCCGCTGGATGAACGTGCGCGGCGCGCCCAGCGTCGAATTCGGCGGTGACCGCCGGGTACCCGTCGTCGTGGATGGCGGAGCTCCGCAGGACTGGGGGATCCTGGACTCGCTGCGCCCCGACCAGGTCCAGTCGGCTCGCTTTCACAGCGCCGCCGACGCCACCATGCGCTGGGGAACAGGTTTCCCGAACGGGCTGATCGAGGTCTTGACCATGAGGGGTGGGGGAGGCTGACGGCCGACCAGCGGACCCGCTGACGAAGTCCCTGGCGATTCTCCGGGACAACCGCAGAAACGCCCGCCACCCAGGACGGTGGCGGGCGTTTCCGCGTATAGTGCCTGTGCCCCTCTCGGGGGAAAGACTCTTCCGCTTACGTTTCCCCTAGCAGGAGATGCAGTTGTGGTTGTTGATCGCGCCCATGCTCTCCAGCAGGGCGATCGCCTCCGGATACGGCGTCACGCGCGAAACCGGACCGTTGGCCATGTCGACCGTGGTCTGTCCCTTGCGGCTCACGACCATGACGTCGGCGCCCCGGTCCACCAGCCACTGGATCATCTCGGTGTCTCCGCGCGCGGCCGCGTGGTGCAGCGGCGTGTACCCATTGGCGTCCCGCTGGTTGATGTCGGCCCCCAGCTCGAGCAGGTACTCGACCGCGGCGATCCAGTTGCCGGGGATGTGGGTGTGCGCGTTGCCGGCGAAGCCTTCGCCGTAGCCGACGCCCGAGGCGGCGTGGATCGGGTACACGGCGGGTCCGCCAACCGGGACCGGCGGCAACCCTGAAGGATCGACCTGTTCCTCATCCTCGGTGTCGCCCGTGCGCGGGTTGCGGCCCCGACGGCGCTCGGGCTGCTTGGCGGTGGCGATGTTCCAGTCGGCGCCCCACGAGCGCAGCATCTTCATGCCGTCGATGTCAAGCGCCCGGGAGGCGCGCCAGAAGGGTGTCACCCCGTCCTGGTTCTCAAGCCCGCAGTTGCCGTTGCCGCATCCGCTGTAGGTGAAGTACCAGAAGTTCTTCGTCACCTGGAAGTTCACATCCGCTCCGGCCTCGAGCAGCGCCATGGCAAGCTCGAGGTACTCCGTCTCCTGCTGCTCGTGGGCGCGCGGCTGCGGATAGCGTGACCGCGGCGACCACTGGACGTTGAAGGTGGCGTAGAGCGGCGCCACCCCGTCGACCGTGGCCAGGTTGGGATCCGCACCACGTTGCAGCAGCTTCATCGCCAGGTCGAAGCGGCCGTTGATGACCGCCATTGTGAGCGGGCTGGTATTGTCGGACTTGGTAACGAAGTCGATTTCGGCGCCGCCGTCCAGCAGGGCCATGGCCGCCCCTATCGCACCCTCGCGCGCCGCGTGGTGCAGCGCGGTCAGGCTCCCCCACTTCTCGTCGGGAGGCTGACGGAAGAAGGCCCTGGGATCGTCCTCCTCGTCTTCGTCCTTCTCCGGGACTACGCCCGCGCGCTGAACGGCTCGGGCAACCTCCAGGGCAGCCTGGATCTGGGCGGGAGTCGGCAGTTCATTCCCGTCACCCTTGAAGGCGTCGAGTACTTCCTGCATGCGCTCGCCCGCATAATTGTCCACCGCGGAGCGGGTGGCGGCCTCCATGAGCGTGGTCGTGATGTTCGCGTCTGCCCCTCTTTCGAGGAGAAGCGTCACGACATCCGCACGGTCGGCGGCCGCCGCGAACATCAGGGGCGTCTGCCGGGCATCGCCCGCCCGCGCGTTAACCTCTGCGCCGGCGTCCAGGAGATGCTTCGCGCCCGCGGCACTACCCGCACCCGCTACGAGGTGCAGCGGCGTGGAGCCGGTGGCTGCCACCGTGCCCGGGTTCGCACCGGCGTCCAACAGCACGCGAATGACCTCCGCGGCGCCCTTTCTGCCTGCTACGTGGAGCGGCGTGTAGGCACCCAGACGGGTGGTTACCTCGAGGATCGCCCCCGCGTTGACCAGGATCTCGGCGATCTCGGCGTTGCCGGTCTCGGCCGCCCAGTGCAGGGCGGTCATGCCGTCCCCGCGCGCGGCGTTCACATCCGCCCCGGTCGCCAGCAGGGTCCGCACCGACGCGGCGTCGCCCTTCATGGCGGCGTCCGCCAGGGGCGAGTCGGGCGCGGCGGCCGACGTGAGCAGCATGCTGACGGCGAGCGCCGCCAGCGCGTGTACGTGCAATCTCTTCTTCATGCTGACCGTCCCCGGCTTAGCGTGACTGACTTGCCTCTTCGACCGCGGTCAACACCGAACTCGGCACGTTGAACTCGCCCGTGCTGTCGCCGAAGCTGGACATGCCGTCGAAGCCGAGCTTGTGCATCACGTTC
Organism: Longimicrobiales bacterium; assembly: GCA_965221785.1. Lineage (GTDB taxonomy): Bacteria > Gemmatimonadota > Gemmatimonadetes > Longimicrobiales > Gaopeijiaceae > BD2-11. The sequence continues at coordinate 1,094,486 of CBDCSR010000003.1, forward strand.
AGGAAGACGTTGGCCATCGGGGTACCGTCCGGCGCCTTCAGGTGCATATCGCCTGCGAGCTGGCCATTGGCGCCGCCCAGCAGCAACAGCGGGCACCGGCGGTGGTTGTGGATGTTCGGGTCTCCCATGGGCGACCCGTAGATGATCATGGTCTGGTCGAGCAGGCTCGATTCGCCGTCCTGGCTGTTGTGCAGCTTCTCCAGCAGGTACGGCAGCAGGCCCACATAGAACTTGTTGATGGTGTTGAAGTCGAGGATGGTCTCCTCGTTGTTGCCGTGGTGCGAAGTCGGGTGGAATGGCTTGTCGGTGCCGCTCTCCGGATAGATCCGGTTCGACGCGTCGCGCCCGGTCTTGAAGGAGAAGACGCGCGTCATGTCGGACTGCAGCGCCAGCACCTGCAGGTCGAACATCATCTGCATGTGCTCGGTGAAGGAATCCGGCACGCCCGCCGGCGCCTCCGGCAGCTCGCGCTGCTCGCCGCTCGAATTCTGCGCCTCGACCATCTGAATCCGGCGCTCGATCTCGCGCACGTTGTCCAGATACTGGTCCATGCGGCGGCGGTCGGTGGCGCCCAGCTCGCGCCTCAGATGAGCCACCTCACCCACGATCCAGTCGAGGATGCTCGCGTTCTCGCGCCGGCGCGCCTGGCGCTCCTCCGGGGTGCCGCCGGCACCGAAGAGCAGGTCGAAGGCGGTGCGCGGATCGCGGATCATCGGCAGCGGCTCGTTGGGCGCGGCCCAGCTGATCGAGTCGGTGTAGGCGCACGAGTAGTTGTACGTGCACCCGCCGGCCTGATCGAGATCCTCGATGCACAGCTGCATGGACGGCAGCGGAGTGTCCTGCCCGAAGCGGCGCGCGAACATCTGGTCGAGCGAGGTGCCGACGTAGAGATCGGAACTCTGGGTCTGCTTCGGGTGCTGCTGGGTGAGGAAGGTGGCGCTGGAGCGGAAGTGGTCACCGCCGATCTCGGGCCCGGTAAAGGCCTCTGCCATGCGCACGTCGGTGTTGCTCACGATCGTGAGGTACTTCCGCCAGTCCTCGAGCGGCGTAAGCGCGCTCTGGGCCACGAACTCGAAGTCGCGTCCGATCTTCTCGGGCGCCCACAGGAACTGCTTCGCGCCCCAGTCGACGCTTCCGGCAGCGCCATGCACGACCTCGATCGCGAGAAGACGCGTCTTCCCTTCCGCGAGCTTCCGGCTCGCCCACGGACTCGCCGCGGGCAGCATCGAATCGAGCAGTGGAAGCGCTACTGTTGCGCCCATCCCCCGCAGGAACGTGCGACGGGCGATGTGCTTGCCGGTGATGAATTGCATTTCAGATCTCCTGAAGCAGGGAGTTACAACCCGGTTTCCATCATGCGCTGACCCAGGGGAAAGCGCCTGTTATCGTTCGGTCTCCATCTCTTCTTCCGCGACCACGTCCGCCATCCTCATCCGGAACGGGTCGCTCTTGACCACGTTGATGATGAAGGACGAGATGCGGTAGTCATCCTCTTCACCCTCCCGCGCGATCATCCGCACGGTGGGTTGATCGTGGTATTCTACGCGCCGACCCAGGGCATACGCCAGAAGGTTGGTGGTGAATGTCCGCACCAGCGGGATGGGCCGCTGCATGAGCGCGTCCCTGAGGTCCTCGGGCGCCGTCAACGGCGTGCCGTCGTAAAGGTTGCCGCGGGTGTCGAGCGCCATGTTGTTCTCACGGATGCGCCACTTCCCGGTCACGTCGAAGTTGTCGAGCGCGAGCCCGATCGGATCCATGAACTGATGGCAGGCGTGGCAGGTGGGATTGGCCCGGTGGATCTCCATGCGCTCTCGCGTGGTCAGGAAGCGTCCGTCCGTGGCGCCCTCGGTCTCCTCGAGCGCCGGGACATCGGGCGGAGGCGGTGGCGGAGGCGTACCCAGCAGCACCTCCATCACCCACTTCCCGCGCAGTACCGGAGAGGTACGCGTGCCCATCGAGGTGAGGACCAGGATGGATCCCTGCCCCATGACGCCGCCGCGGCGGCTGTCGGGGTACTCCACACGTCGGAACTCGTCGCCGAGCACGCCCGGAATGCCGTAGTGCCTGGCGAGCCGTTCGTTCACGTAGGTGTAATCGGCGGTATAGAGGTCCAGAACGCTGCGGTCGTCGCGCACGAGGCTGTTGAAGAACATCTCGGTCTCGGTGCGCATCGCGTTGGCCAGCTGCTGGCTGTAGTTCGGGAACCAGTAGGAGTCCGGGTGCACCTTGTCGAGGTCCTGCAGCCGGAACCACTGGGCGGCAAAGCGCGGTCCGAGCGCCTCGGCCTTGGGATCGGCCAGCATCCGCCGGGTCTGTCTCTCCAGTTCCCTGTCGTTCTGCAGCCTTCCGCGCTCGGCGAGGTCGATCAGCTCGGCGTCGGGCTGGGTGCCCCAGAGGAACGCGGCCATGCGGGTCGCCAGAGCCAGGTCGCTGATTTCGTAGCGCTCGCCCGCCTTGATGTCCTCGGGCTGCCTCTCGATGCGGAAGATGAAGTGCGGGCTTGCCAGGATGGCCTGGAGCGCCCGCCGCACCCCCGTTTCGAAGCCCGAGTCACCGGCGCCGTCGTCGTAGAACGCCATCAGCCCGGCCATGTCGCGCTCGTCCAGGGGACGCCTGTAGGCGGCGCTACCGATCTGGTCGATGATCTGCTCGGCGCAGGAGCGCTCTCCCTCGGGGGTGGTGGGGCGACAGGTGAAGATGCGGCGGCGCGCCTCCGTCTCGGAAACGCTGGTGACGTTGTAGGGGCCGCTGATGATGAGGCTCTTCAGGTGCGGCAGGGTGGTCTGTCCCGGGCTTCCTCCGGCTCCGCCGGCCAGCGACCACTCCGGCGGCTTGATGAGATCGTCGTAGGGACCGTCGATACGACGGACGAACGCGGCAGACACGCTGCGCTGTCCGGCGCGGATGAACGTCGGGTTGGTCTTGATGGGCGAGCCGCCGCGGAAGTCGGCGCCTCCGCGCGGGAACGGGCCGGCCGCCAGGAGGGCGATGGGCTCGCCGTCGATGGAGATGTCGACGTCCTCGTAGCGGGCGCTGCGCCCGCCCTCGATCACCGGGGTGACGATGTATTCGCCGTCGGCCGGGAAATCGTGGGTGACCACGATGCCGCCGCGGGTGCCGTAGGGTGCGCCCTCCACGTACTCCCAGGCGTGCTGGGAGCCGTAGGGCGAAGTGTTGTAGGTGGCGTCGGTGGGGTCGACGTTGGGGCTTCCGACCGCCAGGCGGCTGACCTCGCTGGCGGCGTTCAGGTAGGCGTCGAGGTGGGTCGGTGTGAGCGCCTGGACATCGGCGATATTGTCGAAGTTCTCGCTCATCTGATCGAGGGGAAGCCAGACGGCCGCATCGACTTCGATTCCCAGCAGTTCGCGGATGGCCGCCGAGTACTCGGCACGGTTGAGGCGCTGGAAGGTCCGGACACCCGGATTGGGATGGCGCCGGTAGGCGTCGTCCACGTTCTCTTCGAGCGTCTCGACAAGTGAAAGCAGGACCTCGGGTTCCGGCCTCGGCATGCCCGGCGGCGGCATCATGCCTGCCCGCAGCTTGCGGATCATGCGTTCCGCGAGCTGGGCATTGTCGGAAGCGCCCTCGACGGTGAATTCGGCGAACGAGACGTTGCCTGTCAACAGCGCGTCGTTGTGGCAGACCTGGCAGTAGGTGCGCACCACCGTGGTCAGTTCCTCCGTGGGCAATGAGGCGGCGCGCACCGCATCCGCTGGCGGAAGAGCTTCTCCGTCGGGTGCGATGGGGCCTGAACTCGTGCCGATCCCGGCACCCGTCACCAGGAGGCCGCCGACCAGTAAAGCGCCAGGGTTGAGGATCTTCATATTCCTTGCTCCCGTCCTTGTCCTGCGAACGAAACTGTGAACGCCCGAGACAGCCTTCGCGCGTCAGGCATCCGGGACGGCGCCGAGCAACTCAGCGTGACGCACCGGACCCCTCCCGCATCATTACATGACCCCCAGCCTCCGGAAAACGTTGACCTGAGCCTCGGTTTCCGCGAGCCCCGGAGACACTTCCACCAGTCCACCAGACTAACCCGAAACGGGTAGTTGTCGCAAGCACGATTCGCGGTGCGTGGCGGGCTTCGGTCAGGCTCGCTTGCGAGGCGAAAGGCGCGGGTTCTATGGTGCGCATCGGAGCCTCGTGGGGGAAGACCTGGCGAGGATCCCCGGCACAGGCGAGGTGGGCCTCCGGCGGTGGTTCTCCGGTCCGCGGGAATCCGCTCCCTCCGAAATCGAGGAGATGACGATGAACACGTTCCCCGGCATGACGCGCAACTCACTCTTCCTCGTGGCGGCCATGCTCGGTCTCGCGAGCGCGGCCGCTGCGCAACAGATCGCCCTCGAAGCCTACCAGCAGCTCCGGTATCGGCATATCGGGCCGATGGGCAACCGCCTCGCGGCGGTGGCCGGGGTTGCCGGAGATCCCCTGACCTACTACGCCGGCGCCGCCTCGGGCGGTATCTGGAAGACCGACGACGCGGGAGAACACTGGGAGCCCGTCTTCGACGACCAGACGGATCATTCGGTCGGGGCGCTTGCGGTGGCGCCGTCCGACCCGGCGATCGTGTGGGCGGGCACCGGCGAACCGCACATTCGCTCGAACGTCTCGCTCGGTACCGGCGTCTACAAGTCCACGGACGCGGGCAGGAGCTGGCGCCACATGGGGCTCGGCGAGGGAGGCCCGACGCGCATGTCGCGCATCGTCGTCCATCCCCAGGACCCGGACATCGTATACGTGGGAGCGCTGGGCCACGCTCACGGGCCGCAGCAGGCGCGCGGTGTCTTCCGCACCACGGACGGCGGCGAGAGCTGGGAGCATGTTCTCTTCGTGGACGAGAACACGGGTGCGTCGAGCATCGAGATGGACCCCTCCAACCCACGCCGGCTCTTCGCCGGGATGTGGACTGTGGAAGTGCACACCTGGGGACGGGAGAGCGGGGGAGAGGGCAGCGGCATCTACCTGTCCGAAGACGGCGGGGACAGCTGGAGGAAGCTCGAGGGCAACGGGCTGCCGCTGCTGCCGGTCGGCAAGACCGACCTCTGTCTTACCCCGGCCGATCCCAACCGGGTCTACGCGCTGATCGAGACCGGCGACGGGGTGCCCTGGCACGGGCGCGAGACCGAGAGCGGGGAGTTCTGGCGTTCGCTCGACGGGGGCTCGACGTGGGAGCTGATGAACCACTCCCGCGACCTGGGTGGCCGCACGGCCTACTACAACAACTGTTTCGTCAGCCCGGACGACCCCGACGAGGTGTACTTCCAGACCTCGGGGCTGTCCCGCTCGCTGGACGGGGGCGCAACCTACGTCAACCACCAGGGCCGGCAGCGGCCGGGCGGCGACTTCCACGACATGTGGATCGATCCGGTGGATGGGAACCGCATGATCGTCGCGAACGACCAGAACGTCTCGGTCTCCATGAACCGGGGCATGTCGTGGCACGCCACGGAGTTGCCCATCGGCCAGATGTACCACGTGACTGTCGACAACGCGATCCCGTACAACGTTCTCGGCAACCGGCAGGACGGGCCCTCCTTCCGTGGACCCAGCAACAGCCGCACCGGGGGTTTCGGGGGCATCGGCGGACCGATTTCGCGGTCGGAGTGGGTAACCGTGGGCGGAGGCGAGAGCGGATTCGCGACCCCCGATCCGGAGGATCCGAACATCGTGTGGTCGAGTGCGTCGGGCTCCGGCGCCCGGGGCGGCGTGGTGGTGCGCTGGGACGCCCGCAACCGCCAGTTCCGGGACGTCGAGGTGTGGCCCGAGCTGGCCAGCGGCCACCCGGCCAGCGGGGTGCGCTTCCGCTTCCAGTGGACCTTCCCCCTGCACGTCTCCTCGCACGACCGCAACACCGTGTTCGTTACCAGCCAGCACGTGCATCGGACCACCGACGGCGGCCAGAGCTGGGAGATCATCAGCCCCGACCTGACCACCAACGACGAGTCCCGAATGGGGATCTCCGGCGGCCTCACGCCGGACAACATCGGGGTCGAGTTCTGCTGCGTGATCTACGCCTTCGCCGAGTCCCCCCTCGACGCGAACGTGATGTGGGCCGGGTCCAACGACGGGCTCGTGCACGTCACGCGCGACGGGGGCGGGACATGGAGCAACGTTACCGGCAACATCCCCAACCTGCCGCCCGACGGCGTCGTGCGCGGCATACACGCGTCGGCCTACGAAACGGGGAAGGCCTATTTCGCGATCGAGCATCACCAGCAGGGCAACTTCGAGCCCCACGTGTACCGCACCGAAGACTACGGCGAGAGCTTCGACAAGATCGTCGAGGGTATCGCGGACAGCCCGCTCAGCTACACGCGCGACATCCATGAGGACCCGGTGCGACCAGGGCTCCTGTATCTCGGCACCGAGAACATCCTCTACGTCTCGTTCGACGACGGGGACAACTGGCAGCCGCTGATGAACAACATGCCCGTTTCGCCCATGTACGGGATCGAGGTGCAGAAGCACTTCAACGACCTGGTGGTGGGGACCTACGGGCGCGGCTTCTGGATCCTGGACGACATCACGCCGCTGCAGCAGTTGAGCGCCGAGGTTGCGGAGTCGGGCGCACACCTGTTCGCGCCGCGCGACGCCTACCGCTTCCGCGCCATCACGGCCGCGCGCTCCATGCCCAACGACCAGTCCGACGGCGACAATCCAACTTACGGCGCTGCGATCAACTACTGGCTTGGCGAAGGCAGCGCGGGCGGGGCCACGATCCACATCGCCGATGCGGCCGGAAACCCGGTCCGTTCGCTCGAGGGTCCGGGGGAGGCGGGGATCAACCGGGTCTGGTGGGATCTGCGGGACGAGCCGTCACCGGAGATCGTGTTCCGGACCAGGCCGCTCTACGCGGACTGGGTGGACCTGGGCGACGACCGTACGCGCTCCGGCGGACAGGGGCTGTCGATGCTGATGCCGCCGGGTACATACACCGTCACCCTCGAGGTAGACGGACAGCCCAGCCAGTCACAGGAGCTGCGCGTGCACAAGGATCCCAATTCCAGCGGGACCGAAGCCGACATCCGGGCGCAACTGGCGATGTTCGCGGACATCCGGACCGACTACGCGGAGGTGACGTCGATGGTGAACCGCATCGAATGGGTGCGGCGCCAGCTCTACGACCTCCAGGCCGTGCTGGAGGACCGGGGCGGGGCGGACGAGATCCTCGCGGCGGCGACCGAGCTGGACGACAACCTCATCGCAGTCGAGGACAACCTGGTGCGCCTCATCACCACGGGCACCGGGCAGGACGGGGTGCGCTGGGCGCCCAAGCTGGCCGAGGAACTGCGCTACCTGGCCGGGAACATCATGAACGGGGATTTCTCCCCGACGGATCAGGCGGGCGAGGTCCAGCGGCTGCTGAACCAGGAGGTCGTGGAGTATCGGACGCAGGTGGACGAGCTGTTCGAGGGGGAGATCGCGGACTTCAACCGCCGCCTGCTGGCGAGCAACCTGTCACCGTTGATTTCCGACGGGTGACAGGGCTCGAATCGGCAGCCTCTCGCTTGGACATCACGGGCAACCCGTCACCCCTGATCGTCGGCCGTTGAGGTGGGCGTCGAGTCGATCGAACCGGCCGTTGACGCAGGCCGTGCTCCTGTTCGATCCATCGGTTGAAACAACGAACCACCTTCCTCTCTTCGCAGTCGCCTGAGCTCGCTCACCATCTGACGTGGCATGTTGTCCAGGATATGGCGACTGACGGCTGAGGCTGCGACAACCCAGACAATGACGGAGGAGGCCGCCAATACGATGTCCCAGGCTCTCTCGCTCACCGCTGATCTCCGACAGGTGAGAGGGCGCGTATCGCCTCCAGAATCCGGCCTTGGGTTTCGTGCATCTGATTCAGTTCCGCTCGAACAGACCCGAACTCGGTTCGCATTTCGGTCCGCGTTTCAACCATCGCGGCAGTGAGACGACTCTCGAGCCGGTCGATCCGCCCGTTGACCTGCGTGTCCAGCCGATCGATGCGGTCGTTGACGTTGGTGTCGAGCCGGTCGATGCGGTCGTTGACGTTGGTGTCCAGCCGGTCGATGCGCACTCCGACATCGTGCAACTCGTTGTCCCTGAGATCCCGCTTGAGATCGTCCGTGGCTCTGCGCGCGGTGCCCGCCGCCATGGGACGAAACAAGGCCCAGAGAGCCGCAACCCCCGCGATTACGGAGGACATCGCTACGGCGACACCCCAGGACAGTTCGGTCACGTGGTCTTCCGCGAATGGAGGGTTGGCGGCTAGCGGCTGCGAGCTTCACCTGCGGCGCGAAATGCTCGACGGATGACACGACCAACATACGGTAGGCCCTTGGGCGTTTCCATGGTTGGATGAGACGTTCAGTTACGCGTGCGCCACGTCTCGACGATGATGACGCCGTTGGCTGCGTCGGGGTAAAGCGATGCGGCGGAGGGGCCGCGCAGCACGCGAATCCTGCGCACTTCGGTCGCGGACAGGTCTTCCAGGTACACGATATCCGCTCTCGCGCCGTCGATGTAGATGGAAGGCATGTTGCTTTGTGAGACGGAGGCGTTTCCGCGAATGCGTATCTCGCTGCGCGTGGCCCCGCCCATTGCATCCGTGCGTACCGTAAGTGACGGCACCCGCGCGGTGAGAAGTTCCAGGGCGTTGCGGGCCGAGTCCGAGTCGTCGGGGATGATCTCGGTGTAGATCCCGCCGTCCTCCACCGCCTCCTCGGTTCTGTCCGCGACAACGCGCAGCTCGTCCAGCAGGAAGGCCAGGGGAGAAAGCGGAAACTGCACGAAGCTCACGTCGTTCGCCCGGACCTCCACCTCGCCCACGATGGCGATGTAGCCGAGCTGTTCAACCCTCACGGAGATATTCCCGGGCGGCACGTCGCGCAGGGAGAAATGACCGTCCTCGTTGGAGACACCCGCAAGTTCGTGGCTTACCACCGTGACGGTGGCGCCCACGACGGGCTCAAGAGTGACGTTGTCCACCACCTCGCCCACAATGGAGCCGCCGTCCTGGCCCAGCACCGGCGATGCAGCCGCCAGCAGGGCGACCGCTGCCGAAGAAAACGGAATCGACGGACGGCTCATCGGGTATCTCCTTCGCGCAACTTGTCGGATGCCGGCGCCGCTCCGGTGAGAGTCGACACCGACTCCGGCTGACCAAACTCAACCCGGGGGCGGTCAACCGCGAAACCTCGAGGTTCATGGAATACCCTGCGAACCGGCGGTTCGTTTCCAGGACGGTCAGGCTTGAGGGGGTATTAACGCAACCGGGGGGAGGATGCCGGAGCACCCTCCCCCCCTGGTTCCGCGCCGAAAGAACGGCGTCTGTTCAGTCTACGGCCTGGGTACCCAGTCCCTGTAGTCCTCGGGAACGTTCTGGTTGTTGTCGTTCTCCGCCACAGGCAGCGGGAAGCACAGGTTCAGCGGGTCGGTCGGCACGTTGTACCGCGCCGCATGCGACGGTGGAATGAACTCCAACCGGTTGTACTCACCCGGCGTATCCTCGCCTCCGGGCCCGGATGAGGGCGCCACGGGCTCGGAGTTCCTCCGCCAGCGCCAACGGTCGCCGAAACGGCGGCCTTCCAGCGTCAGCTCGATGAGCCGTTCGAACTTGAGTGCGGACCACGCCTCTTCGGCGCTCATGGCGTGGACCGGCTCCATCATCCGGTCACCGAGCATCATGTTGCCCATCGGCTCCATCATCGCGCCTTCGGTGAAGTCCTTCAACTCGTATCCGAATTGATTGAAGTAGGCGGCCATATCGGGGTTGGCGTCCCAGTCCGTCTGCTCCGCCGGATGTAGCTTCAGGTCGAACTTGTTCGGATCGGTCATGTCGATCGGATAGACCGGCGTGGTCGTGCGCACGTTGTTGATGAGCGCCATGGCGGCCTGCCAGTTGCCGTTGCGCAGCTCGACTTCGGCCTTGATCAGCTCCATTTCGCGACCGTCCACCATATCGAGCTGCAAATTCTCGCGCTGCTGGGCGCGGTCGGGCTCGAAGAAGAGAAACTCCCGATTCGGGTCACGCGGCGCGATCCCCTTGAGGGGATAGAACATGGGGACCAGAGCCGTCCAGGTGGGGCGAGCCGGGTGATTCTGGGCACGGTCGGAGACGCTCAAACCCTCCCGGACCTCCCGGGACCCGTTGTCGTAACCCCAGGCCACGCGCGAGTCACCCGTCAAAAGGAAGTGCTCGCCCGCCGGAGTGCCCCAGTACGAGAGGGACTGGAAGCCCTCGGACAGGACGTGACCGTACAGTACGTAGTACTCGCCGCCGAACCCCGTATAGTTCGTCCGGAAGACGAAGTCAAACGGAACCTGGTTCGCATCGGCGGCGGCGCCGCTATAGTCGCCCTTGAACAGCTTCGCCGCTGCCCGCATGCCGATGCCCGCAGTCACGAGTGTGCTCTCGCCGGCGGAGCTGCCGATCGAGATCGCTTGATCGAGGTGATTGATCGCGTAGTCGAAATGCGCCAGCTTGGGCTCCGGCGCGCCACCATCAACAACGAACGTGCAGGCGTTCTCGCCCAGGTATCTTGTGGCAGCACCGGCCCAGAAGTGCGCCTGAGCGATCAGGCTTGGTGATCCAGGGGTTTCGGCCTCGGGATCCGTGAATCGGCGAATCGCCTCCTCGGCGATCCATCGACCTCGGTGGAGGGATCCCCAGTCACCGCCGGCTCCATTGTTCTCGGCGGTAAGGACGGCGATTTCCTCGACTACCTGCACGCCCGCCGCTCCTGTGTGCCCGCTCGGCATGAGATCGTGCACGATGGATCCACCCAGGAGCGCATACTGGTCGAATCCCTCCTGGACACTCCGCACCGCACCGTTCACGATCCCCTGGTACGCGCCTTCGAGGTTGAGCGTGGCGTCCTGCACCGGACCCGGGTTCGAGACCGCCAGGTCGCACGCGGCGAGAGAAAGGACACCGGCGAGCGTGCCGGTCGCCATGATTCTCTTCATGAATAGTTTCGCATTCATCGTCGTATACTCCTCCTTGATTCCGGAATCTTGCTTCCTTTCCTTGCGCATCCGCGTTCCCGCGGCGGTCCGGGCTCGCAACCGCCGAAGCGTGGAGCCCGGGCGCCGCTGAACGTTCTAGAAGATCGCGCGCAGGGAAACCGTGAAGTAGGAGACCGGTGGAAGCGTCTCATCAATACCCTTCACCAGATCGTGCCGGAACTCGCCCGACTCCGTTGTGCCGATCGAGTTCTCGTTCTGTTCGGGATGCCCCGTCACCAAGTTCTTGTGGGTCCAGAAGGCAACGTTGCGTCCAGAGACGACCAGGTCGGCGCGGCTGGCCCAGGAGGTGAGCGACGGGAGGAGGTTCGAGATCGGAATCGAAAGTGTGACGTCACGCAGTTCGGCGAAGTCCGACTCCGAAATGCCGTGCTCGTTGGTGGCCAGACCGAAGCACTGTGCCACTTCCCAGGCGTACATGTCGGCGGGACGGGTTGCGGGCGCCTGGGGGGGCGGAGCCTCTCCATACTCGCCGCCGTTCGTCCAGCTGGGATCCACCTTGCGGTACGCATCGTAGCACTTCGGGTGAGAGATGGTGCGCCAGGTCGCGCCGGTCTCGAAGTAGTTGGAGATCCATCCTCCTCGCAGGTACTCGCCGCGGGCGGAGAGATTCAACCCGCCCGGAAGGTCGAAGGACATGCTCCCCGTGAACATGTAGGGTGGATTCGCGGGACCGTAAACGGTGCGGCCGTCTGAATAAATCGGATCCGCCAACTCGTTGTGGTTCGTGACGCGCTGGCCGTAGATCACCGGCACGGGCTCATCCTCGATGACCCAGCCATACTCGCCGACGTAGAACAGCGCCGCATCGCCGAGTTCCAACACCTTGCTGTGGTTGGTGGCGAGTCCCAATCCGAGGTCCCAACGCAGGGAACGGGTGTCGAGAAGGGTCGTGTTGGTCTGGATTTCGATTCCCTTGTTCTCGAACTCACCGACGTTCTGGAGCTGGGAGCCCCAGCCACCTTCGCTCTGAGGGCTCGCCACGCGGAAGAGAGCGTCGGTGGTGGTCTGGTGATAGTACGTGACTTCGGCGTTGAAGCGTCCGTTCAACCACGCGCCGTCCATCCCGAACTCGTACTCGATGGTCCTCTCGGGGCCAAGCGCGTCGTTGCCGCGGTTGGAAGGGAAGTAAGCCTGGCCGCCCGGTCCCATCCCGACGGGACTCCACGTTCGCACCTTGTCGAAGGCGCCGGGCGCCCGGCCCGCGAGGCCATAGGCGCCGCGGAGCTTCACCTGGCCGAACGCTTCGGGCCAGAACTCCTCATCGGAGATTACGTAGGAGCCGCTGATCTTCGGGTAGACGTCGAAGCGGAAATCATCGCCGAGGAGCGCGAAACCGACTTGCTCACCGAAGGCGCTGTTGCCATCAACGCGAGCGCCGACCGTCAGGAAGTACTTGTCGGAGATGCCGATCTGGTCCTGCATGAAGAAGCCGCCCGTGATCACGCGGAGGCGGTTGTGGTCGACGTCCTGCCTCGTTGCACCGGTCTGCAGGGTGAAATCGCCGGGGCCCGGGTAGTGGCGAACCACGTACTCGGAGTTCTCGATCTCGTTCTCGACGCCCTGTGCGCCGAACGACAGGGTGCTGCGGATGTTGCTGGCCAGGTCGAAGCCCCACGTCCCGATGTAGTCGAAGCTGACCACGGTGTTCTGGGACATGCCGCGGCGCTGCTCGCCGCCCTGGATGTAATCGGAGAAATCGCCGTAGCGACCGATGGGACAGAGCCAGCAGTGCTGCTGATCGTTGAAATGGTCGTCCTGGGAGTAGTCGTAGCCGAGCGTGAGACGGTGGGTGAAATCGGCGCCCGGCGTGTAGTTGACCGTAAGGCCGCTGACCGCGCGCGTGATCTGGTTCCTGTAGTCCTCGCTCAACAGGAGGCTGAGCGTCTCATAGTCGCGCCCGGTATTCGAGAAGCCGGGCATGTAGCTCCTGGGCCCCCGGATGGCAGTCATCATGATGGAGGTAACCGAGTTCCCCATCTGCGCCTGCGTCAAGTCCGTGCGCGTCAACGTGTTGTTGAACTGAACCAGTACGTCCTCATGGGGACGGAACGTCGTGTTCGCGCGGAGGTTCAGCTTCTGTTCGCTGTCCGTCTCCACCGCTCCGAGATTGTCGTTCCAGGCGGCCGACACGAAGTATCCGACGTCGCCGGTGCCGCCCCGGACCTGCATGGAATAGCGCTGGCGGTGGCCGTTCCGGAAGACCGGATGGAGGAACATGTGGGGCACTTCGTTAGTGCCGAAAGGACGGAAGTAGGAGTATCCCTGCTGCACTTCCGCGGTCCACTGCGGAGCGCCCTGGCCGCCCTGCTTGGTGAAGATCTGGATGACGCCGGCGGCCGCCTCGGTACCGTACAACGTGGTCGCCGCGGGACCCTTAATGACCTCGATGCGGTCGATGTCGTCCGGGTTGATGTCGGCGAGGGGGCTGTAAGGGTCCTCCGCTCCGTTCTCGCTGGAGGTAGGCTCGCTCTTGGCGCGCATGCCGTCGATGTAGATGATCGGCTGGTTGCTGAGCGCGGTGCTCACGTTCCCGCGCAGGCGGATGTCGACCCCGGAGCCGGAGTTGCCCGAACCAAACTGAATGCGGGCGCCCGGGACGCGGGCCTGGAGCAGGGCTCCGACATCGTTCACCGGCTCCGCGACCTCGGCGATGTTGATCTGCTCGATCGCGTTGCCGACCTCGCGGCGGCGGGCCTGGCCCGCCGTCCCGGTGACGACGATCTCGTCGAAGTCGATGACTTCTTCATTCAGTCCGAAGTCGGCGGTCGTCGCCTGATCGTCGGCGACGGTCACTTCCTGCGACGCGGCGGTGTAGCCGATGAGTTCGACACGCAGCGTGTGGGTGCCGGCCGGGACGTTGATGATGAGATACCGTCCGGAGGCGTTGGTGAGGCCGCCGAGGCCGGTGCCGTCGATGAACACCTGGGCCGCGGACAGCGGACGACCGGAGCCGGCGTCGGTCACCAGTCCGGTCAGCGAACCCACGATCGGAGTGGCTTCCGTCACGCGGATTCCCAGGGCGTCGCCAAGGGACCTGGCGGCCCTGTCCACCGCTTGGGCGCCAACATCGCTGTTCGCGGGCACCTGAGCCTCCGCGAACGACCACGACGTGGCCCCGAGCAGCAGAGTAAGGGTTAGTAGCCGGATGACTCTCATAAGACTCTCCTTCCTCTGGGGTGGCGTTCCCGCCACCGGTTTGCAATCCCCTCAACCCCCCTCCGGGACCGGCCAGCACATGAGCCCGCGCTTGTAAAGCACAGACAGCCCTGCCCGGTTTCCGGGTGCAACCCGATCAGAATGAAGCCCTCTCGCGTGACGCGCAAGAGGTGACAGTTTCGTGGTGCGGCGCGGCCGGGCGGGAAACGACGTCTCGTGGCCGGACCGCGGTTCGCCGTCAGGGCACGGAGATGGAAAAAAGGCGCAAGCCGATCATGTTCTCCGGATCCACGTCACCGGTGCCCTGCGTGCCGCCCGGAAACACCCCGCCCTGGATCAGGAGTGAAAAAGCGGCCACGCTCCCGCCGACGGTGATGATGGTGTTGGTGCGGTCGAACTGCCGGATCGCTGCCTCCTGGATCGCGGCGGTCGCCACTTGGGTGCTCAACACCGACGCGCCGGCGCCGCGCAACTGGATGGTGAGCGCGTCGGATGAAACGCCCGCCACGCGGCCGCTGATGCGGTTGCCCGACAGGTTCATCATCTGGACCGGGAACCCTTCCATGGCGGCCTGGTTCATCACGCGGCCGAAGGCCTCCTGATCGAGGACCAGGCGGGCCTGCTGGTCGGGAGCCACCGTCTCCAGCGGCACCGTCGTGTAGGAAAAGCACCCACCCGGCGCGAGGAGAAGCACCGACATGGCCGCGAGCTTGAGGCACGGGCGCAGGACATACGTGGTTGCAGTCATTCGTTTCCTCCCTCCTGCCATCCGCGGGAGAACCCCTGGGCGAGGTTCCCGGGTCAGCAGGCTACGCAGTTGTTGTTGTTGTGGGATCCGAGCGACTCAAGTAGTTCGACCGTCTCGGGGAAGGGCAGGATGCGCTGTACCGGACCGTTGGCCATGTCGGCCGTGGTCTGGCCGCTCCGGCTCACGGCGGTGACGTCGGCGCCCTGGCTGACCAGGTAGAGGATCAGCTCGTTGTCTCCCCGGGCGGCAGCGTGGTGCACGGCGGTGTAGCCGTTGCGGTCGCGGGCGTTTACGTCGGCGCCCAGTTCCTCAACCAGATAGCGTACTGCGGGAACCCACGCCTCGGGTACGTGGCGGTGGACATTGGCGGCGAAGCCTTCGCCGTAGGTGATGCCCGACGCTGCGTGGATGGGCCAGGAACCCGGGCCGCCGATCGGGACCGGGGGCAGTCCGGACATGTCGGCCCGGCCCCCGCGGCGGAAGCGTCGCGGGGCGTTCACCGTGGGGATGTGGGGATCGGCCCCGTGCGCGACCAGCAGCTTCATCGCCGTGACGTCCAGCGCGAACGCCGCGCGCCAGAAGGGCGTCGCGCCCATGCGGTCGACGCTCAGGAAACTGCGTCCGAACTCCGTGTACCACAGGGTCTTGTGGAGGCGCACGTTGGGGTCCGCGCCAGCCTCGAGAAAGGCCTCCAGCAACTCCAGGTAGGTGGTCTCCTGCTGGGTGTAGTCGGTCGGCTGCGGATGGCGGGACTTGGGGATCCACTGGGTGTTGAGTACCGCGTACAGGGGGGTCGCCCCCGCGTCGCTGGCCAGGGTGAAATCTGCGCCGCGGTCCAAAAGGACCCTGGCAAGGTCGAAATGCCCGTTCAGGGTGGCCATGAGGAGCGGGCTGGTACGGTCTCCGGCGCTCACCCGGTCGATGTCGGCACCGCGGTCGAGAAGGGCCTCGGCGGCGGCGCGCCGGCCGTCGCGCGCGGCCATCAGCAGCGCGGTCAGCCCGCCGTAGTGTCCGACCAGGTCTGCGTGGGAGAGCGGCTGGGGTACCGTCCGATCACGGTCGCGCGCCAGCGACGGCGGGGGCTCGTCCGGGTTCAGGAGGGTGCTGACCGTGGGATCGGGCTGGGCCTGGGCCGGGCGCCCGCCCCCGCCCCCGCCCTGCAGCTGCTGGAGCGCCTCCACCCGCTCGTCGCGGCGCTGTTGCGCCTCCCGGTCTTCATCGTCCCGCGCCGCGATGTCGATGACGCGGGCGGTGACGGAAGGATCCGCCCCGCCGTCCATGAGGGCGTGGATGGCCCCGGCTCGGTCGGCCGCCGCCGCGAACATGAGGGGCGTCTGGCCCCACGCGGATTCCACCGCGTTCGGGTCGGCGCCGTGCTCGATCAGTTCCGTGACGGCGTCACCGCTGCCGGCGGCGGCGGCGAAGTGCAGCGCGGTGGCGCCTCCGGTGGTTGTGGCCGCGCGCGGGTCCGCTCCCGCCGCGAGGAACGCGCGCACCACTTCCGCGCTTCCGGCCTTGGCGGCCAGGTGCAGGGGCGTGTACCCACCCAGCCGGGTGACCGCCGACAGATTCGCGCCGGCGCTGAGCAGCAGTTCGGCGGTGGCGGCGCTGCCGTTCTCGGCCGCCCAGTGCAGCGCGGTCATGCCATCGCCCTGGGCACCGTTGACGTCGGCACCCTGGTTGATGAGCGAGCGCACCGCATCCAGGTCGCCGCGCATGGCGGCGTCGGCGACCGGGGAGTCCGGTGCAGGCGCGGCGGCCAGGACCACCATCGTCAGAAGCAGCGTGGCAATCGTGCGCGGAAGCTGTTTCATCGCCTTCCTCTCCATCGGAATGCGCTCGCCGTCAGGCATCGCGTGTCGCAGTGGCGTCGCTCTCGGGTCTCGTGGGTCGCGCCGGACGTCGGCTCAGGTCCCGCTGTGCGCGGCGGCGGCACCGGGCATCCCCAGCGGGAATGCGCTGGTGCTGTCCCCGAAGCTGGTCCTGTCCTCGTGACCGAGCGCGTGCAGCAGGCTCAGCATGACGTTGGCCATCGGCGTCCCGTCGGGAGCCTTGAGATGCAGGTTGCCCTGGAGCTTGCCGTTGGCGCCGCCCAGGGTGATCAGCGGGCACCTGCGGTGGTTGTGCAGGTTCCCGTCCGCCATCGGCGAGCCGTAGACGATCATCGTCTTGTCGAGCAGATGGGTGTCGCCCTCCATGTTCTCGCGCAGGCGGTCCATCAGGTAGGGCAGCATGCTCACGTGGTACTTGTTGATGGTGGCGAAGTCGAGCACGCCCTGCGGGTTTCCGCCGTGGTGCGACGCCGGGTGGAAGGGCTTGTCGGTGCCGCTCTCCGGATAGACCCGCGAGGAGGCGTCTCTGCCCAGCTTGAAGGAGAAGACGCGCGTCATGTCGGAGGCGAACGCCAGTGCCTGCAGGTCGAACATCGTCTCGACGTGCTCGGTGAACGAGTCCGGAACCCCGGCCGGCGCTTCGGGGAGCTCCCTCGCCTCTCCGCTGGTGTTGCGCGCCTCGATGCGTTCGATGCGGCGCTCGATCTCGCGCACGTTCTCCAGGTACTGGTCGATGCGCTGCCGGTCCGACGGCCGGAGCTCCTGCTTCAGCCGGGCCACGTCGCGGGCGATCCAGTCGAGGATGCTGCGGCTGGTGCGGCGCCGGGCGGCGCGCTCCTCCGCGGTCCCGCCCGCACCGAAGAGCTGGTCGAAGGCGATGCGCGGATCGCGGATCATCGGCAGCGGCTCGGTCGGGGAGGCCCAGCTGATGGTGTCGGTGTAGACGCAGGCGTAGCCGTATGCGCACCCGCCGGCCTGATCCACGTTCTCGATGCAGAGCTGCATGGACGGGATCGGCGTGTCCTGCCCGAAGCGCTGGGCGTGCAGCTGGTCGAGCGAGGTGCCGACGTAGACGTCGGAGGCCTCGGTCTGCTTGGGGTGGGCCTGCGTGAGGAAGACGGCGCTCGACCGGAAGTGGTCGCCGCCGATCTCCTTGGGCTGGTAGGCCTCGGCGTTCGCAACGTCGGTGTTGCTGAAGATGGTGAGGTAGTCGCGGTAGCGCTCCAGGGGGGCGAGCGAACTGGGGCCCAGGTCGAAGTCGCTCCCCGTGGCGGCGGGAGACCAGAGGTTCTGGGTGGCGCCCCACTCGTTGGCGCCCGCCGATCCATGGACGATCTCGATGGCGATGAGCCGGGTGGGATCGTCGTTTCGGGCCGCCCTCGACCAGGTCCGGCCCGCCGGAACCATGGCGTCGAGCATGGGCAGTGCCACGGTGGCGCCCACACCGCGCAGGAAGGTCCGCCGGGGGATGTGCTTTCCGGTAATGAAGTGCATCGAGATCTCCACTCGTGGTATGACTGTCGGTCGGCTGTCGTATCGCGCGGCCCTCCGGGGCCGGCTGCGTGGCTCGCGATCACGCGAGCGTCATCTGGTTCTCGCTAGCGGGACTCTCCCTGGCTCTCCGCGACCGCGGGCTCGGGTCCGCTCATCTGGAAGGCATCGCTTTCGATGACGCCGCGGATGAACGCCGAAATGCGGTAGTCCTGTTGCTCGGCTTCACGCACGATGGCCCGGACGCGCGGCTGATCGTAGTACTCCACCCGCCGTCCCAGCGCGTAGGCCATGAGGTTGGCGGTGAAGGTGCGGATCAGCGGTTCCGGACGCTTCAGCAGCGCCTGCTGCAGCTCGCCCGGGGTCGAGACGGGGGTCGTGTCGTAGAACGTCCCCCGGGTGTCCAGGGGCATGCCGTTCTCGCGAATTCGCCACTTGCCCGAGACCCCGAAGTTGTCGAGGGCGAGACCGATCGGATCCATGAACTGGTGGCATGCGTTGCACACCGGGTTGGCGGCGTGCATCGCCATGCGTTCGCGCGTGGTGAGCATGCGGCCGCCCTCCGATTCCTCGGTTTCCTCCAGGTCGGGCACGCCCGGCGGCGGAGGTGGCGGCGGAGTGCCGAGCAGCACCTCCATGACCCACTTGCCGCGCAGCACCGGCGAGGTGCGCCCGGCGTGCGAGGTGAGGGTCAGGATGCTGCCGTGGCCGAACAGCCCACGCCGGTTCTCGTCCGGGTATTCGACCCGGCGGAAATGGTCGCCGGCCACATCCGGGATGCCGTAGTGCCGCGCCAGCCGCTCGTCCACGAAGGTGTAGTCGGCGTTGTACAGGTCGAAGACGCTGCGGTCCTCCCGAACCAGGTTGTAGAAGAAAAGCTCGGTCTCCCGGTACATCGACTCGCGCAGCTGCTGGTAGAAATCGGGCTGCAGGCGAACGTTGGGATTGATCTTCTCCAGGTCCTGCAGGCGCAGCCACTGAGCCGCGAAGCGCGTGCCCAGCGCCTCGGCGCGCGGATCGGCCAGCATGCGCGTCACCTGGGCGTCGAGCACCGCCGGATCCGACAGCCGGCCTTCCACCGCCTCCTGCATCAGCTCCTCGTCGGGCGAGGTGCCCCACAGGAAGAAGGACAGGCGCGCGGCCAGGTCAATGTCGCCGATCCGGTAGCCTCCGTCGGCACGCGTGCTCGAAGGCGGCTCTTCGAACCGGAAGACGAAGTGCGGGCTCGCCAGGATGGCTTCGAGCGCGGTGCCGATGCCCGCTTCGAAACCGCCCTCCTCGGCGCCAGTGCGGAAGAACGCCATCAGCGCGGTCATGTCCTCGTCGACCAGCGGGCGCCGGAACGCCTTCCGTCCCAGCCGGGAGATGATCTCGGTCGCGCAGGCGGTTTCCTCCGAGGGGGCTGTGGGCCGGCAGGTGAAGATGGCCCGGCGGCTGGCGGTCTCCGAAACCCCGGTGGGGTTGAAGGGGCCGCCGACGACCAGGTCGCGCAGGTGGGGCAGCGCCAGCAGGCCGTAGGTGCCGGCGATGGCGGTGCTCGCGAGCGACCAGTCGTGCGGGGAGATCAGGTCCTGAACCGGGCCTTCCGCGTGCTTGAGGAAGGCGGCGGTCACCCGGTGGTTGCCGGAGCGCACGAAAACCGGTTCGGTGCGCATCTCGACGCCGTTCGGATCGGAGACGTGCATCCAGCGGTCAAGTTCGAGGACCGCCACCCGCTCGCCGTCGATGGAGACCTCGAGCTGCTCGGGGGACTCGTCGGTGTGGAGCGCGTTGCGCCCGTTGCCGACCAGCGTGCCTGTGGTTTCGTGGTGGAAGGAGACCCGGAAGACGTATTCGCCGTCGGCCGGGAAGTTGTGCTCGACGCTGAGGCCGCCGCGCGTTCCGTAAGGGGCGCCCTCGACCCGCTCGGTCTGCGAAGCCCAGCGGGAGACCTGGTACTGGGTTTCGCTCGCGGTGGCGGCCGCGTCGCCCAGGGCCAGCCGCGCGATGTCGCTGGCTCCGTTCAGGTAGGCTTCGAGCAGGGTGGGCGAGAGCATCTGGGCGTCGGCGATGTTGTCGAAGTTCGCGCTCTTGGTGTCGAGCGGGAGGTATTCGCCGGCGTCGATGTCGAGATCGAGCAGGTCCTTGACCGAGCGTTCGTATTCGGCGCGGTTCAGGCGCTGGAAGGAACGGGCGCCGGGATTGGGGTTGGCCGCGAACGCGGCGTCCATGCGATCCTCGAGCGTGGTGACCAGTACCTCGAGCGTGTCGCCGGCGGGGCGGGGCATCCCCGGTGGGGGCATCATCCCCGCGCGCAGCTTGAGGATCATCTTCTCCACGGTCTCGGCGCGCGCGGCCAGGTTGTCGATGTCGAAGCCGGCCAGGGACAGGTTGCCGGTGAGGAGCGCGTCGTTGTGGCAGACCTGGCAATAGCGTTGAACGACGTTGGTGAGGTTGGCGGCCGGTGGGTGAGCGGCACCGGGCGCGTTCCGGGTCGGGACCGGAGATAGTGCCTCACCGGCGGTTGCTGAGCCGTGGTCCGCGAGGATTCGCGCGATCCCATCATCGGTATCGCCGGGATGGAAGGTCGAAGTGGTGCGACCGGAATCGCCCGTGCCGGCAGCCGCGATCCAGATGCCCGCTACGAACGTGATCGATGCGAATGCTCTCATGCCGTCGTCCCCGCTTCTCTGCCTGACCCGCCCGTCTTCGGCGAGTGCGATATGCTCGAAGATCCTCCGCCGGCGGGCCCGTCCCCGCGGGACACACCTCAAGCCGGGCGGAGACAACCCCGCAGCCTTGATTCTACAGCGAAACCCCGGGCTTCGCCATCACCGCGCTTCCATTTCCTCTTCCAGGGCCATCCACTCCCCGGTGAGGCGCTCAACCTGCGACGCGAGCCGCTCGCGCTCGGTCTGGAGTTCCCGGACTTGCGCCGGATCGGAGGTCTGGTAGAAGCCCGTGTCGGCAAAGGTCGCGTCGATTTCGGCAAGCCGGGACTCCATGGCCTCGAGCCGGGCGAGCGTGCGGTCGCGCCGTGCTTCGGTGACGGGGTCGGGCGCGCGGGTTTTTTTCGAGGGCTGCCTCCAGCGACGCGGTGCGGCCGCTTCCCGGTCCTTTCGCTTCTCCCGCCGCGCCTTCAGCACCACCGTCTCGACATCCAGGTGATCGTCCCCGCTGGCGTGGACATACTCGTCGTAGGTGCCGGGATAGTCGCGCACCCCTCCCGGCGTAATCTCGAGGATGCGGGTGGCGAGCCGGCTGACGAACCAGCGGTCGTGGGAGACAAAGATGAGCGTGCCGGGGAATCGCTTGAGCGCTTCCACCAGCGCCTCGATGGACTCCAGGTCGAGGTGGTTGGTGGGTTCGTCGAGGACGAGGACGTTGGGCTGCTGGATGGCCAGGCGGCAGAACACCAGTCGCGCGGCTTCTCCGCCCGAGAGCGCCGAAAGGGGCTTTGCGGCGTCGTCTCCGCTGAAGAGCACCAGGCCCAGTTGCCCGCGCACGTAGCCGATGTCCCGGCCCGGGCAGGCGTCCCAGATCCAGTCCTGGGCGGTGCGCCCCGGTTCGTCGAACTGCTCCTCGTGGTCCTGGGCGAAGTAGCCGACGTGCGTTTCGTATCCCCAGCGGACGGATCCGGCGTCGGCGGGCATCTCGCCGAGCGCGATCTTGAGCAGGGTGGATTTGCCGATGCCGTTGGGGCCGAGAATGGCCAGCCGATCGCCGCGGCGGACGCCGAAGTCGACGCCGTGGAGCACCTGGTTGTCGCCGAAAGACTTGCGTACGCCCTTGGCTGAGAACACCTCGCGTCCGCTGGCGCGGACGGGCTCGAAGCGGAACGCGGGATAGCGGCGCGAGCTGCCGGGGAGGGTCTCGAGCGCTGCCGCCTTCTTCTCGATGAGCCTCAGCTTGCTCTGCGCCTGGCGTGCCTTGCTGGCCTTGGCGCGGAATCGGTCCACGAACTTCTGGTGGTGCGCGATCTCCCTGTCGCGGCGGACGATCTCCTTCTCGCGGCGTTCGTGTTCGGCGCGCTTGCTCTTCTGGAAGGCGCTGTAGTTTCCGGGATAGGCGAGGACGGTTTCGTAGTCGACGTCGAGGATGTGGGTGACGACGTTGTCGAGAAAGCGGTGGTCGTGGGAGATCACCACCAGCGGACCCTTGAAGTCGCGCATGAACTTCTCGAGCCAGCGGATGGAGAGAATGTCGAGGTGGTTGGTGGGCTCGTCGAGCAGGAGCGCATCGGGAGCGCCGGCGAGAACCTGGGCGAGGAGCACGCGCAGCCTGAATCCGCCGGAAAGGGTCGAAAGCGCATCGCAGTGGCAGGGGGCGGGAAGGCCCAGTCCTTCGAGGATGGCGGCGGCTCTGGCTTCCGCGGTGTAGCCGTCGTGGCGCTCGACAATCTCCTCGAAGCGCGAGAAGCGGTCCGCGTCGAATTCCCCGCCCGCCTGCACGTGCGCGAGCAGCGCCTCACGGGCCGCCAGCGCTTCCCAGAGCACCGGATTGCCGCGCATGGCCACGCGAAGGATTTCCTCTTCCTCGTACGCGAACTGGTCCTGACGAAGCACCCCGAGGCGGAGTCCGCGCGGGATGGAGACCGAGCCTTCGGATGGTTCCACATCCCCGCTGAGGATGTTGAGAAGGGTGGTCTTCCCCGAGCCGTTGGCGCCGACCAGCCCGTAACGCTCGCCGGGCTGAAGGCGAAGGGAGACATCGCGGAAGAGCGTTCGATCGCCGAATGACTTGGCGAGGCCGGTGGTGGAGATCACGGCCGGGGCGGAGGCGTCCTGAGCAGGATGGCCGGTCCCGGCCTACGCCGGCCGCAGGCCCGCGAGCGCTGCGACGAGGCGGTCGATCTCCGCCGTGGTGTTGTACACGTGCGTGGAAACGCGGATGGCCTCGTGGCCATCGCGGCGATGTTCGTCGATGTGGATGGAGGCGCGTTCGGCGATGACCGGCACCGAGGCGACGGCGTCGACGCCCTCCAGCTCGAAGATGGTCGACGCGGGGCCGCTGGTTTCAGGGGTCGAACCGCTGACGAGGCGGGCTCCCGGCATCTCGGCGAGCCGCTCCTTCAGGTAATCGGAGAGGAAGCGGGTGCGGGCCGCGATGCGGTCGATGCCCACCTGCTCCATGAACGCCAGGGAGGCGGCCAGACCGGCGCGGACCGGAAGGTCGTTGGTGCCGGGGGGCTCGAACGCGGGGTTGTCGGGCGTGGCGTCGTAGGCGAAGGCGGAGCGGATTCGCGCGCGCGCGCGCGCGCGCACGTACAGAAAACCGGTGCCCATGGGGCCCAGGAACCACTTGTGCAGGCTGGCCGAGTAGGTGTCGCACCCCAGGTCGTGGAGGTCGATCGGAAACATGCCCACCGCCTGCGCGCCGTCCACATGGGTGAGGATGTCCCGTTCGCGCGCGAGGGCCGCCAGCCTGCGGACCGGATAGAGGTGGCCGCCGCGGGTGACGTGGCAGAAGGCGACCACCCGGGTGCGGGGGGTGAGCGCGGCCTCGAAGGCCTCGATCACGTCGTCCGCCCGGAGTAGCGGGCTGGGGACGAACACCTCCCGGGTCACGATGCCGTCGCGTGCAGCGCGCAGCTGCCAGGGCCGTCGGCCGGCCGGGTGCTCCTGGGTGGTGAAGACGACTTCGTCGCCCGGGCGCAGGTCGAAGCCGGCGGCGCTGAGGTGGAGCGCCTCGGTGGCGTTGCGGGTCAGAGAGAGTTCGTGCTCGTCGGCCCCCAGAAAGGCCGCAAGCCCGGGGCGAACCCGACCGTCGACGAGTTCGCGGAGTGCGCCGGTGGCCCGCCGGGGTTCGCGGGAGACCGCCTGGTACCCTTCGGCGACGGCGCGCGCGACGCTGCCGGGGGGCATGCCCAGGCCGGCGTTGTTCATGTAGGCGGTGCCGGCTTCGAGGTCGAAGGCCGCCCGTACATGGGCCCATGCGGGGTCGTGGACCCCGTCCGGTCGGGTCAGCGGGGCGTCGTCTGGTAGGCCCCGGGGTGCGCCGTCATCGGCCTGCGGCGTGCTCTGCTCGCATCCCGCCAACCAGGCTCCGGCCACGCCGGCGGCGCCTGCCCCCATGAACGCGCGTCGCGACAGCCCGGCCATGGTTCTCCTCCCGCGTTTGCATCCCGGTTGCGCTCGCCCCTTACCGCCAGCCAGGCGACAGTAACGGAGCGATGTAGTGGAAGAGATGCTAACGCGAAACGGGCGGTCGCGCGCGTCCGGGTGCGATCAGGTGGTGGAACGCACCGCGGTGAACTCGCGATCTCCGCCGCGCGCGCCCGAGACGGTGCCCGTCATCCGGTCACCTTCGATGGTGGCGCTGTAGCTCTGGGTGATCTCTCGATTCCGGAAGCTGCGCGTGACCTGGAAGCTGATCCGGCCATCCTCGAAGGAAACGTCCTGAAGCTGTATGGTGCCGTTGGGGGCCATCGCCGAGCCGGTCAACTCGTCGCCGTCGGCCACGAAGGTCAGCGTCTGGGTCATGCTGCCGCGCGGTGTCTCAAGGGTCATCTCCCATGCGCCGAGGACGGCGGAGAAGTCGGAGGCAGTCTGGGCCGCCGCCCGGCTGGCGGGAACGGAGGCGAGCGTGAGAGCGAGGGCGAGGGCAATGAGTCGGGACATGCTGGGATCAACTCCTCGTGGGCGTGGTGTCGGAGGACCGGCCGCGTCGGGCCGGCCGGCGAGACCGGGACGGTGTCGCACACCCCCTTGGACAGTCATTGCCAATGAAGCGTTGTCTGCCTGAGTGCACCCTTCGATGGCCAACGTTACTTCCGGCAACCACGCTATTACCTTGGGAGGCGCGCTGTCTCCCGTTTCGTCCCGCAGCCCACCTCAGGTGTTTGCCCATGAAGCAAGGGAACCTGGTCCGACCCTTCCGATGCCGGAGCCTGCGTCGCCGACTCCGGGTGTTCCTCGTGCTCGCGCTTCCGTGCGTGACCGGCTGCTACAGCTATACGCAGGCAGGGGTGGAGAGCGTCGCGCCGGGGGAAGCGGTGCGGCTGCGCGTGTTCGAGCAGGCCGTCGACCGGCTTCCCGCGCAACTGGAAAGGAGAACGCAGGTTGAAGGCACCGTGGTCGACCTGGAAGGTGGACGGCTGAACCTGCTGCCGGAACTGGGATCGGCGGCGACGGATCCGGTTTCCTTCGCGATATCCGACATCGAGGCCATCTCCCGCAGGGAGTTGAACCAGACCCGCACCTGGGCTGCAGTGGGCGTCGGCGCCGCGCTCGGCCTGGGGTTGCTCCTGTCGATCGAGGGAGACCCGGCGGGAACCACCGGGGGGCCGATCACGGAATTCATGACGGGGTGGTCGCTCCGACTGGGTGGGTAGGGGCGGGACGGAATCTCCCTCTCAGCGTTCCGCGATCGCTTCCTCCACCGGGTCTCCCCGATGGGCCCGGACGATCTCCATGATCTCCTCGTCGGTGAGGACGCGATTGGACGATTTCGCACGGGTCAGAATCGCCGAGCGCAGTTCGTCGTCGGCGGGAATGCGACGCGAGGCGAGCCAGTAGCTGACGTTGGACAGCCCGCTCATGTGGCCGATCTCGATCTCCTGCCCGCGACCGAACCAGTTGGCGGGCACGCCCGAATACACCCGGTCGGCCAGCTTCCGGTCACCTCGCTTGAGCGCCTTGATGATCGCTGCGGCGTGCACCCCTGTGCCGGTGCGGAAGGCGTCGCGCCCGGCCATGGGGTAGCTGGGGTGGATGTCCACTCGGCAATAGCGTGACACCGCCTGGCAGTAGCGGCCGAGCTTCGACAGATCGTGTTCCCACTCGCCCAGCAGCTTGAGGTTGAGGAGCATCTGGTCGATGGATGCGTTCCCCACCCGCTCCCCAACGCCCAGCCCGGTCCCGTGCGCGCGGGTGGCGCCGTACTCGATCGCCAGGATGGCGTTGGTGACGCCTAGGCCGCGGTCGTTGTGGCCGTGCCAGTCGAGTTCGACCGGCTCGCCCATGCCGCGAATCAGCGAGTGGGTCCAGTCGAACAGGTTCTTCATGCCGTCCGGGGTCACGTGTCCCACGGTGTCACAGAGGCAAAGTCGGCGCACGCCCATCCGCACGGCCTGTCGGAAGAGCGGATCCAGCACGTCCGGCCGCGAGCGCGTGGTGTCCTCGGTCACGATGCAGACCTCGAGTCCTTCGCGCATCGCGAAGGTCACGGTCTCGTCGATGCGGCGCAGGAGCGTGTCGACGCTCCAGGACTCGACGTATAGACGAATGGGGCTCGAGCCGATGAAGGCGTAGACTTCGATGGGCATGCCCGTCTTCTGGGCGATGTCGGCAATCGGCTCCACGTCGCGCACCATGGTGCGCGCGGCGCACATGGGCCGGAGCATCATCCGGCTGTCGCGGATTTCCTCGACCAGCGCCCGGACATCGTCCTGCGCGCGCTTGCCCGCCCCGGGAAGCCCGACATCCGCCATCCGGATGCCGAGGTCCTCCATGAGGTGGATGAGCTCGATCTTCTGCTCGATGGTGGGGTCGGTGACCGAAGGAGACTGAAGACCGTCCCTCAGGGTCTCGTCAACCAGATCGAAGCGACCGGGTGCGAGGGGAGCCCGCTTGTGCAACTGGTTCCAGTCGAAGATGACGTCCTGAGCGGCATCGACCGTACCTGTCTGCACCAATGACCTCCCGGCGGGCTCCCCCGCGCCTCGGCTTTCTAGCTCACTCGGTTGAGCGGGTTGGAGTTGGTGTCGACCTCGGTCACGCCCACCGGGAAGCAACGGCTGCGGCCCGACATGTCCTCCATGGGCGTCGACCCGGGGCGACCCTCGTTGTCCCAGCGGCGCAGGTCGGCGAAGCGGCGGTTGTCGAACCACAACTCCACGCGCCGCTCCTGCTTGAGCGCGGTCCAGGCCTCGTTCACATTGGCGGCGGTCGCGGCGGGCAGGGCCTCGCCGGTATGGTCGCTCACGACGCTGGTGCGCACCTGGTTTATGATGTCCATCGCCCCCTGGAAGTTGCCGGGGCTGTTGACCAGGATCTCCTCCGCCTGAATCAGGAGCATCTCCCGTCCCGATGCAAGAGTGTGCGGCGATGTCTTGCTCGTGAACTTCTGCTGAACGTAGAAGGGCAGGTTGTACACCATGGTGACAGCGTCCGGTATCTCGTTCCACGCCATGCGCGGATCCCCGGTCTCCGTGTAGTAACCCTCGGCGAAGGTGCCCCAGATCGTGTATTCCCGCCAGGGATCCGACGCCCCGCGGAAATAGACTTCGTTGGGGTCCGGGAAATCATCCAGATCGTAGTGGTGGAGCTGGTACACGAAGTCCATGGGGATGCCCGATGCGTCGCTGCGGGCGCCGCTCCAGTCTCCGAGCCACATGCGCACGTCCGCGCGCCCCGCCTGCGCGGCGAGCGCGATGTCGGAGGCTCCGGAGGCGTTGCCGACGCTGATCGCCTCGGTGAAGTGTTCCTCCGCGCGCCTCAGAAAGTCGGTGGAGGGCTGCTCGGGACCTCCATCGAACACCGCGACGCACATGTTGTGGCCGAGCGTGCGGTTCGTATAGCCAGACAGAACCAGGAGCCTTCCGGCGATTTCGTTGGAGCTGAACTCGCCCTCCAGGGCTTCCTTCAGCCGGCGCACGCCGTCCTCCGCCATCCAGCGCGCCTGCTGTGCCCGATCCCAGTGATCGTCCACGTTCTCGGAGGTGAGCTTCCCGTTGTAGAACTCCGAGTCGACGAGCCCTCCCGGGGTTCCCTCGAAGCTCGTCAGGCCCGAGTCGTAGGCCAGCCGGGTGTAGGCCAGAGCGGCCGAGCGCCTCACCCCCTGGAGGACGGACGGGAATGCCTGCGTGTCGTTCAGGAACTCGTCCTGCACGGGGCCCGGATTGGTGACTTCCAGATCGCAGCCGGTCAGGCCGAGAACAGCCACGGCGGCGACCTGAACCACGCGGCGCAAAACGCCCGCAAGTCGGATCTTATGCATGTTTGACGCCTCCCTCGTAATCGCGTTCATGATCTTCCCTCCGTTCGCCGGCCGCATCAGAAGGTCATCCTGAGGGAGGCGATGAAGCTCGCCGGCGGCGGCGGGTGCTCCCAGATCGAGCGCGTGATCCCGGAACTCATCCCCTCGTTGCCTGCCATCTCCGGGTCCATGGCGAGGAAGTCCGCGTTCTTCCACGTCCAGAAGTTCTGCACGGACAGCGTAAGAGTGGCGGTGCTCGCTCCGGGTACGCTGAAGGGCAGGGGCGTCAGCACGGTGAGGTCGCGCACGCGGAAGAAGTCGTTGGGATAGACGAGGCGCGCGCTGAATTCACCGCTGCAGGTGAAGATGTCGAAGGCTGTCAGCTGGCTGCGCTGGCCGGCCTGCAGGGCGGGCACGGCCTCGTCGCAGAGCGGGCTGACCTGACCGCGCTGGGCCGAGGTCGTGCTCTGACGGTCGTAGATGTAGTGTCCGCCCATGTACTCGCCGCGCGCCGACACGACGATGCCGCCACCCAGCGTCACGGAAGTGCTGGGCGTGACCGTCAGCGTCGGCTGGTTCGGGCCCCAGATGTGGTTGCGTTCAACCACCGGCTCCGCGACCTGGTCGGGGTTCGTGAGGCGGTCAAAGCGGACCGCCGGAACCGGCTGGCCCTCCTCCAGCCATCCCCCGCCGCTGACGCCGAATCCGGCGTTGCCCCCGAGATCCACGGCCTCGCTCTTGTTGGTGTAGACGGTGAGCCCCATGTCCCAGCTGAGCGCGCGGCTCTGCACCACGGTGCCGTCGAGGCTGAGCTCGAGGCCCTTGTTGGACAGCACGCCCACGTTACGCAGCTGTGAGCCCGTGAAGCCCAGGCTGGGTACCAGCTGCACCGGGATGAGCGCGTCGCGCGTCTCCTGGTTGTAGTAGGTGAACCCGACCCTGAGGCGGTCGTCGTAGAAGACGCCGTCGAAGCCCGCCTCGAGCTCGATGGTGCGCTCGGGCCCGAGGTTCTCGTTTCCGATGTTGAGCGGGTTGAAGGAGGTCTGACCCAGCCAGGGGATGGCCTGCCAGGTCCGGACCGCGTCGAACGCGCCCGGAGCCCTGCCGGCGTGCCCCCAGGCCACGCGGACCTTCATCTCGCCCATGTCCTGCGGCCAGAAGCCTTCGTCGGACATCACCCACGAGAAGGTGGCGCGCGGGTAGGGTTGCAGCCCGAAGTCGCTGCCGAAGGCGCTGTTGCCGTCGATGCGCAGCGCCAGGGTCAGGAAGTAGCGGTCGCTGAAGTCGAGCAGCGTCTGACCGAAGATGCCCGCGTTTACGACGCGCGAGCGGGCCTCCCGGGCCTGGTAGGACGCGCCGCTCGTGACCGTGTGCTCGCCGGGTCCCGGGAGCGCGTTGGTGCTGGCGCCCAGATCGGTGTCGCGCGCAACGATCGACTGCCCGCCCCACGAGAGGCTGGTACGGAAGCTCTCGGTGAGCCGCAGGTCGAAGCTGCCCACGTAGTCGGCCGTGAGCTGCTCGGCCGTCCAGGTGCGGTCGGAAACGGAACCGTTGGGGTCGTTGACGTAGCCGAAGGGCCGGATGTTGCGCATGTCGCTCGCGAGCCGGTCGAGGCCCAGCGTGAGACGGTTGGTGAAGCGCGGCATCGGCGTGTAGGTGGTGGTGATGCCGGCGACGACGCGGTCCACGTCGGTGTTGATCTGGTACTCGAGGAGGCGGGTGATGACCGCCTCCTCCCATGTGCGCACGTAGGTGGCGTGGGCCTGGCGCTGGGGTGCCCTCTTGTAGCCGTTGTGCGAGATGCTGTAGGGGCTCGAGCCGCTCGGCGAGTTCTCGACGTGCTGGCGCGTGATCGAGGTGTTGACCTGGATGTCGAGGTTGCTGCGGGGCTGGAACCCGAGGTTGATGCGCCCCAGGTATTTCTGGTCGGCGTCGTTGGGGAGGATGCCCTCGTTGTTGTCGAGGCTCCCCGAGACGTAGTAGGAGACGATTTCGCTGCCTCCCCGGACCGACATGGTATAGCGCTGCTGGTGCCCATTGCGAAGCCAGGGATCGAGGCGCATGTAGGGGGCGTTGGGCGGGCCGAATTCCTGCACCCAGTTGACGCCCTGGTCGATCTGGGCGGACCACTGCGCTTCTCCCCCGGACCCGCGCTTGGTGAAGATCTGGATGACCCCGCCCGCCGCCTCCGTTCCGTAGAGGGCGGTCGCGGCCGGCCCTTTCACGATCTCGATGCGCTCGATGTCGCTCGGGTTGATGTCGTTCAGGGGGCCCATGACGTCCTTGGGCCCGAAGGCGACGTGCTGGCCGACCGCGTGGTTCAGCGCCAGGCCATCGCTGCGGATGCGCACCCCGTCCACGTAGACGAGCGGCTGGTTGGACATGGCGACGCTCACGTTGCCGCGCAGACGGATCTGCGAGCCGGAGCCGGACATGCCGGAGGTGCGCACCGCGACCACGCCGGGCGCGCGCGCCGACAGCAGCTGGTCGACCGTCGGGACCGGGTCGGGGAGGGTCGCGACGTCCACCTGCGCGATGGACGAGCCGACCTCGCGGCGGCGCGCCTGGCCGGCGGTGCCGGTCACCACGATCTCGTCCAGCCCTAGGGCTTCCTCCTCGAGGGCGAGATCGGCCGTGGTCGACTGGCCTGCCTCGACCGAGATCTGTGCCGTGGCCGTGCGCATGCCGATGCGCTCCGCGGTAAGCGTGTAGTTACCCGTGGGCACGTTCAGGATCAGGAAGCGGCCGTCGCCCCGGGTCAGGGTGCCCAGGCCGGTGCCCGCCAGGTACACCTGCACCTGGACCAGGGGGCGTCCGGTTGCCTGGTCGGTCACCTGACCGATGACCTGGCCGCTGTCCTGGGCCTCTACGGCGCCGGGCGTGCCGAAGCCGAACGCCAGAGCCAGCGGAAGTACCGCTGCGACGGTCAGGCCCGCCCTCCTCGGCCGGGCGTTGCCGGCCCCGGTGTGTGTGTGGTCCGACCTTGGATGCACCATCTGGCCTCCTCTGCTGCGATCAGAAGGAAAAGAGCTGTCTTTCAGCCCGGAAGAACTTGGTTCACCCGGTTTGCGGAGCAACGCCCACAATAGGTCCGGGGCACCGTGGGATCAAGCGAAACCGTGCGTGGATCATGTACGAGGGTTGGCTGCCCGATGGATTCACGGCATGCCGCCAATTGGACCGTCAGCCTCCTTCCGGAGGGCGACCGTTGACCAGCGAGTTCCACAATTCGATGGTCGGGTTGCGCTGGATACGGATGCCTTCGCGCTGTTCCTCCGCCACCGCGTGAACGTCGTGTTCGTCACCCAGGATGAAGGTGTCGAACATCGCGCTCATGATCTCGAGCGACTGCCTGACGCTCGAAGGGCCCCAGTGATACCAGCCGTGGGGCTCCGCCCCGTACACGACCCAGTCGTACCAGTTGCCGTGGATCTCGGCCTGGATGCCGTACTGCTCGATTTGCTGGAAGCGCGCCGCCCCGTCCCCCTGCGCGTACAGGAAAAGGAGTGGGACATCGATTTCGTCGGCGTGGTAGATGATGGAACGCTCGTAGTAGTTGCGCGGGTTCTCCATCGGGGTGCGGCCGATCAGGAACCGGTTCCAGCCCTCCATGCCGCCGTAGGTCGACAGCGTGACCAGGTCCGTCGAGCCGTACCAGACGATGCCCGCGCGGAAGCGGCCGGGATCCTTGGTGACAGCGGTGGTCGTGTAGAAGCCGCCGGTCGAGCCCCCGAATGCGCCCACCCGGTGCGGGTCCACCCAGCCCTGGCCCGCGAGCAGATCCATGCCGATGAAGGCGTCGCGCAGGTCGTGGTCGCCGCCGTGGGTGTGCACCGCCTGCCGGTACGCCTTCCCCCGTCCGGTGCTGCCACGGAAGTTGGGCGCGAAGACCAGGTAGCCGCGGCTGACGAAGTACTGGATGTACGGATGCCACTGCTTCGGGTGCTGCCCGTTGGAGTTGGCACGAAAGAAAAAGAGTCCCGGGAGGCGATCACCGGCGCTGGCGCCCTTCGGCTTGTAGACCAGTCCGGCAACCTCGAGACCGTCGAAGCTGGTGTACTCGATGAACTCCGGCTCGACGAACAGGTCGGGGTCACCGAGGGCGGGGTGCTGGTGGTCCGTGATCTGACGCGGCTCGCCCCCGTCGACCGGGAGGATCCAGAGGTCGCCCGTCCGCGAGGGGCCGGAGTGGGTGTAGACGATGTGCTCGCCGTCCGGGTGCCAGAGGTGTCCGCCGCGGGTCTGACCGGTCGCCCGCGATCCGCCGTTGACGCCGGTGGCGTGGGTGAGCTGCTCGGGCTCGCCGCCCTCGGCGGGGATGCGGAAGATGTGGTAGTCGTAGTCGAGATTGCGGGTGAAGGAGATCCAGCGGCCGTCCGGCGACCAGCGCGGCTCGCTGTGCTCGACCTCCTCGGTGAGCAGCATGGTGGCTACGCCGGTGGCCACTTCCAGCACGCCCAGGTTGTTGAAGCCGTTGCGGTCGGAGACGAAGGCCAGGCGGGTGCCGTCGGGCGACCAGCGCGGCTCGGTGTCGCGCCAGTCGAAGGTGTTGGGGGTGAGGGCGCGCGCGTCCCCGCCCGCTGCCGGCACGACCCAGACGTCCTGGTTGCTCTGGGCATCGTCCTGCGGACGGGTGTTGCGGGTGAAGGCGAACATGGCGCCGTCGGCGGACAGCTGACCGCTACCCCCGGGTCCGACCCGCTCGATCTCGCCGGTCTCGATGTCCACCACCGCCACCGAGTTGTCCCAGTACATGCTGGTGTTGAAGTAGATCCGGCGGCTGTCGGGCGCCCACGAGATGCCGGACTCGTTCAGCGGGTGATCGGTAAGGCGCCTGGGATCCCCGCCGTCGGACGCCACGACGTAGATGTCGCGCACGTCGGTTCCTCCGAAGTCGGCCTCGAAGGCGATCCAGCGCCCGTCGGGGCTGAAGCGCGGCGCCATCTCCCGGCCCGCCATCGTGGTGATGCGGGTGGACTCGCCTCCTGCCGTGGGCACGGTCCAGAGGTCGTAGGATCCGCCCGCAGCGGACTTGAAGACGAGGAGGCCGCCGTCGGGCGAGATGTCGAACTCCTCGATCCACACGGTCTCGGCCAGCGCCTCGATCGGCAGCCCGGAAGAGACCTGCGGCGAAGTCGCGCGCGTTGGACGCTGGAAAACCACCAGCGCCGCGACCAGTACGACCGCAGCGCCGGCGAAGACCTTCATGATTTTTCCGGACAACCGTCCTCCTTGAAGAACCTCCGATCCGTCAGCAGGACACGCAGTTGTCGTTGTTCTTCGCGCCCAGCCTCTCCAGCAGCGCGACGATCTCCGGGAAGACGGTGACACGCTGCACCGGACCGTTCGCCATGTCGGCGGTGGTCTCGCCCTTGCGGGTGAGCACGGTGACGTCCGCGCCGCGGCCGACCAGGTACTCGATCAACTCGCGGTCACCGCGGGCCGCTGCGTTGTGGAGCGGCGAGAAGCCGTTGTAGTCGCGCGCGTTCACGTCGGCCCCCAGCTCCTCGACCAGGTAGCGTACCGACGGGAGCCAGCCGTTGGGGGCGTGGCGATGGGCGTTGCCCGCAAGGCCGAGGCCGTAGCCGACGCCGGAGGCCGCGTGGATGGGCTGCACGCCCGGGCCGCCGATAGGAACCACGGGGAGCCCCGAGGGATCCGGCTTCTTCTCGCCGTCGTCACGGCCGTTGCCGGTCGCAGGACGCCCCGGCGGGCGGAAGGTCGGGGTGGTGTAGTCGGCGCCGTAGGCGACCAGCAGCCGCATCGCGTCCACGTCGGTGCCGTAGGCGGCGCGCCAGAAGGGCGTGGCGCCCCAGGTGTCGACTCCGAGGACGTTGTGGTTGAAGGAGGTGTACCAGAGGTGGCGCTTCAGGCGCACGTTGGGGTCGGCGCCGGCGTCGAGCAGCGCCTTCATGAGCTCCAGGTAGGTGGTGTTCTCCTGCTTGATCGCGGTGGGCTGCGGGTAGAAGGACTTGGGAACCCACTGCAGGTGGACCGCGGCGTAGAGGGGCGTTGCTCCCGGATCGCTCTGCAGGTTGGGGTCGGCGCCCTGGTCGAGCAGCCACATGCCGAGGTCGAAGTGGCCGTTCAGGATCGTCATGAGCAGGGCTGAACTCAGGTCGCCACCGGTGACCTGGTCAACGTCGGCGCCGCCTTGCAGGAGAGTCTTGACGACGTCGTGGTGGCCCTCGCGGGCGGCATAGTGCAGCGCGGTGTTGCCGCCCTGCCTGCCTACCAGCTGGTCGTAGGACAGCCGCGCCCGGGTCAGGCCGCGGGTGGTGGCCCGGCCGGCCGGCCGTTCCTCCTCCTCGGCTGCGTCTTCCTCTTCCTCGTCATCGTCCTGGCGAGTTCCGTCGACGGGCGTGTCGGAGACGATGTCCTCGCCGAAGAGCGCCGTCAGGCGCTTGTCGCGCTCCGCGATCAGCACCCTGTCTTCCCGCGCCATGGCCGGGTAGTCGATGACGTTGGTCTGGATCGACGGATCTGCGCCCGCCCCGAGCAGCGTGCGCACCACGTCGGTGCGGCCGTATGCGGCGGCGAACATGAGCGGCGTCTGCCCGTTGGCGGACTCCTGCGCGTCGACGTCGGCGCCTTTCTCCGCCAGCGCCAGCGCGATCTCCGGGTTGCCCGACCAGGCGGCGTAGTGGAGCGCCGTCTCCCCTGTCTCGGTGATCGCCTCGAGGTTGGCGCCCGCATCCGCCAGCAGGCGCACGATTCCGGCGTGGCCCGCGCGGCTGGCCACCATGAGCGGCGTAAACCCGCCCAGCCGGGTGGCGGCCTCCAGGTTTGCGCCCGCGAATACGAGCACATCGGCCAGTTCGATCTGGCCGTTGTCAGCCGCCCAGTGGAGCGCGGTCATGCCGTCGCCCTGGGCCGCGTTCACGTCCGCACCCGCGCGCAGCAACTCGCGCACCTCTTCCGCATCGCCGCGCATGGCGGCGTCGGCGACCGGCGAATCCGGCGGGACGGCTGCCGAGATGAGCAGCGTCAGACACACCAGGTTGATCTTCCATGCGGCCTTCATCGGCCCTCCTTCAGTGCGCGCACTCTCTGTTCCATGACCGCCGGCAGGCTGCGACGATTCTCGCTCGAACACATCCTCCCGACTAGCGGCTCGAGGTCGCGTCGTCGGCGTAGGAGGCGGGAAGCCTCATCAGCATCTCGCCCGTGCTGTCGCCGAAGCTGTCCAGGTCGTCCAGCCCCAGCCTGTGGAGCAGCGTGAGCATGGCGTTGGCCAGCGGGGTGCCGTCGGGAGCCTTGACGTGCAGTCCGCCCTCGAGTCCCATGGCCTGGCCGCCCAGCACGACGAAGGGCACGCGCCGGTGGTTGTGCAGGTTGCCGTCGCCCATGGGCGAGCCGTACACGACCATCGTGTTGTCGAGCAGCGTGCCATCCACTTCTGCCGTGGCGTCGAGCTTCTCGAGCAGATAGGGGAGCAGGCTCACGTGGTACTTGTTGATCTGGTAGAAGCCCAGCACACCCTCGTTGCCCGCCGCGTGAGACTGCGGATGGAAGCCGCCCTCGCAGCCGCTCTCGGGGAAGACGCGCGACGACACGTCGCGGCTCATCTTGAGCGAGAAGACCCGGGTCATGTCCGTCTGGAAAGCGAGCGCCTGCAGGTCGAACATCATCTGCACGTGCTCGGTGTAGGAGTCCGGCACGCCCACCGGAGCCTCGGGCAGCTCGCGCTCGAGCCCGCTGGTGTTGCGGGCCTCGGTGCGCTCGATGCGCCGCTCGAGTTCGCGAACATCCTCGAGGTACTGTTCCATGCGAATCCGGTCCTCCGGCGGGAGCGCGGCGCGCAGGCGTGCCACCTCGCCGGTCACCCAATCGAGGATGCTCGCCTGGGTGCGGCGCCGCCGTGCCCGCTCCTCGGGTGTGCCGCCGGCTCCGAAGAGCTGGTCGAAGGCCACGCGCGGATCCCGGGTCATGGGAAGTGGCTCGGTCGGAGAGGCCCAACTGATGGAGTCCGTGTACGCGCAGGCGTACCCGTACGAGCAGCCGCCCGACTGGTCCACGTTCTCGATGCAGAGCTGCATGGAGGGAATCGCGGTCTCTTGGCCGAAGCGCTGGGCGAAGAGCTGGTCCATGGAGGTGCCGACGTAGACATCGGAGCCCTCGGTCCGCCGCGGATGCGCCTGCGTCAGGAAGGTGGCGCTGGAGCGGAAGTGGTCGGCGCCGATCTCCTTGGGCGCGAAGGCCTCGGCCTGCCGCACATCGGTGTTGCTGATGATGGTCAGGCGATCCTGGAAGCTCTCCAGCGGCTGGAGCGCGCTCGGGCTCAGATCGAAGCCGCGACCCAGCTTCGCCGGAGCCCACAGGTTCTGGGTGGCGCCCCACTCGTTGCTGCCCGCCGCTCCATGCGAGTTCTCGATGGCGATGAGGCGCGGTTTCTGCACTTCCGCGGCCACATCGCCCCAGAGCCTGCGCGCGGGAATCATGCTGTCCAGGAGGGGCAGCGCGAGCGCGACCCCCGAGCCCCGGAGAAAGGTCCGCCGCGGGATGTGGGTTCCGGTGATGAACTTCATGTCGTGCTCCTGTCGATGACGGGTCAGGCCCTGTCCTGCTGTCTCGTTATCTGCTCAGCGTTGCGCTTCCGTGGCCAGCTCCGCCGCCCTGCGCATGCGGAAGGCGTCGCTCTCCACGATGCCGAGGACGAACTCGGAAGGACGATAGTCGCTCTCTTCGGCTCGCCGCACGATCCGGCGCACGGCGGGCATGTCGTAGTATTCCACGCGGCGCCCCAGGGCGTAGGCCATGAGGTTCGCCGTGAAGTTGCGCAACACCGGGGTCTTCAGCCGCAGCATCGCCTCGTGCAGGTCGGTGGGGCTGGTGAGCGGCGTGCCGTCGTAGAGCTGGCCCCGGGTGTCGAGCGCGATGCCGTTCTCGCGAATGCGCCAGCGCCCCGTGACGTCGAAGTTGTCGAGCGCCAGCCCGATCGGATCCATGAACTGATGGCAGGCGTTGCAGACGACGTTGGCGCGGTGGATCTCCATGCGCTCGCGCGTCGTGAGCATGCGCGTGCCTTCCGTACCCTCGGTCTCGTCGAGGTCGGGGATGCCCGGTGGCGGCGGCGGCGGCGGCGTGCCGAGGATGACCTCCATGACCCACTTCCCGCGCAGAACCGGGGAAGTGCGGTTGGCCAGCGAACTCTGGGCGAGGACGCTTCCGTGGCCGAAGACGCCGCGGCGCCTCTCCGTCGGGTACTGCACCCTGCGGAACTCCTCGCCGACCACCCCGGGAATCCCGTAGTGGGTCGCCAGGCGCTCGTTCACGAAGGTGTAGTCCGCGGTGATGAACTCGGTAACGGGCCGGTCTTCCTGGAAGAGATGGTCGAAGAACAGTTCGGTCTCGCGGATGAGCGCATCGCCGAGCTGCTGGTCGTAGTCCGGGAAGAGCACCATGTCCGGGTTCAGCTTCTCCAGGTCCGACAGGCGCAGCCACTGCGCCGCGAAACGGCTGCTGAGCGCGCTCGAGCGGGGGTCGGCCAGCATGCGCAGCGTCTGTTCGCGCAACGTCCGTCCCGAAAGCCGGTTGGCGCGCGCCACGCTCGCCAGTTCCTCGTCCGGAGGTGACGCCCAGAGGAAGAAGGAGAGGCGGGATGCCAGGTCGACGTCGCTGATGCGATAGGTCTCGCCCGGCTCCACTCCCTCCGGCCACTCCTCGAAGCGGAAGATGAAGTGCGGGCTGGCGAGGATCGCCTCCAGGGCATACCGGATTCCCCCTTCGAAGCCGGTCTCCTGCTCGCCCTGGTCGTAGAAGGCCATCAGGCCGGCAAGGTCTGCGTCATCCACCGGCCTGCGGTAGGCGTCTGTCGCGATCCGCTCGATGATGGTGCGGGCACACGGCCGGACCTCTTCCGGCCCCGTGGGACGGCAGGAGAAGATGTTCCGCCGGCTCGGGGTGTCGGAGACGCCGGTCACCCTGGCCGGTCCCTTGATCACCAGGTCGCGGATGTGGGGCGGCATGGTGAGCCCGTAGCCGATCCCGATCTGGGTGTCGGCGATGCTGTGCCCGTGCGCCGAGAAGAGATCGTCCACCGGCCCACGCTCGGTCGGAATGAAGACCGCGGAGACGCGGTGGGGCCCGGCGCGCACCTGGATGGGGCCGGTTTCGAGGATCAGGCCCTTTCCGCCGGGATCGACCTCGCCCATGAAGCGGTCGACGGGGAGCAGCGCGACCTGCTCGCCGTCGATGGAGATGTCCACCTGCTCGCCGGGTTCGTTGCGGCCGAAGAGGTAGCCTTCCGGAGAGTAGTGGAAGGAGACGCTGAACTCGTAGGTCCCGTCGGCGGGGAAGTTGTGCACCACCGAGGTGCCGCCGCGCGAGCCATAGGGCGAGCCCGGCACCCGGTCCCGCTGGGAAGCCAGCCGGGGGATGCGGTAGGTGGTCTCCTGGTTCCCGGCGAGCGGGTTGCCGACCGCGAGGCGCGAGATTTCGCTGGCCGCCTTGAGATAGGCGCTCAGAAGCGTCGGCGAGAGCGCCTGCACGTCGGCGATGTTGTCGAAATTCGCGCTCTTGGTGTCGAGCGGGAGGAAGTTCGCCGCATCGATTTCGATCTCCAGAAGGTCGCGGATGGAACTCTGGTATTCGGCGCGATTCAGCCTCTGGAAGGTGCGGCCGCCCGGGTTGGGGGCTTCAGCGGCGGCCCGGTCCATGTTGGCCTCGAGGGTCTCGACCAGCATGCGGAGGGTGTCGCCCCCCGGACGAGGGATCCCCGGGGGCGGCATCATCTCGGCCCGCAGCTTCTGGATCATCTTCTCCGCAGTCTCCGGCGCGGTGGAGGCGGCGGCGACATCGAAGCCGATCAGGGAGAGATTGCCGGTCTGGAGAAAATCGTTGTGGCAGACCTGGCAATAGCGGACGACCACTGCGGTGAGCTCTTCGTTGGAAACGATGCCGGAGCCCCGGCTCGCGACGGCGGCATGGGCGTCGCCCGCGCGCGCTGCGGGTCCCCGATCAGGCCCGGCCGCACCCTGGCCGACGAAGCTGCTTCCGCCCGCCAGCAGAAGTCCCGAGATGAGCCCGGACGCCGCGAGTCCACGCATGACATTCCTCTCCACGATCCTGAAGACGCCTAACCGTAGAGGAATAGCCCCCGGGGATTCTCCGCGCAAGTTGACGAAGCCGCTAATGTTGTGTCCATGTTCCCTCTTGTTTCAGCGCTGCTCGCCCCCCTTGCCGGGGTGCTCATCTACGTCACGCTGCACCACCGGGCGCGCACGGTCCGGCTGCTCGATACGGCCGTCATTGTCGCGCTCCCGCTGCTCGTGGCGATCCAGGTGCTGCCGCATGCCTGGGACGAACGAAGCCTGTTGCCCGTCGTCGTGGTGGCGCTCGGGGCCGGGCTGGTCGCCGTGGTCGAGCGACTGTCCCATACCCTGGCCCGCTACACCGACGACGTGACCATCCTCTTCGCCGTGCTGGGCATCTCCGTGCATGCGCTGCTGGAGGGGAGCGCGCTCACGGCCGGCGCTTCCCCGGCCTTCGTCCTGGCGGTGGTGGTGCACCGCGTGGTCGTGGGGCTCCTGATCTGGTGGCTGGTGGTGCCGCGCCACGGCACGCTGGTGGCAGGCGGCGGGGTGGGTGCCATCATGGTCGCGACAGTGGCGGGATACGTGGTGGGCGCTGGCGTGATGACCGACCTGGCTTTTGTCGACAGCGAACTCCTGGAAGCATTTGTGGCGGGTACCCTCCTTCATGTGGTCCTGCACCAGGGACGCGAGGACCACCGGCACTGAGGGCTCGAACCGGGCGCGTCGTGGAGTCAGGGCTCGTCGATCTGCGCCTGATAGAGGCGGCGTCCCTCCTCGAAGGTGGCGAGAACCTCCTCCTTGTGCGCGGGGTCGTCCCAGCGGTCCATGAACCGCAGCTCGTACAGCACCTGATCGATCCAGCGCACGAAGAATGCGGCGTCTTCCCGGGAGCGGATGGGCTCGTCGTCGGCGATGACGAAGACCGGGTTGGTGTGCGCGAACAGGTAGCTGTCCATGGCGCCGTGCTGTGGCGGCCCCAGAGCGCGCGCGGCGATCCAGCCTGAGTTTTCGACCCGGATCTCCAGCTCGGCGCTCAGCGATTTGCCGTCGCCGTCGGCTTCGACGACATGCACCACGCGCCCGTCCTGGACGATCTCCAGACGGTGCATGCGGAATAGCGACTCGGCGGTGGCGTTCACCGTAACCCTGTCGCCCGCGGCGACCTGCAGTTCCTCGCCCATTTCCCTGCCTGAGACATCGAGCGTGAGGATGGGGCCGCTGGTCACGAAGGCGCGTCCCGCCGCCATGGCGTCGGCCCAGGCGTCGTAATCGAGCTGATCCTCGCCGGTGTGGACATACGTGCGCGTCGCGCCGACCGCGGGGTGCCGCCAGATGTCCGACATCACATCCGTGCCCGCCGTCGCGGGAATGCGGGATCCCGTGTTGAGGAGGCGGTACCACACCTCGGCCGTTCCCAGCTCGTCGCTCCAGATGCAGGCCACGTCCACGAAGTCCGCCAGGCCGAGGATGGCATCCACGGGCAACTCGCGGGCGGAGCCGGCTCGGGCGGCATCCGGATCCCGGTGCCGGAGTCCGAAGGGATGGACGTATCCGCCGATGCCGCCCTGCTCGTGGACGCGGCGGAGTACGTGCGCGTTGTCGGGGTAGAGAGCGTGATGGGCGGTGCCGACCGAGCCGATGTAGAAGGGCGTGATCAGCTCGACCAGGTTCAGCAGCGACATGTGGGCGAAGTAGCTGGGCCGGTATTCCTCGTTGTAGTAGACGATGGTCCTCGGGTCGTCGTGCGGATGCGGATGCGGGCGGCCGAGAAAGTGCTCCAAGTCCTCGACCCGGCTGTTGCCCCAGTAGTTGGCGATCATGCCATTGGCCACGTTCAGGTCTTCGGCCCGCGCCTTGTCGCCGAGATCGGCCGGGGTGATGAAGTAGTGGCCTCCGTAGTTGGGATGGATGTGGTTGTCGCCCGAGTACCAGCCTTCGGCGGCCATGTCGATCCAGCGGTCGAGCTGGACCTCGACGATGGTGTGCTCGCCCGCCCGCACCTCGACGGGGCGCGAGACGGGCTCGTATTCGAAGCCCCGCCAGGCCTCAAGGCTCGCCTCGCCGGCGGGG
The DNA here is from genome assembly GCA_965221785.1 of Longimicrobiales bacterium. Lineage (GTDB taxonomy): Bacteria > Gemmatimonadota > Gemmatimonadetes > Longimicrobiales > Gaopeijiaceae > BD2-11. Next base: position 1,135,711 of record CBDCSR010000003.1, read on the forward strand.
AGGGTCACCGTGAAGCTGCCGTCGCTGTGGAAGTAGTAGTCCTCGGTCACGCTGACGACGCGCGGATAGCTGCCGTGGGGGAAGTAGGTCCGCCCGTCGGCGCCCGTCAGATAGATGCGCGACGGCAACAGCTCCCCGTCGGAGTCGGTGACGCGCACCCGCAGCTGGCCGGTCGGCTCCGACCACGCGTAGCCGTCGATGCGCACGCGCCGCGGCTGCCCGCCACCCCGCCCGACCGTGTACAGGGCGAAGCCCATCCCGCTGTCGATGGTGCGCGGCTGGTCGTCGGTGCCGCCGTTGCGGGCAAAGACGATGCGCTCGCCATCCGGTGACCATGACGGGAAGTACTCGTCCGTGCGCGTGTGCGTGAGGCGCACCGGCTGGATGCCGCGCAGCGACTTCGCACTGGGGACGGCGTAGAGATCGTTGTTGCCGGACGCGTCGGTGATGTACGCGACGATGCCCCCGTGGGAGGCGACGACCGGCGCCGCCTGGTAGTTGGTCTCGATGCGGATGAGGAGTTCGGATTCCCCGCTCTCCGCGCGCCAGCGCCAGAGCGAGCCCGAGCCCAGCGCGGCCTCGCCCCGCCGGGACACGAAGACGATGTCGCCGCTCGAACCGACCCAGTCCCCGGCCATGTCGTTCACGTCGGGATCGGCGATCACCGGCTCGGCGGCCGCGCGCTCCAGGTCGTAGGCCCAGAGGTCGAAGGTGCCGTCGCGCTCGGTGGTGAAGAGGATGCGCGAGCCGTCGGGCGACCAGCGGGGCCGGAGGTCCAGAAAGGGGTGGTCGGTCAGCTGCCGCGATGCGCCGGTGGCAACGTCCACCACGAAGATGTCGAAGTTGCGGTCGATGTCGGCCGCGTAGGCGACCTGCCGCCCGTCGGGCGACCAGCTGGGCTGGGAATGGTAGCCGGGGCCGCTGCTCACCTGGCGCGCGGTTCCTCCCTCGACCGGGACGATCCAGATCCTCCCCTGATACGCAAACGCCAGTTCTTCACCGTCGGGCGACCACGCGGGGTAGGTGGGGGAAGCCGTCACCGGTGGCGGGAAATAGCTCTCCATGTACATCCGCCCCGCGCCACCGGCGCCCGCGAGCGACGGGTACCCCCCCGGGAACGGGTCCGGGTACTCGTAGGCCTGCTGGGCGGCCGAGGCCGGGACCGGCGTGGAGAGTGGCGCGGCGGCGGCCAGGTCCGGGAGCAGAAGAAGCGCGGGGGAGAGGAGCGGAATGCGGAGGAAGCTGCGTCGCGATGCGGAGCTGTTCATCGGTCGATCTCCACTGGGATGGGGCGACATTCGATGCAGGATAAGCGTCGCCTGCCCGTGTGACGAACCGGCCGGCGGGTCCCCAGGACAGAAAGGGGAGCCTGTTGGAGGCGGCAACCTGGGCGCGAAAACGAAGGAGGCTGGTTGCCGTCCGCGCCCATCGGGTGGAGTTTCCGCAGGAATTCGTACGCCAACCGATCCGCGAGCAAGCCGATGCATGAGAAGAGTCGCCCCCTGACAACCGCACTGGCGATGGGAGCCATCCTCGCCGCCGCCCTTCTGACCAACCTGGCCGGTGCGCGTCCGGCCCACGCCCAGAACCACTTCGAGCCCATGGATGTCTTTGCGCTCGAGTTCGCGGCCGACCCGCAGATCTCCCCGGATGGCCAGCGGGTGGTCTACGTGCGCAACTCGATGGACGTCATGCGCGACCGGCGCCGTTCCGAGCTGTGGATCGTGAACGCGGACGGGTCCGAGCACAGACGCCTCGGCGAGGGCGGGTCGCCGCGCTGGTCGCCGGACGGCACCAGGCTCGCCTACACGGCCGGTGGACAGATCCACCTGCGCTGGATGGACACGGGCGAGACAGCCACCCTGACCCAGCTGACCGAGTCGCCGCGCGGCATCCGCTGGTCGCCCGACGGCCGCCGGATCGCCTTCAACATGCTGGTGCCCTACCCGGCGCCGAGCCTGGTGGCGCCGCCGCGCCCGCCCGAGGGGGCCGACTGGGCGGATCCGCCCATCATGGAGGACCGCTTCAAGAACCGGCAGGACGGGGTCGGCTACCTGGACTTCGGCTACAACCACCTCTTCGTCATCCCGGCTGAGGGAGGAACCGCCGTGCAGGTGACCACGGGCGACTTCCAGCACTCCAGCGCGCCCGCCTGGACGCCCGACAGCCGGAGCCTGGTGTTCTCGTCCAACCGCAACCCGGACTGGGTGCTCGACTACCGGAACTCCGAACTGTACATCGCGCCCGTGGCCGGCGGCGAGATCCGTGCGCTGACCGACCGCCCGGGCCCCGACCAGAGCCCGGCGGTGTCCCCCGACGGGCGACGGGTGGCTCTGGTCGGCTACGAGGACCGGACGCGCACCTACCAGGTGAGCCGGCTGCAGGTCATGAACCTCGACGGCAGCGGGCGGCGCGTCCTCACCGCCGACCTGGACCGCAGCGTGGCCAACCCGGTGTGGGCGGCGGACGGCAGCGGCCTCTACTTCCAGTACGACGACCAGGGCAACTCCAAGGTCGCGTTCGCCACGCTGGACGGTGAGGTCGAGGTACTGGCGGAGGACCTCGGCGGAACATCCTACGGCCGGCCCTACGGCGGTGGTTCCTTCTCGGTCGCCAGCGACGGCAGCATCGCGCTCAACCAGACCCGCCCGGACATGCCGGGCGAACTGGCGGTGCGCAGCAGCGGCGACGGCGCTCCCCGGCGCATCACCGCGCTCAACGAGGATCTGCTCGCCAACCGGACGCTGGGGGAGGTGGAGGAGATCTGGTGGGAATCGTCCTTCGACGGCCGCCCCATCCAGGGCTGGATCGTCAAGCCGCCGGACTTCGACCCCTCGCGCCGCCATCCGCTGATCGTGGAGATCCACGGCGGCCCGGTGTCCAACTACGGGGACCGCTTTTCCGCCGAGATGCAGCTCTTGGCCGCCGCGGGCTACGTCGTCCTCTACCCCAATCCGCGGGGCAGCACCAGCTACGGCGAGGAGTTCGCGGACCTGCTCTACCACAACTATCCGGGCCAGGACTACGACGACATCATCTCAGGTGTCGACGCCGTCATCGAACGGGGCTACATCGACGAGAACAACCTTTTCGTGACCGGGGGCAGCGCGGGCGGGATCATGACCGCGTGGATCGTCGGCAAGACGGATCGGTTCCGCGCCGCGGTGTCGCAGAAGCCGGTCGTGAACTGGATCAGCAAGACGCTCACCGCGGACAACTGGTACGGCTACTACTTCAGCCGCTATGACGGCCTGCCCTGGGAGAACCCCGATCCCTACTGGGAATTTTCTCCGCTGTCCCTGGCCGGCGAAATCGACACCCCGACGCTGATCATCACCGGCGAAGAGGACCTGCGCACGCCGCTGTCGGAGTCGTACCAGCTCTTCCACGCCCTGAAGATGCGCGAGATCGACACGGCCGTGATCCGGCTGCCCGGGGCCTCCCACGACATGAGCCGGCGACCCAGCCAGCTCATGGCCAAGATCGCCAACATCGTGGCCTGGTTCGACAAGTACCGGGCGACCCCGAGAGCCAGCTGAGGGCCTGCCGGCGCGCCCCGACCAACCGTTTCTCCACACGCACCGGACCGAAACCATGACCAGCCTGCGCATTTCGCTCGCCCTCGTCGTCGCCGTGACCATCGCAAAGGTGGCTGGCGGGATCGTGTCCGGAAGCCTGGCGCTCCTGGCCGACGCCGGATATGGCCTGACCCTGGGCGTGGCCCTGGGACCGGCGCTGCTGGCCACCGGATCGGACGCGCCCGCCGGCGCCGCGCGGCGCACCTTCGGCTACCAGCGCGCGCAGGTCGTCGCCTCTCTGGTCAGCGCGCTCGTGCTGTGGGCGGTTGCGGCGTGGGTTCTGCTCGAGGCGTGGGGCCGGTTCGGCGAGGTATCCGATGTCGACGGCGGTCTTTTGCTGGGTGTCGCGGTGATCGGGTTGGCGGTGCATTTCATCATCATGCTCATGCTGAAACAGCCTGCGCAGAAGAACGGGGGCGTCGCGCACGCCCCGGAGCGCACCCTGCCGAGCGTCATGGGTCCAGTGGCTGCGGTTTTGGCGGGCCTGACCATCCAGATGTTCGGATGGCAGGCCGCGGATCTCGCTTGCGCGGCCCTGATCGCCATCCTGGCGCTCGTGAACACCTGGCGCCTGCTGGCCCACGTCGTCCACGTGCTGCGCGAGGGTACGCCGGAACACATCGACGTCGACCGGCTCTGCCGCCGGATCGAGGACCTGCCCGGGGTGACCCTGATGCACGACGTGCACGTCTGGACGCAGACGCCGGGAAGCGACGCCCTCGCCGCCCATGTTCTGGTCGACCCGGAGCGGCGTGGGGAGATGGACGCCCTGCTCGGTCGCATCCGGACCATCGCCAGCGAGGAGTTCAACATCCGGCACGTAACCGTGCAGCTGGAGACCACGGCCGCCAACTGGAAGGAAGATCCCCGCGTCGCTGCGCGGCTCGGACGGCGTGCCTAGCCATCACGTGGACGAGTTGATCGCCCACGTGCGACCGGCGTGAGTCCGTGCGGCGAATCCTCGTCCTGAACTGGCAGGACCGGGAAAACCCGCAGGCCGGGGGCGCCGAGGAGCACGTCCACCAGGTCTTCGGCCGGCTCGCGGGACGTGGCTACGAGGTTACGCTACTGGCCTCGGGCTTCGCGGAGTGCGATCCCCGCGTGCAACTGGACGGCATCGAGGTTCACAGGACCGGCGGACGCTACACCTTCTCGATTGCCGCGCCCTGGTACTACCTGCGAAACCTGCGGCGCGAACGCTGGGACGTGGTGGTGGACAACCTCAACAAGGTGCCCCTGTTCTCTCCGTGGTGGGCGTCGGCGCCGGTCGTTCCCCTCGTGCACCACCTCTTCGGGCTGACCGCCTTCCGCGAGGCCTCCTTCCCGCTCGCGGCGGCGACCTGGCTCATGGAGCGGCCGCTCCCGCTGGTGTATCGCCGCCGGCCCACCATCGCGGTTTCGCGGAGCACGCGCGACGACCTGACCAGACGCGGACTGCGGGCTCCCATGGAGGTCATTCCGGTCGGGGTCGATACCGCGCACTACGCGCCGCATCCGGAGGGCCGCAGGACGCCCACGCCTTCCCTGCTCTATCTGGGACGCCTCAAGCGCTACAAGAGCGTCGACCTGCTGGTGCGCGCGGTGGCGAAGCTCGCGCGGCAGGGGCTGCGCGTCGACTTCAAGGTGGCCGGCGCGGGCGACGCCCGCCCGGAGCTGGAGCAGCTGGCAGGGGAGCTGGGCGTGGACGATCGGGTCATCTTCCTCGGGTTCGTGGATGACCGGACCAAGATCGACCTGATGCGCACATCGTGGGTGCACGGGCTCACGTCTCCCAAGGAGGGCTGGGGGATCACCGTACTCGAGGCCGGCGCCTGCGGCACGCCCTCGGTCGCGAGTGACGCGCCCGGGCTGCGCGAGGCGGTGCTGGATGGAAAGACCGGACTTCTCGTGCCCCACGGCGACGTCGAAACGTTGGCCGGCGCGATCCGGAACCTGGTCACGGACCGGGAACTTCGCGGCCAACTCGGAGCGGGTGCGCGCGCCTACGCCGAGTCGCTGTCGTGGGACGCAACCAGCGTCGCGGTGGAGCGCTTTCTGCTTGCGGTTTCCTCTGGCGCGCCCTTGTCCTGAGGCCCGAGGAGCGGGCTACGCGAGCCCGAAGTCCTGCGCGATAGCGTGGCAGGTCGCCGCGGCCGAGAGCACCACGCCCGGCACACCCGCGCCGGGATGGGTTCCTGCTCCCGTAAGATAGAGCCCGCCGACCTCTTCGCTCCGATTGTGCGGCCGGAACCACGCGGTCTGAGTCAGCCGGGGCTCGATCCCGAACGCGTTGCCGAGGGTCGCTCCGAACTGGGTCGCGAAATCGTCGGGGGTGAAGACCTCCCGCACCTCCACGGCCCTGGTGAGTCCCTCCAGGCCCCAGGCTTCGAGGGCGTCGAGGACGCGACGCGTCATCCGGGGAGCCTCGATCCCCCAGTCGATGCCCGAGGCGCCATTCGGAACGGGCACCAGGACATACATGCTCTCACAGCCCGGAGGCGCCATGGAGGGGTCGGTCCGGGACGGCGTGTGCAGGTACATGCTGAAGTCTCCGGCCAGCGTCTTCCGGTCGAAGATGTCCCGCACCAGGCCCTCGTACCGGGGCCCGACGATGATGGTGTGGTGCATGAGCTGTGGATAACGCCTGCGCACGCCGAGATAGAGCAGGAAGCAGCTCATCGACTGATGCAGGCGCGCGAGCCGGTCGTCGGTCCAGCGGCGCCGGCGCACATGACCCAGGAGCCGCGCGTAGGTGTGCCCCGGGTCGGCGTTGCTCACGACGATGTCGGCGGAAAGGAAGGGTCGCGGTAGCTCGCCGGCCCCCGTCCCGCCCACGCGAACGCCGGTTACCCTCCGACCGCGCACCTCCACGCGCAGTGCCGGCGTTTCCGTGTACACGACGCCGCCGATCTCGCGGAAGACCGTCTCCATCGCGGTGACCAGGCTGTACATCCCCCCGCGCGCGTACCACACGCCGCCTTCCTTCTCCAGATACGGGATCATGAGAAAGATGGAGGGGGCGCGGAACGGGTTGCCTCCGAGAAACAGGGGGTGGAACGAGTACAGGAAACGGTGTCGCCAGTTGCGAAAGTGACGCGCCACGGAGCGGGCGACCGGCCTCCAGGCGTTCAGCCGGGCCACCCGGGGCGCGAACCGGACCATGCCGGCGAGCGTGTCGAAAGGGCGAGCGCCCAGTCCCTCGGTAATGACGGCGTCATGGATGGGCCGCAGATCGGCGAAGAAGTCCTCAAGGCGCGCCGCGTCGCCGGGGTAGTACCTGGCCATCGACGCCTTCATGCGCTCGATGTCCGAGGTGTAGTCGAGCCAGGTGCCGTCGTGAAACCAGACTCGGTAGAAGGGGTCGAGGGGGACCAGGGAGACGTAGTCGCCAAGGCGCCGTCCGGCCGCCGCGAACACGTCCTCGAGGAGTGCGGGCGCCGTGATCAGGCTGGGGCCGGTGTCGAACACGTATCCGTGCCGGCGCAGCTGGCCCGCCCGTCCGCCCAACTGGGCGCGTTGCTCGACGAGGGTTGTGGACACTCCGGCCGCCTGGAGGCGGATGGCCGTGGCGAGGCCGCCGAAACCACTCCCGATGACAACGGCGCGGAGCGGCTTGCCCCCGGCGGGGCCGTCCGGCGGTGGACGCAGTGCTGAGCGATGGGTGCGTCCGGCGGGCCCGGAAGCCATGGGGCGCCTACCCCGGGGCGGTGGGGTGCCGTTCGACGCGCCGCCGCCGTCCGGCCCGCAGACGCCCGTAGCCCCGGCGGGCGAGCACCACCTTGGCCGGCAGGGAGGTGTGGGCGCGGAGGTTCAGATTATCGTAACCGTTGGCGCGCACCTGGTCGTGGATGCCCTGGTAAACCTGCGCGGCCACTGCCACGGCGCGCTGGAAGGATGCCGGCAGGTGGGGCATGCCTTCGTACGCGTCGGCGTAGGCGGCATCGGCGATGCCCATGAGCTCCTCGAGCAACCCGCAGTAGGCCGCCCCCACTCCGCCTCCGCGCCGCGCCCGCGCCCGCACCGCGACGAGCGACTCCCGGGTCACGCCGTGGGCGGCCATGCGGTCGGCGGGGAGGTAGACGCGCCCGCGCGCGAGGTCCTCTCCGACATCCCGGATGATGTTGGTGAGCTGCATCGCATGCCCGAGCGCGTGTGCCCGCTCGATCACCCAGACGTCCCGCACGCCGAACGAATACGTCAGCCAGGCGCCCACCACGGACGCGACCCGATGGGTATAGAGACGCAGCTCGTCCACGGTCCGGTAGACGCGCGGTTCGACGTCCATGCGCACGCCTTCGACGAGTTCGGAGGCGAGGTCGAAGAGAATGCCGCGGCTTGCCATCTCGCCCATGACCGCGTCGGCGAGGGGGATTCCGGTCGCTTCCCTCTCGTAGGCCGCGCGGCAGATCGCGGCCCAGGCGTCCAGCGTTCGATGCAGCTCGATCCCCGGTGCGGAAGCCTCGTCGACCAGGTCGTCGGTGAACCGGCACCAGGCGTATATCTCGCGCACCCTCCGGCGTTCCTCCGGCGCGAAGAGCCGGGCGGCGAAGGAGAAGCTGCGGCTGTGCCGGGCGAAATAGCGCCCCCAGGCCCGCCGGGGCCCGAGCGCCTGGGCGCGGGCCGCGATGGAGGTGATCGCCGTGAAGGCGGGGGGTGTGGGCGGCCCGTCCGCTGGCCGCCGGTCGCCGGTGGGGCAGGGGGGCGTGGATCCGTTTGCGCGGATCGGTGGCGCGGGGAGTCTCGCAAGACCTTCCGCCGCCGCCCGCTCACAGCGCCGGATCCATCCGCGGACTAGGTCGACGAGGACCGGGTCGGCCCGTGCCGCCAGGAGCCTGCCCGACAGCTCCGAGCCGCGTGCGCGCAGCCCTTCCAGCGCCTCGTGCGCCATGGACGGAACGGCCGGGACATATTCCGTGCCGTTTCTCCCCGGCAGGAAGAACTCGCGCAACGCCTCTTCCGGAGTGAGATCGAACCAGCGAGGTCCGCGGTCGCCGAGCACGGAGGTCCAGACCCGGTTGCCGAAGTCCTGCAGCTTGGGTTTTCCGGTTTCGTCGCCGGGGCAGTAGTCCAGGAAGTCGTCCACCAGTTGATAGAACGCCCCGAATGCGATCCCGAGTTCGCGGAGTTCGCGAGCCGGCCGGATGGCTGCGCACTCGACCGCCCAGCCCGCGAGCCCCGCCGCCGCCCCGAAGAGCGCACCGCTCTTGGCGCGCACCACTTCCAGATACCCGTCCGCGTGGCACCCGCGCGCCGACACTTCCCCCTGCATCTTCTCGCCCCGGACGGTCGTATCCACGGCCTCCGCGAAGGCGGTCAGAAACTCCTCGGAGCGGGTCATGAGCGCGACCCGGTAGCTCCCGGTCAGGCAGAGGTCCCCTGCGAGGAGGGCGGCGCCCGCGCCCCTCGCCGCCAGCAGGGAGGAGGAGTTGCGGCGCCTGGTTCCGTCGTCAAGGACGTCGTCGTGGTGGAGCGAGGCCTCGTGCGCCATCTGCACGGCCAGGCAGCCGAGCCAGAAGCGGTCGGTGAGACGGTCGCGCCGCTCCGGTGGCACGAAGGCCAGCGCGGTCCGGGGGCGGAGCAGCTTTCCTCGCAGTGGCGGCACCGCAACCCCCCGCTCGGAGGCCGCCTTGCCCGCCCTTGCGAGCCCCGTCTCGACGAGGCCGGCCGCTAGCGTTCCTCGCGCGCCACCCACCGCTGCCCCCCCTTCACTAGCGTCAGCACGGCCAGGGTCGCCATCACCGCTCCCCAGTATCCGCCGACCAGCGTCATCGCCAGCGACAGCGCCAGCACCGTCGCGTAATAGGTCTCCATGAGCGGGACGGAGATGCGCCGGGCCGCTTCATCCGCCCGCACCAGGTCGAACCCGGCCATGATCGCCACCCCCGTCGCGAACCACCCCGCCAGGTTGACGAGCGGCATCCCGTAGTACGGCCCCGGCGTTTCCCATACCCAGTACCGCGTCAGCGAACTCATCGCGGGATCGAGCGTCAGATCCCAGGTAGTCAGCAGAAGCGCCCCAATGCCCCAGCGCGCGAATCGCCCATCGGCCATGCCATTCGCGATGACGTAGGAAGGAAACGCCATCATGAACCAGCTGAGCGGAATCAGCAGAGGAACCAGTCCGGCCACCCGATATCCCAGCAGCTCGGTGTAGCGGTAGGCGCTGAACGGAAACCCGGTGGCGGTGCCCAGGAGCTCCGCGCCCAGCGACAGCCCTCCGGCCACTGCCAATCCCGGGAGCCAGCTCCATCCGGCGCCAGCCCGGAGGGAGGCCGCCAGCGCCGAGAACGCCACGAGGATGTGGCCACGCGCGAAGAACTCGAAGGCCACCGGAAAGAACCCGGAGGACGAGGGGAACCTGGCAAGCAGTTCGGGATGCCGTCCGAAGGTGGCGTACCCCGCGACGGATGCCATGGAGAACAGGGCCAGGGCCGCAAGGCCGATCTGGTCCACTCGCGTCAGTCCGGACATGCGCGGATCAGGCGGGAACCGCTGCGGTCCGCGGAAAATGCCGGTCCATCCAGCGCTGAAACGCCGACAGGGTGGCGAACCGCCCGGAGCGACCGAGCGGCCATGCGCGCACGGCAGAACCGGCCTTCCTGCTGCCGCTGCCTCCTACCGCCAGCGCGAAGGGCCGCCGGGGATCGGCGAGTTCCCGCGCCACCTCGATGAAGCGGCGCACATCGGCGGTGCTCGAGGGGGGTGTCACGGACAGGCACACAAGCGCGGCTCCCCAGGCTCGCTGCGCGGCCACGATTTCCGGAATCGGGAGGCCGGTACCCAGGTATTCGACCGCCCACCCGCGCTGAACGAGGACCAGGCGGACCAGGAGCGCGCCCAGGCCGTGACGGTCGCTCTCGAGGGTGCCAACCACGGCCATCGGCGGTTGCGGACCCCACTGCCGGTCGGCATGGCCGCTCCCCCCGACGAGAGAGAGAATCGTTTCGCTCGCCTCGCGGGTGGCGGCGCGCTCGTCGGCGATCCGCAGCTCCCCTCGCTGCCAGCCCTCGCCCACCCTGCGCATGAACCCTCCGAGCACGCCGTCCAGAACCCGCGCTTCGACCGGATCCGCCGCCGTCACGTGGCGCAGGAAGATGCCGATCAGGTGCGCCCGCCGAAGCCTGAGCCAACCAACGAGCAGGTCTCGCGCCGGCGAGGCGTTGCCGTTCTCCAGCGCCTGAACCGCAGTCCAGACCGCCCCGGCGTCGTCCCCGAACCGGTGCAGGTACACTTCGTTGCCGCGCTCCCGCGCCACGCGCAGCGCGGTGTCCAGCGGGATGCGGCGATGCCCCCCGGAGGTGGTCCCAACCCGGGGGGCCGCCGAGGTGGGCTCAATACGAGCGGCACTGGATGCACCAGATCCGCGACGCCCCCGGAACCACCGCTTGACGGTGGAGGAATGCACGCCCAGCAGTTCGGCGACTTCGCGTGTGCCGAGCTGCACTGGCTCCTGGTTGGCTGGCGAGGCGATCAAGACGTTCGTATGGACTGCGATTGAGCGGTTTTCGGTCGGGTCTGGATGTCATGATAGCACCAGAAACGAGAAAAAGACAGTAGATAAGCGATTAGTGAGGCAGGGGCACATGCAGATCGTCCGCAATTCGCTCATGGGGGGCCTGCTGGACGTTTGGCCACGGGCCGGGGATGGCGGGTGCGGTGCAGTTGGACCGGGCGCATGGAACCGGACCGGGCACAAGGCAAACGGAACCGGAGGCCGACCGGGTGGCCGACCTCCGGTGATTCGGAGGCACGATGGGGCTGTCGCCGCGGCGGTTACCGTCCGGCGGCCTGCCTCCCCAGCCGGATGGCCTCCTCCGCGCCGCCCACCTGCATGAGCAGCCCGAGGAAACCCTCCCCGACCCGCTGCTCGATGTCGCCGGAGTTCGCGGTGATCATGTCCGCCAGCCCGGCCCGCGTGGCCTCGGCCAGCACGGCCCGGTTGCCCTGCTCGGCCGCCTCGCGGTCCCCGCCGAGGGCGCCGGTGAGGCTGCCGATGCCGCACGCCAGCACGCTGTAGCCGGGCACGTCGGCGATGGCGGCCGCTTCCGCGACCGCATCCGGGTCCTCGACCATGAGCATGGCGATCACCGTACCGTCCGGGTTGGCGGGCGACCACACGTCCGCGCCCGCATCCTCGAAGAAGCCGACTGCGGCGCGCGCCTCCGCCACATCGCGCACATGCGGAAGCACGACCCCGTCGGCGCCCAGTTCGAGCGCCTCCCGCACGCGGGCCCGGGTGACTTCCTCCCCGTCCTGTTCGATGGAGGGGATGCGCACCAGCAGGGTCTTGCGGCCCGCGGCGCCGGGGGAGCGCAGGCCGGTGGCGATCGCCTCTACCGCGGCCGGATCGTAGTTCCGTTCCAGGTTGAGGAACACGAAGTCCAGAAGCGGATTGCGCGCCAGTTCCCGCCCACCTTCGACGGTGTATCGGGGCGGTCCCCTCTGTCCGCGCGTCCCGGCGCCCGACCCCGGCTCCGCGCCCGGCCCTGGCCTGCCGCCCCCGCCCGGTCCTGCTCCGCCGGCGAACTCGGGCGGGACGAACACCCCGAAGGCGGCCAGGTTGCGCTCCCAGAGGCCGATCGTGCTGGTCGCGCGCGCGACCTCCGCCTCCGCCCGCCCGGCATGAGCGCGCCCGACCGTGAGCGCCTCCGGCGAGGTGACGATGAAGAACCGGAAGCCCTGGTCGAGGCGCTCACCGATATCGTCGGGCCCCGCCGTGATGCCGCATGCCACGCCCGCCGCCAGGCACTCCGCCAGGACGGCCTGGATGGCGGCCTCAACCGCCTCCATGTCTCCCTCGTAGGCGCGCCGCAGATCGCCCGGGCCGGGGATCACCACGCTCACCCCGGGGGTGCGCACGATCTCGGCCGCGCGCTCGATCCCGACCTGGTCCTCGATGAGCAGGATGTTCACCAGATTCCCGTCCGGGTTGTCCGGCCAGCCCGCGTCTCCGAGCGCCCCCACCGCCAGCGCCGCCTCCTCGACGCTCTCCACGTGGGGATACACGATGGAACGGGCGCCGGCGTCCAGCCCCGCCCCCGCCCGCGCCCGAGCCGAGTCGGCTCCGTCCCGGATGGGCGGGATGCGCAGCGCCACCGGCTGGGGCGGGTAGTCGCCGGCCCCCTCGCGCATCCCCGCCATGTAGGCCTCCATGGCGGGAATGTCGAAGGGCCCGGACTCCAGGGAGTAGAAGATGAAGTCCGCCTCCCGGTTGCGGGCCATGCGCGCGCCCTGCTCGGGCGTGTGCTCGCCCGAGAAGATGCCGAAGACCGGCTCACCGCTCGACAGCAGCTCGACCATGCGGTTGCCGCTCATCGCGGACGCCGCCTCCCCGGTGCCGGGAGCATCCCCTGCGGGCGCGCACGACGCGACTGCGGCCGCGGCGAGAACAGAGGCCGCGGCGCACAGGCCGTGGGAGCCGGAGCAGGGTCGTAGCCAGCGCATGGCGAGATCCTCCGAAACGGGAACGGGCGAGGCGTCAAGGGTAGCGATGATGCCTGGCGTGGGCACGTGTAGTGCATGATGCGCGCGCGGGAGGGCGAAATGCCAGTAGCGCCCCGCTCTCCGCCGGGCACCTACCGCCGGACTCAACACTATTGCATCTTCCGAGGTCCCTGCCCGTGGAGCCTGCCCGGCTCCCGGAAACAGCGGCCCGAACCCGAGCGTCCTTCAGCAGCCATCCTCATCGCGTTGCCCACTCCGCTCCCCCGAGCTCGGCTTCGCGGCCCCATGCGAGGCTCAACTCGCAGACCGCGGGCCGTTCTTCCGGCTCTGACGCCCCTCCTCCTGCTGGCGGCGCTCCCGGCACCGGCGCACGCCCTCGCCCAGGAAGAAGCCGTGCCCGTGGAGCGGCCCAACGTCTTCTTCGACTGCTCGGGCCCCAGGTGCAACCTCGATTACTACCGCACCGAGATCGACTGGGTGAACTGGGTGCGCGACCCCGCCGCGTCCGACGTGCACGTCATCATCACCAGCCTGGGCACCGGCAGCGGGGGCAGGGAGTTTCGCTTCGACTACCTCGGCGCCGGCCCCTACGAGGGTTACGAGTCCGCGGTCCGGTACCAGTCCTCTCCCACCGACACCGAGCGCGAACAGCTGGACGGGTTCGCCCACGCGCTGGGCGTCGGTCTGGCGAGCTTCGCCACCAGTGCCGGATTTCGCGACATCGTGAGCCTGGTGAGCGTCACTCCACGGGACGTGACGGGCGAGCGCGTGGTCGCGCGCTCCGAAGTCGAGGACCGGTGGGACCTGTGGGTGTTCCGCATCAACGGCAGCGGTGAGTTCGATGGCGAGTCGACCCGCAGGAGAGTGCAGAGCTCCGGCAGCTTCTCCATATCCCGCGTCACCCCGACATGGAAGCTGCGCACCAACATCCGGGGCAGCTACAACCGGCTCCTGGTCGAGCTCGACGACGGCGATTTCTCGGACACCCGGTTCGACTGGAACTTCAACCAGACCGCCGTCTACGCGCTCGCCGACCACTGGTCGACCGGGATGCAGCTGCAGTCCGCGCGCACGACTCGCTTCAACCAGCGCCTCCGGGCCGAGGTGAGCCCGGTCATCGAGTACAGCTTCTTTCCCTACGAGGAAGCCACCCGGCGCTCCCTGACCGCTTCCTATCGCATCGGCGCGGCGTACCGGGAGTACTTCGAGACGACCACGTACGGTGAGGACCAGGAGACGCGCGCCGAACACTCCTTCGAGGTCGACTTCTCGCAGCGGCAGGATTGGGGCGACGCGGGCGTGACCCTGCAGGGGTCCCAGTTCCTTCACGACACCAGCCTCTACAACATCTCGCTGCGCGGGGACATCGACTACCGCGTGGTGCGGGGCTTCAGCATCAATGCGCGCGGCAGCATCCGGCGGGTCGAAGACCAGATCTATCTGTCGGGGGAGGGCGTGACCGACGAGGAAGCCCTGCTCGCTCTGCGGCTGCGGGCCACGTCGTACGACTACAATCTTCGCCTCGGGTTCTCGTTCCAGTTCGGCTCGCTGTTCAACAACGTCGTGAACAACCGTTTCCGGGGGATTCAGGGCTTCAACTAGCCGACACCCCCAACTCGCCCGCATTCCGTCGCGGCGATAACATTCCTCAAGAGACCCGGACCCTCACAGGAGAACTCAGATGGCCCGCTCCTTCTTCGCACTCGCCGCCGCCGGACTTCTGTTGTCGGCTTCCGCTCCGACCCCAGCCTCGGCGCAGTCGGGCGTCGTTCGCTCGCTCGAACACGACTATCGCGTGGTGACCGTGGCCGACGGCCTGATCCGGCCGTGGTCGATGGCGTGGCTTCCCAACGGGGACATGCTGATCACGGAGCGGCCGGGGAGGCTGCGCATCGTCCGCGACGGCAACCTGCTGCCCGATCCGGTGCCCGGCGTGCCCGAGGTGTTCGCCCAGGGACAGGGCGGGCTCTTCGACGTGCTGCCGCATCCCGACTTCGCCGACAACAACGTGCTCTTCATCAGCTATGCCAAGCCGGTCGAGGGAGGCTCCACCACCTCCGTGCTGCGCGGCACCTTCGCGAACGACACCTTCACCCCGGAGCGGGAGATCTTCCTGGCGAACTCGCAGGGAAGGGGCCATTACGGCGCCCGGATGGCGTTTCATCCGGACGGCACCCTCTTCGTCACCGTGGGTGACCGCCAGGCCCCGCCCTCCGGCGATCTTGAGGCGCACCCGGCCCAGAATCCGTCCAACCATCACGGGACCACGAATCGCATCAACGAGGATGGCAGCGTGCCCTCCGACAACCCGTTCCTGAACAACTCCGACATCGAGCCGGAGATCTGGGCCTGGGGGCATCGCAACGCGCAGGGTCTGGCCATCGACATGGAGACCGGCGCTGTCTGGCAGACCGAGCACGGGCCCCAGGGCGGCGACGAGCTCAACCTGGTGATGCCGGGCGAGAACTACGGCTGGCCGGTGGTCGGGTACGGCGTGAACTACCGCAGCGGGCTCGCCATCCACAAGGGCACCATGGATGAGAACATGGCCGACCCCAGCCATGTATGGGTGCCGTCCATCGGCGCCTCCGGCCTGATGATCTACACCGGGGACGCCTTCCCGCGCTGGAAGGGCGACATCTTCGCTGGCGGCATGGCCCTCGAGCAGCTCGCCCGCCTGGTCATGGACGGGGAGATGGTGCAGCGGGAGGAGACGCTGGTGTACGGGATGGGGCGGATCCGCGACGTGCGCCAGGGCCCGGACGGCCTCATCTATCTCGCCATCGACCATCGCGACGCGCAGCCGACCTCGGTACTCAGACTGGAGCCGGCGGAAGGACGCTGAGCCCGCCTGCGACCGCCATCCGGCCCGGCGCCGTCCAGGTCGGACCCCGTCCGGTCCCCGCCACGAGTCCGACTGAGGCGGCAGGCCTGGTCCGGGCCGCCGCTAACGCCGTCCCGGCGGCGGGTACCGGCCGTGGAGGACTGCCCGGTCGCCCGCGGAGAGCCCGGAATGGTTCGCGATGTCGGTCCGGTCGGCGAGCCGTTCCCGGTAACGCATGAAGTAGCGCACGATGTCGCCGCCGAAGGCGAACGAGTACATGATGTCCTCGAAATCGGCGGTGTGCGGCAGTCCGATGGCGTGGCCCAGTTCGTGGACGCACGTCAGGTAGACGATCGTGTCGCGCAGCAGCGGATCGCGCGCGGCCAGGCGTGCGATGGCGGGTCCCTGGAGGTCGACGCTCGGCGTCACGTAGAGAAGAGCCCGGGGCCGGCCATCGACGACCACGGTGCGCATCTCCCCATACACGCCGCTCCCGGGGTCAATCCAGACCACGTGGATAAGCGCGTCCTCGGCGGCGGTTTCCACGAACCTCAGCCGACCGCGGCTCTCGCGCGCCCAGGCGTCGAACGCCGCGCGGGCCAGATCGTCATCCGCCGGCTGGTATCCGGGGATGCCGGCGCCGTCGTCGATGAAAAAGGGTATGGCCTCGCGGGGACCCGGCTCGTCCTGCCCTGCCGCCTGAGAGGCGAGAGCGGCGGCACCGAGAATGCAGGCACTCACCACCGTGGGGAGGTGTCGGGCTCTGCGGCGTAACGGGTCGAGCATCAAACGGACCGGCATCCGTCCTCCCTTGCGTACGGAGATGGCGGTGGGCAACTCGTAGCCTGCGGAGCCATGCTCGCGCAATGGCACGGGAGACGGCGGCGCTTCGGCGGACCGGCGGGGACCTCGACGCCGACCGGTCGCCCGCCATTTCCGCGCCGGCCATTCGAGCCATTACATTTCATGGGGACGCGCAGGGAGGAAGAACATCACGCCATGAGGGATTGCCCCGGATGAAGGGAACCATCGGCGCAATCGCCGACCTGCTCGGCGGCCATCGCAGCAGCACCGGACTGAGGCCTCTGAACCTGCTGGGCTTCGGGGTTGTGCTGGTCACCTTCGTCGCCGTGTCCTCCGCAATCTTCCATCTGCTGATGATACGCGAGGGCCAGGAGCACGACTGGTTCACGGGCATCTACTGGACCCTCACGACCATGAGCACGCTGGGGTTCGGCGACATCGTGTTCCAGTCGGACCTCGGGCGCATATTCAGCATGGTGGTGCTGGTGGCCGGCGTCAGCATGCTGCTCATCTACCTGCCGGTGGCCTTCGTCCGCTTCTACGCGCCCTGGGTTGAAGCCCAGTTCAAGACCCGGGTGCGCACGCGGGTTCCGCCGGACCTCGACGGACACGTCATCATCAGCACCTGGGACGACGTGGCCGAGGAGCTCGTCGAACGGCTGGCGCTCTCCGGAATCGAGAGCGTGGTGATCGAGTCCGATCCGCTGAAGGCCGCGTCTCTGAACGCCGACAAGGTTCCGGTGGTGCGCGGAAGCCTGGGGGTGCGCGCCACCTACGAGAACTGCGCCGTTGGACGCGCCGGTCTGCTGCTGGCCAACGCGCCGGACGTCGTGAACACCAACATCGTGCTCACGGCGCGCGAGGTCTCGGAACGGGTTCCGATCGTGGCCACCGCGGCGAACCCCGAGGGGGAGGCGGTGCTGGAACTGGCCGGCGCCAACCAGGTCGTGCTTACGGCCCGGCGGCTCGGCAAGCAGTTGGCCAACAGGGTGTCGGTCGGTTCGGCGCGAGCGCTGACCATCGGCCGCTACAAGCAGATCGCGATCGCCGAGTTTCCCATCCGCAACACGCGCCTTGCCGGGTTGACCCTGGAGGACGCCCAGGTGCGGGCGCAAACCGGCGTGACCGTGGCCGCCCTCGCCAAGAGGGGCCACCTGGAGCCGGGACTGCCGGACACCATGCTGCGGGAGGACTGCATCGGGCTTGCGGTGGGAAGGCTGGCCGAGGTGGAGGCGCTCAACGGGTATCTGAGCGAGGGCATCACCTGTGGGGGACGCGTGCTCGTCATCGGCGGAGGCCGGGTTGGATGTGAGGTGGCGCGTGCCCTGGCGGGGCGCGGGGCGGAGGTTCGAATCGTTGAACGCGACCCGACGCTGCGCGAGGGCATCGAAGAGGTGACCAGCGACATCGTGATCGGGGACGCGGCGGACAGCCGGGTCATGACGCGGCTCGGGATCACGGAGGCGGCTTCCGTGGTGCTGACCACCAACGATGACGCCGCAAACATCTTTCTGGCGGTCTACTGCCGGAAACTCAACCCGGATACGATCATCGTCAGCCGGGTCAGCCACCCCTCCAACGTCGAGGCCATCCATCGCGCCGGCGCCGATTTCGCGGTGAGCGACTCGCAGATCAAGATCCAGTCGGTTCTGGGCGCCCTGCGGGGCAGGG
The DNA here is from genome assembly GCA_965221785.1 of Longimicrobiales bacterium. Taxonomy (GTDB): domain Bacteria; phylum Gemmatimonadota; class Gemmatimonadetes; order Longimicrobiales; family Gaopeijiaceae; genus BD2-11. Next base: position 1,154,011 of record CBDCSR010000003.1, read on the forward strand.
AACCCATGATCTTCGGAGAGGGGCTCGACCTCTTCAACGCGGAAGTGCCCCGCTCGCTGGACGGCAAGCAGTTGCGCGAGAGCGGGATCCTGGCGCGCACCGGGCTCGCCGTGATCGCCGTGGAAAGCAACGAGGTGGTCAACCCGCATCCGCGGCCGGGCCGCGTCATCCGCAGGGGCGAGCACGTACTCTTCGTCGGCACCAACTCCCAGCGCGACGAGTTCGAGCGCGTGTTCAAGTAGGGAGCCTTCCTACGGGAAGATCCCGCGCTCCGCGTAGGCAACGGCGATCTTGTCGATGGCCAGGACGTAGGCGGCGGTACGGAGGTCGATCCCGTGACGTCGCGCCACCTCGCAGCTGATGCGGTGGGCGTTGATCATCGTGTCCTCGAGCCCGGAACGGACCAGGTCCTCCTCGCTGGCGCCCTTGGCCGCCATGCCGAGCACCGCCTCGGAAAGCTGGTACCCCGTCACTGCCTCCATCGCAGCCAGCAGCCTGCGGTTGCTCGCCTCCTCGAATCGCTTCTCCATCCTGCCCATGCGCACGTGGGAGAGGTTCTTCAGCCACTCGAAGTACGAGACCGTGACCCCTCCCGCGTTCAGGTACATGTCCGGGAGGATCAGCACGCCCCGCTCCAGGAGCATTTCCGCCGCGCCGGCGGTGGTGGGACCGTTGGCCGCCTCCGCGACGATGGAGGCGCGGATTCGTCCGGCGTTCTCCTCGGTGATCACGTTCTCGATGGCGGCGGGCACGAGCACGTCGCAATCGGCCTCCAGAAGCTCCAGGCTGTTGGTTACGTCGGAAGCGCCCGTGAGGCCGAGCAGCGAGCCGTGCTCGCGAAAGTGCTTCCGGGCTGCGCGCGGATCGACCCCGTTCTCGGACCAGATGCCGCCGTTGTATTCGGCGATGCCCGTGATGACGGCGCCCGCGTCGTGCAGGAAGCAGGCGGCGTGGTAGCCCACGTTGCCGAGCCCCTGGATGACGATGCGCTTCCCGCCGACACCCCGCTGCAGGCCCAGCTCCTTCATGAATTTCGCGTCCAGGCAGGTTTCCCGGATGCCGAAGAAGACGCCCAGCCCGGTGGCGGTGGTCCGCCCCCTGATGCCGCCCTGCGCGATCGGCTTCCCGGTCACGCACGCGGCGGCGTTGAGCTTGGACGGGGTGATCTGCTCATAGGTGTCGACGATCCACGCCATTTCACGGGCCCCGGTGCCGTAGTCGGGGGCGGGAACGTCGAGTCCGGGGCCGATGAAGTTCTTGGCCACCAGCTCGAAGGTGTAGCGCCGGGTGATGCGCTCGAGTTCGGCCTCCGAATACTGGCGCCGGTCGATGCAGACCGCGCCCTTGGCGCCGCCGTACGGGACTTCGACCAGGGCGCACTTGTAGGTCATGAGGGTGGCGAGCGCCACTACTTCGTCCTGGTTGGCGTGCGAGGCGTAGCGAATCCCCCCCTTGGTGGGGGTCTTGTGCATGCTGTGTTCCGCTCGCCAGGCGTGGATGACCTCGATGGTGCCATCGTCTTTCCGGATCGGGAATGTGAACGCGTAGACGCTGTTGCACGCCCGGATCTGCTCGAGGAGGCCCGGGGGGTGGTTCGTGTGCGCGGCCGCCTTGTGGAAATGGCGGTCGACCTGGGCGGTAAAGCTGATCTCGCTCATGTGGGCCCTCGATGCTCGGGTCAGGGACGGTTTGCCGGGTGTTCCGGCACCTCCGCACATTGGCACCACGGATTATCCCCGCCCCGGGCGGATTCCGCAATCATCCCGATGCATCGCACCCTCAACGCAACTGGAGGCCCCATGCGTTACCCGGTTCACGCTTCCGTCGCTCGCCTGTTCGCTCCGGCGGCTCTGCTCGCAGCCCTTGCCGGGGGCGGGGCGGCGTCCGCCCAGGAGGTGGACTATTCCCGCGCCGAGCGCTTTCTGACCTGGAACACCGAGCGCATGATCGCCGGGGCCGAGGTGGTCCCGAACTGGATGGAGACCGGGGACACCGACCGCTTCTGGTACCGAAACAATACAGGGTCGGGGTACGAGTTCGTCCTGGTGAACCCGGCTGCGGGCAGCCGCGAACCCCTCTTCGACCACTACCGGCTGGCAGGAGCGATGTCGCTCGCGAACGACACCAGCTACGTCCCCGACCAGCTCCCCTTCAGCACCTTCGGCTTCGGCGGGAGCGAGAGCGAAATCGAGTTCACCGCGAACAGCCGGCGCTTCACCTGCGACATCGCGCGCTACTCCTGCGCGGTGGGGGACACGCTTGCCTCGCGGCTGCCCTTCGTGAAGTCGCCCGACGGGCGCTGGGAGGCCTTCTCGCACGAGTACGACCTCTACGTGCGCCCGGCGGAGGGCGGCGACTCGATCCAGCTGACCACCGACGGCGAGAAGCACTACGCCTACGGCTACAACGAGCCGCGCCCCAACCAGCGGCGGGAGGGGCCGGGGCCACGCACGCCCACGCTGGCCTGGTCGCCCGACTCGCGCTACATCGCGGTGGCTCGCCGGGACGAGCGCAACGTTGAGCACATGCACTACATCTCGTATACGTCGCAGCGCCCGCGGCACTTCTCCCAGCCGTACGCGCTGCCGGGCGACTCGGTGATACCGCTGCCGACCGTGCACATCGTGGAGCTGGAGGAGGGGGAGGTGGCCGCCGGCGGCGAGGTGGGGGAGGATGGTGACGGAGCCGGGCGGGAAAGCGCGCCCGCCCTGAGCGCGGCCGCCAACCACCGGGTCGAGGTGGCGCCCACGCCGCATCAGCTCTCCTTCGCGGGTTCAGCCCCGGACTCGGCCTGGAGCGCTGACGGCACCCGGCTGCACGTCAACTACTTCACGCGCGGCTCGCAGCGGGTGTTCCTGGCCGAGATCGACGCCTCCACCGGGACCTCGCGTGTCATCCTGGGCGATTCCACCCGCACCTTCGTGTCGCTGGGGCACCGGGGCGGGGGATCGAGCGGCGGCACCCCGTCCTGGTACGTCTCCGAGAACGGCGACGACGTGATCTGGTGGTCGGAGCGGGACGGCTGGGCGCACCTGTACCGCTTCGACGGGCAGGGCAACCTGAAGAATCGCATCACGTCCGGCCCGTGGACGGTCGGCCAGGCCGTCTTCATCGACGAGCCGCGCCAGCGCATCTACTTCACCGCGCGCGGGCGCGAGCCGGGGCGGAATCCGTACTACGCGCACCTGTACCGGGTCGGCTTCGACGGCTCGGGACTGACGCTGCTCACGCCGGAGGACGCCAACCACGTCATCGAGTTCTCGCCCGGCGGCAGCTACTTCGTGGACACGTACTCGCGCGTTGAGGGGGTACCGGTCACCGTCCTGCGGACCGCGGCCGACGGGCGCGTCGTGCGCGAGCTGGAGCGCGCGGACATCTCGGCGATCGAGGAGATCGGCTTCATCCCCGGCGAAGTGTTCACTGCCAAGGCGCGCGACGGCATCACCGATCTCTACGGCATCCTTTATCTCCCGCCGGATCTCGATGAAGACGCGAAGTACCCGATCATCTCGCACATCTACCCCGGGCCGCAGCGAGGCAGCGTCGGCGACTGGGAGTTCAAGGGCGGCGGCGAGAACTTCGCGCTCGCGCAGCTCGGGTTCGTGGTGGTGCAGATCGACCACCTGGGGACGCCGCACCGCTCCAAGGCCTTCCACGACAACTACTACGGCAACTTCATCGACAACGGCATCCCCGACCACATCGCCGTCATCCGGCAGCTCGCCGCGCGCCATCCCTTCATCGATCTGGACCGGGTGGGCATCTATGGGCACTCGGGCGGCGGGTTCGCCTCCACCGACGCGATCCTGCGCTTCCCGGAGTTCTTCAAGGTCGCCGTTTCAGGGGCCGGCAATCACGACAACCGGAGCTACAACATCTACTGGGCCGAGAAGTACCAGGGGGTCATGGAGGAGGACTCGACGGGCACGGACAACTTCGAGTCCTCGGCGAACAAGACCTACGCCGCGAACCTCGAAGGCAAGCTGCTGCTGATGCACGGAGACATGGACGACAACGTTCATCCCGCGATGACCGTCCAGGTGATCGACGAGCTCATCAAGGCCAACCGCGACTTCGACCTGATCTGGGCCCCGGACCGCGCCCACGGCCTCAACGAGCCCTATTTCATCCGCCGCCGCTGGGATTACTTCGTGCGCCACCTGCTGGAGGCGGAGCCGCCCCCACAGTACGAGATCGTGAGGCCCGAGGGGTAGCCTCGCCGCCGGACATCGGACGCTTGCTCACGCCGGCATCAAACGCCTTCCCCTGGGTTCCGGTATCGGATCTCCATATTCCCTTGCGGTATCGATCCAGAGATCCATCGCTCTCGTGATGTTCTTGAGAGCGGCTGGCTGTGTGTCTCCGTGGGCCATGCAGCCGGGCAACTCGGGGACCTCGGCCACAAACGCGCGGTCGACCTCGCTCCAGTACAGAATGATCTCGTACTTATGCATCATCCAGGTCGTCCCCAAGATTGTATTTCAGCATGACGCCACGCACCTGCCGTACCTGGTAGGCCTTCGCGTGCCCGTCATCGCGCTGCAGGCTGAGCTTCTCGGCAACGCCATCCTTCCTGAATATATGGTGGTTTCCCAGCACTCGCTCGGCAAAGCCAAGGCTTCGCAGCAAACCACGCAGCTCGTCGAAGCGGATACTCGCATCCGAGCGACCGCCGAGCACCCTCCCCAGCAGTTTTCCGCGTCGGCTCATATGATGGATCCCTCTTGCCCACAGGTTGGGCGGGAAACCACCATGATCGAGTCAGCCACAAGCGTCTGCGGCAACTCCGGGTGAAGTCCCGTTGGCCACGATGATCGGCAGGATGGTCGGGCGAATCCATGGCCAAAACGGACTCATCGAGTGCGGGACCGACCAGGAGTTCGTCCGCCGCGCGCGGGCAGGTCGGCTCTCCTGCAAACCAGGGACGACACGGAGGCCGGAAATGGCGATCTGCCGGAATGGCGCGGGCGCGGCGTTGGCGGGCATGGCGTTGGCGGGCGTCGCCATGGCCTGCGGCGGAGGGGAGAGCGGGGATGGCTCCTACCCGAATACCCCGACCGGGGAGCAACCCCAAGCGTTGTCGCTCCGTCGGGGTTCGCACGAGTTCGTCTTCCGCGACGCCCGGGGGAACTCCGACCGGCCGATCACCGTTCGCTACCACATGCCGGCCGGGTACACGTCCGAGACGCCGGTGGTCTTCGTGATGCACGGCAATTCCCGAACCGGCCAGGCCTACTTCGACGTCTGGGAAGAGCACGCAATCAGCCGCGGATTCCTTCTCGTGGTCCCCGAGTTCAACGAGGCCGGCTACCCGGGGAGCAGGTGGTACAACCTGGGAAACGTCTTTCCGGGAGAGGAGCCCACGACGCGCAATCCTGCTTCCGCCTGGACCTTTACTGCGATCGAGCATCTCTTCGATGTCGTGCGCGCCGCGGCGGGCAGCACCCGTACCGCATTCCGCATCTACGGGCACTCGGCAGGCAGCCAGTTCGTGCACCGGTTCCTTATGACCCGCCCGGACGCGCCCGTCGAGCGCGCGGTGGCGGCCAACGCCGGCTGGTACACCCTGCCTTCCGACACGGCGCGCTGGCCCTACGGGTTGGGTGATTCCGGCTTCGACGTGTCCGACCTCGCGGTGCGGTTCCAGCTTCCCGTGACGGTTCTGCTGGGAGACGCGGACACCGTGACCACCGCCGGCAATCTTCGCCGGACGGCAGAGGCGCTGAGCCAGGGACCGCACCGCTTTGCTCGCGGCCACACCTTCTACGGAGCCGCCAGGGCGGCGGCTCAATCGCTGGGGGTGCCGTTCGCCTGGACGCTCGACACGGTTCCGGGCGCGGGTCACAGCAACCGGATGATGGCGCCGCGCGCGGCCGAGATCCTCGCCGGGCAGGGCGGAGGATGACCCCCCGGGGCCACCGTGGGCCCCAGAGCGACGTTCCGAGAACTTCGCTCGTCTACCCGCGTCGGGCCGGCGGCAGATCCTCCACCAGCTGGACCATGCGCTCGAGCTGGCTCTCGTCCGGGAGCCGGCCCATGCCGCCGCCCAGGTTGTCGATCATGTGCTCCGGGCGGCTGGTGGCGGGGGTGACGCAGGTCACCGCCGGGTGCGCAACGGTGAACTTGAGGAAGAACTGCGCCCAGCTGTGCGCGTCGAACTCGGCGGCCCACTCGGGCACGTCGCGCCCGCTCACCCGGTTCCAGAGGCGAGTGCGGCCGAAGGGGGCGTAGACGAGCACGCCGATACCGAGCTCCTGCGCGAGCGGCAGGATCATGTCGGCCGAGGCGCGGTTATCGACCGCGTAGTCCACCCCGATGAAGTCGATGGGCTCGTTGCGCATCACCGCGGCGAGGTCCGGATAGCGCCGCTCGCTGGTGCTGGTGATGCCGATGTAGCGCACCCGGCCCGCGGCTTTCTCTTCCGCGAGGATGCCGAGCTGGGTGGGCGGGTCGCCCAGGTTGTGCACCTGGATCAGGTCGATGACCGGCAGCTGGAAGCGGTCGAAGGAGCGCTGGATCTGCGCCCGCGCCGCCGCCGGATCGGCTCCGCCGCCGCCGCGTCCGGCCACGTTGACCTTGGTGGCCCAGAAGATCCGGTTCTGGATGCCGAGTTCGTTGGCGACGTCGCCGGCCACCTGCTCCGAGGCCCCGTACCCCGGAGCGGTGTCGAACACCGTGCCGCCGTTGTCCACGAAGGTCTGCAGAACAGCGCTTATGGCGCTCACGTCTTCGCTGCGCGCCACGCGCGAGAAGGTGGCCGAACTTCCGAGGCCGACCACCGGGAGCGTCTCGTCGGTCCCCGGAATGGCCCGGGCCATGACTTCCTGGCGCGCCAGCGACGCCAGCAGGTCGGGAGTGAGCGCGAGCGCGGCACCGCCGCCCGCCGTGAGCCTGAGCCAGTCGCGTCGTGTGAGCGTCATCTTCCTCTCCTGGACATCGCTTGTGTTGCGGACATTACGTGCTTCGCGGCCAGACGCCTGCGGAATGAGGCGCGGGCCCTCCCCCGTATGGACAACCGGGGCGGCCTTACCGCTGAAATCGTGTCAGAGGCGACCGCGCCCGCGACACGCATTGATGCGGCGGCCGGGAGCATCGCCTCCCGACCCGTCCCCGTCGGCAGCCGTTTACGCGAGCGCCTGCACGGCCTCCACGATCTCGTCAAAGTGCGGCAGCACCCCCGGATTCTCCGCAACCCACGCGTAGGTGACGCGCCCCTCTCCGTCGACGACGAAGACCGAGCGCCGGGCCACGCCGCGCAACCCGATGAGTTCGCCCTGCAGGACCCCATATGCGGCCACGGCTTCCTTGTTGAAGTCCGAGAGGATGGGAAATGGCGCCCCCATCTCCTCGCCCCACTTCTGGTTGACGAAGGGGGAGTCCACGCTGATGCCGACGACGTCGGCGCCGAGCTCGCCCCACTGGCCCCAGTGCTCGGCGACGTGGCAGAACTCGGCCGTGCAGGTGCTGGTGAAGGCCAGCGGCACGAACATGAGCACGACGGGCCGGCCCCGGTGCTCGGAAAGCGTGAAGTCCGCCTCGCCGGGAGGCGCGAACACGGTGAAATCGGGCGCATCGGCGCCCACGCGGATGGGTGTCATGGGGTCGTCACCTTTCGTGTTGAGCCGCGTGGCGGCGTATCGGGTAGCGGCCTGCGTCGTCTCGTGATGCGGCCGATGTTGTGCGGGCTGCGGCTGGTGTCTTGCGGGTCGCGAAACGCGCCCGTTGAATCGACGTAGGATCGAGGCAAGATTGTTGAGCTCGATAATCGAGTCAACGGTCGAGCCGCGCGAGAACCGGCCTCCCGATCCCGACATCCATCCCCGACATCCCGGAGGAATCCCGTCATGTCCGACACCGCAGCTGCGACACCCGCCGAGAGCACGGCGACCACCCCCGCCGGCCGATTCTGCTGGCACGAACTCCTCACCAGCGACCCCGAAGCCGCAGCCGCCTTCTATGGTGAAGTGATCGGCTGGGGCATGGGCCAGTGGGGCGAAGGCGAGACCGAGACCCCGTACCATCTGTGGATGAACCAGGGCGTGCCGGTCGGCGGGCTCATGGCACTCCCCGAGCATCTCACGGGCGCGGGCGTGCCGCCGCACTGGCTGCTCTACGTATCGACGCCGGACGCCGACGCGTGCGCCGCGAAGGCCGAGAGCCTGGGCGGAAGCATCCTGGAGATGGTCGATGTCGACCAGGTCGGGCGCATGGCCGTGCTCAAGGATCCGCTGGATGCGGTCTTCGTCGCGTATCAGCCCTCCGACGTGACGCCCGGGCACGACGAACCGGCAGAGCCGGGCGAGTTCTCCTGGCGCGAGCTGGCGACCACCGACTGGGAGGCCGCCTGGGCGTTCTATTCGGAGCTGTTCGGCTGGCAGGAAGCAGACCGGATGGACATGGGGGAGGCGGGCATCTACCAGATGTTCCATCGCGGCGCGCATCCGTTGGGCGGCTTCTACAACCGGCCTCCCGAGATGCCCGTATCCGCGTGGCTCAACTACGTCCGGGTGCCGGATGCCTTCGCCGCGGCGAAGAAGGTCGCTGAACTGGGCGGGAAGGTGCTCAACGGACCCATGGAGGTGCCGGGGGGCGGGTTCATAGCCCAGTGCCTGGACGCGCAGGGAGCGGCCTTCGCGGTACACTCCGAGCCGGAGGACATGGGGCGGTAGTAGCGCCCGAAGCTGCTACCGGTTGCTCACTCCCGAGCTCCGGGCCGGCGGGCGGCACTCGGGCCACTGCGCGCCCTCCGGCATGGCCCGCTGATCCCGCGGCATCATCTCCGGATCCTCCGAGGCCAGATAGGCGAACAGCGCGGTCATCACCGCGTCGTCACGCAGGTCCTCGAAGACGATCTTGTCGAAGGTGTCCCGGTTGGTGTGCCAGGTGTAGATGCTGGTGTCCCAGCGGTTGTCGGCGATGGACCTGTCGGTGCGGCCGTCGCCCACGTGGAAGCTGAAGGCCGGCACGCCCGCGCACAGGAAGGAGGCGTGATCCGTTCCGCCGGATTCGGGCATCCCCGGAATCTCCAGAGTGACCAGGTCCGACAGCTCGCCCGGAATCTTCGCCAGCCACTCGCCGAAGCGCCCGGCGGCTCCGGCGAATCCCTGCATGGGGATGAAGGTGACCGGCCCGTTTCCGTGGTCGACGTTGAACACCGTGTGGGTGCGCTCGAGGATCTCGGGATTGTCCTCGACGAAGGCGCGTGAGCCGTTCAGACCCTGCTCCTCCCCGTTCCAGAGGGCGCCGATGATGGTGCGCCGCGGGTTGGGAACCGCGCTCTTCAGGATGCGCATCGCCTCCATGATGGCGACCGCCCCGGTGCCGTTGTCGAGCGCGCCGTCCGAGCCGTCCCAGGAGTCGAAGTGGCCCCCGAGGATGACGTACTCCTCGGGTTCGGCGCTGCCGGGGATCACGGCGAAGGCGTTGAAGACCGGCACCTCTCCCAGGAAGCGGGCCTGGGCGTCGACGCGCAGCACCGGCCCCTGATCGTTCTCGGCAAGCCGGTACAGGAGCCCGTACGCCTCGCAGCTCAGGTCCAGGACCGGTGCCCGGTCCGCGCGGGTGCCGAAGATCTTGGTGACGCCCCAACCCTCGGACCACTGCGAGCGGATGATCCCGGCGGGTCCGGCCGTGTTCAGCGCTTCCGGCAGCGAGCGCGCGTCGAACCCCGTGTTCCCCACGCGTTCGCTCCACTCCGCGATCGAGCGCTCGCGCTCCGCGGCCATGCGCGCCACCGTCTCGGGCCGCGAGAACCACTCCAGGTTGTCGGGCGAGCGGCAACTCGGCTCCGGGCGCGAGATAAGCACGAACTTCCCGCCCAGCTCCGGCAGCGCTGCCTCGAAGGCTCCGAGGCTGCCCGCGTCGGGCAGAATCACCACCTCGCCCTCGACCGGCCCGTCCGTGGCCGGACTCCAGGCGGCCGCCATCCCCTCGAGCGTGCGCATGCGCGGGGATATTAGATCGATGTGGGTGATGCCGCGCTCCCATCCACGCCAGGTGCCGTACTGCTCCTTGTAGGCCTCGATGCCCCATTCCGCGAACTTCGCCAGCGCCCAGTCGTTGGCTCCGGCCATGGCGGGCGATCCGGTGAGTCGCGGCCCGATCGAGTCCATCATCACCTGGCCGAGTTGGTAGACCTGCGAGCGCTCGACGCCCTCCTCCCAGATCGCCCGGATGACCGGGTCGTCGGAGGGAAAGGACTGGGCGGTCAACGCCCGCGTGCCCACCGGTTCAAGCGGAACCGTCATGAAGGTGAGGAACGCGAGAACACAGGCGATTACAACTCGAACCAGGGGCCTCATGGATCGCTCCGCGTTAAGGAATGGACCTGCCGCATCCGATACTATAGAGTCCACACGGCCCCCGGACACGGGATGGCACCGCACGACGACCCACTCTGCCCAACCTCGAGGAAGACACCCGATGCACACGATGAACAAGGACTGGTGGCCGAACCAGTTGAACCTGAAGCCGCTCGGGCGCCATGCCCGCTCGACGGATCCCATGGGCCGGGACTTCGACTACGCCGAGGAGTTCAAGTCCCTCGACCTGGAGGCCCTGAGGAAGGACCTCTTCGAGCTGATGACGACGTCGCAGGACTGGTGGCCGGCCGACTACGGCCACTACGGGCCGCTCTTCATCCGCATGGCCTGGCACAGCGCGGGCACGTACCGCATCAGCGACGGCCGCGGCGGCGGGGGCGCCGGCACCCAGCGCTTCGCACCCCTCAACAGCTGGCCCGACAACGCCCACCTGGACAAGGCGCGCCGGCTGCTCTGGCCCATCAAGCAGAAGTACGGCCGCAAGCTCTCCTGGGCCGACCTGATGATCTTCGCCGGCAACTGCGCGCTGGAGTCGATGGGCTTCAGGACGATGGGCTTCGGCGGGGGCCGCGAGGACGTGTGGGAGGCGGAGGACATCGATTGGGGAGCCGAGGACACCTGGCTCGGGGATGAGCGCTACAGCGGCGACCGCGAACTCGACGAGCCCTTCGGCGCGGTGCAGATGGGCCTGATCTACGTGAACCCGGAGGGGCCCAACGGCAAGCCGGATCCCGTCGCGGCGGCCAGGGACATCCGCGAAACCTTCCGCCGCATGGCGATGAACGACGAGGAGACCGTCGCGCTCATCGTCGGCGGGCACACCTTCGGCAAGGCGCACGGCGCGGCGGATGCGGGGCGCTACGTCGGTCCCGAGCCGGAGGGCGCCGAACTGGAGGAGCAGGGGCTGGGCTGGAAGACCAGCTACGGCACCGGCAAGGGTGCCGATTCCGTCACCAGCGGGATCGAAGGTGCCTGGACGACCAACCCGGTGAAGTGGGACAACAACTTCCTGGAGAACCTGCACGGCTACGAGTGGGAGCAAGTGAGGAGTCCCGCCGGCGCGGCGCAGTGGACCCCGAAGGACGGCGCCGGCGTCGGTACGGTGCCGGATGCGCACGATCCGTCGAAGACGCACGCCCCCATGATGCTGACGACGGATCTCTCCCTGAGGATGGACTCCGCCTATGCGGCCATCGCCAGGCGCTTCATGGAGAACCCCGGGGAGCTGGCGGACGCGTTTGCGCGTGCCTGGTACAAGCTGACGCATCGCGACATGGGGCCTGTGGCGCGGTATCTGGGGGCCGAGGTCCCGGCCGAGCCGCAGCTGTGGCAGGATCCCGTGCCCGACGTCGACCATGAACTGATCGACGCGCGGGACATTGTGGAGCTCAAGGCGCGTGTCCTGACGTCGGGGTTGTCCGTATCGCGGCTGGTCTCGACCGCCTGGGCATCGGCGTCGACCTTCCGCGGAACCGACAAGCGCGGCGGGGCGAACGGCGCACGCATTCGGCTGGCGCCGCAGAACAACTGGGAGGTCAACGAACCTGCCGAGTTGGCGAACGTGCTCGAGGTGCTGGAGGGAATCCAGGGCGACTTCAACGCTTCACAGGCCGGCGGGAAGAAGGTCTCGCTCGCCGACCTGATCGTGCTGGGCGGGTGCGCGGCGGTCGAGCAGGCGGCCAGGGACGCCGGGAACGACGTCGAGGTGCCGTTCTCGCCGGGGCGCACGGACGCGGCGGCGGAACAGACCGACGCGGAGTCGTTCGCCGTGCTCGAACCCGGAGTCGACGGGTTCCGCAACTTCGCCGGAAACGGCAACGGGAGGCCGGCGGCGGAGCTGCTGGTGGACCGGGCGGACCTGCTGACCCTGACGGCGCCGGAGATGACGGTGCTGGTCGGCGGGCTGCGCGTCCTGAACGCCAACTCGGGGGAGTCCGAGCTGGGGGTTTTCACCGATCGGCCGGGCACGCTCACCAACGACTTCTTCGTGAATCTGCTCGACATGGGTGTCGAATGGCAGGCGTCCGAGGAATCCGACGACCAGTTCGAAGGGCGTGATCGCGGGACCGGTGAAGTGAGATGGACCGGCACCAGCGTCGACCTCGTCTTCGGTTCGAACTCCGAGCTGCGCGCCTTCGCGGAGATCTACGCGTGCGACGACGGGCAGGAAGCCTTCGTGCGCGACTTCGTGGCGGCGTGGAACAAGGTGATGAACCTGGATCGCTTCGATCTGGGGTGATCGTTGACGGGTGCGGCCGGAGGCTCGCCCGAACCCGGACTCTCCATGCGTCTTGAAGGCAAGCGTGCTCTGGTCACCGGCGGGTCGCGGGGCATCGGCCGGGCCATCGCCCTTGGGCTGGCCCGTGAGGGCGCGGACGTAGCGGTCAACTATCGGCGGAGTCACGCGGATGCGGAGAGCGCCGTTCGCGAGATCGAGCGAATGGGGCGGCGCGCGCTGGCCGTGCAGGGCTCCACGGACTCGGCGTCGGATGTCGAGCGCTTCGTCGCCGGGGCGGACGACTTCCTGGGCGGCATCGACATCCTGGTCAACAACGCCGGCATCCTGAAGCGCACGCCCCTCCTCGACATCGATGAGGAGGAGTGGGACGCCATCCTGGACGTCAACCTGAAGGGGTATTTCCTGGTCGGGCAGGCGGTGGCGCGCCGAATGGTCGCGGCCGGGACGCCGGGCGCCATCGTCAACGTGTCCTCCGCCGGGCAGGCGGCGGCCGGTCCGGACCTCACCCACTACTGCGTGTCGAAGGCGGGGGTCGGGATGCTGACGAAGCAGATGGCGCTCGAGCTCGCGCCCCACGGGATCCGGGTGAACGCCATCGCGCCGGGCCTCATCGAGACCGACCTCAACCGGGCCGACATCGCGCGGGACGAATTCCGGGAGGGGCGCCTCGCGCGCATTCCGCTCCGGCTGATCGGCACTCCGGAGGATGTGGTGGGGGCTGTCGTGTTCCTCGCGTCGGGCGACGAGGCGCGTCTCGTGACCGGGACCAGCCTGTTCGTCGATGCCGGGCAGATGATCTGAGGTGCGCAGGGGGGCGCGCGGAGAATCGCGTGGCCGGCCTGGTTCCGGCTCGCCCGGAATCAACCGCGGACTGCTGGCGCTGCTGGCGGCCTTCCTGTTGGCGTCCTGCCGTGGCCCCGCGCCCGGCGATTCCGACAGCGCAACCCGGGGTGACGCGCTTTCGTGGGAGGTCCGCTTCTCGCACGTGCTCTCGACCAATTCGGAGTTCCATCTCCTGGCGGAGCGCTTCCGGGACCTGATGCTCGAGCGCACCGGCGGGCGCTTCCGGGTGGTCATCTATCCGTCGGGACAGCTCGGGGGCGAGCGTGTAGCCTTCGAGCAGATCCAGGTCGGTGCGGTGCACATGGCCATCACGGGCACGCCCGTGCTCTCGGGCTGGGTGCCCGAAGGGCAGATGTTCGACCTGCCGTTCCTCTTCCAGAACCGGGATCACGGGCTCGCGGTGATGAGCGGTCCCGTGGGGGACTGGTGGCGCGAGCTGCTGCTGGAGCGCACGGGGGTCCGCTCGCTGGGCTTCCTCGACTACGGGTTCCGCCACGTGTATAACCGGCGCCGGCCCGTCGAGACGCCCGTGGATCTCGCCGGACTGAAACTCAGGGTCCTGCAGAACGCGACGTACCTGGCGGCCTATTCCGCACTCGGCGTCCAGGCGACCCCGATGAACTACGGCGAGGTCTACTCCGCCCTTCAGCAGGGTGTGATCGACGGCGGGGAGGCGAACGTCATCGGATTCGCGAGCAGCCGGCTCTACGAGGTGGCCCGGTTCTACAGCTTCACGTCCATCACCTACAACCCGATCACGCTCCTGGTCAACGAACCGTTCTACCGGGCCCTGCCCGAGGACATCCGGGAGACGGTCGATCGCTCCGCGGCGGATGCGCTCGCGTACCAGAGCGAAGAGGCACGCCGGATGGAGGCGGACGGGATCGAGCAGATGCGGGCTGCGGGCGTGGGAATCTCGTACCCGGAGCTGGGGCCGTTCGCCGCGGTCGTGCGGTCGCGCATCCGGGATGAGCTGGCTGCCCGGCTGCCGGACGGCGAGGCGCTGATCGCGACGCTGGTGGAGGAGGCGGAGCGTGAGGCCTTCTCTGCCGGTGCTGTGGACAGCCTGATCCGGCCGCGATGAGATGAGACTCGATCCCAGAGCCGCCGGCCTGATCGCGGACCTGCAGGGGCGACTGGACGCGGTCGCGGATCGCGGCACGAAGGCGTGGTTCGAGAACTACCTGAAGCACGTGATCGGCTATCGCGGGGTGAAGACGCCGGTGGTCGCGCGAATCGTCGCCGAGTGGCGACGCGAGCGCGGGCTCGAGCGGCTGCCGGACGACGATCAGCTCGCCCTGGCCCGGTCACTGATCGACGAGAGCCTGGCGGAGGACAAGTTCGCCGGGATTCTGTACATGCAGAAGTACCTGGTGCGGCGGGTGCAGCCGGACCGGCTTCTGGCCGTGGCCGAGGGACTCTTCGCGGAGGGCGCCTTCTTCGACTGGTCGACGAGCGACTGGTTCAGCGTGCGGGTGCTGGGTCCGCTGCTCCGCCTTGGCCGGACCGGGGCCGCCGAACGGATCGCCGGATGGCGCAGCGCCGACAACCTCTGGCAGCGTCGCGCAGCCATCGTGCCGTTCCGGGCGGTCGTGCGCGACGAGTCGTACCATGCACTCATCGAAACGACGGTCGCGGCGCTGGTGGGCGAACGCGAACGATTCATCCAGACGGGGATCGGGTGGGTCGTGAGCGACCTGGCGAAGGTGCACGCGAGTGTCGCGGCTGCCCTGGTGGAGCGGCACTTCGACAACCTCTCGGCCGAGGTGATCCGGCGGCATACGCGATACCTGCCCGAGCACGAGCGGTACAAGGAGCGGAAGCGGATGCTGCGGGCCGCGGTGGAGCGCGACTGATGCGACGACTCCGCGGGCTCAACCGGGCTCTCGTCGCGTTGGAGACCTGGGCCGCGGGCGGCCTCTTGACCACGGTTGCGGTGGTGGTCCTGCTCCAGGTCCTGATGCGCTATCTCTTCGCCTATCCGAATCCGTGGAGCGAGGAGGTCTCGCGCTTCTGCTTCATCTGGTTGTCGCTGCTCGGGGCTTCGCTGGCGGTGGAGCATCGGGCGCACTTCGGGTTCCACCAGGTCACGAAGGCCCTCGCCCCGCCCGCAAAGGTAGTCGTGGAGAGGTTCGCCGGGGCGGTCGTGCTGCTGTTCTCGCTCCTTCTCATCGCCACCGGCATCGCCCTCATGGGCCTCACCATGGGAGAGCGCTCCCCGGCGCTGAACCTGCCTGTAGCGCTGGTCTACGCGGCGGCGCCGGTATCGGGCGTGCTGATGGTGGTGCACTTGCTGGTGGGGTGGATGACGGAGGGCACCTCCTGATGGGCGCGTTCCTCCTCGGGATCTTCGGCGTGCTGGTACTTGCCGCCGTGCCCATCGGCTTCGCGCTCGCGACCGCGGCCGTTGTCGCCATCGTGATGGCGGACCTTCCGCTGGTCATCATCCCCCAACAGATCGTCGCGGGGATGGATTCCTTCCCCATGCTCGCCGTCCCCCTCTTCATTCTGGCCGGCTTCCTGATGGACGTCGGGGGGATCAGCCGCCGCCTGGTGACGCTGGCGCGGGCCCTCGTGGGACACCTCCCGGGGGGGCTCGGGCAGGTGGTCATCATGGCCGAGATGTTCTTCTCGGGGGTGTCGGGCTCCACTTCCGCGGATGCGGCCGCCATCGGCGGCATCATGGTGCCCCAGCTGACCGCGAACGGGTACGGCCGGGCGCGCGCCACCGCGATCGTGTCGGCGGCGTGCGGGATGGGGATCCTCATCCCGCCGGCCATCGTGATGGTGGTCTACGGCGTCATCGGCAACGTCTCCGTCGGCGCCCTGTTCGTTGCCTCGATCGTGCCCGCGCTCCTCATCGCGGTAGGGCTGATGACGCAGATCGGATGGCAGGCGCGCAGGCAGGGATGGCCGGCCGGGGAGCGCGCGTCGCTCGCGGAAGTCCGACGCGCGGCGGGAGACGCCCTGCTCCCCCTCTTCATGATCGTGGTCATCCTGGGCGGCATCCGCTTCGGGCTCTTCACGCCCACGGAGGCCGCCGCGGTCGCCGTCGCCTACGCGCTGGTGCTGGCCGGGCCGGTGTACCGGTCCCTCACCCTCGCGGAGTTGTGGAGGAAGGTCGTCCAGACCGCCATGGTCTCGGGGATGGTGCTGTTCGTGGTGGGCGCCGCGCGCCTCCTGGGCTGGGTGCTTGCTGTCATGCAGGTGCCCCAGGCGCTGGCGTCATCGGTGGTGGGGATGGGGGGCGGCCAGGCCGGCTTCATGATCCTCACCATCCTGGTCTTCCTGCCGCTCGGGGCCATCCTCGAGGGCGTGCCCGCGGTCGTCCTGCTGACGCCGATCCTGCTGCCCCTCGCGACGCAACTCGGGATCGACCCCGTGCACTACGGCGCCGTCATCGTGGCGACCCAGGGGATCTCGGTGTTCCTGCCGCCCGTGGGTGTGAGCCTGCTCGTGGCTTGCTCGGTGGGAGGGGTGGAGCCGGCGGAGGTGGCGCGGCCCCTGTGGCCGTATCTTGCGTTGATGCTTGGGCTTACGGTGGTGATCGCGGTGGTGCCGGGGGTGGTGTTGTGGCTGCCGGGGGTGTTGGGGTATTGAGGGGCGACGCGATCATTCGGCACTGGCCGCGCATCATGCCGCACTCTATTTAGTTCGCGTACCGATGGCTCAGTGAACTTCAGGAGGAACGGCGCGTGACGAATTGGACAACACCACGAGTATGCGGCGTACTGCTCACCCTCCTGGCGCATCCGGTCGCGACGGGCGCGCTGGCCGCCCAGGACCGCACCTTTCGCCCCCTCAGATCCCTTGGCGGAGGCAGCGAGCTGACCGCCTCGGTGAGTCTGGGCGACGTGAACGGCGACGGGACACTCGACGTGGTCGTCGCCAACGGCCGCCACTGGCCCGAACAGAACCGCGTCTACCTGAACGACGGGAACGCCGCCTTCACCCTGGCGCGGCGGCTGGG
Organism: Longimicrobiales bacterium; assembly: GCA_965221785.1. Taxonomy (GTDB): domain Bacteria; phylum Gemmatimonadota; class Gemmatimonadetes; order Longimicrobiales; family Gaopeijiaceae; genus BD2-11. The sequence continues at coordinate 1,171,385 of CBDCSR010000003.1, forward strand.
TGAGGAAGAGGCGGGGAGCTATGCCGTCCCGCTCGCCGACTTCGATGGCGACGGATACCTGGATGTCGCCGTGGGGAACGACCGCACGCGCAACCTCCTCTTCCTCAACGACGGAACGGGCCGATTCCACGCCGGACCCACCTTCGGCACGCCAAGTTCCACGCGAAGCCTGACGCTGGCGGACCTGGACGGCGATGAACACGTGGACATCCTGGTGGTAAACCGGAGCCGCCAGAACTTCATCTTCCATGGAGACGGCTCGGGAGCCTTCGGCAAGGGAACTCCGTTCGGGGCCGGGGACGACTCGACCATCGATGTCGTCGCCGCCGACCTGGACGGCGACGGGGACCCGGACCTCGTGCTCGCGAACCGGGACGGGGGAGCGAACACCATCCAATGGAACGATGGCGGCAGCTTCGAACGGCTGAGCGGGTACGGAACCGGGAGTGACGAGACGCGCGGAGTGGCGGTGGGCGACGTGGACGGCGACGGGGTCCCGGACATCGTGACGGCGAACATCGGCGAGTCGAACGCGGTGTACTTCGGTGACGGGTCGGGCGGGTTCGACCGCAGCCTGCCGTTCGGGCTGGTCGCCGACGAAAGCTACGCGGTCCACCTCGCGGACCTGGACGGCGACGGGGATCCCGACATCGTCGTTGCGAACGTGGGCGCGCGGAACGCCGTCTACTTCAACCGGGGCGGCGAGCCTCCGGCGTTCGACGAGTTCCGTTTCGGATGCGCGGACTGCGCGACCTACGGGTTGGGGGTGGGGGATCTGAACGGCGACGGGTTCCCGGACATCGTTACCGCCAATTCAGGGGCGCCGAACGGCCTCTTCGCGAATGTAGCGGCTCGACGGGACTAGAAGACCTTGTCCCCCGGCCGCGCCGACGCCTGCCTGATCCAGCTCACCAGGAGTTCCTCGTCGCGCTCGTCTTCCTCGTGGATGTGGAAGTAGCGCACGTGCTCGTGCCTCGATGCCACCGGCGGCACGGGACGCAGCGAGGAGCCGTTGAGGAAGGTCACCTTCACGTACTTCGTGAAACAGTGGAAGGCGAGGAACCAGCCCTGGTCCTCGATGCCGTAGAAGGGCGAGTTCCAGCGGACCGCCTTGCGGACATCGGGCACGCTGCGCTCGATCAGCGCGTCGAGGTAGCGGCCGACGTCGCGCTTCCAGCCGGGCATGGCCGCGAGGTAGGCCTGCACGGGCGCGTTCCCGTCGCCCTTCGGGATCTGGGGATTGCCACCGGAGAGGAGTTTCGGTTTCACGCCGCCACAAAGCGCTCGACCGCGATCTCCCGGGCGCGGTCGCGAGCCTGCCATAGATCGTAGGCCGTCTGCATCTCCAGCCAGGTCTCGGGCGTCGAGCCGAAAGCCTTCGACAGCCTGATGGCCATCTCTACCGAAACTCCCGTTCGCTCGTTCACCAACTCCGATAGCGCCTGCCGGGTAACGCCCAGACCCCTGGCGGCCCGGGTCACGGTCAATCCCAAGGGTTCGAGGCACTGCCGCTTCACGATACCGCCGGGGTGCGGCGGGTTGTGCATGGCCATGATCAACTTCTCCTCAATCGGTGCGTTCCTGGGAATGTACCACCAATTGGCCATCGCGCGGCTCCGCCGGGGGAGACCCGACATCGCGCGGGAGACGGCGACTAGAGGTACCCAGGTCGAATCCTCGTCGCTGGCCCGCCATCAAGCTCCCGCCTATCAATCAGAGTACCCGAGTTATCTGTCTCGGGAAGGCCTGAGCGGGAGGATGGACATGATGAGGAATTGGCGTACTTGGTGCGCGGGCGCAGGCGCGGCCCTGACCGCACTCACCGCGTGTGAACCCGCCGCCGACACCTCCTCCACCGACGCCGGCGACATCAGCGGCGTCGTGACCGGCGCGAACGGCCCCGAAGCCGGCGTCTGGGTGATCGCGGAGACCCTCGACCTTCCCACCCGCTTCGCCCGGATCGTCGTGACCGACGACGAGGGCCGGTACCTGATCCCCGACCTGCCCGAGGCGAGCTACAACGTGTGGGTGCGCGGGTACGGCCTGGTCGATTCGGACAAGGTGGGCGCCTCGCCCGGCACCGACCTGGACCTGACCGCGGTGGCGGCGCCCGACGCCCGTGCAGCGGCAGAGTACTACCCCGCGGGGTACTGGCTGTCGCTGCTCCAGGTGCCGGAGGAGCACGAGTTCCCGGGAACCGGTGACGAAGGGAACGGCATCTCGCCGAACCTCGAGCACCAGGCCCAGCTCATGCGGCTCCTGAAGTCGGGCAACTGCACGGCGTGCCATCAGATGGGCGGCCTCGGCACCCGCAACATTCCGGCGGAACTGGGCGAGTTCGCCTCCTCCGCGGACGCGTGGGACCGGCGCATCAAGTCGGGGCAGGCCGGCGGGGGGATGAGCGGCGGCTTCGACCGCATGGGCCGGCAGCGGATGCTCGAGATGTTCGCCGACTGGACCGACCGCATCGCGGCGGGGGAGGTGCCGATGGAGACGCCTCCCCGGCCCGAGGGGATCGAGCGCAACGTGGTCGTCACGCTTTGGGACTGGGCCGATCCCAGGGCCTATCTCCACGACGAGGTGTCCACCGACCGGCGCGATCCCACGGTCAACGCCTACGGGCCCATCTACGGGGCGCTCGAAGCCAGCGCGGACTACGTGCCCGTGCTTGATCCGGTCGACCACGCGGCGACCCGGATCCCGCTGACCGTGCGCGATCCGAGCACGCAGCCCGCGTCGGGTCCGGGCATGCCCGAGCCCTCGCCCTATTGGGGGGACGAGGTCATCTGGACGAGCAAAAACAACGTCCACAACCCGATGCTGGACGAGCGGGCGCGGCTCTGGCTCACCTCCACGGTGGCTCCGCCGGCGAATCCGGACTTCTGCCGCGAGGGGTCGGACCACCCGTCGGCGAGGCTCTCTCCGACCAACAGCGCCCGGCGCCACCTGCAGCTCTGGGACCCGGAGACGCAGGAGATCACCCACATCCGCACCTGTTTCAGCACCCACCATCTCATGTTTGCGGAGGACGAGGACAATACGCTCTGGACGAGCGGCGGCGGACAGGTCGTGGGCTGGCTCAATACGAGGATGTTCGAGGAGACCGGGGACGAGGAGGTCTCGCAGGGCTGGACCGCGCTCATCCTCGATACCAACGGCAACGGCCGGCGGGACGACTACGTCGAGCCCAACGAGCCTCTCGACCCCACGATGGACAAGAGGGTCGTGGCCGGCTTCTACTCCGTCGCGCCCGCCCCGGACGGCTCGGTGTGGGCGACGTCACTCGGCTACCCGGGGGCGGTGGTCCGGCTGGATCCGGGGCCGAACCCCCCCGCGACCGCGCTCGCCGAGCTGTACGAGTTGCCCCTCGACGCGTCCGGCGCACCCATCGAAGGCTTCTCGCCGCGCGGCGGGGACATCGATCGCAACGGGGTGATGTGGGTGGCGCTCGCCAGCGGACACATGGCCAGCTTCGACCGCACGAAGTGCACGGGACCGCTCAACGGTCTGGAGGCCACGGGCCAACACTGCCCCGAGGGCTGGACCTTCCATCGGGAGCCGCTGCCGCAGATCCGGGGCGTGACCGCACCTGGCAGCGCCGAGGCGAGCTACTACACCTGGGTCGATCAGTTCAACGTTTTCGGGCTGGGCGAGAACGTGCCCATCAACACCGGCAACGCCTCCGAAGGGCTGCTTGCGCTCGTGGACGGGGAATGGATCGTCCTGCGCGTCCCCTATCCGCTCGGCTTCTACACCAAGTGGCTGGACGGCCGCATTGACGACCCGGACGGAGGATGGAAGGGAAGAGGCCTGTGGGCGACCGTGAGCACGCGCGCGCCCTTCCACATGGAAGGCGGCAAGGGCACGCCCAGCAGGGTCCTCCAGTTCCAGTTGCGGCCGGACCCGCTGGCGGGGTAGGGCGCGAACACGGCTCGACCGCCCCGCTGGGGCACACCGCGGGCGTCATTCACCCGGCTTGACCATGAGCCGATCTGCGTACCCGAGGTCGTCCGGCGTATGCGGTCTCTCAGGATTCCGGAGGCGCGGCCGGCCCGCACAACGGCGCCATTCCCTCGCCGCCCGGGCCCGCCCGGACGTGGAGCACCCGCTGCGTCGCGGTGCCGAAGAAGCCGGTCCCGTCTCCGAACACGGAGGGGATGCGGATGATCCCGGAGGGGTTGAAGTTTCCGCCCCGGATCCAGTTCACCCAGTTTCGGTCGGTGGCCGCGAAAGCGATCCTCCCCCAGGCGCCGCCGGGGAGGCCATCGTCGAGAATGCGCAGCAGATCGGTCTCTACCTCGTCCCCCACATCGAACAGCCCGTACTCCCCGGGGAAGAGGACATCCGTGTCCTCCCGACCGATCCCGAATCCGGTCAGATACACCGAGTCCGGCACCTCGATGTCCTGTCCGGCCAGCGCCTCGGGCAATCCCCTGAGCCAGGTGTCGGACAGGTACGACCACGTGCCGGCGGCCTCGGTCCAGGTGAATCGGTAGTTGGTGTCGGGCTCGATGCGGCAGTGCCCGTCTTCCTGGGTCAGCCCGACGAAGTCGAAGTCGCCGGGGATTTGGCTGGATGCGGTGAGGGTGCCGCCGTCGGCCAGGATCACCTCCAGCTCGACGACCTCCCGGGGAGCGAAGGGAGAAGGGGAGACAACAGCCCGATAGCAGGAGCCGACATCCTCGTTCGGGTTTTCCGGGTCCTGACTGAGGCAGGCGTTGCCGTCGTCCGTCGGATCGAGATGAACAACGCCGCCCGACGCGCCCGACAGGCGCACGATGGCCCCCTCCACCTCGTCCGCGCGCGCGGCGCTGAGGGTTCGGTGCAGGTACGTGTACACATTCAGGGACGCTGCCCCGCCCTCGCCTTCGAGATCGACGACCAGCCGCGTCTCGGCGATCACCACGTCGTCCGATTCCGCGAGCGTCACCTCTGTGAGTTCGCAAGCGCCCAGCAGCACGACGGTGGCGATGGCGGCGCTCGCGGTCGCCCTCCGGCGAAATGCTCCCGCCATCATCGGAACGAGGCCTCCAGACCCAGCGTGGGAAGCAGCGGGATCATCGACACGCCCTCCCGGGTCGGGGGCGAGGCGTCGTAGTTGTAGAAGTAGAACAGAGGGTTCTTCCTGTTGGTCACGTTGATCACGCTCAGGTAGGGCGTCATCGTGCCCCAGCCCTTCGTGATGGTCTTGCGGAAAGACAGGTCCAGCCGGTGCCTGGACGGATAGCGAGCGTCGTTTCGCGGCCCGAGCAGCACCGCGTTGCCGTCGTCGACATCCGCGACGCCGCTGGTCAGATGGCTTCGGTACACGTGGTAGATCCCGACCGGCCGGGTGAACGGCAGTCCGGTCCCGAAGTTGGCCCTGACGCCGATCTCGAGTCCCCACCAGTCGAGGGGCCGGCGCAAGGCAAGATCGACTTCGAAGCGGCGGTCGAAAACCGGGGGATAGGTGATCAGGGGCTTCGGCTCGATGCCCACGCGTGTGTCCGGGAACGACCGGAGGGTCTTCAGGAACGAGACCGAGATCCAGCCGGTGGTCGTGCCCCGGTCCCGCTTCACGTAGAGGTCCACGCCGTAGGCATCGCCATCTCCGGCCACCAGCGCATCCGAGTCGTCGTTGGGATCGTCGACCGCGTTGACCGCGGCGACCCCGTCGAAGGTGCGGAAGTAGCCTTCGAGCGACGCGAACCAGTCGTCGTCCTCGCCGAAGAAGGTCTCGGCCCCCACCTGCACCTGGTCGGACACGAGGCGCGGGGCCTCCGCGCCCGCCAGCACCCAGGTGTCGATCCCGAAGGGGAACTCCTCGTCCCGCGTCGAGTGGATGAACTGGCTGTACCGGCCCGCGGCCAGGCGCACCGCCGAATTCCTGTCCCGCAGGAAGCGCCGCACGGCGAAACGGGGCGAGAGTGTCGCTTCCGTCTTTCCGGCGCTCGGCTCCCAGTAGTCCACCCGTACGCCACCCTCCACCAGCCAGTTCGGACTGGGATCCCAGTGCACCTGGCTGTATCCCGCGATCTCGATGCCGCTGCCCTCCTGGTCCAGGAAGGTCGAACCGCCCCCCAGCAGACCGTTGTCGTACGAGACCTGTTTGGCGCTTACCCCCGACTTCCAGCGCGTCGCCCAGGAGGGAAGGAACTCGAGATCGGCGCCGACGCTTGCCTGCTCGACCGCGGTCTTGAACTCGGCGTCGGCCTCCGGAAAGGACAGATCGGATCCGAAACGGGACAGGGAGGCGCGAACCGCCATCGAAGCGCCCCCGCTCATCGACTGCGTCCACGAACCGCCGATCGCATCGTTTCCCCACCACCATCGGATCGGTAGGGGCGTGTCATCCACTCCCGAGAGGTCCACGACGTCCCGTCCCGTGTACCCGACGAAACGGAGCCGGCTTCCGCTCCCCGTCCACGCCTCGAAGACCCCCTGCAGGTCCGACATGTGGTACGGGAAGTCGACCCAGGGCTTGAAGAGCACATCCAGGTAGGAACGCCGCCCGGACACGCGCCAGCGGGTCGTCTGGAACCCCAGCTTCTCGGTGGCGCTCCGGGGAATCGTTCCGTTGACCGCCAGGCGGGATGCCAGGACGCTGATGCCCGCGTCGACCCCGAACGCTCCGTCGCCGGGATCGCTCTCGACGGTCAGCACCGAGGAGACCCGGCCGCCGTACTCGGCCGCGAAGCCTCCGGACTGCAGCTCGACACGGTCCACCATGTCCGCGTTGAAGACCGAGAAGATTCCCCCCAGGTGGAACGGATTGAAGATCGGCACCTCGTCCAGGAGGATGAGGTTCTGGTCGGCGGAGCCGCCGCGGACGTTGAACGCCGCCGAGAAGTCGGACACCGTGGTCACGCCCGGGAGCACCTCGATGGCCCGGAGCGGATCCGACTCGGCAATGATGGGGAGCGATTTCAGGGCGGCGGCCTCGATCTCCTGCACGGTGATCCCCGCCGACTCCTCGAAGCGGGTCTTGGCGCGGCTGCGCTCGGCCTCCACCGTGATGCCCGCAATCTCGATCGCCTGCGACGTCATCGCGACCTCGACTTCGCTCCCGTCGGCATCGACGCTCACCAGTGCCCGGTATTCCTGGAAACCGATTCGGGTCACTCGGAGCATGTATGCACCCGGCTCCAGGTCGCGGAAGGCGAAGAAGCCGAGCTCATCCGAAAGGGTGTATTCGACCAGCGTCGAGTCGGGAACCGGGTTGATCTGCGCCAGAGCGCCTTCGACGGGACGTCCGTCCTCCGACCGGATCCGGCCGCTCAGCTGACTCGCCTGTGCGGAGGCGGGAAGAGGTGCAAGGAAGGCGAGGAGCGAAAGCAGGATCGGCATCCCCGCCGCGAATCGCGCGCGCATCGTTTCCACGTCCTCCCTTTGCCACTGACGGGCCTGACGCCCCCGGCTCGGCCGCACCGCCGGCGGGGTACCGCCCCGGAACCCCGAACCCTGCACGAACTGCGCCACAAGAGTACCCGGATGGGCGCGGGAATTGTACTCCGACGCTGCCCCCGGCCCGGCCTTTCGGGGTGTGCCGGGGCAGGGGTGGCGCCTACCCCTCCGTCCGCGCGAACCGCAGGTTCTTCACCCGCCCGGCGTCGACCATCATCGCCCGGTAGCGGCCGTCGGCGAGTTGCGAGAAGCGGAAGGACATCCCGCGCTCGGTGGTGAGCATTCCCTCCGACCCGGCCGCCAGCGCGGCTGGATCGAGCCGGCCCACGTAGAGCGTGAGGCCGTCATCGCCTTCCTCGGCAATCCGATAGGTGGTGTCCAGTTCGGGGCTGTAGAAGGATCCGGCGTAGCGCGCGCGGTTCGGAATGTCGAGGTCGGGCCCATCCTCCGCGGGTGCCTCCTCTTCCGCTGCCTCGTCCGTCCGCTCGCCCTCTGCGTCACCCTCCTCGCCCTCCACCGGCTCCATCCCGTCTTCCAGGTAGATCTCCGCCGTGCTCGCGATGAGCGTCGCGGGGGCGATGGCCGACCGGTTGCAGAACGCCACGAACGAATAGTCGACCTCGGGATAGCGCGACATCGCCGCCCGGTAGCCGACCCACGAGCCGGTATGGCCCACCGTCGCCAGCCCCCGGTGCTCGCCGTGCGAGATACCGAAGGCGTAGGGGATGGTGTCGCCCGAGTTGAGCACGCCGCGCTCGTGCATGAGCGCCACCCATTCGGGCCCGCCGACCGTGCCTTCGGTGAGGTTGCGGTCCCACGCGACCCACTCCTCCACCGAGGTGAAAACGCCGCCGTCGCCCACCATGTCGAGCGTGGTCACGTTGATGCGGAATCCGTCGTCGGTGGGGGCGTAGCCGACGGCCCGGTTGGGCACGATCTCGTTGTGATCGTCGTGGAAGTGGGTATGGGTCATGCCCAGGGGGCCGAAGAACTCGCCCTCGGCGAACTCGCGCAGGCTCTGTCCCGAAACCCTGGCCACGATCTCGCCGAGCAGGAAGTAGCCGGCGTTGCTGTAGAGGTACTCGGCCCCGGGGGTGAAATTGAGCTCGCGCTGCCGGTTGATGGCGTCGAGTACCTCCTGGTTGGTGTAGAAATCCTCGCTCCGGTTGCCTGCGAGGGACATGAGCACGATATAGTCACGCACCCCCGAGGTGTGATGAATCAGGTGCCGGACCGTGGGAGGGTCGGGGTAGTCCGGAAACCCGGGGATGTAGCGCTGGACGGGAGCATCCAGCTCCAACTCGCCCCGGACGGCCAGCAGGGCGATCGCGCCGGCCGTGAACTGCTTGGAGACCGAGCCTGTGCGGAAGATGGTCGCGGGCCCGTTGGGGATGCCGTGGTCGAGGTTGGCGGTCCCGTAGCCCGTGGCGTGGATCAGGCGGCCGTCGCGCATCACGCCCAGGGAGCAGCCGGGGCCTGAAGTGCCGGCGTAGTCGGCGAAGATGGCGTCGACGCGGGTAGCCGTCCCTTCGTCTCCGGCGGGCGCGTCGCCAACGGGGGCGCAGCCCGCGAGCGCGGCGGCGAGGGCTGCACCCATCAGAAAGGTGTTTGTCTGACGACCCATCGAAAAATCCTCCTGCCAAGCCCTCTGTTATGTGCCCGATCATCCCGTTTCCGGCGGACAAACCGCTGCGCCGCGCAAGTGCGACAGCCATTCGGCGGCGTCCACGAGTCCCCCGAAGGTGAATAGATGAATGTCGACGGCAGGCGTATTCTCGCGGTCGGCCAAGTGCCGGGCCAGCGCAAGCGCGATGGGAGTCGGCGACCATCTGCCCGCCAACCGCGCGATGCCGGGCTTGCGCTTCAGCGCCCGTGCGGACGCCACGACGCCGGAGCGGATCGCGTATCCGATCAGCGTCCTCAGCGCGACCGGCCCCGGCATGCCGATGCGAACCGGCAGCGTGCACCCTCCCTCCCTCGTCCGCGCCAGCCAGGCTAGCGCCGGCGAGGGCGAGAACACGAACTGCGTCACGATCCAGAGTTGCGAACCCGTTGCCCGCGCGTATTCCGTCTTGCGCCGGAGTGCTTCGTCGAGATCGGCCTGGCCGATGAGCGGGTGCCCCTCCGGATACGAGGTGACGCCGAGCCTCCGGAGACCGTGCTCGGCGAGGAGCCCGGAGTCGAGCAGGGCCGGCGTATCGGGGTAGGGGCCCGCGGGTGTGGCGCGGTCTCCGGCCACCAGCATCAGGGAGTCCACTCCCGTCTCCACCGCTGCGGCCAGCCAGTCGTCGAGTTCGCCTGCGTTCCTCGCCGAGCGAACCGGCAGGTGCGGCACCGGCTTCATGCCCGCCGCCAGCACCTGTTCACAGGCGGCGATCGTGTCCCGCCACCGTCCCTTCGGGGGGTACGGTATGTAGACGGAGGCACCGCGCGGGAGGTGGCCGGCGAGGACTTCCGGCGACGGCAGCCGACCCGGCAGGACCTCCACCGAGGCGCCGAGGGCCAGGTCGTGGAGCGCCGTCTGGATCTTCAGATCCGGCCGCTGAGACGCAGCCACCTGAGGTGGGTGCGCACGTTGTCGTGCTCGAAGTAGGCGTCCTGGAGGTGCCGCTGTCCATTCGAACGCAACGCGGTACGACCGTGCAGCACGCGGTGCCCGGCGCACAGCAGGACCTGCCCGCCCTCCAACCGGAAGGTCACCTGCGCGCTGACGTCGTTGACGCGGCTGGACAGCTCGTGGTAGGCGTCGTAGAAGTCGCCCAGCCGCGGCTCCGAGAGAGGGACGGCCTGCATCTGCGCGGTGTTGAAGCGCATCAGCCTGACCTCGCCGGCGCTGTCCAGCTCGACCATGGGATTGGCGGCGTAGACTTCGTATCGCTCGCTGAAGATTCGGAACGGCACCGGTACGCCACACAGCGCATCGAACTGGTCGGGGTAGTCGCTGCGCAGCCCGTCGAGCAGGCCGAAGCCGTCCACGACGATGGACTCGCCGCCCTCACACTCGTTCACCAGCATGTGCAGCGCCTGTACGCTCGGCGGCCAGGTGTAGCTGGTGAAGTCATTGTGCGGCGCGACGGCCAGGCCCGTGTGCGCGATGTTGTACCCCTTCGGGTCGACCTTGACGTTGTGGATGCGCTCGAACAGCACCTCCCGGACGGGGCCCAGACGGGTCGCAAGCTGCTCCGACGAGTCCGGTTCGGTGGGGGCGTCGACCAGCACGCAGACCCCGGTCTGCAGAAACTCCTCGATCAGTTCGGCGGCGGCACGGTCGCTCGCCAGGAACCGCCGATAGTCGAACCTCCGCGGCTGGAACCCGCCATCCCAGTAACGCAGGTCGAAGCCAGGCCGGTGCAGCAGGCTGCGGATCTCGCTCGAGAGGTAGCGGGTGCGGTGCCCGTCCGGCCAAGCGATGGAGATCGCCTCGTCGGCGGATCCGGCGCATTCGATAGTGGCCTGCGTTGGCTTCAGGTCCTTGTCGACCCGGAAGAGGTGGAATCGCTTCTCGGTGGTCTGCGCGACCCGGCACTCGGCGCACCCGCAATTGTCGCGCAGCCAGAGGTAGGGAAGATCGGTCCGTTCGCCGCCGGCCCAGACTGCGGACAGGGCGTCGCCATTCCGGGTGAGGCTGCTGATCGAGTGATGCATGGTCGACCTCCTCAGGTCCGTCATGAGCGGGGCGGAGCACCCCGGCCACCATCGATTATCAGAGTGCGCCGATGCTGCGCGAGTCAAGCACCGAGCCCGAGGGGGATGCCCGGCGCCCGCTTGACACATCTCTCCGCTTCGGCGCACGCTGCGTGGCCAGGAGCCCTCATCGCGGGAGTGACGCGCAATGGACGATACGGCAAAGCCGGATGGCCCGGTGGTGAGCTTCACCCGCATGGCGGACGGCACCCGCGAGGACTACGAGTTGCTCGATTGTCTCGAGGAGGAGTTCGCCGCCTGCACCGCGGACCGCGTCCTGGCGCATCTCCGCGAGCTGTCGGGTTCGCTCTCCGGCTACCAGGTCGACCGGCTGGAGCACTCGCTGCAGACCGCGACCCGCGCCCATCGCGACGGCGCGGAAGAGGAGATGGTGGTGGCGGCGCTCCTGCACGACATCGACGACCTGCTGGCCCCGCACAGCCACGGCGAACTGTCCGCCCTGCTGCTGCGCCCCTACGTGACCGAACGAACCCACTGGATCGTCCGCCACCACGGCCTGTTCCAGTACTACTACTACGCCCACCACGTGGGCGGCGACCGCAACGCGCGCGACAAGTTCCGCGACCATCCCTGGTATCAGGACGCCGTGGACTTCTGTCACCGCTGGGACCAGTGCGCGTTCGATCCCGACTACGATTCGCTGCCGCTTGAGTTCTTCGAGCCGATGGTACGTCGGGTGTTCGCCCGCGAGCCGTTCAGCCTGGCGCCGAGGGAGGGTTCCTGAGCGGACTGCCCGGGGATCGAGGAGCCCAGGCGGGTTTCAGCTGAAACTCGCCGTCCGGTGTGCGCCATTTCTGACGTTGAAGATGAGCTGTTTCTGTCGTCAGAAATATGCTATTTATGACGCTGAGACAACGCCGAATCTGACGCTGACATCTTTTCCGAAACTCCCCCGACGGTTACCATCCTCGTGCCGCTATGCCCGACACCCCCTTTGCCGGTACCCACATGACCTACCAGTCCAGAATCGTCGACCGCGAACTGGCGGAGCGCCTGCAGGCCACTGGCGCAGTCGTGATCGAGGGCCCGAGGGCTTGCGGCAAAACCACCACGGCGCAGCAGATCGCCGCCAGCGAAGTGCGGCTCGACGTCGACGATGTGGCGCGACGCCTGGCCAGCCTCGAACCGGCCCGCGTGCTGGTCGGCAACGTCCCACGGTTGATCGACGAATGGCAGCTGGAACCGGCGATCTGGAACCACGTGCGCAGGGCGGTGGACGATCGGCGCCAGCCCGGTCAGTTCATCCTCACCGGGTCGGCGGTGCCGGCCGACGACGCCACCCGGCATACCGGCGCCGGACGCCTGACGCGTCTCCGCATGCGCCCGCTCTCGCTGTTCGAACTGGGTCATTCGTCCGGCGAAGTCTCGCTGGCCCGTCTCCTGGAGGGGACGCCAGCCCGGGCAGGCAGGTCGGTGATCCTCCTCGATGACCTGGCGGAGCTGATCTGCGTAGGTGGCTGGCCCGTCAACCTTGGGCGCAACACGCAAACGGCGCTCCGCGCCAACCGGGATCACCTCGACGAGATCCGGCGCCTCGATATCGCCAATGGCGATGGCAGGAGGCGGGACCCGGTAAGGGTGGGCATGCTTCTTCGGTCCCTGGCGAGGAACGTCGCGACGCCCGTGGCGACCGCAACCCTCGCCTCGGACACCGGCGAAGGCGTGTCCGCCATCAGGGAGCATACCGCGGCGGATTACCTTCGAGCCCTGGAGCGCATCATGATCGTGGAGAACCAGCCGGCATGGCCCACGCATCTGAGATCGAGATCGGTTCTGAGGAGCAAGCCGGTCCGGCACCTTGCGGACCCGTCGCTCGCCGTGGCCGCCGTCCGCGCGACGCCTCCTCGGCTGCTTCGCGACCTCGACTTCCTGGGGCTCCTCTTCGAGTCGATGGTGGTCCGGGATCTGCGCGTCTATGCCCAGGCCGCCGATGCCGAGGTGTTCCACTACCGCGAGAAGGGCGGGCTGGAGGTGGACGCGATCGTGCAGGCCAATGACGGCCGCTGGGCGGCCGTCGAGGTCAAGCTCGGCGAGGGCCGGGCCGACGCGGGCGCCGCCAACCTGCTGCGACTGGCGCAACGGGTGGACCCGAAGCGCATGGGCGAGCCGGCAGCGCTCGGCGTGATCGTGAGCAGCGGCTACGGCTACACGCGGGAGGATGGGGTGAGCGTGATTCCGATCGGGGCGCTGGGGCCGTAGCAGGCCCCGTCTCCCAGCCTTAATCCGGCGCCTCCCCGGCTGGCTGGTCCATTGTCAATCGCCGTCGCGATTATCGGGGATGGAGTCTGTTCTCCGATGGCGTTCCGCGCCCCGCTCACGGATCGCCTTACCGCGTTCAAGGATGTTCCCCCAGCGCTGTTGTTCTTCGATTTCCATTACGGCCTGGAGGAACCGCTGGTATTCCCTTCGCCGCCAGCCGGGTAAGCCGAAGCCGCAGTCTGACGCGTCGAAGCGCCCCAGGCAGGTCTGTATGCTGAACCCGCCGAGGTAGATTACGCCCGGCGCGGCGCCCCAGAGCCGTCCGGCCGCGTCCTGAGCCGTCCACGTGTCGAACGCCCAGGTGTCACTCGGCGTATATCGCGCTCCTTCAGCGTCGACGCGGCCGCGCAGGCGAGCAACGCTCGGCGGCCCCGAATCGCCACGGATGTCCCGGATTCGCCGCCAAAGCGCGGGGTTCGTGAACCGGGGCTTGAGCCGGGCTGCGGGCTTCGATCCCGAGGCTCGCGGGAGCACAGGTCGGCCCGTGGGCGACGGTTCTCGCGCCTCGACGCCGGGAGCGGGCCGCGGATCATCGGGCTCCGGTGCCGGCGAGTCTTCCATCTCGACTTCGGCCGGTTCCGACGCTGCCTGCTCGGTCGGCGTGTCGGGCAATTCGGGCCGCGTGGCCGGTTCGTCGGCCACGATTCGTGTGACCCGGATGGCCGAAGGGGCGTCGAATGGCGTCCGGGATCCCGGGAAGCTGGGGGCCGCTCCTCCATGCGGGCTGGTTGCTGCCGGTGGGGCGATCCCGAGGGAGAAGACCAACGCATGGATCGCGATGGAGGCCGCGATGGAGGCCACGAGGATCCGGCGGCTTTCCCTGCGCCGGACATCTGCCGGTGCGGTTGCCCACGTGCGCGAGGCGCGGGTAACTCTCGCGCGATCCGGTCTCCGTGGCGTCACTGCATGTCGCCCGTCCTCGGGAACGATGCTCGCACGAGGTCCGCGACCAAGCCGAATGCCTCACGCGCGCTCGGTACCGATGTGACTCGCCCCTTGATGAGGAGGTTGCCCGAGTGGGGATGCCCTGCCCGTGCGGGAGAATGAGTCTTCAGCTCGGCCAGAAGAACGGGATGCAGATCGAGGCCACGATCGCGAGCAGCAGGTTGAGCGGCCCGCCCACCTTCACGAAGTCCATGAAGCGGTAGCCGCCCGGCGAGTAGATCATCACGTTGGTCTTGTAGCCGAACGGGGTGACGAAGGAGGCTGAGGCCCCGAACATCACGGTCACCAGGAGGGCGTAGGGGTTCAGCCCCGCGTCCTGCGCCACCAGGATGGCGACCGGGGTGAGCATCACGGCCGTGGCGGTGTTCGCCACCACCGCGGTCATGACCGCGGTCAGCAGGTAGAACGCCCCGATCATCCCGGTCTCGCCGAGCCCGGAGGTCGCGCCCACCACCCCCGAGGCGATCCAGGCGGCCGCCCCCGACGACTCCATCGCCAGCCCCAGCGGGATGAGCCCGGCCATCACGAACACCACCAGCCAGTCCAGCTCCGCATAGATCTCGTCGACGCGCACGCACCCAGTGAACACCATGAGCGCCACCCCCGCCATGGCCGACGTGGAAATGGGGAAGAGGCCGACGCTCGCGGCCAGCACTACCCCCGCCATGATGGCGGCCGCGAAGGCGGCGCGCGGCCGGCTGCCCACCGGGTGGTCCACCTCGGCCATCAGGATGAAGCCGGGCTCGTCGGCCAGGCGGTCCAGCGCGCCCGCCTCCCCGCGCACCAGGAGGATGTCGCCCACGGAGAACTCCATCTGGGCGATCCGGTCGGTGACGGCGGCGCCGTGGCTCTGGACCCCGAGCACGGTCACGTCGTAGCGCTGGGCGAAGGCCAGGTCCTTGAGCGTTCGCCCCACGAGCGCCGAACCCGGCCCCATGATGACCTCCACCATGCGCCCTCCGACGACGGCCTCGCTCGCCTCCTGCGGCGCCTTCCCCTCGGGCGTGTCCAGCCGCTGCGCCTGGGCGAGACGCAGCAGGTTGTCCGCCGCGCCCTGGGCGTAGAGCCTGTCCCCGGCCTCGATTACGCGCTCGCCGGCGGGGAGGGAGATGGTCCGTCCATCCCGCTCGATCCCCACGACCACGACATCGAAGCGCTCGCCCCAGCGCAACTCGGCCAGCGTGCGCCCGGCTGCGGGCGAGTCCCGTCCGACCCGCAGCTCGGTCGTGAACCGGCGCACGCCGTAGCGGCTGGACAGGTCCGGCGGCCGCTCCCGGCGGGGCATCTGGCGCCGTCCGATGGTGAAGAGGTAGAGCATCCCCACAGCCAGGCAGATCAGGCCCACCGGAGCGATGGAGAACATGGTCAGCTCGTCGAACCCGCGCGCGACCGCCTCCCCGTGCACGACCAGGTTGGTGGCCGTCCCGATGAGGGTCACCGTCCCCCCCATAATGGCCACGAACGACAGCGGCATCAGGTACAGCGAGACCGGCTCGTCGGCCTGGTCCGCGAGCGCCGCGAACACCGGGATGAACACGATCACCACCGCGGTGTTGTTCAGGAACGGCGAGAGGAAGGCCACCAGCAGGCATAGGATGAACATGCGCAGGGTCTTGCCGCCCAGAGGCGCCGTGCGCGCCCAGATGCCGATCGCCGCCACCAGGCCGGTCTTGCGCAGCCCCAGCCCGAGCACCAGCATCGCCGCCACGGTGACGGTGGCCTCGCTCGAGAGGCCCGAAAGCGCCTCGCGCGGACCGATGATCCCGCCCAGCAGGAGCACCACCGGTACCGACATGGAGAGCTGGTCGAGCCGGATGCGGTCCATGGCGAAGAGCACCAGGGCCGCCGCCGCAACCAGCAGCACGAACACGATTTCGTATGTCATGCTCTCCGCCATGCCATGAGCAACCGCGTTCCCCCATGAGCGCAGACTACTTTAGCTCCAACCACCCATGGGGTACACTCCAGCGCGATCCCTGTCGTCGGTTCCGGCTACAACGGACTGTTCCGGCGCGCTGACGCGGTCAGCCCCGGAGTTCCCGCCACCTCACCCGCCCTTCGAGCACGGCCTTCCGCACCGCCCGCTCACGTGCGCTCAGGCGAGACCGGCCTGTCTTGACCTCCACGAAGACGATCTCGCGCACATCCGTCTCGCCGAGGCCGTCGAAGACGACGAAGTCGATGGGGCTCCCCAGGAAGCGGGCGTCCCGGGGACGGTATCCGAAGTCGTCCATGAAGGGGGCCAGGTGCTCGAACGCCTGCCCGCGCGTGACCGCCGTGCTGCGCGCCACCGCGTCCTCACGCGCCTCCCGCAGCCTGGCCGGAAGCTCCAGGCGCAGCCGGGTGTAGCGCCGCAGCACGATGGCGAGGACGAGGGCGGCGAGAGCGAGAAGGCCGCCCAGGACGGCGATCGCGAGGGAATATGGGTCGGTCACGGGAGGGCTCCGGGTTGGGGATGGAGGAAGGTACACCGGTTCCGGTGCGGTTGGGCGGGAGGCGGCGCGGACCCGGGGCGCGCGGAGGCGCCAATCGCTTGCCGCTGATGGTGGCGGCGTCTCGGTGGGGGCGGGGTTGCCGGGAGGGAAGGCCGCGGCGTAGCATCGGTGCAGCCTCGCCGGCGCCGTCCAGCCGCTGGCGTCCAAGCTCACCCCGGAGGGTCCCCATGCTGCACATCCTCATCGCCACGGGGCTCGTGCTGGGCTTCGCGGTCGGGCTGCTCGCCGCCGCCACCGGGTCGGACGCGCTCATGGCGGTCGCGGTCGGGTCCGCGCCCATCGGCACCGTCTTCATGAACGCCATCCGCATGGTGGTGATTCCGCTGGTGATGGCGGTCATCTTCATCGGCGTGGCCCGCCTCGGCGACCTGCGCAAGCTGGGACGGCTGGGCGGCACCACCCTCGGCTTCTACTGGATCACCACACCGCCGGCGATCGTGCTGGGGATGGCCAGCATGGCCTTCTTCCTGCGTTTCGCGCCAGACATCGCGATGCCGGCGGCGGGCGAACAGGCGGCCCCCGAAATCCCCGGCGTGGTCGACTTCCTCGTGACCCTGGTGCCGCCCAATCCCTTCGCGGCCGCCTCGGCGGGGAGCCTGCTCCCGCTGATCGTGTTCACGGCGCTCTTCGGGGCGGCCGCGGCCGCGCTCGGCGGCAAGCACAAGGAGCAGCTGCTCGCCTTTGCCGAGGCGGTCTCCGCGACCCTGGTCAAGCTGGTCTGGTGGGTGCTCTGGTGCGCGCCGGTGGGGGTGTTCGGGCTGGCCGCCCCGGTGACGGCGCAGCTCGGATGGGACCTGGTGCAGAGCCTGGCGATCTTCGTCGCGGCCGTGCTCGCGGGGCTCGTCCTGTTCACCGGCGGGGTCTTCCTGGTGCTCCTGCGCTGGGTGGGCGGCATCGGCCCGGGGCGCTTCGTGACCGGGGTGTTCGGGGCCACCTCGATCGCCTTCGCGAGCACCAGCACGGTCGCCGCCCTCCCGGCGTCGCTCCAGGAGGCGAGCGGGAAGCTGGGGGTGTCCGCCAACGTCGCCGACCTGGTGCTGCCGCTGGGCGCGTCGCTCTACCGGCCCGGCAGCGCGCTCTTCCAGGGGGCCGCCGTGGTCTTCCTGGCCCACCTGTTCGAGGTGCCGTTCCCGCTCGCCGCGGCCGGGGGGGCGGTGCTCGCGGTCTTCCTGGTCGCGCTCACCATCGCGCCGGTGCCGTCGGCGAGCATCTTCACCATGGCGCCCGCCCTGGACGTGGCGGGGGTGCCGCTCGGCGGGCTGGGTATCCTGCTCGGCATAGATCGCATCCCGGACATGTTCCGCACAGTGACCAACCTGTGGGGGCAGATCACCACCTCGGTGGTGGTCGACCGATGGGTGGGGGGAGGAGACACGTCGTAAGACGATCTCCCGTTCGATCAGCAAACCGCAAGACGCACCCCGGTTCGATCGGCTAACCGTCTTGCGGCCGCGGCCGAGTTCGCCAGCCCTCCCCCTACATCCGCTGGCTTGCCCGCGAACTCCGCACCGCCGGCGTGCATTCCGGCCAGCGCCCGCCGGTTCCGCCCAGCCCCATGATCAGTTCGCGCCGTTCGCGGCTCACCCGCTGATCGTCCTCAGAAGCCAGGTACACCAGCGAGGCCGCCAGCACCGCGTTGTTCTTCAGGTCGTCGAAGACGAGCTTGTCGAAGGTGTCGCGGTGGGTGTGCCAGGTGTGCGAGCCGTAGTCCCATGACAGCGCGCTCAGGTTGATGCCGGGTGCGCCGTGGCAGACGAAGGAGGCGTAGTCCGAGCCGCCTCCGCCGGGGTTGCCCGGGAGCCTCAGGCTCACGTGACCGGAGACCTCGACCGGAACCCGCGTCAGCCATCGCGCGAGCGACGATCCCACCTCCGTGAACCCCTGGGCGGAGATGTTCACCACCCGTCCGGTGCCGTTGTCCTGGTTGAAGAGCACCTGCAGCCCCTCCACCACCTCGGGATGGTCCTCGCTGAAGGCGCGCGAGCCGTTGAGCCCCTGTTCCTCCCCGTTCCAGAGCCCGATGAGGATAGTGCGCTTCGGGTTCGGATACACCGAGGACAGGATGCGCATGGTCTCGAGCATGAGCAGCGAGCCGGTCGCGTTGTCGGTGGCGCCCGATCCGCCCTCCCACGAGTCGAAGTGGGCCGAGAGCATGACGTACTCGTCCGGGAGCTCGGTTCCCGGGATGGTGCCGATGACGTTCGAGACCGGCACCTCGCCCAGATTCTCGGCTTCCGCGATCAGCCGCAGCACCGGCTCCTGTCCGTTGGCGGCCAGGCGATGGACGAGCCCGTAGTCCTCGCACCCCAGCTCGAAGGTGGGCGTCTCGCGGTTGTACGCGTTGAAGACGCGGGTGGTCCCGTAGGAGCCCGGCCAGAGCGAGGTGACGATCCCCAGTGCGCCCGCTTCCTCGATCTGCGCGTGCAGGTCGCGCCGGCGCCGGTCGCGCGATCCCGTGGCGGCCAGGCTCTGGTTGAACGCCCGGTTGGCTCCGGAGCGCGCCTCGGCCATGGTCTCGTACGAGCCCTCCTGCGCGAACTCGACCCACTGCTCGTCCGCGCGGCAGGTCGGCTGCGGGAAGGAGAACATCACCCACTTGCCGCTCACCGTGCCCAGGAAGGTCTGCCAGTCCGCCGGCGAGCGCATCTCCGGGAGGACTGCGACCCCGCCCTCCACCGGCGCGCCTCCGGTGCCGGGGCTCCACGCCAGGATGCGCCCCTCCAGCGAGCGCACCCGCGGCGACACCAGGTCCACGTGGCTGACCCCGCGGTCCCATCCCTCCCAGGTGCCGTACTCCTCGGTGCGGGCCTCCACGCCCCAGCCGGCCAGCATCGAGACCGCCCATTCCTGGGCCCGCTCCATGTGGGGCGAGCCGGTGAGCCGCGGGCCGATGGCGTCCAGCAGCACCTGCGCCATGGGCTCGATCTGCGAGTTGTCCATCGCCTCGGCCCAGATGCCCTCGAGCACCGGATCGGGCACTGCCAGTCCCTGCGCTGCCGCCAGCTGTGCCGGATCCGCCAGCGCGGCGGCGGCTATCAGGGTCCATCCTCGCATCGTGATTCGCGTCGTCTTCATGCTGGTCCGTCCTTTCCTGCCATCCACCGTCACCTGTCTACCACACGATGTGGAACCTGCTCTGCCTCCGGAACACCCAGTGCCGCGAGCCCTCGGTGTCGAGGTAGGCCTCCTCCTCCTGACGGCAACTGGCCGGCTTGCCGTTCCACTCGGGGATCGGGGTCGTGGCCTGCAGCTCGATCGAGTGCCAGGTCGAGGGCAGCAGCACCGCGTCGCCGCGCACAGGCACCCCCTCCTGCCCGTCCCAGCGCCCGATCAGGGGCCCGGCGCCGTGGCCGTGGTCGCCGATGGGATGCGTGTACACGGTCCCGTTGATGCCCTCTTCGCGCATCTGCGCGAGCGTGTTGGCCAGGATCACGTTGCCGGTCAGTCCCGGCTCCATGTGCTCGAGCAGGATGTCCTGCAGGCGGTTCGAGTTGGCCATGCACTGCCGGAGCCCCGCGGGCACCCCGGTCTCGCCCTCGCGCAGGACGTAGCCCAGGTGCTGGGTGTCGGTGTGGAGGTTCTGCGCCACCACCCCGAAGTCGGTCCAGAGCAGGTCGCCCCGCTCGATCACCACAGGGCCGTCCGAGGGCACGTCGTCCGCCCGCTGCACGTCCACGTTGGCCTGGAACCAGGTGGTGTAGCCGAGGTTGCGCACTCGCTGGCGCATCCACCACTCCACGTCCTCTATGGTGGTCTCCCCGGGGGTGATCACCGCGTTCGAAAACGCCTCCGAGATGACCGCGTGCACCGTCTCCTCGATCTTGCGGTAGCGGGGCATCATCTCCGGGAGGCGCAGGGCGATGTAGTTCATGGCCAGGCGCGGCTCGCGTTTCACCCGCGACACCAGCGCCGGACCCAGCGCCTCCTCCAGCTCCTCGCGCTCGCCGGCGTGCAGTCCGTCGGAGAAGGCCCAGTCCGGATCGATGTTCAGAACGATGTTCTCCGGATCCCTGTCCTCCACCAGCTCGCGCAGCAGCCGCCACTGTTCGTTGCCCACCAGCTCCGCGGTGGGCTGGGTGGGCGCCGGCCGCGTGGAGCGATAGGCCTGGAAGACCCCGCCTTGGTCGGTCCCGCCCAGCGCCAGCCGCTCGACCGCGCCGTCGTCCTGGCGGGTGAAGACGTAGATCGAGCGCCGGCGGGCGGCGAAGGTGGTGGGCGAGGTGATCGACCAGAAGACCGGATCCTCGGCGTACTCGCGCATCGACAGAATCCACATGCGCACGTCGTATTCCGCCATCAGCGCCGGCAGAATGCGCCCGATGCGCAGCTCGAGCCACTCCTGCTGCTCCGCCGCCTGCTCGCGCAGCGAGGGCAGGGGCTGGACGCGGGCCGGAACCTCTTCCGGGATGTAGACGGGCTTTTGCGCGGCCACATCGGCCGCAAGCGCCGGGGCGAGCGCAATCAGGAAGAGCGCCGCGCCGCCGTAGGGGCACCGCGCGCGTGCATCGATAGTCATGGCTTCATCCTCCATTGCGGTTACGGGCCTGCCAGTCCACGGTCGCCACCGACGCCAGGTTGACGATATCCTGCACCGCGCATCCCCGCTCGACGATGTGTACCGGCTTGGCCATGCCCAGCAGGATGGGACCGATCGCGTCGGCGCCCCCCAGGTGCTCCAGAAGCTTGTATGCGGCGTTGGCGGCCGAGAGGCGCGGGAAGACCAGGATGTTGGCCGGCCCGGTCAGGTGGGTGAACGGGTAGACCTCGCGCAGCGCCACGGGGTCTACCGCGGTGTCGGCCTGCATCTCGCCGTCGATCTCCAGTTCGGGATCGGCCTCGCGCACCAGCTGCACCGCCTGCGCCACCCGCCGGGACTCGTCATGCGGCGCCGAGCCGAAGTTGGAGAAGCTCACCATCGCCACCCGCGGCGGGATGCCCAGGTCGCGCACGAAGGAGGCGGTCTGTAGGGCGATGTCGCGCAGAGTCTCGGCGGAGGGAGCGATGTTCACCGTCGTGTCGGCCAGGAACACCAGGTGGCGGTTGCGGAAGGCCAGCATGTAAAGGCCCGCCACCCGCATGTCCCCCTTGGCCCCGATCACCTGCAGCGCAGGGCGCAGGATCTCGGCGTAGTTGGCCTCGATGCCGGCCACGATGGCGTCGGCCTGCCCCTCCTCAACCATGCTGAGCGCGAAGTAGATCGGCTTGTACAGGTTCCACTGGGCCTCGGCCAGCGTGAGGCCCTTGCGGGCGCGGCGCTGGAACAGCTTCTCGGCGTACTCGTGGCGGTCGTCGGGACGGTCGGCGGCGTAGACGATCTCGACGCCCGTCATGTCCAGCCCCATCCAGCCCGCCTTCTCGGCCACGCGCGGCGGCCGCCCCAGCAGGATCGGGCGGCAGGTTCCGGCCTCGGCGAGCTCGGCGGCGGCACGGATCACGTCCTGGTTGTGGCCTTCCGGGAAGACGATGCGCGCCGGCTCGCGGCGGGCCTGCGCGCGGATCCCGGTCATGACCGCGCGCCCCGGACCCAGCAGCGCCTGGAGACGATCCAGGTACTCCTCCAAGTCGAGCTGCCGGCGCGCCATGCCGGTTCGCATGGCCGCCTCCGCCACCGCGGGCGCCACGTGGAAGAGCACGCGGTGGTCGAAGGGTTTGGGGATCAGGTATTCGCGCCCGAAGACGATGTCTTCGTGGCCGTAGGCCCCGCGCACCGCCTCTGGGACCTCCAGCCGCGCCAGCTCGGCGAGGGCGCGGGTCGCGGCGAGCATCATCTCCGCGTTGATGCCGCGCGCGCGGACGTCGATGGCGCCCCGGAAGATGAACGGAAAGCCCAGAACGTTGTTGACCTGGTTGGGGTAGTCGGAGCGCCCCGTGGCCATGATGGCGTCGTCCCGAATCGCGGCCACGTCCTCCGGCAGGATCTCCGGGTCGGGGTTGGCGAGGGCGAAGATGACGGGATCGCGCGCCATCGACGAAACCATGGCGGGGGTCATGATGTCCTTGACCGAGAGCCCGATGAAGATGTCGGCTCCGTCGAGTGCCTCCTCCAGGGTGCGAAGGCCGGTCTCGACGGCGAACGGCGCCTTGTACTCGTTCATCCCCGCCGTGCGGCCCTTGTAGATGACACCGCGCGAGTCGCACAGGACGACCTTGTCCGGGTTCGCGCCCAGCCGATGGAGGTGTCTGGCGGTGGAGATCGCGGAGGCGCCCGCCCCGCTGAAGACCACGCGCACGTCCTCGATGCGCTTGCCCACAAGGTCGATGGCGTTGAGGAGCGCCGCGGCCGCGATGATGGCGGTGCCGTGCTGGTCGTCGTGGAAGACGGGTATGTCGAGCGATTCCCGGAGCGCGCGCTCTATGACGAAGCACTCGGGCGCCGCGATGTCCTCCAGGTTGATGCCGGCGACGGTGGGGCTCAGAAGCTCGCAGAAGCGGATGACCTCCTCCGCGTCGCTCGAGTCCACCTCGATGTCGAACACGTCGATGCCCGCGAAGCGCTTGAAGAGCACCCCCTTGCCCTCCATGACCGGCTTGGCCGCGAGCGGACCGATGTTGCCCAGCCCGAGCACCGCCGTCCCGTTCGAGACCACCGCGACCAGGTTGCCGCGCGCCGTGTAGGTGAAGACCTCGCTCGGGTTGGCCGCGATCTCACGGCAGGGCTCGGCGACCCCCGGAGAGTAGGCGAGGGTGAGCTCGCGCTGGGTGGAAAGCGACTTGGTCGGGACCACCTCGATCTTGCCGGGGCGGCCTTCAGTATGGTAATCGAGAGCCTGCTGGCGCCGGTCTGCCATGGATGTGCGTCTCTGAGAAGGTCGAAGGGTTCAGCGCTGTGCGCGCGGCGTCCCCGGGATCCTGTTCCCGGAACCTTAAGCGCCCAAAGCTGGATGCGCTCGAACAACGATGCAAACCCCGGCGCCCTACGAACCTCCCGACCGTTTCTCGCAATACGCCTTGACCGCATCCATGTCCGCGGCGATTGCCTTGCGAACCATGCCCCTCATCAGTGGCACCAGGAGCCGGGCTGCGAAGGTAAGGGGGGTTGCTTCCATCACCAGCGCGAGGCGGGTGCTCCCGTCTCCGGCCGCTTCGACCTCGAAGACGCTGTCCCACTGGACGCCGCCCGCCTCGGAGAGAAAGCGCACCCGCTCCGGCGGCGCGAACTCGGTGATCTCGAGCTCGACCGTCGCCTCCCGCCCGCGCATCACGCGGGTCTCGCGGAAGCGCGTGCCCAGGCCGGCGCGGATCTCGGATACGAACTCGACCCGCTCGATATCGTCTACAGCGCGCGAGAAATGCTGGACGTCGGCGACCGCCGCGAAGACGACGTCGGGGGGCGCCGCGATGGTGCGCTGGACCTCGGTTCGGCTCAACGCGCCTCATCCCCCTCGCTCCCCGGCTTCGGGAAGAACTGGTCGATCAGCACCGGGTTCCCGTCTGGATCCACCACCACGATGTGCGCGGGCCCCGTGGCGTCCGGGTCCGTATCGGTCGACATCTCCACGCCATCCGCCACCAGCGAGGCGCGGATCTCGCGCACGTCGGTGAAGATCTCCGGGCGCGACATGTCCTGGGCCAGCCCGGGATTGAAGGTGAGGATGTTGCCCTCGAACATCCCGTGGAAGAGACCGATGATCGTGGTGTCGTTGACCATGATCAGGTATCCGGTGCCGTCGCCGCCGGTCTGCCGGAACCCGAGCTTCTCGTAGAAGGACCTGGAGGCCTCGAGATCTTCGACCGAGAGGCTGACGGAGAAGGCGCCGAGTTGCATGGAGGTGGTTCCGGGTTGACGTGAAGGTGGTCGTCCTGTTCGGAAAGAAGGATGCGATCCGGGTTGGAATCAAGGGATGATCGGGCTCGATGCCGCCTCTCCCAGGTGCCGCCGGTAGAACTCCACCATGCGCCGGGCCGCGTCGACCGCGCTCTCCCGCTTCCAGGACGAGATGACGTGGCCCTGATCCAGGTACGAAGCGAGTTGCGCCGGCTTCCCCAGCCGCCGGAGGGCGCTGAAGAGCTTGCCGGCATCGTGATAGGCCATGTCCGCGGTGCCGTGCACGATCAGCACGGGGGTGGAGATCTTGTCCGCGTTGTAGTAGGGGGAGTTGTCGAGGTAGCGGCGCACGTCCGCCCACGGATGCGTCCCCATGCGCGCCTGACCGCCCTCGCTCCAGGCCAGGAAGAACCCGCCGCCGTCGACGTCGATGCGCCCGTAGGTGCCGAACAGGTCGAAGATGCCGGAGATGGGCACCGCGGCGCGGAAGATGTTGGTGCGGGTGATGATGGAGCCGGTGCCGTAGCCGCCGTACGACTGACCCGTGATCGCCAGGCGGTTCAGGTCGACGTAGCCGAGCTCGGCCGCCCGGTAGACCTGGGGCAGCAGCACGTCGACCATGTCGCGGATCGGATTACCGGCCTGCTCGTTGGGACCGAGGGTCAGGTCGCACAGCACCACCGCGTAGCCCCGGCTGGTGAAGACCAGGTTGGGGACGGTGAATACGCTGCCGCCCCCGAAGTCGGCGGCGCGGCGGGTCACGTCGCCGCCCGGATACATGGTCACGATGGCCGGGAGACGGTCGCCGCGCTCGGCCCCGGGGGGGAGCAGCACGGCCGTCTTGACGGTGGCGAGGGTGCCGTCGTGGAGCGGAACCGTGGTCTCGAAGACCTCCGCGGTGCCGACCTGCACGTTGTCCAGGCGCGGGTCCAGGTGGGAGATGCGCTCGCGGGATGAGAAGTCCGCGTCGAAGCGGAAGATGTTCGCGGGCGTGTGCATGTCCTCGTACTGGCCCACGATGAAGTCGTGGCTGCCGCCGGAGGTGAGATTGACGAGTTTCACCCGGGCCTTCCAGAGCACCTGGCCATCGGGGGTAGCCGCGCCGAAGCGGACGACCGCCTTGTCGCCGGTCGAGCGCTCTGTGAGGAGGACGGAGATCGAGGCGCCGTCCGGCTGCCACGCCGTCCGTTCGTCGGCCTTCAGGAGTTGGTCGTACGTCCAGCGCCCTTCGTCGATCGTGTAGGTCGTCGGCGTGCCGCCGTCCAGGGGCACCACCGCGAGCGCACGAGGGCGCGGGTCGCCGTAGTTCGGGTCGTCGACCACGTCCGTGCCCATCACGGCGGCCCGGCCGTCGCGGGTAAAGGCGAAGACGGTCGGGGCGACATCGCCCAGCTCTGGGGCGAGCGGGACGGGGGTGGCGGGAGACCCGGAGCGGAGGTCGAGCAGGTGCATGCGCCCGCCGTCCAGGTACATCAGCCGATCGTCCGACGGGTGCCAGACATAGCTGCCGCCGAAGTAGTCGCCCCGGGTGAGCGGGACGTTGCGCACGACCGGAATGGGATCGCCGCCCGCCGCCGGCACAACCGCGACGTCCATCACGGTCGACTGGGTCGTGTCGCTCTCCGGCCTGAAGGTCGACAGGTATCCCAGCCATCCGCCGGAAGCCGAGAGGCGCAGGGTTCCGGCCGGGATCTCCGCGTCCTGCGGGACCAGCACGCGCGTTTCTCCGCTGGCGGCATCGATGGCCTTCACCGCCACGAGGTGCTCGCGCGCATAGTGGTCGGTCATCGGGGTGGGCGGCGGTGCTTCCGCCTCCGGGGCCGCTGCCGCCTCGCTCCCGCTGCGCAGCACCACAACCCCGGCCGCGTTCTCCGGCCGCACTTCGGCCGGGCGCACCGGGTTGCGGAACCGCCCCTCGGGAGCAACCCCGACATACAGCACAGAGCCGTCCGGACTCCAGCGGGGCTCGTCGCCGTGCCACAGTTTCGGCTTCACGGGTTCATCGGACAGCCGGTGCGACGTGCCCGCCGCGACATCGTGAACCCACAGCTGCGGCAGCCCGTCGGCGTCCGAGAAGAACGCGATCGCCGTGCCGTCGGGCGACCACACCGGCCGCCAGCAGGCCCCACCCGGGCATACCTCGACCGTGCGTCTCGTGGCCATCTCCGTGTAGCGGATCGTCGCTCCCACCATCGAACTCGGCGTCCCGCCGGGCTGGTAGCGCTCGTCCAGGTTGGCCGTGGTGTCGGCGGGAGGAACCCGCACTTCGTATGCGACGAAGCCCCCGTCCGCCGAGACCGCGAACTGCGTGTCCCAGAGGAAAGCCGCCATCCCGAAGGCGAGGTCGTAGGGAAGGGCTCCGGGGGGATCGTCAGCCGGAGACTGCTGGGGAATCGCAGTGGCCGCGGTCGGGAAAACCATTGCGGCCACGAACGCTAGACGGACGATGGTGTTCATCGGAGTCCTCATTCTCATGGAGTCGCTCCTCCCGGCAGCTGCGAAATCCGCTACGGAACCAACCCGGAGGTAGTCGAGCTTAACGCCCCGTCGCCCACCTCGCCCGGAGAGAAACACGCCTGGCTGGCTGCGTGACTGGACCGGGTCGCAGATCAGGCGTCACATTCTCGCCAGCCCATTCGTTCTCGCGGGCAGTGACAGCTACACCTCTGGATGGAGTCGGCTACGTCCATGACCCGCATCCCTTCGATGCCCTGCATCGCAGCAGGTCTTGCGATCGGTCTGACGATCAGCCTGGCACAGGCCTGCTCGGATGACCCGCTCGACCCCGGTCCCGCCGAACCCGCGATCCCCGAGCCCCCGGACCCCGGCCCGGGCGACTCGATCATGGTTCCGCCGCGCTCGGCGTCGGCGGAGGCCGCTGTCGTCGAGAAGAGCAACGTCTTCGCCTGGGATCTGCTCGCCGCCGCGATGGCCGCCGATCCGGAAGAGAACGTCCTCGTCTCGCCGCTCAGCGCCTCCATGGCCCTCGGGATGGCGCTCAACGGAGCCCGCGGCGCCACGTACGATCAGATGCAGGCCACGCTCGGATTCGCGGATGTCGCGCCGGACACGATCAACAACGGCTATCGCGGCCTGATGACGAGTCTGCCGGCGGCGGACTCAACCGTGAACACGCAGATCGCCAACTCCGCGTGGTATCGGGACGGATTCGAGGTCGAGCCGGCCTTCCTGAACACGGTGCGCGCGTTCTTCGATGCCACGGTCGCCGGACTCGACTTCTCCGACGCCTCGGCGGCCGACACCATGAACCAATGGGTCTCGGAGAAGACCAACGGACGCATCGAGAGCATCATCGAGCCGCCCATCGACAGCCGCACGGTGCTCTTCCTCATCAACGCGGTCTATTTCAAGGGTCCATGGCAGTACGCGTTCGATCCCGGGAAGACGACCGATGCCCCTTTCCACATCGCTGAAGGCGAGTCCGAGTCGATCCCGATGATGGACCAGACCCGCGAATTCCCCCATGGCCGGGACGGCAGCCTGCAGATCGTGGACCTGCCTTTCGGCGAAGGGGCGTTCGCGATGACGGTCCTGGTCCCGGGCGACGGGAGCAGCATCGACGACGAGATGGCGTCGATGGACGAGACGCGCTGGGAGAGCATCCTCGACAAGTTGACCACGAGAAGGGTGCGGGTGATGCTCCCCAGGTTCCGCGTTGAATACGACAAGAGCCTGAAGGAGACGCTCCAGTCGCTCGGCATGACAGACCCCTTCATGCCTAACGTCGCCGACTTCACGGGCGTCTCCGCGACTCCTCCTCCGCTCTACATCTCCGAAGTGAAACAGAAGACCTTCGTTGACGTCTCCGAGGAAGGCGCTGAGGCGGCTGGCTCCACCTCGGTGGGGATCGGGGTCACGAGCCTTCCCCCGTCGGTCGTCGCCGACCGCCCGTTTGCCTACCTGATCCGGGAGCGCGAGTCGAGCGCGATCCTGTTTGCGGGTGTGCTGCGGAGACCGCCGGGGGCGGGATAGGCGACTCCGTTCCAGCCTTCCGGCCGACATTACGCCGCAGCCTTGGCAGTCCCGGCACTCTGTATTATATTGTATATTGTGTATATCATTATATATCTATATATAGATGTTGTATATATGCTCCAATGATATTATTTGGCCGAAACAATAGAATATGAGGCAACAAAGATGAACCGCACCGTCGTCGCTCTCATCGAAGCGGAATACCGACGCTACAGGATCCTCGGGGAGCGCGCGTTCCGCCAACTGGACGCCGAGCAACTCGTCACCGGTTCCGAGCACGCCATCTCGATCGCGACCATAGTCTGGCACGTCGCGGGCAACCTGGAATCCCGGTTCACCGACTTCCTGACCACGGATGGGGAGAAGCCGTGGCGCGACCGCGAGTCGGAGTTCGAGGCGCGCGACGTCTCGCCGACCGACGTAGCCCGGAAGTGGGACCGGGGCTGGGGCGTGCTCTTCGATACGCTACGCGAACTCAGCGACGACGATCTGGCCTCGGAAGTGACCATCCGCCGCGTTCCCCATCGCGTTGATGAGGCTCTCCTGCGCTCCCTGGCCCACGCCGCCTACCACGTGGGCCAGATCGTCTACCTGGCCAAATCCTTCCGCGGTGACGACTGGAGGTACCTGAGCATCCCACCCGGGCAGTCCGAGGCCTACAACGCGAATCCGACGCTGGAGAAGTCCTTGACGTACGCGGAGAATGTCGAAGGGGACGAGTGAGGGTGTTCGGAACGGGACCTACTGAGATGTGACCGAGAGCATTTTCGCCAGGCGGGGGTAGAACGAGTCGGGAGGGAAGGAGTTCGCCGTCTGCTCGTTCCGGCGGCCCGCCACGGAGGTGGATCGGATGTTCGGAAAGTCCACCACGGTATCTCTGTCGCTGAGCCTTGCCCTGGCCGGATGGCTTGCCGGCTGCGGACCCTCCGATTCCCCGAGGGATCTCACCACGCTGCAGGACAGCACCGCCACCGTCGACATCCTCGAAACGTCGGCCACGTGCACAAGCTGCATCACCGTAGAACGCGTCGTGGCTCTGGGCGACACGACGGACACGGCGGCGGGGGCGGGATACATCAACTGGTCGCGGTACGCGACGGTGGATGATTCCGGCAACTACTGGGTCGGCCAGCAGCAGGAAGGCGTGGTGAAGGTCTGGGATGCGGAAGGAAGATTCCTGAGGCGGATCGGCCGCAGGGGGGACGGGCCCATGGAGTTCCAGCGGCCGGCGCCGGTGCGCACCGACAGCGGGGGCCGGGTGCATGTCTTCGACCTCGATATCGGCAGAGAGACCGTCGTGAACGCCGACTTCTCCTACCACTCGGACAGGTCCGTCTACCCGGGGTTTGCCCATCTGGCGGTTCCGTTCGGGGAGGACGGGAGGTACCTGTTGAACATGGGCACGTCGAGAGCGGGATTGGTCGGCATTCCTCTCCACATCGTCGACGTATCGGGTGTTCTCCATTCGTTCGACCGGATGACGGGCCTTGACGCACCGGGCAACGCCTTTCGCGTATTGGCCGTCGATGGGCAGAGGCGGATCTACAGCACTCGAGAAGGCGACTATCTCATTCAGGTTTGGAGCGGGAGTGGCCGCAGGATCCTGGGGCTCCGCGGACCCAGGCTGAACGAGAGGGAGGCCTTACCCGAGCCCTGGTCTCCCGACAATCCGCCGCGCAACCAGATCTACGCGATGCAGGTTGACAACGAGCGGCGACTGTGGGTGATCGGTCTGGCTCTCAGGGAGGACTGGCGGGATCACATGGCGCAGCACGTCATGCCCAATGGCCGGGTAGCCTATGGGCCCAGCGACGGTGACATGAGTGCCATCTTCCAGAGTCGCATCGACCTGATCGATCTCGCCAGCGGCTCGTTCATCGCCACCCGCCGTCACGATGCGCTGCTCGAGGCCTTCGCAGGCGATGGGCTGGCCATCGAGAATGCCGAGACCGAAGGCGCCTACCCCCAGATGGTGGTCTGGCGGCTCGGTTTCGACCCGACCAGGTAGGTCACCCTCCTGCTTGGGCGATGCGCCGCGCCATCCACTCCACGTATGCCGTGCGCGTCATCCCCCTCCGTTTCGCCTCGCCGTCAATGAAGGCGATGACCCCCTCGTCAAGCATCATGTTGGCGCGGATGCTGCGACCGGAAAGATGGATCAACGGAACGGATACGAGCGTGGTCCCCGTCGGGGGCAAAACGTTTTCGATGGCGCTGGGCGAGATTCGCGCCTGACCGTCCTTCTCCGTCTCGATGGCGTAATCGCGCAGTGCGTCCTCGGCGTTCACCAAGGCCTGATCCACGGTGTCTCCCGTTGCCACGACGCCCGGAAGATCCGGGAAGGTGACCCCGTATGCGCCGCTTTCGCCATCGATCAGGGCTGGATACCGGAGCATGGTTTCTCCCTATTCGTCATCTGGCCACTGCGCCTTCCTGGCAATGGACCGGGCCACGCCGCGGGATACCGTCCTGTGCCGGGGCAGCGTAATGATTCCCAGGATATCCTGGTGTGCACATATATGCACACGCCGCCGCGAGGTCAAGGGAGGGGAGAACCAACGGAATGGGTGCAGATCAACCACCTGATGGGTGATAATCACCCACCTCGTGGGTCGTTTGCACCGTCGGGAGATCAGACCGAACGCGGAGGAGTCGCCCCCTTCTCGGACGCGATATGCCGGAACGTGCGCGCCAGCCCCTCGCGCAGGGTATGCGCGGGCGACCAGCCCATCGCGCGGATGCGCGCCGTCGAGAGCACGCTGCGCCGAAGCTCGCCCGGGCGGGCGTCCCTGTGCATCCGGCCGGACCGGGCGCCCGCGATCTCTTCCAGGAGGGTCGCCAGCGTGTTCACGCTCGTCGCCTCCCCGGTGCCCACGTTGAAGGCTCTCGCATCGATTCCGGCGTCGCCCTCGAGCGGCATGTCGGCGGCGATCAGGTTGGCGGTCGCCACGTCTTCCGCGTAGACGTAGTCTCTCGTCTGCTCCCCGTCGCCGTAGATGTCCAGCGGTTGGCCGTCGATCAGACGATTGCAGAAGATGGCCACCACGCCCGCCTCTCCGTGGGGATCCTGCCTGGGGCCGTAGACGTTGCCGTACCTGAGCACCGCGCAGTCGAGGCCGTGCACCTCGCGAAATGAGTCGAGGTAGTGTTCGCCGGCGAGCTTCGACACCCCGTAGGGGGACACCGGGCGCTTGGGGGCGCTCTCGGGCGTGGGATACACCTCGGGCTCTCCGTAGACGACGCCTCCGCTGGACACGAAGACCACCCGCCGAGTCCCCGCGTCGCGCGCCGCCTCCAGGATGTTGATGAGGCCGACGATGTTGACCCTTGCGTCCGCAATCGGGTCGGTTACCGAGGCGCGCACGTCGATCTGCGCCGCGTGGTGGTTGATCAGGTCGAAACCGACGTCGCAGATCAGCTCCCGGGCGCGGGGACCGGCGATGTCCATCTCGATGAAATCGGCGCGGGAGGGGACGTTCGCGGGCCGTCCCGAAGAGAGGTCGTCCATGATCCAGACCCGATCGCCCCGCGCGATATGGGCGTCTGCCACATGGCTCCCGACGAAACCGGCGCCGCCGGTGATGAGGACCTTTCGGCTCACGCGGGCAAGCTCCGGTGTTGGCACGCGCACTGCCGGCCCGTCATCGTCTCCAGAGCCTCTCTCTCATGCTGTGGTGGACTTCGGTATTGTATACGGTAACCCATACCGGCATCGATGGTAACGAAACTGGATCCACCCCCGACCCTGGTCATCCTCGCGGCCGGCCGCTCCACCCGATTCGGCCGTCTGAAGCAGCTCGCGCCCATCGGGCCGGGCGGCGAGGCTCTCCTCGACTACGCCCTCTACGATGCCGCGCTCGCCGGCTTCAGCCGCTTCCTGCTCGTCATCCAGGAGCCGCTTCGGCCCGAGTTCGACGCCCATCTTCGCGACGCGGCAATCCACCTCGACATCCGCTACGCGTACCAGCGGATGGTCCATCCGGGGCTGGTGGATGACCCGCCACCCGGTCGAACCCGCCCTTGGGGTACCGGCTTCGCCGTCCTGACGGCGGGGGAACAAGTCGATGGGCCCTTCGCGGTGTGCAACGCCGACGACTTCTACGGGCGGGGGGCGTACCTGGCGTTGGCCCGGGCGATGCAGGCCTCGGATCCGGCAAAAAGGGGTCCGGGGCCCCAGGCCATCACCATCGGATACCCCCTCGAAGTCACCCTCTCGGAGAGCGGCGGCGTCTCCCGCGGCCTCTGCGAGATCGACGAATCGGGCGCGCTGCAGCGGCTGACCGAGGGGCTGGAGCTCCGACGCAAAAGGGACCGCGCCATGGGCCGGGACGTGGCCGGCCGGCCGCTTTACGTACCCGTGCGAACCCCCGTCTGCATCAACCTCTGGGGCTTCCAGCCGGACATCCTTCTGCCGCTACGCGACTTGTTCGCCGCGTTTCTCGCCTCGGGGCCGGGGCTCGACCGCGAGTTCTACCTCTCGGAGGCCATGAACGACCTCATCGCGGCGGGCCGTGCTCGCTGCACCGTGCTGCCCACCCGGGAGCCTTGGCTTGGCGTCACGTTCCCCGGCGATCACGCGGGAGTGGCCCGATCGCTGCGGGGGCTGGTAGACTCGGGGGTCTATCCGATGCGCCTATGGGACGTTCAGCCATCCCTCCGGGACGTTCATCCATCCCTCCGGGACGCCCGGCCGCCCCCTGTCTCCCGCGAGTAAGACCGAATGCAACTCACCACGCTCGACTGGATCGTCATCGCGCTGTACGGGCTCACCGCCCTCGCCATCGGCCTCCGCTTCGCCCGGCGCGCGGGGTCCGGGGCCGACGAGTTCTTCCTGTCGGGACGGAAGCTCCCGTGGTGGCTGCTGGGCACGTCGATGGTCGCGACCACGTTCTCGACCGACACGCCCAACCTGATCGCGGACTTCGTGCGCGGCGGCGGGGTCGCGCAGAACTGGTCCTGGTGGGCCTTCCTGATCACCGGGATGTGCACGGTCTTCTTCTACGCGCGCCTGTGGCGGCGCTCGGGCGCGCTGACCGACATCGAGTTCTACGAGCTGCGCTATTCGGGGCGCGCGGCGGCGTTCCTGCGAGGGTTCCGGGCGCTCTATCTGGGCGTCTTCTACAACGTGATGATCATCGCCACGGTGACGCTCGCGGCGACCAAGATCGGCGGCGTGCTGCTGGGGCTGGATCCGCTGACCACGGTCCTGATCGCGGGAACCGTGACCATGATCTACTCCGCGACTTCGGGGCTCTGGGGGGTCGTCGTGACCGACCTGGTGCTCTTCGTCGTGGCGATGATCGGTTCGGTTGCGGCCGCCGTGTTCGCGCTGCGTCAGCCGGAGGTCGGCGGGCTCGCGGGGCTGGTCTCGCATCCCGATCTGCAGTCTGCGATGAACTTCTTCCCGGATTTCTCCGACTGGAGCGTCGCCGCCGGCATCTTCATCATCCCGATCGCGGTGCAGTGGTGGAGCGCGTGGTATCCCGGGGCCGAGCCCGGGGGCGGGGGCTACGTCGCCCAGCGCATGCTCGCGGCGAAGAACGAGAAGGAGTCGATGAAGGCCACGCTGTGGTTCAACATCGCGCACTACGGGCTCCGGCCGTGGCCGTGGATCATCGTGGCGCTCTGCTCGATGCTCGTGTACCCGGAGCTGTCCGACATCCAGGCCCGCTTCCCGGATCTCGACCCGTCGCTGGTGGGCAATGACCTGGCCTATCCCGCCATGCTGGTGTTCCTGCCCGCCGGGCTGCTGGGCCTGGTGGTGGCCTCGCTGGCGGCGGCGTACATGTCCACGATCAGCACCCAGCTCAACTGGGGCTCGTCCTACGTCGTGAGCGACTTCTATCGCCGCTTCGTGAACCCGGACGCGACCCAGCGGCGGCTGGTGGCGGTGGGGCGGATGTCGACGGTGGGGCTGATGGTGCTGGGCGCCTTCATCGCGCTCCAGCTCGACACGGCGGGGCAGGGGTTCCAGATCCTGCTCCAGATCGGGGCCGGGACCGGGCTCGTCTTCCTGCTGCGCTGGTTCTGGTACCGGGTGAACGTGTGGAGCGAGTTGGCCGGCATGACGATCTCGTTCATGGTCGCGATCTACTTCGCCTGGGTGCACGGGTCGCTGGGATTGGCGCCGCTCCCGGCCTGGACGCAGCTCGTGATCGGCGTGGCGGTCACGACGGTCGGCTGGCTCGGGGTGACCTTCCTCACGGCCCCCGCCGACTCGGAGACGCTGCAGGGCTTCTACAACAGGATCCGGCCGATGGGCAGGGGCTGGCGGCGGGTCGTCGACGTGGGCGAGGGGCCGCGCGGCGCCGAGTCGATCACCGCGGCCTTCCTGGCCTGGTTCCTCGGGTGCGTGCTGGTCTACGCGGCGCTCTTCGGGACCGGCTATCTGCTCTACGGGCAGGTCCTGGCTGCGGTGGTGGCGCTGGCGATTTCGGCAGGAGCCGGGGTCTGGCTCTTCCGGCTGTTGCCGAAGTTGGGCTATTCGGATTGAGCTGGCGCGTCATCGCACCCGGCCGCGTCAACCTGATCGGGGAGCACACCGACTATAACGGCCTGCCGGTCCTCCCCATCGCCATCGACCGGGACATCCGCGTCGACTTCCGCGTCGTGGACGATCCGGTGGTGCGCCTGGACAGTCCGTCGTCCCGTTTTGCGCCGTTCGCGTTTCAGCTGAAACGTCCCATCGAGGCGGCGGACCAGGGAGACTGGTCCAACTACGTGCGTGCCGCGGCGCGAGGACTGCTCGAGCAGGGAGTGCCGCTGGAACGAGGCATCGAAGGAACGGTCACTGGCGATGTCCCCATCGCGTCGGGGCTTTCGTCGTCTTCCGCGCTGGTCGTGGCCTCGGCGCTGGCGCTGCTGAAGGCGAATGGGGTGACGCTTCCGCGCCTCCAACTCGCCGCCCTCATGGCGCGCGCCGAGCGCTTTGTCGGCCTTGAAGGGGGCGGGATGGATCAGGCCGCGTGTCTTCACGGGGTCGAGGGACACGCCCTCCGCATCGAGTTCGATCCGCTGCGCGTTAGGCCGGTGCGCGTGCCCGAGGGATGGTGCTGGGTGGTGGCGTCGTCGCTGGTGCGGGCCGAGAAGTCCGCGGGCGCGCGCGAGGCGTATAACGAGCGGGCGCGGCAGTGCCGGGAGGCGTTGGTGGAGGTGCGGGATGCCGTGGGCGTGGAACGCACGCCATCGCAGGCATCCAGCTACCGGGGCCTGATCTCAGCGGGCGACCTCGACGGCCTGCTCCGTAGCGCCCGCCGCATTCTCGGCCCGGTGCTGTTTCGCCGCTTCCGCCACGTGGTCACGGAGGCCAGCCGGGTGGCGCTCGCCGAGCAGGCCATGCGCGACCGCGACCTGCACCGCTTCGGCCACCTCATGGTGCGGTCGCACGAAAGCCTCCGCGACGACTACGAGGTGAGCACGGCGGAACTGGACGCGATTGTCACCATCGCGCTCGAGGCGGGGGCCGCGGGCGCACGCCTGACCGGTGCCGGGTTCGGTGGCTGTGCCGTTGCGCTCTGCGACGACAGTACTGGCGCGCGCGTCATGGAGGCGCTCGCCGCGCGGTTCTACGAGCCACGCCTGGGCCGGCCGCCGACCGGAGATATGATGTTTGCGGCGAAGCCGAGCGGAGGCGCGCGGGTGGAGCGATTGGGCGACTAAGGCTTCACCAGGCGCAGAACCTGCGGATGCTCGACGTCGTTGACATCGCGCCGCACCCCGAACACCTCGGCGGCGCCCACCCGCATCAACTCGAAGCGCGCCGGCGTGTCGACGACTCCGAGCCACACCCCCGACGAGTCCAGCACGTACCACTCCTGCGGTTCGTCGCGCCGGGCGAGCCCAAGGTATTCGCCCGCCCACACATTCCCATCGGCATCCACGATCATGCGCTGATAGCCCGGCTTCTCGGCGGGCTCGGGCAGGCGGGCCATGAAATCGCGAATGAAGGGACTGGGATCGGGTCCCAGCCATTCCGCCCTCTCACGCTCCACCTCCGCGCTGGACACGGTCAGGGGAACTCCGAGGATCCTCGCGGTCAGGCGCAGGTCCCCGGTTCGGCCGTCGACGATCGAGTACTCCAGGGCGTCGGCCGTACCCATTGCGATTCGCCCTTCGCCGTCCGGCACTGCGTGGGGCAACCGACCCATGATCGGGATGTCGTTCCCCTCGGTAACGATGAAGTTCTCATATCCGGCCAGGCTCGTGACCGAGTCGCTCGACATCCGGTCCTCCGACAATCGAACGATGGTGACCGGAGGGCGCTGAAGACCCGCGCGTCGCCTCTCCTCATCAATGCCTGGCGCCAGATCCAGTCCCCAGACCACGTCCGAGGGCAGGGGATGCCGAACCGGAGAGACCCCCTCCGGCATCCGAAAGGAAGAGACCAGACCACCCGATCCCAGGTCGAACTCCGCTACGCTTCCCCCAGCCGTGCGGTCCAGTGCCACGAGTCGCCCGTCGGGCCTGAGGACGATGGTCCAGAGAGAGCGAAACTCGCCCGGTCCCTCGCCCGGGCCACCGAAGGCACGGGCGAATCGCCCCGTTGCATCGTAGATGCGGATCTGCTGGGACGCACCGTCGGCGACGGCCAGATCTCCGGATCCCGCGCGCAGCACATCTCTTACACGAAAGAAGGTGTGCATTTCGCCCGAGCCGGTCTCGGCCAGGTCGAGGATCGGTTCCTCCTCGATCCGCCATGCGTCACGCGCGTCCCACAGAGGCGCGACCGACTCGACGATCGTTACCCCGAGGCTGTCGCGCGACGTGTTCATGGAGACGGGGGCCGCGTCGCAACCGGCAACCGTTGTCGCGGCCATTGCCAGGATCGCGGGTGCGAGGTGCCTCATGCTACCCGGAACCCACCAGCTCCAGCGCCGCCAGTGCCAGCACCTGCGTGCTCGCGACGAGGTCGTCCACCGCGCAGGACTCGTCGGGCTGGTGGGCTTCCTCGAGGGGCCCCGGACCGTAGGCCACGCAGTGCTCGATGCCGGCGATGCGGGCGAAGTGCTTCTGGTCGTAGGTGCCGGGACTGGCCACGAGTTCCGCAGGACAGCCGCGCACCGCTTCCACCGCGCGGGACAGGGCGGCCACGAGCGGCGACCCGGGCGGCGCGGCGGTCGGGTGGACCACCATGCGCTCCTCGATGGTGAAACGGCGACCCGGGTCGTCGCCTTCCACCGACCTGACCAGGCGCGCGATGTCGCCGCGGACCTCGTCGAGAGACTCCTCGGGGATGAAGCGGCGGTCGACGGTGGCCACGCAGCGGTCGGCCACGCAGGGCGACTGGGTCCCCTCGTCGGCCTGGCCGCCGGTGATCGCGTTGACGTTCAGGGAGGGGCGCCGGGAAGGCTCCGGCACGATGGGCAGAGCGGAAATGCGCGTCGCGAGTTCGGGAGCGAGCCGGGTTCGGAAGGCTTCCAGGAGGGCGCCCATGTCGTCGATGGCGCTGCGGCCGAGGTGGCCCATGCTGCCGTGGGCTGTGTGGCCGTGCGCGACCACATCGAACCAGTAGATGCCCCGGTGTCCCAGGCACACGCGGGTGGGCCCGAACGGTTCCGGGATGATCGCGTACCGGGTGTGGTCGCCCGAGATGATCCCGGCTTCGCAAAGATGCGCCACGCCCGCGAAGCCGCCGCTCTCCTCGTCGACGGTGGCGCTGATGTCCACGGCCCCCTCGAGCTCGACTCCGACGCGCCGCAGCGCCTCGACCGCGAAGACCGCTGCGGCGATCCCCGACTTCATGTCCGACGCACCCCTTCCGTAGACGCGCCCGTCGCGCATCAGGCCCGCAAACGGGTCGACCGTCCAGCCGTCACCCGGCGGCACCACGTCGAAGTGGCCGTTCAGGTGGAGCCGCGGGCGTCCCGGGACGGCTGCCCCGCGCCCGACCACGTTCACCCGGGGGTATTCAGCGGTGTGCTCGGGGCGCCCTTCGGCCTCCACGTACTCCACCGCCAGCCCCGTCGCCTGCAACCGCCGGCCGATCAGTTCGGCGCACTCGCGGTAGCATGCTCCCGGGGGATTCACGGTGGGGATCCGGATCATCTCCGCCGTGAAGGCCACGATCTCGTCGCGCGCGGCCTCCACTTCCGCGAGGACGCGGTCTGCCGGGCGGACGCGGGGCGGCGGGCCTTCGTGGTGCATGCGGGTCTCGGGGGCCGGAGGTGGTGCGGGGCGTGGGGACGCGCGTAAGCCGGGTTGCCTCGCGCGTTCGATCCTTACATTGTGCGCCGCCCCTTCACCACACGAAACCCCGCCGGAGACTCCTCATGACCACGATGTTCAGCCTGGAGGGACGCGCCGCCGCGGTCGTCGGAGGCGGCTCCGGCATCGGAGAGGCCGTCGCCGTCGGATGTGCGGAGGCGGGCGCGCACGTGTCCTGCCTCGACATCGACGCGAACGCCGCCGCCCGCACCGCGGCGACCATCCGCGCGGCCGCGGGCGAGGCCGCCTCCGCCCCCCTGGACATCATGGACGGCGCGGCGGTCACCCGCGCGTTCGAGGACATCACGGCCGCCCGCGGATCCCTCGACGTCGTGGTCTGCACCCCCGGTGTGAACGTGCGCAAGCCCCTCCTCGACTACACCGACGAGGAGATCGACCGCGTTCTGGGCCTCAACCTCAAGGGCGGCGCGCACGTCATCCAGTCCGCGGGACGGATCATGAGCGCGCAGGGCTCGGGGTCCATCATCCTCTTCAGTTCGATCCGATCCGTGGTGGTCGAGCCGGGCCAGAGCATGTACGCCGCCACCAAGGCGGGGATCGTGCAGATGGTGCGGGTCGCCGCGGCCGAACTCGGATCCCGCGGGGTGAGGGTCAATGCGGTCGCGCCGGGCGTTATCGACACGCCGCTCACGGCCCCGATCAAGGACAACCCGGACTGGTACGGCGCCTACGCCGCGCGCAACATCCTCGACCGCTGGGGCAGCGCCCGGGAGATGGCCGGCCCGACCGTCTTCCTCGCGTCCGACGCCGCAAGCTACGTGACCGGGTCGGTCCTTTTCGCGGACGGCGGCTGGACGGCCATCGACGGGCGGTACACGCCGCCTTCGGGCCGGAGCTGACGCCCGTGGCCGCGGTCCGGGTCCCGAACGATCGCGCGCCGCCCCGTCCGTGAGAGAGAGGTTGCCGAGGCGCCTCCGGGCCATCGTCCGACTCCGGTGCCCGCGTTGTCTGGACGGCGTGGTCTTCGCAAGCCTCTGGAAGATGCATCCGTCTTGCCCCTCGTGCGGGCTGCAATACGAGAGAGAGCCGGGCTACTTCACCGGGGCGATGTACTTCAGCTACGGCCTGGGTCTGGCCTTGTGCGCGCCGCTGGGTGTGGTCCTGATGGTATTCGCGGGCTTCTCGGCGAATCAGTCAATCCTGACGATGGCGGTGATGCTTCCTCTGCTGGTTCCGCTGTTGTTCCGCTACTCGCGAATCCTCTGGATGCATTGCGACCAGCTCCTGGATCCCAGGTAGGGATGCCCGCCTGAGCGAACCATCCGCGCGGTCCGGGCTGTGACAGCAGCAGGGAACTCCTTACGCTAAGGAATGCATGGTCCCGATCAACCCGAGGTGCCGCCGGCGCGAAGATGGCGCTAGACCGGATCGATCTCGCCGCCTTCCTCGTCTTCCTCGGCATCGTGGTGGGCGTGTCCCTCTACGCGGGCCGCAGGGAGGACACGACGGCCGACTACTTCCTGGCCGGCCGCAACCTGCCCTGGTGGCTCATCGGCATCTCGCTGATCGCGTCCAACATCTCCTCCGAGCACTTCATCGGCATGTCCGGCGAGGGGTTTCAGACGGGACTGGCCATCGCCGCCTTCGAGTGGATCGCGGCCATCGCGCTCGTCTTCGTGGCGCTCGTGCTCCTGCCCAGGTTCCTCCAGGCCGGCATCTACACGCTCCCCGAATATCTCGAATTCCGTTTCGGACCGACGCCGCGCGTCATCATGGCCGCATACCTGATGATCGTCTACGTCGTTGTCGGCCTGGCCGGAATCCTCTATGCGGGAAGCCTGGCCCTGACGAGCATCTTCGGCCTCGACCTGACGGCCGGGGTCTGGGCCATCGGCCTGCTCGCGGGCGGCTACACGATCTACGGCGGGCTGAAGGCGGTCGTCTGGTCGGACATGCTCCAGGGCGTCGCGCTGCTCGGGGGAGGGGCTGTGCTGTTCTTCCTGGCCATGGAGGCCGTGGGCGGATTCGGCGCGTTCCTGGCCGCGAACGAGGACAGGCTCCACCTGATGCTGCCGGCCGATCATCCGACGCTGCCGTGGACGATCTACCTCATGGGCATCTGGGTTCCGAACATCGCGTACTGGGGCCTGAACCAGTTCATCTCCCAGCGGGCGCTGGCCGCGAGGAGTCTGGCCGAGGGCCAGAAGGGCGTGATCTTCGCGGCGTTCCTCAAGCTGCTGATCCCGTTCCTGATCGTGATGCCGGGGATCGCGGCCTATCAGCTCTACGCCGGCGGGATCGCGATCGGAGATCAGGCTTATCCCACGCTCATGGCCGATCTGCTGCCTACGGGCCTTCGCGGCGTCATGTTCGCGGCACTCTTCGGGGCGGTGATGAGTTCGCTGGACTCCATGCTGAACTCGGCGTCCACGATCTTCACGCTGGACATCTACTCGCGCCACGTCGTGAAGAAGGAGCTCGAGCCCCGCAGGGCGATTCGCATCGGCAGGATCGCGACCGGCGTCTTCGTCGTGATCGGCTGCCTGCTGGCCCCCCAGCTCGCATCGGTCGGGGGGATCTACGAGTACATGCAGCGCGTCTGGAACTTCATCTGGCCGGGGATCCTCGCCGTCTTTCTGATGGGGATGATCCTGCCCAAGGCCCCCCCGCGGGCGGCGACCGTGGCTCTCCTGATCGGGCCGTTGGCGTACGGGCTGCTGACGGTGGTCCTCGATGTGTTTTTCGACTCGCAGGCGTATCTGAACGCCGCGGCCGGAGCGTTCGTGCTCTCGAGCGTGGCCATGGTCGTCGGGTCGCGCGTGCGCCCCCTGGAAGAGGCCCGGCCGCTGCCGCAGTCCGATGCCGTCGACCTCGAACCCGCGCCCTCGGCGAGGTGGGCGGGCGCGGTCGTGGTGATGCTGACGGTGGGGCTCTACGTGGTGTTCTGGTAGGAGGCGCCGGGACAGCGCTTCTTCGACGCCTCAGTCCCCCGCAAAGCCAACCCGGACATGACTTCCATCGCAGAAAGGCTTGTTCTCCGAAGCCCCACAGCGACAGAGCGCGATACGTGTGTCCTTGAGCAGGACCTCGCCCTCGCGCGTGACGATCTCCAGGTCACCGCGAAAGTAGACAGGACCGTTCCGCTCTACGATGGCGATATTCCGCTCGGGCGTGGGCTCAGCCTTGTCGTGGTCGCTTCGCTCCAGATGCAGAGCACCGGTCGGACACCTCATGATGACTTGGAGGAGTTGTTCCGCCTCGGCGCGGTCGGGATCGATCCAGGGCTTTCGGCCCGGGTCGAACACATCGGGCAAGCCGTGAACGCATTCGGCGGCGTGGATACATCTCCTCACGTCGTAACTCACGGCCGCCTTCTCGCCGGAGTAGTGCAGAGTCTTCGATTTCATCGGTTTGGCTCTCCCGCGCAGGTCCTGACCATCTTCTACGTTACGGTGGTTCAACAGATCCCGTCGCGCCGGCTAATAGCGGTGGATCCGCGGCGACCGGTGGCAAGCAAGGCTGGCGTGACCTTTGACATGCAGGCATCGTGACAGGGATGAACGACTCAACCGACCCCGGTCGCACACGCGATGCCGGATCCGCCGTCCCGGATGAAGAGGCCGGCTTCGACATCCGGGACGACTTCGAGCGCTTCTCGCAGAGGGACGACATCTTCTGCCGCTCGTTCTGGGACCCGGAGGTGCGTACGCACCGCTCGGACATGTTCTACGAGACGTACCGCACGCCGAAGCTGACCTGGCGTTCCGTCGACGGCTTCACCCAGCGCGACTACGCGCTGCGCAACGCGTCCTGGCATGTGACGGACATCTTCGCCGAGCTGCGTGAAGGCGATGACCGCCGCGAAGGTTTTCTGGATCCGTACACCGCTGTTCGCGAGGGGCCGGGCAGCCAGCCGCCCACGGCGTCACCCGAGGAGATGGCGCGCGAGATCAAGCACGCCGCCAGGACCCTGGGCGCCGATCTGGTAGGGATCACCGGCAACGACGAGCGGTGGCTCTACACGCACGCGTACAGCCGCGAGAACGAGCACGAGAAGCCGCAGGAGATCTCCACCGACCTCGGCAACGTGATCGTGATCGCGCAATCCATGGACCGGGAACTCCTGCGCACGGCGCCCTCCGCGCTGAGCGGCACCGCGACGGGAGCCACCTACTCCCGGGACACCATCGTGCTGCTGGCCATCGCCCAGTACATCACCAATCTCGGCTACCAGGCCGTGGCCAGCATGAACGACTCGGCACTGGCCATCCCGCTCGCCATCAAGGCCGGGCTGGGCGAGTATGGGCGCCACGGCCTCCTCATCACCCGCGAATACGGTCCCCGGGTCCGGCTCGGCAAGGTCTTCACCGACATGCCGCTCGCCCACGACCGGCCCGTCCGGTTCGGCGTGAAGGAGACGTGCGACATCTGCCGCGCGTGCACGAACGGCTGCCCCGCAAAGGCCATCGACGACGGCGAACCGTCCACCGTGGTCCACAACCGGTCGAACATCCAGGGCATCCGCAAATGGACCACGGACGCCGAGAAATGCTTCCGCTTCTGGGCCAACCAGAACACCGACTGCTCGATCTGCGTGCGCGTCTGCCCGTACAACCGCGACTATCGCCAGATGTGGAGCCGAGTATGGCGATGGCTGGCGGGCACCCCGCTCCGGCGACTCGCGCTCTGGCTGGACCGCGTCAGTGGACGCGGCGAGCGCCTGAAGCCGTCCCGCTGGTGGAAGGCAGCGGGATAGGAACCTACCGAAGCCCGAGCGCGATGAATTCGGGCGGATGCTCCCTGCCGCCGATGGCCACGACGATGAACTGCTTCCCGTCGTGCATGTACGACATGGGGCCTCCCGTCGTACCCGCATCCAATTCCATCTCCCAGACCACCTCTCCAGTGGCCTTGTCCCAGGCGCGGAAGCTGCTGCCCCACATGTTGGCCTGGACGCCCCCGAATACTCCCTGGGCTCCTTCGCCCATCAGCAGGAGAGTCTTCGTGACGAGCGCCACGGGCCGGCTGGCGACGCCGAGCGGGGGGACCTCCATATCCCGAAGAGCCGGGTGATCCCTCGGGCCATCCCCGTTCGCCTTCATCCAGACGTGCTCGCCCCGGTTCATGTCGATCGCCGTGATCCGGCCCCATGGCGGCTTCGTGATCGGCAATCCGTCGATGTAGGGCGCTCCCCGATTCGGGCTCCAGTATTGCATCTCTGAAGTCGGATCGGTGGCTTTGGCAATCCGGTAGACGCGGGGAATCGTGTGCGCGAACGCGTAGTACATGCCGGTCTCGGGATCGAACGCGCCCGTGTTCCAGTTCCCCGCACCCCACGACCCGGGCACCATCAGCGTTCCCTTCTTGCCGCCCGGCTCGTCGCTGACGAGCGAGGGCGGGGTGAAGATCGGGCCGATCACGAACGAATCGGCCACGGCGCGCGCCCGGTCCCGGAGCCCCGGGAAGTCGATGAGGTCGTCGAGGGTGATGCCGTGCCTGGCGAACGGCGCCGGCCTGGTCGGAAACGGTTGCGTCGGGGAGGTGCGCTCTCCCGGAACCGTGGACTGGGGAACGGGACGCTCCTCGATCGGCCATACCGGCTCGCCGGTCACGCGGTCGAAGACGTACAGGAAGCCAGTCTTGCTCGGCTGCATGACGGCGTCGATGCGGCGGCCGTCCACCACGATCTCGCCCAGCGTCGGCGGACCCACGGTGTCATACTCCCACACGTCGTGATGCACCATCTGGAAGTGCCATACCCGTTCCCCGGTCGCGACGTCGATCGCCACCAGGCTGTTGGAGAACAGGTTGTCACCCGGACGATGGCCCCCGTAGTAGGCGGCGGTCGGCGCCGAAAAGGGCACGTACACGAAACCGAGCTCCTCGTCCGCGCTGAGGCAGCA
This sequence comes from Longimicrobiales bacterium, assembly GCA_965221785.1. Taxonomy (GTDB): domain Bacteria; phylum Gemmatimonadota; class Gemmatimonadetes; order Longimicrobiales; family Gaopeijiaceae; genus BD2-11. Next base: position 1,216,000 of record CBDCSR010000003.1, read on the forward strand.
CCACGCGCCGAGGTCGCCCGATTCCCGCCACGACTCCTTGCCCCAGGTGTCGACGCCGAACTCGCCCTCCCGCGGCACGACGTTGAAGGTCCAGAGCAGCTCGCCCGTGCGCACCTCGTATCCGCGCAGGTTCTCGGGCGTGCTTCCCTTCCAGCGCATCCCCGAGTCGCCCGCTCCGTCCACCGTCCCCGCGACCACGATCACGTCGTTCACGACGATGGGACCGGAACTCCAACTGAACCGTCGGGCCGAGGCCGGAACCAGGTCGACCCTGCCGCCATCGCCGAACCCGGGACGGGCGTGGCCGGTCTCCGGGTCGAGGGCGTAGAGATAGCCGCCGCGCACGTGGATCAGGCGGCGGTCGGAGCCGTCGGTCCAGTAGTCCATCCCCCGTGAGGACCGGCCCCGGGCTTCCTCGATCGTCCGCGGGAACGGCTGCTGGATCCAGAGGGTCTCACCGGTCGCTGGATCGAAGGCCTCGGCCAGGCCGACACCGTTGGGAGCATATAGCACGCCGTCGATGAAGATCGGCGTCGCCCTGAGGTAGCCCGACACCCCCAGGTCCGGGAAAGAGGCCGTCAGGGCGGAATCGACGGCGGGGCGTCGCCACAGGACCTCCAGGTCCCCGACATTGTCGCGCGTGATCTGATCGAGCGGTGAGTACCTGGTGAACGCCTTGTCGGCTCCGAAGTAGGCCCAGTCGGCGGAGTCGGCGTCCCCGCCGCCGGGACGGGGCTCGCAGGCCCCGAGCCACGCCATGCATGCGAGCGAGCCCGCTCCGATCAACCGCAGACGACCTGACATGAGCTTCCTCGGGTTCCGGTGCTCCACCAGCCCATCGTTTGCCTGACGCGGGTGGGCCGGAGAAGTTTTGCAGGAAACTACACCGGAGGCGCCATGTCCACGAGTGAGGATCGCGATCTCGGCATGCACCGGGACATCACCCGGCGCGACTTCGTCAACGGCGTCGGGGTTGCCGTCACGGGCTCCCTCATCGCGCCGGGATGGCTGTCGGCCCTCGACGGCCCGCCCTTCGGCGGCCCGCAGGAGTACTATCCGCCCGCCCGCACGGGGATGCGCGGGAGCCACCCGGGCTCCTTCGAGGTGGCCCACCAGCTCCGGGACGGGATCACCTGGACCGACGCCGCCGACACGAGCGAGAGCTACGACCTGGTGGTGGTCGGCGGGGGGTTGAGCGGGCTCTCCGCCGCCTGGTTCTTCCTGACCTCGGCCGGCCCCGGCGCGCGCGTGTTAGTTCTCGACAACCACGACGACTTCGGGGGCCACGCCAAGCGCAACGAGTTCACCTACGGGGGCCGCACGCTCCTCCTGAACGGCGGGACGTCGAATCTGGAGGCCGTGAACCACTACAGCACGGTCTCGCGCACGCTGCTCGCCGCCATCGGCCTGGACCTGGACAGGGCGCAAGCGGCGAGCGCGGGAAGCCGGGAGTTCTACCGTTCCCTGGGGCTCGGCAACGCCACCTTCTTCGCGAAGGAGGTGTTCGGCGAGGATCGGCTGGTGATGGGGCGGCCCGGGCGACGCGCGGTTATCGACTGGGCCGACTGGCTCGCCCGGACGCCGCTGTCCGCGGACGCCCGCAGGGATATCGCGCGACTCAACGACGGCAGCGCGAATCCCGATCATATGCCGGGACTCCCCGACTGGGAGAAGAAGGAGCGGCTGGCCAGGATGAGCTACCGCGATTTCCTTCTCGGCGTCGCGAAGGTGCATCCCGACGTCCTTCCCTTCTACGACGACGGCCCCAAGGGGCTCTTCTGCGTGGGCATCGATGCCTATCCCGCCCTCTACGCATGGGCCGAGGGCTACCCCGGGTTCCAGGGGATGAATCTGAAGCCCTTCTCTCCCGTGGGGCCCCTCGCGCATATCGGGGGAGGGCAACACGGCCGGGAGAACGAATGGGGAGGAGGACCCACGATCGATCTTCCGGACGGGAATGCGACGCTGGCCCGGCTGCTGGTCCGGGCCATGATCCCCGACGCGCTTCCCGGATCCACGCTCGAGGACTCGATTACGTCACGCCTCGCGTACGACCGGATCGACCGGGAAGGCTCCGACGCCCGGATTCGACTCAACAGCACGGTCGTATCCGCCCGCCACCTGGGCGATCCCGACTCGGCCCGTCAGGTCGAGATCACCTACGTGCGCGGAGGCAGGGCCGAGAAGGTCCGGGCGGACCACTGCGTGATGGCGTGCTACAACCGGGTCATCCCGCACCTCGTGCCGGAGATGCCGGAAGCGCAGCGCACGGCGCTCATGTACGGCGTCAAGATGCCGATCGTCTACACGAGCGTGCTCATCCGCAATTGGACCGCCTTCACCAACATGGGCATCTCCAGGGCGAGCGCTCCGGGGATGTACCATCTCGGCGTCAACCTGGGCCGCTCGGTGAAGCTGGGCGACTACCGCCCCTCCCGATCGCCCGAAGAGCCGACGGTTCTGCACATGACCCGCACGCCCTGTGCTCCCGGCAAGCCGAAGAAGGAGCAGCACCGCATCGGAAGGGCGGATCTCCTGGCCACGACCTTCGAGACCTTCGAGCGCAGGATCAGGGATCAGCTCGGGCGGATGCTGACGGACGGGGGCTTCGACCCGGCGCGCGACATCGAGGCGATCACCGTCAATCGCTGGCCACACGGCTACGCCTACAGCTACGACACGCTGAACGATCCCATCGAGTGGGCGCTTTTCGCGCCGGACGATCGACCGTGCGTGGTCGGCAGGCGTCGATTCGGACGGATCTCGATCGCCAACTCCGATGCCGCCGCCACTCCGCACACGGACGCGGCCATCGACGAGGCGCATCGGGCGGTCCGGGAGCAACTGGTCGTTCAAAGCCGGGCCCGGACCCGCACTTCCGGCTTCGAATCCAATGGGCCTGGGTAGATTCGAACTACCGACCTCACGCTTATCAGGCGTGCGCTCTAACCAACTGAGCTACAGGCCCCTATTGAACTTACGGGATCTCGAGGCGGAGTTCCAGCTATTTGACTCCCGCTATTTGGCGGAAACAGCGGCGCTCCGGCGGGCCTCAAGGGCCTCCCTGAGCCGGTCCTCGTCGGCCCGTTGGTAGCACTGGAGCACCGTCTGGGCCGTCTTCCAGCCGCCCAATTCGCAGAGCACCTTGAGCGGTTGATCCATGAGGTCCGACGCGAATTTCCGCCTGAGCGAGTGCCAGCCGCGACCTCGCCTCGGCTCCAGCCCTGCAAGCTTCTGGGCCTTGTCCCACCAGACGCGCACCCGCGACCGGTCCAGGCACCGCGAGAGGTCCCTCGGCGCGGGCAAAACGGGAGAGTTCCCGCCCCTGGGGTTCTGCATCCGCGCCTCCTCCAGGACGGCGAGCACCTCGGCCGTGACCGGCGTCCGGTGCTCGTACCCGGTCTTCTCGTTCTCGGCGCGCCAGCGGATGATCTTGGCCTCCATGTCGATATCCGACCACCGGAGCTGGCGGACGGCACCGATGCGGTGTCCGGTCTCGTGGGCGATCACAAGCGCCACACGGAAACGCCAGTCCATCGACATCGACGCCTTGAGCAGTGCCTCGTACTCCGCCTGGGTGAGAACCACCCGGGTCGGGTTCTTCTCCGTGGGCGTCCTCAGGCCCCGGAGGGGGTTGGAATCGAGGAGCAACCTCCCCTCCTCGTCCCTCGACTTCGCGGCCCAGTTGAGGATCGCAATCAGCAACTTCAGGTCCTGTTGGATCGTTCGGTTGCCCACAGGCCTGCCACTCCGCCCGGCTTTGCCTGACCGCCGCGCCCGGATGAACCGGTCCCAGTCCCGTTGCGAGAGTGTATCGGGCCTTCGATGCCCTCCGAAGAACTTGAGGAACATCCGCATCGTGCCCCGGTCGTACTTCTGTGACGACTCCGCCTTCGTGGGCGTCACCTCCTCACCGTAGATTTCAAAAAGCGTCCCCAGCGTGAGCGGCTCGGGCTCGGGTTCGGCCTTGCCGTTGAGCTCGCGGACCGCGAAGCCAGCGGCAACCTTGTCCGCCTGCCTCTTGGCCCGCGACCAGTCGCGGTGCTTGAGCGACCTCGCAAGCCTGCGCCCGTCCTCCCGCCACTCGATCTGGTACATGCCGGTTTTAGGGTCGGGGAACACCCGGACCCGGTTCCGGCCCCATTCGCCGGCGCTGTATCCGCGCCGACTTCGTTTCGTGCGCGCCATCATTCCATTCCCTTTCGGATGATGGACTGCACGATCTGCGTGTTCGAACGGTCGCGCGGGCGTGGGGCTTCCGCAAGTGGCGCCTCGGCCGGAGCCTTCCGGGGCAGATGCCTGCGGGCGATCCTGGGCGCATTGGGCCGCCCGGCGTTGGGGATCTTGCCGTCGCGGACGAGGCGACCGAGATGGTCGCGCGAGTAACCGCTCTCCCTGGCCGCCTCGACGAGCGACAGGGTGGTCTCGTCCCGCTCCCGGAGCGTGGCGTCGAGGTCGTCGGCGCACCGTTCGATCGCCACGGCAGGAGTCTCGCCCCCGTACCTGCGGAGGGCCTTGGCCTGCTTCCGCCAGTCGGCGGGCAGGCGTTCGACGGATGCGGGCTCGGTCCTGCGCGCGGCTCTCCGGGTCATTTCCATTCTCCTTGCTCATCCTGTCGGAGCGCGTCTTCGAGTCCCGCATCGCCCTCGCCTCGCCGCACGGACCGTTCCGCGAGATCGACGCGGCTGCCGAGGTCGGCGAGTCCGGTGGCGCGCGCGACGACGTAGATCGTGGCTGCGACGGCGGTGAGCGCGAGCACGGCGTGAAGCGCAAGCCCGACGCCGTGCTCGGCGAGGATGGCGGGCCAGTGGGGCGCGAGGTATTCGAGGCGGGAGCCGTTGATCAGGACCGCCGACCCGGCGATGGCGGCGGTCAGTCCGGCGCTGATCTTCCAGGGCTGCATCGTGATTCTCCTTGTGGTCAGAGTTCGACGGCTGCGGGATCGCGGTCGGCGGGTCCCCTGAGCCAGGACCCCTTCTCGCTTCCCAGGCCCAGCCTGCGGAGGAGCGCCGCCGCGGCCGGTCCGTTGGCGTGCATCGCGAACCCCGCAGCGGCCTTGGCCTTGACGGCGGGTTCGCGGTAGTTGCCGGAGACGGCCTCGATGTTGACACGGCCGGTCCGACCGTCGGCGTCCTCGTATTCGATCTGCGCGTCGGGGTGGAGGACCCGCCCTTCGTCATCGACCGGGAGTCCGAGTTCGCGGGCGAGCCGTCGGCGTTCGGCGTCGGCGGCCCGCCTGCCGTCCTTCCCCCGCGCCGCTTCGCTGGCGCGTGCGACGGCGCCCTTGAGTTCGGTGTCGAGCCGGACGCGCCGGACGGTGGCGCCCTTCGTTTCGAGTCGTTCCCGCTCCCTTCGGCAGGCACGGTAGACGGCGGTGTCGTGGGCGGCCTCGGAGGGCCGGAGGCGCGTGAACGGGATCTTCTGCGCGGGATTCATCCCGCGCTCGGCGGCCAACTCGCGCGCCTCGGCCACCCCCTCCCGGGTAAGGGCGAGGACTTTGAAGGGGTTGCCCTTAGGTCCGGTGGCCCGGTGCTCCTCGACCCATCCCTTGCGGATCCAGGCGTTCACGGCCCTCCGGGTGGTGTGGGGATGGCCGCCGAAGCGGGCCTCGGCGAGGTCGCGGTAGGAGACCGCGCCGAAGACGCCCATGTCGATGAGCGCCCCGGCGCATCGTTCGTCAAAGGGGGTGGACCCGCGCACCCGGCCCGCGGCGTATTCTCGACGGTGGCCTTTCCGCATGCGTTCGCGATTGCGGCTGGGTGGCGCGGCGGGGCGCGGGCCCGGTTCGGCCGTGCGGCCGAACGTCTCTCTCCCTCTCACGGGTCAGCGGCTCGGCCCAAAGCCGCGCTCGGGGACCGGGAGCTGCGGCACGGGCACTTGGATCCGCTGAGGTCCGGGTTCGGGCGTGCGGACCGCGGCCACGGCGACGGGATCGCGCGTGGCCAGGCGCTCGCGGTGCCGCACGAGCACGAAGTCGGAGATCTTCTGCGCGTCCGCGGCGGCGCGCCGGATCTCGCGGGGATCCTCCTCGAGCGCCTGGATCCAGCCCTCGACGTAGGCCGCGCCCCGGCTCGGGTCGTGGCCGACGCCGACGCGCTCGCCGGTCATCATGGCGCTGATCTCGGCCCGCAGCTCCTCCCGCGCGTACTGGGGCGAACCGAACCCGCCGTCGATTCCCTCGATGAGGGTCTCGCGGTTCATCCGGTCCTTGTGGCCGGTGCTGTGTCCCAGCTCGTGGAGCGCGGTCTGGTAGTAATGGTTGGCGGACGGGAACTGGCCGCGCTCGGGCAGCACGATCTCGTCGCGCTTCATGTGGTAGTAGGCGCGGTCGCCCGCGACGTGGCGGACGGGGACCCCGCCGTCCTGCATGACCCGCTCGGCCTCCTGATGGACCTTCCAGAGCGGCTCGGGCGTGGGGTTCGCGCGGGCGGGCAGCCCGTCGGCCTGCTCCGCGTTGAAGACGGTGTACTGGCGCACGAACGGCGCCTTGAGCTTCTCGTAGCGGTAGATGCGCTTGCCCTCGGCGTCCCTCCTGGGCCGCCCGCGCTCGTCGGTGACGGCGATCCGCTTCCTGTCCTGGAACGAGAGGATGCGGGTGCCGCGCTCGCCCTTCCGGACCTGTCCGCCCCGGGCCTGGATCTGGCGGTAGGTGCCCCAGCGCACGTCGCCGTAGCCGTGTTCCTGCTGGACGGCGGCGAGATGCAGGCTGTTCCCGCCCCGGTAGGAGCGGTCGGTGTCCACGTTCATGGGGAGCACGCGCTCGCCCGGCGCCCAGGGCTTCTGCCACGGGGCGGTGCCTTGGCGGATCTGCTCGATGATCGCGTCGGCGAACTTCCGGTGGTATTCGTCGTGGCTCATCCGTCCACCTCCCCGCCGTGCGGGTCGTCCCAGGCGGCCGCGATCTCCTCCTCGGTTCCGACCTCTTCGGGGAAGAGGCCGTACTCCTCGGCCAGGTAGGCCCGGACTTCGAGGGTCTCGCCGCCGTCGCGGGCGAGCTCGCGGTCGAAGTCCTCGAACGTCTCGATGGCGATGGTTTCGCCGTTCCAGGTCATGGGTTCACCTCCTTCGGTGGGTGGGTGTGGGTTCTGCTCTTCGGTTGCGTCCCGGGCCCCGCTCCAGGCGGCGCGGTGACCCAGTGGCCGGTGGGCGCGTCGTAGCCGCAAACCTCAAGCGCGTCCTCGACGAACCGCCGGCCGCCGCGGCGGGCCACGTGCAGGACGAGCGCGATCCCGTCGACGACGCCCCGGCACGTGACCTCCCAGGGCAGCGCGTCCCCGGCCTGCATGGCGCAGCTCGCGAGCCGCGAGAGCGCGGATCGCGCGTTGTTGGCGTGGATGGTGGTGAGCGATCCGCCGTGGCCGGTGTTGAGCGCCTGGAGCAGGTCGGCGGCCTCGCCGCCCCGGACCTCGCCGACGACGATGTGGTCGGGCCGGTGGCGGAGCGCGTGGCGCACCAGGTCGCGGATCTCGACGGGCGTCTCGGAGAGGGTGGCTCCGGCCTCGAAGCGGAGGCAGTTCGCCCGGTCGATCCTGAGTTCGAGCGTGTCCTCGATGGCGACGATCCGCTCGTCCTCCGGCAGGAGTTCGATCAGGGCGTTCAGGAGCGTGGTCTTGCCCGACCCCGTGCCGCCGGAGACCAGGATGTTCTGGCGGGACGCAAGCGTGCTGCGAGCGGCTTCGAGGATGTCTTCGGGCAGCGAGCCCAGGCGCACCAGGTCCTCGGCCGAGAACGCGCGGCCGCCGAACCGGCGGATGGTGATCGCGACCACGGGACTCGCGGGCGGGGTGCAGATGGCGACCCGCGACCCGTCCTCGAGCCGGGCGTCCAAGACCGGTCTGGCGGCGGGGTCCAGTCCCAGCGGCCGCGCAATATGGATGGCCGCACGGTGGAGCCACGCTGCGGTGAGTTCGGGTGCCTCGTGGGGTTGGAGGCGGCCGCCACGCTCGACCCAGACGTTGGCCGGACCGTTTATCATGATCTCGGAGACCTCGGGGTCTTCGAGCAGTGCTCCGAGTCCCGGCAGGAACGGAGTGAGATACCCGACGCCGCTGGCGCGCTTCATATCCGCCCCTCCTTGCGCTGCCGCCAGTAGCCCTGGGTCCTGGGCAGGTAGTGGGGCTTGAGATAGACGCGCCGTGCCGGGAGCGACTTCACGCCGTCGTAGGGCAGACAGACCGCCTGGTAGTTGGCGAGCAGCGCGAACTGGCGCGGCGTGAACACCGGCTGCATGCTCTGCCGGAACGACTTGCTCGCGCCGATCGTGCCGCGCCCGCCCCCGGCGCGGCCGGAGAGGAGCGAGAACTCGGGCCTGCCCGTGGTCTCGCTGAAGGTGTAGGACGGCTGCGTCTTCATGACGCTGCCGCACATCTCCGACGCGATCCGGGCCGACGACTCGTCGGAGAGCGACAGGAAGATCCGGGTGCGGAGCGTCTGGACGAGCGTCCGCCACGCCTCGCCGGAAGGGAGCACTGAGCGGAGCGAGGAGATCGACTGCGTGGCCACGATCGGTATGCAGCGGCACTGCCGGGTGAGCGCGAACGCCTTCTCGTCGCCGGACGGGTCGTCCTGCCCGACGGTGGCGAAGGCCTGATATTCGTCGCAGATGAACACGGCGGGCCGCATGTAGCGGTCCGGCCGCCGCGCGGCCTCGGCGGGCCGCCGGAGCAGCGCCTGCATCCATGCGTTCTTGAGGAGCACGCCGATGGCGCGGGCGAGCGCCGGGTTCGCCCCGGCGGGCATGTTGAGCGCCAGCACCTTGCCGCCTTCGATCAACTCGCTGAGCGGAGGCAGCCTCCGGCGCAGCCCCGGCATCGGCGGCGGCTGCGCGCCGTCGTCCCCTTTGGCCTCACTCGTGCGCGCGGGCGCGGGCTTGGGAGCCTCCGGTGGCGGCGGGCAGAACACGCCCGCGACCTCGGGCTCGTCGAAGAGCGAGAGGAAGACGCTGATCCCCTCGACGATCGAGGTGCGGAGCTTGGTGTCGAGCTCCATCCAGTCCTTGAGATACCACCGCGCGATCGCCTCGACCCGCTCGGCGAACTCGCGCCCGGCACCATCCTCGACCACCTTTTTCCTGCATGCGACCTTGAGCTTCTTGAGCCGCTTTTCAAGTTTCGGATCGAGTCGGCACGCCATGTTTTCCGTGCCGGGCACCCGCGCCCACGCCCACTGCTTGAGCGCTTCGGAGTGCGCGACCATGACCTTGCGGGAGATGATCGCCCGGGTCGGCCGGAGTTCGTCCGCCAACTTCTGCGCCTCGCGGATCCTGCTTCGGAGCAGGTCCGCGTCCACGGTGCAGCGGTAGACGTCCCGGAGCGTGACCCAGCTCCCCGGCAGGAGCCGGTGCAGCTCGACGATCCACCGCACGAGGTTCGTGTACGCCTGCTGCCAGAACGGTTCGCGAGACTTGCCGAACAGCTGGTTGATGAGCGAGGCCACGCCGTAGGCCAGCGAGTAGGAGTCCAGGAGCGGATCGTCGAGCGGGTTCCACTGGAGCGAGCCGCCCAGCCCGATCTCGAGGTAGTCGTCCCCGCGTCCGGCGTCCTTGAGGATGCCTCGGACCTGGTGGCAGAAGTCCCCCTTGACCTCGAGCACGAGCGCGCCCGCGCGGCGGCGGGAATCGTCTGCCCGCCAGGAGAGGATCTGTCGGGCGAACGGGTACATGCAGCCGCTGGTCTTGCCCGTGCCGACGGCACCGACGATGAGGGTGCCCGTGTAGAGACCCTTCTCCGGGATGACGAGCCAGGAGGGTCGCTCGCTTTCGCGCGGCACGACGGGGTGGTGCTGTTCGCCGATCACGAGCGAGGGCGCGTCGTCTTCGGGCGAGGTCGGCCATCCGGGCAGCCTGCCCCGGCGCACGATGCGCACGAGCGGCTGGAGCCAGACCCTCCAGACCGAGAGGCAAAGGTTGCCCGCGAGCACGACGGCGACGGCGGGCCACGCGTGGTGCCAGACGCGGAGGGCGGTGTGCAGGCCCGGATCGTGCCGCGCGATCAGGTCCAGATACGGGTCCGCGCCGGCGAGCGGGAACGGCGCCTTGAGCGCGTGGCCGCCGACGGCGCCGAGCGCGGCCCCGATGATGGCGAGCGTGCTCGACTTCATCGGCTCAACCCCCTTCCCGGCAGGGATTGCTGGCCCGGAGCGACCTCCCGCGGAGGCCGGCATGGGCGTGTCCAATGTCGGCCTCTCCCGTGGCACGCCAGGCGTCCACGGAGGGGGGTCGCTCCGGTCACGGCAACAGGTTCCCGCGTGCCGCGGCCGCTTGTCCGGACGCGGCGCAAGGACAAGCCGCACAGCGACATGCGGCATTGGCGGCGTGTCCGCCCCAGGCGCGATTCCGTGTCCACCCACCCGCGATGTCGGGTGGACACACCCCCTACGGCCCCGGGACCCCGCAATCCGGCGCTCAACAGAGCCCTCCGCGAAGCCGTCTGGAACGCCAAGTCTTGAAGCCGTCGATCGCCGTTCCGGGGCACGCGGACCGGAGCCGCTTTTTCAGTTCGGCGATCCGCGCGAGGCAGCTCTGGAATCCGCCGAGCCTCTCGACCGCCACGTCGTCCATGCCGAGGATCGCCTGCTCGATCCGCGCGATCTCGCGGCGGGCCGGATCGGCGAAATCCGCCTCCTCCGGCGCGTCGGCCCAATGCCCGAGCACCTTCCGAGCCCGCGCAAGCTCCCGCGCGGTGCGGACGACGGCGACGACCTCGACGGAAAGGCCCCGCTTCCGGAGCGCCCTCCAGAGTTCGCGGTGCGCCGTGCCCCAGGAGCGTAGCGCGGTCGCGGTGTCGTGGCCGGGATCGGCGTAGACGAAGACGGCGCGCCCCACGTCCAGCGCGACGGGCAGCTTGACCGGGAAGTAGCGCCGGGTCTCGTGGGCCGCCCTGCCGTACACCCTGACGGGCAGCAGCGCGCGGTCGATCCCGAGCGCCTCGAACGCGGCGACCTTCTCGGGCTCGGTCGGCAGCCACGGCTGGCTCGTATGCTCGATCGCGTAGTCGAGCGAGAGGAGACGGCGGAGGAGCACTTCTTCGGAGGCCGCCTTGCGGTGCCGGATGTGCTCGGCGCCAAGCGCCCGGTAGACAGGCCGGGAAAAGATCCGGCAGATCCTGCGTGAGTGCAGCGTCTCCTCGGCCGCGAGCTTCTGCTCCGTGAGATCGAGGACGAACCGGCGCGCCGTGCGGCTGTGGGTCCGGAGCCAAGCCGTAAGCTGAGCGGGCGTGAACACGCCGCTGTGGAGGCAGACCAGCGCGATCCACTCGGCCTTGGCTCCCGTCCAGCCGAACACCTCGAGCGCCTTCTCGCGGCCCTTCAGATGGGCGATCATCGGTCGTCTCCGGCCACCAGCGCCCGGTCGGCGCGCATGTAGGTGACGAGGAGTCCCATCGGGTTGTGCACGACCAACTCGTTCGGAATCGAGTCGAGGAACTCGAACCGGAGCGTGAGCGACCAGCGCTCGCGCCGCAGTTCCTGTTCGCCGCGCAGGTGCACCAGGTCGAAGTCGGCCGTCGCGGCGTGCGGTGCCTCGGGCGCGGGGTGGATGCGGAGCACGACCTGCTCGACCTCGAGTTCGGCCTCGGCGGTCCCGGCTGCTGTGGAAGCGACCTCCGCGCCGTCCCTCTGGAACGCGGCGTTGGCGAGGTCCGTGCTCAGAAACCGAAGACTCCGCGTCCAGTGCTCCTCGACCGTCGCCCGCCTGCGCGAGTGGAAGTCGTGGACGAACCGGTTCAAGAAGTATTTTGTCGTCGGATCGAGCGGGTCGGCCTGCGCGGTTGCGGCCTCGTAGGCCAGCGCCTCGGCGCGGCCGACCTCGTCGACCCGCACCACGATGGGCTTGGGCGGCTCCGCGCCCGCGATCCGAAGCAGCACGAAGACGCCAAGCACGATGCTCGCCGAGAGGAAGATCAGGATCGTCCGGAGCTTCCGGTTCGCCTGCACCGCCTCGCCCCAGATCTCGGCGTACTCGCGGCCCGCGTCACGGTCTCGGTTCATTGGTGTCTTCTCCTTCGGTTCAGACGGGAGGCTTGGCGGCGGATGCGGGCGCGGCCGCGCCCCCCGCGCCGCGCATGACGAGCGCCATGAACCCGGACCCGGACGAGCCGGAGCCGGACACGAGCATCGAGGCGAGTTCGCCGACCTTGAGCCCGGCCATGAGGCCGCATACGACGAGCGGCATGAGCACGACGGCCCAGAGCCAGAGCTCGAGCGGATCGGCGGTGCCGGTGCCCATGAGCGCGTCGGCGTAGGTCGTGACGTAGCCCATGCCGACGCCCATGAAGACGCGCAGGATCGCTCCGGCGACGACGCCGTAGAGCGCGTAGACCATCAGGGTCCGGAACCATCCCCAGAACAGGAACGCGAGCGGCTCGAAGAGCAGGAACGGGATCAGCACCGGACCCAAGAGGATCGCGATGGCGAGCGCGACCTGCGCCCAGATGACCTGCGCGTAGGTGACGCAGAAGAGCGCCAGCAGGCAGCCGACGAGCGACGCGCCCATCACGAGCGACACGAGCGAGGAGAACAGCACGGTGACGCCCGCCGTCACGACCGACAGCAGGTTGCCGCTCGACCACGCCGCGCTCAGGTGCGCGCCGTAGGCCTGGACGAGCGCCGTCATCTCGGCGTACCCGGCCGAGACCACGTCGGAGAGGAACAGGTTCTGGAGCCAGATCCCGCCTCCGGCGATCATGGCCGGGAAGGTGAACCCGACGCCGGGGATCGGGACGGTGTAGTAGTGGAGGATCGTGCGGGGGATGGCGATCCCGATCACGAGGCGCACGATCTCCCAGGGATGGAACGTGCCGCTGAACGCGATCTTGAGCCCCGTCCAGGCGACCATGACGGCGGCGAGGCCGCCCCAGAGCTGGAGCCCGACGGCCTGTATGTCGGGCGCGGCTCCACCGACGACGGAGTCGAGCACGATGTCCAGGAAGCTCTTGAAGTCCTGGAGCTGATCCGGCGGGATCTGCGTGGGGACGTTCGGGTCGATGGACTGCGGGGGCAGTTGCATGGCCGGCGCGCCCCTACCGGTAGAACGACGGGATGCGGAACAGGAGCCCGTCGCGGAGCGCGGCCCGGTTCAGCGAGGCCGCGTCGCGCATCGTCACCGCCAGCGCGTTCGCGCGCGTCCGACCGTCGGCCCAACGGCCAAGCCATTCGAGGCGGGCGAGTTCGGCCTCGCGCGCCCGGCTCGCGTCCACGGCGGCCTGGTGGGCGAGCACTTGGCCTGCGGCCGCGTTGATGCGCCCCTCGCTCAAGGCCGCCGCCACCCCGGCCTGCTGGAGTGCGGTGTTGGAGAGATTGCCGTTGGCGGTGAGGTCGGCGAACGATCTCCGCGCACTCTCGATGGTCTCGGCGAGAGCCGTCGCTGCGTCCAGCGCCGCGTAGTCGAGCACGCGCTGCCGGTCCGCGGCTTCGCGGGCACGGCGGTAGTCTTGGGCGGCCCGCGTCGCCGCCTGCGGGGGAAGGTTCCGGTACAGCGCGAGGATGTCGGCCTCGCTCACCCGGTCGGCGGTCCCGTAGGCGCTGCGCCAGAGGTCGGTGAACGAGCCGCCCGTCCCGAAGCGCCGGACGGCATCAACGGTGTTCCGGGCCGGGCCGGTGAAGTCGGATCGCCAACCGAGTCCGTTCCGCACCAGACTGACCGGGTCGGCGGCAAGGTCCGAGAACGGCCGGAGCAGCGCGTCGATCTCGCCCTTGGCGGCGCGCTCCATGTGGTCGAGCTGGTCTTCGAGTTCCGTAAGCTGGCGGGCCATCGACCGGATCTGGGTGACCTGGTGCGAGATCTGTGTGATCTGGTTCGCGATGATCGTGGCCCGCTGGAACCAGCTGCCGAGGTCGAACTGCGCGCTCGCGGGACGAGCGCCCGCGAACAGCATCAGCGGGACGAGAAGAGCGGGGACGAGGATGCGGTGGCGCATGGGAGAGTCCTTTCGTGTCATCAGTGCGTGGTGCGGGTGGGAGTGGGGACCAGGACATCCGCGGTGAACCAGATGCGGAGCCGGTGGCCCGCGCGGATCGTGATCTCCGGCATCCGGTTCAGATACCGGTCCAGCATCGAGGTGGTGCTACCTCCGAGCCCCTGGCCCACCCCCGCCCGGAGTCCGTAGGGCGAGGCTCCGGCGAGCGTGAGGCCGCTCAGCGCGCCGACCGCTCCGGCGGCGGCAAAAGTCGAGAGGTAGTGGCGGTTCACTTGGTCGCGAAGAGCGCTTTCGCCCACCTGGTTCAGGCCGGTGAACTCAAGGTCCACCCAGCTTCCGTCGGGCAGCAGCAGCCGGTGGAACGCGACGGCGAGACGGGTCTGGTCCCGGTCCTGGACGGCCCGGGCCGTGCCGACGACGCGCGCGCTGCGGGGAATGAGCACCCGCTGGCGGTCGGCCGAGTACAGCGGCGCCGACACCATGGCGAGCACCGGGCCGGGGAACTCGCCCGACAACTGCGTGACCAAGACCGCCTCCAGGAACGTGCCCTCGTGGATGCGTTCCCAGCCCGGCGGGTCATGCGGCCGGACCAGACGGGCGGGCTCAGGGATGGAGGGCCTTCCAGCGGCGGCTGCCGGTGTACCGGACGGGAGTGCTTCGGCGGCCAGCCCGGCCGTCATCTCGTTCTCCAGCGCAGCGAGGGATCGCCCGAGAGAGGCGAGCATCCCGTCGAGCGCCGCATCGGAAGACTCGGGCGCCAACGGAGACACCGCGTCCGAAGCTCGGTTCGGATCCCGGTGCGACTGCGCGACCGGGAAGGAGCGGAGCGAGCGCGTCCGGCGTTCGATCTCCTCCAGCCGGAGCGCTTCGCGAAGCTCGAACTCGGCGGACCCCATGCCGGCGGCTCGAACGCCCCCGCCGCCATCGGCCCCGGCGGACTCTCCGCCGCCGGAAGCTCCGGCCTCCGTTTCGCTCGCCGAACGGTCGCGGGACTCGGACTCGGCCCGCTGGGTCTCGCGCTCCCTCTCGCCGCGGATGCCCTCGTCGAACGACCGGCCCTCGCTGTCGTTCACCGCCCGCGGCGCGCTGGGCGCTCCCGCTGTGACCTCGTCTTCATCGGGACCGGCGAGCGACGACGAGAACAGCAGTCCGGCGACGAGCACGGCGATCAGGGCGATCCCCACCTTCGTGACGATGCCGTCCGGGAGCGCGCCCGCCGGCTGCTTCACCCACTGCTTCCAGCGGCTCATCTCGAGCCATCCCGGGGCTCGAACCGCCAACCGGCCCGCCGGTCGCCGATCTGGAGCCAGCCATCGCCCATCACACTGTGCACGATGTAGAGGCCGTCCCCGGCGAGCTGCACGGGGACGACCGCTGGCTCGCCGTCCTTGATCTCGTATACCGCGAACGACTCCTGACGGCGCGAGCGGATGTAGGTGAACGTGCCGTCGTGCCACATCGCCTCGACCAGGAACGGCCGCCGCGTCGCGGCCCGATCCAGGCGGTACTCGAACGCGAGCCGTGCGGGGTATTCCGCGCGGAGCGCCTCGATCTCCGCTTCCGCCCGCCGCCGGGCCTCAAGGATCCCCGCCTCGGCTTGTTCCTGTGCGCGCCGCGCGGTTTCGGCCGCCTCGACCGCCATCTCCCGGTAGGCGGCGACCTCGCTTCGGGCAACGAAGCCGGGGGCGTCCGCGCCGGCGGCGGACATGCCCGCAGCCTCCGAGCCCTCCCCGACCCGGAATACCAGGTGGATCGGCTCCTCGGCGTGCTCGGAGACGAGAAACGAATAGATGCGGCCCGACTCGCAGACGAGCGCGACGTTGGTCGCGGCCTTCTCGGCCAATGGCTTCAGGTACGCGACGTTCGCCGCGCCGGTCAGGTGCCAGTACTCGGAGTCGCCGACCACGAAGTCGAGGATCCGCTCCCCGGCCGGAAGCACGATCAGAGTTGTATGACGCACGCGCGCGCGAAGCCGGTGGATGCGGTCCCCCGTCTCGCCCGGCCCGGGGCGATGCGCCTCGTCTCCCTTCGCTTGCTGCGCGGCTGCGTCGCAGGGGAGCGCCGTCAGGAGCGCCGTCAGCAGGACGACGACGACCCCCAGCAGGATCGCCGCGGTTGGATGCGTTCTCATGGTGTTCACGTCCTCTCGGTTGGTGGAATGGGGTGGGTTCGGCCCGCGAGCACTTCGAGTCCACGGGCCAGGCCGTGCTTCTCGACGGCATGTGCGCGTTGCTCTGCGTCCTTCGCCGACGACGTGTAGAGCCAGTAGCTCTCGGGATCGACTTCGAGGCGGAGCACCGCCGCCTCGTCCGGGCGGCGCAAGTAGAGCTCGCGCTTCGGCGTAAGTTCCCGGATCCGGGCGACCTCCGACTCGTTCAGCCGGAACAGTGCACCGGCCTCCTCCGGCAACTCGGGGTTGGCGAGGAACAGCTTGGTCGGGATCGACTCCAGAAGTGCCGACGCCCCCGGCGTCCCGGTCACGTCAACGGCGGACTGCGTCGCGAGCACGAGCGCGGCGTTCTTCTTCCGCCACGTCTTGGCCGCCTCGGCCAGGTAGTTCAGCACGGCGGGGTCCTGCATGTACCGCCACGCCTCGTCCACGACCATCAGCTTGAGCCGTGCCGTCTCCGCCGGGTCCTCGATCTCAAGGCGCATGCGTTCGAGCAGGTACGCGAGCGCCGCCTCGCAGAGGTCCGCGTGCTCGACCGCCCCCGCCAGGTCGATCACCTGCCAGTCGCGGAACTCGATGTCCGCGACGCCCGACGGAGCGTTATCGAAGAACGCACCCCATGCGCCGCCCTCCGTCCAGCGGCTTAAGGCGGGCCACATCGCGGCCGGGAGCGAACCGGCCAGCACGCTCAGCGTCCGGCGCTCGGCCCCGAGCGCATACAGATCCTCGATCCGCGCCCGGACCTCGCTCGTGTCCGCGCCACCGGCCTCGAACCCGCCCAGCTTCAGGAGCCGGAGCACCCAGCCCGTCAGGAACTGGAACGTCCTCGTCGTCGGGGGCAGCGCGAACGGCTGGAGCCTGAGCGTCGGCTCCATCTCGCCGGGCGCGAGCTCCAGGTACCGGCCCCCGAGGAACCGGGTCAGCCAGCGGTACGAGCCGCCCAGATCCAGGATCAGGACACGGGGGTCGTACTTGAGCGCCTCGACCAGCAGGAAGTTCAGGGTGAAACTCTTGCCCGATCCCGTCGCGCCAAGGAGCAGCGTGTGGCCCACATCGCCCGCGAACAGGTCGTAGCGGTACGCCGTGCGCCACGGCGTCTCGAACACGGCCAGCGGCTCGCGGCCGAGATGGCGGCTCTTCTTCTCTCCCCTCGGCGGCCCGAACACCGGCGCGAGGCACGCCGCGACGCCAGCCGAGACGAACACCCGTCGGACCTGCCGGCCGCGCGGCTGCGCCGGGAGCCTTGCGAACCAGACGGGAAGCTGGCCGTAGCCCTCCCGGATCACCTTGGCGTCGTGCGCGGCGAAGAGGCGGCGCACGTCGCCGTCCAACCGTTCGATCCCTTCGAGTTCGCCGTGGAGCGCCACGGTCAGCGCCGCCTCGCCGTAGGCCACGCCGTCGGCTTCGAGCTCGACCAGAGCCGCGCCCAGCCGGTCGGACTCGGCGGCCGCGGCCGAATCGACCATCGCCGCCGCCGTGCCCTGGGCGTCCTGCGCGTGCGCCATCATCGAGTAGCGGCGCGAGAAGTAGTGGCGCTGTGCGCTTCGGATACGCCTCCGCGCCGCCTCGACCGTATAGGGCCGCCATTCCAGCGAGACGGTCAGCGACGCGTCGATGCAGTAGAGGTCCCTGAGCAGGTTCGCGTGCGCCTGGCCCGGCGGCGACAGGAGCGAGTAGAGGACCACTGGCTCGCCGTCCAGCCGGAGGTGCGAGCGCTCGGCCTCGAGCTCGGAGAGCGCGAGACGCCAGTTCATGCCGCTGCCCGTCGCGCCGTCCCAGAAGGTACCCGGCTTGTTCGTCAGTTCGGAGAGAAGCCGGGACGCTTCCACCGCTCCCAGCATCTCGATGGGTGTGCGCTCGGCCACGAGCGCCCGGCCCGCCTCGATCATCGCCCGGAACCGATCCGCCGCTCCCTCGATCTCCGCGGCCAGGTAGGTCGGCGCGCTCCTCCGGCGCTTCCTCCAGCCGGTGAGCCGCGAAAGCAATCCCTGCCGCGAACCTTCGGCCACCGGTCGCAAGCCCGGATCATGCGACCAGACGACATAGGCTTCGAGCCGCTGCACGCGTCCGGCCAGGAACGCGCGCCGCTTCCGCGCCGAGACCGCCGCGACGCCGACCTCGTCCGCACCAGCTCGGCGAGGCGGCCAGTGCGGGCGGCGAAGCAGGTGGAATTGAAGGCGCGCGCCAGGACCGAGCCCGGACAGCAGCCGCTGCCATAGGCCCAGCACGCGGTCGATCTGCTCGGGCGTGCGCCCGTCCAAGGCGGCGGGCCGGATCCGGCCCGCCGCCACCAGCTCGCCCGAACGGGTCAGACAGGTGCGGTCGTTTTCGAGCCAGCCCCAATAGGGCAGCTCTTCCGCCAGCGAGCCCGCCGCTTGGAAAGCCCGGCGTTCCTCGGCGACCCTCACCGGGAGCCCGTCCGGATGCGGAGGTGCCAAGGCTCGGTAGCCCATTTTCCCGGATCGAACCGCGCTGGATACCGCGCTGCGGCCCGGAGCACCGAGAGCATCGCCGGATCCTTCCGGCCCGCGAGCCAGCCCGCGCCGTAGCAACCCACGAACACCAGGCCGCCCGCCATCAGCGAAGCCGTCGCGTTCCACACCGCGACGGCGAGCGTCGCGCCCAGCAGGAACAGCCGCCGCTCCACGCCCAGCACCGTCAGCGGACGGTTCAGCGCGCCGTAGCCCGGCCAGCGCACGAGGCCCCGCATCAGAACAGCCAGCCGAGGAAGTTCACCGCGCCCACCGCCATCCCGATCCCGAAGATGATCCCGGCCAGCGTGCGCTTGCTCCCGCCCTCGCCGAATGCGAACATCAGTCCGCCCACCACGATCGCGATCAGCGACAGCCCCCGCGCGATCGGTCCCGTGAACTGCGTCTCCAGTTCGTTCACCGCGTCCACCCACGGACTCGTGCCCTGCGCCGCCAACGCGGCGGGCAGGAGCGTCCAGAGCACGGCCACCAGGATGGCCCGTACCTTCGTCAACAGCTTGGTCATTCTCTTCTCCTTCGTCCTTCGAGGTGTCTGTCGTCCGGACGACTCCGCCCGGGCTAGCTCGATGAATCCCCTGAAGCAGGCGGCTCGACCGTCTCCTCATAGGCGTCGATGAACGCCAGAACCCGGTCCACCGTCGCCAGCTTCGGCGAGCGGCCCCGCTGCAAGTCGCCCAGAAAGCTCCGGTCGCCGACCGCGCGTGCGCCGAACTCCGACGGACTCAAACCCGTCCGGCGGAGGAACGCGGCCACGCGCCGCTCGAACTCTTTCGTCAGGCTCTTCATACTTGGAAACCAAAACATGCTATTGGCGCGATATGCAAGGGTGTAGGAAGTCGGATACTTCCTACGTCGTTGAAACGCAACGGGATGCGGAAGCAGGGGTGCTGCCATCCGCCGCCAATAGGGCATTGGAACAGTTCTTCGGTACGGCCCAGGGGATGGACCGCGTAGTGCCCGAGTGCATGCCCGGATGGGCTTGCGACGGTGCCGGAAAGTAGGTACTTTCCTACCCGTTATGGAACGACGAAAGGGAGTGGGCGACATGCCCCTGGATCCGGTCCGGCGGCGGCTGGTCAAGCTATTGGCCGCGAGCCGCTCGAACCTGCGCACGGCCTCGCTCGCCATCGAGCGCAACCCCGCCTACCTGCACCAGTTCGTCCACCGGGGCACGCCGCGGGTGTTGGGGGAAGACGACCGGGAGGCGCTGGCGGAGCATCTGGGGTGCAGCCCCGACCTGCTCAAGCACGACCGGAGTTTCGGCCGCCGAACGCGTCCGAAACGGCCCGTGGTCGCGCCGCACGCCGCCCCGAAGGGTTACAGCGCCGTGCCGGAGATCGACGTGCGGGCGTCTGCGGGTCCGGGGGCGTGGAACGACGAGTACGAGCAGACCAGGGACATGTGGATCTTCGCCGATCCCCTAATCCGCCACGAGTTCCGGGCCAAGCCGGAGGATCTGCAAATGATCACCGTCGATGGCGACTCGATGGAGCCGTTGCTCTCAAGCGGCGACCGCATCCTCATCGACGTGAGCCGGCAGGTGCCGGTGCCGCCCGGCATCTTCGTCATCTGGGACGGCATGGGACTCGTCGCCAAGCGGATCGAGCACGTGCCCCACTCCGACCCGCCCAAGGTGGTGCTCAAGTCCCTCAACCCCGAGTACGACAGCTACGAACGGCCCGCCGAGGAGGTCCGCGTCGTCGGCCGCGCCGTATGGGTCTCGAGAAGGCTGTAGCGGCCGCACCCCGCGGAGGGAGCCCTCGGTCTTCGCCCCAGATCATCGAGCGACGCGCGCGATCGTGCGGGCGCGCACCCGGGAGTACTGATTTACCTGTCTGTCGCCATGCCGGGGTGCAGGTGCCGGGAGAGCTTTTCCGCGCGCCCAACGCCCGCTACAATACCGGTGCCTCGAATGTGCCGCGCGACCTCCCACCGGTGCGCGAGGCGCGCCCGAACCGGGGCCCGACGTTGAATGACGGCATCCGTACCCTGAACCCCAACCAACCCACGGAAACCTGAGGCTTTCATCAGAATTCTGCGTGCGAGACGCCCCCGAGACGCGTGGACAGCGCCTAATGACCGGCCTGGACGCTCGACGATCGGGTTGTTGGCGCTGGCACCGGTTTTGCTTTGAAACCCCTGAGCGGGCGATCCGCCCGATACGTCAAACCTCCAAAACGAGGGAGAAGCCATGAATCGCTTCACCAAGTTCACAGTGGCTGCGCTTGTCGCGGTCCTGACCTTCACCGCCTGCGACGAGGGCACTCCGCCGCCTGTGGAGCCCCCGCCGCCGCCGACGCCCGTGGGAACCATCTCCGGGTCGGTGACGATTGAAGGGACAGCCGCCAGCGGCGTCACCGCCACCCTCTCTTCGGGTGCGACCACCACGACGGGATCGGGCGGCAACTTCGCCTTCTCGGGCGTCGAAGCCGGGACCTACACGGTCACCATCAGCGGCTTCCCCGAGGACGCGACGTTCGCGCAGGTGACGCAGTCCGCGACCATCGCGACCGATGGTCAGAACGTGCAACTCAACTTCGCCGGTGAGTACATCCGGTCCTCCGCGGTGGTCGGCAACGTGGTTGCGGCCGACGCCATGATGAGCGGCGGCGACGGCCAGCCCGAAACGCTGGCAGGCGTGACGGTCACGCTCGACGGCGAGCACGCCATGGGCGAGACCATGGAGACCGGCATGGACGGCGGCTTCGCCTTCACCGGGCTCCGCGCCGGCACCTACACGGTCACGATCTCGGACTTCCCCGAGGATGTCTCCTTCGAGACGGTGAGCGTCGAGGTCGAGGTCGACGTGGGCGATGTCGGCCAGGCCGACTTCACGGGCCACTTCATCCGCACTTCCGCGGTCGAGGGCCAGGTGATCATCGACGGCGAGGGCCTTGCCGGCGTTACGGTGACTCTGGCCGGCGGTCCCTCCGACGAGAGGCACACGATGATGACCGACGCCGACGGCATGTACAGGTTCGAGGACCTGCGCCCCGGCGACTACACGGTCGCGATCTCCGACTTCGACACCCGCGACTACGAGTTCGCCGCCACGTCGCAGGACGTGAGCGTCGATCTCGACGAGACGGGAACCGTGTCGTTCACGGGCGTCCTGCTCCGCACCTCCGGCATCAGCGGCCGGGTGAGCGTCGAGGGCATGGGCCTCGGCGACATCGCGGTCACGCTGTCCGGCGCGGCCGACGCGAGCACGATGACCGACGCGGGCGGCCAGTACGCCTTCGCGGGTCTCGCGGCGGGCGACTACACGGTCACGATCGCGGTCGCGAGCGACGCGTACGTGTTCGACTCGATGAGCCAGGACAGGACGGTCGGCGACGACGATTCACAGATCGTGAACTTCGAGGGCGCGCACGCGCGCACCGCGAGCGTTGGCGGTCAGTTGTTCATCGACGAACTGGACAAGAACGACATGATGGACGCGGGCGAGCACCCGTTGCCGGCGGCTGGTGTTCCGGTGGCGCTGGTGGGCCCCGGGGTCAATGACCAGCGGCTGAGCGCGACCGGCGCGGACGGCTCGTTCGGTTTCTCGGGTCTGCGCGCCGGCTCCTACCAGCTGGTCGTGCCGATCGACGCGACGGCTGCGGCCGCGCTCGCGGCCAACGACGTAGCGTACGGCGGACCGGGGACGGGCTACGCCTTCGACCTCGGTGTCGGCGAGCGCAAGATGCAGGCCGTTCCGTTCGACATCACGCACACGACGGTCAACTTCTCGGTGTCGCTGAGGAGCGGTGACGAGATGGGTGACGCGCTTCCCGGCGCCTCCGTCTCGCTCTACGGGGCGAACAGCGCCATGGTCGGCAGCGGCATGACCGGCGACGACGGCTCCGTGTCGATCAAGGTCGCGCGTGCCATGACCAGCGGGAACATGGTCAACGCGGGCGTTTCGGCCGAAGGCTACAGTGTGGCCGACGGCATGACGGCCGTATCGTGGGATCCGCAGATGTTTGCGACCGCGGGTTCGAACGACAACGACATCGTCAACCTGAACGTTGACGTGAGCATCAGCGGCGCCACGGTCGACCGTGGCGACTACGGTGGCGGCGAACCGCTCGCCGGCTGGGCCTTGACGGGCGATGGCCCGGACGAGTTGGGCGACGACGGCACCGCGACGTTCACGACCACCGTTGATGCGGTCCCGGCAAGCTTCTCGTTCGCGGTCGCCGACGACCAGGACGACGATCTGGACGGCGGCGAGATGTACGAGTCGTCCGGCGGCGGGTACACGCACACCGGCCTCTCGCTGGCGGGCAACATGGACGCCGATCCGATCGTGGTGACCTACACGACGCAGACGCTGAAGGTCTATGTGCACGAGGAGCTCGACCAGGTCCGCGGCTACACGGGCAACGTCGGGCACAGCGACGCGAGGGCGCACGATCTGGTCGATCTCGAGGTCCGGCAGGCGAGCGGGAACGACGGCAGGCGCACCAGCCAGATCTCGAACGACGATTGGGACGCCAGGGCGAACTCGAGCGGCAGCAGGGGCGCATACACCTTCTCGCACCTGCCGGCCGACATGAACGTCGTCGTTCATGCGACCGCCAGGGACGGCTACCAGCTGCTGGATCTCCACGGGCTCGACACCTACCGCAACCTGGAAGAGAACGGCGTGATGGGCGGTGCGTTCGGCGACATGGGCGGCTGGGGGCACACGGTGTCGCTCTGTCCGCTGACGGAGACCGAGCCCACCGGCCAGGACTTCGACAAGTGCGGCTCGTTCGCCGTCGTCAGCCTGTACGACGTGACCGCGAACGTGTCGAAGATGAGAATCAGGACATCGGGTGCCGGGTTCCATTCGTCCGACCCCAGCAGCACCCATCAGTCGGGGGTCACGGTCAGCCTGACGCCGGTCGAGGGCAAGAATCTCGCGGGTGTCGGAGGGGAGTTCACCACCGCGTCGAGCAACGACCCGACGACGGACCACGACGAGCGCAGGTATTACGACTTCGGTACCATGGCGGCCGGCGCCTACAAGCTCGGCCTGCCGGGTGGATGGAGGTCGAACGCGGGCAGCGCGCTTGATCCCCTTGCAGGCGACGTCGCACTCGAGGTCACGCCGTCGACCGCCACCCTCTACGGCTTCGTTCGGAACACGGACAACGCCGGCCTCGCGAACGTGACCGTGACCGTGAACGGCCAGACGGCCACGACCGACAACCTGGGCCGCTACATCGTGTCCGGCATCTCCCGCGTTCGGGGGCAGCTCTTCGTGAATACTGCGAGGGCGGGATATCCGGCGACCAGGGCGGATTCCACAAACAACGCCAACACCGAGGTCCCCACGTTCGAAGCGAACACGGTGAAGAGATGGGACTTCTCCCTCAGTGGCGCGAACAACACCGTCGCGATCACCGGCACGGTCACGGAAAGCGGCACCGGCGCAGGGATCAAGGGCGTGCGGATCCGGGTGGCCGGCAAGGATCCGCTCAACGGCTTGCCGAGCGGTTCCAAGAAGGGCCAGCTCCTGACGGGAGACGACGGCACCTACACGGCGGTTGTCGCAGTCCAGCCAACCAATGACCCAATCGTCAACGTGAGTGCGAGCAAGTCCGGCTATCACTTCCAACCCCCATCATCCCCCGTTGCCGCCATCCCCGGGGCGAACCCGACCGCCAATTTCACAGGCTACGCGGCCACCGAGATTACCGGCAGGGTGACTGCTCCGGGCGGCAACGTGTCCATGAGCGATGTTACGGTCACGGCGTACGGCGACCCGGCCATGACAGATGAACTGGATGACGTGACAACCACGGAGACCGGGACCTTCAGCCTCTTCGTGCCCACCCTTAGCGGCACCGTCTACCTCGACGCCAAGCCTCGGGCGACCACCGCTGATGATCTGAGCAACACCAACTACAACAGTTTGCGCAATTCGGAGATGTATGTCTGGTTCGATCCCCCGGCAACCAGACCCAACAGTTCGATCGCCGTCATTCCCGGCCAGGTGTTGCAGTTCGGCACCTTCAAGGGGTACAGCGTCCAGCCGCGGATCACGAGCATCAAGCGGGGAGTGCTAGAGGAAGCCGTTGAAGCCACGGGCTCCACCATTGCACCGGACATCGCCACCCGTGGGTTCTCCCTCGTCAAGGGAGAACCCACGAACACGATCGAGGTGAAGTGGGAGTACGATACCAGAAATACCGCCGACAGCGGCACCCCAACCTCGTACTCCGTCGCAGACGATGCCGCGATCACCGTGGGCGGAACCGCTGGGACCCCCACCCTCGCGACCTTGCCGGCCGAAGTGGACCGGGGAGCCGAACGGACCGGTGCCAACGGCACCAGCGTGACGCACAAGCGGACGACCACGGTGACCATTCCTGCCGCCGATCTCGGCAACTACGGCAAGAGAGACGTTACGGTCGGAGTCGTAGCGCTCGGTGCCGACGCGACAGCCACCGCAGCCGCAGCCACCAGTGCCTCCATGGAGCTTGCCGCTGTGGCATCGAGTGTCACGGACCTCACGGCGGGTGTCAAAGTCTCGGGCGACGCAGGAACCTTACAGGAACACAACCTCACAACTTCTTGGAAAGGACCGGGTAGCCCGGGGTTGGCGCACCGGATCTCCCTGTATGTCAAGGTCAACTCCACAACGAACGAATCGGAATGGCTCGTCTTCCCCACCGATGTCACGGCACCTGTCATATCGAGGGCCACAGCAGACACCAACCGGGGAACAGCCGGATGGGGTGGTTGGAGTTCGGCAGCATTTAACCTCAACGTTGCTGCTTCCCTTGGTGCCGGCACATGGACTGACGATGACGGCAGCGCCACCTACACAATCGACCTGGACCAACTGAGGGCGGCGACCCACCTTCGCATCGATACCAGGGTGGACGGTGGCGATTGGGTGAAGCACACCCCGGTAGCCATTAGTCGATAGCTAACCAACTCCTCCAACCCATCGGCCTGACCGATGGCAGCAGCAACCCCCCGTCCGGTTCGCCGGGCGGGGGGTTCGCTCCGTGATGACTGGGAGGAATTGGACTGGGTGAGAGACAGTCCGGGGGGTGTTTCCTCCCGTACGCCATGGTCGTCGAAAGTCAACAAGGCGGCCGGCGTCAACGCGGAACGTGATACCGAAGATGGCGCCAAATCACTCGCTGTTACCTGGGGCGGCAATGACGAACGACCCAAGTGTCGAAGCAGTTGGCCAGGCGGCAGAGAGTGGCGTATTCGGCAATGGCAACAACAACGCCGGTCCCGATCGGTCCGCCGAACGCACCCCGAGCCTGTCGTGGAGCCGGGGCCGCATCATCCCGCGGGCATGGAACGAGAGAGCGACGGCGCCCCGAACGACCGCACACGGATTCGCGTCCCGTTGTTGGCGATCTGCGCGGTCGCGGCGTGGGCGTCAGGGTGCGGCGACGGTGCCACACGCCCTCCGTCCGAGACGCTTCGCGTGGCCAGCGTGACGGTCACGCCCGAGGCCGCGTCGCTCAAGACGCCGGACGCGACCGTGCAACTGAGCGCAGGCGTGCGCGACTGGAACGGCGGGGCGATGCCCGGGGTGGCGGTGATCTGGACGAGCGTGCGCCCCGAGGTCGCGACGGTCGGCGCGTCGGGGCTGGTGGCGGCGGCCGGCAACGGGACGACCACGGTCGCGGCGACGGTCGGGGCGGTCGCGGGCACGGCGACGGTGACGGTGGCGGTGGAGCATGGGGACCGGGCGGCGCTGGCCGCACTCCACGCGGCGACGGACGGGCCGAACTGGGCCGACGACGAAGGCTGGCTGGACGACGGGCCGCTGGAGGAGTGGCGCGGGGTGGAGACGGACGCCTTCGGCCGGGTCGTCCGCTTGGACCTCGGTGGCCGCCGGGACGAAGAGACCGGAGAGTGGACGCCGCACGGCCTGCGGGGCCCGATCCCGGCGGAGCTGGGGCGTCTCTCGGGCCTGACATCGCTCAATCTGCGCGCCAACGCCTTGGACGGTCCGATTCCGCCGGAACTGGGGAACCTCGCCGGTCTGGAGGAGTTTTGGCTCGACGGCAACGCGCTGGCGGGTCCGATCCCGGCGGAGCTGGGGAATCTCGCGCGCCTGAGGGAGCTGAACCTGCGCGGCAACGCGCTCGAGGGTCCGGTCCCGCCGGAGCTGGGTGCCCTCGCCGGTCTGGAGGGGCTTTGGCTCGACAGCAACCGGCTCGAGGGTCCGGTCCCGCCGGAGCTGGGGCGTCTCGCGCACCTGAGGGGGCTGTCCCTGAGCGGCAACGCGCTCGAGGGTCCGGTCCCGCCGGAGCTGGGCGGTCTCGGGCGCCTGGAGTTTCTATATCTCGACGGGAACGCGCTGACGGGCGCGCTCCCGCGGAACCTCCTGCGGATCGGCGGGCTGTTGCGGTTCCGTTTCGAGCGGAACGCGGGTCTCTGCGCGCCGGGCACGCCCGAGTTCGCCGCATGGCTGGACGGGATCGGGGACCTCGGAAGAGGTCCGTTCTGCAACGAGGCGGACCGGGCGGCGCTGGCCGCGCTGCACGCGGCGGCGGGCGGTGAGGGCTGGACCGACTCGGAGGGCTGGCTGGACGGCGTGGCGCTCGCGGGGTGGCACGGGGTCGGGACCGACTCCCTGGGCCGCGTTGCGATTCTCGACCTGGCCGGCAACGGACTCGCGGGGCGGCTACCGGCGGGTCTCGGCGACCTGGCGGTGATGACGGCGCTACGCGTCGGCGACAACGCGCTGTCCGGGCGGTTGCCGCGCACCTTGCTCGATCTGTCGCTGGGCGACTTGGACTACGCCGGCACAGAGCTGTGTGCGCCGGCGGACGACGTGTTCCGGGCGTGGCTGGACGCCATCGCGGTCCTAGGGGACACCGGAACCGAGTGCGCTCCCGCCACGGACCGGGAGATCCTCGAGATGCTCCATGCCGCGACGGGCGGGCGCGACTGGAGCGACTCGAGGAACTGGCTGACCGACGCGCCGCTCGGAGAGTGGCGCGGGGTCGAGGTGGACGACCGCGGGCGGGTTGTCGAACTGCGGCTTTGGGACAACGAGCTGGCGGGCAGGCTGCCGCCCGAACTCGGCGATCTGGCCACCTTGGAATACCTGCGGCTCAGCGACAATGGCCTCACGGGCGCCATCCCGCCGGAGTTGAGCGGCCTGTCCAGCCTCGCGCACTTAGCGCTCGACGGCAACGCGCTCACGGGTGCGATCCCGCCCGAACTCGGCGGCCTCCCGGCGCTCGAGGAGCTGCGCGTCGAGAACAACGACCTGTCGGGCCCGCTGCCGCCCGAACTCGGGAGCCTCGCGACCCTGCGCGGGCTAGGGCTCACCGGCAACCCGCAGATGGTGGGCCCGCTGCCGCCCGAGCTGACGTCGCTCAGTCAGCTCGAGCGGCTCCTAGCCGGGAGCACGGGGCTGTGCGCGCCCGCGGATCCGGCCTTCGCGGCCTGGCTCGACGGGGTCCACACGCGCCGCGTCGTCCCTTGCGCCGAGCGAGAGGCGCCGGCGGCATACCTGGTGCAGGCGGTGCAGTCGCGCGCGTTCCCGGTCCCGCTGGTCGCGGGCAAGCCGACGCTGTTGCGCGTGTTCCCGACGGCGGCGCGGGCCGCGGGCGCCGGCGTTCCGCCGGTCCGGGCCCGGTTCTTTGTCGACGGTCGGGAGACGCACGTGGAGTACGTTCCGGGCAAGTCCGAGGCGATCCCGGCCAAGGTCGACGAGGGCTCGCTCGCCACGTCGGTCAGTGCCGGGATTCCGGGGAGCGTGGTGCGGCCCGGCCTCGAGATGGTCATCGAGGTCGACCCGGACGGGACGCTCGACCCTGCGCTGGGCGTCGCGCGGCGGATTCCCGCGGCCGGGCGGCTTGCGATCGACGTGCGGGCCCTGCCGCCGCTCGAGCTGACGGTCGTTCCGTTCCTGTGGGCGACGGCGCCGGACTCCTCGATCCTGGACGCGGTCCGGGGGATGGCGGCGGACCCAGAGGGCGACGCACTGCTCGCGGACGTGCGCACTCTGCTCCCGGTGGGGGCACTCGACGTGACGGCGCACGAGGCCGTGCTGAGCTCGAGCAACGACGCCCGCCGCCTAATGGAGGAGACGGAGGCGATTCGCGTACTGGAGGGCGGGGGCGGCCACTACCTGGGCACGATGGCGGGCCCGGTGACGGGGCCCTCCGGGGCGGCGTTCGTCCCCGGCCGGGCGGGCTTCTCGATCCCCCGCTCGGGCACCATCGCGCACGAACTCGGCCACAACCTGGGTCTCCATCACGCGCCGTGCGGCGGCGCGGGCGACCCGGACCCGTCGTTCCCCCACCCGGATGGATCGGCAGGGGCCTGGGGTTACGACTTCGCGCGCGGCGAGCTGGTGCGCCCGGAGATCCCGGACCTGATGTCGTACTGCGGCCCCCCCGACGGGATCAGCGACTACCACTTCGCCAACGCGCTCCGCTACCGGCTGTTCGAGATGCGCGCGGCGGCGATTCCGGCCGCCGCCCCGGAGAGGTCGCTTCTGCTGTGGGGCGGCGCCGGCGCCGACGGCGCGCCGTACCTCAACCCGGTCTTCGTCGTCGAGGCGCCGCCGGCGCTTCCGGACTCGGCCGGTGCGTACACGCTGAGGGGCCAGACCGCGCGCGGGACCGAGCTCTTCTCGTTCCGCTTCGCGATGCCCCGCGCGGCCGACGGCGACGGCGGCTCCGGCTTCGCGTTCGCTCTTCCGGCAGAGCCCGGGTGGGAGGGCGATCTCGCCGCCATCACGATCGCCAGCCCCGGCGGAACGTTCGCCCTGAACGACGACAGCGATCTCCCGATGGCCATCCTGCGCGATCCGGCCACCGGCCGGGTGCGGGGCATCCTGCGCGAGGCGCCGCTCCCCGACCGGGCCGCGATGGACGCGGCGGAACGGTCCGCGGGGCCGGAGTTCGAGATGCTGTTCAGCCGCGGGCTGCCGGACGCGGCGGCGTGGCGGCCATGACGGTGCCACGGGGCCCGAAGGCCTGCCAACCCATTGAGATGGATTCACACACAGGCACGTGCACGACCTTCCCACCGCACAAGGAGGCGGCAGGATGACTCGGAACAAGCTTGGTTTACCAGCCCGCTCCCTCATGGTTGCCGTCGCGGTGGTCTGCGGGATTCCCGCTGACGCGCTTCACGGTCAGGTACTTTCGGCGCCGACGAACCTGACGGCGACCCCCCTCAGCGCCACCAGCATCGAGCTCACCTGGACGCCCTCGACGAGTGCGGTCACCGGCTACCGGATCGAGACGTCCCCTACCGGCTCCGGCTCCACGTGGACCCTTAGGCGCAACACCGGCGTGACCAACAGCTACACGGATAGCGATCGCGATCCAGGCACCACCCTGTACTATCGCGTCGCCGCGATCAACGGCGAGGAAAGGAGCGCCTACTCGAACGTGGTCCGGGGCACCACACGGGGGAGCACGGGGACGGCGGGAGCACCCGGCAATCTGTCGGCGGTCGCCCCCGGGCCCACCATCATCGACCTCAGTTGGGACGAACCGTCCCTGATCCCCACCGGGAAGACGATCAGCGGTTACCAGGTGGACATGTCGACGGATGGCGGCATCAACTTCACGCGGCTGACGTCTACGGTCCAGACCTCGTACCGGCATTCGGGTCTCACGGCGGGCACCACCCGCCACTACCGGGTCAGGGCGCTGTATTCCGACAACACCCCCGGGCCCTGGACGTCTACGCAGCACGCCACCACGCCGGCGACCGGGATACCGGGTGCACCCCAGAACCTGACGGCGACGGCCGCTGGCCCGTCTGCCATCAACCTCGGCTGGGACGCGCCGTCCTCGAACGGTGGGAGCGCGATCACGGGCTACCGCATCGAGTGGTCCGCGGACGGCGGCAACCCCTGGCGCTTTCTGGTGACCACGAGTCAGACCAACTACCAGCACACGGGTCTCACGGCGGGCACCACCCGCCACTACCGGGTCAGAGCAGAGAACGCCGCCAACCGCTCGGGACCCTGGACAGACACGGAGAGCGCCACCACGACGGCCGGCATCCCCGGGGTGCCCCGCAACCTGACGGCGCGCGCCGTCGGGGGCTCGGCGATCGACCTCGAATGGACGGCGCCGGCCTCGGTCGCCGGGAGCGCGCCGGTCACGGGCTACAACATCGAGTGGTCCGCGGACGGCAGCTCCAGCTGGACGCCTCTGGTGAGGAACCATAACGACACCGGCTACCGGCACGACGGTCTCGACCCCGGCACCACCCGCTACTACAGGGTTGCGGCGGTCAACCGGCATGGACGGGGGCCTTGGACAGAAGACCGGGTGAGTGCCACGACGAGCCGTTTGCCCGGTAGGCCGACGCGCCTCACGGCCGAGGCCCAGGGGCCGTCGGAGATCGAACTGAACTGGACCGCCCCGTCCCTAGGCGGAGGCTCGATCACCGGCTACCGGATCGAGTGGTCGAGTACGGGGAGGAGCAGATGGCAGAGCCTTGTGGCCAACACCCGCAACGCGCGCACCACCTACACCGACACCCGCCTCGACCCGGGCACCACGCGCTATTACCGAGTCGCGGCGATCAACTCGGCGGGCACGGGTCCCTGGTCAGACGACGCCAGCGCGACCACCGAAGTCACGGTACCAGGCGCGCCGACGAGCCTCAGGGCGACGGCTCCGATCGGTGTGGAAGGGAGCACCCAGATCCGTCTCACCTGGAGGCCCCCGTCCTCGAACGGCGGGAGCCCCATCACGGGCTACCGCATCGAGTGGGCCGTCACCCGCGGCGGCCCCTGGAGATTCCTCGTGCCCGGCCCCACCGGCACGGCCACCACCTACCTGCACACGGGTCTCGCCCCCAACACGACCCGCTTCTATCGGGTGCGCGCGCTCAACGCCGAGGGGCAGGGGGACCCATCGAACGCGATCCCAGGCAAGACCAACGCCGCACCGCCCACCCAGCCCCGGAACCTGCGCGCGCGGGCGACGGGACCGACCAGCATCACCCTGGCCTGGGAGGCGCCGGCCGGCGACGGCGGGGAGCGGATCACCGGCTACACCATTCAGGCGCGCGGCCCCAGCGACGGAAACTGGATTACGATCCCTCGCAACACGGGTTCGACGGCGACCACCTTCGAGCACACGGGCCTCCAGCCGGCCACGGCCTACCGGTACCGGGTGGCGGCGATCAACCGCGTGGGCACCGGCCAGTGGTCGTTCGAGGCGAGCACGAGCACGTACGCCCAGGCTCCCGGGGCGCCGGTCGGGCTGACGGCCCGGGCTGTGGGCACCTCGCGGATCGACCTGTCGTGGAGTGCGCCCCGCAACACCGGCGGCGCCCCGATCTTCGGCTACCGGATCGAGGCCTCCGACGACCAGCGCAGGACCTGGCGTATCGTCCGCCGCAGCACCAACTCGAAGGGGACGACGTTCTCGGACGTGAATCTTCAGCCCGCGACCACGCGGTACTACCGCGTCGCAGCGATCAACACCGCGGGGACCGGACCCTACTCGAACTTCACGAGCGCGACCACCGAAGCCACCGTGCCGGGCGCGCCGCGGAGTCTCGACGCGGAGCCCGACGGCACTTCGCGGATCGAGCTCTCCTGGCTAGCGCCCACGAGAGACGGGGGCTCGCGCATCACCGGCTACCGCATCGAGGTGTCCGAAGACGGGGGCACCCGCTGGACTGACCTGGTGACCAACTCGCACAACACGCGCACGACCTACGTGCACACGGGGCTGGAGCCGGCCACCCGGCAGCACTACCGCGTCTCGGCGATCAACCGGATCGGAGTGAGCCGGGCGTCGCGGGTCGCGAGCGCCATTACGGATGCGACCGTGCCCGACGCGCCCACCGGGCTGGTGGCCACCGATGTCTCGCCCACGCAGATCGACCTGTTCTGGCTCGCGCCCGCCTACGACGGCGGCGCCCCCGTCACCGGCTACCGCATCGAGGTTTCGGAGAACGGCACCGCGTGGACCGATCTGGTGGTCAACACGGGGTCCAGGGCCACCACGTTCTCGCACACCGAGCTGCTGCCGGGGAGCGTGCGCCACTACCGCGTCTCGGCGATCAACCGGGTGGGTGCCGGCGCGGCATCGGCGAGCGCGTCGGCCCAGACCGACGACCCCATCGGGCGCGCGGGGCGGCTCAACACGCGCGTGCTGCCGCACGTGGCGGCGGCGATGACCTCGAGCACCGTCTCGGCGATCGCCCGCCGGGTCGACGCAGTGGCCAACGGGATGGGCATGGAGCGGCGTGTGGAGACGAACGGGCTCTCGTCGATGGCCGCGAGCCTGTCCGCGCCGGACGCGGGCGGCCTCGGCCTCGCCCAGGGCGACCAGGCTGGCTTGGCCGCGCTCTTCGGCGGCACCTCCTTTACGATGCCCTTCGGCGCTCCCTCCGCGCCGCAGCAGTCCGCGACGGGCACGCAACTGGCGAGCTGGGGCGCGGGCGAGTACCACCACCTCGGCGAACCCGGCCAGAGCGCCCTCGACTGGAAGGGCAACATGGTGAGCGCCCACGCCGGCATCGACGCGCGCGTGGGACCCGACATCCTGGCGGGCGTCGCGGGCTCGTATTCCTCGGGCAGCTTCGACTTCACCGACAAGACCGGCGCCAGTCCGGTGCGGGGCACCTACGGCACCACCATGGCCAGCGTGCATCCCTACCTGGCATGGTTCTCGGGCGCGGGCGCCGCCTCGGTTTGGGGCTCGGCGGGACTCGGCCGGGGCGACATCGAGGTCGACGACGCGCGCGAGGGACTGCGCACCAGCCCCGCGAGCCTGCTGACGGGGGCGGGGGGCGCGAGCTACCGGCTGCTCACGCGCGACGCGGGCGGCGTGCGCCTCAAGGCCGAGGGCTGGTACGGCCAAGTCAAGGTCGGCGGCACCCAGCAGATCGACTCGGTCACGCTGAACATGCAGCGCGGCAAGCTCGGCCTGGAACTGACGCAGGGCTTCAGCACCGGCGCCGGGAACGAGATGGCGGTCGTGCTCGAGGGCGGGATGCGCTACGACGACGGCGACGGCATAAACGGCACCAGCGCGGAAGTCGGCGGCGGCCTCCGCTACACCAACTCAGGATTGGGGCTGACCGCGGAGGGCCGCGGCAGGTTCGTGATCTCGGCGCGCGCCGGCTACGAGGAATGGGGCGTCGGCGGCACGCTGATGTTCGACCCGGCGGCGCGCGGCGAGGGGCTCTCGATCCGGGTGGCGCCCTCGTACGGCGACCACACGAGCGGGGTGAACCAGCTCTGGGAGCGCGGGGTGACCGGCGCGGTGGGCGGCCACGGCCCGGGCATGGGCCCCAACGTGGACGGCGAGGTCGCCTACGGCATCGCCGGCTTCCAGGGCACGCCCTACAGCGGCTTCTACCTCGGCCAGGGCGGCACGCGCGCCTTCTCGAGCGGCGTGCGCTACGAGCTCGGCGCGGGCGTCGGGGTGCGCCTCGAGGGCACGCGGCGCGAGAGCGGACCCGGGGCGGCCCGGCACGCGGTCGGGATCCGCGGACGGATCAGCTTCCGCTAGGGGAGGGACGACCGTCGTGGCAGTCGAGCAACCGGGCGCGTCCGGCGCGCGCGCGGCCCCGCCGAACGGGAGCGTGCGCTACGTCGGCTGGCAGTGCCGCCTGTACCCGAACCGGCCGCAGGCGCGCCTGCTCGCCCTGTGCAGGGAGGGGCTACGCGAGCTGTCCAACGAGCTGCTCGGCGCCTCGAACCTGAAGTATTCCAGGACGGGGCGGCACATGACGGGCAGGGAGTTCCGCGCGGCCGCCCAGGACTGGTGCCGCCGCAGGGCGAACCGCGACCCGTTCCCGTCCACCGCCATCTACCAGGTCGCGGCCGACGTGCACGCCGCGTTCCGCAACTGGCACGCCAGGCCCCGGGCGCGCCAGGGGCTGCCGAGGTTCAAGCCCGAGGGACGCGCGCCCGGGATCTACGTGGCCAGCGCCGGCACCCGCTTCGACGGCGCCCGCGTCCGCCTCCCGAAGTTCGGCTGGATGCGCTGGCGCGGCGGGAGCCTGCCCGCCCGCCGGCTCGAGGGCCCCAAGACCCGCACGACGCTCGGCATGGTGTACGGCCGCGTCTGGCGCGACGCCGGCGAACGCTGGATGCTCTCGTGCGTGTTCGAGTGCGGCCCGGCCGACGCCCCCGCGCCGACGGCCGGGGTCGCGGTGGTGCGCGGGGACGGCGCCCGCGTCGCCGTCGAGCTCGACGGCAGGCCCGTCGAGGTCCCGGCGCCGGACGAGCGGTCCGACGCCGACAGGCGGCGCATGCGGCGCCTCCAGCGCCGCCTGAGCCGGTGCGCGGAAGGCTCGAAGCGGCGCGCGCGCCTGCTCGAACGGTTCCGCAACGTCGCCAGGAACGTCAGGAACCGCGAGCGCGACCGCCACCACAAGCTCACCACCCGGGTCGTCCTCGCCGCCGGCACGATCGTCGTCGAGGGCGTCCGGGGCGAGATGCTGCGCCAGCTCGAGTACAAGGCACGGTGGCGCGGCCGCCAACTTCAGGTACGGCGAGGCCCGCCGGAACCGGAGGCGCGCAAGCGCCCCGAACGCGCGCGGAGACCGGCACCTCCGGTCCGGTCCGCGAAACGCGAATCGTCGAACGAAGGCCGGAGAGTTTGAGTTCGCCGAAGGCCGGAACCGACTCAATAACACGCGCGGAAACGGTCTGGCCAGCCGGGCCCGCGCGGCCACCACCGCGACGGGGAGGCGCCCACCGCCGGCCGGGTGGCGCGATTACCGGACGTTTACGGATCCGCCGTGCCGATCCTTATCGTTCGATCTTCCCGTCCCTTCCATTCGCCCACCCACCCTTGCCCCGGCTGCGCCGCCGCCCACGTCACCTGCGAGGGACGTGGTGTCAGAACGAATCCCCGTCACGCCGCCGCCCCTCGACCACCTCCACTACGAATGCGCCCCACCTCCGCAAGGCGCCGCGCTTCTCGTGCAAGAGGTAACGATCGCGGTCCCCCGTGTACCTCGCGAATCCGAGGGTCGCTTCCTTGTGGCCGAGTACCGCGTCGGCGACATGGCCCGGGATCGCGAGACCACCGTCATTTTCGGCACGGACAGCGTGTGTGCGGAAAGTCGTGCGGAAATCGTGGGCGGTCCAGCGAGGGATCCGTGTCCTCCTACGAACCCGGGACAGCGCGCCGGCCATGTTCGTCAAATGCGGTCTCTTCGCCCTCGCCCGCGACGGAAACACCCAAACATCCGAGCGGGCCGTATCCCTCAACTCGGTGATGACTTCAAAGGCTTCGGTCGAGAGTGGAACAACGTGGGTCCGGTTTCCCTTGAAGTGCTCGGCGGGAATCGTCCACAGGTCGCCTTTGATTACATCCCATCGCAACGCACACACGGAGCCGATCCGCTGACCCGTCAGGAGCGCGAGACGGAAGACTCCGCGTGTGGCCCGGGTTTCTTCTCCGGTCGCTTCCCAGACCGCCGTGATTTCATCTCGGCTGAGGTAACGATCCCTCCCCAGCTCAGCAGCCGGAGGCTCCACCAAGTGCGCGGGATTCGCCTCCAGGCTCGGAAACCCCCTTCGCAGTCCATCGTTGAAGATCAACCGGACGAGGCTGAGCGTCCGATTCGCGACGATTGGCGCCCCTCGCTTCGCAATGTCCTCGACCAGGCGGACCACCTCCTGCCGAGTGATCCCCGCAGCCTCGCGATGGCCCCATTTGGGCATCAGTTCCTTGTAGAGGAGCCGCGCCCGCTCCCGCTGCGTCGTCTCTCGAGTTCGCATCGATCGAGCCTCCAGCACTTCCTCCGCGAGCCGCTTGAAACTGCGACGGCCGTCCCTACGGTCCGCCCGCTCCTTCGCCGGATCTTCTCCCGCGTCCGCCTGTCTTTGCACCTCCCGCGTGGGTATGGGTCGACGGTATGAAGGATGTCTACGCCCTCCACCGGCGTCCCTCTTCGATGACGGACCCCGATCAGCGGCTGGGACCATGATCGCGCTTTGGCCCACGCGGGCGCGTCACATCCAGCGGCCGCGCGACCTCGCGGCGAGCGTCCCGACATGGTCGATCCAGCTTGTCACTTGCTCGTCGAGCCGCTCGACTCGCTGCACCTGGGTAGTCGCGGATCAGTTCACCCGGATCCGTCTCGTGTTCAAGCCCGGCCCGCAGTCTGGATGCCTCGATGTACCCTCCATGGCCCGGTTGCTGCGCCCTCGCTCGATCCGGGTCGTCCGGGCGGCTCCAGTCGTGCTCTTGGCTGAAGGTGTCGCTCAGCGGATCGAAGCTAGCCGCGCCACGCGATGTTGAGGCTCCGGCCCGTCCGGAGACCGCGCAGCACGGCGAGGATGTTGGCGCGGACGCCGCCGTCCCGCTCGCGGTGCACGACCGCCGTCCAAGGGAGCCGAGCAGGCCGGTGTGCGATTGGCTGAGGCTACCGCTTGGAGCCTCAAGGACCGTAGGCTCTCAAGTGATTCGGGCACGCGTTGCCCTCTGGATGGTCCGAAGTGCAACGGGAACAATGGAACCCACCTCTGGCATCCTGAGCCAGTCATGCCGTACCTGAGCCTCTAGTTGCCTCTCCTGCTCGTCATGTACACTCCTTCCATGTGCGTGTCCAGAAACAGTTGGCGCGGCTCGTCGTGGGGTGAGTCGCGTCGGACATACGCCTGCGCGGGCAAGCAGCGGCGGTCATGGTCCGCTCCGGCTAGGTCTCGCCATGAGCGGTCGGTCCGTCAGATCCGGCATTGGCCCAGCATGGCGCGGCTCTCCCGCTCGATGGTCGCCCGCAATTCGGCCTGCTCCCGGGTTCGCACGCGCGCTTGGGCGTGGATCGCAACAGGGGGTAACGACATGGGGCACGGCCCCGTAATTTGTCGCCCCCCGTGAGGGATCGTGGGTCGCAACTTGGCACCAACGCGTCGCGGCAGGGTTGGCGTCGATCTGACGGAGTCACGTCGCCTTGCTCAGAACGCAGGCGTGGCCTTCATTGGTGTGACACTAGGGGCGATCCCGTTCGACGTTGCAGGTGACCTGCTCCGGGGAGTGTTACCGAGCATACCGCTGGATGCATCGGG
Organism: Longimicrobiales bacterium; assembly: GCA_965221785.1. Taxonomy (GTDB): domain Bacteria; phylum Gemmatimonadota; class Gemmatimonadetes; order Longimicrobiales; family Gaopeijiaceae; genus BD2-11. Next base: position 1,253,554 of record CBDCSR010000003.1, read on the forward strand.
CCGATCTCGAATGGATCCATCGCGAGCGACAGGAACCTAATAGGGCCGCAGGCGAGATCGACCCAACCGGCGCACATCCTGCATTTGCGCATCTCGCGGGGCCTGCTGACCTTGGATGAGGTTGGCACCGCAACCCTTGGGGGAAACAACCTGATGAACGTCCGGGAGAGCATCGTGAGCGACGGCACGACCGAGCGAAACAGCGACCAAGCTCGCGATGCCGCTGCGCCCATCGAGGACCCCCAAGGTAGGGTTGTCGTCGAGCGGGTCTTCCGTGACGGCGTCTATCCCTACCGCGACAAGATGAAGCGGAAGGAATACGAGCGGCAGAAGGCCCTACTGCAGGTCGAGCTGCTGAAGGTCCAGCGTTGGGTGAGACGGTCCAAGAGCAAGGTCGTCATCCTGTTCGAGGGACGCGACGCCGCCGGCAAGGGCGGCACCATCAAGCGGTTCATGGAGCATCTGAACCCTCGTGGGGCGCGCGTCGTCGCACTCGACAAGCCCGGCGACGTCGAGCGGGGCCAGTGGTACTTCCAGCGCTATGTCCGGCACCTGCCGACCGCCGGGGAAATGGTGCTCTTCGACCGTTCCTGGTACAACCGCGCCGGGGTGGAGCGCGTCATGGGATTCTGCACGGGGCAGGAATACCTTGAGTTCCTGCGCCAGTGCCCGGAACTGGAGCGCATGCTGGTCAACAGCGGCATCCTGCTCTTCAAGTTCTACTTCTCGGTGTCGCAGGACGAACAGGCGCACCGCTTCGAGCGCCGCAATACCGACCCGCTCAAGCAATGGAAATTATCTCCGGTCGACCTGGCGTCGCTGAACAAGTGGGACGAATACACGCAGGCCAAGGAAGCGATGTTCTTCTACACGGACACGGCGGATGCGCCCTGGACGGTGATCAAGTCGGACGACAAAAAGCGCGCGCGCATCGCGGCGATGCAGTTCTTGCTTTCCCGGCTGGCCTATCCGGACAAGGACCGCGAGGTCGTGACCGGCCCCGACCCCTTGATCGCGGGGTCGGCCACCGTGGTGGTGAGCCGTGACAAGCCGATGTCGGCCGACGCGGGCGAGCCGGGCGCCGTGACCGGCCGATAGCTCCCATCGCAAGCAAACTCGGGAGCCCTCCTCCAAGGAAACGTGTTGGCCGCCGCGAACTTCGGCTCCGCGCTGGAGGAGACCCGACGCCTGCGCAGGTCGGTCGAGACGATGAACGACAGGCTTTCGCTGCTGGAAGAACGTCAGGACTTCACCAAACGGCCCGGGAAACCCGTTTCCGTTTGTGGTGCCCTCCATTTCTCTGCACGGTAGTCCAGCAACTCTTAGACGCGCTTGACGACCGTGGCCACATGTAGCTACGCTAGCTGTCATGCGATCAATCGGAATCAGGGCGCTGAACAGCAGGCTCAGCGAGTATGTGCGGCTGGCAGCCGGCGGGGAGACCGTGCTCGTCACGGATCGAGGCCGGGTTGTGGCCGAAATCGGTCCCCCGCAAGAGGCGAGGAGTCCCGTCCTGGCGGACGCGATGCTCGCCGACGCGGTGCGGAAGGGCTGGCTGACGCCCGCTCTCTCTCCCGGATCCGAGCCCCCCCGGGGCGGTCCTCCGGAGGCCGCGTTGTCCGTGTTGCTCGGTGAACTGGCGGGCGACCGAAGCGACCGGTGATCTACATCGACACGTCGGTTGCTCTGGCCCATCTGTTCGCGGAGGACCGGCGGCCCCCAGCTTTGTTCTGGACCGAAACCCTCGTGTCGAGCCGTCTGCTTGAGTACGAGGTCTGGACCCGCCTGCACGCCCGGAAGGCGACTCAGGCGCGGGCCGAGGCCGCGCGGGAGGTGATCGCCCGCATCTCGCTGCTGGAGCTGGCTCCCCCGGTATTGGCCCGCGCGCTCGATCCGTTCCCGGTGTCCGTGCGCACGCTCGACGCGCTGCACCTCGCATCCTGCCGGTTCCTTCGGGACCGGGGCCAGCGCGTCGAACTCGCCAGCTATGATCGTCGGATGGCGGACGCCGCCCGCGCCCTCGGCATCGCGGTGCGGGACCTACCCTGATGGCTGGTGAGGATCCAGCCGGGGACCTCCAAAGAAGAGCGCGACGGACAGGGAGATCAAGGACATGAGAGAGAGGCAGGACAGCCAGGGGCAACCTGAATGAGTGGGATCGGGTGGGAGGAGACGCTGCCGGTTGAGCTGTGGATGGACCCGGAAACTGGTCAGGTAACGGCGGTGGTGGCGCTGCCCCGCGACCGATGGCTCAAGGCGCTGGAACTGGGTCTGGACAGAGAGCGAGGGCTTCGAAGCGTGAGTGGAAAGCCTCAGCGCGGGGAGTGAAGGCCTCCTCGACCACCAGACCGCCAAAAAGTAGTTCGTAATCCGAGCAAGAAGTCACGTAAATCCAATCAGGACTGCACGATCTGCCGCACTTTGCGGCGAAGCGACCTCTGGGTTTGCGGAGTCGGAATCGCCTGGCGGCAGGCCGACAATCTGTTGTAGAACGGTAATCACCTGACCTGCGGCGGAGACCGGGTAGCCACCGTCCCCCTTTCTTGGGCAGTCTGTCAGGCGATTGCTACATCAGAACACCCGGATCATGGACGCGCTCCTCGTCGAACTCACCCGTTGGCCGGACTCGAACGTCCGCGTGACGCTCGACCTCGAAGGACACGCCGGGGGGCACGTCTATCCCGACGATGTTGTCGATGTCGTGAAGGCGAACGCCCGCGACGTCAAGCTGACGAGGGAGGCGTTCGGCTACGAGTGCTGAGCGGGGCGTGGCTAACCGAGCACCGGCATCGGAGACCTCACCGGAATGCACCATCAGACATCGGGCACACGATGCATGAAATGCCGTATCCGGTGAAACCACATCGGCGGCGGATTTGTTCCTGCGCACCTTCCGGTTGGGCCGTGCCGCCGTAGCAGCCCTGGCGAGCGGGATCCATCGGTCGAATTATCCTTCTGGGAAGGGTATCGGGCAACCGGGGCCGACGTCAGCCGTACGACCGGTGCCATCCGTGGCGGCGTGACCGGGATTGACGGCTGCCGTTCACGGTTGGTATCGTTCGGTATACTTGCTCCTCGCTCCTCGCCCGACACGCCGGAAGGCCTCGGGCGGGGGTGTCTCTGCCCGATGGCACGCGACATTCGTTCCTGACCGGCGAGGAGAAGGGGATCGACGTGCGGATCGCGCTTAGACGTGATGGCGCTCGCCCACCGCCGCGACCACGACGTGGCCCTCGTCTTCAGCCAGGACCAGAACCTTTCCGAGGTCGCCGAGGAGATTCGCGTAATCGCGAAGCAGCAGCGGCGGTGGATCAAGATCGCGAGCGCCTTCCCCCACGGCCCCGCCACCCGAAACCGCAGGGGGATGAACAAGAACCGACTGGATCAGGATCGACCGGCGCTCTACGACCAGTGCCTGGCCGGCAGGACTACCGCGTGAAGCGTGAGAGATCCGTAGGTCGTTCCTCTTGGTGGATCATGGGCAGAGGGGGATGCCTGCACTCCGGCAGCGCATGTGGTCGCATCGTACCGAAGAGGTCGGTGGGAGATCCCCGCAAATTCCCGCCACTCGATGGCGATTTCCCCGCTATTGGGGGAAGACGAACAACCTTCTCGGTCCAAACGGCAGAAGGAGGCCTGCCAACTCCACTTGAAAACCGAGTTTTTCACGAACCAAGTTGCTTAATCGTTCAACCGTATGTGATGCTCAATCACGTTAAGTCTATGATCGATGGTATCAACCTTTTGTTCGACTTGCTTGAGCTTACCATCTACTTTTTCCAATATACTCCTTAGCTCAAGGCTCATTTCCATTCGGAACTGGTCGAAGTTGCGGTCGATGCCTGCATGAATCTCGTCGATCTTCTTCGAAATCGGGGCCAGTGCTTCCTCGATTAGGGCTTCGAAGCCTTCTGTTATTCCGTTGGGTTTGGAGGTCATTTTTATTCTGATAGGTTAGTTCTTGGTTCGCCAACCACAAAATCACCCATTGTAGCCATCGCTTCGTCAGCTGTTCGGAAAACTTCATCTTTCAGCTCCCGAAGCTGTCTGACCCTTTCATCCTCTGATCGTTTTGGGGCCATCATGTCCCCTAGTTTTCGTTCGAATCTCAACCCTTGAATTGAAAGGGTATCCCCTGACATGTGCGATGTCAAGGTTGTCAGCGGGTGTTGAAAACCCGTTGCGGCGAGCCCTGAGTCGGGCTCCCGGTCGAATAAAACAGCCAAGAAATAGGAGCAAGAGCCAGCTAGCCATATAGTGCCCCCGATTTCTTTGGACAGTAGTTTAGCCATCCATCCAGGGTCCAAGAGAGAGGGGAGAGTGGATGTCTCGGAGTACGAAAGAGCAGGGCGGCGCAGGCCGCTTGGGAGGGCGGCCAGCCCTCCCAAGCGGTGGAGCGCGCGGCGCAAGGCCGAGGTGGTGTTGCGGCTGCTGCGGGGGGAGCCCATCGGTGAGGTGAGCCGGGAGATTCGGGTCGCGGCGCCGGAGCTGGAGCGGTGGCGGCGGGAGTTCCTGGAAGGCGGCCAGCAGGGCCTCAGACCTTGCCGACGCCCTTGAGGGTGCCCGCGAAGAAGGTGTCCACGGCCACAAGTTCCCCGGTGGCATGAACTTCGATGTGGCACTCGCGGAACTCAGGGTCGAAGCGCTCGAGCGCCTGGATCTGCTCCTCGGTGAGCTTGATCTTGCGCTTGCGGACCGTCTCCTCCAGCCGCAGCAGCCGGTGGTGGCGGGTCTGGAGTTTGTTGCGGATCCGCGCCCCGCACCCCGCCCGAACTGACCTGGAGCCCTCTGAGCATCAGCTCGTCGGCCACCCGCTGGGCGCCGTGGGTCGGGTGCTTGAGCGCATGGGCCAGGATCGCCTTCTCGATCGGCGGCGCGACGCGGTTCGGGTGCGGCCCCTTTGCGCCGGGCCCGGGGTCGACCGGATCGCGTACGAACCCACCGGAGCCTTCCACCGCGACTTCGAGGACACCCTCCTGAAGGCCGGACTCCCCCTGTACGCGACCAACCCCTTCCAAGTCCGGTCCTTCGCCTGCTCCCTCGGGCGGCGCGCCAAGACCGACGCGGTGGACGCCCGGATGCTGGCCACCATGGCGGCCGCTGTCGAAGACCTGCGCCCGACCCAGGCGAAATCGGAGGGCCAGCGCGACCTTGCCGAGCTCCAGCAGATCCGCGACGCGCTGGTCAGGGATCGGATCGCAACCACCAACCGGGGCAGGAACTTGCGCACTCCCGTGGGCAAGCGGGTCACCAAGCAGAGGCTGCGGCAGATCGACCGCCAGCTCAAGCTCATCGATGCCGAGATCCGGCAGCGGATCGAGGAGGAGAAGGAAATGGAACGCCGGGCCGAGATCCTGACCTCGATCCCGGGCATCTCGGACATCACCGCCGCGGGACTGATCGTCCACTTGCCGGAACTCGGTATGCTCACTCGGTCGCGCGCCGCCAGCCTCGCCGGACTCGCCCCGGTCACCCGGGAGTCCAGACGCTGGAAGGGACTGAGCTTCATCCAGGGCGGCAGGCACCGGGTCCGCAGAATGCTCTACATGCCCGCGGTGGTCGCGGTCCAGCACAATCCCGACCTCAAGCGCAAGTACGAGGCGCTCCGAGCCGCCGGGAAGCCGCCCAAGGTCGCCCTGACGGCCGTGATGCGGAAGCTCCTCGTCCTCGCCAACGCCCTGGTGCAGCAGGACCGCACTTGGACGGCGCATCTGCCGTGCGAGTACTCCTGCCCGGCCCTCCCGACGCCAGCCCGGCGGAGAGCGCTCACGGAATGATCGAGCCGGGGAGAAGCGGACACCGCAACCGAGCCGTCGCGAGACACGCCGCGAGGCAAGTTGCTTCGCGAAAAACGGGCGTCCGCTTGACATGGATACTGGCCACCGTCCCCTTCGGGGGACATCTGTCAGGTGATTACCGTTCTACAACACATGGACATTGATCCCGAGGCGTAGCAGAAAGCCCTGGCAACCCAGGGGTGGCGAACCAGCGGGCCACCCTCCAGTTTCAACCTATCAGCCCGCCGAGGGGTTGGCGCCCCCCGGGCGGGATTCTCTTACACAGGCTTATCCACATGTCCACAACAAGGCTGGACCGCCACAGGCTGCTACGTGATGCCGTCGAGCGGTTGCAGGTGATCACGGAGGAAGCGGCCGAGCTGTTGAATGAGATCACCGTTCGCACCCGGTACGATGGCCTGTCGATCCGCGAGGGGATATGGATGTGCCTCGGGGACAACGGCGCGCCCATCAGCGTGGAGGACATCGCTTCAGAGCTCTGGTTGGGCGGCGCTCACACCCGCGGCGACAACTTTGAGAAGGTCCTCGCCAACGTCCGAACGACACTCCGCACCATGCGCCAAGAGGGCGAAGTTCGCCTCGTGCCTTTGCAGGGATACCAGCTCAAGTAGCCAACCAACGGGCTTATATGCCGCACCGGAGCCCATCAGTACGACGAGTGTTGCCGGGTATGCGCATAAGGGAATAACTAGCAAGCATTTGACATTCTCCGTTCGATGCCTCTGGAAAGGTTGGCACAGTGCTGGCACGGCGCTTTCGCAAAAAGCACATCCGGTCCGGGTGAACCGGAGCCGGTCGTAAGTCCACGGCCCGGTCCCCCAACCAGCGACCCCGTCACTCCGGGGGCGCGTGCGAGGTGGGGCGGCACGGTGAAATCCGCGAACGTCCGGTAATCGCGCCACCCGGCCGGCGGTGGGCGCCTCCCCGTCGCGGTGGTGGCCGCGCGGGCCCGGCTGGCCAGACCGTTTCCGCGCGTGTTATTGAGTCGGTTCCGGCCTTCGGCGAACTCAAACTCTCCGGCCTTCGTTCGACGATTCGCGTTTCGCGGACCGGACCGGAGGTGCCGGTCTCCGCGCGCGTTCGGGGCGCTTGCGCGCCTCCGGTTCCGGCGGGCCTCGCCGTACCTGAAGTTGGCGGCCGCGCCACCGTGCCTTGTACTCGAGCTGGCGCAGCATCTCGCCCCGGACGCCCTCGACGACGATCGTGCCGGCGGCGAGGACGACCCGGGTGGTGAGCTTGTGGTGGCGGTCGCGCTCGCGGTTCCTGACGTTCCTGGCGACGTTGCGGAACCGTTCGAGCAGGCGCGCGCGCCGCTTCGAGCCTTCCGCGCACCGGCTCAGGCGGCGCTGGAGGCGCCGCATGCGCCGCCTGTCGGCGTCGGACCGCTCGTCCGGCGCCGGGACCTCGACGGGCCTGCCGTCGAGCTCGACGGCGACGCGGGCGCCGTCCCCGCGCACCACCGCGACCCCGGCCGTCGGCGCGGGGGCGTCGGCCGGGCCGCACTCGAACACGCACGAGAGCATCCAGCGTTCGCCGGCGTCGCGCCAGACGCGGCCGTACACCATGCCGAGCGTCGTGCGGGTCTTGGGGCCCTCGAGCCGGCGGGCGGGCAGGCTCCCGCCGCGCCAGCGCATCCAGCCGAACTTCGGGAGGCGGACGCGGGCGCCGTCGAAGCGGGTGCCGGCGCTGGCCACGTAGATCCCGGGCGCGCGTCCCTCGGGCTTGAACCTCGGCAGCCCCTGGCGCGCCCGGGGCCTGGCGTGCCAGTTGCGGAACGCGGCGTGCACGTCGGCCGCGACCTGGTAGATGGCGGTGGACGGGAACGGGTCGCGGTTCGCCCTGCGGCGGCACCAGTCCTGGGCGGCCGCGCGGAACTCCCTGCCCGTCATGTGCCGCCCCGTCCTGGAATACTTCAGGTTCGAGGCGCCGAGCAGCTCGTTGGACAGCTCGCGTAGCCCCTCCCTGCACAGGGCGAGCAGGCGCGCCTGCGGCCGGTTCGGGTACAGGCGGCACTGCCAGCCGACGTAGCGCACGCTCCCGTTCGGCGGGGCCGCGCGCGCGCCGGACGCGCCCGGTTGCTCGACTGCCACGACGGTCGTCCCTCCCCTAGCGGAAGCTGATCCGTCCGCGGATCCCGACCGCGTGCCGGGCCGCCCCGGGTCCGCTCTCGCGCCGCGTGCCCTCGAGGCGCACCCCGACGCCCGCGCCGAGCTCGTAGCGCACGCCGCTCGAGAAGGCGCGCGTGCCGCCCTGGCCGAGGTAGAAGCCGCTGTAGGGCGTGCCCTGGAAGCCGGCGATGCCGTAGGCGACCTCGCCGTCCACGTTGGGGCCCATGCCCGGGCCGTGGCCGCCCACCGCGCCGGTCACCCCGCGCTCCCAGAGCTGGTTCACCCCGCTCGTGTGGTCGCCGTACGAGGGCGCCACCCGGATCGAGAGCCCCTCGCCGCGCGCCGCCGGGTCGAACATCAGCGTGCCGCCGACGCCCCATTCCTCGTAGCCGGCGCGCGCCGAGATCACGAACCTGCCGCGGCCCTCCGCGGTCAGCCCCAATCCTGAGTTGGTGTAGCGGAGGCCGCCGCCGACTTCCGCGCTGGTGCCGTTTATGCCGTCGCCGTCGTCGTAGCGCATCCCGCCCTCGAGCACGACCGCCATCTCGTTCCCGGCGCCGGTGCTGAAGCCCTGCGTCAGTTCCAGGCCGAGCTTGCCGCGCTGCATGTTCAGCGTGACCGAGTCGATCTGCTGGGTGCCGCCGACCTTGACTTGGCCGTACCAGCCCTCGGCCTTGAGGCGCACGCCGCCCGCGTCGCGCGTGAGCAGCCGGTAGCTCGCGCCCCCCGCCCCCGTCAGCAGGCTCGCGGGGCTGGTGCGCAGTCCCTCGCGCGCGTCGTCGACCTCGATGTCGCCCCGGCCGAGCCCGGCCGAGCCCCACACCGAGGCGGCGCCCGCGCCCGAGAACCAGGCCAGGTAGGGATGCACGCTGGCCATGGTGGTGCCGTATGTGCCCCGCACCGGACTGGCGCCGGTCTTGTCGGTGAAGTCGAAGCTGCCCGACGAGTAGGAGCCCGCGACACCCGCCAGGATGTCGGGCCCCACGCGCGCGTCGATGCCGGCGTGGGCGCTCACCATGTTGCCCTTCCAGTCGAGCGCGCTCTGGCCGGGCTCGCCGAGGTGGTGGTACTCGCCCGCGCCCCAGCTCGCCAGTTGCGTGCCCGTGGCCGACTGCTGCTGCGCGTCGGAGGCGCCGAACGGCATCGTAAAGGAGGTGCCGCCGAAGAGGGCTGCCAGCCCGGCCTGGTCGCCCTGCGCGAGACCGAGGCCTCCCGCGTCCGGCGTGGACAGGCTCGCCGCCATCGACGAGAGCCCGTTCGTCTCCACGCGCCGCTGCATGCCCATCCCGCTGGCCACCGCATCGACCCGGCGGGCGATCGCCGAGACCGTGCTCGAGGTCATCGCGGACGCCACGTGCGGCAGCACGCGCGTGTTCAGCCGTCCCGCGCGCCCGATTGGGTCGTCGGTCTGGGCCGACGCGCTCGCCGATGCCGCGCCGGCGCCCACCCGGTTGATCGCCGAGACGCGGTAGTGGCGCACGCTCCCCGGCAGCAGCTCGGTGTGCGAGAAGGCGGTGGCCCTGGATCCTGTATTGACCACCAGATCCGTCCACGCGGTGCCGTTCTCCGAGACCTCGATGCGATAGCCGGTGACGGGGACGCCGCCGTCGTAGGCGGGCGCGGCCCAGAACAGGTCGATCTGGGTGGGCGTGACCGCAGTGGCCACCAGCCCGGTGGGCGCGTCGGGCACGGTCGCGTCGGTAATGGCGCTCGCGACCCGCGACGCCGGGCTCATGCCGATCTGGTTGATCGCCGAGACGCGGTAGTGGCGCCGGGTGGCCGGCTCAAGCCCGGTGTGCACGTGGGTCGTGCGCGTGTTGTGCGAGTTGGCCACCAAGTCAGTCCAGCGGGTGCCTCCGTCTTCGGACACCTCGATGCGGTAGCCGGTGATGCGCGAGCCCCCGTCTCTCGTGGGCGCACGCCAGGAGAGCTCGATCCGCGAGGTGCCGTCGGCCTCCGCGTCGAGACTCCGGGGCGCGCCCGGCACGGTGGCCTCGGTGGTCGCGCTCGCGAAGTTCGAGTACGGCCCGGTCCCCGCGCTGTTGGTCGCCGCGACGCGGTAGTACCGCGTGGTCGCGGGCTGAAGGTTCACGTCGGAGAACGTCGTCCCCTTCGAATTCGTGCTGCGGCGGATGATCCGCCAGGTCCTGCGCTCGTCGTCGGAGGCCTCGATCCGGTAGCCGAAGATCGGGGCGCCGCCGGTGTTGCGGGGCGCACTCCACGACAGGTCGATGCGCGAGGTGCCCACCGCCCGGGCCGCCAGTCCGGTCGGTGCGCCGGGAGCCTGGGCGTACGTGCTCGTGCTCGCCTCGAAGGACCACTGGCCGGTTCCCAGGCGGTTGATCGCCGCCACCTGGTACCGGTAGGCGCTGGCCGGCTGCAGGCCCGTGTCCGTGAATGTGGTCTCCTGCGGACCCGTGTTGCGAGGGATGGTGATCCAGGTTCCGTCATTGGGACCGCGCCTCCGAATCGTGTAGCCGGTGATCCGCTCCCCGCCGTCGCTGGCCGGCGCCTGCCAGGTGAGCGTGATGCTGGTGGGTCCCGTCGCCCGCGCGCTCAGGTTCCGGGGCTGGCCGGGCCGTGCGGCGTTGGTGGTGCCCCTGACCGCGGTCGAGGGGTTCCCCTGCCCCTGGGCGTTGATCGCGCGCACCCGATAGTACCGGGTGGTGTTGGGGGCGAGACCGGTGTCCACGTAGGTGGTGGCCGTGCCGCTGGGGCCGGGCAGGAGGAATGTCCCGGGCCAGGTACCGGTGGAACTCCACTCGATGCGGTAGCCGGTGATGGGGCTCCCGCCAGTGTTGGACGGGGGTCTCCAGGTGAGGCGGAGCTCGGTGCTTCCCCTGAGGCCGTTCGGGTTCACGCTGAAGCTCCTGGGCGCGCCCGGAACGGTGACTTCGGTGGTCGCCTGGACGACCCTCGACCAGGGGCCTTCACCCGCCGTGTTGATCGCTGCGACGCGGTAGTGACGGGTGGTGCCGGGGTTGAGGCCGGTGTCGGTGTATGAGGTGGCTCTGGAATTCATCACGCGCCGCGTCCATCCGCCGGTTCCGGTGCTCGACCACTCGACCCAGTAGCCCGTGACCGGTCCGCCGCCCGAGGGGGCGGTCCAGTCCAGCTCGATCTCCGACGATCCCCGGGCCCGGGCCGTGAGGCCCGTCGGTCTCCCCGGCGGGCGGCTCGTCGTGGCCTGCGCCTCGTCCGACCACTCCCCCCGCCCATGCCGGTTGACCGCCGCAACTCTGTAATGCCGGGTGGTGCCGGGCGGGAGATCTTCGTCCCTGTAGTCGGTACTTTGGTGGTTGCGTTCGAGGACACTCCATATGACGCCATTGGCCGATGCCTCGATCCGGTAGCCCGTGACCGCCGCGCCTCCCGCATCGCTCGGCGGCCGCCAGTCCAACTCGATCACCGACGCGCCGTCGGCGCTGGCCGTCAGGTCGCGGGGCGGTCCCGGCGTTCCCGCTGACGTGGTGGCGCTCACCGTGGACGTCCAGGCCCCGGGGACGCTGGCGTTCCTCGCCCTGACCCGGTAGTGGCGGGTGGTGGCCGGCTCGAGCCCCGTGTGCCGGTAAGACGTCTGATCCCCGGTCAACGTCACCGTTTGGCTTGAGGTGAAGGCGTTGTCCGCCGACACCTGGACATCGTAGCCCGTGATCGCGCTCCCACCGTTCGGGGACGGCGCGTCCCAGTTGAGGATGACCGACGGGCCGTCGGCCCTCGCCGTCAGATTCCGGGGTACGCCCGGTATCCCGGTCGTCAACGTCCTGGCGTTCGCGTGCCCCGCGGGCCCGTAGTTTCCGTCGGAGTACAGCGCCCTGACCCGGTAGTAGCGGGTGGTGCCTGACGGGAGACCCGAATGCTGGTACTGGAACACGGTCGAGATCGTAGTCCTCAGCGGTGTCCACGGGGCGGCGCCATTCGCCGACCAGTCCACCTGGTAACCGTTGATCGTGTTCCCGCCGGTCTCGGGTCGATTCCAGTAGAGGGTGATGCTGGCAGGTCCGGGGACCGCCCTCAGATTGGGTGCAGCACCCGTTGTCCCGGTCCCCGTTGTGGTGACGTCGGCAGTATTCGAATAGTTTCCCTGCGTCCCCGCAGCGTTGATCGCGGCGACTTGATAGTGCACGAGGATGCCCCGAGGGGGAGTTGTGTGCAGGTAGGTGAGAACCGTGCCGGTGTTGGCCACGACATCCATCCAGTCCGTGAGTTGGGGGCGATGGTACATCCGGATCCTGTAGCCGGTGACCGGGCTCTCGCCGGGCAACGGCACCGAAGCTCTCCAGGTGAGACGGACCGAAGTCCCCTCGAGGGTCGCCATCAGATTCGTCGGTGCCGGAGGTGGTTTCTGAACCAACGGCATGCCCGCGGCCGCCGCGGGAACGCACGGAATCCAGCAGGCCACCGCGGTGGCAACCATGAGGAAGCGGGCCGGCAGGCCCAGTCTGTTCCGAATCATCTTGCTGCCTCCTTGTCCGATGGGAGGGACGCAAGCGCGTCCGCATGCCGATCCGTCTCGTTCGATCCCCCGCAGCCTAGTCATCGCCGCCACGCCGCCGCGTCCGGTAGTCCGCGGCTGAAAAGGACCTCGAACTCCAGCCCCGCCGCCGAGCGTTCCGCGTCCATGGCGGCCCGGGCCGGGGTCGGCACCTCGCGCAGGATGCCCCGCACCCGACCGGTGCGCGGGTCGCGCAGGACGGCCGTCGGGAGGTCGCTGTCGTCGTTCAGGGCGAACGTTCCGCCGGGGCCTGCGAGCGTGATGCCGGCAAGCTCGCCCGCCCAGCCGGGCTCCGCCGGCAGGACGAACGCGAAGCCGGAGCCGCCGTCGCCGTCGGCCGCGCGAGGCATCGCGAAGCGGATCGAGAAGAGCTCGGTCCCGCGCGCGGTCCGGCCCGTCAGCGTGTACGCGCCGGCCGAGTCCGGGAGCGCCGGCGGCGCTTCGACAATGAAGGCCGGGTTGAGGTACGGCGCGCCGTCGGCGCCCGCGCCGCCCCACAGCAGAAGCGACCTCTCCGGCGCGGTGACCGGAGCCGCCGCCGCGCGCGCCTCGAACAGCCGGTAACGCAGTGCGTTGGCGAAGTGGTAGTCGCTGATCCCGTCGGGGGGGCCGCAGTACGACATCAGGTCCGGGGTCGTGGGACGCACCAGTTCACCGCGCGCGAAGTCGTAGCCCCAGGCCCCCGCCGACCCGTCCGGATGGGGGAACGACGGGTCCGGGTCGCCCGCGCCGCCGCAGGGCGCGTGGCGGAGACCCAGGTTGTGGCCGAGCTCGTGCGCGATGGTGCCCGACCGGGGGATCGAAAAGCCGGCCCGGCCGGGGAGAAACGCCACCCCGGAGGGCCCCGTCACCGGGCCCGCCATCGTGCCCAGGTAGTGGCCGCCCCCGCCCTCCAGCGCGCGGATCGCCACCGTCTCCTCGAGCAGACGGTGGGCATCGTTGCTCGAGCTCAGCACGGGCTCGTGCGCGGTCAGATCGAGCACGCCCACCGGGAGCAGCGCGCGCACGTCCGCGAGCAGCGCGTGGCCCTCCGGGTCCGCCGCCATCCCTCGGACCGCGTCCAGGATCGAGGAGTCCGGCGCCGTCGCCCACAGGAACGGAACGACCGTCAGATCGAGCGGCGGCAGGGTCCGCACGTCGACTGCAAGCCGCCCGGCCGCGGGGATCCGCCGCGCGACGCCGAGCGCGGGGTCGAGCGTCCCGTCCGGGTCGACCTCGACGACCATCTCGAGGCCAGGCTGTACCACGCTCCCCGGAATCCCGGCGCTGACCGACGTGGCGAGGGAGCCCTCGTCGACCCGTTCCGGGATCGCTTCGGGTTTGCCCGGAACGTGCTCCACATGGGTCTCCCGGCCATCGACGAAGAACCGGGCCCGAATCGCCGGCACGCCGGCGCCCGCGGCCCGCACCGCCGTCGGGAACACGCGCAGCAGCGCCGGCTTGCCCGCGACCAGCGGGACCGGAAACGCGCGCGACTGCACCGCCTGCACCAGGTACGTCGCCGGTGCCTCCTCTTCGGCGCAGGGCACGACGCGGCGCGTGTGGACCCCGTCGAGCCACGCCGCGAAGGCGGGGTCCGCGGGCGCGCACAGCCCCGTGTCCCCGGTCAAGAGCCGCTCGAGCCGGCCGAGCGAAGTCAGCTCGGCGGGGAGCGGGCCCGACAGCCCGCGGTTGCCCGTGAGTCCCAGCACCCGCAGGCTCGCGAGGTTGCCGAGTTCGGGCGGGAGCGGACCCAACAGGTCGTTGTTCTCGACCCGTAGGTCCTCGAGGGCGGGGAGGCCGCCGAGTTCCGGCGGAATTGGGCCGGAGAGGCCGTTGCCGTCGAGCACCAGGTGCGCGAGGCCGGACAGGCCGCCGAACTCCGGCGGAATCATGCCCGCCAGCCCGTTGTCGCTCAGCCGCAAGTATTCCAGGTGGACCAATTCGCCGAGCTCGGGCGGCAGCCGGCCCGTCAGGCCGTTGTCCCAAAGCACCAGTTCGACAATCCTCCCTTGGTCGTCCACCTCGACCCCGCGCCACTCCTTGAGCGGCGCGTCGGTGAGCCAGTTCCTCGAGTCGATCCAGTCGCGCCCGCCCGTCGCGTCGTGGAGCATCTCGAGGATCTCCCGGTCCGTGGCCGGTGCGCACTCCGCCCCGGTGCTCCGCAACACGGCGATGGAGCCCAGCCACGCCCGGAACGTCTCGTCCGGCGGCGCGCACAGCTCCGTGCCCGCGTAGTCCAGCTCGTCCAGCGGCAGGTCGAGCAAGGTGCGCGGCAGCCGCCCGGACAGCGCGTTGTCGCCGACGCGCAGCGCCGTCATCGCCGCCAAGTCGCCCAGACCCGCCGGGAGCCGCCCCGCGAGTCCGTTCCCGGCCAGGTCGAGGGTCGCGACGCGGCCCAGGGAGTCGGTCTCGACCCCGTGCCACCTCGCGAGCGCCGCCTCGTCCAGCCAGCCTTCCGAGTCGGTCCAGCCCTCGCCGCCCGCCGCCGCGTGCAGCGCGGCCAGCGCCGCCCGGTCCGTTTCGTTGCAGAACGGGCCTTCCCCGAGCTCCCCGATCCCGTCCAGCCAAGCGACGAACTCGGGCGTGCCCGGCGCGCAGAGACCCGCGTTCCGCTCGAAGCGGAACCGCACCAGCCCGTCGATCCGCACGAGACTCCGCGGGAGCCCGCCCGCCAGCGCGTTCCTGTCGAGGTGCAGGAACTCCAGGCGCCTGAGACCGCCCAGCTCCGCCGGGACGGGACCCTCGAGCGCGTTGCCGCTCAGGGACAGCCCCCTCAGGTGCGCGAGGCTCCCCAGCTCCGGTGGGATCGCACCCTCGAGCCGGTTGCTGTCGAGCCACAGCCCCTCCAGACCGGCGAGGGCGCCCAGCTCCGCCGGGACCGGACCCTCGATAGCGTTGCCGCTCAGGGACAGCGACTTCAGGCGCGCGAGGCTCCCCAGTTCCGGCGGGATCGCACCCTCGAGCCGGTTGTTGTCGAGCCACAGCTCTTCCAGACCGGCGAGGGCGCCCAGTTCCGGTGGGATCGCACCCTCGAGCGCGTTGTCGTCGAGCCACAGCTCCTCCAGAGCGGCGAGATTCCCCAGTTCCGGGGGAATCGGACCCTCCAGCGCGTTCCCGCGCAGGTTCAGTGACGTCAGGCCCACGAGACGCCCCAGTTCCGGCGGAATCGGACCCCGCAGGCCGTGCGACACCCACTCCCCGGTCTCGCCGTCCCGGCGGCCGCCGAGGTCCAGGCGGGCGACCCGGCCAAACGCGTCCGTCTCCACCCCGCGCCACTCCGCCAGCGGCCCGTCGCCCAGCCAGTTCTCGTCGTCAGCCCAGTTCGGCCCGTCGGTCACTGCGTGGAGCGCCACCAGCGCCGACCGGTCCCCACTCTCCACCGCCACCGTCACCGTCGCCGTGCCCGCAGTCGCGCCGACCGTCGCCGCGATCGTGGTCGTCCCGTTGCCCGCCGCCGCCACCAGCCCCGACGCGCCGACCCTCGCGACCTCGGGGCGCACGCTCGTCCAGATCACCGCGATCCCGACCATCGCCCGCCCGCTGCCGTCGAGCACGCGCGCGTCCAGTTGCACGGTCGCGTCCGGCGCCGCGAGTGAAGCGGCCGCGGGCGTGACCGTCACGCTGGCCACGCGAAGCGCCTCGGCCGGAGGGCGCGTGGCGCCGTCGCCGCACCCCGACGCCCACGCCGCGGCCGCGCAGATCGCCAACAACGGGATGTAAACCCGTGTGCGGTCGTTCGCGGCGCCATCGCTCTCTCGTTCCATGCTGGCGGGACGATTCGGCCCCAGCGCTAAGACGGGCTCGGATATCGTTTGGAGGACCGACCGGGACCGGGTTGTGGACTGTCTCACCCAGTCCCAACTCCCCCCGGTCATCATGGAGCGAACCCCCCGCCCGGCGAACCGGACGGGGGGTTGCTGCTGTTGCCCATCGGTTAGGTCGATGGGATTGGAGGGGTCAGCTTCCGCTGACGGACACCGCTGGCGAGGACATCCAGCCAGTCGCTGTCCCAACATCCGCACCCTGGCCCGTGCGGATCATGACCTGGAGCGGTCCGGCCAGTTGGGTTGCGGTCACGGTGACGGTACTGGTGCCGGCGACGTTGCCCCAGTTGCCCGCGGTGGGAGTAAGGCCGGTCACCTGCCACTGGCCCCGGTTGGCGCCTTCGGTAATCCTCGTCACGCTGGTCACGTCCGTAGCGGGAACGAGTAGCCACTGGCTTCCGATCAACATGGCGATCTGGTGCTGCAATGCAGGGCTGGCCTTCCCCGACCAGCGGAAGCCGAATGTGGTTGCCGTCCTGCCGGTCACGACGACTCCGCTGGCCGTTGTGTTCACGGCCGCAACGTTGAACGAAGCAGAGGGGCTCTCGGTGGTCCCGGCGGCGGTCCAGGGGTTTTGGAATGTCCGACCGGCTATTGTCAGCACGATTTCGCCGCTGAACTCCAGGTAGTGAGTGGGGCTGCCGGCGGGGATCTGGATTATGGACACCACCTTCACGGTCTGGGTACCGGTGCCGGCATGGGCGGCCTCAGCGTCCGTGGGCACGCCGGCGGTAAAGGCAAAGGCGTCATCGACAGTCCCGATCGCCAAAGCCGCCGCGGGGGCGGGGTCTACGTTGGCAAGCGCGATTGCGGTCACCGCGTCGGACGCAGTGGTGGTACCACCGACCTCTTGATGGTCTTCCCGGTCGTACTCCCACTTCACCTCGACGTAATCGCGATAATCGCCGGGTGCGGTGACGGGCGGGCCTAGGGCGATGCTCGTATGAGTCAACCGCTTGACATCCGTGATCCGGGGCTGGACGCTCCGCATCTGAATGTCGCCGAACTGCACGGGCTGCCCGGCGCTGATGACGGTGCCCACCTGACCACCACTTGGGTAATCGAACCAGCTGAATTCCTCCTGGCGGCACAAATCGATCTCTGCGTCCGTTACAGGGTTGTCAGCGCACGCGACCTCGGCCCCGATGAAGAACGAGCCATAGGCCCCCACGTCAAGGCTGAAGACCCCGGTGCCACTGGTCGTCATGTCATCAAGTTTGCTGCCGGCACTGCTGGTGCCCTCGTAGGCGGTGACCTTGATCCCCGAGGCGGGCGTGCCGTCCGGAGCCACCACCCTGCCCACGACCTTGCCGCGCGAATGGCCGGTGAAGTCGACGTTGTGGGATGACCCGGCCTGGGCGTGAACGGGAATGCCCTCCGCGGGGAGGAAGGTGTAACCGCTCGCCGACGCCGTCATGTTGACGAACTGGCCGACTCCCCTGGCCGCGACGACCGCCGTGTAGGTACCGTCGCTTCCCGTCCGGACCTGACCCAGCCAATCCCCGCGACCGGTCGTCCGGCCGTTGAGCGGATTGCCCCCGCCCGCCAGGATCCGCGCACCGCTGATGGGGGCACCGGTGTTGACCTCGCGAACCATGCCTGTGACCGTGAATGTGTTGTTCGCGCCACTGAGGGTGATGTCGTGTCGCTCCACCGTGTTCGCGCCGAAGTCGGGGACTTCGGTGTCTGGGTTGTTGGTGGAGTCCGGCCTGGAGTCCGGGAAACCCGGCCGGGAGGTGTGCACGAAGATCTGCCCCCTCACCGAGCCGATGCCGGACGCGATGTAGCGGCCCCACTCGTCGGTCACTGTCTCCGTGCCGTTCACGTGCACGGTCACGCCTTCGAGACCCTCCTGGCGGGCGTTCCTGACGAAGCCGTAGAGGGTGGCGGTCGACGGCTCGACGGTGAGCGCGACGTCGTCGTCGAGGGGGGCAAAGGCGCTCTGCCCCCTTCCGCCGGCCTGGTCCGTCGCCCTCCAGCCGTCCGGAAGGCCGAGCGCGTAGGTGCCAGCCGCCATGGTGCCGAAGTCGAGCTCCCTTCTCTCGTCGCCGGGCTGTGTCGCGTCGTTGCTGCTCGCGGTCGTGCGAGACCTCGCACTGCCACCGAGATTCCTGCCCTCGACCGGGGTCAGCTCGACCGTGACCCCCGATTGATGCGTTACGCTCCCGTTGGGGAGGTCGGACGAACGGAACCCGACGCCCGACGTTCTGACCCTCATCTTCGAGACGTTCGCCGTCACGTCGTACGTGCTGACGACGGCGAACGAGCCGCACTCGCCGTGGTCCTGGCCGGTCGGGTCGACGGCCATCAGCGGGCAGATTTCCACCGTGTGCCCCCAGCCGCCGTCGTCGCCGAACGCGCCGCCCATGAGGCCGTCCTCGTCTCCGTAGGCGTCAAGCGCGCGGGGGTCCAGCAGCATGTAGCCGTCCGCGGCGTCCGCCGTGACGAAAACGTTCGCGTCCGCCGGCAGGTTGGTGTAGGTGTATGTGCCCGCACGGGAGCCTCTGCCGATCACCGTGTTGTTTTCGCGGTCCCACTGCGCGGTCGTGAACAGTTGGGGACGACCGTTGGCGCCCCGGTGCCGGACCTGAATATCGACCACTCCTCCGATCCTTTCGTCGCCGTCCAGGCTGCTGCCCGTGTAGCCGTAGACCTGATCGCGCTCGTGGTGCACGTAGATCTTCAGGGTCTGCGTCGTGAAGGTCACCACGATCGCGTCGGCGTCCACGGGGTCGCCCGCCAGCGAAAGCCCGTCGTGCGTGTGCCCGCCGCCGGACGACGCGTAGCTCTCGCCGCCGTCCAGCTCGTTGTCCTGGTCGTCTGCGACCGTGAACGTGAAGCTTGCCGGGACCGATTCAACGGTGGTCGTGAACGACGCGCTGCCGTCGTCGCCCAGCGCCATCGGCGCGCCTGCGACCGCCGCATCGCCCATCATGACGTCGATCGCCCAGCCGGCGAGCGGCTGCCCGCTATCGGGGTGACCGGTCTCGACCGTCCGGCCGCTGACGTTCACGCTGACGTTCAGGTTGACGATGTCGTTGGCATTCGCACCTGAGGTCGCAAACATCTGCGGATCCCACGATACGGCCGTCATGCCGTCGGCCACACTGTAGCCTTCGGCCGAAACGCCCGCGTTGACCATGTTCCCGCTGGTCATGGCACGCGCGACCTTGATCGACACGGAGCCGTCGTCGCCGGTCATGCCGCTGCCGACCATGGCGCTGTTCGCCCCGTAGAGCGAGACGGAGGCGCCGGGAAGCGCGTCACCCATCTCGTCACCGCTCCTCAGCGACACCGAGAAGTTGACCGTCGTGTGCGTGATGTCGAACGGAACGGCCTGCATCTTGCGCTCGCCGACACCGAGGTCGAAGGCGTAGCCCGTCCCCGGTCCGCCGTACGCTACGTCGTTGGCCGCGAGCGCGGCCGCAGCCGTCGCGTCGATCGGCACGACCAGCTGGTAGGAGCCGGCGCGCAGACCCGAGAAACCGAACGAGCCGTCCGCGCCGGTCGCGCTCAGCCGCTGGTCATTGACCCCGGGGCCCACCAGCGCCACCGGAACACCAGCCGCCGGCAACGGGTGCTCGCCCGCGTCCATCATGTCGTTCTTGTCCAGTTCGTCGATGAACAACTGACCGCCAACGCTCGCGGTGCGCGCGTGCGCGCCCTCGAAGTTCACGATCTGTGAATCGTCGTCGCCGACCGTCCTGTCCTGGCTCATCGAGTCGAACACGTACGCGTCGCTCGCGACCGCGATCGTGACCGTGTAGTCGCCCGCCGCGAGACCCGCGAAGGCGTACTGGCCGCCCGCGTCGGTCATCGTGCTCGCGTCGGCCGCGCCGGACAGCGTGACCGCGATGTCGCCGAGGCCCATGCCCTCGACGCTCACCCGGCCGCTGATGCCGGAGGTGCGGAGCAGGACGCCCGTGAACGACACGGTTCCCGTCTCGTCGAGATCGACGCTCACGTCCTGCGACGTGGCGGCGAACTCGTAGTCGCGGGTGTCGAAGTCGGAGATCGCGACCGTGTAGTCGCCGGGGCGCAGGTCCTCGAACCTGTACATGCCGTCGGCGTCGGTCATCATCGTGTGCCTCTCGTCGGAGGGACCGCCGGCCAGAGTCACCGTAACGCCGGCAAGGCCCTCGCCGTCGATGATCACCTGGCCCTCGACCGCGGAAGTGCGGATGAAGTGGCCCGTGAAGTCGGCCTGGCCGACATCGCCCACGTCGACCTCGACCTCGACGCTCACCGTCTCGAAGGAGACATCCTCGGGGAAGTCCGAGATCGTGACCGTGTAGGTGCCGGCGCGGAGCCCGGTGAAGGCGAAGCCGCCGTCCATGCCGGTCTCCATGGTCTCGCCCATGGCGTGCTCGCCGTCGAGCGTGACCGTCACGCCTGCCAGCGTTTCGGGCTGGCCGTCGCCGCCGCTCATCATGGCGTCGGCCGCAACCACGTTGCCGACCACCGCGGAGGACCGGATGTACTCGCCCGCGAAGTTGAGTTGCACGTTCTGACCATCGGTCGCGATGGTGGCGGACTGCGTCACCTGCGCGAACGTCGCATCCTCTGGGAAGCCGCTGATGGTGACCGTGTAGGTCCCGGCTTCGACGCCCGAGAAGGCGAAGTTGCCCCCCGACCCGGTGGTCGTGGTGGCACCCGAGGAAAGAGTGGCGGTGATGCCGGCGGCGGCCGTCCCTTCAATCGTCACCGACCCGGAGATGGTTCCCACGGGAGTCGGTGGCGGCGGGGGCTCCACCGGCGGTGGAGTGCCCTCGTCGCAGGCGGTGAAGGCCAGCGCCATCAGCGTTGCTGTGGCGAAGAGCTTGAGTCGGTTCATGGAACCTCCTGAGTGGTGGAAACGGATACCGGCCGGAATCGGCTGGACAGAGTCGCGTGCCCTTGGGTAGGCAAAGGTGGTGCCAACTTTGCGATTTGCTTGTTTGTCAATCAGTTACGGACTATCGGAAGGGCTCCGTGGCATTCGCCCGTCCACGAAACCCTCGGATTATTGACGCCGACTGCTGTTTTCTGAAGCGAATAAAGCGAGGAGGTATTTACGAATAAAACGAGGACAGTCCCGGAACGGTGTGCCCCGGCAGTGCTCCGGCCGCGGCACGCTACCCTGCAAATAATATGGCATAGTACCCCGTAAATTGTACGGCGCGACGAAACAGCGTTCTTGGTATACTGCTATAGTCGGGCTCACGCGGGCAAGGGATTCGGGATCGCGTCCAACCGCGCGTCCTGCCCCGGGGCGGTGAGGCACGCATGGAATCGGAACGGGTGGTCAACGCGCTGTACTGCAGGGACGGCGAGCTTGGGGATCTGCTGCGGCGAGTGCTCGCCGGGGTGCCGATCCAGCGGGTGAGTTCAAGGAGAGCGCTTCTGGCGCCGTCGCTGAGCGCCTGCCCGGTCGTGTACGGAGTGGCCACATGCTCCGACGCCGACATCGAGTGGCTGCGGTCCGCCTCGGGGCCTCTCAGCCCGCCCTGCGTGGTGGTGGCGCGCCTCTCGGCGGACTGCGTGCGGCGATTGTATCCGCTCCGCTCGGGCGGGTTGCGGGTCGTGTGGGCGGAGGAGGCGGAGAGCCGCCTCGTGGAGATTCTCGAAGAGCTCGGAAGGGCGAGCCGGGATCCGATGCGCCGCCTCGGCCTGAGGCTGCTCTCCGACCATTCCCTCAGACCGTCCGTCAGGGAGGCGGTCGGCCGGGTGTGCGGCCTGCACGACGACGACGACGCCACCCGGTTCGTCCCGCCGAGTTCGGTTCGTCGGCTGGCGGACCAGGTCGGGCTGGCCGCTTCGACGCTGAGGCAGTACTGGCGGGAGGACGCGCCGCTCCGGTGCCGTCTGAAGGAGTTCATGAACTGGGCCGTCCTCCTCTGGGCCGTGCGCGCCCGCGCCGGGGCCGGCTGGGACGCGGTCGCCGACCGGACGGGGCTGCGGCGCCGCACGCTGGAACTCAACTTCGCGCGGATGGCCGGATGCACGCTCGCGGCGGCGGCCGAGGATCCGGAACGGGTCGTTCGGCGATTCGATCGGTGGGTCGATTCGGTGTGGGATCCCCACCCGGCCAAGGGGTCGGGCGCCAATGACCCGGCTCCGGCGCCCGCCGGGGGGGCATCGTAGCCGTGACCAGATCGACCTCCCGGCGGTACGTGGGGTGGCGCTGCAGGCTCTACCCCAGTCCCAGCCAGGACGAGGCGCTGCTCGACTGCAGGAACGGCCTGCGCCGGCTCGCCAACACGCTGCTCGCCGCTTCCGAGCGGAAGTACGGGGAGACCGGGCGGCGCCTGTCCCTCCCCGAGATGCGGGCTCTGGCGCGAGACTGGCGCCGCAGACCGGAGCACCGGGGGTTCCCCGCCAGCGCCACCTACTGCGTCGCATCCGATCTCGACCGGACCTTCCGCACCTGGTTCAGGAAGTCGGGAGGCCGGGGCCGGAAGGGCTTCCCCCACTTCAAGGCCATCGGCCGGGAGCCGGGCATCTACTTCAGCAACCAGGGCGTCCGCTTCGAGGGCAGCCGCGTGTGGCTGCCCAAGTACGGCTGGATGCGCTGGAGGGGCGGGCGGCTGCCCCCGGGGAGGCTGCCGGGCCCGCCGGGACGCAAGACCCTCGGCCTGCTTTCCGGACGGGTCTGGCTGGATGCGGGAGACCGGTGGATGCTCTCCTGCCTGTTCGAATGCGGGCCGCTCGCCCCGGTCGAGCCGAGGACGGACGGGGCCGCGGTCCGCCAGGACGGCGGCGCGATCACGGTCGCGGTCGACGGCGGGCCGGTCCAGGTGATCCGCGAGAGCAGGGCCCTGCGCAACGCGAGACGCCGCCTGGCGAGGCTCGAGCGGAGGCTGGAGCGATGCGAATTCGGGTCGGAGGGCCGCAAGCGCGCCCTCGCCCGCCTGCGCAACCAGGCACGCAGGGTCAGAAACCAGCAGGGAGATCTGCTGCACAAGACCACGACGGGCATCGTCCGGGACGCCCGCGAAATCAAGGTCGGGGGTGCAGGGAGCGAGCTGCTGCGCCAGCTCGAATACAAGGCGGAGTGGCACGGCCGCCAACTGAAGGTACGGCGAGGCCCGCCGAAACCGGGGACGGACAAGCCCCGACGCGCGCGGAGACCGGGGAGCCGGTCGCAGAAACGCGAATCGCGGACGCGAAGGCCGGAAGCTCTGTAGCCGTCCGCGACGGCCGGAACGAATCAGGGGAGGCCCCCGACATGATTCCGCATCCCCGGGGAAGTCGGCTTGGCCGACCTCGACCGGCTTAAGGAGATGCAAGAGAAGATCACGGCAGCCGGGAAGAGGTCGAAATCGCCCGAATACGCACGCCGCCTGCGCCGGGCGTCAGGGGCAGAAGTCGGGAAAGCCCTCCAGCGACAATACGCGCCGCACCAGGTCCACCTCGCGCGAGATGCCCTGCTTGCGGAAGATGTTCTGCATGTGCCAGCGCACGGTGCGTTCGCTGCGTCCCGTGTGCGCAGCGATGTCGCGCGCGTGTTGCCCGGCGGCCACCATGACCGCCAGCCGGCTCTCGGCCGGGGTCAGGTCGAGCGCCGCCTGCACCAGGCGGGCGTCGATCCTGGGCGGGCTTTCCGGGTCGGCGAGCAGGACGAGCGCGGCGACCTGGCTGGCGCGGAAGTCCCGCTGGCCCTCGGACACGGGAGTTACGTGCACCACCAGGTTCGTGCGGGACGACGAGCGCTCGATCGTCATCGAGCCGGACGAGCCGGGCCCGCCGAGCCGGGGCAGCGCCAGAGCCAGCAAACGCTGAAACTCGCCGTTGTCCCGAGGCGTCGTGGCGCTCAGCAAGCCGTCCTGGTCCGACAGCTCTTCGCCCTGTCGCAGCAGCACGCTGGCCCGGTCGTTCGCCGCGACGATCCGAGCGTTCCGGTCGAGTTGGATGACGCCGCAGCGGCTGTTCACGGGCAACGCGAGGAGCGAGCGTCCCAGCGCCCGCGCATCGGTGAGCGTCCTGCGCACTCGCACGAACTGGCGCACGTGCGGCAGCAGGCGCCGGACCGCGGGCGAGCTGAGCCGACGTCCAGCCTCCCGGTTCCAGGGAGTCCGCGAGACTCAGCACGATGTTCGATCCGCCCGGCCCGTCCAGCCGCACCTTGAGGCCGTCCTGCATGCCTCGCTTCAGTGTACGCCGGCGACCTCTCCCTCTCCCGTTTCGTGTACAGCTCGGCGGTGGGCACCAGCGCTCCATCCGGCAGACGACCGACGTGGGGAATGCTCTCGTCCCGTGCCCAGTACTCGCTGAAGTACTCCCTCTCGAGGTCCTCGCGGTGCTCGCCATCGTGGCACAGCCGCGTGAACAGAAAGTGCGCGTCAGCCTGGGCGCGACCGTAGGCGAACGCCAGGGCGTTGCCCCTCGTCCCGCTGATCTCGTTGATCAGCGACGCCGCCTCCAGCCAGGGCGCATTGCCGAGCGCCGCCTCCTGCGTCACCACCCCGCGCACGAACAGGTCCCGGGGGCTCATGACGCCCCTCTCAACGCGTCACCCGAACCACGCATCTCCGGTCGACGATCTTGCGCGTCCGGCGGTGTTGGCCGATCAAGCGCGTGAGCCGTGTCCGCGAGAAGCCCGTGATCCGCATTCATGCGCTTGCTCAGCCGCATCTTCGCCCTCTTCCGGCGATGGTGGTCGTTCGTCTCGAGCGTCGCCGTGATGTAGCGATGGCACTTCTCGCGGCTCCGCCCCGCCAACGCGCTCACCGGCCGGCCGCCGGGGACCCGCCAGCCCGCACCGCGAGACGTCCTGACCGGCGTCGGTCGCGCTCGCCGCCCGTCCCGGTCCGTCCGCCCCCGCGGGTCGTCGCTGCCGTAGCCTGGAGCCCATCAGCATCATCGTTTACAAAATCTACCACCTGTTCTGCGAACCGTGGGCGATCAAGGGCGGCATATTGCCGATTGTTTGGCGATGATGGCGCAATATCCGTGCAAGCCGAGCTCGGGGTGAAGAGGAGTCGACCTTTGACGAAGGATTCCGACGCGCCGCGTCGACGAATCGAGGCGTTACCGGAGCGCCACCCGGCCCGGTCCCGGGCCGGCCCTCGTCCAGATCAGCGCGGACCTGGATCTCGACCTGGCACCGCGGGAGGTCGTCGACGGCACCCGCGCCGTTACCGGGGCCGCCCGGACGTGATCGCGGGCCTCGACGACAGAGGCCAGCGCACCGCTTCGTCCCCTCTGGCGCCACGCCGGAAGATCAACGGCAACCGGCCGCCCGGGACCAGGCGCGACGGTCGTGCGGGCGCCTCCCGGAACTTCGGCGCCCGTTGAAAGGCGGAGGTCCGGCCGGCTGGGTCGGGGCACCCGTCGTCACCCCGCCCTCCGCCTCCCGGCACCGCTCTACGGGCCGCGCCGGTCCGTCATCAGGGCGTGCACGTGGGCAGCCTCCTTCTCGCCGAGAAGGAAGGCGGACGGGAGTTCGCCGGCGAGGACGAAGGGATGAGCGTGCCGTGGGCGCCACGGCGGCCGCGGCCGCGCCGGTCAGGGTGCCTTTCGCATGCGGACTCTCTGTTGCCGAGATCGTGCGGCCCATCCGATCGGGAGGAATCGAACGGATGGCGCGCGCAGCCATGGCGCCGGCGAATGGGGCTGGACCGGGTCCGGGCATTCCCCGATCCCCGGACCGGCCTCCTCCGCATCACGGGGCACGCGAGTTGGGACCGCCCCGTGCCGGAGCCCGGGGGCGAGCGTCTGATGCCGGCCCGGGGTCCGGCCCGTGGTCACGGGGAGCGGGCATGCGGTAGCCGACGCCGCGCTCGTTCAGGATGTAGGCGGCGCTGGACCCGTCCTCGCCCAGCTTGCGGCGGAGGGTCTGCACGACGGCATGCACCAGCTTCGGGTCGACTTTGCCCGGATGCTTGCTCCACGCCTGATTGAGCAGCGAGCGATAGGTCGCGACCCGCCCCGCGTTCCTCGACAACGCGCGTAGCACCCCGTACTCGGTGGCCGTGAGGCTGACGGGTCGGCCGTCCACGCTCACGCGGCGCCGTTCGTAGTCGATGGCCAGCCCGTCGAGCTCGAACAGTGGGGGGCCGTGCCGCAGGGCGGCCCGGACCCTCGCGGTCAGCTCCATCGGGGAGAACGGCTTGACGATGTAGTCGGCGGCACCGGCCCCTAGCGCCCTCGCGATCGTCTCGTCGCGCCCGTAGGCGGAGATGAAGACGACCGGCAGGTCGGCCAGCTCGGGCACCCGCTCCATCAGCTCGATGCCGTCGGTGCCGGGCAGCATCAGGTCGAGCAGGACGAGGTGGGGTTTCTCGGCGCGGATCAGGCCGGCGAGCTCGCGGTGGTCGCCCGTGGACACCGTGGCGTAGCCCGCCGCGCGGAGCACGTCGCGCACGTAGCGGAGCATCTCGGGCTCGTCGTCCACGACGAGGACCGTCACCGGCTCGCGCCCCTCCTGGACCGTCACCCCCCGGCCTCGGGCCGGATCCGCCGCCCCGGTTGGTGCCGCAGGCTCCTCGGCCACCGGGACCGTGAAGGTGAACCGGGCGCCCCGGCCCTCTCCGCCGCTCTCGGCCCGGATGCGCCCGCCGTGGGCCTCGACCAGCCCCTTGCAGATGGCCAGGCCGAGGCCGCTCCCGAGACCGCGCGCGTCGTCGCCGCCGACGGCGTGTTTCTTGAACAGGTGCGGGAGCTGTTTCGGCGGAATGCCCCGGCCCCGGTCGGAGACCGAGATCTCGACGGCGACGCCTTCGCGCCGGGCGGCGATGCGGATGGGCGACGACTCGGCGGAGTGCCGGGCCGCGTTCGAGAGCAGGTTGGTCAGCACCTGGACAACGCGCTCGCGGTCGGCCATCACGCGGGGCAGGTCCGCGGGCAGGTCGGCGGTGACCCGGTGCCGGCCGCCGCCGCTCACGAAACTCGTCCGCGCCGCGTCCACCAGCGCCGCCACGTCCGACGGTTCGGGCGAGACCGAAAGCGTGCCCGTCGCGATGCGCCCCGCGTCCAGCAGGTCGCGGATCAGGCCGCCCATCCGGTCCGCCTGCTCGTCGATGATGCGGAAGAACTGCATCATCTCGGCCCGCGCGAACCCCGGCTCGGCGGAGAGCACCGCGCCCGTCGAGCCCTGGATCGAGGTGAGCGGCGTGCGCAGCTCGTGGCTCACGATCGCGAGGAACTCGGTCCTCATCCGCTCGATCTCCTCGAAGGGCGCCAGATCCTGCATCGTGACCACGACCGACTCGACTTCGCCGCCGGGTGCGTGAATCGGCGTCGAGTTGATCAGCGTCCTCACGCTCCGGCCATCCGGCACCGAGATCTCAAGCTCCTCGGCGCGAACCGTCTCGCCACGGCCCAGTTCCCGTGCCAGCGGGAAGTCCCTCAGCGCGACCTCGCTCCCGTCGGCGCGCCGGCACGTGACCAGCTCGACCAGCTGCTCAACGGAACGGTCGGCGACCCGCACGCCCTCGACGATCCGCCTCGCCTCGCGGTTCAGCGACACGACGCCGCCGGTCCCCGCGTCCAGCACCACCACGCCGACGGGCGACGTGTCGACCAGGGCGTCCAGCCTGGCGCGCGCCCGCTGCTCGTCCCGGAAGGCGCGCGCGTTGGCGATGGCCGTGCCGGCCTGCGAGGCGAACAGCGGGAGCACCTCTTCGTCCTCGGCCGTGAACTCGCCTCCGCCCTCCTTGTCGACGACAAAGAGGTAACCCACGCGCGCCCCGCGACAATCGATCCGCGCGCCCCGCGCGGTGCTGTAGGGCAGCACGCCCGCTCCGAAGCCGTGGCGCCGGAGGTATTCGGGTATGTCGTCGAAGCTCAGCGCGCCCGGAAGCCGCGCCAGATGCTCGAACAGCCGCGGCCCGTCCGCCCAGTCCTCAAGGTGCCGGTGCTCGGCCGCCGTGATGCCGGAGCCGACGAACCGCAACGGCCGGCCGGCCTCGTCGACCGTCGTGATCAGGCCGTAGCGCGCGCCGGTCAGTAAGCGGGCGCTGTCCACGACCTCCTGCAGCACCGCGTCGGGATCGAGGCTCGCGCTGATGCGCACCGCGGCCCGGCACAACTCGGAGACGCGCCGCTCCAGCGGCTCGATCCGGCGCCGTAGCGCCCCGCAATCGTCCGTCATCGCTCATTCCTCCCAAGGCACGAGAATCATCGCCGAAATCTCGCCGAACCGGGGCTATTCCTCGCCCATGCATCGGATTTGACCTTGTATCTTATACGGAGCGCGGTCCGCAGGCGCCAGATGGACAGGTCTGTCCGGATTCGGTGGCAGGTCACCCATCCGCAATTGAACGCTTCCCCTCGGCGAGCCATGAACCGCGCCCACTCAAGCGGAGGCACTATGATGCCGAGCCAGGACGCAACCGCGCATGATCCCGTCGACCGGATCGGCTACGTCGCTGCCCGCATCACCCTAGCAGCCATCTTCCTGTTCACCGGAGTCACCAAGCTCGTGGACGCCGGCGACGCGTCGGCGGACATCGCAGAAGCGGGACTGCCGTTCCCGGTCGTGCTCGCGATGGTCGCCGGACTCGTGGAGCTGCTGTGCGGCACCCTGCTCGTCCTGGGCAAGGCCACTCAGTTGGCGGCCACGGGGCTGGTGCTGTTCCTGCTGACGGTGACGCTGCTGATGGAGAACCCGCTGCGCACGGGCCCGGACGTCGGGGTGCTCATCGACTTCCTGAAAAACCTCGCGATCATGGGCGGCCTGCTGATGGTCGTGCTGCGGGAGCACCGGGAGCGTAGGCCGTGAGAAGGTGGAAAACTGTCGGGGAGCGGGCAACTCCCGCGCTGGTGAGCCAGACAGTGTACGGAGCTGGCCTGAGTTTGCGGTTTCGTCGCGCCACGGTGGAAGCGCGTTATGCCTACGACCAGCGCTGGGAAGCGGGACGCCGCACCGCGTTCGTGATCCTCGCGGGCTCCACGGTCTTAGAGGTTGGCCGAATGGAAAACGCCGTGGAAGGATGGAGAGGCCGTTCGACGTGGGAGGCGACCGAGGACGTGGATCCGCCGTCGTGCGAGGGCATGGCGGATCGGGTCGCGCGTCGCACGGCGTTCGCGGTCCTCGCCGGGTCCACCTTCTAGGAAGCAACCCGAAAGTGTGCGGAGGAGACACCCCATGTCACGCTCACCGTCATCGGCTGCGAAGAAACAGGTTCCCCCGTCGCGGTGCCGGAACCGGTCGTGGTCACCGATACCGTGACCGTGACGGTCACTGACACGTTGGTGGTCACCGATACCGTCGAAGCCGCGGAGCCGTTGAGCGTCGTGCAGTACACGACCCCGAGCACTAGCCGGCTCTTCAGCGTCCTTGCGCTGACCTCGCAGGTACGGGTCTTGGGCGCGCCGGAGCGCTGGGTCTTGTACAGCCCCTTCGACAACAGCCACACCGGGGAGTACCGGGTCGTGGTTCCGCCCGGCATCTACTCCCCGGAAATCATCCGTCCCACCCTCAACGATTAGGGACAGCTGACAGGTTCGCGGATTCTGCATCGGCACCCTCTTTGAAGTGCTGCCCGGGACGACGGCGGATATCACGGACACCGCCATGAGGAACTGTCTGTAACCGGCCGAAGAACATCCCATCCAACCCGGTTCCCGTCCGTCCAGGGATGAGTGTGGTCGCCGCGCCGCTGACGAGACCGCAGCCGGCACCGACCGCGACACCGGCGTTGCTCTGCGCCGTCGCGTAGCTGAAGGGCACGAGGACCAGTGCGACGACCGCCACGGTGCGAGCCTGACGTTCGGACGGCTCCGGCCGGTTCTATCCAAGGGCCTCGACGACTTCCTGACAATAGATTGACGTCGGCTCCACCACTCGGCGCCGCGGCTCCGCCAAGTTGCGGGACTCGAACGAGTCAACGTACTGCGGGGAGCCAAGAATGGAGTCCACTGGTCGGCGGACCAGCGGGGGGCGGTCGCCGAAAGGGCGACCTTGGACGCGAACGGCGCGGAGGCGAAATCTTCTCCGCGTGGCCATCGGATGCGCAGCCATCATGGTATCGGCTGGGGCGGCGGCACAGGAGCAGAACGGCGGCGGGGGCAGCGGCAACCTGCTGCGGGTGTTCTTCGACTGCGAGCGCTGCGACTTCGACCACTTCCGCCGCGAGGCACCGTTCGTCGACTACGTGCGCGACCGGACGGACGCCGAGCTGCACGTGCTGGTGACCTCGCAGGACACCGGCGGCGGCGGCGAGGCTTGGGACCTGTTCTTCCTGGGTGTCGGAGAGCGGGCCGGACCCACGGACGCGCTTCGCTTCGTGTCCGCCCAGGGCGACACCGATGACGAGGTGCGCGAGGGCCTGACGCGCGCCTTCAAGCGCGGGCTCGTCCCCCACGTGGGGGGAACCGTCGCGGCGCCGCTCCTGGATGTCCGATACGCCGCGCCGTCGTCGGGAGCCCCGCAACAGGCTGCGGCGAAGAACGATCCATGGAACCTGTGGGTGTTCCGCACCAGCGTCGGAGCGGAATGGGAGGGGGAGAGCCGCCGAAGCTCCCGCTCCTTCGACGGGTCGCTCTCGGCAAGCCGGACCACCGAGGGCCTCAAGATCGACCTCAGCTCCGACGGCCGCTGGGAGCGGGACCAGTTCGAGTTCAGCGACGGCACGATGCTGACCAGCACGTCGCGCAGCATCAACCACGAGGGGCTGATCGTCTGGAGCCTCGGACCGCACTGGTCCGCGGGGGCTCGCGCGTCCGCGCTCACCTCCACCCACGTGAACCAGGATCTCGCGATCCGGGCCGCGCCCGCCGTCCAGTACAGCCTGTTCCCCTACGCGGAATCGACGCGCCGGCAGATCACCGTGCTGTACTCGCTCGGCCTCGCCTCGTTCGACTACGAGGAGATCACGCTCTTCGACAGGACCGGGGAGACCCACGCCGAACAGCGCCTCGAAATCGCGGCGCGGTTCCAGCAGCCCTGGGGCGAGATCAACAGCGCGCTCGAGGCGTCAACGTTCCTGCACGACCCGTCGCTGCACCGCATCGACCTGTTCGGACGCGTCGAGTACCGGATCGCGCGCGGGCTGAACCTGAGCGTCTCGGGGGGCGTCGCGCGCGTCAAGGACCAGCTCTACGTGCCGCGCGAGGACATCGCCGACGAGGACGTGCTACTCCAACGCCGGCAACTGGGCACGGACTTCGAGTTCGAGTTCGAGGTCGGGTTCAGCTTCACGTTCGGCTCGGTCACGAACAACGTAGTGAACCCGAGGATGGGGAGCGGCCGGGGCCGCCGCTTCTTCTGAGGCCGTGTGAGGCGGCCTGAAACGACAATAGCGGCATGGACGAGGTTCCGGCCGAGTCCGTTGGCGTCACGCCGGCGTTCCCACAACACGATCATCAGCAGGTCGCCCGTGATCGCGAGACTCTCGAGGAAGTCGATCAGCATGACGAAATCGGCGGACGCCGCCAAGGGGACTCTCGAGCACCACCGTCACCGGCAGCAGGAACAGCGACAGGCCGCACGCCAGTCCAAAGCGGGGCGCACCCCGCTCACCAGTGCGACGACTCCCGCCAGAACCGCCAGCAGCACTGGGGCAGGCAGGCCCCCGCGAGGCCAGAGGTACAGGTCTGTGACTCCCGATCCTGCGACGCGGGCGCGATGGGTGGCGCGGGAATGATCTTCTCCGGCACCGGGAGCGATGACGATTTCACCGTGTCGGCGGGCGAGGCGCTTGACGAGTCGCTCATCGAGGTGGAGAGCGAACTGGTCCAGCTCAGGAACTCGGGGCCGGACGGGGCTCGCTGGCCGTCGATGATCGTCGGTCGCCTGTCCTACCTGCAGGGCGCGGTTGAGACGGCCGACTTCCCGCCCACCGACCAGCACGCGGAGGTCGCGCAGATCCTGAGCGACCAGATCGACGAGGTGGAGGTGCGGCTGCAGGCCGTTCTGGCCGGGGAACTGGCCGAGTTCAACCGGATGCTCCAAGCGAGAGTGGGACGCGTCATCACGACCGACCAAGGATAGTGGACGTGCGCCCGCGGTGACCCTTCCGGCTGTCCGACGTCGGCCGACGGATAAGACCTCGACTACCTCGAGCTGACGAAGTGCTCGCCGATCGCGTCGACCGCGGCTTGTAGAGCGTCGAGCTGTTTCTGGACCTCGGTGTCCAATCTGTCGACTCTTTGGCCGAGGCGGCCCTCCAGCCCGTCGAGCGAGTATCGAATCTGCTTGAACTTGGACGACACCATGTCGATCCTGCCCCCGAGGTCGACCATCCCTTTGTCCGCGTGCGCCTCCACGTCGTCGATCCGCGTGCCGAGCTTCGATTCCAATGCGGAGATCCGTCTGTTCAGTTGATCGAATCCGGTGACGACACGCCGCTCAAGCTTGGCGAGCGCGATACCAAGTTCCTGAATCGCGAAACTGTTCTTCATCGTCTACCTCGCTCCTTTCACCACCGCATGCGCATTGCCCGCCCGAGCGGGTCCCCGCCCGTCCAGGGACGAGTGTGGCCGCCGCGTCCCGCGTGTCGGCGAGCTTGTCCCATCCAGTGACCGGGATGATCGCTGCTAGGGTCACCCGTGCGGCGGCATAGTTGTAACGCCGTTCGCTGTCCGTCGCCTCACCGGTCGGGCTCCAGCACGATCAGTCCGTGGTTCATGTCCGAGGCGTATAGCTTGCCGTTGTCGTGCAGTTGGGGCGCCCACGCGCAGGTCGTCCCGGGATCCAGGATGCAGTCCTCGCCGTCTCCCGCGTATTGGAGGAAAGCCGCTTCGCGTCCTTGCCGCTCGAGCCGGCCCATCAGTTCGCCCGTGACGTCCAGCATCCGCACGCCCTGCTCGTACCAGGCCAGGTAGAGGATGCCCGTCTCCTCGTCCAGCCAGTAGTTGTGCGAGGTGGCGCCCGTAACCTCGTAGGTGGCCACTTCGCGCGGCCGGCGGATGTCGCTCAGGTCCACCACGTGCATGACCCCGGACGGTCCCTGGCCATGCGCGAACTGCTCCTCGCCCACGAAGGCGTAGCCGGCCGCCGGCCAGTACCAGGCGTTGTGGGTCTCGCCGCCCAGGTCCGAGAGGCGGCTCACCTCGACGGGGTTGGCGGGCGACCCGCCCGCCATGCCGTTGCCCACGTCCAGGATGATGAGCCCCGCGTCCCAGTGCGACAGGAAGGCGAGTCCGTCGCGCACGTACACATCGTGAAGGAAGCTGGCGCCGCCGTAGAAGCTCGCGGCCACCCGCGGGGAAGCCGGATCGGAGATGTCCAGGACGCGCAGGCCACTGCCCACGCCGTCCACCACCAGATAGGCGTAGTCCCCCTCCAGCCACGCGTTGTGGACGCCCAGTTCGAGGCCGGTCGAGAAACGGCTGACGACGCGCGGATGCGCGGGGTCGGCCAGGTCGAAGAACGTGACCCCGTTGCGCCCGCCCGCAGCGTCGTCTCCCTCCTCGTGCGTGAGCACGCCCAGGCGGCCGTCGGCCCGGATCTTGACGTCGTTCACCGTGCGCGCGTCGACCGTGATCGAGTCGGAGAGCGTCGGCATCCCCGTGTCGTCCAGAGTCCACGCGTAGAGCCGGTCGCCCACGTTCCCCTCGCGGGTGCCCCACGTGCCCGTGTAGGCGTAGTTGCCGTGGACCCACAGGTCGGACGTGTGGCGGTCGCCGACGCGGCCCTCGCCCACCAGACGCAGCGAACCGCGAACGCCGCGCGGGCGAACCGTGACCGGCATGCCGGCCGTAGCCATGCGCACGGTGCCGTCCTTCGTGGCCGCGGTCCGGGCGACGACCGTGACTTCGCCCGTCCCGTACGCCACGAACCGGCCCTCGGCGTCGAACATGCCGCCGCCGGCCGGCGTCACGGACCACGCCACGTCCGCGCCCTCGACCACCGCACCCGCGGTGTCCCGGACCTGGGCCGCGTAGCGGACCACGTCGCCCTGGCGGATGACCTCGCTGCCCGCCGTGATCGCGACCTGCGTGCCGTCGACGGCAGCGGCTCGCTCGGGCACCTCGAACCGCAGACCGACAATGGCGCCAGCCTCGGTCGCGCCCGCGTGGAGGGTGGCTTCGTAGGCGCCCGCGAGGGCGATCGGCGGCACGGTGACGGTGATCGAGATGGTCGCGCGGTCGCCCACGTTGAGCGTCGGAATCTCGGAGGGCGAAGCCTTCGGCACGATGCGCGGCACGCTCACGTCGCCGCTGGTGGCCGCGCGCCCGGAAAGCACGACCGGCCCGACCGCCACCTGGCCGGTGTTGGACAGGACGACGGTTCCCGTGTGGGACAGCGAGTTGGGGTCGTCGGCGGCCAGCTTCACGGTGTCCGCTGAGAACTGGAGCGCCGCCGGCAGTGCCGGGCGGGGCTCATCGCCCGGATCCGCCGGATCCGCCGGACCCGCCGGATCGCTGCATGTGGCGAACAGGAGGGCGGCGGCGAGGCCGACCGCCATCGCTCCCCGGACGCTGCCGTGGTTATCGTGGTCGTCCATCGTCTCGCTCCCTTCCCGCGGAACTCCGCCCTCGGAGGCCGCCCGCCGCCGCGGTGGCGGCGCGTCCTGACTGCGAATCCCCCGCACCGTCACAGGCGTTAGTCCAGGCATTCGCTGGTCAGGCACGCCCGATAGGATCGTTCCCGCATTTGTCAGAACGAGACGGTCGCGGTCATGGATATGGTTCGGGCAGCGCCCAGCCATGCCGCGTTCTCGGTGATCGCGGACAGATAGGGGGTGTCGAGCAGGTTGTTGGCGACGATCGAGAACTCGGTCGACCGGAACAGGTCGCTCAGCGCCTCGCCCCTGAAGCTGACGTAGGCGTCCACAGTCCAGTAGGCGTCGGTGTACCAGTCCGCCGTCAGACTGACGCGGCGTGATGCCGTGTACTTTGCCGACAGCCCGCCGCCCAAGGGTCCGTCGCGGTCGAGGGAGACGACCCAAAGCCGGGGCGGCACGCCCGTCACGTCGGTGCCGGGCACGATGCCCTGGCTGGCGTCGACGAGCGGATCGTCGGTCCCGACGTACTTCGAGTCGTTGAGCGTGAGGGCGCTGTACAGGGAAGTCCGGCCCGTCAACGCCACGGTGGCGGCCAACTCGACACCACTCGTTTCGATGCCGCCCGCGTTGAAGTAGGCTCCCCCTCCGGGGATAAGATAGTTGGGTCCTGCGGGCGTCTGCGGGCCGAGGTAGAAGATCCGGTTGTCGAAGTCGATGGAGTACAGGGTGGCGCTCAGGGCGACCCGCTCGCCTGCGTACTGGACGCCGACATCGACGTTCGACGCCGTCTCGGGCTCCAGGCGGTCCAGACTGCGGCCCGGCACCTCGAGCAGGTTGCTGCCGATGGCCCGGAAGTTCTCGGCATAGCCGACGAACAGGTCGAGACCATCGACCGGTGTCTCGTAGGTGA
This sequence comes from Longimicrobiales bacterium, assembly GCA_965221785.1. Taxonomy (GTDB): domain Bacteria; phylum Gemmatimonadota; class Gemmatimonadetes; order Longimicrobiales; family Gaopeijiaceae; genus BD2-11. The sequence goes on from CBDCSR010000003.1 coordinate 1,289,045, forward strand.
CGCCGCCGGAGAAGAGCAGCTTCGAGTCGGAATCGACATCAAGAGTCCGGTCGATCCCGAACTGGTCCTCGCGCGACACGGAGACGAGGTACTGCTTGATCCCGGCGGTCAACTCGAGCGAGCCGAAATACAGCGTCTCCTCGGCGTACCACTTGAAGACGCTCTGCGGAAAGTCCCACTCGTACTGGTGCCAGTAGGCCTGGTAGTCCCACTTGAAGTTGATCGCCGGGTCCAGAATGCGGTGCCAGTCGCGGCCCAGGTCACGCCGCGAGTCCTCGTACCAGATGCCCGCGCGCAGCACGCTGCCCCGTCCCTCGCCGAACAGCGCGGACCACTCCCCGTCGATGTTCGCGCCGAGGCGGTTCTTCCCGTAGTGGCTGTGGCGGTACGACTGCACCGCGCTCGCGCCCGGGTGGCACGCCGGATCGACCTCCGGTCCGCCCGAGCCGTAGTAGTTGAAGATGTAGGACGACGTGCACCCCGGCACCGGGCCGACCGCCGCCCCGTTGCTGTCCACGAAACGGATCACGCCGAGCTGGGTGCCGCCCCGCACCGGCGGCTGGCCCGCCAGCTCCGACTCGGGTCCGCCCCCGTCGTCCACCACGTCGACGATGTAGGGCGGCAGCCAGTCGCCCCTCCCCCAGTTGTGGTGGCGGTACGCGCCCGCGCTGAGGGAGATCAAGTCGCTGACGGACCAGTCGGCCTTGACGTAGGCGAGCGTGTTCTTGCGCCGCGTCTGCCAGCCGGGCCGGTAGAACTGGTTGAGGTAGGGAACTCCCGGCCAGTGGCCGATCAGCCGATCCCAGCGCGGGTCCGCCCGGAAGTCCGCGTCGCTGTAGAGCCGCTGGTAGACATCCTCGTGGATGTCGTCGTGGGAGAGGTAGCCGGTGAGGTCGAGGTTGCCGTGCGAGGACACGATCTTGGCGGCGACGTGCTCCCGCTCGTTTCTCGCCGAGCCCTCCATCCAGTCGGTCGCCTCCTGCCGGATGGCGGCGACCCAGGCCCGCGTCGTACCGCCCCAAAGCGATCCGGTCTCGACCCGCGCCGCGAACCGCTGGCCCTCGTTCTCTCCGATCGTGACGGAGGCCGTTTGGCCTGCCTCCTCCGCCGGGTCGGCCGTCAGGAAGTTGAGCGTTCCGCCCAGCGCCTCGACCGACCGCGAGGCGATGTCGGCGGTTCCCTGCGACACCTCGACGCCGCCGAGGTTCATCGGATCCACGAACCGGCTCGCCTTCGCGCCGCTCCAGTAGTCCGACGTGCCGTTGGGGAATCCGTCGATGGTGGTGCCGATCTGTACGTCGTTGATCGTCGACTGGAACCCGCGCATGACCACGTTGCTCGACCAGTCGTCGAAGGCGTATCCGTCCCCCTCCTGGACCGAGACGCCGGGAAGGTTGTCGATCACCGAGGTCACGGCGGTGATGCTCGACTGCTGCCTTATCATCGGCTCAGCGACGAAGTTGCGCGCAAAGACCGTGGGCTCCTCCGCCACCACGCTGAGCGGATCAAGCTCGAAAAAGGGCTGCAGAACGATCTGGACCACCTCGACCGCGCCTGCGCGAACCGTGACCGTAATCTCCCGCGCCGCATAGCCGAACAGGCTCGCGGTCAAGACGTGGTCGCCGGGCACCAGGCCGGTGAACTCGTAGGCGCCGTCGGCATCCGTGACGGCTTCCGCGTCCACGCCGGAACCGGTCGCCGTCACCCGGACACCGGGCAGGGCGGTGCCGAACACGTCCACGACCGTGCCCCTGATGGTTCCCCCCTCCTGCGCGGCCACGGGTGCCGCGGCCAGCAGCAACAGCAACGCGGCGCGGCCACAGAAAGCGGCGAGTGAACTCACGTTCCTCCGAAAGAATGGCATTGTCGCGACTCTCCCCTCGACCGTAGATCCCCATCTTGGTCGATCAACTGTGCGTCTCCAGCCATGATGAAGCACTAAAGAACGAAGAATAGCCGCTGGTCGCCGATGGCACCAACATGCACCACACGGTAGAGCCGACTGAATCCGATCTGGCGACGAAGGACTGGCCCGATACGACGAGATTTTGGCGATGATCCCGGCGGTGTTCTTTCGGACCGGGCTCGCCCCATGTGCCCAGAGCCCGGGTTCGGATGCACGGCTATCTCACGGCGACTTGTGTTTCGCGTGGCGGGAGCCCGCTTCGCGATGCCTCGACATCGGTGCGCGAAGCTGGGGGGTTAAAGGGGGCGCGGTACCCCCTTGCCAGACCGCGATGGTCAACGTCGCGGCGGCTCGCTTACGACCAGTAACGGGTCCAAAGCCAGCCCTTCGGACGCCCACGAAAAGCCTCCCCAGGCACCGGCCGGAACTGGGGCCACCCGACCATTGCGGGCACGCTCCCCGGCCTCTTGGCCGTCTGCCTCGAAGACGGCGACGGCGGCAACTGAGGCGGTCGAGATCGTCGCCCACCTGGTCGCCATGGATACCCCCGACTTCTCTAAGGTCCCGACGAGGTTCGGGAATACCTGCTATCTCGGCTTTCAGGGATTGAATCTCGTCTTTCAAGGTTGCAATCTCTGTCTGATGCCGAAGGCGAAGCTCTTCTAAGGCTTCGATCTCTTCACGTTGCTGAAGACGAAGTTTTGGGATCAACCCATACTGATCCAAGAGATCGTCACAAAGCTCATTCCGGCGACTTGGCGGGGTGTGTCCGCAGATCGCGGATCAACTTCCTGATGCTCACGGGCATCGCCTCCTGTGCTGATCGGGGGTTCTCGGTCAAGGCGAAGTGGTCCTCCTGGTCAGCAACCGAATGTCCCGTTGATGACCGTCTTGGTGGTCTCCATGTGGTTGACCACGACGGAGCGCGGCTCGTAGGTGATCCAGCAGCCGCTCTCGGCTACCGCAGAAGTGGCCTCAGCTGTGAGAGTCCAACGTCGAGCGCTTGGCGGTGGTCCGCCCAGCGCTTGTAGGGTCAGAGGCGTTTGCGTCCTTCTCGCGCGGGGGACGAACACAGCAGGGGCCGGACCAGCGCCCTGGCGACCGCGCGGTCGACGCCGGTCTCCGCCGCCCAGTCGCGGAACGTGCGGCGCAGCCCATGCACCATGCTCTTGATGCCCAGGTCCCGAAACACCCGCCGCCTTTGGCGGATCTAGGGTCGACGCTCTGGACATCGATCGCGACATGGTCTATCGTGGGACGACCGCTCTCAGATTCACCGTCCCCGCACCGGAAGCAGAGGAAGGCGAACAGTCGAAGCACGAGTCCTCGCCCGTCCAAGCGTAGAAGATCGTCGGGAAGTTGACGATTAGCGACAGCGGCTGGAGGGCGCTTCGCGAGCACTTGCTGCCTGCATTCGGTGCGTTCCGGCGCGGGCACGGCTGGATGATCGCCGAAATCTCGTCAGCGTGGTCAAACCTGTCGCCCAAAAATCGTTTTCAACGGCCTATATTGTAGCGTGGTTGGCGGTTCTTCGCGCTCTTGAGTCCTGCTGCGAAGGCGTTTGCGAAGCGGGCGAATGAAGTGGGCGAAGCAGTTGCGCCTGAAATTGAAACCGGACCCGGCACCGACCCTGAAGCGGCGCGTCCCGGCGTTCGTCGAACTGGCGGGCTACGAGAGTGCCTGCGACGTAGTCTTCGAGATCATCAACGCCATGATCGGCACGGACGCAGGGATGCTCGTCACCGCGACAATCGACGACATCTCGAGGGCATGGGCAGACGGCGATCTCGCTGCGGCGAAGACGGTGGCGGAGCATCCCTTCCAGCGAGACATCGCGGAAGCGTTGCTGGTGGGGCCGGAAGAACTCCAGATCGTTCTGGGACTGATGCGGGCGCGCGTGCCCAACGAACGAAAAGGGGTCCGTTGAACGAGACTACCGCCGAACTCAGGCGACAGATGGAGGCGCTCCGGGAGCGCGTCGCGAGGCTGAGCCACGCGGTGCTGCGCATGAGCGCCAGCCTCGACCTGGAGACCGTGCTGCGGGAGGTGGTGGACAGCGCCCGCGTGCTGACCGGGGCGCGCTACGGCATGATCGTCACCCTCGACGGCGCCGAGGGCGTCGAGGAGTTTGTCACGTCCGGGGTCGCGCCCGAGGACAAGGAGCGGCTGGCCGCCGGGCCGGACGGGCCGCGGCTGTTCGCGCACTTCCGCGACCTGGACGGGCCGCTCCAGGTCCCGGACCTGCCAGCCTACGCGCGGGCGCTCGGCTTCTCGGCGGACCTGATGCAGTCGAAGACGCTGCAGGCCGCGCCGATGCGCCACCAGGGCGCGCTGGTCGGCATCTTCTTCCTGGGCGAGAAGCGGGAAGGCCTGGAGTTCACGGGCGCCGACGAGGAGGTGCTGATGCTGTTCGCCGCGCAGGCGGCGACCGCGATCGCCAACGCCCGCGCGCTCCGCGACGAGCGGCGGGCGCGGGCGGAGCTCGAGACGCTGATCGAGACCTCGCCGGCGGGCGTGGCGGTCTTCGACGGCGTCACCGGAGAGCGCTTGTCGTTCAACCGGGAGGCGAGGCGGCTCCTCGAAGGGCTGAGCATGCCTGGGCGCTCCACCGACGAAGTGCTGGAGTTCGTCACCTGCCGCCGCGCCGACGGGCGGGAGATCGCGCTGGCGGAGTTCCCGATGGCGCGGCTCCTGAGCAGCGCCGAGACGGTGCGGGCCGAGGAGATGACGCTCTCGGTCCCCGACGGCCGGAGCGTGACGACGCTCGTCAACGCAACCCCGATCCGCTCGGCGGACGGCGCGGTCGAGCGGGTCGTCGTAACGCTCCAGGACCTGGCCCCGCTCGAGGAATTCGAGCGGATGCCCGCCGAGTTCCTGGGGATCGTGAGCCACGAGCTGCGCGCCCCGCTGATCTCGATCAAGGGCTCGACGGCCACCGTGCTGGGCGCCTCGCGACCCGTGGATCCGGCCGAGGCCCTTCAGTTCTTCCGGGTCATCGACGAGAACGCCGACCGGATGCGCCAGCTGATCGGCGACCTGTTGGACCACGAGCGCATCGTGACAGGCACGCTGTCGGTGTCGCTGGAGCCGGTCCGGGTCGCTTCCCTCGTCGACCAGGCGCGAAGCACGTTCGCGAGCGGCGCGGCGGGGCCGACGCTCGGCATCGACCTGCCGGAGGACCTGCCACCGGTGATGGCCGACCGGACGCGCATCGTCCAGGTGCTCACCAACCTCCTGTCCAACGCGGCGCGGCACTCGCCCGAGTCCTCGCCCATCCGCATCGAGGCCGCGCGCGAGGGCGTGCACGTGGCGATTTCGGTGACCGACAAGGGCCGCGGCGTGCCGCCCGACCGGTTGCCGCACCTGTTCCGTAGGTATGACTCGTCGACCGCGGGCGACCGCAGGCGCGGGCTCGCCGGCGCGGGCCTGGGCCTGAGCATCTGCAGGGGGCTCGTCGAGGCGCACGGCGGGCGCATATGGGCCGAGAGCGGCGGAGCGGGACGCGGCACGCGATTCACCTTCTCGGTGCCGGTGGCGGAGGAGGTGAGTGCCGCCGCGGCGGGTCCGGCGCGGGCCCTCCGCCCCGTGGGCCGCGAAGGGACGGAGCGGACGCGCGTCCTGGTGGTCGACGACGACCCGCAGATGCTGCGGTATGTGCGCGACGCGCTCACCGGCGCGGGATACGCCCCGGTGGTCACCGGCGATCCGGAGGAGGTGCCCCGCCTCCTGCGGACGCACCGGCCCGCCTTGGTGCTGCTGGACCTGATCCTGCCCGGCACCGACGGCGTCGCGCTGATGGAGGAGGTGCCCGGGCTGACCGACCTGCCGGTCATCTTCATCTCCGCCCACGGCAGGGACGAGACGATCGTGCGGGCGCTGGACGCGGGCGCGACCGACTGCGTCGTCAAGCCGTTCTCCCCGGCCGAACTCGCCGCGCGCGTGCGGGCCGCCCTGCGCCGGAGCATCGGGCCGGAGCCGTTCGTGCTCGGCGAACTGTCCATCCGCTACGACCGGCGGCGGGTCGCCCTGGCCGATCGGCCCCTGCGGCTCTCGCCCACCGAGTACGAGCTGCTGCGCGTGCTCTCCCTCAACGCGGGACGCGTGCTCACGTTCGAGTCGCTGCTGCGCCAGGCGTGGGGCGGACGCGACGAGGGCGCTGCCCTCGACCCCACGCTCGTGCGCTCCATCGTGAAGCGGCTGCGTCGCAAGCTCGGCGACCGTGCGGCCAATCCCGTCTACATCCTCAACGAACGCGGCGTCGGCTACGGCATGCCCGAACCCGAAAGCGACGGAGGGCCGTGACGCGGGGACCCCGGACTCCGCCATCCACTACCGCGCGCCGGCATCGTCTACCTCGCCGACGAACATGTTCACGTGCCGTTGCAGATGCTTCGCGGTCATCTTGTGGTACGTGCCCTTGTGCGCCCGTTTCAGCATCGACCAAAGCTCTCGATCCCGTTCGTGTGAACCTCTCCCGTCACGTACTCCCCCGCGGAGTGGTTCACGCTCTCGTGCGGATTCGGCAGACCCCGTAGTGGCTCGCCCCGTCCGTGTAGACCGGCACCTTCTCGTTCGCAACGTGCTCCGCTACGAAGCCCCGCAGTGTCTTCTTGTCCGTCGAGTCCACGACCCGGGCAGCGACCTGCTTCGTCTTCCGGTCCTTGATCCCGATAACTGCGGTCTTGCGTCGCCGTGCCCCGACCGAAGCGCAGCCGCTTGCGGCGGTGCTTCTTCTTCTCCAGCCCGCCGACATCCGTCTCGTTTACCTCTAACGGGCCGTTGAACATCATCCTCACGTCTGCGAACGCTTCCCGTATCCGGTGCAGTAAATGCCACGCAGCCGGATACGACAATGTTCAAGTCCCGGTGCAGCTTCATCGCCAACACACCCTTGACGCTCGTCAGTTCCAGGTAGGTCGCCCAACCCCACAATCGGAGGGGCAGCTTCGAGTCCTGCATGACAGTTTCCGCCTTGAGTGAAGAGTACTCGTTTGCAGTCCTTGCACCGATACGGCATGGGTTTGCTGTTTTTGACGCGGTAGCAGTCTACACTTCCATATCGCATACAGACAATTGCGCCCTCGGGCCAGTGCCAGGATTCGATCCATTTGACCGCCTTCTGTTCGGTTGCGAACATTTCCGCAACGTTCATGATGCTGGTTGCCATGTCCATCCCCCTGCTAACTGGCAGTACTGCCTGTAGTTAGTGCAGGGATCGTGCCGGGTTGCGCTCTCCGTGTCGTGGTGTTACCGTGTTCGTTCGAGCATGCTAACGGGGCACGGGAGAACGATGGACGACAAGATGGTGGCCTTTATAGCGTTGGGGTTATCCATCATCAACTCAGTGGTCCTCGGTTGGGGGTTCAAGATGAAGTATCATGTTTTGAAACTCGAATCCGAAGAAGCGAAAGATAAGCTCGCCAAAAAGAAACTGGAGAAAACCTTGGATCGGTTTTATCCCGGTCTTCGTCAACATCTTCGTCAACATCTTCGGGATCAGGACGGAGAAGACAAAGAGGGCTTGCTTCCATGATGAGCTTGAACGGTATACCAGAGGACATGGCCTTATCAAGGTATTGCTTTAACTGTTCGTATGTCTCACAGAGACCTGAACTACTATCAACAATCACCTCTTGTTTTCTAATTCTTGACACAACGACCACCTATGTTGATGAAATGTGAACGATGGACAAATCAGAACTGAGACACGCTTTCGGGCAGGTGCATGGCAAGCTGGCTGCGATAAGCATCCTGCTCAGCTACCACCTAGACTTCCTGCCAGATGACAGCTTGAGAGACTACGTCAAGTTTGTGGAGTCATTCAAAAGCAGGATTCTTGACACATACAGCGATCATGATGACGACATCCAAGTTTTCGTGAGCGCTTCCGTTGAAGCCATAGACGACCTCGTTGGGTCACTCAGAGATATCGAGGAAAAGCAAACCAGAACAACGTCATGGAGTACGCCTTGGAGACTGCCGAAGGCGCTGCGGGGCGGCTAGCGGTGTGCCGTTTACCTTGCATGGTTTGTCCTCACGTATAGCCCTGTCTAGATACCTTTACAAGCCCCATTGTTTAAGGGTCTGTGGCATGAGGTGCGCGAACTTGCCCATGGCGAGAGCTGGGATTTGCCGCTTTCTGTTGGTTGAATATGATCGTGATTTGTCGGGCGATCGTCCAAGTGACATCCCGACTATAGAACATATTCTCCCGAAGAACCGAGAAGCAGAGAGTGAGTGGGCGACGGCTCTCACGAAAGCGGAACATCGCAAGTTGAAGAATGCGTGCTGGCGGCTGTAGCCGACGATCCGGCACGCCTTCGAGACGTTGCCGAGTTCCTGGGCCAGTTGTAGCAGGGACAGCTTCCTGCGTGCTATCTTCTCTGCCTGGACGGTGGTCATTCTGGTTCTCCTCCGTGGTTGTTGAGTTGACTGGATCTCTTCCCAATCACCCTCGGTGAGGCCGGTCTGGCCACCGTCCTCTTCGGGGGACATCTGTCAGTTGAATACCGTACAACATCCTGGACCTTCGGTGAGGAGGCCGGTGTGGGCGCGGAAGTCCCGCCATACAAGTCCCGTTTTCCCGATTTCGCGATCCGATGGGACCGAACGTGGTCCAATGGCAAGAGTGGCAGATCGTGCAGTCCCAGTTAGACTTACGTGATCTCTTGCCGTGATTCGTGCCACCGATGCTTCGGTGCCACGGCTACGCTGATGGCCCTGACCTTCACCGCCTGCGACGAGGGCACTCCGCCGCCTGTGGAGCCGCCCCCGCCGCCGACCCCCGTGGGGACGATCTCCGGGACGGTGACGATCGAAGGGACGGCCGCCAGCGGCATCACCGCCACCCTGTCGTCGGGCGCGACCACCACGACGGGGTCGGGTGGCAGCTTCGCTTTCTCGGGCGTCGAAGCCGGGACCTACACGGTCACCATCAGCGGCTTCCCCGAGGACGCGACGTTCGCCCAGGTGACGCAGTCCGCGACCATCGCGACCGATGGTCAGAACGTGCAACTCAACTTCGCGGGCGAGTACATCCGCTCCTCGGCGGTGGTCGGCAGCGTGGTTGCGGCCGACGCCATGATGAGCGGCGGCGACGGCCAGCCCGAAACGCTGGCGGGCGTAACGGTCACGCTCGGCGGCGAGCACGCCATGGGCGAGACCATGGAGACCGGCATGGACGGCGGCTTCGCCTTCACCGGGCTCCGCGCGGGCACCTACACGGTCACGATCTCGGACTTCCCGGAGGATGTCTCCTTCGAGACGGTGAGCGTCGAGGTCGAGGTCGAGGTGGGCGAGGTCGGCAGCGCCGACTTCACGGGCCACTTCATCCGCACCTCCGCGGTCGAGGGCCAGGTGGTCATCGAGGGCGAGGGCCTCGCCGGGGTGACGGTCACCCTGAGCGGCGGTCCCGCCGACGAGAGCTACACGGCGATGACCGACGCCGACGGCATGTACCGGTTCGAGGAACTGCGCCCCGGCGACTACACGGTCAGCATCTCCGACTTCGACACCCGCGACTACGAGTTTGCGGCCACGTCGCAGGACGTAAGCGTGGATCTCGATGAGACGGGAACGGTGTCGTTCACCGGCGTCCTGCTCCGCACCTCCGGCATCGCTGGCCGGGTGAGCGTCGCGGGCATGGGGCTCGAGGGCATCGCGGTCACGCTTTCCGGCGCAGCCGACGACAGCACGATGACCGACGCGGGCGGCCAGTATGCCTTCGCGGGTCTGGCGGCGGGCGACTACACGGTCACGATCGCGGTCGAGAGCGACGCGTACGTCTTCGACTCGATGAGCCAGGACAGGACGGTCGCCGACGACGAGTCGGCCATCGTGAACTTCGAGGGCGCGCACGCCATGACGGCGAGCGTCTCGGGGGTGCTGTTCCTCGACGAACTGGACAAGAACGACGCGCACGACGCGGGCGAGTATCCGCTGGCCCACGCTGGCATTCCGCTCGCGCTGGTGGGCCCGGGGGTCAATGACCAGCGGCTGAGCGCCACCGGCCCGGATGGCTCGTTCATGTTCCCGAACCTGCAAGCAGGCCCGTACCAACTGGTCGTGCCGATCGACGCCACAGTCGCGGCGGCGCTCGCGGCCAACGATGTCGCGTACGGCGGACCGGGGACGGGCTACGCCTTCGACCTCGCGGTCGGCGAGACCAGGACGCAGGCCATTCCGTTCGACATCACGCACACGACGGTCAACTTCTCGGTATCGCTCAGGAGCGGCGAGGAGACCGGTGACGCGCTTCCGGGCGCCACGGTCTCGCTCTCCTCGGGCGAGAGCGGCACGACCGGTGACGACGGCTCCGTGGCCATCAAGGTCGCGCGCGCGGGTGTCGAGGGGAACACAGTGCAGGCGAGCGTCTCCCACGCAGACTACGCGGCCGGTGACGACATGACCGACGTGACCTGGGATCCGCAGATGTTTGCGGTCGCGGCCGAGAACGCCAACGACATCGTCAACCTGAACGTCGAGGTGAACATCAGCGGCAAGACGATCGAGACGTCCCGCGGCGGCGGAGTCGAGCTCGGCGGCTGGGCCATCGAGGTGATGATGGGCGACGACGCGGTCGAAGACGCACCCGGGGCGCTAGGCGACGACGGCACCGTGGCGTTCACGACCACCGTTGAATCGGTCCCGGCTACCTACACGTTCGCGGTCGCCGAAGAGCAGGACGACGAGCTGGACAACGGCGAGGAGATCGCGGCGGAGGCTGTCGAGCACGTGCACGACGGGCTTTCGCTGGCCGGCGCGCAGGATGTCGCGATCGAGGCCAGCTTCGCGACCCAGACGCTCATGGTCTACGTGTACCACGAGCAGGACCAGGTGGAAGGCTTCACCGGCAATGCGCTGGGCGACGACGAGATGTTGTCGGGAGTGCTCGACGTCGAGGTCCGCCAGACCGCGTCCGGCAACCGGACCCGCGCGATCTCGAGTGCGGACTGGGACGAGGGCGAAAACCGCACGGACAAGGACGGCGTGTTGACCTTCGCGCACCTGCCGTCCGATTTGAACGTCGTCGTCACGGCGAATGCGGCGGGCGAAAACGTGATCATTCACGGCTCCGACCAGCTTGCCACCTACGAGGATTTCGACGACAACGGCATCCCGAACACAAGCAGCGTGTTCGGCGAGCAGGGCGGCTACCACCACACGGTCGAACTCTGTCCGATGCAGGCCGAAGGCGGCGATTGCGCGTCGTTCGGCTTCATCAGGACCTACACGGTGGACGGACAGGCGTGGAAAAACGTCCGCGAGATGGACAGCGACGACGGCTTCAAGGCAAAGGATACGGTAGTCGGCCAAGCCGGGATCACGGTCTCCATGGAGCCGGTCGAAGGCAAGAACCTCGCAGGCGACGCCGCCGAGCCCTTCACCGCCGAGGACGGGAGCGACAAGGAATTCGACTTCGGCCGCATGGCCGACGGCGTCTACTCGGTCGGTGTTCCGGACGGCTGGATGGCGGCGGCCGGGATGGGTGGCGACGAGCTGTCCGAGGAGTTCCGGCTCGCGAGCACACTCACGGACGACAAAGACGACGACGACGCGAACGACCACCTCGACATCGACGTGACGCCGACGACGGGGTTCCTCTTCGGGATCGTGCAGAATCAGGACGGCCTGCCCGCGGAAGGCGTGACCGTCGACGTGAACGGCGAGGCGTCGGGCGTGACCGACGAGTACGGTCGCTACGTCGTCGAGGGCTTCAGCAAGCAGAAGTCGCCGAAGGCGGCGATCGTCGTGACGGCTTCCGGGGCGGGGTACGCCGCGAAGGGATTGTCCTCCGCAAACAAGTCCGACAAGGTCCCCGACTTCAAGGCGAACAGCCCGGTGGAGTACGACTTCACCGTCACGGGCTCCGGCTCAGCGGCTACCTTCACCGGCACCGTCACGTCGGCCGGCGGCGGAGCGCTTTCGGGTGTGCAGATCAAGGTGGCCGGTTCGGCCTTGCTCAACCCGAACGCGAAGTCGAAGGGCGCCAAAGTAAATAACATCTACAAGACGGGAGCCGACGGCGCGTACACCGTGATGGTGGAGGCCAACGGGGCGGACGTTACCCTGACGGCATCCATGGACGGCATGTCGTTCGCGCCCGACGGGTACACCCAACAGGCCAGAGCCGGCTCCTTCCCCGGACCCAACTTCACCGGCTTCGAATACGCCACGATTAGCGGCAGGGTGACCGTGGATGGCCAGCCCCAAGCGAACGTTGAAGTCCAGGCGCAGGGGGCGAGGGAGAAGCCGTACTCCGACGTCACAAACAGTGCGGGCGCCTTCAGCATCAGCGTGCCGTACGGCGGCTACACAATCACCGCTGTGAGCGAGGGGTACGAATACACGTATCCGGGTGATGTGACGACACCGCTGACGATCAACCTCAGGCCCGGCGAAGACTATCCCTTCGCCATCAAGGCGGAGATTGCTGAAGGTGGGCGGCCTCCGAGAATCACCACGACCAGCTTCAGCTACGAAGAGAAGACAGGGTCGGTGATCGGTGATATGAAGGCGGTGGACGACGACGACTCGAAGGCGAAATTCGCCTGGTCCGGGACGAACAACGACCTCCACGTCACTGCGGCTGGCGAACTGCGGTGGGTAGGAACACCACCGTCCCACGACGACAAAGTCCCGGCCAACAACAAGAAGACGTTGGATGTCACGGTAACGAGCAGCGGCGCCAACGTCGGCGACGGTGATAACGAAACGACCGAAGAAGTCACGGTCACCGTGACGGCGAGCGACAACGTGGTAGTGGCGCTGAAGCTGGATCCGGCCAGTATCTCCGAGGCTGGCGGGACGAGCACGGTAACCGCGGAGCTGGAGAATCCGGCGGCCAGCGAATTCTACGTGACGGTGTCTGTCAGCAGCGCCACAGAGGTCAAGCTCAGCTCCAACAAGACTCTGACCATCCGGAAGGGCGACAAGAGCAGTTCCGGACCCCCTGTGACGATCACGGCGATCAACGATGACAACGTGTATAACGCAGGCAAAAAGGCCGACGGCTACAAGCGGGCAGTAACGGTGTCGGGAGCCATGTCGCCCAAGATCGACAACATGGACGTCAAGTCCGCCAAGCTCTTGATCGAGGATGACGACCTCGCGTACGGCAAGATCGTATTGACGCTGGAGGATGCGCAGATTGACGAGTCGGGCAGTGACAACGCCACGACTGTGACCGCCAAGGTTGTCGGCGGGATTCCGTTCTCGGAGATCGTCACGGTTCTAATCGAGGCATCGGACGGTGCAACGGCAGCCGCCGAAGCCAACACGATAGTCATCCCGGCGGGCGCAAGGGCCCCAGTAGCAGGCACCAACGACGAGGTCACAATCACCGCAGACGACGACGCGAATGTTGTCAACACGCCGGTGACCGTCAGTGGAACGGCTACGGTGCCGGATGCTGACAATACAGACACCGAAACCGATGATACAGATACGCTCGTTGATGAAACGACGACTGACCCGGTGCCGGAAGCCAGTCGGCCCGACGATGTCTATCTGACCGTCAACGACGATGACGTGGCACCGGGTCGGCCGGCGGATGTCACTGTAAGCGCCATATCGACCACTGGCTTCACGGTGAGTTGGGAGGCACCGTCGAGCTTGGGTACGCTGGACGGAACTGATGGCGCAGCCACCAACATCACCTACGAACGCCGCTACACAACGACCGCCGAGGCTAATGATCCCACCACGACAGATGCTGAGTGGGACCAGGTATGGGCGACCGTAACCTCGCCTGACGCTGTCAGCGCGACCCTCGTGGCCGGCAGGGGATACACGGTTCAGGTCCGTGCGGTGCTCACGGTGGGTGGTGACGTCTTGAACAGTTCCTCCGTGACCAAAACCTTTACTGTACCCGCCTCCTAACCTCAACCCGGGCTAGATCCCGGCAGCAGTAAAGACGGCCCCCGCCCGGTTCGCCGGGCGGGGGCCAGTTGTTGCGATTTCCGAAGACCAACGCGCCTTCTCGGAGGGCAGTTCGAAGAGGTCAATGGCACGATGAAGAAGTGGCTTCCGCCGAAGAACGAAAAACCCCCGAAACGAAGGAAGAAGGCCACGCGGGCACGGCGATCTCCGCGACCGAAGAAGAGGCGGCGCAGCCGGAACCCCAAAAACAACCGCGCACGCGAAGCCCAGGGAGCCTTGCCGTTGGGAACCCGATCACCTGAAAGGAGGCGGCACGATGATCTCGAAGCAGCTTGATGTGGCAGCCCGTTCGCTCCTGGCCGCCGCAGTGATCTGCGGGTCTCTGGTTCCCTCCTCCGCCGCCCGGGCCGAGGAGCCGCCTCCGAGCGGTTCGGGCGAGGTGGTCCAGCCGGTCGCCGGAGCCGTTGCGGCCGCGGCCGTCCGCCCCCGGATCGCCACGATGTCGCATGATTGGACCGGCTACAGGCAGGAGGAATTCCGTCTCGAAATCCGTTTCTCGCAAGACGTGACGGGATTCGAGGTCGACGACATCCAGGTCTTCGGGGCGGCGCCACGTCGCTCCTCCTTTACACCTACCGCCGGCCCCGCCAGGCACTATTTCGTCACGATGGACACGTGGCACAACCACGAGGACCAGGTCATCGTGACCATCAACGGGAACGTGGCGCACAACGACGATGACGAGGGCAACAACGGGGATGTGTACAGGTTCCACGCGGACACTCGGGCGCCGAGCGCCCTCAATGCCGATGTCAACGGCGGACAACTCACCGTCACCTTCAGAGAAGACCTGGATGAAAGCGCCGTCCCGCCCGCCGGCAACTTCGACGTGTTCGTGACCCGGGACGGCGATCGTAACGCCGAACGGGTGTCGCGGGTCGAGGTCGACGCGTCGGCGGTGATCCTGACGCTGGCGCGCGCGGTGCGCGCCGGCGACGACGTCGAGCTGTACTACGACGACGACGCGGGCACCCGCGCGCTCAGGGACGAGGCCGGAAATCTCGCGCCTGATATCGACGCCTTGTCGGTGGTGAACGAGACTGCCGAGGGGGAGGCGCCGGGTCGGCCTCGGAACCTCAGGGCAGCAGCTTCGAGCGCCACGACGATCGACTTGGACTGGCAAGAGCCAGCGGCCGCCGGCAGCAGCGCGATCATCGGGTACTTGATCGAGGTGTCGAGGGACGGTGGCGCCACATGGTCGAATCAGGTACGGAATACCCGGAGCACCGCAACCCGCTACCGCCACACAGGCCTCACTGCGGGCACTACCCGCCACTACAGGGTCTCCGCGATCAACTCCTACGACACGGGAGCGCCTTCCACCGTCGCCAGCGCCACGACGGAGGAGGAAGAGCGCGTCCCCGCCGCGCCGAGACGATTGACAGCTAGCGCCAGGGGGACATCGACCATCGAGTTGAGTTGGACGGCCCCGTCCAACAGCGGTTCAGCCCCGATCACCGGGTACCGGATCGAGAGATCCCCCAACGGCAACAGTTCCTGGAGGGAGCTCAAGGACGACACGGATCCGAGAGCCACCGAATACACCGATGCCGATCTCAACCCCGGCACCACCCGCTACTACCGTGTCCAGGCGATCAACAGCGCGGGCGAGGGCGACTGGTCGAACATCGCCAGCGCGACCACCGAAGTCGCCGTTCCGGGCGCGCCCAGGAGCCTCACGGCGACGACTCCGCCTCTGGGGGGGAGCACCCAGATCCGACTCACCTGGAGGCCCCCGTCCTCGAACGGCGGGAGGCCGATCACCGGCTACCAGATCGAAAGGTCCATCAGCGTCAGCGGGCCATGGGTGATCCGCGTGCCCAGCACCGCCTGCACCAGCACCACGTGCAACTACACCGACCGCGATCTCAGCCCTAACACGACCTGGTTCTATCGGGTGCGCGCACTCAACGCCAAAGGGCACGGAGAGCCATCGAACGCGGTCAGAGGCAAGACCAACGCCGCACGGCCCGGTCAGCCCCGGAACGTGCGCGCGCGCGCGGCGGGACCGACCAGCATCACCCTCGACTGGGAGGCGCCGGCCAGCGACGGCGGGGAGCGGATCACCGGCTACACCATTCGCGCACGCAGCCCCAACGACGGAAGCTGGATCACGATCGAGCGCAACACGGGTTCGACGGTGACCACCTTCACGCACACGGGCCTCCCGCCAGCGACCGTCTACCGCTACCAGGTGGCGGCGATCAACCGCGTAGGCACCGGCCAGTGGTCGTTCGAAGCGCGGACGAGCACGCACCCCGACATTCCCGCGGCACCGACCGGGCTGACGGCCCGGGAGGTCGGCACGTCGCGCATCGACCTGTCGTGGAGTGCGCCCCGCAACACCGGCGGCGCCGAGATCCTCGGCTACCGGATCGAGGCCTCCGACGACGAGCGCAGGACCTGGCGGATCATCCGCCGCAACACAAACTCGAAGGGGACGACGTTCTCCGACGTGAACCTCCAGCCCGCAACCACGCGGTACTACCGCGTCGCAGCGATCAATACTGCGGGGACCGGGTCCTACTCGAACTTCGCGAGCGCGACCACCGAGGCCACCGTGCCGGGTGCGCCCCGGAGTCTCGACGCGGAGGCGGACGGCACGTCGCGGATCGAGCTCTCCTGGCGAGCGCCCACGAGAGACGGCGGCACGCGCATCACCGGCTACCGCATCGAGGTGTCCGAAGACGGGGGCACCCGCTGGGATGACCTGGTGGCCAACTCGCACAACACGCGCACGACCTACGTGCACACGGGGCTCAAGCCGGCGGCCAGGCGCCACTACCGCGTCTCGGCGATCAACCGGATCGGCGTGGGCCCGGCATCGCGGGTGGTGAGCGCCATTACCGACGCGACCGTGCCCGATGCGCCCACCGGGCTGGTGGCCACCGATGTCACGCCCACGCAGATCGACCTGTTCTGGGCCGCGCCCGCCTACGATGGCGGCGCCGCCGTCACCGGCTACGGCATCGAGGTCTCGGAGAACGGCACCGCGTGGACGGACCTGGTGGTCAACACCGGATCCCGGGCCACCGCGTTCTCGCACACCGGCCTGCTGCCGGGCAGCAGGCGCCACTACCGCGTCTCGGCGATCAACCGGGTGGGCGCCGGCGCGCCGTCGGTGAGCGCATCGGCCGAGACCGACGACCCAATCGGGCGCGCGGGCCGGCTGAACACGCGCGTGTTGCCGCACGTGGCCGCCGCGATGACCTCAAGCACCGTCTCGGCGATCGCCCGCCGTGTCGATGCGGTGGCCAGCGGGATGGGGATGGAGCGGCGCGTGGAGACGAACGGGCTTTCGTCGATGGCCGCGAGCCTGTCCGCGCCGGGCGTGGGAGGCTTCGGCCTCGCTCGGGGTGACCAGGCCGGCCTGATAGCCCTCTTCGGCGGCACCTCCTTCCAGATGCCGTTCGGGGCCTCCGACGGCCCCGGCGCCCCGCAGCAGTCGGCCACGGGCACACAGTTGGCGAGCTGGGGCGCGGGCGAGTACCACCACCTCGGCGAACCCGGCCAGAGCACCCTCGACTGGAAGGGCAACATGGTGAGCGCCCACGTGGGCGCGGACGTGCGCGTGGGGCCCGACATCCTCGCGGGCGTCGCGGGTTCGTACTCATCGGGCAGCTTCGACTTCACCGACAAGACCGGCGCCAGTCCGGTGCGGGGCACCTACGGCACGACCATGACCAGCGTGCATCCCTACATGGCTTGGTTCTCGGGCGGGGGCGGCACCTCGGTGTGGGGCTCTGCCGGGCTCGGTAGCGGTGATATCGAGGTCGACGACGAGCGCGAGGGACTGCGCACCAGCCCCGCGAGCCTGTTGACGGGGGCGGGGGGCGCCAGCTACCAACTGCTCACGCGCGACGCGGGCGGCGTGCGCCTCAAGGCCGAAGGATGGTACGGCGAGGTCACGGTCGAAGGCGGCGAGCAGATCGAGGAAGCGACGCTCGAGATGCAGCGCGGCAAGCTCACCCTCGAACTGACGCAGGGCTTCAGCACCCAGGCGGGCAACGAGATGGCGTTCGTGCTCGAGGGCGGGATGCGCTACGATGACGGCGACGGCGTGAACGGCACCAGCGCGGAGGTTGGAGGTGGGCTGCGCTACACGAACTCGGGGCTCGGACTGACCGCGGAGGGCCGCGGCCGCTTCGTCATCTCCGCGCGTGACGGCTACGAGGAATGGGGCATTGGCGGCACGGTCATGTTCGACCCGGCGACCCGCGGCCAGGGGCTCTCGATCCGGGTGGCGCCGTCGTACGGCGACCACCTGAGCGGGGTGAACCAGTTGTGGGAGCGCGGGGTGACCGACGCGGTGGGCGGCCACGGCCTGGGCATGGGTCCCAACGTAGACGGCGAGGTAGCCTACGGCATCGCCGGCTTCCACGGCACGCCCTACAGCGGCTTCTACCTGAGCCAGGCTGGCGCGCGCGCCTTCAGCAGCGGCGTGCGCTACGACCTCGGGTCAGGCGTCGGGCTGCGCCTCGAAGGCACCCGGCGCGAGAGCACGCTCGGTGCCCCGCAACACACGGTCGGCTTCCGCGGAAGGTTGCGGTTCCGGTAAAGCGGGAGGTTGCGGTTCCGATGGAAGAGCGCCTCCGCCCGGTTCCCCGGGCGGGGGCGAGCTTTCCTCCGAATCTGCTTGCGGGGTGTCCGTCAGTTCGAGTCTGGAATCCCGGCGCTGAACAGCGTCTCGTAGCCCGCTGCCCCGGTCGCGTCGGCGGCAACCACTCCTGCGGGCTGGCGGCCGCGCAGAAACGCGCGCACCTGCCCGGTGGCCCGGTCCTTCACGATCGTGAACGGGCGGTCCGTGTCGCGATCCAAGACCGCGGAGCCGGTGCTTCCGACCAGTGCGATGCTCTCGAGCGCGCCCGTCCAGGTGACCGGCACGGAGAAGACGAACGCCTTCAGGCCGTCTTGCGCGTCCTGGATGGAGGGCATGTCGAAATCGAGGGCAAGCGCCTCGGATCCGCCCTCGGTGGTCACGCGCAGCGTGAATTCCCTGCCCTCGGGCGGCAGCGTGGGCATCGCATCGGTGAGGAACGCCGGATCCAGGAAGGGCTTGCCGTCGGCGTCCACCCCGCCCCACACCACCAGCGAGGGCACGCGGGCGGCGAAGGCCGCATCCGCTTCGCTCTTCATGCGGTGTCTCAAAGCGTTCGCGCGGTGATAGTCGCCGATCCACTGGCCGCCGCAGTAGGACATCAGGTCGGGGGAGTGGGGGGACACGAGGCGCCGGTTCGCCATGTCGTATCCCCAGGAAGTGGTGTGACCCGTCGGGTGAGGGTAGAGCGGATCGGGACCGCCCGCCCCTCCGCACGGGGCATGCCACAACCCCATGCTGTGCCCGAGCTCGTGGGCGATGGTGCTCGCAATGGGCTGCGAGAAAGACGACCACGACGGGATGTCCCAGGCGACGCCGAGGAGCCCCAGTCGGATCGGACCCTGCATGCTCAACCAGTATCCGGGCCGTCCCTCGATCTGGCGTATCATTTCCGTCTCGCGCAGGATCTGAAATCCGAAGTCGTCGGATGTCAGCACCGGATCGTGGAGCTCCATGTCGATGTCGCCGACGGGAAGCAGGACGCGGACTTGCTCGAGTAACGGGTGCGTTGCGGGGTCCTCCGCCATGCCCTGGGTAATGCCCAGAATCGACGAATCCGGCTCCGTCTCGTGCAGGAACGGCACCAAGGTCAGCTGAAGGTCCTGAAGCTCGACCACGTCGACGGCCATCCGGCCCGTCGGCGGTATCCGCCCGGTTACCCCGAGCGCCGGATCGAGCGCGCCGTCCGGATCCACCTCGACCACGAACTCCAGCCCGCGCTGCACCAGCCAGCCGGGCACGTCGGCGTTTATCGAGCGTTCGAGCGACGCCTCGCTTTCCTCGATCCGGCCGGGGATCGTCCCGCTCTCGGGCTCGATCTCGATTTCATGCGCCGGCGCACCATCGAGATAGAACGTCGCTCGCGCGGCGGGCATCGTGTCTCCATCGGCATCCGGCGACGCCACAAAGGCACGCAGCAGCGCGGGCTCCCCGGCGATCAGCGGAACCGGGTTGGTCCGGGATTGCACGGATTGCGTGAGATATGCCGCAACCCCCTCGCAGCGTGCGATGCGGTGAAAGGGAACGCCCGCCAGCCACTCGAGAAACTCTTCGTCGTCGGGCACGCACAGCCCCGTCCCGCCCGCCTTCAGGCTCTCCAACTGCCCCAGTTCGGCCAGATCGGCCGGAAGCGGCCCGGTCAACTCGGGGTTGTTGCCGACCCACAACTCCTGAAGCTCGCCGAGCGCGCCCATGCCGTCGGGCAGGGGGCCGCTCACCGCGTTGTTGTGTATCTTGAGCGATCGGAGGGCCTCGAGGCCCGCGAAGGACTCCGGGACCGGTCCGGTCAACTGGTTACCGTACAGTCCCAGGGATTCCAGCAGCTCGAGATTGCCCAGCTCCGGCGGGATCGGACCCGTCAGTTGATTCCGGAACAGCTCCAGGGTGTGCAGCAGCTCCAGGTTGCCGAGTTCCAGTGGAATCGGTCCCTCCAGCAGATTCCGATCGAGTCGCAACTCGTTCAGATTCGTGAGATCGCCGAGCGACCCGGGGATCTCGCCGCTGAGAAACTCGTTGTAGCCCAGCCTGAGGCTTGTCAGCGAGGACAGTTGGCCGAGCTCCGGCGGAATGGGGCCTCCGAGGTAGTTGCCCGCGAGGTCCAGTCGTTCGAGGTTCTCCAGGCTGCCCAGTGCCGAGGGAATGGGACCGGTGAAACCCGACCAGGCGAGGACGAGGCGCCTCAGTTGCGAGAGGTTCCCCAGCTCCGGTGGCAATGGACCCCCGAGACCTGACCCAGAGAGATAAAGGCTGGTCAGGCTGCCGAACTCGGGCGGGATCGCACCGTCCAGTAGTCGGGTGCCGGAGAGCCACAGGTATCGCAGGCTGGTGAGCCCACCCAACGCCGGCGGAATCGGGCCGGTCAACAACGGATTGTAACCGAGATCAAGGTGTTCCAGGTTGGAGAGGTTGCCGAGTTCCGGCGGGATCTCACCCGTCAAGTCGTTGCCACCGAGTCCAAGGCTTGTCAGGTTGGCCAGAGTTCCGAGTTCGGACGGGATCGACCCCGTCAGGTCGTTGTCATTGAGTTCAAGCCGTGTCAGCTTGGCCAGGGTTGCGAGTTGGGGCGGGATCGGCCCCGTCAGGTCGTTGCCGCTGAGAGCAAGGCTTGTCAGGTTGGCCAGGGTTGCGAGTTCGGACGGGACCGGCCCCGTCAGGTCGTTGTAATCGAGTCGAAGGCGCCTCAGGTTGGCGAGGTTGCCGAGTTCCGGTGGAATCTCACCCGTCAGGTCGTTGTTATCGAGGTTAAGGCTTGTCAGGTTGGCCAGGGTTCCGAGTTCGGGGGGGATAGGCCCCGTCAGCCGATTGTGATACAGTAGCAACGTCTGCAACTCGGTAAGGTTGGCGAGTTGGGGTGGAATCGGACCCGCGAGGCCGTGCGACACCCACTCCCATTCCTCATCATTCCACTCGCCGGACAACTCCAGAATGGTGACCCGGCCGGTGCCGCTGACTGACACCCCGTACCACTCCCCCAATGGCGCGTCGGTCAGCCAGTTCTCGTTGTTGACCCAGTTCGGGCCATCGGTGGCTTCGTAGAGAGCCACGAGCGCCGCGCGGTCGGCGTCCGCCATCACGCGAACTGCCAACGTCGTTGCGACAGACGTTCCTTGCGGGTCGACGGCGGTCACGGTCACCGTTGCCTCGCCGTCGGCCCGGGCGGAAAGGCTCAATAACGAGTCCGCGAGGGCCGCGGCCACTACAGACGTATCGGAACTGACCGCCTCGAAGGTGAGACCGTCCCCGTCCGGATCGCTGAAGTACGGGGACAGGTCCACCTCCGCGGACGCGGCTCCGGCCACGAGGTATTGCCCCGGTATCTCCGCCGACACGACCGGTCGGTGATTCGCTGCATCCGGGGCCGTCGCGTCGTCGGAACACCCAACCAGGAGCGCGGCGGCGAGCAAGGGAAACCCCGCCCACCCGGAACCGCAGCTTTCCCGTCGGACCCCGAATCGCGACAGAGCGGTCATTTTCAGATCCAAGTAGGCGATTATATAACGATCATCACCATC
Organism: Longimicrobiales bacterium; assembly: GCA_965221785.1. Taxonomy (GTDB): domain Bacteria; phylum Gemmatimonadota; class Gemmatimonadetes; order Longimicrobiales; family Gaopeijiaceae; genus BD2-11. Next base: position 1,311,000 of record CBDCSR010000003.1, read on the forward strand.
TGGCCCATCACATAACCGCGAGCACAGGGCTCCGCAAGCTCGCCCCCGCCCGGCAAACCGGACGAGGGCGCTCTTTCATCGGAACCGCAACCTTCCGCGGACGCCGACGGAGTGCTGCGCCCCCCCGAGCGTGCTCTCGCGTCGCGTTCCTTCGAGGCGCAATCCGACGCCTGATCCGACCTCGTAGCGCACGCCGCTGCTGAAGGCCCGCGTGCCAGCCTGGCCCAAGTAGAAGCCGCTGTACGGCGTGCCCTGGAAGCTGGCGATGCCATACGCCACTTCGCCGTCCACGTTGGGACCCATGCCCAGGGCGTGGCCGCCCACCGCGTCGGTCACCCCGCGCTCCCAGAGTTGGTTCACCCCGCTCAGATGGTCGCCATACGATGGCGCCACCCGGATCGAGAGCCCCTGGCCGCGGTCGGCCGGGTCGAACATCAGCATGCCGCCAATGCCCCATTCCTCGTAGCCGGCGCGCGCCGAGATGACGAACCGGCCGCGGCCCTCCGCGGTCAGTCCCAGCCCCGAGTTCGTGTAACGCAACCCACCGCCGACTTCCGCGCTGGTGCCGTTCACGCCGTCGCCGTCGTCGTAGCGCATCCCACCCTCGAGCACGACCGCCATCTCGTTCCCGTTGCCGGTGCTGAAGCCCTGAGTCAGCTCCAGCGCGAGCTTGCCGCGCTGCATCTCGAGCGTCACTTCCTCGATCTGCTGGCTGCCGTCGACCGTAACTTCGCCGTACCAGCCCTCGGCCTTGAGGCGCACGCCGCCCGCGTCGCGCGTGAGCAGCTGGTAGCTGGCGCCCCCCGCCCCCGTCAACAGGCTCGCGGGGCTGGTGCGCAGTCCCTCGCGCTCGTCGTCGACCTCGATGTCGCCCCGGCCAAGCCCGGCCGAGCCCCAAACCGAGGTGCCGCCCCCGCCCGAGAACCAGGCCATGTAGGGATGCACGCTGGTCATGGTCGTGCCGTAGGTGCCCTTCACCGGACTGGCGCCGGTCTTGTCGGTGAAGTCGAAGCTTCCCGACGAGTAGGAGCCCGCGACACCCGCCAGGATGTCCGGGCCCACGCGCACGTCGATGCCGGCGTGGGCGCTCACCATGTCGCCCTTCCAGTCGAGGGTGCTCTGGCCGGGTTCGCCGAAGTGGTGGTACTCGCCCGCGGCCCAGCTCGCCAGTTGCGTGCCCGTGGCGGACTGTTGCGGCGCGCCGGGCGTCCCGAACGGCATCTGGAACGAGGTGCCGCCGAAGAGCGCGGCCAGCCCGGCCTGGTCGCCCTGGGCGAGGCCGAAACCTCCCGCGCCCGGCGTCGACAGGCTCGCGGCCATCGACGAGAGCCCGTTCGTTTCCACGCGCCGCTCCATGCCCATGCCGCTGGCCACCGCATCGACGCGGCGGGCGATCGCCGAGACAGTGCTCGAGGTCATCGCCGCCGCCACATGCGGCAGCACGCGCGTGTTCAGCCGCCCCGCGCGCCCGATTGGGTCGTCGGTCTCGGCCGAAGCGCTCACCGACGCCGCGCCGGCACCCACCCGGTTGATCGCCGAGACGCGGTAGTGGCGCCTGCTGCCCGGCAGCAGCCCGGTGTGTGAGAAGGCGGTGGCCCTGGACCCGGTGTTGGCCACCAGGTCGGTCCACGCGGTGCCGTTCTCGGAGACCTCGATGAGGTAGCCGGTGACGGTGGCGCCGCCGTCGTAGGCGGGCGCAAGCCAGAACAGGTCGATCTGGGTGGGCGCGACCGCGGTGGCCACCAGCCCGGTGGGGGCGTCGGGCACGGTTGCGTCGGTAATGGCGCTCACCACCCGCGACGCCCGGCCGACGCCGATCCGGTTGATCGCCGAGACGCGGTAGTAGCGCCTGGTGGCCGGCTCCAGCCCCGTGTGCACGTAGGTCGTGAGCGTGTTGCGCGAGTTGGCCACCAGGTCCTCCCAGCGGGTGCCCCCGTCTTCGGAGACCTCGATGCGGTAGCCGGTGATGCGCGCGCCGCCGTCTCTCGTGGGCGCACGCCAGGAGAGCTCGATCCGCGAGGTGCCGTCGGCCTCCGCGTCGAGACTTCGGGGCGCGCCCGGCACGGTGGCCTCGGTGGTCGCACGGGCGAAGTTCGAGTACGGTCCGGTGCCCGCGCTGTTGATCGCGGCAACCCGGTAGTACCGCGTGGTCGCGGGCTGGAGGTTCACGTCGGAGAACGTCGTCCCCTTCGAATTCGTGTTGCGGCGGACGGTCTGCCAGGTCCTGCGCTCGTCGTCGGATTTCTCGATCCGGTAGCCGAGGATCGAGGCGCCGCCGGTGTTCCGAGACTCGCTCCACGACAGGTCGATACGCGACGTGCCGACCGCGCTCGCCGTCAGGTTGAACGGCGCGGAGGGCACGTCCGGGTACGTGTTCGTCCCCGCCTCGAACGACCACGCGCCGACTCCCGCGCGGTTGATCGCCGCGACCTGGTACCGATAGGCGGTCGCCGGCTGCAGGCCGGTGTGCGTGAAGGTCGTCTCCGTCGAACCCGTGTTGGGACGGATGATGATCCACGTCCTGTCGTCGGGCCCGCGCGCCCGGACGCGGTAGCCGGTGACGGGCGTGCCCCCGTCTCCGGACGGCGCGTCCCAGGTGAGGGTGACGCTCGTCGGTCCAGCGCCGCGCGCGCTCAGGTTCAGCGGCTGGCCGGGCGGCCCCGCGTTGGTGGTGCCCTTGACCGGGCTCGAGAATGCGCTCCTTCCCTCCGCGTTGATCGCGGCGATGCGGTAGTAGCGGGTGGTGCCCGGGACGAGACCGGTGTGCACGTAGCTGGTGGCCGTGCCGCCGGTGGTGGTTACGACCGTCCAGCCCGTTACGCCGGTCGGCGACATCTCGATCCGGTAGCCGGTGATCGAACTCCCGCCGTCCTCGGCCGGGCGCGTCCAGGTGAGCAGGAGCCGCGTGCTTCCGCCCACGGCGCTCGGAGCCACCCTGAGGCCCCTGGGGGCGCCGGGTTTGGTGGCGCCCGTGGTCGCGTGCGCGACGTTCGACGGTGCGCTCAGGCCCACGCTGTTGATCGCCCGGACACGGTAGTGGCGGGTCGTCCCGGGGCTGAGATTCCGGTGCGTGTAGGCGGTAGCCCTGGAATCCGTGTCCGCCTCGAGCACCGTCCAGGGACTTCTGCCGGTGCGGGACACTTCGATCCGATAGCCGGTCACCGAGGCCGTGCCGGCGGCCGATGGCGCCGCCCAGTCCAGCTCGATGGCCGACGTTCCCCGGGCCGTGGCCGTAAGTCGCGTGGGCGCGTCCGGGACGCGCTCTTCCTCCTCCGTCGTGGCGCTGACAACGCTGGAGGGACCCCCAACATCGTAGGAGTTGATCGCGGAGACCCTGTAATGGCGCGTCGTGTTCGGCGCGAGGCCCGTGTGCCGGTAACTGGTCACCGTACGCTCGGCCCGCGTAGACCATGTGACGCCACCGTTGCTCGACACCTCAACCCGGTATCCGGTGATCGGGCTGCTGCCGGGATCCAGCGGGGCGCGCCAGCTCAGCTCGATCTCCGAGGAGCCGCGAGCAGTCGCCGTGAGGTTACGCGGCCGACCGGGCGCCTCGCCCGCGGAGGTGACGTTTCGCACCCTCAAGTAGGGGAAGCCGGGCGCGAGATTGCCGGCCTCGTCCCGGAGTGCGCGGGTGCCGATGTCGTCATAGGACAGTTCGACGATGTCGCCAAAGCGGACCGCGCGGGCCAGCGTCAGGATCACCTCCGTCGCGTCAATCTCGATCCGGGACACCCGCTCGTCGGAGTGGCGCACGCCGTCCCGGGTGACGTCCACCTCGAAGTTGGCGGCTGGCGGAATGATGTCTTCGTCGAGGTCCTCGTTGAAGATGATGGTGAGTTCCCCGCCGTCGACCTCGGCGTGGGATTCTTCGGGGGCCTTGTTGTCCACGTCGAACCTGAACGTCTTGGCAAGGTTTCCCACGCCGGTGGAGTTGTGTGCGACGTTCGCGTCGATGGTGATGATCACCGGGCCTTCATAGCTGGCCAGCGTATGCATCCTGACGTAGTAGCTCGTGCCGGAGCCGATGAAGGAGGAGTGATCCGGTGTCGCTCCGAAGACCTGAATTTCGGTGCTGGCGAAGCCGGTCACACTTTGCGAGAAACGGATGTCGAGACCGAACCTCTCCTGCGGAGAACCCGTGCCGGTCCATGTCCGCGTCATGGTGATCCTGGGGGGAACCGCCTGCGCATGTGCGCCCATGGATGGAATCACGGCCGTACAGGCCATTGCGGCGGCCAAGAGGGCGCTGGCGGGTGTACCAAACCTGCTCGGAATCATCGTGCCGCCTCCACGTCGGGTGAAACACGCAGTGGAATACTCATTGGGGTTACTGGTGGGTTACCGGCCCCTCTGCCGCGCTTGGCAGATTGCGGTTGACGGCTGTTCTCATTGGACTCGTGACAGGCATTCTCGATCTGGAGTCCTCGGAGGCTGCTGAAGCGCGGGCGGCCTTGGGTTGGAACAGTTGGCCCCCGCCCGGCGAACCGGGCGGGGGCCGTCTCTACTGCTGCCGGGAACTAGCCCGGGTTGAGGTTAGCTGCTGGGCGGAGGAACTGTGAACTCCCTTGTCACCCTAGTGCCCTCGACGGATGCATCGGCCTCGCCTCCAGTCCCGGCGACATAAATCTCAACCTGCACCGTGTAGGAGCGACCCTGCCAAACTTCGCTGGCCGTCGTCGTTCCGGTGGGGAAGAGGGTCAGCAGGTTGATGGTCGCCGACCCATCACCCGTAGTGCCGTCCGTAGTGCCGTTGGCCCACGGCGCGTCGGTGATTCTGACTTCGGACCTTTCGAAACGGTACCGGTAGGTGAGGGCAGTCGCTGCATTGGCAGCTCTGTCGGTCTTGCCCAAGTTCGCCGGCGGATCCCACGTGGCGTTGTAGGTGCTGGCTGTGGTGCCGTCCGCGACTGTCGCAAGATTCCGCGGTGCCGTCGGATTCTCGTCATCGTCGATGACGGCCAGAACGACATCGTCGGGCGCACTGGCGGCCGGCACGGGATCAGGTTCAGTACCGGCATCACTACCATCTGGTAGCGTAGCCGTTCCCGTCACGACAACCGCCTCGTTGGTGGCATCAGCGTCATTCTGTGCTGTGATCGTAATTGACTGCTCGGCCGCTGTGGATGCTTCGCTGGAACTCCTTTCCCCACTCGGAATTGTCAGCGTCAAGCCACTCAGATTCACAGCGTCGCCTGCGGCGGCGGTCGAAGCATCGTCATCGCCTGCTATGCCCACGGTAATCGTGACGTCCTGGGAGAACGGTGTCCCGCCGACCACTTCAGCAGTCAAGGTGATTTCGTTCTCGGTGACGCCGGCCGGCGCATCGGCGGCAGTGTTGTCAGACTCGTCTATCTGATGCGGCGGATCCCCAGCAAGCTTCAACACCACTTGGCCCGGCCCGACATCGTCATCCTCGATCGTGAGCTTGGTGGACTCGATCGTTATGCCGTCGGTGGTCGTTGTTCCGTCCACCGTGACCTTTCGATCGGCGTTGTGGCTGTTGTTGTTGACCGCTGTGATCGATACGCTTCCGACGCTCGCCTTCGCGCCCGCGGCGAAGAACAGACTGCTCCCGCTGACCTTGTAGTGGGCAGAGGCCGTGACGTTCACTTCCACGGTGAAGGGCGCTTCCAACGCGCGATCGATCTCGGCGCTGACCATGCTCACTCCACCGGACTCGGAGATCTTGTCCGGCGTCACAACCATCGTCACGACCGCGTCACCGCTTGCGGTCAGGGTGACCTCGATCTTCTGGTTAGCCGTCTTCTGAGTGGTGGTGCCGGTCGCTGTCGCCTTGGGGGCGCTCGTTGCCGTGACGGTCACCTTGTACTTGTTGTTGGCCGCCACTTCATCGTCGTGGGACGGGAGAGTGCCCGCCCACTCCAAGACGCCCGCGGAGGTGATCCCGATCTTGTCCGCGTCATCACCGCCGGCGACGATGTATCCGGTTATCTCGTCGTCACTGTCGTCGTCCACCGCCTCCACCGTGCCGATCACCCGCTTTCCTTCCGCAACGCTGAACTTGTTGCTGCTGGTGAACCTCGGAGGCCGGCCGCTGGCCGATAGGGTCGCCTCGATGTCGCCGAATGCAACCCTCTGGCCCGGAGCGACGTTCACCGTCTGGTTGTCACTCGGGTACTTGAAGGTGTAACTGCCGTCCTGTCCATCACCGGCGATCGTGTACGCGCCGAAGGGCACGCTGAGCGAGAAAGCTCCCGTGCTGCGGGTGGTGTAGGAAGCCGTGGGATCAGCGTCCGCGGCTGCGCCGGCCGCCGTCGCCGTGACCTTGACGTGCTGCACGGGGCCGCCGTCGGGGTCGAGCACCCTGCCCGTTATCGTGGCGTGGTCGTAGGCGACGAAGTCGATTCCGTCGAACTCCTGCCCGACAATGATCGAGAACGCGTGTGAGGCGGGTATGAACGACACAGCCATCTTGGGCGCCGACGGCTTCACGATGACGTCGCCAGCGTTCACCAGCGCCGAGTAGGAGCCGTCGTCTCCCGTCTTGAGCGCCTTCGGCTTACCCGTTGCGTTGAGCGGGGCCTTGCCGTTCACCAGGATCGACACGCCCGCAACCGGATCGCCGTTGGACCTCGTGACGGTGCCGCTGACTGTCGCGACTTCGCCGAGGCTCTCGATCTTGAGGTCGTTCTCCATCGGCATGTTCGCCGTGAACTTGGTGATGGAGTCCGTCGCCGCAACGTATCCCGCTCCGGAGAGCGAAACGACAATGGCCTTCTTGGCCGGTGGCTTCCGCTTGTCGAAGCCCTCCACGATGTAGCGGCCGAATTCATCGGTGACGTCCGACGCCGTGCCGTTCACGGTGACGGTCACGCCCTTGGCGGGCTGGTCGGTGCCGTCATCGGTGATGCGTCCGTAGAGGACGCCCGTCGCCGGCGTCACGTCGATGTTGAGGGCGCCGTCGCCGTCGACCTTGTCTTCGAGCAGGAATTCCTTGGGCAGCTTGTCGCCGTCCCCTCCGGGCTCCTCAACGGCCGTCGCCATCCAGCCGTCCGGAACACTGAGCGCGTAGACGCCGTCGGCCATGTCCCCGAAGTCGAACGGTATGGTGGCATCGCCGTCTTCGTTGGTCGAGTTGTGGGACTCATCCTCGCCCGCGAGGTTCTTCCCCTCGACCGCGGTCATGCTGACCTCGATGTCCTCGACCGCCACCGGCTCCTCATCGTCGATCAGGGATAGATCGAAGCCGTCGTCGTCGTCCCTCTCGACCCCGTTCTTCCACACCCATCCGGAAACCGCGTAGGTGTTGACGAAGGCGAACGAAGCGCACTCGTCAAAGTCCTGGCCGGCGGGCGCGGAGGCCTGCAGCGGGCAGAGCTCCACGGTGTGGTGGAAGCCGCCCAGCGCGCCGAACGCGCTGCCGGTCACGCCGTTGTCCTCGAAATCCTCGAATGTGGCAAGCTGGTCGGAGCCGTGAATGACGACGTTCGCATCCGCGGCCACACTCGCGACGACGAGAACGTCCTTGTCGGCGGGCACCCCGGTGAAGGTCCAAACGCCTTTCTCCTCATCGGTGTTCTTGCCCGCGTCCCACATCTCCTTCGTGAACGCGTGGGAGCGGCTGCCCGAGACGTAGCGGATCCCGACATCGACCGATTCTGACGTCCTCCGGTCGCCGCCCAGCACACCACCGGTGTAGCCCTCGACCTGGTCGCGCTCGTGGTGCACGTAGACCATGATCGTCTGGGTCGCGTAGCTCACCTCGAGCGCGACCTCTTCGCCGCCCAGCGTGAGTCCGGTGTGCGCGTAGTCGACCGTGTCCGCACTGATCGTCTCGCCGCCGTCCAGCGAGTCGTTCTGCTCCGCGGCGACCGAGAAGGAGTAGCTGACCGGCAGGTCGTCGGCTTCGACGGCCGCCTCGAACGACGCATTGCCCTCGTCGTCCAGGTCCTCCGGTGCGCCTTCGACCGCATCTTCGCCGGACATGACGTTGATGGCCCAGCCGGCGAGTGCCGTTCCGCCACCGTATTCGGTCTCGACCGTCGCGCCGCTGATGCTCACCGCGACGTTCAGGTTGAGGATGTCGTTGGCGTTCGCTCCCTGCGTGTACGGGCTCGTCGGATCCCACACGACCGGCGACATGCCCTCGGCGACGTGGAGGCCCTCAACCTCGACCCCCGCGCTGACCATGTTGTCGCTGGTGCCGGCACGCGCGAACCGGATCATCGCCGGCTCACCGGCCTCGCCGGTCATGCCGCTGTGGCCCGTGGAGAGCGTGACCGTGGCGCCGGGAACCGGCATGCCGCGGGTGTCACCCGACTTCAGCGTGACGCCGAAGTGAACCGTCGTGTGCGTGATGTCGACCGGGACGCCTTGCGTCGCCATCTCGCCGACATCGACGTCGATCGCGTAGCCCTCCGAGGGGCCGCCATACTCGTAGTCCTGCAGTACCGCAGCCACCTGGGGCGGTAGCCCGGCCAGCAACGCGCCGAGCGATCCAACCTGCAGATGGTAGCTGCCCGCGCGCAGCCCCGAGAACACGACCTGGCCGGTCGCGACGTTCAGCGCGCCCGACGTCATCTGATTGACTTCCGGGCCCACCAGGGTCACCGGTACCGGCAGCAGCGGCGGCAGCGCCACTCCCCCCGCCTGCAGCGCCTCCAGCATGGCAGCCGACGGGAAGGCGGTCTCGCCTTCGTCGTGCATGTCGTTCCTGCCGGCGGCCCCCTCGTCGATGAACAGCATCGCCGAGATGCTCGCCGTCGTGGCGTGCGCGCCCTCGAAGTTCACGATCTGTGAATCGTCGTCGCCGACCGTCCTGTCCTCGCTCATCGAGTCGAACACGTAGGCGTCGCTCTCGACCGCGATCGTGACCGTGTAGTCGCCCGCCGCCAGACCCGCGAAGGAGTACTGGCCACCGTCGGCGGTCATCGTGCTGTCGTCGGCTGCGCCCGAAAGCGTGACCGCGATGCCATCGAGACCCATGCCCGCGACGCTCACCCGGCCGCTGATGCCGGAGGTGCGAAGCAGGACGCCCGTGAACGACACCGTTCCCGTCTCGTCGAGATCCACGCTCACGTCCTGCGACGTGGCCGCGAACTCGTAGTCCCGGACATCGAAGTCCGAGATCGAGACTGTGTAGTCGCCGGGGCGCAGGTCCTCGAACCGGTACATGCCGTCGGCGTCGGTCATCGCCGTGTAGCTCTCGTCGGCGGGTCCGCCGCTCAGGGTGACCGTCACCCCGGCAAGGCCCTCGCCCTCGATGACCACCTGGCCCTCGACCGCGGAGGTGCGGATGAAGTGGCCCGTGAAGTCGGCGTTGCCGACCTCGCCCACGTCGACCGGGACCTCGATGCTCACCGTCTCGAAGGAAACGTCCTCAGGGAAGTCACTGATGGTGACCGTGTAGGTGCCCGCGCGGAGCCCGGTGAAGGCGAAACCGCCGTCCATGCCGGTCTCCATGGTCTCGCCCATGGCGTGCTCGCCATCGAGCGTGACCGTCACGCCTGCCAGCGTTTCGGGCTGGCCGTCGCCGCCGCTCATCATCGCGTCGGCCGCAATCACCGAGCCAACTACCGCAGAAGACCGGATTGTATTCACCGGCACCTGCTATTCGTAAATTACAATATTACAATGTGATACGAATACATGAGCAGGGTCACTATCACTGTGGTTATGCGCGACGAAAGCGATGCACGGTCACCGCACGTAGTCGCCCCATGCTTCCATTACCTTTCGCCGGCGCTCGAAGAGGTCGGATCGCAGATATGCGCCCTCGACGCCTTTGACCGCATGCGCGAGCGCGGATTCGGCGACCTCGCGGGACACGCCGTGCTCGGCGCACCAGTCGCGGAACGAGGAACGGAAGCCGTGCGGAACGGCTGCGAGTTCCAGGCGTCGACAGAGCAGGGAGAGTGTGTTGCCGGTCAGCTTGCGGCCGGTCCGGGAGGGGAACGCCAGGTCCGATCCGTTGCATCGACGGCGCGCCTGGGCGAGGACTTCGAGAGCACGTGAAGACAACGGCACCCGATGCTCGCGTCCCGTCTTCATGCGTTCGCCGGGCACGGTCCATATGGCGGCCCCGGCGTCGATGTCGGCCCACCTCGCACCCCGGGCCTCGCCTGATCTGGCCGCGGTCAGAACGAGAAACTCGAATGCCAGTTTCGTCAGGGGCCGTGACGTGCTCGCACGCACTCTGGCCAGCGCCTGCGCAACCTGGGCGTGCGGCAGTGCGCGGTGGTGGACCTTTCGAAACCCGATCTTGGGAAGTGCGGCCCCGACGGCGTCGCCGGCCGGATTCCCCTCCCGGTACTCCTTCGCGACGGCCCACCTCATCACCGCCGATATCCTGTGGCGCACCCGCGTCGCCGTCACCCGCTTCTCGTTCCAGATCGGCAGCAGGACGGCCATCACGTCCGTCGACGTGATCTTGTTCACCCTCTTGTCTCCGATCTTCGGGTAGACGTAGGTGCGCAGGCTGCTCCTCCACTGCTCCTCGGTGTCGCCGCCCGCTTTCCAGTTCGCCCTGTGGATCGCGATCACCTTCTCGGCGGCACGCGCGAACGTCGGTATGCCGCCGCTCCGGGGGTCCATCCCCCGCGCCAGCGCTCGCCGATTCTCGAGCGCCTTGTCTCTCGCCTCCTTCAACGTCACCAACGGATACGCCCCCAGACCCAGGTTCACGGCCCTGCCGTTGATGTAGAGGCGCTGCGCCCACGTCCTGCTCGTCCGTCCGTTCGCTGTGGGCTTGACAAGCAGCGACAGCCCGTAGCCTCCCCGTCCGTCCCCGTATCGGCCCGGCCGCCGGACCGTCTTGACGAAACTCGCGCTGAGCCTGTTCGGTCGCATCCTGGTATCCCGTCCGTTATCACGTCTTGGGACCTTCACTTCTCGGGGACGGACGCGCCCTTGTCAACCGGCACCAGGATGGATTACCCGCCCCGAGCCACGCAGGATGCCTCCCCGACGCTGCCGATTAACGGCTCTGCGTGGCCAGGACATCGTCCGTTCGACCTGGCGATGGGGCAGGTGAGCACGATCCCGACTCGCCTGAAAGGTCGAATATATAACGAATTATAATGCGTTATAATATCTGACGCACTTCAAATAACGGGATTACAGGTCCCCGGCTACTTGGAACTGACGAAGTGCGCGCCGATCGCGTCGACCGCGGCCTGGAGAACGCTGAGCTGTTTCCGGACTTCGGTGTCCAATCCCTCGACCCTCTGGTCGATGCGCTCCTCCAGCCCGTCGAGCGAGTATCGAACCCGCCTGAACTTGGCCGACACCGTGTCGACCCTGCTCACGAACTCGACGCCCCGTTTGTCCGCGTGTGCCTCCACGTCGTCGATCCGCGTGGCGAGCTTCGATTCCATTGCGGAGATCCGTCCGTTCAGTTGATCGAACCCGGCGTCAACACGACGCTCAAGCTTCGCCAACGCGACACCGAGTTCCTGAATCGCGAAACTGTCCTTCATCGTCTACCCTGCGCTCCTTCGCCTCCATATGCGGATGCCCGCCTCGAGCGGGTCCGTCCATCAAGGAAAACCACGGTATCCGGATGGGTCAACCCATCGTGGACGACGACGATTCTCGCTGGTGCCGGGCCGGGCACGGCAGGTGCCGCGTCGGGCTCCGTGTGGACAGGATTTGGCTGGCTTTCGGAACTGACGGAGGCTATTTTTTCACAACTTTGCTGCTTGCGCCCGGTGTGTGATCAGGAAGGGGGTCTGACACGGCTCCGGCGCGCATGGACAAGCCCAGGGAGTGACGGGATGAGAGGACGTGACAATCGGGAGCGTTGGATGGCTCTGCTCCTCGTGGCGCTGGCCGCGGCTGCTCAGGTTCAGCCGCTCGACGCTCAGAGCACCAAGATGGGCAGCACGCTGCGGTACGGTTCCGGATTCTTCAACGTTCCGGCCGCCTCGACGCTCCCGCATCTCGCGATCACGGGCACCTATTCGGGGTTCGGGATCAGCGTGGACGAGCGCGTGTTCATCTCCCAAAGAGGGATCGAAAAGGGTCGTCTCTCGGGCGAGTGGAGCCAGTGGCTGCAGGACGCGTCGGTTGCGATCGGCCTCTTCGACCGCGTCGAACTCGGCGCCTCCTTCCAGAACTTCGCCGATGCCGAGAACGGCGGGAACATGGTCGGCGCATTCGGCCGGGTCGCACTGGTGAAACCCGAGTCGTCCGGGTTCGGGCTGGCGGTGGGGACGCGCTTTGTGAGCGGACCTTCCTTCGGAGATGGGCGCGACCACATTCCTCCCCGCCTCGGATTCCCCGACATCCGGTTCTACGACCAATACGAGGGAGGTCTGGTGGACGACATGTCGACCTCGTTCTCTCCCTATGCGATGGCGACCTTCCAGCTCGCCGGCCTGGACAGCGACGCCCTTCCGGAGCACGACCTGACCTTCGGGCTGGGGTACGGAACGGGGATGTTCGGCGGGAGCGGAAGCGATCTCGGCTGGTACGGGAGGCGCTATTCCCACGGCTGGCTCGCGGCCACCGCGCTGCACGTCCAGCTCTCCCAGGGGGTGCTCCTGAACCTCATGGGCGAATACGACGGATGGGACGTCAACACCGGGCTGCAGCTGGATGTCGGCGGGATTCGGGCCGGCGCCTATGTGCTCGGAATTCAGCACGTCGAGAACTCCACCATATACCGCAGCTCCCGCTTCGGGGTGATGGCTTCGCTGGCGCTCTGTCCGAACGGCGGCGGCCTGCTGTGCAGGCCCGACCTGATGCCGCGTCCGGAGCCGATCCAGCTCCCGGCTCCGCCGCCGGATACGGTCGTCATCGAGCGCACCACCGAGGTCCCGCTCGAACTCAGCGCGGAGCGGACCCTGTGCCTCGCGACAGGTGAGAACGGCACGGTGATGGCCACGCCCGAAGGCGCGGAAGTGATTGCCCTGGATGCGCTGGGCGGCGTCTACGCAGCGGACGCCGAGTGGTTCAACAACGACAGCGAGATCGAGCACGGGGACTACCCGTACGAGAAGGTGGGCGAACAGATCAGCCCGAACTGCACCACGATCACGCGGGTCGGCGAGTGGCTGGGCGTACCGCTCTTCGCGGAGTCCGCCGCGGCCGGCGCGGACCCGATTCCGATGATCTACGTGCCCGTCACCCCGGGACGCTGGCAGCCGTACGAATTGCCGGCGCGGGTGCGCGGCTGATCGCTACATCCGTGGTCGGCTCGGTGACGATCCAGGTTAGGCCCATGGACAATCTCCGCCGCGCAGCGTTCGCGTGTATGGCGGTGGCTGCCGCCTTCGTGCATACCGGTCCGCAGGCCGCCGCACAGGAAGGCTTTCCGCAGGGCGTCGAGTACCGGCTCTACGTGGCCAACGAGTCGTCCGACATCGTGAGCCGGGTGGTGTTCCGGCCCGGTGCCGGCGCGGAGGTGGAGAAGGAGATCCCGGTCGGGATCATGCCGGCGGACAACGACGGGGCGCACGGGCTCACGGTCTCGCCGGACGGCGCCTTCTGGTACCTCACCATCGCCCACGGGACGCCCTACGGGTACGTGTGGAAGTTCGCGACCGGGGCCGACACCCTGGTCGCGCGGGCGGAGGCGGGGCTCTTCCCGGCCACCATGGGCATCACCCCCAACGGCCAGTTCCTGGTGGTGGCCAACTTCAACCTGCACGGCGACATGGTGCCCTCGGACCTGTCGGTGGTCTACACCCCCACCATGACCCAGCTCTCGCGCGTCACCACCTGCCTCATGCCCCACGGTAGCCGGGTGAGCGCCTCGGGCGGGCGCCAGTACTCGGCGTGCATGCACTCCGACCAGCTGGTCGAGTTCGACCTGACCACCCTGGAGGTCAGCCGGCGCTTCTCGCTGGCCCCGGGCCGCGAGGGCCCGCTGGACGCCCGCGACCAGGGGATGGGCGGGCACGTGATGGTCATGAGCGGAGACGAGGCCTCCATGCGCGACGACACCAGCATGGGGCGCATGGCGGAGATGACGGACGCCGTGTGTTCGCCCACCTGGGCCGAACCCGGCGCGGGCGCGCTCGCGGACCGGGTGGTCTACGTGGCGTGCAACCGCAACGACGAGGTCCTCGAGATCGACGCGGAGGACTGGACCGTGCGGCGGCGGTTCCCGACGGGAGCGGCCCCGTACAACCTGGACGTCACCGCGGACGGCTCGCTGCTGCTGGCGACCCTGAAGGGCGAGCAGGCCGTCGCCGTGATCTCGCTCGAATCGGGCGAGGAGCTCGCCCGGCTCGCGACCACCCAGTCCATCACCCACGGCGTGGTGACGAGCCCGGACGGACGCTACGCCTTCGTCTCCAACGAGGCCATCGGCGCCACGCCGGGAACGCTCGACGTCTTCGACCTGTCGGCGCTCGAGCGGGTGGCGAGCGTCGCGCTGCGCTACCAGCCCGGCGGGATCGACTTCTGGCGGGCCACGCCGGTCCCCTAGAGCGAAGGAGCGGGCTTGATGAAGCGTCTCGTACCGATGGGCATCGCGGCGGCCGTCCTCATCTTCCTCGGATACGTCATGTATTCGTCGATGGCCCCGGCCACCGTCACCTGCGAGGTCTGCCTGGTCTTCGACGGGGAGGAGGTGTGCCGCATGGGCGCCGGCCCCGATGCCGGAGCCGCAGCAAGGGCCGCGCAGGAAAGCGTCTGCGGGGGCAACGCCATGGGCATGATCATCGCCGAGCGGTGCCGGGCGCGCCCGCCGGAGCGGATGACGTGTTCGCCGTGACCGGCCCCGCGCGCGCACTCCGGGGACGGGCGGCTTTCCGACACGGGTGAGGCGGCTCCGCGCCCTTCCCGTTCTCGCGCTCCTGGCCTGGGCAACGCCGGCCTCCGCCCAACAGGACGATCCCGCCGGACGCTGGGATTTCTTCCTCGAGCAGCGCCGGTCGCCCGGGGTGCCCGGATGGGGCGCCCGGCTTCAGGTTGCCCGTGAGAGCGTCCTCCGGCGGGCCGTGCTTCGTCTCCCGCCCGGCGCGGCCGCCGCGCGCCTGGGGGCCTCCGACGCCTGGGCGCCGCTCGGGCCCGAGATCATCGAGTCCTACGCCATCTCCACGGGACGGGTATCGGCGGTAGTGCTCCATCCCGCGAACGCGGACGTGATCCTCGCGGGCGGGGCGCAGGGTGGGGTGTGGCGCACGGAGAACGCCGGCGCCGCTTGGCGCCCCCTCACCGACCAGGAGTGCTCGCTGGCGATGGGCGCCCTCGCGCTCGACCCGGTCGACCCGGACATCGTCTACGCGGGCACGGGGGAGCAACACTTCTCCGCCGACAGCTACTACGGCTGCGGGATTCTGCGCTCCGCGGACGGGGGCGAGAGCTGGACACGGCTGGGCGAGGGCGTGTTCACCGGCCCCATGGGCGGGACCACCATCTCGCGCATCGTGGTCGACTCGGCGACCGCCGGGACGCTGGACGCCACCATGGTTTATGCCGCGACCGAGGGCGGGCTCTTCATCTCGACCGATTCGGGGGCGGGCTGGACGCTGGTGCTCGACGGCGTGGTCACCGACCTGCTGGTGCATGCCGGCGACCGCGAGACGATGTTCGCGGCGGTGGCCGAGGGAGAGGAGAAGAAGGGCAACGCCACCCTCCACCGGTCCAACGACGCCGGGTGGAGCTGGCACGAGATCGATCCGGAGCTCGGCGTGCTGCCTTGGCGCGCGCAGCTCGCGCAGTCGCGCTCGAACCCGGACATCCTCTACTTCTCGGCCGGAGAGAGCGAGGCCGCGATCATCGCGCGCAGCGACGACGGCGGCGAGTCGTGGACGCGCAAGCCCGCCGTGGGGCTGCGCTGCGGGCAGTGCTGGTACAACCAGTCGCTGGCGGTGCATCCCACCGACCCCGACGTGGTGTACTTCGGCGGCGTGCTGCTGTACCGCTCCGACAGCGGCGGCGACACCTTCTCGACCCTCGGCCGCGTGGACATCCACGTCGACCAGCACGTCCTCACCGTCGATGCGCGCGCGCCGGACATGCTGCTGGTGGGCAACGACGGCGGCGTCTACCGGAGCCCGGACCGGGGCGACACCTGGGAGAGCCTCAACACCAACCTCTCCCTGACCCAGTTCTACGCCGGCGTCTCCATTCATCCGCGCGCGGATGCGATCTCGGTCCTGGGGGGCACCCAGGACAACGGGACCGTCGAGGGGGACGGCGACCTCTCCTGGCCGCAGGTGATGGGCGGGGACGGCGGCTTCACCGCGCTCGACCCGCGCTTCGACCGCAGGTGGGCCGAGACCCAGTGGCGGGGCGGGACCGGGGGGCCGAGGCGCTCCGACAACGGCGGGCTGTTCCGCTACCGCGGCCGCGGCATCGACCTCGGCGACGATGCGCTCTTCATCCCCCCGCTGGTGATGGATCCCTTCGACCCGGACCTCCTCTATTTCGGGACCGAGCTGCTGTACCGGACGGTCGACGGGGGCGAGCTCTGGGAGCCGATCGCGGGGGCCCCCGGCGGCACGATCTCGGCCATCGCCCCCAGCCGCTCCGACGCGCGCGTGGTCTATTTCGGGACGTCCGAATCGGACATCGTGGTGACCCGCGACGGGGGCGCAACCTGGCGCCCGGTCTCGGGGCCGCTGCCGATGCGCTACGTGAGCGACATCGCGGTGCATCCGCACGATCCCGCGACCGCGTACGCGGTGTTCTCGGGCTTCGGCACGGGCCACGTCTTCGTCACCCGCGACTACGGCGCGTCCTGGAGCGACATCACCGGCGACCTGCCCGACCATCCCGTCAACGCGGTGCTGCTCGATCCGTCCGACCTGTCCCGGATCTACATCGGCACGGACCTGGGCGTGTTCTCTTCGATGGGCGGCGGGGGCTGGGTCCGCCTGGGCGAGGGGTTGCCGATGGTCGCGGTGTTCGACCTGGCGGTGGAGCCGGCCGCGGGCGTCATGGTGGCCGCGACCCACGGCCGGGGCGCGTTCGCCCTGCCGGTGGCCGCGCCGCTGGTGCCGGAGACCCGGGGCGAGCGGCGCGTTGTTGTCGCCCAACGCGGTGACTCGGTGGAGGGCGGCGCGCCGGTGCGCATCTACGGCACCGGGTGGCCGAATGCCCGCTGGGAAGCGCGCGCACCGGACGGCGGGTGGCTCGAGCTGACGCGCGCGCAGGGCGGCGCCCTCGACTCGATCGGGTGGCGCATCGACCCCGGCGACCTCGCACCCGGGGAGTACGTCGATACGGTGACGGTGGTGGTGGCCGGGGCGGCCGGGGCGGTTGGGCCCGCGCTTCCGGGGGGGCCGCCGGCGGGCTCGGGGCTTCGGGCCGGCGCGGCCGCGGGGTCGGCGGTGCTGCCGGTGCGGCTGGAGGTGCGGGCGGTGAACACGCTCGCGTTCCCGCAGGCGGGCCGCTACACGGAGGTGCCGGTGGGCGCGACCGGGGCGGTGGCGGATTCCGCCCTGGTGGCGGTCGCCGGGCCCGCGCCCGCGCAGGTGGCGTGGCGCGCCACCCATGGGGCTTCCGCGTGGCTCGAGCTGGTCGACTCGACCGGCACGGGCCCGGGTCGGATCCGGTGGACGCGGCGGGTGGACAGCCTCGCGGCCGGCCTTTACCTGGACACCATCCGGGTCGCGGGGGACGGCCCGTACGTGATCCCCGCCACCCTCGTGGACTCGCTCCGGGTGGCGCCCGCGACCACCGTGACGGTCGCGGGGCGGGGCGGGGCGGCGGCGACGCTCGCGGGGGTCACCCAGCCCCTGGTGGACACCCTGGTCGTGGAGGTGGGGGGGTACGGGTCGCGCACCGCCACCTGGACGGCCGCGCACGGAGGGTCGCCGTGGCTCGAGCTGGTCGTGGCGCGCGGGGTGGCGGGGGGCGGGGTGGTGGTGCGCCGCACCCCCGGCGACCTCGGCCCGGGCACATACGTGGACACGATCCGCATCCGGGTGGAGGGTGGCGCCACCCCCCGGTCGGTCGTGGTGGTCGACAGCCTGCTGGTCGGGGAGGACCTGCCGGTCGAGGCGGCCATAGCGGCCGTGTTCGGCGAACACGACCTGGACGAGGTGCAGGCCCGCGCCCTCGACCGCCTCGGAAACCGTGACCGCACCTTCGACCTGGGCGACGCGCTCTCCTGGGTCGCCCGCTGCGGCCGCGGCGGGGCGGGGTGTCTCCCCCATCCGGCACGCCCCTCGACCGCCCGGGCACGCCGCCCCCGCCGGTCGACGGGCGCAAGACGAAAGCCGTATCGATCGAGAAAGTGCTTACAAAAATCGTATCGACTTACAAAACGCTTACGTTTTCGATATCGAGCCCAATATCGTCTTACGCTCCTGCTCGCGGCCGCCCTCGCCCTGGGGTGTGGCGGGGACGACGTGGTGGAGCCGCCCGTCGCGACCAGCGCGCTGGTGGTCCCCGCCGCCGTGAACCTGGTCGCGCTGCAGGAACAGGCCCGCTTCCAGGCGACCATCCTCGACCAGAACGGACAGGTCATGCCGGGCGCACCCGTCACCTGGTCGACCAGCGACCCGTCGGTCGTCACGGTGGACGCCACCGGTACGGCCGTCTCGGTCGGCAACGGGCGCGCCGAGGTCGCCGCCGCGAGCGGAAACGCCATGGCTTCCGCCTCCGTTGTCGTCGCTCAGCGCGGCGCGGTGGTCGAGGTCGACTGGGGCGGCCCCCGCCTCCTCCTCGGCGACTCGGTGCAAGCGACCCTCCCGGTCGCCAACGACCCGAACGGACATCGCGTCGCCCCGGCCCGCATCTCCTGGACCACCAGCGACCCGGCCATCGCCACCATCGACCCCGACGGGTGGGTGCGCACCGTCGGCCCGGGACAGGTCCGCATCGAGGTCGACGTCGGCGGCTTTGTCGCCGCGCAGGACTACTCCGTGGAACTCGACCCCGGCTTCTTCGAAGTAGCGCTGACCCTGCCACCGGACGCCCGCGACATCGGGGCCCATCTGAGCATCGAAGCGCCCATCGACATCCTGGGCATCGCAGCCCCGGCCATCGACTCCCTACGCGCCGCGGATTACGAACTCTACCGCTCCCGTGCCGCCGCTCCGACCCAGGTCATCATCGCCGGGCCCCTCTCCTCAGGCCCGGTTCTCGAGTTCTGGGTGCCCCACCGCCCCCTCCTCGCCCAATACCGGGTACAACTGTTGCAGGTGGCGGGAGACGACTATTCCCTCAGGGACCTTGCGGGCTATTCCGCCGTCATCTCGCCCTGAGAATCCCCTGCCACCCATCATCCCATCCTCCCATGGCGCCGCCCGAGCCACGATGCCACTATTGAACGCGAGGTGCCGCGCACAAGGCATTGAATCGAGCTGGCTCTCTCGATCGGCGATCAAGGTTCTGAGCACCTGCGTAACTCCATCCGTGACCTGAAACGGGAGAACGCATGAAGCTGAGCCAGGAACTGATCGCCATCCTTGCCGTCGGCGTAACGCTGACAGGGCTCCAGATCACCTTGTTCGTCAGCCTGCGCGGCGAGATGAGTGAATTGCGCGGCGACATGGGGACGATGGAAACGCGTCTGCGCGGCGAGATGAGCGTGTTGCGCGAAGAGATGCGCGGCGAGATGAGCGTCTTGCGCGGCGAAATGAGCGTCCTGCGGGAGGATGTCCGCCACGACATCGACGCCCTCAGGCTCGACATCCAGGACATCCGTGAGGACGTCCGCCAACTGCGCGACAAGCTGCTGGTACCCGCCGGGGGCGCGTGATGACGACCACCGCCCGCCCGCCGATGAAGCGGAGCCAGGAACTGATCGCCATTCTTGCCGTCGGCGTAACGCTGACGGGTCTGCAGGTCACCCTGTTCGTCAGCCTGCGCGGCGAGATGAGCGACTTGCGCGGCGACATGGGGAGGATGGAAACGCGCCTGCGCGGCGAGATCGGCGTGGTGCGCGACGAGATGGATGTCCTGCGGGAGGACGTCCGCCACGACATCGACGCGCTCCGGATCGACATCCAGGACATCCGCGAGGACGTCCGCCAACTGCGTGACAAGCTGCTGGTGCCCGCAGGAGGCGCGTGATGACGCCCACCGCCCGCCCGCCGATGAAGCTGAGCCAGGAACTGATCGCCATTCTCGCCGTCGGCGTAACGCTGACGGGTTTGCAGGTCACGCTGTTCGTCAGCCTGCGCGGCGACATGGCGAGCATGGAAACGCGCCTGCGCGGCGAAATGGGCGTACTGCGCGACGACATGCGTGGCGAGATGAGCGACCTGCGCGAGGAGATGCGCGGCGACATGAGCGTCTTGCGCGAGGACGTCCGCCACGACATCGACGCCCTCAGGCTCGACATCCAGGACATCCGCGAGGACGTCCGCCAGTTGCGCGACAAGCTGCTGGTGCCCGCGGCGGGCGCGTGAAGGTGCCGCCTGCGCCGCGAAGTCCGGCGGGCGCTCCTGCTACCGGATAACGCTGCCCCCCGTCCGGTCATCGGGTACGAAGCGGTCCCGATACGGCATCTCGATGGCCGGCAGGGTCTCGGCGTTCATCACCGCGTCCTCGGGCACGAGGTCGTTCAGGTAGAGGATGTACGCGATCACCGCGTAGGTCTCGTCCGCGGTCATGGTGCCGGGGGTGAGCTGCGGCATCGCCTTCACGATGTAGTCGTAGAGGGTCGTGGCGTAGGGCCAGTAGCCGCCGACGGTGCGGCCGGCCGGCCACTCCTCCCAGGGCTCGCGGGTCACCAGAACATCGTTGGGCCCCTCGGTGCCGGTGGGACCGTGGCAGGCGATGCATTGCATGAGGTAGATCTGTTCGCCCTCTGCGACGGTGCCGCTTCCGGGAGGCAGCCCCTCCCCGTCGGGCCTCACGTCGATGTCCCACATGGCGATGCGCTCGGCCGAGGCCGCGCTCCCGAAGCCGAAGAGCTCCGGGGGCTCGGCGCCGTCCGCGGATCCCGCGGCGGACGAGGATCCGCCGGGCGCGCAGCCGACGGCCAGGACCATCGTTGCCAGCCCGAGCCGCCTCATACCAGGTCTCCCAGGCCGAAGGTGACGGCGCCGTCCGACCCGACCTTCCAGACCCTCTGCTGGTTGTTGTGGTACGCCGTGCGCTCGCCGCGCGCCTCCCACAGTTGCTGCACCGTGGGCTGCACGTAGCCGGTCTCGTCGACCGCGCGGCTGATCAGCAGGCTTTCGCTGCCGTCCCAGTTCCAGAGGTGGCGGAAGCGGACCGTCGACTTGGGCAGGATGGGCTCCTGAAGCTCGGCCTCGCTCCAGCTCCGGCCGCCGTCGGTGCTGATGTCGACGCGTGTAATACGACCGCGTCCCGTCCACGCGAGCCCCTGGATCTCCCACCATCCCGGGTCCGGCAGCGTGTAGGGATACGCGGGGAAGGTGATGGTGGACTTGGCGTCCATGAAGAAGCTGAACTGGCGGGAAAGGCCGCCCTTGAGCGGGTCGGTGTAGCGGGAGGTCTCGTCGCGGGTCATGGTCGGGCGGTCGGTGACCTCGATTCGGCGGAGCCACTTGACGCTGGCGTTGCCCTCCCAGCCGGGCAGGAGCAGGCGCAGCGGGTAGCCCTGCTCGGGACGGATGGCCTCGCCGTTCTGCCCGTAGGCGAGGAGGGCGTCGTCCATGATCTTCTCCATGGGCACGCTGCGCGACATGACCGCCGCGTCGGCGCCCTCGGCGAGGATCCAGGTCGCTGCCGGATCGGCCCCCACCTCGTTCAGGATGGTCTTGACCGGGACGCCCACCCACTCGCTGGTGCTGAGAAGCCCGTCCAGGGCCTGGGGGCTGATCTCGACCGGCATGCGCTCGCGATTGTACGCCCCGCCCCCGTTTCCGGAGCACTCGAGGAAGTAGGTGCGCGCCACCGACGGGTAGCGCTTGAGGTCCGCCATCGAGAAGACCATCGGGCGCTCGACCATCCCGTGCACCAGCAGCTCGTGACGGCCCGCGCGGATGTCGGGAATGCCGGCGTGATGGCGCTCGAAGTGCAGGTCGGCAGGCGTGATGGTGCCCTGCAGCTCCTGCAGCGGCGTGCGCGACGAGCTGGAGAGCGTCTGCGAGCGGGTGAGGCGCCGCGGCCGCTCCTCGGGCGCGCGCACGCCCACCTCGGAAGTGAAGCGGCCCGGGACCCTGGTGGGGTCGTCGGGCGCCGTCGGGGCCTCCTGCGCCACCAGCTTGACGGCGTCGGCCTTCGTCTTGATCAGGCCCGCGGCCACGGCCCCGGAAGTCGCGGCGATCCAGGTGCGGCGAGAGATGCGGGAGCGGCTGTTCGATGCCATCTCGGGTTCCCTCCGAAGGGTGGATTGAGAAGCGGGTAATCCTGTAAGCCAGCCTACGGCGGGAGTGCCGTGCGAGCAAGCGCGGGCCTGCCGCCACTCGACGGCACTTTGTGCCGGGACGAAACGGACGAGTCCCCGGCGCATCGGCGCCCGTCCTCCTTGCGCCTCCGCCCGCGAGCGTCAGCTTCCGAAGCATCGCCTTCACGCGTCCCGCCCCACGGAGTCCAAGCCGATGTCGCGTTCCGCTCTCTCCCGGTCCCTGCGCCGTCCCGCCCCCGTCCACGCGCTGGCGTGGTTGACCACCCTCGCCGTCGCCGGCATCCCCGCCATCGCCCAGGCCCAGGGCACCCGCTTCCTGCGCCAACCCGACGTGAGCCCGACCCATATCGTCTTCGTGCACGCCAACGACCTGTGGATCACGGGCCGCGACGGGGGCGACGCCATGCGGCTCACCAGTTCCGAGGGCGCGGAGACCGATCCGGCGTTCAGCGCGGACGGGCAGTGGATCGCCTTTTCGGGACAGTACGGGGGCAACACCGACGTCTACCTGATGCCCGCCACGGGCGGCCAGCCGCGGAGGCTCACCTGGCATCCGGCGGCGGACGTGGTGCAGGGGTGGACGCCGGACGGCGAGATCCTCTTCCAGTCCGGCCGGGACGCGGTGCCCACACAGCTCTGGAAGTTCTACACGGTGCCGCCGGCGGGCGGGCTGCCGGCGCCGCTCGCGCTCCCGCAGGCGTACCTGGGCGGGATGTCGGGCGACGGGGAATACATCGCCTACCAGGAGATCGGCCAATGGGACCCGGAGTGGCGCAACTACCGGGGTGGGCAGGCGCAGCCGATCGGCATCGTCTCGACCGCCGACTGGGAGCGCACCACGCCCTCGTGGGAAGGCGAGCGGCACATGGACCCGGTGTGGATGGACGGCGTGGTGTACTACCTGTCCGAGCGGGACTGGGCCAGCAACGTGTGGTCGTACGATCCGCGCACGGGGGCGGAGCGCCAGCTGACGCGGCACGCCGACTTCGACGTGAAATCGCTCGGGGCCGGGGACGGCGTGGTGGTCTACGAGCAGGCGGGGTATCTGCACGAACTGGAGCCCGCGTCCGGGCGCACGCGCGGGCTCGAGATTCAGGTGGCTGGCGACATGAACTGGTCGCGGGCGCGCTGGGAGCAGGTTCCGTCCGCGCAGATGCGCGACGCCCGCCTCTCCCCGACCGGCAAGCGGGCGCTCTTCGAGTGGCGCGGCGAGATCTTCAGCGTGCCCGCGGAGGAGGGCTCGTGGCGCAACCTCACCCGCACCCCGGGAGTGGCTGACCGGCATCCGGCGTGGTCCCCCGACGGGTCGCAAATCGCCTGGTTCAACGACGCGGCCGACGAGTACGCGCTCGTGATCGCCGACCAGGACGGGGCGAACCCGCGCCGCATCCGGATCGCCGAGCCGTCCTTCTACTTCCGGCCCGAGTGGTCGCCCGACGGGAACAAGCTGGCCTTCACCGACACCCACTACCGCGTTCTGGTGCTGGACGTGGATTCGGGCGAGGTGGAACACGTCGACACCGACCGCTTCGCGCACCCGCAGCGCACCATGAACCCGGTGTGGTCGCCCGATTCGCGCTGGATCGCCTACGCGCGCCGGCTCGACAACCAGTTGCGCGCCATCTTCGTGCACGACACCGAGGCTGGTGAGACGCACCAGCTCACCGACGGCATGTCCGACGCGATCACCCCGGTGTGGGACGAGTCCGGGAAGTACCTCTACTTCCTGGCCTCGACGGACTACGGTCTGAACACCGGCTGGCTGGACATGACCTCCTACGACCGGCCGGTCACGCGCGCTCTGTACCTGGCGCTGCTGGACGAGGACGAGCCCTCGCCCTTCCTGCCGCGGAGCGATGAGGAGGCGGAGGATGATGAGGAGGGCGAAGAGGACGACGCGTCCCGTTCCGGCCAGGACGGGCCCGCCGCGGTCTCGATCGATTTCGAGGGCATTGCCCAACGGATCATCGACGCGCCCGGACTGCCCCTGGAAGACTACGCGGGACTCGCGCCCGGACCCGAGGGGACCGTGTTCGTGATGGAAGGCGGAGGTTTCGGGGGCGGGGAGCTGCTCAAGTACTCCGTCGACGACCGGGAGGCGGAGGACTTCGTCGAGCAGGCGACGGCTGTCACGGTGTCCCACGACCGCGAGCACCTGCTCTTCCGGGCCGGTCCCAACTGGCGGGTGGTGGGAACCGCCCGCGCTCCCGGCGGAAACGACGGCCGCCTCGACCTCGGCGGGATGCGGGTGCGGGTCGAACCCACCGCGGAGTACGCGCAGATGCTCCGCGACGGCTGGCGCTTCATGCGCGACTTCCTCTACGTCGACAACCAGCACGGGGCGCCGTGGGACGATGTTTGGGACTGGTATTCGGCGTGGCTCCCGGACGTGCGCCACCGCTCGGACTTCAACCACCTGCTGGACATGCTCTCGGGCGAGATCGCGGTGGGACACTCGTATGTGCGCGGGGGCGACTATCCCGATCTCGACAACCCGCGCACCGGCCTGCTGGGCGCGGACCTCGAGGAGGACGGCGGCTTCTACCGCATCACGCGCATCTACGACGGCGGGGACTGGACGCCCGGGACGGCGGGGCCGTTGTCCATCCCCGGCATGGACGTGTCGGAGGGCGACTACCTGCTGGCGGTGGACGGTGCCGAACTGCGGGCGCCCACCAACCCCTTCGAGCTGCTGGAGGGCACCGCCGGGCGCACCATCACCATGACGGTTGGACCCGCTCCCTCCATGGATGAGACGCGCGACATCATCGTGGAGCCCGTCGCCAACGAGGGCATCCTGCGCCGCTGGGCGTGGGTGGCGGAGAACCAGGCCCGCGTCGACGAGATGAGCGGGGGCCGGCTGGCATACGTGTGGCTGCCCAACACCGGACAGGGCGGATACCAGTATTTCAACCGCATGTACTACGCCCAGCAGGACCGCGAAGGGGCGGTCATCGACGAGCGCAACAACGGCGGCGGCTCGGCGGCCGACTACATCGTGGACATGCTCGACCGCGAGCTCACCGGCTACTTCAACTCGCGTGCCGGCGACCGCAAGCCGTGGACCCAGCCGATGGCCGGGCTGTTCGGGCCCAAGGTCATGGTGATCAACGAGCGCGCCGGGTCGGGCGGCGACCTGCTTCCCTACCTGTTCCGCTTCAAGGGTGTCGGGCCGCTGGTTGGCACCAAGACGTGGGGCGGCCTTGTGGGAACCTGGGACACTCCGCCCCTCATCGACGGCGGCGGTTTCGTGGCCCCCCGGGGCGGCTTCTTCGACGTGAACGGCGAGTGGGCCGTGGAGGCGGAAGGCGTGGGGCCGGACATCGAGGTGCGCAACGACCCCGCCCCCGTGATCGCCGGCGGCGACCCGCAGCTTGAGACCGCCGTCAATGAAGCCCTCCGCCTGCTCGAGACCGGAAAGGTCACCTTCGCGGACGAGCCCCCGCCACCGGTGCGCTACCGGAGGCCGGGGGGCGGGCAGTGACGCGCCGCCGCCAGGTCCGCTCGTGGGTGCTCTTCGACTTCGCCAACTCGATCTACCCGGCGGTCATGACGACGGCCGTGTTCCCCGTCTTCTACGTCTCCACGGTGGTCGGCGGCGAGGGGGGAGAGGGGGAGCTGTGGTGGGGTGCGGCGGTCTCGCTCTCGGCCCTGGTGGTGGCGCTCTCGGCGCCGCTGCTCGGCGGGATCGCGGACCGGTGCGGGCTGCGCAAGCGCTTCCTGGCCGTCTACGTGGCGGTCTGTCTCACCAGCGTGGCGCTGATCGCGACCGTCGGCCCGGGGATGGTGCTCGCCGGCTTCATCCTCTTCGTGATGGCCAACATCGGCTTCGAGGGCGGGCTCGTCTTCTACAACGCCTACCTCCCTGACATCACCCCGCCCGAAGAGCGGGGCGCGGTGTCCGGCTACGGCTTCGGCTGGGGATACCTGGGCTCGGCGCTGGGCCTGATTCTGGCGCTGGTCTTCCTCCAGGTGCTCTTCCCGGGCCGCATCGAGCCCGTCTGGCTGCTGGTGTCGGGCTTCTTCCTCCTCTTCGCCATACCCGCGTTCCGCAATCTGCCCGCCGACCGGGGCGGCGACATGCGAGTACGCGACGCGGCGGCCTGGGGAACGCGGCGCTTCCTCGTGACCGTGCGCGAAGTCTGGGCCCTGCGCGACATTCGCCGCTTCCTCACCTCGTATTTCTTCTACATCGACGGCATCCTGACGGTCATCGTCATGGCCGGCGTCATCGCCACCGAGACTTTCGGGTTCGAGCAGACCGACACCATCATCCTCTTCCTCGTGGTGCAGTTCTCGGCGATGGCGGGGGCCCTCACGCTCGCAAAGCCGACCGACCGGCTCGGCCCGAAGAAGGTCCTCACCGGGGTCCTGATCATGTGGGTGATTGCCGGTATCGCCGCCTATTTCGTGCAGTCGACCGCAGTCTTCTATGGCCTTGCCATGGTGGCCGGCCTCGGCCTGGGCGTGGTACAGTCAGCAAGCCGTGCCTACCTGTCGCTCATGATTCCGCAGGGCCGGGAAGCGGAGATATTCGGATTCTATGCCTTCTGCGGGCGGACCTCGTCCGTGCTGGGTCCGCTGCTCTTCGGTTGGGCCACCTTCCTCGCGGCGGGCAACCAGCGCCCCGGCTTCCTCGTGCTCACCGCGCTGATGCTGACCGGGCTGCTGCTCCTCCAGCGCGTGCCGGATTCGACCCGAACCTGAGGCCGCCGAGTCATTATCCCGGGGACACGCACGTCCGATCCACACGATATCGGTGAATGTACGGCACCTCGAGTTCGTCGAAGGTGGTTCCCCAGATCTCGTCGCGGCTCGCGAGGGCGATGCCGAGTCTAGGGAACCAGGGCACCGCGGAAGTGCGTCCCTGGTCTATTTCGACGGTGCCTTCGAGTGTTCCATCCGAAGTGTAGATTTCCCATATATCGACCTGGTCCTCACGCAGTTCCCGCAGCAGCCAGATTGTCCGGTCCGTCCCCGCCACCACCTGCCTGACCGGGGGATGGTATTCCGGGACCCGGAAAGCGCTGCGAACTGCACGGCGCTGGCGCTCGCGCATCGTCTCGCTCATCGGGCGGCGCAACGACGGGCTTATGTGATCCCCGACTATCGCCGCAGCGAATCCGTCGGCAAGGCGGCGTTCCAGCGCGGGGGTAACCTCCCGCGGTTCGTATTCGACGGTGCGCTGCATCAGCGTGTCGCCGCCTATCGACATTGCCAGAATGTCGAAGGTCGGTGGGGCGCCGCCTTCACGCACGCGGGCGACCTGTACAACGGTAGAGCCGTCGGGCGTGAGCGCCGTCAGGTATTCGTTGAGGCCGACAGGAGGCAAATCATTGAGTGGATGTGGCGCGAGCCAGGTCCGACCCGGGCCGCTCTCATATTCTACGGGGTCACTCGACCATTCGACACTCGCGATCGTGTCGAGGATCTCTCCGGAACGTGAGATGCGGCGCAGCGCGAGCGAGGGTGCGGTCACCCAGACCTGCCAGTCCGTGATGCTGCGGCGCCCGGCGAGTACGGTGCCGTCCGCGAGCATGCGGCCCGGGGTCAGGCGCGTTCCTTCCTCCGGCATGGGCAGGGCGAACTCGATGACCTCGTCCGGCACGCGCTCGTTCGTGGTGAACAGCTGGATTCGGTATCGGTCGGCGATCCAGAGGGTGTCACCCATCCAGCCGACGCCGAAGGCCGCGAGCTGGATGTCGCCCGGCCCCTGGCCCGCGCGGCCGACTTGGCGAAGCACCCGGCCATCCAGGGAGAACACCGTAACGGCGGGCACCATGGCCTGACCGACATACAGGGCGCTATCCGGTCCGATCGCGAGATCGTAGATGCTTCTGATGAGATCCGCGCTCTCCGGGGAGCCGATGCGGAGGACCTCTTCCAATCGCCAGGGCGTCGGGCACGCATCCTGCGCGCGTGATGTTGCCGGGGAAAAAAGGATCAGGGCAATCGCAATAATCGACAAACGCAAGGTTGCTTCCATGCCTGCTTCGAGGTCGACCGGGCTGGCGCGCAGTGGGACCCGACAGCCGCAGGGCGAAAGTAGCGCCTCTCCCGCCTACCCGGCGAGGCGCGCGCTAACGAGCCGGTTCATGCTGACGCCCTGCTCGGCCGACACCTCTTGTGTCCCGCAACTTGAATCTCGCGCCTTTCGCGCTCACAATCTTCCGCGCAATCACGTGACACGAGGACCCACGCGAGGCCCCTGGAGCCCATGACCAACCGCCCGCCCGTCCGCGCCGCGCCTGCTGCAGCCGCGCTCCCAACCGCACCGCGCGCGCTTCTCGCCACGCTGACCCGGGTGGCCGTCATCCTCGCCCTCGCCGCGGCGTTCGCTCCTGCCGGCGCATCCGCCCAGGCCGAGGCCACCACCGGAGTCGTCCGCGGCACGGTGCGAGACCCTGCCGGTGCCCCCGTCCCGGGCGCCGTGGTCCTCATCGAGCACCGGGAGACCGGGTTCCGCACCACGGTGGAGACGATGGCCGAGGGAACGTTCGCGCGCACGCTGCTGCCGCTCGGCACCTACGATGTGACCGCGACCGCGCCCGACGGGTTCGGGACGGACCGCAGGGAAGGGCTGGTACTGCGCGTCGGCGAGACGCTCCTGCTCTCGCTGGGGCTCGCGCCCGTGGAGCTCGAGGGCATCACCGTGACCCGCGAGCGCGACATCCTCCTCGACACGGAAGACGTCACCAGCTCCCAGCGCTTCTCGGAGGAGGTCGTTGACGGCCTGCCCTCGAACGGCCGCAACTTCCTCGACTTCACCCTGCTTACGCCGGGTGTATCCATCTCGCAGGGGCCCGACGGGGACGAGCTCAACGTCAGCGGCCAGCGCGGCATCTTCAACAACTTCATCGTCGACGGGGCCGACTTCAACAACGCCTTCTTCGGCGAACAGCGGGGCGGCCAGCGGCCCGCCTTCACCTTCAATCAGGACGCCATCGAGGAGATGGTGGTGGTGAACCAGGGCGCCACCGCGGAGTTCGGGCGCTCCGCGGGTGGATTTGTGAACGTCGTCACCCGTTCGGGCACCAACGACTTCACCGGGACGGCCCACTACTACGGCCAGTGGGACGCGATCTCGGCTGCGTATCCGGAGGCGCGGGGCGGCGGCAAGCCGGAGTTCGGCCGGGGGCAGTTCGGGTTCACCGTGGGCGGGCCGATCGTGCGCGACCGGGCCTTCTTCTTCCTCGCGTACGACCAGCAGAGCTCCAGCGAGACGAAGCAGCAGCAGCGGCTGGTCCAGAGCGACGCCAATCTGAGCAAGCTGGACAGCTTCCTGAAGTCGCGCTGGCCCGGGCTCTTCGATGATGAATTCGGCCCCATCGAGCGCACCGACGACGCGCGTGCGCTCATCGCCAAGCTGGATGTCAGCGCCGGCGAGCGGCACCAGGCCTCCTTCAAGTACAACTACACCTGGTCGGAACAGGTGAACGGCACCTTCGATGTGGATTCGTGGGGCCTCTCGTCCAACGGCATCGAGGGCGACCAGTCGCACGCGGTCAACGCGAGCCTGCGTTCGCTGCTGGGCAACACGGTCTCCAACGAGTTCCGCTTCCAGTGGGCGGGCGAGGACCGGCCGCGCTGGTACGGGGGGCCGCTCATCCCCGGGGCGCGGCTGCCCGGGCCGCCCCAGTTCGCGCGGCTGGGCGGGCGACCGTTCCCCGACATCGGCATGGACTTCGCCGACGGCTTCCGCATCGGCCTCCCCTTCTTCCTGCCCATCGATCCGGGGTACGATACGCGGTTGCAATTGGTCGACAACGTCTCCTGGCTGTCCGGTGCGCATCTCTTCAAGGCGGGCGTCGAATTCAACCGCACCACCGTCGAACAGCAGTTCATCGGCTTCGCCAACAGCCGCTACATCTTCGATTCCGTCGATGGCTTCATCGGCTTCGCCACCCACGGCAGCAGCTACGTGACCTGCTCGGATGGCTCGGCCAGCACCAGCGGCGCGTGCCCGGGGGGGAGTTCGGTCACGGGCCCGGTGCTCCTGTACCTGCAGTCGGCGACCGTTCCCGGCGTGCCCGCCGACCAGCTCGGCCTCCAGGCCATGACCACCCACGAGCTGGCCTTCTTCCTCCAGGACACCTGGAAGCCGACCGACCGCCTGACGGTGAACCTCGGCGTTCGCTGGGAGGGGGCCTGGCATCCCGACGTCTTCATCCGGCCCGGGGAGACCTTCTACGCGCCCTACCTGAGCGATCCGCGATTCCCTTCGGACGGGACCATCCCCGACGACCTCGACAACGTCCAGCCCCGCTTCGGGCTGGCGTGGGACGTGGACGGCGGGCGAACCGTGGTTCGGCTCAACGCCGGGGCGTACAACGCGCGCATCCCCGGCCTCGTGTTTGCCCAGTACCGCACCACCAACGGCGCCTTCCAGCAGATCCTCTTCCGCAGCAGCGCCGACGCGGCTGTGCTGGGACCGGTGCCCGCCATCGACGAGCAGATCGACGGGTCCGCGGCCGCGCCCTTCCTGCCCGACATCCAGGTCGCCGACCGGAGCCTGGAACTGCCGCGCACCTGGTCCTTCGGGGCGGAGGCGACCCGCGCGCTCAGTTCCGTCGTGACCGCGAGCGTGTCCTGGCAGCATGCCCGCACGGACGGCCTCTTCCGCTTCGTGGACCGGAACGCCGCCGCGCTGGGGTCGCCGTTCGGGATCGGCACGCACCCGTCGGGCGGGGGCATCAACGCGCTGACCGTGGGCGAATCGAGCGCGCGCTCACGCTATCACGGACTCACGCTGGGGCTGCGCGGCCAGGACGCCGCGAGCGGCTTCGCCTACGACGTGAACTACACCCTGGGCTTCGACCGCTCCGACGACGACAACGAGCGCGACCCCTTCACCTACCGCTACGCGGACGCGCGCAACCTCGAGGCCGAATATGGCTGGTCCGACCGCGACCGGCGCCACCAGTTCAACGGCTACTTCGTCTTTTCCCTCCCGGGCGGCATCAACGCGTCCCACATGTTCCGGCTGCTGAGCGCGTCCCCGGTATCGGAGAAGTGCGCCAGCTCCGGCGAACGCGCCGCCGAACCCGCCGACCGCATCTGCCCCGACGGCTCCGTGCTCCAGCGCAACACCCTGCGCCGCGACAACGCCTTCTTCACCTGGGACTTCCGCGTTTCCCGGAAATTCGAACTGGGCAACGGCATGGTGCTCGAGCCCGTGTTCGAGGTCTTCAACGCCACCAACGAAGACAACTTCCTCGACACCGCCCACGGCTCCCTGCTCTTCAACTTCGACGGCTCCATCAGGAGCGGCCTGGGCGACACGCGGAGGGCGCAGGTGGGGGCGAGGATGAGGTTCTGAGGGAGGGGAAAGGAGAGATGTCGCGACCCGCCAGTCTGCTGCTGACAGCTTTCCTGCTGACGACCTGCGGGTCCCCCGACTGTGCAACATGGAATACCGAGGCCTTCTTCAGGCTGGCAACTCCTGGCGATACGAGGACCTGCCTGCAAGCCGGGGCAGATGTGTCGGCCCGGGATTCAGCCGATCTGACTCCCCTGCATCTCGCTGCGGCCTGGAGCGAGGACCCGGAGATCTCCCGGGCCCTGATCCGGGCCGGGGCCGACATCCACGCCATGGACAACTACTTCGGCACAAGCGCCATGCATCGGGCACCCCTGGACATGGCTGCGCGGTACAACGGGAACTCCCAGGTGGCTCTCGTCCTTCTCGGAGCCGGCGCACGCGCCGAAACCGGACACCTGCTCGGCGCGGCAATATTCAACGAGAATCCGGAAGTAGCCTTGACCTTCGTCCGCGCCGGAGTGGACGTGGACGCCACGAACCCCGGAGGACCAACAGCCCTTTCCCTCGCGGCACGGTCCAATGAGAACCCTGAGATGGTCCTGGCTCTTGTGCGGGCCGGAGCCGATCTCGACGCTCGTGCGAGCGACCTCGACGAGACACCGCTCCACCTGGCGGCGGCAAACAACGAGAACCCCGAAGTAGCGTTGGCTCTGATAGACGCGGGATCTGACGTAGATGTCGGGAACAGGCATGGAGATACGCCTCTCCTGAGGGCATTGTATGCCAACGAGAACCCCGAAGTAGCTCTTGCCCTTATCGAAGCCGGGGCGGACGTGAACGCCCGAGAGCTGGCAACGTCCGCAACACCCCTGCATCTCGCTGCGTCTTTCAGCCGTGGCCCCGAGGTCGCCAGGGCGCTCATCCGGACCGGGGCCGACCTGAACGCCAGGAACGCAAGGGGTGAGACACCCCTGCATTGGGCGGCGGATGCCGAGAATACGGACATCCTGAACGTCCTGATCGAGGCCGGCGCCGACGTGTCGCTCCGTGACTACATTGGTCGGACGCCTCTGGAAACCGCAGAGCTTGACGGCAGTGCAGAGGCGGCTGCGATGCTACGCCGCGCGGGCGGCGAGTAGACTCACGCACATCCCTGCGCCGTCCTATCCGCTTCGTGGACCGAAACGCCGCGGCGCTGGGCTCGCCGTTCGGGCGACACGCGCAGGGCACAGGTGGGGGCGAGGATGAAGTTCTAGGGGAAGGATTCCTCCATGGCCTCTCGAGCAGCGGCCTCGATCTCCCACGGGATGGATGAGTCGCGATATAGGGCAGCCCCGTTCGACAGGATGGTGCCCTTGCCCTTCGCCGGGGCGCCCGGATGAACCGATGGGACCGGCGGCAGGCCCGAATCCGCGCGCGTGCCCACCCGCACTGGCGGCTTGGGCGCGTCCACCAGCATCCTCCCCTTCGGGGTGAAGAAAAGGACCGTCCCGTCGCCGTTCACGGACACCTTGACCCGCCCCTCGTGAACCGCGCGGTGGTGCCGCCGGCAGAGGAGCAGCGTGTTCCCGAGGCTCGTCTCGCCCCCGTCCGCCCAGTGCTTCACGTGATGAGCTTCGGTAAACCGGCAGCCACACCCGGGAAAGCGGCATCCCCGGTCCCGCTCCTCCAGCGCCCGCCGGATGTGCGGCGGAATGGTGCGCGTCCGGCGTCCCACGTTCAGCATCGAGCCGTCCTTCGCATGGACCATCGCGACCACCGCCGCATCGCACGCCATGCGCCGCGACGTCTCCGCGGAAACGCGAATCCCGTCCAGATCCGAGCGCCCGGGCTCGCCCTCGGCGGCGAGCGTCGCGGCATCGCAGTGGACCATGACCTGGTAGCGCTCCGCCCGGGTGCCGGACTCGACCGGACGCTCCGAGTCTGAATCAGCCGTCGGTCCATCCTCCGACGTCGCGCTCGACTCGCCACCCCCGAAGCCTGCCGCCAGCGCCCGCTCCGCCAGGAGACCCACCGCGTCCGCCCGGCGCTGCTTCGGCTCGGGGCGCGGATCGCCGTCCTCGCCCCCACGACTCCCGGCACCCGCATCATCCTCGCCCCGGAACAGCGCATCCGACGCCGCCTCCACCGCGCGCATCAGCATCGCCCCGACCTCGGGCTCGAGCCGCCCCTTCACCACGTACATGCCGTCGCCGTCCACGAACACCGAGAAGGTGCGGCTGCGGTGTCGGGCCTGCTCGGCGGTCAGCTCCTCGTCGCGCGACAGCTTCTTCCACATGCGCACCGTCCGCTCCAGCTTCGCCGCCGAGCCCGCGCGCGCGAACTCGAGCAGCTCCGCCTCGCGCTCGGGGGTCGCAACCCGGGTCAGCGCCCGCACCTTGGCGTACGAGATGCTCCCCTCCCGCAGAGCATCGGCGGTCCGGGGCAGGCGCTCCAGTGCGCGCGCGGTCCGCACCCGTTCGCGAGCCGTGCCAATCCGGGTGCCGGTCCTCCAGGCCAGCCATTCGGCGCAGGAGGAGAAGCCGCCGTCCTTCCACCCGCCCCGCCGGTCGAAGTCGGCGATCAGGGTCATCATCCGCGCCTCGGTGGAGTTGATGCAGGCCGCCAATTCCGCGATGCGCTCGCCCAGCTTGTGGAGCTCGTCGTCGTCATCATCACCCGCGGCGCGATTCACGGCGTTCCCGAGGCCGGATTGGACCCGTTCCCGCACCATCGCGGGCCTTGGAGAGGATCTTCGGCGAATGTCGTAGAGAACGTCTGCGGGCGCGACCATCATTCCTCCAACGTTGGATTGCACAATGACTTACGTACAAATATAACGGCGCCGGAATCGGCTTCTCAGGATGCCCCGTAGTGGCCGAAGTGAAGTCGGGAGACCATCGGAAGAGGAAGTTGCCTGCGAATGCCGTCAGCGAGTGCGCAAGCGCCTCTGGCAGGCCGGGAAAGATGGGGTCTCGGACTCTGCCGGATCGAGAGCCCCAAAGTCGTCAATGGCAGAATGGGGCACGCGAATGTGAATTC
The DNA here is from genome assembly GCA_965221785.1 of Longimicrobiales bacterium. Classification (GTDB taxonomy): domain Bacteria; phylum Gemmatimonadota; class Gemmatimonadetes; order Longimicrobiales; family Gaopeijiaceae; genus BD2-11. Next base: position 1,345,472 of record CBDCSR010000003.1, read on the forward strand.
GGGACGCGGCGCGGGCGTGCCGCTGATCCTTGGCGAACGACCCGCCAATGACGCAAGCGACCGTCCGTCAATGGCAGAAGCCGCCCGTCAATGGCCGAAGCCACCCGTCAATGGCCGAAGCCACCCGTCAATGGCCGAAGCCGCCCGTCAATGGCAGAATGCGACGCGCGGATGTCCTTGCGCCCTCCCGGCTGGCGATGCGCACGCGGTTGTACGGGTTGCCCGCAATCCGTACCGTATGGGAGCAGGCCGTCTGACGCTTCCTGAACCGTCCGCGGGACCCGGAGGATCCATGAGCGACGATCAACGCAATCATCCGGACGACCGAGTCGATCCCCCGGCCGAAGAGTCCGTCGATGTCGGGGGCCACCCGAAAGGCACGCTCGCCATCGTCGGCATCTACGGGCTGCTGTTCGTCATCGGCTGGCTGTTCATCTACTTCGGGGTGTTCCTCCCCCGGGGTCCGCTGACCGAGTGAGGCGCCCATGCACGTAGACCTCTACGAGAAGATCTGGATGTACGCCGCCGGGGCGATCATCGTGGTCTTCCTTGCGTCGATGGGCTACACGACGCTCGGAAGTGCCATGCAGCCGCCCAGCCACGTCGAGACCATCGATCCGGCCTCCGTGCGCACCGACGAGGAATTCGGCCGCCCGGGCGTGACGATCCATGAGGACGGCAGCGCGACGGTCGTGATCCAGGCGTTCATGTTCGCCTTCCTGCCGCTGGAGATCCGGGTGCCGCGGGGACGCGACGTCACGTTCCGCATGACGAGCCCCGACGTCATCCACGGGTTCCAGATCGTGCAGACCAACGGCAACACGATGGTCGTGCCCGGCTACGTCAGCCAGTTCACCACCCGCTTCGACACGCCCGGCGAGTACCTCATCGTGTGCAACGAGTACTGCGGCGTGGGTCACCACGTGATGTCGGCGACGCTGATCGTCGAGGAAGGTGACCGATGATCCACAGCAGAAAGCTGACGCTCGCAAACTTCTGGGTCGCCATCGGCGCCTTCGCGGTGGCGTCCGGGATGGCGTTCATGCAGTCGCTCTCGCGGGCCAACCTCGACCTGCCGTTCCGCACCGCAAGCGTCTACTACATGTCGGTGACGGCGCACGGCGTGCTGATGGCGCTCGTGTTCACCACCTTCTTCATCATGGGCTTCGGCTACGTGGTGGCCGAGCGCGCGCTGGACCGGCCCATCGTGTCGAAACGACTCGCATGGGGTTCGTGGTGGGTGGCGCTGATCGGCACTCTGGTGACGGCCGCGGTGATCCTGTGGGGCAGGGCGACGGTGCTCTACACCTTCTATCCCCCGCTGATGGCCCACCCCCTGTTCTACATCGGCGCCGCGCTGCTGGTCGTCGGGTCATGGGGCTGGTGCTGGGTGATGGCGCGCACCTGGATGGTCTGGAGGAAGGAGAATCCGGGGGTGCGCACGCCGCTCCCCGTGCACGGCATGCTGGCGACCATCATCGTCTGGGTGCTGGCCACCATCGGCGTGGCGGCCGAGGTGCTGATCCTGCTGATTCCGTGGTCGCTGGGCATCGTCGAGACCATCGATCCCCTGCTGGCACGCACCCTCTTCTGGTGGTTCGGCCACCCGCTCGTCTACTTCTGGCTCCTTCCGGCCTACGTCATTTGGTACACGATCGCGCCGAGGATCGCGGGCGGGAAGCTGTTCAGCGATCCGCTGGCCCGGCTGGCGTTCGTGCTGTTCATCCTGCTGTCCACGCCCGTGGGCTTCCACCATCAGCTCGTGGACCCCGGAGTGGAGGCCGGCTGGAAGCTCTTCCACACCTTCAACACCCAGCTGGTTCTCTTCCCGAGCTTCGTCACCGCCTTCACCGTCATCGCCTCGTTCGAGATCGCCGGCCGCATGAAGGGCGCCAGGGGCCTGCTCAACTGGCTCGAAGAGCTGCCCTGGGGCGACCCCGCGTTCTCGAGCGTCGCGCTGGCCATGCTCATGTTCGCCGTGGGCGGCTTCGGCGGCGCCATCAACGCGGCCTACGGCATGAACGCCATGGTGCACAACACCGCGTGGATCCAGGGGCACTTCCACCTGACGGTGGGGACCGCGGTCGCGCTCACGTTCATGGGCACGTCGTACTATCTCATTCCCCGGCTGACCGGCCGCGAGCTTGAGCTCTCGCTCCTGGCGCGCATCCAGCCCTACCTGTGGTTCGGCGGGATGCTGCTCTTCTCCATCGCCAATCATCTGACGGGTTTGGCCGGCATGCCGCGGCGCGTCTACGACGCCAGCTACGGAGGCAGCGAGATCGCCCAGCAGTGGGTCGCCGGGACGGGCATCTCCGCGGTCGGCGGCATCCTCCTGTTCATCAGCGCCGCGTGCTACGTGGCCGTGATGCTGGGAACCGGCCTGGCGGGAAGGAGAATCGACCCCGAGCCCATCGAGTTCGCCGAACCGCTCCAGGCCGAGAACGGCAAGGCGGCGATCCTCGACCGGTTCGGGTTGTGGTTCGTCGTGGCCGCCATCCTGGTCATCGCGGCCTACGCGTGGCCCATCTTCGAGCACCTCCGGATGGAGCGCTTCGGGTCACCGGGGTTTGCGCCGTTCTAGGGGCTCCGGTACTCCACCCCATCCATCCCCTCGAAGTCCGAGTCCTGAGTCCAAAGCGTTGCGTCCGCGTCCCGGGCGGTGGCCAGCACCACGCTGTCCGCCATGGCGAACCCCGTCTCGGCGCTCAGGGCCGCCGCGGCGACCGCCAGCTCGGAGTCCAGGTCGACGACGCGGCCGCGCATCATCTGGGCCACGGCGTACAGGGCTGCCGCGGGATCCCGTTGAACGCGCACGCGCTTGAACACTTCGAAGAGCGTGATGCTCGGCACCACCAGTTGCTCGGTATCGGCGATGGCCTCCGCGAATTCACCCGCGTTGGGGCCGTCCGCGAAGTACTCTAGCCACGCCGAGGCGTCGACGACGTTCACAGCCGGTCCGGATCCCGCGGCACGGTCGTGTCGATCCCGCGCAGAAACCCGCGCGACGCCTCGATGGGTTCGACGGGGATCAGCTCGATCCGCCCCTTGTATCCGATGGCCTGCAGCTTCTGGCCGGGTAAGACGACTAGACGTCGGCCTCCCGCTTACCCTGCAGGAATCCCTCGAACCAGCCTTCGAGCCTCGCCATTCGCTCTTCCAGCCGACTCATGCCATCACCGAGCTTGCCCATTTCCTGCCGCATCGCGCGCATGCCCGGTACGAGAGCGGCAGGCAATGCGACAGCGGCCGTGATGATGGCAATGAGGATCGTGGCAACCCCGAGAACGGAATCAAGACTCATCGTCGGTGCGCTCCTGATCGGGATGGGCACTCGAACCCCGTTGTGGCGTGGCGAGGCGCTTCAACATCAAACATAGATCACCATCCCGTCGTCCGCAGCCTCGAAGCCCTCGATGGGAAGTGCGGCCAGCACGTCGTCGCCCATGTGGGTGAGCACGATGCGTTCGCAGTCGATGTCCATGCGGCGGGCCCGCAGGGTCTCGATGTCCAAGTGGACAGGGGCACGCGGCCGCAGGCTCCAGGCCTCGCAGATGAAGATATCGGCCCCGGCCGCGGCATCGATGAGGTGATCGTCCCAGGCCGTGTCGCCGGAGAAGACGATAACTTTGCCTTCGACCTCGATGCGGAGCGCGTGCGGGTTGGTCGCGGGGACGTGGGTCACGGGATAGCCGGTCACGGTCAGCCCGCCGGGCCAGGCGTGCGCCAGGGTCGTGGGGCGGAAGGATGCGTATTCGCGAATGTCGAGATTGAAGCGGTCTGGACGCGGCGATGCGCTCGGGAAAAGGTGGTTGGCCAGCCGTGGCAGACGTCCGACGGTGCCCTTGGGGCCCAGGACTCGAAGGGGGCGTCTCATCCCGGCGGCCGCCCGCTGGAGGGCCAGCCAGGGGATGCCGGCGTAGTGGTCGCCGTGCATGTGGGTGACGAGCACGGTGTCGATGGCATTCGGATCCACGCCGAATTTCCTGAGTCCCACCAGGGCCGAAGCGCCGCAGTCGACCAGAAAGCGATGGGTGTCCGACTCCACGCTGAGACAGGTCTGCAGCCGCCCGCCGCTGCCGAACGCGTCGCCGCAGCCGATGAAGCGGACGCGGATGGGAGTTACCATCTCTCCTCCTCTTCCATGGTCGTGAACAGGAGCGCCTTCTCCTTGACCGGCTCGCCGGTGACCTCTTCCCAGCACTCCGCGTACAGGTCCACCTGGCGGCGATAAGCGCGGCGGCGGCGGGGGAAGTCGGGGTCGTCGCCCACGTCGGTCTTGTAGTCCACGATCACCCAGCCGTCGGCCTCGCGGAAGGCCAGGTCGATCACGCCTTCCACGAAGCGCGGGATGTCCCCGTTGCCCGAACCCGGGCGCGTGACCGCGAAAGGCACTTCGGGATGGCGCATGTCGGCGCGCTCGCCACGGCGCCAGAGCGCGGAAGCGCGCACACGCCCGACCAGCGACATGAGTTCATCCAGCTCGGCGGGTGCGCCGCGTTCGTCCAGCGGACGCTCGTGCTCCACCAGGTGAGCGCGCGCGATGAACCGGAGCGCCTCTCCCTCGATGCCCTCTGCGGCCGCGGCAAGCGTCCCGTGCACGGCGCTGCCCCATTCGTAGCCGCGAAGGGTCGTGCGATCCGGCAGGGACGGAGTCGCCGGATCATCGGACTGTGCCGGCTCCGCTGGGTGATCCTCGCCCTGAATCCCGGCTGCGTCCTGCACCCCGGCCTCCCGCGTTTCCGCTTCGCCGGCCTTCGCCAGCTCGGTGATCGACGCGAACTCGTAGGACGGCTCGGCTCTCACAGCCAGTTCAGCCGCGGCAGCCTCCGTCTCCGCCAGCAGCTCCGCCGCGCTGCCTGCCAGCCGCTCTCGCGCCGGAGGCGGATCCGCCACCAGTTCCGCCGTCATGCCGTTCCGGTCGAGCCAGTCATTGAAGATGCCCCAGCACGACTTCCTGGCTCTGCGTGCGACGACGAGCTCCTCCCGGGCGCGGGTGCAGGCCACGTAGAGGATGCGCTGCTCCTCCGCCTTCAGGAAGCGAGCCTCTTCCTGCTGAAGCTCCCGCCAGTTCAGCGGCTGGGCGAGCGTCCGCCAGCTGAAGCGCCCGACGCGGGTGGAGACGGTGGTGTAGGCCTCCGCGTCCCCCTTTTCCCCCCGCCTGGCGTGCGAGTCCGGCCGACGCGTGCGCGAGACACTCTGCCCGGGATTGGCCAGAATGACGACCTTCGCCTCCAGCCCCTTGGCCTTGTGCAGGTTCATGACCCGGACGGCGTCACCCTGTCCCGGGTTGAAGGGCGCCTCCGCGTCCTCCCACTCGAGCGCCGCCTCGAGGGCATCGACGGCGCCCGCGAGCGACGCATCGCCCCGAAACGCCTCGGCCCGCACCGAGTCCAGCGCGTACGCCAGAATCCCCGCGCGCAGCGTCCCCAGGGTGCTGCCGGCCACGTAGGGCATGAGCCCCAGCCGGGACATAAGGCGGTTGATGACGATGTCCGCGGGCTCCACGCGGCTCTCCTTCCACCACTCGTGAAGGGTGGCAAGGGCGCGCGCCACTTCACCGTCGGGCGCATCGTCATCCCTGGGCGCGGCGGTGAACTCGAAACGGCCCCCGGTGAGCGCGTGCTGCGCCAGCTGTTCGTGATCGAGACCGAAGAAGAGCCCGGTCAGCACCGCAACCACGTTCACCGGGTCGCCCGGGTCGATCAGGGTCTGGAGCAGCAGGATCAGCTCCCGCAGCTCCTCCTCCGGCCCGGCCTGCGCCCCCGAGACCTCGATGGTCACGTTGCGCCTCTCAAGCGCGCGCGCGTACAGGTCCAGATGCTTCTTCTGCCGGGTCAGCACGAGGAAGTCGCCCGCGCGGCGCTCGCCGCGATCGATGCGCGCCCGGATCCAGCTTGCGATCATCGCCGCCTCAAGGCGTGCCGCGTCCTCCGCCTTGCCATCGGGTACCCGGTAGTCGAACACCCCCTCCGGACCATCCGGATCGTGCGGATGGGGAACCATGGGCGCGAAGCGCGCCTGCCGGTCGGTCTCCTTGCCCGGGAAACGGTCGGGATGGTCGAAGACCTCGTTCACCATGTCGGCGAGGGTCTGGCGCGAGCGGAAGTTGGTGATGAGCAGCAGAACATCGCCGAACTCCCTGAAGCGGGCCCGCACCTGGTTGTAGACGACGATGTCCGCTCGGCGGAAGCGATAGATGCTCTGCTTGGGGTCCCCCACCACGAAGAGGGCCCCGGGACGCGGGACGGCGGTGCGCCAGTCCGCGGGTCCTTCGCCGGGTTGGGAGGCGAGCAGGAAGAGGAGCTCGGCCTGGATCGGGTCGGTGTCCTGAAACTCGTCGATAAGCACGTACCGGTAACGCTCGCCCAGGTCGCGCCGCACGCCGGGATGCCCGCGCAGGAGCCTGGCCGTGAGCATCAGGAGGTCGTGGAAGCTGAGCATCCCGATCCGGAGCCTCTGCTCGGCGAACTCGTCGGCAGCCAGGCGCACCAGTTCCATGGCCAGGCAGTACCGATGCGCGAACCAGCGGTCGAGATGGCCGCGCACGGGACATCCCTCCGCGCCGAGGGCCCTGAAGTCGTCCCGCAGCCGGCGCACCTCGCCTTCGCGCTCGCGGGTCGGCTGGGGCCAGCGGTTGAAGGTCAGGTTGCTGATCGAGCACATCCGTTCGGCGGCGTCGAAGAGCGTCGCGACGTCATCCCATCCCTTGAAGCGGCGCGTGTAGCGGATGGAGCGAATGACGCCCTGAGCCTTGTCCCAGCCCTTCTCGGGCTCGGTTCCGGGGATGAGCCTGAGAGCGCGGTCGAAGAGGTCCTTCAGGCGGCCGCGAACCGCCCGCATGGCCGCTGCGTCGGGAGGCGGCACGGGGGGCGCGGGATACTGGACGTCCAGGTTCTCGACCATCCCGTTGAAGGCGTGTTGCAGCTGGTCCGCGCGGATGCCCGTCTGCGCCAGTTGCTCGAGGAGCGGATCGGAATCCGAGACGATGCGCTCGAGGAAGCTGGTCCAGAAGCGGTCCCGGAGCAGTTCCGCCTCCGCCTCCGGAGCCTCCACGAAGCCGGGATCGAGCCCCGCTTCGATGGGACGCTCGCGGAGCAGCCGCGCGCAGAAGGCGTGGATGGTGCCCAGGAACGAGCGATCGATGTCGTCGATGGCGCGCCGCAACAGCCCGGCCTTTTCGCTCCCGGGGCGCGTTCGGCGTTCCTCGCGGAAACGCTCCTCCAGCTTCAGCTGGAAGCGCTCTCGCAGCTCGGCGGCGGCCTTGCGGGTGAAGGTCACGGCCGCGATCCGGGACACCTCCGCCACCCCGCTCTCCACCAGGGCGACCATGCGGTCGACGAGGAGCGTGGTCTTGCCCGACCCGGCCCCGGCCTCGACCAGGAAGCTGGTGTGCAGCTCCGTGCGCACCCGTTGGCGCTCGGATTCGTCGACCGGGGGCGGGCGGTCGCCGCCGTGCGCGGCTCTTCCGTCGATCTGGCCCGGGCCGACCCGTCCGGCCTCGTCGACCGGGCCCACGTTGCCGGCCTCGCCGGCGGGGTCCATCCGTTCGGCCTGGTCGCCGGGACGCACGCGTCCGACCTCGCCGGTGGGGCTCACGCCGGCCCGACCCGGTCGGCGAGCTGGGCTTCGAGGGCGAGCAGAAAGCCGTCGCCCTCCTCGTCCCAGTTGCGGATGGCGCGCAGCCCGGCGAGTTCGGGAAGGTCGCCGATGCGCTCCTTCACCCACTTCGCCAGCGGCGAATTGGTGCTGAAATCGGTCGCGCGCACGCGGCACACAGCCTGGTAGTCGCAGAAGCGGCAGTCGTTGTCGGTGTCGGTCGGCAGAAAGAGCCCCTTCGCGACCAGGTCCAGGAGCCGCGACACCAGTTCAGGTCCCGACACCAGGTCGCGGGCGGTATAGGAGACCCTGCGGTTCTCTCCCCTGCGGGTCGGAAAGTGGTACTCCATGACTGCGGTGTCGGCGGCGTGCAGCAGGCTCGCGACCCCCGCGTAGATCACGTGCTGGAGCCGCCGCCCGCCTTCGTAGGTGCCGGTCTTGCCGCCGTACCGGTAGGTGCTTCCGGTCTTGTAGTCCACGACCCGGAGCCCCTCCGGAATGCGGTCGAGCCGATCGATGGCGCCGCGCACCGACACGGGGCCGGAGGATGTGGGGAAGGGAACCGCTTCCTCGCCCCCGAGCCCGAATCTCAGCTCGGTGTCGATCCAGTCAGGCTCATCCTCGCGCACCATTGCGATGAACGAGTCGACGTCGCGGGCCATGTCGTGTTCCTGACGCGCGCGCACGACATCGCTCGGGGCCGGAATCTCGCGGGTGGCGTCCGAGATCGCCGCCCGGAGGATGCGCTTGACCAGGCGCTCGAACTCCGCGGCGTCGTACGCGACCCCCTGCTGCCGGGCCGTGAGCAGCGAGCGCTCGTAGACCTCGTGCAGGACGCTTCCGCGGTTGAGCGCGTCCAGCCAGCTCTCCGGGTCGTAGGCGTGGTCGTCCGGAGGCCGGATCCGCAGCACGTGGCTGTAGAAGTAACGCCTGGCGCACGCGCCGATCGCGCCGAGGGCGCTCGCCGAGACCGCGCGTCGGGGATCGCGGCGCGGATCCAGCTCGGGACGGGGCGCGATCATGCCGTGATGGGCGGTGACGCGGTCGCCCCTCAGCGCATCGCGCGCGCGCAGTCCGTCCCTGATGCGCGGGAAGGCTTCGCGCACCCCCTGCTCGCCCTCCAGCAGCCGTCCCTCGCGCTCCAGCGACGCCATCCAGACGTCGGTGGAATCGAGACGTCCCGTCCGCCGGGGCACCAGCCCGGCCCGCTCGCCTGCGTACTTGTCCAGATCCTCGAAGGTGGCCGCGGGGTTGGCGCGCATGAGCCGAAACGCCTGCAGCAACTCGGCGGAGGGCGACACGGCGCGTGCCTCGGAGGGGTCCCAGGCGCTGTAGCTGAGGCAGACGGAGCCACGCAGGCGCGCGAAGAGCGCCGCGAGCAGGAACCGCCGCTCGCGGACGCGGTCGGTAGATAGAGGCAGTTCCGGGCCGGCGAGCCTCCTTCGGTCACCGTCGAGGAGGTAGGGGTCCTGCGTGGCCGAGCTGCTCAGGCGATGGGCGTCGAGTCCCACGATGAAGGTTGCCCGTCGACCCGTTCGGCCCCCGCTCTCGATGTCGCACAGGTAGAGGGCTCCGCCGGTCGAGCTCCAGGGCGCGCTACCCTCGGCGCGGGGCGCGGGCACCGGAAAGGACAGGTGCCGGCGCACGATCGCCGACGCGGCCCGGTAGTCGGTGCGGCGGGTCAGGGCCGCCTCGACACGCTCGAGGATGCGCTCCATGCGCTGCAGTGCGGTGTCGTCGACGGAGCTCCCCGGGGAGGTGTGCTTCAGGAAGCGGCGCAGCCCCCGGGCCACCTGCGACGGCGACACCGGGGCGGCGTCCGGGTCCGACTCGATCGAGACCGGGGGCGTGGCCCGGAGCGCGGGAGCCAGCAGATCGCCGAGCGCCTGCAGCTCGCCGCGGGTGCGCGTCTTCCGCCGCTCCAGTTGCTCGGGCGTCTCGTACCTGCCCGCCTTGTAGCCGTCCACGTCCGAGAGCTGCCTTCCGATGGCGCGAAGATACCGCTCCCGTCCCCATCCGATGCGCAGGTTGCGCAGCCGCCGGGCCAGGGTCGGGCCGCGGATCCAGTGGTTGGGCCGGGGCGCGGTCAAGTCGCCGGCATAGAGCAGGGTCCGCACCACGCCGGCATCGAACCCCCCCTCGATCCAGCGGAAATACGCAGTGGCCACCCGCCCGGGCCGCGTGCGCTCCACCGGAAGGCCGCCTGCGTAGGTCACCGGCAGCGCGAGATGCTCGGCCACGGCGTGCAGCGCGGAGCCGTACGCGTCCGGGTCGGTGGCCACGATCTCGACCTCGTCCCAGCTCAAGCCCCGCTCGACGACGCGCCGCAGCACCTCGCGCAGTTCGGCGGTGAGGCTGTTGGCCACGAAGATGTCGAGCGAACCCTCATCGGGCGGAGCCTCGCCCTGCGGGGCGTGCTCGATGTCGTAGAGCCAGGCGAGGCGATTGGCGGCGGTGCGCGCGCCGCGCCACACCAGCGATTCCGGCGCCGCCAGACCGGCCACCTCGTCGGTCTCGAGCACCTCCGCGCCCTGGCCATGGAGCGCCCTCAGGAACCGGCCTCCCAGCCCCCGCCGCCCAATGCCGGGCACCAGGTACAGCCGCCGGCCCTGGAGCGATGCGGCCGATGGCGCGTGCGACCGGCCGCCCAGCGCCTCGATCGCCGCCCGATAGACCCCCGCCGTGTCGGTCAGCGACCGCGCCCGCAGACGAGCCTCATAGGCGCGCAGGATGCCGGCCAGCACCCGCGTCTTGCCGGCGTCCGCGAGCGGCGCGTCGCGCAGTCGGCGGGTGCCCACCCCGGCCACGCGCAGGGACTTCACCGCGTGGGCGAGGGCCCGGCGCATCCCCACGCCGCGCGCCAGCCGGGCGTGCTCGTCCTCTTCGCCTTCCAGCAGCACTTCGTCGATGGCTTCGTCGAGGAGCGCCTCTTCGTCGAATGCGTCGGTCAGGCGCACGCCGCGGGCAGCCAGTGCGGGCCCGGCCACGGTGATCGCCAGCCTGCGGGGGGTGGTCGCCTCGAAGCCCACCCACGAGCCCGTGCGCACTGCAAGCTGGCGCAGGAGCTCGCGGCCCTCGCCCCCGGTGCGGCACACGATCACCTTGCGGCGGACGGGGTAGTCGGCGGAGACTCGGGCGAGCGCTCGCACAAGGACGGAGGAGCCCTCCGGTCCGGGTCCGGGGGCGAGTTCGGGTCGATTCAGGTCGCCGGTCGAGCCGGCATCGGGAGCGGGCTCCGGTGGACCCGGCGAGGGCGCGGCCGCGGACTCCGCCGGTAAAGGCGGGTTGAGCGCGGGGCCATCCAGCCCCAGATCGAACGAGAACTGTCCTTCCTGCCGTCCTTTGGGCATCGGCGGGCGCTAGCGTCCGTCGCGCATCAGCGACGCCACTTCACGAACGGATACACCAGCCGCGCCGCCAGCGAGCGCGGATACGTCTCCTCCATCCCCTCGAAGCCGAGCCGCTCGGGCTGCTCCTGGTCGGCCGGCCAGTAGGCGGTCCGGAAAAGCCAGTCCCACACGCTCAGGACGATGCCGAAGTTCTGACCGCCCCTTCCGTGCTGCACCACGTCGTGATGCCACACGTGCATCTTCGCCGAGTTGAACAGGTACCGGAGCGGTCCCCAGTCGATGCGCAGGTTGGAGTGGTTGAGGTCCTGCATGAGCGTGCTCACGATGGCCATCAGCAGGATCACGGTCCCATCCACGCCCAGCACCACCAGCGGCAGGTAGGAGAGCGTCTTGTAGACCACCACCTCGCCCCAGTGGAAGCGGAAGTTCCCGATCCAGTCCAGCTCCTCGATGCTGTGGTGCAGCTTGTGGAACTCCCACAGCCACGGGGTCAGGTGCAGCAGCCGATGGATGTTCCACTCCACGAAATCCTTCACCACGAAGAACACCACGAACTGGAGCCAGAGCGGCTGCGACGTGACCAGCGCCAGCGACTCGGGCACCGGAACGCCCATCTCGAACAGCATTCCGTTGAAGGCCTGCACCAGCCGGCCCGTCACCATCGCCAGCAGCACACCGAAGTAGTGCCCGTTGAACACCAGCCAGAACAGATCCTGCCAGATGCCCCGGCGGAGCGCGCGCTGCTCCCTGCGCCAGGGCCGGATCCGCTCGAGCAGGAAGCAGAACAGCGAGACGGAGATCAGCCAGAAGTAATACTGAAGATAGACGGGCATGGGCCTCGGTTCCCGGCAGATGATGGGGATGTGGCACACATATTCCGACGAAGCCCGGCGGCACGGCAACCGGTCGTGCCCATCACCCTGTCAGGGCGCCGGCGCGTCGGTCAGCCTCCAGAGCACCCAGCTCGCCACCGACCGGAGCGGCTTCCACACCTCCGAGCGCTCCAGAACGGCCTTCGGCGTGGGCCGTTCCTCGAGTCCGTCCAGCCGGCGCAGGCCCTCGCGCACCCCGAGGTCGGTCGCCGGCATCACGTCCAGCCGTCCCAGCTTGAAGAGGAGGAACATCTGCGCGGTCCAGACGCCGATGCCGCGCACCTCGATCAGCCGCTCGACGATCGCCTCGTCGGGCAGCCGCCCGATGCCGCGCAGCCGGAGCGACCGGGACTCCACCCGGCGCGCGAGATCGGTGAGCGCGAGCATCTTGTTGCGCGACAGCCCCGCGCCCCTCAGCTCCTCCTCCGGCAGGGCCAGCAACTCCGGGGGAGTGGGAAAGTTGCGTCCGGGCGTGAGGGCGCGCACGCGTCCGTAGATGGTCTTCGCGGCGGCTCCGGCGAGCTGCTGGTAGATGATCGACCGGCACAGGTAGTGAAAGCCGGAGAAGCGGCGGGCGGTCCTGGCGAAATCCGGATACTCGGGGACCCGGCCCATCGCGGCGCCCAGGCGGGGATCGGCCTCGGCGAGGCGGGTCAGTTGCTCTGAAGTGGGTTGCATGGGTGGTGGTCGGAGAGGAGGGAGCGTCCTGGCGTGCTCCAAGGTAACGCCGCCGCGGCGGGACGCCCGGCGGGGACCACAATCGGCGCGTCCAGAGTAGGAGACGAACCCGCAGCAGCCGTTCCGGATTCGGAGGTGCCATGCCCGTTCCAGCCCTCGCCTGGTTTCTCGCCGCAAGCCTGTGGGCCTTCGCTCCGGAGACCGAGCCCGCTCCACCGGGCGTCGCGCGCGCGACGGTGTCGGGCCGGGTCACGGACGCCGGCACCGCCGAGCCCCTGACCGGCGCCCGCGTGTTCATCTCCGGCCAGACGACCTCGGTCCTCTCCGGCGACGGGGGCGAGTACAGCTTCATCCTTCCCGGCGATGGCTGGGACGGACGCGAAGTGGAGATGCGCGCCGAGCTGGCGGGCTATCAGAGCGTCGCGCGCACGGTCCGTCTGTCGGGCGCGACCACCCGGGTCGATCTGGCGCTTGCCCCGGGCGGCGACATGGGGATGGAAGAGGCGGTGCTGCGGGCACAGTACGCCTACCCCGCTCCGCCGGCTCCCGCGGGCCGGCCGCAGGCCGTGCGGGAGGCGGTCGGAATCGACGCCGCGAGACGGGTGTCCGAGGCGGCGCGCGGGAGTGTCTCCCCGCGTCCCCGGCCGCCCTTCAACACCGAATCCTACGCCCACATCGAGGAATCCGGCTTTCTCGGCGTCGAAGACAACCCGCTCTCCACCTTCGCGATCGATGTCGACCGGGCGTCGTACTCCAACATGCGGCGCTTCATCGACCGGGGGATGCGTCCCCCCATCGACGCCATCCGCATCGAAGAACTGGTCAACTACTTCGCCTACGACTACCCGTCGCCCAAAGGCGCCCATCCCTTCTCGATCTCCACCGAAGTCGGCACGGCGCCGTGGCAGCCGGCGCACCGGCTGCTGCGCATCGGCATCCAGGGCCGGGACGTCGCCGCCGCGGAGCTGCCCGCGAGCAACCTGGTCTTCCTGATCGACGTGTCCGGCTCCATGCAGCCGCCCGACAAGCTGCCCCTGCTCAAGTCGTCGCTGCGTCTGCTGGCCGCGCAGATGAGGCCCCAGGATCGGGTCGCGATCGTGGTCTACGCCAGTCATGCCGGGCTCGCGCTCCCTCCCACGTCGGGCAACGACAAGAGCGAGATCCTGTTCGCAGTCGACAGGCTGGAGGCGGGCGGCTCCACCGCCGGTGGCGCCGGGCTCCGGCTCGCCTACGAGGTTGCGCGCGAACACTTCAGCCGGGAAGGCAACAACCGGGTGATTCTTGCCAGCGACGGCGACTTCAACGTGGGGCCGTCGAGCGACGCGGAGATGATCCGTCTCATCGAAAAGGAGCGCGAGTCAGGCGTCTTCCTCTCCGTCCTGGGCTTCGGCACCGGAAACCTGCAGGACTCGAAGATGGAGCAGCTGGCCAACCACGGGAACGGCAGCTACGCCTACATCGACAGCGAGCGGGAAGCGGCGAAGGTGCTCGTGAGCGAGTTCGCCGGCACCCTCTTCACGATCGCGAAAGACGTGAAGGTGCAGGTGGAGTTCAATCCCCGGGAGGTCCGGGCGTACCGCCTCATCGGCTACGAGAACCGTGCGTTGCGCGCGGAGGATTTTGCGGATGATCGCAGGGATGCCGGGGAGCTCGGGGCAGGTCATACCGTCACGGCGCTCTACGAGATCGTGCCGGCCGGCATCGACGGCCCTGACGTGGCGGATGCGCCTCCGCTGCGCTATCGCGGCCGCGCGGACGTCACGGGGCGGGCGGCATCCGGCGAACTCGGATTCGTCCAGCTGCGCTACAAGCGGCCCGACGATTCGAAGAGCGTTCTCGTACAGCAGGCGTTCGTCGACAGGGGCGGAGACGGTTCCGGCGACATGCGTTTCGCCGCGTCGGTGGCGGCCCTCGGCATGCTGCTGCGCGAATCGGAACATGTTGGCGACTTTTCGCTCGGCGACGTTCTGGAGCTGGCGCGGGGATCTCTCGGTGACGACCAAGAAGGCTACAGGCGCGAGTTCATCCGGCTGGTGCGCGAGACCCGCGTGCAAGGGTTGCTGAAGCGCTGATCCCCGAGGTCCGCCGCCCGACACCGTAGCGCCGCCGGGGAAAACGAACATCCCATCTCCTGCGTAGTATCATTTCTGTTTCCAAGTCCGAGAATCACCCCGGCGCATTTCTGGAGAAGAGAACGATGAAGCTGAAAACGAAGCGTGTTCCCCGATGGGCCGCCACTCTTGCCCTGTGGGGCGCGGCGGTCCAGACCATAGGGGCGCAAGAGCTGCCGGAGGGCGTTACGGAGGTGGCGTCCGTCGAGGGCATCACCGAGTACCGTCTGGACAACGGCCTGCGGTTTCTCCTGTTCCCCGACCAGAGCAAGCAGCAGATCACGGTCAACGTGACCTACATGGTCGGATCGCGGCACGAGGGGTACGGCGAGACCGGGATGGCGCACCTGCTCGAGCACCTGGTCTTCCAGGGGACGCCCGACCACCCCAACATCCCCGACGAGCTGACCGAGCGCGGAGCGTTCCCGAACGGCACCACCTGGTTCGACCGCACCAACTACTTCGAGACCTTCCCGGCCTCGGAGGACAACCTGGCCTGGGCGATCGACCTGGAGGCGGACCGCATGGTCAACTCGTTCATCGCGGCGGAGGATCTCGAGTCCGAGATGACCGTCGTGCGCAACGAGTGGGAGTCGGGCGAGAACCAGCCCATGGCGGTGCTGCAGAAGCGCGTCATGTCGGCGGCCTACGACTGGCACAACTACGGCAACTCCACCATCGGCGCGCGCGCGGACATCGAGAACGTGCCCATCGAGCGGCTGCAGGCCTTCTACCGCAAGTACTACCAGCCCGACAACGCGCTTGTGGTGATCGCGGGGCGCTTCGACCGGGAGTACGCCCTCCAGCTGGTGGCCGACGAGTTCGGCGCCATCCCGCGTCCCGATCGGACCGGGGCGAACGAGCTGTTCGCCACCTACACGGCGGAGCCCGCGCAGGACGGCGAGCGCACGGTGACCCTGCGGCGCGTGGGCGACGTGCAACTGGTGATGGCGGCCTACCACGTCCCGCCCGGCTCCCACGAGCAATACGCTGCCGTGGACGTGCTCACCCACGTCCTCGCGACCAGGCCCGCCGGGCGCCTCTACCAGAACCTGGTGGAGCCCGGCCTCGCGGCGAACGCGTTCGCCTTCGGCTACCAGCTCAACGAGCCGGGCGTGTTGATGGCCGCCGCCCAGGTGCGCCAGGAGGACTCGCTGGAGGAGGCCGCGGCCGCAATGCTCGCCACCCTCGACGAGATGGTCGAAGCGCCCCCCACCGAGGAGGAGGTGGAACGGGCCCGAACCGACTACCTGTCGGGCATCGAGCTGGCCTTCAACAACCCGCAGGGGATCGCGCTGCAGCTGAGCGAATGGGCGTCGATGGGCGACTGGCGCCTCTTCTTCCTGCACCGCGACCGGCTGGAGCAGGTCACGCCCACCGCAGTGCACCAGGTGGCGCAGGCCTACCTGAAGCCCTCCAACCGCACCATCGGCTACTTCTACCCGACGGAGGAGACGCCGGCCCGGGCCGAAATCCCCGCCCCGCCCGACGTGGCGGCACTGGTCGCCAACTACGCCGGTCGCGAGGCCGTGGCCGAGGGCGAGGCGTTCGACCCGACGCCCGCCAACGTGGACGACCGCACAACCACCACGACCCTCTCCAACGGAGTGGAGGTCTCCCTCCTGTCCAAGGAGAACCGCGGCGACGCCGTGAGCGTGCAGTTCTCCTTCCGCCATGGCACCGAGGCCGCCCTCATGGGCCGGGCCACCTCCGGGTCGCTGGCGGGCTCCATGCTGATGCGCGGCACGACCCAGCGTTCGCGCCAGGAGATCAGCGACGAACTGGATCGCCTGCGGGCGCAGGGGAGCGTGAGCGGGTCGGCGCTGTCGGCTGGCGGGTCCTTCACCACCGTCCGGGAAAACCTGGCGGCCGTCCTCCGGCTGGCCGGCGAGGTGTTGCGCGAACCCGCCTTCGATCCCGACGAATTCGATTTGCTGCGCGAGGAGAGGCTGGCGGCGATCGAGCAGCAGCAGTCGGAGCCGCAGGCGCTCGTCTTCCAGGCCTTCAATCGGCACCTGAACCGGTATCCCGAGGACCATCCGCGCTACTCGACCACCTTCGAGGAGGACATCGAGCGTCTCAACGCCGCGACGGTAGATGAGGTGAGGGCGTTCTGGTCCGAATTCTACGGAGCCGACGGCGGCACTGTCGCCGTGGTCGGGGACTTCGACCCCGACGAGACGCTCGCGGTGCTGGAGGAGGTGTTCGGCGGCTGGGAGGCGCCCGAGCCCTACGAACGCGTCCCGGATCCGTACGTCGATGTCGAGACGGTGAGCGTGGACATCGAAACCCCGGACAAGGCCAACGCGTGGATGGTGGCTGTCACCAGCTTCCGCATGCGCGACGACGATCCCCGCTATCCGGCACTGCGCATGGCCGACTTCATGCTGGGTGGCGGGTTCCTGAATTCCCGCCTGCCGACCCGCATCCGCCAGGAGGAGGGGCTCTCCTACGGCGTCGGTTCGCAGCTGGCCGTGCCCCCGGTCGACGACGGCGGGCTGTTCCTGACCTATGCCATCTTCGCCCCCGAGAACGGCGACAGGGTGGTGGACGCGTTCCGCGACGAGTTGCGCAGGGCGCTGGAGGAAGGGTTCACCGAGGAGGAGCTGGATGCCGCGAAACGCGGGTTCCTGGACGCACAGCAGAACGGCCGCTCGAACGACAGCGCGCTCGCCGGCCAGCTCAGCAACAACCTGTTCACCAACCGGACCATGGAGTTCACCGCCGCCCGGGAAGCGGCCATCGGAGCGCTGACGCTGGAGGAGGTCAACGCCGCGCTGCGCGACTACGTGTCGCTGGAGAACATCTCCATCTTCCGCGCGGGAGACTTCGCCAACAAGCTGATTCCGTAGCGGACATCGGCGGGGACAGCGAGCCGACGGGCCGGGGCCGCAGGGCTCCGGCCCGTTCGCGTGGGTCCCGCCGGGATGCAGCCGGACGAATCGCGCGCGGGGCATGGTGGAGGTACTATTTCAGCGGACTCGGCTGAAACCCCACGAACGCGAGAGCCACCATGCCTGCATCATCCATGAATCGCCGTGATTTCGCCCGTCTCTTCGCCGCTGGAGGATCTGCGGCCCTGCTCGGCCATCCCGCGCTCGAAGGTCTCGCGCGGCGGACGCCTGCCGGGCCGCTCGCCCGTCGCGCCGGCACCGTCCGAGCCGTCGACTGGGACGAAGTGCGCGCCCGCTTCCTCATGCCGCCCGAGCTGTCGGTCATGAACGCGGCCAACCTGTGCCCGTCGCCCGCGAGCACCCTGCAGGCGGTCTACGACTACACCGAGCGCATGGACCGCGAGCCGGTACCCAGCTTCCGGGGAGAAATGCACGGCGTGAAGGAGCCCACCCGCGACCGCCTGGCCGAATTCCTGGGCGTCACCCCCGAGGAGATCCTCATCACCCGCAACACCAGCGAGGCGAACAACTGGGTGTCGACCGGCCTCCAGCTGGGGGAGGGGGACGAAGTCGTGATCGTGCGCGACAACCACCCCAGCAACAACCTCGCCTGGAAGGCCAAGGGCCGGCGCTTCGGCTACACCGTGCGCGAGATCGAGCCGGCGAGTCCCCACCCCGGGGCCGACTACTACGTGCAGGCGTTCCGCGAGGCCATCACGCCGAGCACCCGGGTGATCTCCTTCACTCATCTCACCAACACCGCCGGCGACCTCTTCCCTGCGCGCGAACTGTGCGCCCTGGCGCGCGAGCACGGCGTGTTCTCGGTCGTCGACGGCGCCCAGTCGTTCGGACTCTTCGACATCGACCTCTCCGAGGTTCAGCCCGACTTCTATACCGGAAGCGCGCACAAGTGGCCCTGCGGCCCCAAGGAGACCGGGGTGCTGTACGTGAACGCCCGCGTCCACGACCGCTTCTGGCCAACCATGTACAGCGCCTACAGCGGGTCGCGGGGGCTGGCGCGCACCCACGAGGGGCTGGGCCAGCGCGACGAGCCCGCCATCCGCGCCTTCGGTGCCCAGATCGAGTTCCTGCAGGAGATCACGATGGCCGAGGTGGAGGCCCGCAGCCGCGAGCTCGCGACCGCGCTGGTCGAGGAGCTGTCCGCCCTGGACGGCGTGCACATGTGGACCTCGCAGGAACCCTCGCGGCGCGCGGCCGTGGTCACCTTCCGCCCGGGCGAGCTCTCACCGGGCGCCGTGGTGGCCACCCTGGAGAATGACGGCATCGTGGCCGCTTCGCGCGGGGGCAGCGACCGCACCGGCGTGCGTCTCTCACCCCACTTCTACAACTCGCACACGGACGTGGAGCGGGCGGTGTCGGCGATTCGAGGTTATCTGCGGACGGGGCTGTAGCCTCAGCTCCCCCCGCTGCGCAGCTCTTCCACGATACGCTCCGCCAGGTAGACCTCCTCGAGCGCCTCCAGGATGCCGCGCACGTCCACCGACACGGCGCGCGCGCGGTCGGTCAGGAAGATGTATTCGCCCGAGAGCCCCTCTGTGTTGCTGTCGAAGGCCAGCCCCACCAGCTCCAGGTCCGCGTTGACGAGCGGCGAGCCCGAGTTTCCGCCGATGATGTCGTTGGTGGACACGAAGTTCATCGGCGTGGACAGGTCCGGGTCCCCCGGCGGGTCGAGCCAGCGTTCAGGCAGGTCCCACTCCCCGTCCCCGGTCCCCCCCGAGACGTGGGAATAGTGTCGGTCGTAGAGGCCGTAGAAGGTGGTCACCACGGGGGCGAAGGTGCCGTTGTACTCGTACTCGGACACCACGCCGTCGGAGATGCGGAGCGAGAAGGTGGCGTCGGGCGGAACATCGGTCCCGTAGATCTCGAAGCGCGCACGTCCCAGCGCCGCCGCGATCTGCTCCTCCTCGGCGGAAATGGGCCCGAGCGCCTGCTGGAAGGGGCCGATGCCGGAGATGAGGGCGCCCAGGAGCTGCATCGCCGCGTCGCCCATTCCCACGCCGCCGCCCGGGACGGCATCGACGGCCCGGGCCGAGTCGGACAGCACGCTCTCCGCCACCACCGAGGCGGCGACATCCTCGGGGCTTCGTCCGCCGAGCACGCTGCTCGCAACCGGGGAATCGGCTCCGTAGCTCGCTTCGATGTCGCGCAGGCGGGCGGCCAGCAGCAGCTCCTGCAGCGCCGGCGGCTGATCCGGCACCTCCCTCAGCGATTCCATCACCCCCTCGAGCGCCTCGGCGGGTGCCCCCGCGCGCGATCCGTTGGCGTACTGGAAGGCGAAGAGCGCGCGTGACAGCACGGCGCTCTCGTAGTCGGGGCTGGCGAAAGCCAGGAACGACCCGAAGCCGCCGGCCACCTCGGCCTTCCGGTCCTGAAGTTCGGCCATCTGCGCGATCAGCCCCCCGTACTCCTCCGCCAGCTCGGGATCGGCGTCGAGCGCGTCCTGGAACGCCCGTTCCTGGTCGCGGCGCTTCGCCAGGATCACCGGGTCGTGCAGCCCGCGCAGGATTCCCCCATAGGCCTCCTGCGTGTTGATCAGCGAGAAGATGGTGTTGCGCAGATCCATCGCCTCGCCCGCCTCCGGGTCCATGTCGTAGAACGCCTCGAGCGCGTCGATGCGGTTGTTGACGAAGGCGAGCAGCCCCTTGTCGGAGACGTCGCGCCGGAATTCGAGCTCGGCCACGGTCTGGATGCGGCTGGTCGAGCCGGGGTTGCCGATCATGAACACGGCACCGCCGCTCTCCACCCCGGTCTCGCTCCAGCGGAAGAAGTTCTCGCTGGTGTCGAGCGGATCGCCGTCCTCGTAGACACGCAGGAAGCTGAAGTCGAGGGCGTAGCGCGGATAGGTGAAATTGTCGGGGTCACCGCCGAAGTAGCCGACGGAGAGCTCGGGCGCCATGACCATGCGCACGTCGGTGTAGCGCCGGAAGATGTAGGCCGAGGTGCGTCCGCCGTTGTAGAGCGAGACCATCTCGACCTCGAAGCCGGCGTCCTCGCCCCCGTACTCCCCGGAGATGCGTGCCGCTATTTCCTCCTCGGCCGACTCGCGCGCCTGCGAGCGGGCCTGGGGTTCGTTGATGCCTTCCAGGGCGGCGTCCATCTCCGCCGTCACGTCGCGGATGGCGATGAGCCGGTCGGCCTCGAATTCCTCGATCGCCCGCTCTTCCTCCATGTTTGCCGCGTAGAACCCGTCGTCCAGCAGGCTCTCTCCCTCGCGGGACACCGCGGATATGTGCTCGCGCGCGCAGTGGTGGTTGGTGAGCACCAGCCCGTCGCCCGACACGAAGGACGCCGAGCAGCCGGGGATGCGCAGCGCTCCCAGCCGGGCGCGGCGGAACCAGACCGAGTCCGCGTCGATGCCGTAGGTCTCGCGCAGGTAGGCGGAGGGCGGGTTCTCGAAGGTCCACATGCGGCCGTTGTCGAAACGCCCTGCGCGCACCGTGTCGAGTCCCGCGACCTCGGGTGGGGCAACGGTGGGGGCGGGAGGCGTCGGGGGCGCGGGGGTGTCGGCATCCAGGACGGGTTCGGGCCGCTCGGGCGCGGGCGGGTCGGTGGCCATCTGGGGCATCGGGGCGGCACCGCCGCCGCACGCCAGCACGATCAGGCCCAACAGGGCAGGGCTGTGTCGTATTCTCACGGGTCGTTGCCTCCCGGAGCGGCGTCCTGGATATCGAGGATCTCGTCGACCAGAAAGAGGTCGGTGAGCAGGGCCCGGAAATGGATCGAGGCGTTCAGGTTGTCGACGAGCTGGGAGCTGACCCACTTCTGGGCGGATACCAGCTGCACGGCCGCCAGGGTGCTCTCCGCATCCCGGCCCAGCACCTCGGCCATCCCGCGATACGCCGCAGCCGGGGTCAGCCCCGCCGCTTCCGCAAGGGCCGCAACCCCCTCGCCCAGTCCCTCGAGAGCTTCCTCGGTCCTGGCGAGGAACTGCCGCACCTGACCGCTGGAAGCACCCGGGCCGGTGCCCGCAGCTCCCTGGGCCGCGTAGGCCAGGAAGAACTCGTAGCTTTCCTCGATCGCCTCGATGCGGGCGCGCAGCTCGCTCCGGGTCAAGTCTGTTCCGGGAGCTGCCCCTGCGGGCCGTCTCCCGCCCAGCGCTCGGGGTCGTGGTGCTCGAGGTAGTCCTTCCGGTTCACGAAGCCGTTGAACATCGACATCGTGATCCACCACTTGTCGGGCCGAATCGCGAAGTAGATGTGCGCGATCACCAGCGAGATCAGCGCCACTCCGCTCAATCCGTGCACCACGTAGACGACGCCCCACATCGCATCCGAGAGGATGTAGGGGTTGCGCGCCCAGAACCAGGTGTCGACCCGGAACATCATGAGCACGCCCGTGACCACGGCGGCGAAGGTCACGACCACGATGACGTGGTGGTACATCTTGTGGTCCAGCGGGTACTTGGCCGCCTTCGGCCCCTCGGGCTGTTCCTTGCCGAAGAAGCGTTTGACCTCGCGCTTGGCGGTCTCCACGTCCTCCTTCCCGACCCACATCGACCAGAAGTCCTGCCAGAAGGTGGAGTGGATGATGTGGTAGATCACCGTCAGGATCAGCAGCACCCCGGCCAGCCAGTGGATGGTCACCCACGGAAACTGGATGCCCGCCCACGGGAAGAACGCGGTGACGAGCAGCGCGAACATGGAGATCGCCATGAGCCAGTGGAACGCCCGCGCCGAGAAGGTGTGGCGCAGGATGCGCATCGGCAGTCCCGGGGGAGCCGGGGCGTCATCGCCGTGACCGTTGGCGGTCGCCAGGCTGCGCACCCAGAGGGCGTGCCCGGTCACGAAGACGATGCCCGCGATCAGCGCGGCCCACATCAGGTCGAAGGAGATCCCGATGAGGACCTCCTGATTCCATGGATTGGCGGCCCTGCGCCAGAGCTCCACCTCTACACCTCCGCGCGTACGGCCCGCCGCACCAGATTCTTCATGAGCGGGAGCTTGTACGCGTTGTGGCGAAGCGGTTGCGCGCGGCGGATGGCGATGTCCCCGGCCGCGGTGCCGGTGTCGTCGCTTGCCGCCTGGCCGATGACCGCCCGCTCGGCCTCGTCGAGCCGCATCGGGTAGGGTGCGACGCCGTTGACGGAGATGCGCGCGTCCTGAATCGTGCCGCCCGAGGTGCGGATCGCCGAAGCCACGGTCACAAGCGAGAAGTCCCACGACTTGCGATCGCGGATCTTCTCGAAGTAGAAGTCGGCGCCCGCCCAGGTACCTGGGATGCGGATGGAGGTGAGGAGGTCTCCGGGCTCCATGACCGTCATGCGCTCGATGTCGATGCCGGGGCCGATGAAGAAGTCCTCGGCGTCGTACACGGTCTCGCCAGCGGCGTTGGTGACCACCATCTGAGCGTCCAGCGCGATCGTGGCGGGCGCGGTGTCCGAGGGATTGATCGCCACGCAGCGGCTGGCGCCGAAGACGCAGTGCTCGGCGTTCATGGCCTTTGGCGCGGACGCGTAACAGATGTTTCCGCCCGCCCGGTAGCAGGGCCATCCGCCGCGGTAGTACCAGCAGCGCGTGTCCTGGGCGAGGTTGCCGCCGAGGGTGCCCTGGTTGCGGATCTGGGGCGTGGCCACCTCCCCTGCGGCCTGGGCGAGCAGCCCGAAGCGGCCGACGATGTCGGGATGGGTCGCCACCTCGGTCAGGGAGGTCATCGGCCCGATGACGAGCCCGTCACCGTCGGCACGGATGCCCGTGAGTTCCTCGATGCCCCCGAGGTCCACGATGGCTTCGGGCCGCTTGATGCGGTCCTTGAACCAGTCGAAGCTGTCGAGTCCACCCGCCAGAACCCAGGAATTCTCCCCGTACTGGTCGAGCAGGTTGAGTGCGTCGCCGATGCTCGCCGGCTGGAAGAGCTCGCACGGCGGGATCATGTCGCGAATGACGGCCATGGTCGGAGCCTCCGGTTACACGTGCGTTTCGAGAGGACGGTACGGCTGCTCGGTGCCCGTGAGCGCCGCGAGCACCACGTCGGTGGTGAGCGGCGTCCGGCACAGGCACTGGCCGCCGAGGGCGTCCGCGACCGCCGAAGCGATCGCCGCCGCCCCGGCCCCGATGGGTGGTTCCCCGATTCCCTTCGCGCCCACCGGCGTCTGCGGGTCGGGCTCGTCGACGGCGGCCCAGTCCATCCTCAGCGGAACATCGAGAATGCCGGGCGGGCGGGCCGTGTAGAGGCGCTTGGCGAAGGCCACCCCCCACTGCGGGTCGAAGACCCACTTCTGGCTGCGCGCCTGGCCGAAGCCCTGCACCGCGCCGCCGTGGATCTGCGCCGCCAGGCTGCGCGGGTGCAGCACGGTTCCGCAGTCGGTGACGCCGGTGTACTCGGTCAGGTCGATCTGGCCGGTCTCGACATCCACCTCCACCTGGGCGAAGCCCATCACCCACGACCAGATGCTGCCGTCGCCGCCGTAGTTGTCGCGGGCCACGCCCATCAGGCCTTCGCCGGCGAGGTTGGTCGCGGACGCCACGGTCATGGGGTTGAGATCGTCGGGCAGCTCCTGTCCGCTGTACCTGCCGCCCATGTCGATCGCCCGCCGGGCCGCCTCGGCGAAGGTCATGCCGCGGCCTGGATTGGAGCTCTGGAAGACGCGCCCGTCCGCGCAGTCGTAGGCATCGGGAGACCCGCCCAGCGCCCCGGCCGCGATCTCCTGCAGCTTCGCCTTGGCGTCCAGCGCCGCGGCGTGGTTGGAGCGGGTGTGGGCGTGGGTGGTCTGGCTGCCGGACTGGCTGGAACTCCACGGCAGGTTGCGGGAGGTGTCGCCCCACACCACCTCGCAGTCGTTCCAGTCCATCCCCAGCACGTCGCATGCGGCGCGGGCTGTGTCGGCGATGGAGTGAGTGCCCAGGTTGCCGATGCCCTGGTGAATGTAGAGCCTCCCGTCCGGCCGGATCACCAGCAGCCCGTCCATCCCGCGGCTGCCGCCCACGAACGGGCTGATGCCGATGCCGACGCCGATGGACTTCGTGCCGCGGCGGGTGGCGCTGAGCTGTGTCCTCTCCTCCCAGCCGAACACCTCCGCGCCCAGATCCAGCGCCTCGCGCGCGAAGCAACTCGAAAGCGAACCCTGGTTGGCGCCGAGCCAGCCGTCGTGTCCGGGGGCGTTGACCCTCCGGATGTCGAGCCGGTCGACTCCCAGCTCGCGGGCCGCCTTGTCCATGATGGGCTCGAGCATGGCCACGATCTGGGCGCCGCCCGGAGCCCGCTGCGCCGAGCGGGGCGGGGTGTTGGTGTACACCGAGACCGCGCGGAAGCGCATGTGCTCGGGCTGGTAGCAGAGCGACGCCACCGTCCCGGCGGTGTTGAAGTCGCCGGAGCTGCCGTAGGAACCGGCGTCCTGGACGATGTAGAGGTCGATGGCGGTGACCCGCCCGTCGTTCCTGAAGCCCATCTTCGCGAAGGACTGGAACCCGGGCCGCGCCCGGCCGATGTAGGTTTCCTCGTAGCGGTTGATGCGGAGCATCACCGGGCGCCCGGTCTTGCGCGAGAGAATCGCGGCTACGTCGTTGATGGGCGCGCCGGAGATCTTGCTGCCGAAACCGCCCCCGCAGTACTCCGCCACCAGCACGACATCGGACTGGTCCATGCCGAGACGGTTGGCCAGCGCGGCGTGGGTGCGCGCCGTGCTCTGGGTGGAGGCGTGCAGGTACAGCTTCCCGTTCTGCCAGTACGCCATGACGGTGCGCGGCTCCATCGGATGATGGGACAGCGACTGGTGCAGCAGCGTCTCCTCGAGCACCAGGTCCGCATCCGCGAAGCCGTCCTCGACTTCGCCCACGTTCCACTCGACCTGGGGCTCACCCATGGGCAGGCGGTCCGGGCCCGCCGCGTCGAAATCCGCGTCGGTCCACTTGAACTCCCGGATCTCGCGGGTCTGGCCCTCGCGCCACTGGATGTTGCCGTCCAGACGGGCGTTGGGGCCGCCCGGGCGCAGGCTGTCGAGCGGGTCCACCACGAAGGGCAGGGGCTCGAAGTCGACCCGGATCGCCTCGATGGCGTCCGCCGCCGTGGTCTCGTCCACCGCGGCCACCGCCAGCACCGGCTCGCCCTCGTAGAGAGGCTCGTTGGTCAGCGCGGCCTCCGCCCCGACCCCGGTGATCTCGGGCATCATCGGGTCGTCGGCGGTCAGAATGTCGACCACCCCCTCCATCGCCAGCGCCGCGCTCGCGTCGATCCGGCGCACGCGGCAGTGGGGCATGGGGGAGAGCAGCAGCTTGGCGAAGAGCATGCCCTCCGCGCGGAAGTCCTCGGCGTACCGGGCCCGGCCGGTGATCTTGGCTCGCAGATCCGGGGGCGCGATGTCTCGTCCAATAGCCCTTTCGGCCATTTCATCCTCCTCCGTAAAAGGCCGTTCGTCAGGCGCGCTGGCCCATCAACTCGACGGCTCGCTCCGCCGAGTCGAGGATCTTGTTGTAGTCGCCGCAACGGCAGAGGTTGCCGGAGAGCGCCTGCGCGCATTGAGCGCGGGTGGCGCCCGGGTTCGATTCCACGAATGCCGCCATGCTCATGATGAAGCCGGGAGCGCAGAAGGCGCACTGGAACCCGCCCTCGTCCATGACCGCCTGCTGCACCGGATGCAGCTCGCCGTCGGGACTCTCGAGCCCCTCGATGGTGCGGATCTCCCGGCCGCGCACCTGGTGGGTGAGCATCGAGCAGGAGTAGTGCGTGACTCCGTCGATGTGAACCGTGCAGGCCCCGCATTCGGCGCGGTCGCACCCCAGTTTGGTCCCGGTCAGCCCCAGCTTGTAGCGCAGCGTCATCGCCAGCGTCTCGTAGGGGAGCACGTCCACCCGACGCTGCTGGCCGTTGACGTTGAGCGTCATGAGCCGTTCCACCCCGCCCCGGGCCTGGCCGGCGGTCAACACGCCGGGACCCCGGAACAGATAGCTGGATGCGGAGACGGTCGCGCCCGCCGCGATCACGCCCTTGATGAACTTGCGGCGTGAGTAGTTGCGGGGACCGCGGTCGCGGATGATCTCGACTTCGGTCACGGTCATCACCTCCTTCGTGGCGTCGCTGGCCGGGGAGAGCCCGGCACGCTTTCACAACGTGCCAAGATACGGAGCAACCCCCGGATATGCGAGTCTCCGGGGGACCATCTCAACCCACCCACACCGTCTTCACGTTCACGAACTCGTGGATGCCGAAGAGGGAGAGCTCGCGTCCGTAGCCGCTTTCCTTGACCCCGCCGAAGGGGAGCTGGGGATCGGAGCGCACGAAGGCGTTCACGAAGCAGTTGCCCGCATCGATCTCTTCGGCCGCGATGCGCCGCCCGCGCTCCAGGTCGCAGGTGAAGATCGAGGCGCCCAGCCCGTAGCGGGTGTCGTTGGCGACCGCGATGGCCTCGCGCTCGTCGGCCACCGCCACGATGGAGACGACCGGGCCGAACAGCTCCTCCTCGTAGGCGGGCATGCCCGGGCCCACGTCGGCCAGCACGGTGGGCGGATAGAACCAGCCTGGCCGGTCCGGCACCTGGCCGCCCACCAGCAGCGATGCGCCCGCCTCGACGCTCCCCCGTACTTGGGCGTGCAGGCGGTCGCGCAGATCCTCCCGCGCCAGCGGCCCGATGCGGTTGGCCTCGTCGAAGGGATCGCCGAAGGTCGCCGCGCCCATCGCCTCCACGACCCGCTCGCGCAGCTCGGCGAGCACGGGCTCGACCACGATGCAGCGCTTGGCGGCGATGCAGCTCTGCCCGGCGTTGATCAGGCGGCTGGTTACGCACAAGCGGGTGGCGAGCTCCAGGTCCGCGTCCTCGAGCACGATGCACGGGTCGTTGCCGCCCAGCTCCAGCACGGACTTCTTGACATGCGCGGCGGCGGTCGCGGCCACCGTCTTCCCGGCGACCGTGCTCCCCGTGAGCGATACGGCGCGCACGCGCGGGTCGGCGATCAGCTCGCCGGCGCGCTCGTGGTCGATGAGCAGGGCACGGAAGAGGTCGTCGGGGAACCCCGCCTCGCGGAAGATGCCCTCGATGGCCAGCGCGCATCCCGGGACGTTGGGCGCGTGCTTGAGGAGCGTCCCGTTGCCCGCCATCAGGTTGGGCGCGGCGAAGCGGAAGACCTGCCAGAAGGGGTAGTTCCAGGGCATGATGGCGAAGACGATGCCGATCGGCTGGAAGGTGACGAAGCTCTGGCGGGCTTCGGTCTCGACGGGCTGCGGAGCCAGGTAGCGGGGGGCCTGTTCGGCGTAGAACTCGCATACGGTTGCGCACTTCTCGATCTCCGCGCGCGCCTCCCGCACGGGCTTCCCCATTTCGCGGGTCATGAGTTCGGCGAACTCGTCGCGCCGGTCCCTCAGTATTGCCGCCAGGCTCCCCACCAGACGTGACCGCTCCTCCATGGAGGTGTCGCGCCAGCCCAGGAAGGCGCTCTGGCAGCCGGCCACGGCGCGGGCGTAGTCCCGGGAGGACATCTCCGGGTAGTCCCTGACGTGCCGGCCGGTCGCGGGATCTATCGCAGTGAACGGCATCGGGTTTAACCTCCAGAGGAGTTGTCCGTCATCGTCCATCCTCAGAAAGCCTAGCCGGAACGCGCATGGAAACAAGGCGTCCCACCACTCCGGAGGCCGAGGAGATCCTCGGACTCTACTACCCCGTGCTCGACCACGGCTTCGTATCGCTGGTCGACTACATGGGCAGCGACGAGAGCATCGAGCACGCCGCGCGGGTCAGCTACGGCTACGGAACACGCAAGCGCAGTGCCACCCGCGGCCTCATCCGCTACCTGCGCCGGCATCTGCACACCACGCCGAGCGAGATGGTCGAGCTCAAGTTCCACTGCGCGATGCCGATGTTCGTGGCGCGTCAGTGGGTGCGGCACCGGACGGCGTGCCTGGCGAAGGGCACCGAGGTCTTCTTCGACCTGCCCGGCGCGGAGGCGAGGGGGCGCCGCCAACTCTACAAGCTACCCATCGAAGAGATCTGGCGACGCTTTCAACCCACCCGGAATCGAACTCGTCCCGACAAACAGCGGAACCCGTTTCATCGCCGTGATCGCCTGCGCCGGATGAAACTCAGGCAGGTGAACGAGGACACGCTGGCGTGCCAGCACACCCGCATTGTGGACGTGTACCGGAACGGCCCGAAGCCGGTGTTCAGGATGGTTCTGGAGGACGGCAAGTCCATCGAAGCCACATCCGATCACCGATTCCTGTTCGGGACCGGTTGGGACACACTTGGGCGCGCGACCGGGTTGCGGGAAACTGGTGGGCGCGCCGTATGGCGGCACGGCGACTACTTCGTATACGTCAACGGTGCAGCCGAGGAGCGTCCCGCATTCTACCGCGATCCGATCTGGCTGCAGCGCGAGTACCGAGGACACCGGCGGTCGTTGGCCGACCTGGCACAGGCATCCCGCGTCAAGGCCAAGCTCGTGCGGATCAAACGCATCGAGTTCGTGGGCGAGCGGGAGACTTACGACATCGAGGTCGAGGGCCCATACCACAACTTCGTGGCGAACGGCATCGTCACCCACAACTCCATCAATGAATACTCGGGTCGGTACAGCCTGATGCCGCTCCTCTTCTACAGCCCCGACGCAGACAACTTCTCGCTGCAGAGCAGCGTCAACAACCAGGGCAGGGAGGCGGACGCCGCCCCGGAGCGCCTGTACGGGGATGCCATTCGGCGCTGGGAGGAGGTGCGAGCCTCCGCCTCGCGCGCGTACGCGTGGATGGTACAGGAGGATGTCGCGCGCGAGTTGGCTCGCATCGACCTGCCGCTCTCGACCTACACGCAGTGGTACTGGAAGATCGACCTGCACAACCTGCTGCACTTCCTCACGCTGCGCGTGGACGATCACGCCCAGTGGGAGATCCAGGAGTTCGGGCGGGTGATGGCCGGGATGCTCAAGCGCGTGGCTCCGCTGAGCTTCGAGGCGTGGATCGACTACCAGGTGTGCGGCGACAAGCTGAGCCGGATGGAGATCGAGGCGCTGGCGAGGCTTCTGGAGCCGACGGAAGACGGCGGGCTGGCGGTACGTGGAGATCGCGACAGCCTCGGATTCGACGAACTGCGCGAGATGGGGATGGCGCCGCGCGAGGTCCGCGAACTCGCGGGCAAGATCCGGCGCCGGAAGGTCCCCGACTTCGATCTGGATCTGGCGCGCTTCCGGAACGCCGAGGAGGTGGCCGAGGAGATGCACGAGGCGGTGCCCGGGAACTTCGAATAGGGAAACCGCGCGACCGCGAGCCGGGTTTCACCGTGCCGCCACTACGGGATGGAAGAGAAGCGCTGCTGAGCGAAGAATGAAGCTTGGAGGAGGAGAATGAACGCACACGACACCCCCCGGATCCGAATGGCGCTCCCCCTCGCCCGTGGCTGGCTCGCCGCTGGCACGATGTTCCTCCTCCTCGCGCTCACGGGCCCGGTCGAGGGCTTGTCGGCGCAGGACGCGGACGCCGCGCCGCGCCCGATGACCATCGTAGACCTGATCGAGGTGCCGACGCTCGGCGACCCGCGCATTTCCCCGGACGGCACCCGGCTGCTCTTCGTGCGCCGGGACGCCGACTGGGAGGAGAACGGGACCGCCGCCCACATCTGGAGGGTGGACGCGGACGGCGAGAACCTGATCCAGGTCACCAACGGCGAAAACGGGGAGACGAGCCCGCGCTGGTCGCCCGACGGAAGCCGCATCGCCTTCCTGGCCCGGCGCGGCGAGGACGAGCACACCCAGATCTACCTGCTGAACGCCATGGGGGGAGAGGCCAACGCCCTCACGGACCACCCCACGGCGGTCTCGAGCATCACCTGGGCCCCGGATGGCAGCGGCATCTACTTCGTTGCGGCGGACGAGCTCTCCGAGGATGAGAAGGCCGCGCGCGCCGCGGGGGACGACGTCTTCGCCTTCGACGAGAACTATCAGCAACTTCACATCTGGCGCGCGAGCGTGGACGACGGCGAGCCGAGCCGCGTCACGGAAGGGGACTACTCGGTCACCGGATACTCGCTCTCGCGCGACGGCACCCACATCGCCTTCCACCGCGGGGAATCGCCGCTCTTCGAGGGCGTGGATCGGCGCGAGGTCTGGGTGATGCGCTCCGATGGCAGCGACGCCCGCCAGCTGACCCGCAACTCGGTGCCGGAATACAACGCGCGTCTTTCGCCCGACAACCAGTGGGTGGCCTTCCACGCGGACTCGAGCGAGGACTTCGATTTCTACTACAACGACAATCTCTTTCTCGTCCCGGCATCCGGAGACGGGGAGGCGCGCCTGCTGCTGCCCGACATGCCGCACGGCGTCGACGCGATCGCGTGGTCGGGCGACGGGGAGGCCATCTTCTTCCGCGCCAACACGGGCGTGCGCGAAGAGTTGATGCGCGTGGACATCGACGGCGAGCGCCTGACGCAGTTGACGGAGGGTGACCACCAGGTCATCAACTGGCAGTACGCGCCCGCGCTGGACACCCACGTCTTCGGGCTCAACCGGGCGGACAACCGGGGCGACCTGTGGGTGATGGCAGGCGACGGCTCGCCCGAGCGCGTGACGCGCGTCTTCGACTACCTCACCGGGGACTTCGTGCAGCCGCGCCAGGAGGCTGTCCGATGGCAGGGGGAGGACGGTGTCGAGGTAGAGGGTCTGCTCTTCTATCCGCTCGGCTACCAGGAGGGCACCCGCTATCCGCTCGTGGTGCAGACCCACGGCGGCCCCGCATCGTCAGACAAGTTCCAGTTCTCCACCGCGGGCAATTTCGTGCAGGTGCTGAACGGGATGGGCTACTTCGTCTTCAAGCCCAACTACCGGGGCAGCACCGGCTACGGCGACGACTTCCTGCGCAACATGGTGGGCAACTACTTCGACCAGGCCCACCTGGATGTGATGACGGGAGTGGACCACCTCATCGAGCTCGGCCTGGTGGACGGCGAGCGCATGGCCAAGATGGGCTGGAGCGCGGGCGGGCACATGACCAACAAGATCATCACCCACACGGAGCGCTTCAAAGCCGCCGCCTCGGGGGCGGGCGCGGCCAACTGGGTGTCGATGTATGCGCAGAGCGACATCCGCGTCTACCGGACCCCGTGGTTCGGCGGCACCCCCTGGGAGGAGGACGCGCCCGTGGACCAGTACTGGCAGGATTCACCGCTGCGCGAGGTCTGGCGGGTGAGCACGCCGACGATCTTCCTAGTGGGCGAGGAGGACGCCCGCGTGCCCATGCCGCAGTCGGTGGAGATGTACCGCGGGCTGAAGCACAACGGCGTCCCGACACATCTCTACGTGGCGCCGCGCGCCGGGCATGGCTGGACCGAACTCCGGCACCAGCTCTTCAAGGCCAACGTGCACCTGGACTGGTTCGAGCGCTGGGTGCACGACCGCGACTACGAGTGGGAGGAGGCGCCGGGGGACGAGGAGGAGTCTCGCAGAACCTGGGCAGGCGGCCTCGTGGGGCGGTCGTCCGGCGCGGGCATCAAATAGCCCACTCTCCGCTCGTTGACGATGTAGGCTGGCCGTGCCCCGTCCTCCCCCAGCTTGTGGCGGAGCCTCTTCACAACGGCATGCACCAGCCTGGGGTTTGCGGAGCCCCGATAGCGAGTGCCCCAGGCGCGGCGCAACAGGGCGCGGTACGTCAACACTCGCCCGTGGTTGGCCGAGAGCACGCGCAGCAGTTCGTACTCGGTGGCGGTGAGCTCCAGCGGCTGGCCGTCGAGGGTCACCCGGCGTCGATCGTAGTCGATGGCCAGCGCTCCCAGCCGGAAGGATGCGGGCTCGGCGCGGCTGCGCAGGGCCGCCCGGATCCTCGCCGTCAACTCCGTCGCCGAAAACGGCTTGACGATGTAATCGGCGGCCCCGGCCTCGAGAGCCCTCGCGATCGTCTCGTCCCGCCCGTAGGCCGAGATGAAGATGACCGGCACATCGGCCAGATCGGGAACCTGCTCCATCAGTTTGATGCCGTCGGTCCCGGGCAACATCAGATCGAGCAGGACCAGGCGGGGCTTCTCCGAGCGGATGAGGCGCGGCAGTTCCCGGGGGTCACCCGTTGCCACTACGGCATACCCTGCCGTGGTGAGCGTATCGCGGACATGGAGCAGCGCTTGCGGGTCGTCATCCACCACCAGGATGCGTGTCACCTCCTGACCTGGACGCTCGCGTCGCCGTGAGGAGGATTCCGACGCCGTCACGTCGCCGCCGGCCCTCTCAACGGCAGGGACGGTGAACGTGAACCGGGTGCCCCGGCCCTCCCCGTCGCTCCGCGCCCGGATGCGCCCTCCGTGCGCCTCTACCAGCCCCTTGCAGATGGCGAGGCCCAGGCCGGTCGCCAGACCGCGCCTTCCCTCACCCGCACCGGTCCGCTTGGCGAACAGGTGCGCGAGCCGCTCGGGCGCGATGCCTTTGCCATGGTCGGCGACGGAGACCGCGACATGGACACCATCCCGCCTCGCCCGGATCTCGATGGGGGATGATGCCTGAGAGTATCTCGACGCATTGGAGAGGAGGTTGCTGAGGACCTGCACGATGCGCTGCCGGTCGACCATCACCTTCGGCAGGTCCGGAGAAAGGTCGACGCGCACGCTGTGTCGGCCGCCGGCGTTCAGGAACGTGTTCCTCGCCCGGTCGATCAGCGCTCCGACGTCTGCGGCTTCGGGCGAGATCGACAGGGTCCCCGTCGCGATTCGCCCCGCATCCAGCAGGTCGCCCATGAGGACGCTCATGTTGTCGGCATGCTCGTCGATGATCCGGAAGAATTGCAGCATCTCCGCATTGGGGAAGCGCCTTGAGGCGGCGAGCACCGTGGCCGACGAGCCTTTTATGGCGGCAAGCGGCGCGCGCAACTCGTGGCTCACGATCGCCAGGAACTCAGTCCGCATCCGCTCGAGTTCGTCAAAAGGCGCCAGGTCCTGCATGGTGACCACGACGGAGCCGACGCTGCCGTCGGCCTCATGGATCGGCGTCAGGTTGATGAGCATCTTCACACTGCGCCCATCCGGAACCGAAAGCTCGATCTCCTCGGCACGCAATGTCTCGGCGCTACTCAGCTCGTGCGCCAGCGGAAATCCCGTCAAGGCGATCTCACGCCCGTCGCCGAGCCGGCAGGTAGCCGATTCCAGCAGCTCCATCGTGGACCCGCCCGGCATCTGCAGGCCTCGGACGATTCGTTTCGCCTCGCGGTTGATCGACACCGGGGTTCCGGTTCTCGCGTCCAGGACCACCACACCGACCGGCGATGTATCGACGAGGGTTTCCACCTTCGCCCGCGCACGCTGCTCGTCCCGAAACATGCGGGCGTTGGCGATCGCCGTCGCCGCTTGCGACGCCAGCAGCACGAGAACCTCTTCGTCCTCGGGGGTGAACTCGCCGCCCCCGTCCTTTCCGGCGAGGAAGAAACTGCCGACGTAGGTGCCCCGATGACGGATCGGCGTGCCCTGCAGCGTCCTGGACGGAAGCGCGATTGGCGAATAACCGAGCGACCGGAGCCAGGTCGGCACGTCTCCGACCCGCACGGCACCCGGCAGGTCCCGGAAGTGCTCGAAGACCCGGAGCCCATCTTCCCATTCCTCAAGCTGCCGCAGCTGCTCCCGGGTCAGGCCGGAGGCGAGGTAGAGTCCGGGTTCGCTCGCATCGTCGACGGTAGCGATCAGGCCATGACGGGCCCCGGTCAGGGCGCGGGCGCTGTCGACGACATCCTGCAGGACCGTCTCCAGGTCCAGGCTCGCGTTGATGCGGAGGAGCGCGGCGCATAGTCTCGAGATGCGCTCCTGCAGCGCCTCACTTCGCGCGTCCGGGTGCTCTGTCACCGACTCGTCCTCCCCGGATCTCGCCCGGCGTGTCCCAGGCGCGTGTGCCGTCGGCGAACATCGGACCGGGCGTTGCCGAATGCGATCCGGAGCTTTCGCCATCTTCGCTCGTAGCTCCGTCTAAAGGTAGCCGATATCATGTGATCTGTAAGTTATATCTCCAGGTAGATTGCTGATTCTTTGGTGACAACACGAATACATGCATGTCGAGGCTCCTTCTCAGAGTGTCCCTGGGTCCCGTACGGCAATATGTGTCGTTGGGATTTGCAGCTCGGGTCGCGGTTGCGATGTCCTGGTGATCGAATCCCGGGTACAGCACGGGCAGGAAGGGTCCATACCGCCGGCATCGAACTCGGAGTCCGGGATCATGGCCCTGAACATCGGGACGGTGGCGATCCCGTTCGGCTACGGGGCGGTGCCGCCACCTCGGCGTTCCACAGGCTGCGGGTGCGGCGGGATCACCTTTGGGCAAGGCTTGTACCGACGCGAATCCAATATCGCCAACAGATTGCAATAATAACACCATCTGTCGTCCGCAAATCGCAGGCGAAGTTGTAAGTTTATGTGGTAGTTGGTGAAATGGAACTCCGGGCCAAGGCCGGCGACCACACCGGCATCTTCCGAGCGCAATTCACGCGCTTGATTTGCGAGCACTGCCAGACGGGGAAGAGCGTCGACCGGAGGCGCGCGTTCAGGTGACGGCCAAGACAGGTGTCATGAACCCACAGGATCTGTTCGACCGCGGGGTGGTGACGCTGCAGGAGGCCGCGCTCGGCAGGGCGCGCTGGTTGGAGGCGGCGTTGCTGATCAGCGAGATCAGCGGGACGAGGGGCAACGCCCTGGCGTTTGCCGACGGCCGCAGCCAGGCTGACGCGCACTTCCTGTTCCTGCGGCTGTGCCACGATGGCGAGCACCGCGAGGACCTCGAGAGGGAGTACTTCAGCGAGTACTGGGCACGGGACGAGAGCATTCCCCGCGTTGGCCGTCTGCCGGATGGAGCGCTGGTGCCCACCGCCGAACTGTACACGAAACGGGAGCGGGAGAGGTCGCCGGCGTATACCGAAGCGAGGCGCAAGGCGGGGATGCAGAACGGCCTCAACGTGCGGCTGGACGGGCCGGGCGGATCGAACATCGTCTTGAGTCTCGCGGACTCCCTGGAACCGGGAGGCTGGACGCCGGCTCAGCTCGCCGCGGTCCGGCGCCTGCTGCCGCACGTGCGCCAGTTCGTGCGAGTGCGCAGGACGCTCACCGATGCGCGGGCGCTGGGACGTTCGCTCCTCGCGTTGCCCGTGGAAAGCCGCTGCGGCGTCATCCAACTCGACCGGAGCGCTCGGATCGTCGCGGCGAACGACCGGGCCTGCGGTCTGCTGCGACAGGGCAGGGAGCTGTCGGATCGAGACGGCTCGCTGAGCGCCACGACGCCTCGGGACAATGGCGAACTGCAGCAATTGCTGGCTCTGGCGCTGCCCCGGCTCGGCGGGCCCGGATCGTCCGGCTCGATGACGATCGAGCGCTCTTCGTCCCGCACGAACCTGGTGGTGCACGTAACTCCCGTGTCAGTGCGCCAGCGGGACTTCCGCGCCAGGCAGGTCGCCGCAATCGTCCTGGTCGCCGATCCGGAAAGCACGCCCGGGATCGACGCCCGCCTGGTGCAGGCGGCGCTCGACCTGACCCCGGCCGAGAGCCGGCTGGCGGTCATGGTGGCCGCCGGGCAACACGCGCGCGACATCGCAGCGCACACCGGACGCAGCGAAGCCACGGTGCGCTGGCACATTCAGAACATCTTCCGCAAACAGGGCATCTCGGGTCAGGCGGACCTGGTGCGGCGCGTATTGTCGCTGGCGGGCTTCCCCGACTTCCGCCCCTGACGCCGGACCCGCGCGGGCCTCGCCGTACCCTCAGTCGGCGGCTCAACGGGGACGATGCGGTTCTCGTCCCCTCCTGATTCGTTCCGGCCTTCGCAGACGCCTGCAGAGCTTTCGGCCTTCGCGTCCGCGATTCGCGTTTCAGCGACCGGCGCCCCGGTCTCCGCGCGCGTCGGGGAATGCCGTCCCCGGTTCCGGCGGGCCTCGCCGTACCTTCAGCCGGCGGCCGTGCCACTCCGCCTTGTACTCGAGCTGGCGCAGCAATTCGCTGCTCGCGCCCTCGACTTCGATCTCGCGGGCCTCGTGCACGACGCCGGTCGTGGCCTTGTGCTGCAGATCGCCCTGGCGGTTCCTGACCTTGCGCGCCTGGTTGCGCAAGAGGGCCAGGGTGCGCTTGCGGCCTTCGGACCCGAATTCACATCGCGCCAGTTGCCGCTCGAGCCTCGCCAGACGGCGTCTCGCCTTCCGCAGCGACTTGCTCTCGCGGAACACCTGGACGGGTTCTCCGTCGACCGACACCGTGATCTCGTCGGCCTTCTGGCAGACCGATGCCTTGTCCGTCTCCGGCTCGACGGGGGTAAGGGGCGCGCACTCGAACAGGCACGAGAGCATCCACCGGTGTCCGGCATCCAGCCAGACCCGGCCCGAGAGCAAGCCACGTGTCTTGCGCCCGGGCGGTCCGGAGAGCCTTCCGCGGGGAAGATTCCCGCCCTTCCAGCGAATCCAGCCGTACCTGGGCAGCCGCACCCGGCTGCCTTCGAAGCGGATGCCCTGGTTGCTCAGGTAGATGGCGGGCTCCCGGCCGACCGTCTTGATCCGGGGGAATCCGCCCGTCCCGCGTCTGCCGGGCTTCCTGAACCAGTTGCGGAAAGCCACGTCGAGATCGGCGGCCACACGGTAGATGGCACTGGCGGGGCAGCCCGGGCGCGGCGCCTGGCCGCGCCAGTCCCGGGTCAGCGCCCGCAGCTCGGCCCTGGTTGGCCGCCGTCCGGTCTCACCGTAGCTGAGCTGCGAGTTGGCGAGCAGCGTATTGGAGAGCTCGCGCAGGCCGTTCCTGCACCGGAGCAGCGCCGAGTCCTGCGCGGGACTCGGGTAGAGCCTGCAGCGCCAGCCCACGAAACGCCGGGTCGCTGATGCGTCCACGGTCACGTGGCCTGTTCGAAGGGGGCCCGCGCAGGAACCGGATCGTCCCTCTCCGACCCGTTGGCGGAGCGGGGCTCCCACACGGAATCGACCCACTCATTGAATCGGCGGACGACCCGTTCCGGATCCTCCGCCGCTGCCGCGAGCGTGCAGTCGGCAAACCGCGTGAAGTTGATTTCCAGTGTGCGGCGTCGCAGCCCCACCTGGTCGGCGATCGCGGCCCAGCCGGCCCCGGCGCGAGCGCGAACGGCCCAGAGGAGGATGGCCCAGTTCATGAACTCCTTCAGACGGCACCGGAGCGGCGCGTCTTCTCTCCAGTACTGCCTCAACGTGGACCCGGCGAGGTTGACCTGGCCCGCCAGCCGACCAACTGAATTCGCCGGCACGAGCGGGGTCGCGGCGTCGTCGTGCAGACCGCAAACCCGGCTGATCGCTTCTCTGACGGACGGCCTGAGCGACGGGTCGGAGAGCAGCCTCAAGCCGAGGCGGCGCATCGGATCCGGGCTCGGCCTCCCCAACTCCTCCAGAACTTCCACGAGGCGGCTCTCCACCTCGTCCGCCCATACGACCCGCAACCCGCCGGAGCGGAGCGGCTCCAGGCGTCGCAGGCACTCCACCGAGATCCGTGCCACGACGACGCAGGGCGGGTTGAGAGGCCCGGAGACGGATCGGAGCCACTCAACGTCGGTGTCGGAGCACGTGGTGAGCCCGCATACGACCGGACAGGCGCCCATGGGCGGCGCCAGGAGTTCTCTTTTCGAACGCACCCGCTGGATCGATGCACCGGCGAGCGCCCGCTGCAGCAGGTCTCCAAGCTCGCTGTCCTTGCAGTACAGCGCGTACGTGAGGCGTTCCGATCTGATCCGTGCCTCCCGGTGCAGAACGGGCGATCGCGATGCCATAATCCCTTGTCCGTGTGCGCTCGACTATCGCAATATGGCAGGAAGCCCTTCTCGTCGCGCCTTTCAAGAAAATGGGTCCGATCCCATATTCTTTGCAGGGTATCCTCCCCAGCTATTTGCTGGGTGTCCTGCCCACAGCCGAATCGCTGACAAGGCACATTGTCGGAGATAGTCGTCGCTTTTTTCGTATATATCACCGCGCTTTTTTCGTTTCAGAAAACAGTGGTCGGATTCAATAATCCGAGGTTTTTCGTGGCTGTCGGATGTCGTGAAGAAGACTGATAGTCCGTAACTGATTGAAAAACAAACAGATCGCAAAGTTGGCACCACTTTTGCGATTCCCGGGGCACGCGACTCTCCGCAGCCACTTCAGGCCGGTATTCATTCCCACCACTCAGGAGGTTCCATGAACCGACTCAAGCTCCTTGCCACGGCGGGTGTGACAAAGTAGCGATCTTGTTGTAACCGTTGAATTTAGAAGTTCGCCAATCCGGATTCCCGCTATTTGATTCCCGCTAAACGGGGATTTTCAGGATGAATCCTCCGGCGGCTTGCCAAAGCCTCCCTGAGTTGTCCCTGGTCGGCCCGCTGATAGCAGCGCAGCACAGTCTGCGCGTTCTTCCAGCCGCCAAGCTGGCAAAGTACTTTGAGGGGAACGTCTATGAAGTCGGAGGCGAACTTGCGGCGCAACGAGTGCCAGCCTCTGCCACGCTTCGGATCGAGACCGGCGAGCCTTTCGGCTTTCCGCCACCTGGCGCCGAACATCCAGCGCCTCGCGCACAAGGAGGGATCCCGCAGGGAGGGCAGCACCGGAGCGTTTCCCCTCGCGGGGTTCCGCTCCCGCGCCTCCTCGATGACGGCGATCGCCTCGTCGGTCAGCGGCGTGGTGTGTTCATAGCCGGTCTTCTCGTGTTCCGCGCGCCACAGTATAGTCCTGCCCTCAATGTCGATATCGGACCACTGGAGCTTGCGGATCGCGCCGATGCGGTGTCCCGTTTCGTGCGCGAGCACGAGGGCGACGCGGAACCGCCAGTCCACCTCGCGGGACACCTTCAGAAGCGCGCGGTACTCGTCATCGGAAAGCACCACCCGGAGCGGGTTCTTCTGCCTGGGCTTCTTGAGTCCCCGGAGCGGGTTCGAGTCGAGAAGCAGGCGGCCCTGCTCGTCCCTGGACTTGGCGGCCCAGTTGAGGACCGCCATCAGGAACGTGAGGTCGCATTCGATCATTCGATTCGACACGGGCCTTCCGGTCGGGCCGACTCT
This sequence comes from Longimicrobiales bacterium, assembly GCA_965221785.1. Classification (GTDB taxonomy): domain Bacteria; phylum Gemmatimonadota; class Gemmatimonadetes; order Longimicrobiales; family Gaopeijiaceae; genus BD2-11. Next base: position 1,384,890 of record CBDCSR010000003.1, read on the forward strand.
GCCCGTTCTGCGCGCCCAGATGAACCGGTCCCAGTCCCTCCGGGATAGCGTCTCGGGCTTCCGGCCCCTTCCGAAGAACCCGAGGAACATCCGCATCACGACCCTGTCGCGCCGCCGCGTCCGCTTGCCCTTGGTGGGCGTCACCTCTTCGCGGTAGATGTCAAAAAGCCGCTCCAGCGTGAGCGGCTCGGGCTCGGCGTCCTTGAGGCCGTTCGGCTCCGGCTTTGTGAACCCCGCGGCGAACTCGTCGGCCTGCCGCTTTGCGCGCGCCCAGTCGCGGTGCTTCAGGGACCGCGTGAGCCTGCGCCCGTTCTCGCGCCACTCGATCTGGAGGATGCCGGTCTTCGGGTCGGGGAACAGCCTCACCCGGTTCCGGCCCCATTGGCCGGCGCTATAGGAGCGCCGACTTCGTTTCGTGCGTGCCATCATTCCATTCCTTTCTGGATGATGGACTGCACGATCTGCAAGTTTGAACGCTCGCGCGGGCGGGGTTCTTCCGCAAGTGGCGCTTCGGCCGGCGCCTTTCGGGGCAAGTGCCTGCGGGCGATCCTGGGCGCGTTGGGCCGCCCGGCGTTCGGGATCTTGCCGTCGCGCACGAGGCGTCCCAAGTGGTCCCTCGAATATCCGCTCTCCCTGGCCGCCTCGACGAGGGACAGGGTGGTTTCGTCCCGCTCCCGGAGCGTGGCGTCGAGGTCGTCGGCGCATCGCTCGATGGCGACGGCCGGGGTCTCGCCCCCGTAGCGGCGCAGTGTCTTGGCCTTCCTCCTCCAGTCGGCGGGCAGGCCCTCGACGGACGCGGGTTCGGTCTTCCGCCCGGCCTTCCGGGTCATTCCCAGTCTCCTTCGGCGTCCCTCCTGAGCGCGTCGGCGAGATCCCGGTCCCCTTCTCCGCGACGGGCGGACCGCTCGGCGAGATCGACCCGGCGGCCGAGATCGGCGAGCCCGGTGGCGCGGGCGACGCCGTAGATGGCCGCCGCGAGGGCCGCGGCGGCGAGCGCCGCGTGGAGCGCGACCGCGACCCCGTGCCGGGCGAGGATGGCCGGCCAGTGGGGCGCGAGGTATTCGAGGCGGGATCCGCCGACCAGGAACGCCGATCCGGCGATGGCGGCGCTCAGTCCCGCGCTGATCTTCCAGGGCTGCATGTGGGGAGTCTCCTTGCGGTCAGAGTTCGACGGACGCGGGATCGCGGTCGGCGGGACCCCTGAGCCAGGAGCCGACGTCGCCGGAGCCCAGGCCGAGCTTGCGGAGCGTGGCCGCGGCGGCCGGTCCGCTGGCGTGCATGGCGAACCCGGCGGCGGCCTTGGCGCGCAGCGCCGGTTCGCGGTAGTCGCCGGACGCGACCTCGACGTTGACGCGGCCGGTGCGCCCCTCGGCGTCCTCGTACTCGATCTGCGCGTCCGGGTAGAGGACCCGGTCCCGGTCGTCGAGGGGCAGGCCGAGTTCCTCGGCCGTGCGGCGCCGCGCGGCGTCGGCGGCCCGCCTGCCGTTCCTCCGGCGCTCCGACTCGCTCGCGCGCGCGACGGCGCTCTTGAGTTCGTTGTCGAGGCGGACGCGGCGCACCCGTGCGCCCCGGCGGCGGAGGCGCTCCCGTTCGATGGCGCATGCGCGGTAGACGGCGGTGTCGTGGCCGGCCTGCGCGGACCGGATGCGGGGGATCTCGATTCGCTGCCGCGGGTCCATCCCCCGCTCGGCGGCGAGTTTCCGGGCGTCGGCCACGCCCGCGGGGGTGAGGGTGAGGATCTTGAACGGGTTGCCGTTCGGGCCGGTGGCCGTGGTCTCCCGGACGAGCCCGTCCCGGATCCATGTGTCGACGGCGCGGCGGGTGGTGTAGGGATGCCCTCCGAAGCGGGCCTCGGCGAGGTCGCGGTAGGAGACCGCGCCGTGCACGCCGATGTCGGTCAGCGCCCCGGCGCAGCGTTCGGGGAAGGGGATGGACCCGCGCGCCCGGTCCGCGGCGTATTCTCGGCGGTGGCCTTTCCGCATCGGCGAGCGATTGCGGCTGGGTGGCGCGGCGGGGCGCGGGTCCGGTTCGACCGTCCGGTCGAACGTTCCTCTCCCTCTCATCGGTCGTTCAGCGGCTCGGCCCGGCGCCGCGTCCGGGTGCGGGGATGCGCGGCACGGGCACCACGATCCGCTGGGGTCCCTGCGGCGCCGGCGTGCGGGCCGCGGCGATGGGCTGGGCTTCCCGCGCGGTCTCGCGCTCGATGTGCCGGACGAGCACGAAGTCGGAGATCCTCTGCGCGTCGGCGGCGGCACGCCGGATCTCGCGCGGGTCCTCCTCGAGCGCCTGGATCCAGCCCTCGACGTAGGCCGCGCCCCGGCTCGGGTCGTGGCCGACGCCGACGCGCTCGCCGGTCATCATCGCGCTGATCTCGGCCCTCAGCTCCTCCCGGGCGTACTGGGGCGAGCCGAACCCGTTGCTGATGCCTTCGATGAGCGTCTCGCGCTTCATGCGGCTCTCGTGGCCGGTGCTGTGCCCCAGCTCGTGGAGCGCGGTCTGGTAGTAGTGGTTGGCCGACGGGAACTGCCCGCGCTCGGGCAGCACGATCTCGTCGCGCTTCATGTGGTAGTAGGCGCGGTCGCCCTGGACGTGGCGGATGGGCACCCCGCCGTCCTCCATGACCCGCTCGGCCTCCTGGTGGGTCTTCCAGAGCGGCTCGGGAGTGGGGTTGGCGCGCTCGGGCAGCCCGTCGGCCTGCTCGGCGTTGAACACCGTGTACTGGCGGACGAACGGCGCCTTGAGCTTCTCGTAGCGGTAGACGCGCTTGCCCTCCGCATCCCGCCGGGGCCGCCCGCGCTCGTCGGTGACTAGGGTCCGCTTCTTGTCCTGGAACGACAGGATGCGCGTGCCGCGCTCGCCCTTCCTGACCTGTCCGCCCTGCGTCTGGATCTGGCGGTAGGTGCCCCAGCGCACGTCGCCGTAGCCCTGCTCCTGCTGGACGGCGGCCAGGTGCAGGCTGTTCCCGCCCCGGTAGGAGCGGTCGGTGTCCACGTTCATGGGCATGACGCGCTCGCCCGGCGCCCACGGCTTCTGCCACGGCGCGGTGCCCTGCCTGATCTGTTCGATGATCGCGTCGGCGAACTTGCGGTGGTATTCGTCGTGGTTCATCCGTCCACCTCCCCGGCGTCGCCGTGCGGGTCGTCCCAGGCGGCCGCGATCTCGTCCTCGGTCCCCACGTCCTCGGGGAAGAGGCCGTACTCCTCGGCCAGGTAGGCCTCGACTTCGAGGGTCTCGCCGCCGTCGCGGGCGAGTTCGCGGTCGAAGTCCTCGAACGTCTCGACGGGGATGGTTCCGCCGTTCCAGGTCATGGGTTCACCTCCTTCGGTGGGTGGGTGTGGGTTCTTCTCTCCGGTTGCGTCCCGGGCTCCGCTCCGGGCGGCGCGGTGATCCAGCGGCCGGTGGCCGCGTCGTAGCCGCATACCGCGAGCGCGTCCTCGACGAACCGCCGGCCGCCGCGGCGGGCCACGTGCAGGACGAGCGCGATCCCGTCGACGACGCCCCGGCAGGTGACCTCCCAGGGAAGCGCGTCTCCGGCCTGCATGGCGCAGCTCGCGAGCCGCGAGAGCGCGGAGCGCGCGTTGTTCGCGTGGATGGTCGTGAGCGAGCCGCCGTGGCCGGTGTTGAGCGCCTGGAGCAGGTCGGCGGCCTCGCCGCCCCGGACCTCGCCGACGACGATGTGGTCGGGCCGGTGGCGGAGCGCGTGGCGCACCAGGTCGCGGATCTCGACGGGCGTCTCGGAGAGGGTGGCTCCGGCCTCGAAGCGGAGGCAGTTCGCCCGGTCGATCCTGAGTTCGAGCGTGTCCTCGATGGCGACGATCCGCTCGTCCTCCGGCAGGAGTTCGATCAGCGCATTGAGGAGCGTGGTCTTGCCCGACCCCGTGCCGCCGGAGACCAGGATGTTCTGGCGGGACGCGAGCGTGCCCCGAGCGGCTTCGAGGATGTCCTCGGGCAGCGAGCCAAGGCGCACCAGGTCCTCGGCCGAGAACGCGCGGCCGCCGAACCGGCGGATGGTGATCGCGACCTCGGGACTCGCGGGCGGGGTGCAAATGGCGACCCGCGACCCGTCTTCGAGCCGTGCGTCGAGGATCGGCCTCGCGGCGGGATCGAGCCCGAGCGGCCGGGCGATGTGGATCGCCGCGCGGTGGAGCCACGCGGCGGTCAGTTCGGGCGCTTCGTGGGGCTCCAGCCGCCCGGCCCGCTCGACCCAGACGTTTGCGGGGCCGTTGATCATGATCTCGGAGACCTCGGGGTCTTCAAGCAGCTTCTCCAGACCCGGCAGGAACGGGGTGAGGTGCCCGACGCCGCTGGCGCGCTTCATATCCGGCCCTCCTCGCGCTGCCGCCAGTAGCCCTGGGTGCGGGGCAGGTAGTGGGGCTTGAGGTAGACGCGCCGGGCGGGCAGCGACTTGACCCCGTCGTAGGGGAGACAGATGGCCTGGTAGTTGGCGAGCAGCCCGAACTGGCGCGGGGTGAACACGGGCTCCCTCGACTGCCGGAACGACTTGCTCGCGCCGATCTGGCCGTCGCCGCCCCCGGCGCGGCCGGACAGGAGCGAGAACTCGGGCTTGTTCGTGGTCTCGGTGAACGTGTAGGAGGCCTGCGTCTTCTTCACGTCGCCGCACATGTCGGACGCGATCTTGGCCGACGCGTCGTCGGACAGCGACAGGAAGATCCGCGTGCGGAGCGTCTGGACGAGCGTGCGCCACGCCTCGCCCGAGGGAAGCACCGAGCGGAGCGAGGAGATCGACTGCGTGGCGACGATCGGGATGCAGCGGCACTGCCGCGTGAGCGCGAACGCCTTCTCGTCGCCGGACGGGTCGTCCTGCCCGACGGTGGCGAAGGCCTGATATTCGTCGCAGATGAACACGGCCGGCCGCATGTAGCGGCCGGGGTGGCGGGCTGCCTCGGCGGGCCGCCGGAGCAACGCCTGCATCCAGGCGTTCTTGAGCAGCACGCCGATGGCGCGGGCCAGCGCCGGGTTCGCCCCGGCGGGCATGTTGAGCGCCAGCACCCTGCCGCCCTCGATCAGGTCGGAGAGCGGCGGCAGGCGGCGGCGGAGCCCCGGCAGGGGATGCGCGGGCGCGTCTTCGCCGCCCTCGTCCTCCCCGCCCGTCTCGCTCCCGTTTTCGGCGGAGGGAGTGGTGGGCGGCGGCGGACAGAACACGCCCGCCACGTCCGGCTGGTCGAAGAGCGACAGGAACACGCTGATGCCCTCGACGATCGAGGTGCGGAGCTTGGCGTCGAGCGCCATCCAGTCCTTGCGGTACCAACGCTCGACGGCGTCCACCTGCTCGGCGTACTCGCGTCCCGCGCCGCCGCCCACCGGCTCCGTGGCGTACTCGACCTTCAGCTTCTCGAGCTGCGCTCCGCGTTCCGCGTCGAACCGGCACGCCACGGTCCCGGCGCCGGGCGCCATGTCCCAGCCCCAGTCCCCGAGCGCCTTCTTGTGCTCGTTGAGATGCTTGGCGGCGATGACGGCCCGCATGGGGCACCGCCGCAGCGCCTCCGCCTTCGCCTCCCCGAGCCTGTTCGCGAACAGCTTCGCGTCCACCGTGCAGCGGTACACGTCCCGGAGCGTGACCCAGCCGCCCGGCAGGAGCCGGTGCAGTTCTATGATCCAGCGCACGAGGTTCGTGTACGCCTGCTGCCAAAACGGTTCGCGGGACTTGCCGAAGAGCTGGTTGATGAGCGAGGCCACGCCGTAGGCCATCGAGTAGGAGTCGAGCAGCGGATCGTCGAGCGGGTTCCACTGCCAGGCGCCCCCGAGTCCGATTTCGAGGTAGTCGCCGCCGCGTCCGGCGTCGTCCAGCATCTGCCGCACCTGATGGCAGAAGTCGCCCTTGACTTCGAGCACGAGCGCACCCGCGCGGCGGTCTGCGTCGCCAGCCTGCCAGGAGAGCAGCTGCCGGGCGAACGGGTACATGCAGGCGGTGGTCTTGCCGGTGCCGACGGCACCGACGACGAGCAGGCCGGTGTAGAGTCCCTTCTCGGGGACGACGAGCCACGAGGGCCGCTCGCTTTCCGTCGGAACGGTCGGGTGGTGCAGTTCGCCGACGACGAGCGACGGCGCGTCGTCGTTCGGCGAAGCGGGCCAGGCCGGGAGCCGACCGCGGTTGCGGCGTCCCGCGAGCGGCTGGAGCCAGACCCGCGAGACCGAACGCAGGACGCTGCCGCCGAGCAGCACGGCGACGCCGGGCGCGAAGAAGTACCAGACGTGGATCGCCCGGTGCAGGCCCGGATCGTGGCGGGCGATCAGGTCCAGGTACGGGTTGCGGCCCAAGGGCGGGAACGGCGCGACGAACGCGCGCCAGGCGAGCGCCGCCAGGGCGGCCCCCATGAGGGCGAGGGTCCACGGCCTCATCGGACTTCTACCCTTCCCGGAGGGATCTCTGGTGCTGGAGCGACCCGTCGAGGCGGGGGGCCGAGTTGTGAAAACACACTCGGCCCTACGCCGCTCCGAGCCCTCGGCGAGGCGGGTCGCTCCAGCCACGGCCACAGCGGCCCGTCCGGCAACGGGCGGGCGGGCCGCTTGGCCGCAAGACCTTGCGGACGCGAAGGATGCCCGGCGACCGCCGTGTGAATCGCCGGAGGGCCGATTCGTGAAACGGCCCCCCGCGTCGTTTTCACGCCGCGGTGCGGCATGGCGCGCCCGCCGCTCAACGGAAGCGGACCCTTGCGAGGCGCTCGGCGCGCCAGGCGGTCCCGCCGTCGATCGATCCGCGCCCGCCCGGGCGGCGCGTCTGCTTCTCCAGCGCGACGCTGCGCTTCAGCGCGGCCTGAAGCCCGCCGAACTCCTCGAGGATGTGGACCGCGCCCTGGAGGATCGCCCGCTCGATGCGGGCGAGTTCCTCGGCCGTCCCGGCCTCCGGCTCGCCGCGGCCGGAGGGTTCGGCCCATCCGCGCGTGACCCGCCGCGCACGGTCGAGTTCGCGCGCGGTGCGGGCGACGGCCACGACCTCGACCGACCGGCCAAGCCTTCGGAGCGCGCGCCAGAGTCCGCGGTGCGCCCTGCCCCACGAGCGGAGCGCCGTCGAGGTGTGGTGGCCGGGGTCGGCGTAGGCGAACAGCGCGCGGGCCGAGTCGAGCGCGACGGGCAGCTTCACGGGGAAGCGGCGGCGCGTGGTGCCGGCGGCGCCCCGGTAGACCCGGACGGGCAGCAGCGCGCGGTCCAGCCCGAGCCCCTCGAACGCGGACACCTTCTCCCGCTCCGTGGGGAGCCAGGGCAGGTCGGAGTGCTCGATCACGTAGTCGAGCGAGAGCAGGCGGCGCAGGAGCACTTCGGTCGAGGCGCCGCGGCGGTGGCGGATGTGCTCCGCGCCGAGCGCCCGGTAGACCGGGCGGGCGAAGATCCGGCAGACCCGGCCCATGCCGGCGATGCCGGGCTCGGTCTCTTCGCTCGCGACGCGCGCGGCGATCAGCGCGTGGACGCCGCGCCGGACCTGTTCCGGGTGCGCGTCCATGAACCGCGCCCATTGCGCGCGCGTGAACACGCCGCTGTGGAGGCACACGAGCGCGATCCACTCGGCCTGCCTGCCCGTCCACCCGAACGCTTCCAGCGCCTTCTCGCGCCCCTTGAGATGGGCGATCACGGCGACTCCCCGGTCACGAGCGCCAGGTCGGCCCGCATGTAGGTGACGAGGAGCCCCATCGGGTTGTGGACGACGAGCGCGGGGGGAATCGAGTCCAGGAACTCGAACCGGAGCGTGAGCGACCAGCGCTCGCGCCGGACCTCCCGTTCGCCGCTGAGGTGCACGAGATCGAAGTCGGCAGTCGCGCCGTGCGGCGCCTCGGGCGCGGGGTGGATGCGGAGCACGACCTGCTCGACTTCGAGTTCGGTCTCGGCGGTCCCGGCCGCCGTGGCCGCGACCTCGGGGCCGTCCCTCTGGAACGCGGCGTTCGCGAGGTCCGTCGACAGGAACCGGAGGCTCCGCGTCCAGTGCTCCTCGACCGTCGCCCGGCGGCGCGAGTGGAAGTCGTGGACGAACCGGTTCAGGAAGTACTTGGTCGTAGGATCCAGCGGATCGGCCTGCGCGGCCGCGGCCTCGTAGGCCAGCGCCTCGGCGCGGCCGACCTCGTCGACCCGCACGACGATGGGCCTGGGCGGCTCCGCGCCCGCGATCCGAAGCAGCACGAAGACGCCCAGCACGATGCTCGCCGAGAGAAAGATCAGGATCGTCCGGAGCTTCCTGTTCGCCTGCACCGCCTCGCCCCAGATCTCGGCGTACTCGCGGCCCGCGTCACGGTCTCGTTTCATCATTGGGGTCTCCTTCGGTTCAGACGGGGGCCTTGGCGGCGGATGCGGGTGCGGCCGCGCCGCCGGCTCCGCGCATGACGAGCGCCATGAACCCGGACCCGGACGAGCCGGAGCCGGAGACGAGCATCGAGGCGAGTTCGCCGACCTTGAGGGCGGCCATGAGGCCGCAGACGACGAGCGGCATCAGCACGACGGCCCAGAGCCAGAGTTCGAGCGGATCGGCGGTGCCGGTGCCCATGAGCGCCTCGGCGTAGGTCGTGACGTAGCCCATGCCGACGCCCATGAAGACGCGCAGCACCGCACCGGCCACGACGCCGTAGAGCGTGTAGACCATCATGGTCCGGAACCATCCCCAGAACAGGAACGCCAGGGGCTCGAAGAGCAGAAACGGGATCAGCACCGGCCCGAGCAGGATCGCGATGGCGAGCGCGACCTGTGCCCAGATCACCTGCGCGTAGGTGACGCAGAAGAGCGCCAACAGGGAGACCACCAGCGAGGCGCCCATCACGAGCGAGACGAGCGAGGAGAACAGCACCGTGGCGCCCGCCGTCACGACCGACAACAGGTTGCCCGTGGACCACGCCGCGCTCAGGTGCGCGCCGTAGGCCTGGACGAGCGCCGTCATCTCGGCGTAGCCGGCCGAGACCACGTCGGAGAGGAACAGGTTCTGGAGCCAGATCCCGCCTCCGGCGATCATCGCCGGGAAGGTGAACCCGGCGCCGGGGATCGGGACGGCGTAGTAGTGGAGGATCGTGCGGGGGATCGCGATCCCGATCACGAGGCGCACGATCTCCCAGGGCTGGAACGTGCCGCTGAACGCGACCTTGAGCCCCGTCCAGGCGACCATGACGGCGGCGAGGCCGCCCCAGAGCTGGAGCCCGACGGCCTGAATGTCGGGCGCGGCGCCGCCGACCAGGGAGTCGAGCACGATGTCCAGGAAGCTCTTGAAGTCCTGAAGCCGGTCGTCCGGGATCTGCGTGGGGACGTTCGGGTCGATGGACTGCGGGGGAAGCTGCATGGCGGCCGCGCCCCTACCGGTAGAACGACGGGACGCGCAGCAGCAGCCCGCCGCGGAGCGCGGCCCGGTTCAGCGAGGCCGCGTCGCGGAGCGTCACCGCCATCGCGTTCGCGCGCGCCCGGTCGTCATGCCAGCGGCCGAGCCATTCGAGCCGGGCGAGTTCAGCCTGCTGTGCCCGGCTCGCCTCCAAGGCGGCCTGGTGGGCGAACACCTGGCCCGCGGCGGCGTTGATGCGCCCTTGGCTCAACGCCGCCGCGACCCCGGCCTGCTGGAGAGCCGTGTTCGACAGGTTGCCGTTCGAAGTCAGGTCGCCGAACGAGCCCTGCGCGCTCTCGATCGTCTCGGTGAGCGCGGCAGCTGCGTCGAGCGCCGCGTAGTCGAGCACCCGCTGACGGTCGGCGGCCTCGCGGGCGCGGCGGTAATCCTCGACCGCTTGCGTCGCCGCTTGGGGCGAAAGGCTCTGGTAGAGGTCGAGGATGTCGGCCTCGGTGACCCGGTCGGCGGTCCCGTGGGCGGTGCGCCAGAATCCGGTGAACGAGCGGCCGCCTCCGAAGTTCCGGACGGCATCGACGGTCCCGCGGGCCGCGCCCGTGAAGTCGCCTCCCCACGAAAGTCCGTTCCGCACCAGGCCGACCGGATCAGCCGCGAGGTCCGAGAACGGCTGGAGCAGCGCGTCGATCTCGCCGCGGGCGGCGCGCTCCATGTGGTCCAGCTGGTCCTCGAGTTCGGAGAGCTGGCGCGCCATGCTTCGGATCTGGGTGACCTGGTGCGAGATCTGCGTGATCTGGTTCGAGATGATCGTGGCCCGCTGGATCCAGCTGCCGAAGTCGAACTGGGCGCTCGCGGGACGAGCGCCCGCGAGCAGCAGGAGCGGGACGAGAAGGGCGGGGATGAGGATGCGGTGGCGCATGGATGAGTCCTTTCGTGTCAGCGGTGCGTGGTGCGGGCCGGGGTGGGGACCAGGACGTCCGCGGTGAACCAGACGCGGAGCCGGTGGCCCGCGCGGATCGTGATCTCCGGCAGCCGGTTCAGATACCGGTCCATCATCGAGGTGGCGCTGCCCCCGAGCCCCTGGCCGACGCCCGCCCGGAGGCCGTAGGGCGAGGATCCGGCGAGCGTGAGGCCGCTCAGCGCGCCGACCGCTCCGGCGGCGGCGAAGGTTGAGAGGTAATGGCGGTTCACCTGGTCGCGGAGCGCGCTCTCGCCCATCTGGTTGAGCCCCGCGAACTCGAGGTCGATCCAGCTTCCGTCGGGCAGCAGCAGCCGGTGGAACGCGACGGCGAGGCGGCTCTGGTCGCGGTTCTGGACCGCGCGCGCCGTGCCGACGACGCGCGATCCGCGGGGAATCAGCACCCGCTGGCGGTCGGCCGAGTACAGCGGCGCCGACACCATGGCGAGCACCGGGCCGGGGAACTCGCCCGACAGTTGGGTGACCAGCACCGCTTCGAGGAACGAGCCCTCGTGGATCCGTGCCCAGCCCGGCGGGTCGTCCGGGCGGACCAACCGGGCCGGCTCGGGGGTGGACGGCCCGCCAACGGTTGCCGGCGCGCCGGTCGGGAGGACTTCGCTCGCCAGCCCGGCCGCGATCTCGTTCTCCAGCGCCGCCAGCGACCGCTCGAAGGAGGTGAGCGTTCCTTCGAGCGCGTTCTCGATCAACTCCCCTTCACCGGCCTCGCCGCCGGTCGGCGCGTCGCCAGCCCCGGCCTCGCCCGGATCCCGGTGCGACTGCGCGACCGGGAAGGAGCGGAGCGAGCGCGTCCGGCGCTCGATCTCCTCAAGCCGGAGCGCCTCGCGAAGCTCGAACTCGGCGCGGCCCATCCCGGCGGCTCGACCGCCCCCGTCGCCATCGACCTCGGCGGCCTCTCCACCGCCGGAAGCTCCGGCCTCCCGGTCGCTCGCCGAACGGTCGCGCGACTCGGACTCGGCCCGCTGGGTCTCGCGCTCCGTCTCGCCGCGGATGCCCTCCTCGAACGACCGGCCCTCGCTGTCGTTCACCGCCCGCGGCTCGGTTGCCGCTCCGGTCGCGGCCGCGTCTTCACCTGGACCGGCCAGCGACGACGAGAACAGCAGTCCGGCGACGAGCACGGCGATCAGCGCGATCCCCGCCTTGGTGACGATGCCGCCCGGCAGCGCGCCCTTCGGCTCCTTCACCCACTGCGTCCAGCGGCTCATCGCGAGCCCTCCCGGGGCTCGAACCGCCAGCCGGCCCGCCGGTCGCCGATCCGGAGCCATCCGTCGCCCAGCACGCGGTGGATGATGTAGAGGCCATCCTCGGCAAGCTGCGCGGGGACGACCGCCTGCTCGCCGTCCCTGAGCTCGTATACCGCGGGCGACTCCCGGCCGCCCGAGCGGATGTAGGTGAACGTGCCGTCGTGCCACATCGCCTCGACCAGGAACGGCCGCCGCGTGGCCGCCCGGTCCAGCCGGTACTCGAACGCAATCCGTGCGGGGTATTCCGCGCGGAGCGCCTCGATCTCCGCCTCCGCCCGGCGCCGGGCCGCGAGGATCCCCGCCTCGGCCTGTTCCTGCGCGCGGCGGGCCGCTTCGGCCGCCTCGGCCGCCATCTCCCGGTAGGCGGCGACCTCGCTCCGGGCAACGAAGCCGGGGACGCCCGCGCCGCCACCCGACATGCCCGCCGCCTCCGCGCCCTCCTCGACCCGGAAGACCAGGTGGGTCGGCTCCTCGGCGTGCTCGGCGACGAGGAACGAGTAGATGCGCCCCGACTCGCACACGAGCGCGACATTCGTGGCGGCGTCCTCGGCCAGCGGCTTGAGGTACGCGACGTTCGCCGCGCCGGTCAGGTGCCAGTACTCGGAGTCACCGACCACGAAGTCGAGGATCCGCTCCCCGGTCGGGAGTACGATCAGGGTGGTGTGGCGCACGCGCGCGCGGAGCCGGTGGATCCGGTCCCCGGCTTCGCCCGGCACGGGGAGAACGGCCTCGCCGCGGTTCGCTTGCTGCGCGGCGGCCTCGCAGGGGGCGGCCGTCAGCAGCAACGTCAGCAGGACGACGACGACCCCCAGCAGGATCGCCGAGGTTGGGTCTGTTCTCATGGTGTTCACGTCCTCTCGGTTGGTGGGGTGGGACGGGTTCGGCCCGCGAGCACTTCGAGTCCCCGGGCCAGGCCGTGCTTCTCAACGGCGCGTGCGCGTTTCTCGGCGTCCGTCGCCGACGACGTGTAGAGCCAGTAGCTCTCCGGATCGACTTCGAGGCGGAGCACCGCCGCCGCGTCCGGCCGCCGCAGGTAGAGTTCGCGCTTCGGCGTGAGGTCCCGGATCCGGGCCACCTCCGACGCGTTCAGGCGGAACAGCGCCCCGGCTTCTTCCGGCAGCTCGGGATTCGCGAGGAACAGCTTGGTCGGGATCGATTCGAGAAGTGCCGAAGCGCCCGGCGTGCCCGTCACGTCCACGGCGGACTGGGTCGCGAGCACGAGCGCGGCGTTCTTCTTGCGCCACGTCTTGGCCGCCTCGGCCAGGTAGGCGAGCACGGCGGGGTCCTGCATGTAGCGCCAGGCCTCGTCCACGACCATCAGCTTGAGCCGCGCGGCTTCGTGCGGGTGCTCGATCTCCAGGCGCATGCGCTCCAGCAGGTAGGCGAGCGCCGCCTCGCACAGGTCCGCGTGCTCGGCCGCGCCCGCCAGGTCGATCACCTGCCAGTCCCGGAACTCGAGGTCCGGCGCGTCCGACGGGGCATTGTCCAGGTACGTCCCCCACGCGCCGCCCTCCGTCCACCGGCTCAGGGCGGGCCACATCGCGGCCGGCAGCGAACCGGCCAGCACGCTCAGCGTCCGGCGCTCCGGTCCGAGCGCGTAGAGATCCTCGATCCGCGCCCGGACCTCGCTGGTGTCCGCGCCCCCGGCCTCGTATCCCCCGAGCTTCAGGAGCCGGAGCACCCACCCGGTCAGGAACTGGAACGTGCGCGCGGTGGCGGGCAGCGCGAACGGCTGGAGCCTGAGGCCGGGCTTCGCGTGGCCGGGGGTGAGCTCCAGGTAGGAGCCCCCGAGGAAGCGCGTCAGCCAGCGATAGGAGCCGCCCAGGTCCAGGATCAGCACGCGCGGGTCGTACTTGAGCGCCTCGACCAGCAGGAAGTTGAGCGCGAAGCTCTTGCCCGAGCCCGTCGCGCCCAGGATCAGCGTGTGGCCCACGTCCCCGGCGAACAGGTCGTAGCGGTAGGCCGTGCGCCACGGGGTCTCGAACACCGCGAGCGGCTCGCGGTCCTCCAGGTGCCTGCTGCGGGCGGGTCCCCTCGGAGGCCCGAACACGGGCGCGAGGCAGGCCGCGAGGCCCGCCGACACGAACACCTTCCGCACCTGCCGCCTGCGCGGCTGGGCCGGGAGCCGCGCGAACCACACCGGGAGCTGGCCGTAGCCCTCCCGGATCACCTTCGCGTCGTGCGCGGCAAAGAGGCGGCGCACGTCGCCGTCCAGCCGCCGGATCTCGTCCAGGCCGCCGTGGAGCGCGACGGTGAGCGAAGCCTCGCCGTAGGCCACGCCGTCGGCTTCGAGTTCCACCAGTGCCGCTCCGAGCCGGTCCGACTCGGCCGCGGCGGCCGAATCGACCATCGCCGCCGCCGTGCCCTGCGCGTCCTGCGCGTGCGCCATCATCGAGTAGCGGCGCGCGAAGTAGTGGCGCTGCGCGCCCCGGATCCTGCGCCGCGCCGCCTGAGTCGTCCAGGGCCGCCATTCGAGCGAGACGGTCAGCGCCGCGTCCAGGCAGTAGAGGTCGCGGAGCAGGTTGGCGTGCGCCTGGCCCGGCGGCGACAAGAGCGAGTACAGGATCACGGGCTCGCCGTCGAGCCTCAGGTGCGAGCGCTCCGCCTCGAGCTCCGAGAGCGCGAGCCGCCAGTTCATGCCGCTGCCCGTCGCGCCGTCCCAGAACGTGCCCGGCCTGTTTGTCAACTCGGAGAGCAGCCGGGACGCCTCGACCGCGCCCAGCATCTCGACGGGCGTGTGCTCGGCCACGAGCGAGCGGCCCGCGTCGACCGCGGCGCGGAACCGGTCCGCGGCAGCCTCGATCTCCGAGGCCAGGTAGGCCGGCGCGCTCCTCCGGCGCCTCCTCCAGCCGGCGAGCCGGGCGAGCGGTCCCGGCCGCGAACCCTCGGCCGCCGGGCGCAGGCCGGGGTCGTGCGACCAGACGGCGTAGGCCTCCAGCCGCTGCACGCGTCCGGCCAGGAACGCGCGGCGCTTCCGCGCCGAGACCGCCGCGACGTCCGAACCGTTTTCCGCCGCTTCGCGCTCGATGGACGCCGGGCGGCGAAGCGTGTGGAACTGGAGGCGCGCGCCGGGACCAAGCCCGGACAGCAGGCGCTGCCACAGCCCCAGCACCCGGTCGATCCGCTCCGGCGTGCGGCCGTCCGTGACCGCCGGCGTGATCCGGCCCGCCGCGATCAGTTCGCCCGAGCGGGTCAGGCAGGTGCGGCCGTCTTCGAGCCAGCCCCAGTAGGGCAGCTCCTCGGCCAGCGATCCCGCCGCCTCCCAGGCCCGGCGTTCCTCGGCGACCCTCATCCGCCGTCCCTCCAGATGCGGAGATGCCACGGCTCCTCCGCCCACTTGCCCGGATCGAACCGGGCCGGGTGGCGCGCCGCCGCGCGGAGCACGGCCAGCAGGGCCGGGTCCCTGCGGCCCGCGAGCCAGCCCGCGCCGTAGCAGCCCGCGAACACCAGGCCGCCCGCCATCAGCGAGGCCGTCGCGTTCCACACCGCGACCGCGAGCGTCGCGCCCAGCAGGAACAGCCGCCGCTCGACGCCCAGCACCGTCAGCGGACGGTTGAGCGCCGCGTAGCCCGGCCAGCGTTCGAGGCTGCGCATCAGAAGAGCCAGCCGAGGAAGTTCACTGCGCCCACGGCCATCCCGATCCCGAAGATGATCCCGGCCAGCGTGCGCTTGCTCCCGCCCTCGCCGAACGCGAACATCAGCCCGCCCACCACGATCGCGATCAGCGACAGCCCCCGCGCGATCGGTCCCGTGAACTGCGTCTGAAGCTCGTTCACCGCGTCCACCCACGGGCTCGTGCCCTGCGCCAGGAGCGCGCCGGGCGTCAGCATCAGCAGCGCGGCCCACGCCGCGGTCCGCATCGTTGTCAGCAACGTCCTCATCGTCTCTTTCCCTTTCTCTTGGGGGGTCTGTGGGCGGCGGCCTCTCCGCCGCCCGCCGCTACGTGGTCCGCCCACGGATCCACTCGTCGATCACCGACTCGAGCCAGCCCACGGCGCGCGCACCGAGGACGACCGGTTGGGGAAAGCGTCCCGCGCGGCGCAATCTGTAGATCGTGCTCCGCGACAGACCCGTGCGGGCCACCACCTCCGGAAACCGCAGAATGCGGGCCGGCGGGTTCGTTCTCTTCTGGCTCGGCCGTTCGGTCATGACGCCGCGTCTCCCGGTTCTCCTCGACCGCGACAAGGGGTTCGGAGGTGGACGGCGGTCGGGCGGAGCGCGCGCGCCGCCCGGCTCGCCGTCGTGGCGGACCGTGAACGCGATGATCTGGTCGGCCATCCTCAGCGAGATCGCGCGTCCCTGGCGGATTTGGCGAATCAGGTTCGGGTCGCCCACCGCCTTCATGCCGAACGTCGTCGGCGGCATGCCCGTACGGTCCAGGAATGCGTCTACTCGCGCGTTGAACTGCCGCTCCAGCGTCTCCATGGCCGTACTGCTCCAGCGTCTTCATGGCCAAAACGGTGAAGAGTCTGTTGCACGGATGTCAACTCTTAGGAAATCTCCTAAGTCGTTATAGCGTGCCAAGTTGTGTCATAAGGTGCCAAACTCGGTGGACGGCTCCGCCGGTGGCGTCGGGATCCCCTCGGGCGCTCCGGGGAAGGCCGTTGGGCGGGTGTCGGCCGAAGGGCGGACGGCGGGGTATGGGAGCCGCCGATGCCGGGCCGTCCGAGCGGCGGGACGGGAGGGAGAAGCGCCCCGGGCCTCCGTGGGAGACCCGTGCGGACGGGAGCGAGGCGGACGGGCCGGGCGGGGCGGCCTGGGAGCTCCCGCAGGCTCGCGTGCCCATGGGGGAGACGCTTGCGCCCGCGAAACGGAGGCGGGTGACGCCGGGGTCATGGGACGAAGGAGGAAGATCGAGTACCTTGGTCCGGTGCACCGCCCGACCTGCTCGGGCTGGTGACGCAGCGCCGTACGAACCTGCGTCGGCCACGCTCGCGATTCGACCGGAACGCCCCAACGTCAACCTCCAGGAGGTTACGCCATGCAACCGACCGGCCCGCCCGCCCGCCGGCATCTCGCCCAAGGCTTCGCTCCAGGCCGCGACGCCGGCATGGACGTCGAGACGGCCGACGCCATGCATCGCATGCTCCACGATCTACGCCGGGAGAAGCACGCGGCCGGAATCGCCGTCAAGGCGATTCGCCATCGGTGCACCGATCCGACGCCGGAAGGGGCGCGCGCGCCGAAGGCATCGAAGCGCCGGGTCGCAGAGCGACGCAGGGCCGGACCACCGGCCATGACGGCGCTGCCCGCAGCCGTCGCGGAGGCCTGATGGACGGGGCGCGGCGCAAGGCGGACGAAGAGAAGTTCGGAGACCTGATCGACAGGGCACTCGAGTGCGGGGACATGGTCGGGCGGGTATCCGAGCAAGCGCGCGTCATGTTCTTTCTGGTGAGGATCGAAGGCCACGGGGCGCTGGCCGTGCGCCTCGCGAAACACCTGGACTCGGAACCGTCCCGACTGGAACGCGAGGCGGTTCAGGGCGCCATCGCGGACGCGTTTGGCGACCGGCTGCGACGCGTGACGATGACGAACGACGCAGGGAAGGATCGCGGCGATGACGAGCGGGAACCGGAGCCGCCGGAGTCCGAACCCGAAGTGCCGGGGAATCCCGGCTGACCGCCACCCCGTCGCGCAACGGATCGGGAGCGGTTGCGCGTCCGCCAGAGGCGACGCGTCACGCGCGGTGAACCCCGCATCTCCATCGGGGTCCGATTGGCTGCCCGATCGCGCGCGTGACTCCTCGCCAAGCGGATCGAGCACGTGCCCCGCTCCGAGCCGCCCAGGGTTGGTGCTCAAGCCCGTCGACCCCCGGTACGACAGCTACGAACGGCCCGCCGGGGAGGTCCGCGTCGCCGGCCGCGCCGTCTGGGTCTCGGGGCGGCTGTAGCGGAAGCCGGAGTCGGGACTCACCGGCGCGGGCCTTCGGACCGGGACCGGCGCGGAGCGATCCCTCCGTCGAATGGATTCCCGGAGACGCGGCGAATCTCGGGCCCGCCCGGCGCGGCGGCCCGGGCGCGAACCGGGCGCGTTCGGGACCGGGGCGTCCGGCATCCGGTCACTCCGGCGCGGCGCCGCCCACGCTCAGTTCGAGCTGGGCGAACCCGAACACGGCCCAGGGCTCCCGGTCGGGATCGTTGTGGACGGCCCGGGAGACGAGCACGGCGAAGTACTCCCCGTTGTGGCCGAAGGCCTTGAAAGTCTTCGTGATGAGCACGTCCTCGACGAGGACGGTGTCGCCGTCCCGGCCCAGGATGACGTAGCCGTTGTAGTTGTCCCGGAAGTCCGTGGCCCGGATCCGGAACGGGTACGGAGGGAACAGGTCGGCCTCCATGTCCGGCGCCAGCTCGCCGGTGAACCGGATGGCCCGCCCGTCCGGCATCCGCACCTGGTTGAACAGGCCGGCCGCCTCCGCATGGAGCGCGTACCCGCAGCGGGTGCCCGGATCGAGACCGGAGATGTCGAGAACGTGGGTCGTGTCGCTCGCGTAGTCGAGCACCTCGAAGGCCACCGACCGCGAGGCGCGAAGCACTTCCCCGGCCTCCTCCACCGAAAACGGCGCCACGCCGAGACGGGCGCGGAGCGAGGCCCGCACGGCCGCCGATCCGACGGCCTCCGCACAGTCGTAGAGCAGGAGCGTGAACCGACCCGTGCGGCCCGTGCGGAACCACATCCGCACGGAAGCCGGCGTCGCGTGCCCGATGATCGCGCCGGCGCGCAGCCGCGGATTGGGCCACGGCCGATCCGCCTTGAACACCAGCGAGTCCGGACCGAACGTCGCCGCGCCCGCGCCGTCCGGGCCGCCGCCGTGCTCCGTGCCCGCCGATCCGTTCGCACCGTCCGGGTTCATCGCTCCCCGCCTCCCGTCCACAGGCTCGCTTCCGGCGAGATCGCCGGCAACCTCGACTTCGTCATCGCGGATCCCTAGCGGAACCTGACCCGTCCGCGGACGCCGACCGCGTGCCGCGCTCCGCCGGGCCCGCTCTCGCGCCGCGTGCCCTCGAGGCGCACCCCGACGCCCGCGCCGAGCTCGTAGCGCACGCCACTGCTGAAGGCGCGCATCCCGCTCTCGCCCAGGTAGAAGCCGCTGTAGGGCGTGCCGTGGAAGCCGGCGATGCCATAGGCCACCTCGCCGTCCACGTTGGGACCCAGGCCCAGGGCGTGGCCGCCCACCGCGTCGGTCACGCCGCGCTCCCACAGCTGGTTCACTCCGCTCAGATGGTCGCCGTACGACGGCGCCACCCGGATCGAGAGCCCCTCGCCGCGGGTCGCCGGATCGAACATGAGCGTGCCGCCGACGCCCCATTCCTCGTAGCCGGCGCGCGCCGAGATCACGAACCGGCCGCGACCCTCCGCGGTCAACCCCAATCCTGAGTTCGTGTAGCGGAGCCCGCCGCCGACTTCCGCGCTGGTGCCGTTCACGCCGTCGCCGTCGTCGTAGCGCATCCCGCCCTCGAGCACGAATGCCATCTCGTTGCCGTTGTCGGTGCTGAAGCCCTGCGTCAACTCTAGGGCGAGTTTACCGCGCTGCATCTCGAGCGTCACTTCCTCGATCTGCTGGCTGCCGTCGACCGTGACCTCGCCGTACCAGCCCTCGGCCTTGAGGCGCACGCCGCCCGAGCCGCGCGTGAGCAGCTGGTAGCTGGCGCCCCCCGCCCCCGTCAACAGGCTCGCGGGGCTGGTGCGCAGTCCCTCGCGTTCGTCGTCGACCTCGATGTCGCCCTGGCCGAGTCCGGCCGAGCCCCACACCGAGGCGCCGCCCCCGCCCGAGAACCAGGCCATGTAGGGATGCACGCTCGTCATGGTGGTGCCGTAGGTGCCCCGCACTGGACGGGCGCCGGTCTTGTCCGTGAAGTCGAAGCTGCCCGAGGAGTAGGAGCCCGCGACACCCGCCAGGATGTCGGGTCCCACGCGCGCGTCGATGCCGGCGTGCGCGCTCAACATGTTGCCCTTCCAGTCCAGGGCGCTCTGGCCGGGTTCGCCGAGGTGGTGGTACTCGCCCGCGCCCCAGCTCGCCAGTTGCGTGCCCGTGGCCGACTGTTGCTGAGGCGTGTCGGCGGCGCCCAACGGCATTTGGAAGGAGGTGCCGCCGAAGAGGGCGGCCAGCCCGGCCTGATCGCCCTGCTGGAGGCCGAGGCCTCCCGCGTCCGGCGAGGACAGGCTCGCGGCCATGGACGACAGCCCGTTCGTCTCCACGCGCCGCTGCATCCCCATTCCGCTGGCCACCGCATCAACGCGGCGGGCGATCGCCGAGACGGTGCTCGAGGTCATCGCGGCCGCCACGTGCGGCAGAACCCGGGTGTTCAGCCGTCCGGCGCGCCCGATCGGGTCGTCGGTCTCGGCCGATGCGCTCGCCGACGGCGCGCCGGCGCCCACCCGGTTGATCGCCGAGACGCGGTAGTGGCGCGTGCTCCCCGGCAGCAGGCCGGTGTGCGAGAACGCGGTGGCCCTGGACCCGGTGTTGGCCACCAGGTCGGTCCACGCGGTGCCGTCCTCCGAGACCTCGATGAGGTAGCCGGTGACGGCGGCGCCACCGTCGTAGGCGGGCGCAAGCCAGAACAGGTCGATCTGCGTGGGTGAGACATCGGTGGCCACCAGGCCGGTGGGCGCGTCGGGCACGGTGGCGTCGGTAATGGCGCTCACCACCCGCGACGCCGGGCTCACGCCGATCCGGTTGATCGCTGAGACGCGGTAGTGGCGTCTGGTGGCCGGCTCCAGCCCCGTGTGCACGTAGGCCGTGCGCGTGTTGCGCGAGTCGGCCACCAGATCATCCCAGCGGGTGCCCCCGTCTTCGGACACCTCGATCCGGTAGCCGCTGACCCGCGCGCCGCCGTCGCTCGTGGGCGCTCGCCACGAGAGCTCGATCCGCGAGGTGCCGTCGGCCTCCGCGTCGAGACTCCGGGGCGCGCCCGGAACGGTGGCCTCAGTGGTCGCGCTCGCGAAGTCCGAGAACGGCCCGGTCCCCGCGGTGTTGATCGCGGCAACCCGGTAGTGCCGCGTGGTTGCGGGCTGGAGGTTCACGTCGGAGAAGGTCGTGCCCTGCGAGTTGGTGTTGCGGCGGACGATCCGCCAGGTCCTGCGCTCGTCGTCGGAGGCCTCGATCCGGTAGCCGAAGATCGGGGTGCCGCCGGTGTTTCGCGGCGCACTCCACGACAGATCGATCCGCGAGGTGCCGACCGGCCGGGCCCTCAGCCCGGTCGGTGCCGCGGGAATGTCGGGGTGCGTGCTCGTCTGCGCCTCGAACGACCACTGGCCGGTGCCTACGCTGTTGACCGCCGCCACCTGGTAGCGGTAGACGGTCGCCGGCGGGAGGCCCGTGTGCGTGAAGATCGTCTCCTGCGGACCCGTGTTGCGAGGGATCGTGATCCAGGTTCCGTCGTTGGGACCGCGCCACCTGATGGTGTAGCCGGTGATCCGCTCCCCGCCGTCGCTGGACGGGGCCTCCCAGGCGAGAGTGATGCTCGTCGGGCCGGCGGCGTGCGCGCGCAGGTTCCGGGGCTGGCCGGGCCGCGCGGCCTTGGTGGTACCTTTGACCGGGTCGGTGTAATCCCCCTGCCCCCGCGCGTTGAGCGCGGCCACGCGATAGAATCGGGTCGTGCCGGGGGCGAGACCGCTGTGCAGGTAGCGGGTGGCCGTGTTGCCGGTGCTGGCCACGAGGATGACCCACCCGGTGACGCCGTTGGGGGACCTCCAGATCCGATACCCGGTGATCGCACTCCCGCCGTCCGTCGCCGGGCGCGTCCACGTGAGGAGCAACTGGCCGCTTCCGCCCGGACCGCTCGGAGCCACCCGGAGGCCTCTGGGCGCGCCTGGAACGGTGGCATCCGTGGTCGCGCTGTCGATGTTCGACCAGTCGCTCTCGCCCGCGCCGTTGATCGCCGCGACGCGGTAGTAACGGGTTGTGCCGGGACTGAGATCGGTGTCGGTGTATTCCGTGGCTCTCGAATCCGTATCGGCCTCGAGCACCGTCCACCGGCTGGTGCCGGTTCGGGACCACTCGATGCGGTAGCCGGTAATCGGGGTTGAACCGCTGGAGGGGGCGGTCCAGCTCAACGCGATGGCGGACGTCCCCCTGGCCCTGGCCGTCAGTCGCGTCGGCGCGTCCGGCACGCGCTCTCTCGTCGTGGCGGTGACGATGTCGGAGGGGGGGCCCGTGTCGAAGGAGTTGATCGCGGAGACCCTGTAGTGGCGCGTGTTGCCCGCAGTGAGACCCGTGTGACGATAGGTCGGCGTGCTCCCGGTGGTCCGTGTTCGACTCGACCATGTCCTGCCCCCATCCGCCGACACCTCGATCAAGTACCCGATGATCGCGCTGCTGCCGCGATCCAGCGGGGCAAGCCAGTTCAGCTCGATCACCGAGGCGCCGTCGGCTTCCGCCGTAAGGTCCCGGGGCCGACCCGGCGCCTCCCCTGGCTCGGTCTCGTTCGCCACCGACAAGCCGCTGATGTCAGGCGCGAGATTGCCGGCCACGTCCCTGAGCGCGCGGGCGCCCGCGTTTGCGTCGTAGTACAACTCGACGTCGTCGCCGGTGCGCACCGCGCGCGCCAGCGTCAGGATTACCTCCGGCCCATCGACCGCGACCCGCGACACGCGCTCGTCGTGGGAATCGCCGTCCCGGGTCACGAACACGTCGAAGTTGCCGGCGGGCGGAACGGTGACTTCATGCAGGTTTTCGCTGAAGGTGACGGTGAGTCTCCTGCCTTCGACATCGGCATTGCTGGCCCGGGGCGCCCGAGTGTCCGCGTCGAACGTGTACACTCTCGCGATGTTGCCCTCGCCATCGTCGTTCTCTGCCACGTCCCCGTCGATGGTCACGATCACCAGGCCCTCGTGGTTCGACCACGTGTCCATCGTGACCAAGTAGAGCCTGGCGGGGCCGTCGGGCGTAAAGGAGGAGGGACGCGGCGTCGCCCCGGAGACGACCCGGATGTCGCCTACCGTGAAGTCCCTCACGGCTTGCGAGAAACGGATCTCGAGATGGAACTGCTCCTGCGTGGAGCCGACCCAATCATGCGACATCCTGATCGTGGGAGGGACGGCCGCGTCCACCGTGGCAGGGCGCTCGACCGGTTGGACCACCTCGTCCGAGCCGCCAGGAGGCGGCTCTTCGGCACGCGCGCCGGCGGAAGGAACCAGAGACCCGCAGATCGCTGCGGCGGCCAAGAACGAATGAGCTGGGACACCGGACTGTTTCAGGATCATCGTGCCGCCTCTCTTGTCAGGTTGATCAGTTCCCCGCAGAAGGGCTCACGGGGCTTCGTGTGCGCGGTACTTCGGGTTCCGGTTGCGCCGCCTCTTCTTTGCTCGCGGAGACCGCCGTGCCAGCGTGGCCTTCTTCCTTCGTTTCGGGGGCTTCTCGTTCTTCGGCGGACGCCACTTCTTCATGGGTGCGATTGACCTCTTCGAATGCCTCCGGAAGGCGCGTTGGTTGTCTTCGTTGGGAACAACTGGCCCCCGCCCGGCGAACCGGACGGGGGCCGTCTTTACTGCTGCCGGGGATTAGCCCGGGTTGAGGGTTAGGAACTGGGCGTCGTGAACTTTGCGGAAGCGGCGCTGCTCCTGAGATCCGTCGCCGCAGTACCGTGGGCCGTCCGAACCTGCACCGTGTATTCCTCGTCCGCTAAGAGTTCGGGGGACGGGGTGATGGCAGTGCCCGAGGTTGCTGCGGCCCAATTCGTCCAATCGCTGTCTTGGCCTGCATTGGCGAGTATGGTCCTGATGTAGCGGTACTCGTAGGAGACGGCGTCGGCGGCTGGTGTAACCCCGTCCACCATGCCCCTTTTCGACGGAGCCGTCCACGTCAGCGTGAAGCTGCTGACCGTTGCACCGTCGCTGACCTTGAGCGCTGTCGGCGCACCCGGTGCCACGTCGTCGTCGGTGATGACCAGATTGACGTCGGCGGGCTGGCTGGCCTTCGGGAAAGTGGTAACACCCCCACCGCTGGCCGTTCCGCTGATGACCACGACGTCGGTGTCGTCGTCGTCGTCATCAACTGCGGTGATCGTGACCTCGTCACCGGAGGTATTCGCGGTGCCATCTGCGTTAAGGGTGGAGCTTCTTGAGCCAGCCGGAATGGTCAGCGTAGCACCCGACAGCCCTCCCACTATCCCGGCGTCGACATCGTCCAGCGTAACCGTGACATCAGCCTCGAATTCTTCTCCGCCGACCAGCGTAGCCGTCAGCGTGGCGGTGCCAGGTCCGCGCGTCGGTGGATCGGTGGTCGCATCGGTAACCATCGACTCGCTAATGCTGGTCGCCGAAAGTACCAACGTCACCGTCCCGAACGGAACGTCGTTGTCCGTGACCGTGAGCGTGGCGGACTTGACGGTCATGTCGTCGTCCGGAGGCGACAGCGTTCCGGTCACCGTCAGCTTCTGGTCGCCGGTGTAGGCGTTGTCGTTGGCCGACGTGATCGTCACTGGTGCCCCGGAGCTGCTCGTGGCGCCCTCGGCGAAGAACAGTGCCCTGTTCGAGCTGAGGGTGTGACCGCGAGTGTTGGAGTCGCTCGACACGTCCACCATCACGGAGAAGGCGCTGGACGCGGCGGACTTCAGCGTTCCGGTCACCGTGCTGGATCCGCCTTCAGCGATCTTAGCCGGCGTCACGACCAGCGTCACGACCGCGTCACCGCTTGCGGTCACGGTCACCGTGATGTTCTGGGTGGCCGTGTTGGATCCGTCGCCCGTCGCCGTGACCGTCGTCTTCTTGACGTTGTTGGCTGCGACCTTGGAGTCGTATGTCGGGGGTGTTCCCGCCCACACCAGGGCGCCGGACGGAATGACCGCGATCTCACTCGATCCACCGGAGAACGTGACGTCGTGGTCGTCGTCATCCGGGTCGGTCGCCTTCACGGTGCCGATGGACTGCCCGGTTCCCGATTCATAGCTGAAGCTGCCGCTGCTGGTGAACCTCGGGGGCCGGTCGCCCGACACCGTCGCCTTAACGTTGCCGATTCGCTGCGTCTGGCCAGCGATGACCGAGAAGACCGTCTGGCCGTTCGGGAATTCGAGCGTGTAACCGCTGTCGTCCTCGCCGGACAGCGTGTAGGCGCCCTGCGGCACGCTGATCGAGAAGGCTCCCGTGCTGCTCGACACATCGGAAGCCGCAGAGCCGCCGCCCGTCGGCGTCGCGATGATCTTGACGTACTGCTCGGGGCCGCCGTCCGCGTTGACCACCCTGCCCGCTATCGTGCCGTATGCGGAAGCGGTGAAGGGGAGCGGGCCGATATCCGTGTTGGCGCTGGCCGTGAAGGTGTACCCCGTTTCGGGCTGGAACGACATGCCCTTCTTGTGCGCCGTCAGCGTGACACGGCTCCCGTCGGCCTCCACCTGCACGGAGTAGGCGCCGTCGTCGCCCGTCTTGTAGATGTTGTTTGCCTTGGCGCCCGACGACTTCGCGTTCGCGTTGAGCAGGTTCCCGTTCGTCACCCTGATCTCCACGCCCGAAACCGGGTCGCCGCCGGAGGCCTGCGTGACGGTGCCGCTGAACGTGGCGACGTCACCGGTGCCCGTGAGCATGAAGTCATCCGCCTCCACCGGCATGTTCGCCGCGAAGCTGACGCTGGTCGAGTCCGCGAACGGAGCGTATCCGGCCCCGGAAATCGTCACCAGGACGGGCTTCCTGGGCGGACGCCGCTTGCTGTACCCCTCGACGATGTAGCGGCCCTCGTCATCGGTCTCGGCGGTCTCGCCGTTCACGTCGACCGTCACGCCCTCGGCGGGCAGCCCGCCGCCATCGACAACGCGCCCGTAGAGGTAGCCCGTCGACGGGGTCACGTCGATGTTGAGGTGATCGTCCGCGTCGTCTTCGTCCTTGTCGTCGGTGAGCACGTTCGCGAGCAGGAACTCGTCGTCCAGTTCGTCGCCGCCCGTGCCGCCCGTGGCGACCCAGCCCGACGGAATACCGAGCTCGTAGACGCCGTCCGCCATCCGACCGAAGTCGAACTGCTTGGTCTCGTCGAGAGCCTTGGTGTCCTTGTCGTCCTTCTCGGCGGCCTCGAAGGCCTCGTCGTCGCCTTCGAGGTTCTTCCCGGCGACCGGATCGAGGGTGACTGCGGTCCCGGCCACGCCGACCTTCGCCATCTTGGTGAAGCCGTCGCCGCTGTCCATCTTGACCTGGTACTTCCACGCCTGCCCGTCGACCGTGTAGGTGTTGACGAACGCGAACGACGCGCACTCGCCGTGGTCCTGTCCGGTCGGATTGGTGGCCTGGAGCGGGCAGAGTTCGACCGTGTGGTGGAATCCGCCCTGGTCGCCGAACGCGCTGCCCTCGACGCCGTTCTCATCGAAGTCCTCGTACGCGGCCAGCTGGTCGGCGCCGGAGAGCATGACGTCGTTCTCCGCCGCCCTCGCGGTGGCGATGATGTTCATGTCCGCCGGCAGGCCGGTGTAGGTCAGACCGCCCTTCTTGTCGTCCTTCGTGTTCTTACCGGCATCCCACATGTCGCTCGTGAGCGTGCGCGTGCGGCCGCTGGCCGCGACGTACCGGATTTCCACGTCGACCATGCCGGACATCCGCCGGTCGCCGCCCTGCACGCTGCCGGTGTAGCCCCTGACCTGATCGCGCTCGTGGTGCACGTAAAGCTTGAGCGTCTGCGTCGTGTAGGTGACCACGATGTCGTCGGCATCCTGCGGTCCGGCGAGCAGGAGCCCGGTGTGGACGTACCCGCCGCCGCTCGCCTCGTAGGACTCGCCGCCGTCCAGGTCGTCGTCCTGATCATCCGCCACCGAGAACGCGAAGGTGGTTGGCACCTCGTCAACGGTGGTCTCAAGCGACGCCATGCCGTCGTCGTCAAGCTCCGTGGGTGCGCCGTCAACGTCGTCGTCACCCGACATGACATTGATGCTCCAGCCCGCCAGCTCCACCCCGCCGCCGAGGTCGGTTGACACCGTCGCGCCGCTGACGCTCACGTTGACATTCAGGTTGACTACGTCGAAGTCATTCGCCGCCGCGACCGCAAAGGCCTGCGCGTCCCACTCGACGGCGGTCATTTCGTCGGCCACGTCGTAGTCGGCCGCCATTACCCCGGCGTAGACCATGTTCCCGCTGGCGTCCGCGCGCGCGACCTTGATCGACGCCAAACCGTCGTCGTCTGTCTCCGCGCTGCCGACCATGTCCTCGCCATCGTCGTCGGAATAGAGCGAGACCGTGGCGCCCGGAAGGTCGTCACCCTCGTCGTCGCCGCTCCTGAGCGATACCGAGAAGTTGACCGTCGTGTGCGTGATGTCGAACGGAACCGCCTGCGTCTTGGCCTCGCCGACCGCGAGGTCGAAGGCGTAGCCCGTCCCCGGCCCGCCGTACGCGACGTCGTTGGCCGCGAGCGCCGCCGCAACTGTGGCGTCGATCGGCACGACGAGTTGGTACGGGCCTGCTTGCAGGTTCGGGAACATGAACGAGCCATCCGGGCCCGTGGCACTCAGCCGCTGGTCATTGACTCCCGGGCCCACCAGCGCCACCGGAATACCAGCGTGCGCCAGCGGATGCTCGCCCGCGTCGTGCGCGTCGTTCTTGTCCAGTTCGTCGAGGAACAGCATCCCCTTGACGCTCGCCGTCATGGCGTGCTCACCCTCGAAGTTCACGATCGCCGACTCGTCGTCGCCGACCGTCCTGTCCTGGCTCATCGAGTCGAACACGTACGCGTCGCTCTCGACCGCGATCGAGACCGTGTAATCGCCCGCCGCCAGACCCGCGAAGGCGTACTGGCCGCCCGCGTCGGTCATCGTGCTGTCGTCGGCTGCGCCCGAAAGCGTGACCGCGATGCCCTCGAGCCCCATGCCCGCGACGCTCACCCGGCCGGCGATGCCGGAGGTGCGGAGCAGGACGCCCGTGAAAGACACGGTGCCGGTCTCGTCCAAGTCCACGCTCACGTCCTGCGACGTGGCGGCGAACTCGTAGTCACGGGTGTCGAAGTCGGAGATGCTGACCGTGTAGTCGCCGGGGCGCAGTTCGTCGAACCGGTACATGCCGTCGGCGTCGGTCATCATCGTGTAGCTCTCGTCGGCCGGACCGCCGCTCAGGGTAACCGTCACCCCGGCAAGGCCCTCGCCCTCGATGACCACTTGGCCCTCGACCGCCGAGTTGCGGATGAAGTGGCCCGTGAAGTCGGCCTGGCCGACCTCGCCGACCTCGACCTCGACCTCGACGCTCACCGTCTCGAAGGACACGTCCTCCGGGAAGTCGCTGATCGTGACCGTGTAGGTGCCGGCCCGGAGCCCGGTGAAGGCGAAGCCGCCGTCCATGCCGGTCTCCATGGTCTCGCCCATGGCGTGCTCGCCATCGAGCGTAACCGTCACGCCTGCCAGCGTCTCGGGCTGGCCGTCGCCGCCGCTCATCATGGCGTCGGCCGCAACCACGCTGCCGACCACCGCCGAGGAGCGGATGTACTCACCGGCACTCTGGTCCTCATAAAACGCTAAATTACAGCAGGATACGATTACAAATGCGGGGACGTTATCATATTGTTTACCTGCATTTTTCACCGCTCGTCGGACTGGGGAAGCTCACACGGCGCCCCGCCCCGGCGCCCCAGGCTGTCAACCGGGTTGACGTACGTAGTTCCCCCATTCCTCCATCACGTCTCGCCTCCGCTTGAGGAGGTCAGTTCGCAAGTACGCCCCCTCGACGCCCTTGACGGTATGTGCGAGCGCCGACTCCGCCACTTCGCGGGGTACGCCGCACTCGGCGCACCAATCGCGGAACGACGAACGGAAGCCGTGCGGCACGGCTGGAATGTCGAGTCGTCGGCAAAGCAGAGGGAATGTGTTGCCGCTCAGCTCTCGGCCCGCCGCAGACGGAAACACCCACGCGGATCCGACGGAGCAACGGCGTGCCTCGGCGAGTATTTCGAAGGCACGTGAAGACAACGGCACGCGATGCTCTCGTCCCGTCTTCATGCGCTCGCCAGGCACGGTCCATGTGGCGGTCTCGATGTCGATCTCCGCCCACTGCGCCCCCCGAACCTCACCCGATCTGGTCGCGGTCAGAACGAGGAACTCGAACGCCAGCTTCGTCACGGGTCGTGACGTGCTCGCACGTACTCTTGCCAGCGCCTGCGCGACTTGAGCATACGGCAGTGAGCGATGGTGGACCGTGCGAAAACCGTTCTTGGGGAGCGCGGTGGCGATGGCGTCGCCAGCCGGATTCCCTTCCCTGTACTCTCTCGCTACCGCCCACCTCATCACCGCCGAGATCCTATTGCGCACGCGCTTCGCCGTCACCCGCTTCTCATTCCAGATCGGTAGCAGGATGGCCATCACGTCCGTAGTCGTGATCTTGTCCACCGTCTTGTGTCCGATCTTCGGGTAGACGTATGCGCGCAGGCTGCTCCTCCACTGCTGCTCGGTGTCACCGCCCGCCTTCCAGTTCGCCTTGTGGATCGCAATCACCTTCTCGGCGGCTCGCGCAAATGTCGGAATGCCGCCGTTCCTCGGGTCGATCCCGCGAGCCAATGCTCGGCGGTGTTCCAGAGCCTTCGCCCTCGCCTCCTTCAAGCTCACGACCGGATAGGCTCCCAAACCGAGGTTAACGGCGGTGCCGTTAATGTAGAGGCGCTGCGCCCATGTCCTGCTGATCCGACCGGTTGATGTGGGCTTAACCAGCAGTGACAGCCCGTAGCCACCGCGTCCATCCCCGTATCGGCCCGGGCGCCGGATTCTCTTGACGAAACTCGCGTTCAGCTTCGAGGGTCGCTTCATCGTGTATCCTACCCGTTATCACGTTGACGGGATTGCACCACTCGGGACAAACGGCTTCCCGAGACGACTCAGTGAGGTACCGGGTGCTGGAGGACAGGACGACCGGGAAGGAACGTAAGGGCTCCAACGAAGCACGTGGACGGGCGATACGATACCGAGGTCGGTCGGGAAGCCTCCGGCGTCGCAAGGGTAGTCGCGGGAATCGGATGTCGTCAGGCATGGGTTGTGTTCGCCCAGCGCGCAAGTTGGTTGGGTGTTTCCGATGGGCGCGATCTGGCGGGTGCGCTCGCGCTCGCCTTCTACCGCTGGGCGGCGCGCTCTGCCGGTGTGACCCGGGCGGCGCCCATCACGGTGCGATACTCAGACCATAGGCTATGTCATAAAGTGCTTTGGCCCATGATGTTATATTAGTGCACGGTCGCCGCCGATCACTCCTGCGATCACCCTTTCAGCACCGGGTAGCGTCACCTCCACCGGCGCAGGCGCGGCCTGCCGCTTTTCTCGACCGTCCCGTGGAGCCTCGCTCATCCCACGGCGTCTCGTGACCGCGCGGGCTCGACGGGGGCGGCAGTCCAGGATTTCGCAGAGGCCGCGCCATGCAAGTTATCCTTAACGAGCTACCGGACTGGACCACACTTCACGGCGAGGACAAGAGGATGACCAAAGCCGATCTCGTCAAGCAGGGCCGCCGATATGGTCGGACCGCGAGTCGCCAAGAGGGACTGCGGGCTGGTGGCAGAAGCTTTCCTCGACGCCGTGAAGGACCCTGGTGCGCGGCGACCACATTGAGATCCGCGGCTTCGGCACCTTCAAGGTGCGGCAACGCAAGGCTCGCAATCCCAGAACGGGCGAGGCGGTCGGTTCCACTGCGCGATCCAGGAACTCGGTGCCGCTTTGACCAAGTGCATCCCACCGGGTTGGGTTGGGTCGCGTAGTCGAAGCCGATCCCCGTGGCAATGGGAACGGAGAACGTTCCACCTCGATCTCCCATTCGACATCCGGAGCGAGGGGCCACTCCGCGATGCCTTCCGCCACGACCTCGCCGTCCCGCTTCAGGCGCACCAGCACATGAGCGGTGCCGGACTCGGGCACGTCAAAGGGATCGAGGCAGCGAGCCCGACCGATCCTGACAGTCCGGGAGATTTCCGTGCCGATTGACGACCGAGCCGGCTGATCGGATCGGGATGTTCCATCGACGGACATAAACGCGTCGGGAAGGCCCGGTGTCCGTCGCGAACGGGAACCCGGGAAGCTATCGAAAGCCCAGGAGTCTAAGAAGGTGGAGATCCCGCAAGCGAATCCAGGAAGACCCGATGCTCATGCGGAGTAGCAATCGCCACGGATCCCGAACGAAATCAATACTGTGAAGCTGGGGCCGCGCTCCAGCTTCCTTCGGCCTTCTCCGGCAAGATGTGGGCGAGTCGGTGGGGAACATCGGCGACCCATGCCGTGGCCTCGCCCGTCGCTGGTTTGCCGCCCGGGTGGCGATCATCCCAGGTACGATGCCACATCGGTGCGTGACCGCCGTTAGATTGGTAGCCCGCGCGACCGCACGTGAGCGCGTCTTCAACCAACACCGAGAGAAGGAGCAGCGCCTTGGGCAAGATCATACTCGTCACGGGAGCCTCGTCCGGCATGGGCCGGGAGGCCGCGATCCTCCTGGCCAGCGGCGGACATACCGTCTACGCTGGCGCGCGCCGGGCGGACCGCATGGCCGACCTGTCCGAACACGGCATCACCCCAGTCGAGATGGATGTCTCGAAGGGCAGGGACAACGAGCGAGCCGTCGGTCGGATCATCGACGCCGAGGGACGGATCGACGTCCTGATCAACAACGCGGGCTTCGGCCTCTACGGCACCGTCGAGGACATCCCGCTCGACGACGCAAGATACCAGTTCGAGGTCAACCTGTTCGGCCTCGCCCACCTCACCCAACTCGTCCTGTCGCACATGCGGGCGCAGGGCGGGGGCCGGATCGTCAACACCTCCTCGATGGGCGGCCGGATCTTCACGCCCTTCGGGGCTTGGTACCACGCGACCAAGCACGCGCTCGAAGGCTGGTCGGACTGCCTGCGCATCGAGACCGCGCCCTTCAACATCCAGGTCGTCCTCATCCAGCCGGGCCTCATCCAAACGGAGTTCGGCCACGTGGTGGGCGGGAGCCTTCAGAAGTACTACGCCGACAGCGCCTACAAGACCGGGCTGGACCGGTTCTTCGCGATGGCGTCCGATCCAAAGGCCGCCAGCCGCGGCACCGACGCCAAGGTTCTCGCCCGGGTGTTCGTCGAGGCGGCGACCGCAGCCAAGCCGCGACGGCGGTACGTGAAGGGCGCGACAGCGCGCCCGCTGATGTTCATCCGCAAGTGGTTCGGCGACGGGATCTACGAATCCGTGCTGCGCCGCACCTTCGGATGAGGGACCGGCCCCGCAGAGTACCGGCTTGGGCGGATCCGTCTCGATGTTCAGCATCAGGATAGCCGGGGCCGACGCCCTGCCGCATGCCGAGGTCGGGGCGGCGCTTGAGGCGGTCCGCGAGTCGGATGCGTGGCTGGGCATCCGGCTGTGTCTGGAGTTCGTGGCCCTGACGGCGACGAGGAGCGGCGAGGCGCGCCGGGCGCGCTGGCCGGAGATCGACCGGGACCGCGCGACATGGACGGTGCCCGCGGAGCGCATGAAGGGCGGACGCGAGCATCGGGTGCCCCTGTCGACGGGCGTGCTGGCGGTGCTGGAGCGGGCGCAAGAGCTCGAGAACGGATCGGGGTTGATCTTCCCCTGCTTCAAGAGGCTGGAGCTGCGGAGCCCTCAGGTGGCCGGAGTGTTTCGGGACCTCGGCATCCCGAGCACGGTGCACGGGCTGCGGAGTTCGTTCCGCGACTGGGCCGCGGAGACGGGCGTGGACCGCACGGTCGCCGAGGCGGCGCTGGCGCACAAGGTCGGCGGGGTCGAGGGCGTGTACTTCAGGAGCGACCTCTTCGAGCGCAGGCGCCGAGTCATGCAGGACTGGTCGGCCTATCTCTCGGGCCGGAGAGCGGGCACCGAGACCTGATCCAGACCTGCGGCCGGGCCAGGAGCCGATTTCCGGGCGTTCCGGCCTCCATGGGCGACGAGAGAGGCCGCAGGAGCGGTTCGGCGACCTAGAAACACACTATGTCACCACGCTACAACGACTTGACCCCTCCGCGGGCCGCCGAACTTCGGTCTAGGGTGTGGGACCAAGATTGCAGGGGCGTTTGCGCGCGGGCAGCTTGGGGGGATTGTTTACCAGTCCGAGGGAGAGAGAATAGGGGGACGAGGATAAGGAGAGGTTAGAACCATGCTAAAGGTCCACCTCAGTATCATGGGTGTTGTGGTCGGCTGCCTGAGCGTGTTCACCTGGGTCGCCAACGCAATTCCGCAGATCCAGTCGGATGTGCCCGAGGACCTGGTGTTGTCGGACGAAGTCACTCCCGAGGAGCTCATCGCGGCGGGCGAGGACCTGTACAATGGCGGAGGCGGCTGCACGGCGTGTCATGGCCTCGGAGAGCGCGCCCCGAATCTGCTCACCGATCACGCGGGAACCGGGCTGATCGGCGAGCGTTGCGCAGACCGTGTTGCAGGGCAGGACTGCAAGCAGTACCTGCATGCGTCGCTGGTCGACCCCAACGCCTATCTGGTGGAAGGGTTTGCGCCCATCATGCTGGACGCGAGCCGCACCCTTTCCTCCGTACAGATCTGGGCGCTGATAGCCTACCTGCAGTCCTTGGGAGGGGAGGTCACGGTGAGGGGAGCGGATTTCGAGGAGAGCGGCGGAGGAGGCGGGGTCACACCTCTGGCCGGGGATGCGCGCGCGACCACCGACCCGCAGCACCTGATGGCGCTGAGTGGTTGCACAGCCTGCCACTTGCCCGCCGCTATGGAACTCCCCGTGCGGCTAGCTCCGCCCTTCGACGGGATCGGATCGCGCATGACGACCGAGGAAATACGTGCGGAGATCTTAGATCCGAACGCCGTCACCACCGAAGGATATGAGGCTTTTGGAGGAACCATGCCAACCTACTTCGGAGAGAGGCTCACTGCGGCGGAACTCGAGGCAATCGTTAGATTTCTCGCTTCGCTGCGATGAACGACGCGTTCCCGTCGTACGCTTGAACTCCAGCGTCTCGGATTCGCGTCCGGTGGCCAACGCCAGAGTTTTCTCAAGCACCATAGGCGAATCTCTAACGCGGGCCTCGCTCCGTGTGACGCCTCAACCATCCGCTTCCATCTAGAGAACAGTAACTTCTCCGAGCGCTGATGGATGAGCGCGGGCTTGACTTACCTGAACCGAATACGGGGACTTCCCGGATTGATCGGGACGTCGCCGGCGCTTAGCATTCTGCGGGCTGCGGCGTAGATTGCCGTTGCATCCATCCTGCCCACCCTGGGCAGGATAAGCGCTCTGAGCTCATCCGTCGAAGCGCCCTGTATGGCGTGCAGTTCGTCCATCAGCTTTGCCTGCCCATCGGCCCGCCGCACAATTTTCCGTGCGATTGACACCCAACGAAGCGGCTCGTGAACTTCTACTACCTGGGTGAACGTGGGTACGCCGGTTCTGATTTGCTTACCGGTTCTCGGGGCCGACAGGTCGTTTCCCGCAAACGGGGGCTCCCGCGGCTAGGACGTGGTGTCGAGAAGATGCCCCTTCCCGCCGGTCGGGGCCTCAAGTATTTGGTGCCGCTCCCCTCAATGTCCCCGGACGCCCCTGCTGTCCGGCGCGCCGTCACCCTGCGTGCAAACGGGGCCGAGGGATCTCGACCGCTCCCTTGCCGCGAATCCCTGGGCGAGTGGGTTGCCTCCCGGCGTCAAGATGTGAGCCAGGCGCGGCGTGCCGCCGTCCGCGTCCCCGAAGGGTGGACGGGGTGTGCGTGTTGCGACAGCGCGCCCTGTCGGCACGCGACACCCCGTCCCAGAGGACTCGAACAGTGAACAGTCAAATACGTGTCCTTTGTTGCGATTCTCCGGCTTTTTCGGTACGGTGGAATCCGACTTGAGGTCTCGGCAAAAAGAGCAGATCGTGCAGTCCTGATTGAACTTATACGATTTTTTGCCTTGGATTCCATGGCCCTTTGGGGACACTTACAAGCAGGAGGTCGGCGGTTCGAATCCGTCAGCGCCCATGGCCGGGCTTGGCCCCGCGAGGTTCCGCAATCGCTCCATTCCGTGTATCCTGTCCTGTCCTTCCGTCGGATGGGGCAGTCCGGCGGTGTCGCGTGCACCCACAACGCAGGAGATGTAATGAACAAGAAGGAAATGGCGGCCGCTCTCGCGCAGCAGGCCAACCTCTCCCAGGCGAAGGCAGCGGACGTGCTCAACTGCATCTTCGACACAAGCGCCGGATCGGGCATCATCGCCGGCGAACTCGACGCGGGTGGCAAGGTGACAGTCCCCGGATTCGGCAGCTTCGGCGTCAAATCGCGTGCCGCGCGAACCGGAACCAACCCGGCCACCGGCGAAAAGATCGCCATCGCGGCGAAGAAGTACGCGTACTTTAAACCCGGCAAGCCGTTGCGGGACCGCATAGCAGGGGGATAGATCCTCGGATGTAGCTGCACGCAGTACGGAGAGCATTCCGGCGCGCCCGGACGTGGCTGGACGGCGACGCCCGCGATTCCGGCCGACCCTTGCCCAGGTGGCCTGATCAATTTCCCGCTGGCGCGCCGGATGCTCTCTCCCGATCCTCAACCCTCAGGACCCTGGTCGACCGAAACGTGAATCCCTCCCCCCCCTCGCCGGTCGAGACAGAGGGAGATCCGCGCGCGACCGAGCCGACCTCGAGCCGCGTCTCCCGCTGGGCCAAGGTCATCGACCATTCCCGGTGCATCGGCTGTCATGCCTGCACCACCGCCTGCAAGTCCGAAAACGAAGTCCCGCTCGGGGTCACCCGCACCTACGTCAAGCACGTCGATGCCGGCCACTTCCCGCGCACCCGCCGTGCGTTCCAGGTAACCCGCTGCAACCAGTGCGAGGACGCCCCGTGCGTGACGGCCTGTCCCACCTCGGCCATGTTCCGCCGGTCCGACGGTATCGTGGACTTCGACAAGGAGGCATGCATCGGCTGCAAGGCGTGCATCGCCGCCTGCCCCTACGACGCCATCTTCATCAACCCCGAGGACCATTCCGCGGAGAAATGCAACTTCTGCGCGCATCGCCTGGACATGGGTCTCGAGCCGGCGTGCGTGGTGGTGTGTCCCACGGAAGCGATCCTGGTCGGGGACCTCAACGATCCGCTGGCCAAGGTGACGGAGATGGTCCACGAGGACGCCCTCACGGTCCGGCGGCCGGAGAAGGAGACCCGCCCGAAGCTCTTCTACAAGGGCGCCCGCCAGGTGACCCTGGATCCGCTGGCGGCGGCCCGCCCGGAAGGGGGGCTGTTCATGTGGAGCGAGCAGGGGAGCGGCGCCGACCAGGTGACCTCGGGCCACCCGGGCTGGGGCAACTCGTCCGCCGGCGCGATCCTGAGCTACGACGTGCCCCACAGCGCTCCCTGGGACGCGCGGGTCAGCCTTTACACCTGGACGAAGTCGATCGCGGCCGGAGCGTATCTGGTGCCTCTGCTGCTCATTCTCTTCGGGGCGCTCTCGTGGACGGACCCGCTCTGGCTCTTCGGCGCGCCGCTGCTGGCGCTGGTGTTTCTGGTGCTCACCACGGGCCTTCTGATCTGGGATCTGGAGCATCCCGGGCGCTTCCACTACATCCTGCTCCGACCCCAGTGGCGAAGTTGGCTGGTGCGCGGGGGGGTCGTGCTGGCCGGTTTCGGGGCCGTGCTGGCGGCCCACCTGGGGGCGGCCTGGACGGGAGCCTCCGGGGCCGTCCGCGTGCTGGCGCTGGTCGGAGGCCCGCTGGCCTCCATGACGGCGGTGTACACGGCGTACCTGTTCGCCCAGGCGAAGGCCCGGGACCTGTGGCAGAACCCTCTGCTGCCGCCCCACTTCCTGGTTCAGGCGCTGCTCGCGGGCGCGGCCGCGATCCATCCGCTGGCGGCCCCCGGGGTGCGCCCGCTGCTGGCCGGAAGCTTCGCGGCGCTCACCGCCGCCCACCTGCTTCTGGTCCTGGGCGAGATCACCATCACGCACGGGACCGCCCATGCGCACCTTGCCGTCCGCGAACTGACCCGGGGTCGCTTCGCCGCCTGGTTCCGGGCCGGGATCCTCCTGAGCGCGGTCGGGCTTGCCGCCCCCTGGATCGGACTGCCGGCCCTCCTCGCAGGGCTCATCGGGCTGCTGGCCTACGAGCACGCCTACGTGCAGGCCGGACAAGCCGTCCCCCTGTCGTGAGGATCGCGCGATGAAGCACGAAGGCCACGGGATCGTGCCATGAAGGACGGTGGCCGCGTGGATCTGAAGCGCCTGAACGAGAGGGTGTCGGCCGCCCGCCGGGAGGCAGAGGAGCGTGGCGAGAGTTTCTACCCGGGGCCCAGCCGCGTGCACCTCGCCTCGTTTCCGCCCAAGGAGCGCTGGGACGACTGGGTGGAACTGGACTCACGCGCGTGGCCCCGGCGGGTCGAGAAGCGCTACATGCTGGTGCCGACCACCTGCTTCAACTGCGAGTCCGCGTGCGGGCTGCTGGCCTACGTGGACCGCGACACCCTTGAGGTGCGCAAGTTCGAGGGCAATCCCGAGCACCCGGGGTCGAGAGGCCGCAACTGCGCCAAGGGGCCGGCGACCGCCAACCAGATCACCGACCCCGACCGCATCCTCTATCCCCTGAAGCGCGCCGGCGGGCGCGGCTCCGGCAAGTGGACCCGGGTAAGCTGGGACGAGGCCCTGGACGACATCGCCGGGCGCATTCGCCGGGCGCTCGAGGAAGGGCGGCAGAAGGAGATCATGTACCATGTGGGCCGCCCCGGAGAGGACGGTTTCACCGAGCGCATGCTGGCGGCGTGGGGCGTGGACGGCCACAACTCGCACACCAACATCTGCTCGTCAGGCGCGAGGGCCGGCTACCACCTCTGGATGGGGATGGACCGCCCGAGCCCCGACCACACCCACGCGCGCGTCATCCTCCTCGTGTCGAGCCACCTGGAGACCGGGCACTACTTCAACCCGCACGCCCAGCGCATCATCGACGCCAAGGCCGGCGGGGCGAAGCTCGTCGTCCTCGACACCCGCCTCTCCAACACCGCCACCCACGCCGATCACTGGCTGTCCCCCTACCCGGGTTCGGAGGCGGCCATCTTCCTGTCCATCGCCCGCTGGCTGGTCGCGAACCGGCTCCACAACCGCGACTTCGTGCGGCGCTGGTGGAACTGGCGGGAGTTCATGGCCGAGGCGCACCCCGATCTTCCGTCCGACTTCGAGCGATTCGAGGAGAAGCTCGAGGAGATGTACGCCGAATACACCTTCGACTACGCGGCGCGCGAGTCCGGGGTGGAGGCGGGAACGATCGAAGCCGTGGCCCGCCTCGTGGCCGGGGCCGGCACCCGGCTCTCGACCCACAACTGGCGCAGCGCCGCGGCGGGCAACCTCGGCGGCTGGCAGGTGGCCCGCACCCTCTTCCTGCTCAACGCGCTGATGGGGGCGGTGGCTACCGAGGGCGGCACCCATCCCAACTCGTGGAACAAGTTCGTCCCGCGTCCCATCCATCTGCCGCGCCACCCCGAGCACTGGAACGACCTCACCTGGCCCGCCGAGTATCCGCTCGCGCTGATGGAGATGTCCTTCCTCCTGCCGCATCTCCTGAAGAGGAGCGGCGACTTTCTCGAGGTCTACTTCACGCGCGTTTACAACCCGGTCTGGACCAACCCGGACGGCTTCTCCTGGATCGAGATGCTGACGGATCCGGAGCGGGTCGGCCTTCACGTCGCCCTGACGCCCACCTGGAACGAGACCGCCCACTTCGCCGACTACGTGCTGCCCATGGGGCTCGGCTCCGAGCGCCATGACGTGCATTCCTACGAGCAGTACGCGGGGCAGTGGGTGGGCTTCCGCCAGCCCGTGCTGCGCGCGGCGCGCGAGCGCCTGGGCGAGAGCGTTTCCGATACCCGCGAGGCGAACCCGGGCGAGGTGTGGGAGGAGAACGAGTTCTGGATCGATCTCACCTGGCGCATCGATCCCGACGGCGACCTCGGCATACGCTCGTTCTTCGAATCGCGCGCGCGCCCGGGGACGAAGCTCGGGATCGACGAGTACTATGGATGGATGTTCGAGAACTCCGTTCCCGGACTGCCCGCCGCCGCCGCCCGGGAGGGCGTCACGCCCCTTGAGTACATGCGCCGATACGGGGCATTCGAGGTGGCCTCCCGGACGGGGGCGCTGCACGAGGAGCCGGTTCCCGACGCCGAGCTCGACGATGTTCGGATCGACGCGGACGGGCGCGCCTTCACCCGCGCTCCCAAACCCGATTCTCCCAACGTTGTCCCGCTCCCCGTGGTCGACGGCGACGCGGACGGGCGCCGGCGGGCCGGGGTCGAGGTGGATGGCCGCGTCGTCAGAGGTTTCCCCACGCCCTCGGGACGGCTGGAGTTCTGGTCGGGCACCCTCGCGGAGTGGGGCTGGCCCGAGCTGGCCACTCCCGGATATACGCGCAGTCACATCCACCGCGAGAACCTGGAGGAGGGCCAGATGGTGCTCATCTCCACCTTCCGGGTTCCGATCCAGATTCACACCCGCAGCGCCAACGCCAAGTGGCTCGACGAGATCGCCCACACCAACCCGCTCTGGATCCATCCGGGCGACGCGCGCGGGATCAACGTTCGCACCGGCGACCTGGTGCGCGTCGAGACCGAGATCGGTCACTTCGTTGTGCGTGCCTGGGTCACCGAGGGGATTCGCCCCGGAGTGGTCGCGTGCAGCCACCACATGGGGCGCTGGAAGGTCGCCGACCACGGCCAGAACCAAGCGATGGCCACCGTGGATCTGGAACGCGGCGAGGACGGCTGGTCGCTCAGGCGGCGCAAGGGAGGAGGGCCCTACGAATCGGCGGACGCCGACACCAGCCGCATCTGGTGGACCGACGTGGGCGTGCATCAGAACCTGACCTTCCCCGTGCACCCCGACCCGATTTCCGGGTCGCACTGCTGGCACCAGGCGGTGCAGGTGAGCGCAGCCCGCCCGGGGGACGCCTATGGCGACATCTCCGTGCACGCCGGTCGCTCCGGCCGGGTGTTCCGCAAGTGGCTCGGCTACACGCGACCGGCCGGGAGCGTTTCTCCGGACGGCACCCGCCGGCCCTACTGGCTGCTCCGGCCGGTGCGTCCCACGCGCGAGGCGTACCAGCTGCCCGCGGACGATCCTGCGGGAGGTTAGCACCTCGTGGAGGTCATCCGCGCGCTGGCGACGCTGGCCGAGCCTCCGCATCCCGCCCACGCATCCATCGCTCGCGCCCTCGACCTGCCGGAGCTTCCGCGGTCGGCCGACCACACCGAGCTCTTCCTCTTCCAGCTGTATCCGTTCGCATCCTTCCACGTCGGCGCGGAGGGGATGCTGGGTGGTGAGGCCGCCGACCGGGTGGCGGGCTTCTGGCGCGCGCTGGGCAGGGAGGCTCCCGGCGAGCCGGATCACCTGAGCGCGCTGCTGGGCCTGTACGCGGGGCTTTCGGACGCCGAGGCGCGGGAGCCGGCCGGACCGGGCCGGGTGCTGCGCCGCGAGAGCCGCAAGGCGCTCCTCTGGGAGCATCTGCTCTCATGGCTGCCGCCCTACCTGCATGCCGTAGGCGAAATCGCGCATCCATTCTATCGGCGCTGGGCCGAGCTCCTGCGCGCCGCCCTTTTCTCGGAGGCTGCGGAACTCGGGGCGCCGGACCGACTGCCCCTGCACCTGCGCGAGGCGCCTCTCCTCGAAGATCCGCGCATCGGCGGGGGAGGCGTCTTCCTGAGCCAGCTGACCGCGCCCGTGCGCACCGGCATACTCCTCACGCGCGCGGACCTCGCGCGTTGCGCCGAAGACCTGGGGCTCGGTCGACGCGCAGGGGAGCGCCGCTTCGTCCTGAAGGCCCTCCTCTCCTCGAATCCCGAGGCCGCGTTGGGCTGGCTGGCCGGGGAAGCCGCCCGCTGGCGGACCGCGCACGAGCGCTACCGCACGGAAGCCGAAGCCGTTTCCCGCTTCTGGAGGTCCAGGGCGGACGCCGCCCACCGTCTCCTGGTCGAGTTATCGCGTGAAGCCGGGGACGGCGACGGGGCCGGACCTCCGTCCGCGACACTTCGCGCCCGCTCGTAACGTACGGCGCCATCGACGCCGTCGGATCTCGCTGCGCAACGCGCCCGAGGCCTCGCGGCGTGCCCCGACAGCATGGCGCAGCCGCTGGCCGCTCCCAGACCCGACGGCACCCGGACCCACGGAGGACATCGATGACGGAAAGAGCCGGACACACCAGGAACAGGAAGCTCATTTGGGCAGGAGGGGCGGTGGCCGTGGCGGTGGTCGCCCTGTCTGCGATGGACGGAACCGCAATCCAGGCGTCGCCACAGGAGTACCGCATCGCAGGCAGCCATGTCGCGGTGTACAACCTGGCGGGGGCGGTGAGCGTCGTGCCGGCAACCGGCAGCGACGTAGTCGTGACCGTGCATCCGCGGGGCCCGGATGCGGAGCGGCTTGACGTGGAGTCCGGCAGCATTCGAGGGACGCAGACCCTGCGTGTCCGCTATCCCTCCGACCGCGTCGTCTACAGCGACATGGGCGGGAACTCCAGAACCCGGGTCCGGGTCCGGGACGACGGCACCTTCGGCCACGGCGGATTCTCGCGCGGCGACCGCGTGGACATCCGCGGTTCGGGAAGCGGGCTCGAGGCCTGGGCCGACCTCACCATCGCGGTGCCCCCCGGCCAGCGCTTCTCGCTCTACCTTGGCGCGGGCGCGACGGAGGCGCGCGATGTCGAAGGGGATCTGGAACTCGATACCCAGTCGGGTTCGATCGAGTCCGCGGGCACCACCGGGAGCCTGAGCATCGACACCGGATCGGGATCGGTCCGGGTGTCAGCCGCGAACGGGGATCTGGACGTCGATACCGGGTCGGGACAGGTCACGCTGGAAGGCGTGGCCGGCGAGCGCGTCCTTGTCGACACCGGCTCGGGCAGCGTGCACGGCTCGGACATCCGTTCGGAATCGGTGGAGGTGGACACCGGGTCGGGCCGCATTACCTTGCTGGCCGTGGACGCGCCGGACATCATGGTGGACACCGGCAGCGGCAGCGTGGAAGTGGACATGGTCGCCGACGTCGAGCGGCTGGAGGTGGACACCGGCTCGGGCGGCGTGACCCTGCGCGTCCCGGGCGACCTCGGGGCGCGGATGGAGGTGGACACGGGCAGTGGCACGATCGATGTGGAGGTCCCGATCGATGAGAGCACGCGGCGGCGCTCCTTCCTGCGCGGCACCATCGGTGACGGCCGGGGCAGCATCGTGGTCGACACCGGTTCGGGGTCCATCCGGGTTCTGGCCCGCTGACATCGAGGCAACATCCCCGGCCCGGAGGATCGCCGGGCCGGGGATGTTTGCGTCCGCAGTCCTTCGGAGCCGCTGACGTCGGGTGTTTCGCTTCCAGCGCCCGGTGCAGGTCCGGTTCCAGGACATCGACGTGGGCGGCCACGCCCATCACTCCAGGGCGCTCTCCTACTTCGAGGAGGCGCGCGCCGCCTACTGGCGGGAGGTTGCAGGGCGCCGCACGCCGGAGGAAGTGGACTACATCCTGGCCGAGGCCCGCATCCGCTAT
Source organism: Longimicrobiales bacterium (assembly GCA_965221785.1). Taxonomy (GTDB): domain Bacteria; phylum Gemmatimonadota; class Gemmatimonadetes; order Longimicrobiales; family Gaopeijiaceae; genus BD2-11. The sequence goes on from CBDCSR010000003.1 coordinate 1,426,724, forward strand.
CACGCGCGCGTGCTCTACCCGGACCGCCTCACCGTGGGCACGCGAATATCCGTTCTCGGGAAGAAGCACTTCGTCATGGAATACGAAGTGCGATCGGGCGAGGGACAGTTGCTGATTTCGGGCAGCACCGTGCAGGTCATGTACGACTATGGCGCCGGAGCGAGCCAGCGGATTTCGCCCGGCCTCGCGGAACGCATCCGCGCCCATGAGGGCCCGCTTCCCGCGCGGCGGGGATCCTGACGCGCCCACCCGGGTTACAGGAAAAATCGAACACCGTGCCGGCGGCGCTCCGATGGCCAATCCGGTTCGCTCTTGACGCGTTGCGTGTCAACGCCCCCTTTGTATTTCGGGGTCGGTTGACCGTCTCCCGCGCGTGGGTATAGTTTGCATAGCTTTCCCGGTAACCTTGGCGGAGTTAGGAGCGATGTTCTTCAGGTTGGCATTCCCCCGGCTGGGAGTCGCGTTGCTTGCGGCGCTCCTGTTCCTGCCGGCGCTCGCGTCGGCGCAACAGGAAGTGCAGGGACGCTTCAGGGTCATGATCCCCGACCTCTTCCCGGGAGAGGACACCGGCCGGGGCTTCGGAGAGGACGTAGCCGAAGAGCTTCGCGACCTCATCAACCAGCTGCCCACCCACGAGCCGGTCGAGCGCAATGAAATCCGCGATGCCATGCGTCAGTTCGACATCGACCGCGACGACCTGAACTGCATCCGCTCGCGCCAGCTCGCGACCCAGATCAACGCCGAGCTGGTCATGTGCGCGAACTACACGGAGGGACGGGACGACTGGAGCCTGGCCAACATCCAGTTCGTGAGCGTGGCGTCCGGAGAGACCTTCACGGTGGAGGACTTCACTGTTCCGGATGATGACGGCGACGAACTCGCCGCGCAGCACATCTTCGGCGTATTCGACGGATACGTGGAGCAGTTGCGCTTTGCGGCCATCTGCCAGGAGTACTTCGGCAGCCAGCAGTGGGCCAACGCCCTGCAGAACTGCGACAGGGCGATCGAGGGGAACCCCGGTTCCGAGTCTTCGCGCTACGCCCGAGCCCGGGCGGTGATGGAGTTGGGGGATCGCGAGGAGGGTCTGGCCGAAATGCTGCGGGTCCTCGATCTCAACCCCTTCAACGAGAACGCCCTCCAGTTCGCCGGGATGCTCTCCGCCGAATTCGGCATGGACGAGGAGTCCCTCCAGTACTACTCCGCCTATCTCGAACTGAACCCGGGGAACGCGGCCGTTCGCATGAACGTGGCGTACGAGCTTGCGACCGCCGGGAACCCAAGGGGCGCGGTGACCCTCATCGAGGCCGGCATCACCATGGATGACACCAACATCGACTTGTGGCAGCAACTGGGAGGCTTTGCCTTCACCGCTGCCGGCCAGGCGATGGAGGGTCAGAGCGAGCCGACGCCGGAAGTAGAGGGGTTTTACCGCAGGGCCATCGAAGCGTATACGCGCGTTTTCGACGCTCGTGGCGCGGAGACCACCCCCGCCCAGCTGGGCAACGTCATCAACGCCTACGTGCAGCTCGGCGACCCGGCCGCCATCGACTTCGCGCAGCGCGCAGTGCAGGTGCATCCCGGGGCAGCCGCGCTCTGGTCGCGGCTGGCGGAAGCCCTGCGGCGCAACGATCGTCTCGAGGAGGCGATAGCGGCGCTCGAGAGCGCGAAGCAGGCCGATCCCGACTTCCCCAACCTGTCGGCGCGGCAGGGCAGCTGGCTCCTGGAGGCCGATGAGGTCGACGAGGCCGTAGGGTTCCTAAAGGAAGCCGTGGAGCGCGGCGAACAGCCCGCCGACATGATGGCGAACCTGCTCTTCGGCAAGGCATACAACGATGGCGTTCAGACCACCAACTGGACCTACGCCATCTCGCTTCTGGAGAGGACCAAGAGCGAGTTCGAAGTCTCGGAGAACATGAGTTCGCAGTTGAACTTCTGGCACGGGTGGTCGCTCTACAACCACGGCCTCGCGCTCCAGGAGCCGAGCACGATCGATTCCGCGCGCCAGTCGCTCCCGATCTTCCAGCAGGCGCTCCGGTTCTTTGAGCTCGGCCGCGCGTACGCCGCTACCGTCGAGTCGATCAACCTGGCCCAGATCCTGTCCGCGACCCAAACCTACGTCGAGATCCAGGACGCCATCATCCGGCGCGGGGGAGGCGAGTAGCGCCAGCCCTCCCTCCTCGTAGCCGAAGCGCCGCGGATCCGTCCGCGGCGCTTTTCTTTGCCCTGAGTTCAGGACGGCGCCGCCCGGCGCACGAGACGGGTCGCCCCCTGGCGAGCTGCGAGGCGCGCTCCGCAGCCGCGTTCGCCGCCGTCCGATTTCGTTCGCCCCCTGGGCTTGCGCGTTTCCCATTGCCTTCCTTATGTTCCCCTCTATTCTCCACAATCATCCATTTTAACCCATTAGTTACCACCGTGAACGGCTTTCTGGGGCGCTACGAGAAACGTCTCGACGACAAGGGTCGTCTGAGCCTGCCGGTCCCGTTGCGGCGGGCCGCAGGGGACGGACCTCTCGTGCTGCTCCGGTATCCGGCTCCCGCATTGTCGCTGTTTCCCGGGACGGCGTGGGAGACGATTGAGGACCGCCTCAGGGACTACCGGCGCTCGGATCCCAGCGCGGACATGCACGTTCGGCGCATTGCCTCGTCCTCGGTCGAGGTCACGCCCGACAAGCTCGGCCGATTCGTGATTCCCGCATGGTTGCAGGAGGCGGCCTCCCTGAACGACGAGGTGCTCGTGGTGGGCTCACTGGACCGGATTGAAATCTGGAACCCCGGACTCTTCGATTCGCATATCGAGGACGACGCGCCCGACGCGTCCGAGTTCATGCACAAGATCTTCGGATGAGCGGCGCGTGCGGAGGCGAGCGAACGATGATACCGGTGTCCAGGACTATCACACGCCGGTGCTGGTGCGGGAAGTGCTCGCGCTTCTCGAGCCCGAGCGCGGCGGGCTGTTCGTGGACGGCACCGTGGGAGGCGGCGGGCACGCGCGCGCGATCCTGGAACGGGCTCCCGGGCTCCACCTGGTCGCAGTGGACCGCGATCCCGGCGCGCTCGCAGAGGCCGAACGGGCGCTCGCGGCGTTCGGTGACCGGGTACGCTTCCTTCTCTCCGACTTCCGCCACGCGGCGCACGCCCCTGAACTCGAGGGGGACGCCGTGAGCGGGGTGCTGCTCGACTTGGGCGTGAGTTCGCGCCAACTGGATCACGACCGGCGGGGATTCGCCTTCCGCCGCGGCGTGCCGCTGGACATGCGCATGGACGGAAGCGATGCGCGCACCCCGAGCGCGGCCGACGTGCTCAACACCTATGACGAAGGACGTCTGGCGCGCGTCTTTCGGGAGCTGGGCGAACACCGCGGGGCGTACAGGCTGGCGCGCCGGATCGTGCGTCGGCGGGGGACGCGGCCATTTGCAACCAGCGATGACCTGGTGGGGGCGCTCCGCGCCGCGATGGGACGGTCGCCGGCGCCTCGCGACAAGGCGCGGGTCTTCCAGGCGCTGCGCATGGAGGTGAACGACGAGTTGGAGGCGTTGCGGGAAGGCCTCGACACCCTGTGCCACACCCTGGCCGCGGGCGGAAGGATGGCGGTGATCTCCTATCACTCGATCGAGGACCGCGAAGTCAAGAACCGGTTTCGCGAGTGGAGTCGCGACTGCACCTGCCCCCCCGCGCTACCGGCATGCGTCTGCACGCGGCGGGCCGCGGGAGAGACGCTCGTGCGCCGCCCGGTGCGGCCCGCTCCAGCGGAAAACGCGGCGAATCCCCGTGCCCGGAGCGCGCGCCTGCGTGCATGGAGGAAGGCATCGTGAGACGGATGAGCGACTCGAAGCGGGTGGCGATCGCGTTAGGGGCCCTGCTGGCCTCTCTCAGCGTCGTCACATGGCGCCAGATGCGCGCCCTGGAGGTGCTGGAGGAGTTGCACGATGTAGGTCAGGAGATCGAGGTGGTGTCGGCGGTCCGAAAGGACCTGCTGGGGGAGATCCAGTATCTGGAGAGCCGGGGCCGCGTGGTCCCGGAAGCGCGCGAGCGCCTGGGGATGCACAATCCGGCCGCCGATGAAATCGTCTACCTGTCGGGAGTGAACCCATGAAGCTCCCGCAGAGGTCTCACTGGCCCCGGCGGCTGATCCTCATCGGCTGGCTGGTATCGGCCGGAGCCGTTGTCGGGCGGGCCGCCATGCTGCAGGTGGAGAACGCCGAATGGCGCCAGCGGTCGGCCGAACAGCACCAGATGTCACGTCCGGTTCCGTCGATCCGCGGCTCCATCCTCGACCGGGACGGCGTCCTGCTGGCCCAGAGCCGGGAGGTGGTGGAAGTAGGCCTCGCGCCGGGCGAGCTGAGGCGCGACGAGAACGGCTTCGCGGCCGAGGCGAGTTCCGCGCTACAGTCGGTCCTGGGCCTGTCGCCGTCCGAGGCGCGCCGGCGCACCGGTTCCGATGACGCGTGGGTCGTCATTCCGGGCCGCTATCCAACCACCGTGCGCGCCGGACTGGAGGACATCCGGGGCGTGTACCTGGCGCGCGACTACGAGCGCTTCAGGCCGCACGGAGACCTGGTGGCGGGCGTACTCGGCACCATGCTGGAGGACAGGGGTGCGGGGGGCATAGAGGAGTCCTACGACCAGCTCCTTACGGGACGCCCGGGTGAGGAGATGACGCTTCGGGACGCGCGCGGCGTCGAACTCCCGGGACGCGCAGTTCCGATAAAGCTCCCCCTGCCCGGCGGAGACGTTTCGCTCACCATCGACGTGGATCTGCAGGAAATCGCGCGCGAGGAGCTCCAGGAAGCCATCGAAACGACGGGGTCCAGGGGCGGGGACATTCTGTTGACGGATCCGGCCACCGGCGAGATCCTGGCGGTGGTCTCGATCCGGGACGGGGATGCGGCCGGTCTTGCGGCAATCAATACCGCCAACGAACCCGGATCGACGCTCAAGCCCTTTACGGTCGCGGCGATTCTGTCCAGCGAAGCGGGAACGCTGGAGGATCTGGTCGACATCGGGAACGGCACCTGGCATGTCGCCGGGCGCACCCTGAACGACGTGCACCCCAAGGGCGGCATGCTGACGCTGGCCGACGCGCTGCGGGTATCGTCCAACGTGGGCGTCGCCAAGGTGGCCGACCGCCTTTCCCACCGCCAGCAATACGAGATGCTGCGCGACTTCGGCTTCGGCATGCCCACCGGCCTGCCGATCCCCGGCGAGACCTCGGGCGTCCTGCGCAAGCCGGAGAACTGGTCCGCGCAGTCGCCGGTCTCCCTGGCCATCGGCTACGAAATCTCCGTGAGCCCGCTGCAGCTCGCGATGGCCTATGGCGCGCTGGCCAACGGCGGCCGCCTGATGGCCCCCAGGCTGATCCGCGAAGTGCGGGCCGCCGACGGATCGCTGATCGAGCGTCCTGAACCGCGCCTGATTCGGCAGGTCGTCGACAGCCGCGTGGCCCGCGACATCAGCCGAGTGCTGGTCGAGGTTACCGAGTCGGGCACCGGAACGCGTGCGCGCCTGACTTCCTTCGCGGTAGCGGGCAAGAGCGGCACCAGCCGCGCGTACCGGGCGGACGGCGGCTATGCCGAGGGCGAATATTTCGCCACCTTCGTCGGCTTCTTCCCGGCCGAGGATCCGCAATTGCTGGCGTACGTGAAGCTGAACGGCCCCGAGGGCGTCTACTACGGCGGGGCGGCGGCGGCCCCGGTCATCCGCGCCACCATGGAGGGCATCCTGGCCGCCCAGCAACCGCCCGTGGACCGGCGGGTGCTCGCGCACGCGGCTCGCCGCCCCGCCCCGGAGAACCCCGTGATTCGCTTCGCGGGCGCGGAAGCCCCGGGCTCGGAGCCTGCGCCCTGGACGAGCTCGGAGGGGACAGAGGTGGTGGTGCCGGACGTCCGCGGCCTGTCGGCTCGCTCCGCGGTGCGCCGGCTGCACACGACCGGGTTGCGCGTGGTCTGGGACGCTCCCGGGCCCGTGCTCGGCACCTGGCCCGCCGCGGGCACGCTGCTCGTGCAGGGCGACACCGTTTCGATCGATGTCGGGAGTATCGAACGTGGACAGAGCCCGTAGCCTCCCGCTCGCGCGCGTGGTCGAGCGGCTGGGGGCCTCCGGCGCGCTCGCTCCCGGGGCGGATGTCCCGGCGGAGGTCGGGGTGCGCGGGGTGAGCCACGACTCACGGAAGGTCGGCGAAGGCGACCTGTTCGTCGCGTGGCGGGGCGCGGAGCACGACGGTCACGACTTCGTCGGTGAGGCGGTGAGGCGGGGGGCGGTGGCGGTGCTGGTGGAGACGCCCCTGTCCGGCCTGTCCGTTCCGCAGGTGGTGGTGCGCGACGGCCGCCTGGCGGGCGCGCTCGCCGCCGACGAGTTCTTCGGCAACCCATGCCGGGACGTCTTCGTCTACGCGGTCACGGGTACCAACGGCAAGACCACGACCACGCTGCTGGCGCGCCACCTGCTGAGGGCCGGCGGGCCGTCCGCCGCGATCGGCACGCTGGGGCTCGTGGACGCCGACGGGAACCTGCGCCCGCGCACGGCGGGCCTGACTACGCCGGGGCCGGTGCAGCTCTCGGCGTGGATGCGGTCGCTTGCGGACGCGGGCGTTCGCCACGTGGGGCTGGAGGCGTCGTCCCACGCGCTCGACCAGCGTCGCCTCGACGGAGTACAACTCGACGCCGTCGCGTACACCAACCTGTCTCGCGACCACCTCGACTACCACCTCGACATGGATGGCTACCGGGCCGCCAAGGCGCGGGCGGTCGGGCTGGTCGTTCCGGAGGGCACCGTCGTGGTGAACGCGGACGAGCCCGCCTGGGTGCGACTGGACAGCGGATCGCGGCGCTGCCTCTCCTACGGTGTGGACTCGGATGCCGCCCTGACCGCCACCTCCCTCGAACTCGGACCTGCGGGGACCCGCTTCGAGCTGTCCTATGAGGGGAGCGCCGTGTCCGTGTCGATGCCCCTGCTGGGGCGCTTCAACGTGGAGAACGCCCTGGCGGCGGCGGGTATCGCGCTGGTGGCCGGTCGTCGCGTGGACGAGGTCGTGGACGGACTCGGGAGCGCGCCCGCGGTCCCGGGACGCATGGAACTCGTCGCCAGCCACCCGTGCCCGGTCGTCATCGACTACGCGCACACCCCGGACGCGCTGGTGTGCCTCCTCGACACCCTGAGGCACCTCACCGACGGTCGGCTGATCGTTCTCTTCGGGGCGGGTGGGGATCGCGATGCCGCCAAGCGCCCCCTCATGGGCAGAGCGGTGGCGGAGCGGGCCGATGTGTCCATCGTCACCTCGGACAACCCGCGTACCGAGGATCCCGAAGCGATCATCGACGAGGTGGTCGCCGGGATGGCCGGGGCCGAGCACGAGCGGGTCTCCGACCGCCGCGCCGCCATCGGACGGGCTCTCGACCTGGCCGCGCCCGGGGATCTGGTCGTCCTCGCGGGAAAGGGACACGAGACCTGCCAGGTCATCGGCAGCGAGACGCTGCCCTTCGACGAGCGGGAAATCGTGCTGGCTCACCTGGCCGGCGGAGGGATGAGCGCATGACCACGTTTCGCTGGACGCACCAGCGCGTGCAGGCGGCGCTTTCCCTGCGGGATGCCCCCGCGTCTGCCGGCACCACGTTCGCGGGCGTTTCCACCGACACGCGCACCCTGGCCGGTGGCGAACTCTTCGTGGCCATTGCGGGGGAGAACTTCGACGGACACGACTTCGTGTCCGATGCGGTTGCGGCGGGCGCGGCGGGCGTGGTGGTCTCGCGGGCGGTCGCGATCGAGGCTCCGGTGCCGGTGTACCACGCGCCGGACACCCTGGCCGCGCTCGGACACTTGGCCCGTTACCGCCGCCGCCGCCACGCGGCCCAGGTCGTGGCCATCACCGGATCCTCGGGCAAGACGACGACCAAGGAATTCCTCCGGGGAGCCCTGCAGCGCAGCTACCGGGTGCACGCCAATCCGGGCAACCTCAACAACCGGATCGGGCTGCCGCTGACGATTCTGGATGCCCCGGACGCGGCCGAGGTGCTGGTGCTGGAGATGGGCACCAACGAGCCGGGTGAAATCGCGGCCCTCACCGCCATCGCGGAACCGGACATCGGATCCGTGACCACCGTCTCGGATGCGCATCTGGAAAAACTGGGCTCGCTGGAGGGGGTGTTTCAGGAGAAGCTGGCGCTGGTCGCCGGGTTGAACGGACGCGGCGCGGTGGTAGTGGGCGACCAGCCGCCGGCTCTCCGCGAGCACGCTCGCGAGCTTCACCCCAACGTACGGGTCGCCGGCTGGTCCGACGCCGCCGACGCCAACCTGCGGCCCCAGAATCCGCACCCGGATTCCCATGGGCGCTACTTCTTCGACTGGCGCAACCAGCGTGTCCACCTTCAGGTGCCGGGACGGCACGCGGTCTACGACGCCCTCATCGCGCTGGCCATCTCCGACCTCCTGCAGACGCCCCATGGGCCGGCGGTGCGGGGGCTCGAGCAGTACAGGCCGCAGGGCATGCGGGGCGAACAGCTGCATGCGGGCGATCTCACCCTTCTGCTCGACTGCTACAACGCGAACCCGCAGAGCGTCCGCGCCGCCCTCGACCTGCTCGGGCTGATTCCTTCGGCCGGCCGCAGGGTGGCGGTGCTGGGGAGCATGCTAGAGCTGGGCGAGCAGAGCGCGGCGCTGCACGACGAACTGCTGGGCGAAGCCCTGTCCCGGGCGGTGGACGTCGTGTTGGCGCTGGGCGAATTCGCAGCGGCCGCCGAACGCCTGCGCACCGCGGGACGGCAGGGCGGAGAACCGGCGCTTCTCGCCAGCGCGGATGCGGCGGAGGGATACGCGCTGCTGCGAGGATACCTGGAGGGCAACGAGCTGATCCTGCTCAAGGGATCCCGTGGCATTGCGCTGGAGCGTCTGGTACCGCTCATCGAGGCCGACTTCGGGCCAGCGGTTCGGAACGGGGCGAGGTGAACCATGCTGTATCATCTCCTGCCCCGGTTCACCGATGTGCATATCGGTTTCAATCTGTTCACGTACATCACCTTCCGCACCGCCGGGGCGGTGGTGACGGCGCTCGTGCTCACCTTCCTGCTGGGACCGGGCATGATCCGCTGGCTGACCCGGCTGCGCTTCGGACAGGTCGTGCGCGAAACCGGTCCGGAGACGCATCTGAAGAAGGCCGGCACGCCGACCATGGGCGGGACGCTGATCATCACCGCCGCGACCGTTTCCACGCTGCTGTGGGCCGAGCTCGACAACGTCGCGATCCTGGTCGTCCTCGCGACCTTTCTCTGGACCGGCGCCATCGGGTTCCTCGACGACTATCTGAAGGTCGTCAAGAAAACGAGCGCGGGGCTGGCGGGGCGCTACAAGATGGTCGGGCAATGGGCGCTTGGGCTGGCCCTGGGGCTGTTCCTGCTGCTCTATCCGGTGTGGCCCGTCCCGGCGACCTGGACGGGCGTCCCGTTCTTCGCCGAGGTGGTGGCGGTCTTCCTCCCGCCGATCTACGTGCTGTTCGTGGCCACGGTGGTCTCCGGCACCTCGAACGCGGTCAACCTGACGGACGGGCTCGACGGCCTGGCCGCCGGGCTGTGCGGAATCGCGGCCGCCACCTTCGGCATCTTCGCCTACCTCATCGGCCGCGTCGACACCTCCGCCTACCTGGGCGTCCTCTACCTGCCCGGGGTGGGGGAGCTGACGGTGTTCGCGGGCGCGCTGGCCGGAGCGGCGATCGGGTTTCTCTGGTTTAACGCGCACCCCGCGCAAGTGATCATGGGAGACACGGGTTCCCTGTCGCTGGGAGGCGCCATCGGTGTCATGGCCATCCTCCTCAAGTCCGAGTTCCTGCTGGTCATCGTAGGAGGGGTTTTCGTGGCGGAGGCGCTCTCGGTCATCGCACAGGTGGGGTACTTCAAGTTCACGGCACGGCGTTACGGCGAGGGGCGGAGGATTTTTCTCATGGCCCCCATTCACCACCACTTCGAAAAGCTCGGATGGCCGGAAAGCAAGGTCGTCACGCGCTTCTGGATCGTCGGCGTGCTCTGCGCGATGGTCGCCCTGAGCACCCTCAAGATCCGATAGATGGCGATGGATTTCAGGCAGATTACGCATCTTGCACATACGCATTCCGGCACGGCGGAATCCAATGGCGGCACTGAGCGGACAGCGCATCGCGATCGTCGGCCTCGGAGCGAGCGGCCGGGCGGCCACCCGGCTTGCGCTCCGGCACGGCGCGGAGGTGCATGTCTCGGACGACGCCGACACGCCCGCGCTGCGCATGCAAGCAGGGGAACTGGAGGCCCTGGGCGCGCGCGTCCGGCTGGGCGGCCACGATTTGGACCGGATCGCGACGTCCGAGCTGGTCGTGGCCAGCCCAGGCATCCCGCCACAGGCGCCGGTGCTCTCGTCCCTCGGAAAGGCGGGGGAACACTGGATCTCCGAGCCGGAGTTCGCGTTTCGCTTCTTCCGCAGCTCGCTGATCGCCGTGACCGGCACCAACGGCAAGACCACCACATCGGCGCTGGCGGCCCGCATGCTCGACGAGGCGGGCGTGCCGACGGGGCTTGGCGGCAACATCGGGGGAGGTCTGGGCCCCCCCGCGTGCGAGCTGGCGCTTCGAGATCCACCCCCGGATTGGCTGGTGGTTGAGATGAGTTCCTACCAGCTCGGCGCCATCTCCCGTTTTCGTCCGGACATCGGCGTGGTCACCAACCTCGCGCCCGATCATCTCGACCGCTATCCCGACCGCGACGCCTACTACGCCGACAAGGCGCGGCTCTTCGCCAATGCAGACCCGGGATGCAGGTGGGTGCTCGAGCACAATGCGTCCGGCGCCCTGCCGCTGGCCGACGAGGTGCCGGGCGAACGCTTTCTCTTCGACGCGGGCGGCTCGCTGAATCCCGATGCCGGCGCGCGAGAGCGGGTGCTCTCCGCGTACGCGTGCGACGGATGGCTGATGCTCGAGCTCGACGGGAGGGAGGAGCCTGTGCTTCGGGTCGCCGATCTGCCTCTCGCCGGCCGCGCCGGTCTCGGCAACACCATGGCCGCGGCACTCGTCGCACGCCTGGTCGGCGCCGGCAGGAGGGCCATCGCCCGGGCGGCGCGGCACTTCCGCCCGCTGCCCCACCGGCTGGAGCGGGTGGTCGAGCGCGACGGCGTCCTCTGGGTGAACGATTCAAAGGCGACCAACGTGGCCGCGGCCGCAGGCGCGGTCCGGAGTTTCGACCGGCCGATCGTGCTGCTGGCGGGCGGCCAGGACAAGGGAGAGGACCTCGCACCGCTCGCGGACGCCATCCGTGGCCGGGTCCGCCGCGTGATCGTGTACGGTGATGCCCGCTTCCGCCTTGAGGAGGCGCTGGCAGGGGCCGCGTCGCAGGTTCGCGTGGAAACCGACTTCGACACGGCCGTGCATGCGGCCGCGCGATGGGCCCGGCCCGGCGATGTCCTGCTCCTCTCTCCCGCCTGCGCGAGCTTCGACCAGTTTTCCGACTACGAAGCGCGCGGCCACCGGTTCGCGTCGCTCGGGCGAGGGGAGGCATGAATGCCCGTCACGGCAGCCCCCGCCTACCCCGCATCCCGCGTGCACGACGCCCGGCCGCTCGCGGCCGCGCGTTTGGGCCGCGGGTGGGAAGGCCCGGCCGTCATGACGCTGACGCTGCTCCTGCTCTCGTTCGGGCTGGTGACCCTCTACAGCGCAAGCTCCTTCCTGGCACAGCAGCAGGGGCTTCCCGACTACTATTTCGTCGTCCGCCAGGCCGTGGGCGCCGGCATGGGGCTGGTGTTTCTGCTCATCTTCTCACGGATTCCCTACACCGGATGGCAGTCGCTGGCGTGGCCCATGATGCTGGCGGCCTGGCTGCTGCTGGTCTTCATCGTCCTCCCGGGCACCGAGTCCCTCGCTCCGGAGCGGAACGGGGCGCGCCGCTGGCTGCAGGTGGGCCCAGCGAGCTTCCAGCCGTCGGAGGCGGCCAAGCTGGCGATCCTCGTGTGGACCGCAGTCATGGCGGTGAAGAAACAGCATCGATTCCGAAGCCTCACGCGCGGACTCGGCCCCTTCCTCGTGATCTGGGCCGCGATGCTGGTGCCGGTCCTTCTCGAGCCGGACTTTTCCACGGCGGCCCTGATCGCGATGCTCGGCTGCATCATCGTGTTCGCGGCAGGCGCGCGCGTGGGCCATTTCGTCTTCCTGGGGCTGCTCGCCACGCCGGCAATCCTGTACCAGTTCGCTACGGATTTCCGTTTCAGGCGGCTCATCGTCTTCCTGAACCCGGGATCGCACACCTCCGGCGCCGGCTACCAGGTGGATCAGTCGCTGATCGCGATCGGCTCCGGCGGGATCGGCGGGGTGGGGTTCGGGGAGGGGCAGCAGAAGTTCGGATTCCTTCCCGAGGCGCACAACGACTTCATTTTCGCCCTGATCGGGGAGGAATGGGGGCTGATCGGCGTGGCTCTTCTGGTGTGCGCCTACGTCGCCCTGATCGTGATCGGCTTCCGCATCGCGCGCCGCGCCGCCGATCTGCTGGGAGAGCTGCTGGCGATCGGATGCACCAGCCTCATCGCCCTGCACGCGTTCCTCCACATGGGCGTCAACCTGAGCCTGCTGCCGGCGACCGGCCTCCCGCTGCCCCTGATTTCGGATGGGCGCTCCAACCTGGTGATCACCCTGGCCGCGATCGGCATTCTGCTGTCCGTGGCCCGGGGCATCCCTCACAATCCGAGACCGGGTCATGATTAGGCGAGAGCGGAGCGTGGTCGTCTTCTCCGGCGGCGGCACCGGGGGGCATTTCTACCCCGCGCTCGCGCTTGCCCGCGAGCTCGCGGCGCTGAGACCCGACATTCGTCCGTTCTTCGTCGGCTCGCGCCGCGGCGTGGAGGCGCGCGTGCTCCCGGGCTGTGGCCTCGACTATGCGCTGGTGGAGGTGGAGGGACTGGACCGCCGGCACCTGTGGAACAACGCCCTGGTGATGCAGTCGCTCCTCGGGAGCGTCCTCGAAGTTTTCGACACCTTCAGGCGGTTGCGGCCCGAGCTGGTGGTGGTCACCGGCGGATACGCGTGCGCCCCGTCCGGGCTGGTGGCCGCCTGCATGGGCATTCCCCTGGCGCTTCAGGAGCAGAACAGCCTGCCGGGGGTCACCACGCGGCTGCTGAGCCGCCACGCGGCCCAGATCCATCTCGCCTGGCCCGAAGCGAAGCAGGAGATACCGCGCCGGGTGCGCCACCGGGTGATGGTTAGCGGGAATCCGGTGCGCCGCCCTGAAGAGGTCGGGCGCGGTGAAGCGCGTCGTCGTTTCGGGCTGGCGGCGAAGGGGCGGGTCGCCCTGTTGGTTGGAGGCAGCCAGGGCTCGGCGGTGCTGAACGGACGCATCCTGGAAGTCGTGCTCGGCGCGCCCGAGCGCCCGGAGGGTTTTCAGATCCTCTGGGCCAGCGGCCCGGCGCACTTCTCCGGGACGCGGCGGGAACTCGCGCGGGCCGGGTCCCCGGACTGGGTGCGGCTGGTGCCGTACATCGACGACATGCCGGGCGCACTCGCCGCGGCGGACCTGGCGGTGAGCCGGGCAGGAGCGATGGCCACCTCGGAGTTCCTCGTTCACGGGCTGCCCGCGATTCTGCTTCCGCTTCCCACCGCGGCCGAAGATCACCAGACCCGCAACGCCCGGGCGCTCGCCGAAGCGGGCGTGGCGCTGCACCTCCCCGAGGCCGAAACGGACGCGCGCGCCCTCTGGGCCGCCATGACGGACCTCGCGCGCGACGACCACCGCGTGGCGTCGATGGCCCGCGCGGCCCGCGAGCGAGCGCGGCCGGACGCGGTCGCCCACATCGCCGCCGCGCTCACCGAGCTGCTCCCGCGGGGGCCGCGATCGGTGACCGTTTCCGGGGAGGCCGCATGAGCGCCCGGGGTCTGCGCGATCGCGCGCGCGAGGGCACCGTGCACTTCATGGGCATCGGCGGCGCGGGAATGTGCGCGCTGGCCGAGCTCTTCCACCGCTCCGGCTATCGGGTGACCGGCTGCGACCTGCGACGCGACCTGAGCGCACGGTCGCTCGAGGCGCTGGGCATTCCCGTCGCCATCGGCCACGACCCCGATCACCTGGAGGGTGTTTCCGTGGTCGTGGTCTCCTCCGCGATCAGCCCGTCCAACCCGGAGGTGTGCGCGGCGCGCGAGCGGCGCATCCCGGTGGTCAAGCGGGCGGAGGCGCTCGGGCAGTGGGTCAACCCCGGCACGGTCGTGGCGGTGGCCGGGACGCACGGCAAGACGACCACCACCGCGCTCGCCACCGAGATCCTGGCGGCGGCCGGCCGCGACCCCACCGGCCTCGTCGGGGGAAGGGTCGCGGGGTGGGAGGGCAACCTGCGGTACGGACGCGGTGACCTGTACGTGGTCGAAGCCGACGAATACGACCGCTCCTTCCACCACATCGCGCCCCGCACGGCTCTGGTCACCAACCTGGAGGCGGATCACCTCGACACCTACGGGACCCTCGCGCGTCTGCGCGAAGCGTTCCGCACCTTCGTGGGCGCGGTGCCTTCGGACGGCACGGTGTGCGTCTGCGCCGACGACCCGGGAGCGTCGAAGCTGCTTGCGGGCCTCGGCGCCCGCACCTGCACCTATGGCTTCAGCGCGGGCGCCCAGCTGCGGGCGACGCGGGTGCGCATCGGCTCCGGCGGCCCCCGGGCGCGCATCTTCGAGGGTGGACGGGATCGGGGCGAGCTGTCGATCCGTCTCCCCGGCAAGCACAACCTGCTCAACGCCCTGGCCGCGGCCGCCGCCGCGCGCCGGATGGGCGTCGAGTGGAGCGACATCCGCCGGTCGCTGGCGGGGTTCCGCGGGGTGCGTCGCCGCTTCGAGCGGCTCGGCCGCGAGCGCGGGGTGACCGTGGTGGACGACTATGCACACCATCCCACGGAGATCGCGGCGGCGCTCGCGGCAGCGCGCGGCAGCTTTCCCGGAGCCCGGTTGGTGGCCGTCTTCCAGCCTCACCTGTTTTCGCGTACGCGGGACTTCGCCGGCCAACTCGGTGCGGCCCTTGCCGCGGCGGACCGGATCTGGGTCTCGGACGTCTACCCCGCGCGCGAAGCGCCCATCCCCGGCATCTCCGGCGAACTCGTGTGCGAGGCGGTGACCGCGGAAGGGGGACGGGACACGCGCTACCACCCGGACCTGACCACGCTTCCCACCGCTTTGGCCGACACCCTTCGCGCCGGGGACGTATGCCTGACCCTGGGCGCCGGATCGATCGAGTCGACCGGTCCCGCGCTCCTTCGCTGCCTGGGAGGACACGATGCGTAAGCTGCTCGCGTTGACGGTTCCCCTCCTGCTCGCGGCCGCCACGCTGGCCGCGCTGGGCGACCGCCCCGACGTTCTCGCGCACTTTGCGAGATTCCACGTCTCTGCCGTGGAAGTGCGGGGTGCCCGTTATCTCGACTCCGAGGAAATCCGCCAGTGGATTCCGGTCTACGAAGACGAGCGCGGAGGGGCGCGGTCTCTGGAAGGACGCCTGCGCACGCACCGGCTGATCGAGGGGGCCACGGTCAGGTCCCTGCCCGGCGACACCGCGGAGATCGTCATCCGGGAGCGCCAGCCGGTGGCCCTGGTGGCGACCCCGGCCCTGAATCCCGTCGATCCCGCAGGGGAGTACCTCCCCATCGATCCCGCTCTGCATCGACTCGACCTGCCCATCCTCCGCCCCATGGAGCCGCGGACCGGCACGCTGACGGCCACCGAACACCAGCAGATACAGGCCATGGCCGCGGAGGTGCATCGCCTGGGCGAACTCCATCCCGACTTCGCGCGTTCCGTCTCGGAAATCGGCTGGACGCCGCAGGGCACGCTGACGGCCCGCTTCTCGGAGACCGAGGCGGTACTCCATTTCGAACCTCCGCTGAGCCTGCGGCGTCTGCGCGAAGGGCTCGCGGCTCTGGCCGACGCCGTCCCGCGAGCCCCGGAACGAACGGTGACCGTGGCCGACCTCCGCTTCCGCGATCAAGTGGTCGTGAGGCACGCGTCTCCGGGCGGGCCGGGTGACGGGAGGCGATGAATATGGCTTCTCATCTGGTTGCGGGGCTGGATATCGGCGCGACGCGCACCACCGCCGTCATCGCGGAGGTGAGAGGTCAGTATCCGGCGCACTGGATCGAGGTCCTGGGTCTCGGACAGGTGCACACCAACGGCGTGCATCGGGACGTCGCGCAGGATGTCGAGGAGATGACCGAGCGCGTCGCCAAGGCGATGCGCGAAGCCGAGCTCATGGCGGGTTGCACCGTATCCGACATCTATGTCGGCATCAGCGGCGACCAGGTGCAGACCTTCCCCTCGCACGGCGTCGTCGCCATCTCCTCGAGGGAGGTGTCGGCCGACGATATGGCGCGCCTGCACGTGGTGGCGCGCGCCGTTGCGCTGCCCCACGACCGCGAACTGCTGCACACGGTTCCCCAGAGCTACACGGTCGACAACAACTCCGGGATCCTGCACCCGGTCGGCATGCCGGGCACGCGCCTGGAGTCGGAGGTCTACCTGGTTACAGGAGCCTCGGCGATCGCGAACAACATCCGCAGCGCCGTCTCCCGGGCGGGCTACCGGGTGGAAAAGCTCATCCTCGAGCCCCTGGCTGCCGCCCGCGCTGTGCTGCGGGAAGACGAGAGGGAGATCGGGGTCGCGGTGCTGGATCTGGGCGGGGCCACGAGCCAGATGGCGATTTTCGTCGACGGAAGGCCGTACTACACGGACATGCTGCCGACCGGGGGCGTCGCACTGACCTGGGATCTGGTCCAACATCTGCACATACAGCACGAAGAGGCGCGTCGGGTGCTGGAGAGCCACGGTTGCGCCCTGGCCGAGCTCGTGGGGTCCAGGGACATGATCGAAATCCCGGGGCCGACGCCCTCGAAGCCTCGACGCATAGGCCGGGCCGCGGTCGCGGACGCGCTCGAAAACCGGCTGACGGCGATCATCGCCTGGTACCAGCGGGAGCTGAATGCGCGGGAGCTGATCGCTCCGCTGGGGACCGGGGTCGTTCTGACCGGCGGCGTCGCCGCCCTCGACGGCATCGGCGAGTTGGTGCAGAGGATGCTGGGGACGCCGGTTCGCATCGGCACCCCCGGCGCCGGCGTAAGCGGGTTGGCCGACTCGATGAACCGCTCTCGGCTCTCCACGGTCGTCGGCGTGGCGCAATTCGGGGCCGACCGCTTTGCCAAGACGGGACAGGGGGCACTCGCCCACACCCCTGGAATGGTCGGAAGGGTGGGCGCCTGGCTCAAGGAGTTTTTCTGAGCGCACAGCGATACCGGGCGGCGGGGGATGCATCCCGCGCCCGGCGCAAGCACGGGAATGCGAAGACATCCCTCCAGAAAGGAAGGAAGCAATGACGATCATCGACTACGACCAGAAGAAGACAGGGCCGACGTTCGTCTTCGACGAGAGCGAGGCCCCCAGCGCCTGCATGAAGGTGGTCGGTTGCGGTGGCGCCGGCGGCAACGCGGTCAACCGCATGGTCGACGAGAACCTCCTGGGCGTGGAGCTCATCGCCGCGAACACGGATGCCCAGGCGCTGCGTCAGTCGAGGGCGTCGATCTGCATCCAGATCGGGAAGAAGCTGACGCGCGGTCTCGGGGCGGGCGCCCGTCCCGAAATCGGGCGCCAGGCCATCCACGAGAACGCTGAAGAGGTGACCAGGGCGATTCAGGGAGCCGACCTGGTCTTCATCACCGCCGGCATGGGTGGCGGGACGGGGACCGGAGCCGCTCCCATCATCGGCCGTTTCGCCAAGGAAATGGGTGCGCTCACCATCGGCATCGTCACCCAGCCCTTCTCGTTCGAGGGCAGGAAACGCCTCCGGCAGGCCGAGCAGGGGCTCGAGGAGCTGCGCAAGGCGGTGGACACGGTGATCGTCGTCCCCAACGACCGCATCATGGCCGTGGTCGGCAAGGGAACAAGCTTCCAGGACGCCCTGAAGAAGGCCGACGAGATTCTCCTGCACGCCACCCAGGGCATCAGCGATCTCATCCGGGTCGCGGGCGAAGTCAACGTCGACTTCGCCGATGTGCGCACGGTGATGGCCTGTGGCGGCGGAGCCCTCATGGGGTCCGGCTTCGGCGAGGGGGAACACAGGGCCGAGGAAGCGGCCCGCAAGGCCATCTCCTCTCCGCTTCTGGGCGATGTGTCCCTCAAGGGCGCCCACGGAGTCCTGATCAACATCACGGGAGGGATGGACCTCGCCATTGACGACGTGACCAGGATCTCTAGTATCATTCAGGAAGAGGCCGGCAACGATGCCGAGATCATCTTCGGCGCGGTCCATGATCCCAAGCTGCAGGAGAGCGTGAGGGTCACGGTCATAGCCACGGGGTTCGGCAACGGATCCGAAACACGCGGTGCCCTGCGGCCGGAGATGGCGAGCAACGGTTCTCCATCCGGATTGGACCGGAGACCGTCGCCGATCCCGTCCCCGCGTCCGGCGAGAGCGGCCGCACTGCGGGCTGCGACAGTCACAGGCAGAGGTTCGGCGAGCATGAACAAGACTCCCAGTACGCCCAGGCCGGTGCAGCCCCGGAAGCGCCAGCGCGTCATCGTTCGCGGGCCGGTCGATATCCTCGACCTGCCGACCTTCGTGACGCTTGCCCGGTGAGGTTGTGGGAGGAGCGGAGCGGCGCAGGTTCACGCGGGCGCCGGATGGGCATGGCGCCGGGTGCAGGTGAAGGCGGGAGCGGGATGATGCGCGTAGCGGGGGATCGCAGGGTCGTGATGGTGGCGGCCATCGTGTCGGGCATCCTGGGGTTGGGGGCGACTGCATGGCTCGCCTCCGCGAGGTCCGTGACCTACGATGCCGGTACCCTGGCGTCCGTCGCGGCCACGCCCCCGGAAGTGGCCGAGCAGGTCAGTCTGAGGCGCGGCCAGACGCTGGGTTCGCTCTTCCTCGCCGCCTCCCTGCCGACAAGTGAACGAGTCGACCTGCTGGCGGCCTTCGGGGAGCGAGCCAATCCTCGCCGGCTCGTTGCGGGCACACCGGTAACCTACTGGAGAGACCGCCGCGACGGGGCGTTGACGGCAGTGGAAGTGGGGCTCAGCCCGGACTCGATCGTATATCTGGACCGGGCGGCGGAAGGCTGGACCGCGCGCATGATGCGAACCCCGGTCGTGACCGACACCGTCTTCTTCGAGGGAAGCATCCGCTCGAGCCTCTGGATGGCCGTGATGGGCAGCCCCTCGCTGCAGTTCATGCCGTCCGGCGACCGGGCCAAGCTCCTGGATGGTCTCGACAGGATCTTCCAGTGGGAGGTGGACTTCCACCGGCAGGTTCAGCCGGGCGATTCCTACCGCGTCGTCCTGGAGCGCGCCGTCCGTCCCGACGGATCCATGCGAGGCAACGGACGCATCGTGGCTGCGGAGTTCGTCAACCGGGAAACCCCTTTTCGGGCATTCTGGTTCGATGCCTCGGGGGATGGCGAGGGGTCCTACTACGATCCCGAGGGGAGGTCGGTGCAACGGCAGTTTCTTCTCAAGCCGCTGGAGTACCGCCGCATCTCCTCGCGCGTGCAGAGCGCCCGCTTCCACCCCATCCTGCGGACATGGCGCGCCCACAACGGCGTCGACTACGCCGCCAACACCGGCGAGCCGGTCATGGCGACCGCGGGCGGAGTTGTTACCCACCGTGGGTGGAGCGGCGGTTACGGCAACCTCGTGGAGATCCGGCACAGCAACGGCTTCGTAACGCGCTACGCGCACCTGAGCGGCTTCGGCCCCGGCGTGGCGGCGGGAACGCGGGTGAGGCAGGGCCAGACGATCGGGTACGTCGGCATGACCGGGCTGGCAACCGGACCGCATCTCCACTACGAGTTGCGCCGGAACGGCCGCGTCGAGGATCCGCTGGACATCCGCACCCCTCCGGGCGACCCCATTCCGGAGGCGATGTGGCCCCTGTGGGAGGAGCACCTTGCCGAGGGCCGCGCGCTTCTCGCCAGCCCGGCATTCGTTCCGGGCAGGATCTTGCCGGGCGCTTCCGTAGTCGCTGAAGAAGCCGAGGGCGGGGCAGAGCCCCAGGACGAACAATGACCCCGTCCGGCGCCTGCGCCGGGTCCAAAGAGTGAGCCTGCTTTCCTGGATTGCCCTGCCCCTCCTGCTGGCGGCGGCGTGCGGCTTCTCCCTCTGGGTCTACCATCGCCGGGAACTGCCGGTGGCGGGTCGGCGCTGGCTGGCCTTTGCAAGAGCGCTGGCGATCTGCCTCGTGTTGCTGCTCATCTGGAATCCGCGCCTGCCTGCCGGCGCAGGTGACGGCATCGGTCAGGGCGCCCTGGTGCTGCTCGACGGCTCCCTGAGCATGGCGGCCGGTCCTCCGGGCGGTGGGACGGCATGGGCGGACGCGGTTCAGGAAGCGCGGCGTCTCGCGGGCGGCGGAGGCCGGATCCTGGTCTTCGGGGATGCCGTGGCGGGGAGCACGGCCGACGAGTTGGAGGGGCGTCCACCCGCGGCCACCTCCTCCCGCCTCCTCCCGGCCCTGAGGGCCGCGGCCGAGTCGGGGGCGCGAGCGGTAACAGTGGTGAGCGACGGACGCCTGACCGATGCCGACTTCGGCAGCCTTCCGGTAGTGCCCGGGCTGCGGGCCCGCCTTCAGGTCGTGGGCGCGACGGTGGCGAATGCGGGGGTCGCCGACTTTGCCGTACCGGCGCGTGCCGAGCAGGGAACGCCCTTCGTCGCCGAGGTCACCGTGTTCGGCGAGGCCGCCCCCGGGGGCGCCGCCCGCATCGAGGTGCGGGAGGAGGACCGCCTGGTCGCCTCGGTTCCGGTGGAGATCCCTCCGCCCGGCCAGGTCGTGCGCACGCCGGTGGACCTCCCCGCCCCCGCGGCCGAGGGGATGGTGCGCTATGCGGCCACCGTCGTGCTGGCGGAGGACGGCTTTGCCGACGACGACCGGCGCGTGCGCCATGTGCGCGTGGCACCCCCGCAGGCGGGGCTGGTCCTGCTCTCCCTGCGCCCGGACTGGGAGCCCCGTCACCTGCTTCCGGTACTGGAGGACGTGACCGGGCTGCCGGCGCGAGGCTACCTGCGCGTCACCGGATCGCGGTATCTGCCGATCGGGCGGGGCGACGAGGTCGCCGGCGAGGTAACCGAGGGTGAGCTGCGCGCGATGCTCGGCGACGCCGACATCGTTGTGCTGCACGGTGTCGGGGCGACGGCTCCGGACTGGGTGCGCGATGCCGCCCGGAACGCCCCGCGGCTGCTCATGTTCCCGGCCGACCGGGCGGGCGCGTCGCTGGGCGGGGTGGCGGTCGCGGGCGAGGTCGAAGGCGAGTGGTACGTGGCCACCGACCTTCCCGCCTCGCCGGTGGCCGGGCAGTTCGCCGACCTGGATCTGGGAGCTCTGCCGCCCCTAACCGCCCTCCACCCCGCAACGGCTCCCTCGGGAGCGGTCGCCCTGCAGGTGCATCTGGGCGGGCGCGGCACCGGGGAGCCCGCCCTCGTCCTGATCGCGGGGGAAGGCAGGCGCGTGGGCGTCGGCCTGGCCGGGGGCTACTGGCGCTGGGCCGCCCGCGAGGGAACGCCGCGCCGCGCCTACCGGTCCCTGTGGGCCGGGGTGGCGAACTGGCTGTTCGCCGGCGAGCGGCTTGCGACCGCCGGTCCACCCGGTCCCGCCGAGCCGGTGATCGGGCGCGGGAGCCCCGTCCGCTGGCAGGCGCCCGGCATGGCCGGGCAGGAGTTCGGCCTTCGCCTCGTCCGCGCTGGCGAAACGGTCTTCGAGTCCACGGTGGCGGTGGATTCCACCGAGACCTTCACCACCGCGCCGCTGGAGCCGGGCGCCTACGACTTCGTGCTGTCTCCGGGGGCCGGCGGCGAGGAGACGAGCGGCCGTTTCGACATCGAGCGCTACACCGGCGAACTCCGATTGCCGCCCGTCGTCGACGCGGTGAGCGGGGACGCGGCCGAAGGAGGTGCCCGCGCGGCAGCGGGCCGTCCGCTGCGCACGCACCCGGCGCCATTCATCCTCGTCCTGGCGCTTCTGTGCGGTGAGTGGATCGGCCGCCGGCGCCGAGGCCTCCGGTAGCGTCTGTGACGCCGCTGGGCCGACCGACCCGCGAGGGGAGCGGTACGCGCGGATCGCTGTGGCGGAGGGTCGTGGGCTTCGCCCTCCCCGACCTCCGGCCGTCCGCGCGCGGCCTTGGCGCCGAGACGCTCGAGGACCTCGAGGACCGCCTGTTGGCCGCCGACTTCGGCGTGGAGGCCGCGCTGCATCTCGTGGACCGCGTCGAAGCACTCGAACGGCGCGGACGGATCCGCGGCCCGGAGGCACTTCGCAGCGCCCTGCGCGAGGAAGTAGCCAGGATCCTGCTTCCCGGGACATCCGCCGAAGGGGCTCCGGCGTCGCCGGCAGCGGAAACCGCCTTCACCCTCCGCGACACCGCACAGGGGATCGCGCTTTACCTCATGGTCGGGGTCAACGGCGTGGGGAAAACCACCTCCGCCGGAAAGCTGGCCCACGTCCTGGCTGGCCGGGGGAACAAGGTCCTGCTTGCCGCGGCGGACACCTACCGGGCGGGCGCGGTCTCCCAGTTGCGCATCTGGGCGGACCGCACCGGCGCCGATTTCGTGGCTGGACAGCCCGGCGGAGACCCCGCCGCGGTCGCCTTCGATGCCATCGACGCGGCCCGCGCGCGCGGCGTTGACGTCGTGATTGTCGACACTGCCGGGCGTCTCCACACCCGGACCGGGTTGATGGAGGAACTCGCCAAGATACGGCGGGTCATCGCCCGCAGGCTTCCGGGCGCTCCGCACGAGACCCTGATTGTGGTCGACGCCACCGTGGGCCAGAACGCGCTCGCTCAGGTGCGAGCCTTCCGGGACGCGGTGAATCCGAGCGGGATTCTCCTCGCCAAGATGGATTCCAGTGCACACGGCGGCATCGTCGTGGCTCTCAGGCAGGAATTCGGGTTGCCGGTCAAGCTCGTCGGGGTGGGAGAAGGCCCCGGAGACCTCGAGCCCTTTGACGCGAACGCGTTTCTGGAGGGCGTCTTCGGATCTCCGGCATGAGCTTCTCGAGGCTCGACTCCCCCGTCCAGTACCTCAAGGGCGTCGGTCCCCGGCGCGCGGAGAACCTTGCCGGACTGGACATCCGCAAGGCGCGCGACCTGCTCTATCACGTGCCCCGGCGCTATGAGGACGCTTCCACCGTTCAGCCGGTGGCCGAACTCGAAGTGGGGGACTCCGCGGTCGTCGTCGGGCGGGTGCGCAGCTCCGGGGTCATCCCCACGCGCAAGGGTCTGCGCATCTTCCAGGCCGTGATCGAGGACGAGACCGGCCACATCACCTGCGCCTGGCCGGGCCAACCCTGGCTTGATCGCAGGATCCGCAAGGGGGACCTCCTGCTCGCCGCCGGGACGGTGCGCTTCTTTCACGGTCGCCAGATCCAGCCCCGCGAGTTCGCCATTCTCGAATCCGGGCGTGCCCGCAGTGCGTCCGAGGGAGACGAGAGCGGAGTTCGTGGCACCATCTTCGTCGTCTATCCGGCGTCCGAGGCCGTGCCGCAGTGGGTGCTGCGCCAGCTGCTGGAGCGCAACCTGTCCAGGCTCCTGCGGCAGGTGGAGGAGGAGGAGTACCTGTCCCCCGCAGAGCGCCGCGAGATCGACGTGCCGGGCCTGGCCGAGGCGCTCTCCAGCCTGCATGCGCCGAAGAGCCTCGACGAGGCCGAGCGGGGCCGGAGGCGTCTCGCCTGGGACGAGCTCTACTTCCTGCAGCTCATGCACGCCCACGCCCGCTACCGAAGCACCACTGCCGTCAACGGCATCCGGTTCGGCCGCACCAACCGGCTGATCCGTCCCCTGCACGAGGCGCTCGAGTTTCGCCTGACCGATGCCCAGGCCCGGGTGTTGCGGGAGATATACGCGGACATGACCACGGACCGCCGCATGAACCGCATGCTCCAGGGCGATGTGGGGGCGGGGAAGACCATCGTCGCCGTCTTCGCCATGATGCTCGCGGTGGAGGGCGGGCATCAGGCCGCCCTCATGGCCCCCACCGAACTGCTCGCGGAGCAGCACGCCCGCAGCCTGCAGCGCCTGCTCGGCCCGCTCGGGGTCGAGACCCTGCTGCTCACCGGGCGCACCGACGCCCGCGAGCGCACCCGCGTGCTCGCCGCCCTGGCCGACGGCAGCGGCCTCGTGGTGACCGGCACCCACGCGCTCATCCAGGAGACGGTGGAGTTCGCCCGCCTGGGACTGGTGGTGGTGGACGAACAGCACCGTTTCGGCGTGCGTCAGCGGATGGTCCTGAGCCAGCGCGACCCTGTCCCCGACACCCTGATCATGTCGGCGACTCCGATCCCGCGCTCGCTGGCGCTCGCTCTCTACGGCGACCTCGACCTGAGCGTGCTGGACGAGCTTCCCCCCGGGCGCAAGCCGGTGGAAACGCGCTGGCTGCGGCCGTCCCGCCGCGCCGAGGCGTACCGGCTGGTCCGGGACGAGTTGGCGTGCGGGCGCCAGGTCTACGTCGTCTACCCCCTGGTGGGCGAGTCCGACAAGCTGCAGTTGCGTTCGGCCACCGAGGAATGGGAACGCCTGCGCGCGGAGGAGTTTCCGGATTTCCGGGTCGGCCTCCTGCACGGCCAGCTCCCCGGCGAGGAAAGGGATGCGGTGATGCGCGCCTTCCTGGCCGGCGACCTGGACGTGCTGGTGGCCACTTCGGTCGTGGAGGTGGGCATCGACGTGTCCAACGCCACCGTGATGCTCATCGAGAACGCCGAGCGCTTCGGCCTCTCCCAGCTGCACCAGCTCCGCGGCCGGGTCGGGCGCGGGGCCGACCGCAGCTACTGCGTCGCCATCGCCGACGCGGAGGAGGCCGCCGCCGAACGGCTGAAAGTCTTCCGGAGCACGCACGACGGGTTTGCGATCGCGCGGGCCGATCTGGCCATGCGCGGGGAAGGGGACTTCTTCGGCTCCCAGCAGCACGGGCAGCCCATTCTGCGTTTCGCCGATCTCACGCTCGACCAGGACCTCATGCGCGCCGCCCGCGAGCACGCCCGCGCGACCATCGACCGCGACCCCGACCTGCTCGCCCCCGGGAACGCGATGCGGCGTCGTCTGCTCACGGGTCGGTTCGGCGACCGCCTGCAGCTTCGCTCGGTGGGTTAGACATGCATCATGGCCCCGGCTCAGGTCGTTTCCACCTGGCCGGGGGCGGACATCACCGGGCACACGAGGTCGGGCCTGCGGGTTGGACTTGACGCCCCCGCCGTGACAGACTAGCTACCGACGGTCCACGCCCGGGGACCGCCCATCTCCAGCCGATTTCACCCCAGGAGACCGCCATGGCTTCCCCCGAAACCGTCGTGCGTGAACTCGGCGCCAGCGTCGGCCGGAGCGTCACGATACGCGGCTGGGTGGAGCACGTGCGCGTCCACGGCCGGGTCGCCTTCCTGGTGGTGCGCGACGGCACCGGCCTGGTGCAGGGCGTCCTGCTGCGCAAGCAGCTCGCCCCCGAAGCCTGGGAGCTCGGCTGCACCCTCACCCACGAGTCATGCGTGGCCGTGACGGGGTCGGTCCAGGAGGACGCGCGTTCCCCGGGTGGCTACGAGCTTCTGGTGGAGGACGTCCGGCTGCTGGGCGCGTCCGTGGACTTCCCCATCCAGCCCAAGGAGCACGGCGTCGAGTTCCTCCTCGACTACCGGCACCTCTGGCTGCGCTCCTCGGCCCAGCGCGCCGGCCTGCGCATCCGCTCGGAGGTGGAGAAGGGCATCCACGACTTCCTCCACGAGCGCGACTTCGTCCGCATCGACACCCCCATCCTCACCGGCGCGATCGGCGAATCCGCGGGCACCCTGTTCGAGACCGAGTACTTCGGCGACCGTGCCTTCCTGGCGCAGACCGGGCAGCTGTACGTCGAGGCGGCGTGCCCCGCCTTCCGCAAGGTGTACTGCTTCGGCCCCACCTTCCGCGCCGAGAAATCCAAGACGCGCCGCCATCTGACCGAGTTCTGGATGCTCGAGCCCGAGGTCGCCTTCGCGGACTCCGACGACAACATGCGTCTTCAGGAGGAACTGGTGGTCTACCTGGTCGGCCGGACGCTGGAGCGGTGCGCGGCCGACCTCGAGGTGCTCGGCCGCGACCTCTCGGCCCTGGAGCGCATCCGGGCGCCCTTCCCGCGGGTCAGCTACACGGAGGCCGTGGAGATCGTGCGCGCGGCCGGCAGCGACACCCGGTGGGGCGCGGACCTGGGCGGCGCCGACGAGACACGCATCGCGGAGCACTTCGACCGGCCGGTCTTCGTCTACAATTATCCCAAGGGCGCGAAGGCCTTCTACATGAAGGAAAACCCGGACGACCCCCGCACCGTGCTGTGCAACGACCTCATCGCCCCGGAGGGGTACGGCGAGATCATCGGCGGCAGCCAGCGCGAGGACGACCTCGACCGGCTGACGGCACGCATCGACGAGGAGGAGCTGCCCGCGGAGGCCTACGGCTGGTATCTGGACCTGCGCCGCTACGGCACTTTTCCGCACTCGGGGTTCGGTCTCGGGATCGAGCGCTTCACGGCGTGGATGACCGGGCGCCCGCATATCCGCGAGCTCATCCCCTTCCCGCGCCTGATGAATCGCCTGACGCCCTGACGGCCGGTTCCGCCCCGCCCGCGAGCGAGAGGGGCCCGCCGCGCGTCAGCCGCCTGCCGTCTCCTCCGCGGCCCGCGCCTCCGCCTTCACCGCGTCCCAGAGCGCGTCCAGTTCTTCCAGCGACATCTCCGCCACCCGCCTGCCGCCGTCGCGGGCAAGTTCCTCCACGCGCCGGAAGCGGGCTTCCACCTTGCGGTTGGTGCGGGCGAGCGCGTTGGTCGCATGGACGCCGGCGAGGCGGGCGAGGTTGACCGCCGTGAACAGGAGATCGCCGGCCTCGTCCATCACCTCCCGCGGATCTCCCCGGTCGAGCGCCGCCCGAATCTCCTCGAGTTCCTCGGCCACCTTGAGGCGGGCTCCCTCGGCATCATCCCAGTCGAAGCCGACGCCACTCAGCTTCTCCTGAATGCGATGTGCGCGCAGGAGCGGTTCCAGCCCGCCGGGAAGCCCGGATAACACGCTTTCGTCGCCCGACAGTTCCCTTGTTTTCAGCGCTTCCCAGTCCTCCCGCTCGCCTTCGCCGAAGAGGTGCGGATGGCGGCGCTTCATCTTCGTCTCCAGCCGGTCCACCACCGATTCCCGGTCAAAGGCGCCTGCCTCCTCGCCCAGCACGATCTGAAAGGCCACGTTCAGAAGCAGATCGCCGAGTTCCCCCTCCAGCTCTCCGGCGTTCCCGGAGCGAATCGCATCCACCACTTCCCGGCTTTCCTCGATGAGGTAGGGGATGAGCGACTCCGCGGTCTGCGCCCGGTCCCAGGGACATTTCGTGCGCAGGAACTCGACAATGGCGAGCGCGCGGTCGAGAACGCCTTCCGAAGGAGCGATGCCGTCGGGGGTCGTGGTTTCGGAGGAAGACGCGATGCGATTGTCGCTGGCGTTCACGATGTCGGGCAGTGTCGTTCGGGCGTGGACATTTGGCGTGGAGCAATCGGGGATGGCCGTTCGCGCGTTGCGGCGCCCCGCGATTCGCGCGCCCGCCGCCGGCGAGCGCGGGCGATGCCGCCGGGAGTAGTATTCCGGACCTTCGGGGAGAAGTCCAGAAGCCGTGGACCGCCGCAGCCCGGATTGTTGCCCCTCGACCGTGGCGTCGGCACCTTTTCGGCCATGGTCAGGCCCGATGATCCCCGGGCGCGCGCCTGGGTCGAGGTCGACGCCGCGGCGTTGCGCGCAAATCTGGCGCACATCCGTGAAGCCGCCGGCGACACCGCCGCCGTCGTCCCGATGGTGAAGGCGAATGCGTACGGCCTGGGTGTGCGCGAGACGGTAGCGGTCCTGGAGACCGATAAGCCCGACGGCTACGGCGTAGCGACGGTGGAAGAGGGGCTGGAGGTACGGGCGCTCGGGGTGGGGCGCCCGGTGCTGGTGATGACCCCGCCCCCCGCTTCCTCCCTCCCCGCGGCCGTGGACGGCGGCCTGACCCTGTGTTTCTCCGACCTGGGCAGCCTGCGCACCCTGGCTGAGGAAGCCACCCGCCGCGGGCGCCGCGCCACCTTCCACATGGAAGTGGACACGGGGATGGGCAGGGCCGGCCTCGACTGGCGCGCGGCATCGTCCTGGGGAAGGCAGGTGGCGGTGCTGGCCGCTCACCCGCTCCGCTGGGGCGGATGCTACACCCACTTCCATTCGGCCGACGAGGCCGCCGGCACCATCGACCGGCAATGGGCGCGACTGCAGGAGGCCGTCGGCCACCTGCCTCTTCCCGCGGACGCGTGGGTTCACGCCTGCAACTCCGCCGCCGTCCTGCGCCGCCCGCAGTACGCGGCCAGCGCGGTACGCCCCGGTATCTTCCTGTACGGCGGAGCATCCGCTCCCGACCTGCCGCGACCCGCCCCGGTGGCGGCCGTGCG
Organism: Longimicrobiales bacterium; assembly: GCA_965221785.1. GTDB lineage: Bacteria > Gemmatimonadota > Gemmatimonadetes > Longimicrobiales > Gaopeijiaceae > BD2-11. The sequence goes on from CBDCSR010000003.1 coordinate 1,455,122, forward strand.
CGCCCGCATCACCCTGGTGCGCGATGTCCCCGCAGGCAGTTCCGTCGGCTACGGTGCCACCCACATCGCGCGCGGGCGAGAACGCTGGGCCACTGTCGCGATCGGGTACGGCGACGGCCTGCCGCGCGCTCTGGGAAACCGCGGACACGCGCTGGTGCGCGGGCGGCGGGTTCCGCTGGTCGGAAGGATCTCCATGGACGTGACGGTGGTAGAGATCTCGCGCGTCGGTGACGCGCGCGCCGGCGATATCGTTACATTTATCGGTTGCGACCGGGACGAGGAGATCACGGTCGAGGAGGTGGCGGACCGGGCCGGCACCATCAACTACGAGGTCCTCACCGGTCTGACCGGCCGACTTCCGCGGATCTGGCAAGCATGACGGACGCTTTCGAGCCACTTCTCAAGCGAGCGCGCGCCGCGCGCGAGCGCGCCTATGCTCCCTATTCCGGGTTCCGGGTAGGTGCCGCGCTGGAGACGGCCGATGGCGCCGTCTTCTCGGGATGCAACGTGGAGAACGCTTCCTACGGCCTCACCCTGTGCGCCGAGCGCTCGGCGCTGGCCGCAGCCGTGGTTGGCGGTCACCGGTCGTTCACCCGAATCGCCCTCAGCACCTCGTCCGGGCCGCCAGCATCGCCCTGCGGACAGTGCCGGCAGGCCCTCGCCGAGTTCGCGCCCGAGCTCTCCGTCCGCTCCGAGTCACCCGAGGGGACGGCCGACTGGAACCTGGCAACGCTGCTGCCCGCGCCCTTCCGGCTGAACCGCGCGGCCCGCGCGTTCACCGCGGTGGCCGTGCTCCTCGCCGGCGCCTGCGGGTACGAGACCCCCACCGCGGTGGAAGGGCTGACGTTCCCCGTCACCGTGGTGACTTCGGAGGTCCATCTTTCCCACGACCAGTTCGCCCGCGGCGTTCAGGTGTTCGGTGGCTTCGGCCGGGCCTCGGACGTGGCCGTCCCGCTGGTCGCCACCGAGTTCGGCGAAGATGGCCTGGAGGCGCGCACGCTGGTGCGATTCGGTCCCATCCCGCGCTCCGCCAGCATTCGCGACACCGCCGGCACCACGGTGACCGACCCGGACCTTACGCTGGTCGGCGGGCGTGCGGTCCTCCGCTTCGATACCCTGGCGGCCCCCTCCGAACCCGTGACCTTGTCCGCATCGCTCATCCGCGAGCGCTGGCATCCGTCCTCCGCCACCTTCGTCCACGCCGTGGACACTCTCGGGGAACAGGTCCCCTGGGCTCACCCCGGCGGCGGGGACGCCACGCCGATCGCCACGGCGGTGTGGGATCCGGCGGAATCCGACTCCGCGTTCTTCCCGATCGATACCCTCACCATCAGGGCGTGGGACACCGCAGACGAAGCTCGCGGCATGCTGGTGCGAATGGTCACCCCCGGAGCGCGCGTGAAGGTGCGTACGGCCAATCTGGTCATGGACGCGCTGCCGTCGATCCGATCGGACACGATGGTCACAACCGACACCTTTTCCGAACACCTGACCTTCATCTACGACCCGGTTCCCTCCCTGCCCGAGGGGGTGCTCCAGATCGGCGGCGCCCCCGCCTGGCGCACCGTCTTCGAAGTGCAGCTGCCGGCTTCGTTTCCCATTCGCAGCGAGACCTGCCCTTCGGGCGAGTGTACCCTTCCGCTCACCGCCGACGGCATTACTCAGGCGGCGCTGGTCCTGACCCCGGGGCCGACCGACGCTGCACTGCGCCCCACCGACACGCTATACGTCGACGCCCGCCCGATCCCCTCGCCCGAGTACCTGCCGCGCGCGCCTCTGGGAAACTCGATCCAGGTCCCGGTCCTGCAGGTGCCTCCGGAGATCTTCGCGGGCGATGAGGGGCGCGTGCTGGAGATACCGATCACCAACTTCGTCAAGGACCTGGCACGGGGTGTCACCGAAGACAGCGTTCCGGCGCCCAATACGCTGGCGCTGCTGGCCGCCATCGAACCCCAGAGCTTCGAGCTGATGCGCTTCCTGGGACCCGACTCGAGTTCGCCGCCGCTGCTTCGCATCCTCGTGAGCCAGCTCTCCGGGATGAGCATGAGATGATGAACGCCCGCGCCCGTTCGCGCGTCGCCGCCCGTGTAGCTGCCACCGGCCTCTTCATGGCCGTCACCCTCGCGCTCCTCGCCTTCGCCGTGCCCCGGCCGCTCGCCGCCCAGTCGCTCATCGGCAGCCAGGGCCTGGGCATTCCCCTGGAGGCGCTCGACGGGCGTTCGCGCGCGCTCGGCTCGGTCGGGGTCGGTCTCTTCGGCGGCGCCGTGCTCCCCACGGACCCGGCCCGCGCCAGCCGGATCACCGTCCCCAGCATCTCCGTCACCATCCAGCCCAGCCGCGGCGCGGCGGCCGTCGGCGACCAGAGCGTCCCGATCGAAGGCACACGCTTTCCCCTGCTGGCGTTGTCCTATCCGGTGCGGAACTACGGGGTCGCCACCCTGTCCTACGGGGGCCTCCTGGAACAGAACTGGAAGGCCGAACGAACCCTTCGCGTTGCCCGGGAGCAGGACTCGATCGATGTAGCCGACACCTACGAGTCCGATGGCAGCGTGGGTGCGGCCCGCATCGGCTTCGCGCGCGCCCTGTCCGGAGGTTTTTCGGTCGCGGCCACCCTCGGCTTCCACACGGGGACCCAGGTGCGGAGCTTTTCGCGCATCATCGGCGTCGTCGAGGATGAGGAACAGGAGACCGGCGACCGCTTTCGGGAGCGCGGACGCTGGGAAATGACGGGCACGACCTTCGGGCTCGGAGCCATGTGGGATTTCCGGGACTTCCTGCGCATCTCCGGCAGCCTGACCTGGTCCGGCGACCTGCGAGCGACCCCCGTGGGCCAGACCGAGGGCGGGGAAGCCCGCTTCGACCTGCCCACGGAAATCCGCATCGGAGCGAGCGCGATGCTCACGCCCGTCGTGGCCGCCACCGTCGGCTTCGGGCGCTCCAACTGGACGCCGGCCGAATCGGGTGCGGGCGCGGCTGCCCGCGGCGCCGTCACCTCCTTCGGAGGCGGGTTCGAGTGGTCGGGGATGAGCCTGTTCGGGCGCAGCCTCCCCGCCCGGGTCGGCTACCGCCGCGCCGGGCTGCCCTTTTCCATCGACGTCTCGACCCCGACCGAGAGCGGATTCGCGGCCGGCTTCGGCTGGAACCTGCTCGAGACCGAAGACCTCGTCATCGCCGCCTTCGACTTTTCGTACGAGAGGGGCACCCGCGCGACGGACTCGATCTCGGAGTCCTTCTCGCGCTACACGTTTTCCTTCCGGGCATCGAGTTTCTAGTGGGTGCCAGGGCCCAGACCGCCCGGCCGGGGTCCGGTTCCGCCGTCCGGCTGCCGGTGGCCGCCCCCAGACGCGTCTACATCGAGACCTACGGCTGCCAGATGAACATCAGCGACGGCGAGCTGATGGCCGGAGTCCTCGAGCAGAGGGGCTATGCCGTGGCCGAAACCCCGGGGCAGGCCGACGTGATTCTGGTGAACACCTGCGCCATCCGCGAGCACGCGGAACGGCGCGTCCTCGGCCGGGTGTCGCAGCTGAACGGCCTGAAGCGCGACAACCCGGATCTCGTGATCGGCGTCACCGGCTGCATGGCCCAGCGCATGGGCGACACACTGCTGGAACAGGCCCCCTACGTCGACCTGGTGATGGGCCCCGACGGATACCGCGAACTGCCCGAGCGGCTCGATGCCCTCTCCGAGCCCGGACGGCGCCTCTCGGTCCTCTCCCTGGACCCGGCCGAGAACTACGAAGGCCTCGAACAGCGTCGCACCTCGCGCATCTCGGCGTGGGTTCCGATCCAGCGCGGGTGCGATCACCGCTGCACCTTCTGCATCGTCCCCTACGTCCGGGGACCCGAGAAGAACCGCCGGCCCGAGGAGGTCCTGGCGGAGATCCGGGGCATCGCCGCCACCGGCGTAACGGAGGTCACCCTGCTGGGACAGACCGTGAACTCCTACGCCCGCGGGGACTGGAGTTTCGCCCGCCTGCTCGAGGGCGTGGCCCGCATCCCCGGCATCCGCCGCGTGCGCTTCACCTCGCCGCACCCGAACGACGTCACTCCGGACCTGGTGGAGGTCATGGCCTCCGAGCCCGCAGTGTGCGAGCAGTTGCATCTGCCCGTGCAGTCCGGGAACAACCGCACCCTGAAGCGCATGCTGCGCCGCTACTCGGTGGAGAGCTTCCTCGACCGGGTGGAGATGGTGCGCGAGGCGATCCCCGACATCGCCCTGTCCACCGATGTCATCTGCGCCTTCCCGGGCGAGACCCGCAGCGACTTCGAGGACACTCTGGATCTCTTGCGCACGGTTCGCTTCGACGACGTCTACACCTACCGTTACTCGCCCCGCGAGGGCACCCCCGCGACCCGCATGCCGGCGGACTGGTTCATCGAGGACGGCGAGGCGGCGGCCCGCCTGCGCGAGCTGATCGAGGTGGCCCGTTCCATCCAGACCGCGATCAACCGCTCGGAGGTGGGGCGGGTCGAGGAGGTGCTGGTGGAAAAGGAGGCCCGGGGGCCGGGGCAGATGCTGGGCCGCACCCGGCGCGGCAAGGTGGTCGCTTTCGCCGCGCCCACGAGCCTCGAGGGGGCGTACGCGACCGTTGAGCTCACCGGCACCAGCGGCGCCACATTCACGGGCCGCCGACTGGCCAATGGATCCCAGCCTCCGGAGCCGACTTGAGCAGATGGCTGGCGTTGACCGGCGTGGCGGCCTTCGTCGGGCTGGTGATCTGGTTTACCGTGCACAACGGCGACCAGCGCATCACCCTCGACCTCGGGTTCGTCCAGTTCTACCGGTTCCCGGTCACGATGGTGGCTTTTGCGGCGCTCCTGGTCGGCATGCTGGTGATGCTCCTGGCCGGTCTCCACACCGATCTCCGCGTGCGCAAGATCCTCCGTGACCGGCTCATCGAGGAGGCGCGCGCCGAGGGCGCTACGGACCTGACCCAGCGCGACCTTTTCGATGCGGAGGACGCGGAGGGCGGCGAGAATGCGTAAATTGTGTGAAGTGCGTCATTTGGCCGAGGAGGTCAGCCGAACACCTGGATTCCGCCGGTAGCCTGGCTGGCCCTGGCCTTCGGGCTGGGGACGGCCCTGGTTCATCTGTCGGCGTGGCTCACGCCGGCGGTGCTGGGCGGATCGTTGCTCGCTTGGCTCATATTCACATGGGAGCGCCCCGGGCCCGACGCTGACGCACCGCCGGGCCGGCTGGCCCGCACAGGCCGCCTCCGCCCGCAGCCCCTCCCGACCGGTCTCCTCCTGGCCCTGTGCGGCGGGCTGCTCCACGGCACGGCCTCGGTCGGGGCGCGCGCCCGCAGCTGCCAGCTCGCGATCCAGGACGGCGCGACCCTGGAGTTGCGCGGTTACTTCGAGGGCGTGCCCGGGGAGGGCGCGGCGCCTTTTATCGCCCGCTCGGGGCTGCCCGGGGGATGCCGTGCCCGGGTGCGCGCCGTGGTCCGCGACGATGTGTCCGTTCCGCCCGCCGCCGCGTCGCTGGTGATTCGCGGCCAGTGGCTGGCGCGCCCCCTGCGCCGGGGCATGCCCCCCGAATACGCGGGCACCCTGGTGGTGCGCGCGCTCGAGGTGGACACCGGGGCGCCGGCGGTCCCGCTTGCCGTGCGCTTGCGGGCCATCGTGCGCGAACGCCTCGACGCGCTCTATCCGGCCCGCGCCGGCCTGGGCGAGGCGCTCATCCTGGCCCGCCGCGAGCGTCTGCCCCGCGAGGTCCGCGACCAGTGGGCGCGCGCCGGCATCGCCCACCTGCTCGCCATCTCCGGCTTCCACGTGGGGGTGATCGCCGCAATCCTCTACCTGCTCGCGCGCCGCATCGGGCTCGGTCCCGGCCGCGCGCCCATGGCGGCCGCGGGCGGCAGCTGGGCCTACGTGCTCGCCATCGGCTCCCCGGTGGCGGCCACCCGCGCGGCCTTCATCCTGGCTGCGCTGGCGGCGGGTCGCCTGCTCGGGCGCCGGGTCTCGGCGCTGGGCGCGCTTGCCACGGCCTTCATCGCCCTGCTGGCAGCCCGCCCGGACGCGATCGTCTCGGTGGCATTCCAGCTTTCCTTCGCGGGCGCGGCGGGTCTGGTCCTGCTCGCTCCCCCGGTGAGCCGGGTCCTGCGTACGCGTCGGCTTGCCCGCCTTCCGTCGGCGCTGCGCACCGGCCTCGCCTCGGGGATCGCCGCGACGGCCGCCACCTTCCCGCTGGTCGCCTGGCACTTCGGGTACTTTGCGACCGCCGGCATTCCGGTGACCCTGGTCGCCGGGCCGCTGGTCGCCGCCGCCATCCCGGGGATGCTCCTCTCCATTCTTCTCTCCTTCATCTCGCTCCCCCTGGCGGGCATCTTCGCGGGAGGCGTCGACCTGTTTCTCCAGCTCGCCGGCGCCATCGTCGCGCTGGTGGTGGACATCCCCGGCGCTGCCGTCTGGACGCCGCGCTGGTGGATCGTCGCTGCCACCGCCGCCCTCGCCGTCTATTGGCTCGTCGCCCGAGGCCTCGCCCTGCGCCTCCGTCCCCGGGTGCGCGCGGCCGTGTTGGTCGCGTCCCTCGCGGCCGCGCTGGTGGCCTGGCCCATTCCCGCGCTCATCGGAAGCGGAGGGGCCATGGAGCTGGTCTTCCTGGACGTGGGCCAGGGCGACGCGGTGGCCATCCGCACCCCGGGCAGCCGATGGATCCTGGTGGACACCGGTCCACGCTCGCGCACCTTCGACGCCGGCGAACGCATCGTCGTCCCCTACCTGAGAAGGCGAGGCGCCGCGCGCCTGGAGGCGCTCATCCTCACCCACCCGGACCTGGACCACATCGGCGGCGCCAACACGGTCCTGTCGGAACTCAACGTGGTGCGCGTCCTCGACCCCGGAGCCCCCGCTGCACGGCCCGCCTACGTGGCGGCCCTGGAGCGGGCTCAGGTCCGGGGCGCCACCTGGTTCGCCGCGCGCGCCGGGGACCGCGTCTCCGCGGACGGCGTCACCCTGGAAGTGCTGCATCCCGGAGGCGCTGCCGACTCCGTGGCCAGCGACGAGGCCAACGACCAGTCCGTGGTCCTGCTGCTGCACTACGGCGACTTCAGCGCGCTGCTCCCCGGGGACGCGCCCGCCGCGGTGGAAGAGGCGCTCCTGGCCGCGGGCCGCATTCCTGACCTCGACCTGCTGAAGGCCGGACACCACGGCAGCCTGACCTCGACCTCGTGGATGCTCCTCGAGTTCACGCAGCCCGAGTTGTCCGTCGTCTCGGCGGGCGCCCGCAACCGCTACGGGCATCCGCACCGAGTGGTGCTCGACCGCATTGAACGCGCCGGATCCGACGTTGCGCGCACCGACCTCCAGGGCGTCGTGCGCGTCCGCGCCTTCCCCACGGGGGACTTCACGCTCTCGGTGGAACGCTGCCCGGTGCTCCCGGCGTGTTAGCCATCGCCGCTGCGTCCCGGCTCTACCCCTGAGCCCCCGGTCGTGCGACATTGCCAGCCCGCACACCAGACACCCCTCACGCCCATCCCCCCACCCATGCGCTCTCGCACGCTCGTGCCCACCCTCGGCGCGTTCCTCGAAAGCGAGGAGGCCGCTCCTTCCTCCGAACCCCCGGACTGGGTTCACGTGCTCACCGGCCTCGCCCGCGCAGGCACCCGCATCGCCCGGGTGGTGGCGCGCACCGGGCTGACCGGGACCCTGCCGCGCACCGGCGATCGCAACGTCCACGGCGAAGCAGCAACGCGCATCGACAAGTACGCCCACAACGCGATCGTGGAGGAGGTCCGTGATGCCGAAGTGCTGTCCTGCATCATCTCCGAGGAGGCCGAAGACCTGATGGCGATCCCCTTCGAGCATCCCGAGGGCGGCTGCGTCCTCGCGGTGGATCCGCTCGACGGATCGTCCAACCTGGGGGTGAACGTGCCGGTGGGCACCATCTTCTCCCTGCTGCCGCGTACCCGGTCCGATGAAGCGCCCGGTTCCGGCTCCTCCCTCTCCGGCATTCTCCATCCCGGCCGCGACCAGATCGCCGCGGGCTACATCCTCTACGGGGCAGCCACCGTGCTGGTCTACACCAGCGGGCGCGGCGTGCACGGCTTCATCCGCGACCCCGAAAGCGGCGAGTTCCTCCTCAACCGGCGCGGCATTCGCATGCCCTCGCCCTCCGCTCGGCACTACTCGACCAACGAGGCCTACACGCGCCGGTGGGATCCTCGCCAGCATGAACTCGTACGCCATTTCAAGAAGCCTCCGCCAAGGGGAGCCAAGGGCTTCTCGGCGCGCTACATCGGCTCGCTGGTGGCGGATATCCACCGCACCCTGCTGGTGGGAGGACTCTTCATGTATCCCGCCTTCCGGGGGAAGCCGGAGGGGAAGCTGCGCCTGATGTACGAGGCGGCGCCCATGGCCCTGATCATGGAGCAGGCGGGAGGAAGGGCCACCAACGGCACCGAGGAGATCCTCGACATCCGTCCCCGGGACATTCACCAGCGCACTCCGCTCTTCGCGGGAACGCGGGAGTTGGTGGATGTTGCCGCCTCCCACCTCGAAGGAGAGGCGGCGGGCTCATAGTCGTACTACCGGGGCGTGCGTCCGCCGGCAGCCTCCTACGGGCAGTTCGACGTCACCGTGGCGCGCTTCTCCCTGAGCGCCTCGATGGCCTCGCAGGCAACTGCGGTTCGCTCCAGCCATACGGTGTCGTCCCGACCGACTCCAGGGTTGTCGATGAGCGGCTGGATGTCGCTCAGCTCCCGGTTGTCGTTGAGCTTTACCAGGGACAGCAGGATCATGTCGATGAGCGGGTTGAGGTCGGTGACCGTCGTGCTCTCGAGGCCGATGATCAGGATGTTGTCGAGTTCAGTCAGCGCCGACAGGTCGGGGACGGTGTTGCGGCCCACATCCAGCGTCTGCAGCGTCCACAAGCCGGCGATGGGGCTCAGGTCGGTGATGTCGTTGTTGAAGAGTTCGAGCCGCAGGAGTCCTTCAAGCCCTGAGAGCGGCGTCAGGTCGCTGATCCGGTTGTTCGACCCACCGAGCTGTTCGAGTTGGCTCATGTTGCGAACAGGCGAAAGGTCGGAGACCTGGTTCTGGCCGAAGCTGAGCCACAACATGCTGGTCAGCCCGGCGAGCGGGCTCAGGTCGCTGATCGCATTCTCGCGCACGTCGAGGTACTCGAGGCCGGTGAGCGCGGCGAGCGGGCCGAGGTCCTCGATCGCGTTCAGGGCCACCAGGAGTTCGGTGAGCCCGGTCAGGTTCTCGATTCCGGAAAGGTCCCTGATGCCCGTGGCGTTGACGCCCAGCGATTCGAGTGAAGCCACGCGCCCGCAGGTAAGCGATTCCTCCGGGCCGAGTTCGAGCGCCGCGCGCACCCCGGCTTCGAGTGCTGGATCGGCGAAGGTCGGGACCGCGCTCGAGTCCGATCCGCAGCGTTCGCCGGGGCTCAGGGTCGGTCCGGTCGCGTCCCCGCACGCGCACAGGGCGAGCACGGCCGCCGCCCATGCGCGCGCCGTTCTCCCAAGTCGACGATGCACGCTTGCGTCAAACGCGACGCGCGTGATTCCGTCCAGGAGGACATGTGTCGGTCGCTTCTTTGGCGCGTGACTCGATTTCGTCACGGGAACACCCTCCATATGAGCGAGAGACCGGGCGCGAATTTCGGTACGTGCTCCTCGGGAAGTTGCTGTCCTCCCCCTCCACCGGCGGCGACCTGCGCCCAGGTGATCGAGATCGCCAGAAAAGCCGCCCCCAGGCCGGCCGTCTTGACCGGGTCGAATCGCGGGACCTCGAACCCGTGCACGTCTGACAACCGCACGCCTCGCCTGGGGGGCGCGAACGGCCCGACCGCCACCCGGGCAGTTGCCGACACGATCGAGTCGTTCACCACGACCGGGCGCCGGATCGTCACCTGATCCCCGGTGGCGGCGGTCAGACGCACTTCCGGAGGGCTTTCCCGGGCGATCCAGTTCGCCGGGGTTTCCATGACCGGCTGCCAGCTCTTGCATCCCGATAGCAGCACCAGGGCGAGGAAGGCCGCAGTCGATAACAGGCGTTCCCGGAAATCCCCGTTCTTCATGGCTTGTGCACCTCCCTGCGTGATGGCCTGACTGAAACACTCGCCCCTTCCGTGTTCCAGAACATATCCGAGGCGGTTGTGTACCTCCAGACTACACCAAGCCAACCTTTCGTTGCCCCGAGGTGACCATGACCTTTCCGACGCAATCGCGGCCGCGCCACCCTGCCACGGCCTCGGCCCGCCGGGATTCCCGCTTAGTTTCCGGCGCCAGGACGGCCCGGTCGGCGACCGCCGGCAGCGTGCTCGTGCTCCTGATCGCCGCGTGTGGCGGAGGTGCCGGGAGCGGACCCGCGAACTCACCGGACGCGCCCGCGGACGCCGAGGCGGATACCCGCTCCTATCCCCGCAACCGGATCTCGCGCGCCGAGATCATGGAGCGCGGCGACAATGCGAGCACCGCGATGGAGGTGGTTCGCCGTCTGCGGCCGGCGTGGCTGCTGGCGCGCGGCGCCGACCCGGTGGTGTACGTCGACAGCGTCCGTCGGCCGGGTGGGGTGGACGCGCTCTTCAACGTTCCCATCGGTCAGATCCGGCTGTTGGAGTTCATCAGTGCCGCCGACGCCACAACGCGCTGGGGGACGGGGCACACCGGTGGGGTGATTCAGGTCGTTACCGGCGGTTGAACTCCGGCAGTCTCACGGGGGTACCTGTAGCGACACGGTGCCGCTTCCAACTGCCTGGGGTGATCATGAGCCTTCCGACCTCTTTGCAGCCCCGGCCCGCCATCCGACATCCACGAGAGACACCTCGCTCTTCCACCCCGAAGACCATCCCCATGGCGGCCTGCGGGCTCCTGTTGACGGTCCTGGCCGCCGCGTGCGGCGGCGGCGCCGGGAGCGCTCCCGCGAACTCGCCGGACGCGCCCGCCGCCGACGAAGCCGAAGTCCGCTCCTATCCCCCCAACCGGATCTCGCGCGCCGAGATCGACGAACGAGGGGCGAACGCGCACACCGCAATGCAGTTTCTCCGCCGCGTCCGGCCGGCCTGGTTGCGCTCGCGCGGCTCCAACTCCCTTACTTCCGCCGGCGCCATGTATCCCGTCGTATACATCGACAACATCCGCCGGCCGGGCGGCCTGAGCGCGCTCTTCCAGGTTCCCTTGAGCGAGGTTCGAGGGATGGAGTTCATCGGCCCCGGCGACGCCACGACGCGCTGGGGCACGGGCCATCAGTCCGGGGTGATCCTGATCGTGACCGGTCGCTGACGGGTCATCCCGCCGGTACGCGGCACCAAAAAGGAACCGGAGGCAAGGCCCGCGGGGGCCCGCCTCCGGTTCCTTCTTCCGCAGGAAGTCAGGGCCTCGGGACCCTCCTCCCATTGCGAAAGCTGCTGGTCACAAGCGAATCATCAGCCGCCCGTGATCGTGGTGTTGTTCTGGAACTCCGTGGCCGGCAGGTCGAAGCACAGCTGGTTGCCGTACACCGCGCCAAAGCCGTCGTCCTGGCCGATCGGCGGATAGGGCCGGACCCCGAGGCGCCTCAAATCCCACAGGTGGTGTCCCTCGAGGAACAACTCCGCGGCGCGCTCCTCAATGAGTTGGTCCATCATGCCGTTCATGTCCATCGAGGCCATATGGGGCGACAGGCCGGCGTTCATACGCAGCGTGTTGAAGATCGACGACGCCTGGTCGTAGTTGCCCGCTGCGATGGCGGCCTCGGCGATGATGAGCTGCGCCTCCTCCCAGCTGGCCAGCTGCACCGGAGAACTCGCGCTGGGATACTTCTCGGCGAACCAGAGGGCGATGCCCGTGTTGGTGTGGCCCCGCTCCTGGTCGGTCACCGCGACGCGTGAATCGAGTTCCTCCATGCACTCCGACATCATGTCGTCGGGCCAGGGGAAGTTGCAGGGGAAGTTCCGGTAGGGCTCCGCCACCGTGACCATGTTGTTGTCGACGTTGAACTCCCACTGCTTGTTCTTGGTGACCGATTCGGCACCTGAGTACTCGAGCAGCCACTCGAAGCCCTCCGGTACCGCGCTGGCCGTGCCGGCCGCGGCCGAGGCCTGCCCCAGATTGAGCTGGGCCCGGGCCTTGCCGACGCGCACGGCGTTGAGGAGGTCGCCCGAGGCTCCGGCCGCCGCCGACTGGTCGAAGCGCTCTATCGCCGTGGCGAAGCCGTCGGCGGGGGCGACGACGGGCCCGTTGTCGACCAGCACCAGCTCGCACATCGCCTCGGAAAACAGCGTGTAGGTGTAGCCGGCGTACATCGACACTTCGGCGATCATGGCCGTCCTGTCGGGGACGTCTGCGTCCGTCCACTCGTTCAGCAGCCCCAGTACATAGTCTGCCAGCCAGCGCGTCCTGGAGAGAGGGCGGTAAAGTGCCGGGCTGAACGTGTCTCCGCAGTCGCGTTGCGCGTACTGGGAGCCGTAGCCGCTGGTGTCGTGGATGCGGGCGTCCCAGATGTTGGAGATGGTGTTGTTGGAAGCGTCGCGCCACTCGTTGCCGGTGAGCGCGCTCGCGGTCGCGTGGTAGGTATGGGTGCAGCGGAACTCGTTGGCGACGCTGGCCACGAGAAGCTGCGCGGAATTCGGGTCCTCCAGGTCGCTCGCCACCACCTGGGAGGGGGCCGGCACGCTCAGCAGCTCGTCGAGCGCGTCACACGAAGCCAGCAGCACGATGGGCGCGAGAACCAGGGCGGAAGCCTTGATCAGTTGCTTAATCATGACAAGCCTCCTTTACATGCCCAGGCGGACGGTGAGGGTGATGGAAGTCAGCGGTGGAACCGCGGAGTCCTCCTGCGGCTCGCGGTTGCCCGAGAAGGTGTTGCTCGGGTCCACGACCTCGGGATCGTGGTGCGGCCACTCCGTCCAGTTGGTCCAGAGCATGGCCAGGTTGCGGGCCGACAGGCTGAGGCTTCCGCGCGTCGACCGCACCATCCCGAGCCAATCCTGCGGCATCTGGTAGGTGAGCGAGAGCTCGCGGAAGCGCACGAACGACGCCTCGTTGACCCACAGGTCGTACTCGCCCGTCGAACCGAACTGTGCTTCGGCGACATGGCGGATGTCGTGGTCGAACGGGTAGGCGGTGAGCTCGCTCTGCTGGATGGCGCCGTACCTCCACCAGCCCTGCAGATCGTACTTGGTCTGGCCGATCTTGCCTTGAACCAGGGCGTCGACGGTCAGCCGCTCGCCGATCGTGAACGACGACCCGACGGAGATCTCCAGATTCGGGTCCGGATGGCCCTGGTAGATCCACGCCTCCTCGTTGCACGGGATGTAAGGGGCGTTGTCGTCCTCGTCGACCGAATGGCAGAGGAGAGTTTCGCGGTTGATCTGGTCGGACCCCGGGAGGAACTCCGCGAATGCGACGCTCGGAGCGAAGAGCGAACCCAGCGGGTAGCCTTCGTGGTGACGCGTGGTCCAGCCCAGCTGAAGGAAGCAGGTGTCCCTGAGTTCGGGCTTGCCGCTGCAGGGCAGACCCAGGCTCACGATCCGGTTGCGGTTGGTGCTGGCGTTGACGATGAAGTCCCAGTCCAGCGCGTCCGTCTCCATGAGGCGAGCATTCAGCCCGAGCTCGATGCCCCGGTTGTTGATCTCGCCGATGTTGACGAACTGGTCCGCGAGGAAGCCGGTCGAGGGCGGAACCTGGCGTGCGACGATGGCGTCCTTGGTGCTCTGGTTGTAGAAGGTAAAGTCGATTGAGACGCGGTTGTTGAAGAAGCTCGCGTCAAAACCGGCCTCGAGTTCCACGCCCCGCTCGGGACCCAGTTCCGAGTTCCCGGGGGCGTTCGGCCGAACGGTCGCCGTCCCCGCGGGAGACGCACGCGTGGCGTAGCTGCGCAGCGCGGCGAAAGCGTCGGGCTGCTGGCCCGACTCGCCGTAGGCGCCGCGCAGGCGGAAGGAGTTGACGAAGCCCGAGCCGCCGTCGGAGACGACCCAGGAGCCGCTCACCTTCGGATAGACGATGAGGTCGAAGTCCTCACCGAACGCGCTGTTGTCGTCGGCGCGCACGGCACCGGTAATGAAGAACCGGTCCTGCCACCCGAACTGCTGCTGCAGGTAGACGCCCACGGTGTTGTTCTCGACGAAGCCGTCGAAACCGAGCCGCTCGGCAGTGGCGTTCACGCTCGAGAGGCCCAGCGCCGGGAAGCGGTTCCCGTCCGCGATCACGTCCTCGATGGTCCTGGTGTAGACCTGGAACCCGACGGATGTCGTGGAGAGGAGCTCGTCGGTCAGATCACGGGTACCGGAGGCGGCGTAGTCGAAGGTGGTATAGACGACCGACTCCCGACCGGCGTAGCGGCCGCCCGCCGCGGCGCTGGAAGACCAGAACTGCGCCGATTCCGGGGTCAGGAAGGGGTTGAGATAGTCTTCGATCTGGTCGGTCACGTCCAGCCCGAAGGTGAACCTGTGGGTGAGCCAGTCGAAGGGCGTATGGGCGGCCGTGAGACCGGCAGTCATGCGGTTCGCGTCGATGGATCTGACGTTCCTCTCATACATCGCCTCCGGCGTGTAACGCCGATATCCCCTGCGCGGAGTTCCGAGGGTCGTCGGGGTGGCGCGGATCGCCTCTTCGTACGGCTGGTCGCCGCCCAGCCCGATGCGGGTAAGCGCGAGACCGGCGTTGGCCGAGATCGTGAGGTCCTCGTTGGGCTGAGCCTGGACGTTGACCCGGCCGTTGTACTTGTTGGCCCAGCTGTCCTCGGTCACGCCCCGGTCCGACGAAGCGGATCCGGCCACGAAGTACTGGAAGAGGTCGCTGCCTCCGGAGAGGTCGATGCCGTAGTACTGGGTGTGGCCCGTGTTGAACATGAGATCCAGCTCGGCCGGGTAGTCCCGGAACATGTTGATCTCCTCGAGTTGCCCCGAGATGTTGCTCACGCCGTAGTTGGTGGGCGTGCGTCCCGCAGGATCCCGGAACCACTGCGCGCCCTGGCGGAAGGTGAAGTTCCACTGGGCGTCGCCGACGGCCCCCATCTTCGTCTTGATGTTGATGACCCCGTTAGCCGCCTCGGTGCCGTAAAGGGTGGCTGCCGCCGGTCCCTTGATGACCTCGATGCTTTCGATCATCGCCGGATCGAGATCATCGATGCGGGAGACGTCGCGCGAGCCGCTCTCCATTCGGTTGCTCACCCGCACGCCGTCGATGTAGACGAGCGGGCCGTCGTTGACCTCGCGCATGGTCGAGCTGCCGCGGATCTTGATGGTGGAGGCGCCGCCCGCATCGCCCGAGCCCTGCTGGATCACGACGCCGGCCAGGCGGCCGCGCAGCAGGTCGGAGACGTTCTGGAGCGGTGCGACCTCGGCCACGGACGCGTCGAGGACCGCCACGGAGTTGCCGATCTCGCGCACGCGGCTCGCCGCCGCCGTGCCGGTCACGACCACCTCGTCCAGCTGCAGGGCCTGGGAGGAGAGGAAGAAGTTCTGGATGGTCGACGCATCTGCTGTGACGGTCACCTCGACCGACTCGGTTCGATAGCCGATGGACTGCACGGTGAGCGTGTGCGTGCCGGCCGGCACGTTGATGATGAGGTACTGGCCGTCGGCCTGGCTGAGCGAGCCGATGTCGAGCCCCTCGATGAAGACCTGGGCCGCGTTGATCCCGTTTCCGGTGGCCTGGTCCCGCACTGTGCCCGTAATCGTCTGCGCCGCGAGCAGCGTCGGCGACGCCATCGCCAGAGCGATGAGGGCGAACAAGGTATTGCGTCTCACGGATTGCCTCCTTTCCAGAGTCGCGAGGTGGACGTACGCCGGAATAACCCGAGCGCGACATGCGATAATAGGTTGCGGACCGCACGAGGGACAAGAGCATCGCGGGACCAGCTGCGCTATGCCAGCTTCAGCCGTCTGCGCCTTCGCTCAAGCCCCGCCTCGTAGCGGCGCCGGTCCCCGGCGTCCGTGAGGTCCAGCGGGGGGACGGGGGAGGGACAGTGGTCGTCATCTATGGCGACGAAGGTGAGGAGGCAGGTGTTGGTGTGCCGCTTCACCCCGGTGATGGGGTTCTCGGCGTCGACCCGCACACCTACCTCCAGGGAGGTGGTGCCCACGTAGTTCACCCGCGCCGAACAGGTGACCAGTTCGCCGGTGCGGATGGGTTCCCTGAAGTCGACCCGGTCGATGGCGACGGTGACGCATGGCCTTCCCGCGTGGCGGATGGCGGCGACCGCGGCCGCGCGGTCGACCATGGCGAGGACTTCACCGCCGGAGACGTTCCCCAGGTTGTTCACCTGGTGGGGCATCATCAGCTCGGTGATGACGGTGACGGAGTCGGCGGGCTTCTTCGGGGTGGAATCGACGTCGCTCATGGTGGCGGGAGTACACCGGTCGCGGTCCGGGGTTCAGGGCGCGATCCTCACCGCGGCGACGGTTTCGTTTCTTCGCTTGCGGCGCCTGTCCGCCTTCGGCAAGCTGCCAGACGGTCCCGGCTTCCTGATCCTCGATGGGCGGAGAGATGCCAGCATGAACCGAAGGCACTTTACACGGCTCGGCGCTGTCGCCCTTGGTGGACTCGCGCTGCCCCCGGGGGTGGGGGGCTTGTCCCGCGTGACGCGCAATCCTGCGCACTGGTCGCGCTCCTCGCCGGGGCAGGAGTTCCGGGTAGACGAAACCCGTCTGATCGAGCGCATGCGCGCGCTCGAGGCCTTTGGTCGCAACGCGGCGGGCGGAATCGACCGGGTGGCCTTCAGCGACGCGAACATCGAGGCGCTCGACTGGGTAGCGGGCCATCTGGGCGCGGCCGGCTTCCAGGTCGGCATCGACCTGGCGGGCAACCTGATCGCGCGCAAGGCGGGCCGGGACGGGTCGCTCCCGCCGCTGATGTTCGGCTCGCACATCGACTCGGTTCCCGGGGGCGGCAATTACGATGGACAGGTCGGCTCGATGGCGGCCCTGGAGGCCGCGGCCCGGCTTGCCGAGGCGGGTCACCGCACCCGCCATCCCCTCGAAGTGGCGATTTTCTCGAACGAGGAAGGGGGCAAGACCGGCAGCCGCATCCTCGCCGGAGAGTTCCTGCCGTTCGAAGTCGACGTCCAGACCGCCTCGGGCTACACCATCGGGGAAGGCCTGCGGCGCCTGGGCGGCGACCCGGACCGACTCGTGGACGCCCGCCGCGAGCCCGGCTCCATTGCCGCCTTCCTCGAGCTGCACATCGAGCAGGGCGCGGTCATGGAGACCGACGACATCGACATCGGGGTGGTGGAGGGCATCGTCGGCATCATGCGCTGGAACGTGGCCGTGGAGGGTATGACCAACCACGCCGGCACCACCCCCATGGACCGGCGTCAGGATGCGATGGTCGGGGCCGCGCGCTTCATCGACATGGTGCATCGCACCGCGCGCGGGATGCCCGGCAGGCAGGTGGCCACGGTGGGACGGCTGGCCGCGGAGCCGGGCGTCCCGAACGTGATCCCCGGGCGTGTGGTTCTCTCGCTCGAGATCCGCGATCTGTCGATGGAGGGCATCGAGCGCGTCTTCGAGGCGGTGCGCGCGCGAAGCGATCGAATCGCGCGCGACGCAGGCGTGACCTTCGCCTTCCAGCGCTTCTACACCAGCCGCGCCGCTCCCACCGACCCGCGCCTCCGCGACCTCTTCGCGGCCTCCGCGCGCGATCTCGGCCTGGTATCGCGCCGCATGCCCTCGGGTGCGGGGCACGACGCCCAGAGCATCGCCCTGCTCGCCCCCGTGGGGATGATCTTCGTGCCCTCCATCGGGGGGATCAGCCACTCTCCGGAGGAGCGCACCGAGGACTCCGACATCGTCAACGGCGCCAACGTGCTGCTCCGGACGCTGCTCGCGCTCGACGAAAGGGGTCTCACGGGGGATTGATGCGACGAGAGGGATCGGATGCGACGGAGAGGGCTTGATGCGAGGGAGGAGGGCGGTGATTCCCGATACCGGTTGTACTGGTGTATACTGACATCTACTGGTGACTATCGCCGCGGCAGTAACAGGAGCGACATCGCAGGAGACAGCGGGAGCGACTCGCGGGAGTAGCGGGAGCACTTCGGGTGGCGTAGTAGTAAGAGAGGAGTGCGCTACCGCCTCTTGGCGCGGATCCGTCCACGCACTTCCAGGCAAAGGCAACGTCATGCAAGGATGCATCGCCAACCCGAGAACTTCCCGGCGGGCCGTCCAGCTGGTCCTCGCCGCCGCGCTTTTTCTCCCCGGCTCCGTGTCCGCGCAGGAGGTCGAGTCCGAGGACGCGCGGGTGACCATCATGGGCGTCGTCTACGACGTCGTGACCGGGACCGCCATTCCGACGGCCGCCGTCTCGCTCGAGAACGGCCGCCGGGGAGTGCTGACGGACGACCAGGGCATCTTCCGGCTGGAGGATGTCGAAGCGGGGCCCCAGCTGCTCGTGGTCACCCAGTTCGGGTACCAGAAGAGGGCGGTTGCCGCCACCGTCACCCCCGAGTCGAGCGGAATGATGCAGGTGGCGCTCACGCCCCGGCCCATCATGCTCGCCGGCGTGACCGCTACGGTCGAGAATGTCACCGAGATGGAAGCCCGCCTGCGCTTCCGCCGGAGGGCCGCCGGTTTTTCGACCCAGGCCTACGACCGGCAGGAGCTGTTTCGCGCAATGAGCGGAACCCCGCTCGACTTCCTGAACCAGCGTACCATGGTGCGCGTCGTGACCTGTCCCCCCGGGGCACTGAGCAGCCGGTGCGTGTATCGGCGTGGATTCGCCATCGAGCCGTGGGTCTACGTGGACGAGGCGCTCGCGTGGGGAGGGCTCGACGAGCTGGAGACCTATGCGGTCTCGGACATCTATCTGATGGAAGTCTTTTCCTGGGGCACCGAAATCCGGATCTACACCAATCAGTTCATGGAGCAGATGGCCCGCAGGCCGATCATGCCGATTCCCCTCAACCTCTGGACCCGGCCGGTGCGATAGAGCCCCCGGCACGGAGACACCACCGCGGCGATTGCCGAGAGCCGCGGGTTCACGCCGAGACGAGAAGCCCGAAGCGATACCGTGAGTCCATTCATCAGATGTCCATCCAGATGTGAGGTGCGTATGTACGGAGCCAGGAATCAGATGCGTGCGGTGGCGATTCCGGCCGCCCTGTTGTCCCTGAGCCTGGGGGCGTCCGCGTGTGCGGAGGCGCCGGAGGCCGGGAGCTCGGACGCAATCGTCTTCGGGGGCGCGCGCGTGATCGTCGGCGACGGGGGCGTGATCGAGGATGCGGTCTTCGTCGTGGAGGACGGCCGCTTTACGGCGGTCGGCGCGGCGGGAGAGGTGGAGGAGCCTGCCGGGGCCGCCCACATGGATCTCGGCGGCAAGACGGTGATGCCGGCGATCGTGAACGCCCACATCCACCTGGCGTCCGACCGCGAAACGCGCACCGACCAGGTGCAGCACTACGCGTACTACGGCCAGTCGATGGTGGTGAGCCTGGGGACGGACACCGGTGACATTCCCTTCGAGATGCGCGGGGAGATGGTGCCCGACGGCGCCCGCTCGCAGAGCGCCGGGCGGGGCATCACCACTCCCGAGCCCGGCCGCACGGAGGTGCCGCACTGGGTCACCAGCGCGGAGGAGGCGCGCGCGGCGGTGCGGGAGCTGGCCGCCGACCAGGTGGATATCGTGAAGATCTGGGTGGATGATCGGAGCGGCCAGTACGAGCGGCTCTCCAGCGAGCTGTACGGGGCCGTGATCGACGAGGCGCACGCCAACGGCCTGCGCGTGACCGCCCACGTCTTCACGCTCGAAGACGCGAAGGGGCTGCTGCGGGCCGGCGTGGACGCGTTCGCCCACGGCATTCGCGACATGGACGTCGACGACGAGTTGGTGGCTCTCTGGCAGGAGCGTCCGAACGTGGTGCTGGTCCCCAACCTGCCCGCGCCCGGGGTGGCGGAGGACATGGACTGGCTGGCGGGCTCGGTGCCGGCGGCCCAGGTCGAGCTGATGCAGACCAACTCGTTCGACCGGCCGGAGCTCCAGGACTTCTTCGGCATCCAGGCACGCAACCTCAACCGCCTCAGCCAGGAGGGCATCACCATCTCCTTCGGCACCGACGGCAGTTCGCCCTGGGCCGCGCACCAGGAGATGGCCGACATGGTGCGGAGCGGGATGAGCCCGGCCGACGTCCTCGTGGCCGCCACCAGCACCTCGGCTGAATTCGTCGGCGCCGACGACCTGGGGACGGTGGCGGCGGGCAAGAGCGCCGACTTCATCGTGCTCGACGCCAATCCGCTCGACGACATCGCCAACACGCGCATGATCGACGCGGTGTACCTGCGCGGCGCGGCGATGGACCGCGACGGGCTGGGCGCGCGCTTCCGGGGGACGGGTCAGTAGCGACCGACTTCGAAGGGGCCTGTTCGCTCCTCGCGGGGGCGCTCTCCGGCGGAACCCGGCGCGAGATTCTGCGTGCCTGCTCGCCGGACGGTGGCGCGAAGGGACTCGAACGGCTGCGCGGCGGTATGCGTGCACACGTATTCCGGGGGCGTTTCGCTCCGCTTGTGCTGGACGGCCTCGTGCGCGATTTCGACCTGCGCACCCGCGAGGAGGGATTCCACGTCCTGCACTCGTGGAACCATCTGGAGCATCACTTTACCCGCGAGAACACCCCGGTGCTCATGCTCGACCGCTTCGCGAAGGAGTGGTCGGCGTCGCGCGCCACGCCGCGCGTCCAGGCGCTGCTGCTGGACCACTACTTCTTCTATGTGCTGGCGCTGATGGTCATGCGGGCATGGGACGAAGGCGATCCGAACCGCAACCTGGACCGCGTCACCGGGCTGCTCCGCCATCTGCAGGGCCCTCACGGGAGCGGACACCAGTTCGTCGCGCGCGCCGAGACCCTGCTGCTTATGGCCATCTCCCATTTCCACCCGGACGAGCGCGCCTATCCCCGGCTGCTGGAGAGGATCCGCACCCTGGACCGCGCGCACCGGGTGCATTTCGCGCTGGCCGAGGCGGCGATCCTGGGAAGCCACCTGCGGTGGGGGTTCGCGGTGCTCTACCGGCGCGACCTGGGGCGCATGCGGAGCGATAACGTGGGCGACTACCCGTGGCTGCTTTTCTCGGTCGCGACCCTGATGGAGGAATACGTGCGGCTGCGCGAGGAGGGGGCGGATCGGCGCACCCGCGTGCTCGAGGGTCTCATCGACGGCCTGACCCCGGACCCCTGGGCCTTCACGGGCGCGCCCCCGAAGGCCCTTCGGCCCTACGAAGAGGAGCATTCGGGCTTCCGCGACGCGTTCGCGGAGCACCGGGACGACCTGCTGGAGGAGTTCGAGCGGCTGCGCCCCGGCCGGGAGGCGTACTCGCCGCTGTCGTACCACTGCAACTTCCCCCACAACGCCATCATGGCCAAGGTCTCGATCCAGCTCGCCGACGAGAACGCCCCTAACCTGCCGATGGACGCCATGTTCTCGCGCGCGGAGCCCTGGCGGCCTGCCGACCAGGGGTCGCCGGTCGCGGGCGTGCCTGACGCCGAAGCGGCAGCAATGCCCGGGGACGAGTCGGATGCCGCCCGGGCTGCGGCGTTCATGTCCGCAGACCACCCCGAGGCCCTAGCGCGCTACCTGATGGCGTACTCCGGGGCGAGCCCGGAGCGGCTGGGACGGCGCGGGGCGCGGCTCATCATCTACGACCCCAACGTGGGGCTCAGGTACTACAAGATGGCACTGCAGGCGCTGCGTTCCGGGAGTTGACAGCAGAGGGGCGATGCGCCTACCGGTCACGGGTGCCCGCGACCCGTTGTCTCATCATGAAGTCGTGTTGTCGGGAAGCGGAGAAGACCCGGAGGCCGCATGCCGTATTCATCCCGCCTTGCCCGAGCCTGCCCGGTCCTCGTGGCGGCTGTCGCCCTCATGACCGGCTGCGGCCTTCTGCCGGCGATGAGTTCCGGCCCGCCCGGCGCCGGGGCCGACCCTGCCGGTAGCGACGCCACCCGCGGAAATGAGGCCGGCGACCAGGTGGGTGTCGGCTACGGCACCCAGGATCGCGGTGAACTGACCGGCGCCGTGTCCTCGGTGCGTGCCGAGGATGTCGGCAGGGAAGTGACGAGCATCCTGGACCTCATCGAAGGCCGGCTGCCCGGGGTGACGGTGCGGCGCCTGGGAAACGGCGACGTCTCGATCCGGGTTCGCGGAGCACCCTCGTTCATGGGAGGCGGAGAGCCGCTCTTCGTGATCGACGGCCGGACCATCATGGCCCCCGTCGGTTCGGCTCTGATGGCCATCAACCCGAAGGACGTCGTGCGCATCGACGTCCTCAAGGACGCCGGGGCTACGGCGATCTACGGAAGCCGCGGCGGGAACGGGGTGATTCTGATCACGACGAGGCGGGCACCCGGGTAGGAGCCTGCCGCCTCACCGGGTTCATCAACCGCCATCCAGCCGCCCCGCGGGCCATCCTCCGACCGGGGCATCGTGGGCCGCGTTGCGGCGTTCCCGGGCGACCCCTTGCTGGTGCGTTTCTTGCCATCGTGCAATACGTTCTCATGGACGCCGCGACTGCCGGTCTGCGCGTGCCGTCTCCCCTTGTTGGGCTGCGCGTGCCAGTTCCCGCCGCGGCCCGTGCAACTCCCATCCCCCCTGGAGGCACTATGCGAAAACACCTACGAATCTCGATCGGTCTGCTCGCCGGCGTGGTTGCGATGGCGCCGCCGCTGCAGGCGCAGGTCACCGGCGCCGTCACCTCCGCCGAGTCGGGCGAACCGCTCGCCACGGTGCAGGTGTCCATCGAAGGAACGGGCATCGGGGGCCTCACGAACGAAGAAGGCCGCTACCTCCTGATCAACGTCCCCGCAGGGCCGCAGGTCGTCCTCTTCCAGTACCTCGGCTTCGAGACCGAACGCCGGGAGATTACAGTCACGGAGGGAGAGGCGGTGGTCCAGGACGTGGCGATGACCGGGACCGTGCTCGGCCTGGACGAGCTGGTGGTCGTCGGGTACGGGACCCAGCTGCGCAGGGAAGTCACCGGAGCCGTGAGTTCGGTGCCGGGCGTCGAGATCGCCCAGGCCGCGGTGACGCCCAACCTGCAGACCGTGCTCCAGGGGCGGCTGGCCGGGGTCAACGTGGCGGAGTCGTCCGGGGAGCCGGGATCGGCTCCGCAGGTCCTGGTCCGGGGCCGCGGCTCGATCTCGGCGGGCACCGAGCCCCTGTACGTCATCGACGGCGTGCCGTACTCGATGAACCTGGCCATCGAGGGCGAGGTGAGTCTGCAGCGGGCGAGCTTCGGCGTCGTGCGAGCCAACCCGCTGGCCAACCTCAACCCCAACGACATCGAGAACATCGAGGTCCTGAAGGATGCCGCGGCCGCGGCCATCTACGGCTCGCGCGGCTCCAACGGCGTCATCCTGATCACGACCAAGCGGGGGGAGCGGGGCGCGCCGCCGCAAGTGAGTTTCCGGGCCTACGGCGGAATGCAGACGGCGTTCAACCGGCCACGCATGATGAATGCCGCGGAGAACATCCAGTACGTGAAGGATGCCCGCAACAACGCCTACCTCCAGGGCCGGGATCCCATGAACCCGGCGAGCCCCAGCTACAACCCGAGCTACAATCCGGACAACAACGCCGGCCGCAGCGAGAACGGAGCGAGCGGATCGCAGCTGATCCCGGAGGCCTATGTGAACTGGGACGGGACCGACAGCGACTGGATCGGCGCCGTCCTGGACGATGCGGTCCTGCAGAACTATGACGCCTCGGTCAGGGGAGGCTCGGAGAACCTCGCGTACTTCGTCTCCGGGTCCTACATGGACCAGTCGGGCGTCATCAAGGGCTCGAGCTTCCAGCGGCTCGCGCTGCGGGCCAATCTGACCCTGGATCCCAGCGACCGGCTCCAGTTGGCCGTGGATATCAACTCGGCCTACGCCGACCACGACCGCAAGGCTGCCCACGCGCCGTACTTCGGCAGGCCGCCGGGCCTCATCTATTCGGCGATGGTGTCGTCTCCCCTCGCCCGCATCTATGACAGCGACGGCAACTACCTGCAGCGGGGCGAGAACAGCATCAACGCGCTGGGCAACGGGATGACCAGCACCAATCACGCTCTGGCCGCCCGTGACTACATCGACGACCACCTGCAGACGGGGCGCGTGTTCGGAAGCGTGTCCGCGGATCTGGATGTGAGCGACAACCTGCGCTACCGGGCGCTCTTCGGCTACGACTACGACACCAGCAACCGGCACTTCTACCAGGGTACGCGCCTGCAGTACCGGGGAAGGAACGTTCCCGACCCGTACTCCCAGGCCCTCTCGGGACACAGCCGCAACTGGCTGCTCGAGAACACCCTGAACTACAACACGGTGTCCGGCCCGCACAGCTTCAATGTGCTGGGCGGGTACACCGCCGAGCGGCAGTTCGACGGGAACCAGGACGTGATCGCTCGCAACTTCCCGGACGACCAGGTCACGACCATCAATGGCGGCGAGATCACGGGAGGAGGCCAGGAGCAGTCGGAATGGTCCCTGGTTTCGGCGCTGGGCCGGGTCAACTACACGCTGCTCAGCCGGTACCTGGCGACCGCAACCTTCCGCGCGGACCGCTCGTCACGCTTCGGATGGGGCAACCAGACCGGCTACTTCCCGTCGCTGTCGCTCGGATGGCAGATGACCGAGGAGCCGTTCATGCGCGGGAGCACGCTCTTCAGCCAGCTCAAGCCGCGCGTCAGCTACGGCGTCACCGGGAACTTCCAGATCCCGAACTACGGCTCCATCGGCCTGGTGGGGCGCCAGCCGTACGTGCTGGGTGACGCGGTGGTCGCCGGCGCCACGCCGCGGACGCTGGGCAACCGGGAGCTCACCTGGGAGACCACCCGGCAGCTCAACGTGGGCGTGGACTTCGGGATCATGGCCGACCGCATCTACGGTGCCTTCGACTACTACGTCTCGAACACCGAGGATCTGCTCCTGAACGTGAACGTGCCCTCGTCCACGGGCTTCGCCACCGTCCTGACCAACATCGGCGAGGTGCGCAACAGCGGCTTCGAGGCGCAGATCACCTCTCGCAACCTGGTCGGAGGCTTCCAGTGGTCCACCGACGTGAGCGTGGGCATGAACTCCAACGAGGTGGTGAAGCTGGGAGCGGAGGGAGACCCGATCCTGGCCGCGGGCGTCGCTGGCGTGCGCCACATCACCCAGGTCGGGGGCGAGATCGGCGCCTACTACGGGTACGTGCACGACGGCATCTACCAGAGCGAGGCGGACATCGCCTCGAGCCCCACCGACTCGCGCAACGTCACGCCCGGGGACATCAAGTGGAAGGACGTCAACGGCGACGGGAAGATCACCGCCGACGACCGCACCGAGCTGGGCAGCTACAATCCCGACATGACGTGGGGTCTGTTCAACCGCTTCGCCGTGGGAGACCTGGAGTTGAGCGTCTTCTTCCAGGGCGTGGTCGGACGCGAGGTCCTGAATCTCACCCGGCGGCACTTGACGGCGCAGGGCAACTTCAACGGCTACGGCAACCTGGTGGGCAACTACTGGAGGTCGCCGGAGGAACCGGGCAACGGCTGGGACCACAAGCCCGACCGCCAGGACCACGGCGGGAACACCAGGCCGTCCAACTACCAGATGGAGGACGGCTCGTACACGAGCCTCAAGAGCATCACGCTGTCGTACAACGTGCCACCCGATCTGGTGGGGGGGATCTTCGGCCGGGCGCCGGGGAGCGTGCGGGTCTTCGGGTCCGTGAACAACGTGTACATATGGACGGACTACTGGGGCTGGAACCCGGAAGCGAGCGTCCAGTCGACCGGGCTGACCCCGGGGCAGGACTATGGGGCGTATCCGCTCATGCGGGCGTTCCAGTTCGGCGCCGAGATCGGATTCTAGGGGGGATGAAAATGAAACCGACAATGAGAGCCGTACTTATCCTGCCCGTGGTCTTCCTCCTCTCGTCGTGCAGCGAGGACTTCACGCTGCTGAGCCCGATCTCCGAGCGGAACGTGGAAGACTTCTACCAGACTCCCGTCGACTTCGACGTGGCCATCAACGGCGCCTACGCCACCCTTGCGAGCAACGGCGCCTACAACCGGTCCTACGTCCTTCTGCACGAGATGCGCTCGGACAACACCATGAACGGGGGCGGCGCGACGGGTCTCGCGGAGGTGTACCATCGCATCGCCCACTTCTCGGAGCTGTCGACCCAGGAGGAACTGTCCATTCCCTGGACGACGGCGTACCAGGGCATCGCGCGCACGAACCTCATCCTCGATCGGCTGGACAACCTGGAGGACCAGCAGGTGGCCAGCCGAATCCAGGGTGAGGCGCTCTTCATCCGTTCGCTCTTCTACTACCACCTCGCCGTCCTCTGGGGGAACGTGCCGCTGCAGGTCGAGGCGGTGACTTCGCCCAACGTCGAGGTGAACCAGGTCAGCGCGGATGTGGTCTACGGCCAGATCGCGGGAGATCTGGAGACCGCCCAGGGGCTGCTGCCCGCGTCCTACAGCGGGGCTGATGTCGGGCGCGCCACCAGCGGCGCCGCCAACACCCTGCTCGGCCTGGTCTACCTGACCAACGGCCAATCGGGCCCGGCGGCGGAGGCGCTCAGGAGGGTGGTGAGTTCCGGGCAGTACTCGCTGGTGCCGAACTACGCCGACCTCTGGGGCGTGGCCAACGAGAACAACGCCGAGTCCGTCTTCGAGCTCCAATACAAGGCCGGCGGGACCGGGACCGGAAGCCAGTTCACCGACTACTACACCCCGTTCGGCGGATCCGGTGGGGTCGGCGCAGGCAATGCGCCCCAGGTCCTCTCTCCGGGCATCGACGAGATTCACTCGATGCAGTACATGATGGCGGAGGAGGACGCGCGCGGCATGGGCGGGACGTTCGCCGTCTCGGACGAAGGCAACGTGTACGTCAGGAAGTGGGAGAGCATCCCCTTCGCGCAGGCCGACGCGGACAACAACTTCCCCGTGTTCCGCTATGCGGACGTACTGCTGATGC
Source organism: Longimicrobiales bacterium (assembly GCA_965221785.1). Lineage (GTDB taxonomy): Bacteria > Gemmatimonadota > Gemmatimonadetes > Longimicrobiales > Gaopeijiaceae > BD2-11. The sequence continues at coordinate 1,481,987 of CBDCSR010000003.1, forward strand.
TGGCCGAAGCGCTCGGCGAGGGCGGCGAGGCGTACTCGCTGATCAACCAGGTGCGCGCGCGCGCCGGAGTGTCGCCCATCGACGCCGGCACCCCGGGGACGTTCCAGGAGAAGCTGCTGTTCGAGCGGCAGCTCGAGTTCATCACCGAGGGCAAGCGCTGGGCCGATCTTCTCCGCTTCGGGGTCGCGCCGCAGGTCATGTCGAGCTTCGCGCCTCTGATGGCGGCCGGTCTCTCGGCGGGGGACATCCGGCTGGTCTATCCGATTCCCCAGCGCGAGATCGACGTATCGCCGGGAGAGATGGTGCAGAACCCGGGCTGAGGCCTGAGGCCCGGACCGGCCCGCGTGTCTTCCCGCGAGTCGGTCCGGGCACCTGACAGAGGCTGGCGCAAATGACCTCTCGTACGGTCGCGCTCATCCTGGCGGGCCTCGCCGCCGGATCGGGGAGCGTCCTGGCGGCGTGCCGGGGCGAGGTCGCCGCCTGCGGTCGCGAAGAAGGGTCCGTTTCTCTGCCCGCCGGGACGGTCGTGATCGATACTCCGCTGGCGGCGCCCGCGTGGGCGCTCGCCCAGCGTGCCCTGCTCGAGATCAACGCGGAGGGCGTCCGCCTCTACGCGGACGCGTTCCTCGACGAGCGCGGCTTTCTGCCGGTAACTCCGAGGTGGGGGGTCGGCGACGGTCCCGACGACCTCATGGAGAACATCCGCAACTGGCCTCTGGCGCATGCCCTTGGCGGTTCCGAGTTCATCATCGAGACCTGGGAAGAGGCGTGGGAAGGGCACCTGCGGCAGGTCGGGCAGGCGCGGGTTCCGGAACTCGAGATGGCCAGGGACGGCATCTACCAGCGCGAGTTCACGACCTCGTATGACTGGGAGCACATCGGCGAGGGGCTGGGTCCGTTCTACTTCCACGGCCTGAGCCGGCCGAACGACCCCGTCTACGAGGAGCGCCTGCGGCGTTTCGCCGGCTTCTACATGAACGAGGATCCCGCGGCTCCCAACTACGATCCCGGCCTCAGGATGATCCGCAGCCTGTTCAACGGCAGCCTGGGCCCGAAGATGACGCCGGCCACGGTCGACGACTGGGACGGGCCGGTGGGTCCCGAACTGGATCCCGCCTCGCCCCGGCGGACGCGGTTCCTCGAGTCCGGAAACATCGTCGGAGACCATCCCCTCAACCTCAACGCGACGATGCTCGCCCTGTACGCCTACATGGTCACGGGGGAGCCGAAGTACCGGGCGTGGGTGCTCGAGTACGTGGACGCGTGGCGGGAGCGGATCGATGCGGCGGGCGGCAACATTCCGTCGAACATCGGTCTGGACGGGACGATCGGAGGCGCGTGGGACGGGAAGTGGTACAGCGGCGTCTTCGGATGGAACTCCCCGGACGGAGGCGAGCGCAACTACACGCTCCGGGGACCTCCCGAGGCCTTCGGCGGCGCCCTGCTGCTGACGGGCGACCAGAGCTACACGGGTGTGCTTCGGCGCCAGTTCGACAACCTGTTCGCCGCCAGCCGCGTCGGCGACGACGGGCGCGTGCTGCTGCCGCGCTACCACGGCGACGGTGGATGGTACGGATACGCGCCCGTGGGGGATCCGCCGTCCGGTGCCCTCGGCAACCAGGTCAACGTGCTGCTCGACATCTACCTGTGGTCGCTGAGACCGGAAGACCGGACGCGTCTCCCGGCGGCCGAAGCGGCGCGCATGCGCCATCATCCCGACCTCCGCTGGATCGATTTCCTGGAGGGGAAGGACCCGGACTACCCGGTGGCCGCCCTGCGGGACGCCATGGACGACGTGCGGCAGGCCGCCCGGCGGCTGCGCGCGAGCGGCAGCCTGGGGGCGAACCCGGTGTCGACCACCGCCCTGATCAACTTGACCCTGGGGGCGAACGACCCCGGGGGATCCACGCACGGGCCCCTTCCGCTCCACGCGCAGGTCCGTCATTTCGACCCCGGGCGGCAGCGGGCCGGGCTACCGGAAGACGTGGCCGCGCTGGTGGAGCGCATCGCGCCCGACGGCGTCACGCTCACGCTCGTCAACGTCGGGCCTCTCGACGCGCGCACGGTCACGGTGCAGGCGGGGGCCTATGGCGAACACCATGCGACCCGCGTGACCCTGGGAGACCGGGTGATTCCCGTCGATGCCCCCCACTTCGACGTGCGCCTGGAGCCGGGAGCCGGGGCCACGCTGACGATCGGGCTGCGTCGCTACCAGCACCAGCCGACGCTGAGATTCCCATGGGACCGCGCAGCCGCGCACAGGCCATGAATCAGCCCCGCCGTCCGCAGCCTGTGAAGCCGTCCGACCCGGGAACCCGGTCGCTTTCCGGGAAGGCCCTGGTCGCACTGAGCGCAGTGGGCCCGGGGCTTTTCCTGATCGGGTACAACATCGGCACGGGCAGCATCACCACCATGGGGATGGCGGGTGCCCGGTACGGCATGAACCTGCTCTGGGCGCTCGTGCTGTCGGGGATCTTCACCTACGTGCTCATGGTCGGGTTCGGGCGCCTGACGCTGGTCACCGGTCGGACGGCGCTGCAGAGCTTCAGGACCGGCATCCCCAGGGTCGGGAAGGTCCTGGCGCTGTACGTGCTGGCCGCGCTGGTCCTGGGGGAGCTGGTCGCGCTCACCGGGGTGATGGGGATCGTTGCGGAGCTGCTCCAGGAGGGGATCCGGCTCGCCTCGCCCGGGGATGCGCTCCTGATCCCGACCGGCTGGATCGTGCTGGTGGTCGCCAGCGCCATCTTCCTGATGCTCTGGTTCGGGCACTACCGGCTCTTCGAGAAGGTCCTGACCGTTTTCGTCATCCTGATGGTGTTCTGCTTCGTCGCCGTCTTCTTCATGGTGTCGCCGACGTACTCGGCGGTGGTCGCCGGCATGGTCCCGTCGATCCCGGACCCGCCGGACGCCAGCCGCCTGGTCGCCGCGATGGCGGGCACGACCTGTTCGGCGGCGGTCTTCATCGTGCGGAGCACGGTGGTGGCCGAGAAGGGGTGGACCGCGGACGACCTGGGGCGCGAGAAGCGGGACGCGCTGGTGTCGGCTTCGGTGATGGTCTTCCTGAGCGCGATGGTCATGGCGGTGGCGGCCGGCACCCTGTTCGTGCGCGGCATGACCATGGAGTCGACGCTGGAGATGATCGGGCTGCTGGAGCCGATCGGGGGCGATCTGGCGGCTTTCCTGCTGATCGTAGGTATCTCCGGGGCGGGGCTGTCCACGGTGTTTCCCCTGGTGCTGATCGCGCCCTGGCTGGTCGCCGACTACGCGGGGTGGAAACGGGATCTGCGCTCGCGGTCGTCGAGGCTGCTGATCGGGCTTGGACTCCTGTTCTCCTTCGGTTCGGTGTTCCTGGAGCAGACGCCGCCGGTGCTTATGGTGATCGCCATGGCGCTGCAGGCGGCCATTCTGCCCGCAGTGGCCATCCCCGCGTTCTACCTGCTGAACCGGCGGGAGGTGATGGGGGAGGGGCATGTCGCCACGCCGGGATGGAACGCGGGGCTGATCGCGGTGATCGCGTTCTCGCTGGTCACGACGTGGTTCGCCGTCACGGGACTCCTTGGATGAACCAGCCGCTCCGCTCCTTTCGCAAGGAAGCACTCCAGGTCGAAGTGTACGGCACGGCCGGGGAGCTGGGGGAGGCGGCCGCGGGGTGCGTCGAGAGACAATTGGCCTCCGCGATCGCGAGCACAGGGGAAGCCAATCTGGTGTTTGCCGCCGCGGTTTCCCAGCTGTCCTTCCTGGCAGCCCTGAGGCGGAAGGCCATCGACTGGGCCAGGGTCACCGTGTTTCATCTCGACGAGTACACGGAGCTCCCTGAGGAGCATCCGGCGAGCTTCCGCAGGTTCCTGCGCGAGCACATACTGGACGGCGTGCGGCCGGGCTGCGTGCACCTGATGCGCGGTGATGCGGATGACCTGCAGGGGGAGATCGAGCGATACGAGTCGCTCCTCCGGGCGCATCCCCTGGACGTGGCCTGCATCGGCATCGGCGAGAACGGGCACATCGCCTTCAACGACCCGCCCGTGGCGGACTTCGACGACCCGGCCCTGGTAAAGGAGGTCGAACTCGACGACGCCTGCCGCCTGCAGCAGGTCCACGACGGCTGGTTCTCCGCGTTCGAGGAGACCCCGCGACGCGCGCTCACCCTCACGGTGCCGGCCATCATGGCCAGCCGGGTCATCAGCTGCGTGGTGCCGGGGGCGCGCAAGGCGGACGCCGTGCACGACGCTCTGAACGGTCCCATCGCGACCGCATGTCCGGCGTCGATTCTGCGCCGACACGAAGACGCAACACTTCTCCTGGATCCCGCCTCGGCGGTGCGCGTGTGAGCTTGTTCGAGCGACACCCGGGAGCGGCATGGACCGCGGGAAGACGGATCCCATGGACGCGAATCGCATGAACACGAAGAAGCTCCTCGTCTCTGCTGCGCTGATCGCGGGCGCGTTTCTGTCCGCTTGCTCCCCGCGCCCGGCCCGCATTCCGATCACGGTCGAGGGAGAGCGTTCCGGGACGCCGGTGACGTTCGGGCTTCCCTTCCCGAAGGGGGCGTTGGGGTCCACCGGGAACGTGCGCGTGCTGGACGGCTCGGGAGAGGAGATCGCGTCGCAGGTTACGCCGGTGACCACATGGGGGCCCGAGGACGGGAGCCTCAAGTGGATCTGGGTCGACTTCTTCACGGACGGGTCCGGCCGCTACACCGTGGAATACGGACCGGAGGTGCGGCGGACCGTGGACGTCGATTCGCCGATCCGGTTCGTGAACAACCAGCGGCAGAACGGGTTCGCGGAGATCGACACCGGGCCGCTCCGCCTTCGTGTGGAGAAGGGCGGAAGCGGCTTCGTCGACCGGGTGGAGTTCAATCCGGCGGGCGAGGGTTTCCTCCCCGAACACCTCATCGCCGTGGGGATCGGGTCGCGAGGGTCATTCCTGGACCTGGTGGACGCGGAGGGTGTCGATGCGTCGTCGGCCGTGGTCCACCAGACCTTCATCGAGCGCGGATCCGGGCCGATGCACGCCATCCTGCGGATCGAGGGCGAGTACCGGTACCGGCGGCCCGAACATCCCGCCTCCCCTTTCGTCACCTACATCCACGCGTATGCGGGAAAGGCGCACCTGAAGGTCCTCCACACCATCACCTACACGGGGAACCCGGACCGGGGCGCCCCGTTGGAAGGCCGCCAGCACCGCGACGTCGCGACTCAGGGGGAGCTGATCGTCGACGAGTTCGAACGCTCGCGCGACCCCGGCATCACCGAACCCGACGACATGATCGCGTCGGCCGGGCTCGGGCTTGCGTGGCGCCTGGACGGGGAGCCGGTGTTCCGCACGGCGCTCGGCGGCGGGCGCTGGTGGGAACGCGGCGAGCCGACCCTGCTGGAGGAAGCGACCGCGGAGGTGTCCGGCTTCTCGGTGCTCCAGACCGGCCCGGACGCGGACGGCATCCCGCCCATTCCCGGGTCCGGCCCGGACGAACGGATCGGCGGGTTCGCGGCTGCGGTCGCCTCGGACCGCGTCCTCGCAGAGGCCGAGCGCGCCGAGGGATGGATCGATCTCTCCGACGGCGACAGGGGCATCAGCATCGGCGTGCGCGGGATGCTCGAGGAATACCCGAACCAGCTCGCCCTGGATCTGGAAGAGCGCCGGATGCACGCCTACACCTGGCCTTCAGGCCATCCGCCGAAGGGCTTCCAGCGGGCGAACCGCCAGGCCGACGGGGGCATGGTCGGCAACTTCGCCCGGGGCATCACGAAGACGACCGAGCTGGTGTTCAACTTCCACGACGGCAACGATGACATCGCGGCCGTGCGGGAGGCCGCGCACGGGGTTCTCGACCCGCCCGTTGCCCACGCGCCGCCCGCGTGGTACCGGGATTCGGGGGTCTACGGGACCTTCGCGAGCGCCGACAACCGGATCCCCGTGCTGGAGCGGGGACTCCAGCACAAGTTCCGCTACATGCACTTCAACCAGGACTGGGAGCCGTGGTACGGGATGTTCGACTACGGCGACCTGAAGACCTACTACCGCGGCGGCGACTGGGTGCAGTGGGGCAACAACGAGCCGGCGCAGGACTTCCAGTGGTGGTTCAACTTCATGAGGACGGGCAGCCGGGACGACTACCTCCAGGCCCAGGCCATGAGCCGCCACACCATGGACGTGGACAACCTGCACTGGCCGACCGGCCCGGTCTATCGGGGAGACACGAATGCCGCGCTCGACTACTGGCGGACACTCGAGGCGCCCGCGGGCAGCCCGTACGTGGGCATGGGCACCCGTCATACCAACCAGCAGGCGGTCGCGCTCTACACGGCCCACGTCTGGATCGCGGGCTGGCTGGCGAGCTACTACCTGGGTGCGTATCACCGCGGGCTCGATGTCGCCCGGCTGACCGGGGAATACTACCGGAAGCGCGTCTTCGGAGAGCACGGGCTCACCGGGCGCAGGCTTTACCTGTCGGTGTGGAACCTGGCCGAGCTCTACGACGCGACCAGGGAGGACATCCATCTCGAGGAACTCCGGAACCGGTTGAACCGGGTGCTCGAGCTGCAGAAGACGCAGGGTGGCCGCATGGTCATCGACCGCTTCGGCTACTCCCAGCACTACCTCACCCACGGGCTGGACAAGTACCTCCAGCTGTTCGACGACCGGGAGGTGGAGCTCAGGCAGATCGAGCACGCCCGCAGCCTGCTGGCTGTCCCTCCCCTCGATCACGACATGGAGTCGTATCTCGCGAGCATCCACCCGCTGGTTGTGGGATACGACCTCACCGGCAGCCCGGAGTTCCTGACGGAAGCCTGCCGGCGCGCGGCGTACCTGCGCACCGACGAGATGCCGCGGCCGTTCGGAAGCTACACGACGCAGCGGCAACTGGTGTCGCAGATGGAGGCGGTGAGCCACCTGCCCGGGCGGGAGAGCGATCCTTTTGCCGGCGGACGAATGCCCAACTGGGCCTTCTCGAGCGGAATCCGGGTTTTCGGCTGGACGCACGCATTCGGGGTCCCGTACCTGATCGACCGCCTGCAGTCGTCGGGTTGGAGGCTGGACGGCCTGCCGTGCACGTGAAGAGGACCCCGGTACCCACTACCGGTAGTGGGTATGCCCCTGCCTGTCGTGGGTGCGGCTCTCCAACGGGGTGGCGGCGTTTGCGGCACGGGCGCGGCGGCGCGCATACTTTTTGGGTGAGGCAGGCACCCCATCGAGCGAGGTCCCGGACGTGATTCGCAACCGAGGGATGTGGATCGTCGTGGCCGTCGTGGCCGGCGGCGGGGCATGGATCGCGGGCGCGCAGACGGACTCGGCGGACTATCCGGACCAGGAGATCCTGCTCGACCCACCCCCCGGGGAGTGGCTGAACTACGGCCGCGACCAGGCGGGCACCCACCACAGCCCGCTCGACCAGGTCGACGCCGGCAACGTGGACCGGCTCGGCCTGGCGTGGTCCTACGACACCGGATCGTACCCGGGGCAGCTGGAGGGGACGCCGATCGTCGCGGACGGGACGATGTACGGGACGCTCACGTGGAGCGTCGTCTTCGCCGTCGACGCACGCACCGGCGAGGAGAAGTGGCGCTGGGACCCGAAGATCCCGCAGACCCAGCACGTCACCGACGGGCGCGGCATCCGCCATCGGCGGGGCCCGAGCCTGTGCTGCGGTCCGGTCAACCGGGGCGTGGCCCTCTACGACGGCAAGGTCTACGTCGGGCTCCTGAACGGGAGCCTGGTCGCGCTGGACGCGAGGACGGGCGAGGAGGTGTGGCGGGTGCAGGTGCGGAGCCCGCTCGACGACTACAGCATCACGGGCGCCCCGCGCATCGTCGACGGGCTGGTGATCACGGGCATCAGCGGCGCCGAGTTCGGCGTGCGCGGCTTCGTGTCGGCCTACGATGCGCGGACCGGCGAGCTGGTCTGGCGCTTCTACACGGTGCCGGGCGACCCCACCGAGCCGTTCGAGAGCAAGGCCCTGGAGCGCGCCGCCGAGACCTGGACCGGCGCCTGGTGGCGCTACGGGGGAGGGGGGACGGTCTGGGACGGCATGGCCTGGGACCCTGAGCTGGACCTGCTCTACTTCGGAGTGGGGAACGGGGGACCCTGGGCGCGCGACATCCGCAGCCCTGCGGGGGGCGACAACCTGTACCTCACCTCGATCATGGCGGTGCGCCCGCGCACGGGGGAGTACGTCTGGCACTACCAGACCACGCCGGGCGACGACTGGGACTACGCCGCCACCCAGCCGCTCATCCTCGCGGATCTCGTCATCGACGGGCGCGAGCGACAGGTCATCATGCAGGCGCCCAAGAACGGCTTCTTCTACGTGATCGACCGCGTGACCGGGGCGTTCATCTCTGCGGAGCCGTTCGCCCGCGTGACCTGGGCCACCGGGTACGATCCCGGGACCGGGCGCCCCATCGAAACCGATTTCGCCCGCTACGGCATCGAGGGCGCGCTGATCTCCCCCGGTTCGGACGGCGCCCACAACTGGCACGCAACCTCGTGGAATCCGGCCACCGGCCTCGTCTACCTCCCGGGGCAGGAGACCTCCCGGTGGTACTCGGTGGACCCGGACTTCGCGATCGAGCCCGGACAGCCGGGCTTCGGCATGGGGCGCCGCCGGCCGGCTGCAGGGCCGGTGCGGGGTGCCGGTGCGGCGGCCGGAGAGCTTCCCGCCGCGCTGCCGCAGGCGGGGCCGCGGGACCGCGAGATCGACCCCATGGTGGTCGGGATGGGCGGTCTGGGAGCCTTTCTGGTCGCGTGGGATCCGGTGGCCCGCAAGGAGCGCTGGCGGCATCGCTTCGAGCAGCGGGGCGTCACCGGGGGCACGCTGACCACCGCCGGCAACCTGGTGTTCCACGGCAACGGCAGCGGATCCTTCAATGCCTGGCGCGCGGACGATGGCGAGATGCTGTGGGAGTTTCCGCTCGCGCCCGGCTTCGCCAACCCCGTCACGTACATACTCGACGGCCGGCAGTACGTGTCGGTCCTGACCGGGCGCGGAGGCAGCTATGCGCCGGGCCGGGTCTACACCTTCGCGCTGGAAGCGGACCTACCCGCGCCGTCGATGGAGCCGCAGGCCCCGCCGCCGCCGCCCCCGGTCGAGCCGCCTCCCGACGGGTTCATGGGCGGGATGGGCGGAGCGGAGCTGCCCGATGTCCCGGGCAGGGACCTCGCCCGCGAGGCGTGCACCCGGTGTCACTCGGCCGACCGGATCATCAACGGCCGGCGGAGCGGGGAGGAGTGGCGGCTGTTCGTGGATGAGAAGTACACCCGCGGGTTCATCAACGCGACCACGCCGGAGCAGCGCGCGGCGATCGTCGACTACTTGGCCCGCGCCCTTCCGAGAGGATAACAGGCGCGGATCGTACGCCAACGTACGCAGCGAGCAGCCGTGGAGACGAGGTCGCTCGCAGGTATCGGTGCCGCGGCACCGGTGTTCGGAACAGGAGGTAGCCCCATGCGTCGTTCGCTCTCATCTTCAGCCCTGTTCGCCGTCCTGCTCATCCTTCTCCCGGGCCGGGCGGCCGAAGCTCAACAGGGCAACGACACCATTCGGGCCCGCGACGGGACACCGATTCCCCTGATCCCGAGGGCGCCCGAGGGGATGGCCGAGGGCGCCGTCTGGATCCCGCCGATGCCGCCTCTGGAGGCGACCCTGCCTCCGGAGGCCTGGGAACCGGTCGGATACGAGCAGCCGCCCATGCCGTACATCCTGCTCCGGCTCCCCAGAACCAACATCACGCGCGCGAAATTCCCGGCCATCGACTTCCACGTGCATGGCCGCGAACTCACCACGCCCGAGGCCTACGAGAGCCTGATCGCCCTCATGGACTCCATCGGCATGGGCGCGATCATCAACCTCAACGGCGGAACCGGGACGCACCTCGACTCGACGCTGGCGGTGGGGGAGGCGTACGGGGACCGGGTGGTGAACTTCGTCACCCTGAACCTCGAAGGCATCAACGAGGCCGGCTGGTCCGAGTGGATGGCCGGGGAGATGGAACGGGGATTCCTGGCCGGCGCAAGGGGCCTCAAGGTGTCGAAGTCGCTGGGCCAGGGCGTGCGCAATCCCGATGGCACCTTCATCCAGGCCGACGATCCTCGCCTCGATGCCGTGTGGGCGATGGCCGCGAAGTACGACATGCCGGTGATGATCCACACCAGCGACTCGGTGGGGCGCTTCTATCCCATCGGCCCCCTCAACGAGCGCTACGAGGCCGGCCTGTGGCGGTATCCGGGGAGCACGAGCGGCAACCTCTATGCGTCCGGCCCCCCCCGGGAGGTGATCGAGCTGGCGCGCGAGAGGATGCTCGCGAAACACCCGCGCACACGCTTCGTGCTTGGGCACATGGCGATGCTCTACTACGACCCGGGGAGGCTCGCCGCGCTGCTGGACACCTACCCGAACGCCGATCTCGAAACCTCGGCGGCGATTCAGGACCTGGGCCGCGCGCCCCGGCTCTGGAGGGAGTTCTTCCTCAAGTACCAGGACCGCATCCTCTTCGGCACCCACGGCAACCAGCAACGCACGATCGACGACTTCTGGACTCCGCATTGGCGGTTCCTGGAGACGTTCGACGAGCACTTCTACCATCCGGCCCAGGTCCGCACCCACGGCGGCTCGCCGGGCCACGGGCGCTACAACATCTACGGGATCGGCCTTCCGGACGAAGTGCTGCGCAAGATCTACTTCGAGAACGCGCTCCGGCACCTTCCCTACATGCGCGATTCCATCGAGCGTCAGCTCGCCGAGCGGGGCCGGTGAGCTCGGGCGGGAAGGCGGGTCCGTTCGACCTCACCGGCAGGGTGGCGGTGGTGTGCGGCGGCTACGGGGTGCTGGGCGGGGCGGTCGCTTCCGAGCTGGGGCGTGCCGGGGCGCGCGTTGCGGTACTGGGCCGGCGGCGCGCTCCGGCGCAGGCCATGGCGGCCGGGATCGGTGAGGCCATCCCGCTCGAGGCGGACGTGCTGGACGGGGAGGCCCTCCGCCGCGCATGTGGTGAGGTCCTGGACCGGTGGGGAGCAGTGGACATCCTGGTCAACGCCGCGGGGGGCAATGTGGAACGTGCCCGCAGCGACGGCAGGAGCATCTTCGAGGTGCCGCCGGAGGCCTTCGACGAGGCGTTGCGCGTGAACCTCCACGGCTCCGTCCTGCCCTCCATGGTCTTCGGCGAGGCGATGGCCGCCCGCGGCGCCGGCTGTATCGTCAACATCTCGTCGATGGCGGCGCTCCGGGTCCTGAGCGGCGTCATGGCCTATTCGGCCGCCAAGGCCGGCATCGAGAACTTCACGCGCTGGATGGCGGTGGAGCTGGCTCGCAGATACGGGGACGGTCTCCGGGTGAACGCGGTGGCGCCCGGCTTCTTCCTCGCGAAGCAGAACCGGGCCGCGCTCGTGAATCCCGACGGGAGCTACACCGAGCGCGCGAGGCGCATCATCGAACACACGCCCATGGCGCGGCTCGGAAGGCCCGGGGAGGTGGCGGGCGCGGTCCGCTGGCTCGCGAGCGACGCGGCGTCGTTCGTGACCGGCGCCGTCATCCCCGTCGACGGCGGCTTCAGCGTCTTCAGCGGCATCTGAGACGCCATGCTGATGAGCTTCCGCTGGTTCGGTCCCGGCGATCCGGTGAGCCTCTCGCGGATCCGGCAGATTCCCGGCGTGGAGGGGGTGGTAAGCGCGCTGCACGACATCCCCGCGGGGGAAGTGTGGCCGCGCGACGAGCTGAATCGGTTGGGAGAGAGGATCGATGCCGCGGGGCTCCGCTTCGCGGTGGTGGAGAGCATTCCCGTCCACGACGACATCAAGCTGGGCCGGCCCTCCAGCGACCGGCTCATCGAGCGCTACTGCGAGAGCGTGCGCAACGTGGGCGAGATCGGCGTGCCGGTGCTCTGCTACAATTTCATGCCCGTGCTCGACTGGACCCGCACGAATACCGGCATGCGGCTGGCGGACGGTTCGGCCACGCTCGCGTACGATCACGAGGAACTGGCCGCCCTCGATCCCGTTCGGGGTCCGGCCGCGCTGCCGGCATGGTCGCCTCCCGAGCCCGCGAAGCTCCCCGGGCTCCTCGCAGCCTTCCGCGCGATGGAGGAGGAGCAGCTCTGGGAGAACCTCGCCGGCTTTCTGGAGGCCGTGGTGCCGGTCGGGGAAGAGTCCGGTGTTCTGATGGCCATGCACCCGGACGATCCGCCGTGGTCCGTCTTCGGACTGCCGCGCATCATCACGGACGGCCCGGCGCTCGAACGGCTGCTGGGGCTGGTGGATCGGCCCGCCAACGGGGTCACCTTCTGCAGCGGCTCGCTGGGCGCCCATCCCCACAACGACCTGCCCGGCATCATCCGCCGCCTGGGTTCGAGGATCCACTTCGCCCACTGCCGGAACGTGCGCGTCATCGGCGACCGGCGCTTCCATGAGAGCCCGCACCCGTCGCGGCTCGGCGACGTGGACCTGCTGGAGGTGCTTCGCGCCCTGCGCGAGGTTGGGTTCCGCGGCCCGATGCGTCCCGATCACGGACGCATGATCTGGGGCGAGACCGGTCAGCCGGGGTACGGCCTGTACGATCGGGCGCTCGGCGCGATGTACCTGCAGGGGCTGTGGGAGGGCGTGAAGGGGATGGCGGACGAGCGCTCCGCGGAACCGGCCCGCGGCGGCGATGATCGAGGGTCGCCATGACGCCCCTGAATGGCCAACTGCGTGGACTGGGCGTGGTGCCCGTGGTCGTCATCCGCGACCCGCGGCGTGCAGCGCCGCTGGCCCGGGCCCTGGCGGACGGCGGCCTTCCGTGTGCCGAGATCACCTTCCGCACCCGGGCGGCCGCGGAAGCGATGCGGCGGATCGCGGCAGGGGCCTCCGATGTGCTGCTGGGCGCCGGCACCGTCCTCACCCCGGGACAGGCGGCGGCCGCGAGGGAAGCGGGAGCGCAATTCGTTGTTTCGCCGGGCTTCGACCCACGGGTGGTCGACTACTGTCAGGAGCACGGGCTGCCCGTCTACCCGGGTGTATGCACGCCCACCGAGATTCAGAGGGCGCTCGGGGCGGGACTCGAGGTGTTGAAGTTCTTTCCCGCCGGGCCCCTGGGAGGAGCGTCCTTCCTCAAGGCGATCTCGGCGCCCTTCCCCGGCCTGAGGTTCATCCCCACCGGAGGAGTGAAGCGCGAGAACCTCCGGGACTACCTGAAGCTCGGTCAGGTGCTGGCCTGCGGCGGCTCGTGGATGGCGCCGGCGTCCTGGATCGACGAGGGCGCCTTCGACCGGATCCGCGACGAGGCCGCGAGGGCCGTAGCCGTCGTCCGGCGAGAGAGACCATGACCTCACCGATGCGCATCGTGACCTTCGGCGAACTCATGCTGCGGCTCCGGGCACCGGGGCGCGAGCGGTTGCTCCAGAGCCCGCGTCTCGAGGCGACCTTCGGGGGCGCGGAAGCCAACGTGGCGGTATCGCTCGCCAACTTCGGGCTGGACGCCGCGTTCTGCACGGTCCTGCCCGCCAACCCGATCGGCGATGCGGCGATCGGCGAGCTGCGCCGCTTCGGCGTGGATACCCGGCTGATCCGGCGTGGGGATGGCCGCATGGGCATCTACTACCTGGAAACGGGGGCGAACCAGCGCCCGAGCCGGGTGGTCTACGACCGTGCCCACTCGTCCATCGCCCGCGCCCGGCCGGATGACTTCGACTGGGACGCCGTCTTCACCGGTGCCGACTGGTTTCACATCACCGGCATCACGCCCGCCCTCAGCGCTTCGGCCGCGGAACTCTCACTGGAGGCGGTGCGGCGGGCGCGGATGCTGGGGCTGACGGTGTCGTGCGACTACAACTACCGGAAGAAACTCTGGAAGTACGGCAAGACCGCCCCCGAGGTGATGAGGGAGCTGGTTGCGCACGTGCAGATCGGCATCGCCAACGAGGAGGACTGCCAGCGCTCGCTCGGGATCGAATCGGGCGTGGACGTCGAGGCGGGCGCTCTCGACCGCGAGCGCTACCGGGTGCTGGCGGAGCGTGTGCTGGCTGCCTTTCCGAACCTCGAGAAGCAGTTCATCACCCTGCGCGAGAGCCGGAGCGCCGACGACAACGCGTGGGGCGCCTGCCTGCACGACGGCCGGGACTTCACGGTCAGCCGGAGATACGAGGTGCCCGACATCGTCGACCGGGTCGGGACCGGCGACGCCTTCGCCGCGGGGTTCATCTACGCTCTAGCGACCCATGCGAACGACCGGCGGGCGCTTGAATTCGCCACCGCGGCCGGCTGCCTGAAGCACTCGATCCCGGGCGACTTCCATCGGGTGGGCGTGACCGAGGTCGAGGCGCTGATGAAGGGCGGCGGAAGCGGGCGCGTGCAGCGGTGAGGGTCATGGCCGCGCCCGGCCGGACGCCGCCACCACCCCCACCAGCCCCAGGCCGATCCAGAACGCGGACGAGGCGATCCACACCTCGACGCTCGGCAGGAGCGTCCACACCTCTCTTCCACCGGTCGGGAGCTGCATCCACCGTGTGAACGAATCTCCCCCGATGTGCCAGGCAACGAAGTCGCTGGCCCGATGAATCCAGTCGATATCCCGAATTGCGGCGATCCACAGCACGACCGCGCCTGCGACCCACAGCCCGGCGGCCCAGAACAGCGGACGCCGCGTGGCGAGCACAAGAGTGCTGGCCACGAGGTAGGCGGCGGTCGCGGACGTGAACGGGAGTACCCACTCCCACCAGGGGGTGCTCCAGTTCACCGATTCCATGGCGCCGGGCGTGCCCGCGGCGGCTCCCACCGGGTCGAGGACCAGCAGGCGGACCTCGTCGACACCCAGGGATTCGCCGCTTGCCAGCGTCGTGAGTGTGAACCAAACGAGAGCCGCACCCAGGATCGCCATGAGCCAGACCCATCCGGCCGCGACCTTGAGAAGCGCGTGCCTCCGGTGATCGACGGGCAGCGACCACAGCGGGGTGTCGCCGAACCGGCGCTCGCCCTTCCACACCACGAGCGGAAGGAGCACGGCGAAGAGGCCCCAGGGGGGGTCCCCGGGGTCGAAGTTACGCATCTCCCCATCGACCATCGCCTGCAGGGCCGGAATCCTGCTGAAGGCGATGAGGGCCAGCGAGCCGAGCGCCAGCACGAGGGCCGCCAGGGCGCCCTCGCGGCGGATGGCCAGTCCGACCACGCGCAGCTGCTCGATCCACACCGTCTTCATCGCGGGTATGCGGCCTGCCGTCGAGTCCGTCATGTTGCCTCCCTTCCGGAGAGTAGAGCCAGCGCTGCTTCGTCCACTGACAGGGGGGCGACCTCGCGAACCGCAGCGCCCGCCTGTGACAGGCCGCGGGTTACCGCGTGACGGTCGCCCCACACCGTCCATTCGATCGCGCGGGCCGCGCCGCTGCGCTTCACCACCCGCCCTGCCAGCTCGCCGGGTCCCGTCCAGCCTTCGGGAACGTCTGCCCAGTAGCGCAGCAAGCCCCCGTACAACTCGTCGCGCGGCAGTTGGCCCAGGAGCCGCCCCTCCGACAGCACGCCCACGTGATCCACCAGGGGCTCCACCTCGTAGACCCTGTGCGTGGAGATCACAACGGTGGTTGGAGAATCGGCGAGGTGTTCGCTCAGGATGCTCAGCGTATCGTCGCGCACCACGTGGTCCAGACCGTCGGTTGGTTCGTCCAGCAGAAGCAGCGGCGGCCTGTGCGCCAGCGCCAGGAGGAGCTGTACGCGTCGGCTCTGGCCCTTCGACAGCGTGTGGCACTTCCGCTCCGGATCGATCTCGTACCTCGCTCTCAGTCTGCGGGCGTACTCCTCGTCCCAGGACGGGTGGTAGACCGCCTGGTGCTCCAGCAGCCGGCCCACCGTCATCCAGGCGTAGCCGACCCGGTAGTCCTCCGGCACGTAGCCGATGCCCGCGCGCACTTCGGCTCCCCGGTCGGCCGGGTCCCGCCCCAGGACGCTGACCGTTCCGGCCTGGTATCGCACGAGACCCATGAGGGTCCGAATCAGCGTGCTTTTCCCCGCGCCGTTGGGACCCACGAGCACGTATACGGACCTTTCCGGGACCTGCAGATCCAGGCCGTCCAGCGCTCGCGCGGAGCCGAACCGCTTGGCCAGCCCTCGCGTCGTGACCGCGAATGGGCCATTCCCCAGGTCGATGGGAAGCGCCGCCGTGGCCATGTCCTTCATCGTCCGTCCTCCTTGTTTCCGTCTCCGCGAGCATCTCCACCTTCCATCTCCCGCAGCGCCGTCATCAGATCGGCCAGCGCGAGTCCGTTCCGCGAGGCGTCGGCCAGGGCCCGCCTGGCCACCTCCCTCGCAAGGCGCGGTCGCTCCTTCTCTTCCGGGCGCACCCCCGGTGCCACGAATGTGCCCTTCCCGTGCCGCACCTGTACCACGCCGTCGCGCTCGAGCGCCGCATACGCCTGTGATACGGTCCGGGGGTTCACGCGGAGACTCGAGGAGAGGTCGCGCACCGACGGAAGCGGATCCTCGGGACGAAGACTTCCCCGAACGAGACCGCTGCGCACCGCGTCCATGATCTGGACGTACAGCGGTCGGCCGTCGGCGTGGCTGAGTCGGATCTTCATGGCGCCTCAACTGTTGCAGTCATGTACTACAGCTACAACAGTATGGGATGCGTCCGGGCGCGTCAAGGGGCTCTGTCTTTGCCGCCAGCTGATCCTGAACACCCACTACCGGTAGTGGGATGCCCCTGCCGGTAGTGGGTATTGCCTGCCGTGCCGGGTTACCGCCAGCTGTTGACGATGTCCTCCGCGATGCGGCCCAGCGTCGATTCAAGCTCGACGAAGTCGCCCGTGTTCTGGTTGGTGAAGACCGCGATCACGGTGGGTCCGCCTTCGTAGTACAGGATCCCGACGTCGTTGCCGGCATAGGGCGGCCAGTCGCCGGTCTTGTGCGCCACGGAGGCGCGGAAGCGGATGTAGCGGGGGAGGCGCGAGTTGTAGAACTGGCGTTCGAGGATGGCAATCATCTCGTCGCTCGACGCACGGGAGGCGACCTCGGCGTTGTGGATCTGCTCGAGCAGGCCGGCGATCTCGCGGGCGCTGATGCGCCCCAGCCACTCCTCCGGGTCGCCTTCGAAGCGGAAGGTGCGCTCGGATGCCTCGGCGTCGGAGGGGAACCCGCGCTGGAAGACCTCGCGGTGGGACAATGCCGCGTTGGCCGGGTCGGCCATCACCCAAACCCGGCGGAAGAGATCGCCGGTGGTGGCGCGCAGGCGGGTCTGCTCGTACCCGAGCTCCGACAGCATCTCGTTGACCCGCTCCTGGCCGAGGCGCGCGATCATGATGTCGGTGGCGGTGTTGTCACTGGTGATGATCATCTGGGTCACCAGGTCGCGCCAGGTCGGCTCCAGCCCGGGCGCGAAGGTCTGGAGCAGGCCGCTGCCCCGGCGCAGATCCTCGGGCCGGATGCGGTAGTGCTCGTCGAGGTCGAGCGTGCCCGCCTCCGCGTCGCGATACGCGAGCACCATCACGGGGATCTTGATGACGCTGAGCGCGTTCATCGGCTCGTCGGCACGGATGGCGATCTCACGGCCGGAGGGCACGTGCCGGGCGTAGAGCGAGGTGCGGGCCGGGAGCGCGTCGAGTTGGGCCGTGATGCGCGCGGCGAGCCCGGAGGCGTCACCGGTAGCGGCCTGCGCGGATTCGACCGCGGGCAGGCCGTCGCTCGGGCCCCCTGCGGATGAATCTCCTGTGGAAGAGCCTCGGGGCGCGCATCCAGTCCCGCAGGCGACCGCGAGCGCGAGCAGCACGGCGGTGATGCCGTGTCGCCTCGACCGCGGTGCGGTCCGTGCCCGGATCCCCGCCCGGGCCCTGACGCCAATTGTCGTTCGGGGCCCGGAACCGAGCATGTCCAGGGACCTGCTCGCGGCCCCGAGTCCGCCCGCGCCCATCAATCCGCCTCGAAACCGATGCGCTTGTGGGTTCCGTCGCAGAAGGGCTTGTTCTCCGAACCGCCGCAGCGACACAGGAAGGTCGCCTTGCCTGGACGGGTCTCGATGGGGTTTCCCGCGTCGTCGTGGACCTGGATTTCGCCATCGATGCGGCAGGGTCCGTTTCTGATAACGCGGATCGTCACTTGCGACATGGGTTTCCTCGCTGCGTCCGGGGTCGGTGGGGTTGGGCTTCGTCCTCGAATACTGGTTGGGGCTGGGCGGCATCGACAGGCCTGGGCACCCCGCGGTAACACCTGATGGCTGGTTTCAGAGGCCGTATCTCAGGCTGAGGATCATCGTGAACGCGCTCGTGTCGCGCGTCTCGACCGTGTACAGGATGCGGGAGCCGCGACCCACCGTTGAGTCGTGACTGCGGAGTTGATCCCACTCCCGCGGAGCGCTCCGGAACGCGCCGAGGCCCGTCGCGTACCGGATCGTGTTGCCTAGCGTGAGCTGGTCCGCGATCCGGTAATCCACGCCCCCCAGGAGCTGGATACTGACCATGGTGTCGTGGAGCACCGCCGCACCGAGCGTCGTCGTGCCAGCCAGCTTTGCGCGGAGCGCGGCATCCTCGAACGTGGCGATCCGGGTCGGATCGTCGTTGCGCTTCCACAGGCTGAAATAGTCGATGGCCATGCGTTGCACGCCGGCGCCCACGCCGACGTAGGACATGACCCGCCGGTTGGCCGCGTGGAAATCGACCGCGAGATTGGTGAACACGCCGTGTACGGTGAGATCTCCGCCGCCGCCGATGGCCGTTTCGAGTTCCTGGTCGGCCTTCTGCGCCGTCACCACGTCGCCGATCTGGGTTGCCGTGTAGTCGTGGTACGCGGCGGCGCGGAACCGGTACTCGACCTCGGCGCGATACCGACCGAATCGATAACCCGCCGCGAGTCCCGCCGTGATCCCGATCGCGCGACCGGATTCGTTGGTCCACTCCGTGGGCGGGGGCGGCGTACCGCATTCCGCACCGGTCTCCAACCCATCCGGGTTGATGAGCAAATCGCAGCGCGTGCCCCAATCGTTGTCGGTGCCCACGAGCCGAAGGGCGGGAGTGAGCGCGAGCCCCAACTCGGATCCGACGTACGGCTGTGCGGTCAGGTCGCTGGCCACCAGCGCGATCACCGCCACCCAGATCCATCGCGTCATGTCTCTTCTCCCAGGTAGATGGTTATGGTTGCGACACCAACCAAGATACCACCCCGCCTGCCACCGGCGTTCGATCAGGTGACCGACCCGGCCGAGTCCGACGCCGAAAATGCGCCGTGAGCGTCAGGTGGACAGCCGCCCGCGCGCGCTCGTGCAAGGACTGCTAGATTCGTCACCATCGAGCTCGAATGGACAACCCGGAGCGATGGAAGCGCGATGAGTCAGGTGAAGCGCAGGCCCTCCGCGGCCGTGAATATCGGCGGTGTCATGGTCGGGGGGGAGCATCCGGTCGTCGTGCAGTCGATGACCAACACGGACACCGCCGACGCCGAGGCCACCGCGGCGCAGGTCGCCGCCCTGGCGGCCGCCGGGAGCGAACTCGTGCGCATCACGGTCAACCACCACCCGGCCGCCCGCGCCGTCCCCGAGATCGTGGCGCGCCTGCGCGACCAGGGCGTGGAGGTCCCCATCGTGGGCGACTTCCACTACAACGGCCACATCCTGCTCGCCGAGCATCCGGCGTGCGCGCGCGCCCTGGCCAAGTACCGCATCAATCCCGGCAACGTCGGCGCCAAGCGGCGCGACGAGAACTTCGGCAGCATCATCCGGCTGGCCATCGAATACGACAAGCCGGTACGTATCGGCGTCAACTGGGGCTCGCTGGACCGGCGCCTGCTGACCGAGCTCATGGACGAGAACGCGAGGCGCGCCCGGCCCCGCGACGCCGGAGAGGTGGTCCTGGATGCGATGGTCGAGAGCGGAATGCGCTCGTCCGTCCTCGCCGAGGAGGTCGGGCTGGGCCACGACCGCATCGTCATCAGCGCGAAGGTCTCCAAGGTGCAGGACCTGGTGACCGTCTATCGCAAGCTGGCACCCCTGAGCGACTACGCGCTTCACCTGGGGTTGACGGAGGCCGGCATGGGGATTCCGGGCATCGTCGCCAGCGCCGCGGGGCTGGCCCCGCTTCTGCTGAATGGGATCGGCGACACCATCCGCGTCTCGCTTACGCCCCGTCCGGGAGGGGACCGGACCGAGGAGGTGCAGGTCGCGAAACAGATCCTGCAGTCGCTCGAGATCCGCAATTTCGAACCCCAGGTCACCTCATGCCCGGGATGCGGGCGCACCACCAGCGTTTTCTTCCAGGAGCTGGCGGAGGACATCCAGGGCTATCTGCGCGCGCAGATGCCGGTCTGGAAGTCGAGGCATCCGGGGGTCGAGGAGATGCGCGTCGCGGTCATGGGCTGCGTGGTGAACGGTCCCGGCGAGTCCAAGCACGCCGATATCGGCATCTCGCTGCCCGGCACCTTCGAGGAACCCAAGGCCCCCGTCTACGTGGACGGAGCCCACTACTGCACGCTCAAGGGCGATGGCCTGGCCGACGAGTTCAAGGAGATCGTGGACGACTACGTGCGGCGCCGGTACGGGATGAAGGAGACGGCGGGCGCGGGGGTCTGAGAAGGGCCGCGGCTACAGGCTCGACAGATGCGTTTGGCACTCGCGCACACCCTCCTCGACGCCGGCCGCCCGGTACAGCTTCGCCGCCCGGCGCCACATGAGCCGCGCCCCTTCCGCGTCGCCGAGTTCCTCCCTCAGCAGGGCCATGGGCCGCAGGGCGTTGGCGTGGTCCAGGGGATGAGCCGTCCCGTCCCGATCGTAAAGGTCAAGCGCCTTCTCGTAACACCGTCCCGCTGAATCGAGCCGGCCCAGGCGCTGGTTCACCTGGCCAAGGTGCCGTACGGCGTGTGCGAGGCGCAGCGGATCGTCGGCCTCCCGGGCGACCGCGACCGAATCCTCGAACAGAGCCCGGGCCTTGTGCGGGCGGTCCAGGTCCAACGCGATGTGACCGAGTTTGCCCAATGCGACGGACAGCTCCTTCCTCGCACCCGCCTGCCGGAGAATATCGCAGGCCCGGACAAGGTCGGCCTCGATCCGTGCCATGAGGACGGCCAGGGTCGCCTCGTCGGCGGGTGGCGATTGCAGCGCCTCCCAACGCGATCGCCACGCCTTCGCGATGAGCGCCCGCGCGTGCTCCTCCCCTCCTCCAGCCACGACCGTCACCCTCTACGATGGCCCGCAGGATCCGGGCAGCGGGGCCCACGGGCCGTCGTTGCTGGCGTCCAGGCGGCTGCGCACCGCCCGCCATCCCATCTCGGCGTCGGGCACCATCAGGATGTCCCACACTTCGCGCCGGATCAGGCCGCTGGTGCCGGCCCCGTCGATCAGACGAACCACGCGCATCGACAGCCGCCCGCCGGCGATGGGTTCGGGCATGACGAGCTGGTAGAGGACGCCGCCGTCCCGGATGCGGCAGCCCTCGGGGGAAGGGAAGTCGGGGCAGAGCAGCACGTCCTCGACCGCGGCGACCTCGACGTAGCCGAGCTGCTCCAGCGCACTCCGGTTCTCGTCGTCCAGCGGGGCGCGGCCGTTGGCGCCGGGAGGACGCCCGACCTGCTCGGCGAAGAAGGTGGGCTGCTCGCCCGGACGCAGTACGTCGAAAATGACCTCGACGGCCTTGCGGTCGGCTCTTTGCGCCGAAAGCGCGTCAGGCGAGGGGGCGACAAGGGTTGCCAGCACGGCCACGGTGAAGGCGGCACGCCGCGCCGCCCGGCCTCGCCGCACCGTATGCCACGCCGCCGGGTCAGCTCGCCCCGTGCAACCGGCTGGTAAGCCTGTGTGCCTCACCGGCCTCACCGGTCGACCGGCGCGGCAGCGGCGTGGCCGGCAGGTGCGGGATCGGCCTTTCCTGCGGCCAGAGTCTCCAGCGCCCTTGCGATGCGGTCGAGGCAGAGGCCCCTGCCCAGGTAGTACAGCACGTCGAAGATCCCCGGACTCACGGCCTGACCGGTGAGGGCCACCCGTAGCGGATGGATCAGGCGCCCCGCGCCCACGCCGAGTTCCCGGGCGAGACCCCGGAGCGCGCGCTCGAGCGGCTCCGGCTGCCACTCGCAGCCATCGAGGGTCCGCCGGAGCGCGGTCAGGTACTCCTGCACCTGCGCGCGGCGCTTCCAGTGCTTGCGCACGGCCGCCGGCTCGTACGCGATTTCGCCCGGCAGGTAGAGCAACACGGTGCGGGCCAGCACATCCACACTGCGCGCCCGCGTCCGCAGCATCTCGAGCAGGCCCCGGTACCAGCCCGCCCGGTCGTGAACGGCCGCCTCCACCTCCTGCGGGAGTTCGGCCAGGCGGGCGTTCACGAGCGGCTCCAGTCGGTTGAGATCCATGCGCGACAGATGCCGGCCGTTCAGCCAGGCGAGCTTGTCGGCGTCGAACACGGAGCCCTTGCGCAGGATGCGCCCGAGCGAGAATCGCCGGACGATCTCGTCCAGGTCCATCACCTCGCGGTCGTCGCCGGGCGACCAGCCGAGCAGCGCCAGGAAGTTGACCATCGCCTCGGGCAGCACGTCGCGGCGATACCCGGCGACATCGGTGGCGCCGTGGCGCTTGGAGAGGCGCTTGCCGTCCCGTCCCAGGATGAGCGGCACGTGGCCGAAGCGCGGCACCGGGAAGTCCAGGGCGCGCGCCAGCAGGATCTGCTTGGGCGTGTTGGAGAGGTGGTCGTCGCCCCGGAGCACCATGTCGATGCGCGCGTGGGCGTCGTCGCACACCACCGCCAGGTTGTAGGTCGGGCTGTCGTCGGCGCGCAGGATGACCAGGTCGTCGATGTCCCGGTTGCGGAAGCGCATGGGGCCGTGGACCGCGTCCTCCCATTCGGTCGAGCCTTCCGGGACGAGGAAGCGCACCACGTGGGGCTCGCCCGCCTCCGCCCGGTCTTCGGCCTCGCCGGGCGCCAGCGACTCCGCCCGCCGCCGAGCCGCCCGGGTCGCCTCGCCCGCCAGGGCGGCGATGTTGGCCCGGTCGCGGGCGAGTTCCTCGGGCGTCGAGAAGTCGCGGTACGCATGCCCGCCGGCCAGAAGCCTGTGGCCGGCGGCGGTGTGCTCGCCCACCCGGTCGCTCTGGAACAGGGGTCCCTCGTCCCAGTCGATGCCGAGCCACTCCAGCCCGCGCAGGATGGCCCCGGTCATCGCCTCGTTTGAGCGGGCGCGGTCGGTATCTTCGATGCGCAGCACGAAGGTCCCGCCGCTCTGGCGCGCGAGCAGCCAGTTGAAGAGCGCGGTGCGGGCCCCTCCGACATGCAGAAACCCCGTCGGCGACGGAGCGAAGCGAACGCGCACGGGTCAGGCCGCCGGCGCCCGCTCGGCCACCTGCCGGGCTCGCCCGCGGCGGCCCTCGATGAGCAGGTAGATGGCCGGGGTCGTGGCCAGCACGAAGATCGTGGATGACAGCAGCCCGCCGATGAGCGCGTAGCCGAGCGCGTTCCAGATCGTGGAGTCGGCGGTTTCGGAGAAGAGCACCAGCGGGAGCAGTCCGAGCACCGTCGTGGCCGTGGTCATCAGGATCGGCCGCACCCGCTCGAGGGTGCCGGCGAGAATGGCGGAATGCAGGTCACCCCCGGATTCGCGCCGGACGCGGTTGATGTTG
Source organism: Longimicrobiales bacterium (assembly GCA_965221785.1). Lineage (GTDB taxonomy): Bacteria > Gemmatimonadota > Gemmatimonadetes > Longimicrobiales > Gaopeijiaceae > BD2-11. The sequence goes on from CBDCSR010000003.1 coordinate 1,505,517, forward strand.
TCCACCAGCAGGATCGCGTTGTTCACTACGATGCCGCCCATCATGATGACCCCCACGTACGCCTCCCGGGTGAACGACGCGCCCGTGTAGAAGAACATCAGGAAGACCCCGATCAGCGCCATGGGGACCGTGAGAAGGACGCACAGCGGCAGGCGCACCGACTCGAAGAGCGCGGCGGTCACCATGTAGATGAGGAGGATCGACACCGCCAGCACCGCGTAGATCTGCCTGCGGTCCTCGTCGCTCCACCGGAATCCCTGATCCTCCTCGATCACGTAGCCAACCGGCAGTTCGGTGGACTCGATGATGCCGTCGTAGTACTGGTCGCCGAGCCGGCGCGGTCCGGCGAACTCGTACGCCACCCTGCGCTCGTACTGCTGATCCTCGCGGCGGATCCAGGCGAGCACGTCCACGGGGGCGATCGAGACCACGTCGCCCAGGCGGATGCCGCTGCCGGTGGAGGTGGCGATGATGGTCTCGAGAAGCTCCTGCACGTCGGTGTCGCGGTACCCCTCGAGCTTCACCTCGTAGCGCACCTCGTCGCCGCCGATCTTGAGCTGGGCCTCGCTGGTCTGGCCCGAGACGGCCGCGTTCATGCGCGCGACCAGCTCCTGCACCGAGATGTCGTGGCGCGCCAGCTGGTCCCGCTCGATCTCGACCACGAACTCGGTCGCGCGCTCGCGGACGAATCGCCCGGCGGAGTTGGTGTCGATGGTGCGCACCCGCGGCACGCGCGCGAGCCGGTCGCCCAGGTCTTCGGCGATCTCGCGCACCCGCTCGTAATTGTACCCCAGTACCTTCATGGAATAGTTCGGTGAAGCGCCTCCGCCTCCGCCGTAGAATCCCAGTCCGCGGCCAATCACCCGCACCTCGGCCCCGGTGAAGCCCAGGCTGTGGCTGAACATCTGTTCCTTGATGGCCATCGGGATGCCGGTGTTCTCGAGCGAATCGGGGAAGTTGACGGTGATCTGCCCGTACGTGCCCGTCACGGTCGAGGAGAAGCGTTCCACCTCCGGAATCGCGGCCAGCCGCTGCTCGAAGGAGCGAACCAGGTTGTCGGTGCGCTCCAGGTCGGAGCCGCGCGGCAATTCGATATTGATGAGGACGTAGGTGTCCAGGCCGCCCATTCCCCCGCCCCAGAGCACGCCCCGGGTGACGTGGTTCTCGAACAGATACCACGACCCGCCGAAGGCCAGCACCGCCACCGTCACCACCAGCCAGGCGCGGCGCAGGGTGAAGCCGATGATGGTCGAGTAGACCCGGGTATAGAGCGGTGTCCTCCGTCCGCGGCCCGCCGGCACACCTGCGGGGTGCGCGTCGCCGTGGACGCCGGACTCGGGCACGGCCCCCGCGCCGCGGGGCTGGCTTCGATGGGCTGAACCGGTCGCCGCTTCGTTCCTCCGCACACGAGGCAGCACGCGCGCGGCCAGCGCGGGGATGAATGTGAACGCCACCAGCAGCGAGGCCCCCAGCGTCAGCGCCACCACGATCGCAAGCGGCACATAGAACACCCGCAACTCCCCCTGCAGGTACACGAAGGGCACGAAGACGATGAGGGTGGTGGCGGTGGAGGTGAGGATCGGCAGCACCACCTGGCGGGTGCCCTCGGTTGCCGCACCCACGGCGTCCCGCCCGGCCTGCCAGCGGCGGAACACGCTCTCCAGCACCACGATAGCGTTGTCCACGATCAGACCGAACCCCATCGCCAGCCCCATCAGCGTGAGCAGATTGAGGGTCATGCCCCCGAAGTAGATCAGGTTCAGGGAGATGAGCACCGAGAACGCGATCGTCAAGGAGACGACCCCCGCGGAGCGGAACGAGCGCAGGAAGAGGAGCAGCACCGAGAAAATGACGAAAGCGGAGATGAGCGCCCTCGTGCGCAGATCGGTCAGCTGCTCCTTGATGTCCTCGCTCTCGTCATGGTCGAGGATCAGGCTCGTCCCGGCGAGGCTCGCGCGTTCCAGCTGTGCCACCCGCGCCTTGACCGCGTCGGCCGCCCGCACCGTGTTGGCGCCGATCTCTCGAATCACCATGAACGAGACCGCGGGCTGGCCATTGATGCGGTTGTAGCCCCGGGGTTCCTCGTAGCTGTCCCGCACATCCGCCACATCCGAGACGCGCACCAGGGTTCCGCGGTTCTCGAGCAGCACCGTGCCCAGGATCTCCTCGGCGCGCGCAACCCGGTTCTGGATGGTTACGGACCATTCCCGGTCGCCCTCGCGGACCGCCCCCGCCTCCCGCACCAGGTCGAGGTCGTTGATCCGACGGTTCACCATGCCCGGCGAGAGCCCGAGCGAACTGACCCGGTCCTCGTTCAGCTCGATCTCGATCAGGCGCTCGCGCCCGCCCCTTGCCTGAACCAGCGCCACGCCTTCGATCTGCGAGAGGTCCGGCACCACGCGGTCGTCTAGGTCGGCCCGGAGCGCCTCGAGCGTGTACGGGCCGGTGTAGGTGTAGCGCAGGAACCCGCGCTGGCTGCGGGACTCGAACTCGGGCGGGACGTACGGCTGCACGAGAATCCGCCGCACGGCCGGAGGCAGTTCCTCCTCGAGGGCCGAGAGCCGCTCGGAGAGGTCGAGCCGCGCGAAGTCCATGTCCGTGTCGCGGCTGAACTGCACTTCGATGCTGGACGTTCCGGTTCCCTGTACCTCGCTGGACAGGGAGATGACCTTTTCCACCCCCTTGACCTGCTGAACGGCAGCCTCGATGGGGGACGTAAGGAAGGCTTCCACCGTCTCGGGGGAGGCGCCGCGCCACTCGGCGTTCACGTTGAGCCGGGGCAGTTGGGTTTCGGGCAGCAGTTCGATGGGGATGTTGCGCCAGGCGCTGGCTCCCATGAGGGCTACCGCCAGGCAGCCCATGGCCACCGCCACCGGCCGCCGGATGCTCCCGCCGATCACCGCGCCACCTCCACCGTCGGCGCGGGCACGATGCCGGACTGCCCGGAACCGCCGGCCGCGCTCACGGGAGCACCTCCGCCGCCCGGGCCGGGCGCGGCGCGCGAGCCCTCCCGCGCGATCGGGCGTGCCCGCTCTCCACCACGGAGTACACCACCGGCACGACGATGAGGGTGAGCGCGGTGGCCACAACCAGTCCACCGATCACCGCGATGGCGAGCGGCGCGCGCAGGTCGGCCCCGCGACCGATGCCCAGGGCCAGCGGCGTTAGCCCGCAGACGGTGGTCACCGTGGTCATGACGATGGGCCGCAGGCGCACCCTTCCGGCTTCCAGGATCGCCTCCCGCAGCGCGGCGCCTCGAGCCCGTGCCTGGTTGATGAACTCCACTTTCACGATCGCGTCGTTGACCACGATGCCCACCAGGATGACGACCCCGATCAGGCTCATCGTGTTCAGGCTCTGGCCGGAGAGCGCCAATGCCAGCACTGCCCCGGAGAGCGCGAGCGGAACCGATATGAGAATGATCACCGGGTGTCGGAAGGACTCGAACTGTGCCGCCAGGATCATGTAGACGAGTACCAGGGCGAGCGCAAACGCGAAGGCGAGGTCGCGGAACGAGCGGCGCATCTCCTCGTTTTCCCCGCCTACGTCGACGCGCGCGTCGAAAGGCGGCGGAAGCGCCGCCAGTTTGTCGTCCACCGTGGCGATGGCGCGGTTGAGGCCGCCGGAGATCACGTCGGCGTAGACGGTGACCACGCGTCCCTGGTCCTCGCGGTGGATCTCCGCCGGGCCCACGGCCTCGCGCACGCTGACCAGCTCCCGCAGCGGCACGCCGCGTACCTGCAGGGCGTCGAGCGTCTCGGCGGAAAAGCGCAACGCGTCGGGCAACCTCACCACCACGTCGATCTTGCGGTCGAAGTCGACGAACTCGGTGGCCCGGTCGCCGCGCATGGCGCGCTCGATCTCCTCGGCGATGAGGCGCGGATCCACGTTGTGCCGCGCGGCCACGTCGCGCAGGATCTCCACCTGAACCTGCGGCTGACCGCGGCCGGTGCCGACCCGCACGTTGCCGATATCCGCCAGCGTGGACAGCTCTTCGCGAACGGTCTCGGCGTAGGCGTAGCTCTCCTCGAGGTTCTCGCCGCGGATGCGCACCGCAATGTCGGCGTCGGCGCCGCCCAGTACCGTGCCGAGGGCGGTCGCCTGTCCGGCCTCGAAGGCGAGCGTCCCCGGTGGGAAGCGGGCCTCAACCTCGCGCACCCGCTCCAGCACGCCGTCCGTGGCGATCCCCGGGCGGAGGCGCACTTCGAGGGTGCCCGTGTGCGCGCCCGAGGTTTCCTCGCTCTCCATGTAGGAGCGGACGTCCTCGCCCACGCGGGAGAAGACGGTCTCGACGCCGGGATCGTCGCGAAGAGCCCCTTCGATCTCCTCCACGGCCAGCGCGGTCGCGGCCAGCCCGGTTCCCTCCGGCAGCTCGAGACGCACCCGGAACCCGCCCTGGTCGACGTCGGGCAGCAGATCTCGATCCAGGGCCAGCCCGAGCGCCAGCGTGGCGGCCAGGGCGGCGGCGGAAACCGCCAGCACCCGCCAGCGGTGATCGAGTGACATTTCGAGGAGTCGGTGATAACGGTCGGCGAAACGCTGGAACCCGCGGTCGAAGGCGGCGAGCAGCGGCCCGAACAGGCGGCTGCACGCCCCGGCCAGCCCCTCCCACCAGAAGCCCACCAGCGCGCGCGCCAGCGCGACGGCTCCCGCGATCAGCCGGAAGGGAAGCACCACGACCCACAGAAACGCCCGCCCGATCCTCGCCAGCACCCCCCGCCGGAGCGCCGGCGGGACCCGCTCGGCTCGTTCGCGCGCCCGCGCCCGGTCCACGAAGCGCGCCGCCATCCCCGGCAGCAGGGTCAGCGCCACCAGCAGGCTGGCCAGCAGGGAGAAGGCCACCGCGAGCGACAGGTCGCCGAACAGCTCGCCCGCCACCCCCTCGATGTAGATGATCGGCCCGAACACCGAGATGGTCGTGAGGGTCGAGGCCGTGATCGCGCCCTGGACCTCCTCGCCTCCGAGGGCGGAAGCCTCCGCCGACGGGATGCCCGCCTCCCGGTGCCGGAAGATGTTCTCGAGCACGATGATGGAGTTGTCGACCAGCATCCCCACCCCGAGCGCCATCCCCCCGAGGCTCATGATGTTCAGCGAAACCCCGAACGCCTCCATCAGCGCGAACGCGCCCACCACCGAGATCGGAATCGCGAGCGCGATGGCGAACGGGTAGCGCGGGTCGCGCAGGAAGAAAAAAAGCACCAGGAACGCCAGCATGCCCCCGAACACCAGGGCTTGCACGACGTTGCTGATGGAGTCGGAGATGAACCCCGCCTGCGAGTAGGCGATGTCTACCGTGATGTCCGGGAACTCGACCGCCAGGATTCCGAGCGCCTCCTGGATCTGGTCGGCCACCGCCACCGTGTTGGCGCCGGACTCCTTGTACACCAGCAGTCCCACGGCCTCTGCGCCGTTGTAGCGGGCGATGGACTCGCGGTCGGCGAATCCGTCCACCACCCGGGCCACGTCATCCAGGCGCACCAGGCGAAAGCTGCCCTCCTGCTCCTCCTCCTCCTGCCCGCCCGTCTCGGTCTGCTGGCGTCCCACCACCACCTGCCCGATCTGGTCCACGGTCTGGAACTCGCCCAGGGTGCGGAGCGGGTAGCGGTATCGCCCGCGCAGGATGGAACCTCCCGGGGCGGAGAAGTTGGCCCGATCGAGGGCGACCGCCACTTCCTCCATCTCGAGCCCGTACGAGAGGAGCAGGTCGGGATCCACCTCCACCTGGATCTCGCGGTCCAGTCCCCCCGTAACCGCCGCCTGCGCCACCCCGTCCAGTTGCTCCAGCCGCCGCCGGAACACCGTTTCCACGAAGTCCTTGGTCGCCCACAGGTCGGCGCCTCCGGCGACGGACAGCACCATGATGGGTTCGGACTCGGGATCGATGCGCAGGATGCGCGGCCGCTCCGCCGTCTCGGGAAGGAACTCGCGGATGTTGTCGACCCGCTCGCGCACGTTGAGCATGGCGAAGTCCATGTCCGTGCCCCAGGCGAAGCGCAGCGTCACCAGGCTCACCCCGTCGCGCGATACCGACGTCACCCTCTCGACCCCCGGCACCGCCGCCCCCTGGGCTTCCACCATCTCGGTGATGAGGCGTTCGACCTCTGCGGGCGCCACGTCCGGATAGGTTGTGTAGACAACCAGGCGCGGGTAGCTCACGTCGGGTAGAAGGTCGATGGGCAGGCGCAGGAAGGAGATGACGCCAAGCAGGGAGATGGCCAGGAAGAGCATGGCCACGGCGACGGGCCGCCGCGTCGAGATGCGGGGAATCGACATGCGTCAGGGGAGCGGTGTGCCGCCGTCGAGGGGCCCGCCCACGACCTGCTCGAGCTCGATGCGGGCGGCGATGAAGTCGTACCGGGCGTTGATCGCGGTACGCCGCTCGTTGGCCGCTCCCTCGATCGCGAGTTGCAGGTCGGCGAAGGTGACCGTCGTCAGGCGGTACCCCTCCCGCGCCAGCCTGAGGCGCTCTTCCGCGATTTCGCTCGACCGTTCCGCCAGCCGGTAGCTGTCCCAGGCGCCGCGCAGGTCGATAAGGCGGGAGCGCACGTCCCGCTCGATCTCCAGACGGGTCTGACGCACCCCTTCCTCGGCGTTGGCCAACTGAACCTGAGCGTCAGCAATATCGCGCTCGGCAGAAAAACCCGTGAACACGGGCAGGGACAGGGACAGACTGGCACTGGCGTAGCGGGAGTCGCTGGAGAAGGGTTGGAAGGTGGCCCCGTATTCCAGAGCGTTGCCGCTCTGGTAGAAACCGGTGCTCAGGCTGATCGTCGGCAGGCGCGCGCTGCGGACGGCGCTCAGCGATGCCCGGCTCACATCCACCTGCGCACGGTTCTGCAGGATCAGAGGGCTCTGGTCCAGTGCCCTGCCGATGAGCGCGACCTCGTCCAGTGCGGCCGGATCGAACGGCTCCGGAGCGGTGCCGCGGGTGGTGAATTCGCCCATGTCCTGCGCGACGATCTCAGCGCGCAGAGCCAGCACGGCCTTGGCGTGCTCGTTGTCCGCCAGGCGAACCGCCCGCTCCTGCCGCTGGACCTCCAGTTCGGCGGCCAGGACGTCGACCCGGCTTCCCACGGCGAGTTCGAACAGCCTTGTCGTACTCTCCAGGTCCAGCCGCTTGCCCTCGAGGAGCGCCATCTCCAGTTCGAGCAGGTCCGACTGCCGCACGGTTTCGTAGAAGCTCGTTGCGACGCGCCCCCAGGTGGCGGTCATCTCCGCCTCGACCCCGCGCTCGCGCGCGATGCCCTGCGCGCGCTCCACCCCGCGCTGATGGAAGCGCCTGCCACCCTCGAAGAGGCGGAAGCCGGCCGAGATGTTCTGGCTCGAACTGGAGACGGTTACCCACTCCACGTTGGGATTGACGATGGGGTTGCCGAAATTATCCTCCGCCTGCAAACGCCGATTGGCATTGACGTTGGTGCCCATCGTCAGGTCGAGCCTCGGCAGGAAGGCCCCCCACGCCGCCCGCATCCCCGCCGGCGTCAGTGCCAGCTCGTTGATGGCTTGGCGCAGCAGGGGATTGTTCTGTCTCGCCAGTTCGAGCGCCTCTTCCAGCGAAAGGACGCGCGGCGCCTGCGCTTCAAGCGGAGCCGCGGCGAGCACTACCGCGACGACGCAGCTCCGAAACACCACCCCCCGGCCCCTCATCGTCCCGATCCCGCGGAAGACCCGGCACCCGCCGGCATGTCCTCCTCGGCGAGCTGGACCGCCGCGTCGTGCCCGAGGAAATGGTGGCCGTCCACGAGCACGATCTCCCCGGGATCGACCATGGAGGTCTCCGGGTTCTCCACAATCTCCACCACCCGGTCGTTCTCCAGCCCGGTGGTGACGTAGCGCCACTCGGTGCGGCCGATTTCCCCCTCCTCCTCATTGAAGACGAAGAGCATGGTGCGCCGGTCGCGCTCCAGCACCGCCGAGCGCGGGACCAGGATGCGCTCGGTGAAGTGCTGCGCGTCCAGCGAGACGCTGGCGTACATCCCCGGCTTGATCCTGCCGCCGGGGTTTGAGAGCAGCACGGTCACGCGCGCCGAGCGGGTTTCGAGGTCGATGACCGGGTTGATGGTCTCCACCGTGCCGGTGAAGGTCTCGCCCGGGAAAGCGGCGAAGGTCATGGTGGCGCGCCGGCCCTCCTCGAGGAGTCCGATCTCGCCCTCCAGCACTTGGGCTTCGACCTTGATGGGGTCCAGTTCCACGATGGTGACCAATTCCTCGGCTTGGGCCACGAACTGGCCCGGCACGACCCGAAGGTCGGCGACCCGGCCGGCAAAGGGCGCGCCGATGCGCGTCCACGACAGCTCCAGCTCCGCCTGGCGAACGTTCACCGTGGCCTCGTCCAGACCACTGCGCGAGCGAGCCACCCGCGCCCGCTCCGCCCGTACCTCGGGATCGGCGATCTCGTCGTCGAAGAGGACGATCTGTTCGTAGTCGGCCTGGGCCCCGGTGAGACTGCTGTTGGCCCGCGCCAGCGCCAGCGCGTACTCGGTGGTGTCGATCTGGATGAGGAAGGCCTCGGAATCGACAGGATCGTTTTCCCGAACCGCGACCTCCCGCACCTGGCCGGCAACGCGAGCCGAGAGAGTGGCGCGCCGGAACGCGGCCGCGCCTCCCGACGCCGTGATCCGGATCCAGAGCGTATCGCGCTGCACCCGCGCCCCGTTGACCGGTTGCGCACGCCGGGCGAAGCTCTCCAGCGAGGCCTCCGGCACCTCGAGCGTCGGCGCCTCGGCAGGGGTTGCGGCCTCTTCTTCCTCGGGAGTGGGGCGAAGCCTCAGGTAGATCCCCCCGCCGAGCAGCGCCACGATGATCGCAACGGTTGTAACTCCCAGCGTCGTCTTCGAAAAGCTCATGGGCTGAATCCCTTCAGTTCGCTGGCTCCAGGGGCCGTTGCCCGCGCGATGCGGAGTGCCGACAAGGCCATCGCAGAGTGTACCCCACGGTACGCGGGAATGATCTTGCACCTGGACATTTCGACGATCGGATCCCATCGAAGGGTTGCCGATCGAGGCACCACGGGCAAGGTGGCGGGAAGGCGCGGGCGCGGCCATGGGAATACGGGATTCCTTGCTTGCTCTCCACCACCGTCCGGCCTAGTATTTCTCCCTTTCCCGTCTGCCGCGGAGTCGGTCGGCGGACCAGCCAACGGAATCGACGGGCCCGCCGAAACACTGTCCATGCTCCCACCTCCAAACGAGATCGAGCGCCGCATACTGGACTACATGGAGTCCTATCTGCGCCGGCACACCTATCAACCGTCGGTCCGCGAGATCGGGGCGAGATTCGGCATCAAGAGCACCAAGACCGTATCCGAACACCTCAAGTCGCTCGCCACAAAGGGGTACCTGGAGCGCGACCCGTCCCGCTCGAGGGGTGCGCGCATCGTGGGCTTGGACCTTGACGCGGAGACGCGCTCGGTGCCCCGCTACACGCGGATCGCACACCTGCGCGAGGGTAGGCACGAGGAGGACTCACCGCAGTCCTACGCCATCGACCGCCGCCTGGCGGGTGCGGCGGGATCGTTCTTCGTCAGGGTTTCCGGCGACGAAGCGGGCGCGCTGGGATACGAGGACGGCGATCTCCTGCTGGTGCAGCCCGTCCTCGCCCACGAGGTTCGGGATGGCGACATCCTGGCCGTGCATCTGGCCGACGGGGCGGGCTTCTATCGCTACGACCGGGCCGGGGATCTCCTGCATCCCGGTTCGTCGGAGGCCGCCGCGATTCCCGCGATGCGCCTGGAGGCCCTGGCCGTGGCCGGCAGGGTGACGGCGTTCCTGCGGCAGGTGGGAGAGGGCCCCGACCCGGCCGCATCCGGCGACACTCCCTCAAGCCGCCGCTGGCGCCGAAGTTCCCGGCGAATCGCAGATGCCCACGAGGGACGCGGGAGGCGTGACCCGCAGCACGGCTAGCAGTCCGGGGGCTGCCAACGCTGCACGGGGGCCGGATACCTCCCGGCCCGGGGATCAGGCCTTCATGGCTCGCGCCCTGGAGATGGCCCGGCTCGCGGAAGCCCGTTCCGAAGTTCCCGTGGGGGCCGTGCTGGTGCTGGAGGGGCGCGTCGTCGCCGAGGGGCATAACCGGACGCGCGCCGATGCGGATCCCACCGCGCACGCGGAAGTCGTGGTGTTGCGCGCGGCCGCCCGCAGGCTCGGGCTCCGGATCCTGCCGGGCGCCACACTCTTCGTGACCCTCGAGCCCTGCGCCCTGTGCGCCGGCGCCATCGTCCTCGCGCGCGTCACGCGCCTCGTCTTCGGAGCCCCCGACCCCAAGGCGGGGATGGCGGGCAGCCTGGAGAACCTGGTCCAGGATCCGCGTCTCAACCACTCGGTCGAGCTGACGGGAGGCGTGCTGGCGGAGCCCTCCGGGGAGCTGCTGCGGTCGTTCTTCAGGGCGCGCCGCTAGCGGCGGAGTGCGCGCGCCGGCGGGGCGCGCCGGCTAGCCCGTCGCCTCCGCGTCGGTCGACGTTCCCCGGAAGCGCAGGACGGCCCACAGAACGACCACCCCGAGCAACAGCGCCAGCCACGGGGGCAGGCCGTACGCGGTGCCGATGTTTCCGAGCGCCATGCCCACCACGCCAACCAGCAGCGCGTAGGGCAACTGCGTGCGCACGTGATCGATGTGGTCGCAGCCGGATGCGGTGGAAGACAAGACGGTCGTGTCGGAGATGGGCGAGCAGTGGTCTCCGAAGATGGCGCCCGCCAGCACCGATCCGGTTGCCCCGAGCAGGATGACCTCCGCGCTGCCTCCGTCGAAGCCGACGCTGCCCCCGAGGGTGATGGTCAGCGGGATCACCAGTGGGATCAGGATGGCCATCGTCGCAAACGAGGTGCCGGTTGCGAACGCCATGGCCGCTGCGGTGGCGAACACCAGCACGGGAATCAGCTCGAAGGGAATCGCATCCCCGAGGATACGGGCCAGGAAGTCCGCGGTCCCGATCTCCCCCGTGATCGCCCCCAGCGACCAGGCGAAGACCAGGACCAGCATCGCGGTCATCATCGCCTTCATCCCCGCGACCAGCGAAGACAGGGTCTCCTGGAGGGTGAGGATGCGCTGCGAGAGTGAGAGCGCCATGGCCACCAGGCACCCGGCCAGCGAACCCCACAGCAGGGTGGCATAGGGATCCGCCTGCCCCAGGACGTCCATCAGGGATGCTCCCGGACCCGTCGCCGCGCTCCCGGACACGTACAACCCGATCAGCACGGTGAGGACGACGGCGATCACCGGAAGGGCCGCGTTCCACCACCGTCGCGGAGCGCCATCCACCGGTTGCAGCAGCGTGTCCGTCGTGTCGGTGACCGGGGTCGATCCCGGGCGGGTGAGGCCCCCGCCCCGGGCGGCGCGCCGCTCTGCCGTGGCCATCTCGCCCAAGTCCCGGTTGGTGTAGCTCACCAGCGCCACGAAGACCAGCGCCAACAGCGGATAGAAGAGGTACGGGATGGTGTTGAGGAACACGGCGAAGGCGCTCGACGACGTGAGCGACGCGGCAAGCTCCGGGTTCGTGGACGCGTGCTGCTCCGCCGCGAGCTGCAGCCCCTGGTCGATGAGCGAGATCTCGTAGCCGACCCATGTCGAGATCGGGACGATGGCGGCCACCGGGGCCGCCGTTGAGTCGACCAGATACGCCAGCTTCTCCCGGGAGATGCGGAGCCGGTCCGTGATGGGCCGCATGGTCGTGCCCACGATCAGGGTGTTGGCGTAGTCGTCGAAGAAGATAGTCAACCCCGCGAGCCAGGTGGCGAGCTTGCCCCGGCGCGGAGTGGTGGCGACCGGCGACACCGCCTCCACGATGCCGAGGGTGCCCCCGTTGCGGGCGATGATGCCCACCATCCCGCCAAGCAGGAGCGAGAACACCACGATCTGCGTCTGGCCCGAGTCGTCGGCCAGCGCGGGGACGATGAAGGTATCGACCGTGCGCCAGGTGGCGAGCAGGGGGTTGAAGCCCGCCACCGCCAGCGCACCCAGCCACACCCCCGCGAACAGCGCTGCCAGCACCTCGCGAAAGATCAGCGCGAGCAGGATCGCCACCAGCGGCGGCACGATGGAATACCATGCGGGCGCGTAGTGGGGCTCGACGGTTTCGGTCGCCCCTCCCACGCGCACCTCCAGGGGCAGGTCCGCCCGCGACTCCACGACCAGGTCGGGCACCGCCAGCGACTGGTCGGCGTCGACGGCTCCGGAGCGAAGCAGGGTGCCGTCGGCGGTCCGGACCTCGAACCAGGTCGATTCGTCGGGCGCGCCGCCCAGCGTGAGTGCGAACGGCAATCCTCCCATGACGACGGCCGGGTGCTCTTCGACCTCCTGGGCCACGAGATTGCCGGCGGCGGAAGTCAGGATGGACAGGACGAGCAGGAGAGCGAACGGTGTGCGCCGCATCGGGAGTCCTCGGAAGGGATTGGGAGATGAACGGGCGCGGACGCCCTGAGACCCGCGCGCAGCTGTCGGGGACAGCCGCTGGCAAGGTATCGCGGCACGCGACGCACGGCGACCGGGACGCCATGCGCGCAGGGCGGCGGCAAGCCGGGTCCCGCCAGGGGGGGCACCCGCGGTCGCGGTGTGGCGATTCCGAGGGCGAGGAGCGTTGCAGGCGGCCCGCAGCTTCCGGTATGTTGGCCCCGCGATCCCCCGACGGAACAGGACGGCCCACATTGCTCAACATGATCACCAGACGCCACGGCTCGCGGCCCCTGCTTCACCTCGTTGCCATCCTCCTGGTCGCCACGGCCTGCCGAGCCGATTCCGGCACCGCGCCCGAGGAAACCGACACGCTGATGCCGACGCTGTCGAGTATCCAGACCCACGTGTTCACTCCGTCCTGTGCGGGTCACCATGGCCCGTCCCTCGCGGAAGCCGACCTCGACCTCTCGGCGGGCCGCTCCTTCGCCAACTTGGTGAACGTGCCCAGCATCCAGGTGGAGCTCAGCCTCGTGACACCGGGTGACGCGGAGAACAGCTATCTGATCCACAAGATGGACGGGCGCCCGGGCATCGTCGGCGGACAAATGCCGATCGGCAGGCTGCCCCTGGACGCCGAAGAGATCGCCGTGATCAGGCAGTGGATCGACGCGGGCGCCCGCAACAACTGACCATGCCCGATCAGTTCCGCATCCCGATCATGCGAGAAGACGCGGTGGGACGAGCCATCGCCCGAATGGCGCGCGAGATCCTCGAGCGCAACGAGGGAACGGAGCGCCTCGCGCTGATGGGGATCCACCGGCGCGGTGTCCAGATCGCGGGCCTGCTGCAGGACGAGATCGAGCGCGCGGCCGGAGTCCGCGTGCCCCGGGGCTCCATCGACATCACGCTCTACCGCGACGACCTCATGGCGATCGGGCCCAGGCCGGTGATCGGTGAGTCGAAGCTGCCCCCGGGGGGCATCGACAACCGCACCGTGGTCGTCGTGGACGACGTCATCTTCACCGGACGCACCGCTCGCGCGGCCATGAACGAGCTGATGGACTGGGGGCGCGCGTCCCGCATCTACTATTGCGCTCTCGTGGACCGCGCGGGCCGCGAACTGCCCATCCAGCCCGACATCGTGGGCCGGGCGGTGACGGTGCTGCCGCATCAGCGGGTCGACGTCCTCGTGCCGGACATCGACGGGGTGCTCGGCGTGGATGTCGTGACGACATCGCCGGAGGCTGCGTGAGCCCTTCCGCCGCCGCCGCTCCGGCGCTGGGCAAGGACCTCGTCGGCATCGAACATCTCAGCGCCCGGCAGATCACCAGCATCCTCGACACCGCGGAGCCGTTCAAGGAGATCTCCGAGCGGCGCATCAAGAAGGTTCCCACGCTCCGCGGCATCACCATCGTCAACCTCTTCTTCGAGGCCTCCACGCGTACGCGCATCTCCTTCGAGTTCGCGGAGAAGCGCCTCGCGGCGGATACCGTCAACATCGGCGCGAGCCGCTCTTCGGTGGCGAAGGGAGAGACGCTGGTGGACACCGCGCGCAACCTGGAGGCCATGAAGATCGACATGGTGGTGATGCGGCACTGGGCGTCGGGAGCGGCACGCTTCCTCGCGGAGCGCATTCCCTCCAGCGTGATCAACGCGGGGGACGGCGCGCACGAGCACCCCACCCAGGCGCTGCTGGACATGCTTACGCTCCGGGACCACCTGGGCGCCATCGCCGGCCGGCGGGTGTGCATCGTGGGCGACGTGCGCCACTCGCGGGTCGCCCGCTCCAACATCTTCGGGCTGCTGACGCTGGGCGCCGAGGTTGGCGTGTGCGGTCCCCCGACGCTGATTCCGCCGCACATGCGCGCACTCGGGGTGCGCATCTTCCATCGCCTGGAGGAGGCGATCGAGTGGGCCCACGCCCTGAACGTGCTGCGCCTCCAGCTCGAGCGCATGGAAGCCGGCTTCGTGCCCAGCCTGCGCGAATACAACCGCATCTGGGGGGTCTCGCGCGCACGGCTGGCGGCGGCGCCCGAACCGCTCCTCATCCTGCACCCGGGTCCCATGAACCGGGGGGTGGAGATCGACAGCGACGTGGCCGACGGGCCCCACTCGGTGATCCTGCAGCAGGTCACCAACGGGGTGGCGGTGCGCATGGCCGTGCTCTACCTGCTGGCGGGCGGCCGGCCCGAGAAGGCCGAGGCGGCAAAGGCCGAGGAGGTCGCGTGAGCCCGCGCCCGCTGTGGTTTCGCGGAGGCAGGATCATCGACCCGGCCGCCGGGGTGGACGCCACCGGCGACCTGCTCCTGGTCGACGGGCGGGTGGCCGAGTGCGGTGGCGAGGTGGAGGGCCCGGATGACGCGGAGGTTGTGGAGGCGCGCGGGCTGGTGGTCGCGCCCGGTCTCATCGACGTGCACGTGCACCTGCGCGAGCCGGGCGGGGAGCACAAGGAGACGATCGCCACCGGCGCGCGCGCCGCGGCCGCGGGCGGCTTCACCTCCGTGTGCGCCATGCCCAACACCAGCCCGCCCATCGACGACCCCGCCTCGGTGGGCTTCGTGGTGGCGGAAGGAAGGCGGGCGGGAGGCGCGCGCGTCTACCCGCTGGGCGCCATCTCCGTCCGTCAGGAGGGAAAGAAGCTGGCGGAGGTCGGGGAGATGGTGGCGGCGGGCGCGGTCGGCATCACCGACGACGGCCATCCGGTCATGGACTCCGGGCTGATGCGGCTCGCGCTCGAGTACGCCCTGCCGTTCGGCATTCCGGTGGCCGACCACCCTGAGGACCTGGGGCTCTCGCGTGACGGCAGCATGAACGAGGGACTGGTGTCCGCGCGCCTCGGCCTGGTGGGCAAGCCCAACGCATCCGAGGACATTCACATCGTGCGCGACCTGCTGCTCGCCGAGCTCACGGGCGGGCGCATCCACCTCCAGCACGTCTCCACTGCCTGGGGGGTTGAGGCGATCCGGCAGGCGAAGGCGCGCGGAGTGCGCGCCACCGCAGAGGCGTCCCCGCACCACCTCATCCTCACCGAGGCGGCGGTGGAGGGGTACCGCACCGACGCCAAGATGAACCCGCCGCTCCGCACCGACGCCGACGTGGCCGCCGTGCGCGCGGGCCTCGCCGACGGCACCCTGGACGTGATCGCGACCGACCACGCCCCCCACCACTACGACGAGAAGGAGTCCGCCTTCGACGACGCGCCCTTCGGCATCGTGGGGCTGGAGACCGCGGTCGGGCTCGTGCTCACGCATGTGGTTGGCGAGGGCGTCATCGACCTGCCCACCGCCATCGAGCGCATGAGCCCCTCACCCGCGCGCGCCTTCAACCTCCCGGGCGGAACCCTGGTCCCGGGAAGCGTGGCCGACGTGACCCTCATCGACCCCGCCCGCACATGGGCCGTGGACCCGTCGCGCTTTCTTTCAAAGAGCCGCAACACCCCGTTTGCCGACTACGAGCTGACCGGGAAGGCGGTGATGACCGTCGTCGGCGGGGAGATCGTCTGGAGGGAGGAGGCTAACGGGTAGGCCCTTCAGGCAGCGCGAACGCCCGCATCCGCGGGAGGCTCCTCCCGCTCGACTGTCCGGAGCCGACCACCACGTACTGCCGCCCGCCCGCGGAGTAGGTCACCGGAGAGCCGGGACTCCCGTCCAGTTCCGCTCCCCAGAGTGCCCGCCCGTCGCGCGCGTCGAGTGCGACCAGCCGCGAGCCGGTGCCCCAGAACACCAGGCCGCCGCCGGTGGAGAGCGTGCCGCCGTGACCTCCCTCCGCGGGCACGCGCCAGACTTCCCGGTTCTCCGCGGGATCCCAGGCCAGCAGCAGGTTCGAGGGGCCCTTGAGCGGCGGCCGCTCGGGACGGGGACCGGCGTCGGCGCCACGCACGGTGCCGGTGTTCCAGACGCCTGCGGTGTACTCGAAGCCCTCCTCCTTCTCGAAGAACGACACGTTGTTCCTGGCGGGGAGATAGACGAGGCCGGTCTCCGGATTCCACGACATGGGAGGCCAGTTGTGCGCGCCGCTGGGGCTTGGCGACAGCCACACCGCGCCGGTCTTCCCGTAGCGCGCCTCCGGCGTCTCCACCGGACGGCCCGTCTCCAGGTCGACGTGAGTGGCCCAGGTGAGGTCGTCGGCGAAGGCTTCGGCGGAGATGAGCTCGCCGGTATGCCGGTCGATGACGTAGAAGAAGCCGTTCTTGGGCGCCTGGAGGATGACCTCGCGGTCGCGGCCGTCGATGGTGAGGTCCAGCAGCATGAGCGGCTGGGTGGCGGTGTAGTCCCAGTCGTCGCCCGGCGTGGTCTGGTAGTGCCAGCGGAGTGCGCCGTCCGCGGGGTCGAGGGCGAGAATCGAGGAGAGGTAGAGGTTGTCGCCGCCGCCGGGGCTGCGGTTGTCGCGGCTCCAGGGCGATCCGTTGCCGGTGCCGATGTACAGGAGGCTGGCCTCGGGGTCGGCGGCCATTCCGTCCCAAACGGTGCCGCCGCCGCCGACGATCCACCACTCCCCCGTCCAGGTCTCCGCCGCGGCGCGCATGGCGTCGCTCTCGAACCCGAGTGCCGGGTTGCCGGGGACGGTGTAGGTCCGCCACAGCTGCTCCCCCGTGCCGGCATCGTAGGCGGTGACGTAGCCGCGCACCCCGTACTCCGCGCCGGCGTTGCCGATGACCACGATGTCGCCCATGACCCGCGGCGCGCCCGTTACGGAATAGTCGGACCCGGGAGGGGTGGTCTGCGTCGACCACGCCAGCGATCCGTCCGCCCGGTTGAGCGCAACCAGCCGCCCGTCCAGCAGCCCCGCGATGACCTTGTCGCCGTGCAGCGCGGCGCCCCGGTTGACGTCGCCGCAGCAGGTCCGCGGGCCGCCGCGGTCCTCGGTCGGAATGCCGGGATCCCAGCGCCAGATCTCGTCGCCCGTGGCGGCATCCAGCGCGAAGACCATGCTGAACGGGCCCGTCGCGTAGAGGATGCCGTCGGCGATCAGAGGCGTGGCCTCGATCCGCGCGCCGGTCTTGGGAATCTCCCAGCTCCACGCGACCTCGAGGCCGGCGACGTTGCCGGCATCGATCTGGTCGAGCGTGCTGTAGCGGGTTTCGGCGGGGTTGCCTCCGTAGTGCCGCCACTCCTGCTGCGCGGCTGCCGAGGTCGCGAACAGGAGACCGAAGACGACCGCGGTGGCCAGGGAGAAGCCGTGGGCAGCGGCGGGAGGAATGCGTGTGGCGCGGTCCCGCGCGGTGGGCGAAGTCGTCATGGCGCGCTCCGGGGCGGATCGGCGACGCGGGTGGCCGGCGGCGTGGTGCGGCCGCCATCGCCGACAACAAGTGCACGGGAAAGCTTGGGACGCGGCGGTGGTGGAGCAAGAAAGCCCGGTGCGGGCGGGCTCCGACGCGACGTCGGCCCGTGCCCTGGCGAACCTTGCGGCCGAGGTTGTTTCAGCCCGGCGGGCCTACCTCAACCCAGGGAGTTCACCCGACGCGCCAGCGCGCTCTTCGCGCGGGCGACGGCGTTCGGGTGCAGCAGGCGGGAAGATGCGGCGCGATCCAGCAGAACCTGAGCTTCGCGAAACCGGGTCTGGGCGGTCTCGGCATCGGTGGCTTCGCGCACTTTCTTGAGCGCCGTGCGCAGACGGGAGCGCTTCGCGCGGTTGCGGGCATTCTGCTCCCGGCTCTTGTTCATCCGCTTTATCGCGCTCTTGACGTTCGGCATCCCGTTCCCCGGATCGTGCGGTCCTTCAACTGCAAGCTGCGGAGGATACGCAATTCCATCCCGGGAATCAACCGGTTCCAGCGAAATCCGCGCCGTTGCCGCAGGTCGTCCGACGGGAGCCTGCCGGGTAGCGGGCGGGTGCGGCCGCCGGTAGCTTCCGGGTGCCATGGACATTCTCCTGCTGATTCCCGTCCTCCTCGTCTCGATCATCGTCCACGAAGTCGCGCACGCCTGGGTCGCGTTGCGCGAAGGCGACGACACCGCCTACATGCTCGGGCGCATCACCCTCAACCCGCTTCCGCACATCGATCTCATCGGGTCGATCCTGGTGCCGCTCGGCCTCTACTTCATGAACGCGGGGTTCCTCTTCGGCTGGGCGAAGCCGGTGCCCGTCAACCCCCGCAAGTATCATGACTACCGGCGCGGGGACATCCGCGTGTCGCTGGCCGGCATCGCGGCCAACCTGATCCTGGCGATCGGGTTCACCCTGCTTGCCGCCCTGCTGGTGAAGACCGCTCAGTTGAGCGGCGGGGCGCTGGCCGGGCCGATGGACGTGGCGGTGCGCATCGCGGAACTGGGCATCCTGATCAACCTGGTCCTCGCCTTCTTCAACCTGGTGCCCATCCCGCCCCTCGACGGGTCGCACGTCCTCTACCACCTGCTGCCCACGCGCCTTGGCGTCGCCTATCGGCGCCTGGGACGCTACGGCATGCTCATCCTCCTCGCCGTGTTCTTCCTGTTCCCGGGTCCGTTCTTCTCCATCGTCCTCGCGCCGGTCCGTTTTTGCATGGGAGCGGCCCAGGACTTCATCGACCTGTGGCTCTGACGCCCTTCGATGCCGGCGCGGGGGAAGGCCGGGAGCTGTTCGTGGTCGCGCTGGAGCGCTTCGAGGGGCCGCTGGACCTGCTGCTGCACCTCATCCGGCAGCAGGACATCGACATCTTCGACATCCCCATCGCCACCATCACCGACCAGTTCCTGAAGGTCGTCGGCGGGATCGGGGCGGGGGAACTCGAGGGCGCCGGGGAGTTCGTCGAGATGGCGGCAATGCTGATCGGCATCAAGGCGCGCATGCTGCTTCCGCACCGCAGGGAGGAAGAGGACGAGGATCCCCGCGCCGAGCTGGTCCGGCGCCTGCTGGAGTACGAGCAGGTGCGCGAGATCTCGTCCCGGCTGGAGATCATGGAGGCGCGCAGGATGCGCCGCTGGGCGAAGGGCTACGTGCCGCCGCGCCCGCGCCCGGCGCCGCGTGACACCCCGCTGGACACGACGTGGGACGAAGTATGGGAGGCCGCGCTCCGGGTCGATCTTCCACGGCCCCATGTCCCCCCCCGCGTAGAGACCCGCCTGGTCTCGATGGAGGAGAAGATCGCCCTGATCCGCGATCGGCTGCGCGCCGTCGGGCGCATCGAGTTCTCCCGCCTGATTGGTTCCTGGCGCGCGCGCATGCACGGCGTCATGACGCTGCTGGCCGGGCTCGAACTCGCCCGCCGCCGACAGGTGCGCCTACGCCAGACCCGGCCCTTTGCCGAGCTCTGGCTCTATCGGCGGGCTGCGTCGGTGGTGGAATCCGGGAGCGCCGACGAGGACGCCGCGTGAACCCGGCGCAGGTGGTCGAGGCGATCCTGTTCGCGAGCGACGCCCCGCTGACCGCGGAGGAGGTCGCGCGCGCGGACGAAAGCCTCGACGAAGACGTGGTCGCCGAGGCCATCGCGGCGCTCCGGCGCGAGTACGACGATGGCGAACGGGCCTTCCAGCTGGTGGAGATCGCCGGCGGGCATCAGCTGCTGACCCGTCCGGAGTTCGCTCCCTACCTGGAGCGATTCGACACGGTTCCGCGGCCGGCACGCCTCTCCAGGCCGGCCCTGGAGACGCTGGCCATCGTCGCCTACCGCCAGCCTGTGGGCAGGATCGAGATGGAGTACATCCGCGGAGTGAATTGCGCCGGCGTGATCCGCACCCTCATCGACCGCGACCTGATCGAAGTCACCGGGCGCGGAGAGGGGATCGGCAGACCGCTGCTCTACGGGACCACCGCTCACTTTCTCGAACACTTCGGTCTGCAGTCGCTCGACGAGTTGCCGCGGCCGGCGGAGCTCCCGGTCGTGCTCCGGGAGCCGGGGCCGCTCGAAGTCGAGCCGGCGGAGAGGGAGGCCGGAGAGCAGGCAGCCGCGGAGTGAACGCCCCGGAACTGCTCGGCCAGGGATCGACCGCCGGCCGGTGGTCGGTCGCAGCGTGACCGGGACACCGAAGGCCTTCACCGGGCCGGACCGAGGCGAGCGGCTGCAGAAGTTCATCGCGCGTGCGGGCGTCGCGTCCCGCCGGCGGGCCGAAATGCTGATCGTGTCGGGTCGGGTGCGGGTGAACGGCCGGCCGGCCACCGTACTCGGTACGCGCGTGCGCCCGGAAGTCGACGAAGTGGTCGTTGACGGTGTGCGCGTGCGGCCGGGACCGGTCCGCTGGGTGATGCTGAACAAGCCGGCGGGATTCCTCACCACCCGGCACGACGATCGGGGCCGCGACACCGTCTACGACCTGCTGCCCGCATCGTTGCGCGGCCTGGTCCACGTGGGTCGGCTGGACCGGGCCACGGAGGGGTTGCTGCTCCTGACCAACGACGGGGAAGGGGCGAACATGCTCGCGCATCCCCGCTACCGTGTGGAGCGCGAATACCGGGCGCGGGTCGGTGGATTGCCTTCGCGCGACGTTCTGAGGCGCCTGGTGTCCGGGGTGAAGCTGGAAGACGGCCTCGCCCGGGCGAGACGCGCCCGCGTGCTGGCTCGCGATCCGCCGTGCGCCGTCCTCCAACTGGTCCTGACGGAGGGACGCAAACGGGAGGTGCGGCGGATGTGCCGGGCGGTCGGTCACCCGGTCCAGCGACTCGAGCGCCTGCGCTTCGGCCCGATCCGGCTGAAAGGCCTCGCCCGCGGGAAGTGGCGGGAGCTGGCGAAGGCCGAGGTGGCGGCTCTGGAGAAGTTGCGCGCGTTCGGATCCCGGGCAACGCGTGGAAGAACATCCCCCGGCACCGATTCCCGGATTGTCGTTCGGGGCGACCGAGGGCGGCCTGCATGAGCGCGGTCCGGGTTGGACCCGCCGCCACCCCGTTGCTCGGGATGGCCCTTTCGGCCATGGCCCCGGCGCTGCGGGCACAGGAGCCCCCCGACACGCTCCCCGCCCCCGATACCGTGCCGGCGGTGATGGAGCTGGCCGAGATCGTTGTCGTCGGCACGCGGCGCGGCGGCAGAACCGCAATCGAGTCCTACTCGCCGGTGCACGTTGTCAGCGGGGCCACCGTGCGGACCCAGGGAGCGGTCGATCTGCTGGACCTGCTGCGCACCGTCGTCCCGACCTTGAGCGTCAACACCCAGCCCATCGCGGACGGAGCGACCATCGTGCGGCCTCCCAACGTCCGCAATCTGGCCGCTGATCACACGCTCGTGCTCGTGAACGGCAAGCGCCGTCACCGCGGGGCGGTCATCGCCTGGCTGGTGCCCAAGGCTTCCGAAGGTGCGCAGGGACCGGACCTGTCGGTGATCCCCTCGATCGCGCTGCAGCGGGTCGAGGTGCTGCGGGATGGCGCGGCAGCTCAATACGGCTCCGATGCCATCGCCGGCGTCATGAACTTCGTTCTGAAGGATGATCGCGACGGGCTTCAGGCCGAGGCCGGGTACGGACTGACCGCGGCAGGCGACGGCAGACGGACCCATGTCGCGGTCAACGCAGGGCTGCCGCTCTTCGACGACGGATTCCTCAACCTGAGTGCCGAACTCGGCCAGGCGGGCGAGACGGTGCGCAGCGTGCAGCGGGACGACGCGGCGGCGCTGGAGGCCGCGGGCAACGTCCATGTCGCCAACCCGGCGCAGATCTGGGGAAGCCCGAACGTGGACGGCGACCTCAAGACCTTCCTGAACCTCGGCGTCCCGGTCGGGAACGACACCCGTCTCTATGCCTTCGGGAACTACGCCCGCAAGGAGATCGAAGGCGGTTTCTACTACCGCAACCCGGACAGCCGCGAGGGCGTGTACACGCGGGGCGTCCATCGTCTGGTGGGGGACTTGACCGGCGACGGCAGCGGCGGGTGTCCGACGATGCTCGACCCCCGGGGCGACTACTATCGGAACGGGACCTTTCTGGCGACCAACTTCAACCGGGATCATCCGGACTGCTTCGTGATGAACCAGTTCTTCCCCGGCGGCTTCACGCCGCGCTTCGGGGGCAACACCCGGGACTATTCCGCGGTGGCGGGGGTTCGGAGCGAGTCCGATTCGGGGCTCGCGTGGGATCTCAGCGTCTCCACGGGCACGAGCGACGTGGACTTCGTCATCCGCAACACAGTCAACGCGGCGCTGGGGCCGGCCAACCCCGGCGACTTCGAATTCGATCCCGGCGCCTACCGCCAGGACGAGGCGAACCTCAACGCGGACTTCTCCTACCCGGTGCGAGGGTACGGCCCCGGCGGGTCCGATCTCACCTTCGCCTTCGGCGCCGAGTGGCGCCGGGAGGTGTTCCGGATTCGCAGCGGGGAGCCTGACTCGTGGGCCCGCACGTTCGAGTGGAACGGCAGGACGGTGGACCTTCAGAGCCAGGGCTTCACGGCAGGTTCGAACGGGTTTCCCGGATTCAGCGACGACACCGGGGGGCGGTGGGCGCGAAGCAGCGCTGGAGCCTATCTGGAGACGGAGACGGAACTCCGGGAGGGTTGGACCGTCGGGGCAGCCGCACGCTTCGAGTACTACGGCGACTTCGGCACCACCACGAACGGAAAACTCTCCAGCCGCGCGCAACTCGATGCGAATCTGGCGCTCCGCGGCACTTTCAGCACGGGCTTCCGCGCCCCAACCCCCGGACAGGCCAACGCGATCAACGCGACCTCGAAGAACGCCGGCTCCGGCGACGAGCGGCAGGTGTCGATCGTTGCGACGATCGCGCCCTCAAGCCCCGTCGGGATGGCGCTCGGGGGCCGTTCCCTCGAGCCGGAGCGGTCGCGCAACGTGTCGCTCGGTCTCGTCTGGGACCGGGCGCCGGCAACGGCCACTCTCGACTGTTTCGACATCCGCGTCGCGGATCGCCTCGCCCTCTCCAGAGACATCGAGTTCAACCGGCCCGACCTCGGTCCGGACCGGGTCCGCGACGATCTGATCGCGACGCTCGAGTCCGATGGCCTGGCCTCGGCCCGCAGCTGGAACTACATCAACTACTTCAACAACGACTTCACCACTTCGACACGGGGTTGCGAGGCGGTGGGCAGCTACGTCTTCGAGGCCGGGGGCGGTGTCACCGTCCTCGACGCCGCTCTCAGCCGGACCCTGACGATCGTGGAAGAGTTCACGCCCGGCGGGCCCCTGGCGGACGAGAAGGAGATCAGGGACTACGAATTCGGCCTGCCTCGCGACCGCGCCATTATCTCCGTTCGTCACAACGCGGGCCCGCTGAGCGCGGTGGCCCGCTTCAACTACTTTGGCGGCTGGTACGATTCCGAGGAGGACGAGGATTTCGGTGGCTACGGGATGGCCGACCTGTCGCTGAGCTACCGGCTTGGCGGCGACGTCCAGGCAACCCTCGGCGCGGACAACGTCCTCGATTCCTATCCGGAACTGAATCCGAACCGCTTCACGGGACTTGGCAACAAGTACAGCCAGTATGCACCCGCCGGGTTCAATGGCCGGTACATGTGGCTGCGGGTCACTGTCACTACCAGCCCTCCGCTCCCATAAGCGGCACGAACGCGCACTCCATCAGCCGTTCCGTGGTCGTTCCGGCGGGCGTGCGCCGGATGCGCACCAGGTGCTGAATCCGCCGCGATCCGACCGGGATGACCATGCGCCCGCCGTCCGGGTGGAGTTGCGCTTCCAGCGTCGGCGGGGCGGCGGGCGCGGCGGCCGTCACCAGGATCGCGTCGAAGGGCGCTTCCTCCGGCCAGCCCAGCGTGCCGTCACCGACGCGCACGCGCACGTTGTCGCACCCCGCATCCCTCAGTAGCCCGCGCGCTGCCGCGGCCAGCCCGGGCAGGCGCTCGATGGTGAAGACCTCCTCGGCGAGACGCGCCAGAACCGCGGTCTGATACCCGCTGCCGGTGCCGATTTCGAGCACGCGCTGCCCGGCCGAAAGCTCCAGCGCCTCGGTCATCGCGGCCACCATGTAGGGCTGGGACATGGTCTGACCGCCCGTCAGCGGAAGAGCGCGGTCCTGGTAGGCCATGGCGCGCTGCTGCCGGGGAAGGAAATGCTCGCGCGCAACCTCGCCCATGGCCGCGAGCACGTCCTCGTCCCGGATGTGTCTGCGCCGCAGTTGCCTTGCGACCATCCTGGCCCGCTGATCGGCGAACAGTTCCGCTCCGGTCTTTCTCGAGAACATGCCCGCCGGATCCTGCTCGGATTCGTGCTGGAGGCCGCAACGCCAGCCTCGCTACCGGGCTGTTCGGTACCGCGGGCGGAGTCCGCCTGCTTCGCGGCCGGCCCCTGCTACCGCGACAGCCAGTAACTGAGCTTAACCATGAAGACGTTGTCGGGCATGACACCGAAGAGATCGCCGAGGTCCGAGTCGAAGTCGAACTGTCCGGTGCGGGCGCTGTGATTGCGGCCCTGCGACCAGACGAGATAGAGCACGGACCCTGGCGAGTACTCCCACCTGAGTACGGTGTTGGACCGGAACTGCTTGAAGCTGAAATCCGGATTCCCGAACGACACCGGGCTTCCGTCCAGTTCGGTCAGGTAGCGGCTGTCCTCGGGGAGCACCTCCACGGCTTCGAAGCGGTCGGCGTATCGCTCCGCACGCGGGTCGGCCACCCGCTTGAAGTCGCTGTAGCTGCCGGAGCCGACGAAGGGCTGGGCGTACACCTGCAGCGAGAGGTTGGGCGTGAATGCGTAGTCCATGCGTGCGGTCAGCCCCACCGTGGTTTGTTCGATGCGCCCGAAGAGGTAGTTGGGCGCGTCGGTGTCGATGCGCCGGACCCACTGGCGGTCGTCGAGATTGCGGTTGAGCATGGCGCCGAGGCTGAAGGTGGCTCTGCCCGATGGCCGCACGCTGAGCGTCGGCGCAACGCCGACGGACCACGAATCGCTTTCGGGACGCACATTGCCCCAGGAATTGACGTTGATCCTGACCGGCTTGCGGGCGTCGCTGCCGAATCCCGCCCAGAAGTTGGTCTGCCCTTCCGTCCGGACGAGCGGTCCGCCGCGCAGCAGACCATCGGACCAGGCTCCCAGTTCCTGGTTCACGCCCCCGTATCCGTACCAGAAGTTCCGGAGCTGGAAATTGACGTTGACGTTGCCTCCGCTCCCGGCACGATCCCGATCGTAGTTCCAGACGTTCCAGGCGTTGAGGTTGACGAACCAGTTGCGAAAGGGACCCTGGGGCGTGGAATTGTGATATCCGCCCCAGATCCAGTGCACGAAGTAGTCGGCGTCGCGCTGGTAGCCCATGTCGTTGACCTCGAAGCCGGGCGTGCGCGTCTGGAATCCGCTGCCGACGCGCCAGGGGCTTCCGGCGAACTTCATGATCCCGAAGTTGGCCGCGCCTCCTCCCAGGCTGGTGCGCTCAGCGTCGTAGCTCACGTGCCCAGCATCGGGACGCTGGTAGTACCGGGCCGGCGAACGCTGCGTTCGAGCGATGGCGTCCGGCGAACCCCGCACGTGGGAGCCGAGGACGTACCCCTCGAACTGCCAGGCGTCGCCGCCGAAGCGGTGCCTGAAATCGACTCCGCCGGTGTAGGCGGCGGATCTCAACCCCAGGTCCCCGGCGACTCCGGCGTCCCGGTTTACCGTGGTGCCGATGAACCCCACCGCCGAACGGCCTTCCGCGAAGTCCTTCTGCAGCCTCAGAACCCCATGGTTGGAGAACGGCTCGACGGGCCGCTGGAACGGGTCGCCCGTTTGCGGCGCGACATCGGCGCGCTCCTCCGAGGTCAATGCGTGCAGTGCCCCGATCGACCACCCGCCGGCCGTCTTTCCGGACAGTTTCCAGGCGCCCAGGATCGTGGTCTGATCGTCGGCGTCCGTGAACCCACCTTGCGGATCCGCCCATCCCTGGGGCGCACGCCCGATCCTGCGGGAGTAGAACAACGATTCGTTGGCTTCGTCCCCGTCCCCGAGAGCGATGCCGAAATTGAAGATGCCCGCTCCCTCGACGAAGAAGGGTCGACGCTCGGGGAAGAACGTCTCGAACGCGGTCAGGTTCACCTGGGCGGGATCTGCTTCCACCTGCCCGAAGTCCGGGTTGATGGTCACGTCGAGGGTGATGTCGGAAGTCACCCCGTACTTGACGTCGGCGCCGATCGATCCCAGCGCATCGCTACGCCGATAGAAGGGGTTGGCTTCGTCCCCGGGCGCGCGCCGCAGGCTGGCCAGCGAGTACGGCAGGACCTCCAGCCGCCGCGGCGGATCGAGGTCCCGCAGCCCGCGCAGCTCCCCGAAGCGCGACACGATGCCGCCGTCGGCGCGGGTGGTGGGCGCCCACGCCGAGAGTTCCTCCCGGCGCGCGAGGTGGCGCACGAAGTTGATGCCCCAGGTCTGTTCCTCCCGATCCCGGAAGCGGAGCTGGGAGTAGGGGATGCGGAACTCCGCACTCCATCCCGCTTCATCGCGCGCGGTGGCGACGTCCCAGACCGCGTCCCACCCCGTGTCCTCGCTGGTGTCCTCGAACCGGTAGACATCCTGCTTCACGCCGGCGGGGTTGACGGTGAACTGGAAGGCCGTGCGCCGGTCGAAGTAGGAGTCGATGACCACGCCCAGCAGATCCGAATACGACTGCTGGTCGCGCCTCGTCAGCTGGCTCGCGATCTCGTCCGCGCTGGTGTCGTGGGCCCGCATGAACACGAACAGCGCCGTGGCTCCGTAGAGGACGCGGGCCTCGGTGCGCTGGGTCGCGGGCTGGCCCTCGTCAGGCTCGAACTGGCTGAATCCGGTGGCGACGGCAGCCGCGCCCCAGGCAGCCTCCTCCATCAGGCCGTCGACCGAGATGTCGGCATCGGCGACGCGCGCCGCCGGGAGAATCGGCACATCCTCGGCGCCACAGCATCCGGGCACCACCAGCGCGCCGCCCGAAGATGTTCCGGATCCCTGTTCTTGGGCCTGTATCCCGGCGCCGGGGGCCGCCGCCAGCAACAGCCCAAGCATGCATCTCATGTATCTCCTGTTCATCCGTCCCCTCCCTGGTCACGCCCGCCCTTTCGTCGATCGAAGAATCGGCGGCTCGTACGACGCCGGGTCCCGGTCGGTTTCGCGCGCCGGGCAGAGATGGCCTCGGAGCGGGCTCTGTCGCCCCGGGGAGGCCGGGCCTAACTTGCTGCCGAGTCCACGAAACGGCCTGGGAAGGAGAGCACGTCATGACGAGAATCAGGCAGCAGTCGGCCAAGGGAAGGTCTGCGGGAGAACGCGGGCCTGCGAAGAGAAGCTCCCGGTACGGGGGCGGCTTGCTCGCCGCGGTCCTGCTGGCGACCGTCTGGGCGGTCTTGCCCCGCGATGTCCTCGCGCAGGCCCCCGCCGTCCCCGCTCCCGATCAGCAGGTGGCGCTGGTAACGGGGTCGACGTCGGGGCTGGGATGGGAACTGGCCCTGCGGCTCGGCGCCCGGGGCCATCACGTCATCGTGCACGGGCGCAACGAGGAGCGGGGGGCGGAGGTGGTGGAGGCCATCAACGCGGCAGGGCCGGGCAGTGCCCGCTTCTACCGCGCCGACTTGGCGTCGCTCGCGGATGTGCGGCAGTTCGCGGAGACCCTGCTCGCCGACTACGACCGCCTCGACCTCCTCATCAACAACGCCGGCTTCGGGTCGGCGCCGGACGAGAGGCTGCTGACGGAGGACGGCCACGAGTATCGGTTCCAGGTCAACTACCTCTCCACCTTCCTGCTCACGCACATGCTCATGCCGCGGCTGCTCGACAGCGCGCCGGCGCGCATCGTGAACGTGTCCTCGGGAGCCCAGACGCCGATCGACTTCACCGACGTCATGATCGAGAAGGACTTCAGCGGCCGGCGCGCCTACGCGCAGAGCAAGCTGGCCCAGGTGATGTTCACGCATGACCTGGCCGAGGAGCTGGAGGGCACCGGCATCGTGGTGGGCTCGTTGCATCCGGCCACCTACATGCCCACCGGAATGGTGCGTCGGGCGGGCGTGGAGCCGCGTTCGACCATCGACGAGGGCGCCGACGCCGTGATGCAGCTCGTGGATTCCGACGACTACGAGAGCGGGCAGTACTTCAGCGGGCTCAGGCCCACCAGGGCCAACGACCAGGCCTACGATCCCCGGGCGCGCGCCCGCCTCAAGAGGCTGAGCCAGGAGCTGACCGGGATCCGCTGCGACATGGGCCGCTGCCGCTACGTCGGCGCCGGGGGGAGTCCGTCCACGGACCGCTAGAGCAGCGAGTCGAGGTAGAACGCGATCCAGAACCGCCGGGCAGGCCCGTTGAGCCCGTAGGACACGTCTGCGCGGATGAGTCCGTCGAGGAGACTGCCGCCGACCCCTGCCCCCCAGAGAAGCCTGCCGTCCGTCGGCGGCCGGTCCGTTCCGTCCGCTGATCCACCCGGGTCCATCGCGTCTTCGTCGGCATCCGCGGAATAGTACCCGCCAACGTGGCTGGCCCATCCCGCGTCCGTGAAGATGCTCCAGCCACCGAAGTCGCTGGTGCGGGCGACTTCGACGCGGCCGCGTGCGAACGACGGGCCCCATAGCACCGAAGGTGCGTGACCGCGCAGGGTGCGGGTACCCCCGAGGAACCACGACCGTTGCGCCGTCGGCTCGCCGAACGTGGTCCCGCCCGCCAGTTCCAGGCCCAGGCGCCACCTGCGCAGTACGAGCGGTACGGCTGCCCGCAGCGTCACGCTGGCGCGCCCGTAGGTTGCCGGGTCGCCCGCCCCCGCCGGCCATAGCCGCGCCGCGTGTCCGTAGAGTTCGACCCCGATCTGCGTCAGGAACGGGTCGGTGCCCCGCCAGGGCGAGAGCCGCACCTCCGCTCCCAGCTCCTCGCCTTCATCCGCCGCCAGATTGGGTCGGAAGTCCCAGTCGTCGGCGAGCACGTGGAACAGGGCGAACCCCGCCTTGTTCTCCAGCGCCGAATGGCGTTCCGCGTAGGCCCGGACCTCGAAGGACTGCCGCGCGTCGGCCGGGGGACGCCAACTCAGGTCCGCGCCCAGCGCCTGATAGTACTCGCCCTCGTCGCGTCCCAGGAACAGGGCGTTCAGGGAATTGCCGAACCCCAGGTCTCCGGCGTGCGGATTGGCGGACGCCAGTTCGCGGTACACCCCGAGCGTCATCCGGCGCCGGCTGGTCTCGCGTTCGATGTCGAAGCGCGCCCTGGGATCGAGATCGGAGAGTCCCAGGAAGGCGGTCGCGCCCAGGGTGTAGGACGCGGAGACGGTGGTCTCGAAGTTCACGCCCCCGGCCAGCCCCTCGACCCGGTTGTAGCGCACCAGTCCGGGCCTCCCCCACCCCCAGTCGAGCGACCAGGGGACGCCGGGCACGTCGGGCACCGGGAGACGGGCGAGGCTCTCCACGTAGTCGCCGATCCGTTCGTCCGACGGGAATCCCGCGGCTTCCTCCCAGATCGGCGGCGGAAGCTCCGGGCTGGTCGCCACCAGGCTCCGTTCTCGAGGCGCGATGATGAACGCGTCCCGCTCCGCCGCGAAGTCGTCTTCCTCGGCGCTCTCGTACTCGACGCCACCCTCCCGCGACAGCAACTCGGCGACGAACGCCATGGCCTCGTCGCGCGTCTCGAAGTGCCGTTCCACGAGTTGCGGGGTCTCGTCCGCCTCGGGCGGAGCAACCTCCATCCGCGCAGCTTCCCGCCGGGCCGCCTCGAGCCGCTCGATGTCCTGGCGCGTCGTCACCGACTCCATCTCGTACGCAATATCGAACGTGACCGGGAACTTGAGGATGCCGGCTCGCGCGAGTCCCTCCATCCGCATGTACAGCGGCAGCCAGACCTCGAAATTCCAGAGGCTGTAGTCGATGGCGATCATGGAGAGATCGAAGGTCCAGGGCTTCAGCAGGCCGGGTACGTATCTGAACGAACCCTCCTCCTCTTCCTCCTGGAGATCCTCCAGGTCGCGGATGGCGTCGAACTCGCGGCTCAGCCGGTAGACCGCCCGGACCAGCGCGCCGGACTCCGGCTCGATCCAGAGCGTGCCCACGATGCGATGGACGTCGGCTTCGCGCGGAACCACGTCGAGCTGCACGGTGCGAAGACGGCGTCCGTCGGGGAGCGAAAGGGTCAGGGTGTCCCCGCTCGCGTACCGGTACAGGCTGTCGGCACCCTCCGCCAGCGGATGCTGGATCCAGAAGTCGTCGTCGGGTTGCTCATCCGGTTCGGACCATCCCAGCATGAGGCGGTCGTCACCGGGGTCGAAGGGTTCGTCGAAGGCGAGGTCGTCGAGCCACTCCACATCGCCTTCGCTGCGCGCCGTCGCGTGCCCCGGATATTGGGATTTCGCGCCCAGCACCTGCACCACCGCGTCGTACTCGTGGTCCCAGAAGGCGCGCACAGCGGTTTCGTCCCGGTAGAGGACGCGGTCCTTGAGCGGGGCCCGGATCCTGGCCGCCATCCTCTGCCGGATCACCGCCTGGTAGCGCAGAATCGACTGTTCGACCGACTTCCAGTTCGCGTGGGCGGCCTCGAAGATCGCGCGCGCGGCCGGGTCCGCGAACGCGTCATCGGCGAATTGCGCGGGTTCGGCGGTCGTCTCCTGCCCGGATGCCGGGACAGCGAGGGCGCCAAGCAACGGCAGGGCCATACTCGCGCGTGCAAGGCTCCGAACGGCGTCTCGCCCGTTCATCGTTCGTTCTCCGGTCCCGCACCCGGCGGACCTGCTCGAAAGCGGACCTCCCGGATGTCCTCCCACGGGATGAGTCGCCATGTCGTGTCGCCTGTCGCGGCCCCGGCCTGCGGATCCGACGCGACCATCACGCCCTTGTTATCCGGATCGACATCGCGGGATTCGCTCAGTTCCAGCGTGCGTCCGTCGGCGAGCGTGACGATGGCTCCATCCTCCTCCAGGGGCGCGATGCGGCGGACGAATCCGAATTCGATGTCGTACCTGACACCATCGGACTCGCCGTTCAGAATCTCCCAGGTCCCGGCTTCGTCCGCGTCCCAGCGCAGTTCACCTTCGAGTTCCTCCTGTTCGCGGGTCACGACGGTGCCGAACAGCAGACGACCGCCGTCGAACTGTCCGTACTGCCCGCTGCCGCCGGCGGGCTCGTGGAAGCGCACCCGCTCCAGCCGTGCCCAGGGGACCACCACAACCCCGAGTTCCGGATCTGCGATCTGAACACCGCGGTTGCCGTCGCCGACATCGTTTCCGCCCCCCAGCTCCAGCGTTTCACCTGCCCAGAGTTCGACCCGCGTCCCGCCGGGGATGCGCGTAAGCGACCGAATGCGCTCGAAGCGGATTTCGCGGTCGTTCGGGCGCCTCATCTCTTCGCCGTCCAGCACGTCCGATCCGAGGACTTCGTCCTGGTCCCATGCCAGGTCTCCGGTGAACCGGTTGCCGCTCCGGTCCTCGACGGTGCCGTGCAGCCGGCGCGCACCGGGGACCGCCTCCGGCGGCGGCGCGGAGAAGACCACCCGCTCGAGTTCGTCCCAGTCGAGTTCGACCTCCGTGCCCCGAGGCTCATCCACCACGACCTGGCGCAGGGAGGAGCCCAGGTTGCTGCCCCGGGCCTCCAACTCGTACCGCCGTCCCGAGCGCAGGATAAGCTCGACGCGGTCAGGGTCCAGGACGATCAGCGAATCCAGATGGCCGAAACGAACCCCGGAAAGCACCTGCATCGGAAAATCGGGGTCGACTTCGTACCAGCTGATGCGATGGCCGCGCAGCTCGATGGTGCGTGTTGCGCGTTCCCTGTCGTGGGCTTCCAGCCAGGCGAAGTAGTTCTCGTCGGGAAGCGTTCTGGCTCCGTCGAGGATGTCGCCCCAGCCGGCCTCCTTCCGGTCCCAGCGAATGAAGCCGGTGTGCACTTCGCCTTCGGTTGTGTGCACCCGGCCCCAGATGCGGTCCGCCGTCTGGGGGGACGCGGGCGCCGCAACGAATGTGGAGAGAACGAGGGTCCAGAGGAGAAGCGTCCAGCCTTGCGCTTGCGGCAGCATCGCTGTCCTGGAGGGGGATCGGGTGCGGGACGACCTTTCTGATACGACTTCGCGCGCGTAATGGTTTCCCTGTTCCGGCGGATAAACGGCCGGCTGCATAGATTGCCCGGGATGGCCGCCGAGCATCGCGCCCCAGGCCACGCAAACCGGAGGAACGCCGATATGAGCAACGCACAGCGAACGAGCTGCGTCCTTTCGTCCCTTCTCCTCGCGTCCGCCGGCTGGTTCGGCGGGACGCTCAGCGCCCAGACCAGCGCCCCGCACCCGTATCGGGCCACCCTGGGCTGGGAACAGCTCCCTGGGGGCCGGACACTGGGGATTGTGAGCGGCGTCATCCCGGACCCGGATGGCGAGCATCTGTGGATCCTTGACCGCTGCGGCGCCAACCAGTGCGCCGGCACCGACATCGACCCGATCCTGAAGTTCGATCTGGAGGGAAACCTGGTGGAGAGCTTCGGGGCGGGGCTGTTCGCCTTCCCGCACGGCTTCGCTCTGGACCACGAAGGATACCTGTGGGTGACGGAGGGCGGGGCGCACGGCGACCCGCGCGGGGCGCTGGGGGAGAGCATGGGGATGGGCCACCAGGTCTTCAAGCTCACCCGTCAGGGAGAAGTCGTGATGCGCATCGGGGAAGCGGGGGTGCACGGCGACGACGAGACGCACTTCAACGGGCCATCGGGCGTCGCCATATCACCGGAAGGGGACATCTGGGTAGCCGATGGCCACAGGGGCGGCAACAACCGCATCGTGAAGCTGGCGGGCGACGGCAGTTTCGTGCTGGCGGTGGGAGGCGGAGTGGGTTCGGAGAGCCGGGAGCCGGGCCGCTTCAGCGATCCCCACGACATCAAGATCGACTCCCGGGGACGGGTCCTGGTCGCCGACCGCGGCAACAGCCGCATCCAGGTCTTCGACGACGACGGGAATCTGCTCTACATCTGGACCCACTTCGGCAAGCCCAGCGGCCTCTTCATCGACAGGGAGGACATCCTGTATGCAGGCGACGGGCTGTCGGGCGACCTGCGCACCGGGCCGCCCGACCCGTGGCGCAGCAACTTCGGCTGGGAGAAGGGCATCCGCATCGGCGACCTCAAGACCGAGCAGGCCTGGGTGACCTGCTTCGTGCCCCAGCACGACGTGAACGTGGGGCCGGGGATCGAGTTCCTGGGGGTCGATTTCGGCGGCAACATCTACGCGGGCGAGGTCAACCGCATGCGCCTGGTGCGCTACGTGCCCTCGCGGCCCCTGCGGGGGAGCTGCTGAACCCGATCTCCCGCCGTCTGGACAGGGCGTTCGACGGCGTTACTGATGTCTACTGACAACTAGACTGACATCTACTGATCTAATCGAGCCCGAACACGAAGAGCGTGCCGCCGGCCGAGCTCACGATGCGCTGCCGGCCGTCGACCTCGTAGGACATCGGGCCGCTGCGCACGGCGCCGCCCGACTGAAAGTTCCACAGAGGCTCGCCGGTCTCCGCGTCCAGGGCGAAGATGTTGCCCTCGTTGTCCCCGCCGAAGACGAGGTCGCCCGCGGTCGCCATCGCCCCCGACCACGGGGGGGAGAGCAGCGGGAACTCCCACACCAGTTCGCCGGTCAGGGCGTCAAGCGCCTTGATGGCTCCGCTGGCTTCCTCGCCCCGCAGCGCCTGCTCGCCGCCGCCCGTGTAGGGCTGTCCGGGCACGTACTCCACATCCGCCTTGAAATAGACGGCGCCCATGATGCGGGTGGGCTGATAGAAGAGCCCGGACCGGGGGCTGTAGCTGGGGCTGAACCAGTTCGCCGCGCCCTGCAGGCTGGGCCAGACGAGCACGCCCTCCTCGGTGGGGTCGGTGCCCGGAATCACGATCGGGCGCCCGTTCTCGTCCAGCCCCTCGGCCCATGTCTGCTTCGAGTATTCCCGCCCGTGGAGGAACTCCCCGGTCTCGCGGTCGAGGACGTAGTAGAAGGCGTTCCGGTTCGCGGTCACCACCAGCTTGCGCGGCTCGCCCTCCCATTCGGCGTCCAGCAGCACCTGGATCTGGTTGGCGTCCCAGTCGTGGGTGTCGTGGGGCGTGAACTGGAAGTACCAGATCATTTCCCCGGTGTCGGGATCGAGGGCGAGCAGACAGTCCGTGTACAGGTTGTCGCCGGGGCGGACATCGCCGTTCCAGTCGGGCGCCGGGTTGCCGATGGGCCAGTAGAGCAGGTCGAGTTCGGGATCGTAGGAGCCGGTGAGCCAGGTGGACCCGCCGCCGGTCTCCCAGCTGTTGCCGCCCCAGGTCTCGCTCCCGGGCTCCCCGGGCGCGGGGATGGTGTAGGTGCGCCACGCCAGTTCGCCGGTCTCGGCGTCGTAGGCGTCGATGTAGCCCCGCACGCCGGCCTCGGCTCCGGACACTCCCACGATCACCTTGTCCTTGACCGTCAGCGGGGCCAGGGTGAGCGAGAAGCCGATCGCGTTGTCGCCCACTTCGACGTCCCAGCGAACGGCGCCGGAGCGCGCGTCGAGGGCGACCAGGTGTGCGTCGAGCGTACCCACGAACACCGTCGAGTCGAGCACCGCGACCCCACGGTTCACTTCCGGAAACCCGATGTTGAGCACGTCCGGTCCCATCTCCGGCGACCAGGTCCAGATCCGGCGCCCGGAGCGCGCGTCGAGGGCGCTCACGGTGCTCGGGGGCTCGGTGACGTACAGGATGCCGTCCACGGCGATGGGCGTGGTCTCGATGATCCCGTCGTCCATCTGATAGGCCCACAGTACCCGGAGGTCGCCTACGTTGGAGCGGTCGATCTGATCCAGCCGGGAGTAGCGGTGCGACGCGTAGTTGCCCGAATACGTCAGCCAGTTGTGGGGTTCGGCGTCGGCGTTGACGATGCGCTCGAAGGGAACCCGGGTCTGGTCGGGAGTGCCTTCAGGGACGCTGCCTTCCGGGGCCGGCCCGCATCCCGGAACGATGATCGCGCAGGCCAGTAGTCCGTGGATGAGGGTCGCGGGGGGAGTTCTTCCATGTCCTGCAGGGGCGAGGGGGGTGAACCGGATCATGCTCATCCTCCGAGGCTGGCCAGGTATGCGATGAGGTTGTCGATGTCCTCGCTGGAGAGACTCACCGTTGCCGGCATGAGTGAGTGCCCGAAGCGCTTCTCGAGCTCCGCCAGGTCCGCCTTGCGTAGCGACACGATCGAGCCCGTTCCGGTGATGAGCTGGACGGTGAAGGCGTCCTCGTTGGCGCGCATGCCCTCGTAGACCGTGCCGTCGCGGGTGACGGCGCGCAGGGGCAGGTACTGGGCGAACCCGCTGCGCGCCCCCGAGCGGAAGACCGGCAACTCCGCCGAGGGGTCGACGAGGGAGGCACGCAGGTACTCGGGGCCCCGGCGCATACCGATGCCGGTCAGTTCGGGACCGATGCCGACCCCCCGCCCCTCGACGATGTGGCACGAGTAGCACACGCCCGCGGTCTCGAAGACTTCGCGGCCGCGCTCGGGGTCGCCGGGGATCTCGACGAGCTGCGCCTGGCGGAGCGAGATGACGTGGGCGGCGACCAGGGCGGCCTCCTCGTCGGGCAGGATGGTGTCGCGCAGACCGGGCATGCCGGTGCCCGGGATGCCGTCGCGGATGATGTCGATGACCGCTGCGTGGTCCGGCGCGCGCGGCAGGCGGCTGACCGCCAGCCCCGGTCCCTCGCCACCCAGCCCGAGGACACCGTGGCAGCGCCCGCAGTGGGCCTGGTAGAGCCGCTGCCCGCGCTCGAGTTCCTCGGTGGAGAAGGCGATCGCCTCCTGGGCCGCAAGAGGTGATGCCGCCAGGGCCACCGCCGCGCCGAGGATTGCGAGACCAGGCCCTCCCCTGCCGATTATTCCCTGCCGCATGGCCGCCTCCGGGAAGTTGCTGATTACCGCGCCGGCGCACCGGATGAGCGCCGGTCGCGGCGCCGCGTTCCGATCCTCATTCTAGGATGAGCGCGGGAGATGCGCACACGCGAGAATCTTCCCGCCGCGCTGTGGACGGGCGCGCGGAGCACCGGCCTCCGGGGCCGGGAGATCCGGGAGCAGGCGGGTCCGGAGTCCGTGGTCAGCCCGCGGCCTGGAATCCGGCGACCCGCCGCATGGTGCCGTCGTAGTCGGCGCGCACGTGGTTGAAGCCTTCCTGGGTCCCCTGCCCCTGAGCCGAGGAGCGCCATCCGACCAGCGCCTCGCCCCGGCACACGCGCACATCGCCGGTGGGCTCGATGCGCCAGCCGGGCATGAACCGGTGGCAGTTGGCGATGTGCAGGCTGAGGCGTTCGATGCCGCGCAACACCGCCCAGTCGTCCCGGAACTCGAGATCGGGAGCGCAGCACGCGCGCAGCGACTTGAGCCGGGCAGCCTCGTCCGGTTCGTTCCATGCGGCCCACCACGCGGGCAGCGCGCGCGCCAGTCCCGCCGCCAGGTCCGTCCGGTTGGCGGAAAGGGCCAGGCGGCCCAGGTGGAAGCGCCAGCCGTCCTCGTGCTCGCGCGCCGTGCGGGCGCTGAGAAACCCGCTGTGACGCACATCCGCGTGCGCGCCGCCCTGGCCCTCGGTCACCCGGAATTCCACGCGCGACGACGCGGCCGGCATGGTGTCCGCCTGCGGGCCCGACTCGATGCCCCACGAGAGCGCGAACCTGCGCTTCACTTCATCGCAGTCGAGCACTTCACCGGCCAGTACCATCTGGTACTGGGGGAACAGGGCCCGGTATGGGCTCCCGACCCGGGTCTCGAACGAGGCCTGACCGCCCATCCAGGCCGAGAAACGATCCGGCGTCGTGAGGATGCCCCAGACGGTCTCGGGGCTGGCCTCGATGTGGATGGAAAGCGTCACATCGGGGGCTTCGGCATCGCTCCCCCGGATCGCGTCCGCGCTGCGCTCGCTCATCGATCTCTCCCGGGTGGTGATGGGTCAAACGTCCGGTGCTGCTACGGATGCCGGGCGGCTCGCCGGCCCGTATTGTAGGTTGCCCATCCGGCGCAACCAACCCGGGAGACCGATGATGGACGACAGATCGTGGATGCGGATGCAGCCGTCAGCCAGGACCCGGGCCGCGGCTCCCGTGGCTTGCCTTCTCGGCCTCTGGCTCCCGCTCGGATGCGCGCCGCCCGTCGCGGACGTCGAAGGCGACGCCCTGACCCTCACCTGGGAGAACATCTTCACCCGCAACCGGGGCGCCCGTCAGGCCGCGCTCTCGCCCGACGGCGCGTGGGTAGCGGTCAGCGCGAGCACGGCGGACTTCTCGGGCATCTTTCTGGTCGCGGTGGACGGGGATCCCGTGCCCACGCCGTGGGTTGAGGGCTCGTCGCCGGTCTGGTTCGGCGACGGGTCGGGCATCGTCTTCGCGCGCGGCGGGGACCTGTGGCGGGCGGCGGTGGGGTCGAGCGAGCCGACCCGCATCACCGACGACGCGGCGGACGAACGGGCCGCGCGGCCGTCGCCGGACGGCAGCACCATCGCGTTCTACAGCGGGCGTTCTGGCCACCAGGACATCTGGACCGTGCCGGCCGACGGTTCCGCTCCGCCGGCGCAGCTCACGCGCGCCTCCATGGCGGCGGACGACTTCCGCTTCGCGCCCGCGTGGTCGCCGGACGGGACCCGCATCGCCTACTACTCCAACCGGAGCGACTACTGGGAGGACGACATCCGGGTGGTGGAGGTCGCCACGGGCACGGAGCGGCAGATCTCCGGCGGGCTGATGGCGTCGTCCACGCCGGTCTGGTCGCCGGACGGATCCCGCATCGCCCTGCTCGGCACCTCCAAGGACGAGTACTGGTACGAGGATCTCGCCTACATCTACCTCCTCGACCCGCAGGCGGGGACGGAGGAGGTGGTTCCCATGCAGGTCCACGCCACCGACTGGCTGCACAACCATACCGTCACCTGGTCGGGCGACGGGTCCGAGCTCTTCTTCCCCTATCACGAGCGGGCCGAGGTGGAGTTGTGGCGGGTGCCGGCGGACGGGGGCGTCGCCACGCGGGTGACGAACATGGGCGGGTCCTTCCGCGCCTATCACGCGACCCCGGACGGCTCCGCCTTCGTCTTTCTGCGGTCGACTTCGACGCGCGGGACGGAGGTCGACCATGTCTCCGCCGCGGGTGGGGCGGCACGCCGGCTCACGCACTTCTCGACCCGCTGGCGGGGACTGGTGGAGGCGGAGGAGGTGAGCTACCGCAGCTGGGACGGCCTCTACATCCAGGGCTTCCTCTTCCGTCCCCCGGAGTTTGCCGAAGAGGCGGCTGCGAGCGCATCGGAGGACCATGCGACGTACCCCGCACTGGTCATGGTGCACGGGGGCGGCACCAACTCCTACCTCAAGGGGCTGAGCCTCACCGAGCAGCACCTGGCGCAGCTGGGGTACGTGGTGCTGGCCGTCAACTACCGGGGCGGTTCCGGCTTCGGGCGCGAGTTCCAGGATCTGGGCGTGGGGGACTGGGCCAACGGGCAGGCACTCGACGCCGCCACGGCCGCCGACTTCCTCCGGGCGCAGCCATGGTCCAACGGGAAGGTCGGCATCTACGGTTACAGCTACGGGGGCATCCAGAGCATGGCCGCGATCGCCCGCGCACCCGGCGCCTTCGACGCAGCCGTGCCCATGGCGGGGATCTACGACTTCGCCGACGCGTACACCAACGCGGACCGGCTTGGGAAGATATTCATCAGGACCGGACACGGAGGCGCACCCGCGGACCGGCCCGCAGTCTACGCCATCAGCAATACCCTGGCGCGCGTGTCCAACGTGGTCACGCCCACCCTCATCATGCACGGGGAGGAAGACGTGCGTGCCCCGTTTCGCCAGTACGAGCTCGCCGTGGAGATCCTTGAGAGGGAAGGGAAGGTCTACGAGAGCCACTCCTATCCCGGAGAACCGCACGGCTTCCGGGATCCCATGAACCGGGTGGACATGTATCGCAGGCTCGAGGCATGGTTCGCGCGGTGGCTGACGGAGGACGCGTCATGAGCCGTCTCGAGAGGCCGGCCTGCTCGCGGCTGGTTGCCGTCCTGTTCCTGTGCGCCGGATGCGCGCCGGATGCGCAATCCACCGCTGCGGGAGCCGACGATCCGGTCTGGCCTGGCGACGAGTGGCTGGTCTCCACCCCCGAGGCGGAGGGTCTGGATCCCGCGGCCATCGATGCGCTCATCTCCGATATCGACGCCGGCCGGTTCGGGCTCATCGATCACTTCCTGCTCATTCGCCACGGCCGCGTGATCGCGGATCGCCACTGGGACCACGCCGACGAGTACGCGCGCATCCTGGCGGAGCAGGAGGATACGGTCAGCCACGCCTACAACTACGACCATCCCGACTGGCACCCGTACTACCGCGATACCCCGCTGCACACCCTCCAGTCCGTCACCAAGAGCGTGACCTCGGTCGCCTTCGGCATCGCGGTCGACGCCGGCTACATCGACGGCGTCGACGCGCCGGCGTGGCCGTTCCTCGCCGCCTACGGTCCGGACCTGAACGACCCGATGCGCGCAAGGGCGACGCTCGAGGACTTCCTCACAATGCGCAGCGGCATCGACTGGGCGATTCCCGGTCAGACCTACGCCGACGACACCCATCCGACCACCGAACTCGAGGCGAGCCAGGCATGGATCGATTACGTCGTGCGGCGGCCCGTCGGAACCGAGCCCGGAACCCGCTTCGACTACAACGACGGCGTGAGCGTCCTCCTGGGGAAGATCCTGCGTGAGGCCACGGGGAAGCGCGCCGACGCCTGGGCGGAGGAGCATCTGTTTCGTCCCATCGGCATCCGCGACTACTACTGGAAGATCACCCCGGACGGCGAGGCGGATACGGAGGGCGGGCTCTTCCTCGCGCCGCATGACCTGGCCCGGGTCGCATACCTGATGTTGCGCGGAGGCGAATGGGACGGGCGGCGGGTCGTGTCGCGCGAATGGGTGCGCGCGTCCACCTCGCCGGTCATCCCCGACCTCAACCCCGGCAACGACCGTGACGACGGGGGCTACGGCTACCAGTGGTGGGTGCCGTTTCAGGAGGATGGAGAGACCCGGGTCTTTTCCGGAAACGGCTACGGCGGCCAGTTCCTTCACATCGTGCCGGAGCACGACCTGATCGTGCTTTTCAACGGATGGACGCTGCACACGCGCGCGGAGCTCTCCAGCTGGACCGCGCTCCAGGACCGCATCCTGCCCGCCATGCGCAACTGACGCACCGGTGCGTGCGGTCGGTCTTCGAGCCAGCTATCGGCTGAGTTGCCGGCACCTGCGCGAGGCCCTGTCCCTCGCGGGCTCGATCGCGCGCGAGCAGACCGTGGAGGCTCCTCCGGGCGTTGGCGGCGACCGGCTTCAGGCGCGCATGCTCGGGCGAATCGAGCGTCTCGCGCCGGAGCGCGGCGGGAGGTGGCTGGCGCGGATCGCTTACCCGCTGGAGGCAACCACGACCGAACTCACCCAGCTTCTGAACGTGGCATACGGCAACGTGTCCCTCATGGACGGGGTGCGGCTGGTGGGACTTGAGCTTGCGTCGGCCGTGCTTCGTTCGCTGCCCGGGCCGCGCCTGGGGATCGAGGGCATCCGCTCGCTGGTGAAGGTCCCGGCGCGGCCGCTGGTGAGCGCCGCCATCAAGCCGATCGGGCTGTCTTCAGGCGGGCTGGCCGGTCAGGCAGCCGCCTTCGCCCGCGCGGGCGTGGATGTGGTGAAGGACGACCACGGCCTGGCCGTCCGGGGCCCGGCCCCGTTCGCGGAGCGCACGCGGGTGATCGCGGAGGCCGTCGCCGGCGCGAACGCACGGACGGGAGGGCACACCGCCTATTTCCCCAACGTCACCGGTCCGCTGGATACCCTCGAGGAGCGGCTCGAACGGGTCGGAGCGCTTGGGCTCGCCGGCGTCGTGCTGTGCCCGAGCCTGATGGGGCTGGACGCGCTCCGCCGGTGTGCCGCCGGCCCCCGCGCGCTGGCCATCATGGCCCACCCTTCCCACGCGCAAACCGCGCCCGGTCGGGGGGAGGGAATCGCCCCGGACGTGCTGCTCGGCACCCTCTACCGGGTTGCAGGCGCCGACATCGTGGTGTACGTAAACGCGGGCGGGCGCTTCTCGTGGCCAGAGGAGACCTGCCACGCGGTCAACAGGCGCCTGAGGGAGCCGCTGGCACCGCATCGTCGCACTCTTCCCGCGCCGGCCGGTGGCGTTAACGTTGCCGACGCCGGCCACTGGTTCGACCGCTACGGCCCGGACACCATGCTGTTGATCGGCGGAAGCCTCCTGGCGCAGCGGGACCTGGAGGGCGCGGCACGGCGACTGGTGGAGGCGGCACTCCGACAGGAGGGATGAACAGGTGAGCAGCTCCCGCATCATTCGCGGAGGGGCGGGCGACTGGGCGAACATCGAGCCTGCGCGCTACAGGCACGGGGAAGGCGGGCTCGCCCGGTTCCGGAAGGTGACCCGCCACACGCTCCTCGGAGCCGGCCCGGATGGCGGCGAAGCCGGTCTGGGCTTCGAACTGCGGTATTTTGAGGTTGCGCCGGGGGGCTACTCCTCTCTCGAGCGCCATGCGCACGGGCACGCTGTCGTGATCGTGAAGGGGAAGGGCGCGGTTCGCCTGGGAGAGGCAACGGAGCCGGTTT
This sequence comes from Longimicrobiales bacterium, assembly GCA_965221785.1. GTDB lineage: Bacteria > Gemmatimonadota > Gemmatimonadetes > Longimicrobiales > Gaopeijiaceae > BD2-11. The sequence goes on from CBDCSR010000003.1 coordinate 1,547,246, forward strand.
CGGCGCTCGATGTCGTGTATGTGGCTCCGCACGATGTCCACCGCTTCTCCGCCGATGCCGGGGAGGAGTTGGGCTTCCTCTGCGTCGTGGACCGCGCGCGGGATCGCCCGGTCATTGTGGACGAGGCCGGCCCCGCCTCCCCGGGCGCGTCCGGGTCGGGGAAGCCGGAGGTCCGGTGAAGGTCGGCGGCATCCCGTATCGCGCCATCTTCACGGAGGGCGAGGGCGCGGACGTTCAGGTCATCGACCAGACCCTGCTTCCGCACCGGTTCCGAATCCGTCGGCTCAGGAGCGCGGCCGACGCCGCGCACGCCATCTCCGCCATGGTGGTGCGCGGGGCCCCTCTCATCGGCGCGACGGCGGCGTACGGGATCGCGCTCGCCATGCGCGCCGATCCCTCCGACGCGTCGCTCCGGGCGTCGGTCGGCCGGCTGATGGCGACCCGACCCACGGCGGTCAATCTGCGCTGGGCGCTCGAGAACGCCGACGCCGCGCTCCGCCCACTGCCTCCGCCGAGTCGGACGCGAGCCGCCTATGAGTTCGCCCACGCGCTCTGCGAGGACGATGTGCGCATCAACCGAAGCATCGGCGACATCGGACTGGATATCTTCCGAGAGATCCACCGGTCCCCGGAAGGTGGGGCGCGCGGGACCGGCCGGCCTCTGAACGTGCTCACGCATTGCAATGCCGGCTGGCTGGCGACCGTCGACTGGGGCACCGCCACCGCACCCATGTATCGGGCCCACGACGAAGGACTGGAGATACACGTCTGGGTTCGTGAGACGCGCCCGCGCTTTCAGGGAGCCGGCCTCACCGCGTGGGAGCTCGGCCAGCACGGGGTGCCGCACACGCTCGTCTCCGACAGCGCCTCGGGCCATCTGCTGAGGCGCGGGAAGGTGGATGTCGTCATTGTGGGCACCGATCGCACGGCCGCCTCCGGTGATGTTGCCAACAAGGTGGGCACCTACCCCCTCGCCCTCGCCGCCCGCGACAACGGCGTCCCCTTCTACGTGGCGGTGCCCTCCCCCAGCATCGACTGGACTACCGACGACGGGACCGATATCCCGATAGAGGAGCGGGATGCGGAGGAGGTGACGCTGGTGCGCGGCGTCGACGAAGCCGGGGTGGAGCGCACCGTGCGGATTGCCCCCGAGGGTACGCGCACGGCCAACTTTGCCTTCGACGTGACTCCTCGCAGGCTGGTGACGGGGCTGGTCACCGAGCGGGGCGTCTGCTCCGCCGACGGAGACGCGCTCAGAAGGATGTTCGGAAGGAAGCCGGGGTGACAGGTCCCGCGTTTCCGCGCGGCGTGCGGGTGCGGAAACGACGCGGGGAAACGACTTCCGTGGCGGCGTCAGTCGGAGACGGCCGAATCGGTCCTGTGCTTTCGGGCGTACAGCCAGGCTCGTGCCGAGGCGCGGGCGCGTTCCCGGCGCGCTTCACGGTCGCGGTAGGCTCGGTCGCACTTGGCGTTGCAGGTTGTTCCGCCGCGCCGCGCCGACACCGGTTCGCCGCAAAACACGCAGACAACCTCCGACGCGGGCGCCGCGTCCCCCCTTTGTCTACGGCGATGGGTCATGCTGAATTATCCGGCCCTATTTGCCACAAACAGCTACCGCACTTTCCGGAGTCCGGCTGCTGCACACAACACACACCTGCCGCGTCTCAAGGGCGGCTCGACCTGAGCGGCTGTATTGTCTCCCAAGCTGGATAGACCAATATATGCAAAACCGAGCACGCCGCGTCAAACCCGCACTGGAGGTCCAATGCGCCGCCGCTTCCTCGCGTTACCGTGGATACCCGCGCTCCTTCTCCTCGGCGCGACACCCGCTCCCCGTTTCGTCGAGCCGGCCCACGGCGGGATCGTCGTCGAGCGGCCTCGCCCCGGCATCGACATCGAGGCGTACCGCTTCGAGTTGACGCTCCGCGATGACACCGACCGCATCACCGGACGGGCCACGGTGAGGTTCCGTTTCACGGCGGACGGAATCGTGGAGCTTCCGCTCGACCTCATCGGGGTGAGGCCCGACGGTCAGGGAATGGAGGTAACAGGCGTCCGGGCAGCGGGGCGTTCCCTCGAATACCGCCACGAAGACGACCTCCTCACGGTGCGGCTGCCCCGGGCCGGCCGCCCGGGCGAGCGGGACTCGGTGACGGTCAGCTACCAGGGCGCCCCCGCGTCCGGCCTCCGCATAGGGCCCAACAAGTACGGCGAGCGCACCTTCTTCAGCGACAACTGGCCCAACCGCGCGCGCAACTGGCTGCCTACGGTGGACCATGTGGCGGAGAAGGCCGCGTGCGAGTTCGTCGTCACCGCCCCCGCCCACTACCAGGTGGTGTCCAACGGCGTCGTGGTGGAGGAGACGGACCTTGACGGAGGCATGCGGCGCACTCATTGGCGGCAGTCGGTGCCCATCTCTCCATGGCTCTTCGTGATCGGCGTGGCGCGCTTCGCCGTGCAGAACCTGGGCGAGTTCGACGGGAAGCCGGTGCAGACCTGGGTGTACGCGCGCGACCGTGACGCCGGCTTCCACGACTTCGCCGTCCCCACCCTCCGTGTCCTCGCCTTCTTCGACGACTACGTGGGCCCCTTCGCCTACCAGAAGCTGGCCAACATCACCTCCCCGGCCACCGGCGGGGGAATGGAGGCCGCGACCGCCCTCATGTACAGCGAGAATGCGGTTACGGGCGACAGGCCGGTGCGCTGGCGCAACGTCGTCATCCACGAGATCGCACACCAGTGGTTCGGCAACGCGGTCACCGAGTCCGAATGGGACGACGTGTGGCTGAGCGAGGGGTTCGCGACCTACTTCACGCTGCTCTTCCGCGAGTACGCCTACGGGAGGGACGACTTCGTCGCCGGCCTCCGGCAGGCGGCGGAGCGAGTCCGGTTCTGGTACGCGCAGAATCCCGACTATCGCATCGTCCACGACGGACTCGAGGACATGTCGCGGGTGACCAGCGTGGCGACCTACCAGAAGGGCGCCTGGGTGCTGCACATGCTCAGGGGGCGGATCGGCGACGAGGCCTTCCAGAGGGGCATCCGCACATATTATGCCCGTCACCTGAACGGCACGGCCTCCACCGACGACCTCATGCGGGCCATGGAGGAAGCCTCCGGCGACGACCTGCAGGCCTTCTTCGACCAGTGGCTCCGGCACGGGGGCAATCCGGTCTTCGAGGGGTCATGGGCATACGACTCCGACGCCGGCGTGGTGCGCATCGACCTGCGCCAGGTGCAGGAGACGGGACTCTTCCGGATGCCCCTCGACATCGGGGTCTACATGGGACGCGATCGGCCTTCGGCCCAGGTGGTCACCGTCGAGGTGGACGCGGCCTCCCACAGCTTCACGATCCCGGTCGACGCGGAACCCGCCGATGTCCGCCTGGACCCGGATACCCGGGCGCTGTTCACAGCGGAGTTCGGGAGAGCGGCAGGGGCGCGCTAGGCCGCGGAAGAAGGGACCGGTCCCCTCTCTGTGAGGCGGTGGTGCACCATGGTCAGAGCGGGCACGATCAGCATCAACACAGCCGTCGCAAACAGGATTCCGAAGCCCAGTGAAGCCGCCATCGGCACCAGGAACTGCGCCTGCAGGCTGCGCTCGAAGACGAGCGGCGCCACCCCCAGGAAGGTGGTCACGGACGTAAGCAGGATCGGGCGGAAGCGCGCCTTGGCTCCGTCGATGATCGCCTCCCTGCCGGGCATGCCCCGCCGGAGGCGATCGTTGATGAAATCGATCATGACCAGGGAATCGTTCACCACGACGCCGCTCAGGCCGATCACGCCGAACATCGACATCATGCTCATGGGTAATCCCAGAAGCAGATGGCCCGCAATCGCGCCGATGATCCCGAAGGGGATGGCGGCCATGACGATCAGGGGCTTGGTGTAGGAGCCGAAGGGGACGGCAAGCAGGGCGTAGATGGCCAGCAGAGCCAGGGCGAAACCGCTCGCCAGGGCACCGAAGGACTCCACCTGCTCCTGCTGTTGGCCTCCGAAGCTGTAGGAGAGGCCCGATTCACGGGCAGCCAGTTCCGGAAGAACGGTCGCGGCAAGTTGCTCCGTCACCTCGCCTCCGGTGATGACTTCCCGGTCGACGTCGGCGGTGACCGCGATGACCCGTTCCCCGTCGGTCCGCCGGATCGTGGTGGGCGAGCTTCCCAGCCGCACCGAGGCGACTCGGCCCAGCGGCACCTCGCCTCCCGTGGGCGTGCGCACCAGGTACTCCTCCACATCCGCGATGGTGTTGCGTTCCTCTTCGGGCAGGCGAACGTAGACGCGCACCTCCTCACGGCCGCGCTGTACGCGCACCGCCTCGTCGCCGAAGAAAGCGGAGCGCACCTGGCGGGCCAGGGCATCCAGCGTCAGTCCCATGGTCCGGGCCTCCGGGCGCAGGTCGAGTTGGATCTCCCTGAGTCCCTGATCCTGGTCCGCCCGGACATCGAACACGCCATCGAACGCCCGCAGCCGCTCGATCAGGGTGTCGGCGACCGAGGTCAGGCGCTCGGGATCCGGGTGGGCAAGCTCGACGTGCACCGGAAGGCCGAAGTCGAGCAACTCGGCCGTGATGGTGAGCGCCCTGGCTTCGGGCAGGGGACCCAGCTCCTCGCGCCACGTCTGCTGGAAGTCGGCCGCGGAGATATCGCGGAATTCAGCGGTCACGAGCTTGAATTCCACTGCCGCGAGGTTGGCGCGCGGATCGGCTGCCGGCCCGGCTCCGAAGGGCTGGAACTGCCGGGCCTCCTGGCCCACCGTCATGTTGACGCCCTCGAGGAGCGATCCGGCGCCCTCGGCAGACAGACGCGCGATAGCCCGTTGTCCCGCCTGCTCCACATGATCGGCCATCTCGGAGGTCCGCTCCGCGGGCGTGCCTTCCGGCATCTCCAGTGTGGCCGTGACCAGATCCGCCTCCACCGTAGGCATGAAGTTCACCCGGATGATGCCCGCGGGAACCATGGCGACGGAGAGGATGATGAGCGCGACCCCGCTCGTGATGACCAGCCCGGGCTGAGCGGTGGCGACCCTGAGGGCCCGGTCGAGAGGCTCCGCGATGAAGCGCTTCAGCTCCCGGTCGACGGCCCGCTGAATGCGGGCGACCAGATGGTCCCGGGAGCGACGCCGGCGCCTGCCGGGACCCGGCATGTGAGAGAGGTGGTTCGGCAGCACCAGGAGCGACTCGACGAGCGAAAACATGAGGACGGAGATGACGACGACGGGGAGCATGGTCATCAGCCTCCCCGTGACGCTCGGGACGAAAAACAGGGGGCAGAACGCCACCACGGTGGTGAGGACGGCGAAGATCACCGGGCCCGTGATGCGGCGGGTCCCGCGGATGGACGCGTCCACGCCGCGCCACCCCTTTTCGCGCTCCGCATGGATGTTCTCGCCCACCACCACGGCGTCATCGACTACGATGCCAACGGCGAGGATGAATGCGAAGAGCGTCATCATGTTGATCGACACGGCCAGCCAGTTCATCACGGCGAAGGTGCCGACGAACGACACCGCGATTCCGACCGCCACCCAGAACGCGAGCCTGAGATCAAGGAAGAGGGTGAGGGAGAGGAGGACGAGCGCCAGGCCGATGAGGCCGTTCTTCACCAGCAGCCCCAGGCGGCTCTCGAAGATCTGGCCGCTGTTGTTCCACACCTCGAGCCCCACCCCGGCCGGCAGCGAAGGGATGACCTCCTCCTCCAGGTGCTCCTCGACGGCCGCAACAATGTCGAGCACCTTCTCGTCCGAGGTCCGGAAGACCTCCACATAGACTGCGGGCTGGCCCTGAAACCGGGTGATCAGGTCCACATCCCGGAAGCCGTCGCGCACCTCGGCGATGTCCCCGAGGCGGACCACGGTGCCGTCCACCCGGCTGAGGACGATGATGTCCTCGAAATCGTGCTGGTTGTAGTTCTGTCCGGTGGTGCGGATGCGCACCTCCTCGTCCCTCGTGTCGATGCTTCCCGCGGACAGGTCGAGGGACCCGCCCCGCACCGCGCTGGCGATGTCCCCGAGGGTCAGGCCCAGCGCCCGCAGCTGATGCAGGGGGACCTCGACGGAGATCTCGTATTCGCGAATGCCGGTCGTCTCGACGTAGGAGACCACCGGAAGCTCCGACAACCCATCCTCGGTGCGGTACGCCAGCTCCTTGAGCGTGCGCTCGCCCACGTCGCCGAACAGCACGAGGCGGATGACGCTCTGGCGATTGGTCAGTTCGCTGACCTCCGGGCGCTCCGCACCGGCGGGGAAGGTCTGGATCCGGTCGACCTGGGCCTTGATGTCGTCGAGTGCCCGCGCGACATCGGCGCCCAGCTGGAGTTCCACCGTCACCGACCCTCGCCCCTCGGCCGCCGTCGAACGGATCTCCTTGATGTCGTCCACCGCCTCGATCTGTTCCTCGATCTTGCGCAGGATCGACTCTTCGATCTCGTCGGGCGTGGCCCCGGGATAGGGAACCGAGATCATGACGCGGTCGAGCGAAATCTCCGGGAAGACCTCCTGCACCAGGCCGCGCAGGGAGAAGAAGCCCGCCGCCAGGATGAAGAACATGAGCAGGTTGGCGGCGACCCCGTTGCGGGCCATGTAGGCGATGGGGCCGCGCGCCTCCCGCGACGGATCCTTCGAAGAGTGCTCGTCCGGCGAGGGCTCGTCGGGGCGGCTCATCCGGGCCCGTCGGCGCTCGTCCGCACCACCATGCCCTCGGTGGCGAACTGCAGGCCGCTCAGCACGACAGCCTGTCCGTCCGCGAGGGCACCGGTGACGTACACGAGTTCGTCGGCGCGCTGCAGGACGGCCACCGGGACGATGGCGACCATGGTGTCCTGGCGCAGCGCCCAGACCTCGTTCCCGGTCCGCAGCGCGGAACGCGGTACGGTGAAGTATCGCTCCGGGGCAGCTCCGGCGATGCGCACTTCCACGAACTGACCGACCAGGAGGGGCGGGCCGCCCCGGCCGTCCTCCGCTTCCATCCCGTCACCCTCGGCGGTGGCCGCCCGACCGCCCGCGAACGGGTCGGGAACGCGCACCACCACGTCGATGGTGCGGGTCTGTTCGTCAAGGGCGGCTTCGGCCCGGTCCACGTATCCCGACCACGTGTAGGAGCCATCCCCGTACTCCGCGATCACCGTGGCCTCGACGCTTGTGTCGCCATCACCCGCATCCAGCGACCAGAGGTCCGGGATGAGGGCCGCATCGGCGTCCGACAGGGGAACCACCACCTCCACCGCGTCGTCGGCGTAGAGCCGGCCCACGCCCTGCCCGGCGGCGACGAACTGCCCGACGTCCACCATCTCGGTCCGCACGATGCCGCTGAAGGGCGCGCGTACCTCCGTCCGCGCCAGCGCCAGCTCCGCGTCGGCCAGAGCCGCGCTGTCCCGCGCCAGCGCAGCCCGGGCGGCGGCGAGCTGTGGCTCTCTGAGCGTGAGCGGGCTCGCTTCGGCTGGCGGAGTGTCGTCCCCCCGCCGCCGCAGGAACCCCTCATACTCCGCGCGGGCAATGCGGGCCTCCTCCTCGGCTTGCAGGAGCGCGACCAGTTGCGCGGCGACATTGGCGCGCGCCTGTTGCACCCGGTTCAGGTAGTCCGCTTCGTCGATGCGGAAGAGGACCTCGCCCGCACTCACGCGCCCGCCGCTCAGGAAGGCCGGCGCGACCGACGCGACCTTGCCATTGATCTGGGCTGCGACATCAATCTCGGCGCGCGGCCGCACCGTGCCCGCGCTGTAGACCGGGATGGCGCCGTCCCGGCCGGTGGCGGGGGCGGTCGTGACGAACGGCGCCTGCGAGCCCGGCTCGCGCAGCGGGGGGTCGGGGCGCAGGGCGATCATGACGGCCGCCAGCGCGACGGCGCCTCCGAGGATGCCTGAGGCGATGAGAAAACTGCGGCGGCGGCTCATTGATCCGTCCCCCGGGTTGGCGTGTCGGCTTGTTCTTCGGATTCGCTGGCGGGTACCATGCGCGGGCCTTCGAGCTCCTCGGGCGGAACGGTCCAGTCACCGCCCAGCGAACGGTGTACCGCCAGCCGCGCCAGCGCCAGATCGCGGTGCGCACCGGCGAGCGTCGACTCGACGTTGAGGAGCGCCCGTACGGCGTCGAGATAGTCGACGTAGCCTCCCACTCCGGCGGCGTAGCGGCGCGACTGCAGCTCGACCGATGCGAGGGCCTCCTCCCGCTGCGATGCGAGGAAGTCGTGGCGCCGCCCTTCGTTGCCGAGAGCGGCCAGCGCCGCCTCCACCTCGTGAACCGCCGTCACCACGGTGCGGCCGTAGGCGGCTGCCGCCTGGCCGAACCGGGCGTGCGCGACGGCGATGTTGCTGCGGATGCGGCCTCCCTGGAAGATCGGAGCGGTCAGGTTGCCGAGCAGATTGCGAAACCACTGGTCGACGTTGAAGAGCCCGTCGGCGTCAGCGGACTGCACCCCGATCGTGCCCGAGAACGACAGGGAAGGGAGCATTTCGGCCCGGCGCGCGCCGATGGTGAAGCGGGCGGCCTCGAGCCGAAGCCCGGCTGAGCGTACGTCCGGCCGCTGAACCAGGAGGTCGGCCGGCACCCCCGCGGAGACGGGATCGCTCGACGGCAGCGGCGCCAGCGAATCGGGGAGGATCGCGTCGAGCTTCTCGCGGAAGCCGCCCACGAGAACGGCCAGACGCCCTTCGGCGTTGACCAGCTGGCTCTCCAGCTGAGGAAGGGCGGCCTGCGTGTTCCGAAGTTCCTGACGAACCTGGTAGAGTTCGAAGGAAGTGACCAGCCCGCGGTCGTAGCGGGTCTCTGCGAGCTCCTCCCGTTCCAGGAGAACGTCGATGGTCTCGCGGGCGAGGGCTTCGCGCCTGCGCAGGTCGGCGATTTCGAAGTAGGTCGTGATGGTCTCCGACAGCACTCCGATGCGCGCCGCGTGGTAGTCCGACTCCGACGCCAGGTACTCCTGCCCGGCAGCCCGCGAATCGTTGCGGGCGCGTCCCCAGAAATCCAGTTCGTACGCGAAGTCGACGCCCAGCGACCAGGTCTCGATGCCGAGGCGTTCGGGGAATTCGAAGCCGGGCAGCCGGTCGCCCGCGATTTCGCGGAACTGCTGGCCGAAGCCGGCGTTGGACGGGTTGTCCGTGTCGCTGACGTTCGCGCTGGCCTGGATGGCGGGAAGCAGGGAGGCGCGCGCGATCCCAGCCTGGGCCCTGGCCTGCTGCACCCGGGCCACCGCTTCGGCCAGGTCGAAGTTGGCGGCCAGCACCGAGTCGATGACGGTGTTGAGCGCCGGATCCTGGAAGGTGGTCCACCACTCCCTGGCCTCATACGCGCCCGACTCCTCGCTCCCCTCGAAACTGTCGGGAAGCTCGGCGACCGGTTCCGGCACCGATGGCGCCGGCGCGAGAGAGCACGCTGCAAGGAGGAGCAGCGATGACAGCGCCGCAAGGGGCGCAGGCGTCTGCTGAACGTTCATGGCCGCGTCACCTGCCTGTGTGCACGGAAGCTGTCCGACGTGATGCCGAAAAGCTGGTCCGGGGACGGCAGTTGGCGCAAGCTGCCAGAGGAGTGTGGGCGTCAGGTCGCCGCTGGCTCGGCCTCCTTTTCGATCGCGGGCGGACGACCCGCCCGGCAACCTCTACCGTGCCACTTCGAACGGCACCGTCGCCACCTGGTCGTCCCACCAGATCGTGAACACCCCGCCTTCCTGGGTCATTTCGGTGAACATGATGGTCAGCTGGTCGGCGGACATCGCGATCGTCGAGACATCCATGGTGGTGCGCAGTACGTCGCGGTCCGGGGTGTAGCCGTAGGAACCCCACAGCGCATCGGGGTTCTCCTCGCGGAAATCGTTCTTCACGCCCCAGGTGGCGAAGATGAGGGTCCACTCGTCTTCGGTGAGCTCCGCGAAGATGCTGTATTCGCCGGCGGGAAGGCGCTCGCCGCCGAACGTCAGGTCCGTCTCGGTCATGAAGCGGGTCGACTGGTCGGCCCCGATGCGCCACACCGGTGCGCCGCGCAGGAACGCCTGGCCGTACTCGTCTCCCGAGCCGAACAGGTCCCGGCCCCGCAGGATCGGGCGGCCGTAGGTCACCACGACCCACGAGCCGTTCTCGTAGCTGCCTTCCGCGTTGTACGCGCCGCCCACATGGGTGGCGGCCTCTCCGCGGGGGCTCAGCGGCCTGTCCTGAGCCTGAACGGTGGTGGCGAAGGCGAGCGCAAGGGCGAGACTGCACAGCGGCCGAAGCATCTTCATCGGTTCCTCCGGGGTCCTGGTGAATCCTGGGTCAAGGTGCAAAGCGCGCTGAATCCTATATGAGCCGGAGGATGGGAGAAAGGGGGGATCGGGAGATGCGGCAACAGGGCGGGACGCCCTGTCATCCTGTACGTTGTCCTTGGTTCGCCATCTTCTCGCGAAGCGCCAGGCTCGTACGAACGCAAGGCTCGCAGCTCACTGGAGGAACCATGGCTCGATCTCCCCTGCACCTGTCCTTCATCGTGCTCGTGGCTCTGTCCCTGGCCTGCGCCGAATCGGGCGCGCCGGGCGCAGACTCGGTCTCCTCCTCCGCGGCGCCGGCCGGTTCCGGCGACGGTCCACCAACCTTCCAGGTGGATCCCTCGTGGCCGCGCGAATTCCCCAACCACTGGATTCTGGGCGCGATCACGTCGGTCTTCGTCGATGACCGCGACCACGTCTGGATCACGCATCTTCCCGAGACGCTGACGCCGGAAGAGACCGCCGCCGTGCAGGAACCGCCTATCGGCGAGTGTTGCGTGCCGGCACCCGTCGTGCTCGAGATCGACCCGGAGGGCAACGTGGTTCAGGGGTGGGGCGATCCCGCCACCCAGGATGTCTCCGAGTTCCCGCGCAACTCGCACGGGCTCTTCATCGACCACAACGGCAACGTCTGGATCGGCACCTACCGTCACCACCGCGTCATGAAGTTCACCCGCGACGGACAGCACCTCATGACGCTGGGCGAGTACGACGTCAACGGCGGGAGCTCCGACACTGCGCTCCTCGGCGGTCCGGCCGGGATCTGGGTGGACCCGGAAACCAACGAGGTGTTCGTCGCGGATGGATACCGGAACCGGAGGGTGATCGTATTCGACGGAGACACGGGCGCTTACCTGCGGCACTGGGGCGCGTACGGGGAGTCCCCCGACGACGAGGCTGCCTACGACTACGGCGCGCGCACCGTGGACAGCCCGTTCCCGCCCCAGTTCTCCACCGTGCACGACCTGATGGGCTCGGCCGACGGGCTCATCTACGTCGCGGACCGGCGGGGCAACCGCATCCAGGTGTTCCGGCGCGACGGCACCTACGTGACCGAGAAGACCATCGCCCCGCTTACCCGCGCGTCCGGGTCGGCGTTCGTTATCGCGCTATCGCCGGACGCCGCCCAGCAGTGGCTCTACCTGGCCGACGGCACCAACCACAAGGTCTGGATTCTGCGCCGCTCGGACCTGGAGGTCGTAGGCGAGTTCGGCCGCGGCGGACGGCAGGTCGGCCAGTTCCTCCGGCCGCACGGGATGTCGGTGGACTCCCGCGGAAACATCTACGTAGGCGAGGCCTCGACCGGCCGGCGCGTGCAGAAGTTCGCCGTGGGGGGTTAGCCGAGAGCGCCAGTTGCTACATCTCATATGATTTCATATCATATAAGATGCGCTTCGTCCTCGACACCAACGTGGTCGTCGCTGCTCTGCGAAGCCCGTCCGGAGCGTCGGCGGCGTTGCTCGAATGGGCGTTGGACCACCGATTCACCCTGGTGCTGTCGGTACCGCTCGCGCTTGAATACGAGGGAGTCTGTCGTGATCCGGCCCAGCGAATCGCCTCCGGCCTCTCCGAGTCGGAAGTCGACACGATCATGTCAGCGCTGTGCGCGGTGGCCGAACCGGTGCAGGCGTGGTTCCTCTGGCGACCGCAACTGCGCGATCCGGCGGACGAAATGGTACTCGAGACGGCGGTCAACGGAACCGCGGATGCCCTTGTAACCTTCAACAGGCGCGACTTCGGCGATGCTCCCGGGACCTTCGGGATCGAGGTGCTGTCGCCTCGCCACGCACTGCGCAGGATCACCAGGGGACAGAAAGGGAAATCGAAATGACCGAACGAAGAAAGCAGCCGACCGTCTATCCCCTCCGAATGCCGTCGTCCCTGAAACAGGCCGTCAGGGAAGTGAGCCGCCGGGACGGGACGAGCATCAACCAGTTCGTCACCACCGCTGTCGCGGAGAAGTTATCCGCCATGCGGACCGCCGACTTCTTCGCCGAGCGTGGCTCCCGGGCGGACATCGACGCCGCGCGGCGGCTCCTGCGGCGGCGCGGAGGCCAGCCACCGGAACCGCGGGATCAGTTGGACGAGACGAAGGTGTGAGGTCCCGCCGCTAACGGCTAACGGCCGGTTCCGCCCGCCGCCAGGCGGTAGTCGAGCGGCGGGTCGCGGTCGCCCAGCAGCGGCTCGTAGACCCAGCCCTCGGGAATGCGGTCCGAGTACTCCGCCTTGGCCGCCGCCACCAGATCGGGGCGGGTGAACACGTCGATCGCGGTCATGGCCAGCGTCTTGGCCGCCACTACCATGCCCTTGTCGCCGATGGGCGTGCCGCCCGCCGCGATGGCGTGCCACGAATGCGCGGAGGTGCCGGGCACCCAGGTGGCGGTTCGCACCCCGCCGGTGGGCACCGCCCAGCTCACGTCGGCCACGTCGGTCGAGCCTCCGGTGCCCGCCTCGGTGACGAAGAAGGGCTGGATCTCCGCCGCCGACTCGATGGGAAGCGCGTCGTCGGGCAGGTGCCTGGCCAGCGCCTCGGCGAAGCGGCGGTCCTGCTCGCTGTAGTGGACGCCCCCGACCCGCTCGAGGTTGGCGTGCATCGCCTCCTGCAGTTCCACGTTGATGAGCATGTTGTAAAGGCCGTGGATGACCTCGTACTCCATCCCGGTTCCCGTTCCCTGCGCGGCGCCCTCGGCGGCCTGCACCACCCGCTCGAAGATGGCTTGCACGTTGGCGGGGTCCGGGTTGCGCACGTAGTAGTAGACCTCGGCGAAATCGGGGACGACGTTGGGGGCCGCACCGCCGTAGGTGATCACGTAGTGGATGCGGGTCTCCTGGGGGACGTGCTCGCGCAGCAGGTTGACCATGTGGTTCATGGCCTCGACGCCGTCCAGCGCCGACCGGCCGCGCTCGGGGGCCCCGGCGGCATGCGCGGACACGCCGGAGAAGCGGAACTTGGCGGACTTGTTGGCCAGGCTGCTCGACGCGCCCGCGGAATTCCGATCCGCGGGATGCCAGTGGAGCATGATGTCCACGTCGTCGAAGAGGCCCTCGCGCACCATGTAGACTTTGCCCGCGCCGCCTTCTTCGGCGGGCGTCCCGTAGACGCGCACCTCACCGGCCTGGCCGGTCGCCTCCATCCACTGGCGCACGGCGATGCCTGCCGCTGCCGAGCCCGCGCCGAACAGGTGGTGACCGCAGGCATGTCCCTGCGGCTTCCCGAAGATGGGGGTGAGTTCGGGGCTCCGGTCCTGCGTGATGCCCGGGAGCGCGTCGTACTCCGCCAGGATGCCCACCACCGGTCCGTCGCCGTTGCGGTAGCTGGCGACGAAGGCGGTGGGAATGTCCGCGACTCCCATTTTCACCTCGAAGCCGGCGGACTCCAGCGTGCCTGCCAGCAGGGCCGAACTCTCCGTCTCCAGATAACCCAGCTCTGCCAGATCCCAGATTTCCTGGGCTATGCTCGCATATGAGCCCGCATTCTTGTCGATGAAGGCGGCGACCATGTCCTTGCCGTCCTGCGCCTGAAGCGGCGCATGGGCAAAGCCGAGGGCCATTGCTGCGGCGATGATGATGAGGGCGCGAGCGTTCATCTTCTGCTTCCTGTATCCGGGCCTGTATGACGATCAGGGCGGGTGGCGGAGGGAGTTCAGGCTCCTCACTCCGCATGGATTATGGTAGCACGGCGAGGGCACTCCGGCACTCCCGCAGCTTCGCGCTATCCGGGCCGGTGCCGGTCACGAAGGTTCAGCATCACCGAGAGGCCCAGCGCCGCCAGCGCACTGCCCATCACCACTGCATCGACGAGCGTCGCGTTCCAGTCAATGCCCGTGACGGCATCCAGGTGGTACTTGATCCACGACCCCGGCAGGCCGGTCTCGCCCAGGGCCCTCTTCACATCCCAGTGCCAGTCCGTCAGCGGGCAATATCCCAACCCGTACACCATCCCGGCTCCGAACCAGAACAGCAGCGTCACGCCGATGGTCAACAGATGAAGCCCCCGAGTCCTTCTCCACGCCCATCCGAGCATGTTGAAGCCCACCAGCGCCGTGTGGAAGGCGACGAGCAGCACATCGAGAAGCCGATAGAGGGCCGTTTCGGTCATGGGCTAACGATAGAGCCCGACACCTGCCGGCGCGATCTGCGTAGGCAGCAGGGAACAGCCGGACATGCCCCGGTGAAAAGGGTAGCGATTCACGGTCACCGGGGCTGGACCGGAGCCGATGATCGCGAGACATTGAATTGCCGCCGGGACTTCGCACTCTGGGAGGTGGCGTTTGCCAGAGCGGCGATCCCTTCCTGCACACCCGCAAAGCGCAGCACTGCTGATGGAACACGACTCCACGCATGGCGCCCGAGACCCGAGAGACATCTCGGTGAACGTCAACCTCAGTCTCCCGGACACGCCGGCGGCCTACGAGCCCGTATACAAGGATGTCCTGGGGTACGGCCTCTGGTGCCTTTGTCTCGCGGGGGTCTGCGGGGCTCATCGCATCTACATGGGCAAGTGGGGGACGGGAATACTCTGGCTATTGACCTTCGGCCTCGCGGGCGTTGGCCAATTGGTGGACCTGTTCCGCATGAAGGCGCTGATCCGCGATTCCAACGTGCGCAAGGGCTACATTCCGCACCCCATGCTGGTTGCCCGTGCCCCCGACTCCGCGCCGCCCGCAGCCTTCCCCAAACCCGCGGATCTGCGGCTCGTACTGCTCCAGGCCGCGGAGAAGAAGGGCGGCGAACTCACGGTCACCCAGGGGGTGATGGCCTCCGGGAAGTCCTTCGAAGAGGTCGAAAAGTGCCTGCGCGGCATGGTCGACCAGGGCTACGTCGACGTCGACAACGCTCCGGGCAGCGGCGTCATCGTGTATCGCTTCCCGGAGCTGTCGGGGAGCTAGCGACCCCGGAGGCGCCTTGCCCGACCGGCCCCATCTCACGGTACTCGATCACCCGCTGGTCCGGGACAAGGTCACCCGCCTGCGCGACCACCGCACCGGACACCGGGAATTCAGGGGTCTGATCCGCGAGATCGGCACCCTCATGGCGTACGAGGTCCTGCGCGATCTGCCCACCGAGGAGGTCGAGGTGGAGACTCCGCTCGAGACCACCACCGGCACCCGCGTGCGCGAGGGAGACGTGGTGCTGGTGCCCATCCTTCGCGCCGGCCTGGGGATGCTCGAGGGCTTCACCACCGTGCTTCCGGGCGCACGCATCGGGCACGTGGGCCTCTACCGCAACGAGGAGACGCTCCAGCCGGTCAAGTACTACTTCAACGTTCCGCGCCCGGAAGGCCGCCAGTTCGTCGTGGTCGATCCCATGCTGGGCACGGGCGGGTCATCCTCGGCGACGATCACAATGCTCAAGGAACACGGAGCCCGTGACATCCGCCTCGCGGTGCTGGTGTCGTGTCCGGAAGGGGTGGAAGCCCTGAAGAGTGCCCATCCGGATGTGCCGGTCTTCACGGCCGCCATGGATCGGCGCCTCAACGAGCACGGCTATATCCTGCCCGGACTTGGAGACGCGGGAGACCGGATCTTCGGGTCGGACTAGACGCAATCCGGGCTGCCGCGGCCGGAAGTGCCCTGGCCGGCTCCCCACTCCTGCGGATCCGCGACCATCTCCCTGTCGCGCGATGCGCTCGATCGCCTGCGGTCGCCGCTACGGCCGTTCCACCTTCACCGGGCACACCTTCAGCTCCGCCGTGTCGGTGACCGGGTCGTATCCTCCGCCCGTGAGCACATTGACCGGAGCGTCGTTGAAGCTGAAGGTGGTGAACACGGTCCCCCGCGGCGAGCGATCGTTGGCCTCCACCCGGACCATCATGCAGCCCCGCGAGCTGGTCATCTTGGCCCAGCCGCCATCCTCGAGCCCCCAGTCCACCACATCCTGCGGATTGATCTCGAGGCGCTCCCCGGGCGCGAGATAGTCTATGCCGGCGGCGCGCCCCGTCTGCGTGCGTGTGTGGTAGTTGGGGAGGCGCCGGCCCGTGGTCAGCCAGACCGGGAACTCGTCGCTGATGACTTCGGCCGGGTCGCGATAGCGGATCAGCTTGAAGATGCCGCGCCCGTTCTCGAACACCCCCTGGTGCAGGATGGGTGTCCCGGGATGGTCCTTGTGCGGAACCGGCCACTGATACTCACTGCGGTCGATGCGGTCCCAGTCCAACCCCGCGTATATGGGCGAGAGTTCGCACAGCTCGTTGAAGACGTCCTTCGCGCTCCGGAAGTCGAAACCGGGGGTGCCCATGCGGCGGGCGATCTGCGACACGATCCACCAGTCGGGCATGGCCTCGCCCGGGGGATCCACCGCCTTGCGCAGCCGCTGCACGCGCCGCTCGGTGTTGGTCTGGACGCCGTCCGTCTCGCCCCAGGCGGTGGCAGGGAAGACGACATCCGCCAGCTCGGCGGTCTCGGTCAGGAAGATGTCGATCACCACCAGGATGTCGAGGCTCTTCAGCGCCTCTTCGCAGTGGTGGCGCTCCGGGTCGGACACCACGGTGTTCTCGCCGTTGATGATCATCCCGTGGATTCCGTCGCCGCACGCCTCGAGCGCCCGTACCTTGGTGGGCCCGATCTCGAGGTCGACCCTGCGCCCGTACACGGCCTCGAACTTCGCCTGGTACGCCGGATCCAGGACGGACTGGAAGCCGGGATAGTTGTTGGGCAGGGCGCCGGCATCCCCCGCGCCCTGGATGTTGTTCTGCCCGCGCATGGGGTTCACCCCGGTGCCCTCCCGGCCGATGTTGCCGGTCATGAGCGCCAGGTTGCAGAGGCTCTGGACGTTATCGACGCCGCAGATGTGCTCGGTGATGCCCAGGGTGTAGTAGATGGCGCCGCGCTCGGCCTTTCCGTAGATGAGGGCGGCGCGCTCGATGTCGGCCGCGGGCACCTCGGTGATGGGCTCGGCCCACTCGGGCGTGAACTCCTCGATGTGGTCGAGGAAGGCTTCCGCCTCGGTGGTGCGTCCCTCCATGAAGCCCTTGTCGATCAGACCCTCGCGGTGGATGACGTGGGCCATGGCAAGCAGGAGGGATACGTCCGATCCCACCCGGAGGGGCAGGTAGACATCGGCCAGTTCCGCGAGCCCGATGCGGCGCGGGTCCGCGGTGATGAGCTTCGCGCCGTTGGCGATGGCGCGCTTGAGGCGGGTCGCGGCCACCGGGTGGCACTCGGTCATGTTGGTCCCGATGCAGAAGATCACATCGGGCTTTTCCATGTCCTCGAGCGGGTTCGACATTGCGCCCCGACCGATCGTTGCCGCCAGACCGGCGACTGTGGGAGCGTGTCAGGCACGGCTGCAGTTGTCGATGTGGTTCGTTCCGAACCCCCCCCGGATGAACTTCTGCATGGTGTAGGCGGCCTCGTGCGGCGCCCGCCCGGAGGCCACCCCGTAGGCCGCGTGGCGCCCGTAGCGCTCGCGCACGCGCAGGAAGCCTTCCGCGGCGCGGTCGAGCGCCTCGTCCCAGCCGGCCTCGTGCAGCTCGCCGTCCTCGCCGCGCACCAGCGGGTGGGCCAGGCGGTCGGGGTGCTGCACGAAGTCGAAGGCGAACTGACCCTTCACGCACAGGGCGCCAAGGTTGGCGGGCCCGTCCATGGCGGGTTGCACCCCGATCAGCTGGTTGCCGCGGGTGAGGAGGTCCACCGAACACCCGACCCCGCAGTAGGGGCAGACCGTGCGCGTCTTCTTCGTCTCGCCCGGGACCTCCCGGTGGGCCAGCGCCTTGAGATCGCCCAGCGCCCCGGTCGGGCAGGTGTGCACGCACTGCCCGCAGAAGGTGCAGGCGGACTCCTTGAGATGGCCGTCGAACTCGACCGTGATCTGCGTGTCGAAGCCGCGTCCCTTCACCGAGATGGCGTAGTCGCCCTCCTGCTCCGCGCACACGCGCACGCAGCGGTAGCAGGAGATGCAGTTGTCGTAGTCACGCATGATGAAGGGGTTGGGATCGTCGGGGCGGCTCGCACCCGACTTCCTGCCCTGGAAGCGCCCGGTGCGCGCCTCGTAGCGATCCACCAGCTCGGTCATCTCCTGCGACGCGAGGCTGGTGAGCTCGTCGACGTCCACTTCCCGGTTCTCCGAGGCCAGCATCTCCATCAGCGTGCGCCGGTGCACCTCCACGCGCGCGCTGCGGGTGCGCACCTCCATTCCCGCCTGGCATTGGGCGGTGCACGATGCGACGGGAGCGCGTGCGCCCTCCACCTCAACCACGCACAGGCGGCAGCCGCCGAACGGCTCCAGCCTGGGGTCGTAGCAGAGCGTCGGGATGTCCTTGCCGTGCCGCGTGGCGGCCTCGTAGACGGTCTCCCCCGGGGTGAAGGCGACTTTCTCCCCGTCGAGGACGATGGTGGGTCGGGTCCCGTTCGTGCTCATCGGTGTCGTCCTGTTTCGAGTTCCAGCCTGGACCCTAGGGTCCCGTCCCATGCGGCCCGCCCGAGCCCCGGCCCGCCATGGGGAGGGCGCCATGGGCAGCTACGTGGCGCGAGACCGCCTCGGGAAAATAGCGCATGAGGCTTTCGGTGATCAGCGGAGCGGCGATTCCGAGCCCGCAGGCGCTGGTTTCCTTCATGGTATACCCAATGTCCGCAACTTCGTCCACCCACGCCACCACCGCGTCGGGTCCGGCCTCGCCGGCGAGCCGCTCGGTCAGCCTCTGGGTGCCGATGCGGCAGGGGAAACACTTGCCGCAGGATTCGTGGGCGAAGAACTCCATCGCGGCGTGCGCAACCTCGACCATGTCGCGTGAGTCGTCGAACACCATGATGCCGCCCGCGCCCAGGAACGACTTGCGCGCGCGGATGGCGGGCTCGTCCAGCGTGACGAAGAGATCATCGCCCGCCAGGAAGCCACCGGAGAGCCCGGCCATCGTAACCGCCTGGATGGTGCGACCCTCGAAGGGCCCGCCGCCCCAGTCGTAGAGCAGCCTCTCGAGCGGGAAACCCATCGGGACCTCGTAGTTCCCGGGCCGGAGGATGTCCCCGGAGAGGGAGATCACCTTGGTGCCGGCGTGGCCGTTCATGCCGAGCCCCGCATACCACTCGGCCCCGAGCGCGAGGATATGCGGGACCGAGGCGAGCGTCTCGACGTTGTTGACGACCGTCGGCAGGTCTTCGAAGCCGTGGGTGACGGGGAAGGGGGGGCGGTTGCGCGGGAAGGGATGCTTCCCCTCCATGGAGTTCAGCAGCGATGTCTCTTCCCCGCAGATGTAGGCGCCGGCGCCGCGACGGATGTGGAGATCGAAGGCGAAGCCGCTGCCCATCACGGACGGTCCCAGGATGCCCGCGTCCTCCGCTTCGCGGATGGCTTCCGCGAGGATGTCCTCCGTCTCGGGATACTCGTAGCGCAGATAGATGAAGCCGCGGTGCGCCCCGGTCGCATAACCCGAGGCGATCATGCCCTCGATGACCGCGTGCGGGTCGTAGTCCATGAGGGCGCGGTCCTTGAAGCACCCCGGCTCGCCCTCGTCCGCGTTGCAGACGATGGACTTCGGGGTTCCGTCCGCCTCGGCGACCGCCCGCCACTTGCGGCCGGTGGGGAAGCCGGCCCCGCCGCGGCCGGCCAGCCCGCTCCGGTCGATGGACTCAACCACCTGAGCGGGCGTCATTTCCCCCACGGCGCGCGCGAGACCCTCGTAGCCGCCGTCGCGGCGGTACCCCGGCAGCGTCGCATGCCCCGGCTCGCGAATGGTGCGGAACACGCACTCGGCAGCGCCCTCGGGGGCCGGTGGGGGGAGAGGGGCGGGCCGGGCCACCAGCTCGGCGGCCGAGCGTCCCGCGAGGGTCAGGTGGCCACGCAGGACCGGGACGGGATCGTCGCAGCGGCCCGAGCACGGCATCCCGGTCGCCCCCTCCGGCGCGAGCTCGGCGAGCAGGTCCAATGCGCCCTCCTGCACGCACACCGGTCCCGTGCACACCCGGGGGCAGTCCAGCCCGCCGGGAACGCGCGCGAAGTGGTGGTAGAAGGTGATGGTGCCGTACAGATCGGCGAGCGGGATGCGCAGCCCACGCGACACTGCGCGGATGGCGTCCTCGGAGAGGTAGCCGTCGCGCGCGTGAAAGGCGTGCAGCACCGGGAGGAGCGGAGCAGGCTCCTCCTTCCACCGGGCCAGGATCTCCTGGTCGGTCATGCGGTGCTCCAGTCGGTCATGCGCCATCTCCCAATCGGGCTGTGGGGCAAACAAAGTGCGCGGGCGAACGCGCAAAGGAAATCCCCCCAGTCGTGCAAACGACCGTAAACATATGCACTCGGGGGACGGCTCGCTTGGGTGCCACCGCGCAACTCCCGGACTCGACGCCTCCCTGGCGCTCTCGGTCTCCGCAAAGGGCCGATCCTTCGCTTGTACGCCGGGGTGCCATGTACGTACCTTTGCGTCGCGGGAAGCGCGGATGGGCGAGCGGTTGCAGGACGGGCCCATAGCTCAGCTGGTCAGAGCAGCGGACTCATAATCCGACGGTCGCAGGTTCGAGTCCTGCTGGGCCCATCGCCCGTTCGCCTCCCCGCAGGATTTCGGCCCCGCCAGCGCACGCTGGCGGGGCCGATGTGTTTCCGTCCGTCGAGCCCCGGGAATGCCTCCCGGGTCCCGCTGAGCGGCCGGAGCCGGAAACTCTTCCGAGTCGCGGCTACAAGGGGCTAGAAGACGATCTGGAATCCTACGTTCAGGTTGCGCGGGTAACCCAGGAAGACCTCCGCCGAGTCCGCGTCGTGACGGTCGCCGTCGTCGTGGTAGCCGTTCCACCTGGAGGCATCGGTGGCATCCTGGATGTAGACCGTGTCGAGCAGGTTGTAGACGTTCGCGAACAGGCGCAGGCTGCCGCCGTTCGCAATCGGCAGGACATCGCCGAGCGAATACGAGGTGTGCAGGTGGAAGACCGAGTAGCCAGGGGGCTGCCAGGACTGGATGCCCCTGTCGGCCGCATTTGTGCGGCTGAAGGGCTCGAACTGGGCGAAGTGATCGCCGTAGAACATGCCCACCAGCGACAGGTAGGCAGCGTCCGACGGGTAGACCGAAGCGCTGAGCGCCATCTGATGCTGCGGCGCATCCGCGACCTTGAGACCCGAGATGTAGAAGTCGTAGGACTCCGTCTCGGAGGACTGGTCGTCGGGGCGATAGGTGCCGGAGACATCCTCCAGGTACTTCCAGTTGCCGAGGGAGAGCGCCCAGTCGAAGCGCAGCAGGTTGCTGGGCTGGTACGCGCCCTCGGCCTCGATGCCCATGTGGCGCGCGTCGACGCCGAGCAGGTTGACCAGGCCGTCCACCCCCTCGACGCCGCCGATGTTCTGGACGAATCGGGTCAGGGTCCGGTTCCTCCACGTGGTGTGGTAGAGACCGAGCCTCAGAGTCAGGTCCCTGTTGGCGGAGCGGAACTCGCTGCCGGCTTCGGCCGAGAGGAATTTCTCATTCTTCGGATCCGCGTTCAGCGTGCCGTTGTTGTCGTCGATCACGCCGTCGAAGATCGGCACCTTGGAGATGATGCCCGCATTCGCGTAGATGGACCACTGATCGTTGAGGTTGCGAACGGCGCCACCCTTGATCTGGTAGCCGCCGATGTTGCCGCTCTCCAGCGTCCGGTAGCCGTTCGTGCTCGCGTCGCGCCTGAAGAAGTCCACGAAGGTATAGGAGTTCTGCGCCCATCCCACCATCCCGTAGAGCGAGCCCCCGGTGGTGGTCTTCTCGGCCTGCGCGTAGGCGCCCAGCCAGTCCACCGTGTTCTCGTTGTGGTAGGCGATCTTGTCGCCGAGGCCGCGGTTCTGCTGGGCTTCCGTCCAGAAGTCCGAGCTGCAACTGCGGAAACAGTCGTTGTAGTAGGCGCCGCCCAGCAGGTCGCGCACCTCCCGATAATGCTCGATGGTGGCGGTGCGCCAGTCGATGCCGATCTCCGTCGTGAGGCCTCCTTCGAAGCTCTTACGCAGCTTGGAGATGGCGCCCAGCGTGTTCTGGTTGTTGACCGAGTTGCGCAGGATCCCCCGCGATCCGGTGGCGTTCGACCGGTTGCGTTCGATGGTGCCGTCCCAGTCCGCGAAGCGCTGGCCGTAGTCGTAGTTCCACCTGAGCGACCCGTACGTGCCGGTACCGCCGCCCCGGCCGCCGGAATAGTACCCCACCGTCGTCAGGCTCAGGCCGTCCCCGAAGAAAGAGTACCAGTTGAGGTTGACCTGCGGTTTGTGGAAGTAGTTCTCCCGCTCGTTGAGATACCCGCTGTTGAAGCGGTCCCGTTGTCCCGCGTTCGGGCCCGTGCTGTTGTACTGGGTTCCGGCGTAGCTGGCGCTGACCGGGGCGACGTTTGGGCTGCGGCCCCTGCCCACCGCCGGGTAGTCCTCGAAAGCCCCGGCGTCGAAATTGTCAAGCGACCGTGCAAAGTCCGGGTCGAGGCTCGCGAGGTTCAGCTTGTAGAGGTTCTGCCCGTGACGCTGCGGCGCGCCCACCGCGTAGGCCTCGAGCCGGTTCGAGGGGTTCAGCTGGAACGACGTGGCCACGTAGTAGGCCCACGCGTCCATCCAGAGCGCGTCCCCGCCGGTGAACCCCTGGTACATCCCGCCCCCGGTCTTGCGCACCACGGAACCCGTGGCCGCGAACGCCCCCATGGGCCCCGTGTTCACCACCAGCGTCTCCTTCAGCATGTTGTTGCCGAGCCTCCATCCACCGTTGTCGTCCAGACTGCCGAGCCCGAACTCCTGCTTGTACATGAGGCCGCCGCCTTCCGCGGCGGGATCCGTGATGACGTTGAGGGTCCCCCCGATCGACGGCGTGGCCAGGTTGACCGCCGACAGGCCGCGCTGAAGCTGGATGCTGGTGGCGGCATCCCCCACTCCGTCCCAGTTGGACCAGTAGACCCACCCGTTCTCCATGTCGTTGACGGGCACGCCGTTGATCATCACGGCGGTGTTGCGCTGGTTGAAGCCGCGCACGTTGATGCGCGCGTCGCCGGCGCCGCCGCCCTGCTGGGTCGCGTACACGCTCGGGGTCACGTTGAGCACCATCGGAAGATCCCTGGAACCCAACTGGTTCTGGATCTGGGTCTTGCTCACGTCAGTGAACGCCACCGGAGTCTGCCGGTCCTGCGCGCGGGTGGCGAAGACTTCCAGCGCATCGAAGGCGATCGCCTCCTGACTCAGGCTGAAGTCCAGCGCCAGCGACTGGCCGGCCTCCAGCGAGACGCCGGTTGCGGACTGGCGGCCGTAGCCGATCATGATCACTTCGACGGTGTAGGGTCCACCCGGACGAACTCCTTCCACCACGAACCCGCCGTCGTTCCCCGACAGCGCTCCGGTCTGGACTCCGGTCACTTCGTGCGTAACCACCACCTGGGCGCTGGCGACGCCGGCGCCCCCCTCCCCGGTCACGCGTCCGGTTACGGTTGCGGCCTGCTGCGCGGCCAGATCACTGGCGCACAGGCCGACCAGCACGGCGAAAACTGCATGCAGACGAATTCTGGACAACATCGGCTACCCTCCTGGTGCGAAATACCGGCCTCGAAAAGCCTTGCTCAAATCGAAATCCCTCCCCGGGTTCGTCCTGCTCGGACGGGACCGGGGAATCCCGGATCCGACCGGCGCCGGCCGCGATGGCCAGCTCCGTGCTTCCCAGCAAAATATCATACAACCCCCGTGGCGGCAGCACCGCGAGGGAGTCACAGTCGCGTAACGGGCATATGGAACTCGGCGGGCAGCAACGCGAAACGCCCCGCGGCCCGAAGCGGGCGGCGGGGCGTCAGCGAGCATTCCATGCGGAGGACGGTGCCCATCAGCACGATCAAAACCCGTCCGGCAGGGCCCGCAACCGGGTCAGCCTGCCGAGGACGGCCTCGCGACAAGGTAGCGGCCGAAGATCCACGCGGCCGTCAGAAGGGCGAGCCCGGCGAGCGCCACCAGTCCGAGCGTTCTGTTCACGACGTCGGATGCTTCCGAACTGATCTGGCCTTCGGGACGCCCGATGGCGATGTACCCCTCGGGCGTCGCACCTTCACCTGTAAGCGGCGCGACCGCGAAGACTGCCATGCTCCCGTCCAGATCGGCGCCATGTACGATGCCGGGCTCGTCGGCCGTCTCGGGGAAGCCCTCCGTCCGCATCGCGCCGATGGTGTCTCCCTCGCTCTGGCCTGCCGGGTAGCGAACCAGGACGCGGCCCTCGCGGTCGAGCACCGTGAAGGTGGACGACTCGGGCAGTTCCATGTCCTGCGCGATGTCGCTCAGGGCGCGCAGGTCGATACTCGCGATCAGAACCCCTCCGGGCATCCCGGTTTCGTCGGGAATCGGGATGGCCGACGCGACGCCGGGGCGACCGGTGACGCGTCCGATCTGGTAGGCGCCGATGACGTGGCGGTTCTCGTTCATGGCGCGGATATAATAGGTGCGGTCGCCCAGGTAGAGCAGCCCGTCCGGCTGCACGGAGCCGCACCCGACGTACCCGTCGAGGCCGATCACCCAGATCCCGTTGAGGTGGTTGGCCTGGTCGAATACGCGCCCCAGGACATCGGTGCAGTCCGGCTGCTGCATCCCGTTCACCTGCGGGAACTCCGCGAGCGTCGCCAGCAGTACGCGGCTCTCTTCGAGGAGCCGGTTGTACTCCACCGTCGTCTCCCTTGTGGCGCGCAGAAGCTCCTGCTCCTGATTGGCCAACTGGAGTGCACGGATCTCGCCGTTCGCGTACAGGTAGATGCCGAGCGCCGGAAGGAAGGCGATCAGCACGAGCAGCAGGACACGGCCGGTGAACCCCGGATTCGACGTTGACATCGATCGGCTCTCCTCGTTGGGTGTGTTGTGGGTTTCGGAAATCTAGCACGTCGGTAGGAATTGCGCTTCGCCCCGCTGCAAGGTGTCCCCGGACTCGCCTGATCACTAGTTTTGCGCGCGCGCGATGTTTCCTCTCTCGGTGATGCCGACTGAGCCATGAGCCTCGAATCCCTTGGGAATCTTGCGGAGATCGTCGGCGTTCTGGTCGTGATCGCGGGTTTCCTCTTCGGCTACCTGCAGCTCCAGCAGTACGGCATCCAGCGGCGCGCCACGGCCGCCATCGAACTCGCGCGCTCCCTGCAGAATCCCCGCATGGCGCGCGCCCTTCGCCTGGTTTTCACCCTCCCGCCGGGCATCGACGGGTCCGATATTCGCGAGCGTGGAAGCGAGTATGAAGACGCGGCCATGCTGGTTTGCCTGACCTTCGAATCGGTGGGCCTCATGGCCCATCGGCACATGGTCTCCCTGGAGCTGGTGTGGGAGTTCATGGGCGGGGCGCTGCTCGGTGCCTGGGAGCGGCTCGAGGACTGGACGCACGAGATCCGCGACCTGAGCGGCGACGAGAAATTCAACGAGTGGATGCAGTGGCTGGTGGAGCAGTGCTACCGCCGGTACGGCCGGGAGGAACCGGCGTACCGGCGGTATGCGGAGTGGCTCCCCAGCGGGCGGGACCGCGTGGCTTGAGGGGAGGCCGCGGGGCTGCGGCCTCCCGGATATGGTTGGCCGGCTCCGGTCAGCCCGAACGGATCGGGATGCTGATGCTGGTCTGCTCCCACTCCATGACCAGATCGGCACCGCCCTCGGCCTCCGAGAAGGTGTAGCGCAGCTCATCGACCGCCTCGTCCAGCATCCCGGGCGTTACCGTGAAGCTGCCCACGTCGTTGGCCGTCACGTCGGGGCCGATGGGGATGCCCCAGCGCTCGTTGACCGAGTTGATGTGGACGGTCCAGTCGCCCATGGTGGGCGTGGCGTAGATGGAGTACGCGCCGGCGTCCAGGGCAACGCCGCCCACGCTCGCACCGGCGCTCAGATAAATCGCGGTCGCCTCGTTGGCGCCCATGCGCCAGGGGGCGTCGTAGGGGACCAGGGCGCCCATGATCTCCCGGGTCACCTCGGGGTTGTTGGGGTCCCTGCGCAGGGGCGCGCCGTAGCAGACCTTGACCATCACGTCGCCGAACGACGTGGAGGCGGACTCCAGCGAACTGAGCCGGCCCTCCAGGTCTCCGCGCACGAAGCAGTCGGGTTCCATGGCCATTTCTTCGGACTCGGCCATCTCCATGTCGGAGGCGGCCTCTTCTGCGGCCTCCTGCGCGCACGCAGGAAGAAGGAGGACGAGGGCGAACGCGGCTGTCAGGGGCGTGAAGAGCTTCATGCGGTTCCTCCACCAGAGGGAATGCTTAACAGCGAGTGCGTCGGGCGGCGGCATCTCCCGACACGCGACGCGGAAACACCGGGCTCGCACGGTAGGGCGGCTTCGGATAGGATGATGCGCGCCCGAAGTCCGGTCAAGTCGGATGGCGGGTCGTGCGGCGGCTCCGCGAGGAGCGCGCACGGGGGACGGAACTTGCCCAGGGAGATGCCATGAAGGCCGTATTGATGGACGGTTTCGGGGATGCCGGGGTGTTGCGCCGGGACGAAGCTCCCAGGCCGGAGCCGGGTCCGGGCCAGGTGCTGGTCGAGGTGGTGGCGACCACCGTGAACCATGCCGACATCAGCCAGCGGAAGGGGAAGTACCCCCCGCCCCCCGGCGAGTCGGAGATCCTGGGGCTCGAGGTGGCGGGCGTAGTGCGCGAGACGGGACCCGGTGTCGAGCGCTTCGGTCCCGGCGACCGGGTGATGACACTGGTGGCCGGCGGGGGATACGCCGAGTTCGCGTGCGCCTACGAGGGCCACCTGGTACGGGTCCCGGAGGCGCTCTCCTGGGAGGAGGCGGCGTGCGTCTGCGAGACCTACGTGACCGCGTACCTCAACCTGTTCATGCTGGGCGGCCTCGGCGACGCGGACGCGGTGCTGTTGCACGGCGGCGGGGGCGGGGTGAACACGGCCGCCATCCACCTGTGCCGCACGCTGGTGCCGACCGCGCGCATGATCGTGACCGCCTCGCCGGGCAAGGTGGAGCGGGTGCGGTCGATGGGGGTCCACCACGTGGTGGACTACACGGCCGAGGAGTTCGCCCCGGCCGTGCGCGCCTTCACGGGGGGACGGGGGGTGGATGTGGTGCTCGACCACATCGGGGCCGCCTACCTGAAGGGCAACCTGAAGGCCATGGCGCCGGGCGGCCGCCTGGTCGTGATCGGCCTTATGGGCGGACTCAAGGCGGAGCTGAACCTGGCCCTGCTGATGGTCAAGCGGCACACGATCATCGGCTCGGTGCTGCGCTCGCGTCCTGTGCCCGAGAAGGCCGACATCATGGCCGAGTTCGAGCGGGTGGTGGTCCCCCATTTCGCCGCCCGCCGTATCGTGCCCCTCATCGACGCAGTCTATCCGCTGCGGGAGGCGGCCGAAGCACACCGCCAGATGGAGGCGAGCGCGCACTTCGGCAAGCTGGTGCTCAGGGTCAGGGAGAGTTAGCTGGCGCTACCGCCGGCCGGAGGTCTTCACGAGCCCGGGATCGTAGCGGTACTCCCTGATCTCACCGGCTCGAGCCTGCAGAAATCCGGATGGGCGGGATTGACGACGTAGTTGACCTCGCCGATGACTACGGCGCTCGGGACCGTGAGGACGGCGGACTCCAGCGAGGCGAGCCATCGGTCGCCGATGCCCTGGGTGGCGGGGTGCAGGCTCGTACAGGCCCAATCGGCGGGCAACTGCTGACGATCCACCGCCTTGAGGAGATCCGGCGGGATGCCCACGCGGAGCTTGCGGTACGCCTTCAGCACATCGCTATCTCGGAGACGAA
Organism: Longimicrobiales bacterium; assembly: GCA_965221785.1. GTDB lineage: Bacteria > Gemmatimonadota > Gemmatimonadetes > Longimicrobiales > Gaopeijiaceae > BD2-11. The sequence goes on from CBDCSR010000003.1 coordinate 1,575,085, forward strand.
CGAGCAGCTCCAGGCTCGCCAGTGCCAGACTGCCTGCCAGGTAGACCGCCCTCCGCCCCGGGCTGCTCCAGCGCCCGCCATTCCAAAGAGTGCCGTCCCCGGAGAGCATGTCTTCGACGGTGCGAGAATACTCCGGCGCGGCCAGTCGCCATCCATGGATCAGGCTCGCCACACCCTTAGCTGAAGATCCCGTGGCGAATCCGTCCGATGACCTGTTCCACTTCGCGGCTCCCCACCTCAGTGGATGCCCGTTCGAGCGGTGACTCGCCCTCAAGCAGCTCGTGCGGATCCCCGAGCCACCGGCGAGCGGCTTTGCTATCGCCCAGCATCATGTCGTGGACCAACGCCACCAGACGGGCTACGCGCACCAGTCGATCCGACTCCTCCTCCGTCAGCCGCTCCGCCTTTCGCCTCCGGGCGAGAGTCGTGGAGGGCAGTCCGATCACTCGGGCGAGCGCGAGGCGCCCGACCCCGGCGGCGGCGGCGACCTCGTCCAGCATCGAAAACGGCAGGCCGCTCCGAACCATAGCCACCGCCCCCTCGCGAACGAGAAGAGGCTTGAGAGCCTCCGGCTTCTCGTATCTCATCGACACTCACCAAATGGTATCTGTCCAAGTGCCATTTGGCGACATCGTAACGTCATTCGTCCGCGTCGGCAAGCTTTCGGATCCGCCTCTCCCCCGGCATCGCAACCCACGTGTCTTCGCCTTCCTTGGCAGGCCGCGCGCGGCTCCCTAGCTTTGCCCGGACTCGCGGGGAGGCCCGCGCGGCTCCATTCGCAAGCCATCACGGAGGATCTGCTCATGACGACCGCGACCGCACTGAAATCCAGGACCGCCGAAGACACCCTGGCGCGCAAGAGCCGCGCCGAAGACGTGATCTCGGGCGGGCACCTGGCCGCCCGGGCGCTGGCCAACGAGGGCGTGGACACCGTTTTCACGCTGTGTGGCGGGCACATCATCGACACGTACGACGGGTGCATCGACGAGAACATCCGCATCATCGACGTGCGCCACGAACAGGTCGCCGCCCACGCCGCCGACGGGTACGCGCGGCAGACCGGCGGGCTCGGGTGCGTGATCACCACGGCCGGCCCGGGCTTCACCAACGCGCTCACGGGGATCGCGACCGCGTTCCGGTCGGAGAGCCCGGTGCTGCACATCGGCGGGCAGGGCGCGCTCACCCAGCACAAGATGGGATCGCTGCAGGATCTGCCCCATGTCAACATCGCGCGCCCGATCACCAAGTTCGCGGGCGGGGTTCGCTCCACCGAGCGCATAGCCGACATGGTGTCGATGGCCGCGCGCGAGTGCTTCGCCGGCACGCCGGGGCCGAGCTACCTGGAGATCCCGCGCGACATCCTGGACCGCGAGATTCCGCTCTCCAGCGCGACCATCCCCGAGCCGGGCCGCTACCGCGCCTCGACCCGCTCCGTGGGCGATCCGCGCGACATCGAACGCCTCGCCGACCTGCTGGTCAAGTCCGAGCGCCCGGCCATCCTCTTCGGACAGCAGGTGTGGGGCTGCCGCGCACACCAGGAGGCGTGGGACCTGGTTCGCACCCTGAACATCCCGACCTTCACCAACGGCGCCTCGCGCGGCCTGCTCGGCCCCGACGATCCCCACTATTTCCACCGCACCCGCGGCGCCGGCTTCGGCAACGCCGACGTGATCGTGATCGTGGGCACCCCCTTCGACTTCCGCATGGGCTACGGCAAGCGCCTGCCCGCGGGCGCCACGGTGGTGCAGATCGACCTCGACTACCGCACGGTGGGCAAGAACCGCGACGTCGACCTGGGGCTGGTGGGCCATCCGGGCGCCATCATGGAGGCGGTGCTCGCCGAGGCCAGCTCCAACCTCGGGGACGGTCCGGCCCGCCGCCTCGGCTGGATGAAGCATCTGCGCGAGATTGAGGAGCAGAAGACCGAGAAGCTGATGCCGCTCTTCCTCTCCGACGCCAACCCCATCCACCCCTACCGGGTGGCGTGGGAGCTGAACGAGTTTCTCACCGAGGACACCGTCTACATCGGCGACGGCGGCGACGTCGTGACCATCAGCGCGCAGGCGGTCAAGCCGCGCGCGCCAGGCAACTGGATGGATCCGGGCGCGCTGGGCGGGCTGGGCGTGGGCACCGGCTTCGCCATGGCGGCCAAGCTGGCGCATCCGAACAAGGAAATCCTCTGCTACTACGGCGACGGCTCCTTCGGCATGACGGCCTTCGACATGGAGACCTGCAACCGCTTCGGCGCCCCCTACATCGCGGTCATCGGCAACAACTCGGCGATGAACCAGATCCGCTACGGGCAGTTGGCCAAGTACGGGCAGGAGCGCGGCAACGTCGGCAACCTGCTGGGCGACGTGCCCTTCTCGAAGTTTGCGGAAATGCTGGGCGGATACGGCGAGGAGGTGCGCGATCCCGGCCGGATCCAGCCGGCGCTGCAGCGGGCGCGCGAGTCGGTGCGGAGCAGCGGCAAGTCGGCCGTCATCAACATCTGGGTGGATCCCGGCGAATGGGCTCCGGGCACCAAGCGCCAGACCATGTACAAGTGATCGTGAACATCCATCCATCCATCAACCCTGCACGAGCAATCGGAGCCACCCTTCCATGAGCAAAGCACTCAACGGCATCCGCATCCTGGACATGACCCACGTCCAGGCAGGCCCCACCTCCAGCCAGCTGCTGGGTTTCATGGGCGCGGACGTGATCAAGCTGGAGTCGCCCTTCGGGGACGCCACCCGCAAGCAGCTGCGCGATGTACCGGGGGCCGACAGCCTCTACTTCACCATGCTCAACTGCAACAAGCGCTCGATCACGGTGAACCTGAAGAACGAGCGCGGGAAGGAGGTCTTCACCCGGCTGGTGCAGGAATGCGACGTGCTCATGGAGAACTTCGGGCCCGGGGTTCTGGACAGGCTCGGCTTCGGATGGGAGCGCGTGCACGAGATCAACCCGCGCATGGTGATGGCTTCCATCAAGGGCTTCGGCACCGAGGGCCCCTACGCGGCCTTCAAGGCCTACGAGAACATCGCCCAGGCGATGGGCGGCTCGATGAGCACGACGGGCATGTTCGACGGATCCCCCGTCGTGACCGGCGCCCAGATCGGCGACTCGGGCACCGGAGTGCACCTGGCGCTGGGGATCCTCGCGGCGCTGCTCCATCGCGAGAAGACCGGGAAAGGGCAGTACGTCGAGTGCGCCATGATGGACTGCGTGATGAACCTGGTGCGGGTGAAGTGGCGCGACCATCAGCGCATCACCCGCGGGCCCCTCGTCGAGTACTCGATCCAGGAGTTCGACGACTTCACCCCGCGCGCGGGCAACGACTCGGGCGGCGGGCAGCTCGGCAACTGCATCCATTGCAAGCCGGGCGGCATCAACGACTACCTCTACATCGTGGTGCAGGAGCACGTCTGGGAGGCGCTCGCGACCCGGGTCGGCGGCGAGGAGCTGGTGAACGATCCGCGCTTCTCGGACATCGGTGTGCGGCGGCGGAACCAGGGCGAGATGTGGGAGATCCTGAACGACTTCGCGAGCCGCTACACCAAGCGCGAACTGATGGCCATTCTGAACGAGCTGAACGTGCCCTGCGGGCCCGTGATGAGCACCGCGGACCTGGCGGACGACGACCACGTGCGTGGGCGCGAGATGTATGTGGAGCTCGACCACCCCGAGCGCGGGCCCTACTGGAACCTCGGCTGCCCGATCAAGCTCTCCGACTCGCCCGCGGTCATCACGCGGTCGCCCCTGCTGGGCGAACACACCGACGAGATCCTCGGCGAAGTGCTCGGGTACGGCGGGGACGAGATCGCCGACATGAAGGAGGCCGGGGCCTTCACCTTCAAGCGCTGAGCCGACCGAGGAGTCCGGGACCATGAACGACGCCACCACGAGATCCGCCTCGAACGCCGAGGTCCTGGAGCGCCACGGAACCTGGTTCGGGCATCCCGCCGGGCTCTCGACCCTCTTCTTCACCGAGATGTGGGAGCGCTTCTCGTACTACGGGATGCGCGCGCTGCTCGCGCTCTACATGACCACGGCGACGACGCACGTGATCCTGCGGGGCGACGGATCGGAGGTGGCCAATCCCGGGATGGGGCTCGACGTGGGGACCGCGGCCGCGATCTACGGGCTGTACACGAGCTTGGTCTACATCATGGCGCTTCCCGGCGGCTGGATCGCCGACAACCTGTGGGGGCAGCGCAAGGCGGTGTGGGTCGGAGGCTGGATCATCGCCCTGGGCCACTTCACGATGGCGGTGCCCAGCACGTTCGCCTTCTTCCTGGGGCTCGTTTTCGTGGTCCTGGGAACGGGGCTGCTCAAGCCCAACGTCAGCACCATCGTGGGCGAGCTCTATCCCGAAGGAGGCGCGCGGCGGGACGCCGGGTTCTCCATCTTCTACATGGGGATCAACGTGGGGGCCCTGCTGGGACCGCTCATCACCAGCTTCCTCGCAGAGGGCTACAACTGGCACTGGGGCTTCGGCGCGGCCGGCGTGGGCATGGTGCTCGGCCTCATCCAGTACCGGAACCGGGCCCGCCTGCTGGGCGAGGCCGGGCTCCTGAAGACGGAGGATCGCCCCGCGCAGCTGGCGGCGAAGTCGCGCCGGTTCTTCGGGACCTTCTTCGCGGTGGTCGTGGGCGTCGTGGCGTTCGGCTACCTGGTGTCGACCGGGGTGATTCCGGCCACGCTGGCGCAGATCGCGACCGTGCTGGGCTACGGCGTGCTGATCATCATCGCGGCCTACTTCGTTTACCTGTGGACGGCGGGAGGCCACACCCGGGAGGAGAACCGCCGCCTGGGGGTGATCTTCTGGCTCTTCCTGCTGATCGCCGTGTTCTGGTCCGGCTTCGAGCAGGCGGGAAGCTCGCTCAACCTCTTCGGGCGCGACTACACCGACCGCAACATCATGGGGTGGCTGATGCCGGCGGGCTTTCTGCAGTCGGTGAACTCCTTCTTCATCATCCTGCTGGCGCCGGTCTTCGGATCGCTCTGGGTGTGGCTCGAGCGGCGCAAACGCAACCCTTCGATTCCCATGAAGGCGGGGATGGGGCTGGTGGGGCTGTCGATGGGGTTCTTCGTGCTGGCCTGGGGCGCCGCCAACGCCACGACCGACAACCTGGTGAGCCCCGCCTGGCTGGTGGTGACCTACTTCTTCCACACCGTGGGCGAGTTGTGCATCTCGCCCATCGGCCTGTCAGCCATCACCAAGCTGTCGCCCGCCAACCGGGTGGGTCAGATGATGGGGGTGTGGTTCGTGGGGGCGGCGCTCGGGAACCTGTTCGCCGGGTTGGTGGCCGGTCAGTTGGTGGACCTCGCGCCGGCGGCTCTCTTCCAGAACGTCGCGATGACCATCGGCGTGGTCGGGATCGTGGGGCTGCTGGCGGCGCCGTGGGTGAAGCGGCTGACGGGCGGGAAGACGTAGAGCGCGGTCGGCAATCCGGTACCCGCGGCGGTCAGGGCCGCTCCTCCTCCGGCGCGGAATGCGTCCCACCCGGAGAGCCTGCCATTTTGGCAGATCCGCCCCCCTCCCCCCGGAGTCTGCCATTTTGGCAGACTGATCCCAGGAGAGACATCTTGTAATCATCCACAGATCATCTTAACATTATCGTTCGTTCGCAGCTGACGGTCTGATGGAGGTACCCGAGCGATGTCGAGCACGATCAATGTCAAGACGCTCCGGAACGAGATGGGGCGGATCATCGACCGCGTCCGCCGGGGCGAGGATTTCACCGTGCTTTATCGCAGCCGCCCGGCATTCCGGATTGTGCCGCTGAGCGGCGTGTTCACCCACGGCGTTGCCGAGGACGATTCGCTTTACCGGGCCGAGGCGGTGGGAAGATCGGACGACGGGTTGACGGCGGAGCAACACGATCGCTCGCTCTACGGGCAACCGCGTGCCTGATCGCACGCTGTTCGTCGACACGGCCGGCTGGATGGCCATGGCGGACGCGGCGGATCCCATGCACGAGGCCAGCCGGGGATCACGTGACGCCTGGTTGCGGAGCGGGGGGAACCTGCTCTCCACCGACTATGTGATCGACGAGACCCTGACCCTGATTCGGATGCGGCTCGGGCTGCATGCCGCGGCTCACTGGTGGGAACAGATCGATGCCAGCTCACGGCTTCGGTGGGAGTGGATCACTCCTGCGCGTGCCGAGAAAGCCAGGCGCTGGTTCTTCGACTGGAATGACAAGGCGTTCTCATTTACGGACTGTACCAGCTTTGCCGTCATGCGGGAGTTGCGCATCCAGACCGTCCTGACCACGGACCGCCACTTCTCGCAGGCGGGGTTCGATCCGCTTCCCGGCCGATATCCGCCCGGCCGGAGCGGGACGCGTAGTCCACGGATGCCGTGACGCGGATGGCGCCTAGGCGCGAGTCGGCCCGCGCAGCGACACCACCACCCCCACCCCCACCACCGTCAGCGCCCCGATCACGTTGTGCCACAGGAACGAAACGTCGGGTGCGCCGAAGGTCACCGCGGCCACCATCCCCATCCCCACGAGCAGCCCGACGAACGCGCCAGCCGCTCTGGCCCTGGGCACCATCGCCAGCAGGAAGACGCCCAGGATCGAACCGTAGAAGAATGACCCGAAGCGGTTCACCACCTCGATCAGCGAGCCGAGGCTGACCGCGTAGAGGGCGACGAAGCAGGCGAACATCCCCCAGAACGCGGTCGCGGCCTTCGAAACCGCCAGGTAGTGGGCGTCGCTCGCCTCCGGGCGGAACCAGCGCCGGTAGAAGTCGATGATGCTGGTGGTCGAAAGGGAGTTCAGTTCCGACGAGATGCTCGACATGGCGGCCGCGATGATCGCCGCGATGAAGAGGCCGGCGAGCCCGATCGGCAGCTCGCCGAGGACGAAGCGGGGGATGATGTAGTTGACGTCGCGGGAAGCCTCGCCGGTGACTTCCTCGGCCATGGCCAGTGCCTCGGCGCGGATCTCCTGGACGGTCGCTTCGCGGCCCAGGAATTCGTCGAGGGCGGCGCGGCCGGCGACCTCCCCGTCGGCGGTAGCGGCCAATCCCGCCGCGCGGCGCGCAGCATCCTCCCTCAACTCCAACGCTTCCCCGTAGCGGCCCTGTAGCGCGGTGTATTCCGTGCCCCGCACCTCCACCACCGCGTTTTCGTGGGCCGGGTTGTACAGCAGCGGCGGGGTCGCGAACTGGTAGTAGACGAACACCATCACGCCGACCAGGAGAACGAGCGCCTGCAGCGGGATCTTCCAGTATGCGCTCATCAGGAGCGAGGTGCGCGCGGCGCCGATCGACTTCGCGGCCAGGTAGCGCTGCACCTGGGACTGGTCGGTACCGAAGTAGGACAGCATCAGGAAGGTGCCGCCGATCAGCCCCGACCAGAAGGTGTAGGTCTCGCTGATGTTGAACGAGAAGTCGAAGACCTGCAGGCGGCCCGTCGCGCCCGCGATGTGCAGCGCCTCGCCCGGCGCGACCGGCATCCGCACCACCAGCACCACCACCACGGCCAGGAGCGCGAAGACGATCAGGACCATCTGCTTGACGTCGGCCCAGGTGACCGCCTGAATGCCGCCCAGCATCGTGTACGCGACGGTCGGAACGCCGATCAGCGCAACGCACCAGAGGAGCGGCCACCCGAACACTGCCGAGAAGACGACTGCCGGCGCCGCGATGATCACCCCGCACGACATCCCGCGCGACATCAGGAAGAGGAAGGCGGTCAGTGCGCGCGTCCGTGGCCCGAAACGGCGCTCCAGGTACTCGTACGCGGTGAAGACGCCGGCGCCGCGCAGGAACGGCACCAGAGTCACCCCCAGAAGAACCATCGCGAGCGGCAGCCCGAAGTAGAACTGCACGAACCGCAGCCCGTCGGTGGCGCCCTGTCCCGTCGTGCCGATCATGGTCACCGCCGACAGCTGCGTCGCCATCACCGAAAGTCCGACCGCCCACCAGGGCAGCGAGCGGTTCGCCAGGAAATAGCCTTCGACCTCCGTGGTGCCGCGCGCCCGCCGGACGCCGTCGACCAGCACGTAGGTGACGTATGTGACGACGATCAGCCAGTTGACGGGATGCATGGGCGGGTCGCTAGCTGTGGTAGGTGGCCTGCAGGAGCCAGAGCAGAACCAGGGCGACCACCTGGACCAGAAGGACCTTCAGCAGCGTGGGGCGAAAGCGGGCCTCCCGCTCCGCCTCCTTCTCGATGCCCTGCATTTGCCGTCTTGTCATGTCACGCGCCGAACAGCGGGATGTCGAACACCCGCGCGAAGATGAGCACCACGCTCATCGCGGTGAAGACGATCAGGCTGAACCAGCCGAACCAGCGGGCGAAGCGGGAGGGATAGAAGGCGCGGTCCTCCTTCGGGATCACGACCAGGCAGTAGTAGAAGTTGAGGAAGAAGATCACCGGGGCGATGAAGAAGGCGAGGGCCGAGGCCACCAGCACCAGGAAGACCGGCCGTGGCAGTCCCGCGATCACGGCCACCGAGCCGATCAGCGAGTAGATCATGGTGGCGCGGTACAGGTTGTACTCCGAGTACCAGCCCTTCTGCTTCTTGTCGATGCCGGCCGTACGCGCGGTACTGCGGAAGAGGTTGCGGGCGCAGGCCCCCACGATGCGCGGCCAGCCGTCGAAGTAGTTGAAGGCGGTCGAGAAGGTGGCCGCGAAGGCGCCGAACATGAACAGGCCCATCATGCCCGGGCCCACCGAGTTGGTGAAGATCCCCGCGATCTCGCCCATCACCGCCTGGCCCTCCACCGCGCTGGGATAGAGCCACACCGCCGCCAGCAGCATGAACACGGCGGCCATCACGAACGACACCACGTGCCCGAGGCGGAAGTCCCAGAGGCCGATCTGGAACCAGCGCCGGCAGTACTCCTGCGCGTGTGCGGGGAGGCGGTCGGTGTGCACGGTGAGGTCGCGGAGGCGCGGCGAGAAGGGGTTGAAGGAGCGCGCGATGCCCGTCTCCTCCATGCGGTCGCGGATCCTGCTCATGCCGGCCTTCTTCGCCTTGCCCCATTCCGAGGCCTGGAGCGAGACGTCCATCCCCGTGGGAAGGAGGCCCAGGAACGCGGCGATCACCAGCCAGGAGCCGTCGGGGATTTCGACCAGGAAGAAGGTGCCCATCTCGGAGAGGGGCGCGGGCTGGTAGAAGTAGACGGCCAGCGTGGACACCACCATGATGGCCGCGAGAATCTTGGCCGAGTTCTCCACCGCCTTGTAGCGGCCCATGAGCAGAATGCCCACCGACACCACCCCCAGCCCCACCGCCGCGCCGGTGAGGGTGACGGGCCAGCCGAGCACCTCCGAGCCGACGTAGTAGACGACCGCGGCCGCGGCGATCAGGCGTCCCGCCTGCCCGATCGCGCACTGGATGAGCGTCGTCACCAGGACGTACCAGAGCGGCCACTTCCACCGCGCCGTCGCGTAGGCCTCGATCAGGCTCTTGCCGGTCGCGTTGGTGAAGCGGAAGGCCATCTCGAAGCCGTAGTACTTGAAGATGTAGGCCACCGGAAGACACCAGAGCAGCGCGTACGCGAACCTGCCCCCGGCCGTGGGCGCGGTGACGAGGTGGCTGGTGCCGATCCCGGTCATCATCAGGATGATCCCCGGTCCGAAGTGCCGGACCAGTCCGCGCGCCGAGCGGTCCGGAAGCTCGAGCCGGTCGAATTCGGAGGCTTCCGCCGGGGTGCGGCCGGGGTTCTGGGCCATGGGGTTTCTCCGCTGGATGATGGAGGGCGTCCGCCGGGCATAATGGGAAGCGCGAGGAAGAACAGAAAGATCGCAGATGTCGGGCGGCTTTCCGGGGCTCCGCCGAATTTGTTAGCTTCGGCACCGGGCGAGGGCGATTTCCAGGTGCCGCGCTCCCCGGACTCCAACCGTTTGCCAGGTGCCATGAGCGAACGTCCCCTGCTGATGATCCCCGGACCCATCGAGGTCTCCCCGGAGGTACTGCGCGCCTTTTCGATTCCACCGCCCGGACACGGACAGCCCTTCGCGGTGAAGGCGTTTGGAACCTCGCTGAGCCGGATGCGCGAGGTGTGGCGAGCCGGGGAGGGCGCGCAGCCGTTCATGGTCGCGGGCAGCGGGACGCTGGCGATGGACATGGCGGCGGTGAACCTGCTCGATCCGGGCGACGAAGCCCTGCTCGTGGACACCGGCTACTTCGCCGACCGCATGCGGCTGGTGCTGGAACATCGCGGGGTCAAGGTCCATGCGGTCGTCAGCCCGCCGGGCGAGCGGCCGGAGCCGGACGAGGTGGAAGCCGCCCTGGACGCCTGCGCGGCGAAGGTCCTGTTCGCCACCCACGTGGATACCTCGACGGGCGTGCTCGTCGATCCGGCCGGCCTGGCGGCGGTCGCGCGCTCGCGCGGCGTGCTGTCCGTCTTCGACGGCGTCTGCGCCACCGGGGCCGAGGCCTTCGAGATGTCCGAATGGGGCGCCGACGTGTACTTCACCGCCTCGCAGAAGGCGATGGGGCTCCCGCCCGGGCTGGCGCTGTTTGTTTCCGGCCCGCGCGCGATGGAGGCGAGCCGAACGCGCCGCACACCCTGCCCGCTGTACCTCGACTGGAACGTCTGGCTGCCCATCATGGAGACCCACGAGGCGGGGAGCATGAGCTACTTCGCCACCCCCGCGACCAACCTCCTCGTCGCGGCCGAGGTCGCGCTGGGCGAGATCCTTTCCGATCGGCTGGACGGGCTCGAGGGCGTGGATGCGCGCATCGAGCGCCATGCGCGCACCGGCCGGGCGATGCGGGCGGCATGGGCGCACATGGGGCTCGGCGTGGTCCCCGCCAGCGACGCCCACTGCGCGAATACCCTGAGCGCAGTCCGGTACCCGGCGGGCGTGGACGCCTCCCTGGTGGGCCGCATCGTCGAGCAGGGCGTGATCGTTGCCGCGGGACTGCATCCCGCCATGGCCGACCAGTACTTCCGCGTGGGGCACATGGGCTACGTGACCACCCGGCCGGACCTGCTGCGGCGCACCATCCGCGCCGTGGGCGACGCCCTGGGGGCTGGCGGGTGCGCGGTCGACACCGTCGGCGCGGTCGATGCCGCAATGAAGGAACTCGGATCCCGCGCGGTCGCTGTGTAGCCGCGTCAACTACCCGATCCGGCAGTGTCCGCAGCCCCGGCCCGGCTGCCCGCCGGACGCCACTGCAGGCACCAGCTTCCACAGCAAGCCGCCAGAAAGGAGACAACCCGTGGTCTACACCTCACGTGTCCGCATCGAACGCAAGGCGGGCCCGCTGCGCCATGCGCATCTGCCAGCTACTCCCGACCCTGTCCTGTTCGGGGTGCACAGCGAGATCGCCAGCCACTACGGCGTCGAGCCCGAAACACCGGTGGCCACGACCCTCGACTACATCGTGGCGGCGGCCGGCGGCTGACTGACGGGAACCCTTGGCGGCGCGCTGGAGGCGCGCGGGATTCCGGCGGGGCAGGATCGCCTGACCTCCGAGGTGGAGGGAGGCATCGACAAGGAGGACGGCGTGCTCGTGATTCGCACCGTCCACGTGCGCTACCACCTGCGCATGGAGGCGGGCAAGGAGGACCGCGCGCGGCGGGCGCACGAGATCCATCACCCGTACTGCCCGGTCTACCGAACCCTGGTCGGGTGCGTCGAGTTCTCCACCGAACTCGAACTCGAGATCGTGTCGTGAGCGGGGGGAAGGTGCCGTTTCCGGGCGGCTCGCTCTCCCGCCGGCAGTTCGCGGCGCTCCTCGCTGCGGGCGGGGCATCCGCCTTCCTCCCGGGCTGCCGCTCCGATACCGGCGCCGTCGGTCCCGAACTCGATACGGCGTGGTTCAAGGATCCCGATCCCTTCATCCGCCATGCCACCAACCTGGAGAGCCGGCTCGAGCTCCTGGACGGGCTGATCACCCCCAACGACCTCTTCTTCGTGCGCAACCACGCCCCGACCCCGGCAATCACGGCGGACGACTACCGGCTGCGCGTCACCGGCGACGGCATCGAACGGAGCATCGAGCTCGGCCTCGACGACCTGCGCGCGCTGCCGAGCCAGTCGGTGATCGCGTACCTGGAGTGCGCCGGAAACTGGCGAGGCTTCTACGCCCGCGTGCTGGGACAGGCGGCCGAGGGCACGCAGTGGGGCACGGGGGCGGTCGGATGCGCTGCATGGTCGGGACCGTCGCTGGCGTCGGTGCTCGGGGCGGCCGGGCTGCGGCCGGAGGCGGTGGCGGTGAACCTCGTGGGCCTCGACGACGGCGGCTTCAGCCGGCCCATGCCGGTCGACAAGGCGATGGACCCCGACACCCTGCTCGCCCTGTCGATGAACGGCGAACCGCTGCCTCCCGACCACGGGTTCCCCGTGCGCGGGGTGGTTCCCGGCTGGTCGGGGAGCAACAGCATCAAGTGGGTCGGGGAGATCCAGGTCTCGACCGAGCCGATCTGGGTCAGCGCGAACACCACCTCCTACGTCCTGATCGGCCCGGACTGGCCGGCCGAGGAGTACGCGCCCGCCGACGGCGCTCCCGTGACGGCGCTCCCGGTGAAGAGCGCGCTGGCCCTTCCCTGGCCGGGGACGGTCCCGGCGGGGAGAACCCGGCTCCGCGGCTTTGCCTACTCGAACGATGGCCCCGTCGAGTCGGTGGAATGGAGCGCGGACGATGGCGCCAGCTGGGCGCCTGCCCGCCTGATCGGCCCTCGCCTGCGCTACGCCTGGACGCGTTTCGAGTTCGAGTGGCAGGCCTCGCCCGGCTCCTACACGCTGCGCACCCGCGCCACCGATGCGGCGGGAAACACCCAGCCCATGGAGAGCGCGTGGAACCAGAAGGGCTACCTGCTCAACCTGGCGCTTCCACACCCGGTGCAGGTGAGCTGAGGTGGGCGGATGGCGACGTGTCGGGCCGCGGGCAAGGTGCGGCCGACGATGACCGGCTATCGTGGGGTCGCGTCCGCATGGCGGTGACGGGCCGGGGGCAAACGATCGTGGCACGCGCCCTGGCCGGAGCGGCCGTCTCCGCTACCGCGCTGTTGGTTGGCTGCAGCGACGGCCCCGAGATCGACGGCGCCCTCGTCTACGCCCAGCGCTGCGCCTTCTGCCACGATGTGGAGGGCCAGGTCGGGGCCGAGATCACCGCGGCGACCCTGGCGTCCCGCGGTGATGAGGAGACGTTGACCCGATACCTGCGGCTGGCAATGCCCTACGAGGCACCCGGCACCATGACCGATGCGGAATACCGGGCGACGGCTCGCTATCTGCTGGAGACGCGAGGGCTGGCCGGCGAAGCGGCCGCAGGCAGCGTGGCCGGCCGTGGCAACGGAACGGGAGAGGGTCGATGAACCGAATCGTGCGGCGCACCCTGATCGGGTTCGTGGTCGGCGCGCTCGCCTTCGGGCTCGCGAGCGTGTACCAGGCAATCAGCTCGGGGGTGGGGCTGGTCCGCACTCTCGGTCCGCTGGGGTTCATGATGGTGCTGGGAGGCACCATCGGCGGGCTCGCCGGCCCACTGGTGGGGGAGGCGGTGGCTCGCTCGCGGCAACGGCGCGCGCAGAGAAGGAGATGAGCCTGTGCGCGCGATGAACCTCGCCTCCTTCGAGGTCCTCACCTTCGACTGCTACGGCACGCTCATCGACTGGGAGAGCGGGATCCTGCGCGCCGTCCGGCGCGTGCTGGCCGCGCACGGCCACGAACTTTCTCCCGCAGAGATCCTGGAGCATTTCGCCCGCTTCGAGTCGACCATTCAGGCCGGTCCCTACCGCACGTACCGGGATGTCCTCTCGCGGGTGGTGGACGAGTTCGGACGCGAGCTGGGGTTCGCGCCGAGCTCCGGGGAGCGAGCCTCGCTTCCGGAGTCGATCGCCCGCTGGGCTCCCTTCGACGACACCGTGGCCGCGCTGCGCATCCTCGCATCGCGCTATCGGCTGGCGGTGATCTCCAACGTGGATGACGACCTGTTCGCCTTCTCGGCGCGCCGGCTGGGAGTCGAGTTCCACGAAGTCGTAACGGCCCAGCAGGTCGGCAGCTACAAGCCCGATGCGCGCAACTTCGAGTTGGCGCTCGAGCGCCTCGGCGTGCCCGTCGACGCCCTTCTGCACGTCGCCCAGAGCCTCTTCCACGACATCGCCCCGGCGAAGCGCCTGGGGTTTGCCACAGTGCATGTGAACCGGGTCTCCCCCCATGGCGGATCGGGGGCTACGATGCCCGTGAGCGCCCGGCCCGATCTGGAAGTGCCGGATCTGGTGACGCTGGCGGACCTGGTGCTGGCAGAGGAGTAGGGGATGGGCAGGACGTTGTTGGCCGCCGGCGCGGCCCTCATGGCGGGATGGGCGGGCGCCTCATGCTCCGGACTCCCGGAGGCGGAGAGCGACGCGGAGGTGGTCGGGCCGCTGGCGGTGGTGCAGGGTCACATGGACGCCTTCAACCGGCACGACGCCGAGGATCTGCTGTCGTGGGTGTCGCCCGCGGTCGAGTGGGTGAACGTGCAGGGGACCATCACCTCGGTCGAAGTTCGCGGCCGGGAGATGCTCCGCGACTACATGGCGACCTATTTCGAGGCACAGCCCACCGTGCGGTCGGAAATCGAGGAGGCGGTAATCACCGGGGATTTCGTGGCGGTGCGCGAACGGGCGTCCTGGACGGCACGGGACGGGGAAGAGCGGTCCCAGGCCTCGCTCGCCGTCTACCACGTGCGCGACGGGCTCATCCAGCGGGTGTGGTACTATCCGGTCGTGCCGTGAGATGCTCGCTACCGGCTATTTCTTCCGCTTGCGCTTGACGTCCAGAATGGAACCCAGAACCACGCTCACGAACGAGATGATCACGCTGCCCAGGAGAGCGGACGTGAAGCCGGCAACGACCAGCCCGTCCGCCAGCCAGTCGGCGAGCATGAGCATGCCGGCGTTGATGACGAGGGTGAAGAGCCCCAGGGTGAGGAGGATGACGGGAAAGGCGAAGAACTTCACCACCGGCCTGATGAAGGCGTTGACCAGGGCGAAGATCGCCGCGACCACCACGACCTCTTCGAACCGGTCCCCGAGCTGGATGCCCGCGACCAGCTCCGCCGCCGCCCAGAGAGCGGCCGCGTTGATGCCGAGTGCGAGGAGCAGCTTGCGCAGGGTTCCGTCCGGTTGCGGGTGGCGGGGTGGGAGTCCAGCTCCCGATACGCTCCTACCCGGGGGAAGATTCGCGCGTTCACCCGGGTCGCCGGCGGCGCGCGCGGCGGAAGCATGCCACTCGGGTGCTGCCGGCCTGCCGTCTCCGCCACGACGGGCGGGTCCCGGGGCGGCGGGTCCCACACGTTGCCCCGGCCGGGATGTCACCGCACCGGCCCCTCGCCCTCATCTGCAACGCAGGGCCCGGATCAGGTCCGCCCGGGTGCGGGTGAGGGTCCCGTGAGCGCGTCCGGCGGCTCCACCGGCGCGCCCGTCGCCATCGTCACCGCGGCGGGGCGCGGGATGGGGGCGGCGTGCGCCGAGGTGCTTGCCGAGCGCGGCTACCGGGTGGCGCTCATGTCGCGGTCGGCGGAGGCGCGCGAGCTGGCGGGGCGGCTGGGGGGGTGGGGCATCCGGGGCTCGGTCACCGAACCGGACGACCTGGCCCGCCTGGTGGAAGGCGCGCTCGACCGCTTCGGCCGCCTGGACGGGGTGGTGAACAACACCGGACACGCCGCGCGCGGCGGCCTCCTCGACCTCGACGATGCGGCGTGGCACGACGGCCTGGAGCTGCTGCTCCTCAACGTGGTGCGCATGAGCCGCCTGGTCACGCCCATCCTGAAGGCCGGCGGCGGCGGCTCCATCGTGAACATCTCCACTTTCGGGGCAAAGCAGCCGACCGACGCTTTCCCCATCTCGTCGGCCATCCGGGCGGGGTTGGGGGCCTTCACACGCATGTACGCCGCGCGCTACGCTGCCGACGGCATCCGCATGAACGACGTCCTGCCCGGTTACGTCGACAGTTATCCGGTCGACGAGGCCGCGCTCGCCACCATCCCCGCCGGCCGGCCCGCGCGCACCCGCGAGGTGGCCGAGGCGGTGGCCTTCCTGATCTCCGACGCGTCGTCCTACGTAACGGGCGAGAGCCTGCTGGTGGACGGGGGATTGCCGTAGCTATCCCCCCACCCGCTCGAAGATCAGGTCGCGCACCCGCCCGCCGGTGACGGTGAACGCCACCACCCGGCCGGATCCGTCTCGCCGGAAGCGCAGCTCCGGGAAGAGGCGCGGGTTGCCGGAGAAGGTATCTTCGCCTGCCGGCTCCAGCGCCGACGGGCCGGTGCGCCAGTGGCGGGCGACCAGGCTGCCGCGATCGACCACGACTTCGTAGGTCATGTCGAGTTCGGGGCTCCGGTAGCGCCCGGCGTACTCGCGCAGTTGGGCCGCCGTGGGCATGGGCGGAGGCGCATCGGTGATGTCGGCGGTGCCAACCGGCTCGGGTTCCGGGCCCATCGCTTCTCCGGCGAAGACTTCCGCGACCCGGAGCGCGCGCCTCGCGGGATCGCAGTCCGACACGTTGCAGAACACTGCGATCGACAGGTCCTGCTCCGGGAAGCGCACGAAGTTGGTTCGGTACCCGGCCCAGGACCCGCCGTGGCCGAAGTTGGGCAGCCCGCGATACTCGCCGACGGTGAGCCCGTGCGCGTACGCCAGCGGCTCGCCGTCGTTCAGCACGCCCCGCTCGCGCATCCTCCCCACCACCTCCTCGCCCCCGACCTCGCCGGTCTCGTAGTTGCTCATCCACAGGATGAAATCGTCGATGGTGGTGTTGAGCGAACTCGAGGCCAGAGCGGTCAGCTGGTTGGGCTGGCGCACGAAGCCGGCGTCCCCGTTCGGCGAGTAGGACTCGGCACGTCCCGGCACCACCTCCAGATGATCGTCCGAGAAATGCGTGCGGCTCATCCCCAGGGGCTCGAAGATCCGCTGCCGGGTGAACTCGCGGAAGCTCATCCCCGACTGCGCCTCGATCACCTTGGCGAGCAGGTTGTACCCGGTGTTGGAGTAGGCGTACTCGGCGCCGGGATCGAAGTTGACGGCCTGCTGCTCGAAGAGCATGCGCAGGATCCTGTCGAAGGAGATGACGTCGCTTCTCTCCAGCCCGGCGAGCGACATGACGTGCACCCAGTCGCGGATCCCACTGGTGTGGTGGATGAGGTGCCGCGCCGTGACCCGGACCCCGAAGTCGGGGAGTTCGGGGACGTATGCGCGCACGTCCTCGTCGAGGTCAAGCCTGCCGTCGCTCTCCAGGAGGAGGGCCGCCATGGCCCCGAACTGCTTGGAGATGGAGGCGATGTCGAACACCGTCCCGGGCGTGATGGGGGCGCCGTGGTCGAGGTGGGCGATGCCGTAGCCCGCGCGATGGACGATTTCGCCCTCGAGCAGAACGCCGACCGCCGCGCCCGGCCCGTCCCGGTCCAGATCGGCGAACACGGCATCGACCCCGGGATGGGAAGGTCCGTCGGCGACGGTTACCGGTGATGCCTGGGAGGCCGGGCCGCAGCTCGCGATAGCCACCGCGGAAGACGCGGCCAGGGCAACGAACAATACGCGGGGAAAGCGGTACATCCTGGGACTCCAGTCTTCGAGGAGCAGCGCGCGGAACCCGGACAGAGGGCGCACGCTATCCGGGCATAGTCGACGAAGCAAGCCGATTGACCGGACGACCGGGAAGGAGGGGCGGTCCGGGACCGGGGTACAGTGGTGAAATTGGATCGGCGGCCGCGCCCCGAAGCGTATCTGCGGCCCCTGCGGGCCGCGGCCGCCGTCGTCCTAAGGGATCGAGATCAGCCGGAGTCTCCTCTGGCCGCGAGAACACCCAGCACGGCACCGACAATACCCGTCACAACCGCCGCAACCACGAGTGCCATCACTGCGTCGCCGCTCATGATGCCATTGCTCATCAAGCTCATCACAGCGCCGAGCACAGCTCCTCCCTTGAAGCCATCCTGGGCGTTGCCCACGCCCCTCCAGCCAAGGACAAGTGTGTAGAATGCTCCGGCGAAGAGGAGGCCAAGGATTCCGTTGAGGTCAAGGGTGGCCGCTTCTCCGACACCTACCGCGCCCTCGACATAGCCGAGAACCAGCAGCGCGACGGCAACCGCGACGGTTCCAATTGCAAAATTCTTGTCCACATTGCCTCCTTCCTGGAGTGAACCTGCTGGAAGAACGCTCATCCGGGCTCGCCGTGCACGCGGAGCATGCCGTGCGTCCCCGGAGGGGCCGCTGGTTGGTTCGGTATCGGATCAGGCGATGGCGACTCCTCGGGAGGGGTACGGCTGGCAGGAACAACGGACCGGGCGGGCGGGGAAAGCTCTCCCCGCCATGGCGGGAAGGAGGCCCCGCGACAACTGTACGGCAGGGACGGAATGGCAAAGCAATCCGTCACAATGGGATCCTGCCGGGGTTCGCGCAAGTAACCACTCGGCGGGGCTGGACATGAGCCCGAGGCGGCAACGATGCCTGCGCCCGTGTCCGCTTCGGCGACAACCCTTCCAGCACCCTCATCGAAACAACGGGAGCTTCGCCCCATGATCAGGCGAATCTTGAAGCATGTTCTGCATGTACCGGCCCTCGTCCTCGGGCCCGCGGGGGCGCTGTCGGCCCAGGGTGCGCTGGAAGGACAGGTGCGCGACGTGGCGACGGCGCGGTCCCTTGCCGGCGTCCAGATCTCATTGCCGGAACTCGGGACAGGGAGCATCACCGACGCGGAAGGCCACTACCGGATCGCAGGCATCCCGGCCGGCACCCGGACCGTGGAGATCCGGCTCATCGGCTACCACACGGAGCGTCGCGAGGTGGTGATCACCGACGCCGTGACGACCTATCTGGACCTGGTGCTGGCACAGGAGGCCATCGCCCTGGAGGGGGTAGTCGCCATCGGCACCCGGGCCCGGCCGCGCACCGTCACCGAGTCCATGGTGCCCATCGACGCCATCCCTCCCTCGGACTTCGTCGACCAGGGCGACACCGACGTGGCCGACCTGCTGAGGACCGTGGTGCCTTCCTACAACATCAACCCGCAGGCCACCGGCGACGCGGCAAAAATCATCCGCCCCGCCAACCTGCGCGGGCTGGCGCCCGACCACACGCTGGTGCTGGTCAACGGAAAGCGGCGACATCGCGCGGCGGCCATCCTCTGGATCGGCAACGGCACTTCCGACGGGGCCCAGGGGCCGGACCTGTCGAGCATCCCGGCCATCGCCCTGCGCCAGGCGGAGGTGCTGAGGGACGGAGCCTCCGCCCAGTACGGCTCGGACGCCATCGCCGGAGTCATGAACTTCCAGCTCAGGAACGATCGTTCCGGCGGCGCTCTCGAGGCGCGCGGCGGAGGGTTCGCGGACGGTGGAGGCGAGTCGTACACCGTGTCCGGCAACATCGGGCTGCCGCTGGGCGCGTTCGGGTTCGCGAACCTGAGCGCGGAGTACGGGAGCGCGGACGCGACCAGCCGCAGCGTGCAGCGCTCGGACGCCGCTCTCCTGACGTCGGTCGGGAACACGCACGTGCGCGATCCGGCCCAGATCTGGGGTTCCCCGAAGATCGAGGACGACTTCAAGCTCTGGGGCAACTTCGGCCACCTGCTGCGCGGCGGCACGCAGTTGTACGGGCACGCCAACTACGCCGGCGAACGGGTCACCGGCGGGTTCTTCTTCCGCAATCCCAATACGCGGGCGGCGGTCTTCAGCATCGACGGGGGCGAAACGCTTCTCATCGGAGATGCGCTCGACGCGGAGGACGGCGTAATCGACGGATCGGCGGGATGTCCCACCGTCCGGGTGAACAACGGGTTGCCCGACCAGGACGCGCTTGCCCAGGTGTTGGGCGATCCGAACTGCTTCACCTTCCAGAAGATGTTTCCCGGCGGGTTCACGCCCCAGTTCGGAGCCGACGTGACCGATGCCTCCGTGGTCGCCGGGGTGAAGGGCCAGACCGCGGCCGGACTGCTCTGGGACGCCAGCGCCAGCTACGGCGCCAACGAGGTGGACTTCTTCATCTTCAACACCGTCAACGCCTCGCTGGGGCCGGCGACGCCCGACGAGTTCGACCCCGGCCTCTACCGGCAGGAGGAAGTTAACGTCAACGTCGATCTCGGCTATGCCGTAAACGAAATGGTCAACCTCGCGGGCGGCGCCGAGTGGCGCGACGAGCACTTCACCATCGGCCTGGGCCAGGAGGAGTCGTGGATCATCGGGCCCTACGCGGCCCAGGGGTTCAGCGCGGGCTCCAACGGCTTCCCCGGCTTCAGCCCGATCGCTGCGGGGGACTGGCACCGCGCCAACTACGCGTTCTACGGCGACGCGGAGGTGCTGGATCCGGAGGCGGGCCGCTGGAACCTGGGGGGAGCGCTCCGCTTCGAGAACTTCGAGGACTTCGGGGCCACCCTGAACGGGAAACTTGCTGCCCGCTACGCGCTGGTGGAGGGATTTGCGCTGCGCGGCAGCCTGAGCACCGGCTTCCGCGCGCCAACACCGGGCCAGCAGAACGCATTCAACGTGTCGACCCAGTTCAACCGCGAACTCCGCGACCTGGTCAACAACGGCACGATCCCGTCGACTTCCAGGGTGGCCCAGCTGCGCGGCGGCGAGCCCCTGGACGCGGAGAAGTCGCGCAATCTGGCGCTGGGCGCCGTGATCGGAGCGGGTGCCTTCCAGCTTACCGCGGACTATTTCCACGTGCGGGTGTCCGACCGCCTGGCGCTCACGCAGACGTTCGATCTGACGCAGGCGGAGAAGGCCCAACTGGTCGCGGAAGGCATCTCGAGCGCGACCAACCTGCAGAACTTCCGTTTCTTCACCAACGACTTCCGGACCCGCACGCACGGCATCGACATCGTCGCGACCCTGGCGCCCTCATCGTCCAGCGATACGGAGCTCAGCCTGGCCTTCAATCACACCGACACGCGCGTCACCCGGTACGATCCCGACGTGGTGAACGACACCCGTATCCGGCAGCTTCAGGAAGGGCTCCCGAGGTACCGCTGGCTGGTGACCGGGAAACATGCGCTCGGCGGTGTGCGCCTGCTGGCGCGGCTCAGCTACTACGACGGCTGGTT
The DNA here is from genome assembly GCA_965221785.1 of Longimicrobiales bacterium. Classification (GTDB taxonomy): domain Bacteria; phylum Gemmatimonadota; class Gemmatimonadetes; order Longimicrobiales; family Gaopeijiaceae; genus BD2-11. The sequence goes on from CBDCSR010000003.1 coordinate 1,596,062, forward strand.
CGATTCCCGGGATGATACCTCCTACCCCGGCAACCACCTTGTCGACCTTGAGGCGTCGTATTCGTTGAGTCAGGCGGCGACCGTGACGGTTGGAGGGCAGAACGCTCTCAACCACTATCCGCAGGAGAACCCCAACGCCGTTTTTTCGGGCAACCGATACGGTCCCAATTCGCCGTTCGGGTCGAACGGCGGCTTCTACTACCTGCGGTTCGGGTACAGGTGGGAGTAACGCCGACGCGCTTGGTCCGGTGGCGGCGCGAGACTACCGGAGACGGCCCAATGGCACGATAATTCGTCCGCCCTGTTCCCCGGGTCTGGCCTGGCATCCGGGTCCGGCTTGTAGGCATCTCCATCGCGCGACTGACGCGTGTGTCCGGGTCGAGCCCCGGGGCGGGTTTCGAGACCCGGACGGAAGGCTGGAGTCTGATGAACGATCTGATTGATCTGCGCGGCCGGAACGCCCTGGTCACCGGGGCATCCCGCGGCGTCGGAAGGGCGGTCGCGCTGCAACTGGCGCGGGCCGGGGCATCGGTGGGCATAGCCTACCGGAGCCGGCGCGACGAGGCGGAGGCGGTTGCCGGGGAGGTGCGGGATCACGGCGTGGGGGCCTGGACGGCAGGCGGCGATCTGTCCCGGCGGGAGATGGTCGACGTGCTCTTCGCCCGCGCTGAGCGGGAGTTCGACGGTCTCGACATCTTCGTCGGCAACCACGGGATCTGGCCGTCCGCCGACACGCCCGTGTCCGACATCAGCGACGAGCGCTGGCACGAGACCATGGCGGCCGACCTGCACTCGGTGTTCTACACCTGCCGGAGCGCCGCGCGCGTTCTGCGGTCTGAAGGCCGGCTCGTGCTGATCGGCAGCACGGCCGGGCAGCGGGGGGAGGCGTATCACGCCGACTACGCGGCCGCCAAGGGCGCGCTGGGGTCGTTCGTGAAGAGCTTCTGCATCGAGCTCGCGCCCCGGGGGATCACGGTCAACTGCGTCGCACCGGGTTGGGTGGACACGGAGATGTCGGCCACCGCCTTCCAGAACGGCGGCCGGGAGCGCATCGCCTCCTCCATCCCGATCGGGCGCATCGCCACCGCCGAGGACGTGGCCGGCCCCGTGGTCTTCCTCTGCTCCGCGCTGGGCCGGCATGTCACCGGCGAGATCCTGAACGTCAACGGCGGGGCCGTGCTGGCGGGGTAGTGTTCAGGCCTCCGGTCCGGGTACCAGGACCATCGCGCGCACGTGCCCGAACCGTTGGTTTCCCTATCTTAGGTCCATGCCGCATCGACTCCTGACGCGACTCACTACCGCGCTGTCACGCCCGATTCGCGCGTGCCTCTGCGTCGCCGTACTGCTCTCCTGCGGCGACGAGCCGGCGGGGCCGCCCCCGGGAATCCCTGCCGCCCTGACGATATCCCCGACCGACCTGACGCTGACCGCCATCGGTCAGACCGAGCAACTGCAGGCGGAGGTGCTCGACCACTACGGCGATCCGGTATCCGGCCAGAGGGTGGCGTGGACGAGCGACCGGCCCGGGACGGTCATGGTCGATTTCGGCAGCGGGGTGGCCAGGGCGGTTGCGGCGGGGACGGCCACGGTGACCGCCACCTCCGGAACGCTCAGCTCGAGAATCCAGGTGACGGTGGCCCAGGAGCCGCACGCAGTCGAAAAGGTAGCCGGCGACCTCCAGGCGGGCTTCATCGGCGAAGCATTGCCGGTCGCGACCGTGGTGCGCGTGACGGATGCCAACGGACATCCCGCGGGACTGGTTCGGGTGCAGTTCTCCGTGACGTCGGGAGGCGGTTCGGTGACGCCTGCGTCGGCCGTCACCAACCCCGCCGGCCTCGCCCAGACCACCTGGACGCTGGGAACGGCCGCCGGGCACACGCTGGCCGCCACCGCGGGGAGCGTCACTGCGGTGTTCCAGGCCACCGGGGAGCGGCTGCCGCTGACCATAGAAACCGACTCCCTCTCGCGGGCGCGGCTTACGCTCCCCTACCTCGTTCGCCTGCGCGCCAGAGGTGGCTCCACCGAGGGATATGAGTGGAGCCTCGGGGCGGCGAGCAGCCTGCCCGCGGGCCTCCGGTTCGATTCCCGCGGGACCATCCGCGGCGTTCCGGAGGATACGGCCACCGTCGTCCTCGAGGTGCGCCTCGCCGACTCGGAAGGCGGAGCGGCGGTGCGCGAGTTTACCTTGCGCGCATGCGATGCTCCGCTGGGGCTGGCACTCGGGGAGGTCCGCATACTGGAGGAGGGTGCGATCCGTGGATGTGGCTTCTACGTGCGAGCTCCCGGGGCGGGCGCCTACTACCGGGTCACGCTGGCGGGAACCGATGGCGACAACACCGCGATCACGCCGGTGGCGCTGCACGTCGAAAGGGAAGCCGCGGACGATCGGGCGGCCGCGGCCGCGCCGCCGCGGCCGGTCGCGCACCGAGCCGCAGCCTCGCGCGCGTTCCGCCAGGCCATCTCGGCCCGTGAACTGCAGGAGATCCAGGAGATCGAGCGCGCCAACGCGGCCCTCCATCGAGAGATACGCCGGCAGGAAGACGAGCTCTTCTCGCGCCTGTCGGTAGATGGTCGTCTCGAGATTCTGCCCGACCGCTCAACGGAGGTCGGAGGAGCGCTGGCCGCGGATGTTGGGCCGAGTCCGTCGACGCGCGTGTTCCGCCTGTATAATCCGACGGCCGAACCATGGGACCGCTGCGACACCTACACCACTCTTGACGCCCGCCTGGTCACGGAGAACCGCCACATTGCCGTCTACGAAGACGCAGGCGAAGCGACAGGCATCTCCAAGGCCAACGCCGACCGGATCATCGCCTACTACGCGGACTACGGAGCCGCCGTCATCGAGGGCTATTTCGGCGGCACGAGCGACGTCAACGGCGATGGCCGGGTCGTCGTGGTCGTGGACCCGGGGCTCAACGGCATCCGGGCCTTCGTATGGAGCGGCGATCATACCCTCCCCCGCGAGACGTGCGCCTCCTCAAACGAAATGGAGCTGGTGCGCATGAGTGCCGGCGCCTTCGCGCAACTCGACAGCGAGCGCTACTGGGCCTTCGGCGGGCTCGTACACGAGGTCAAGCACGTCAGCTCGCTCTACAAGCGGGTGCGGCATTCTCTGGGCGTAGCGGGGGAGGAGCGTCCCGACTTCCATCCGACCTGGATCGAAGAGGGCACGGCCGAGATCGCCAAGGAAATGAGTTCGCGACTCGCGTGGCAGGCTGCAGGGGGACCGGCGCTCCACGACCGGGTGACCGGCGAGATGCTCGAGGCGGGGATCAGCGGGTCGTATCCGGAAGTGTACGGGATCGTCAACCTGATCGGCCGCACCGCATCCGCCTTCGCCTGGTTCACCGATCGTCCCAACGCGGTCACGTTCCAGCCCAGGGACCGGGGCAACGTCTACGGGAGCGGCTGGCACTATCATCGCTTCCTGCGCGACTGGTTCGGCGCGGCCGGAACCTCGCCCGCCGGGGACGAGGCGTTCGTCACCGTGCTTAACGACTCCCTCACCGCCCCCGGCCTGTCGGGCATCGAGAGCGTCAGCGGTCTGGCATTCGACGATCTGCTGACCCAGCACGCGGTGGCCATGTCCGTGGCGGGGGCCGAGGACAGCCTGGTGGACGGCGTACCGCGCTTCTCGTCCTACGACTTTCCGGAAGTCGGGGAGTTCGCTCCCTCACTGAACGCGCCCGGGCACTATCCGTGGCCGGTGACCCGAACCGGATCGTCCGACGATACGGCTGTGCTTTGGGCGGATCTCGCGGTGAGCCGGCCGTACCGCGGCGAGCTCACCGGGAGCGGCGTGCGCTTCCACGACTTTCGCGCGGCGGAAGCGGGCGCGAGCGCGACGTTCCTCGTTGAGGTGGGGGCGGAGGATTTCGAGGTTCGCGTGATCGTGGCGCGCATTCCGTATCCCGCGAGGCCGTGAGGCTGATCGGCTGAAGACTCCCGCGCGACGCGTCCCCTACCGCCGGCCCGCCGGCACCATCCGGACGATCCTGGTGGGCGGGCCATCGATGTCGCGGGTGGTGCCGTCGATGGCGAGGTAGATCAGTCCGTCGGGGCCCTGGCGAACGTCGCGGATGCGGCCGATATCCTGAAGCAGCGTTTCCTCGCGGACGATCCGTCGCTGGTCGAGGCGCAGCCGGACCAGGCGCTGGCCGCGCAGTCCGCCCACGAGCACGTCGCCGTGCCATTCGGGGAATGCTTCGCCCGTGTAGAAGAGCATCCCCGATACGCCGATCGAGGGAACCCAGACGTGCGCCGGCGCCTGCATGCTCTCATGCTGTGTGCCCGCGTGGATCCGGAGACCGGTTCGGTAGTGGACGCCGTACCCGACGACGGGCCAGCCGTAGTTGCGGCCGGACTCGATCAGGTTGAGTTCGTCTCCGCCCTGCGGCCCATGCTCGTTCTGCCACAGGTCGCCGGTCCCGGGGTCGATGGCCATCCCCTGGGCGTTGCGGTGGCCGTAGCTCCAGATTTCCGGGCGCGCACCCTCCACGTCCACAAACGGGTTGTCGACGGGGATCCGGCCGTCGTCGTGAATCCGGATCGTGGTTCCGTTGTGATTCGAGAGATCCTGGGCGGGATGCGCCGCCAGGTCGCCCACGGAAGGCCACTGCCGGTCTCCCAGCGTCATGAAGAGGTAGCCTTCGTAGTCGAACGTGAGTCGCCCTCCCCACATCGAGCTGCGATCGGTTCCGTTCCCCGGCGCATCCGCGTGGAACAGCTCCTCGACCTCGGTCAGCCTGTCGTCGGCAAACCGGCCGCGCGCGATCGCGATGTTGCCCAGCGAATCGGGGCCGGGCCTGGTGTAGCTGAGGTAGAGGAGGCGGTTTGCGGCGAAGTCGGGATGGAGGACGACGTCGCGCAGGCCCGCCTGCTCGAATCCGTCCATGGATCGCGCCCCGCGTCCGAGGGCACGTATCTCGGGCAATCCGTCCACGGAATCGGGCAGAAGTCTCCCGTTTCGAACGATGCGGAGTCGACCCGGACGCTCCGTGACCAGAAGATCGCCCTCCGGCGTGAAGGCCATGGCGAAGGGGCGGACCAGCCCGTCGGCGACATCCTCGACACGGAAGTCGTGAAGGGCCGTCTGCACGATGGCCGGGTCGGCGGTGGACGGCGCGTCGGAGGACTGGGTACAGGCGGCCAGCAGGCCCAGCAGTCCGTGGGTTGCCAGGATGATCGGCGTGGCGTGGCGAACCCGCCGGGCGGAATCGTTTTTCATGGGATGAACGATCGGTGGGATGAACGCGGCGTGGGACGAGCGATGTCCCTGCGTGCGACTCGCGGGATCTACTGCTCGCGCCGGGACCGGGCTCCTGCGAGGTTGGCCGGGCGGGCGCGTTCAATCCTACTTCCACGATCCCGGTTGGGACAGGAGGAAACGGAGCTGATGACGGGGTTCGGCGAGAGTTGGCGCTCGGACGCGGACGCGCTGCGCGAACCGGGATTCCGGCACATTCTCTTCCTTTGCGTAGCCAACTCGGCGCGCAGTCAGATGGCCGAAGGGATCGCGCGCGATCTCGCGCCCGCCGTCGTCAGGGTCTCTTCCGCGGGCTCGGAGCCCGGGTCGGTGCGGCCGCAGGCGGTGACGGCTCTGGCCGAGATCGGAATCGACATCTCGGGTCAGTACTCGAAGGGCGCGGATGACGTCGCGCGTCCGGTGGATGCCGTGGTCACGCTGTGCGCCGAGGAGGTGTGCCCGGTCTGGCTCGGGGACGCGCACCGGGTGCACTGGAGCCTGCCCGACCCGGCCGCGGCCGTCGGGAGCCCGCAGGAGCAGTTGAATGCCTTCCGGGAGGTGCGGGACGAGCTGCGGAGGCGGCTGGCGGTGCTGTTTGGCCGATAGAGGCATCCATCGGCCCCTGGTGGGGCTGGGGAAGACTATGCTCCCCGGTTGAGCACCATCGCGATCACCGCGCCACCGATTCCGTAGACGACCAGCGAGATCACCGTATCGCCGAGGAGGGTGGCGGTCGTGTGCATGCCCACCATCGTCCCGTACATCATCAGGCCGAAGGCAAGGCCCATGACGGCTCCGATGATCGCTCCGGCCTGAAAGCCTTCCTTCGCGTTCGCGACGCCCTTCCAGCCGAGGATGATGGTCAGGAACGCCGCGGAGAGGAGCTGACCCAGCGTCACCGCCCACATGACGGGCTCGGGATTGATCGCGTCGTTCGCGAAGAAGTCCGCCAGCAGTACGCCGTAGAGGAGGAAGCTCAGCACCCACAGGGTGATGCCGCCCGCGATCGTGGCCATGAGGAAGTTCTTGTTCACGGATGCCTCCGGGATGAGGGTGGCGCGTGCGCTTCGCAGGATGGCAAGATGCGGGTCCTGCACGCGGGCGTGCAATGCTGGCCCCGGAGGGCGGGACGTCTCCGGGTTCGACGAATGCGGGTCGTTACGGAGGGGACAGGACCACGCGCGCGTCGGCCGGGACGGCGCGGTCGCTGTACGCAAACAGGGGATTGACCTCGACTTCGGCGACATCGCTCCAGGTCGTGAGGCAGCCGGCCACGGCCTCGGCTGCCTGGATGATGCCCGCGATGCAGACGGGAGGATGGCCCCGGCTTCCGGCGAGCAGGGGGCTGGCGCGCAGTTCCCCGATCATCATCTCGATGTCCCCTGGCCCTGTGGGAAGCACCCGGTGGGTGACGTCGCGCAGCACCTCCACGTCGGTACCGCCGCGGCCCACCGTCAGCATGGGGCCGAGCTGGGGGTCTCGGTATGCGCCGATGAGCACTTCGGCCGTGGGTGCGGGGAGCATCGGGGTGACCAGTACGGACCAGGCTTCCGGGGGAAGGCTTTCGGCGCGGGCGTAGGCATGCGCATTCGAGACGATCACCTCGAAGGCGCGGGCGGCGGCGGCGCCATCCGCCACGTCGAGCACCACCCCGCCGGCGTCCGACTTGTGGGTGATCCGCCGGGAGAGCAGCTTGACCGCCACCGGACACCCGAGACGCTCGGCCGCCCGGGCAGCCGCGTCTCCCGAGTCGGCGACCTCGGCGGTGGGGAAGGCCAGCCCGGTCGCCGCCAGCAGGGCGCGCGCCTCCATTTCGGTCAGGGTGACCCGCCCTTCCGCGCGGGCCGCGCGGATCGCGGGATGGGGCGGGGGGGTGGCGGCCGCGTCGGGCGGGATCGGGCCCGCCCGGGAGCTGGTCCGTGACGGTCCGACCGGGCCGATTCCCCCGGGATGGCCGTCGGGATTCCAGCGGGAAGCGCGCCTCCGTCGCGACCCGCGCTCGAGCTCGACCGCGGCGCGGCACGCCGCCTCCAGCGACTCGATCACGGGAATGCCGGCGCTCACGAAGGCTTCCAGGGGCGGACTGTCGTGGGTCGCGTACATGGAGTGCACCACCATGGCCTTCCCGAGGGCGCGCGTCCTGGCCGCCATCGCCCTCGCGGCCAGCGTCTCGGGGGCGGTGAGGGTGTCGGAGAACCGGATCCCGTAGCCGCCGAAGAGCCCCACCACCAGGACGATCCCGACCGCCGGGTCGGGGGCGAGCACGTTCAGGGCGCGCGCGAACGCACCCGGGTCGGTGTCCGCCGCCCCCGCCACGTCCACCGGGTTGGCGACCGCGGCGGCCGGGCCCAGCACCTCCCTCAGCCGGTCGCGGGTATCGCGCGCAAGGGTCGCCAGCCGCGCCCCCGACTCTGTGATCGCGTCCACGGCCAGGGTGTTCTGCCCGCCGCCGTCCGAGAGGATGGCGATCCCGCTGCCGGAAGGCGCGGCGGGCTGCGACGCAAGCGCATGCGCGACCGCGACCAGCTGGTCGGTACGGCGCACCTCGGTCACCCCGGCCTGCGCCAACCCCGCCCGCAGGCGGTCGTACGGACCCGCGACCGCCCCGGTGTGCGACAGGGCCGCTCGGGCCCCCACGGCCGTCCGGCCCGACTTGATCACCACCACGGGCTTGCGGGGCGTGACCCGGGCGGCGGCACGCAGGAACGCGCGCGCGTCCGTGAAGCCCTCCACATGCGCGATCACCGCCCTCGTGTGCTCGTCTTCACCCAGGTACTCGAGCACCTCGCCGAACCCGACATCCACCTGGTTGCCGAGTCCGCAGCACACGGAAATCCCATCCCGCGTGCGCGCGCCGATCTCGTTCATCAGCCCGAGCGCGATGTTGCCCGACTGCACCAGCAGCGCGATGCCCCCGGGGCGCACGCCGCGCACGCCGATGAGGTTCACTCCCTTGTGCAGGTTCATCATTCCGGAGGTGTTCGGGCCGATCACGCGGACGCCGTGCGCGCGCGCCGCCTCGCCCAGACGGGCCTCCAGCTCGGTCCCCCGGCTGCCCGACTCGCCGAATCCCACCGCGAGCACCACCACCCCGCCCACGCCCCGCTCCCCACAGGCGCGCACCAGGTCGGGCGCCATCTCCGCAGGGGTGCACAGGACGGCCAGATCCACACCCGCCGGCAGTGCCTCCACGGATGTGAGCAGGACGTGTCCCAGGAGACGTCCGCCGCGCGGATTCACCGCGTAGACGGGGCCCGGATACCCCGACCTGGCCAGCCCGCGCAGGATCTGGTAGCCGCGCTTTGTCGGATTGGCGCTCGCCCCTATCACCGCGATCGAAGCGGGCTCGAAAATGCGCCGAAGGGTCATTTCACAACCCCTGGAGGGATGATCCGCACAATGCTGGCCGGCGCCCGGCTGGTTGCCACCCCACTACCGACCCCGATAGTCGGGAGCCCGGCCCTCCCGGAACGCAGCCACCCCTTCGGCCCAGTCATCCGTGCGGAAGATCTTCTCCAGCGCGGCTCGCTCCCGCTCCAGCGCCTGCTCGCGCGACAGGGTGCCCGCCGGCCCGATGAGCCGCTTCGCCTCCGCGAGCGGAATCGGAGCACGACGCGCCAGGCGGGCCGCCAGCTCCCGGGCCGCGGGCAGTACCTCGTCCGCGGGCAGGGCACGGTTGACCAGCCCCATGCGGGCCGCCTCCGCTCCCGGGAAGAAGTCGCCCAGGTACACGAGCTCGCGGGCCTTCAGGACCCCGACCCGCTCGGCCAGGGTGTACACGACCCCTCCCCCCAGGAACGTGCCGAGCGCGATCTCCGGCAGCCGAAGCTTCGCTTCCTCGGCCACGATGGCGAAATCCGCCGACAGCGCCAGTTCGAGTCCCGCCCCGATGGCGTGCCCGTTGACGGCCGCCACCACCGGCGTACCCATCGTCTGCATCAGATGGTTGGCGCGCTGGGCGGTCTGGACGTAGCGCCCCCGCTCCTCCTCCGTCATCGGAGTCTCGGCGTGCGCCTTCAGGTCCGCGCCCGCACAGAACGCCCGCCCGCTTCCGGTTATGACCACGCAGCGGATTCGGCCGTCCCCCTCCGCCGCTTCCAGCTCCGCGACCAGCTTCTCGTAAAGCGGAAGGTTGACCGCGTTCAGCCGATGTGGACGATTGAGCGTGAGCGTAAGCAGTGCGCCCTCGCGCGATGCGAGGACTTCGCGCCGCTCGGGTTCAGCAGCCACGATGCCGGCTCCGCTCGCGTCCGCGACAAAAGACCGTTCGCGCAGATTCCCGTATGCTCATCACGGTGCCCGTGCCTCCAGGGTAGCCTCCGCCCCAACGGAAGCCCTTGCTTCCGCGGCCGCCCCCGCCTCGAAAGCCGTCCCGCCGCGCACCAGCGCGCGTCCCGCCAACGCCATCGTCGCCTCCCCGTCCCGGATGGCGAACGTTCCGTTCACGAGCACATGCACGGTGCCCTCCGAGTATTGGTGCGGATCCTCGTACGTAGCCATGTCCCGCACCGCGTCCAGCCGCAGCACTGTGATGTCGGCGAAGTATCCCTCGCGCAGGTAGCCCCGTTCGGGCCATTCAAGGAAATCGGCGGCCAGCCCGGTCATGGAGCGCACCGCGAAGGGCAGGGTGATGAGCCCTTCGTCCAGCACAAGGTCGCGGATCTTCTTAGAGAACGACCCGAATGCGCGGGGGTGGGTAATCGGCCGGGTCGGCCCCGGATCGCGCCCGTCGGTACAGGTCATCATCCAGTCGAGCTGCGCCAGGTAGCGCACGTTCTCGATGTCGTAGAGACCGAGGTTCATCACCGCGGCGTTCCCTTCGCGCAGGATGTGGCGGGCCGCGGCAGAAGGCTGCAAGCTGAGTTCGTCGGCTACCTCCTGGAGCGTCCTGCCGTTCAGTTCGGGCCGCCGGTCGGCGAACAGAAGGCGATCGGCCCCGCCCCGGATGGTGAGCATCTCGAGCGTCTGGCGGTCGATCACCTGAACCGTGTCGGGGTCGTCGAAGCGCCGCAGCATCGCCGTGTCGCCCCCCGCCACGAACCAGCTCGGGATCGTATACGAGCGCAGGTTGGACTGGGTCGCGGTGTAGGAGTGATGCGCGCCGGCGACCTGGACTCCGCGCGCCCGCGCCGCCTCGATCAGCGCCGCTCCCTCCGGTGCCCGGCCGTAGTTGTGGGCCCCCTGGGCGTTGAAATGGCTGAAAATGACCTTGGTCCCCGCCTCCTCGCCGATGCGGATGCCCTCCTCGATCGACTTCAGGTAGCCGAAGGACGGATAGGTGGCGCCGAGATCGCGGTCGTGGGTGTCGTAGATCGCCCCCGGGTACTCGGCGGCGACCCGGTTCAACTCGATCACCTCCTCGGTCTCCGCGTAGTTGCCGGGCAGGTAGAAGAGCCCGGAGGAAAGGCCGTATGCGCCTTCCTCCATGCCCTTGCGCACCAGGGCGCGCATCTCGTCCAGCTCGGCCTCGGTGGGCGCGCGGTCCGCCATCCCCAGCACCTGCCGCCGCACCCAGTTGTGGCCCACGGACAGGAAGGCGTTCACCCCGATGCCGTCCTCGGTCCACCCGGCCAGCCGGTCCGCCACGTGGGCCGAGCCGCCCCCGTCGAGCCCGAGCGCGACGGTCGTGATGCCCTGGAAGAGGAAGGCGCGTCCGTCCCGTCCGTGGTCGGCGTCGAGCTCGGCGTGCGAATGCATGTCGATGAAGCCGGGGGCGACCACCAGCCCGCGCGCGTCGACCGTGTCCAGCGCCGTGATCCCCGCGCTCGCGGCATCCCCCAGGAAGCGGATGCGGTCACCGGCCACGGCCACGTCGGCCGTCCTCGCCTCGCGCCCCGAACCGTCCAGCACCGAGCCCCCGAGGATGAGGATGTCGGCCGGCTCCCCGCCCCCCGCGCAGGCCGCAAGCGGGAAGGCCAGGAAGGGTACGAAACGGATCGCGCGGATCCGGGAGACGGACCGGACGGGGTGAAGCGACGGGCCGGACCCGGCTGCGCGCACCTTCATCGGCGAGTTCTCCGGAGGAGGAGTCCGTTTTCGCCGGGGTCCCGCCCGGGGCTGTCGGCCATGTTCCGCGAATTCGGGCGATCTGCGAGGCGGACGACCGGGACCGGGATCCGGCGGTTCGGTTGATATACGAGCAACCAATCGATTAGGCTAGGCCTTCCGATGGCTGGCCCGTCCGCAACGACCGACAGCCGGCCATCCGCGCAACCCGACTACAGCGAGGCGCGCTTGGAATTCCTTGGTTTCAGCTCCATGGACGTCGGCGAACTGTGGCGGAGGGTGCTCGACTACGCGGCCCCGCGTTGGACACCCAGCCTGCTCGCGCTCGTGCTCGCCACGGTCGGCTACTTTGTTGTCCGAGGGGTCCTGGGCCGCGCGAAGAAGCGCTGGGTGCAGCGCACCGACACCCGCCTGGACGACTACCTGGTCGAGTTCCTGCTCCGCGCCGGGCTGTTTTCGATCGTCGCCTGGGCCGTGTGGCGCCTCGTCATCATCTGGTCGATTCCGAATCAGGCCGGAACACCGCCGCTGGTCGCCAATTGGGTTCTGGCCATCTGGGTCGGGCTCCTCTTCCTCCCGCTCAGCCGCTTCATCGGCGACGTGCTCGACCTGGTCGAAGGCCGGGTCGTCGCCCGGGGAGAGACGACGCTCGACGAGACGGCGTTTCCCCTCATCAACCGAACCGTCCGCTTCATCGTCCTGGCGCTCGGAGTCGTGCTGGCCCTGGACCTGCTGGGCCTCAACATCGCACCGCTGCTGGCCGGTGCCGGCGTCATGGGCCTCGCGCTCTCGCTGGCGGCCAAGGACACGCTGTCGAACCTGATCGCGGGCGTTCTCCTCATCATGGACCGGCCCTTCAAGGTCGGGGACCGCATCGAACTCTGGACCGCGCCAAACGAGACCGGCACCTGGGGCGATGTCATCGAGATCGGCCTGCGCGCCACCAAGATCCGCAACCCGGACAACCTCGTGATCATCGTGCCCAACAGCCTGATCATGGTGCGCGACATCGTCAACTACACCATGTCCGGTCAGGACATTCGCCTGCGCATCCCGTTCTCCGTCGCCTACGAGTCCGACATCGACCGCGCGAAGGTGCTGCTGATCAAAGCCGCGAAGCAGGTGCAGGGGGTGAAACTCGAGCCCGAGCCTATCGTTATCGTGCGCGGCTTCGGGCCCTCCGACGTCCAGATCCAGCTGCGCGTCTGGATCCTCGAGGCCCGCAACCGCCGCCGCATCGCGGACGAGATCACGGGCCGGGCGGTCGCCGCCTTCGCCGACGCCGGCGTGGAGATTCCGTATCCGAAGCGGGAGCTGATCATCCACGGGGAATCGGGGCAGGCGCCTGCGGAGCTGCCGCGACCGCGGTGATGTAATTGACAGAGTAAAAACTGCGATGAGTTACCCATAATGACGAACTACTCAACGCAATGAGTATTTATCCGCAGCGTACCGAGTAAACGGAAGTGGAGGAGCAGCTGATGAGACGTTCACGCACCGCAACCCGGATGGCCGCCGTCGCCGCCGTCGCCGCGGCAGGATTCGCCGCTTTGGCCATCGCCACCCCCGTGGCCGCCCAGGAGCGGCTCTCGCTCACGCACTACCTGGACATGGAGAGCGTGTCCGATCCGCGCATCTCCCCGGACGGGGAGCGCATCGTCTATACCCGCGGCTGGGTCGACACGCAGGCCGACCGCCGCGAATCGTCGCTCTGGATCATGAACGCCGACGGCTCCCGCGCCCGTCACCTCATCGACGGCAGCGGCGCCCGCTGGTCGCCCGACGGCACGCGCATCCTCTTCACCGCGCGCGGCGAGCCCAGCGGCTCCCAGCTCTTCGTCCGCTGGATGGACGACGAGGGCGCAGTCAGCCAGATCACGCGGCTGGAGAACGGGCCGTCGGGGCCGCAGTGGTCCCCCGACGGCGAGTGGATCGCCTTCACCAGCCGGGTGCCCGACCGGGCCGACTTCGCCGGCGTCGAGCTTCCGCGCCGCCCGGAGGGGGCCCAGTGGGTGCGCGAGCCCAAGGTGGTGGAGCGGGCGGGCTACAAGCGCGACCGGCAGGGATACGTCGACACCGGCTGGACCCATGTCTTCGTGGTTCCCGCGGAGGGGGGCACCGCGCGCCGGCTGACCGACGGGGACTGGAACCATTCCGGCATCCAGTGGAGCCCCGACGGCAGCGAGATCTACTTCACCTCATACCGGGAGGAGGACTGGGACCGCCCGGAGCACTGGCAGGAGTCGGAGATCTACGCCGTTTCGGTGACAAGCGGCGACATCCGCCGGCTGACCGACCGGCGGGGTCCCGACGGCGGCCCCGTTCCGTCCCCCGACGGCTCGCTGATCGCCTACACCGGGATCGACGCCCACCGCGACACATATCGCAACCAGAGGATCCACCTGATGAACCGCGACGGCTCCGGCTCGCGCGTCATCTCCGGTGACTACGACCGGCAGGTCGGAGGCATGATGTGGGCGCCCGACGGCAGCGGCCTCTACTTCAACGTGCGCCGCGACGGCTACGCCCAGCTTCACTTCGTTGCCGTCGATGGCGGGGTGACGCAGCTCACCTCCGGCGAGCACCTCTTCGCCATGTCGTCGTTCTCGGATGACGGCTTGGGTGTCGGTGTGATTTCGGACGCGCATGAGCCGGGCGACGTCTACCGCTTCGAGCTCGACAGCCCGGACGAGACACGGCGCCTCACCGACGTGAACGCGGATGTTCTGGCGTACGTCGAACTGGGTGAAGTCGAGGAAATCTGGTACGACTCGGAGGCCGATTTCCGCATCCAGGGATGGATCGTGAAGCCGCCCGACTTCGACCCGTCGCGTATCTACCCCATGATGCTCGTGATCCACGGCGGCCCGCACAGCATGTACAACGGCGGCTTCAACTTCGCCTTCCAGGAGCACGCCGCCAACGACTACGTGGTGCTCTACACCAACCCGCGCGGCAGCACCGGCTACGGCACCGATTTCGCAAACGCCATCAACCACGACTATCCCGGGGCCGACTTCCCGGACCTGATGGCCGGGGTCGACGAGATGCTCGACCGCGGGTACGTGGACGAGGCCAACCTCTTCGTCTACGGCTGCTCGGGCGGCGGCATCCTCACCAGCTACATCGTGGGCAACACCGACCGCTTCACGGCGGCGTCGGCCAACTGCCCCATCGTGAACTGGATGTCGGCGATGGGCACCTCGGACGCCATCAGCTACACGCGCACCTTCGAGAAGCCCTTCTGGGAGGATCCGGCGGAGTGGATCGACCGCTCATCCATCTTCTACGTCGGCAACGTGACCACGCCGACCATGCTCCTGACCGGGGAGATGGACCTGCGCACCCCCATGGGCCAGACCGAGGAGTTCTACCAGGCGCTGCAGTACGTGGGCGTGCCCACTGTCATGATCCGCTTCCAGGAGGAGTGGCACGGAACCAGCTCGCGGCCTTCCAACTTCCTGCGCACACAGCTATACCTGCGCAAGTGGTTCGAGAAGTGGGGGACGCACAAGGCACCGGTGACACAGGACGGGTAGGGCGGAAAGAGCTGTTCAGTCGCCCGGGGACTCGATCGTCAGGATCCGGATGACGCCGTTCTCGGCGCGCTCACCGTACAACGCGGCGGCCGCCTCTCCCTTGATGACCTCGATGCTCTCGATGTCGTCCGGGTTCAGGGAGCTGAGTCCCGCGCTGCCCGCCTCGAGCTCGACGCCGTCGACGAAGATCAGCGGTGCGGCTCCGTCTCCGAGCGCGCCCCTGATTTGAATCGCTCCCGGACTGTCGGACCCGTCCGCGTTGACTGCCGCCTCGGGATCCGCCAGCACGTCGAGGAGCGCATCGTCGAGAGCGGTGGGGGCCTCGGTATCGCAGGCAATCACTACCGCGACCAGGGTCAGGCCGGCCAGCGTCACCGCGAGCAGCGGGTTCCGAGTCAGTTTCGTTGCAGCCATAACCTCAGTCTCCGTTCGAGGGAGTGCGTGGATTCCATGAGAGGTGGTACAAACACCCGCCGGGTCGCGACGCGATGGCGAGCCGATGGCAATACGATAGCCCTCGATGACTCTGCAAGCGATGCCGCTGACTGGTCGGGAAGGAGACTAAGGCACGAGCGTTAGCTCCTCGGTGCTCAAGACAAAGGCCGGGCTCCCCAACTGTACGTAGAAGGCGACGTCGATCGGCTTGATCTGCCGGGTGCGGCTGGTGGAGGTCGTTGAAACCTCCCTCTCGCTGCCGTCGCCAGCCGACGGCGCATTCGGGAATGGAGGGATGCCGTGGATTGCGGAATCGTTCGCCGACGGCTCCTCAGGTTCAGAAGTCTCGGACTCAATCGTGAAGATCTGGATCACGCCCGCCTCGGCGCGTTCGCCGTGCAACTCCGCCGCTGCGGCTCCCTTGATAATCTCGATCCGCTCGATGTCGTCGGGGTTCAGGGAACCCAGTGGCGAGTATTGGGCGTCAGGGCCGGTCGTAACCGTGTATCTGCCGGCTCGGAGCGAGAGGTCCGAATTCGTCATCTCCACGCCGTCGACGAAGATCAGAGGCCGGGGATTGATGGTACCGAGGTTGCCCAGCCTGAACCGCTCAGCCTCGAGCTGCCGCTCTACCTCGAGCCGCTGGGCTACGGCACGCGGGGTGAGGGATCCGTCCGCGCTGGCTTCCGCCTCCGGGTTCGCCAGCACGTCGAGGAGCGCGTCGTCGAGAGCGGTGGGGGCGTTGGCATCACAGGCGATCACCACCGCCGCCAGGGTCAGGCCGGCCAGCGTCACCGCGCGTAGTGGGCTCCACTTCATCTTCTTCGCAGCCATGACCTTCAGTCTCCGTTCGAGGGAATGTCGGGATTCGACGAGGGCGGGCGTCAACACCCAGCGGCGGTGCCGTCCTACCCCGATGGCGAGCAGCATCTTTCCGTAGTCGTCCGCCGGGATTCCGGAGGCGATGACGCGCCGGTCGCAGTCGATCTCGACGGCACCGCGCAGGTTGCGGACCATCCACCAGACCGCCGGGCTCCAGGGGAAGAGAGCGGCGATCACAGCGCCGTAGAGGAGAGCCAGGTGGTCTCGGGCGCGCGCATGCTCGCGCTCGTGAAGGATCGCGACGCGGCCGGCCCGCTCACCCGCGCAGAAGAGCCAGTCGGGGATCACCACGGAGGGGCGTGCCACGCCGATCAGCGCCGGGCCGAAGCCCTCCGACACGTAGACATCCTCGCCGTCCACCGACCGCCGGGGCCAGCGGCGGCGTGAGCGGGCCATGAGGCCCAGGATTGCGCCGAACACCAGGAGGGTGGCCAGGGAGGCGGCGCCCCAGGACATCGCCGCCATGCGGTCGAGCATCGGGCCGGAGGTCGACGCAACCGGATTCTGCGCCGCCAGGGCGACCTGGTCGACGGCCGGCGAGGCGATCGCGGGAGCCTCCAGCATGGGCGCCGGCGGCCTCGCGGAGAGGGGGATCACCACCGCCAGCGTGAGGGCAGCCAGCCAGGCGAAGCGCCGCGGCCATCCCATGGCCTCGCACAGGCGTTCGCAGGCCCATCCTCCGGCCGACAGCAGACCGCCGATCACCGCGGCATATGCCATCCATATGATCATCGGTCTTCCTCCTTCTCCTGGGCGCGATCCAGAATCGAGCGCATGCGCTCGATCTCCTCGTCGGTGAATTCACGGTTCTCGACCAGCGTCGCGAGCAGCAGCTCCGCGGAACCGTGGAAGATCTTGTTCATGACCCGCCTGAGGGCGCTGCCGCCCGCATCCGCCGATTCGACCAGTGGGTAGTAGCGGTGGGCCCGCCCTTCCTTCTCATGGCGAACCGCGTTCTTGCTCCTGAGGATCTGAAGCATCTTGAGGACGGTGGTGTAGCCGACATCCTCGCCGAGCGCGTCCCGGACCTCCGCCACCGTCCCCGAGCCCTGGCGCCAGAGGACGCTCATGATGTCCAGCTCGCGGTGGGTAAATCGATTCGGTTCCGGTCGCCGTCCGGCTGATTCATCCGTCATATTGCGCTTCCCGTACTTCCGTTCACGAAGGTCTTCGTAGTCAGAAGTGTAGCCGATGGTTCCCCGGATGTCAACGAGGGTCTTCGTAGGATGATTCCGGGAGTCCTTTGCCGAGATCCGTTGAGACCGCTACGATCGGACCGGGATGATGAACGTCAGTCCGCGGACCCCGTCTGGCGTTGGCCGCGCAGCAGGCGCAACCCGCCCACCGTCCACCGGCAATCGTGAGGCGCCCGTGCCTCGATCCAGATGGGTTCTCCAGTCCGTAGCGGTCCTCCTCCTGTCCGGTCTTGTCTCGTGCACGGCCCCGGACCCGGTTCCGTCCCTGGTCGTTCAGCGAGACAGCGCCGGTATCCGGATCATCGAGGCGCTGAGACCGCTGTGGGGCGATTCCAGCCTCTGGAGCATTGATCCGGAGCCACGCATCGATCTTGTGCGCTCCGGGAGTGGTCCCTCGCACGAGTTCTTCCGTGTCCGCGACGTCCGGCAGCGTCCGGATGGATCGGTGGTGGTCGCCGACCGGGGCTCGCAGGAGGTGCGCCTCTATTCGGCGCAGGGGGAGTTCCTTGGATCCGCGGGGGGCGTGGGAGACGGTCCCGGTGAGTTTCGCAATCTCTGGAAGGTGGAGCCATCGGCGGACGATATTCTCGCTCTTGACCAGCGAGGCCGGGTCGCGGTGTTCACGCCCGATCTGGTGCCGACGCGCACCTTCGATGTGGCGGACCGCGTTTTCGACCTTCACGACCTTCATGACGGTACGGTCCTCGTGGAAGTCCGCTCGTCCACGGAGACGCCGCTCGGAAATCAGGTAGTCCGTAGTCCGCGTGCGCTGCTGCGCTACGATCTGACCGGCGCGCGCATCGACAGCCTCGGGGAGACAGCTGGAATTGAAGGGGTATCCCGGGTTGTCGACGATCAGTACATCTCCGGCAGGCCGCTGTTTGGCAGGGAGGGACACCTGGCCGCGAACGGCGACGTGATTCTGGAAGGGTCCGCGGACCTGATGGAGGTGCGGGAACTCTCCGTCACCGGCGATGTCGTTCGCATCCTGCGCATTCCGGACTATCCGCTGGGCCTCACCGACGAAGAGGTCGCCGCGGAGCGCGAGGCGCAGTTCGATGTGGAACTGCCCCCGGGGGCGACTTTTCCTCCGTTCTTCCGCCGATTCATCGAAGAACTCCCGGCCTCGGCGGCTCGTCCCGCCTACGCCGACATCCTGGTGGACCCTTCGAGAGCGGTTTGGCTGGAACTGTACCGGGGACGGAGCGAGCAGGACCGGCCCCAGGCGTGGCTGGTGCTGGATGCGGACGGCGCTTGGCTGGGCACCGTGGACGCGCCGAACGATTTCGCGGTGATGGACGTTACCATGGATGCCGTCCTCGGCGTCTGGACGGACGAACTGGGCGTGGAGCACCCCCAGGTGCTGACCCTCGCGCGAACGCCGACCGGTATGTAGCCGACGCCGGCCGGTCAGCCAATCGCCCCGATGCCCGCCCGCGGGAGGCGGGGCTCCTCCGCGGCCGAATCGATGGGCACTACATCGGTGGCATGGGGACCGCACTCCGGCCCCGCCGCCCGACACGCCGACAGCGCCTGCCTGAGATCGGCGACCAGATCGTCCGCCGACTCGATGCCGACGGAGACGCGGAGCAGGCCCTTGCCGATCCCCGCGACGGCCTGTGCGGCCTCGTCCATGGCCGCGTGGGTCATGGTGGCCGGGTGGCAGATGAGGCTCTCGACGCCGCCCAGCGACTCCGCCAACGTGAACAGGCGAAGCCGGCCGAGGAGTTCTTCGGCTGCCGTCCGCCCGCCCTTCAGCTCGAAGCTGAACAGGCTGCCGTACCCGGACTGCTGGCGGCGGGCGAGGTCCTGGCCGGGGTGCGTCGCAAGCCCCGGATAGTAGACGCGGGCGACCGCGGGATGCGACGCGAGCAGGTCGACGACCGCGCGCGTGTTCTCCTCGTGGATGCGGGTGCGGGCGAAGAGCGTGCGCACGCCGCGCAGCGCCAGGTAGCTGTCGAAGGGACTCTGGGCCGCGCCGGTGGCGTTGGTCCACCATGCGATCTCCTCGAACAGTTCGTCGCTCGCCGCGATCACCGCGCCGCCCACGACATCGCTGTGGCCGTTGATGAACTTGGTGGTGGAATGCACGACCAGGTCGAAGCCGAAGTCGATGGGCTGCTGGAGCGCCGGTGAAAGAAAGGTGTTGTCGGCGACGGCGGTCGCTCCCACGCGCCGGGCCTCGCACGCCACCGCGGCCAGGTCGGTGATGCGCAGCAGCGGGTTGCTGGGCGTCTCGACCCAGATCATGCGCGGCCCCTGCTCCAGCCCGGCCGCGAGCGAGACCGGATCCGTGAAGTCCACGAAGCGCACGCGCAGCCGACCCTGGCGCTCAAGGCCAACCAGCAGGCGGTGCGTCCCCCCGTAACAGTCGTGCGGAGCCAGCACCAGGTCATCGGCGTGCACCAGGTTGAGGACGACGCCCACCGCGGACATTCCGGAGGAGGTCGCCACGGCGTCCGCGCCACCTTCGAGTTGGGCCAGCGCGCAGGTGAGATGTTCGCGGGTGGGATTGGCGGATCGGGTATAGTCGTATTCCGGGGTGTGGCCCAGAGCCCGAAAACGGAAGTTGCTCGAAAGATAGAGCGGGGGCATGACCGCCCCATAGGCGGTGTCCGAGGCGAGCCCGGCCCGGACGACTTCGGTCGCCCGCGCGGAGATGCGGCCCCTGCCTTCGGGACCGGGTGCCGTCGCGGCGAGGTCATTCCCAACGAAGTTTCCATCCCGGGTACAGTGCTCTTTCATGGTCTATCCCTCCTGTCGGACGGAAACGCCGAGGCTCTCCCGCAGAGCGGCCTGGTATTCCGGTGCGTGGAGGAGAAAGGCGTCGTGCCCGCCATCCGAATGGAGTATCCGAAGGCGCGAACGGGCTCCGGTCCGCCGGTGCATCTCCTCGACCAGCCAGAGCGGCACCGATCTGTCCTCCTCCCAGGCGATCAGCCAGGAGGGGATCGTCAGCGCCTCGGGCTCGAGGTCGCACAGATCGATCGAGGCGCACAGCGTCAGGTAGGTTCTCGCATCGAACCGCCCGGCGAAGGCCCGTCCGCGCTTCCACAGGTAGCGGTCCACCGGGTGGACCGGCTTGCCGCTCGAGAGGTCGGCCTCGAACGAGAAGCGCGCGTCCAGCCCGGCGTCCGTCTTGTAGGTGGTGAAGGCCAGCGCCCTCGCGATGGCTACGCCGTCGGCCTCGCGGCCCTGGTCGCGTGCGAACTCGAGGATCGCGCGCTGTACGCTGCGCACCCCGGTCGCGAGGGGATGGGGGCGGTGGGCGGCCGCAATGACGACGATGCCCTCCGCTCGCCCGGGATGCCGGATGCCCAGGGCCAGCGCGGCGTTACCCCCATAAGACGCGCCCACGGCCCGATGGACCTTCTCTTCGCCGAGGTGGTCCAGCACGGCCACCACCGCGTCCGCCTGGTCCCCCGGCGTGATGTGGAACTGCGTGCGGGACGCATCGCGCCCGACCGGCTCGATGGTGCCCGGCGCGCCGATGAACTCGATGCCGATGACGCGCCACTCGCGCGAGTCGATGGCGAGCCCCGGTCCGACGATCTTCCGCCACCAGCCTTCCGAGCGATCCTCGGCGTTGGCCGACACGTGCCGGCTCGCCGAAATCCCGCCCATGGCCAGGAGCAGTGGCGCGTCCTCCGGCCCCGCGACCTCGAAGGGAACCCGGAATCGCGCCACCAGCCCGGGTTCGAGTTCCGGCTTCCACCCAGGGCGCATGTAGACCGCTCCGCGGCGGACGGGCGGCAGTGTGCGGGCGCGCGGGGTCTGCCTGAGGTCGGGCACGCTCCCGTTGCGGGCGGGCGGGTACGGAAGCGGAAACGTTCGGGGAGGGGAGGTAGTCGGTTGCATCCTGGCTCTCCACAGGTTGGGCGCGATGCCAACCCCTGGATGCGCCGGGCGGCGAAGCCGACCGAGGCACTCATCTCTCGGATTCCATCACGGGAATCCGCGGGAGTTGGCACCGCTAATCGCTCTCCAGAGAAAACGATCCGGTTGCCCCGGCGTCACAGGGCCAGTCCCTCAGCCGGTCTCGATGAGTTGGGTGAGAATGTAAGGCCGTTGCGGGCCTGTCAAGGGCTTCCGCTCAGCGGCGCGGATCCACCTCCGCGTAGACCTCCACGTTGCCCTGGCGGTCCCAGGAGAGGACCCGATAGGGTCGCGCGCCGATCCCCTCCATGCCCGGGGAGCCGATCGGCATGCCCGGAACCGCGATGCCGACGACGTCCGGCCGCTCCTCCAGCAGCCGCTTGACGTGCTCGGCCGGGATATGGCCCTCGACCACGTAGCCGTCGATCAGCGTGGTGTGGCACGACGACATCCGGGGCGGCACGCCCGCGTCGATCTTCACCGGGATGATGTCGTTCAGGTCGCGCGCGTCCACCTCGAACCCGGCTTCCCGCATGTGATCGACCCACAGGCTGCAGCAGCCGCAACTGGGTGTCTTGTAGACCAGTGCTTTGGGGAGGGCGTCGGCGTCGGTCCGCGCGGGCGAAGCCGCCAGGGTCGCGGTTGCCTCGCCGGCGACACCCGTCGCCACGTCCCCGGAAGCGTGCAGTGCATGGGCGTCGTGCGATGCCGGTGCGCCATCCGCGTCGCGTGGCTCGGCCGGCCCGCAGGCGACCAAGATCAGGAAAAGGAAGCCGACGGTGGGGCGAAGCTGAGTCATGAGAGCCTCGGAATCAGAGAGCGGGGCAGACCCGATTCAGCGGAGCAGATCCGCGCGTACCTCTTTCCAATCTAGCACGAGGTCATCCGAATCGCCGAGCCGAATTGCGGCTCCTCTATCCCTCGATCGCCAGATTCACGATTTCGCGAAAGCGCGCGACCGGATCGCGGCCCCGCGGCGTCTGCGTGAACACCAGCACGATCAGGTTCCTGGAGGGATCCACCCAGGCGCCGGTGCCGTCGGAGCCGGTGTGTGAGTACACGCCATCCTCCGACACCGACCATCCGTACCCGTAGGAGCGCGCCGGGCCCTCGGAACCGGGGTTGGTGCGAATCTTGGGCGAGGTCATCAGCTCCACGGTCTCCTCGGAGATGATCCGCTGCCCGTCGTAGACTCCGCCGTTCAGGAACATCTGGCAGAAAATCACATAGTCGTCCGCGGTCGAGATCATGCCTCCCGAAGCGCGCACGAAGGGGACCTGGGGCGGGTCCCCGGGGGTCCATCCGGGCATCCAGCCGCCTTCGCCGTCGCGCTCGTAGTAGACGATCCCCATCCGGTCCAGCTTGCCGTCCATCTTCTCCGCGATTTCGTGATGGTAGCTGTCGTGCATGCCGAGGGGCGTGTAGATCTCCTGGTCGAGGTACTCCTCCAGCGGCATCCCCGACGCGATCTCCACCAGGGCGCCCAGGGTGTTGTAGCCGGGGTTGTTGTAGCTGTAGGTCGTACCGGGGATGGCCTCCGCGCCCACGCCGCCGAAGCGGGCCGCTTCCAACTGCAGGGTGGGAGCGTTCGGGTGCTCGGGGGACGGATCCATGTAGGGCTGCAGGAAAAGCGTCGGGATGCGGAGCCCGCTCGCGTGCGACAGCAGATGGCCGATGTTGATGAAGCCGGCGCGATAGTTGTCCCAGGAGGGCATGTGTTCGCGCACGAGGTCGTCGTAGGCCAGCCTACCGTCCTCCACCAGTTGCGCGATGGCGGTCGCCACCGGCGGCTTGGTGTTGGACGCCATGCGGAACATGGTGCCCGGCTCCATGGGGATGCCGCGCGCCTTGTCTCGCCATCCCAGAGCCTCGTGCAGGACGACCTTGCCGTCCTTTGCCACGAGCAGCACCGCTCCCACGAGGTCGCCCCGCTCGATGGCCTCTTCATAGAGCGCCACGCCGCCGGCGAGAACGCCCTCGGACATGCCCGCGTCCGCCGGCGCTGCGCGGGTGACGACCGTTTGCTGGGCCGCCAGCGGGATGGCTGGAGCGAGGACGAGAATGGACGTCAGCACGGCGAGGAGACGGGCCATCGTCAAGCGGACCCCGAAGGGTCGCCGGGGCGGATACAGGGGAGAATGTGTCATGGCGAGGAGCCTCCTGTCGTCAGAACCAGGTATTTCAGCGCAAACGAGCCGATCCAGTGGGATCCGGCGTAGTCGGCGTCGAACATCGTGTCGTAGCCGGTGCGGGCGTGCTCGGTCGCCAAAGCGCGCAGCTCGGAGACCCTGGGATCCCCGCCGGGAAGCGCCGCCGCAATGCGCAGCATCGCATCCGCGCGGGTGAACGCAAGCCCGATGAGGTGGGAATAGGTACCGTACGCCGACCTCAGCGAGTCGTTGGTGACCACATCGCCGCCCTCGGGGGGCTCATCCTCCCCCGCGCCCGCCGGATTGGTCTCGCGGAGCGGCTCGAACTCGTCGGAGTCGAGCGCCGGGAGAAAGCCGTCGAGCCACGCGGCGTAGGACTCGGGGGCCAGCACCATCCCCATGAGCGCAGCCTCCTCCAGGCAGGGCGAGAGGAAGTCGGACCGGCCGGGCTCGTAGGCGACCGGGCAGTTGCGGTCCTCGCCGAAGAAACGCTCGGCGGACGCACGCAGAGCCTCCGCCAGTTCGGGACGCTCCGCCTTCTCCTCCGCTTGCAGGGCTGTGGCGATGGCGAAGGCGGTGTTGGGGTGGACGCCGGTGCGCACCGGTCGTTCCAGGTCCTCGAGATAGTCGATGAGGCGGTCGCTCAGGTGGCTCACCACGGGTTCGAGACGCTCCGCCCACCGGGCAGCGAAGGGATCGTCCCAGGACGCCAGCTCCCCGTGCAGCAGCAGGAGCCAGACCCAGCCGTAGGGTCGCTCGAAGGACGGGTTGTCCGAGAGATACTCGAGTTCGCCGGCGAGGGCTTCCTCGGAGAGATGGTCCCGCAGCTTCTCACGGATGAGGGGCGCCACCGGCAGCTCCGGAACCTCCTTCACCAGACGCACCATGGCCCACGTCGAGTTCACCGCCGAGTGCCAGTCCCAGCAGCCGTAGAAGGCGCGGTTCTGGTCGAAGTCGCGGCGCCGGACGTAGCTGATGTCGTCCAGGTAGCCGGCCCGGTCCGGACGCAGCGCGTGGGGCCGATCCACGCAGGAGAGGGGCATCGCGGCGAGGGACAACGCGGTCTCGAGGTCGAGCGTCGGACCGGAGCCGGGGCCGGTGGAGCTCGGGGCCGACGCCGCGGCCGCTGCACCGGCGTCTTCCACAGGCTGGTCCGGAGCATCGATTGCACACGCGGCGACAAGGACGACCGCAGCGGGGGCGAGAGCGCACCACCGTGCGTGGTGGAACCGGAAGGAAGGGCGGGGGGAGCCTGTGTCGTTCTGTGTGTCGCTCATCGATGCAATGTCCTGACAGGTGTGCCTGCGACCGGGCGTGGCGCGGAGCGCCGAGCGTGTTCGGATGCTGCCGCCAGCGTCAGCCGTCGATGCATTCCATGCGGTTAGCATTCAGGACCCGTTCGACGCGGTCAAGTTGGCCGTTCCGCCCTCCTCCCAAGTGCTTGACATGGGCAGTCTCGTGTCTGCATGGTAAGGAATCCGTGTATCCCGGCATCATGGGACCAATGGGAAGAGGAGACATGCTCGCAAAGCTCACGTCAAAGAACCAGCTTACCCTCCCAAAGGCCGTCATCTCGACGTTCCCGGACATCGAGTACTTCGATGTTACCCGTGAGCGCGGTCGCATCATCCTGACGCCCGTGCGGCTTACGAGGGCCCATGCGGTTCGCGCCAAACTTGCGGAACTCGGTCTTTCCGAGGCGGATGTGGACCGCGCCGTTGCCTGGGCGCGCCGAGGTGAATGAGGCCGCTACGGACGGTTCTCGACACCAATGTTCTGGTTTCGGCGTTGCTCTTCCCCGAGGGAAGCACGAGCTGGCTGCGCCGGATGTGGCGGTCGAGGACCATCCTGCCTCTGGTCAGCCGCGAAACGGCATCGGAACTGGTCAGGGTGCTCGGCTACCCGAAGTTCAGCCTGACGGGACATGAACGAGATGATCTTCTCGCGGACTACCTTCCCTATTGTGAGCCGGTGGTGGTGGAAGAACCTCTGCCGCTTCCCGATTGCCGGGATCCCTTCGACCGGCCGTTCCTCGCCCTGGCGGTCTCGAGCCAGGCCGATGCGCTCGTCACCGGTGACGCGGATCTGCTGGCGCTGGCGCCCGATTTTTCTGTCGCGATCATCACCCCGAGCGCCCTGAAGGAGCGTCTTGCCGGGCCATCGTAGCCGCTGAACACCCGCGCGCCCGCCCCCTGGACCCCGTTGGTCTGGTGGACTGCCGAGCGCACGTCGTTCACATTGCACGGAAGTCCATCGCACCCGGAGGATCTCATGATTCCGCGTCCCATGTCCGTCCTGCGCCGTTTCGTCTTGGCCGCGGCGCCCCCGTTGTTCCTCTCGTTCGGTGTCGCAGGCGTACAGCCGCTGGCCACCGGGCTGGCCGCCCAGGAGCGGAGGCCCGTCGAACTCGAGGACTACTACCGGCTGAAGAACGCGAACAGCCCGGCCATCTCGCCGGACGGGTCGCGGGTCGCGTTCGTCATCACGTCGGTCCTCGAAGACGAGAACCGGAGCCACAGCGGGATCTGGCTCGCGGACGCCGCAGGAGGCGATGAGCCGGTCCGGCTCACCAGCCCGAGCTTCAGCGCCTCCGGGCCCGGCTGGTCACCCGACGGACGCCTGCTCGTGTTCACGTCGAACCGCCCGGGCCCCGATGGCGAGAGCGGCGGCAGCACCTGGTTCCTGCGCATGGACCAGCCCGCCGGGGAAGCCTTCCAGATCGAGGGGCTGGGCGGGTCGCCGGTGTTCAGCCCGGACGGCGAGTGGATCGCGTTCACCCGGCCCACCCCGCCCGATCCGGGCCCGGAGCCCGTATACGCCTCCGACTTCGAGCGCCGCACGGTCGAGCGCTTCGACGGGCGCAGCTATGACTGGATGAATTACCGCTTCGACCGCCGCGGCTACCTGGCCGATCCCCGCGACCCTGCCGCCACCCCCCCGCGGGAAGTGTACCTGCTACCGGCCACCGGAGGTGAACCCCGCCGCCTCACCGACCTGAACGTCGACGCCTCCGGGCTGGCCTGGAGCCCGGACGGCAGCCGCCTCGCCTTCACCGCCGACGCCCACCAGCGCGACGAGCTGAGCTACGAGCGGGCGGACCTCTGGACCGTCGATCCGGACGGCGCCGTCACCCGCCTCACCGACGACGAATACAACTACTCCGGGCCCGCCTGGTCGGCAGACGGCGACCGCATCGTGGTCCGCGGCAACGAGGGGCTGGACGTGATCATCCGCGAGGGACGTGACCGCGGGGCGGCCAACGACCTGTTCGCCTTCGACGCGGCCGGCGGTGGCAGGAGCAACCTCACCGCCGAATGGGACCTGATCCCGGGCGGGCCGGTCACATCCCCCGACGGGCACGTCTACTTCTCCGCCGGCGTCAGCGGCAACACCCACGTCTTCCGGGTGCCCGCGACCGGTGGCGAGGTCGCGCAGGTCACCGAGGGCGACCGCCGGCTCGCCGGCTTCTCCTTCTCGGCCGACTTCTCCCGCATGGCCTATCGCGCCACCGCCCCCACCCAGCCCGGCGACATCTACGTTGCGCCCGTCTCCGCCGCGACAGAGACCCGGCTGAGCGAGGTGAACGGCGCGTTGCTGGCCGAACTTGAGCTCTTCGAACCCGAGAACCTCATCTTCCACAGCCCCGACGGCACCGAGGTCGAAGGCTGGATGCTGCCCGCGCGCGGCTACGACGCGGCGAGCGGCGACTTTCCCATGATTCTCCAGATGCACGGCGGACCGCACGGCATGTACGGCAACGACTTCTCCTTCGACCGCCAGTTGCTGGCCGGCCAGGGCTACATGGTCCTCTACACGAACCCGCGCGCCTCGACCGGCTACGGGGAGGACTTCCGCTGGGGCACGTGGGGCGGATGGGGCTTCAACGACTACGACGACGTCATGGCGGGCGTCGACCACGCCATCGACAACTACCGCATCGACACCGGGCGCATGGGCGTGACCGGCTACTCCTACGGCGGCTACCTGACCAACTGGGTCATCACCCAGACCGACCGCTTCGCCGCCGCCATCGCCGGGGCCTCCATCTCCAACTGGGTGAGCGACTACGGGGTCGCCGACATCCCGCGCACCAAGGAGAGCGAGTTCTACGGGCCGCCCTGGGAGGAGCGTGGTCTGGAGAATCTGCTGCGATCTTCGCCCATCATCCACGCCGACGGGGTGACGACGCCGACCCTCTTCGTGCACGGAGAGTCCGACCATCGGGTTCCCATCGAAGAGGCCGAGCAGATGTACGTCGCCCTGCACAAGCAGGGGGTTCCGGCGAAGTTCGTGCGCTATCCCGATTCCTACCACGGCGGCTGGACCCCCTGGCGCATGATGCACCGCACCTGGGTCCAGCTCGAATGGTGGGAACAGTGGCTGAAGGCGCGGCCGGCGATGTAGACAGGGACCTTCCATGCTCGCAGCGTACATCTTCTGCCTCGTCGTGGGCGGCGGCTTCCTGCTCCTGTCGCTCTTCGGCGACTTCCTGGAGGCTGACGCGGATGCGGACCTCGACGCCGACGCGGATCTCGCCATCGGGGACGCCGGCGAGGCCGCGAAGCTCTTCTCGCTGCGCGCGATCGTCTATGCTCTTTTCGGTTTCGGCGCGGCGGGCACCGTCCTGCACCTGGTGTGGGCAGGAGGGCGCCCCGGGCTGACCGCCATCGTCGCAGGCGTAACCGGGCTGGCCACGGGCGCGCTTATCGGGGCGGCTTTCGGGTTCCTCAAGCGCGGAAGCGCTGGAGCCATGCTGGGGGAGCAGTCCTTCGTGGGGCTGACCGCGGAGGTTTCGCTCGAGATCACGGCCGCGAGTCCCGGTTCGATACGGGTGCTGCGCGGTGACCGGCGCCACGGAATCCGTGCCCGGCTCGATTCGAGCTGCCCGCCGGACCGGACACTGAGCCCCGGCCAGTCCGTAGTGGTAGTCAGCATGGAATCGGGGATCGCAGCCGTGGTTCCAGTGGAGATGAAGCTGATCGATGAGTGACGGCGCGGGGCCGAGCATCCCTGATCCGCTGTCCCGGAAGCGCTCCGCGTCACGCCCCCGCGAGAACTGCGGGGTAACATACAGGATAATACAAGAATAACATACAAGAATAATACAAGAGGAGGCGCATAGTGGAATTCCTGGCCGCACCCCTGACGATGGCCATCGTGATCCTGGTGGCTGTGATCGTCTTCGTCATCACCATCAAGAGCCTGATCGTGATCGTGCCCCCGAACCAGGCCGCCGTGCTCACAGGCCGCAATCGCACGTCCTCGGACGGGCAGATGGTTGGATACCGTTCCATCTCCGGCGGCCGCACGCTGCGGGTGCCCATTATCGAGACGGTGCAGCACATGAACCTCGAGACCATCCCCATTGAGGTCTCGGTCAACAACGCCTTCTCCAAGGGCAACATCCCGCTGAGCGTCGAGGCGATCGCCAACGTGAAGATCGCGTCGGAGCCTGAATGGGTCTTCAACAACGCGGTTGAGCGCCTCCTGGGGAAGACCGAGGAGGAGGTGCGCGCGCTGGCTCAGGACACGCTGACAGGGAACCTGCGCGGCGTGCTTGCCACGCTCACCCCCGAGGCAGTCAACGAGGACCGGCTCGGGTTCGCCAAGGCGCTGGCCGATGACGCCGGCGAGGACCTGGCGTCCCTGGGCTTCCACCTGGACGTCCTCAAGATCCAGAACGTCAGCGACGAGCGCGGCTATCTGGAAGCCATCGGGCGCGAGAAGTCGGCGGAGGCCATTCGGGCGGCCGAAATCGCCGAGGCGCAGGCGGAAGCGGACACCCGCGAAGCGCGCGCCGAGGCCCGCCGCCGCGCCCAGGTGCGCGAGGCCGCGGCCTCCATCAAGGTGGCGGAAGCGCAGAACGAGTTGCGCGTGCGCAAGGCCGAGCTCGACCGCGAGGGCGAGACCGCCGAGAAGATCGCGCGCGTCAAGGCGCAGGAGGCCGAGGTCGAAGCCGAGAAGATCCTCGAGATGAAGCGCGTCGAGCGCGAGGAACAGCGTCTGCGCGCCGATGTGGTGGAGCCCGCCAAGGCCGCGAAGATGGCCGCCTTCGCCCGCGCCCAGGCGGAAGCGGCCCCGATCCTGGAGCGGGGAAAGGCCCAGGTGGAGGTCCTCAAGCGGCTCTATGCGGAGGTCCAGACCGGAGGGGACGCGGCCTTCGCGGTCTTCATGGCCGAGAAGCTGCCGGAGCTCCTCGAGATCGCCGTCGGTGCGGTGGAAGGGGTCGACATCGACCGCGTCGTGGTCATGGACGGGGGGCAGGGCGAGGGCGTCTCCAACGCTCTGAACCAACGCGTTCGGGGTGCCTATGGAACGCTCGAAGGGCTTGCCTCGGTGCTCGGCCTCGACATCCAGCAGGTGTTGCGCCGGGCGGCGGGGGCGGAGAACCCGGAGGCGACCCGCGAACTCCCGCCGGGGTGATGCCCGGCAGGCGGGATCCGGCTATCCGGCGGGGCGCGGAACGAAACGGCCGGCCGGCCCCTGTCGTAACGAGGCCTATTCGTGTAGCATCCCCTCGCATTCCCAAGGAGCCCGCATCATGATCTGGAAGCTGATCACGAAGAAGGGAGGCGTCTTCGACAGGCCGCGCGTCCAGCATCCGAAGAAGCCGAAGCCGCCCACCGCCGAGAAACCCGACAACCCATTCCGTCTTCCGAAGCCGCCCGCCCCGCCGGGGTACGGGTGGCGACGAAGGAAGAACCGCTGAGCGCTCTTGAAG
This sequence comes from Longimicrobiales bacterium, assembly GCA_965221785.1. Taxonomy (GTDB): domain Bacteria; phylum Gemmatimonadota; class Gemmatimonadetes; order Longimicrobiales; family Gaopeijiaceae; genus BD2-11. Next base: position 1,626,115 of record CBDCSR010000003.1, read on the forward strand.
AGGATCCTTCTGCTCCGCCACGCCAAGTCCGACTGGAAGGACTACACTCTTGCGGATTTCGACCGGCCGCTCGCGCCACGCGGGCGCGCGGCCGCACCCCGCGTCGCAGCCTGGATCCGTGACCACGATCTGGTTCCCGACCGGGTACTGTGCTCGGCCGCCCGCCGCACCGCGGAAACCTGGGAGCGCATGGTGCCGGAATTGGGAGAGGTACCGGTCGTGTACCGGCGGGCCCTCTACCACGCGTCGATGCAGGCGATCCTGAAGCAACTGGTCAAACAGGACGACGAGGCGAACACGGTGGCGGTGGTCGGGCACAACCCGGGCATCGCCGAATTTGCGTGGCGCTATTCCGTTTTCGGCAACGAGAAGAAGATCGCGCGCATGCGGCGCAAGTATCCCACTGGCGCGTTGGCCGTCCTTTCATTCAAGATCGACAAATGGGCCGATCTCCCGGGTGCCAGCGGAACCCTGGAGTACTACGTCCGACCCAAGCAGCTCAAGTAGCGGCGAACCACGCCGATCCCGGCTTTGCCGGATTCTGCCGTCCCGGGTAGCTTTCGCAGGGCCAGCAGGCGAACTCCAGTGCGCTTACGTGCGAGGTTCAGGCATGCCCGACGCCAACAACAGCCTGGTCGCCCGCCTCCTCAAGCGACGCGTTCCCCAGATCTTCGCCATCTACATGGGCGCCTGCTGGGGGCTCGTCGAGTTCGCAGACTTCATGGTGGAGGAATTCCTGCTTTCCCCCCACTGGACGCGGGTGGCGCTCGTCGGTTCGCTCCTTCTGGCTCCCAGTGCCCTGATGCTCGCCTGGTACCACGGCAAACCGGGCCGGGATCGGATGGCGAAGGCCGAGAAGGTCGGTATTCCCGCGAACGTCGCGCTATGCGTGACGGTACTGTGGGGGAGCTTCGGCGGCAGCGACCTCGGCGCCGCCACGACCGCCGTGACGGTGGAGACCGAGGACGGCGAGGTCATCGAGCGCGTCGTTGCAAAGGCCGAATTCCGCAAGCGAACCGCGCTCTTTCCCCTGGAAGCGGGGACGGGGATCGAGCCGGACGAGTCCTGGCTTGCGTACGCCGTGCCTCTGGCGCTCGCGATCGACCTCCTCGCGGACGATTTCTTTCAGCCGGTGACGCTGGGGCCGATCATCGCAGAGCTGCGTGACCTCGGATTCGACAACCCGGGCAACGTCCCTTCCGCGCTCAGGCGTGAGGTCGCCGAAGGGCAGTACGCGGACTTCCTGGTCGCCGGCTCGATCGATCGGGCCGATGATCGGTATCGCGTGGCGCTGAGGCTCCACAGGGTCGCCGACGGGTCCCTGGTGGAGGAATCGGTCTACGAAGGCAACGACCTGCTGGCGATCGTCGACGAAATATCCCCGGCGCTGAAGACATCCCTCGCGATCCCGGCCCGGGACGGCATCGAGGACCTCCCGGTGCGCGAACGGCTCACCAGCGAGCCGGCGGCCTGGCGGGAGTACGTCCTGGGCATCGCCGGCCTGCTTGTCCGGGACGACCTGACGGCGGCCATCGAGCACATGAACGCTGCCGCGCAACTGGATCCCACCTTCACCGCTGCGCATCGGGTTCGGTCCAACCTGCTCATCAGCGACAATCGACAGGAGGAAGCCCTGGCCGCGATCCAGGCAGCCATGGAGCACCTGTACAGGCTTCCGGAACGGATGGGCTTCCCGGTCAAGGCCGAGTACTACTTCCTGGCGGACCAGCTGGAGAGGATGGCGGCCGTCTCGAAGATGTGGGTGGACCTCTACCCGGGCGATGTGGAAGCCCTTCGTCACTACCTTTTCCCGTTGCAGGTGAGGGGCGACTGGGAGGGCGTGCTCGCCACCCTGAACGAGATCCACCGGCTGACGCCCCGCGATGCCGGCGTCCTGCGGGAAATCGCGGCGGTCCAGGAACAGCTCGGCGACGAGGAAGCGGCGCTGGCATCGCTGGCCGAGTACGTGGAGCAGCGCCCTGACGACCATTCCGGGTATCAGAGCCTGGCCGCCATCCGGTACCGGCGAGGTGAACTTGAAATCGCTCGCGAGAATATCGAGCGAGCCATCCTCATCCAGCCCCTGCTTCCGGAGCTGACGACCGGACTCGCGGATCTCGATATGGTCATGGGGCGATTCGACGACGCTCTGACCGGCTACCGGAACGCCCTGGAGATGGCGCGTTCGCCTTTTCAGAAAGCCGAGGTGCTGCGGAGGCTCGCCAGCTACCACGGCTTCCGCGGAGAGATGGAGAGCGCGATCCGGACGCTTGACGACTGGCTGGACGAGGCGACCGGCGCTTCGGCCCCGATCGCCATCACCCAGGCCCGGTTTCCCGACATCAACGTGTTCTTCGCGGCAGGCCGGGACGAGGAGGCTGTTGCCCTGTTCCAGGAGTTGAGCACGCAGCTTGCTCCGCCGCTGAGCGAATACTACGTGCCGCAATGGACCATTCACGTTGCCCTGGGACTTGAGGATTTCGCGGCTGCCCGGGACGCGCACGCCCGCGCGCTGGAGGCGGTGGAAGCCAATCAGTTCGACGTACTGATCCCGAAGCTGACGGGGGATCTGGGCCGTATCCAGGAGGCCGAGGGCGACTACGCGTCCGCCGCCGCCAGCTACGAGAGCGCCATGGGCGAAGACCCTGCGCTCCACTTCAACTGGCGGCTCAGCCGGGCGCTGAGAATGGACGGCCGGTTGGAGGAAGCCGAGGCGGTACTGGACGAGGCGCTGCGCTCCCGCCCCGCCGCCCCGCATCTGCACCTGCAGAGGGCGTACCTCCGGGAAGCGCTGGGGGATGTCCCGGGTGCGGCTGAGCACCTGCGCACCGCCCTTGCGGCCTGGGCGAACGCCGACGACGCGTTCGAGCCCGCCCGCGAGGCCCGCGAGAAACTGGCGGAACTGGGGGGATAGGGGCGGGACAGCTCGACCTCAGGCGTTCACCCTCCGGCTTCAGGGCATCTGCAGTTCGTACACCTCCACACGCTCCACGCCGAGGTCGTCGGTGGATATGACGGTCAGCCTTCCCTCGCCGATGTGCTGGATGCGAAGGCTGGCGGGTGCCACCACCTGGCCCAGTAGGCTGCCGTCGGTCCCGAACACATCGCGGGCGACCGTCTCGGCGCCCCTGATCGCGAAGCGGCGCGCCCAGATCTCGCCGCCGTCGGCGATGGCCAGCGAACTCCAGGCGGGGAGCCGTTCGGGCAGGGGCATCTCCCGGTAGCGGCGCACGGCTGCCTCTACCTGGGTGTCGTCCATGGGCTCGCGGCCGCCGGTTGAACCCCGAACCCATGCTTCGAGGTGCGCGCCGGTTCGAAGGGGCGGCTCTTCGGTGAGGCGCACGATAAGCTCCAGAGTGCCCGCGGGGTTGTAGGTGGAGAATTCGTAGGACCGGCCCGTGGTCACGGCCATGCGGCCTTCCGGCGAGGCGGTCGCGACCGCGGCGGGCGAGAAGGGCATCCGCAGGATCTGGATCGACAGATTGGTTCCGCTGCCCTGTGCGGAAGTCTGGGTAGCCTGACCAGGCACTGCCGTGACCGTGTCGATCAGGGTGCCCTCCAGGTCGTGCCGGACCAGGTACTCGGATCTGCTTCCGGAAGGGTCCGAGATCGACTCGAGGGCGTCTTCCAGGCTGAAGGCGCCGTCCATCAGTGAGGGGAGGTTCAGGGATTCCACCCGGCTGAGGAAACGGCCCGGTCCCGCCACGCGGATCGGGCGGATCATGGGCTGCTCGCCCGGGCCCCGGAAGGTCGCGGTTCCCAGCAGCTCGCCGTCGGGACCGAAGCGGGTGATGCGGTCGAGCCGCGCGTCCACCGCGACGACGGCGCCGTCCGCCGTTGGCCAGGCTCCCGCGAGTGCCCGGAACTCGCCCGGCCCCTCTCCGGGGCCTCCGATGGTTTGGAGGTGGGCACCGCTCGCGTCAAAGATGCGGATCTCGCCCATCTGGCCGTCGGCGACAATCAGTCTGCCCGCGCCGTCGACCGCGACCGAGGCAATGCGCCCGAAGAGCACTTCCGCTGGGCCGTCGATGGCACCGATGGAGAGGACCGGTTCAGGCGCGATGGTGGCGTAGACGGCACCGCCGGACGGGTTGGTGACGATGGCGACACCCGCCGAGTCGGTGAACTGGGCCTGGGAGGGCAGGGACTCCGTGTCGTCGCCGCAGGCGGCGAGCGGTGCCAGGACAAGGCATAGCCGCGCGCCGGTCGTGAAGAGGGGCCGCCGGGGCCGGGGTGATCGCCGTCTTCTCATCCTGGGGCTCCCCTTTGCAGTACGACGAAGGGCTTCGTAGATGACGATAGCCTACGATCCGCAGGATGTCAAAGGTTCTCATGCGCCATGGATGAGGCGTACGCCTCGTGGATCGGGACGCGACGGAGTTAGTCGTGGGCGTCTCCGGTGCGCCTTCACTTCATGCGGTCACCTGCGTCGACCATCTCGTCCTTCAGGAAGCGGTCGAAGAAGTCCAGCATGTCCAGCAGCATCCGGCGCCGGTTGGCCTTGCCGCGCACGTAGTAGTTCTCGTTCGGGTAGGTCGTGTACTCGAACGGCTTGTAGTGGTTTTCGAGGGCGCGCGCGAAGATTTCGGACTGGTCGGAGCCTGGGTAGCGTCCCTCGCCGTGCACCAGGAAGATCGGCGTGGAGACCTTGTCGATCTCGTAGATCGCCGAGCTGTTGCGCCACACGTCCTGGCTCGTCTCGAAGGGACCGAGTTCGTGCTCGAGCAGCTTGACGTGCCGCAGTTCGTTCTCGCTGCGATAGAAGTGTACCCAGTCCGAGTAGCCCGAGCCGGGGATGATCGCGCGGAAGGCGTCCGGGGCGAAGGCCGCCGCGTACATGCCCATTATGCCGCCGTAGCTGGTTCCGGTCAGGCCGATCCGGTCGGGGTCGACCCCGGGCTGCGCCTTCAGGAAGTCGACGCCCGCGAGCACGTCTTCGAGGTCGCAGTGGCCCCAGCAGCCGTTGTTCGCGTCGGCGAAATCCTTCCCGTAGCCCGAGCTGCCGCGGATATTGGGCAGCAGCACCGCGTATCCGCGCTGCGCGAAGAACTGCACGTGCTGCTGGAAGGTGTCGTTGAACTGCGAGGTTGGGCCGCCGTGGATCCACAGGATGCCGGGTGCGGGTTCGCCCGCGGGGACTCCCACCGGACGGTAGAGGTAGGCCGGGATCGAGTACCCGTCCGTGCTGGGGTAGTGGACCTTCTCCGGCAGGATCAGCCGGTCCGCCAGGTTCCCGGCGGGCATGGAGAAGGTGAGCTGGCGGCTTTCGCCGCTCTCCACGGCCACCACATGCAGATCCTGAGGGGTGACCAGATCGGCCTTCAGGTAGGCGATCGCGCTGCTGTCGGGCGACCACGAGGGACTCGACGCCACCCCGCCGTCGGGTGAGGCCAGCACGCGGGGCTTGCCGCCCTCGGCCGAGACCACGCGCAGGTCGTGGTGACCGTTGTGGTTTTCGATGTAGGCGATCCAGCGTCCGTCGGGCGACCAGACCGCGCTGCTCTGGTCGGCCTCGGCCGCGGCGACCGGACGGGGTTCGCCGCCATCGACCGGGGCGAGCCAGTAGTTGATCCAGCCGCTGCGATGAGAGCGGAAGAGGACCAGGCCGCCGTCCGGCGAGACCCGGGGATAGGCGAAGGTGCTGCCGGCGCCGTAGTCGAAGAAGTCCCGGTCCCGGAGCACGGTGCGCGCGCTCGATCCGTCCGGAGCGACCGAGATGACGTCGTGGTCCTCCCAGGCGTCGTCGAGGCGCACGTAGAGGATGCGCTGCGCGTCCGGGGTCCAGGTGGGGAAGACCTCGTAGTTCTTCTCGTTGCTGATGCGCTGGACGCGCCGCGTGGCGACCTCGACCGTCCAGATGTCGTAGTTGCCGTAGCGGTCGCCGGCGAAGGCGATCGAGCGCTCGTCGGGCGACCAGGTCATCGAGTTGATGCGCCCGCCCAGGTTGGTCAGCTGCACCTCGGTGCCGTCGCGGGTGGACCAGACCCAGATCTCGGGCGAGCCGCCCTTGTCCGACACGTAGGAGATCCAGTTGCCCCTGGGCGACCAGCCCGGCATCTGGGAGGCCAGGAAGTGACCCGAGCTGCCCATCTCGATCGGGACGCGGGTCGGGAACCCGCCCTCGGGCGAGAGCGTGACCAGTCCGCCGGAGAGGGAAGACCGGAAGAGGATCGACGAGCCGTCCGGGGACCAGGCGGGCGAGCCGGAGATGACCGACTCGATGGAAAGCAGCTGGTCGATGGTGAGGACGTCGGGCTCCTGGGCGTGGACCGGGGCGGAGACACCAGCGGCTGCGGCCGCGACAAGGAGAGCCGAAGCGAGGATCGTGGCGGCTCGCCGGGGGAGGACCGCCGCCGGATTCCGATAACGGGTCATGGTCTGCTCCTTGTGTCGGCTGCTCCCGACCCCGCGCCCTACACGTGCGTCAGCCAGCCGCAGGGGTCGTCCGCCCGCTGCTTGACGATGTCCATGAAGCGCCGCTGAATCTGCAGCGTAACCTCGCCCGCCTTGCCGGACCCGATGGGAATGCGGTCCACGCTGGTGATCGGCGTCACCTCGGTCGCGGTGCCGGAAAAGAAGAGCTCGTCGCAGGTGTAGAGCGTCTCGCGGGCGACCAGCTGCTCGCTCGCCGGGATGCCCATGTCGGCTGCGATCTTGAGCACCGTGTCGCGGGTGATGCCCTGGAGAGAGGTGCCGTCGAGGATGGGTGTGATGAGCTGGCCGTCCACCACCAGGAAGAGGTTCTGTCCGCTTCCCTCGCTCACCAGTCCGTTGGGACCGAGCGCGATGGCGTCCGCGTAGCCGTCGGCGTGCGCCTCCATCTTCATGAGCATGGCCGCGTTGTAGTGGCCGGCCGCCTTGGCCCGCATCGGGAAGGTGTTGGGTTCGGCGCGCTGCCAGGAGGAGACCTTCACCCCGACGCCCTTCTCGAGAGCTCCCTTGCCGAGGTAGGTGTCCAGCGGCCAGCACGCCACGTACGACTCGATGGGGCTCGCGCGGGGATCGAGCGCCGCGGCGCCGTAGCCGCGAATCACCATGGGACGGATATAGCAGCTGCCCAGGCCGTTCTTCGCCACCACGTCGACGCACGCCTGCGCGTACTCCGCCTGCGAGTACTCCGGCGCCATGCGGTAGACGATGCAGGAATTGTAGAGCCTGCGGATGTGTGCGCCGAGGCGGAAGATGGCCCGCCGCCCCTCGGACTCGTAGCAGCGGATGCCCTCGAAGAGGGACACGCCGAACTGCACGGCCAGCGAAAGCAGGTGCACCTGGGCGTCCTGCCAGCGGATGAACTCTCCGTCCTTCCAGACGAATTCGGATTCCTGTAGTTCAAGGGCCATCGGGGTTCTCGGTCCTGGTGATCAGGTTGGGGTCGGTGCCGTCATATCAGGGCGCGGATCCATCCGCCGTCCACGGGAATGGAGGTGCCGGTGACATAGCTGGCGCGCTCGGAAGCGAGAAAGGTAACCAACGCGGCAAATTCCGCAGGATCGCCCACGCGTCCCGCGGGGATCTCGCTGGCCCAGCGGTCGAACGCGGCTTCCCGGTCGATGCCCTCGCGCGCGGCGATCTGGCCGGCCAGCCAGTCCAGGCGGGCGGTGCGGGTATAGCCGGGCATCACGTTGTTCACGGTGACGCCGTCGCGCGCCACCTCGTTGGCCAGGGTGCGGGCGAAGCCGGTCACCGCGGCGCGCACGCTGTTGGAGAGGATGAGCCCGTCGACCGGCTGTTTCACCGCGATCGAGGTGACGTTGATGATCCGGCCCCAGCCTCGCTCGCGCATGCCCGGAAGGACGGCGCGGGTCAGGTTGAGGACGCTCTCGAGGTTCTGGGCGACGGCGGTACGCCACGCCTCGGGGCTGTGCGCCTCGAAGGGGCCGGAGGGAGGGCCGCCGGTGTTGGTGACGAGGATGTCGACCTGGCCGAAGGCCCTGGCGGCCGCGTCGGTGACGCGCCGCACGCCCTCAGGGTCGGTGAGGTCGGCGGCCACGGCCACGGGTTGGGAGCCGGTGTCGCGTGCGATGCTGTCGCGGGTGTGGTTCAGGTCGTCGGCGCCGCGGGCGCACATCACCAGCCGGGCCCCCTCGCGCGCGAACTCCTCCGACACCGCGCGTCCCAGCCCGCGGCTGGAGGCCGCTACCAGCGCGACCTTTCCGGTCAGCCCGAGGTCCATGTCACCTCACGCGGCGGCGTGACCCGCGCGGTGTGTCCTCCCACGGATCGAGGGTCGCAAAGGCTCATCGCAGGTACGCGTCGGTCCCGTCCAGCCAGTCCTGCCGGGGCGGGCAGAAGACGTCCACGTCCAGGGTGTCCTCGAGCGCGACCGCCTTGTGCGGCACCCACGAGGGAATGTGCAGCACTTCTCCGGCACGCACGACCACCTCCTCGCTCTCATCCTCCCCGATCCAGAAGTGCAGCGCGCCCTCGAGCACATAGGTGAGCTGCTCGTTGTCGTGCGAATGCAGCGGCACCACGGAGCCCTTGTCGAGATAGATGTGCGCGAGCATCATGCGCTCGCCCGTCACCAGGCGCCTTCCGAGTCCTTCCTTGACCTGTTCGATCGGCATGTCGTCCCAGCGGAAGTGGCGTACGCTCGTTCCCGCGCTCATTGACTCTCCCCGGTTGGCGGAATGGGCCGGCGGATGCGCCGGGCGAACCCTCTCAATACCGTAACCGCGGGACTTCGGCAAGTAGCCGAGGTCGATGGTTCCGAGAGTGGCGCACGGTCCGCCGGCCCGAAGGGCCTCGGCGCCCTCACCGCAGGTAGCTGTCGGTCCCGTCGAGCCAGTCCTGGCGAGGCGGACAGAAGACATCCGTCACCAGCGTGTCCTCGAGCGCGAGGGCGCTGTGCGGCAGTCCGGAGGGGATGTAGAGCACTTCGCCGGAGCGGACGATCACCTCTTCGCCCTCGTCACCGTCCTCGCCGAGCCGGAGCTGGAGCGCGCCGTCCAGCACGTGGGCGATCTGCTCGTTGTCGTGCGCGTGCAGCGGGACGACGGTGCCCCGCACCATGTACCAGTGCGCGAGCATCATGCGATCGCCGGTCACCACACGCCTTCCCAGACCTTCCTTCACCTCTTCCATTGGCATATCGTCCCAGCGGAAATGACGGGCGCGCCGTTCGGGGCTCATGGGTTCTCCTCGTGATGGCTGGGGGAGTGCCGGCGATTCTCCGGACGAACCACCTCAATACCGTAGCGAGCCGCATCCGGCAAGTGGTGCGGCGAGGAGGGCAAGGTGACCGATACCAATACGGACGCCCGGGCGTCGCGGCGGCGGCGACCGTGGCTGTTGGCGCTCGTGGCGGCGGCAGTGGTCGTGTTGCTGGTGTTTGCGGGAAGGTCGCTGGCCGGGGCCATCCCGGCGCTCGCGGAGCGCATCGCGGGGCTGGGCGTGTGGGGTCCGGTGGTCTTCGTGTGCGCCTACGCGGCGGCCACGGTGGCCTTTGCGCCGGGCTCGATTCTGACGCTTGCCGCGGGGGCCATCTTCGGTATCGCGCGCGGAACCGTGATCGTGTTCGTGGGGGCGACGACGGGTGCCGCGCTCGCCTTTCTGGTGGCGCGCTACCTGGCCCGGTCCGCCATCGAGAACAAGGTGGCCGGCTATCCCCGCTTCGCCGCCATCGACCGCGCCATCGGTGAACAGGGGCGCAAGATCGTCTTTTTGCTGCGGCTGTCGCCGGTCTTTCCCTTCAACCTGCTCAACTATGCCCTGGGCCTGACCAGGGTGCGCTTCGCGGACTACCTGATCGCGTCGCTGGGGATGATTCCCGGGACGTTGCTGTACGTGTACTACGGCCAGGTGATCGGTGACGTGGCGGCGCTGGCGAGCGGGGTGGAGGTGGCGCGGGGGGCCGGCTACTACACGGTGCTCGGGGTGGGGCTGGCGGCGACCATCGTGGTCACCACCCTGGTCACGCGCATCGCCCGGCGGGCGCTCAGGGAGATTACGGGGGACTGAGGGCGGGCGTGGACGTGGACGAATGAGACAAACAGCGGAGAGACAGACCGTGTCGCCAGACAGAGTCGTGATCCTTCCCGACGACGTGCACAACCGCGAACTGGTGGGGCATGTGCACCCCTCCGACTGGCGCAACCCCGAACCCCGTAACCGCTACCATCTGGTCGTGGTCGGGGCCGGGACGGGGGGGCTGGTGAGCGCCGCCATCGGCGCGGGGCTGGGCGCGAAGGTCGCCATGGTGGAGCGCCACCTCATGGGCGGCGACTGCCTCAACTTCGGGTGCGTTCCCTCCAAGGCGGTGATCAGCTCGGCCCGGCGGGTGCACGCGGCGCGCGCGGCCTCCGCCAACGACCGTTCCGGATCGGCGGCCGAGTTCACCGCCGCCATGGAGCGCATGCGGCGACTGCGCGCGCGCATCAGCCCGGTCGACGGGGCATCGCGGTTCGCCGGGCTGGGGGTGGACGTCTTCCTCGGCCACGGCGAGTTCGTGGGCCCGGACCGGCTGCGCGTCAACGGTGACGAACTGCACTTCCGCCGCGCGGTCATCGCGACCGGCGCCCGTGCGGCGCTCATCCCGGTACCGGGACTCGAGGGCCCCAACGTCTACACCAACGAGACCATCTTCTCGCTCACCGAGCTTCCGCCGCGCGTGATCGTGATCGGTGCCGGTCCCATCGGGGTGGAACTCTCGCAGACCTTCGCGCGCTTCGGCAGTGAGGTCACCGTGGTGCACGCGGACCCGCATCCGCTGCCGCGCGACGACCGGGACGCGGCCGCCATCGTGACCCGGGCCATCGAGGCCGACGGCGTGCGCGTTCTGAACTCGGCGGCCGTGCGCAAGGCGCGCCGCGAGGACGGCGCCACCGTGCTGGAGGTGGAGCACGGCGGACGGCGGGAGGAACTCGCAGCCGAGGCGGTGCTGGTGGCTGCCGGCCGTGCACCCAACGTCGACGGGATGGGCCTTGAGACCGCGGGCGTCGCCCACGACCCTGCAGGCATCCAGGTCGACGACCAGTTGCGCACGACCGCGAAGGGCATCTACGCGGTGGGCGATGTGGCGTCGAAGCACCAGTTCACCCATGCCGCCGACCACCAGGCCCGGATCGCCGTGCAGAACGCGCTCTTCTTCGGCCGCGGCCGCGCCAGCCGCCTGGTCATCCCGTGGGCCACCTACACAGACCCGGAGGTTTCCCACGTCGGCCTCCATCGCGACGAGGCGATTGCGGCGGGCCACGACGTCGAGACCATAACCGTCCACTTCGACGACATCGACCGCGCCATCCTCGAGGGTGAGAAGGAGGGCTTCTTCCGCGTCCATCTGAAGAAGGGCAGCGACCGCATCCTCGGCGCGACGCTCGTGTGCGCGCACGCGGGGGACATGATCGGCGAGGTAACGCTGGCGATGACGGCGGGCCTCGGCCTGGGCAAGCTCGGGAGTACCATCCACCCCTATCCCACGCGCAGCGACGTCTTTGCGCGTGCGGCGAACGCCTGGCGCAAACAGAAGCTGACGCCCACAGCCCAGAAGGTGTTCCGGGCCTTCTTCCGGGTGTTCAAGTAGGGCCACCATGACCGGGACGCACTCTCCCGGCGGCGCGGCCCGCGTGCGCGTCGCCGCCCCCGCCACCATCGGCAACATCGCGTGCGGGTTCGATGTCTTCGGCATGGCCGTCGAGCGGCCGTGCGACGCGGTGGTCGCGCGCGCGACCACCGGGCCGGGGGTCACCATCGAGCGCATCACCGGCGACGTGGGGCCCATCCCGGCGGACTCCGCCCGAAACAGCGCCGGGGCGGCCGCCCGGGCGGTCCTGGAGATGGCGGACGCCCCCTCGGTGGGGCTGGCGCTCGAGCTTCACAAGGGCATACCGCTCGCCGGAGGCATGGGAGGCAGCGCCTCGAGTGCCGTAGTGGGGGCGGTGGCGGCGGACCGCGTGATCGGGGCGGGCCTGTCCCGGAGGCAGCTGCTGCAGTGTGCGGTGGCCGGCGAGCTGGCGGGTTCGGGGTCTCCTGCCGCCGACAACGTTGCGCCCGCGCTGTATGGCGGAATCGTACTGGTTCTCCCCGGCAGGTCGCTGCAGGTCGTCGAGCTTCCCGTCCCACCGGAGCTCTGGGCGGTGGTGGTGCGCCCGCACCTGGAGACCCGCACGGAGGACGCCCGCCGCGTGCTCGGCGAACACGTGCCGCTCAAGGCCGCGGTCACGCAGTGGGCCAACACCGCGGCCTTCACCGCCGGGCTCTACGCCTCCGACTGGAACCTTCTCTCGCGCTCGATCAGGGATGTCGTGGCGGAGCCGCTGCGCGCCGGACGCGTCCCGGGTTTCGCCCGGGCCAGGGAGGCGGCGCTGGCTCGCGGCGCCCTCGGCTTCTCCCTGTCCGGGTCCGGCCCCTCGGTCTTCGCGCTGTGCCGGGGCGGCGAGGCGGCCGAACACGTCGCTGAGGGCATCCGCCGGGCCTTTGGCGAGACCGCGGCGCTTGATTGCGAAGCCTGGGCTTCCCCGGTCAACCGGCATGGGGTGCGCGTCGAGGACGTCGAAGCGGAGGGAGATTGAAACTCGTCAGCACGTCGGGCCATGCCGCACCGGTTTCCTTCGGCGAAGCACTGTTCCGGGGACTCGCCCCCGACGGCGGACTCTTCATGCCGGAGAAGCTCTCGCCCCTTTCCGCGGGCGAAATCGATAGGCTGAGGGGCACCGGCGCGATCCGCTGCGGGCTCGCCGTGGCGCGTCATCTTCTCGGCGATGAGTTGGAGGATGAAGTGCTGGAATCCGCGGTGCGCGAGGCGCTCGGTTTCCCGCTGCCGCTGGTTCCGCTGGGCCCGCGCATGCATGTGCTGGAGCTGTTCCACGGCCCCACCCTGGCATTCAAGGATGTGGGCGCGCGCTTCATGGGCTGTCTGATGTCGAGGTTGCAGCGCTCCGGGCCTCCCCTGACGATCATGGTGGCGACTTCGGGCGACACCGGCGGGGCGGTCGCGCACGCCTTTCTGGGTCTGCCGCGGACGCGCGTCGTGGTGCTGTTTCCGGAAGGACAGGTGAGCCAGCGCCAGCAGCGGCAGTTCACGACGCTGGGCGACCAGGTGCTCGCGGTGGCTGTGGCGGGCGCGTTCGATGACTGCCAGCGGCTTGTCAAGGCGATGTTCCGTGATCCGGATGCGCGGGAGACTCTCGCGCTTACCTCCGCGAATTCGATCAATATCGGACGCCTGCTGCCGCAGATCTTCTACTACTTCCACGCGTGGGCGCGGCTGAACCGGCACGAGCCGCTGGTCTTCTCGGTGCCGTCGGGCAACTTCGGCAACCTGGCGGCCGGTCTTATGGCCCGCGAGCTGGGCCTGCCCGCTGCGGGCTTTGTCACCGCAACCAACGCCAACGACGTCGTCCCGGAGTACCTGCGTACGGGTTTCTACGAGCCGCGGGCGTCGGTCCGCACGCTATCCAGCGCGATGGATGTCGGTGCGCCTTCGAACCTGGCGCGCATCCTTGCGCTGTTCGATGGCGACCTGGGGCGTCTTCGGGGATGTCTGTCGGGCTCCGCATGGAGCGATGCCGATACGAAGAAAGCGATGAGACGAGTTTTCGACGAGCATGGCTACATCTTGGACCCGCACACCGCGGTCGGATGGCTTGCATTGGAGCAGGCTCTCCTCGAAGATCCGAACGCCTACGGCGTCGTGCTGGCCACGGCGCATCCGGCCAAGTTCGAGGACATCGTGGAGGAGGCGATCGGGACTTCGGTGCCGGTGCCCGAGCGGCTGGCGGCGGGGGCGACGAGGCCCTCGCGCTTCACCCGGATTCCTCCCAGCTTGGGGGAGTTGCAGCGCGTTGTAATGAACTGGGCGGGTCGGTAGCGGAGGACATCGCCGATGAACAAGAAGAGAATCATCACGCTCGCCGTACTGTTCTACCTCTTTGTCGGTCTGAGCGGCCTCTTCCGTTTCCCTGCGGCCTTCGGGTACAGCCGGACGATCACGACATACTACGATCCCGGCGAGGCTCGCGAGCGGACGGAGGTGATCCGGTGCCGCGGGCTCCCGGTCATCGTCAGCTACTGCTCGGGGACCATCGAAGCGCCCCGCGACGAGGTTCCGCCTGCCCCGAGAACGTCCGGACTATGACGGTGAGTTTCGGCGCACGACCGCGTACACGATCCACGCCGGAACGCTGAGCACGCCGGCGTAGATCGCGATCGCGACCGGCCCGAGCAGACCGGCGAAGAGCGCCGCGAACGAGGTGGTGGGCGCGAGGATCGCGAACGACGTCCAGGCCGCGCGCGTGGACCCTGTCCGCCAGATGCCCCGGAAAGCCAGTGCGAGCGGCAGCCCGCAGGGGGCCGTGACCGCCAGCGACAGGAGCGCCACGGGGAGCATGAACAGGGTCTCGGGCGTGATCGGGGGAGCAACTCCGCGGGCGAGCGACACCGCCACAATCCCCGCAGGCAGCCATGCGAGCGCCAGCAGCCAGAACTTTCCTGTCGAACCGAACGGCTGGTCGGTCATGATCGTCTCCGGATAGCGTTGCGCGAGAGCGGGATCCGGTGGCGCCGGGAGGAATCGGGTTAGACTCGCGACCTTCCGCGGTTGCTCGCTCTCAATCCTGCCAGGCCGTCCACGGTTCCCGCGACCGCAGGACCCGAATGCCGTGGTCCACCACCGTCTGTGCGAAGACGACCCGCTCCTCAGAGTCCACGAGCATGGCCGGGAAGCCGCTCGCACGTGCGTTGGAGGAAGCTGCTACCTGGCGCGCGGGCCCCAGGTTCCCGTCCACCGTGATGCTGCGCACGAACAGCTGCTCGGCCTCCAGCCAGGTGACCAGGGCCGTTCCCGACTCGGGCATCACCGTGGCGACGCGCCCCACCGGGTTGCCCAGGTCGATGGTGACCGGCGGGCCGAAGGTCGCGCCCGCGTCCCGGGAGAAGGCCGCCCGCACCCGGGGCGTGTTGCCGGCGCCGGTGAACCACGCCACGGCGACCACATCGCCCGCAGCCGCCACCGAGGGTCCGTTCACCGGGCAGCCCGGGATCATCCAGCCGTCGTCGTGCACGGGGATGCCGCCCGTCCATTTCCCGTCCACGAAACGGCCCACGGAGATGTCCCGCACCTCCCCCTCGGTGCGGTCGCGGTAGACGACCACCGGCCCCGCTGAGGTCATCGCCGCGTCGGTCTGGCAGCAGTCGCAGATGCGGTCGTCCAGTTCGACCTCGGCGGTCTTCGTCCCGTCCGCACCGGCCGTACGGTACCGCAGCGTCATGCGGGGGCTGGCCGCGCGCGAGCCGTCGGCCTCGAAGAAGCGCCGGCCGTCAAGCCAGACCATTCCCGCTTCCCCGTGCCCCAGCCCGAACACCGACACGAACCCGTGCTCGGACGGCGTGCCGTCCTCGTGCGGCGTCCACGGCTCGCTCCAGGAGTGCCCGCCGTCCTCGGAGAAGGAGACCCGCACCCCGTAGTCGTAGGTCGCCGGCCCGCCCCGCTGGAGCCAGTGAGCGGCCAGCCGCCCGGCGCCCACGGGCCACACCACCGGGAAGTCGGCCCAGTTCACGAAGAAGGTTGCGCCCCCGCCCGACCGGGTCACCTCGAAGGCCTTGCCCAGGGTACCGTCCTCATACGAGGCTCCCTTCAGCGCCCACACTTCCTCGCCCTCCTCCATGTGCGGCTCAAGCCAGCTCAGCACAACCGCTTCGCCGTGCCGCTCGAGTGACGGAAAGCGGGCTCCGGGCGCCGCCTCCACGGCCACTTCCTCCAGAGCGAGTTCGGTCACGCTGGATTCAGGCGCCGCGCACGCGGCAATGATGAGGCAGCCGAGTCCAACGCACCGGTGACGCCAACCCGTTAGCCGTTCTGAGTGAGGAACCGCAGGATGCATGATGGACTCGATGCCGGGGAGTTCGGTGTGCGTACGTTCCACGGACAAGATGCCGGAGTTTTCCGGATGTCGAAAGGGAGTCCGCATTCAGCGGCGCATCGGACCTTGCGATGCGCGGTCTCTGCAGCTGGCGCAGAGTCTCCGGCCCGTTTGCACGCGGGACATGAGCAGCGGAGTATTACAGCAGTATTACAGGGTGGTTGCCGAGCGGGAAGCCCTGCTCGACCCCATCCCGCCCCCGGAGGAGGATGACCGCATGACCCGTTCCTTTCGTACCCCCATTCCGATCGCGGCCACCGTCGCCCTGACCCTCGGCGCCTGCACCGAAGGCACCGAACAGGCTCCTGAAATCGACCCCGCGACCAGCCAGGTCGCCGACGGCGTTTTCTGGTACAACGCGGGTACGCACAACGCGTTCTTTGTCGACACCGACGACGGCGTGGTGGCGGTTGACCCCATCTCGATGGAAGCCGCGGCCGGCCTTGCGGGCGCCATCCGCGGCGCGGTCCCCGACAAGCCGCTCGCGGCCATCGTCTACAGCCACAGCGACGCGGACCACGCTACCGGTGCGCCGGTGCTGCAGGAGGCGTTCGGCGGCGGCGTGCCGATCATCGCCCAGGAGAACGCGCTGCCCATCATCCTGGAGCGCGCGGATCCCGACCTGCCGCCTCCGGACCTGACCTTCTCCGACGAGATGACGCTGCGCTTCGGCGGTCGCGCCATCGAACTCCACTACCTGGGGCCCAGCCACACCGACAACCTGCTGGTGGCGTTTCTTCCCGAGGAGCGCGTCGCCTTCGCGGTCGACTTCGTCAGCAACGACCGGGTGGGCTACCAGAGCCTGCCGGGATGGCACTTCGACGACTTCTACGTCGCGCTGGACCGGCTGATGGAGATCCCCTTCGAGACCGTGGTCTTCGGGCACGGAGACGTGGGGGACCGCGGCACCATCGAGCGCCAGCTCGCCTACTACGCGGATCTGCGGGACGCCGTCCAGGCCGCGCTCGACGAGGGCTTGTCCGAAGAGGAAGCCATGGCCCGGGTGCGCCTGGACGACTATGCGCACTGGGGTCAGTACGAGGCGTGGTTCCCGATGAACGTGGGTGCGGTCTACCGCTGGCTGGCTTCGAGCTGAGAGTCCTACACCCGTACCGCGAGCCCGTCGTGGAGGGCGGTGCGGTACGCCTTGAGCGCGGGCACGAAGCCCATCAGGAATCCGGCCGTCACCACTGCGCCCAGGAAGAGCAACTCGATTGAGCCGGGTGGCCGGATCGGGATGAAGAGCCCCACCTGCGCTTCCACGATGGGCTGCCCGGCTGAGAGCAGGACGTAGACCAGCGCCAGCCCGCCAATCGCCCCCGCCGCGGCCAGGCACACCGACTCCAGCACCAGCAGCGAGATGATCCGGTTGGGTCCGGCTCCGACGGCGCGCAGGATCGCCATCTCCCGGCGGCGTTCGTTGAGCGACGTGTAGAGCGAGACCAGCATGCCGAGCAGTCCCACCAGCACGACGAAGATCGTCACCACCCGGAGGCCGGTCTCGGCGTAGCCAATCCCCTGCCACATCTCGTTCAGCGCCAACCCGGGGATAACCGCCATCATCGGCTCGTCCTCGTAGTCGTTGATCTCGCGCTGCAGCCGGAGCACGTCCCTCCGGTTGGTCGTGCCCACGAAGAACGACGTCACCTGGGTGATCTCGATCTCATCCATCGCGAGCACGTCCTCGCGGGTCTGCTCCTCGCCCGGCATGGGCGGCCCGCCGTCCTCCCATCCGAAGTGGATGGCCTCGATGCCCTCGAGGGTGACGTAGACCGCGCGGTCGACCGGGGTGAAGGTCTTGTCGAGGATACCCACGACCGTGAACGGCATCTGGTCGTGGTTCAGGAAGCCCACTTCGCCGATCCCGTGGGTCACCGCGATCTCGTCGCCGAGCCCGTAGCCCAGTTCGCTCGCCACATCCGCGCCCAGGGTTACGTCGAACACCTCCGAGCCGCCGCGGCCCTCCGCCAGCGCGATCTCCTGCCCCCCTCGATACCGGTAGTGCCGGTAGAAGTCCTCGTTGGTGCCGATGACGCGGAATCCCCTGTGGCTGTCGCCGAGCCCGTATGGGATGGTCCAATCGATGGCGGGGTGCTCGGCCCATTCGCGGTACGTGTCCCAGGACAGGTTGTTCGTCGGCGATCCCATGCCGAAGACCGAGTACAGCAGCAGCTGAATCGTGCCGCCCTTGGTACCCACGATCAGGTCGGTCTGGGAGATGGTGTTCGAGAAGCTCTCGCGCATGCCTACGCGCACGTTTTCGACGCCGATAAGCAGGGCGACGCTGAGGGCGATGGAGCCCACCGTGAGCGAGGTGCTGAAGGCGCGGTTGCGGAGCGACTTGAGCGCGAGGTCGAAAACCAGCATCAGAGCACCGCCTTGTTGACGTCGGGGAGCGAGATGATGCGCGAGAACATGCTCTCGAGGGTGCGGTCGTGGCTCACGAACACCAGCGTTGCGCCGGCGCGCGCGCACTCCTGGAAGAGAAGCTCCAGAAAGGCCTCCCGGCGGTCGAAGTCCAGGGAGGAGGTGGGTTCATCGGCAACGATGAGTTCGGGGGCGCCGATCAGGGCCCGGCAGGCGGCCACCCGCTGCTGCTGGCCCACCGAGAGTTCCGTCACCGGCTTCTTCAGCAGATCGCCGATCTGGAGATGATCGGCCAGCATCGCGGCGGTCTCCTTCACCCCCACGCCGTCCAGCCGGGCCCGGCGTGCAGGGTCCATGCGCGCCGGGAGGGCGATGTTGTCGAGTACCGACAGGTAGGGAATGAGGTTGAACATCTGGAAGACGTAGCCGATATGCTGCGCCCGGAATGCGTCCCGCCGGGCACCGGAGAGAGAGGCGAGATCTTCGCCCAGCACCCTGACTTCGCCCTCGTTTGCCTCCAGAACGCCCGCCAGCACCCCGAGGAGCGTGGTCTTGCCGCTGCCGCTCGGGCCGAACAGGAACGCACGCTCGCCGCGCTCGAGAGTCAACTCCGGGATCTCCAGCACCCAGGGACCTCCGCCATAGCGGAAGCGCAGACGCCGGAGGTCGATCGCGAGGCTCATCTATGGTTCATCCCGCCGAAGCGTCGTTTCACGAGAAAGCGCGCCCTCGGCTCAACGAAGGCGCGCTCCATGCTGCAGGCGGACTGCATCCGCGGATCAGGACCCGTACGGATAAACCCGCTGACCGGTGATGGTGAAGCCGACGTAGCCGTATACGCTCTGGGTCATCTCGATCTCCAGCACACCCTCGACCCACACCGGGTTCCATCCGTCCATCGCCGCCCGCTTTCCTGCATCCATCTGGATGTAGACGAGCTGGTTGGGCGGCGGCGGAGGCGTGTGGATGCAGGCGCCGACGTAGGGCACGAGGAGGAATTCCGTCGCCGAAGACGCCCAGTCCTCGAGCGGCACCGTGAACCCGGGGATCTTGACGAGCTTGCCGGCAAGGGCGGCCAACTCCTCGCCCGTCTCGCCGGTGCGGTAGTTGAGGCTGGCCAGGAGGCGCCAGCCCACCTCGGTGGGGTCGTCGGCCGACGCGACCGGCGGTGCGTCGACCGGGGGTTCCGTGACGGCCTCCGGGAGGCCGCCCGCGCCGGTAAGGGGCACCACAAACAGCATGGCGGCGGCGAAGAGAAGTCTGCGGCTGGCGTCGATCATCGGAAAACTCCGGTTGTGAAAGTCCTCAGTTCGATCCCGGGGTCTCCTGCCGGTCCTCCTCGGAAACCGGCCGCGAGAGCGTGGGATACCTGATCCCCAACTGCTCAAGATACGTCTCGAAGCGGGTTTCGTCATAGTAGAACTGCTCGAGGAGTGGGCGGTACGCATCCATGATCTCCTTGTTGAGATCGATGGGCGGCGGGTCGTCGGGGCCGATGAAGGGAATATACTCCACGGCCGCGGTCTGTTCCTCCCGGAAGTAGGTCCACGCCTCGTCGACCAGCTCCGGCTGGGCGAAGAGCTGGAGCGCCGTGCGGGCCACCACGCGCGCACCGGCGACCGCGCCCTTGTGCGCGATGGGGGTTGCCATCGCCATGGCGCTCGACCAGTGGTGACCGGGAAGCCCCGGCACGTTGGACGGGAAGCGCAGGGTCACCGTGGGCACGTTCCAGGAGATGTCGCCGATGTCGTCGGATCCGCCGCTCCGGCGCGGGCCCGGCTCGCCCAGCGGCGACAGCGTGATCGGCATCCCCGACGGGACGCTTCCCACCGACTCCTGCACCGCGCTCGCGAAGTCGTGGTCGTCGTCGGTCCACTCCGGGAGCCCCACGTCCTCGATGTGTTCGTACATGGTCTCCGCGACCACCCTGTTGAAGTGGCGCGGCCAGGCGGCTCCGATGATCCGGTAGGACATCTCGGTGTCGGTCATCAGCGCTGCGCCTTCGGCGATGCGGATGGCGGTGTCGAAGTTGCGCCTGATGTCCTCGTAGTCCATCTCGCGGATGAAATACCATACCGAGGCGCTCGGCGGCACGACGTTCGGCTGATCGCCGCCGTCGCTGATCACGTAGTGGGAGCGCTGGTCGGGCCGAAGATGCTCGCGCCGGAAGTTCCAGGCGACGTTCATCAGCTCGACCGCGTCGAGCGCGCTGCGCCCCCGCCAGGGAGCGCCCGCGCCGTGCGCCGCCTCGCCCGCGAAGGTGAACTCCACGGAGACCAGCCCGGTGCCGCTCCCCTGGCCCCAGCTCACCGACAGGTTGCTGCTCACGTGCGTGAAGAGGGTGATGTCGATGTCCTGGAGATAGCCGTCGCGCACGTACCAGGCCTTCGAGCCCAACTGCTCCTCGGCGACCCCGGGCCAGAGCACGAGTGTGCCCTCGATGCCCTCGGCCTCCATGACGTCCTTGAGCGCGAGCGCCGCCACCACATTCACAGCCTGTCCCGAGTTGTGGCCCTCGCCGTGGCCGGGGGCGCCGGGAATCAGCGGGTCGTGATAGGCTACGCCGGGCTTCTGGTTGGCCTTGGGGATACCGTCGATGTCGGACCCGAAGGAGATGACCGGCCTGCCGCTCCCCCAGCGCGCGAACCAGGCGGTCGGGATGCCCGAGGGTGCGCGCTCGATGGTAAAGCCGTTCTCCTCGAGGATCCCCGTAACGTAGGCCGAGGTCTCGATCTCCTGCTGCCCCAGCTCGGAGAAGGAGAAGATCTTGTCCACCATGACCTGGGCCAGCTTGGCGCGCTCCAGGACGCCCTCTTCCACGCGGGCCACGAGAGGCTCGAGTTCATCGTCGGAGAGGCCCTGCGCGGCCGACAGGACGGTGGGGGTGATTACCAGGGCGATCAGCATCGCCGTGATCGTTCGTTTAACCATTGACCCACCGCGAGAAGGAGACCGGAAGACGAAAGACCCCGCAACATAAGTGCGGGTTACCGGAGTCGGAAAGGTGGGCGGAAGCCTATCCCGCGAACAGCTCGCGGAGGCGGATGCTCATCCGGAACCGTCGTTCGATGATGCCGTGCCATCCCTCGGGACGGGCGTCGAAGAGGTTGTCGACGCCCGCGAGCAGCTCGAGGTTGCCGCCGACGGGGAGCGCCGCCTGCAGGTCCACCGCGGTGAATCGTTCCTGAATCGCGGATGAGAACCCGCCCTGGCTCGGCTCTGGTGCGACGACCGGGGCGCTCCCGGTGAAATGCACGGTCCCATCCATGCGCAGGCCTGAGAGAGCCGCCGGAGTCCAGGTCACCCTTGCCCGAGCCGAATGGCTGGCGCGACGGTCCAGCGGGAGGCCGGAGTCGGCTTCATGGGCATCCAGCCAGGCGTAGCCGGCGGCGAACTCACCGTCGTCCCAGAGGGCGCGCAAACCGAGTTCAATGCCCTGGGTGACCGCGTTGGCCACGTTGCGCGGGGAATAGATGAGAAGCCCGCTGGGCGCATGTCCGACGAACCCGGGCTCGATGAGGTTCTCGACGCGATTGGAGTAGGCTTCGGCCTCCAGCAGCAGGCGTGCTCCGGGCTGCCACTCGACGCCGCCGGAGAAGCTCCAGGATCGTTCGGGCCGGAGGTCCGCGTATCCCTGAATCATGTAGCCGGCGGCCAGATTGGCGTAGCTCCAGCCGAGTTCCTTGAAGGAGGGTGCACGGAAGCCCTGGCCGAGGGCGGCTCGCAGGCGCAAGCCCTCGCCGAACCTGCACGCGAGCCCGAAGGACGGCGCCAGGTTCGATCCCCAGCGGCTGTTGGCGGTGAGGCGGGCGCCTGCGCTTACAACCGTGGCTCCCAGCCGCCAGGCGTCCTGCGCGAAGAAGGCGAGCTGGTCGTCCTCGGCGCGATCCTCGAGCAGCTTGTCCGGCGACCGGATTGCGCGCGCCGCGCCCTCGACGCCCATGTCGAAGTCGTGTTCGCCCCGGGTGCCCGAATAGCCCGCGGTCACTCTGGCCAGCCTCTCCCACTGGGCGTTGGAGCGGTCTCCGGCGATGGGGGCGTCGCCGCGGGCGCTGCGGTAGAGATGCTCGTAGTCCTGGGCGAAGACCGTCGCGCTCCATTCTCCCGGGCCGGCTCTGCGCCGGGTTTCGAGCCAGCCCGAGAAGCCGCGGTTGTCGTTGAATCCCGAGAACCCGCCTCCGACCGGCCATCGCTGGCGCTCGCGCAGGTAGGTGATTCCGGCGCGCAGCTCCCAGTCATCGGTCACGGCGAAGCGAAAGCGGGAGCGTCCATCCCACACGCGCGCGAAGGCGTCCTCGCCGCCGCTCACGAGCCCCGGAACCTGGTCCTCCTGGCGCCATCCCCCGGTGATGGCGTACTGGAGGCGGCCCCCTCCGCTCGCCGTCGCCTCCGCCTCCTGCCTGCCCGCGCCGCCCGAGAGCGCGCGGGCATCCAGGCGGAAGCCGGACGCGGGCAGCCGGGTGATGACGTTGACCACGCCTCCCAGCGCGTCGGAGCCGTAGAGCGACGAGAGTGGCCCCTTCACGATCTCGACCCGGTCGCTGCCGGCGAGCGACATGCGGCTCAGGTCGCGGTTCTCCATGAGCGTTCCGGTGACCGGCTGCCCGTCCAGAAGCACCAGCACGCGCGCGCCGCCGATGCCGCGGATCAGGAGGTTCGACCCGGTCGGCGCATTGCCGGTCACCTGTACGCCGGGCAGTTCCTCGAGCAACCGATCCGCGGACGCCGCCCCGGCAGCGGCGATCTCTGTCGCCTCGATGCTCTCCACCGGCAGGGCGATTTCCGACCGGCGACGTGCGCGCACGCTGGCCGTGACCACCACTTCGTCCAGCGCCATCGGGTCGCGCGCCAGCTCCAGACGCCAATCCGCCGCCTCCGCCTCCTCCCAAGTCAGTGTGCGGGCGAGGTACCCAGGGGCCGCCACGCTGATCGCGCCGCCGGGGCCCCAGGATTCGGGCAACGGAAAGGCGCCGGACGAGTTGCCGGACACCGGGTCCAGGCCCTCGCCCGCATCCTCCGGGAGGCCCGGCGCCCCCGGGAGCACCCAGATCACGCTCGCCCCGGCGATGGCCGCCCCCGACGCCTGTTCGACCACCCGGCCCGGGGGCGCCGTCTCCTGCGATGCCGGCGGAAAGGCCCGAAGGGCGGCTGGCGCCAGACCGCCGATGACGCCAAGGGCCGCAATCAGCCCCGCGCCGGCGCCGATGTTCACCTTAGCCGCTGGAACCTCACGGACGGAAATCCCGATGTGCCGGTGGCATCGTAGTAGTCGAAGATCTGCATCTTGTAGACTTCCTGATCCGTGGCGATGAGGAAGACGTTGTACGTTGGCCACATGCGGTTGTTTTCCCGGATACCATACCAGAAGATGCCGCCGGCGTCATCCACGCCCGCCGGAAAGGCACCGGAGATCACGGAGAGGAAGTCGGCGTAGTCCGGTGCGTCGTCCGCCCGCGTCTGGGCGGTGAAGTCCTGCGTGGCGTCGAGCGGGAAGGTGCCGGCCCCGCAGGCACCGTTGATCAGAATGCTGAACTCGGGGGAGACGCCGATGTCCCAGTCGCAGCTCTGGGCCTGGGGCATGTCCGCGCCGGCGAAGCTCACGAAGGCGGGACCGCGCGTCAGATCGGCGACAGCCGTCTGCATGGTTCCGAGGGCGCCGCCGGGATCCTGACGGCGGTATTCGATCTCGACTCCCAGCGGCCGCTGTCCCTGCATCCGGATCGCGGAGACGCGGAAGAGCGCGAATCCCCGGTCGGCACTCTCCCGCACCTTCCACGCCACGCCCGGATTGGCCACCAGCGTGCCTGCCTGTCCATCGAACCGGAACCAGGATGCGCCGGGATCCGGTGCCAGGCCATCCTCTGCGAACGAAGACGAGGCCGGAATGTCGGCTTCGGTCACGGCCTCGAACGCCGCCCGCCCGTCGTCGGGCGTCATTGCCGCGACCTGCTCCGCGGCGGCACCCGCGTTGTTCTGCAGATTGTAGCCTCCCACCGAGCCCGGACCGGCCACGCCGCCATTGAGGCGGACGGAGAAGCGCCGGAACGCAACGTGCCAGTCCGTGGAGGAAGCGGGGTCGGCCGGGGTTACCCGGACGCCGTCCGCGAGGTTCAGGTAGACGAAGTTGACGAGGGAAGAGGCGTCGAGCGTGATCTCGCCTTCCACGAAGACCTCCTCCTCGGGTGCCGCCACCTCGGATTCGCACGCGGGAAGGCACAGGGCGAGAAGCGGGACGAGGGGCATCATGTCCCTGCTCAGCGTATTCCGGGGATGTCGGGCGCAACTGTGGAGTCTATTCGGCATCGGCGGAACCGGTTCAGCGACCGGCGGCGGGTTCGAGGACGGCCGTGCAGGGCTCCAATGCTGGAACGAGCCCGGCTTCACAGAAGACGGCCGATGCCCGAGCGGCGACCCAGTCTCCGACCAGGCTGTGCGGGAGAAGGCCATCGGTGCGGATGTAGTCGACCCCGTCCAGGACCTCGGCGTAAGGCCCGAAGCCGTAGACGCGGTATGGGATGACGACGACACGGTCCCACTCCTCGCTCATCCGCGAAGCGGTCGCCTTGATCTCCTGCTCCGCCCGAGCTCGCGCTTCAGCCCAGTCCTCTCTCAGCGTGGCGATCCGCACTTCGCCGAATCCGGCCGCACGCAGTCGATGAGCGCTCCCTTCCATGGCGTCGAGCAGGCGCTGGTTCTCCTCCTCCGCGCCCATGCCGTGGGCGATGACGAGCACGCCGGTCCGGGCGGGATCGGATGAGGCTGCGTCCGCGCGGGCGAGCACAATGCGGTTGATCTGGTCGGAGCCGGCCATTCCAGCCATGTCCAGCAGAACGCGGGCGTCCGTCTCGAGCGGAGGGAGATCGGAGCCCGCCACCATGCGGTGTCCCATCATGGCCCTTGCAGGCGGATCCGGGCGGAGGCCGAAGAGGAACTCGGTCTGGTGGAGAAAGGAGGCGCCCGAGAGAAACAGCCGCACCACCGCGATGGTGCTTGCGCCTTGGGAATCGAGCTCGTCCAGGGCGGTCTGCAGCGTGTGCGGATTGGCCATTCCGAAGGCCACGGCAAGCGGCATCCGCTCGCGGAGCCCGGTGACCGTGGCGCTCACGTTCCGGTTCCATTCCTCTCCGCCGCCGTGTGCCATGAGGAGCACGCCCAGGTTGTCCCCGGATGGCGCGCTGCCCGGCTGCGAGGCAGTGGGAGAAGGCGCGGATCTCGAGAGGGCGGCTTGAGGCGCCGACCTGCAGCCCCCGGTCAACGAGATGAGGACGACTGCGGAAAACAGCGCAAGCGCACGGTTTGGGCGTGGCATCGGATGGTCCCGGATCGAGTCTATGATATTGAGAATCAGTCTCAACATCAGGATGGGGCAATCCTAGGGACGCCGTGGGCGAGCGTCAACCCTTGTCGACGGAGTGATCTGGCGCGGGTCGGTCCGCGCCGGCCTCTCCACGTTCGAAGGCGGCATCGAATGCGGCGCTCGAAGGTGGGAAGTCCAGGGAACGCACGAAGCCGCACGCTTCCCCGGCGCCGTGCTCGCGGTCCATGTCCATGTCTTCCCACTCGACGGAGAGCGGTCCGTCGTAGCCGATGCGGGCAAGGGCGCGCACGATGTCCTCGAAGGGCACCTTCCCGCGGCCAGGGGAGCGGAAGTCCCAGGACCGCTGCGGGTGTCCGAAGGGCAGGTGTCCCCCGAAGACTCCGGAGGGCATCGGACGATCCGCCCACCACACGTCCTTCACATGCACGTGGTAGATGCGGTCGGAGAAGCGGTGGATGAACTCCACCACGTCGATGCCCTGGTAGGCGAGATGGCTGGGGTCGTAGTTGAAGCCGAAGGCTTCGCGTCGGTCGATGGCTTCGAGCGCCCGCTCGGCGCTCGCGGTGTCGAAGGCGATCTCGGTGGGATGCACCTCGAGCGCGAAACGGACGCCTGCTTCGTCAAAGGCGTCCAGGATGGGGTGCCAGCGCCCGGCGAAGTCTGCGAAGCCCGCGTCGATGGCGCGCTCCGGCAGGGGCGGAAACGGATACAGCAGGTGCCAGATGGAGCTGCCGGTGAAGCCGTTCACGACCTCGACGCCCAGGTTGGCGGCGGCGCGCGCGGTGACTTTCATCTCTGCGGCGGCGCGGGCGCGGACGCCCTCCGGGTCGCCGTCCCCCCACACATGCGGGGGCAGGATGGCGCGGTGGCGGTCGTCGATCGGATCGCACACGGCCTGGCCGACCAGGTGATTGCTGATGGCCCACACCCCGAGGCCGTGCGCTTCCAGCAGCTCTCGGCGGGCGGCGCAGTAGCCGGGGTCGGCGGCGGCGCGCACGACATCGAAGTGATCGCCCCAGCAGGCGAGCTCGAGGCCGTCGTAGCCCCAGGCGCTCGCCCTGGCGGCCAGCTCGGCCAGCGGCATGTCGGCCCACTGCCCGGTGAAGAGGGTGACGGGCCGGGTCACGGCTCCATGGTCCCCGTCGTGCCGCCCCCCGTTTCTTCAAGAGCCTCTGTCCCGAATCGCTCGGCGGTCTCCAGGGTCTCCCGCACGTCGTTCCAGGTGGTCGTGTGATTGAGGATGCACATTCGCAGCGCGAAGCGTCCGGCGACGAGCGTTGACGACATGAACGCGCGATCTTCCCAGAAAACCCGGGAGAGGACACTGCGGTTGACCGCGTCCAGCGATCCCTCATCAAGGCCGCCGTCCGTGGGGTTGATCCGGAAGCAGACGATTCCCAGCGAAGCGCGCGTCATCCCCTCCAGGACCGGGCTCGCGCTGATGTACTCCTCGGCCCGGCTGGCCAGCTCCATTCCCAGCGACACCGCGCGCCGGAACGCAGCCATCCCGAAGGTCTGGACCGACATCCAGATCTTCAGGGCGCGAAACAGGCGACTGTGTTGCAGGCCACGGTCCGCGAAGTTCGGGTGATTCGCGCCCCATACCGAATCCTGCAGCATGTCATGCGGAACGCGGAACGCATGATCGAGCGTCTCGCCGTCCTTTACCAGGAGACAGCCTGCCTCGTACGGCTGAAAGAACCACTTGTGCGCATCGAGCCCGATCGAGTCAGCCCGCTCGATCCCTGCCAGCAGCTTCCGGCCCCTCTCGGTTATGGCCGCGAATCCGCCATACGCGGCATCGACGTGCAACCAGAGGTTCTCGTCCTCGCAGTAGTCCGCCAGGGCACCGAGCGGGTCGATGGCGCCCGTGCTGCCGGTGCCGGCATTTGCGCACACGGCGATGGGATGGAGTCCGGCGGCGCGGTCGCCGGCCACTGCGTCTGACAGCGCCTCCATGTCAAGCCGAAAGTGCTGGTCGCTCGTCACCAGGCGGATGCGCTCGGGCTGAACACCGACGATCCTGGCGGCGCGGACCTGTGCGCTGTGGCTCTGGTCGCTCATGTATACGGCGCTGCGCTCGGGATTTCCCGCCGCTTCGCGGGCGGCGACGAGGGCGTCGAGGGCGCTCGCCGAGCCACCGCTCGTCATGAGCCCTCCGGCGCGCCGGGGATAGCCCAGCCACCGGCGCATCCAGTCGACCACGACCAGTTCGACCTGGCTGGGACCGCTCGCGACCAGCCAGCTGATGGTGTTGGGGTTGTAGCCCGCGGCCAGAAAATCGGCCAGCACGCCTGGCCAGGTGGCTGCTGACGGTACGAATCCGAAACAGCGCGGGTGGTCCAGGCGCAACGTAAGCGGAAGGATGTCGCGCGTGGCTCGCCGAAGCACATCCGCTGCAGGCAAGCCGTGCTCGGGTGGCTCCACCATCAGCTGGTCGAGTCCCTGTTTGAATTCCCCTTCCCATGCGCGTTCGGAAGGCAGGTTCGCGATCCGCTCCACCAGAACTTCGGCGGTCTCGCGAGCCAGGGCGAGCATCTCCTCCGGCGCCATCTGGAGATCGCCGCACGCGTTCGCGGTCGCGTCAGGGTTGGATTGCCGGTTGTCTGATGTCACGATTGGGGTTGACTCCGGATCGGCCTGGAACGTGGCGGCCCTGTTTGGGCACGTCGAAATCGCCGCATCACGGGACGGCGCAGCCCGCCTCGATCCAGGCGCCCACCTCCTGGCTCCGGATCGCGGCGTCGATGAAGTGAATGCCGCGGGCGCCGTCGCGGACGGTGGGGAAGTCGGGCTCGGGCACCTTGTCGCCTCGGGTCGCCGGATCGGGGGCCCGGGGACCGCCCCCGGTGTCCACGCCCACGCCGTCCCGCGCCCGCACCGCCCGCGCCACTTCCCGGTAGAGGTTCGCGAACGCCTCCACGAAGCCCTCCGGGTGGCCACCGGGCAGACGGGTGGCGGTCGCGGCGCCGGAAGCACGGGTTCCCGCAGCGCGGTGCACCACCTCCGCCGAGCCGTCGGCCCGCAGGAGCCGCAGGCGGTTGGGCTCCTCCTGGTTCCAGTCGAGCCCGCCCTCGCTGCCGTAGATGCGCAGGCGCAGGTGGTTGCGCTCGCCGGTGGCGATCTGCGAAGCCATCAGCACGCCACGGACCCCGCCGTCCAGTTCCAGCAGCACCACTGCGTCGTCGTGGGCGGCGCGACCTGCCACCACGGTGCCCAGGTCGGCAAACAGGCGCTGCACCTCCAGGCCGGTCACGTAGCGCATCAGGTGGTGCGCGTGAGACCCGATGTCCCCCAGCACGGCGGACGGCCCCCCGCGTCCGGGATCGGCCCGCCACTCCGCCTGCTTGTGTCCCTCCGCCTCGAGCAGTTCCGCCAGCCACCCCTGCGAATACTCCACCACCACCTTGCGCACTTGGCCGATGGCCCCGCCACGCACCCGCGCGCGCGCCTCCTTGACCAGCGGGTAGCCGGAATAGTTGTAGGTCACCGCGAAGACGAGGCCGGTCGACGCGGTCAGGCGACACAGGTCGTCGGCCTCCGCCACCGTCACCGCGAGCGGCTTGTCGCAGACGACGTGGATGCCACGCTCCAGAAAGGCGCGCGCGACCCGATGGTGCAGGTGGTTGGGGGTGACGATCGTCACCGCGCGGATGCGCTCATCGGCCGGGAGGGTCGCCTCTGCTCCGGCCATCTCCTGCCACGATCCGTATGCGCGATCCTCCGCCAGCCCAAGTTGCGCTCCGGCTCGGCGCGCCTTCTCCGCGTCGGCCGAAAACGCGCCCGCGCAGAGTCGCCACTCGCCGTCGAGGGCGGCCGCCATCCGGTGCACCGGACCGATGAAGGCACCCGGTCCGCCTCCGACCATGCCGTAGCGGAGGGTCAAGGCCGTCCTCCTCCGTGCGACGGACGCCCGTCTTCGGAAGCGGTCGGCCTGACTCGACGCCGCGTGCCGGCATCACCGAGCCGGCGAGTCGGCCTGGGGCGGCCGGCGCGTGGTCTCATCCGGCCTCTCCGATCCGCCGCGCACGGTATCCGCCCTCCCTGCGGGCGCGCGCCCGCAACACCCCGAAGATCACCATCAGGACGGCGCACAGCGGCACCAGGTAGCGGAAGGAGATGCGTCCCCCGAAGTTGTCCGCCGGACCGAGGATCGCCTGCGCCTCCCCGGTGAGCGCCTGGTCCCCCCCGGAGTCGATGATCTGCCGGAGCGCGTTGGCGGTGGCGGGGGAGGGCAGGGCGCCCTCCGACCGGTATTCGTCCACCACCTCGACGGCGGCGGCGCGGGCGGCGCTCGCGTCCGGCCCCGGCACGGTCGCCAGTTCGCCGTCGGCACGTTCGAAGAGCGCCACCACCTCCGCCACCGGAAGCTGGTCGTGGGAGTACACGTCCGCGACGCGGCCCATCTGGGGTGCTGTCACGAGTCCGGTGGTTGCCATCCCCACCGCCCCCATCAGTCCGAGCCCCAGCGCGCCGCTCTTCGGCACCCGCTCCGAGACCACGCCCAGCATGGTGGGCCAGATGTAGCAGATGCCCACCGCGAAGATCGTCGCGGTGAGGAACACCGCCGCCGTCCCGGACGCGTAGCTGAAGGCGAGCAATCCAACCCCCGCCAGCGTCGCCGACGCCAGCAGCACGCCCGGCGGCGAGAGCCGGTGCACGACCGCGCCGGCCCGGTGGCGCAGCACGGCCATCAGGCCGTTGATCCACACCAGCACCAGGATGCCTGGAATGCCGCCCGCCTCCAGCACCGCCGGGACCCAGCGGGTCGGCCCGATCTCGATGGACGCGGTCATCGTCATCGCGAACAGCATGAGCAGCATGAACGGCGTCGTGAGCGCGGCGCGGAACATCTCCCCCACCGAGACGCCCGCCTGCACCCCTTCCGTGGGCGGGAACCGCTCCCGCAGCAGCATGTGGCCGTAGACGAGGGTCGGGATGACGATCAGCGCGATCTTCACCCGCCACTCCC
Source organism: Longimicrobiales bacterium (assembly GCA_965221785.1). GTDB lineage: Bacteria > Gemmatimonadota > Gemmatimonadetes > Longimicrobiales > Gaopeijiaceae > BD2-11. The sequence goes on from CBDCSR010000003.1 coordinate 1,656,629, forward strand.
CGAGGACCTCCAGTCCCGCCGACGAAGCCGCCAACTGATCGAGCCCGTACGCGGCCAGCCCGCCCAGGACGATTCCCCCGGGGAACCAGACGTGGAAGTTGTTCAGCTTGACGGTCTTGTTGCCCGGGTAAAGCGCCGCCACCAATGGGTTGCACGCGGCTTCCACCAGTCCGTTTCCCATGGAGATGATCAGCGCGCCGGTGAAGAGGTATGTGAAGCTCCCCCCGAGCATAAGGGTGATCGTGCCGATGAGATGCGCCGCGAACGCCGTTCGCAGCAGGGTGCGGAAGCCGAGCGTGTCGGCCAGCGGCGCAAAGACCACCTGCGAGAGCGCGAACCCCCACAGGGCCGCGCCTCCGATCCAGCCCACCTGCTCGTTGGTGAGCACGAATTCGTTCTTGAGGTCGAGCATGACGGCGCCCACGGTCGCGAAGGCAACCGATGTCGCGATGAGGGCGACGCAACTGCCCCGGAAGAGGCGCCCGGCGTTGGCGGATGGGTGGTCGTCGGATGGGGCCATGGCGTGGTTCTGGTTGAGAGGGCCGGTCAGGCGAGCCCGATGTGGCGGAGCACCTCGGGCGGCGGCGGATCCCATCGGGTGAGGGGGGTGTTGCCGATGTACTGAAGATCGTCCATGCCTTCCGCCGTCGTCCAGAAGGCCGTCAGCGTCAGGTAGCGCACCCGGTCGAAGAAGAGGGAGGGCGCCTCGAACGGCCCTCCTTCAGCCTGCTCCGGGTCGCAGATGTCGTCGCAGATGGCGTGCTGCTGCGCGGGTGTGAGGTCGCGGAAGCGCACGCCTGCGGACGCGGCGCCGTTGCCGAAGCGGGTGTGGGCTTCGCGGTCGAGCCACACCAGCCCGCCCCGGATCAGCACGCCGCCCTCCTGGAGGGCTTCGTAGGGCGCGCTCACCCACTCGTCGATGAAGTCGTGGGCGCCCACCTCGCTCGCTGAGGGAGAGCGGTCGTCGGCCGGCAGGATCAGGTCGCACAGCACGGCCAGCGATTCGAGTTCGTCGGGATCGAGTTGCCGCTCCCAGGGCACCACGGGGGAGAGCAGGTCGGGATCCCAGAGGTCGCCGCGCGCGTTCGGGTTGGTGACCTGACCGGCGGGGGCGCCATCGGGGATACCCGCAGTTCCCGCCGATGCGCCTGCGGCCCCCTCTTCGTCACCGGTTCCGGGACCGCACGATGCAAGGCCGGGCGCGGCGGCGGCCAGCGCCATCACCTTGAGGGCGTGGCGGCGGTCCATGCCGCGCGCGTCCGGAGCCGTTTCACGCGCCTCGGCGATCGGCAAAACCCGTTCGCGCCGATCCTCCGCCTTCGTCCGCTCTTCGCTCATCACAGGCTCCGGGTGCGCAGCTGTTCCACGATGTAGTCCGATGCGCGCCAGGCCAGCGCCAGAATCGACAGGGTCGGGTTCTTGTCCGCGTTCGACACGAAGCCGCCCCCATCCGTCACGAAAAGGTTGTCCACCTCCCACGACTGGCAGAACTGGTTGAGCACTGAAGTGTTCGGGTCTTCTCCCATCATCACGCCCCCCACTTCGTGGATGATGACGCCGGGAGCGGCGATCGCGCGCGCGCCGTCGTCGTGGACGTCACTGGTCACCCGGCCGCCCATCGCCTGGATGATGTCGGCGAAGGCGTGCTGCATGTGGCGGGCCTGGTTCAACTCGTGCGGCGACCATTTCCAGTGGAACTTGAGGGTCGGGATGCCCCAGCGGTCGACGCCCTCGGGATCGATCTTGCAGTAGGAATCCTCGTTGGGGATCATCTCCCCGCGCCCGTCGAACCAGAGGAACGACCCGTAGTAGCGGCGGCACTCGTCCTTGAGCCGTTGCCCGTAGCTGCCCCCGGTGAGCTCGTGTAGCGTGCCCATGAAGCCGAAGCCGGGCATGGTCCGGCCGCCGCCGAACTCGATGTGGTATCCGCGGGCGAAGTCGAGCTGGCCGCGGGCCTGCTCCTGATAGAGCCACCAGGGCATGTACAGATGCAGCCCCGAGGTGCCCTCGGCGTTGTGCGGCGGCATGTTCTCGAGCGCCGGGATCTGGCCGCCGACCCCCGCGCCCACCGTGTCCATGACGTACTTGCCGACCCGGCCGCTCCCGTTGCCCAGCCCGTCGGGGTGGAGCGAGCTCTTCGAGTTGAGGAGGATGCGCGCCGACTCGCAGGCGCTGGCCGCGAGCACCACCACGCGGGCGCTCGCATGTTCGTCCAGGCGCGTGTTCCGGTCGATGTAGTGCACCCCGGTGGCCCGGCCGCGCGCGTCGATGGTGACCTCGCGCACCATGGCGTCGGTGCGTATGTCCAGGTTGCCGGTCGCCAGGGCGGGGGGCAGCAGCACCGTCGGGGTCTGGAAGTTGGCCTTGATGGAGCAGCCGCGAACGCAGGGTGTCGCGTAGAAGCACGCCGCGCGTGCCGCCATGGACTCCTCGGTAACCCGCTGCGCCAACGGGTTGCCGGGCCACAGGGTGCGCGCGATGCGGGCGGCGTCGAGACGCTGCGTGAGAATCGCCTTGTGGACGGGGATCACCGGGATGCCCAGGTCGCGGCAGTGGTGGCGGGTGAGCAGCTCCTCCGCGCGGGGAGCCGGGGGTGGGAGCAGCACGCCCGGGGAGGAGTTGGGCGTGTTCTCCAGCCCTTCGTTCGAACCGTAGACGCCGATGAATGCCTCGGTCTTGTCGTAATACGGCGCAAGGTCATCGTATGTGAGAGGCCAGTCGAAGCCCAGCCCGTCGCGGGAGTACGGCTTGAAGTCGTACTCGCCCATGCGCAGGGAGATTCGGCCCCAGTGGTTGGTGCGCCCGCCCAGCATGCGCGCGCGCCACCAGCGGAAGTCGGTGCCCTCCGCGCTGGAGTAGGGCTCGCCCGGCACCTCCCAGCCCCCGTCCACGGTGGCGTCGTAAAAGCCGAAGGGCTTGTGCCGGGTGCCGCCCCCGCGCAGGGGCGCGTCGCGGGGGAGGTGGAACATGGGGGTCTCGGCGACCGGGTCGTAGTGCCGGCCGGCTTCGAGCATCAGCACCCGGAGGCCCGAGCAGGCGAGCACGTAGGCGGTCATGCCGCCCCCGGCGCCCGAGCCCACCACGATGGCGTCCCAGGTCTCCTGGGTACGCGGGCTCACGCCGACCGATCCTCCGGGCTCTCGGGCACGATGGCCGCGAGTGCCCGGTAGCTGGCGCGCACGCTCTCGATGGGGTCGCCGGGCTCGTCGTGCTCCACGTACTGGTGGAGGAGTCCCAGTTCGCCGGCGCGCGCCAGCACGGTCCGGAAGTCGATCACCCCCGCGCCCACGTCCGCCATCTCGCCCGCGGCGGTACGATCCTTCAAGTGGACGCTGGTCACCCGGCCCGCGCGCGCGTCCAGTTCAGCCACGGGGTCGGCGCCGCCGTGCACGACCCAGTAGATGTCCATCTGCCAGTCGACCAGCTCCGGGTCGGTGCGATCGAGCAGCAGGTCGATGGGGCGCACCCCGTCTGCGCCCGGGCGCATCTCCCAGTCGTGGTTGTGATAGCCGAAGCGGAGGCCGGCGGCGCGGGCGGCCTCACCCGCCCGGTTGAAGTCGTCCGCGACCCGTCGCAGCGCCTCCCCGCCGCGCTCGGCGACCGGGAGGGCCGGCACCACCACCAGCCGCGGGCCGAGCGCGGCGGCGGCCTCCAGGGTCGCCTCCCAGCTTCCCCGCACCTCCTCCACCGAGTGATGGGTCGATGTGGCCGCCAGTCCGACCGCGTCCAGCCGGGACCTCATTTCCCGTACCGACATCCCGTACAGGCCCGCCAGCTCGACCTCCTCGTAGCCGATGTCCGCGATCGTGGCGAGCGTGCCCTCCGGATCGGTGGCCATCACCGAGCGAACCGTGTAGAGCTGCACCCCGATGGCAGAGGGCACCTGCGAGCGGCCGCCATCCGAACCGGGATGCTCTGGATTCCCAACGGGCCATCCCCCCGCCCCCGGCCACATGCGGCCCAGCCCCCCAAGCCCGCCGGCGACCACGACCGCTCCGGGAAGCGTCCCCAGGAAGCGCCGCCGGTCGAGAGTGCTGCTCGCGTTCATCTTCCTCACGAGACCCTCCTCATCGAATCTCCCGAAGCTTGATGTTGCGGAACCAGACGCGGTTCCCGTGATCCTGCAGGCCGATGTGCCCCCGCGCCGCCTGCCCGTATTCCGGCCACTCGACGAACTTGCTCGCCGCCACCTTCGCCTTCCAGTCGTCGCCGCGCAGCTCGTACTCCACCACCCTCTGGCCGTTGAGCCAGTGCTCGACACGGGTTCCGCGCACCAGAATCCGGACCTGGTTCCACTCCTCCGCGGGGCGCACGATCCCCCGTGGAACCCCGTGCAGCGCGTAGTTGGCGCCCGCGCTGGTGAGCGGGCTGCGTCCGTCGGCGTGCCCCGCGTCGTCCAGCACCTGCAGCTCCGGCGCGCTGTGAAAGATCTCCTCGGCCCCCGGGGCCGCGCGGTAGAAGACGCCCGAGTTTCCTCCGGGCTCGACCTTCCACTCGAGCGTCAGCTCGAAGTCCTCGAAGATGTCGTCGGTGATGATTGAGCGGCCGCCGCGCACATGCGCGAGCGATCCGTCCTCCACGACCCAGCCTCCCGTCATGGGCTCGCCGTCGTAACGCCGCCAGCCATCGAGCGAACGCCCGTCGAAGAGCAGCCGCCACCCGGCCTCCCGTTCGGCGGAGGTGAGCACGTTGTGCTCCTGGGCGGCGACAGGCGCGATCCCGGCGAGCACAATGAGAACCATGATCCCGCCCGACTTCATCATATGCTCCATCCTTCCCGGTACTCGCGCACCAGGTACTCGTTGGCCTTCTCGTGGTTGGTGACGCGCATGTTGGCCGCGTCGTACTCGATGCGCTCCCCCTGGCCCGCGCGCAGCGCGACCAGCCCCAGCAGCATGGTCTCGGTGAGCGGCGCCGCATACGAGAACGGGGAAACCGCCTCGCCGATTCCCTTGCAGGCGTTGGCCCAGTTCATCTCGTGGGTGCCCTCGACGCGCGGGTAGGTCGGCGGCACCGCGTCCGCCTCCTCCTGCAACTCCTCGGGATAGACCTTCGGGTTGCGGCCGTAGGTCTCGTGCAGCAGCAACCCGCGCTCGCCCACGAAGAGCACGCCGCCGCCGCGATCCAGCGGCACGTCGTCCGGGAGCCAGGGATGGCGCCTGGGCATCAGCCCGCCGTCGTACCAGTGCATGTCGACGGGGGGAAGGAGGCCGCGACGACCGAACTCGAAGTGCACCTTGGTGGCGACCGGATACGAGACCGGGTCGTCGGCGGGACCGCCCCAGGGGGTGGAGGTCGCCTCGATCGCGTGGGGCAGCCCGAGGTCCAGCGCCCAGAACGGGTGGTCGATCAGGTGCGCCCCCATGTCGCCCAGCGCCCCCACCCCGAAGTCGACCCATCCGCGCCAGTGGAAGGGGTGGTACATCGGGTGGTACGCGACCTCGCGCGCGATCGGCCCGAGATAGAGGTCCCAGTGGAGGTGCCCGGGTGCCCTGAAGTCGGCCCACAGCCCCGCCGCGACCGCTTCCTGCGCCGATCCGGGCCACCATGAGCGGTCGGGGTCGGTAATGCTGGCGTCGTCGGGCAGCGCCGCCGGACGCGGCAGACCCTGCATCCAGATCGGGCGGTTGGTCCACACGTGGACCTCGCGCACCACGCCGATCACGCCGGCCTGCACCCACTCGTTGATCAGGCGCGCCTCGTCGTTGGAGTGGCCCTGGTTGCCCATCTGGGTGACCACCCCGGTCGACTCTGCCAGCCGACCGAGAGCGCGCGCCTCGTGCACCGACCAGGTCAGGGGCTTCTGCACGTAGACGTGCTTGCCCGCGCGCATGGCGGCCCCGGCGATGACCGCGTGGGTGTGGTCGGGGGTCGCGACCAGCACCGCGTCAACTTCGTTCTCCCGCTCCAGCATGACGCGGAAGTCGGTGTACTTGCGCGCCGCGGCGTACTGCTCCTTCCAGCGCACTCCTGGTTCGCGCGGGTTCCCGTCGCGGTCGACCGAGCGCTCCTCGACCTTGTTCTCCACCAGCCGGTGATCGACATCGCACACCGCGACGATGCGCTCGCTGCCGAGCTCCTGGGCGTTCTCGGCGCCCATGCCGCCGGCGCCCACGATGGCGATCGCCAGGGTGTCGCTGGGCGCCTGGTATCCGGGGCCGCCCAGCACGTGGCGGGGCACCACCGTGGCGCCCATCGCCAGAGCGGCGCCTCCCGATACGAACTCTCTGCGCGTGATGTCGGTCATCGGGCCGCCTGCCCTCCCTGTGGTCTCGAAGTGCTCTGTTACCGGAATCGAAAGCCATCGCTCGGGCAACATCGCGGAGCGACCCTCGATTCGCCACTTCCAACACCGCACCGGCTCCCTCTCGCTCATCCCGTGCATCACTCCTCCGCGCATCCCCTCTCAACGCCGAGTCGGGCCCCGGGCGCACCGCGCTTGCCAATCCGGCGCGCCACCCCGAGGATTCGCGGCAACAACCACGGGAGCCGAGGCATGAGCAGCCAGCCATCCGCAAAGGACTACCGGCGCATCGCCCGCGAGATCGCCAGCGATGCCAGCCCTGTCGGGATCGATGCGAAGAAGACGCATGTGATGATCCTCTACAAGCTGGAGGAGATCGAGCGGCGACTCGCGGCGCTGGAGGCGCGCGCCAGGTGAAGCCTCTGCGCAAGGCCTTCACCCTCGAGGAGGCCAACGCCCTGTTGCCCGCGCTCGAGACCGTCCTCGACGATCTCGCCGGCGCGCGCGAGGAACTGGAGAGCCACGTCGAGCAGCTCAAGATCCTCGAGGCGCTCTGGGGACGCCTGGTCATGGCCCCGACCAACCCGGATCACACCGAGTTCCTCGAGCATCGCAAAGGCGCGGGGCGTGCCGGCGCGCGCATCCGGCGCTGCATCGAAGAGGAGATCCTGGGGAGAGGCATCCGGTTCCCGACGGGAGGACTGGAGCACGGCCTTCTCGACTTTCCGACGACGTTCGAGGGGCGATGGGTGTACCTGTGCTGGCGCCGCGGGGAGCCACGCATCTCGCAGTGGCACGAGGTGAACGCCGGATTCGCCGGACGCCGCCCGATCCGCGCCCACGAAGCCGCGCGCATGGGCATCGACGGGCCCGGCGACGTCGATGACTCGATGCTGGATTTCTGAGGCGCCGTCCGACTTCCCCATGGATCTCGTCCCCCGCCGGGCCAATCTCGCCAGCATGGTGCGCCTGGCGCTGCCCATCGTGGGCGTGCAGGTGGGGATGATGCTGATGGGCGTCGTGGACACGATAATGGTCGGGCGTCTGTCGGCGACCGACCTGGCCGCCGTGGCGCTCGGCAACGTCTACTTCTACACCATCGCGGTCTTCGGCAACGGCATGCTGATGGCGCTCGATCCCATCGTGGCGCAGGCGGTCGGCGCGAATGACGCGGAATCGGTCGCGCGCGGCATCCAGCGCGGCTTCGTGCTCACGTTCTTCCTGGCGCTGATCGCGTCGCTGCTCTTCCTGCCCTCCGGCACGGTGTTCGTGTGGCTGAGGCAGCCGGACGAAGTGGTGCCGGTCGGGGCGGGGTACATCTTTGGCTCCATCCCCGGGATGCTTCCCTTCTACGCCTTCGTAGTGCTGCGCCAGAGCCTGCAGGCCATGGGCCGGGTGTCGTCCATCGTGTGGACCATCGTCGCCGCCAACCTTCTGAACGTGTTTCTCAACTGGGTGCTCATCTTCGGCAACCTGGGCTTTCCGCAGATGGGCGCGGTGGGATCGGCGTGGGGGTCGAGCGTCGCGCGCTGGTTCATGGCCGCGCTCCTGCTCGCGCTCTCCTGGCGCGTCGTCAGGCCCTACCTGACCCGCATCCGGCGCGAGGCCTTCGACGTGTTCGCCCTCGGGCGCATGATCCGCCTCGGGACTCCGCTCGGCTTCCAGCAGCAGCTCGAGTTCGGCGCCTTCTCGCTCATCGGCGTGATGATGGGCTGGCTGGGCACCGTGACCATGGCCGGTCACCAGGTGGCGCTCAACCTGGCCGCGCTCGCCTTCATGGTTCCGCTGGGGATCGCGGGCGCGGCGGCGGTGCTGGTGGGACGCGCGGTCGGCAGGGAGGACATGGTGGAGGCGCGGCGGGCCGCCGGGGCGGGGATCCTGCTGGGCGGGGGATTCATGGTCCTGACCGCGTGCGTGTTCCTGGGTGCGCCCGGGTTGCTGGCGCGGGTCTACACCGCGGACGCGGGGGTCCTCGCGGTTGCTGTCGCGCTCCTTCCCATCGCGGGGATCTTCCAGGTCGCGGACGGCCTGCAGGCGGTGGCGGCGGGGGTGCTGCGCGGCGCGGGCGACACCCGCTCGCCCTTCATCTTCAACGCGCTGGGCTTCTGGGTGTTCGGGATCCCGATCAGCGCGGCGCTCGCCTTCGGTGCGGACATGGGCGCGCGCGGGCTCTGGTGGGGCCTGGCCGCGGGGCTGGGGGCGGTGGCCGTCCTGCTCTTCATCCGGGTCCGCCGCCTGCTGGCACGCGGGGTCGGACGAGTGCTGATCGACGATCCGGGGGGGCCGGCCGCGCCCCGCAAGCGCGTTGCATGAACCGCCTGCCCCTCTTCCCGCTCGACGTCGTCCTCTTTCCCGGGGAACTGCTCCCGCTCCACATCTTCGAGCCCCGCTACCGGCGCATGGTGGCGCGCTGCCTCGAGACCGACCGGCCCTTCGGGCTCATCTACCACGACTCCGACCGCTCCGGCCCCTTTCTCATCGAGGAGGGACGGGTGGGCGCGCTGGCCGGGATCGAACGGCATCACGGGCTCAAGGACGGCCGCTCCTTCATCCTGGTGAAGGGCATGGGCCGCTTCGCGATTCACGACGGGCTCGAGTCCGGCGAGCCGTACTACGAGGCCGTGGTCGCGGAATACGAGGACGAGCCGGGCCCGCGGCCCCAGCTGACGGCGCGGCGCCAGGTTTCCATCGATCTCTTTCGCGCCGCCGTCTCCGCCCTCCAACGCTCATCCCCCGCGTCGCCGGATTTCGATGCGAAGGACGAAGTGTCGTTTCGACTGGCCGCGTTCGTGCAGGTGGACCCCGAGTGGCGGCAGGATCTCCTGGAGATGCGCAGCGAGGAGGCCCGCCTGACGCGGCTCGACGAGGTCTTCCAGCAGGTGATCGCGCGGCGATGACCGAACCTCAACTTTCCCTGCGCCACATCCAGGTCGCGCGCACGGCCCGCTACTACACGATGGGCGGCCGCGGCGACGGCGTCGGTGAAGCGTGGTTCGTCCTGCACGGCTACCGCCAGGCGGCCCGCCGCTTCGCACGGCGCTTTGAGGTCCTGGATGCCCCGGAGCGGATCGTCGTGGTCCCCGAGGCGCTCTCGCGCTTCTACGTAGACCGAAGCCCGGGCAGGCACGGGCCAGAGCACCGCGTGGGGGCCAGCTGGATGACGCGCGAGGACCGGGACAACGAGATCGCGGACTACGTGGCGTACCTGGACGCGCTCGCGAGCGAGGTGGCCACCACGGCAGCGCCGTCCGTCCGCCGCCGGGTCGTGCTGGGGTTTTCCCAGGGGGCGCATACCGCGTCCCGATGGGTGGTGCTGGGGCAGACGAGCGTGGAGGAACTGGTGCTCTGGGGGGCCGGTCTCGCCACCGACTTGAGCCCGGATGCCCTGGCCGCCGGCCTCGACGGCGTGCGAGTCACGTTCGTCCGCGGAGAGGAAGACCGCCACCGCCACCCCCGTGAAGAAGCGTCGCAGGACGCGCTTCTGAAAGACCTGGGCGTGTCCTTCCGCGTGCGCGTCCATCCGGGCGGGCACGAGGTCGCGCCGGAGCCGCTGCTTGATCTGGCCGGAGCTCGCGCTGTGGAGACCTGATTTCCGACAAGCGACTGCCGTGGCTTCCAGCGACATTTCCGCTCCCGCCTCACTTTGGGTGACGCTCGCTTGACCGCCAGCTATCTTGAACGCTCCAGTTCCACCCGAATCCGCTCATGCCCATCGATCCCACCGCGTTCTGGAAGCGAGTCCATCTCGGCGAGGACACCGGCGTCGACCTGAAGGAGGTGCGCCTTCGCGGACTGAAGGTGGCGGCCCCGAAGCGCACCGACCTCGCCGACGGATTCGCCGCGTTCGCCAACTCAGGGGGCGGATGGTTCGTGCTTGGAGTCCGGGACGACCGCACCCACCAGACCTTGACGTCGAACCAGCTCGATTCCGTGGCAGAGATGGTCACGGTGATCTGTTCGGACAGCATTCAGCCTCCGCTCGACTTCAATCTCCATCGAATGCCTGTGCCGGGGTCGGGGGACGGAGGCGTTCTGCTCGTTGAGATTCCGCGGCGCGCGGAGGTCCACCGGTCGCCCGGCGGGTACTTTCGTCGGCGCGGTGCCGGGAAGCGGCCACTCGAGACGGCCGAGTTGCGGCGGCTGCTTCAAGCGCGGGCCCGGTCGGACGAGACCGGCGCGGACATGCAGTTGGTCGCCGACACGGGCGTGGGATCTCTGGTGCCGGAGCATTGGCGCCGCTACGCCAGTTCGCGCTCGAGCGACAGTACCGAGGTCATGCTGGCGAAACTCAAGTTCCTCAAGGACGACGAGGTTGGCACTCCCCGTGCGACCGTGGGGGGCATACTGCTGGCATCGAACGACCCGCGAGAGTGGCTTCCGAACGCATACATTCAGGCCGTCTGCTACAGCGGAGGGACCAGGGACGGCAACCGGCAACTCGATGCCCAGGACATTGGCGGACCCCTGGACGAGCAGATTCGCGGGGCCATGCGTTTCGTCGTCCGAAACCGGCGAGTCGCCGCTCGCAAGGATCCCGCCCGCACGGACATCCCGCAGTACAGCGAGCGCGCGGTGTTCGAAGCGGTGGTGAACGCCGTGGTGCACCGGGACTACGGCGTCGCCGGTTCGCGAATACGCCTGTTCATGTTCGATGATCGGCTGGAACTGATTTCGCCCGGGAGTCTCGGCAACTCGCTTACGGTGGAGGATCTGCGGACGAGCCAGTTCACGAGGAACGAGCTTCTGGCATCGCGCCTCGGCCAGTGTCCGGTGGGCGACGTGCCCGGTTCCGGGGGGCGGCAGCACTTCATCGAACGGCGCGGCGAGGGCATCGGTGTCATCGAGGATGAGACGGTCGCGCTCGCTGGAAGCAAGCCGGTCTTCGAACCCGTCGGAGAACGCGAGTTCAAGGTCACCCTGCCGGCGGCCAGTCCGCCTCTGCCCGACGGTCTCGCGACGCGGGTCGCGGTACGGCAGGCCGACACAGGGCGGCCGCTGCGCGACGTGCATGTCGTCGTGCTCTACCCGAACAAGACCTATCTGGAGACACGCACGGATGCGTTCGGGCACGCGGACTTCGAGCTCTACGCCGAGTTGCCGCTGACGGTCCTTTGCGCCGCGCCCGGCCTGCGCGCGTACGTCGAGCGGGGTCACCGTGGCGGCGAGGGGCTCGAGGTCGAGATGCGGACCGCCGACAACGGGGGGTCCATGATCATAGCCCACCGGACGGGCCACCTGCCGGGAGTAAAGGGGCGGCTGAGTCCGATTCTGGACAGGCTGGACCGGAGCTATCTCTACGCCGACAACGTAGCGATCGACGACGGGCGGCAGCAGCCCGTGTACTTCGCTCTGAACAAGCCTGTCCGCCTCACCGACTCCCTCGGCGCGAGGGCCACGCTCTGGTTCCGCGAGATGCTGGGGTCGTCGTTCGTGTTCGACTATCGGTACGAGTGACCGCCGGATTGACCGCTGCCCCGTGACCGGCCGGTCCGTGGGCTCCCATGGCCGGCCGCGCTACGTTCGGCAGGCGCTGTCTCGCGAACTGCCGGCGTCGCTGGTCGAGCAGGAGCCATTGCCGGCGCGCCATCGCGACCATCCGCTGCGGGGCATCTGGAAGGGATACCGGGAGGCGCACATCGAACCCGACTGGCTCGTGACCTACCGTGTCAAGGGTGAAGAATTGCATCTCGTCCGCACCGGAACCCACTCCAACCTCTTCAAGGAATAAGCCCGGCGACTGGTTTCCTCGTCGGACTCAGTATGACGGCGTCGAGACGAATCACCCGGCGATGTGGGCGATGTGGTTGGGTTGCGTTGACTGCTCAGCGACACGCGCGTGACCGACCTCACTTGGTCACTTGCTACATGGTCACTACATAGTCACTTGATCACTGACCATGTAGAGGCGTGTTTGCTGACCGTGCAGGTAGCAGCAGCGCGCAGGCGATGGCGAGGGCCGCGACCACCCCTCCGACGACGAATGCATCATCGAGCGCGGCGCTCAGGGCCGTCGTGAAGTACCCGCTCACGCTCTCGGCAATCTCTGCGCCACCCGCCAGTTCCCGCACCGTCGCGTCGAGCAGCGATCCGGCCTGTACCATCGATTCGAGCCAGCCGTCCGGAAGCCGGGCGCGCAATGCTTCCGGGAGAATGTCCAGGAACCGCGAAGACGCGCGTTGCGCCACGACCGCGCCCATGACGGCCACGCCCACCGTGCCACCCACCGACCTCTGGAACTGCAATGCCGCCGTGGCGGCGCCGACGTTGCGGTGAGGAACCGCGTTCTGCGCGGCCACCATGAATACCGACGTCACGCCGCCGATCCCGATGCCCATCGTCAGAATGTAGGCGAGGGCGACGGCAACGCCGGTCTCGGGAGCCAGGGTCGAAAGTGTCAGCATCCCGGCCGCTGCGAGAACCGTGCCGGGCAGAGCGACCGCGCGGTAGCTCACGCCTGAACGGGACAGAAGATGTCCCGACACTCCGGCGCCGACGACGATGCCCAGCAGGATCGGGACAAGAAAGGCGCCGCTCTGCGCGGCGGAAGTCCCCTGCACGGCCTGAAAGTACAGCGGTATGAAGAGGATACTGCCGAACATCATGAACCCGATCAGGAAGTAGGCCGATACGGACACCAGCACCGTGCGGCTTCGGTAGATTCCCAGGGGCACGATCGGCCACGCCGCCCTGGATTCGACGGCCAGGAAGAGACCGTTGATCGCCAGCCCGAGGGCAAGCAGCCCCATGACCTGCCAGGAACCCCACGGATAGAGGACGCCTCCAACCGAGAGCGCGACGAGAACGCACATCGTGCCTGCAACCAGCGCCGCGATTCCCGCATAGTCGATCGCGGGCCGTTCGCCGGACGAACCGGCGTGGCGGGGATAGGATTGTGCGAGCCGGGCCAGCACCACCAGCCCGATGGGCACGTTGATGAGGAACGCCCAGCTCCAGTGCGCCCGGTCGATGATGAATCCCCCGGCCAGCGGTCCCGCGACGGCTGCGAGACCGAACACCGCGCCTGCGATGCCGTGGTACCTGCCGCGCTCCTCGGGGGGCGCCAGATCCCCCGCCGCGGAGACGGCGTTGACGATCGTCACGCCGCCCCCGATGCCCTGCAGCGCGCGGAAGAGGATGAGCTGGTTCATCGTCTGGCTCAACCCGATGAGGATCGAAGCGAGGATGAAGACAGCGACGCCGACCAGGAACATGACCCGGCGACCGTAGAGGTCGGCGAGCCGGCCCGCGATCGGCATCGCGATCGTCGAGGTCACCATGTAGGACGTGGACGCCCAGGCGTACCGGTCGAATCCCCCCAGCTCGGCGATTACGGCAGGCAGCACCGTGCTCACGATCGTATTCCCCATGGCCGCCAGAAAGAGCGCCGCCATCGCACCCTGGAGCGCCCGCCGGTGTTGGTCGGGACTCATGGCTGGCGGAGCCTGCGGGCGGGCGGCGTCACCGGAAGCGGTCACTGGACTGTGCTCACTTGATTGCCGGGGGAAGTTCGATGCGTTGAGCATGTTCGCTTGCTGCGGCAGATGAAGGCGCAAACCACAATCGCACGTTACGTTCACGCAAGCAGCCGGGAACCAGCGCGCCGGATACGGAGGCTTCCATGCGCACGAATCGAGCGAAGAGCACGGGAACCAACCTTCACCGCAACCGAATGGCGCTCGCCGCCTGCCTCGTCATGACGGCCTCCTTCCTGGCTTCCTCGTGCGCGGACGGTGGTCCCGGAGGGAATGCCGGCCCTGGGGAGAATCCCGCCGACGCGCCGCCGCCGACGGCCGAGTGGACCTACTACGGCGGCCAGAACTCCTTCAACCGCTACTCGCCGCTGGCGCAGATCGACGCGGATAACGTCGCATCGCTCGAAATCGCATGGCAACGCCCCGGCGTCGACCCGCAGCTGCAGGAGGAGTTCCCGGAGCTCGCCTTCAACAACTACCTGCGGGGGACCCCGATTCTCGTCGGCGGGACGCTGTACGCGCCCAACGCGGTGGGGCTCGTCGAGGCGTTCGATCCCGGTACCGGGAAGACCCGATGGGTCCAGCGGGCCGCTTCCCTGGAAGACGCGCGCGGACGCAGTTTTCGCGGTGTCGCCTACTGGAACGGAGACGGCGCCGAGGACCTTGACTCCGACAACGGGCACGCCGGCGGGCGCATCATCTCGGTGCGCGGATCCTGGCTGCACGCGCTCGACGCGGCGACCGGCAAGCCCGTGTCGTCGTTCGGAGACGGCGGCAGCGTGAACCTCGTGCCCGAGGGCCGCGACCGGTTCAACTGGAGCTCGGGGCCGATCGTGGTCGGCGACGTCATCGTCATCGCAGGCACGGTCGACGGGGCCGGGGACTCGGGGACGGAGTGGCGCGACAGCGCGCCGGAGGACGTGCGCGGGTTCGACGCCCGGACGGGCGATTTGGTCTGGACCTTCCACGTCATCCCCCGGGAGGGGGAGTTCGGCGCCGACACCTGGGGCGACGGGTCCCGTGAACTGTCGGGCGACGTGGGATCGTGGTGCTGCCTCAGCGCCGACGACGACCTGGGCATCGTCTACGTGCCGCTGGGCGCCCCGACCTCGGCCTACTACGGAGGGCACCGCCCCGGCGACAACCTGTTTGCCAACAGCCTCGTGGCCCTCGACGCCGCGACGGGCGAGCGCCTGTGGCACTTCCAGATGGTGCACCACGACATCTGGGAGTACGACACCCTCGGCCCCCCGGTCCTGGGGCGCATCCACGTGGACGGGCGGGCGATCGACGCGGTGATGCAGGCGAGCAAGACGGGCTTCCTGTTCACCTTCGACCGCCGTACGGGTGAACCCGTGTGGCCCATCGAAGAGAAGGCGGTGCCGCAGTCGAAGGTGCCCGGCGAGGCGACCTCCCCGACCCAGCCCTTCCCGAGCAAGCCGGCGCCGTTCGACCGGCAGGGGGTCTCCGAGAAGGACCTGATCGACTTCACCCCCGAGATCCACAAGCGGGCCCTCGCGCTCGCGGATTCACTTGTATTGGGACCGCTCTTCACGCCCCCAATGGAGGAAGGCACGATCGACGGGAAGATCGGCACCTACGTCGTCCCGGGAGCCTGGGGCGCGGGCAACTGGCACACCGGCGCGTTCGATCCGGAGACGGGCACCTACTACGCCGTCTCGCTCACGCTGCCCAACGTCTGGCGCCTGTCCAGGACGGATGAACCGGGCGACATGGAGTTCGGCACCCAGGGAGGATGGCCCCGCGCGGAGATCGACGGGCTGCCCATCGTCGGGCCGCCCTGGGGACGGATCACGGCCATCGACATGAACCGGGGCGAGCATCTCTGGATGGCGCCCAACGGCGACGCCCCCAACGATCATCCCCTGCTCGAGGGTCTGGATCTGCCCCCGCTCGGGAACGCAAATCGTCCTGCGCCGCTGCTGACGGCGACGCTGCTCTTCATCGGGGAGGGGAGCGACGCGGTGATCGGCACCCCGGATACCCACTGGGGAACCGAGTTCCGGGCCTACGACAAGACGACGGGCAAGGTCGTGTGGGAGATGGATCTCCCGTCGGGGACGACCGGCGGGCCCATGACCTACATGCACGAGGGCAGGCAATACGTCGTGGTCGCCGTCGGCGGCAGCGAGCACCCCGCCGGGTACGTCGCCCTGGGTCTGCCGTAACCTGCCAGCCCGGAGTCGACTAAGCTAATCAGACTAAGCTAATCTCCGCCCGCGTCAGAACTCGCCCACGAATACGATCTCCGGGACGAGTTCGTAACCCGTCTCGCGCGCCACTGTCTCCTGCGACAGGTCGATGAGGGCGCGCACCTCGGCGGACGTCGCCCCTCCCAGGTTGACGATGATGTTCGCGTGCCGGTGGAAGATCTGGGCGTTGCCGTGGGAGTGACCCTTGAGCCCGCACTCGTCGATGAGCCGGCCCGCGCCGATGCCCTCGATCTTCTGGAAGATCGAACCCGCGCACGGGTACAGCCACAGGTCGGGATGGCGGTCGTCGCGCCAGCGCAGGTTCTCGCGGATGACCCGCCGCAGCTCGCGCGCCGGGGTGGGTTCGAGTCGGAAGGTGGCGGTCAGGACGACATCGTCGCGCTCGTGCAGGATGCTGTAGTCGTACCCGAACTGGAAGTAGTCCAGGTCGACGCACCTGCGCTCCCCCTCCTCGGTGAGAATCTCGGCGGATTCCACGACCTCCTCGAGGAAGACCGTCCGGTCCCGCTCCGGGGCGAGAAAGTGGAGGTTCTGCCACATGGCCCCGCCGATGGTGCTGGGAATCCCCACGAAGTGATGGAGCCCCCCGAGTCCGCGCCGGACGGTGGCCTGGATGAGGTCCGGGAAGCTGTCCACTCCGGCGCCCGCGCGCACACGCACGTCGTCCAGGAAATCGATGCCGCCCACCTCCGAGCGGATCACCAGCCCGCGGAAGCCGCCGTCCCCGACGAGAATGTTCGCGCCCCGTCCCAGCAGAAAGTGCGGAATCCCGAGTTCCCGCACCGCCATCATGGCGTCCGCGAGCTCGTCGGCGGTGCGCGCGCGCACGAACAGGTCCGTGGGCCCGCCGATCCTGAAGGTCGTCATGGGACCGAGCGGCACGTCGCGCTCGATCCGGCCCGGTCCGAGGCGCCGTTCCAGTTCGCGACAGAATTCCGCCGTATCCACGCTTCTCCATGGGGACGAGGGGGATGCGCTACGGCGCAAAGATAGCGAATCGAGCCTGGCGGTTGCCGTTTCTGTCAATGTTTCGCCCGTTGCGGTACGTTCTCGAGGAGTTCTACCCGCAACCCGGAGGCATATGATCCAGCGCGCGTCCGCCGGTTATACCGTCATCTACGATGGCGACTGCGCCGTATGCCTGCGCTTCATCGACTACCTGCGGCGCCGCGACCCGGCGGGTACCATCGAGATCGTTGCCTGGCAGGAAGACGGAGTGCCGGCTCGCTTCCCCTGGATCGATGCCTCGCGCTTCGAGGAGGCGCTGCAGCTGGTGGGACCCGGTGCAGTCCCCCGCGACACCTGGGAGGGCGCACGGGCCATCGAGCAACTCCTGCGGGTACTCCCAAGCGGTCCACGGTTGGGCTGGGTCTTCCGGCTCCCCCTGGCACGTCCCCTCTTCGCGTGGGGATACCGCAGCTTCGCGCGCAACCGCCGCCGCTTCGGCTGCGGGGAGCACTGTTCGCTGGAGGCTGCGCGCGACTGAGCGGGGTTCCACGCCAGGGACGAGCGAACCTGTTGCCTCGTAAGGCGACATGTCGAAGTCTTGCTCGTCGAAGTAGGCGAGGCGGTTGGGGATGGAAGTCAGGATGATCCACCGTTCATCGGATGTCAGGCTTTCCGGCCGATACCGAACGGCGAAGTACATGATGGCACTCTCGGCGATATCCTCGCGGACGGGATTGTTACGGGCGTAGTCGGAAATGAACACGCCGTCGGCCACCTGCGCCGCGCGCCAGCCAGCGCCTCTCGCGTGAGCGTGATCCAGCGACGCATGGGCGGCTTCATGCAGGAAAATCTCCTCGAGGAAGCCGCGTCGGATGGCGTCCCAGGCGGAGTGTTTGTGGATCAGCATCATCCCCGCCTGATCCATATCCAGCCCTCCTCCCCAGGCTCCTTCGCCCCCATTAATCGTCACGGAGGCCACGTTCGAAAGGAAGGCCGCGGGCAGCCGCCCCAGGGCGGCGGCGAACCTGTCAACCTCCGTCCGGGCCGCTTCGACATCGCCAAACTCCGCATTGACCCGGAATTCCACTACCTGTGCAGAGATGTGTGCGTCGAACAGGAACGCCCTGGTGCGAATCCAGTCGTCGAACCGCCGATCAAACACCGTCCTTATCCCGCGGCCGGTGTACATGACGCTTTGCAGCCACGTGGAGTCGGGTCCGAGGATGGACGGCGAGATCCGCGATGTGGAGGCGAATGGCGTCACGCCGTTGTGCTCCATCGCAAAGTAGCGCGTCAGGTCTCCGTCCACGTGCACATCCATCGTCTGGCTGACGTAGCTGAACTCCGCATAGGCAGTCACCTGCAAGGTCCCTCCGACGTTCGGGAAGCTGTACCGGCCATCGGCATCGGTGGTCGTGGTTGTCCGTTTCCAGCCTTCCAGACGCACGTGAATGCCGGGCAACACCAGACTGGGTCTCCGCTGGTCCGTCACCGTACCGGACAGGGTGAACGACGGGGCATCCACCCGGATAGTCACCGAGTCCGAGATCCGGCCGGCAGCCAACATTCGGCTTCCCCGCACTTCCCGGTGCCGGGTCTCGGCGACGACCGTCGTCGTGCCATTGCCTGCCGCCGTCACAAGCCCCGCCCGGTCTACCTCCGCAACCGTGGGATTCCGGCTGAGCCAGGAAACGTGCGCACCCGCCATCGCGATCCCGTACTGGTCGCGTACATCCGCGGAAACCCGGGCGGTGTCCCCGAGGGTCTTGAGCGTCACGGCTTTGGGGGCGACGGCGACCATCGCGGGGTGGGGAGGATCGGCTGGCGTTGGCTCGGTGCCCGCTTCGCCGCACGCGCTGGCACAGATGGCTGCCACCAGGGAGGCGACCGCGAGCATCCGTGTGCCACCCGTGCTCGAGGCCAACGCGCACGTACTGCTCAACGGCTCGATCTCCTGATCTTCGGGCTCGGGTCCGGCCTGCTGGTCAGGCTCGGCCTTCCCTGCGCTGCGGCCAGAGGCTCGGAGGCCGTCGCCTCCGGGTTCCGGGGTGCCGGAGGTGTGGTAACGCCCCCCGCCACAGGCCTACATTGGCTGCAAGTTCCGGTCCACGCGACCCCAACGTCCGCGCCCGACAAGTATGATCCTGCCTTTCCGGAGACCTGCCATGCGACGACCCGCCGAACAAATGCTCACAGTCGTCTCGCTCCTGCTCTGTATGGCCCTGACATCCTCGACGCGGCTGGCGCCGTTTCCCGCCCAGGACGCAGCCGGGCCGCTTCCGGTGGCGACCCTCCTTTCGCTCTCGTCCACGGTCGGTGGCGAGACCCCGCGCTGGGCTCCCGGGGCGGAGTGGATCCTGCTGGGAGGCTCGAACCTGCGGCTGATCCGACCCGAAGGCGGCGCGGCCAGCGAACTTCCGGTGTCGACGGGCGGCAGCGGTCATTTCCTCGCCTCGGCCGAACCCCGCTGGTCGCCCGACGGCCGCTGGATTTCCTACGTGTCCGACAAGAGCGGCACGCCCGAGATCTGGCTCTGGTCTCCCGGGGACGGAGAGGAGATCCGCGTCACAGCCAACGGGGGCCGGCTCATCAAGGGCTACTCCTGGTCGCCGGACGGCACGCGCATCGCGTTCTCGGGGAATCGCCACGGACGATACGACGTGTGGACTGTGGAAGTCCCCTCGGGGGAGGCGCGCCGGTTGACCGATGGCCCGGAACTGGAGGTCTATCCCGCCTGGAGCCCCGATTCCCGGTCTGTCCTCTTCGTGAGACTCGATGGTGAATGGATGGACCACGCCATCGTGGAAGTTCCCGCAGACGGGTATGAAGAGAGGGTGATTGTAGAGGACGAGGACTTCTTCGACTATGGAGAGGGAGGCACCTTCGGCTATCCGCTGGTCTCGCCGGATGGCTCCACGGTGGTATTCCCGTCCTACCGCTCCGGGTGGATCAACTACTGGAGCGTCCCGCGCTCCGGAGGTGACCCGCGGCCGTTTGCTCCGGCCGAGGCCGACCAGACGGACGGGGTGTGGTCGCCCGATGGCACCTCGTTCGCGTACGTCGAGAATCACGGAGGCACGTACCAGCTCCGCACCGCGCACGCGCACGGCAGCGAATCCCGCGTCGTGGCCCGTCCGGAATCCGGGGTCATCGGCGCGCCCCGCTGGTCCCCGGACGGCAGCCGCATCTCGTACACCCTCGAGACCCCGACCCGCCCCGGCGACCTGATCGTCCACGAACTCGATTCGGGGAGGGAATCACGGCTCACCGACTCGATGCCGATGGAGGGTGTCGAGAACCGCCTGGTTACGCCCACCAAGGTCGAGTATCAGAGCGGGGATGGCCTGACGATCCCTTCCTACCTCTACCGCCCGCCCGAGGACTCGGGCGACGCCGATGGCCGCCATCCCGCAATCGTGTGGACCCACGGCGGACCCACGTCCCAGTGGGAGGATACCTTCGAACCCGCCGTCCAGTACTTTGCGCAGCGTGGCTACGTCGTCCTGCTGCCCAATGTGCGCGGCAGCTCGGGCTACGGACGCGACTTCGAAGAGGCCAACGACGGCTGCTGGGGCAAGTGCGACTTCGCGGACGCGGTGGCGGCTGCCGAGTATCTCCGAACCCTGCCCTACGTCCACCCGGAGCGCATCGGCACCACTGGCACCAGCTACGGCGGATTCATGTCGTGCGCGGCGGTGAGCTTCGGCGGCGAGACCTTCCAGGCCGTGATCGCGGCCTCCGGCTACTGCGACCGGGTCACCTTCTTCGAGGACGGCGAATTCCGACATCTGCAGCAACTGCGCAAGGAGATGGGGCGGCTCGAGGAGCACAGGGACCGCTATCTGGCGAACTCCCCCTACTATCATATCGCCGATGCCCGGGTACCCGTCTTCGTGCTCCACGGCGAGGGCCGCTATCCCGGCTCACCCCAGATGACCGAGTTCTTCCGGGAGTTGCAGCGCCTCTACAAGCCCGCCCGCTACAAGGCCTATCCCGGCGAGAACTTCTACGTCCGCGGCTTCGACAACACGCGGGAAATGCTCGCCGACATGCAGGCCTTCTTCGACTACTACCTGCTCGGCAAGGACACCCGGCTGCCCGGTGTCGGCTACCTGGAGGAGCTGGGAGGGGTGAGCTACTGAAGGACCGCGAACGGAAACCCCGAACGCGCGCAACCCGTATGCAGGACAGTTCGTCCGGCGGTCCCGGGCGTCGAATCCGGGCCGCTTCGCATCAGATTGACACCGGTTTGACGCTTGGCGAGCTTGTATAGCTACCCATCCCGCTCGCGGGAAGGAGCCTCGAGGGTTCAGAGGAGGTCCCCCCGGGCGGTACGCGAGCCGGAACACACCCGCGAAACCCTCCCGGAGCCAGCGGTGGCACCATGCTGAAGTCTCTTCGTGGCCGGATCATTTTCATCGCCGTGATCCTCGGGATCTGCGGCTACTACATCTACGCCAACGGCCTGAAACTGGGTCTGGACCTTCAAGGCGGGATGCATCTGGTAGTCGAGATCGACGACCCGGACGGCACCCTCACCGACGAGGCGCGCGCCGACGCCATCGACCGCGCCGAGACGGTCCTGCGCACCCGCATCGACGAGCTCGGCGTCGAGGAACCGCTCATCCAGAAGGTGGGCAGCGACCGCATCATCGTCGAGCTCGCGGGCATCAGCGACGAGAATCAGGCCAAGGACGTCATCCGGCGCGCCGCCTTTCTCGAGTTCAAGCTGGTGCGCTCGTGGGTGGATTTCGCCCCCGATCTTCCGCGCATCGACCGCGTGATCGTCGCAACGCTGGGGGCCGATTCGCTGAGCAGCCTGGGCCGGGACGTGCAGGCCCCGACATCCTCGATCGAAGAACTGCTCTTCGGCGCCGACGCGTCGGCAGAAGGAGATTCCGCGGCAGCCGAAGAAGGCGGAGCCGAGGCGGGAGAGGACGCCGCGGTCGACGCGGAGGCCGAGCAGGTGGCCCAGGACGACGCTCCCGAAGCCGAGGAGGACGATTCCGCCGTATTGAGCCCGTTCACCGCGCTCCTCAACCAGGGCAGCGAGGACGGCGTCTACCTGGTGGCCGAGGAGGACGTGGAGGCGGCGGAGCTGTTTCTGAGCATCCCGGAGGTCCAGCGCGCCATGCCGCGCGACATTTCCCTCCAGTGGGGCATGGATCCCGTCGCCCTCACCGGCAGGATCTATCGCCAGCTGTACGTCCTGAACGAGGATGCCTTCATCACCGGGCAGATGCTCGAGAACGCGGTTTCCGCGCGCGATCAGCAGTTCAACACGCCGCAGGTGCAGTTCGAGCTGTCCCGCCGGGGCGGCCGTCGCTTCGCGGAGGTGACCGGGCAGAATGTCGGTGAGTTCCTCGCCATCGTGCTCGACGGCGAGGTGGTGAGCGCGCCCGTCATCCGGGACCGCATCGGCGCCCGCGGTCAGATCGAGCTCGGCGGCTCGACCCTGCAGGAGGCGAGCGACCTCGCGCTGGTGTTGCGCGCCGGCGCCCTGCCCGCCCCGCTGCGCATCATGGAGGAGCGCACGGTGGGTCCCTCGCTTGGGCAGGACTCGGTGGACCAGGGCCGCATAGCCGGGATGATCGGTATCGTTCTGGTGGTCCTGATCATGTGCAGCTACTACCGCGTTGCCGGCGTCCTCTCGGTGTTCGCGCTGGGCGTGTACGTGGTCCTGGTGCTTGGCGGCCTGGCCATGTTCGGGGCGACGCTGACCGTGCCGGGTATCGCGGGGCTCATCCTTTCGGTCGGCATGGCGGTGGATGCCAACGTGCTCATCTTCGAACGCATCCGGGAGGAACTGGATGCCGGAAGAGCCGTGCGCACCGCGGTCGAGGACGGCTTCGGCAACGCCTTGTCGGCAATCGTGGACGCCAACCTCACGACCCTGATCACGGCGCTGATCCTGTTCCAGTTCGGCACCGGGCCCGTGCGCGGCTTCGCCGTAACCCTCTCGATCGGGATTCTGGCTTCGTTCTTCACCGCGCTCTACGTGACGCGCAGCTTCTTCTTCATGTATCTGTCCCGGAAGAGGGCCACGGATCCCATCAGCATCTGAATCGCGAGACCATCTGAATCATGAGACTCTTCGGAAACGCGCGATACCGCTTCATCGAGGCGCGCAGGAAGGCCTACGTCTTCTCGGCCGCGGTGCTGGCCATCGCGCTGGCGTCGATGGTGGCGAACATCGTGCTCATCGGCAGCTGGCAGAACTACGGCGTGGACTTCACGGGCGGCTCGCTGGTGCAGGTGCGCTTCGACGAGACGATGGACGCGGCGGAACTGCGGTCCGCGCTGGGCGGCGCCCAGGCCCCTCCCATCACCAGCATCGGCAACGAAGGCAACGAGTTCGTGATCCGCGCCCCGCTGGCCGAGGACCGGGAGGTGGAGGCGGTGGCGCTGGAGATACGCGGGCAGATCCAGGGCGCCTTCCCGAATAGCGATATCGAGGTGGTCCGCACCGAACTGGTTGGCCCCAAGATCGGCGCGGAACTCCAGCAGAAGGCAGCGCTCGCGATCCTGTTCTCGTTCGCGCTGACCCTCGTCTATCTGGCCATCCGCTTCGAGTTCCGCTTCGGCGTGGCGGCCGTCATCGCGACCGTCCACGACAGCCTCATCACGCTCGGCTTCCTGGCGCTCTTCCGGGTCGAGATCGCGCTTCCGACGGTGGCGGCCATCCTGACCATCATCGGGTATTCGCTCAACGACACCATCGTCGTGTTCGACCGGGTGCGGGAGAACCTGAACGCGAAGGGCGGCCGTCGGGAGGACCCGGTGGCGCTCGTCAACCGGTCGATCAACGAGACGCTTCCGAGGACGGTGCTCACCTCCGGCACGACGCTCGGGGTGCTGATGGCCCTGCTCATTTTCGGGGGCGCGGTGATCCGCGACTTCACCACCGTGTTGATTCTCGGGGTGATGGTCGGGACCTACTCCTCGATCTTCGTCGCCTCGCCGGCGCTGCTGGAGATCCAGAGGCGCTGGGGCACGAAGGATCTGGTCGAAGCTCAGCGCGGAGGCCCGAGGGGTGCGGTCGGCAGAACTCCGCCGTCGGGTAGGCCCGGAAAGAGGAAGAAGCGGCGCAGGAAGGGGCGGAGGGTCGCGGGCGCTCGCGCCTGAGCTGTGCCGGACCGGGCCGCAGGTTGTCTCCGGCCACGGGACCCAGGATTCCCGGCCCTGGCTGAGCCGTCGCCAGACCCGCCGGGTCCACGACCGCGATGCTGTTCGAATCCCACTGCCATCTGACCGACCGGCGCTTCGACGCCGACCGGGTCGAGACCATCGAGCGGGCGCGTGCCGCCGGGGTGGGAGGGATCGTCTCCATCGCATCTTCGGTGGCGGACGCGGAGCGGGTGGCGGAGCTCACCCGGGTGCACCGGCGGGTGTGGGGGACGGCGGGCGTTCATCCCCATGAGGCGGGACGAGCCGGCCCGGACGACGTACGTCGGGTGGCCGAACTGCTCGATGCCTCGTCGCGCCTGGTCGCAGTCGGCGAGACGGGTCTGGACTACCACTACGACTTCTGTCCGCGCGACCGCCAGCTCGACCTGTTCCGCGCCCATGCCCGCCTGGCGGCCGAGACCGGGCTCCCGCTGGTGGTGCACTCCCGTTCTGCGGATGACGACACCCGTGCGGTGATCGGGGAGTTCAGGGGTGCGGCGCGCGGGGTGCTCCACTGCTTCACCGGCGGGATGAGGTTGCTCGAAGAAGCGCTCGACGCCGGCTGGCACATCTCGTTCACCGGGCTCGTGACCTTCAGGAACTTCGACGGCCAGGAGGCTCTGCGGGCGGTGCCCTCCGATCGGCTCATGATCGAGACCGACTCGCCCTATCTGGCGCCGGTGCCGCATCGGGGCCGGCGCAACGAGCCCGCCTACGTGGCGCGGGTGCGGGACGGCGTGGCGGATGTGCGGGATGAGAGCCCGGAAGAGGTGGAGCGCCAAACCGCCCGCAACGCCTTCCGCTTCTTCGGCCTGCAAGCGCAGGAGGCCGGGTGACCGCGGGCGTCCGGCCCATCCAGGTGCTTCCGGACTCGGTGGCGAACCAGATCGCCGCCGGTGAAGTGGTCGAGCGTCCGGCATCGGTCGTGAAGGAACTTGTCGAGAACGCGCTGGACGCCGGTGCCGCGCACATCCGGGTCGAGGTGGAGCGGGGCGGGAGGCAGCGCATTCGGGTGATCGACGACGGAGTCGGCATGGGGCGCCAGGATGCGATCATGTGCCTTGAGCGCCACGCAACCAGCAAGATCACGAGCGCCCGGCAGCTGCGTGGGGTCGCGAGCTTCGGCTTTCGAGGCGAGGCGCTGCCCTCGATCGCGGCGGTGTCGCGGCTGACGCTCGAGACCTGCGACGAGTCGGGCGCCGGCACCCGCATTCGGGCGACCGGGGGGACCATCACCAGCGTCGACGATCACGCCCGGGCCCGCGGCACCACCCTGGAGGCGGCCAACCTCTTCTTCAATGCGCCCGCGCGCAGGCGCTTTCTGAAGAGCGGATCCGCGGAAATCCGGGTGGTGGCCGCCGAACTCACGTCGCTCGCCCTGGCCCATCCCGAGGTCGGGTTCACCCTCACCACCGATGGACGCACGCTGATGGATCTGCCCGCCGACCCCGGCCCCGCCCGCCGGGTCGGCCGGCTGTGGGGGAGGGACGCCCGCGCCTCCGTGTTCGGGTTCGCGGGAGCGGGGAAGGTCGGCCGGGTGAGCGGCCTCCTGCAGCGCCCCGACCAGGCGCGTCCCGGCCCGCGCCGCACCTACCTTTTCGTGGACGGCCGACCGTTCCGGGACAAGGGCCTGAGGGACACGGTGCGCCGGGCCTACCGGACCACCATTCGCGAGGCCGTGCGCCCCTGGTTCTTCCTCTACCTGGACCTCCCCGCCGGTGAGGTCGACGTGAATGTGCACCCGGCCAAGCTGGAGGTGCGTTTCCGCGACCGGACCGCGGTGGAAGGCTTCATCGAGGACGAAGTCCGGCGCGCGCTCGCGGGTGAGGAGAGCGCCGCCACGGTCGACTCCGCCTCCACGCCTGACGACGCGACCTCGAAGGGGCAGGACCCGGCGCCGGAATCGAGCCCGTCCTCCGCTGCGCCCGTTGGCGATGGCGTGCGCGCGGCCAGGGTGCGCGAGTCGGCGAAGTACGCTCCCGGGACCGCGGACCGGTCGTCCGAACCATCCTCCGAAGCCGTCGATGCGCAGATCGCGCTCTTCGCCAGCGGAGCGCCTGCGGCTGCCGATGCGGCCATACCGGTCGCTCAGGCCGGGGAAGCCCCCGTGGAACCCGCGCGCCTCTGGCAGTTGCACGGCACCTACATCCTCGTCGAGGTGCGCGGCGGGATGATGATGATCGACCAGCACTCCGCCCACGAACGCATTCTCTTCCAGGAACTGATGGAGGCCTTCGGCAGGGGCGGGCAGCCCGGCCAGCGCCTGCTGTTCCCGATCACCCTGACCCTGGCGCCGGCCGAGTATCAGCACATCGAGCCGCTGTTCGGCATGCTCGCCCGCGCGGGCTTCGAGGTCGACGGGTTCGGGGGCAACTCGATCATCGTGCACGCGGTTCCGAACCCGCATCCGTACTTCGACGCCGAGCGCTGCCTGCGCGAGATGATCGGCGAGCTGACCCACGGCTCGGAACTGCTGCGCGCCGCCCGCAACCAGCACGAGCGCATCGCGATGACCTTCGCCTGCAAAGGCGCCATCAAGGCCGGCCGGGAGCTGTCGCAGGAGGAGATGCGGGAGTTGATCGACCGCCTCTTCGCCACCGATCTCCCGCATCACGACGTGCATGGGCGTCCGACCGCCGTGCGCCTTTCCCTGTCGGAGCTGGAGCGCCGCTTTGGCCGCACCTGAGTTCCTCGCCATCACCGGCGCCACCACCACGGGCAAGACCGCGCTCTCGCTCGCGGTCGCCGAAGCGCTGGACGGCGAGGTTATCTCCATGGACTCGCGGCAGATCTACCGCGGCATGGATATCGGCACCGACAAGGTGGCCGGCGACATCCGCGCCCGCATCCCGCATCACGGCGTCGACATCCGGGATCCGGACGAGTCCTACAGCGCCGGCGAGTTTGCCCGCGACGCCATCGGCTGGATGAGCCGAATCCGCGCGCGCGGTCGGGTGCCGGTACTGGCGGGAGGCACCGGCTTCTTTCTGAAGGCTCTGATGGAACCCCTCTTCGAGGAGCCGAAGCTGGACCCGGGCCGTGTGGCTCGCCTGCGCCGCTTCCTTGCGCAGCGCGGGATGGAAGAGCTGGAGCGCTGGGTGCGCGTGCTGGATCCGGAGCGGGCCCGGCTCGCGGTCGCGGGCGGAGTGCAGCGCATCGAGCGCACCCTGGAGGTGACCCTGCTCACGGGCCGTCCGCTGTCGTGGTGGCACCGAACCGGACAGGCGAACGCTCCGGCCGGCGAGGGCATGGTCGTGGTGCTGGAACTTCCGCGCGCCGAACTCTACCGCCGCATCAACGAGCGTGTCGGAACGATGGCCGAGCGGGGCATGATCGAGGAAGTCTGCGTCCTCGCGGCCCGCGGCTACGGCGCGGACGATCCCGGGATGTCCGGCACCGGCTATCGCGAGCTCCTCGGGTACCTGGAGGGGCTTCTGAGCCTCGAGGAGGCTCTGGACGCGACCCGGCGCGCGACCCGCGGCTACGCCCGCCGGCAGCTCACCTGGTTCCGCAACCAGATGCCCCCGGACACAGTCAGGATCGATAGCCTCAAGCCGCTTGACGCTCAGCGCGCCGAAGTGCTGAAGGCCTGGCGGGCGCGAGGCCGTGCCACCTGCGAGACTACTGCCCCGTGAGCATCCCGGAAGCACTCGTACTGGGTATCGTGCAGGGACTCACCGAGTTTCTCCCGGTCTCGAGCTCCGGGCATCTGGTCGTCGGCCAGGCACTGCTCGGAATCGAACTTCCCGGTGTCGCATTCGAAGTCGCGGTGCACTTCGCGACGCTGGTGTCGGTGCTGGTCGCGTACTGGAGGCGCGTGGGCGCGCTCATGCGCGGATCGGTCCAACTGGACCCACGGACGTGGCGCTACCTCGCCCTCATCGCGCTCGCCAATATCCCGGCGGCTGCGGTCTATTTTCTCCTGGGGGATGTCGTGGAGACGGCGTTCGAGACGCCGGCCGCGGCGGGCATGGCGTTCCTGGTGACGGGCGGGGTGCTGTGGAGCGCGCGCCGGGCGATGCGGCGGGGTGCGCTGCGCGAAGAGGCGGCGCGCCACGCGGATGCGGCGGGGCCGTTCCCGGGGGCGCGCGGGCTGGGCGTCGCGATGCTCATCGGGGTCGCCCAGGCGTTCGCGCTCCTTCCGGGCATCTCGCGCTCGGGTTCGACGGTGGTGGCGGCCCTCTGGCTGGGCGTGGAGTCCGACGACGCGGCCGAGTTCTCGTTCCTGATGTCCGTGCCCGCCATCCTCGGAGCGGCCCTTCTTCAGCTCCTGGACACCGGGGCGGCGTCGGCCATCGGCACCGCGCCGCTCGTCCTCGGGGCAGTGGCGGCCGCCGCGACCGGCCTGGTTGCGATCAGGATCTTCCTTGCCGTGCTGCGGGCCCGTTCGTTCCACCGCTTCGCCCCGTATCCCTGGATTCTGGGGCTGCTCTTCCTGGGGTACCTGTGGATCGGGTAGGCCGGCGCCGGGTCTGGGAGGGCGAACCCGTCGCCCGCTGGGCGGAGCGGTGGGGCGTGCCGCTCCTGGAGGTGCACCGTCGCCTCGGCTCCACCAACGACCGCGCCCGCATCATTGCGCGCGAAGGCGCCGCCTCCTTCTCGGTGGTCATCGCGGACGAACAGACCCGGGGGCGGGGGAGGGAAGGGCGGCGGTGGCTGTCCCCCCCCGGTTCCGGGCTCTGGATGACTGTGGTGCTCGCGAGGCGCCCATCCGGACATTCCACCGTCCCCCTCCTGGCCGGCATCGCGGCCGCGCGCGCGATCGAGGAAGCCTGCCCGGACTTGCGGGCGGGGATCGAGTGGCCGAACGATCTTATCGTCGCAGGCCGCAAGGTCGGCGGCATCCTGTGCGAATCATGGGACGACGGCGCCGGGGGCCGGGGCATGGCGATCGGAACGGGCATCAATACCTCGCAGCGCGTGGCGGACTTCCCGCCGGCACTCCGCGACCGCGCCGCGTCGCTGCGCGCGATGGGCGCAACCTCGGTGTCGAGGCCCGCCCTGGCGGGTGCGCTGCTCGCCCGGCTGCGGGAGCTGCTGATCCCGGGGGCGGCCCGGCTGGAGGGCGCGCTGCACAGGGAACTCACCCGGCGGGACGCCCTCAGGGGCCGGGGCGTCATGCTCGGGAGCGGCGAGACCGGAACGGCCCGCGGCATCAGCTCCGCGGGTGCGCTCCTCTTCGATGAACCCGGATGCGGGAGGCGCGAGATTCGTTCCGGCAGCGTCAGTCTGTTGCCGGGTCCGTAGGCAACCACCCGAGGAACCACGACATGCATCTGGTACTGGATGTGGGCAATACCGAAACCGTCCTCGCCCTCTTCGTCCCCGGCGAGGAAGGGGTCGCGGGCCGCTGGCGCGTCAGCACCCACGTGCCGCGCACCGCCGACGAGTATGTGCTGTTGCTCGGCGCGCTGCTCCGCTCGGACGGCCACGACCCCGACGCCCTGACCCGCGTGGTGCTGGGCTCGGTGGTCCCCTCCGCCTCCGATGTCCTGAGGGAAGCCGCGGCCCGTCTTGGTTCCGCGGAGCTGCTGGTCGTCGACGCGTCCACCCCCCTGCCCATCGTTCTCGACGTGGAGGAGCCGCGCACTGTGGGCGCCGACCGCATCGCCAACACCATGGCCGCTTCCCGCCTCTTCGGGCGCGACTGCATCGTCGTCGATCTGGGCACCGCCACCACCTACGACTGCATCAGCGCCGACGGACGCTTCCAGGGGGGCGTCATCGCTCCGGGGCTCATGTCCGGCAAGGAGTGGCTCGCGGCCCGGACCGCCAAGCTTCCGCCCGTCGAATTCATTCGCCCGGAGCGGGTCATCGGCAAACGCACCGAATCCTGTATCCACTCCGGCATCTTCTTCACCACCATGGACGCGATCGCGGGGATGATCGAACGAGTTCGAGCGGAATGGGACGTTCCCCACCCCATGGTCGTGGGCACCGGTGGATTCTCTCCCCTGGTGGCGAAGCACGTTGCCGCCTTCGACCATGTAGACCCGCTGCTGACGCTGATCGGGCTGGAGCTGGCGGGGGAGCATATGGCGGAACATTCGGGGTAGTGATGAGGGGTTATGCGCCAGGTGGCGCGACCATGACCCCGAGCCAATCCTGTAACCAGGGGAGAAGGCCATGAGGAGACTTGAGCCGAGGCGGGCGGGACCCGCCTGCTTCGTCGCGGTGCCCATCGTGGCGCTGACTTTGATCGTCGCGTGCGTTGGCGATGACGAGGCGGCGCCGACCGAGCCTCCGGAGCCTCCCGTCGCCACAACCGTCAGCGTTTCGCCGGCTTCCGTGGACCTCTCGTCCTTCGGGGAGACGCTCCAGCTGACCGCGGCCGTCCTCGACCAGAACAGCCAGGCGATGGCGGGGGCGCCGGTCAGCTGGACCGTCAGCGACAATTCGGTCGCGACCGTGAGCACCGGCGGACTGGTCACGGCCGCCGGGAACGGGAACGCCACCGTCACGGCCACAGCCGGCAGCGCGGCCGGGACCGCCTCCGTCACCGTCGCGCAGCGGGCGGCGCGCGTCGACGTATCGCCGGATGCGCACACGTTCTCCGCCCTCGGCGATTCCGTACAACTCACCGCCGCGCCGTTCGACGCGAACGATAATGCCGTCGAAGACGCAACCATCACCTGGTCGTCGGCAGACGACGCGGTCGCCACGGTCGATTCCAACGGCCTCGTCACCGCGGCCGGCAACGGCTCTGCGAGCATCACCGCTCAGGCGGGCGCGTCCAGCGGGGCCGCCGCGGTCACCGTCTCGCAGGTGATCGTCGAGATGGATGTGGCGCCGGCCGCAATGACGCTCTTCTCGCTCGCCGATACCATCCGCCTGGTCGCGACCGGTGCCGACGCCAACGGCCACCCGGGCCCGGCCCTGGCCGTCACCTGGATATCCGAGAACGACGCCGTCGCGACCGTCGATTCGACGGGGCTGGTCACTGCGGTGCGCACCGGCAGCACGGATGTGTTCGCGGCCGCCGGGGAACTGCTCGATTCTGCGGGCGTAACCGTCGCGCAGCTTGCGAAGGAGGTGCGCGTCACCCCGCAGGTCGACACCCTTGCCCGGGTCGGTGACTCGGTACGCCTGCGCGCCGTCGCGCTCGACGGGAACGGATACCAGGTCGAGGACACCGACTATGTCTGGTCGACGTCGAACGCGGCCGCGGTGACGGTGGACGACAGTGGTCTGGTCACGGCCGTCGGGCCGGGAACCGGAACCATCCGGGCCCAGGCGACCCGGGCGGGTGCGAACTACGTTGGCACCGCGACCATCACGGTGCTCGGGTCAACGGCCGGGGGAAGCAGCGCGGACTCTTGACAGGCGCGCCCGCGCGCGCGAGCCCTTAGAGCCATCATGATACAAGTGAGCATACAGGATGTGATGTCGCTGGCGGCGTGGCCGGGGCGGCCGGTTTCCCGTTGACCCGCCAGGAGCTCCTCGACCTGATCGCCGCCGGCGAGAGCCCCGAAGTCGAGTTCCAGCCTTCCCTCGGGCGAGACTTCGGCAGGGAGCTGTGTGCGTTCGCGAACGGAGACGGCGGAACCATCCTGCTCGGAGTGTCCGGGTCCGGAGAGGTGGTGGGCGTCGGGAACCACGGCCGCACGCGCGTCAAGGTGCTCACCATGGCCCGGTCGGGAGACCCGCCGATCGTGGTGGAGGTCGAGACCGTGGGCGAAGTAATGCGGGTGACCGTCCCGCCCCAGAAGTACAAGCCCTACTCCATTGGATGGCGCGCCTTCGTGCGCGAGGGGAGCGGCAGCAGGCGGCTGACGAATGCGGAGATCAAGGATCTCTACTACGCCGTTGGGCGCGCTCACTTCGACAAGGAGCCCTGCGAGGCCTTTTCGATGGAGGCTCATCTCGAGGCCGACGTCTGGGAGCCGTTCATCGGTCGGGCGAAGATTCCGGAAGCCATGCACCCGATCCTGGCGCTTCGCAACCTCGGCCTCGTCGACACCGAAGACCGGATGACCTATGCCGGCGCGTGGCTGCTCGCCCGAGACATCCGCCAGTTCACGGAGAGCGCGCACGTATCCTGTGCTCTCTATCGGGGGACCGAGGAAGCGGGAAGCCTCGAACGGCAGGACTTTCACGGCTCGCTCCCGGCGATCGCGGACGAAGTGCTGGCGTGGGTTCTGCGCAGAATCAACGTCCAGTTCTCGATCTGGCGCGAAGACGCCGAAGGCCGTCCCGAGCTGCCCGAGGCGGCTTTGCGCGAGGCGCTCGCGAACGCGATCACCCACCGTGACTACCGTTCCCGAGAACAGGTACGCGTGCGCGTCTTCGAGGACCGCGTGGTGATCGCCAGTCCCGGAGGCCTCCCCGAAGGCATGAGCGAGGACGATCTGGGAACCAGGAGCGTTCCCCGCAATCCGCTGCTCTACAACATGCTCGCCCGCATGGGCCTGGTTGGAGGAATCGGTTCCGGCATCCGGCGCATGAAGTCGCTTTGCCGGGAGTACGGGGTGCTGGAACCTCGCATCGAGGTTTCCGGAACCGGCGTGACCATCAGCTTCAGGCGCCCGCCGGCCATCCAGCTCGAGCCCTCGGGCATTGACGACGACGACTTCGCGGCCATGCAGGCAAGCCTGTTTACCCCGCAGGATGCCGGGAAGGAAAGGCCTGAGAGACGTGTCGACGAGGTGAGCAATACCGGATCCGGCCCGTCGCGACACAGGTACCACCCGGGTCTCACACGAGCCTGGGAGCGGAAGACCACGGTCCAGGTGAGGGAGTTGGTGCGAGTTCTGGATCGCGCTCGATCCCGCGTGGAGATTCTCCAGGGCCTCGGCCTCAGGAACCGAAGCAACCTGGTGGTCAACTACATGCGGCCGGCACTCGACGCCGGCCTCATCGAGATGACGATCCCCGACAAGCCCACGAGCGGCAGGCAGAGGTATCGGCTCACTCCCCTGGGGCGTGAGTTGCGGCTGGTGCTGGAAGAGCGAGCGCGTGCCCGCGGCGCCGGCGGTTCCGGGTCCGGTGGCGCTGAATGACGAGAGACCCGCGACATTGACCATCATGCTCATCGTCGCCGCCGTCACCCTGGCCGTCTGGGTGGCCATGACCCTCGTCACCGTCTACAGCTACCGGCACGTCTTCCGCCTCGAACGGATCGGAGACCCCCACGACGGCGATCCGCCGCTGCCCCGGCTGTCGGTGGTGGTGGCGGCCCGGAACGAGGAACTGCGGGTGGAACGGGCGCTCGCGTCGCTGCTCGCCCTCGACTATCCCGACTACGAGGTCATATTCGTCGACGACCGCTCCGAAGACCGCACCGGCGAGATCGCCGATCGGCTGAGCGCGGCAGACGACCGCCTCAGGGTGCTTCACGTCGACGAATTGCCCGCGGGATGGTTCGGCAAGAACCACGCGTCCTGGCGCGGGGCGCTCGCGGCCACGGGGGACGTGCTGCTCTTTACCGACGGGGACGTGGTGTTCGGGCGCGAGGCGGTGAGGCGGGGGGTGCGCCACCTCCTGAGCAACAGGCTGGACCATGTCGCCGTCCTGCCCGCGCTGGTGATGCGGAGTCCCATGCTGGAGGCGTGCGTGATCGTGTTCCACTGGGGCGCGCACGTCACGGCACGGCTGTGGCAGGTTCGCGACCCCCGGAGCACGGCCTCCTTCGGCGTGGGCGCCTACAACCTGTTCCGGGCGGACTCCTACCGTGCCATCGGGGGACACAGGCAGGTGGCGCTGCGGCCCGACGAGGACTATCAGCTGGGTCGACTGGTGAAGCTGACCGGCCACCGCTCGGACTTCGTCCGGGCCGAATCCAGTGTGCGATGCGAATGGTATCCATCCGTCCGGAGCCTGGTCCGGGGTACGGAAAAGAACCTCTTCGCGTTCAGGGACTACCGGATTGCAGCCGTCCTCGTGCAGACGTCCGGATTGCTGTGGACCGGAATCGCGCCCGTCGTGCTGGGCGTCGCGCTGGTTCCCGTGGACGCTGCGGCTGCTGCATTGTTCGCTGCTTCCGCCATGGTTGCCTGGGGGCTTGCCGTATACGTCGCCGGAGTTTCCCGCTTCCGCTGGTGGAGCGGACTTGCGCTTCCGTTGGCCAGTGCCGTCATCGCCTGGAGTTGGTGGCGCTCGATGATCGTCACGCTCCGGGGACGTCTGGCGTGGGGCGGTCCCGCGGTTCCATTGTCGGAGTTGCGCGCGGCGCGCGTGCGGGCGATGGACGAACGTTGAAGTGCGTGAGTATGGTTGAGACACCGGTAATGATCAGCCAGGAGATAGTACAGTGTCGAGATACCTTGCCGTCGTGGTCGCGATCGGTTGCGCCGCCGGGGCAGTTCCCGCCCCGGCCGGTGCACAGACCCCGTCCCCGGGCGAACCGGAGGGGACGATCCGGGTCACGATTTCAGAGGGTACCAACGTGGCCGTCGCGCTCTCGCCGGACGAAAGCACGCTTGCACTCGATCTGTTGGGCCGCATCTGGGTGATGCCCGCCGGCGGGGGAGCCGCAACGGCCCTCACCGATCCCGCGGGAGATGCCCGGCAGCCGGCATGGTCGCCGGACGGAAGCCGCATCGCCTTCCAGGCCTATTGGGACGGCAACTATCACATCTGGAGCGTGGGCGCGGACGGGACGGGGTTGCGCCAGCACACGCGCGGCCGATTCGACCACCGCGAGCCCCACTGGTCGCCGGACGGCGACCGCCTCGCGTTTTCGTCGGACCGGGGCGGCAGCTACGACGTGTGGGTGATGGGGCTGGACGCAGGAGACCCCGAACAGCTGACGGACTGGCCCGGCAACGAATACGGACCTGCGTTCTCTCCGGATGGCGGAGAGGTCGCGTTCGCGGCGGATGGAGTTCGGTCCGGGATCTGGCTGACCGGGGACGGGGGACCAGGGGTCCTGGCGGGAGACGCGGAGCCGCGAAGGATCGCGGAAGGGGACGGGGGCGAGTTGAACGCGCCTTCCTGGAGCGCGGACGGTGGGACGCTTTCCTTTAACTCGGTAGGGGAAGGGCGGTCGCGCCTGTACGCCGTGGCGGTGAGCGGAGGAGAGCCGCGAACACTTACCGGCGAAGAAGAGGATGTCTTTCCGTTCCGGGCATCCTGGACGGCGGCCGGGGACCTGTACCACACAGGGGACGGGCTGGTGCGGTGGCGCCGGGGCGACGGCAGCGGCCGGCGGGACGTGGCGTTCTCGGCAACGGTGGCTCTCGACCGGACCCGCTACCCGCGGCGGCCGCGGGATCTGCGGGCGCCCGGCCCGTTCCAGGTGCGCGGCATCGTATCGCCGGCGGTCTCGCCCGACGGGACGCAAGTGGCGTTTTCGGCGCTGGGCGACCTCTGGCTGCACACCATCGGCGGGGATGCGGAGCGCCTCACCGACGACCCCTGGATCGAGGCCGATCCCGCCTGGTCGGCCGATGGCGGTCGTCTTGCGTTCGCCTCCGACCGGGACGGGTCGCTCGACCTGTACGTGCGCGACCTGGGGACGGGGAGCGACCGCCGGGTGACCGAAGGGGCCGCCGCCACCATGCCGGCGTGGTCGCCGGACGGGAGCCGCATCGCCTTCGTGGGATCGGCGGCCGGGACGGCGGTGCAGGTGGTCGACCTGGCGACCGGGGTGGTGGAGACCCTGCGCGCCGGGTTGAACGGGGCCGGGCGGCCCTCCTGGTCACCCGACGGCGCCTCCGTGCTGGTCTCCGCGCTCTCACCCTACTCGGGACGCTTCCGGGAGGGCGTGAACCGCGCGCTGGTGGTCCCCGCCCGCCCCCTCCGCACCGCGGCCGCGATGCCCGGAGCGCGGGCACTTCCTGTTCCGACCCCAGGGTCGCGTGCGGCCACTCCCGCGGTGCCCGTCCGCCCCGTCCACCGCGGCCATGGCCATACCCACGATCTGCCCGCCTGGGCGGGCGGGCACCCGGCGCCGGTCGCCTTCACCACCGCCTTCCAGACCGCCGATCGCTATCTCGACCTGCCTCTGCACGGATCGGTCGGCAGCCGCGCCAACGACGGCCCGGCGTGGTCGCCGGACGGCCGCCATGTCGCCTACATCTCCGACGGCGTGCTGTGGACGGTCGCCATGACCCCCGAGGGCGAGACCGCCGACCTCCCCCGCCGCCTCACCAACGAGGCCGCCGACGACCCCTCCTGGACCGCCGACTCGCGCTCCATTGTCTACCTGAGCGACGACCGCCTGCGCCGCGTCGACGCGCTCACCGGCGCCGCCGAGGACATCACGCCTCCCCTCACCTGGACCCGCTCGGCGCCTCCGGCCTCGGTGCTGGTGCGCGCCGGGTCCCTCTTCGACGGCCGCTCCGAGACGCTCCGCCGCGATGTGGACATCGTCATTGAGGACGGCGTCATCACCGAGGTGGCCGACCGCGACCCCGCGCGCACCGCCGACCGGGTCGTCGACGCCGCCGGACAGGTGGTCATGCCCGGCCTGATCGAGATGCACACCCACGGCGGCCTCGCCGACGGAGAGGCCAAGGGCCGGCTCTGGCTCTCCTGGGGGGTGACCGCGACCCGCTGCCCCGCCTGCGACGGCTACGAACTCACCGAAGCCAAGGAGGCCGGCGAGTCCGGCCAGCGCATCGCGCCGCGCATCTTCGGGACCGGCGGCACCATCGACGGCAGCCGCATCTACTACCCGAACGCGCCCGCCCTGGGCGCGAGCGCGCAGGTCGAACTGCAGATGGGGCGCGCCGCCGCCCTCGGCCACGACATGATCAAGACCTACGTGCGCCTCTCGGACCCGACCCAGCGCCGGGCCATCGCCGAGGCGCACGCCCTCGGCATCCCGGTCAGCTCGCACGAGCTTTATCCGGCGGTTGCGTACGGAGGCGACGGGGTCGAGCACGTGCGCGGTACCAGCCGGCGCGGCTACTCCACCAAGGTCTCCGAGACCAACGGCATCTACGCCGACGCGGTCGATCTGCTGGCAGCCTCGGGCATGACCCTCACGCCCACGGTAGGCATCTACGGCGGCTACGGCCTTCTTGCCCGCGAGATACCCGAGTTCTTCGACGACCCGCGCGTGGAC
Organism: Longimicrobiales bacterium; assembly: GCA_965221785.1. GTDB lineage: Bacteria > Gemmatimonadota > Gemmatimonadetes > Longimicrobiales > Gaopeijiaceae > BD2-11. The sequence goes on from CBDCSR010000003.1 coordinate 1,693,703, forward strand.
GCCTTCTTTCCGGATGCCGCTGCCAGCGCGCCCATCCCTCCGGACCTGGAACTGGCGCGCCGCATGGTCGAACGCATGTCCTCCCTCCCGCGCCGCGTGCTCGAGGCCGGGGGCCGGGTCATCATGGGCACCGACTCGCCGATCATCCCGCGCGGCCTCAGCCTGCACGCGGAGATGGAGATCCTGGTCCGTTACGGCCGCATGCGTCCCGTCGATGTCCTGCGCGCCACCACCTCCGAGTCGGGCGATGCCCTCGGCTACGAACACCGCCTCGGCGTGGTCGTCCCCGGCGCATTCGGCGACCTGATCGTCCTCGGCGAAGATCCGTTGCGGGACATCACCGCGACCCGCTCCGTGCACACGGTCATCCTGGGCGGAGCCGTGCATACTCTGGAGGAACTGCTTCAGCGTCCCGAGTAGCGTAAGCGCCCTCGTGCTGCTGGCCGGCCTCACCATGTGAACCGTCCCGTTACGTCCCCCGGCCCCGGCGTCCCGGCGCTCTCCGGAAGGGTTGACATCTGTTATCGGGGGGATACTTTTCTGGCCGTTAGCACTCCTCGGCGTCGAGTGCTAACAAACGCTCGCGCCGGACATCCGACCGGAAAGACCTGTATTCGGACCACCATTCACAGGAGAACCCACGCATGGCAACGAGTGCAGCGAACAGAATCAAGCCGCTCGCCGACCGCGTCGTCGTCCAGGCGGCCGAGGAGACGGAGCAGACCCGCGGCGGTCTCTACATCCCGGACACCGCCCAGAAGGAGAAGCCCCAGCAGGGCACCGTGCTCGCGGTCGGCCCCGGCAAGCTCTCCGACGACGGCAAGCGCATCGCCGCCGACGTTGCCGTCGGCGACACCGTCCTGTACGGCAAGTACAGCGGCACCGAGGTCACGGTGGACGACGAGGAGCTGCTCATCCTCCGCGAGTCGGACATCCTGGCCATCATCACCGACTAGCAGTTCCATCCCGATGAAGCCGCACGGCAAAACGACGAGCAGTTGGGCGGCCAGGCGCCGTCCGCGGCTCTAAACAGAGGAGAAAGAAAGCATGGCAGCCAAGGATCTCAGATTCGAAGTGGATGCCCGCACGCGCCTCAAGACCGGCGTCGACAAGCTGGCCAGGGCCGTGAAGGTCACCCTGGGCCCCAAGGGCCGCAACGTGGTGCTGGACCGCAAGTTCGGCTCCCCGCAGGTCACCAAGGACGGCGTCTCGGTGGCGAAGGAAGTCGAGCTGGAGGACGGCGTCGAGAACATGGGCGCGCAGATGGTGAAGGAGGTCGCCACCAAGACCTCCGACGTGGCGGGTGACGGCACCACCACCGCCACCGTGCTTGCCCAGTCCATCTTCGGCGAGGGGCTCAAGAACGTCACCGCCGGCACCAATCCGATGGGCATCCGCCGAGGGATCGAGCGGGCCGTCGAGTCGGTGGTGCGCGAGCTCGAAGGGCTCTCTGTCGAGACTCAGGGCAAGCGCGAGATTTCCCAGGTCGGCTCCATCTCCGCCAACAACGACAACGAGATCGGCGCACTGATCTCCGACGCGATGGAGAAGGTCGGCAAGGACGGCGTGATCACGGTCGAGGAGGCGCGCGGCCTCAAGACCACGCTCGACACGGTCGAGGGCATGCAGTTCGACCGCGGCTACCTGTCGCCCTACTTCGTCACCGATCCGGAGCGGATGGAGGCGGTGCTCGACGACCCCATGATCCTCATCCACGACAAGAAGATCTCGTCGATGAAGGACCTCCTGCCGATCCTCGAGAAGGTCGCGCAGATGGGCAAGCCCCTCCTGATCATCGCCGAGGACGTGGAAGGCGAGGCGCTGGCCACGCTGGTCGTGAACAAGCTGCGCGGCACCCTCAAGGTGTGCGCGGTCAAGGCGCCCGGGTTCGGCGACCGCCGCAAGGCCATGCTGCAGGACATCTCGATCCTGACGGGCGGCCAGGTGATCTCCGAGGAAGTCGGCTTCAAGCTCGAGAACGCCGTCTCCTCAGACCTGGGCAGCGCCAAGCGGGTGGTGATCGACAAGGACAACACCACGGTGATCGACGGGGCCGGCATGGCCGACCAGATCAAGGGCCGCATCGACGAGATCAAGGTGGCCATCGACAAGTCCACCTCCGACTACGACACCGAGAAGCTGCAGGAGCGGCTGGCAAAGCTGGCTGGCGGCGTGGCGGTGATCCACGTGGGCGCGGCCACCGAGACCGAGATGAAGGAGCGCAAGGCTCTGGTGGAGGACGCCCTGCACGCGACCCGCGCGGCCGTCGAGGAGGGCATCGTCCCCGGTGGCGGCGTGGCGCTGCTGAGGGCCCAGGGCGCGCTCAACGGCCTGGAGCTGGAGCGGCACGACGAGCAGGTCGGCGTGCAGATCCTGCGCCGGGCGCTCGAGGAGCCCCTCCGCCAGATCGCGGAGAACGCGGGCGCCGAGGGCTCGATCGTGGTCGAGCACATCCGGCGTCACGAGAACACCAACTGGGGCTACAACGCCCAGACCGACACCTACGAGGACCTGGTGAAGGCCGGCGTGATCGATCCCACCAAGGTGGTGCGGACGGCGCTGCAGAACGCCGCTTCGATCGCGGGCCTGATGCTCACCACCGAAGCCGTGGTGGTCGAGCAGCCCGAGGAGGAGAAGGCGCCCGCCGGTGCCGGCGCCGGCATGGAGGGCATGGGCGGAGGCATGTACTAGCCCCGACCCGCGCGGCCGGCGTCTGGTCCGGTCGACATCCAGGAGCCCGGGCGGCGATGGTCGTCCGGGCTCCTTGCCGTTTTGTCGGCGGCGCGCACAATTCGCGTTCCGCCGTGTATGTTCGGCGACCGTTGTCCCGAAGCATCCGAATCCCCGCAACCCTCCAGATGACCGATGGCTGACGAATCCATCCAGGTGCAGCTCCCCGACGGCAGCGCCGTCGAGACGCCGCGCGGCAGCAGCGCCGCCGACATCGCGGCCGGCATCGGCCCCGGACTGGCCCGCGCCGCCCTGGCGGCGGTGGTCGACGACGAGGTGGTCGACCTGGCTCGGCCGGTCTCCCCGGGCGCCGAAGTACGCATCCTCACCAGCCGGGACGACGACGCGCTCCCCGTGCTGCGCCACTCGGCCGCGCACGTCCTGGCCACCGCGGTGCGCGAGCTGCGTCCCGGCGCCGGTATCGGCTTCGGCCCCTCGATCGAGGACGGCTTCTATTACGACTTCGAGGTGGACGAACCCTTCACGCCCGAAGACCTGGAGGCCTTCGAGGAGCGCATGCGCGAGGTGGTCGCCGCCGACTTCCCCTTCGAGCGCCGCCGCATCAGCAAGGAAGAGGGCAGGGAACTCTTCGCCGATGACCCGCTCAAGCTGGAGCGGCTGGAGGAGATGGCCGACGACGAGGTGATCACGGTCTACGAGGACGGCCCTTTTCTGGACCTGTGCCGAGGGCCGCACGTGCCCTCCACCGGGGAAGTGAAGCACTTCAAGCTGCTCTCCACGGCGGGCGCCTACTGGAGGGGAGACGAAAACCGGCAGATGCTGCAGCGTATCTACGGCACCGCGTTCTTCAGCAGGAAGGCGCTGGATGCCCATCTGGAGCGGCTGGAGGAGGCCCGCCGGCGCGATCACCGCATACTCGGCAGGGAGCTGGACCTGTTCAGCATCCAGGAGGAGGTCGGGTCCGGGTTGGTCCTCTGGCATCCGAACGGGGGCCTGGTGCGCCATACGGTGGAGGAGTTCCTGAAGACGACGCTGCTCGAGCACGGCTACGAGCTGGTCTACAGCCCGCACGTCGCGCGCGAGGAACTGTACCGCATCTCCGGGCACCTGGAGGTCTTCAGCGAAGACATGTTCCCGCCGATGGCCGACGAGGGGCACCGCTTCCGCATGAAGCCGATGAACTGCCCGCATCACTTCATGATCTACCGCTCCCGGAACCGCTCCTACCGGGATCTCCCACTCCGCTATGCGGAACTCGGCACCTGCTACCGCTACGAGCGCACGGGTACGCTGCACGGGATGCTGCGGGTGAGGTCGTTCACACAGGATGACGCCCACATCTTCGTGCGCGAGGATCAGATCAGCGGCGAGTACCATCGCATGCTGGACCTGGTTGCGTACCTGCTGGGCGTCTTCGGCTACGAGTTCGAGGTGGCGCTCTCGACTCGTCCCGAGAAGGCGATCGGCGACCCCGCGGTCTACGATTCAGCGGTGGAGACGCTCGCGGCCGTGCTCGAGGAACGCGGTCAGGCGTACGAGGTCGACGAGGGCGGAGGCGCCTTCTATGGTCCCAAGGTGGACATCCTGCTGGTGGACGTGCTCGGGCGGAAGTGGCAGGGGCCGACCTTCCAGCTCGACTTTCTCATGCCGCAGCGCTTCGGTCTCGACTACGTGGGCAGCGACAACCAGCGCCACAACGTGGTGGTCATCCACCGCACCATGCTGGGGTCGATGGAGCGCTTCATCGGCGGGCTGGTGGAGCACTACGCGGGCGCCTTCCCGGTGTGGCTGGCCCCGGAGCAGGTACGCGTCCTCCCGGTCTCGGAGGTGTGGAGCGAGAGCGCCCGCGAGCTGGTGGACATCCTGCGCGCGAAGGGGGTGCGCGCCCACCTGCACGACCAGGACACCCTCGGGTACCGCATCCGCGAGGCGGAGGTGAAGAAGGTGCCCTACATGGGGGTGGTGGGGAAGCGCGAAGCCGAGGCGGGGACGGTGGCGGTACGCAGGCGCGGCGCGGGCAGGAAGCAGGTGGTCATGGAGCGCGAGGCGTTCGCCGGGCAGGTCGCCGAGGACATCTGCAGCCGGGCGCGCTGGTAACGGACGGAGACTCTGAAAGAGGCTCTATCCTCGCGGCGCCCGCTGCAACCTGACGAAGCGTCGCAGCCGGCGCACGGCCAGCGAAAGGCCGGTCCACACCATCAGCGTGGCGGCCAGCGAGAAGAGTCCTGCCAGCAGCTGGCCCCCCAGCCCCCAGTACTCCCCCGTGTGCGCGTACCGCAGGAACTGCTGCGCGCGCCGTGCGGGCGAATCGTCGGCGAAGGACGCCCATGCGCGCCCGGCGCCGGAGGCGGCGTCCAGGGTGAGAAAGCCGGTCCTGTGAGGCTGGCCTGCGCGGCCTCCCCGCACCTCGACGCGCACCTCGCTGTCCGCGGGGCGCGGCAGGTTCAGGATCAAGGTCCGCCACCCCGGCGCCCATGCCTCCGCGGTGGCGAGCACGGCCCTGAGGTCCGGCTCCGGCACACGGGCCGAGTCCGAAATCACCGCCCCGTCAACCCCCATCCCCCTGGACGCTGATGCGGCCGCCCATGCCCCGGCGGGCACCGCGTTGCCCACCATCGGATAGACCCGATCTCCCACAGCCGGATACGAAGTGGCGACCCCCGTTGCCGCGATCGCGGCCAGTGGCAGGACAGACCAGATCCCGACCACCTGGTGCCAGTTGAGGTCGCGCCGGGCGCCTCTCGTCCCGGGCCGCAGAAGGATCACGTTCGCGAGCGACCGCCGCGTGACGGGCCGCGGAATCCACAGGATCGGTCCGGTTACCAGCAGAACGAGGAAGGCCACGTTGACCGCCCCCGTCAGAGCCCGGGCACGACGCACCGAGCCTCCCGAAACGTTGAACCAGCGGTGCCAGTTGTGCGCGCTCTCGAAAAACCGCTCGATTCTGCCCGGTCCCGTTGCCAGCACCTGCGCCGTGTACGGATTGACGCGGGCGTACCGGTCCTGCCCCTCGTGGACGCGCACCGGGGCGCGCGGATCCGAACGATAGCTCAGCGAAGTCGCCGTGAACCCGGCCGCCACCGCGATCTCCTCCGGGGGCAGCCGCTCCGCACTTTCGGGCGCGGCCACCAGGTGTCGTCGCTCCGCAAGCCCCGTCACCGTCTCCTCCAGCGACAGAATCACCCCGGTCGCCGCCAACATCAGGATGACCAGCCCGGCGGCCGCGGCCACAGCGAGGTGCAGCCAGAAGACGATTGCGCGGATCATCCGCATTTGACGCCGCGGGGTCGACGAAGCCGGCGCCCCGCCCGCCCGCGCCCCGATCCGTCTAGTTCAACGTTACGTAGCGCTCGAACCGCGCGACCTCGTGCTCGTCCACGTACTTCCCGATCTCGCGCCGGAACTGGTCCAGGTCGGTGTACGGGCGGTACTCCTCGAACTCGTGGGCCATGCGTTCGCTCATCCCCGGAACCGCCATGATGTCTTCGCGGGTGGCGCTGTTCAGGTCGATCGGGACGTACACGTACCGTGCGAGCCGTTCCACCTCTTCCTCGTCCACGTATTTCCCGATCTCCATGCGGAACTCGTCCATACCCACGTATGGGCGGTACTCCTCGAACTCGTGCGCCATCCGGTCCCCCACGCCCGGAATCAGCAGGATCTCGTCGTTCGTCACGTCGTTGAGGTTGATCGGCAGCCAGAGCGCACGGTAAGCCTCAAGCGCCGCCTCTTCTCCGATCGCCCCCGCCAGCACCGCGTGCAGATCCGCTACGCGCAGGTAGGGCCGTCCGCCGACAACCGCCGCGGCTGCGTCCGCCGTCATCCCGGGGACCGCGGTCAGTTCGTCTTCAGTGGCGAGGTTGGGGTTGGAGAGGGCCATTGCATCGGCGGCATCCATACCGCCCATGGCCTCGCTGGACTCAACGGCGGCGGGTTCGGACTCCGCCGTATCGCCATCCCCGGCACAGCCGACCGACAGCAGCGGAATCATGACAAGGGCGAGCGTTACGGTGTGACTGCGGGACATGCTTCCTCCGTTTCCTGTGGTGAGTCTCGTTGCGTGTGGCGCCAGGCGCGCGCTGAGCACGCTGGCATAAAATGAGACTCATTCTCAACTGGCTCTGAAGATCCACAGGCAGGAGGGTCAGGTCAAGGTCCGGCACGTTGCTCTTTGGTTGACGCCTGTCAGGCCTGCCCGCCGGGCCGCCGCGTGGTTACCACGATCGCGCCCCACATGTGGCCGGTCCCGTAGATCGTGGTCGCGTCCCGGGAGGAGAGGAAGCGGATCCGTTCCACGTCCTGCACGGGAATGCTGCGCAGGTCGTCCAGCGCGAGCAGCTTGGCCTGGTCGACGTACACGGCCGGCTCCGGATTGGGATTCGAGATGGTGGGGGTGCGCCGGTAGAACAGCCACGATGGGCGCAGTTGTTCGACCGCCTGGTACGCGCTCTCGCTCAGAATCTCTTCCAGTTCGGGACGCGTGATCTCGCCCTGTGACGTGCTGCGCGCGGGCCCGGGGGCACCCACGACGCAGGCGGAGGCGGCCACCACCGCAAGCGGCAGCACCCGCTGCAGCCACGGGCGCGCGCCGGTCGGGCGGTCCTTCACCCGTATGGATTTCATTGTCACTCCTTCGAGCCGCGCTCCACCGTGGCCTTCAGGAGGCGGGTGAGCATCGGGAACTCGCGGTCGAGATAGTCGTTGCCACCCGCCACGATCGCGCTCTGGTCGCCGCGACGCAGCCCGCCCCCGGAGCTCTCGCCGTACCCCGGGTAGATGCGGTCCACAACCTCCATCCCCTCCACCACCCGGCCGAAGGGCGGGAAGCCCTGCGCATCCAGGCGGCTGTTGTCCACGAGGTTGATGTACACCTGTGTGGTGCGGGTGTGCGGCTCCGTGAAGGCGAACGCGACGGTGCCGCGCACATTGCTGGCCACCACCGCTTCGTCGTCCGGGATGGTTTCGCCGATCCAGGCGGCCGTGACCTCGGGGTCGCCGGCGAGCCCCCACTGCACGATGAAATCCGGCACGGTGCGGTGGAAGCGCGCGTCGTCGTAGTAGCCGTGGCGCACCAGGTTGTAGAAACGGTCGGCCCCGACGGGCGCCCAGGCCCGCACCACCTCGATGGCGAAGTCGCCGGTGCCGGTCTCGACGCGGGCCACGAAGGTGTCGGGGGCGGATTCGCTCCACACCGGCAGTGCCGGGTCGAGCAGGATCTCGCGGGTCGAGAGGGCGGAGCGGCCGTCTCCGGGCGTGCACCCGACCCCGACCAGCGCCACCAGCGCCAGCGACCACCACCGGTGGCCGCCCCCGCTTCCCGCTGCTGGCGCCACCGGCCACCTCCCGGATCGGCATGGACGGGCGGGGCCTGCATCACCCCGCCTCTCTGATACTGACGCTCGCCGGGGGGCGTGTCCAATCCGGAGAGCGGGGCCGCGCCTCCGGTGTTCTGCGCCGGCCACCCGGCGACTGGCCGACCTTTGACACGAGTCGTAGAATCACCGTGGAGGCGTTCTCGGAAAATATGGACCCCCGTCAGGCAGCTGGTCCACGCGATCCGTTTCTCCGACGGGTCCACCTCCTGGCGGCTCACTCGGCAGTAACGCGCCTCCAGAGGAGTACTCATGGGTAAGTTTCGTCCGTTGGCACGGGCGCTTGCCTGCCTGGCCGGAGCCTTGGCTGTGGTCCTTGCCTCCGGCACGTCCGCCGCCGCCCAAACGGGCAATCTCGTCGGCCAGGTAGTCAACGCCGAAACCCTCCAACCCCTCGCCGGAGTCCAGGTCTACATCCAGGGACTTGACCTGGGCACCGCCACCAACCAGAACGGGCGCTACATCCTGAGCGTCCCCGCCGGCAGCCACGAGGTCGCCTTCGAAAGCCTGGGCTTCGGCACCCAGAACGTGACCGCCACCGTCACCGCCGACCTGGCGACCGAGATCAACGTGTCGCTGCGCGAGGAGGCGCTCGCGCTCGACGAGATCGTGGTCACCGGCACCGCCGGAGGAACCCAGCGGCGGGCCATCGGCAACGTGGTGGAGACGGTGGACGCGGCCGCCGTGCTCGAGGTCGCGCCGGTCACCAACGTCCAGACGCTCCTGGCCCAGCGCACCCCCGGCATGATCATGCTGCCGTCGGCCGGCCAGGTCGGCACCGGGTCGCCGATCCGCATCCGCGGCACCACCAGCATGTCGCTCGGCAACGACCCGATCGTCTACATCGACGGCATCCGCATGGACTCCAACCCTCGCGGCGGGCCGGGCGTGCGCGGCGGGGCCCGGGTCAGCCGCCTGAACGACCTGAGCCCCGAAGACATCGAGAGCATCGAGGTCATCAAGGGGCCCTCGGCGGCCACACTCTACGGCACCGAGGCCTCCAACGGCGTGATCCAGATCATCACCAAGCGGGGAGCGGTGGGCGCGCCGCGATTCGACATCAGCGTGCGCAGCGGGGCGAACTGGCTCCAGAATGCGGCGGGCCGCGCGGGCGGGGATCCGAACTCCTGCTACGACAACCCGGCATCGCTGGACGCGCTCGCGTGCGCCAACGGTCTCCAGTGGCGCAGAAGCGCCGGCGGCGGGCGGCTCGAGGGCTTCAACCTGGTGCAGCAGGAGATCGACGCGGGACGCCCGCCCATCTTCCGGAACGGCCTCCAGCAAGGCTACAACCTGGGGCTGAGGGGAGGCACCGAGGACGTTCGCTACTATACGTCGCTCTCCTGGGACGACGACGAGGGCATCGTGGGCTACGACTACGCCACCCGACTCAACGCCCGGGTCAACCTGGACCTGGTGCTCTCCGAGGATGTCTCGCTCAGGACCAGCACCGGATACATGCAGAACCGGGTGCGGCTCGCCCAGAACCGGGGCGGGTTCGGCGCCGAGCCCTTCAGCGGCATCATCTGGGGATTCCCGAGCACCATCGAAACGCCGCAGCGCGGGTTCATGGTGGCGCCCCCCGAGGAGTGGTCCAAGCACGTCACGCGGGCCGACAACGACCGCATCACCACCAGCCTCGAGCTGGGATACAACCCGGCGGAGTGGACCACGCACCGGCTCTCCGTAGGGATGGACCGGGGCGAGGCGGTCGACTGGGTACTGATCCCGCGCCAGCCCGAGGGCCGTTCGCACTTCTGGGGACGGCGCGGTCTCGGCGTGAAGGACGTTGCGCGCATCGCCAACCGCTTCACCACCCTCGACTACAGCGGATCGGCATTCCTCGATGTGCGTCCCGGCCTCCGGCTCACGAGTTCGGTCGGCGTGCAGTACTACCAGCGCCAGACCTCCATCATCGAAGCCGAGGGCTCCGAGTTCCCGGCCGTGCCCATTACGACCGTGAGCGGCGGCGCCGATCGCGACAGCGGTGAGAACTTCACCGAGAACATCACCCTGGGTGCCTACGTCCAGCAGCAGCTGGACTGGAACAACCGCATCTTCCTGACCGCGGCTGTGCGGGGGGACGACAACAGCGCCTTCGGGGCCGACTTCGACGCCGCCGTCTACCCCAAGTTCAGCGCCACCTGGGTCGTCAGCGAAGAGGACTTCTTCGACGTGGGCTGGATTGAACAGCTGCGGCTGCGTTCGGCCTGGGGCGCCGCCGGACAGCAGCCCGGCACCTTCGACGCGGCGCGCCTCTACGTCCCCGGCGTGGGCTTCGGCGACCAGCCCGGCCTGCTCCCCGGTTCCTTCGGCAACCCGCAGCTGAAGCCGGAGCGCGGGGAGGAGCTGGAGTACGGCTTCGACCTGAGCCTGCTGGACGGACGGCTGGAACTCATCGTCAGCCGCTACGACCGCACCATCAAGGACGCCATCGTTCAGCGTCCGGTTCCGACGTCCACGGGCTTCTCCGGGAGCCAGATTGTGAACCTGGCCGAGGTGAAGGCCTGGGGGAACGAGGTCGGTGTCGACTTCCGAGCTGTCGAAGGCTCGGTTTTCAACTGGGACATCAGCGGCCAGTTCGCCACCATGAACAACGAGATCCAGGATCTCGGCGGACTGTCGTTCGTTCCGGCGGGCGGCCAGCAGTCCCACTACGAGGGCTATTCCATCGGCGCCTTCTTCGCCAAGCGCGTGCTGTCGGCACAGATCGACGCCGGCGGCTTCGTGACCTCGGCGATGTGCGACGGCGGAACCGGTGTCGGCGGCATCGACTCCGGCGGCTCCGGCGTGGACTGCGCGGGCGCGCCGGACGTGCACTGGGCCCCGTCCACGCCCACCTGGCAGGTCGGCATCACCAACAGCTTCAGCATCAACGACCTGCGCCTCTACGCGCGCATCGAGGGCAACGGGGGCCACTGGAACTTCAATTCGGAGCTCCGGGCCGCGCACAACATCGGCGTCACCGAGGCCGTGATCTGCCGCTGCATTCCCGAGGTGCAGGCCCGGCGCCAGTACGAGAACAACACCATGGGCTTCCACGAGGGCGGATTCCTGCGCCTCCGGGAGGTCGGGGCGAGCCACAGCATTCCCGGGGACCTGCTCACCCACATAGGGGCTTCCCGGGGAGTCATCAGCGTGTCCGCGCGCAACATGGCCATGCTCTGGACCAAGGCCCACGGATGGGGCACCTGGCGCGATGGCCGGGTGATGCCTCCGGGGGGATTCGGAGGGAGATGGTCCTGGGACGCGGAGCTGCGCAGCACCGGCAACATCCGCGCGGATCAGCAGACCGTCATGCCGCCGTTCGCCAGCTTCACGGCGAACGTGCGCCTGAGCTTCTGAGGGAGGTGGAACGATGATCGACCTTCGAAGCAGCGAATCCAGTCCGCAGGGGCACGAGGTGACGACAATGAGACGGTACACTACATCTATCGGATGCCGGCGCCGGGCGCGCCGGCAGGGAAGCGGTCCCCGGGCGATCGCGATCCTGAGCGGCATTCTGCTCGCGGGAACGGTAGCCTGCGAATCCCTTCTGGAGGTGGAGATTCCCGGGCAGGTCGAGGACGCGGCTCTCGACGATCCCGCCCTGGCCGGCACCATGATGATCAGCGCCCTGGGCGAGTTCGAGTGCGCTCTCAACACCCTGGTTCCCACCAACGCCTTTCTCACGGGCGAGTTCATCGCCTCGAACTTCTTCCTGAGCTCCAACGTCTGGGGCTGGCGCGGAGAGACGGAGATCCGGGCCACATCGGGAGCATGCTCCACCTCCCGGGCGGCCACCAACTACGGCTACTACACGCCCTTCCAGAGGGCCCGCTTCCTGGCCGAGGACGCCGTGCGCCGCATCAACGAGTTCAGCGACGCGGACGTTCCCGACAAATCCAACGTCCTCGGCACGCTGAACGCGTACGCGGGCTACAGCCTGGTGCATCTGGGCGAAAATTACTGCGAGATGGCGCTCGACAACGGGCCGCTCATGCAGCCGCGCGAAGTGCTGGCGCTCGCCGCGGACCGCTTCACCACCGCGATGGGCCAGGCCTCCGACCCCTCCATCGTCAACATGGCGAGGGTGGGGCGAGCGCGGGTGAACCTGCATCTGGGGAATCTCTCGGAGGCTGCCGCGGACGCCGATCAGGTTCCAGAGGGCTTCGTGCGCAACGCGGAATACTCGACCGCGCAGATTCGACGCGAGAACTCGACCTACAACCGCACCGAGACGGACTACCTGTCGGTGGGCTTCGCGTGGCGCAACGTGGAGGTTGCGGGAATGCCCGATCCGCGCGTGCCGGTCGCGAACACCGGGCGCAAGGGCCAGGACGGCGAAACCGACCAGTGGGACCAGCTCAAGTACACGGCGCGCGACGATCCCATTCCCATCGCGTCCTGGCGGGAGGCGCAATTCATCATCGCCGAAGCGCGCATGGGACAGGACGCCCTCGACGCGCTCAACCGCGTGCGCGACGTATACGGGATTCCCCACATCCGGATGAGCGAGGTCGACGACATGCTGGAGACCATCCTGGAGGAGCGGAAGCGCACCTTCTTCCTGGAGGGCCACTGGCACAGCGACATGATCCGCCACAACATCCAGTTCCCGCAGGGGGTGAACCACAAGGGCAACAGCTTCCAGCCCTACAGCTGCATGCCGCTGCCCGACATCGAGGTGAACAACAACGTCAACATCTCGGGCTAGATCGAAACAGTCTTCAGGAGTACGCACCATGATCGGGTTCAGGGCATACGGAATCGTCGCGGGGCGCGCGGCGCTGGGTTGCGCCTTCCTCGCGTTCGTCGCCGCGGCATGCACGCCCGCGGGGGAGGAGGCGCCCGCAGCGTCGGATGTGACGGTGGTCTGGGGCGGCGGCCTCTTCGACGGGACCGGAAACGACGTCGTGTCCAACCCGGGGATCGTAGTCGCGGACGGGCGCTTCCGGGCGGTGGACGCCGTGGCTGCGTCGGAGGCGGTCGCGGCAGGGGCCACCGTAGTGGAGGTCGGGGACGGGGAGGTGATCCTCCCCGGCATGCTCGACCTCCACGCCCACTTCCACCTCGACCTGCTGGGGGAGGGCCGCGTGGACGAAACCACCGTCTATCCCGCGCTCTTCCTGGCCAACGGGGTGACCAGCACCTTCCCGAACGGGGAGGCGAGCCCGGACAGGATGCGAGCCCTCCAGGAGCGCCTGCAGTCGGGCGAGCAGGTGGGCGCGCGGCTGCTCCGGTCCGGTCCCTACTTCGGCTCGTCGCGGGTGGGGTGGGATCCCTTTTTCACGGACGAGGAGGTCCACCGCCAGGTGGACGCGCTGGTCGAGGAGGGGGTGGCGGGCTTCAAGGCCAAGACCATCCGGGCCCCGCAGCTGGAGGCGTTGATCGAGCGGGCCCACTACCACGGCCTCAGCGTGACCGGCCACCTGGGCTCAGGCTTCCTGGGCTCGGTCAACCCGCTCGACGCCATCCACATGGGGATCGACCGCATCGAGCACTTCATGGGCGGGGACGCCATGCCGGCGGAGCGCTCCGCCTACGACTCCTTCGAGGGGATGACCCCGGACATGCCCGAGTTCGAGCGCGTCGTCCAGCTCTACCTCGACGAGGGCGTCAACTACAACGCGACGATGAGCGCGTACGGATACTCGGGCGGGCGCGATCCTGACATCTTCGAGCCCTTCGCGGACGAGATGAGCTACCTGACCCCGTACGCCCGCGACCTCGTCGAAGAGCGCCTGGCCGCGGAGCCCCGGCGCGTGAGCGAGCAGTTCGAGCGCATCTACAACGTCAAGCAGCGGCTCATCAAGCGCTTCTACGACATGGGGGGCGGGCACCTGATCACGATGGGAACCGACCACCCGTCCACCGGCGAGTTCTTCTCACCGTTCTCGGTGCACCGGGAGCTGGCGCTCTTCGTGAAGTCGGGCATCCCCGAGGCCGCGGTGCTCCGGTTCGCCACCATCAACGCGGCGCGGGCCCTGCGGGTGGACGGCGACCTGGGCACCGTCGAAGCCGGCAAGATCGCCGACCTGGTCATCCTCGAAGGGAATCCGCTGGAGGACATTCGCAACACCCGCAATGTGCGCATGGTGTTCAAGGACGGCGTGGCGTACGACCCGGCCGGGTTGCTTGCGTCCTCGAAGGGCAGGATCGGCCCCCGCGGGCCCGAGGATCTGCCGGACTTCGCCGCGGTCGATGTGCCGCCGCCGGGAGGGGAGTGAACAAACCCACTACCGGTAGCAGGCTTCCCCCTACCGGTAGTGGGTCTGTGTCAGCGGCTCGGGCTATGCCCGCCGCGCGGTCTTTCCCCTGCGCGAGGTCGAGATCCGGTTCCCGTTACCGATGGGGATGGTCGTGCGGCGCCTCGTTATGGTGCGGGGCCTGCTCGTAGTGCGCCCGCAGCACGTCCCCGCCGAAGTCGTCCCGCAGATCGCGCCACACCGAGTGCACGTGGTTGGCGTTGCCCTGGGTGTTGTCGTACTCGATGAGGAATTCCGGCGAATGGACACGGTAGTAGTGGCCCTCGCCCGCCTCCATGACGCCCGCCCAGGCAAAGTAGAGTTCGTCGTCGGAGCCCGCGGCGATGCGCTCCATCCAGCGGCTCGCGGACTCGTCGTCCATGTTGTGCACGTACTCGCCGATCAGCCGGTCGAGCTGCGCCCGCTGGGCGTCGTTGAGCGCGGAGGCCCGGATCCCCTCGTACGCGAGATCCACGGTGCGCTCGGCCCCCGTGATGATGTCGTCGTAGGCCTCGCTGGCGATGACCGCCGACCCGCGCTGGCCCGAGGAGAGCATCATCACGAGGGAGCGCGCGAGGTCCTCCTCGGAACCGAGCACGCGCAGCCCGGCCTTGGGGCCCGAGGACACGGTGTGCGGGTTGCTTCCCATGAAGGCGGGGCCCATGACCAGGGTTTCATCTCCCAGGGAGGAGAAGCTCATCGAGAGATGATGCCCCTCGAAGCGCCAGGCCCAGGGCTCGTCGGCCGAGGGGGACCCGTAGATGGTGAAGTAATAGTCCTCCGGATCGCGGAACTCCTCGCGTTCCTCGATGACGCCGAGAACCCGTTCGAGTTCGATGATGCTGTTGGCCTTGAGGTACCCCTGGGTGCTCAGCGCCGACTTGAGCAGCTGATGGGCGGCCGTGCGCTGCGCGAGCGTCATCGCCTTCAGCGGGAGCCCGTTGCGCTCTCTCGGGACGAAGTGCCAGTTGAACTGCTCCGCGTCCCCGAGGGGGTACATGGCCCGGTCGCGGCGCTCTGAGTCCAGGGTGGCGACGAAGCTGGAGGCGGCGCTCGCCACCTCGTCCGCGGTCCTGGACACCCCGGCGAGTACCACGCCGCCCAGCGCCGACGTCGCGGCGAGGATGAGGACCGGAAGCGCGACGGCGCGCCAGGACAGGGTCAGATTCTTCATGATGGAGCTCCTTTCTCGGGGACTGCGGGTCCGGATTGTACCTGCCAACTTGCCCGGCTTTTCCGGGGTCCCGCAAGTGCGGAGCCGCAGACGTGCGTCGGCCACTGCCGCGAGTTCTCCAGCGCCGGAGTTGCCGCCCGGATCGAGGCTCGCGTTCTGCGCGCGCCGCGTCCGGCTGCTTGACCGTCCCCGCCGGGGCGGATGACTTTACGCCATGATCGTTCCGCGCCGCCGCATCACACGTCTCAGGGTCACGCGCTTGCGCGAGGGAAATCCGAGCACGCGCCAGGACGTCGTGGCCGTCGAGGAACCTCTCGAGATCCGGGTGCGCTTCGCCGATGGGGACGAGTGGCGGACGAGGAGCGTGTCGGTCACCATGCGCACGCCGGGGGACGATTTCGAACTCGCGGCCGGGTTCCTCTTTGCCGAGGGCCTGGTAGCCGATCGGCGCGACATCCAGGAGATCAGCTACTGCTCCGGGGACGAACAGCAGGAGTACAACCAGCTCGAAGTGCGGTTGGCTCCCGACGCATCCTTCGATGCCGGTCTCCTGAACCGCAACTTCTACATGACCTCCAGTTGCGGCGTGTGCGGGAAGGCGTCGCTCGAGGCGATCGAGGTGCAGGGGTGCGCGCCCATCGCCGACGGGACGCTCACGGTGCCGGCGGATGTGCTGACGGGTCTGCCGGATGCGCTGCGGGCCGCCCAGCCCGTCTTCGAGAAGACCGGGGGCATCCACGCGAGCGCGCTGTTCGACGTGGAGGGCCGGCTGCTCGGGTTGCGCGAGGACGTGGGGCGGCACAACGCGCTCGACAAGCTGATCGGGCGGGAGTTTCTTGCCGGGCGGCTGCCGCTCGCGGATCGCATCGTGCTGGTGAGCGGGCGGACGTCCTTCGAGCTCCTGCAGAAGGCCACAATGGCGGGGGTGCCGGTGGTGGCGGCGGTGGGCGCGCCCTCCTCGCTCGCGGTGGAGCTGGCGCGGCGCTTCAACGTCACCCTGGTGGGGTTCACGCGCGCGACCGGGTTCAACGTGTATTCGGGGCGCGCGCGGGTGCGCACCTGAGCGGGTTGGACCGGCCCCATCCCGGGCTCTTCGGGGTGGTGCTGGCGGGGGGGCAGAGCCGCCGCTACGGCAGCCCCAAGGGGAGGGCGCGGCTGGCCGGGGTGACGTTGCTGGAGCGCGCGCTGGCCATCCTGCGGGCCGCCGGCCTGGAAACCGGGGTGATCGCCAACCGGGTGGATGATCTGCCGACCAGCCCTCTCCCCGCGACCGTGTCCGTCCGCGCGGACCTTACGCCAGGCGCTGGCCCGCTGGGAGGGCTGCACGCGGCCCTGTCGTGGGCGCGGGAGCGGCGGGACGCGGGGGTCTTCCTGCTCGGGTGCGACCTGCCCCTGGTGCCGCCGGCCCTGGTGGCGCGCCTTGCCACGGACTTCCACGCCGCGCGCCCGACCGTGCCGGCCAGCCCCGGCCCGCTGGGCATCGAGCCGCTGTGCGCCTGTTATCCGGTCAGCCTGGTGGCGGCAACGGAGGAATGGCTGTCAGCGGGCCGGTTCGGCATGGGGGAATTCGTGCGCGCGCACGACCCGTTGGTGGTTGTCCGCGACCAGCTCGCGTCCGTCGCAGGCGCGGAGGACGCCTTCCTCAACGTGAACGCCCCTGCCGACCTGGAGCGCGCGGCCGACCTCCTGAGCCTGCAAGCCAAACCGGACTGACCTCGCCGGTGCCATCGCCGGCTCGCCGCCCCGCAGTCAGAAGCCACCGCCAGTCGAGAACCCGCCGCCCCCGAAACCACCCCCCGTCGAAAAACCGCCGCCTCCGAAGCCACCCGCGCCAAAGCCACCTGCGCCGGAGCTGTGGACCGGAAGGAAATGATGGTTGCGCCCCAGCATCCGGTGCACGTGCCCGGAAGTGTGGTGCCCCGCGATGAAGCCCAGGAGCAGGGCGTTGATGTCGAGACCGTCGTCAAAGCGGGACCGCCCCCCGTCCCAGTCGTCGGCCTCGAAGCGGTCGCGGATCTCCTCCAGGCCCGCCAGGCGCTCGGCGAGACGCGTGCGCTCTTTCCGGCGCTTTGCGAGCTTCCCGCGCAGCCGGGTGAGCCGGCCGTCGATCTCGAGCAGCTGTGCCACCAGGGCGTCGTCTCGCGGATCGCGGGTGGCGCGCGCCATCGCGACCAGCTCCTCCAGCGTGCGGCCCTCCAGAAACGCCTCCAGACCGTCGATCGCCGACTCGTAGTAGGATCCGCGCTCGTCGTGGAGGGCGGCCAGCTCGTCGGTAAGTTTGCGCAGCGCGGCTTCGGCCTCGCGCACCGACTTCCGCACAGCCTCCCGCTCCGCGTAGAGCTGTTCGCCGCGCGCGAGCACCGGGGTGAGCCCGTTGCGGTCCATGACCTCCTCTTCCAGGCGGGCCAGCGGCGGGAGCGCCGTGGCGAGGGCCGCGCGATCCTCCTCAAGCACGGCGGCCGCGTGACCCGGCAGCGCGTTCAGGAAGTCGTACCTGGCGCGGGCGTCCTCGTAATGCGTCACCTCAGCCACCCAGCCGTCCAGGCGGCGGGTGAGGACGTTGCCGGTGGCCCCGGCCGTGCCGTAGCCCCGGTGCGCGAGGTAGGAGAAGAGGGCGTCGCCCTCGTACGCGGGAGCGTTCTCGGCCTGTTCGCGCTCGGCCGCCTCGTGCCGCTTCTCCGACGCGGCCACCCGCCCCTCCAGCAGACGCGCCCGCTCGAAGAGGCGCGGCCACCGGGGCATGGCCTGGAGTTCCTCGAACACGACGCGCGCCAGCCGGGCCCGCTCTTCGCCGGTCTCGTTCAGCGCTTCGGTCACCGATGCCAGCGCGGCCTCGGTCGCCGCGACCTCGTCGCGCTGCTCGGGAATCCGCCTCTCGACCTCGCGCAGACGGTCCTTTTTCTCGTCGAAGATGGCGCGCACGCTGGACTCCATCCCGGCGAGGGTGGCCGCCACGGCGTCCTCCCGCATCGCCGGAAGATGGAACTCGGCCAGCGCACGAATGGCGGCGCACCTGCGTTCGCCCGCCTCGCCCAGCGCGGCCTGCAGCCCGTCGATGCTTCGCTCCCGCTCATCCAACTCGCGCCGAACCCGGCGGATGCGCCTGACGATCCCGCGGTGGATGTCTCTACCGGTCTGCACGGCTACCACTCCGTGATCTGGCCGACGTCGGCGTAACGGCGTTCGGCGGTGACGAACCCTCTGGCCTTGAAGCCGAATTCCTCGTCGTCGATGATGCCGTTGTCCGCCCTGTCGGCGGCGACGCGGTCGTACACCTCCCGCGGAACCCGCTCTCCCCACTGCCGCACGCGTCTCGTCTCGCCGTCCTCCTCGCTGCGGATCGTCACCGTCACCGGGTCACCGTCGGTCCCCAGCGCCTGTACCAGCAGGTAGTGGTTGCGGATGTCGCGCGTGCTGTCCGGATAGCGCCACACACCTCCCGTGACGACGATGCGGTACTCCGTGGAGACCGCGTCGAGCAGATCGCGATAGCGCCGCGCGGCATCGTCGAGACCGGTGACATCGCGGGCGGCGACACGGGACTCGGCCTCGCGGGCGAGGTCTCCGGCACGCTCCCGGACAAGGTCCTCGGCGGCTTCCGCGAGCACGTCGGCGTGGAGACGGACGACATCGGCCTCGAGGGCGATCAGGCGGGCGTGACGCGCGAGCGCCGCGTCCGCCCGGTCGATCCCGGCCCGAGCCAGCTCCAGGTCGCCCTCCACGGCCGTGGTCCTCTCCCGAAGCCGATCGAGATCAGGGCGAGCGAGATCTTCCCGGGTGGCCTCCCGGGCGATGGGGCCGAGGGCCTCCTCGACGGTGGACAGCCGGACTCCGGCGGCCGCCAGACTGGCCGCGAACTCATCGGCTTCGGCGGCGGGAAGGTCGGGCGGCGTGCCTTGCGACAGCAGGGCATCGAGCTCTGCGAGTTCGGCGGCCCGCGCCGCGCCGATGCCGGCCAGTTCCCCCCTGAGACCCTGCACGTCGCGCGCGAAGGCTCGCTCGGACATCATCCCGGCGCCCGCAATGCTCCCCCAGATGAGGGCCGCGCCCGCGGCGGCCGGCAGCAGAACGCGCCTGGCGATCCGGCCGCGCCGGATGTAGAGAAGCGCCAGGCTTCTTCTGACGCCCTCCGGCGCCGGGGTGAAGGCGTAGCGCCGGGAGAGGTAGTCGTCGAGCGCCTTCTCGATCGTCTCGCTGTCCACGAGGTCGCCCAGCTCCTCGTACATGCGCTGGATGTCGCGGATCGCGGCGTCGCGGTCGAAGGCCTCGTGCTCCTCGAGCGCCTGCCGCCGCCTGTGGATGACCTGCGCGGCATCCATCACGCGCAGCACTTCGTCGGGAGCCAGCGGTGTCCCGCCTTTGTGCGTCATACCGTTCACCTCAGCGTATAGCGCAGGCCGATGCTGATTACGGGCCAGACGTTGAGAAACATGCCGGCGTCGTCCTCGGCTTCCCGTCGCTCGGTCTCGAGGTCGGCACGGAAGCCGGACGAGTTGAGCACCGCCGGATCCCCCGTCGCGGACATCTCGAATCCCGCGTCCAGCGGAAACGCGGCGCCGAGATCCACCAGAAGGGCGATCCCGGGCGACAACTGCGGGGTGAAACCGAGGAGCGCGTAGGGCGCGGTCGATCCGGACACGAGCGTCGTGGTCAGCGTGCTGACCTCCGGCTCCCTGTAGTAGCCCCCGCCTATGTCGATGGACGCGCCGCTGCCGTACGTGATCTCGTAGACCGGATCCGCGGATCTCATCAGCAGACCCGCTTCCGCCCTGAGGACCCCGAACGATCTCTCGACGCCGACCGTATAGAGCGCGCCCGGCAAGGACAGCTCGGCCGTGCGGTTGCTGGCGAGGTTGGATCTCTCCGTGACATCGACCTCGAATCCGAGAAAACCGATTCCGCCGCGGATCGCCACTCGCTCGTTCAATGCTACCGTAACCTCGGCTCCCATGCCGAGCGTCCCGACGCGGCCGCCGACTGAATTGTTTCCTTGCAGCGCAAGAGCCGGCCGGCCGCTCGCAAGGAGCGGTATGAGCAGGATCACGAGCACGACCGATCGTGTCATCGACACCTCCGGGAAGGGAACGCCTTCGGAACATCGAACATTCGACGACGAGCCGCTACGGACAGCGAGGCGTCGGTCCCGCGGCATGGATCACGGGTGGATGCGGGGTCGAGTGCAGTTCGGAGGTTGATCGCCTGCGGGCGACGGCCGAATATGAGGCTCGCGTGAGCGTCGCTCTCTCCCCTTGACCGGACTCTTCGATGACCCACCGGACCTCGACCAGCTTCCCGCACCGGCTCCGCTGCCGGCTCCTGGCCTGCATTCTCGCCGCAGTCCCCATGACCGGCGTCGCTCCCGCTCATGCCCAGGTCACAACCGAACAACTGGGCGCCCTCCGCCCCCGCAACATCGGCCCCGCCGTCATGAGCGGGCGGATCGTGGATCTGGCGGTGGCGGAGTCCGACCCGATCAAGTTCTATGTCGCCTCCGCGACCGGGGGCGTCTACAAGACCGGTGACAACGGCATCACCCTGATGCCCGTCTTCGAGAACGAGGGCACCCACTCCGTGGGGGCGATCGCCCTCCACCAGCGAGCGGGCGAACCGGCAGAGTTCGTCGTGGGGCGACGGCGTCTACCGGAGCACCGACGGCGGCGCGTCGTGGACCAACATGGGACTACGCGACAGCAAGCACATCGGGCGCATCGCCCTCCACCCCGACGACCCCGATCTCGTCTACGTCGCCGCGATGGGCCACCTGTGGGGTCCCAACGACGAGCGCGGCCTGTACCGGAGCGCCGACGGGGGCGCGACCTGGCAGCGCATACTTCACGTGGATGAGGACACCGGCGTGGTGGACGTGGCGCTCGACCCGGAGGATCCGAACATCGTCTACGCCGCCACCTACCAGCGGCGGCGCCGTCCCTGGGGGTTCCACGGCGGCGGCCCGGGGAGCGCGCTCTACCGCAGCGTGGACGGCGGCGACACCTGGGACAGACTCTCGGGCCCGGGGATCGCCCGCGGGCTCCCGGATGGGATCCTGGGACGCATTGGCCTATCCATCTACCGGAGCGACCCGCGCATCGTCTACGCGAGCGTCGAGCAGGGCTACCGCTACAACGCCTCCACCGCCTACACCGAGCGGCGCGCCGGCATCTACCGGTCCGAGGACCGCGGGGAGACGTGGGAGTTCATGAGCGACTGGAATCCCCGGCCCATGTACGCGAGCCAGATCCTGGTCGACCCGAGCGACGATCAGCGCATCTACATGGTGAACAGCTACTCCTTCTCCGACGACGGTGGGCGTACCTTCACGGTGCCGCCCCAGAGCCTGCACGGCGACGACCGCCTGGTCTGGGTCAACCCCGACGACTCGCGCCACGTGATGAAGGCCGACGACGGCGGGCTCGGGATCTCCTATGATCGTGGCCTGAGCTGGCTCTACATCTCCGACCTGCCGGTGAGCCAGTACTACCGGGTCCAGGTGGACATGGCGGAACCCTACAACGTCTATGGCGGCCTTCAGGACAACGGCTCGTGGATGGGGCCCAGCGAGACGTATCGCACGGAGGGGATCGTCAACAGCGACTGGACCCGCCTCGGAGGCGGCGACGGCTTCGTGAATATACCGGATACAACCAACAACTATATCATATATACGGAATCACAATATCTGGGACTATCACGGATTGATATTCGAAGCGGACAGCGAACCAGCATCCGGCCCGGCAATCCCGAGGGCAATATCGCGGGCCGCCGCAACTGGGAGACGTGGAGGGAGGTGGGCACCTTCGAGGAACAGCGCCTCGGCAACGCCATGGAGCCCGCAAACTGGGACGGCCCCTTCATCATTTCTCCGCACGACGGGTCCACCCTGTACGCGGGGACGCGGACCATGTGGAAGACCACCGACCAGGGCGACTCGTGGCAGGCGCTCGGCGACCTCACCACCGGCGTGGACCGGCGCACGCTTCCGGTCATGGGGCAGATGCCGAACGACCTCACGCCTTCCCTGGACGACGGCGTCCCCTACTATCCCACCATCTCGGCCGTCGCCGAGAGCCCGCTCAGGCAGGGCCTTATCTACGCCGGCACCGCCGACGGGCGCCTCCACGTCTCGCGCGACGGCGGCGAACGCTGGACCGATGTGGCCGCCCGCGACGTGTCCGACTCGGACGAGCCCTCCGCGTTGCCCGACTTCCCCGGTCTTCCTCCCGGCGCGTGGGTGAACGGCATCGAGCCCTCCCGGCACGACGAGGCCCGCGTCTACGCGGTCTGGAACAACTACCGCAACGATGATTACGCCAACTACCTGTACCGCTCCGACGACTACGGCGAGACCTGGGTCTCGATCGCCGGCGATCTGCCAGCCGAGCGCGTGCTGCGGACGGTGCGCGAGGATCCGCGCAATGCCTCGGTGCTCTTCGTCGGCGCCGAGATCGGCCTCTTCTACACGATGGACGGCGGCGAACACTGGACCGAACTGCGGGGCGGCATGCCGACGCTCCCGTTCAACGACCTCGTGATCCATCCGCGCGACAACGACCTGGTGCTCGGGACCCACGGGCGCGGCATCTGGATCCTCGACCAGATCAACGCGCTGCAGGAACTGACACCCGACGTCATGGCCGGCCCGGCCCACCTGTTCACCATCGAGCCCGCCACCCAGATCCGGCGGGCAGGCGGGGCCGCTCACGCCGGCGACGTTCACTACCAGGGCGAGAATCCGCCCAACGGCGCCATCCTGGACTACTGGCTCGGCGAGGAAGGGACCGAAGGGACCGTCAGCATTGCCATCGAGGACGGAAGCGGCGCCCGCGTGGCGACGGTGGACGGGACCACGGGGCAGGGGATGAACCGCGTGGTGTGGGACATGCGCCACGAGGTGGAGGCCGGACGGGGCCCGCTGGTCGTGCCTGGCACCTATACCGCGCGCCTGCAGGCTGCGGGCGTCGAGTCCGCGCAACGTTTTCCGGTGCGGGAGGATCCGCGAATCGATGCGCCGGTCGACGTAAGGGCAGCCTGGACAGCCACTTTGCTGGAGCTGGCCGCGGCGAGAGCCCAGGTGGCCGCCGAGGGGTCGCGCATCGAGGAGGCGCTGGAGGGCATCGCCGAGGACGACGCCGGCCCCCGCGCCGCCAGGCTGCGCGATCTGCGCCGCGAATTCGGCGAGCTGGCCAGCCGCCTCGCCCGCCTGACCGGGGCGGTGGAAGGCGTGGTCGCCCCGCTGACGCAGGACCAGCAGACGCAGCGCGCGTTCTACATGGAGATGCTGGAGACGCTGACGACGGAGGCGCGGGAGATGCGGTGATGGGTCAGCACCTGGCACTCCCGGTTGTTACTGACGTTGATCGCGATCCTGTTTACCGTTCACACTCTGCCGACCGCCCTGATTGCCCCCAGGATTGGATGCTCCCAACATGAACGTCCTTAGAGAGATACTTGATTGGACACCGAGCCGTCCCCTATGGCAACGGGATGCCTTGCGCCGCCTCGTTACCCGAGGTGTACTCGACGACACCGACGTTCTGGAACTGGTGCGCCTGTGCAAGTTACAGTATGGACTGAGCGATGGTGCGGGTCCGGTTCCTCTTTCAGAAGCACATCTGCCCCCACCAAGTGACAGAGATCGATCCGTTTCGCTACTCTCTCTTTCTCATCACGCTGGTGTAAACGCGCTTGCACCCGATCAGGTCCTCCACTTCGGTCCCGAGATGACCATCGTGTATGGGGACAACGCCGCTGGGAAGTCAGGCTACACAAGAATATTGAAGCGTGCCTGCCACGCACGCAATGCCGAAGAGATTCTGGGCAACGTCGTGTCTGGTACCACGCTGCCACCTCCTTCAGCTACGATAACATTCTTGGTCGATGGGCAAACGCATAGCCTCGCATGGCGCGATGACCACCCGGCGAATTCGTTTCTCTCTCGAGTCAGCGTGTTCGATCATCATTGTGCAAGTGTCTATGTGTCCGACAAGACCGATGTGGCTTTTCGTCCCTTGGGACTAGATGTGTTCGACAAGCTGTCTGCGGCGTGTGGAAGAGTCAGAAAGATCCTTGAACAAGAGAGAAAATCACTGCAATCACGTAACCTGCAGATTCCGTTGATCCCTAGGGGCACGGCGGTGCATCGCCAACTCACGAACCTAACCTCTCTCACCGATAGAGAAGAAATAGTGGGACTCGCCACCATGTCGGATGCCGACATTAGTCGCGTTAGACATCTGAGGGCAAAACTCAAGGACTTGCAGACAGAAGATCCGGAGCGCGCTGCTCAGGCAATCGATTTTCGTGCTCAACGTGTAGGCATCTTGTTGGCGGACGTCAACCGTATTGATGACGCATTGTCTGATACTACCATCGACACATTCTTTGAGACGCGCAATAAGCTAGAAAACGCGCATCGCGCTCTTGTCGAATCGCGCGCAAGTGTTGTACGCGCACATCCTCTTGCCAATATCGGCTCCGACGCTTGGAGGCAACTGTGGCGAGCTGCGGAGCAGTACTCCACTGCTGACGCTTATCCTGAGAACGCCTTTCCCAATACTGAGCCGGAGTCTCGCTGCGTTCTTTGCCAGCAGGAACTGTCGGAAGAGGGTGCGAGCCGTCTTCGACGATTCCATGAGCTCGTCAACTCCGAACTCCAGAGTGAGTATGATAGAGCGTCAATAGAGTACCTCCCCAACTTGCGGGAGATCCAAGGGGCCGTTCTTGGCGATCGTGCGGTCGACGCCCTCCAGGAAGTTGCTTCAGACGAGCCGGAGATGGCGAAGCGGATCCGCTCGTGGCTTCGGGTAGCGGAGAAGCGCCGGGAATGGGTCAAGAGGGTTCTCGATGGCGGGCTACAGGATGCCCAAGACCGACCCAATTGGCCGGCGACTGTGCTCGACATTGATATTCACATGCGAAACCTCGCTGATCGAGCTAGAACGCTCCGACAAATGGATCACGGCGCGCAAGTCAAGTCGGTGCGGGCTGAGTTAAGGGAATTGGAGGCGCGTCTGATCCTGTCCGACTACGTTGGTGAAGTCTTAGACGATATTGCGCGCAAGAGGAGAATCGCGGCTTATCAAGAGTGTATCGCCGACACCCATACCAACGCCATCACTCTCAAGAGCAGTAAAGTTACTCAACACGTTGTTACCGACCAACTCACCCGAGCATTCCAGAAGGAGCGTGAAGCGTTGGGATTTCGTCACGTCGAGGTAGAGATGGCGGTAGCTGGCGGATCCCGTGGAGCATTGTATCACAAGCTACAACTTCGACGAGCTCCGGGCGTCGAGGTATCTAGGGTGGCGAGCGAAGGAGAGGCTCGGTGTTTGTCTATTGCGTCGTTCTTTGCCGAACTGTCGACGGCAACCCATCGATCTGCAATCCTCTTCGATGACCCGGTTTCGTCGCTAGACCACGTCTGGCGGAGACAGGTGTCGAAGCGTTTGGCGGAAGAGTCTCAATCGCGGCAGGTGGTAGTCTTCACGCATGACATCGTGTTCCTTTTGGAACTCAGGAGTGCAGCCGAGTTGCAGGGAGTAGAAGTACGGAACCAGCATCTGCGCCGAGATCACATCAGCGCTGGTTTGTCATCCCAGCAGCTACCATGGATTGCGACCAAGGTGTCGAAGCGTGTCGGTCGCTTGAGGGATGCGTTACAGGGCGCGGAGAAGATCTATCGACAGGGTAACCATGGCGAGTACCGCAGGGAGGCGTCATGGATCTACGGGAGACTGCGGGAGGCGTGGGAGCGAGGAGTAGAAGAGGTTCTACTGAACGAGACGGTGCAGCGGTATGGAGCAGGGATCCAAACTAACCGGGCGATGAAACTCGCCGACATCTCTGAGAGCGACTTGAAGGAACTAGGCGTCGGGATGACGAAGTGCTCAGCGTGGCTCCCAGGACACGACCAAGCTCCAGCGGTCAATGCCCCCTTCCCTGATCCAGCTGAGCTGAGGGCGGATATCGATGCACTCGATCAATGGGTGAAGAAAATCCGGCGGCGGCGATGAGCCGCAGTCTACTAGGCAAAGGCAAGGTAGCGCACCTAGTTTGGCAGCGCGACCTGTGCATTGTTGCGGAGCAGCTTCCGTTTCTCGGCTTCAGCCGGTCGGCAACACCAGACCCGTCCGAATCGTGAGCGCCCGGTGCTTCGCCGATCCGCCAAAGTCCTCGAAGACGTTGGAGAGCCCCAAGGTATAGAGCAAGCCCAGATGGACATCGATTGAATTGGTCAACCCGATGTCGATTCCAGCGCCCGCGGCGAGGCCGACATTGATCGTCCGGAAATCGAGCCCGGCTTCGTCGCAATCTCGTAGTCCGCGTCAAAGCTGGCGCCCGGCGGCATCTCCTCAAACCCGCCGAACATGTTACCCATCATCGCCATGACCCTAGGAAACGTCCAGGCGTCTACCCTTCGAAGCGTGCCGTCCTCCAAGCTGGATCCCCCCAAACAGTCCGAGACCGGAAGGGTGGCGGCGAGACCGATCGACATCCTCGGAAGAGACTCGAAACCCGGAGCACGAGATGCACCGTCCGCGTCGGTGCCCAGGGAGGTCCGGTTCACGCCACCCGTCAGGGTCAGCGTCGTCTGCGCGTGAACAGGCGTTACTTCCAGCATGAGGAAGACGGCGGTCAGAAACGTGGGCAGCCGGAGTGTGGGAAACCGTCTCATGAGAACCCCGCCGGGTGATGGGTGGAGAAGGGCTTCCTAGCCGCGCAGACAACAGCTGGCCGGACAGTCAGAGGTTGAGCAATACTCGGACTAGGAGGCGATTCCGAGCGGTCGATGACCGCTGGGGAATACGACGCCCTCTCTGGAGCCAAGAAACTGCTAAAGCTGCTGTCGGTGCTGAAGATCCCAGCCGATATCCCACGGAGGTACGAGGCGCTGACTGGGTTCGCAGAGGAACACAGCTTGCCGGACGCATGTACGGCGCTGGTGGCACTGAGGAACGGTTTCGTCCACGCGAATGAGAAACGCCGGAGGATCGTGTTCGGGTCGTCCGGCAAGGGGGCGACGTTCAACGCAGGGAGTTGTTGCTCTGGTATCAGGAATTGGCGTTGGTCCGCCTGCTGAAACATCGGGGGAGCTACAGAAACGGGACGACTGCGGAATGGGTGGAGCAGATCGAGCCTGTTCCATGGGAGCAAGTCGTAAGAGCCCCTCTCTGAAGTCACCGAACAGCTTTAGGCCGTCCAGCTAGCCGACATCACTTCGGCCTGTTCGAGCACGGTCCGCACGGCCTTCTCCTGCTTGTCGGGCGGGTAGCCGTGCTTCCTGAGAATCCGCTTGACGAGCCGTCGCAGGTTGGCGCGCACGTTCTCGCGTATCGTCCAGTCGATCCTGATGTTGCTCCGCACGGTCTCGACCAACTCGCGCGCGATCTCGCGTAGCGTTTCGTCGCCGAGCACTTGCACGGCGCTGTCGCTCGTCTCAAGGGCATCGTAGAAGGCCAGTTCGTCCTCGGAGAGCCCCAGCGCCTCGCCGCGCGCGTTCGCTTCGCGCATCTCGCGGGCAAGCTGAATCAGTTCCTCGATGACCTGCGCGGCTTCGATGGCCCGGTTGGCGTAGCGGCGAACGGTCTGATCGAGCATCTCGGCGAAGGATCGCGCCTGGACCACGTTCCTTCGCTTGCGAACCGCGAGTTCTCCCACGAGCAGCTTCCGCAGCAGTTCGACCGCGAGGTTCCGCCGCTTCATTCCCCGCACTTCGGCCAGGAATTCTTCTGACAGGATCGAGATGTCGGGCTTCTCAAGACCGGCCGCGGCGAAGATGTCCACGACGCCTTCTGATGCGACGGCCCGTGAAACGATTTGGCGGATGGCCAGGTCAAGCTCTTCCTCGGTGCGCGCCTCCGCGGCAGCGCGCTTGGCCAGCACCGACCGGACAGCTTGGAAGAACGCCACGTCGTCCCGGATCCGTATCGCCTCCTCGTGGGGGACGGCGAGCGCGAACGCTTGGGAGAGTTCGCGCACGGCCAGAAGACAGCGTTCCTTGCCGCTCTCCTGCGCGAGGATGTGCTCCTGAGCCGCCGGTAGCAGACTGGTGCGTTCGGCAGGCGTGCCGTCGATCCACCCCGAGTAGTCGAAGCCGTGGAACAGGCCTCGGCATACCTCGTACTTCTCCAGCATCACGGCGACCGCCTCGGACTGATCCAGCGTGGTCTTGCCAGTGCCGCCGCTCTCGGTGTAGGTGGCGAGCGCGCGTTTCAACTCGTGCGCGAGCCCGAGGTAGTCCACGACGAGGCCGCCCGGCTTGTCCCGGAACACCCGGTTCACCCGTGCAATCGCCTGCATGAGCCCGTGGCCGCGCATCGGCTTGTCCACGTACATGGTGTGTAGGCTCGGCGCGTCGAAGCCGGTGAGCCACATGTCGCGAACGAGCACGACCCGGAGAGGATCGCCGGGATCGCGAAACCGCTTCGCCAGAATCTCGCGGCGCTTCTTGTTGCGGATGAGCGGTTGCCAGTCGGGAGGGTCCGATGCGCTGCCGGTCATCACGACCTTGATCTCGCCGTCGGCGTCGTCCTCGTGGTGCCAATCGGGACGCAGACGAATCAGTTCGCGGTAGAGGTCGATGCAGATGCGACGGCTCATGCAGACGATCATCGACTTGCCGTCGATGGCTTCGAGCCGCCGTTCGAAGTGTAAGACGATATCCAGGGCGATGAGCTTGAGGCGGTGCGGGGCTCCGACGACCGCTTCGAGTTGAGCCCACTTGGTCTTGAGCTTCTCCTTGCGCTCGATCTCCTCGCCCTCGGTCGCTTCCTCAAAGTCGGGATCGATCTTCGGCCGTTCGGCCTCGTCCAGCGCCAACCTCGCGAGTCGGCTCTCGTAGTAGATCGGCACCGTGGCCTTGTCCTCGACCGCCCGCTCGATGTCGTAGACGCTGATGTAGTCGCCGAACACGGCACGTGTGTTGGCGTCCTCCAGTTCGATGGGCGTGCCGGTGAAGCCGATGAACGAGGCGTTGGGGAGCGCGTCACGCATGTGGCGGGCGTAGCCGTCGATGAAGTCGTACTGGCTGCGGTGCGCTTCATCGGCGATCACCACGATGTTGCGGCGCTTGGACAACTCCGGCATCCGGTCGCCCTTCTCCTCGGGAAAGAACTTCTGGATGGTGGTGAACACTACGCCGCCCGACTCAACGGTCAGCTTAGCGCGCAGGTCGGCTCGGTTCTCGGCTTGGGTCGGTGGTTGCCCGAGGAGATCCTGGCAGCGGGAGAACGTGCCGAAGAGTTGGTCGTCGAGGTCGTTACGGTCGGTCAGGACCACGATCGTCGGGTTCTCCATCAGCGGCTCGCGGGCGATCCGCCCGGCGTAGAAGGCCATGGTCAGGCTCTTCCCCGAGCCCTGGGTGTGCCAGACGACTCCGATGCGGCGGTCGCCCGGAACACCGCCCGCTTGTCTGCCGTTCTCGTAGCGGCCCCCCGGCTCGGCGACCCACCTCAGTTCCTGCCGCAGCGCCGCCGCGCGCAGGGTCTCCAGCACCGCCGTCTCCACCGCGTGGAATTGGTGATATCCGGCCATCTTCTTGGCCAGCTTGCCGCTGCCATCGTCCTCGAACACGATGAAGTCTCGGACCAACGACAGGAACCGCTCGCGTTCGCACGTCCCTTCGAGCATCACCCGTAACTGGGGAAGGTGTGGGCCGGCGAGCGCCTCCCCCGTGATCGTGCGCCACGGCTTGAACCACTCGCGCCCGGCGGTGAGGGTGCCCATGCGCGCCTTGACGCCGTCCGAAGCGATGAGCACAGCGTTCAGGGCGAACAGATCCGAGAGTTCGGCCTTATAGGTCTGAATCTGCGTCCAGGCCGTCCACACCGTGGCCTTCTCGTCCGCCGGGTTCTTGAGTTCGATCAAGCCCAGCGGAAGACCGTTGACGAACAGCACGACATCCGGCCGACGCTCGTGCTCGCCTTCGACGACGGTGAACTGGTTTACCGCCAGCCAGTCGTTGTTCGCGGGGTTCCCGTAGTCGAGGACGGAGACCTGCGTGCCGCGCACAACGCCCCTGGCGGTCCGGTACTCGACCGTCACGCCATCCACGAGCAGGCGGTGGAACGCACGGTTGCGGGCTTCCAGAGGCGAGCCTTCGGGGCGAGCGATCTTGCGGAACGCGTCGTCCTGTGCCTCGGCGGGCAGATCGGGGTTCAGGCGGTTCAAGGCGTCGCGTAGCTGGTTCTCCAGAACGACTTCGGTGTAGTCCGCCCGTTCCGCCCCTTCCGCGTGCGGGGCAACGTCGGGACCGTGGGCCACCTTCCAGCCGAGGCCTTCGAGCCATTCGAGCGCGGCGGCTTCGACCTCCGACTCGGTGAACGAAGAGGTGGGCGTCACGTCGCGGATTCCAATGCCATCTCGATATCCGGTACGCGCATCTCACCCGAAACGAGCTTGGGGAGGAGCGTGTCACGGAGCGCGACCAGGGTCTCCATCTCGCCCACACTCGCTACCAGCCGACCTCGCCAAGAACCCACCACACCAGCGAATGCCTCGACTGCGGCGTTGGGCGGAGCCACCATCGGGAACTGGCTCAAGACCTTCGCGTTCAAGCTCCGGCGAGTCGTTCCGGTCGCACGCCCCCTTACAAGATGCCAGTAGGCGTCAGATCTCAGCCAATACTGCAAGAAGCGTCCGGTGCCACTCTCAATGGGCCTGAACCGAATCAGGTATGAAGCGAACACTGCCTCCAGGTCCTCTTCAACCACGATTCCATGACCTGGATCCGCCATCCGAGCAATTAGCACATCGCCCTTGCTGAGCCGATACTTCGAGAACTCCTCGTCCGTTGCCCTACAGTACGGGACACGCGACCACGACACCCACGATGCCTTGTTTATGTCGGTAATCCTCAGAAATTTCGGCCCGACAGGCTCGCCCTGAGCGGATGCCGTGAATCCGTATTGCGGCCTGTGGCACAAGTCGCCCAACGTTCTGATCAACCACCCTTCCGGGATCTCCCCCATCTCGGAGTCCACAAGCCGGTCGGGGAACAGGTCGGCGATGTACTGCGGAAGGCCCGTGTCCCGGCCCTCCATCTTGGCGCGGACCGGATCGAAATCGACGAACCAGGACTTGAACAGCGCCCGCGCCATCGCCTCCAGCGTCTCGCTCATCCGCCGGTTCAACTCGATCCTGTCGTCCAATGTGCCGAGGACGTGGGCGATGATACGTTGATCGGAGAGCGGAGGGAGCGGAACTCTGATCGTTCGAAGATAGGTGACGGGTTGAGCGATGGACGGTACCCCTACTTGCGACGCGTTGGCGAGGAGTTGGTGCCGGCCTTCAGGTGAAGCGAAGTACATGGCGACGAACTCCGGAATGGCCATAGAGCTGTCGCATCGCAGGTAGAACTGTCGCTGAGAAATAACGTATCGGTCGAAACGCGAAGACTCGGGAACGTATGCCACCTGTCCGATGTTGCCCGCGTGAGTGAATACCACGTCCCCGCGCCGTACGTTGGCGTTTCGGAGGCGGTGGGCATGCTCGCGGGTGATGAAGTTGAACCCCGGCGAATCGTCGACTCGGATGCCGTGAAGATGCTGCCCACTGATAATCGGAACCCCCTTCGGAACGAACGTCGAGACCTTGATCGACGATCCGAACGGACCCATCGCGACTTTCTCAGCCAGATCGTTGACAGCCACGGTCGGCCACTCAGGACCGGCGCACCGTTCGTCGGGAAAGCTCACAGTCTCCTACCCCCAAAGCCCAACGCCCTAAGGTTCTCGGAAATGGCCGCATCGAGCCGCGCGCCCTCGGCCTGCTGCTCCCCCAACTCCGCGACTAACCGCGTCATCTTCTCCTCGAACGGCTCACCGTCATCCTCTTGGGGTTCGATCCCGACATAGCGACCCGGCGTGAGGACATGGCCGTGCTTGCGGACTTGGTCTAGCGGGGCGCTCTTGCAGAAGCCGGGAACATCGACGTAGCCGTTCCCCTCCTCGGTGGCCCGCCAAGAGTGGTAAGTGTCCGCGATCCGCGCGATGTCCTCCTCCGTGAGTTCGCGGTGCGTCCGGTCCACCATCCGGCCGAGCTTCCTCGCGTCGATGAAAAGGACCTCTCCGCGCCGACGCCGCCCGCGCGCTAGGAACCACAGGCAGGCCGGGATCTGGGTCGAGTAGAAAAGCTGGCCGGGCAGCGCGACCATGCAGTCCACGAGTTCCGCCTCTAACAGGTTCTTCCGGATCTCGCCCACGCCGGACTGGCTCGACGACATCGACCCGTTGGCCAGCACAAACCCCGCCACGCCCCTCGGGGCGAGGTGGTGGACCATGTGCTGCACCCAAGCGAAGTTCGCGTTCCCCTTCGGCGGCACGCCGTAGCGCCAGCGCCTGTCCCCGGCCAGCCTCTCGCCCCCCCAGTCCGAGACGTTGAACGGAGGATTGGCGAGGATGAAGTCCGCCTTCAGGTCCGGATGGCGGTCGTTGTGGAAGCTGTCGCCGTGGGCGATCTGCCCCCCGATCCCGCGGATGGCCAGATTCATCTTGGCGAGCCGCCATGTCGTGTAGTTCGACTCCTGCCCGTAGATCGAGATGTCGCCGCGCCCGCTCCCGCCGTTGGCGTTCCCAGTGGCGTGGGCGTGGATGAACTCGACCGACTGCACGAACATGCCGGACGAGCCGCAGCACGGATCGTAGACCCGCCCCCGATAGGGCTCGATCATCTCGACCAGGAGCTTGACGACGCAGCGCGGCGTGTAGAACTCCCCGCCCCGCTTGCCCTCGGCGCTGGCGAACTGCGAGAGGAAGTACTCGTAGACCCGGCCCAGCACATCCTTCGACCGGGATTCGGCGTCCCCGACGCGGATGTTGCCGACCATGTCGATCAACTGGCCGAGACGCTGCTTGTCCAGCGCCGGGCGCGCGTAGTCCTTGGGGAGCACCTCCTTCAGGGTCGGGTTGTCCCTCTCGATGGCGGCCATGGCCCGATCCACGGTCTGGCCGATAGTCGGCTGCCGTGCCTGGGCCTTCAGCTTGGCCCAGCGGGCTTCCTGTGGCACCCAGAAGATGTTCTCGGCGATGTACTCGTCGCGGTCCTCCGCGGCCTCTTCGCCCCAGTCGGCCAGCACCGCCTCGCGGCGTTCCTCGAAGGCATCCGAAATGTACTTCAGGAAGATGAGCCCGAGCACGACGTGCTTGTACTCGGCGGCATCCATCGAGCCACGAAGCGCGTCGGCCATGGCCCACAGCTCGGTCTCGTAGCCGGTTGTGGCTCCGGCGTTGGTTTGCTTGGTGGGCACCTTCGTCAATGTCCTTGTTCGTCCGTCGGTGTGGATCGGGAGCGCCGGAAATATGACATGCGACGGGTTGCCGTGCATCTTCCGGGCACCGGTCCGGGATGCCGAGTGAACCGCAGGGAGTGCCCGAAATGCCCTCACGATTGGAATTGACCAACCGTCTTGACGAAGCCCTCGTCTGGGCCGCGAAACTCCACCGGGAGCAACGGAGGAAGGGCTCTGAGATCCCCTACGTCTCGCACCTGCTCGCCGTGGCGTCGCTCGTCATCGAACACGGCGAAGACGAGGACGAAGCCATCGCGGCGCTGTTGCACGATGCCATCGAGGACCAGGGCGGCAAAGAGACGCGAGACGAGATTCTGCGCCGCTTCGGCGAGGGCGTGACCGAGATCGTCGAAGGCTGCACCGACTCCCACGCCGATCCGAAACCCCCGTGGAAGGACAGAAAGGTGGCCTACATCGCGGGGATCGGTAGGAAGTCGGCCTCGGTCCGGCTCGTCTCAGCCGCCGACAAGCTCCACAACGCACGCTGCATCCTCAGCGATTACCGGGCGCTGGGCGACGAGGTCTGGCAGCGGTTTCAGGCCGACAAGGAAGAGACGCTATGGTACTACCGCGAGGTGACGACGGCTCTCATCCGGTCAGGTCGGACGCGGCTTGTAGACGAACTGGAGCGGGTCGTCGGGGAAATCGAGCGGCTCGCGGGCAGACAGGCAGGCGATTCGGCCTCCGACGGATAGGCTGGAGTTCCGCGAAGTCGCGCTGCCGGTCCGATCTCGCTTCGGTCGAGGAGCGCGAACCGGCCGTTCGTCGGCGTTGGGCTGCTGGACGACTCTGGGGCGTGCCTCCACGCTCTGCGACGGGCTCATAGGCCAGTGCCACGGCGCGTCGTCTCGCTGGATCCCATTGAAGGATGATCCG
The DNA here is from genome assembly GCA_965221785.1 of Longimicrobiales bacterium. GTDB lineage: Bacteria > Gemmatimonadota > Gemmatimonadetes > Longimicrobiales > Gaopeijiaceae > BD2-11. The sequence goes on from CBDCSR010000003.1 coordinate 1,728,326, forward strand.
TGCAGCGTGCTGTGCCGCAACGCGATGTGAGAACGACGTGGGGGTGGATTCACACTCTGGTCTGCTCGCGATGCACACCGGCCCTCCTGCTCATCCTGCTGTGCGGCAACGTCTTGCGGATGAGCGGTCGAGTCGCCCGTGGTGCACCAAGCGGCCTGGGCCGTGGCGGGAGCGACCCCAGGGCCACAAGGGCTTGGTTCGGGCGCGGGGCCGTGCGCGTTATCACACGCTCGTCCCCGCCCCCTTCTTGGGTCGCTCCCCTCGATTCCTGCGGGAAGGCTGTCTTAACTCCGCTGATCGCGGCGGATCACCGGACCAGGCTCCGAAGACCCGGAACTGTAGATGGCCAGCTGGCCGACGAGGGAAGGAACGCCGGAAATCGCTCGGCTCGGTCGCTGTCGCGGAGTCCGCGCTCCGCCCAACTTCGTAATGGCTCTACGGGCTTGGCTCGACGAAACCCCGGCTCATACCCGGCGCTGCGGAAGCCTTGCGCGAGACCTTCACGGCTGCGACGGTGGGCCCTTTTGGTGGCTTCCTTTCGCTTCAGGGGCCGTGGACGAACCCTCTGCCGTCCGAACGGCCCCGCCTGCGCGGAAACGAAAAAGAGAAGCGATCCCTGTCCGTTCCGGACGAGTAATGTCTCGAATCTCGTCCAGTATCGTGCGCCGATTCATACTAGCCTGTACGCCCCAGCCGAAGAAGAGTAGGGATATGGCCAAAGACGCCAGACCGATCGGGAGTCCTGGGCCATACGCACTGGCTTTCCATGCGAAAAAAGACGTCGCCGCAAGGCTAAGCGTGAAGCTTCCCGCTGCAAAACCATATCGCGCATTGGATTCGTGGTGAGACAAGCTCGTCAGCTCTACATCCGCGACGAAATAGGACTTCATGGTCCTGCTGGCCGTCTCGTTATGGAGACGAGGCTGACGCGATGCGATACGGAATGGTCTCCCCACCGGAGCCGAACGGTCCCGGGTGACATTCCTACCTCGAGGGGTCGGTTTGCCATTACCCATCGTCGGCCTCCTCGCTCTTCGGCGGCTCGATACCGATCAGCAGCGCGTTGAAGGCCATCGTGTAAGCACAGTGCTGGCAGATCAACACCACCACTGGGTAGCTGATCCCCGACGGCATCTTTGAGTAGAGTCTAGCCATGAGATCGCCGATGACCCAGTCTTCGTGGGCGCACACAGGGCACTTCAGATCTCCTACTTTCTCTGCTAGCCATTGGCTTGCCTTCTCGTATTCTTGATCGTCGAGCTTGCGACCTTCCATACCCATATGTCCCCGTGATGAGTCCAGAGCGCGAGACTCGAACCGCCCGCGCGACGACGCACGTTAGCCGAGGGATGGTCCCCTGTCACCTGCAGTGCCCACTAGGCGCTCGTCGATGCAGACGCCCGCTCCATGCCTCCCAGATTTCCCCCACTACCAACAGACCCGCGGACCAGAGGCGACCACATCCGGCCCTGACCTTACCACAGGAAGCCCAGTGCACCATCCGAGCCGCATCTCCGTCTGGCGGAGAATCCCCCTTTCGCGAACTTGTAATCGTGCAGGTCGTGCAGTCCATCATCGAGTTAATCGAACGATGGGCACCGCGGGCGAGCACTTCCTTCACGCCATCGAGGAAGGCGCCGACCACCAGCCCGCAGTCCCTCTTGGTGACGCGGCCTCACAGCTCATCGTCGACCTGTTCAACCAGATCGGCTTTGGTCATCCTCTCGTCCTCGCGCGAAGCATGGCCGAGTGGATCATGCCTCCGGGGAGACCTGATCGCAGCAGAGCCCTCATCTCAACGAGGCGGTGAAGGCAGCCATTGAGACCGCCCAGTGCCTCGACCGCCACCTCGTCCTTTCCCCGGATCGCGTTCTCGACGCGCGCGGTCTCGCGCCGGACGGCCGCGGTGGTCCTGGGCTGCCGGTCGGTTTCGTGGGCGGCGGCGGGGCCGACTTCAGTTTCCGAAGATCGCCCGTGCGCGTTCTAGTTTCCTCCGCGCGCCCGCGACCCTGACGACTTCGACTGACAGGCCCTGCCGCTCCCTCAGCGCTTCCCAGAGCTTCTGGTGCCGGTCCCGCCACGAACGGAGCGCGGTCGAGGTATCATAGCCGGGATCGGCGTGGACGAACACGGCGCGGCGGGAGTCCAGCGAGACGGGCATCCCGCGGGGGAAGTACCGCCGCGCGCCCCCGACGGTGCCCCGGTAGACCCGGACGGGCAGGAGCGAGCACCCGATGTCGAGCGCTTCGAGCGCAGCAACCTATTCAGCCTCGGTCGGGAGCTAGGGCAGGTCCGGACGCTCGATCACGTAATCGAACGAGAGCAGGCGGCGCACGACTACGTCGGTCGAGGTGATCCTCCGGTGCGTATATCGGCGACCCCGAGTCCCCGATAGATGCCGCGCGCGCAGATCCGGCAGACCTTCAGATCCCCGACCGTCTCCTCGGCGGCGAGCCTTTTCCGTGTCAGGACCTGCACGAACCGGAGCGTCTTGAAGCGATCGATGCCGAACCAGTCCGATAGCCGCGAGCGGGTGAACACTCCGCCATGCAGGCTTGCCAACGCGATCCACTCGGCGCGGCGGCCCGTCAGGCCGAACGGCTCCAGCGCCGTCTCGCGTCCCTTCAGATGGTGGATCAACGCGACCGCCGTTGGTCGGGGGCTTTGCGGTGCAAGAGGGTTCCCGCTCCCCAGTAGGACCCGGACTCTGCGGTCGGGACCAAGTGCTGGTGAAGGCGTCACTGCCAGTAGGAATCGGTCGAGCGCCTTTGGCGGCGTCAAGTCGCGTCCGCGGGCAATCGTCCCGGAGCCAGATCGGTCACCACCGCCAGCTCCTACATCGGCACCCATAGGGCCTCCATCCCAAGCCGGACCGCGAGAAGTTCACGGCGGATGCGAGGTGGACATGGAGCGGCTTCAGCAAGCAGATTACGATGGCCCCCCCACACTACTTGGGGGGACCCTGCGGGAAGAACCAAAGCCTCGCCCCTGACGCCGATGGCATGCTCAAATGCCCGACAATCTTAGGAGGTAGAACGATGACATCGAAGGTGAAGGACATGCCCCCTTCGGGAGCCAAGAGAGGCTGGGGCTGGTTGCTAACCGCCTTGGCGGTCGGCGTCGCCGTGGGCATCTTCGTTTCCCGCGTTACCGACGTAGAGCAGGTCTCCTTGGGCACGTGGTTCAGCTTCCAGACACGAGCGCCCAACGATATCGAGCAGTTTCGGAGCGTGCGCGCAGACCCGGATCGGTGGACCGTGTATGTGTCACTACTGGCCGACGAGGGCTTCTACGCCGCGGACAACCCGCAAGTCGTGGACGCGATCGGAGAGCTGTGCGATCCCATTCCCAATGAGCCGCTGGAGGCCTTTCTGGCGGCGTCCACAACCTGCGCCGAACGCCCGGTCCCGGCACGCCTGCGCCGACTGTCAAGAGAGCAGGACCCTCCGTTTCACCCAGTGGGCATACGCGTCACGGTGGGGGTGCCGAGCCCAAACGACCAGCCGTCTCCCGGAGACGCGAACACATGTCAGAACGGAGACCTGTATAGGCGCAATGTGGTCCTGATCAATCCGAACGACGGAACGCGACAGGTGCAGGTGCAGGCATCAGGGCACTACGGGCAGGGTATCTGTGCTCAGTTCGTCGAGACGGCCGACATCCAGCTCAATGAAGACGATGCTCTTTCGATCTTCGACGGACCACTCGCCAAGTTCGAGGAGGCGCTGGCAATCATCGTCAATTAGAGGCACAGTGAAGCGCTGGCCAGCTGCCTCGCCCGCCTTGCGGCGCGGTGGAGGGCGTGGTCGCCCCGCTGACGCAGGACCAGCAGGCGCAGCGCGCGTTCTACCTGGAGATGCTGGAGACGCTGACGGCGGAGGCGCGGGAGGCCGGCTAGCGCCGGATCACGCCAGGTAGCGCTCCATCAAGACCCTCCGGTGATGACGCGAGTGCCCGGCGATGATCCAGGCCAGGCTTCGGACGGTGAACTCGTTGCCGCTGGCCACGCCGCGCCGGTCCCACGCGTCCTCCGGAAAGCTGCGCAGCAGCAGGAGCGTTGCCGTCCGGACGGCCGACAGCTCCTCGGAGAGGTCGGCAAGGGAGCGCTGGTCGGCCCCGGATTCGGCCGCGTAGGCATTCTCGTCGAACGACGGATAGTGTGACGGGTCCCCGCGAGCGAAGGCCATCGCCCGCACGCTGAACATCCGCTCGGCATCGATGACGTGTCCCACCACCTCGCGGATGGACCACTTTCCCGGGGCATAGCGATACCCTTCCCTGTCGGGCGGAACGGCCGCGAGCAGGTCACGCCATTCCGCGGCTTCGCTCTCGAGCCGGTCGAGAAGCGGCTCCTCGACGGCTGCGACGTAGTCCGCGTAGAAGTCGGCGTACTCGTCCAAGTGAGGTCTTCGGGTCGGATTCACCATTCCCTGTCCCTTCTCCGTCGTGACTGTCGATGGGCAAGCCGGGGCGCTCCCCCCGCTTCCCCGCTTCAGCCGATCGGCAACACCAGGCCCGCCCGAATCGTGAGCGCCCGGTGCTTCACCGATCCGCCAAGGTCATCGCTGACGTTGGAGAGTCCCAGAGTATAGAGCAAGCCCAGATGAGCATCGACTGCATCGGTCAACCCGATGTCGATTCCGGCGCCCCCGGCGAGGCCGACATCGATCTTCCGGAAATCGAGCCCGGCCTCGTCGCAACCCACGCCCTGGTCAAGAGCGGGGCGGTCCGGACCGCTGATGCTGACGACTCCTTCGCACGATGACCGCAGGCCCAGCGCCGGTCCCGCGAGCAGGTGTCCGGACACGCGGTCGCCCGACAGCGGGAACCCGACTCTGGCCAGGACCGAGAGTTCGACATAGTCCATCTCGTAGTCTATGTATAGGCTCGCGCCCGGCGGCATCTCCTCAAACCCGCCGAACATGTCACCCATCATCTCCATTAGTCGAAGCACGTCCAGGCGTCCTCCCTTCTGAGCGTAGCGGCCTCCAAGCTGGAGCCCGAATCGGTCCGAGACCGGAAGGGTGGCCGCCAGCCCGATCGACATCCGTGCCAGGGACTCGAACCCGGGAGAACGTGTCCCGTCGTTATCGGTGTCCAGGGAGGTGATGTTCACGCCACCCGTCAGCGACAACGTGGTCTGCGCGTGAACAGGCGCTCCCGGCGTGAGGCAGACCACGGTCAGGAGTGTAGGCAGCAGGAGTGTGGGAAACCGTTTCATGAGAACCCCGCTGGCGGAAGGATGGAGAAGGGCTTCCGAGCGCCCGGGCGGCAAGCTGGCCGGACAGACAAGGCTTGAGCAATATTCGGACCAGGCGACGACCTCGCGACCTGCCCCCGGGAGGACACTCATGAACCGCGGCTCGTCCGGCACACTCCCACTCGCCCTTCCCGCCCTGATGCTCCTCGCGGGGATTGCCGCGGCCTGCGGCCCGGAAGCCACCCCCACCGGCGACCTCGCGATCACGACCGACACGGTCGGCGGCATCGTGCGCGTGACCAACACCGGAACCGCGCCCGCCTGGCAGCTCACCCAGGTCGTCTCCATCGGGCCCGGGTCCCTGTCGGAAACGGGCGCTCCGGAGGAGTTCGGCCGCGTCAACAGCGCCACCCTCGGGCCCGATGAAGCCGTGTTCGTGGCCGACGGCTTCAACGACGAAGTCCGGGTTTTCGGCCTGGACGGGACCTATCGCCGCACCTTCGGCCGGAACGGCGATGGCCCGGGCGAGTTTCGAAGTCTGTATTCGGTCGCGTGGATGGGCGACCGTCTCGTGACCCTGGACCCCAGTCTGGGTCGCATCGGAGTTTTCTCGGCAGACGGCGAGTGGCTGGGACAGCAGCGGGTCGAGGGGCGCTTAAGCGGCTCTCCCGCCGGCATCCGCCTCATGCCCGTCGGCCCGGACGAGTTCTATCGACTCGGGCTTCTCAGGGATGCGACCGGAATCGAGTCCCTGCTCGTGGGCCACGACAGCGGCGGAGAGACGGGCGACACGCTGTCGTGGCTCCGGCCGCCGCCGGGTCCGGCCGGCTTCATCCTTTGCCGATACGGCGAAATGATCACCTCATTCCCCATCCCGTTCGGTCCGGGGCTGGCGCAGCACCCCGGTCCCGGCGCGGTGATGTACTCGGCGATGACCGATGCGTACCGAATCGCCATGACCCGGGCTGGAGGCGACACCTTGCGCGTGATCGAACGTCCCCTTCCGCCCGAGCCAATTTCGGATGAGGAATGGGCAGCCGGGAATCGGGACTTCGAGGAACTCGTTGCCGAGCGGCCGGATGCGGAGTGCGATCCCCGGCGACCCAGCCGGCCGGAGGCGAAGTCCTTCATCCAGGGCATCTTCATCGCCCCCGACGGCAGGCTCTGGGTGGAGGTAATCCGCACCGCCGGGAACAGGTGGGAGATCTTCGATCCGGAAGGGCGACTGCTCGGCACCGTTCCCGCGCCCCCGCGCAAGGAAGACGCCGCCCCCGCCTTCAGTGCCGATCATCTCATCACGATCCGGCAGGACAGCCTCGACCTGGACCACGTCGACGTCTGGAGGATCGAGCGGACGGGGAACCGGGCTGGAGGCTGACCGACCCCCGCCTACTCCTCCTCCGGCCTCCGCCGCAACCGCTTCACCCGGCCGCGCCTGCGCTTCGCCTCCAGCCGCTTGCGCTTCTGGGCCTCGGGCACGCGCGTGGGGAGCCGCTTCGGCTTCCGCGCGAGATGCTCCTCGAGGCGCCGGCGAAGCCGGGCCAGGGCGACCTGCCGATTGCGGTGCTGGCTGCGGCGCTCCCGGGCCATCACCACGATGCCGGTGGGGAGATGCGTGAGGCGGACGGCGCTGTCGGTCACGTTCTGATGCTGTCCGCCCTTGCCTCCGGCGCGCAGGGTGTCGACCCTACATTCACGCAGGAGCACCTCGTCGGACCCGGGGAGGGCGTAGCGCCCGGATGCTCCGGCCTCGTTCACGGGAAGATCACGCATGCTGGAACGACAGGAAGACAAGCGGGGGGCGCGGGTGCTGGGCGTCCTCGCGTCGGTCGTGGTCGTCGTCGCCGGCCTGAAGCTGGCGGGCAGCATTCTCTCGCTCTTTTTCCTCGCACTGGTCCTCGCGATTCTTACCCTTCCGGTGATGATGTGGCTGCGCCGGTACGGCATCCCCTCTGCGCTGGCCATCCTGATCTCAGTGCTCCTGGTGGCCGCCGTCGTGGGAGGGCTGCTGCTGCTGGCGAGTCAGGCGTTCGCCGAGTTCCAGGCCCGCTATCCCGCATACGAGATTCGTCTGCTCCTGCTCTGGGAAGTATGGGAGGCGAGGCTGGCCGAGGTCGAGCTTCCCCTCGTGGGCAACGTCTTCGCGGCACTGACCGACCTGTTCTCGTTCGAAGCAGCGCTCGACGTCGCCACCGGGACCATCCAGCGGGTCCTGGCCCTGGTTACCGACACGTTCCTGGTCCTGTTGATCATGGTGTTCATTCTGGCCGAGGCGGCAGTCTTCCCGCGCAAGCTGCGCATGGCGCTGGGTGATGTCGGGGACGACTCGATCAGGCTTACCAAGATCGTTCGCGAAGTCCAGACCTACCTGACCATCAAAACCCTGGTTTCCCTGGCCACGGGGATCACCATCGGTCTCTTCGCGGCGGCCATCGGCCTCGACTTTCCGGTGTTGCTCGGGCTCATCGGCTTCGTCCTCAACTACATTCCCACCATCGGCTCGGTGATCGCTTCGGTGCCCGCGGTACTGCTGGCGCTCATCCAGTTCGGCCTGGGGTCGGCGTTGGGCGTGGGTGTCGTATACCTGGGCATCAACACCGTCTTCGGAAACATCATCGAACCCAACCTGATGGGACGCCGGCTCGGCCTTTCAACCCTCGTCGTCGTCCTCTCCCTCATCTTCTGGGGATGGGTCTGGGGCCCGCTGGGGATGTTCCTGTCTATTCCGCTGACCATGATTCTCAAGATCCTGCTCGAGAACACCCCCGATCTCCGCTGGATGGCGGTACTGCTCGGAAAGGGTGTCGGCGACTCCCTCGCGCGTGAGGAATAAGTGAAAACGACCGAGCAATCCGATTCCGTCTTCGAGCGCCTGCCCGACCAGGCGCGACTGTGGGTTTTCGCGAGCGAGCATCCCCTGTCGGCCCGCGAACGCGCCGCGCTGCTCGCGCGCGTGGACGGCTTTCTGTCCCGCTGGAAGGCTCATGGAGCCCCGCTGGCTGCGGGCCGGGCGTGGCTCTACGACCAGTTCCTGGCGGTTGCGGTGGACGAGAGCGTGACGCCTCCTTCGGGCTGCTCGATCGATGCCCTCGTGCACATGCTGAAGGAACTGGAAGCCGAGATCGGGTCCCGGCTGGTGGACAACACGCCCGTGTACTACCGCTCGCCGCAGGGAGTCGAGCGAGTGAGCCGGGGAGGGTTCAGGAAGCTGGCCGACGCCGGGGAGGTGACGCTGGACACGCCCGTGTTCAACAACACCATCACGCGGCTGGAGGAGTTCAGGCGAGGAAAATGGGAAGGCCCGGCCCGCCACAGCTGGCAGGGCCGAGCCTTCTTCCGGCTCTGAGCCGCGGCTGAGTTCAGGACTCCAGCCGGATCACGTTCTCCGCCGCGGGGCCCTTGGGGCCGTCAACGATGTCGAACTCGACGCGCTCGCCCTCGGTCAGGGAGCGGAAGCCGTCTCCCGAGATGGCCGAGTAGTGGACGAAGCAGTCCTGGTTCCCCCCTTCGGGATCCAGGAACCCGTACCCCTTGGCGTCGTTGAACCATTTCACGGTTCCAGTCGTTCTCATGCTACTTCTTCCTCCTGATGACGCGGGACCGGCAGAGGGCCAGAGATTGCCGCAAGCGGCGCGATCCCGACGGTGGTGAGACAAATACAACAGGCCTGTGCGGCGAGTGGCTACGGCGGATGATGCGTACGGCAGATGAATCTGAAGCTGCGGATCTGGGTGCCGGGGCATGGGCCCCCGGTGAAGCAAACGCGCGAACGCTACAAGGAGAGCCGCAACTCGTCAAGGGACGTAATCGGTTCCCGGGCGAGGCATCGGACCGGATCGGTTGTTTCCGGCGTCGTCAGCGTCATGGGCTGAGATGGTGCACCAGGAACCGGACGGCTTCGCCGTCGGCGTGGGTCGACGCGCGCCATGGCATCTTGCCCTGGACGAAGCCGACGTGGCCGCCGGCGGGGGCGAACGCCGCCACCAGGTGCGGGTTGGACGCCACCTGCTCGTCGGGGATCGCGTCGGGGCTCGAGATGGGATCGTCGCGGCTCTGGATGAGCAGCACCGGCACCCGGACGCGCGGGAGGAACGGGCGCGCGTCCGCCCTGGAGTAGTAGTCGGCGGCGTCGGCGAAGCCGTGCAGCGGCGCTGTGAGCACGTCGTCGAATTCGCGCAGGGTACGGGCATGGAGCGCAGGCCCGGTGTCGATGATTCCGTCCAGCACGGCCTGCTTGGCGCGAATCTTCCGCCGCAGCGAACGCAGGAAGTACCTGGTGTAGAGGCCGCCCATGAAGCCGCGGCTGATCCGGTCGCAGGAGGCCGCCAGATCGAAGGGAACGCAGATGGTCGCGGCGGCGCCGATCGAGCTTTCCGCTCCCCTCTCGCCCAGGTACTTGAGGACGACGCTTCCCCCCAGGCTGAAGCCGACCGCGCCGATGGCACGGCCGGGATGGCGCCGCCGGAGGTGCTCGACGACGAGGGACAGGTCGCCCGTTTCCCCGGCGTGGTAGAAGCGGGCGGTCCGGTTCACTTCTCCCCCGCAGCCGCGGAAGTTCAGCCCGACGCCCCGCACGCCGCAGTCGAACAGGCGGCTCAACACGCCCGCGGCATAGGGACGGCGGACGTAGCCCTCCAGACCGTGAAGCACGAGCACGATGGGGGCGTCCGGGGCCGGATCGGGGGTGAAGTCCAGGTCCAGGAAGTCGCCGTCCGGGGTGTCCAGCCGGCGACGCTCGAGGGGATGCCAGCCGGGGGGACGGAAGAGAGTCCCGGCGAGCGTCTGGGCGTGCGGGTTCCTCAGCCACCACGGGGGCCGGAACGCCCGCGGGCGGAAGGGGGCCGCGGGTGCGGGCGTCAACTCCCCGGCGCCGGATCCAGCATCGCCTCGATGCGCACCAGCACGTCCTCGTAGTGCAGCCGGGTCGCCCGGTCGCGGGTGCGTCCGGCGCCCGCACGCACCTCCCCGGCCAGCGTCGCAAGCTGGCCGCGCACCGCGGGCACGATGTCGGTGGCGAGGGCGTCTTCGTCCTCCATCAGCTCCGCGAAGCGCTCCAGATGGACGCGCTGCAGGTTGCGCCTGTAGGTATCCGTGGCTTCGCCGCCCGCCGTCTCGCGCCACAGCGCGCCGCGCAGGTCGTCGAGCATCTCGTTCAGCCCGTAGGCCGCAGCGCCGCCGAACGCCTCCTGCTCGATCAGGCGCTTCATGCGGTTCACGTCCAGCAGGCGGTTGAGGGCGGAGGCCTGCCAGCCCCCCAGCAGGTCGGGCGCCCCGGACCCCTGCACGCGGTCGAGGATGTCGGGATCGATCAGCCACGACGGCGTCCGGAAGACCTGCTCGTCCAGATAGGCCATGGCCCGTTCCTGGGTCTCCCGCTCCACGCGCTGGTACGGATAGCCGTCCTGGTCCTGGCTCTTCCGGTTCCAGCGCACCCCGCCGACGTTCGTCAGCACGTGTCCCGAGTAGCGGTTCCACTGCGCCCCGATCTGCTGGTGCAGCTCGCGCAGCTGCGCGTATCCCTCGCCTTCCTCGTAGGTCCAGTCGCGCAGCGAGCCGGCGATGCGCTTGAGGTTGGCGATGCCCAGCTCCGAAGCGCGCATGGCGTCGTCGCCGATGGCTTCGCTGAGCGACTCGGGGTCGGCCTGGCTGGGATCGCCGAAGCGATACACGGGGTCATCGCCCGTGTCCAGGATCCACTGGTGCAGCGTCGGCCTTTCTTCCTCCGGCGCACCTGCTTCCGGAATGGGCCGGTAGCCCCAGCGGACCGAGTAGATGTCGTACGGGCCCACGCGGGGCAGCACGCAGGCGTCGTCTCCGGGCTGCGCCACGTAGTTGAAGCGGGCGTAGTCCATGATCGAGGCCGCCGTCCCCATCGAACAGGTGAAGTTGGTGCGCAGCGAGTCGACCGGATACGCGGCCGACGACTTCATGTTGTGGGGAAGCCCGATGGTGTGCCCCACTTCGTGCGCGGAGACGAAGCGGATCAGCTCGCCCATTACCTCGTCGTCGAACTTCACCCCGCGCGCGTTCTCCTCGCGGGCCGCGGTCTGCACCAGGTACCAGTTGCGCAGAAGGTTCATCACGTTGTGATACCACTGGATGTCGCTCTCCAGGATCTCCCCGGTCCGCGGATCGTGGACGTGAGGTCCTGATGCGTTCTGGACCGATGAGGCCAGGTAGCGGATCACCGAATAGCGCGCATCCTCGGGGCTCCAGTCGGGATCCTCCTCCGGTGAAGGGGGCTCCCGTCCCTCGATGGCGTTGCTGAATCCCGCCGCCTCGAACGCCACCTGCCAGTCGTTCACCCCCTGGATGATGTACGGGCGCCACTTGTCCGGCGTCGCCGGATCCACGTAGTAGACGATTGGCTTCACCGGGTCGACCAGCTCTCCGCGCGCCCACGCCTCCGGGTCGGAGGGCTCGAGGCGCCAGCGGGTGATGAAGCGTTCCTGCTCGGCGCGCTGTTCGTCCAGCCCGTAGTTGGTGCGGGTTACGGAGAAGAAACCGACCCGCTCGTCCCACAGGCGCGGCTGCATGGGCTCGTCGGGGAGGAGCAGCATGGAGTGGTTCATCTCGAGCGAGAGGGTGTTCGACTCGGCGTCGGACGGAGCCTCGGTGGCCTGGTAGGTGACCACCCGGCGCACCTCCACGTTGCGTGGGAAGCTGCGTACCGACTCGATGAAGGTGCGATCCCCGTCGAGGCTGCGAACCTCGTACTGCTCCCGCCGGGCGGGACGGATTCCGAAGAGCGGAACGTCCGTCTCGAACAGGTCGTTCACCTCGATGACGACCGCCGACGAGTCCTCGGACATGGTCTCGATGTCGAAGACGTGAATGACCGGCTCGAAGTTCGAGTTCAGCACCGACGGATAGATGGTGCTCTCCGGGTCGGCATAGTTCTCGTGGCTCACCTGGCGCAGCAGCACCTGGTCGCCCCGCCGCTGCCAGCGCACCACTGCGGTTCCCTCCTTGGCGCCGCCCCAGCCCACGTTCTCCGCGGTGCGGGAGATTCGTGACACCACCAGCATCTCGCGGCCGAACTGTTCGACGGGGATCTCGTAGAAGAAGTCCGTGTCGACCTGGTGGACGGCGAACAAGCCGTCGTCGCTGACGGCGTCGCCGGTGATCACCTCGGAGTAGGACGGCATGGCGTCATCGTCCCGATCCGATCCCGCGGGCGGGGGGGTGGGGCCGGGATCCACCCGCCCGGCACTGCAGGCGGCCAGGGCCGGCAGCCCGAAGACAAGAGGCACCAGGCGAAGATGGGGAACCAGACGACGCGAGAGGTCAGAGCATGGCATGGGAGTCTCCGGCAGCAAAAACGGCATGATGCGGGTCTGTAAATCTGGTGGGGCTCGTCGACTTCGATGAGACCGTCCGGAAGGTAGAAAACCGGGACGACCGGTGCCACGAGGCCGTTGAACTCGCCGGGCGATTTGTTTACAGTGTTCACATGGCGATTCAGCGATCCGACATCAGGAGCCACGCCACCGAGCTCTACCTTTGCGGAGGGCTCAGGGCGCTCTCCATGCGCAACCTGGCGGCCAGGCTGGGCGTGACCGCGCCCGCCCTGTATCGCCATTACGCCAGCAAGGACGAGGTGCTGCGCGACATGGTGCGCGAGGCATATCGGCAGTCGGCCACCTATATCCACCGGGCCCTCTCGGCCGCCACGCCCCTGGACCGGTTCCGGCGCGCCGGGGAGGAGAACCTCGATTTCGCCCTGACGCATCCGCGCTGGTACGAGATGATGTATCTCTCCCCGGAGCGCTTCGGCTGGTCGGACTACCCGCCCGAAGTGGCTGCCCATGCACAAGCTACGCACCAGTTCTGGATGGATCGGGTGCGCGAGTGCGTGGATGCCGGGTATCTGAGGGCCGAAGGCGATATCCGCGACGTGGGGATGACCATGTGGGCCCATTCCCACGGCCTGATCACGATCTACATGCGAGGACTCCTGGAGCTGAGCGAGGCCCGGTTCCGGGATGTCTATCGCGCGTCGGCCAGGCGGATGCTGCTGGGTCTGGGCACCCGAAAGCTGGTGCGGGAGGTGGGGGCGGGTGAGCGGGATGGAACGGACAGGTCGGGGGAAGCGGACCATTTGCAGAACACCGAATACAGCGAGGCATACGGATGATGAACGATGGAGGACGGGTGTGGACGGGAGTTGCGCGGAGATGGCGGGTCATGGGGGTGTACGTGAACGCTGTTCTCTGCATGGCCGTGGCCGTTGAAGCCGCTTTGCCGGCCCTTCTCGGTGCCCAGGAGCCGGTTTCGGGCGCTGCACCGCCGGGCGAGGTGCTTACACTCCCGGACGCGGTCTCCATGGCGCTCCGTCGCAACCGCGACGTTCGCGATGCGCGCTTTGCTCTGGATCTGGCGCAGGAGCAGGTGTCGGAAGCGTGGGGCAGCGTCCTGCCGACCATCAGCATGAACGCGGACTACACACGCAACGTCTCTCCCGCCGTGTCATTCCTTCCGGCCTTCATCTTCAATCCCGATGCGGGTCCCGACGAGCTCATCCAGGTGCAGTTCGGCGCGGACAACAGCTGGAACACGAGCGTAAGCCTGGAACAACCCCTCTTTGATGCGCGCGTATTCGTGGGCCTGGGGGCGGCCCAGCGCCTGGCGTCGATCCAGGAGGAGTTCGTGCGCGGGCGCAGCCAGAACCTGGTCACGCGGGTGCGGCTGGCCTACTACGATCTGCTGCTCGCGCAGGAGCAGGAGCGACTCACGCGCAATTCCGTCACCCGTGTGCGCCAGTCCCTGAAGGAGACCAGCGCGATGAACCGGGCCGGGCTGGCGTCGGACTACGACCAGCTACGCATCGAAGTGGAACTGGCCAATCTGGAGCCGAACCTGCGCCGCGCCGAAAACGCCGCGACGCAGTTCCGCCGGGTGCTCGCGGTGGAACTCGCGCTGGAAAACCAGGAGAACCTGCAGGTGGCCGGGTCGCTGGCCTCGATGGACCTGGATGATCCCGCGGGCAACACGCCGGCCAACCGTGCGATCCTGGCGTTCGCCAGTTCGGCGCCGCTCGAGGGCGCCGCCGAGCAGCGGGTCCAGCAGGCATGGGAGCGGCGGTCCGATCTGCGCCAACTGGAGATGACCGAGCGTCTGCGCCACTCCGAGATGCGCCTGGAGCAGATGCAGTACCTGCCCACGATCTCCTTCTTCGGCAACTACGTGCTCCAGGCCCAGCAGAACGGAGCCCCGGACTTCTTCGGCGATCCGATGTCGCGGGCATCGGCGCAGGCGGTCGGCATCTCGGTGAGCGTCCCGATCTTCGAGGGCTTTCGCAAGGACGCCCGCGTGGACCAGCGCCGCGCGGCGTGGCGGCAGGCCGAGACCCAGTTCCGGTTCGCGCGTGACCAGGCGGCGAGCCAGGTCAAGTCACTGATCGAACTGGCCGATGAGGCGCGGGCGCGGGCGCGGGGACAGAGGCTCGCGGTCGGACAGGCGCAGCGCGGCTTCGAGATCGCCTCCGCTCAGTACCGCGAAGGCTTGAGTGGCCAGCTCGAGCTTACGGACGCCGAGGTGGCGCTCAGACAGAGCGAGTTCAACTACGCGCAGGCCGTGTACGACTATCTGGTGGCCTGGGCGCAGCTCGATGAAGCGGTCGGCGCCGTGCCGATGGTGGATTCGGAATTCAGGCAGGCTGACGGGCAGTAGACAACACGAAGTTCTTCAAGGAAACAACGATGAATCGAGCAGTACGGGGGATGACAAGGGGAGTGGCGCTGGGGTTCGCGGGTATCGTGGCGGCCTGTAGCAGCAGCGCGGAAGCGGGCGACACGGTGCCGCCCATCATCGAGACCGCCACCCGCGTGATCAACGTGGAGGTGGAGCCGATCGCGCCCACCGGCTTCACCGAACTGATCCGGCTGACCGGCACCGTGCGCGCGAACCGCGACGTAGTCGTGTCGGCCACCGAGGCCGGGCTGGTGTCGGCGATCCTGGTGGACCAGGGGAATCCGGTCCGGTCCGGTCAGGCGGTGGCCCGGCTGGATGATACGCAGTTGCGCGCGCAGGTGGACGAGGCGCGCGCCCGCGCGGACCTGGCCCAGGAGACCTGGGAGCGGTACAGGCGGCTCTTTGAGGAGGATCAGGTCGGCTCCGAGCTGCAGTACCTGGAGGCCCGCTACGCGGCCGAGCAGTCGGCGGCGAGTCTGACCGCGCTTTCGGCCCGGCTGGACGCCACCGTCATCCGGGCACCGTTCGAGGGCGTGCTCGACTCCCGGGACATCGAACTCGGCAGCATGATCATGCCTGGGACGCCGGTGGCGCGCGTGGTCGACCTCGACCCGGTGCGCATCCGCGGCGGCGTCCCCGAGCGGTTCGCGCTCGACGTGCGGCCCGGCTCCCGGGCCACCGTGACCTTCCAGGTGCTGGAGGGCGAGGCCTTCGAGGGCGACATCACCTATGTCGGGGCCGCGGTCGATCCGGAGGACCGCACGTTTCCGGTCGAGCTGACCCTGGCCAACCCGGGCGGGCTCATCAAGCCGGAGATGGTGGCCAACATCGAGATCGTGCGCGAGACCCGCGCGGACGTGGTGGTGGTCCCCCGCGAAGTGCTGCTGAGGGTGGAGGACGGGTACGTCGCGTACGTGGTGGAAGGCGCAGGTGACGATGGAGTGGCGCGGCTGCGCGATGTCCAACTGGGACCCGCCCAGCGCAACCTCGTCGTCATAGAGCAGGGCCTTCAGGCCGGAGATCGGCTTGTCGTCATCGGCCAGCAGCTCATCGCCGACGGCGACCGGGTGCGGGTGGTCAACTGAGGAGCGGAATGGGTGGCTCCGGCGCCAACGTGAACGGCCGGCCGCCGCGGGCATGCCCGCACAACCAACTGATTGCACATCAGAGAGACCGATATGTCTGAACTGAGGGACGAACGAGGACACCGGAAGGCAGACGGAAACGGCGAGGACGTGGGGGCGGGCCGGCCCCGCGATGACGCGGGCTACCTGGCGCGCTTCAAGGAATTCGTGCTGACGAGCTTCGCCATCGACCACCGCACCAGTTCCGTGGTATTGCTGCTCCTCATCACGATCACCGGCCTTGCTTCCTACCAGGTGATTCCAAAGGAATCGTTTCCGGAAATCGAGATCCCGTTGATTGCCGTGAACACCATCTACCCGGGGGTGTCGCCTGCCGACATCGAAACGCTGGTCACACGCCCGATCGAAGAGGAACTCAGCACCATCTCCGACATCACGGAGCTTTCCTCCACTTCCATCGAGGGGTATTCCAGCGTAACCGCCGAGTTCGAGACCACGGTCAACATCGAGGAGGCGCTCCAGCAGATCCGCGAGAAGGTCGACCTGGCCAAGCCGGAACTGCCCGAGGACGCGGAAGAGCCCGCCATCCTGGAGTTCACCTTCTCCGAACTCCCCATCATGCAGGTGAACCTCGCGGGCGACTTCGACCTGGTCTACCTGAAGGAGATCGCCGAGGACCTGCAGGACGAACTGGAGAGCGTTCCCGAGATCCTGCGCGTGGATGTGCGGGGCGGGCTCGAGCGCGAGGTCAAGGTGGACGTCCACCTGTCGAGGCTCCAGTTCTACAACCTGGCGCTCCAGGACGTCATCGACGCGATCGCGGCCGAGAACGTCAACATCCCGGGCGGCTCCATCGACGTGGGCAACCAGAGGTTCCTCGTCCGGGTGGACGGCGAGTTCGACGATCCCGAGCTGATCCAGGATCTGGTCATCACCGCCGACGATGCCGGCCCCATCTATGTACGCGACCTGGCGGACGTCGAGTTCGGCTTCTCGGAGCGCGAGAGCTACGCCCGGCTGGACGGGTCGCCGGTGGTGACGCTGGACATCGTCAAGCGGTCGGGAGAGAACATCATCGAGACCGCGAACCAGGTGAGGGCGGTCATCGACGAGATGAGGCCGCTCTTCCCGGCGACCATGACGGTGAAGATCACCGGGGACATGTCGCGCGACATCTTCTCCATGGTGAGCTCGCTCGAGAACAACATCATCTCCGGGCTCATCCTGATCGTGAGCGTGCTGCTCTTCTTCCTGGGGCTGCGCACGTCGCTCTTCGTCGCCATCTCGATCCCCTCGTCGATGTTCCTGTCCTTCGGGGTGCTCAGGCTGCTGGGCGTGTCCATGAACATGGTCGTGCTCTTTTCCCTCATCCTGGCGCTGGGGATGCTGGTCGACAACGCGATCGTGGTGGTAGAGAACATCTACCGCTACGTGGAGCGCGGGTGGGACCGGAGGCTCGCGGCCAAGAAGGCCACGGGCGAGGTGGCCGGTCCGGTGATCGCCGCGACGCTCACCACGCTGGCCGCATTCGCGCCGCTCCTGTTCTGGCCGGGCATCTCGGGCGAGTTCATGGGCTACCTGCCCACGACCCTCATCGTGACGCTTTCCAGTTCGCTCTTCGTGGCGCTGGTGATCGTTCCGACGCTGTGCTCGATGTTCATCCTGCGCGAAGGAGAGGAGCCTCCGCCGCTTACGCGGGCGGCGCGTCTCACCCTTATCGGCGTAAGCGGGGGGGTGACTCTCGGTTTCGCGCTCGCCAATCCGCTCACGGCCGCGCTGCTGCTCGTCACCGCCGGCCTGCTGTGGGCCCTCTACCGTTTCGTGATCAAGCGCGCGGCCACGGCCTTCCAGCACTGGTGGCTCGAGCGGGCGATCGTCTTCTACGAAGCCCAGTTGACGCGCGCGCTCAATCACCCTGTCGTGGTGCTCGCCGGCTGCGCGGCGATGCTTGTGGTGACCGTGATCCTGTTCGGGCGGTTCAACGCGGGGGTGGAGTACTTCCCCGAGGCCATTCCGCCCCGGCAGATCATGATCGACGTGGACGCCCCGACCGGCACCCGCGCCGACTTCACCGACCGGCTGGTGCGCCGCATCGAGGACAAACTGCCCGCCTACGAGGGGGTTTCGCTCGACGGGGAGTCGGTGGTGGCCACCGTGGGCGGAGGTGGCGGCGGCGGTCCGATGGGCGGCGGCCCCGGCGGCCCGGAAGCCGGGCTCGTGACCATCTCCATGGTGGAATTCCAGGACCAGAGGACCGACGCCTTCCAGACGTTGGCGTTGTTGCAGGAGACCATCGCCAGCGACCTGGCGGGAGCCGACATCTCGGTCGACAAGGCCGAAGAGGGACCCGCCACCGGCCCGCCCGTGAACGTCGAACTGGTGGGTTCGGAACCCGAGCTGCTGAACGAACTCGCCGACGAGATGATCGCCACCCTGCAGGCCGATCCGGTCTACGCCAAGCTGGTTCGCCTCGACAGCAACCTCGACGACGCCCGTCCCGAACTGGGCGTGCGCGTGGACCGGGAGAAGGCCGCGCTCTACGGGCTCTCGACCCGTCGCGTGGGCCAGGCCATCCGGGGCGCCATCCAGGGCATCGAAGCAGCGAAGTACCGGACGGGCAACGACGAGTACGACATCATCGTGCGCCTGGCGGAGGAGGACCGGGACGAGCTCAGCACCCTGTCCGAACTCACGGTGCTGTCGGAAGGCGATCCCATCCCGCTGCTCTCGGTCGCGTCCTGGGAAGTCGGCGAGGGCGCCGGCTCCATCCAGCGTCTGGACATGGATCGATCGGTGACGGTGTCGTCGGAAGTGCGCGCCGGCTACAACTCCAACGCCGTGCTGGGCGAGGTGCAGCTCGCGCTCGACGAGTTCGCGGAGGCGCTCCCGCCGGGGTACCAGATCCGCTACACGGGCGAGAACGAGGAACAGGCGGAGGCCCAGGCTTTCCTTACGACCGCGTTCCTGATGGCGCTCTTCCTGATTGGCTTCATCCTCATCTCGCAGTTCAACTCACTGGTGAAGCCCTTCATCATCCTGACCTCGGTGATCATGTCCACGGTCGGCGTGCTGCTCGGGCTGATGGTGTTCCGCATGCCCTTCGGCATCATCATGACGGGCGTGGGCATCATTTCGCTTGCCGGGATCGTGGTGAACAACGCCATCGTGCTCATCGACTACATCGACGTGCTGCGCGGACGCGACGGGGTGGACCGGCGGGACGCGCTGGTGCTGGGCGGCATGACCCGCTTTCGGCCGGTGGTGCTGACCGCGGTGACCACGGCGCTCGGGCTGGTGCCGCTCGCGATCGGGCTCAACTTCGACTTCTTCGGCCTGTACGGAAGCCTCACTCCGGACCTGTACTGGGGCGGCGACCAGGCTGCGTGGTGGGGACCGATGGCGATCGCGGTGATCGCGGGGATCATCTTCGCGACCTTCCTCACCCTGATCGTGGTGCCGGTGATGTACCAGGTGGTCGACGACATCGGGCGCTTCTTCCGCAGGCACTATTCGTCGCGGGCGGCCCATACATGATGCGCCGTCGCCCGGGCCGATCGGCCCGATGCCCGCAGGCCGCCTCCGGATGCCGGCCAGCCGCCTGCGGGGGTTTGCTTTCGCGCCCCCGCGCGGCCACACTTATAGGCAGGAAATCGTAATAGGCAGGAATCGTATCCTTTCGCGTTCGTCGCGCTCACATGCCCGAGGAGGTTGCCATGCACTCGAGGAATTCCGTCACTCGCCGCCGCTTCATGGGAGGGGCAGCCGCGGCGCTGGGGTACGCCGGGCTCAGGCCCACCGGACTGCTGGGGTGGGATTCGCCGCAGCGCTCGCTCAGCCTCACCCCGCAGGAGTACGACTACGATTCCTTCGCCAAGCTCTCCTCCAACGAGAATCCGTACGGCCCGTCCGAGCGGATGATGGAGGCGATGAACGGCGCCTGGAAGTATGCGAACCGGTACGGCTATCCGGACGGCGACATCCAGGAGAAGATCGCCGAGCACCACGGCGTGGCGCCGGAGAACATCCTGCTGGGCGCGGGCTCGGGTGAGACCCTCCGGGTGGTGGCGCACACCTACCTCGGGCACAAGAAGAAGGTCATCGGCGTGCGGCCGACCTACCTGAGCGTGTTCGGCGTCGCTACCGGCATCGACGCGGACGCCATCATGCTGCCGCTGCTCGACGACTACTCGCAGGACATCCCGGCGATGATCGACGCCACCCTCAGGAACTACCGGGATGTCGGGCTCTTCTACCTGTGCAACCCCAACAATCCGACCGGCATGGTGGTATCGGCCGACGACATCCGGCGGGTGCTGGACGAAATCCCCGAGGACATCCCGGTTCTCATCGACGAAGCCTACCATCACTTCGTCGAGGATCCCTCCTACGAGACGGCGGTGCCCTACGTGAACGAAGGGCGCAAGGTCATCGTCGCGCGCACCTTCTCCAAGATCTACGGCATGGCCGGGCTGCGCCTCGGCTACGGCATCGCGCCCGCCGACATGATCGCTGACATGCGCACCTATACCACCGGCAGCGTGAACGCGCTGGTGAGGTGGGGCGGAGTCGCCGCGCTCGATGACCTGGAGAATGAGCGCTTCGTGCGCGAGACCACGCTGCGCCTGCGCAAGCAGACGACCGAAGAGCTCCAGGCGATGGGCTACGAGGTGCTCCCCTCGGAGACCAACTTCTTCATGGTGCACACCGGGCGTCCCGCCGCCGAGGTCCGGGCCGCGTTCCGGGAGAGGGGCGTGCTCGTGGGCCGCGACTTCCCGCCCATGCTCGACTACCTGCGGGTATCGGTCGGCACCGAGGAGGAGATGGCGCGCTTCATGACGGCGTGGAAGGAGATCCTGCCTCCCAGAACCGCCACCACGACGACCTCCGGCTGATCGCGGCGGCGTCCGCGGGCGCCGGAAGAGACGGGGCCGGTCCCGGAACAGGGGCCGGCCCCGCTTTTCGTAAGCGCGCCGACGTATTACAATGTATGTCACTCTGGGAGTCAGCGTCTCCCGGGCGGAGGAATTGACGAGGTAGCCGATGTCGGTCCTCACCATAAGAATCGACCGCGATCTGGAACGGGAGATCGAGAAGGCCGCACTTCGCCACGGGCGCAGCAAGAGCGCGTTCGTGCGGGATGCCCTGCGGCGGCAGCTTGCCCTGGAGCGTCTGGCTGCCCTCCGGCAGCGCATCATGCCCTTCGCCGAAAGCCGCGGTTATCTGACCGATGAGGATGTCTTCCGCGACGTCTCGTGAGGGTCTTCCTCGACACCAACGTGGTAGTCAGCGCACTGGCCACCAGGGGGATTTGCTCCGACGTCCTGCACATCATCGTCTCCGAACACGATCTGCTGCTGAGCGAGACCGTCCTTCACGAGCTCGAGCGGGTGCTCGGCGGCAACTTCGGCGTACCGGCCGACGCCGTTCAGCAGGCCACGAAGTTCCTGCGCGAAGAAGCCGCCACTGTCGTGCGGGGCGGTCAACCTCCGCCGGACGTTACGCTGCGTGACCCGGACGACGTTGCCATCCTCGCCGAGGCAGCGGCGTCGAACGCGGATCTGCTTGTGACCGGAGACCGGGACCTGCTCGATGTCGCCGCGCACCTGCCGGTCGTCATCGCAAGTCCGCGCGAGTTCTGGGCGTCGCTCCGCGACAGGGACCCGGCATAGCCCGGCTCCGCGCCGGTATCCGCATCTTGCCCGCCGTGCAAGGGAGACTGGAATGAACGACTTCTACGATGCTGTCTCGCCGGTTACGGGCGAAGTCTACAAGCCGCTCGACGATCTGCGCTTCATGGGTGGAACCACCCTCCTGCGCGCACCGCTGGCCACCACCCTCGACGGGCTCGACATCGCGCTCGTCGGCGTGCCGACGGACCACGGCGTGACCTTCCAGCCGGGCGCGCGGCATGGGCCGCGGGAGATCCGCAACAAGTCCAACGTGGTGCGCAGGATCAACGCGGTTACGAGGGTCGATCCCTTTTCGCTGTGCCGGATCGCCGACGTGGGGGACGTGCGACTCGACAGTATCTACCGTCTGGACGACGTCGTTGCGCAGATCGAAGCCCTCTTCACCCGCTTGCACGCTGCGGGCCCGGTGCCGCTGAGCGCGGGAGGAGACCATTCCATCACCTATCCGATCATGAAGGCGCTGGGTGCCGGGCGGCCGCTCGGCATGGTGCAGATCGACGCGCATCTCGACACCTGGGACGCCATCGGCGGCTCGAAGTACCACCACGGCGCGCCCTTCCGCCGCGCGGTGGAAGCAGGCGTGCTCGATCCCGAACGCTCGATCCAGATCGGCATCCGCGGCTACCAGAACTTCCTCGACGGCTTCGAGTTCTCGATGGCGCACGGCATGCGGGTCGTGCAGATCGACGAGTTCCAGCGGCTGGGGGTGGAGGCGGTCGTGGAGGAGGCGCGCCGGGTGGTGGGCGACGGCCCGACCTACATCACCCTCGACGTGGACGGGATCGACCCGGCCTACACGCCGGGGACCGGAACGCCGGAGATCGGCGGACTAACCACACGCGAGGCGATCGCGCTGCTGCACGGCCTGCGCGGCCTCAACCTCGTCGGGGCCGACGTGGTGGAGGTCGCCCCGCCTCTCGATCCAAGCGGGGGCACCGCGCTGGTCGGCGCCTCGCTGATGTACGAAATCCTCTGCCTGCTCGCGGAATCCCTGGCCTCCCGCCGATAGCACGCAACTCCGGCTCGCGCAATAATTCCAGTAGACATCAGTAGATGTCAGTACGGCTGGCTCCCCGGGCGTCAGCTCCGTTCCCACCCAGACGCGGAGCGTCGTGTCGCGGGCCTCGCTCCAGCGCACGTCGATCTGGATCTGTCCCAGCATGCCGGTCTGGTAGTCGAAGTCCACGGGTTCTCCAGGGACCATCAGGCGCTCGAGGATGACCGGGCCTTCCTCGCGCGCCAGGTCGCGCATGACGACATGCCAGCTGCCCGTGTGCTCCTCCCAGATGCGCAACTGGCCTCGAAGCTGGATGCCGAGGGTGGGCACGGGTCCGCTCTGGAAGGAGCCGACGCCGTCCTCGATGGCCAGGGCGACCCAAGCCCCGCCCTGCTGCAGGACCTGGAGGATCTCCGGCGATACCTGGGCCTGCAGGGAATGAGAGCCTGGCGCCAGCGGCGAAACCGCTGCCAGGACCGGGACCGCCAGCGTGCGCATCCACGCGGACTTGCCGGGACGGCATGTGGCCCGCGGATTCAACGCCGACTCCTCAGCAGTGCCCGCTGCACTCGTCCTCCGCTCGAAAGCTCGTCGATGACCGACATCGCCCCGGCTCCGTTTTCCGGATTCGGGCGCCGGTAGCTATACTCGCCATGCCCCCTCGCGTTCCGACAGAACCACGAACTGGAATCCAGGAGCGACGCCAGTGGAATCCGGACCCGGAAGGCCGGCAGGAGCGCTCCGCTACGCGGCCGACGAACCTCCGCCGCATCCCGCCTCGTTCATCCTCGGACTGCAGGTGGCGGTGCTGGTATGCACGCCTGTGGTCGTGGTCACCACGATCGTTACGCGCGCGGCGAATCTGGCCGGCGCCTACCTGTCCTGGGCCATCTTCGCCAGCATGGTCATCGGCGGGCTGACAACCATCGTCCAGGCCCGGCGAGTGGCGGGAATCGGGGGCGCCAACCTGATGATCATGGGAGCCTCCGGAGCCTCGATCGGCGTCGCCGTGCTGGCGCTGGCCGCGGGTGGTCCCGCGTTGCTCGCCGTGCTGGTGATCGCCTCGGGGCTCTTCCAGCTCGGCCTGGCGGCTCGCCTGGTCCTGCTCAGGCGGATCATCACGCCGGTGGTTTCGGGCACGCTCGTGGCGCTCATCTCGGTCACCGTGATGCCCATGGGGTTCGCGCTGCTCACCGCAGTGCCGGCGCAGGCGCCTGCGGCTGCGGCGCCCACCGTCACGCTCGTCACCGCCGGCACCGTGCTCGGTCTGATGCTGCGTGCGCCACGCATCCTGAGGGCCTGGACGCCGGTGCTCGCGCTCGCCCTGGGATGTGTTGCGGCCGGCTTCTTCGGGATCCTCGATCTCACGCCGGTGCGCGAGGCCGGCTGGTTCGGGATCCCTGCCGCGGCCTTGCCCGGTCTCGATGTACGTTTCGACTCGAACTTCTGGCTGCTCCTGCCGGCCTTTCTGTTCGTCACCCTGGTCATCACGGTCAGGCAGGTCAGCGATGCCATCGTCATGCAGCGTCTCTCGCGGCGCGAACAGAAGGCGACCGACTTCCGCAGGGTCCAGGGGGCCGTGGCCGCCTGCGGGGCGGGTACCGTGCTGTCGGGGGTCGCGGGCGTCCTGCCGATCTGGCCCTATCCAGCCGGCATCGCCATGGCGGAGGGCATCGGCGTGGCGGCCAGGAGGGTGGGCGTCTACATCGGGGCCATCTTCATCGGTCTGGCGTTCGTTCCGAAGATCACCGCCGTGCTGCTGTCCATCCCGGGGCCCGTGCTGGGTGCCTGGCTGGTCGTTGTCATGGGGCTGATCTTCGCCCGCGGCATGCGTGTCGTCTTTCAGACGGGCGGAGGGCGTCAGAGCTCGCTGATCGCCGGGTTCTCCTTCTGGATCGGCGTCGGCATCCAGTTCCAGGCGATATTCCCGCAGCACCTGGGAACCCCCGCCGCGCAGATGCTGGCGAACGGGCTGACGGCCGGCGGGGTGACCATCCTGCTGCTGAACCTCTTCCTGGAGCTGACCGGGCCCCGTCGCCGAAGGACGGAGATGCGGCTCAGTCCGGACAGCCTTCGCGCTCTCGACGAGTTCGTGGTCGGGTTCGCGGGGAAGTACGGATGGGGCAGCGAGGGAAGGGCGCGTCTCAGGGCGGCCTCGGAGGAAGCGCTCCTCAGCCTGGTCCGGCAGGACGAGGGCGAGAGCGACTCCGCTGACCGGCGTCTTCGCGTCGTCGCGCGCAACGACCGCAAGGGAGCCATCGTTGAGTTCAGCGCGGCCACGGACGCCGCGAACCTGGAGAACCAGATCGTCCTGCTCAGCGACATCCCCGACTTCGAGAGCACGCGCGACCTGTCGCTGCGGCTCCTTCGCCACTACGCCTCATCCGTGAAGCACCAGCAGTATCACAACGCGGATGTGGTCACGATTCGCGTGGATCGGTAGCGGCCGTCGGGCGGTGCGCCCGGGCCGGGCGGGCGCAGGCCGACTCAGACCAGCCGCCGCAGGATCAACTCGGCGCACTCCTCGGGCCCGAGCATCTCGGTGTCGAGATGCAGGTCCGGGTTCCCAGGCTTCTCGTAGGGGCTGTCGATGCCGGTGAAGTTCCCGATCTCGCCCCTCATCGCCCTGGCATAGAGTCCCTTCGGGTCGCGCGCCGCGCAGACTTCGATGGACGCGTCGACGAAGATCTCACTGAAGTCACCGGGTTCGAACAGGCCGCGGGCGAATGCCCGTTCGGACTGGAAGGGGCTGATGAAGGACACGATCACGATCAGCCCGGCATCGACCATGAGTCGAGCGACCTCGGCCACCCTGCGGATGTTCTCCACCCGGTCGGCCTCGGTGAAGCCGAGGTCCCGGTTGAGCCCGTGGCGGACGTTGTCGCCGTCCAGGAGATAGGTGTGATGGCCCTCCGCGTGGAGGCGCTTCTCGAGCAGGTTGGCGATCGTGGACTTGCCGGATGCCGAGAGTCCCGTGAGCCACAGGCACCGGGCCCGCTGCAGCTTGAGCTCCTGGCGGGCCTCGCGGGTGATGTGGAAGTCCTGCCAGCGAAGGTTGGACGCGCGTCTGAGCGCAAAGTTGACGGTGCCGGCGCCCGCGGTCTCGTTGTTGGCCGGATCGATCATGATGAAGCTGCCCAGCCCCGGATACCGGTCGAAGGGGGCGTAGGGGATCGGGCGGTTGGTCGCGATGTTGACCGTGCCGAGATCGTTGAGGTTCAGCGTCGAGCCCGCCAGCATGCTTCCCCGCGACACGTCCAGCCGGTACTTGATGCGGGTGACCGTCGCGGTCACTTCCCGCGAATGGATCTTCAGCAGGTAGGAGCGGCCGACCACCAGAGGGCGGTCGCTCATCCAGATCAGATTGGCCTGGAACTGGTCCGTCACGCCCGGGGGATCAAAGGCTTCCGCGATCACGTCTCCGCGCGTCACGTTCACCTCGTTGGCCAGGGTCAGGGTCACCGAGTCTCCGCGCTCCGCCCGCTCCCGGATCCCCTGCCACACCACAATCGACCCCACGACGGCTTCCGTTCCCGACGGGGATATGCGCACGCGGTCCCCCACCGAGACCCTGCCGGCCGTGATCCGGCCGCTGTAGCCGCGAAAGTCGGAGTTGGGCCGGTTGACGTACTGGACGGGCATCCGGAAGGACTCCCTCCCAATGGAGGATTCAACGTCGACCGTCTCAAGGTGCTCGAGCAGGGTCGGGCCGGAATACCACTGCGCCGACTCGCGGCGGCGCGTGAGATTGTCTCCCGTAAGCGAAGATACGGGTATGATCCGCAGCTTCTCGACACCCGCGTCTCGCGCCAGTGACCGGTACCCGTCCGCGATCGCTTCGAAGGTGCTCCGGTCCCAGAGCACCAGGTCCATCTTGTTGACCGCGAGGACCACGTGCCGGATCCCGAACATGGCGGCGATGCGGGTATGGCGCGCGGTCTGGGACAGGATTCCCTTGCGGGCGTCGGCCAGAACGACCGCCAGCTCGGCGTTCGAGGCGCCGGTCGCCATGTTGCGGGTGTATTGTTCGTGTCCGGGCGCGTCGGCGACCATGAAACGGCGCCGGGCCGTCTCGAAGCTCCGGTAGGCGACGTCGATGGTGATGCCCTGCTCGCGCTCGTCGCGCAGACCGTCGACCAGGAGCGCCAGATCCGCCTGGTCGCCCCGGGTCCCCCAGCGCCGGGAATCCTCCTCCACCTTGCGCATCTGATCGGCAAAGACCTGACGGCAGTCGCGGAGCAGCCGGCCGAGAAGGGTGCTCTTGCCGTCGTCCACGGCGCCGCACAGGACGAAGCGCAGGGGAGGAAGCGCCGACGGAAGGGCAACCGCCATCAGAAGTAGCCCTCCCGCTTCTTGCGCTCCATCGAGGCGTCCCCGTCGTGATCCACCAGGCGTCCCCGCCGTTCGGAGTCGTGGGTCGCCAGCGTCTCGGCGAGTATCGCCTTCAGCGTGTCGGCGTCGCTCTCGACCGCAGCCGTGAGCGGGTAGCATCCGAGGGTGCGGAAGCGGATTCGAAGCAGCCGGGGCTCCTCGCCGGGCTCGAGGGGCATGCGCTCGTCGTCGACCATGATCCACCGGCCTTCGCGTTCGACCACCGGGCGCCTCTTCGCGAAATAGAGCGGGACCACCGGGATCCCTTCCGCTGCGATGTAGCGCCAGATGTCGGCTTCCGTCCAGTTGGAAAGGGGCGAAACGCGGAGCGATTCGCCCTGCTGGACACGCGTGTTGTACAGGTTCCAGAGTTCTGGCCGCTGCGCCTTGGGGTCCCACTGGTGTGCCGCATTGCGGAAGGAAAACACCCGCTCCTTCGCGCGTGACTTCTCCTCGTCCCGTCGGCTGCCCACGAAGATGATGTCGTATTCCCCGGCGTCCAAGGCCTGCCGCAGCGCTTCGGTGGTCATGACGTCGGTGTAGCGCTCCGATCCGTGCGAGAACGGATCTACGCCAGCCGCGAGCCCTTCCCGGTTGACGTGGACCACGAGTGCGACACCCGCCTCGGCGACGACGCGGTCGCGGAACGAGATCATCTCGCGGAACTGCCAGGTGGTGTCGATGTGCAGCAGGGGAAGGGGGGGGAGCGCCGGCCAGAACGCTTTGCGGGCCAGATGGAGCAATACCGACGAGTCCTTGCCCATCGAGTAGAGCATGACGGGTCGCGCCGCCGTCGCGATGCCCTCGCGGATGATCTCGATGGCCTCGGATTCGAGCGCCGAGAGCCAGTGGGTACCTGAATGGTCGGTGCGGCCTTTGCGCTCGCGCGTCCCGTTCATGTTCTCGCAGATTGCATCGTGGGATTCGTGCCGGAGACGTTTGGCGACGGGATCGTATCACCGTTCCGGGACCTGTTCAACTGGTGCCGGCGGGACATTCGGCGCCGTGGGTGGATCATCCGGGAGTGAGCCCGAGTCGTGTTGACACCGGGTGACGAAGCCTGCAGCTTGTGGCGATGGTATCCTGTCGGAGTGCGCTCTGAATCCCCATACCAAGCAAGTGCCCGGGTAGACCCATGGACCTGAAGGTCAGTTGGGAAAGGATGGATGGCGTGCTGATCGCCTCGCCCATGGGTCGGGTCGACAGCGTGAACAGCGCGTCGTTCCGGGAAGCCCTGGTGTCGGAGGTGCTGACGGACGAGAGAGCCCTCCTCCTGGACCTGTGCGACCTTTCCTACATGAGCAGCGCCGGTCTGAGCGTCCTGCTGGTGCTGGTCAAGAGATTTCGCGGATCCGGGAAGGCGATGGGGATGTGCGGGCTCCCGGCGGCGATTGCCGCGGTCGTCTCGCTCAGCGGCTTCGACAAGATCATCCCCGTGTACGAAACTCGTGACGCGGCTCTCGAGGCGATGTCGCTTCCGGAGGACGCCGAGCGCCCGCGGCCGGCGGCCGCGGCACCCGAGACGGCTTCCGGTGAGCAGGCTGCTTCGGACCGTAAGAAATCGGGTCCGCGGCGGTGGAGTTTCAAGATGCACTCGACCTGAGCATCGAGGCCTTCCTCCCGCGAGGCCGGTTACGGCTCGTCCCTCTCTCTCGCAGGCACCCCCCGGCCGTACGGTTGTGAAGCGGCCCGTCGCGCACGACATTCGCTCCTGTGCCCGCATGCGCGTCGCGTGCGCATCCCCGCAGACAGGAGCCCCGATGCACGACACTTCGAGTCGCCCTCGGTCCACCCACTGCGCCCGCCCCCGTCCACCCCTCCTGCCAGCCGTGGCCGTCTTCGTCGCCGCGCTGCTGGCGGGACCGGCAGCCGCGCCGGAACTCGTTGCGCAGCAGGGGACGACCGGCGGCAACTGGCTCTACTACGGAGGTGATGCGGGGAGCACCAAGTACGCGCCCCTCGACCAGATCACGGCGGACAACGTCGCCGACCTGGAGGTCGCGTGGCGCTGGGAGTCGCGCAACTTCGGCGGCCGGCCCGAGTTCAACTACCGGGTGACCCCCCTTGCCGTGGACGGCACCCTGTACGTCACGGCGGGCTACCGGCGGGCGGTGGTCGCCATCGACGGGGCCACCGGCGAGACCCTGTGGATGTACCGCATGGACGAGGGGGCGCGCGCCGAGACCGCTCCGCGCGCCAACTCCGGACGCGGGGTTGCCTGGTGGACCGACGGCCAGGCGGAGCGCATCCTGGTGATCACCCCTGCCTACCACATGGTCTCGCTGGACGCGAAGACCGGACGGCCCGACCCGGCCTTCGGCCAGGACGGGGTCGTCGACCTGCGCAGGGATTTCGGGCCCCGCGAGGTCGACATCGACAACGACCCGCTGGGTTCGAGTTCCCCGCCGGTGATCGTGGGCGACGTGGCGGTGGTGGGGACCGCGCTGCCCTCGGGAAGCTCGCCTCCGAAGCCCGACATGCCGCCCGGTCACGTGCGCGGCTACGATGTGCGCACCGGCGAACGGCTGTGGATCTTCCACACCATCCCCCAGGAGGGCGAGTACGGGAACGACACCTGGCTCGACGGGTCCTGGCGCTACACCGGCAACGCGGCCGTCTGGACCCCGTTCTCGGCGGATCTGGAACGCGGGTACGTCTACCTGCCCATCGAGGCCCCGACGGGCGACTACTACGGCGGCCACCACCCCGGCGACAACCTCTTCTCGCAGAGCATCGTGTGCCTGGACGCGCGCACGGGCGAGCGGGTGTGGCACTTCCAGATGGTCCATCACGGCATCTGGGACTACGATCCGCCCGCGCCCCCCATCCTTCTCGACATCGACGTGGACGGGCGCACCATCCCGGCGGTGGCGGTGGTCACCAAGCAGGCGTTCACCTACGTCTTCGACCGCTACACGGGCGAACCGGTGTGGCCCATCGAGGAGCGGCCGGTAGCGCCCAGCGACGTGCCCGGCGAGTGGACCGCCCCCACCCAGCCGTTCCCCACCCGCCCCGCCCCCTTCGACCGCCAGGGCGTGTCGGTGGACGACCTCATCGACTTCACCCCCGAGCTGCGCGCGGAGGCGCTGGACATGGTCTCCCGGCTGGTGATCGGGCCGCTGTACACACCGCCCTCGGTCATCGATCCGGACAACCCGGACGGCACCCTGGGCACGCTGGTGCTGCCCGGGTCGCTCGGCGGGGCCAACTGGCCGGGGGGTTCGGTCGACGTGGAGACGGGCATCCTGTACGTCACCTCCGTCACGTCGCCGTCGGTGCACGGGCTCATCAACGACCCCGAGATCTCCAGCATGGACTACATCTCCGGGCGCGCCTTCCGCCGGGTGCGGGGCGGCGGTCCGCAGGGGCTCCCCCTCATCAAGCCGCCGTGGGGGCGCATCACCGCCATCGACCTCAACACAGGCGACCACGTCTGGATGAGGCCCAACGGCGACACCCCCGACTACGTGCGCGAGCATCCGGCGCTGGCCGGGGTGGACATCCCGCCCACCGGGAAGCCCGACCGGGGCGGCACCATGGTGACCCGGACCCTGCTCTTCGCCGGGGAGGGGGGCGGCATGTTCGCGGCCTTCGGGTCGGGCGGCAACAAGCTGCGCGCACACGACAAGGCGACCGGCGAGGTCGTGCACGAGTTCGAGCTCCCCGCCAACCAGACCGGCGTCCCGATGACCTACCTGGCCGACGGGCGCCAGTTCATCGTGGTCGCGGTGGGCGACCGCGGCCATGCGGCCGAGCTGGTGGCGCTCGCGCTCCCGCGGTAGCTGTCCGCGGACTGCCGGGGCTCGCGGTTCCGCCGGAAGCATCACCCCGGCACCCACGTCGCGCCGCGGCACGGTGCAACCCTCCTTCCCGCCCTCGCGTCTGATGGTCTGATGGCGCGCGCCAGGGGCTCTCCGGAGTCCGGCCCGGCACGCGACATCCCCGACGACGACGAGTTGGCATAACGAGGAGGATCGCATGGTGAGGAAGAAGCGGAAGACGGGAGGCGGGCGAACCGGAAGGATCGGGGCGTCACTCTGGATGGCCGGGCTGATGATCGTGCTGACGGCGCCGTCGGTGTTGGAGGCACAGGAGCGTAACCGGGGCCGCCGGGGTGGGCCCGACCGCGGGATGTTCCGCCTGCAGGGCAACGTCATGTCGCGGGGCCTGCTCGGAATCCGGTTGAGCCTGGGTTCGGCGGACACGGACGCGCAGGGTGCCGAGGTGCAGGGCGTCACCAGCGACGGACCGGCGGACGAGGCGGGGCTCCGGGAAGGCGACATCATCACCTCACTCGACGGTCACAGCCTGCTTGAGGCCCTGGCCGACCCGGACCTGGAGGAGCGTGTCGATCCCGACCGGTCCGTGCCCGGTCAGCGGCTGTTGTTTCTGGCGCGTGAACTGGAGCCCGGCGAGGAAGTGGAGGTCGAGTACCTGCGCGACGGCACGGCGGCGTCGGTCACCGTCGAACCTCGCCCCACCTGGATGGCCATGGGGTTCGATGCGGACCGGATCGAGGTAGTGATGGACCAGGCCCGCGAGCGCGCCCGGGAGGCCAGCGAGCGGGCGCGCGAGGTGGCGGAGCAGATGCGCGAGCAGTGGGACGACTATGCCTGGTATCCGGAGGGAGGCTCGGCGATTGCGGTGATGGGGCTGCGCGCGTCGCACGGCATCAGCCTGGTGACGCTGAACCCCGCCCTGGGACGTTACTTCGACGCCGAGTCCGGCGCCCTGGTCACCGACGCGGAGGAAGACAACCCGCTGGGGCTCGAGGCCGGTGACGTGATTCTGGCCATCGACGGGCGCTCCATAGACTCGGCCGGCGACGTGCGCCGCATCCTGCGCTCCTACGAGGAGGGCGAGGCCATGACGCTCACGATCATGCGTGACGGCGGCGAGATGCGGGTGAGCGGCTCGGTCGAGGATCAGGCGCGCCTGCGGCGGCGAGGCGGGGTCATGCGCGGGGCGCCCGTCGGCCCCGTGGGCCGAAGGATTTCGGTCCAGCGCGCGGCACCGCGGCGCGCGCTTTTCCGGCGGACGTCGAACCGCGTCGGGCGACCCTGGAGGAACATGAGCCTGTAGCCTGCGGCGGGGGCGGAAGGGCGGCGGGAGGGGGAGCCGGCGCCGGGCGCGGAAGCGTTCCGGCGCCGGTTGCACTTGTGCGCGCGCGGCACCTTGTCCAATCTGTAAGGGAGAAGTACCGCAGTCTCTCCGTTTCGCGGCCGCGCTCCAGGGGCCGCGAGAGCCCGTCGCACCCGGCAACCCCCTACCCGTATCGTGTCGGACAGGCAACCCCTAGGCATACTTCAGGTTCTCGGCAGCGGATCCGGATTCATCCGTCTGCAGAAATTCGGCTACACTGCGTCCAAGCAGGACGTGTACGTCGGCCCCAAGGTCATTCGGCGCTTCGGACTGCGCACGGGGGACGAGATTGCCGGCGACGTCGGCAACCGGCCGCGCAACGGCAAGGCGCCCCCGCTCACGCGGGTGGTCGCGGTCAACGGCGAGCCGCCCGATGCGGTGCGCGACCGTCCCGAGTTCACGCGTCTGAGCGCGCTCCACCCCCGGAATCAGCTCAAGCTCGAGTGCGATATCACGCACTATGGGCAGCCCGACTTCACCAATCGCGTCATCGACCTCTTCTGTCCCTTCGGGAAGGGACAGCGGGCGATGATCGTGGCTCCGGCGAAGGCGGGGAAGACGACCATCCTCCAGCGGGTGGCGCAGGGGGTGGTCACCAACCATCCGGACTGCGATCTCTACATCCTTCTGGTGGACGAGCGTCCGGAAGAGATCACGGAGATGGAGATGTGCGGGTACGGCGAAGTCATCGCCTCCAGCTTCGACTATCCCGCCGAACGCCACGTGGCGGTCGCCGAGATCACCATGGAGCGCGCCCGCCGGCGGGTCGAGATGGGCCAGGACGTGGTCGTGATTCTGGACTCGATCACGCGTCTCGCCCGTGCCTACAACAACGTCGAGGAGGGAAGCGGGCGCACGCTCTCGGGCGGGCTGGATGCGAGCGTGATGGAGAAGCCCAAGCGGTTCCTGGGCAGCGCGCGCAATATCAGCGACGCGCAGGGCGGGGGCTCGCTGACGATCGTCGCCACCGCGCTCGTCGACACCGGATCGCGCATGGACCAGGTCATCTTCGAGGAGTTCAAGGGCACGGGCAACAGCGAACTGCTGCTCTCCCGCGACCTGGCCGACCGGCGCATCTTCCCGGCCATCGACCTGGTGGCCTCGGCTACCCGACGCGAGGAACTGCTGCTCTCCCCCGAGGCGCTCACCCTCTCGCGCGCCTTCCGCCGCCAGTTGTCGCACAAATCCCCGGCTGAAGCCATGACCGAGCTGCTCGGCCTGATGGGGCGGACGCGCGGCAACGACGAACTGCTTGAAATGGCGCGTCAGCTCAACTGACGCGGGCAGGATCAGGGCGTACTCGCGTCACGCAGTCGCTCCAGCCCCACCTCCATCTCCCGGCCCTGGAGCCGATCCATGGCACGCGCCACATATCCCAGGATGGGATTCCACCCGAAGTCGCCGGTTTCTCGCCAGGTCACGCGGGTGCCGTCGTCGAGCCGGTCCAGGTCGATGGTCCCCTCGGTGATCATCGACCCGCCCTCCACCTCCACCCGGTAGCCAACCCGCTCCCCGGCGACGCTCTCCACGATGGTGAAGATGCCGTCGCCGAACTCCGGATCGTTCCAGCTCCGCCCCGCTCCGACCCCGCTTGGAGGGCCGAAGCGCTCCGCGGCGGCTTCGGGCCAGTCGGTCCAGGCTCCCCAGAGCGACACGTCGTTGACGTAGGCGAACACCTGCTCCGGGACCGCGGGCATCTCCAGCGAGCGCTCGACCTCCCAGGTGCCGGGGAGGATGAGCCCGATGGCGAGCAGCGATATGAAGACCACCGCGAGGAAACTGAAGAACTTCACCGCCATGCTGTGCTCCGGGATCGTGAGGGGGATTCGCGGTCAGCCGGCGCCGATGCGCCGCAGCACCGGCTCCAGACTGGTCCAGACGGTTTCGGCGATGATCTCGTGCCCTTCCACCGTAGGGTGGATGCCGTCGGCCTGGTTGAGTTGGCGGATGCCGCCCACGTCCTCCAGGAGGAAGGGGATGAGAGCAACCTCCGCTTCGCGGGCCACCTCGGGGAAGACCGCGCGGAAACTTCCGGCGTAGCGCTCGCCCAGGTTCGGAGGCGCCTGCATGCCCGCCAGCAGAATCTCGACCTCCGGGTATCGGGCCCGGGTCTGCCCGATGACGGCCAGCAGGTTGCTGCGCAGGGCATCGACATCCTGTCCCCGCAGGCCGTCGTTGGCGCCCAGCTCGATCACGAGCACGCGCACCGGCATGCGCAGCAGCCACTCGAGACGCCGCAGGCCTCCCGCGCTGGTGTCGCCGCCGACGCCCGCGTTCACCACCCGGAAGGGCAGTGCGGCCCGGTCGATGCGCGCCTGGACCCTCGCGGGGAAGGCGTGTTCCTGTGCGCTGCCCAGGCCGTAGCCCTCGGTGAGGCTCGTACCCAGGAAGAGGACAACACCGCGCTCGGGTGAGATGTCTGTCGTAGAGACGGTGGATTGTGACGCAGCTGGCGCCGAGGACGAAGCGGCCTCGCGGGCGGCGTCCGTTGCCGCAACTTCCCGATCCGGCGAACGTAACGCATCCGGGTCTTCTGCTCCCCCGCACGCGGGCAGAAACGTGAGCAGGCCTATTGCCGTCAGGCGTCTCCACATGATGATCGTCGCCGAAGGTGTGAGCAAAGCGTACGGGCGCGGCAGCCGCTCGCTGGTCGTCTTGCGCGACATCGACCTGAGCGTCCCCGAAGAGGACTTTATCGCCCTCGTGGGTCCTTCGGGAAGCGGCAAGACCACCCTTCTGGGGCTGCTCGCAGGGCTCGACGCGCCCACCACCGGCTCCGTCAGCCTGGGCGGCGAGCGATTGTCGGCCCTTACCGCCGACGAGCGGGCCGCGTTTCGAGCGGAAAAGGTAGGCTTTGTCTTCCAGACCTTCCACCTCCTGCCCACCCTCACGGCGCTGGAGAACGTCATGGTGCCGCTGGAGCTGGCCCCGCGCGCAACGGCGTCGGGGAGTGCCGGGCGCGGGTCCCGGGTCAAGCCGCGCGTGCGGGGGCGTGAGCTGCTCGAGCGGGTGGGGCTCGCCGAGCGCATGCACCACTACCCGGCGCAGCTTTCCGGAGGCGAGCAGCAGCGGGTCGCGCTCGCCCGCGCCTTCGCCAACCGGCCGCTTGTGCTGTTCGCGGACGAGCCCACGGGCAACCTGGACTCGGCGGCCGGGGCGGTGGTGGTCGAGCTGATGGAGGAACTCAACCGGGAGTGCCGCACCACCATCGTGCTCGCGACCCACGACCTGGAGTTGGCCGCCCGCGCGCGGCGCGTGATCACCCTGCGGGACGGGTGCATCACGTCGGACCGCCGGAACGGCGGGGCGGGGTGATCCCCTTCTCGCTGCGGCTCGCCTGGCGGGAGGGCCGCGCCGGCGTGCGCCGCATCGGGGCCTACGCCGCATCGGTGGCGCTCGGGGTCGCCGCGCTGGTGGCCGTGCACTCCTTCAGCGGCGACGTGATCCGGTCGATACGGGAGGAGTCGCAGCTCCTGCTGGGCGCCGACCTGCGCCTCACCTCCAACGCGCCCATCTCCGACAGCGTTCGCGCCATCGCCGACTCGGTGGTGGCGGAGGGAGGGCGCCTCTCCCGGGTCACGGGGCTGGTGTCCATGGTGTACGCGCCACAGAGCGGGGCCACGCGGCTGACCCAGGTGCGGGGGGTGGAGGGAGGCTTCCCGCTCTACGGGCGGGTGGAGACCACGCCCCCGGGGATCTGGTCCCGCCTGGGCGAGCCCGGAGTCGCGATCGTGGACGAGGCCATCCCCATCCAGCTGGGCGTGGACACCGGCGACACCCTGCAGGTCGGCAGCTCCTCGTTCGTCATTCTGGGCACCGTGCGCGGCCTGCCCACCGACATCGGCTTCCAGAGCGCCATCGGCCCGCGCGTGTTCGTCGCCCGCAGCGGGCTCGCCGCCAGCGGTCTGCTCGAGTTCGGCAGCGTCGCCCGCTACCACGCCTACGTGCGCATGCCGGCGGGGGAGGACCCCGAGGACGTGGAGGACCGCCACTGGCGCTTCTTCCGCAACCAGGCAGTGACCTCGGTGACCGCCCAGGACCAGGCCCGCAGGCTCACCCGGGGCACGCGCGTGCTCGCCTGGTTCCTGCGGGTCGTGGGGCTGACCGCGCTTCTGCTCGGGGGCATCGGCGCGGCAAGCGCGATCCATGTGTACGTGAAGGAGAAGACCGCGTCGGTCGCGGTGCTGCGCTGCATCGGCGCGCGCGAACGGAGCGTCTTCAACGCCTACCTGTTCCAGGCGGTGGCGCTCGGGCTGGTCGGCTCGGTCGCGGGGGTGGCCGGGGGGATCGGGCTGCAGCGTTTCCTGCCGCTGCTGATCGCGGATGTGCTGCCCGTGACGGTCGAGGCGCGCGTGGACCGGACGGCCGTGGTCGCGGGGCTGGTGACCGGGATGGCGGCGGCCGCACTGTTCGCGCTCGTCCCGCTCCTCCGCATCCGCGGCATCGCCCCCCTCCAGGCCCTGCGCGCCGACTTCGAGCCGGAGGCGACGACGCGGTCGCGGCTGGATCGCGTGTTCGCATTCGGCGCTCTGGTCGGCGGGATGCTGCTCCTCAGCCTGTGGCAGGCCCCCGAGCCCGAGCACGGCCTCGCCTTCGCCGGCGGCCTGAGCGCGGCGCTGTTGCTCCTCTACGGAACCGCGGTCGCGCTGACCCGCCTTACCCGGCGGTACTTCCCGGCACGCGCTTCGTACGCCGTCCGCCAGGGCGTCGCCAACCTCTTCCGGCCTCAGAACCAGACCGCGGCCGTCATGCTCGCGCTCGGACTGGGCGCCTTCCTTATCACCACCGTGCTCGTGGTGCAGGCGAGCCTGGGCCGTGCGCTCTCGGTGGAGGGCGGGGAGGATCAGCCCAATCTGCTCTTCTTCGACGTCCAGCCCGACCAGCGGGACGGCGTGACCGGGCTGGTGGCGGAAGCGGGCGGCGGCCCGGTCGACCTGACCGCCGTGGTGCCGGCCCGCATCTCCAGCCTGAATGGCCGTCCGGCCGCGGAGATACTGCGCGACCGCAGGGACGGCGGCCCGGCCCGCTGGGCGGTGCGCCGCCTCTACCGCAACACCTCGCGCGCCGAACTCTCCGACACCGAGGAGCTGGTGGCTGGCCGCTGGTGGGGGGAGGGGACGGCCCCGGCCGGCGACAACGGCGACCGCCCGCCCGACGGCGTCTCCCTCGACGCCGGCCTGGCCGACGACCTCCGGGTCGGGATCGGCGACCGGATCACATGGGACGTTCAGGGCGTCCCCGTGACCACCACCGTGGAGAACCTGCGCCGCGTCGACTGGGACCGCTTCGACATCAACTTCCTGGTGGTGGCCGAGCCCGGCGTCTTCGACCGGGCGCCGCGCACCTACCTGGGCCTGGCCCGCATCGTCGACCCGGATGCCCGCGCGCGCATGCAGCGCAACCTGGTGCTCAGCCTCCCCAACGTCTCCGTGCTCGACCTGTCGCTCATCCAGGAGGCCCTCGACACCATCCTCGGCCGCGTGGGCGGGGCCATCCGCTTCCTCGCCTTCTTCATCGCCCTCGCCGGCGTGATTGTTCTGGTGGGTTCCCTCTCCACGTCCCGCTATCAGAGGATGCGCGAGAGCGCCCTCCTGAAGACGCTGGGCGCGCGCCGCTCGCTCGTACGCCGGGTCCTGCTCGCCGAATACACGAGTCTGGGCACGCTCGCCGGGCTGACGGGCGCGCTGCTGGGCGTGTGCTCGGCGTGGGCGCTGGTCGAGTTCTTCTTCGAGATGAACTTCCACCTGCCGCTCGGGCGTGTCGCAGCCGTGTGGCTGGTGGTGGTCGCGCTGACTGTGGTCACCGGGTTCGCCAACAGCCGGGGCGTACTCCGGCGGAAGCCGCTGGAGACCCTGCGGGAGGTGGCGGAGTAGGCGCCTTCGCTACGCCCCCGCCCGCGCGAACGCCCGCAGCCGCTCGCTCGCCGTCTCCAGGCTGCCGATGCGCTTGCAGAAGACGAAGCGCACATAGGTGCTGTCCCCGGCCTCCACGTTGAAGAAGCTGGACCCCGGCACCGGGATCACCCCCGCATCGCGTCCCAGCGCGCGAGAGAAGGTGTCGTCGTCCTCGTCCGAGAGGTCCGAGAAGTCGGCCATGATGTAGTAGGCGCCCTCCGGGGGGGAGCACCGGAACCCGCCCTCGCGCAGCCCCTGGTACAGCACTTCCCGCTTCGCCAGGTAACTCTGCTTCAGGTCGTCGTAGAACTCGGGCCCGAGCGTGTTCATCGCGGTCGCGACCCCCTCCTGCAGCGGGGCGGGCGCGCCCACGGTCAGGAAGTCGTGCACCTTGCGGATCTCGTCCGTCAGGTCGGCGGGGGCCACGATGGTGCCCAGCCGCCAGCCGGTCACGCTGTAGGTCTTGGAGGCGCCGGAGACGGTGACGGTGCGCTCGCGCATGTCGGGGAGCGTGGCCAGCGGGATGTGCTCGCCCTCGTAGTAGATGTGCTCGTAGATCTCGTCGGTGAACGCCAGGATATCATGACGCCGGCATATGTCGGCGACCCCCTCCAGCTCCTCACGGTCGAAGACCCGTCCGGTGGGGTTGTTGGGTGTGTTGAGGATGATGGCGCGCGTGCGCGGGGTGACGTCCGCCTCGAGCCGGGCCGCGTCCAGTCGGAACTCCGGCGGCTCCAGCCGATGGAAGACCGGCGTGGCCTCGCACAGGATGGCGTCGGGGCCGTAGTTCTCGTAGAAAGGCTCCAGCACGATCACTTCGTCGCCCGGGTTGATGACCGCCATCATGATGGACGCCATCGCCTCGGTGGCCCCGCAGGTGACCGTGATCTCGCGCTCGCCTTTCACCTCCATCCCGTACCACTCGCGGTACTTGCGCACCAGCGCGTCGCGGTAGCGCGGCGATCCCCAGGTGATCGCGTACTGGTTGATGTCCTTCTGGATGGCCTCACAGGCGGCGTCCTTTATCACCTGCGGCGCCGGAAAGTCCGGGAATCCCTGGGCCAGATTCAGCGCCCCGCACTCCTGCGCGACGCGCGTCATCTCGCGGATGACGGACTCGGTGAAGAGGCGCGTCCGGCGCGCCGTGCGTGGCTTCTGGGTCATGGTGTTGCGTTGCTCTCTGGAATGTGCCGGATCCGGGTCCCGTGAGCCGCCCGCCCCGGCCTGGCAGGCGCCCTTGTGCGCACAACGACATGTGCCTTCACGTGGCGACGCTGCAAGCTCTGTGGCGAGGGATGGATGGGCAAGGGCAAGTGTCCGGCTTAGTGTCCGCTTCGGGGACCGGCCAATTCCTTCTCCGCCTGGAATACTCGCAACCCTTGAGCTAAGGAGCCCACGGCGGGGTTTCGCCGACCCCGCCGGCGCGGACATTGGGCGGAGCACGATTCGCCCGCGCGCGCTTGCAGCCCCGAACCCGCTCCGGGCATATTGCCACCACCCCGCCGGGGCGTCGGGAGCGTCCCGTCCAACCCGCGCGGCAGCGGGTCCGCGAGCCGGATCCGGTCACCCTTCGGCAGGTCGGGAACATGTTCGGTCTACGGGTCATTCGGGCTCAGGAAGGCGCGCACGGAGTCGCCGTTCTCGCGCTCCTCGCCATCGTCTTCATCCTCGGCGGCACATCGGCTGCCGCGCAGCAAACCCCCTTCGGCGTCGACGACGCCATCAACCTCACGCGGGTGTCGGACCCGCGCATGTCCCCCGACGGGGAACGGGTGCTGTTCTCGCGCTCCGAACTGGACTGGGACGAGAACGAGCGCATCACGTCGCTCTGGATCGTGAACGCGGACGGCACGGACGCCCGGCGCTTCACCGGCGAGGACGGCGACTCCGGCGCGCGCTGGTCCCCGGACGGCCGCTGGGTGGCGTTCCTGCGTTCGAGCGGTGACGGGGAGGAGCGCAGGCGGCAGGTATTCCTCATCCGCACGGACGGCGGGGAGGCGCGGGCGCTGACCGAGCACCCCACCTCGGTGCGGTCGTTCGAGTGGGGCGATGCGGGCTCCATCTTCTTCCTCGCCAACGACTCGCTTCCGGACGAGGAGGAGGAACGCCGTGAGGACGGCTACGACGCCATCTTCGTCGACGAGGCGCCCAACGGGCAGACGCGGGGCGAGTGGTCGAGCATCTGGATGATCGCGCCGGACTCGGAGGACCCGGAGGCGCAGCGGCTCACCACCGGCAACCTTCGCATCGGCCAGTTCGCGGTCGCGCCCGGGGCGGAGCGCGTCGCCTACACCTACCGCCACGAGAACAAGCGCAACGACGGCTACCTCTCCGAGATCGCCCTCCTGGACGTGGCCACCGGCGAGACCCGCGACCTGACCGACAACGAGGCGCCGGAGAGCTCGCTGGCGTGGTCTCCCGACGGCACCCGACTCGCCTTCGGCGCCCCCGACCTCGAGACCTGGGAGCTCGACCAGGGCAATCTGTACGTCATGGATGTCGAGAGCGGCGACGTGCGCCAGATGGCGCCCGACATGATGGTCGACATCCGGGGCGCGCCCGAGTGGCATCCCTCCGGCGAGGCCTTCTACTTCGCGGGGCTGGACCGGACGGTTGCCCACCTGTACCGGCTTGACGCAGAATCGGGCGCGCTGGAGGCCATCTCCTCAGGCGACGGCATCCTCTCCGCGCCCAGCTTCTCGGCGGACTTCACCCGCTACGCCTTCACGCACAACACGCCCACCGCTCCGGGCGACATCTATTCCGCGGGGATGGACGGCGGCGCTCCCACCCGCCTCACCGAGGCCAACCCATGGATGGCGGAGCGCCAACTGGCCGAGCCCGAGGTCGTCCAGTGGACCAGCCGCGACGGGCTTCCCATCGAGGGCATCCTCTACCGCAGCCTCAACCCCGACGCCCAGTCGCTGGTGCTCGAAATCCACGGCGGGCCGGCGGGCGTCTTCACCCGCGGCTTCGACGCCGACGCGCAGATCCTGGCCGCCGCGGGATACTCGATCATCCAGCCCAACGTGCGCGGCTCCTCCGGCTACGGGGACGAGTTGCTTCGCGGCAACATGAACGACATCGGGGGCGGGGACTACGACGACGTGATGACCGGGGTCGACCACGTGCTGGGGACCGGAGTCGGTCACCCGGACTCGCTGTCCGTAAAGGGCTGGAGCTACGGGGGCATCCTGGGCGGCTGGACCATCACCCAGACCGACCGCTTCAAGGCCGCGAGCCTGGGGGCGATGGTGTCGGACTGGCAGAGCGAGTTCGGCACCGGCTTCCACTTCGATGTCCTGCGCTGGTACCTGGGCGGCGACCCGTGGTCGAACCGGAACCACTGGCTCGAGCGCTCCGCCTACTCCCACCTCGACCAGGTGACCACCCCGACCATCCTCTTCCACGGGGAGCGGGATCAGACGGACACCATGGCGCAGTCGATGAACTTCTTCGCGGGGCTGACGCACCTCGGCGTCGAGAGCCGTTTCATCCTCTTCCCGCGCGAGGGCCACGGCATCTCCGAGCCCCGGCACCACCGCACGCGCCTGGTCGAGGAGCTGCGCTGGCTCGAGCTGTACGTGCGCGGCAACGCGGACTGGGAGGCTCCGGAGCGTCCCGAGGAAGAAGGGAAGCCACGTCCCGTGACGGATGATTGAGCCAGTATACAGTAGATATCAGTAGAGTTATCAGCAGATGTCAGTTCTCTTTGTCTCTCGCCCTCCCGCGCCAAGTAGAGGTACCACGATGTTTCGCATGAGATGGATCAACCTGACGTTCCTTCTGGCAACGATCATCAGCACCATGCCGGCGCGCGCCCAGAGCGTCGCCCCGGAGCACTTCTCCGTGATGCAGGCGCGTCCCATCGGGCCCGCGGGGATGAGCGGGCGCGTGTCCGACGTGGAGGTGGTGCTCTCGGACCGGAACGTCATCTTCGTGGGCTCCGCAAGCGGAGGGGTGTGGAAATCCGACGACGGAGGCCACGTCTGGCGGCCCGTCTTCGACGACCAGCCCGTGGGCAGCATCGGGGCCGTGGCCGTCTTCCAGCCCAACCCGGAGATTTTCTGGGCGGGCACCGGGGAGGGGAATCCGCGCAACAGCGCCGGGGTCGGCAACGGCATCTACAGGAGCGGCGACGGCGGCGAGAGCTGGACCCACATGGGGCTCGAGGACTCGGGGAAGATCCACCGCGTGCTCACGCACCCGTCCGATCCGGACATCGTGTATGTCGCGGCGCTCGGGCCCACCTGGAGAACGGGCGGCGAGCGCGGCGTCTACCGCACGCGCGACGGGGGCCAGACCTGGGAGGCCGTCCTGCAGTCGAACGAGCGCAGCGGCGCGGGCGAGCTGATCATGGATCCGGCCAACCCGGA
This sequence comes from Longimicrobiales bacterium, assembly GCA_965221785.1. Taxonomy (GTDB): domain Bacteria; phylum Gemmatimonadota; class Gemmatimonadetes; order Longimicrobiales; family Gaopeijiaceae; genus BD2-11. The sequence goes on from CBDCSR010000003.1 coordinate 1,770,774, forward strand.
CAAGCTCTTCGCGGCGCTCTGGGAGCATCAGCGCTGGCCCTGGGCCTTCGAGTCGGGCGGGCCCGGAAGCGGGCTTCATGTCACCCGCGACGGGGGCGACACCTGGACGCAGCTCACTGCGGAGGACGGGCTGCCGTCCGGGGACCTCGGCCGCATGGGGCTCGCGATCCCCGCGGAGCATCCCTCCGTGGTGTACGCGCTCGTGGAAGCGGAGCGGAGCGAGCTGCTGCGTTCCGACGACGGTGGCCGCAGCTGGAGGACGATCTCCGACGCGCCCGGCGTGGCGCCCCGGCCCTTCTACTACGCGGATCTGCGCGCCCATCCGTCCAACGAAAACCGCATCTATTCGCTGCACGGGGCCGTGACGATGTCCGAGGACGCGGGCCGCACGTTCACCACCGTGGTGCCCAGCGCGATCATCCACGGCGACATCCACGAGCTCTGGATCGATCCCGACGACCCGGGCAGGATGATCCTGGGCAACGATGGCGGCATCGCGTTTACGTACGACCGCGGGCGAAACTGGCGTTTCGTGGAGAACCTGCCGCTCGCCCAGTTCTACCACATCGAGGTCGACGACGAGATCCCGTTCAACGTCTACGGAGGGCTACAGGACAACGGCTCCTGGTGGGGGCCTTCGGATGTCTGGGGGGGACGCGGGGTCATGAACGCGCACTGGCACCGGGTGGTGAGCGGGGACGGCTTCGTGGGGGCGCCGGATCCGAGCGATCCGCGGTACGGCTATTCGTCGTCGCAGCGCGGCAACCTCCAGCGCTTCGACAGGGTCACCGGCCAGCGCAAGGCCATCCGGCCCGCGGCCCCTGAGGGCCAGGCGCTCCGCTTCCACTGGAACGCGGCCTTCGCCACCGACCCGTTCGACTCGACCACCATCTACATCGGCAGCCAGTTCGTGCACCGGAGCCGCGACCGGGGCTCGAGCTGGGAGATCATCTCGCCGGACCTGACCACCAACGACCCGTCCAAGCAGCAGGCCCACCTGAGCGGCGGGCTCACCATCGATGCGTCGGGAGCCGAGGAGCACACGACCCTCCTGACCATTGCGCCCAGCGCGCTCGAGGAGGGGCTGATCTGGGTGGGGAGCGACGACGGGCGGGTGCACGTGACCCGCGACGGCGGCGGTTCCTGGACCAGTTTGGAGGCGAACGTGCCGGGCGTGCCCGAGGCGACCTGGATTCCGCACATCGAGCCCGGCAAGCACGATCCCGCCACGGCCTACATGGTCTACGACGACCACCGGCGCGGCAGCTGGACGCCCTACGTCTACCGCACCGGGGACTACGGGGCATCGTGGCAGTCGATCGCGAGCGACGACATCTTCGGCTTCGTGCACGTCGTCGAGGAGGACCCGGAGGAGCCCAACCTGCTCTTCGTGGGGACCGAGTTCGGGCTGTACGTGAGCCTCGACCGCGGGGCGAGCTGGTGGAAGCATCCCGGGGTTCCGCCGACTCCGGTGCGCGACATCGTGGTGCACCCGCGCGACGGCGACCTGGCGCTCGGCACGCACGGGCGCGCGGCGCTGGTGGTCGACGACGTGCGTCCGCTGCGGGCGCTGGCGGCCGATCCGACGGTGGCCGCGCGGCCCGTGGAGGTCATGCCGATCGCGCCGGTGCGCCAGCACACCCAGTCGGAGGGGATGGGGCTCACGGGCTACCGTTCCGTCGGCCACACCATGTTCATCGGCCCCAGGCGGCCGTACGGGGCGCTGATTCACTACTGGCTGGCGCCGGACGAGATGGTGGCGAGCGCCGAGGTGCAGATCGCCGACGGAGGAGGGGCGGTGGTGCGGACCCTCATGGGCACGACCGACCCGGGGCTCAACCGGGTGGTGTGGGACCTCCGCGATGAGACCGGGGGCGGCGGCATCGAGGTGATGTCGGGAACCTACTCGGTGCGCGTGAACGCCGGCGCCGGCTCGGGCGCGCAGACGCTGGAGGTCATCCCCGACCACCGCTTCCCCTACGATCCGGCTGCGCGCGCGGCCAAGATCGCGGCGCGCAGGGAGGTTGCCGGCTGGATGGCCACCGCGAACGAGGCGCAGGACCGCCTGGAGCGCGCCCTCGACGGGCTGGACGTGGTGCTCGCCACCCTGGCGGACGACGACGCCCTGAGCGGCGAGGGCCGCACCGTGTCCGAGGTCGTGCGCGGGCTGCTGGAACTGCACTTCACCGGCCCCGAGTGCCAGGGCGGCTGCGGCGGTCAGGCGACGGCGCGCCACGTGCAGGCCGCCGCCGGCCCGCTCGCCAGCTCCTGGGACGCCCCCACGCCCAACGAGCGCCAGGCGATGAACAACGCCCTGACGGCCCTGGAGACCATCCTCGACGACGTCAACGCGGTGTTCCAGGGCGACGTGGCGCGCTTCCGGCAGCGGCTGGAGGCGGTCGGCTTCACGCTGTTCCCGCCGGAGGGGCCGCTGAGGCTGATGCGGTAGGGAGGTGCGCGGCCGCGGGGAGTTCCGCAGCCCCGCGGCGCGGTTATCGCGGCAGCATCGCCATCACCCGGCCTCGGCGGTCCATCTCGAACTCACAGCAGGCGAGCAGGCGCCGCTTCAGTTCCGCGCGCGCTCGCTGGACACGCGATTTCATGCCCGAGATGCTGAGCCCCAGACGGCGGGCGGCCTCCGTCTGGGTGAGGCCCTGGAACGAGGTGAGGAGGAGGGCCTCCGCTTGTTTCGGCGGCAGATCGAGGATGAATGGCATCAGGCACGCCTCGATCCGTCGCCGCTCCGCTTTTCGCTCCTTCGCATCCGCTGCCGGAGCCGCGGATGCGGCTTCGGCTTGAGCCTGTGCCAGGGCCCGCGACTCGACGGCGCGCCGCCGGTAGTGATCCGTGATCGCGTTGGCGGCGACCCGGTAGGCCCAGGCGAACGGATTGCCGGCCTGTTCCAGACGCTCTCTGTTCTCAAGCAGCCGCAGCAGGATGTCGCTCGTGACATCGTCGGTCCAGGCGGGGTCGACGCGGCCGGCCACGTAGCCGCGCAGCCGACTCTGGAACTCGGACCAGCGCAGTTGTTCATCGTCATTGCCTGCCGCGCTCGATCCACGGCTCATCCCGTGGGACTGGCCACCCGGACCACGGCGGTCAGACGTCACAGCATACCGGCGCGGAGACCTCGACCGGGCCACCGACCTCGGGCACGGCTGCTTCCGCCACCCGGCCGTCGCAGCCGACCGTTGCCGCGACTCCGGCCGGGGCATCGTCGGTGATCGTGTACCACTCCCAGCGCAGTCCCTGAGGTTCGTCGGACCAGACCTTGGTCTGCTCGGCGTGACAGCAGACGACCTGCTCCTCGCTCTCGGTGAGAATGTCGGCCGCTTCCAGGCGGGCACCCGCCTCCCGCACCTGAGCGGCGTCGAAGACTTCAACGCCGAGGTGGTTGATGCGCTCCGGCGCGCCGGGGTTCTCGAAGAGCACGAGCTTCAGCGGCGGCTCGTCGAGGGCGAAGTTGGCGTATCCGGGGCGGCGCTTGTGGGGCTGGACGCCGAAGAGCCTGCCGTAGTAGTCGACCGCTTCGTCGATGTCGCGCACGTTGAGGGCGAGTTGGATTCGCATGGTGCGTTCTCCCTGGGGTCGTGTCGGCGATGGCGCCGCGCGGTGCTGCGCCCGTTCGCCGGTTGGCTTCTGACAGAATAGACGCACGAGCCGGCGAAAGGACGCAACCGGCCCGCGGAAACCCCGGCGGCCGACGCCCGGCGGCCGACACTCCGTGGCGGAAGGCGGCGCGCCGCGGTAGGCTTGTGAGTCCCTCAGAGAACCTGGACGCCGGATCGGCGCAACCGATCCCCGGGTTCCTCGCCGCATCTCCGCAAGCGACTCCGCATGGCCCGAATCCCCCGCCGCGCCTGGAGCACCCTCGCCGTGCTGGCGGTGGCCGAGCTCATGGGGATGTCGCTCTGGTTCACCGCCAGCGCGCTGTCGCCGGAGCTGGCCGTGCAGTGGGGGTTGAGCGAGGCGCAGGCGGGGTGGCTGACCACGGTCGTGCAGCTGGGGTTCGTGGCCGGGACGGCGGTCGCGGCCTTCCTCAACCTCGCCGACATCTTTCCGGCAAGGCGCTACTTCTGCGTCTCGGCGCTGCTGGGGGCGGGCGTGAACGCGCTGGTGCTCGTCGCGCCAGGGTATGGGTCGGCGCTGGTCCTGCGCTTCCTCACGGGCTTCTTTCTGGCCGGGGTCTATCCGCCGGCGATGAAGATGATCGCGACGTGGTTCCGGGACGCGCGCGGCTTCGCCATCGGCACCATCGTAGGGGCGCTGACGGTGGGCAAGGCGGTCCCGTACCTGCTGACCTCGGTGGAGGGCGGGGGCGCGGCGCTCGTGCTCGCGGGCGCGTCGCTGGCCTGCGCGGCGAGCGGACTCCTGGTGCTGGCGACGTATCGCGACGGGCCCTACCGCTTCGAGCGCCGTCCCTTCTCGTGGCAGCTCGCGGGGACGGTTGTGCGCCACCGCGAGACCCGGCTCGCCATCGCGGGCTACCTGGGGCACATGTGGGAGCTCTACCCGATGTGGGCGACGATCGCGCTCTTCTTCGGGGATTACTTCGCGGGCGGCGGTGGCCTCATCGGCGGGGGTGGCGATGCGCTCCCCGGCGCGGGTGGGCTCATTCCCGCCGGCACGGTCGCGGGCAGTGCCGCCGCTGACGCCGGTGGACTCTCCGTCGCGGCATTGGCGGGGGTGGCGGGGTTCGGCGCGATCGCCATCGGCGGGGTGGGGGCGGTGATGGCGGGCACCTGGGCCGACCGCCTGGGCCGTGAGCGCGTGACGATCTGGTCGATGGCGGTGAGCGGGGGCTGTGCGGCCGTGATGGGCTGGCTGCTCGCGGCTCCGCTCTGGCTGGTGGTGGTGGTCGCGGGGGTGTGGGGGTTCGCGGTGGTCGCCGACAGTGCACAGTTCAGCGCGGTGGTCACCGAGGTAGCGCCCCGGCACGCGGTCGGCACCGCCCTCACCCTGCAGACATCGCTCGGCTTCCTGCTCACCGCCGCCACGATCTGGATGACGGTCGAACTCGAGATCCGCTTCGGCTGGCGCGTCGCCTTTGGAGCCTTGGCGCTGGGTCCGTGGGCGGGTATCGTGGCGATGCGGCGGCTGCAACGGCTGCGCGCGGATGCGATCCGACGGTGAAGGTGCCCCGCGGGCACCTCGGCGCACCTGCACAGGCTCATCATCATCTGCACACGGAGAACCCCATGAAGAATCCCCCCGAGGGCTGGCCGAGAATCACGCCCGCTGTGTTCTACGATGACGCCGCAGCCGCGATCGACTGGCTCACCCGCGCCTTCGGCTTCACGGTTCGCGTCCGAGTCGAGAACGAAGAGGGGCGGATCGTGCACTCGCAGCTTGCCATGAACGGCGGCCTCATCATGGTCGGGCAGGCGGGTCTGACGCCCGGTCGCACCTACCCCCGATCTCCGCAGGCCGCGGGCGGCGCCAACACGCAGGCGCTGTGCGTGTTCGTGGACGATGCCGACGCCCACTGCGAGCATGCCCGCGAAGCCGGAGCCGCCATCACGACCGAGCCGGCGACCCAGGACTACGGCGAGGGCTACTGGACCGAACGCACATACGAAGCCCGCGATCCCGAGGGACACTACTGGTGGTTTCTGCAGCGGCTTTGAGATTTCCTCCACGGGCCTGTAGCGCCGTCCCTACAGCGTCTCCTCCACAGCCCTACAGCGTCTCCTCCACGGCTTCCCGCGCCGCGGCCTCGATCGCCCAGGGAACATCCGAGTCCCGATACACCGCGGCTCCGTTGGAGAACGGACCCGGGTCAACCGCCGGGAGGTTGGCTCGAGCGCCTGACCCGATCATCCCGGTCGCTTCCGGGGCGTCCGCCATCGTCTTCCCCTTGCGCGTGAAGAACAGCGCCAGCCCGGCGCGGTCCGTGCTTACCCTGACCCGTCCCTCGTGGACAGCCCTGTGATGGCGCCGGCAAAGGAGCAGCAGATTGCTCAGCCTGGTCTCGCCTCCGTCAGCCCAGTGCCTGACGTGATGAGCCTCGGTGAAGCGGCTGGCGCACCCCGGAAAGCGGCAGCCACGGTCACGCTCTTCCAGGGCCCGGCGGATGTGGGGCGGAACAGTGCGTGTCTTTCGCCCGACGCTCAGCACCTGTCCGCCGGCGCCTGACCCGCGCGTTGCCACGTCACCCGACGACCGACTTCCGGGTACAGGCTCGGCCTTGCCGTGCACCATTTCGATGGTCGCCGCATCGCACGCCATGCGCCTCGAAGTTTCCGCGGCAACGCGCACGCCATCGAGATCCGACCGGCCAGGTTCGCCATCTTCGGCCAGCGTCGCCGCTTCGGTATGGATCACGACCTGATATCGCTCCGCGCGCGTACCCGATTCGTCCGTGCCATCTTCGGAGTCTTCTCCGAACCCCGCCGCCAGCGCCCGCTCGGCCACCAGCCCGGCGGCATCCGCCCAGCGCTGCGTCGGCCTGGGGGTCGCGTCGCCAGCCCTGGCTCCCACGCGATTGTCCTGCCGTACCTCCTCCCCGGCACTCTCCTCTCGACGATACAGCGCATCCGCCGCCGCTTCGAGGGCGCGCATCAGGACCGCTCCCGCTCCCACCTCAGGCTCGAGTCGACCCTTGACGACATACATCCCGTCCCCGTCCACGAAGACCGAGAGAGCCCGGTTGCGGTGCCGCACCTGCTCGGCCGTCAATTCTCCCTCGCGCGACAGCTGTTTCCACATCCGCACCCTCTGCTCCAGCCGGGCCGCCGACGCCGCCCGCGCAAACTCCAAAAGCGTTTCTTCGCTCTCCGGGGTGGCCACGCGTGTGATCGCGCGGACCTTTGCATAGGAGAGGTGGCCGCTCCTGAGTGCTTCAGAGGTTCGCGGCAGATTCTCCAGTGCCCGCGCGGCCCGAACCCGCTCGCGCGCCGGTCCGATCTTGATGCCGGTCCGCCAGGCGAGCCACTCGGCGCAGGATCCGAAGTCGTCCTTCCATCCGCCCCGGCGATCGAAATCGGCGAGCAGCGCCATCATCCGTCCTTCAGCAGCATTGATGCTTGCCGCGAGGTCCGCGATGCGCTCGCCCAACTGATGGAGTTCATCGTTCTCATCGGATGGGGAAGCCCTGTCGACGCAGGACGCGGAACTATTTTTTTCGACAGTCACTTCGCGCTTCCACGGATTGTTGTCACGGGTCGTTGTGGGAATGATCACCGGATCGCTCCTTGGATTGGGAATCCCCTCGTCGCATGGTTAAATATAACGCGAGCATATTCGACTCTCTCAAACGCCCCCGGAAAAGAGATGTCGACGTCCCGGGTCATTCGCCGGGGAGAATGCGAGCCAAACGCCTGCAGAGGCCTTTGTAGCGCGCCTGACGACTATTCCAGCGAGGATCTCGGATGGTGTCGAATCACGGCTTCAGAATTCGTCAATAGCAAAATGGGACTATCAGATGTAAATTCGGGACACTCCCGCCTTTTCTTCTTTCGCTGCGAACGGAACGTCTTCAAGAAACTGCCGACGTAGCGTCTTGACTGGGTGCCGGGAACAAGTTTCCGCAGAAACCATTTTTCTGCGTCGGGGCAGGCCGTCACCGAGCAACCGTCGGCCCACGCCCCGGATCAACCATCGGGCGCATGTCTTCCCGGGGACCGGGTCTGTAGTGGAGGTTGCCGGGGCCGACGCGAGTCGGGCCGTTGGACGCGCCCTCGCGCGCCCGACCTCACTCCACCGCCACCCCTCCCGGCGCCACCCGCTTCTCCGCGATGCCGAGGGCTCCGTCGACCAGGAGAGCGAGCGCGGCGGCCGGGATTGCCCCCGACAGGATCATGCGCGTGTCCGAGAGAGCCAGCCCGGCCACGATCGGGTCGCCCAGTCCGCCGGCGCCGATAAACGCGGCGATGGTGGCGGTGCCGACGTTGATCACGGCCGCGGTGCGGAGGCCCGCCATGATCACCGGGGCCGCGAGCGGGAGGCGCACGTGCCTGAGCAGCTGCGCGGGGGTCATGCCCAGCGCGCGTGCGGCGTCGACGGCTGCCGGGTTGGCGTCGCGGACGCCCGTGTAGGTATTGCGCAGGATCGGGAAGAGGGAGTAGAGGAAGAGGGCGACCACGGCCGGCACGACCCCGATTCCGAGCGCCGGGATCATGAAGGCGAGCAGGGCGAGACTGGGGATGGTCTGTACCAGGCCGATGCCGCGGATCACGCCTTCCGCCCCTCCCGCGAACCGCACGAGCATCAACCCCGCAGGAATGGCGAGCAGCGCGGCGGCCCCGAGGGATATGATCACCAGCACGATGTGCCGGCGCGCATGGCCCAGGGTGCCGCTGCGATTCTGCCACATGTATGACGCGAAGCCGACGACCGGGCTCCGGGCGGACTCCGCGGCCGCGGCTGATCCTCGCTCCGACTCCCGAGCCGGGACCGGTTCCGCCCGGTCCGATTCCACGGTCTCTCCGCCATCGGAGACCACGAGCCCCAGCTCCGCCAGGGCATCACCGGCGATGGCGGCCACGGGATCGCCGTCCGATTCGGCGCGGCGGTTCCACTCCCGCACGCGGTCTTCGTCGAGCAGGCCCGAGAGTTCGCTCAGCGCGGCGATCGCGTCCGGTCGCCGGCGCCAGAAATCCCCGTTGACGAGCCCGGCGGCCTCGTAGGGCGGGAAGAAGCCGCGGTCGTCCTCGAGTACCACGAGGTCGTAGCGCGCGATCAGCCCATCCGTGGAGTACCCGTCGATAACGTCGACCCCGGACTCGACCAGTGCCTCGTACTTCACCGCCTGCAGGAGCGGCAGGACTTCGGCCGCCTCGAAGCCATAGGCGGCGCTCAGTCCCGGAAGGCCATCCGAGCGCCCGATGAAGTCCGGCGTGAAGCCCGCCCGGAGCCCCCCGGCCTCGCGCGCCAGATCGCTCAGCGTCGCGAGCCCCAACTCTTCCGCCGTCTCGCGGCGCACGGCGATGGCATAGGTGTTCTCGAACCCGAGCGGCGCGAGCCAGCGCGCGTCCCATCGCTCGCGAAAAGTTCCCGCCACTTGGCGATAGACGGCCTCGGCATCGGCCTGCATTTCCTCTCCGAGGATGGCCGCGAGCGCAGTGCCCGTGTACTCGGGATAGACATCGATGGCGCCCTCGCGCAGCGCTCCGAAGGCGATTTCGGTGGCCCCGAGGCCGAAGCGCCGATCCACGTCGACGCCGCGGGCCTCCAGGAGTTGCGCGAAGATCTCGGCCAGGATGTAGGACTCCGCGAAGGGCTTCGAGGCGATGATGACGGGTGCACGGTCTTCCTGGGTGGATTGGATCGGCGGCACGGATGCGGCTCCTCCGACCGCGGCGACTGCAACCGCCACCAGCAGCGCCCGTCCCATTCTCATCCGACCCCCGCCCGCTCGAGCAGCTCTTCCACGTACCCATGTGCGGGAGCGTCCAGCAACGCCTGAGGCCGACCCACCTGCACCAGTGCGCCGCTCTTCATGACCGCGATCTCATCCGCCAGCTCGACGGCTTCGTGGAGGTCGTGGGTTACCAGAAGGGCGGTCACTCCCATCCCCGCGCGCAGGTTGTGGAAGCTCCGCCGCAGTTCGCTTCGCGTGATGGCGTCCAGGGCGCCGAAAGGCTCGTCCAGCAGGATGATCTCCGGGCTAGCGGCGAGGGCGCGCGCGATGGCCACGCGCTGGCGCTGGCCGCCGGAAAGATCCCTGGGCCACCGATTCCCGAAGCGCGCCGGGGGCAACCCCACCCGGTCCAACGCTCCGCGAGCCCGATCCTCGGCATCCGCTTCGCCTCTCAGCCAAGGCACCAGCGCGACGTTGCGCAGCACCGACCAGTGCGGCAACAGCCCGCCCTCCTGCTGCACGTACCCGATGCCACGCCGCAAGACCACGGGGTCGAACGACTCAACGGGACGGCCGCCGACTTCCACGGAGCCGGCGTCGGGCCTGACCATGGCGTTGAAACAGCGGAGCAGCGTCGTCTTCCCGGAGCCGCTTTCGCCCACCAGCGCCACGCACGAGCCCCGCGCCACCTCCAGCGAAACCCGGTCGAGCGCGATCGTGGCGCCATAGCGCTTGACGACTTCGCAGACGCGCAATGCCGGTTCCGATGGCATGGTCACGCGCCGTTTCCCGCAGGTTCCGGGTCGCATCCGGCATCAACTTGCGTTCGCGCTCGGCAACCGCACCTTATGGTGCGTCGCCGTCCCGGATTACCTGGGGGATGTCTCAACCGCGGATCGAAGGGGTTGAATTCATCAAGAGGGCCGTATCCATCAAACGGGTTGCATCCCATAACGCGCATCCTCCCTGGCATGGGCGCTCCATGGTAGCCGGGAAACGAGGTCCGGGACAATGACGGTGCCCGCCCTCGAAGCTCGGATGCTGCGCGACCGGCTGCGCGAAGCCCGCGATCGCACGCTCGAACTGGTCGCGCCGCTGACCGACGCGGATGTGACGCGCCAGCACAATCCGCTCATGTCGCCCATTGTCTGGGACCTGGGCCACATCGCGCATTTCGAGGAGGTGTGGCTGCTTGAGAACGTCGACGGCGCCGGCCCCGGGACCGAGGGACTGCGCGGCATCTATGACGCGTTCCGTCATCCCCGCGTCACCCGCGACAGGCTGCCACTCCCGGACCGGGCAACCTGCCTCGGCTACCTGGCCGACGTGCGCCGCGCCGTGCTCCGCAAGATGGAAGGGATCGACCCGCGCGCGGACACCCCGCTCCTCCGCGGTGGCTACGTCTTCAACATGGTTTTGCAGCACGAATACCAGCACAACGAAACCATCATGCAGACGCTGCAGCTGATGGACGGGGAGCCGTACCCGCAACCGGGAAGGAAACCGTGTTGGGCGGCTGAAGGTGATGGGGTGGAGAATCAGCCGCAGACTGACGCCATGGTCCACTTCCCTGGCGGAGACGTCTTTGTCGGCACCGACGACCGGTCGCAGGCCTACGACAACGAGCGCCCGCGCACCCGCCTGCGGGTGGAGCCCTTCCGCATCGACCGCCATCCCGTAGGCAACGCCGCCTTCATGGACTTCATTGAGGCGGACGGCTACCGGACCGACGCGCACTGGAGCGGGGCCGGGCTGGCCTGGCGCGCCGCCGAACGTGTCCAGGCTCCCCTCTTCTGGTTCCGGCGGGACGGCGCGTGGTGGACCCGAACCCTGGGGCGCGAGGCCCCGGTCGACCCCGCGCTTCCGGTGTGCCACGTCTCCTGGTACGAGGCCGACGCCTTCGCGCGCTGGGCCGGCAAGCGGCTCCCCACCGAAGCCGAGTGGGAGGTGGCGGCCGGCTGGGATCCGGCCCGGAAGCGCGCGTTCCTCTACCCCTGGGGCGATGAGCCCGCCACGCCATCTCGCGCCAACCTGGACGCCGTCCACCCGGGACCGGCTCCTCCGGGGAGTCATCCCGGCAACCTCTCGCCGCTCGGCTGCTACGGAATGATCGGCGACGTCTGGGAATGGACATCGTCCCATTTCCGCCCCTATCCGAGATTCGAGGCCTTCCCGTATCCGGAATATTCGCAAGTCTTCTTCGGGGACGAGTACCGGGTGCTGCGCGGCGGATCCTGGGCGACGCGCCCGGGCGCCATCCGCAACACCTTTCGCAACTGGGATTATCCGCAGCGCAGACAGATCTTCTCGGGGTTCAGGTGCGCGAGCGACGCGAGGAGCTGAGCGAACTGGCGCGCGGTCTGGCGCGCACGCCGAAGACGGTCTCGTCGCGCTACTTTTACGACGAGCGCGGATCGGAGCTCTTCGAGGCCATCACCCGGCTCCCCGAGTACTATCTCACCCGCGCCGAGCGGGGTTTGCTGACGCGCATCGCGCCCGCGCTCGTCGAGGAGGTGCAACCACGCGCGCTGGTCGAGCTCGGAGCAGGGAGCGCGCGCAAGACGCGGATCCTGCTGGACGCGATGACCGAGGGGGGGAGAGCCGCGGTCTACGTTCCGGTCGATGTCAGCGAGGACTACCTGCTCGAGACGGCGGGTCGGCTGCGCGAGGAGTATCCTGCGCTGGAGGTGCGGCCCGAAGTGGCGGACATGGAGCGCGGTCTCCAGCTTGCCGTCCGGGCGCCGACGCCGTGTATCTACGCGCTTCTGGGGAGCACCATCGGCAACTTCACCCATGAGGAGGCGGTGCGCATGATCGGCGGGCTCACCACCGGCATGCGCGCCGCGGACGTGTTCCTGCTGGGCGCGGATCTGCGGCCCGGTCCGGGCAAGTCGCTCGAGGCTCTCGAGGCCGCCTATAACGATGCCGTGGGGGTGACCGCGGAATTCAACCGCAATCTGCTGCGGGTGCTGAACGCCCGTTTCGGCACCGATTTCGATCCCTCGCGCTTTCGCCACCTCGCCGCGTATGATACAGGCAAGATGCGCATCGAAATGCACTTGGAGGCTCTCTCGGCGCATGCGGTGGCCTTGCCCGGAGGTCCCGTGATATCCTTTCAGGAAGGCGAGAAGCTACGCACGGAAATCAGCTGCAAGTACGACCGGGCTGCGGTGTGCGCGCTGCTTGGGCAGGCGGGATTGAAGATGGTGCGCTGGTGGACCGACGAGAGGGAACGATTCGCGCTGGCGCTGGGCGGCATGACCTCGGAAGGAGGCTCTCGGTGAAGAAGATCGGGTTGGTGGGTGTGGGGGTGTTGTCGCTGTTCGTGGTGACGAGAATCTTCTTCGGGGGTGAGGCGTCGGCCGCGGGAGGGACCTCGGTGGACGAGACCGAGCCGACCCGCGAGGTAGCCGCGCCAACCCCGGCGGCCGAGGTGGTGGGCCCGACGGCCGCGGCTCCGCAACCGTCGGCGGAGAACGGCGCATCGCTCGCCACCCCGCCGCGTCTCTCGCCCCCAACCACGCCGACCGTGCAGGAAGCCCAGGAGGCGCCGCCCCAGGAGGCACCTCGTCGGCGCCGCTGGCGGAACTACAACCGCTACCCCGGACCCATTCCCACCCCCGAGGAATGGCGCGCTCCCGACGGCCCGGTGCGCATCGCCCTGCAGGTGGGTCACTGGCGAACCGAGGAGGCCCCTCGCGAACTGTCGGGACTGCGGCGCAACGGGGCCAGCTGGAACGGGCTCGCCGAGTGGGAGGTGAACCTCGGGATCGCGCGCCACGCCGCCGCCATGCTGGAAGAGCTGGGATACCTGGTCGACATCCTGCCCGCCGTGGTGCCTCCCGACTACCGCGCACACCTCTTCATCGCCATCCATGCCGACGCCAGCAACGACCCCGGCGCGAGGGGCTACCGGGTGGCCTCGCCGGGCCGCGACGCCACCGGCCGCGCCCCTGACTTCGTCGACCTGCTCAACTGGAAATACGGCGAGGTGACCGGCATCAGGCGCCTCCCGACCGTGACCCGGCGCATGCGCAACTACTACGCCTTCAACTTCCGCCGCTACGAACACGCCCTGCATCCCATGACCATTGCGGTGATCATAGAGACCGGCTTCCTGACCAACGCCGACGACCGCAAAATCATCGTGTCACAGCCGGAGCGGGTAGCGCGCGGGATCGTCGAAGCCATCACCGAGTTCCCCATCACACCGCCGCCCGGGCGCGCCGCGCCGTAGTCCGCCACCCCTCCAATCCAGCCCCGAGACATCCATGGAGTTCAAAAATTCCGTCGCGCTCGTCACCGGCGGATCCGAGGGGATCGGCCGCGCCATCGCCGAGGCGCTGATCGCAGAGGGCGCGAGAGTCACCATAACGGGCCGCCGGAAGGATTTCCTTTCCGTGATCGCCGACGAGATCGGAGCGGACTGGATCGCGGGCGACGTGGGCGTCGAGGAGGACGCGGTGCGCACCGTGCAGGAGGTGATCGCCAGGAACGGCCACCTCGACATCCTCGTCAACAACGCGGGCTTCGGGCTCTTCAAGCCGCTGGTGGACATGACGCTCGACGAGCTCGAGAAGGTCTACCGCACGAACGTGTTCGGGGCTTTCCTGATGGCGCGCGAGGCCGCCCGTCACTTCATCGACCGGGGCAGCGGCGAGCTGATCAACATCGCGTCCACTTCGGGGCTCCGGGGAAGCGGCGGACGCACCGCCTACGCCTCCTCCAAGTTCGCCCTGCGCGGCATGACCGAATGCTGGCGCGACGAGCTCCGCCGCCACGACGTCCGGGTCACGCTCGTGAATCCGAGCGAGGTCATGACCAACTTCGCGGCCAAGGCGGGCGTCGAGCGCGAGCGCTCCGACAAGAAGCTCACCCCCAGGGAGATCGCCAGCGCGGTGGTAGGCGCGCTCAAGGTGGATGCGCGCGGCTTCGTGCCCGAGTTGTCGGTGTTCGCGACGAATCCGTTCTAGGTATCCGGCGCGGCGCGCAGACCGCTTCCCATACATTCCGGCAGCGCTGATTCCGGTTTGCGAGGCAATATGGAAGTTCCAGGTCTGTTCTGATGGAAATCTGCCCCAGCTGCGGGGCGTATCGCTCCGGGCGCTTCTGCAGCCAATGCGGCCAGAACGACCGTGACTACATGCGCGGCCTCTGGTCGGTCGTGTACGAGTTCGTCCGTGAGATGTTCGAGCTGGACTCGAGGCTCTTCCGCACCCTGAGGTCCCTGCTTTTCCGGCCGGGACACCTGTCGAGCGAGTTCTCCCGCAACCGCCGCGCCGCCTACATGTCGCCGGTCAGGCTCTACCTCTTCACCAGCTTCCTGTTCTTCCTGGTGCTGTCGATTTCAGCGGGGGGATGGCTGCGGAATCTGGACATGTCGGACGCGGATGTGCAGATCGGTGCCGGCGACGATCCCGCAGCGGCGGACAGCGCCCGTGCGGTGGCCGACAGCGTGCTGGCGGCGGTGGACAGCGCGCTGGTCGATAGCGGGCTTCCGGCCGGACTCGGACTTGGCGCGCTTGTGGGTGGCGTGCTGGCGGATAGTACGCTGGCGGCGGACAGTACCCTTGCCGATGGCGCACCGGCGGACAGTACTCCAGCGAATGGCGCACCGGCAGGCCCGGCGGGCGCGCCGCGGACCGCGGCGGAAGCGCAGATGGGCATGGGGGATGAACAGGAGGACCAGCCGGTCGATTCCGTCCAACTCGAAGTCCTCAAGGGCCGGCTGCTACCCGAACACGCCCGCAAGGTGGATGACATCCTGGGCCGACCGGGCGAGCCGCTCGCGAAGCGGGTAGTCCAGGGCCTGGCCGGCTCGGTGGATCCGGACGAGCGAGCCAGCGGCGTGCCCGCATGGCTCATCCGCTACGGACGCAGCCTCCTGATCGACCTCTTCCACGACCCACGGGCCTTCCTGCAGCGGGCCATCGGCAACCTGCCCATCGCGATGTTCTTCCTGCTCCCGGTCTTCGCCATGATCCTCGGGGTCTGCTACCTCCGGAGGAAGAGGTTCTTCGTCGAGCACCTGGTGTTCGGCATGCACATCCACACCTTCGTGTTCCTGATGCTGGCGGCGGCGCTGCTGGTGCCCGGGGAAACCACCGGCAACTGGGTGAAGCTATTCCTGATCCTTGTTCCCCCGATCTACATCCTCATCGCCATGCGCAGGTTCTACGGCGAGGGATGGGGCCGGACGCTGGTCAAGGGGTTCGTGGTGTGGAACCTGTACTCGTTCGCTCTCTTCCCCGGTCTCCTGCTCGCGTTTCTCATCAGAACCTGAGCCGGCGCTGGCCGCTCCCGCCTACTGCATCCGCCCGAAGCGCACGTCGCGCGTTCGTCCGTTCGAGAGGTAGAAGCCGATCACCTGACCGTTGCGGTCTCGCTCGAAGCGGAAGGTGAACCCGCCCCCGGAGAAGGTGTCCGGTTGGCTCCGTTCGAGCGTCGCGTCGTCGAGCCGGCGCTGCTTCATCACCAGTTCGCCGTCCTCGACGACGATCTGGTAGAAGGTCTCGACTTCCTCGCTGAAGTAGCGGCCCACATACTCGGCCGGATCCGTGGGCCCTTCCGCCGACTCGTCCGCCAGGCGCGTGGCAGGGTGCTCGCCGTTCTGGTGCAGCGTGAGGCCGCTGACCGCGCCGTCCGCGTCGCGGTGGAAGGTGACCGAGGCCACGACCGCGGTGAGGCTGAAGGTCGAGTCGGACGTGGGCACGATCCCGACCCGGGGCTGGCCGGTCGCCTGGACGTGGAGATCGTCGTCCTCGCGCGTGAAGGTGAGGATGAAGTTGGGGGCCTCGTCGAGGGCGTAGCGACCGACGAACTCGTCGAAATCCTCGGAAGCGTAGTCGTCGGGATCGAAGTCGCCGTCACCCTCTTCCTCCGCCACCGTCTCCTCAGGCTCCATCGCGTCGGCGAAGAACGCCGCGGCGAGCTCATACGCCACCGCGCTGCTGAACTCGGCGTTGTTGCTCTGCGTGGTGAGGCCGGCGTTGATCTCCGGGTAGTAGACCAGCATCGAACGGTGCGCGACGTCCGCGCCGCCGTGATGCACCCGCCTGAGCCCGCGCTGCTCGTCGACGGAGAGGCCGTACCCGTAGCCGGTTTCCTCGCCGTCCGAGAGGACGTAGGAGGTCATCATCTCGTCGAAGATCCCGGCGCTGCCGAGCCGCGGGCTGGCGTAGTTCTCGACCCAGGTCTGCAGGTCTCCCACCGTCGAGTACATGCCGCCCGCACCCGCCGCGCCGCCCAGGTCGCCCACCTGGAGGAAGGCGTCGGGCCCGGGCGTGTAGCCCTCCGACATCTCCGGGACGATGTGGAGGGGTGAGGGGCGCACCATCGTGCGGGTCATCCCCAGGGGCTCGAAGACGTTCTCGCGCATGAAGGTGGGGAAGTCCTGGCCCGATGTGCGTTCGACGATGACGGCGGCCAGCCCGAAGGCCGTGTTGTTGTAGTTCCACTCGGCGCCGGGCTCGTTCTGGAGTGCAGGCTGGCGCTGCACGATGTCGATGAGCTCCGAGCGATCGATCCAGTCGCCGCGGTCCAGTCGGCGCCCGGTCATGCGGATCAGGTTCAGAAACTCGCGCAGGCCGGAGGTATGGGTGATCAGATGACGCACGTTGATGCTCCGATCGAATTCCGGGAGCTCGGGGATGTGCTTGCGGATGTCATCGTCCAGCGAGAGCAGCCCCCGCTCGGCCTGGAGCATGATCGCGAAGGCGGTGAACTGCTTCGAGGTCGAGCCGATGTTGGTGCGCGTGTCGGTGGCGAAGGGGATGCCGTAGCCGAGGTTGGCCATGCCGTAGGCCTGCGAGTAGAGCGTCTCGCCGTCGCGCCAGACCTGGACAGCCGCCCCGGGGGTGTCATCGCCGTCGAACCGGGACATCAACTGGTCGGTGAGCCTCTTCGGGTCGGTCTCGAGCGGCTCGAGCCGGAGCAGGGTGATCGCGTACCCGCCTGATGCGCCGTCGACCAGCGTCAGCTCCACGGTGTGGGCGCCGGCCTCCGACAAGCGCGCGTCGAAGCGCTCGATGCCCTGTCCGGGGCCGCTCGAGTCGCCCAGGCGCTCTCCGTTCGGGGCGCGCACGTGCACGCGCATATCCGCCGAGACCTGGTCCACCTCGCCGAGCACGAAGTAGTCCTCTCCGGCCTCGAAGGTGTAGTGGACGGTATCGCCTTCCGCGAGGGATCCGGCCAGCGTGCGGCCGAGGGAGAGGGGCGTCGCGTCCTGGGCGGCGAGATGGCGGGGGAGGGACGCCACGCCGGCGACGGCCGCGAGCAGGGTGAGGGCGGCGAGTCGGACGACGCGGGAGAGGATCGGGATCGCTTCGGGTTGTTCACGCATGGATTCTTCTCGGGAAAGGGTCTCACCTGGAACGTGCGCCATCTCGTGGCAGCGGTACCCGGGATCAGCGTGGAGATGCCGGCGTGACGGGCGACCGATCCCCAAGCCCCCGCCAGACCAGGTACGAGTAGGCGATCGGAATCATCGTCATCGCCACGAATACGAGCGCGGACACCCAGAGTCGCGCGGGATGGGGCAGGAAGCCGGTGGCCACCATCAGCAGGCCGGCGAACGCGCACGCATAGCCGCCGAGTCGGTGGGTCCGACGCCACACGGTGTCGTTCGAGAGGGTCCACCGCGTCCGGATGCCGGTCCACCGGTTCGGGGAGAGGCGGGGCAGGATCGGGCTGATTCCCGCGAACAGGAGGCCCATTCCGATGAGCATCGCCTGAACGGGGTCGACATCCCATCCGAGACCAAGCCCCAGCACGAGGATGTGCGCGGCCGCCAGGAAGATCAGAACGAGGTTGCAAAGCAGCCAGTAGTTCTTCCGGGACTCCGCATGGCGACGGCGGCGCGAGTCGATGCGCGGCAGACCGAGGAAGAGGAGCCAGACGCCGACTCCGACGAACACCATGAGAAATGCGCCAATAGCCTTCGACACCGTGCTGTCGGGCTCGCCGGCCAGATTCCAGTGGATCGGGATCTCGGCGGGGAGCGCCGGGAGGACCAGAAGGGAATAGACCGCCATTCCGGCCACGATCAGGAGTCCGAACCACTTGCGCGTCATCTGGCACCTCCTGCGGGGGCTTGACCCGATTCCGTCCCTACGATCCGGAATATCTGAACTGTTTCCGTATCGAGCGAGTCCCTGCCCACGCCGAGCAGCCGATCCCCGTCGATGTCATGAAGCTCGAACCGGTCGGGGAGGATGAGATCGCCCAGCCAGGCCCCGGTCGGGTCGAACACGGTCCACGTTTCCGTGAAGACGATGGGGCCGGGGAGGCGCGAGTCGAAGAGGCCGAAGGATTCTTCCGGGAAGACGCGTGCCCAGATGCCGCCCCGGTCATCCAGCAGGAGCCGGTCGAAGAGGGGCTTGTGGGTCGGATCCTCGGGATACTCGTCGAGCGCAGGGAACAGCAGCCTGGTTTCCGGCTCGCCGGCCGGTGCCCAGGCGAGAAACTCCATCCGACGCTCGGAATAGCGCTGCCGATCCCTCGCCGACACCGGTTGGGGCTGACCGGCCCATCGAACAATCGACTGGAGGCCGCCACCGGCATCGTAGCGTCGGAGTTCCGGGATTCGTCCATTCCCGACGACAAACCGGTCATTGCGTGTCGCGTGCGTGCGACCGGATGTCCCCCATGGGATGACCCACGGACGCGCGCCTCCGTCGAATGTCCGGATCCATGCCTCGAGCAACCCGGCTGTCGTAACGGTGTCGACAGCCTCGGAGAATGCACCGACCCACGCGAAGGCATCCTCGATGAAGCCTTGACGGTCGACGGGGGGCATTCGGCTGCGCTGCTGCACCAGGGCTCGCCGGCAGTTGGCGGAGACACCCTGCACCGGTGCCGGCTGTCCGCCCCACCGATACTCGGCCCGCCGCGCGAACGTCCCATCCCGGTCGAAGAGGTGGAGCGTCAGCCGGGAATGGACCGCGATGGAATCGCCACCGCATACGTGAAGGCCGACGATGTTCCGCAGTTCTCCCGGACCCTCGCCCCGCCCCCCGAAGCGACCGGCAAGTGTGCCGGCGGCGTCGAAGACGACCACTTCGGAAGTGCCCGCGTTGGCGACGACGATTCCGCCATCCGGGAGGAATCGGGCGCCCTGCACGCGGTAGAGTGGAATCTCGTCCCGTCCTCCGTCGGGGCTCGAGGATGCGCCGATCACCACTTCGGGCATGGACGCGACCAGCCAACCCTGATCTTCACCCCACACGGGCGCTGCGCTTTCGACGATCCGGATGGCCGCGCTGTCGCGCTGGGCCGCTGAGCGAAAGTCGAAAGCCGTCTCATCCCCGGAGCCGCATCCCGCGAGCGCCGCCGCCGTGATGGCGAGGGATGCCCTCCGGATCCGGAATCCGCGATCCGGATGCCGGCTACATTCCCTTCTCGCCTCCATACTCGATCTCCGTCACCAGAAACTCCTCGAAGAAGTCCAGCATGTCGTGGAGTTTCTCGATCGTATTGTCGCGCCCATATACGTAGTACCCCTCGTCGGGATATGCCTTATAGCGCACGATCTTGTAATGCTGATCGAGTTTGCGGGCGAAGTCGAGGGCCGCAGGTGCTCCACCTTCCTCCAGGCGCCAGTCGGCGGCCACGCCCTCCCCCTGAATGACGAACGTGGGCGTGGTCACCTGATCGGCCTTGAATATTGCGGAACTGTGGAGATAGACGTCGCGATTCTCCGGATACGGGCCCAGCTCGTACTCCACCAGCTTGATGTGCTGCAGTTCGTGCACCTCGGTGTGGAAGTCGGTCATGTCACCGTAGCCCGAGAGCGAGATCGCAGCCTGGAAGACATCCGGGGCGAAGGCCACCGCGGCCATGGTCATGATGCCGCCGTAGCTGGTGCCGGTGACCGCGATCTTGTCGGGGTCCACGTAGGGCAGGGTCTTCAGGTAGTCGACGCCCGCCAGCACGTCCTCCAGGTCGCAGTGGCCCCAGCATTCGTTGTTCAGGTCCTCGAATTCGAGGCCGTAGCCGGAGCTGCCGCGGATGTTGGGCATGAGCACGACGTAGCCGCGTTGCGCAAAGAAGTGGACCTGCTGGTGGCGGCGGAACTGGTCGTCGAACTGGGACGTGGGGCCGCCGTGGATCCACAACACCCCGGGGAAGCGCTCGTCCGGAGCCGCGTCCGGGGGCCGGTGCAGGTAGGCCTCGATGGTGAGCCCGTCGGTGCTCGGGTAGCGCACCTTCCCGGGCATGTGCAGCGCGTCCGCTGCCCCCGCGGGGATCTCGCTGTGCAGGAGCTGCTTCCCGCCCGACGCGACATCGATGGCGAAGAGCTCCGCGGGCCGCACCGGGGTCTCGAAGGTGTAGCTGATGCGGTCGCCGGCGGGAGACCACTCAGGGCGGAGCGCCGCGCCCACGTCCGGATCCACCAGGACGCCGGGTTCGCCGCCGTCGGCCGACACCACGCGGAGGGAGTGGACGCCGTCGCGGTTCTCCGTGTAGCTGATCCAGCGGCCGTCCGGGGACCAGCGGGCGTCGCTCTGGTCGTAGTCGGACGCCGCGACGGGACGCGGTTCGCCGCCGGCGCGGGGCACGAGCCAGAAGTTCAGCCAGCCGCTCCGCTGGGAGCGGAAGAGGATGGCTTCACCGTCCGGGGAAACCTGTGCGGCCCCGAACGCCCTGCCGGCGCGGTAGTCGAAAAAGCCCGTGTCCCTTACGACCATGCGCGGGTTGCTTCCGTCGGGGTCGATCTCGATCACGTCGTGGTCGACCCAGCGGTCGTCCATGCGCACGTAGAGCAGCCGGTCGCCGTCGGGCGTCCAGCTGGGGTAGCCCTCGTAGAGCGGGTCGCCGGTGAGGCGGTGCACCTTTCCGTCGGGCACCGACACCGTCCAGATGTCCATGTTGCCGAAGCGGTCACCGGAGAAGGCGATCCACCGGCTGTCCGGCGACCACGCCAGTCCGTTGGCGCGCGCGGCCAGGCCGGTGAGCCGGCGGTCGGAACCGCCCTCGGCGGACCAGAGCCAGATCTCCGGCGCACCGCTCTTGTCGGAGGTGTAGGCGATCCAGCGGCCGTCGGGTGACCAGACGGGCTGTGGCGCGCCGAGCGAGCCCACCCCGCTCAGGCTGAGGTCGCCGGAGAGCGTCGTGAAGGCACCGTCCTCCGTGGCGACCGCCCCCAGCCCGCCCCCGGACACGAACGTGATCGTCGACCCGTCGGGAGCCCACTGCGGCGAGCGGCTGCCGCCGACCGCCGCCCGCAGGTCGACCAGCGCCTCCGCGCTGACGGGGCCCCCGTCCACCGAGCCCGGCGGACCACCCTCGGCCGCGGGCGCCTCCGAGGTGCAGCCCCACCCCGTCCAAACCGTCAGGATCGCCGCCGCAACCACCGTCAACCGTCTCATCTCTGCATCCTCATGTCCAAGTGCGACGCGGCGGCGAGCGTAGCCCGGCCGGCTCATGGCCCGTCCCGCCCCTAACCCGCCCCGCCCCCGGCCGCGCCGACAGGCGACAGCGCCCGTCCCCGCAGCAGTGCATCCGTTTCCGTGATCCGCGGCTCGCCTCCCCCCGTGACCTCGATCACCGAGTGGGGCGGCACGGCTTCCCATTCGTCAGCCTCGTCCAGCCGCTCCGAGGCGATCAGCGTGCCTCCGGGAGCGAGCGCATGTCGGCGGGCGACATAGAGCGAGTTGGTCTCGTCGAAGTTCGAGGTGCGGATCACGGCGAGATTCCGTCCGTCGGCCAGGATCATGTTGAGCTTGCAGCGCACGTCCAGCGAGCACGCGCGCTCCGCGGCCCGCGCCAGCGCCGTTCCGGGCGACGCCCCCTTCCAGACCTCCGCGACCGCAAGCAGGAAGAGGGTCTCCGTGTCGGATGTCCCCCGGATCCGAGTGTAGAGCTCGTCGGGCAATGTCGAGCGCAAGGTGCGCATCGCGTGCGTGTGGAACTTGCGCACGTAGCCGTTCAGACCGAAGGACCACCGCTCGAACACGAACGGGGCCACCTCTCCGCGGTCCAGCGGGATGCCCGGGCTCGCGCTCCGCACGAGGGCCAGCGAACACGTCGAGCGCACGGAGGAGAGCACGTCCTCAAGGTCCGGGTCGTGCCAGATGGGGCGAGCTTCCCGGATCCGCACCGGGCGCCCCTGGTGATACCAGCCTACGCCATATCCGTCGGCGTTGTGGACCCCGTGGCCCATCTCCCTGGCGTCATAGCTCTGCCGGACGAGGGTGTGGCTTCCCCCGAACACGACCGGGCGGACGGACGTCTCTTCGCCGGAATAGCATACGAATCGACACAAGGTCTTTTCTCTCCCTGGCAGGATGATCGGCTGGCGTCTTCGGAGATGAAGTTTTCCCGTGGATGTGGCGCGTGCAACTCAGCGGGGGGGCGCGGCACCCCGCCCGCGCTCCGGGTCGAGGATCTCCGCCAACAGATTCGAGTCTACATTCCCGCCCGAGACGATCACCCCGGCGGGGCCTCCGCCCAGGTCGGGAATGCGTCCGAACAGGAGCGCGGCCATCGCCGCCGCGCCCGCAGGCTCCACCACCATTTTGGCGGTCTCGGCCAGCGCGCGCACGGCGGCGGTGATCTGGGCGTCGCTCACCCGCACGACATCGTCCACCAGAGCGCGTACATGCCGGTACGTGATTTCGCCCGCCATCGGTGGGGCGAGTCCGTCCGCGACGGAGGCGACGCGCTCCAGGCGGGCCGGGCGCCCGATGCGCAGGCTCTCGGACATGGCCGCGGCGCCGCGCGGCTCGACGCCGTAGATGCGCAGTTCCGGCCGCAGGCGCTTCATCGCTGCGGCCACCCCGGCGATCAGACCGCCTCCGCCCACCGGCACCACCAGCACCTCCAGGTCCACTGCCTGCTCGGCGAACTCGAGCCCGGTGGTGCCGTGGCCGGCGATGACGGCAGGGTCGTCGAACGGGTGGGTGAAGAGCATCCCCCGGTCGCGCGCCAGCGCCTCCGCCAGGGCGAAAGCCTGGTGCACGTCGTCGGCGATCACCACCTCCGCCCCGTAGCCGGCGCTCGCCCGCGCCTTGGTCTCGGACGCGCCGGCGGGCATGACCACCGCGCACGGGACATCGACGCATCCCGCCGCCCACGCCAGCGCCTGCGCGTGGTTCCCGGCCGACACCGTGACTACCCCGCTACGGGCGGCCTTACCGGCGACCAGCACCTTGTTGAGCGCCCCGCGCACCTTGAAGGAGCCGGTCTTCTGCAGGCTCTCCATCTTGAGCCGAAGCGGGACGCCCGCCTGGCGGCTCAAGCGCCGCGACGACAGCACCGGCGTCCGGTGCAGCCGGTCGTCGATGCGGGCCCGGGCATCCTGGACGGCGTCGAGCGTTACGAGCGGTTCGATTCCGGAGCTCCGGGGAGCGGGGGATGCGGGTGACAAGTTACTGACAACATGGTGTCATTTACTGACAATATTGTTTCCCGGGCGGTGGAGCCGTGGACGAAGGGCTGACGCGCCGGCCAGGGACCGGAGCGGCAATCGGGGATGATGCGGCACGTCCCGCGTCGGCGCCAGTGAGTGAACGCCCACCCGTCCGAGCCTCATTGGGAACAACCGCCGTCTGGCGGGATACTTGCGGCGCAGTCATGCCGACCTCGTTGCAGTACCCGCCGATCCTGCGACTCTCGGCGGTGCCACGACGCCCGCTGCCGCTACGACTCCCGCTCGCCCTTGCGCTGACGTGGGTCGCGCTCGCCCCGACGCCGCGGGCGACCGAGGCGCAGGGCCTGCATTTGAACCCCGGATCACCCATCGAGGCCGGACTGGTGCAGCGGGTGTTCATCGGGCCGCACTTCACGGACGCGTTCGCGGGCAGCCTCCTGCCGGCTGCCCGGGACCACGACCAGTGGACCCGGTTCTCGTTCCCCTATGGCCTCGAGCCTCCCTCGCGTGGCGACTCGACGGGTACCGAAGCGACGCTCTTCGGGGGTGGACGGGCGCTTGCCGGCGGACGATTCCGGCATGCCGCCCGGGTTGAGGGCGGTGCTCTCTTCGAGGCGGCCGGCCATTACCTGCGCGGTACCGACTGGCCGTCCGCGGACCCGGTCGAGGAGCGGCTGCGCGCGAGCAGTGCCCTCTTCCCGGAGCGCGACGACCAGCTGGAGCGATGGGGCGCCGGAGTCCGCTACGACCTGCGTCCGGACGACCTGGACGGCTGGGTCTTCGAGGGTGGCCTGGACCGTCTGCGCGGCAACCAGCTCACCGAACTCGGCGCCGCCCATGCACAAAGCTGGACCCGCTGGCACGGGCAGGCGCGCTATCGTCGGGGCCGCCTGTCGGCCGACGCCCTGGTGCGCGGGCGCGGGGCGGGTGAGGCCGTGTTCTAC
Source organism: Longimicrobiales bacterium (assembly GCA_965221785.1). GTDB lineage: Bacteria > Gemmatimonadota > Gemmatimonadetes > Longimicrobiales > Gaopeijiaceae > BD2-11. The sequence goes on from CBDCSR010000003.1 coordinate 1,795,390, forward strand.
CGCACCGCCCGGGCCATCGAGGACCGGTCGCTCTTCTTCGCCGGCCGCATCGGCCACTCGACCCGCCTCGCCGACCGGCACAACCTGCGGTACGCCCTCGACGTCCGGGGCGTGCGCCCCTCCACGGGCGGCACGGTGACAGGGGTCCATGAGGACGCGGACGACATCCTGGTCGCCGCAGGCTACCTGGACTCCTTCACCCGCGTCTCCAGCTGGCTGGACGTGGCGGCGATCGTGCAGGTCGAGGGCCACTCCCGTGTCGATGATATCAACCTGTCCCCGTTCGTGAGCCTGATCTTCCGGCCCGCCGGCGGCCACAGCTTGCTCGCAACCGGAGCGCGCATCGCATTCATGCCTGGCACGGACCACCTCCTCCTGGATGTCGGCGCGGGGAGAATGACGGCCGGCGTGCTCATCTACGACATCGTGGCGCGCGGCGTCCCCCGGGGCGGCTTCACCTTCAACGACCGCTGCCCCGGAGGCTACCAGGATCTCTGCATGCGCTCACCGCTGGCTCCGGGCGAGAAGCTGCCGGCCGATCCGGCGGTGCTCTGGAATACGCTGGTCGAGATCGCGGCGGCCAGCGACCCGCTCGCGCTCGGGCCCCTGCGGCCGTTCTTCAGAAACCCGGAACCGGGCGAACTCCAGCCCCGGCTGCTCCTGTTCAACCAGAAGGAGTGGTCGGCCGGACGGCCTCCGTTCCTGGGGGAGGGCGTGCTGGGCCGTCCCGTCGGCGCCGATCCCGTCGATCCGCTGCGGTCCACGATCATCAGCTCGCTCTCGCTCGAGTATCGGATCGAGGCCGAAGGGCGGGGGAGCATCTCGGCGCAGATCGGGCATTCCTCCGTCGACAACTTCATCGGCCCGCTCCGGGTCGAGACCCCGACCGTCTTCTTCGATCCGGCATCCGCGCGCGCGTTCATCGAGAAGCGCGTGGAGCCGATGGTCAGATTGGGCATCGTCTTTCCCGCGTTGCGGGACCTGCTGATTCACGACCTCACCAACCTCGTCTCGCAGCTCCCGGTCGGTACCATCATGCCGGACCAGGTCACGAGCCCGGGGCTGCTGCTCACCTATCGCAACTACGGCAGGGTCGACTTCTGGACAGCCGGCCTCTCGGCGGAGGTCGCGCTGACTCCCGCGCTCTCCATCGAAGGCGCGTACGCGCATGTCAGCGAGCAGTGCTTCGACTTCGCGGAGCGTGCCGCGACGGACTGTTCGGACCTGGAGGACATCTCTCTCAATCTGCCGAAGACGCGAAGCCGCTTCTCGATCCGCTACCAGGCCCCGGACTCCGGCTTTTCCGCCGAAGCGCGCATGAGGCGCCAGCGCGGCTTCTACGCCAACGCCGGCGTCCATGCCGGAGACCTGGAAGGGTACACGGTGCTCGATGCCCAGGTGCGCTTTCCGCTGCCGGGACTTCCCCGCGCCAGCGCCGCGCTCACCGCCAGCAACTTCCTCGACGACCGCCACCAGGAGTTCATCGGCGCCCCCGAGATCGGTCGGCTGGTCGTGGCCAGCCTCACCTATGCCTTCCGTTGAGTGTGCGCCCGTGGTAACGTTGGCGCGCAGGCGGAAGCGGGATCCGACCTGCCGCGAGCCACACCCCGGGGAGATCCGGCCTTGAGCGAGTTCACCACACTCAGATGCGCGTTCTGCCGCTCACTGAACCGGGTCAGTCTCGCCGAGGCGCGCACCGGTCCACGGTGCGAGAGCTGCTCGCGGCCCATCCTCATCGATCGGCCCGTCAAGGTCGAGGCCGAGGACTTTGAGGCTACCGTGCTCGGGGCGGGCGTGCCGGTGCTCGCGGACTTCTACGCGGACTGGTGTGGTCCCTGCAAGCTGGTCGTGCCCCTCCTGGACGAGATCGCGGCGGCGGAGCGGGGGAGGCTCCTGGTAGTGAAGATCGACAGCGACCGCGCCGTCGAGCAGTGCCAGCGCTACGCCATTCGCAGCGTGCCGACGATCCTGCTGTTCCGGGACGGGGAGGAGATCGGCCGCAGCCTCGGCTTCGAGCCGGACGTCATTCGCGGGTTCGTCAGCGACGCCGTCGAAGCCGGGGCCAGCGCCCGGTCATGAAGAGAGCAGCGCCATGGCACTGAAGGTGGCCCTCGCCTATTCCGGTGGGCTCGATACCTCGGTCATCGCCCGGTGGCTCATCGAGAACTACGATGCGGAAGTCGTCTGCGTTGCGGTCGACGTGGGCCAGCCGGGAGGGCTGGAGGGACTGCGCGAGAAGGCGCTCGCCACCGGCGCGGTGGCCTTCCACGGGGTGGATGCGCGCGAAGATTTCGTGTCTTCGTATGTCTGGCCGACTCTGCGGGCGGGGGCGGTCTACGGGCGCAAGTATCTGCTGGGCACCTCGATGGCTCGGCCGCTCATCGCGCGCCGTCAGGTGGAGGTGGCGCGGGCCGCGGGTGCGAACGCCGTGTCGCACGGATGCACGGGCAAGGGCAACGACCAGGTGCGCTTCGAACTCACCTACCGCGCGCTCGCCCCGGAGCTTGAGGTCATCGCCCCCTGGCGCGAGTGGGACATCGCTTCGCGTGAGGACGCCCTCCGCTATGCGCACTCGCGGGGCATCGATCTGACGGGCGTCGACGAGGAGAAGCTCTATTCCTGCGATGAGAATCTCTGGCATATCTCCTACGAGGGCGGCCCGCTCGAGGACCCCACCTTCGAGGCCGAGAAGGAGATGTTCCTGTGGACGGTGTCGCCGATGGATGCGCCCGACGAGCCGGAGCAGGTCGAGATCGGGTTCGAGGAAGGCTACCCGGTTGCGGTCAATGGAGAGCGGCTGGACCCGGTGGAGCTTCTCATGGCGCTGAACGCCGCCGGCAGCCGACACGGGGTCGGACGGGCCGACATCGTCGAGGACCGGCTGGTCGGCATCAAGTCCCGGGGCGTCTACGAAACCCCCGGCGGAACCATCCTGTACGCCGCCCTGAAGGAGCTTGAGGAACTGACGCTGCACCGGCGCTCCATCTCCCTGAAGGACCTCGTGGCGGACCGGTACGCGGACCTGGTCTACGAGGGCCGCTGGTGGACGCCGGAGCGCGAGGCCATCGACGCGCTGGTGGATGTGCTCATGCGGCGCGTAACCGGCACCGTGACCATGGAGCTGTACAAGGGATCGGCGCGCAGCGTGTCCCGCACCAGCCCGAAGAGCCTCTACGACGGCGATCTGGCGTCGTTCGGCGAGACCGGCTCCGGCGACTACGATCACGGCGACGCCGCCGGCTTCATCAGGCTTTTCAGCCTTTCGCTCGAGTACCCGGAGGCGGGGGAGGAGCCCGACGACCGGTGACCGACCCCGGAGAAGCGGGAACCGGCACTCCGGGTTACGGACTCTGGGGGGGACGATTCTCCGATGAGATGGCGCCGGAAATGGCGCCGCTCAACCGCTCGCTGGACATGGATTTCCGCTTCTGGCGCCAGGACGTGCGCGCGAGCCGCACGTGGGCCCGGGCGCTCCTGCGGGCAGGGGTCCTGACTCACGCGGAATGGCAGGACATCGATGCTGGCTTGCAGGTGGTGGCGACCCGGCTCGAGGGAATGGATCCCGCCACGGTGGAGGACGAGGACATCCACTCCCTGGTGGAACGGCTGCTCGTCGAGGAGGCGGGGGAGGCGGGCGCAAGGCTGCACACCGGTCGTTCGCGCAACGATCAGGCGGCCACCGACGTGCGCCTGTGGGGCATGGACGCGCTGGGTTCTCTCGACGGTCATGCAGTCCGGCTGGGCAGTGCCCTGGTTGATCTGGCCGCAGAGTCGGAGGAGCTGGTGATGCCCGGCTACACGCACCTGCAGCGCGCGCAACCGGTGCGCGCCGCCCACTGGGCGCTCTCGCACGTCTGGCCGCTGGTGCGCGACCGGACCCGCCTGCGCGCCGCCGTCGAGGAGACCGCCGTGCTGCCGCTGGGCGCGGGGGCGATCGGCGGATGTCCCTTCGCGGTCGACCGCGCCGCGATGGCCCGCGAACTGGGCTTCCACTCCGTGACCCCCAACAGCATGGACGCGGTGGGCGACCGCGACTGGATCGTCTCGGTCCTCTTCGCGGGAGCGATGATCGGGGTGCACCTCTCGCGCCTGTGTGAGGATCTGGTGCTCTTCGCCTCCGAGGAGTTCGGGTTCCTGAAGCTCTCCGACGGCTACTGCACCGGCTCGAGCCTGATGCCGCAGAAGAAGAACCCCGACGTGGCCGAGCTCGCCCGCGGCAAGACCGGGCGCCTGGTGGGCAACCTGGTCTCCATGATGATTCAGCTGAAGGGCCTGCCGACGGGCTACAACCGCGACCTGCAGGACGACAAGGCCGCCCTCTACGACACGGTCGACACCCTGGAACTCGTCCTGCCGGCGGTGGCGGGCGCGATAGGCGGCGCGGCCTTCCAGCCGGCGCGCATGGAGGCCGCGCTGGACCCCGCCCTCCTGGCCACCGACCTGGCCGACTACCTCGTCGGGAAGGGCGTGCCCTTCCGCACCAGCCACGAGGTCGTGGGACGGGTGGTGCGCCGCGCGGAGGCGCTGGGCTGCTCGATCGCGGAGCTGTCAACCGACGCGCTCGCGCAGGAGCACGAGGCCTTCGGTCCCGGGGTGACGGAGGTTTTCGACCCGGTCCGATCCGCGGATGCGCGCGTGGTGAGCGGAAGCACGGGCCGCGAGGCCGTGGCCGCGCAGCTCGAGCAGGCGCGGGAGGCGCTCCGCGCGGCGCTCTGACAGGAGGCTACAGCGTAGCCAGCTTCCTCCCCGCAGCCTCCGCAAACGGGACCAGCTGCCCCATCATCCGCTTGAACTCCCCGAAATCCAGCGACTGATCTCCGTCTGACCACGCGGACTCGGGATCAGGGTGCACCTCCACCAGGAGGCCGTCGGCCCCGGCGGCGATGGCTGCGAACGCCAGCGGCGCCACCAGGTCGCGGCGTCCGCCGGCGTGGCTGGGATCGGCGATCACCGGCAGGTGGGTTTCCTTCTTCAGAACAGGGATGGCGGCCAGGTCGAAGGTATTGCGGGTCGCCGTCTCGAAGGTGCGGATGCCGCGCTCGCACAGGATCACCTGGCTGTTGCCCTGTTGCATGATGTACTCCGCCGACATCAACAGATCCTTGATCGTCGCCGACATGCCTCGCTTCAGAAGGACCGGCCTCTGCACCCTTCCAACCTCGGTCAGCAGGTTGAAGTTCTGCATGTTGCGGGTGCCGATCTGGAGGACGTCGGCGTACCCCGCCACCAGTTCCACCTGCCGGGTGTCCATGACCTCGGTTACGACCGGGAGTCCATGTGTCTCGCGCACGTCCACCAGCAACTCCAGCCCCGGCTGGCCCATCCCCTGGAAGGAATAGGGAGAGGAGCGGGGCTTGAAGGCGCCGCCGCGAATGCCGTGTGCTCCGGCGGCCCGCACCCGCCCGGCCGTCTCCCTCAACATGTCGCCACCCTCGACCGAGCAGGGCCCGGCGACCACCACCACACCGCGTCCTCCCACCTCCACGTCCCCCAGGGGAATCCTCGTCGGATCCGCCGCGAACTCCCGGGAGGCCAGCTTGTAGGGCTTCATGACCGGGTGCGCGGCCACCACCCCCGGGATGGAGAGCAGAGGAACGTGCTGGAGCCGCCCTTCGTCGCCGATGCATCCCACGACCGTCAGCGTCTCGCCCCGCGACACGTGCGTGCGCAGCCCGAGCGACTCCACGCGTTCGCGGATGTGGTCGAGTTCCTCCTCGGTGATGCCCTTGCGGGTGACGAGAATCATCTGTTTCTCCGCTGCGAGGCCTGTGCGCGTCTCCGGGAGCCCGAGTGCCCGCGCGCGGGGTCCCCGGGTGTCGGGATGCCTTTCCGCTCCTGTGGCGCCCGAATAGATTCCGGGCGCGTTCGGCGCCCCAATATAGTCAACCCGCCGGTCACGACAGCCCCCTCCAGAACGATTCCATGACAACGACCCGCCCCTCGCTCCACGATCTCGACATCGACCTGGGCAAACGCGCCCGCCTCCACAGAATCCTCTACCGGAACGGCCTGCGGAACGGTACCATGCTCGCCCTGCCCATCGACCAGGGACTTGAGCACGGACCGATCGACTTCTTCCCCAACCCTCCCTCGCAGGATCCCGAATTCCAGTGGCGGCTGGCCGTGGAGGGCGGCTTCAACGCCATCGCCTGCCACTACGGGCTCGCGCGCAAGTACATGCCGAAGTACGCGGGCCAGGTGCCGCTCATCCTGAAGCTGAACGGCAAGACCAACATACCGCCCGCCGACAAGGCGCTGTCGCCCCTCACTTCCACCGTCGAGGACGCGGTGCGCATCGGCGCGGACGCGGTCGGCTACACGCTGTATGTGGGCACACCCCGGCAGGACGACGACTTCGCCCAGCTGCGCCGGGTGCGCCAGGACTCCGAGCGCTTCGGCATGCCGCTGGTGGTGTGGTCGTATCCGCGCGGCGAGGCCATCGACGCGAAGGGGGGCGCAACCTCGCTCTACGCGGTCGACTACGCGGCGCGCACGGCCCTCGAGCTCGGCGCCGACATCGCCAAGCTGGTGATCCCGCCCGCGGTCGGCTCCAACCCTGCGCAGCCCGGCAAGTATGCCGGGATCGCGCACACCTACGCGGAGGGCGCGCGGCGGGTCTTCCGCTCGGCGGGCCGCACCATGGTGCTGGTGAGCGGCGGCAGCAAGCTTTCCGACGAGGACATGCTGGACAAGGTGAGGATCTCGATGGAGTCCGGCGCCACCGGGCTCATCTTCGGCCGCAACATGTGGCAGCGTCCCTTCGAGGAGGCGCTCGAGATCGTGCGCCAGGTGAAGGACATCCTGAGCCGGTTCCCGTCCTGACGATCTCGCACCGGAAGCGCGCGGTACGGGAATCCGGGACATGACCTCCGGCACCGACGCCCTGAAGCGGGCCGCCGCGGCCCGGGCGCTCGAAAGCGTCCGCGACGGGATGGTGCTGGGGCTCGGCACGGGCAGCACCATCCGTTTTTTCCTCGACCTTCTGGGGGAACGCGTGCGCGCCGGCGACCTGAGCACCGTCGTGGGGGTGCCGACCTCCCGGCGCACGGCGGAGATCGCGCGAGGGCACGGGATCCGGATCTCGCGCCTGCGCGCGCAGGCACGTCTGGATGTGACGGTCGACGGCGCCGACGAGGTGGATCCGCGGGGCAACCTGATCAAGGGGCTGGGCGGCGCGCTGCTGCGCGAGAAGATCGTGGCGCAGGCGTCCGAACGGTTCATCGTGATCGTGGACGAAAGCAAGGTGGTCGAGCGGCTGGGCACGCGCAGCCCGCTGCCTGTGGAGGTGACCCGCTTCGGCTCCTCCAGGCATCAGGCCTTCGTGGCGGAGCTCGGGGCGGAGGTCGCGCTGCGCCGCGCCGCCGACGGGACCCGTTACGTCACGTCCAACGGCAACTACATTCTGGACGCGCGCTTCCCGGAGGGCATCGATGATCCGGTGGCGCTGAACGGGGCATTGCGCGCGCGGGCGGGTATCGTCGAGAACGGGCTTTTTCTGGGGATGACCACCAGGGCCCTGATCGCAGCCCCCGGCGGCGTGCGCACGATCGAGCCGGGCGGGATCGCGGCGCCCGGGGGTACACGCTGAGGAGGCAGCCGGCATGAAGGTTCGCATCGCCCCGTCCATTCTGGCTTCCGACTTCGGGCGGCTGGCCGAGCAGGTGGTGGAGGCCGAGGAGGCAGGCGTCGACTGGATCCACGTCGACGTGATGGACGGCCACTTCGTCCCCAACATCACCATCGGTCCGGCGATCACGGAGGCGGTGCGGCGGGCGACCCGGCTGCCCGTGGACGTGCACCTCATGATCGAGGAGCCCGACCGCTACATCCAGGCGTTCGCCGACGCCGGGGCGGACTACCTGACGGTGCACCAGGAGGTCTGCCCGCACCTGCATCGGACGATCCAGCGCATCCGCGCGGCGGGGGTGCGCCCCGGGGTGGCGCTCAACCCGGCCACCCCTGTGGACGCGGCCGCGCCCATCCTTCCCGACATCGAGCTGCTGCTGGTGATGTCCGTGAACCCCGGATTCGGGGGACAGGCCTTCATCCCCTCCGCGCTCGCCACGCTGGCGCGGGCGCGCGAACTGCTGAACGCCTGCGGGGGCGAGCAGACGGCGCTCGAGGTCGATGGCGGGATCGACGCCACAACGGCCGCGGGGGTCGCCGGCGCGGGCGCGGACGTGCTGGTCGCCGGATCGGCCATCTACGGGCATCCGCAGGGGGTGGCTGCCGGGGTCTCCGCGATCCGCAACGCCGTGGAAACCCCGGGCGGCTGAAGCCGTAGCCAGGTCATGGCCATCTTCCGCCGCACGCATCGGCTGCCGCATTCACCGGCGGACGTGTTTGCGTGGCACATGCGCCCGGGCGCGCTGGAGCGCCTGCTTCCTCCGTGGGAAAACGTGCAGGTGGTGGCGCGCGAGGGCGGCATCGCCGATGGCGGCACGGTCACCGTCCGGGCAGGCCCCGGGCCGTTGCGGGTTGCCTGGACGGTCCGCCATACGGCCTGCGAGGAGGGGGTCCTCTTCCGGGACGAGCAGGTGCGCGGCCCCTTCGACCACTGGGTGCACACGCATCGCTTCTCACCGGACGGAGCGGGCGGGTGCGTGATCGAGGACGAGATCGACTGGGGCCCGCCCCTCAATGTGGACGTGGCGCCCTTCGTGCGGCGGATCGAGCGCATGCTCGAACGGGGCTTCGCGTTTCGGCATCAGCGGCTGGCCAACGATCTCGCCCTGCACGAGCGTTATCGGCAACGGCGGCCGCTCACCGTAGCCATCACCGGAAGCTCGGGCTTTCTGGGACGAAACCTGCGCCACGTTCTCACCACCGGGGGGCACCGCGTGCTGCGCCTGGTGCGCTCGCGGAAGACGGCCGGAGAGGGATCCGTGTACTGGAATCCCGCGCAGGGGAAGGTGGATCACGACGGGCTCCAGGGCGTGGACGCGATCGTGCACCTGGCGGGCGAGCCCCTAGTCGGCGTGCGCTGGACCGTCGGGAAGAAGCAGGAGATCCTGCAGTCGCGCAGGAACGGCACCGAGTGGATCGCGCATACCGCGGCCCGTCTGTCGCCGCCTCCGCGGGTACTCGTGTGCGCCTCCGCGGTCGGGTACTACGGCAATCGCGGCGACGAGAAGCTGACCGAGGAAAGCCGGCCGGGCCGGGGCTTTCTGGCCGACGTGTGCAAGGCCTGGGAGCTCGCCGCTGCCCCCGCGCGCCGGGCGGGGATCCGGGTCGTGCATCTGCGTCAGGGGGTGGCGCTGTCCCCGGACGGCGGCGCGCTCCAGTTGATGCTGCCCGCTTTCCGGGCCGGGGCGGGAGGCCGGTTGGGCAGCGGGCGGCAGTACTTCCCGTGGATCGGCCTGGACGACACGCTCGGGCTCATCCTGCACGCGATCGCCACGCCGCAGGTTCGCGGACCCATCAACGTTACGGCTCCGTTGCCGATCACCAACGCCAACTTCACGAGCGCGCTGGGCCGGGTGCTCCGGCGGCCGACCCTCCTGGCGGTACCGTCGCTGGCCGTGTATGCCCTGATGGGCGAGATGGGACGGACCGTGCTCCTGGGCGGGCAGCGCGCCCTCCCGGCAAAGGCGGAACGCACGGGATACGAGTTCCTGCACCCGTCCATCGAGGAGGCGCTGCGGTTCGGGCTGGGAGTGGCTTAGGCCGCAGAATGCTGGCGGTCCCGGCGATTTCCGGGTTATCGTCCTCTGCGGATTCCTCGAGCTGGAGCGTGCCATGCAGCGGCTGACCGTCCTCGCGATTCTGACCTTCCTGTCGACGTTCGCATTCGCGCCCGAGCGCGCGAGCGCGCAGGCCGGCGCCGCGAGCGTGGTCCGGCTCGAGGCATCGCCGCCGTCGGTCGTCGTCATGACGGGTGAGGAGGTCCCGTTCGAGGTGCGCGCCCTCGACGCCCAGGGACGCGTGGTGGCGGACGCCCAGGTGCGTACGGTCGCGCCCCGGGCTGCGGCGACCGTGCGCGGAGGGACGGTCCGCGGGCGGACGATGGGCGAGTACGAGATCGTGGCGACGCTGCTGACGCCGCCCGGATACGAAGGAACCCCGCCCAGCCTGCGCGTGCCGCTCACGGTGCTGGCCCCGGAGGTCGCCATGGTCGAGGTGGCCGCCGAGCCGGGCCGCCTGTACCAGGGGACCACCCTCCGCCACACCACCACCGCGCGCCACGCGGACGGATCGGTTCGGCCGGGCCCGGTGGTGTCGTGGTCCAGTTCCGACCCGTCCGTCGCCACCGTCGACCGTTTCGGCTACGTGACCGCCACCGGCACCGGTGCGGTCACCATCCGGGCCGACGTGGAGGGGACGGCCGGCACGGCCGCCTACGACGTGGCCCCGTTCCCCGCGGTCTCCCTGGACATCACGGGGCTGGCGGACGAGGTGCGCACCGGTGACGTCCAGCACCTCACCGCGGTGGCGCGCGACGCAGGCGGGGAGGTGGTCGCGGACGTGCCCGTGACCTGGACCCACACGGCTGTGCCCGACGCGGAGATGATCGCGCCCAGCGCGCCCGGCCAGATCGCACGCGGCCGTTTTGTCGCCGACGTGCCGGGCGTATACACGATCGTGGCCAACGCGGGCCCGCTGTCGGCGCGCGCGACCCTCCAGGCGGTCGGCCGCGACGCGGTGCGCGAACTCACCCTGGTGGGCACGGGAAGCACCGCCACGGTGCGCACCACGGACTTCTGGGTTTTCGAGGGGCTGGACGGCCGCGATTACGCGCTCACGGGCGCCAAGATGTCGGACGGGTACGCGTACGCCTGGGATGTCACCAACCCGGGCAACATCTTCAAGACCGACTCGCTGCAAGTGGACGCGCGCGCCGTCAACGACGTGAAGGTGTCCCCCGATGCCCGCTACGCCACCCTTACGCGCGAAGGGGCCTCCAACCGGCGCAACGGAGTGGTCTTCCTCGACCTGGCCGACCCGGCCCATCCGGTGATCGCCTCCGAGGTGGTCGAGGGGCTCACCGGCGGGGTCCACAACGCCTTCCCGGACGACGACTACGCCTACGTGCTGGCAGCCGGCGACAAGTATGTCATCATCGACGTCGCGGACATCTACAATCCGCGCGTGGTCGGCGAGTACAACCATCCCGACAGCCGCCTGCACGACGTGTGGGTGCTGGACGGCATCGCCTACTCGGCCGAGTGGGAGAAGGGCATGGTGGCCGTGGACGTGGGCAACGGGCGCTGGGGAGGCACCCCGGAGAACCCCGTGCTCATCTCCGAGCTGGCGGTGCCGACCGGCACCACCCACGCCATCTTCCCTTACCGTTCGCAATCCACGGACCGGTTCTACGTCTTCGTAGGGGACGAGAACATGCAGCGGAGGGGCCTCGCCAACGCGGGACCGCGGGGCGGCGGAACGTACCAGTTGCCGTACGACCCGGAGACGGGGATGAACGGGATACCGCTCGCGACCCAGGGCTATATCCAGGTGATCGACTTCACCGATCCCGACAACCCGGAGATGGTCGCCCGCTACGAGGTCAGCGAGTACGGCACCCACAACATCTGGGTGGAGGACGACATCCTCTACCAGGCGTACTACGAGGGCGGGCTGCGCGTGGTCGATGTTTCCGGCGAACTGATGGGCAACCTGTACACGCAGGGCCGCGAGATCGCCGTGCACAAGTCCACGGATGTGAACGGCTGGGTGCCCAACTCGACCATGGTATGGAGCGCGATGCCCTTCAAGGGACACGTCTTCTTCTCCGACACCAACTCCGGGCTCTGGTCGGTGAAGGTCGAGCCGCCGGAGCGGCCGGTGTCGTAGGAGACGACATACTCGACGCCGTCATCATCGGCGGCGGTCCCGCCGGATCGGCGGCAGCCCGCCTGCTCGCGCTCTGGGGGCACTCCGTCTCTCTTCTGACGCGTCCGCCGACCGGCCATCCTGCGCTCGCCGAATCCGTTCCTCCCAGCGCGCGCAAGCTCTTCACCCTGCTCGGCGTCGCGCGGAAGGTCGACGAAGCAGGCTTCTTTCCGGCCCGGGGCAATCTCGTTCGGTGGGGCGATGCCCCCCTTCGACGCGCTGACTTCTCCCGCGGCGCCGCGGGATATCACGTCGTGCGCGATGTCTTCGATGCCCTGTTTCTGGATCTCGCCGAAGAGGCGGGCGCCGACGTGCGGCGCGACGCCACGGTGCGACAGGTGGTGCGGGCGGCACCCGGCGGTCATGGAGCAGGCGGGCAGCGCTCGCGCATCGCGTACGAGGATGGCCCTGCGGGCAGAGGCATCCTGCAAAGCCGCTTCGTACTGGACTGCTCCGGCCGCTCGGGGGTCATCGCCAATCCGGACCTGCGCGTCCATGATCCGTCGAACGCCACTGTCGCCCTCGCAGGGGTTTGGCGAGCGAACGCCGGCGCGCCGCCCGCGGAGCCCTGCACCCTCGTGGAGAGTTACCGCGACGGCTGGGCCTGGTCGATGCCGGTATCGGACACGCACCGCTACCTGACCATGATGATCGACCCGCGCAGGACCGAGCTGCTCAAGGGGCAGGGACGCCGCCGCCTCTACCTGGCCGAACTGGAGAAGACCCGGGAGGCCCGCCGCCTAGTGGCCGATGCCCGCCTGGACAGCGACATCAGCGGCCACACCGCCTCCCAGTACACGGCCTCGCGCTTCGTTGGCGAGGGGTTCCTGCTGGTTGGAGACGCAGCCAGCTTCGTCGATCCACTCGCCTCCGTGGGGGTCAAGAAGGCGCTCGCCTCCGCCTGGCTTGCGGCGATTGTCGTACACACCTGCATCGCGACGCCCGAAATGCGGGATGTGGCGCTCGAGTTCTTCGACCGCCGCGAACGGGCAACCTGGCTCGCCCACCGGCGCCATACCGCGCAGTACTACCGCGAGGCGGCGACGGCGCACGGTCACGGCTTCTGGAGCGCTCGCGCGGCGGCAGTCGGCGACGTCCGCGGGGCCGCACCACCAACGGGCCTCACCCCGGGGGACGGCGCTCCACCGGCCGACGTCCGGACCTCCGGCGAATCCTTGGTAGCGGACGCCGCGAGCACCCCCGCCCTCGATCCCGCCGCGGAAGTGCACATCCCGGTCCCGACCGAGCCGGATATCGCCGGCCTGCGTCAGGATCCGGATGTCCTGCGCGCCTTCCAGGAACTGCGCGCAGCGCCCTCCATCCGCCTCCGTCCCGCGCCCGGCCTGCGCCGCCTGCAGCTGCCCGCGGTGCGCGGCCGCCGCATCGTCCTGGACGAACACCTCGCGTCGCCCGCGCTTCCCGAGGGCGTGCGCTTTCTGCGCGATGTCGATCTCCTTCCCCTTGTCGAAATGGCAGGCGAGCACGACCAGGTCCCCGACCTCTACGAGGCCTATCTGGATCGCGTTGCCACGGTCTCGCTGCCGGACTTCCTCGGTGCACTCTCCGTCCTCCTCGGCAAGGCGATCCTCGTCAACCGGCACACGTCGTGTTGACTCCAGTCCCTGGTCGCCACTCGATCGCAGGGGGCGCGCTCGGGATACTGACGGTCGTGGCGTGCTTTCATCCGGCGAACGCCCAGCAGCCGGAAGCGGGCACGGTGTTCCGGGACTGCGAGGCCTGTCCGGAGATGGTCGTGGTGCCGCCGTGGAGCTTCATGATGGGATCGCCCCGGACGCCCCGCGGCTGGTACACCGATGAGGGCCCGCGCCACGAGGCGACGATCGGGTATCCTGTTGCCGTTGGTGTTTTCGAGGTGACCTTCGCCGAGTGGGATGCCTGCGTGAGCGGCGGCGGATGCGAAGGCTACCGGCCGGACGACCGGGGCTCGGGCCGCGGAAGGCGACCCGTCGTCAATGTCTCCTGGGAAGACGCGAGAGGGTATGTCGCCTGGCTGTCGGAGGAGACCGGTGAGAACTACCGGCTGCTGAGCGAGGCCGAATGGGAGTACGCGGCGCGTGCCGGGACGGAGACGGCGTGGTTCTGGGGAGAGGATCCGGCGGAACAGTGTCGTCACGCCAACGGGTTCGACCGCGAACTTACCGCAAGACTCAGGGTGGAGAACGTCGGAACCAGGGTCGTGCCCGCGTCCTGTTCCGATGGATACGAGGGGGCGGCCCCGGTGGGGTCGTTCGAGCCCAACGGGTTCGGACTCCACGACGTGTCGGGAAACGTGTGGGAGTGGACGGACGACTGCTGGAACGAGAGCCACGCCGGAGCTCCGGCCGACGGGAGCGCCCGGACCCGCGGATACTGCGTGCCTCGCGTGGTGCGCGGCGGCTCCTGGAACAACCCTCCCGGACTCCTGCGCTCGGCCTTCCGTGACGGGATACTTCGTGAGGACCGGGGGTTCAACGTCGGTTTCCGTGTTGCCCGGACGATGAACTGAAGTCTTCGGGACGATCGGCGATGCGGACCCTCGCCGGCCGTCAGGCGGGACCCGCCGACTCCCCCGTGTAGAACGCGATGGTGCGCTTTGCGGCGGCTTGCGCCGCAGCGGGATTCGCCTCGGCCTCGACCGCCGCCCGTGCCCATCCTTCGCCGCTGGCCCGGATGAACGCCTTGCCGTCCCGCGACGCCGCAAAGGCCACTTCATCCGGCTTCGGCGCGTCCGGTTGCGCGAGGTGGAACGCTAGGCCCAGAAGACCCATCTCCCAGCCGACGCCGGTCGCTCCCGGACCGTACCGGGTCCAGTGTTCCGACAACCGCTGGGTGTGCGTCAGCTTGAGCCGTGCGCGGCCCGCTCCACCCTGCGAGAAGCCTGCCTCCACCCAGCTCACGTCCCCGCCAAACTCCCATGTGAGCGCGAAGTGCCACGGCCGTCCGCAGGCCCTGATCACCCCGCCCGCGTTGCCTTCGAGCTGATAGCGGCCGCCGGGTCTGAGTTCGCCGCTGACCGGCAGAAACCACCGTTGGAGGCGCTCGCCGCTGGTTACGGCGTCCCACAGATCCTCCAGGGATGTCGCGTAACCGCGGAACAGGGTGACCGCGCGAGCGGGCTGTCCATCACGATCCAGCACCGACACCGAGCGCTCCGTGGCGTCCAGGTGTTCCGTGACGTCGAAGTTCATGAGTCTCCCCCGTTATTGGACACCGTCCGAGACGTCGCGAGGCGTGATGACCGAGCGAGGTCGCGGAGGGTTCTTCAACAACAGCTGGTCACCGGTGATGAGTTGGGCACCCGGTTGGCTCGCGAGCAATGCCCAGAGATGGTTGTCACCGGACTCTGGAGCGGCTTCGCTGTCGCCTGGCTCACGCCACACCGCGTTCGCTGCCAGGTCGGTAAGCAGTTTGTCGATCTCATCTTCCGTTTGTTGGTGAAACCGCACCACACCGGGTCGTCGCAGCACAGCCGAATACTCCGAAAGCAAGGCTCCGGACATCAGGTAGAGGAGCCGCCCGTCGAGCATTGCGTCGAGAATCCGCGACGGAGGGCTGTGCGGGTCGGCACTCGTCATTCCGGACACGACGACATTGGTATCCACGACGAAGACCGTCCGGGTCAATCGTCCTTCCCGGCTCGATATCGCCTGGTTTCGCGCACCGCCATGGCCATCGCCTCTTCATCGCTCAAGCCGGCGCTCGAACGCGCTCGGGCGACGATTTCGCGTGCCGTTCGGGAAGGGAGGATGCCCCTGAATTCGAGACTCTCTTCGATGATCGCGCCCATGGAGCGCCCTTGTCGCGCGGCAGCCTCTCGCAAGGCGCGGTGTGTGCGGTCCGTCAAGCTGATTGTGAGGCGTGGCATGGCACGAACTTCCGGGTTGCGGCGACGGTGCTGGAACATGAGCTCACCATAGCACCAATACACCACAGAGGCAACGTGCGTACCTCCACCAAGCTGGTTTGCGTTTCCCTCCGTCGGATCTCTCCGTTTGTCCCCAACCCCCACAGGCTATATCATCCCGTATGCCGCATACACCTTTAAACAGAAGTTTCTCCAACCACGGGTCCACCGCATGGTTCACCGACCTCGCTTGACCCGCACAGGTCTGCTCGCGGGGACGTTCGTCGCCGCGGGCGCATTCGTTGCTGCCGGGGCCGCCGCCCAGAGCGAGGAGGAAGGCTTTCCCATCGAGCACGAGACCATCCGCGCCCGCTGCGCGGCGTGCCACCTCCCCGATTCCGAGGGGCGCATGTCGCGCATCTCCTTCGAGCGCAAGACACCGGAGGGCTGGCAGGGCTCGCTGCAGCGCATGATCTCGCTCAACGGCGTGACGCTCGCGCCGGAGGAGGCGCGCGAGATCGTCAAGTACCTCTCGGACCACCAGGGGCTGGCTCCGGAAGAGCTGCGTCCGGGCCTGTTCGAGGTTGAGAAGCGGATGATCGATTACCGCTATCTGGCGGATACCGATGTCGAGTTCACCTGCATCCAGTGCCATTCGATGGGGCGGGTGATCACGCAGCGGCGGACGCCGGAGGAGTGGGAGCTCCTGATGTCGACGCACCGCGGCTACTATCCGCTCGCGGACTTCCAGGCCTTCCTGCGGATGGGGCCCACGCCCGACCAGCCCGGCCCCGACGGGGAGCCGCCGGACACGCGCCAGCCCATGGAGCGCGCGGTCGACCACCTCTCCGAGGTCTTCCCCCTCCACACCCCCGAGTGGGCGGCATGGTCGGCGACCATGCGCCCGCCCCGCCTGGAGGGCACATGGGTCCTCTCCGGTCACCAGCCCGGGCGCGGCGCGCTCTACGGCACGGTGACCATGGGAGGCGGCGGCGAACAGGACGCGTTCGTCACCCGGGCCAGCTACACCTTTCCGGCCAACGGGGAGACCGTCACCCGGCGGGGCCGCGGGCTGGTGTACACCGGATACCAGTGGCGGGGCCGCTCCTTCGAGTCCGATGAAGCCGATGGGGCGATGCGCGAGGTGATGGTCGTCGAGCGCGACATGAACGAGATCAGCGGGCGCTGGTTCCGCGGCGACTACGACGAGATCGGCGTGGACGTACGCCTCACGCGCCTGACCGGCTCCCCGGTCGTCGCGGGCGTGCATCCCCGCGCCCTGCACCTGGGTGGCGGCGAGCGAGAACTCCGCATCTTCGGCGCCGGCTTCGCGGACGGCGTCGGGCCCGGAGATGTGGATCTGGGCCCCGGGCTGACCGTCAACAGGGTGGTCAGCGCCTCCTCCGAAGAGATCGCCCTCAACGTGACCCTGGCGCCTGACGCGGTCCCCGGCGGGCGCGACGTTTTCGTGGGGGGCGCGAGCCTGGCGGGAGCCGTGGTCGTACACGATGGCATCGACCGCATCCAGGTGCTGCCGCGCACCGGGATGGCCCGCGTGGGTGGCATCGTCTTCCCGAAGGGGTACCAGCAGTTCGAGGCGGTCGCATTCGACGACGGACCCGACGGGCGCCCAAGCTCCGACGACGACCTTGAGCTGGGGCCGGTCGAGGTCGACTGGAGCCTCGAGGAGTACGCGGCGACCTTCGACGACAACGACATCGACTTCGTCGGCTCGATCGACCAGAGCGGACTTTTCGTGCCCGCCGCCGACGGCCCCAACCCGGACCGTGACCGCAACCGCAACAATGTCGGCGACGTGTGGGTGGTCGCCACCCTTGCACAGGACGACAACGGCGACCGTCCCCTGCGGGCCCGCGCCCACCTGGTCGTGACCGTCCCGCTCTACCTCCTTTTCGACCCGGGAGCCAACGTGAGCACGGGGGCGAGCCCGGATCCGGCTGCAAGCCCGAACGGACGAGGAAGCCGAACCCCGGGAGCGAATCCCGGGATGGGAAGGAGCCCGAAATGAGCAATACCGCCATCGCCTCCCCGCCCGACATCCTCACCCTGGGCGAGTTCCACTCCTTCCAGGCGGAGGACGCAACCTTCCTCTACCTGGTCCCGAGCGCGGCCATTTTCCGCATGGACGCGCCTTCGCTGGCCGTTCTCGAAGCGCTCGGGACCGCCAACCGCACGCCGGCCGAACTGGTGCAGCGGCTGGGGGACCGTTTTCCGGCGGAGGAGGTCGCCAACCGCATCGATGAACTGCTGGGGGTGCGCGCCATCGGCCTCCTCGGGAAGCCCGCCCCGGCCCCGCCCGACATGCTGCCGCCCAAGGGCTTCCCGCTCACCACGATGGTCCTGAACGTCACCAGCAAGTGCAATCTGGCGTGTACCTACTGCTACGAGTACGGCGACGACCGCATCGTCGAGGCCGACTCCAAGCCCCGCTACATGGACCTCGAGACGGCCCGCGAGAGCGTCGACTTCATGTTCGAGCAGGGCGGCTCCAACCGCCTGGTGCACCTCACCTTCTTCGGCGGCGAGACGCTCCTCAATTTCAAGCTGCTCAAGAAGACCGCGGCATACGCCCGTCAACGCGCACGCGAAGTGGGGAAGGAGGTCGACTTCAGCCTCACCACCAACGCGACCCTGCTCAAGCCGGAGATCGTGGACTGGCTGGCCGAGAACCGGGTGGGCGTGACCGTTTCCATCGACGGGCCGCGCGAGGTGCAGGACGGGCTGCGCGTCTTCTCCAACGGCATGGGCAGCTATGACATCATCCTGCCGAAGATCAAGGATCTGCTCGCCCGCCACCGCACCCGCCCCATCGGCGCGCGCGTGACCCTCACCAGCAAGAACCTGGACGTGAAGCAGATCTTCACCCATCTGACCGAGGAGATCGGCTTCTGGGAGGTGGGCTTCGCCCCGGTGACCAGTTCGTCGTGCCGCGACTTCTCCATCTCCGACGCCGGCTACGACAAGATGCTCGGCCAGTTCGAGGAGCTCGCCTGGGACTTCCTCGAGGCCGCCTGCGCGGAGCAGCACCACGGCTTCTCCAACGTGAAGGACACCCTGGAGGAGATCCACAAGGGCGTGAGCAAGGCGTACCCGTGCGGCGCGGGTCTCGGGCTCATGGGGGTGGCGACCGACGGCGACGTGGCGCTATGCCATCGCTTCGCCGGGTCCGACGAGCACAGGATCGGGTCGGTATCGGAGGGGGTCGACGTCGACGTGCAGTACGACTACCTGAAGAAGCACCACATCAACAGCAAGACCGACTGCCACACCTGCTGGGCCCGGCCCATCTGCGCCGGGGGATGCTATCACGAGGCCCACACCCGGTACGGCACCACGGCGACCCCGAACCTCCACTTCTGCGAGTGGGTTCGAAGCTGGACCGACACCTGTCTTCGAGTTTACGGAGCCATCTCGGAGCGCAACCCGGCATTCCTGGCTCGATTCGACGCCTGAGCCGGATCCATCGCGACAGAGTCAACGAGGAGAGAGACCCTTGGCACTGAAACCGATCAACCGCAAAGCGGACCGGATGGTGACCTACCTGGCGAACCAGGGGGACGTGCCCGAGGCCGAGCAGATGGCGGGTCCGGTGGAGCCGGTCGCGGGAGCGGTCGAGGGCGGCGCTGACCAGAACGCCGAGGACGTTGTCGCACTCGGAGGACGTCTCCCCGAAGTCCCCGAGATCCCGCACATCCCGCTGGGGTGCTCGCTGGTCTTCGCCCCGGGCTGGGAGGTCGACGAGGCGGGCGGCACGGCCGGGCTCTGCCAGCCGGTCGAGCGCGACCTCTTCGACTGCCACCTGGCCTGCTTCTGGCCCGCCCACGTCCCGGACCAGCTGAACCACAGCCCCGACTGGACCGGCAAGTGCGCGGCCGCTCAGAACGACTGGCGCAAGCTGGAGATGATCTTCCCATAACCTGACAAAATGGCAGACATGTCTGACAAAATGTCATACCTGGCGGTGCTGATTGCCCTCCTCCCCGCGGCCCTGGCCGCCCAGGAGGTGCGCTCGGGCGGCAACGGCACGATCTACATGGGGGCCTACAACGAGGCCGTCTACGTCATCGACGAAGCGACCCTCGAGGTCACGGAGCGCATCCCGGTCACCACCGGCATCCCCAACCTGATGCAGCTCTCCCCGGACAACCGGACGCTGTATGTGCGCGACGCCGGCATGGAGCACATCGAGGTGGTCGATCTGGCCGAGGGGCGCTCGATCGACTCCTTCACCCTGAGCGAGGGCAACACCCGGGTGCGCATCCGCTCGATGGCGGTGGATCCGGGCGGCGAGTACGTGCTGCTCGGTGCGCGCAGCTACACCAAGCTGCTCGACCGCTTCGAGATCGGCGAATTCACGATCCTGCGCGTCGACCTGGACTCGCACGAGGTGACCGACACCGTCCCGACTTCGGTGGGCGAGCAGCGCCAGGGCGCCAACCTCATGTTCTCGCCGGACGGCGACCTCCTCTACTTCTTCGGCCGCGACATCATCGCCGTGGAGACGGAGAACTTCACCGAGGTGGACCGCTGGGAGCTGTCGCAGCCGCTGGAGGAGGGGCTCGGGCGCATGAGCATGAGCTTCCAGCGCAGTCCCTACGACGACGACGGCATCTTCACGAACCTCTTCCGGATGACGGATCCGGTGCAGGGCCGGCGCATGATGGGCATCGCGCGCGTGAACCTCGCGGAGCAGGATGTCGACTTCTACACTCTCGGCCCGAGCGAGCGGGTGAGCTTCGCGCTGGCGCCGGGCGGACGCAAAGGGTACGGGCTGCGTTCGGAAATCGGCTTCTACGAGTTCTGGACCTTCGATCTGGAGGGGCGCCGGGTCGCGAGCCGGGTCGAGTTCCCCGGGCGTCCCCGCATGTCGCTCCTGCCGAGCTCCAACGGCGAACTGCTCTACATCTACAACGCCGGCAACACCATCGACGTCTACGACGCCGACACCCACGAGCTGCTGCGCACGGTGTGGCTGGACGCCGACATGACGCGCTTCCTGCTGGTGCCCGGGGACGCGGCCACCAACGGCGGCGGTTCCTAGAGTCGACGTTCTTTCCCGGCGGGGCTCATGAGGCGTCGCTCCGGAGCCCTGTTCGACCGCGAGCTTCGCTGGGCTCTCCGCTTCGTCCGTCCGTACGCGAAATGGCTGGTACTGGTCCTCGTCCTGAGCCTGGCGAGCACCGGCCTCTCGCTCTACATCCCCTACCTCTCCAAGGACCTGGTGGACACCGCCCTCCTGGGGCGGGACGGCGCCGCCCTCACCCGCATCGTGGCCCTGTTCGCGGGGATCACCGTGCTCTCCTTCGGGCTGAACGTAGTCGCGGGGATGCGCTATACACGCACGTCGGCGGACATCCTCTTCGACATGCGCCTGGCCCTGTACCGGCACCTGCAGCGGCTTTCGCCCCGCTTCTACGCGCGCACCCCGGTCGGCGACATCATGTCGCGCATCAACAACGACATCGGCGAGATCCAGCGCGTCGTCTCCGAGAGCCTGCTGTCGTGGCTGGGCAACATCGCGTATCTGCTGGGGACGGTGGGGATCCTGCTCTGGCTGGATGCCCGGCTTTTCCTGGTGAGCCTCGCGATCCTGCCGCCGTGCCTGTGGGCGCTGGTGCGCTACAGGAGGCGGCTCGAGAGCATCACCGCCGAGCTGCGCGAGCGGAGCGCCGGGATCGGCAGCTTCCTGATCGAGACCATCCTGGGGCTCAAGCTGACCGTGGCGTCGAACGCGCAGCGGCGGGAGCAGAGGCGGTTCCGGAGGAAGAACGACGGCTTCATCCGGACGCTGATGTCGATGCGGCTGCTGACGTATCTCGCGGGGGGTCTGCCCGGGCTGATCCTGGCGGGCGGGGTGGCGGTGATCTTCCTGTACGGGGGCCAGCGGGTGATCGCGGAGGCGATCACGATGGGGACGTTCGTCGCCTTCATGGCCTACCAGATGCGGCTGCTGGGACCGATCCAGGGGCTGATGGGGCTGTACGCCAGCCTCGCCACCGCGCGGGTCTCGCTCGGGCGCGTGCATGTGATTCTGGACACCCCGGTCGATGTGCGGGACCCGGAGCGGCCGGAGAACGCGGAGGGGCTGGGCGGGGAGGTGCGGCTGGAGGGAGTGAGCTTCTCGTTCGGGCGCGGGGAGCCGGTGCTGGACGGGGTCGACCTGATGGTGGGGGAGGGGGACGTGGTGGCCGTGGTGGGCGCGAGCGGGAGCGGCAAGTCCACCATCGTGGACCTGCTGTCGCGGCAGCTCGACCCGGATGCCGGCCGGATCCTTCTGGGCGGCCGCGACCTGCGCGCGCTCCGCCTTGCGGACG
This sequence comes from Longimicrobiales bacterium, assembly GCA_965221785.1. Taxonomy (GTDB): domain Bacteria; phylum Gemmatimonadota; class Gemmatimonadetes; order Longimicrobiales; family Gaopeijiaceae; genus BD2-11. The sequence goes on from CBDCSR010000003.1 coordinate 1,817,401, forward strand.
TGCGCGCCGCCGTGGTGCCGGTGGAGCAGGAACCGTTCCTGTTCAACACCACCATCGCGGAGAACATCCGCTACGGCCGGCCGGACGCGTCGGACGCGGAGGTGGAGGCGGCTGCGCGGGCCGTGGGGCTGGACGCCTTCCTGGCGACGCTGCCGGACGGCCTGGAGACGCAGGTGGGCGAGCAGGGGCGGGAGCTGTCGGCGGGGCAGCGCCAGCGGGTCGCGGTCGCGCGCGCCTTCCTGGCCGACCCGCGGGTGCTCGTGCTCGACGAACCCACCTCGTCGCTCGACCCTGCCTCCGAGCGCGCGCTGATGGAGAGCTACCAGGTCGTGATGCGGGGGCGCACGACCATCCTGGTCTCCCACCGTCTCGCGCTCGCCCGGCGGGCCGACCGGGTCGTGGTGCTGGAGCGCGGACGGATCGTGGAGGAGGGCACGGCCGCGGAGCTGCTGGGGCGGCACGGCACATTCGCGCGCTTGTTCGGGGGGGAGGTGGGGTAGTCAGGTCCCCGGCGGAGCTCCGGCCAGACGGGCGTTCGTCGCAAGCAGGGGGGCATGCCCTCCCCGCTGCGCTTGTTGGCGGGAGCCTCAACGCCATATCATCAATCTCATGACCCCAATGGAAGAATGGGAACAGCGCGAGTTGCGGCTGGACGATGCCGCTGTCGTGGCGCGTGAGGGCAAGGACATCCGCATCGCGGTGGTGGACAGTGGCGTTCATGCGGCGCACCCCCACGTAGGTGGGGTGGCCGGTGGCGTGGCCATTGGGTCGGACGGATCGGCAGCCGACGACTACGTCGACTGGCTCGGCCACGGGACGGCCGTCACCGCCGCCATCAGGGAGAAGGCGCCCGGAGCCGAGTTGTTCGCCGTGAAGGTGTTCGGCGACCGGCTGGCCACCAGTTGCGGCGCCCTGGTTCGGGCCATCGAATGGGCGGCGGAGCATGAGGCACGGCTCGTCAACCTCAGCCTTGGCACGTCGAATCCGGCGCACGAAGCCAGGCTGGCCGCGGCGGTGAAGGAGGCAGCGGAGCGCGGCGCTCTTGTCGTGTCGGCTCGGCAGAGCGATGGCGTGCGCTGGCTTCCGGGGTCAATCCCCGGCGCCATCGGCGTACTGCTCGACTGGAGCTGTCCCCGCCATGCGGTGCGGGTGGGAACCGACCATCAGGGAGCCCCGGCCTTCCTCGCCTCGGGTTTCCCGCGGCCGATCCCAGGCGTCTCTCCCGCGCGCAACCTGGGTGGCATCAGCTTCGCGGTGGCCAACGTAACGGGCGTCCTCGCCCGGCTGGTCGAAGCGGAGCCGGAGGTGGGCAGCACAGGTCAGGTCTTTGAGCTGGCCCGCCGCCACGCCGTCCTGCGTCCGGCCAGCCAATAGAACACCAGCCCGGCCGCGATCAGTCCAAGGCCGATGAGGCCCTGCGCCGGGCGGTCGAGCAGGATGTACAGCAAGGTCCAGGACGTCAGCGCCAGGTAGACGACGGGCGTGACCGGATATCCCCAGGCGCGGTAGGGGCGCTCGAGCTCCGGCTCGCGCATCCGCAGCACGAAGATCCCCGCCACCGCGAGCAGGCTGTTCAGCCCCAGCGTGAATCCCGAGAACACCAGGATCGCTTCGAAGGATGCGCTGAAGATGAAGAGGAGGGACAGCGCGGCCTGCGTAAGAATCGCGACCCTGGGGATGCCGGCCGGGGTCCTCTTCGCCAGGAATCGGAAGGCGGGATGGTCCTCGCCGATGACGTGCAGGACCCGCGGGCCTGCCAGCACCATGGCGCTCACCGTGGAGACCAGCAGTACGGCCAGGGTGACCCCCATGATGTCGGCTCCGAGGGGGCCGAAGATGTGCATGGCGGCGATGTGGCCCACCTCGAGCCTTCCTTCCAGTTCCGACATCGGCGCCGCCCTCAGGAAGGTGTAGTTGAGGGCCAGGTAGAGAACCATGACCAGCAGGGTGCCGCCTGCGAGGACGCCGGGCAGCGTGCGCCCCGGGTTCTTGAGTTCGCCGGTCAGGTAGGTGGCGGCGTTCCAGCCGGTGTACGCGTACGAGACGTAGATGAGCGATACGGCGAAGGCGCCGCCGAAGACGAGTTGGGCATCGCCCGGCGAAGGCAGGAGCGCGACGGGCTCCGGGGTGTCGACCATGGCCAGCGCGGCGGCGCAGAAGGCGGCGATCAGGATCACCTTGACGGTCGTGAAGCTGCGCTGGAAGAAGGACGAGGCGCCGTAGGTGGCCGAGTGCACCCACGCCGCCGCCGCGACCAGGCCGGCCGCCAGCCAGGTGGGCGACAGGGCCGGGAAGACCGAGGCCAGGTAGGTTCCGAAGGTGATCGCGGCCAGGGCGGTGGGGGCGGCGAACCCGACCGTGGCCGAGATCCACCCCGACACGAAGCCCGCAGCGGGGTGGTAGATGCGTCCCAGAAAGGTGTACTCGCCGCCCGAACGCCTCAGCGCCGCGCCCAGTTCCGCGTAGGTGATCGCGCCGCAGAAGGCCGCCGCGCCCCCGACCACCCAGAGCAGCAGGAGCGAGAAGGTGGACTGGATGGTCTCCAGCTGGAATCCCAGGCTGGTGAACACCCCGGTGCCGATCATGTTGGCGACTACGACCGCGGCGGCCGCATGGAAGCCGTATCCGCGCACGGATGTCGCCCGGCCGTCCGCGGGCTCCCGAGGCGCGCCGCCGCGACCGCCCTTTACCCTGTCGTCGCGCCCGGCGCCGCCGGATCCCGCCTGTCCGGGAGCGGATTGCCTTGCGTTCGTCGGGGTAGGTCGCATGGGGGGCCTGGGCGTGGATTCCGTCAATCCGACCATCCATTATACGCCCTTGAAGTGGACCGGCGACCCGCTCGGCAGTAGAATCGGCGGATCGCAGATTGGCCTGCCAGGCGGATGCACCGGGGCAAGCGGATGTGGAGGAGCAAATAGGCGCGCAACAGCAGCCGGAGGGCGGGGAAGTTCACTGGGGCTACGAGGGCGCGACCTGTGCCGACATGTGGGGCGGGCTGGACCCGTCCTTCGCGGTCTGCGACACCGGCATGCAGCAGTCCCCGATCGACCTGGCGGGCGCGATCCCGGCGGGCGGAGGAGGGCTCGAGATCCAGTGGCAGCCCACCGACGGAGAGGTCGTGGACAACGGGCACACCATCCAGGTCAACATGGCCGAAGGGAATACGATCACCCTGGAGGGCCGGCAGTTTTCCATGGCGCAATTCCACTTCCACCTGCCCAGCGAGCACACCGTCGAGGGAGGGGGCTACCCGATGGAAGCGCACTTCGTGCATCAGGCCGAGGAGGGCGACCTGGCGGTGGTCGGCGTCTTCATGAATGCCGGCCAGGCCCATGCGGCCACACAAGCCATTTGGGATGCCATACCCGGCGTCGACGAGCCGCCCGCGCCGCTGGCCGGGATCGACCCCAACGCCTTCCTGCCCGAAGGGCGCGCCTACTTCCGCTACGCCGGCTCTCTGACCACGCCGCCCTGCTCCGAGGTGGTCAGCTGGGTGGTCATGACCGAGTCCATCGCCGTCTCGCAGGAGCAGGTCGACGCCTTCACGGCCCTATATCCGATGAACGCGCGTCCGGTACAGCCGCTCAACCGGCGGTTCATTCTCCTGAAGTAGCGACCGGGGCTCCTCTCGCCGAACACAATGCCGCTGTGGCTGCCTGAGGCGAGCCGTCCGGAAGACCCGGATCGTGCCCGACGAGCGTAGTCCCCGTCGCTCTCGCCGGTCTCCTGCCCGGTCTCGCCCCGTGGTCGGCGTCATGGGCTCCGGCTCCGCCCGGCATGCTCCTCTCGCCGCGCCGCTGGGCCGCGCGCTGGCCCGCATCGGCGTTCATCTGCTGACGGGCGGCGGGACCGGAGTCATGGAGTCCGTCTCGCGGGCCTTCAGCGCGGTGCCGGATCGGGAGGGACTGGTCATCGGGATTCTCCCGGCGGGAGACGCGCACCCCGATCGAGCCGACGCGGATCCCGGCACTCCCCCCGGCTATCCCAATCCGTGGGTTGAACTTGCCATCCGCACGCACCTCGACGCCCGCGGCGACGACGGTTCCGGGCTACGCTCCCGCAACCACATCAACATCCTGTCGTCCGATGTCGTCATCGCGCTGCCGGGATCCTCGGGCACGGCCTCGGAGGTGGAGTTGGCGATCCGCTACCGTCGGCCTCTCATCCTGCTGGGAGACACCGCTCGAGCGGAGCGCATCCCGGTCTCGGTACCGACCGCCGAGACCGTCGACGACGCCGTGAGATTCGTGCGCCGCACTCTGCGCGGCAGCGGTGGGGAGTCCCTGCCTCCGGGGTCGGGGCGTTAGCTTCCTGAGGACCCTTCCACCATCCAAGGAGCAGGAGATGCTTAATCCATTTCGCGGCGTGCTCGCCCTGCTGGCGCTGGCCAGCGTCGCATGTGCGGGCGATGGGGCTGGAGTGATCACCACCGCCAGCGGTCTTCAGTACGAGGTGCTGCGACAGGGTGACGGCCCGGCGCCGACGATGGACGACCAGGTCGTCGTCCACTATCGCGGCACGCTCACCGACGGAACCCAGTTCGATGCGTCCTATGACAGGGGCGAGCCCAACACCTTCCCGGTGAACGGCCTGATCGAGGGATTCAGCGAGGCGCTCCAGCTGATGTCGGTCGGCAGCCACATCCGCGTCACGATCCCGTCGGAGCTGGCGTACGGCGAGGCCGGCGCGGGCTCGCTGATCGGCCCCAACGCGACGCTGATCTTCGAGATCGAACTGCTGGAGGTCGTTGGGAGATAGCTTGCCCCGGCCCTACAGATTCCCGGTCACCAGCCTCACCACGAATGCGACCATGAGCATGATCGTGGGGATGACGAAGGTGACGCCCACCCCGAGTGTCAGCCCCGCGCGGAAGAGCGCCGGCCCGACCGGGCGCAGGCTGCGCCCCCAGATCCTGTGCAGGACGCTCTCGGCCATCCACCCGAGCGTGTAGCAAAGGTTCGCCATGATCCCGAAGGGCAGGATCGCCGGGAGCGCCTGCACCACCTCCGAGGGCGGGTTCAGGGTGAGGAGCGCCATGAAGATGGTGCCGATCCCGGACCCCGCCAGCACCGCGTTGTAGGCGAGGCGCCGCTTCTCCCACCACTTGATGATCCCGCCGACCTTGCGTTCGGCGGGAGCGGGATAGAGGAAGCGAACGAGTGCCGACTCCGCGGGGCCGTCGCCCGCCGAATACTGCTCCATGCTCATTGGATCGGATGGGGTCACGGGCCTCCTCGCTGGACGGTGGTATCCGTTGGACACCCGCGCGGATCCTGGAGTTGCCCCGGCGCCGGCCTCAGAAGCGGGAGGTCACGGTGACGCGGAAGCTCCGGGTGGCTCCCGGATTGCGCTCCTGAACGTCTACGTATTCCGCCTGCAGAAGGTTCTCCACCTTCGCCCGCACATCCATGTCCATGACTTCGAGTGCGAGACGCAGATCCAGTAGCGTGATTGCTCCCCGCTCGTCCAGGGGATAGGCGAGAACGGTCTCGGCCTCGCTCCGGTGACGCACGTCCAGAGCCACCAGATCGGCCCAGCCGGAGAGGGTCGTCGTGATGTTGTGGCGTGACCGGTACGCAAGCGGCCGGCCGGTGTCGAGATCCTGCGAGTCGATGAAGAGGTAGTTCGCGTGCAGGTTGAGCTTGCGGGGCACGACGCCGACGCGCATGCCGGCGTCAAGTCCGCGCACCCGTGCCTCGGCCACGTTGCGGAACTGGAACGTGAGCGGCAGGTTCGGGGCGCCCGTCACCTCGATCAGGCCGGAGTACTCGCTCCAGAAGAGTCCCGCGTCGAACCAGAGCCGTTCGTTCGGGGTGACGGTGGTGCCCACTTCCCCGGCCCACGCCGATTCGCCCCGCAACTCGAGATTGGGCACGACGCGAAAGCCGAAGGTGGTGGTCCTGGTGAACTGCTCGGAGACGCTGGGCGACCGGTATCCCCGGCTCAGGGATGTCCTCAGGCTCACGTCCGGAGTGGCTTCGAAGACGAGCCCGATCTTGGGATTCAGCGTCAGATCGCCTTCCACTACCGAGGCCTTGTGCGAGTCAAGCCGGATGCCCGCCGAACCGCGCAGCCGATCCGAGAAATCGATTTCGTCCTGAACGAACAGCGCCAGATCGGTGACGTCCGGCGTCGGACTGAGGAAGTTGGAGGTCACATCGGTGCGCGAGGCCTCTCCTCCCGCCGTGAGCGCGTGCCGCCCGCCGGAAAAGAACGAGAGCTGCAGGTCGCTGCCGTAGCGGGTGGAACGGTGGAAGTCCTCATTGTCGTGGAAGTGGTTCTGGTTGCGGACGTGCTGCACCTGGGGTCTCAGCTGCAGCTTGAGCGTCGAGGTCACGACCGGCGTGGCCGTCATCCCGAAGACGAGATCGGAATTGCGCTTCCAGTCGCCCAGATCCGCGGGATCCACTTCGAGACGGCGCTCGGGCGAGAGCCAGGTGAAGAACTCCTCCAGATCCTCGCGCTTCCCGCTGGCGAACACCTCGAGGGGCTTCGACGACTCGGCCCCGAAGACGGTCTTGGCCCGCCACTGCCAACGCTCCTGGCCTCCGTTCTGGCGAAAACCGTCGGACCCCTCGCGTCCCGCGAACACTGTGACGCCCGCGCCGCCGATCTGCCGCGAATGCTGGATCTGGAGGCCTCGCATGCTCAGGCGCTCGTCGGTGAAGTCAAGGTTGCCCGGCGTGTCGAACACGCCGTAGTAGCCGCGCACGGCGGTGCGCGGGGGCCCCAGGGGCGGGCGGGTGATCACGTTGACCACTCCGGCCATGGCGTTCGTGCCCCACAGGGTGGAGTTGGGACCCTTCACGATCTCGACGCGGTCGACGTCCAGGAGCGGCAGGATGCTATAGTCGATGGCCGACCCCACCCCGGTAAGGGCCCGGTGGCCGTCCAGCAACATCAGGACCCGGCTGCCGACCCCGCGGGCAATGCCGCTGGAGCCGCGGATGTCCATTTGGCCGGCGTTGAAGGTCACGCCCTGGGCGAACGGGAGGGCTTCCTTGAGGTTGGTGACGTCGCGGCGCTGGAGCTCGTCCCCGCTCAGGATCGCGACGCTCACGGGCGCGTCTCCGGGGCGCACCGTGGTCCGGCTCGCGGTGACGGTCAGGCCCGGGACGTCGAAGAGTTGAGGCTCGAGCGAGATGCGGAGCGGCTCGGATGCGGTGGCGGCGGGGTCGGCCGCGATCTCCGCGCTGCCGTAGCCATCCGCGATCACGAAGAGCGTCCAGGTGCCGCCGTCCGGCACGGACAGCTCGAAGCTGCCGTCCTCGCCCGTGAGCGCGCGCAGCGGCGTCGACTGCACCAGCACCTCCGCGCCCATGACGGGGGTGCCTTCGTCGTCGTCCACCACGACACCCCGGATGGCAGGCCCGGCCTGGGCGGCCAGTGCTGCGGGGGCGAGAAAAATGAATGGCGCGGCGAGCGCGAACCGGGCCAGCGGGCGTGGCGGGCGGATGCGCAGGAATCCCGCCACCGTCAGTTGCGCCGCCAGACCGTGGTGGAGACGTTGAGCGCGGGCTCGCTGACTTCGACGGTCAGGATGGGGCCCTGAAGCGTGTAGGTCCCGAGGCCCTGCAACAGGAGACCCGCCTGTTCCCACGTCCCGTCGAGTCGATTGACGTAGGTGCCCTGATCGTCGAGCGTGGTGGTCCCGCCCAGACCGTCCGGAAGCGTGATGTTGATCATGGTTGTGCCCGAGGCCTCGGGCCCGGTGACCGATGTCTGCTGCACCGAAAAAGTACCCGAAACGTCAGGCGGCGTGAGGGTTAGCCCACCGGTCACGATGGCTGACAGCGACTCCAGCGTGTAGGTGCCCGTGAGGTCGGGCGGTCGTTCCGGCTCGGGTTCGACCGGATCCTCGCCCCCGCAGGCCGCGAGCGCAGAAAGCACGACGAGGAGAGGGTAGAGCGGGGCTGGCCTGGAGCGGAGCATTGCCTTCTCGCTGTTGACGGGACCGACACCAACGATCCGACGGGCCGTGGCGACGCGTGCTCACCGCGCCCCGGACGAGCCCGGAAAACCAACGCAATACCCATGACAACCTATTGTCGGTTGGGGGTTCTCACCAGACGGGGGGCTCGGACGGCCCGGGGGACGACGTGCCGTATTGTCGCTGCCACCGGCCGCTTTGTCGCTACCCCGTCTTGAAACTAGATTTTCCGCGCCTTCGGGCGTACAATCCTTTTCGCTCCGACACAGGACCAGCGCGTGACGACTCCGGCAGAGCCCCACGTCGAGTTCGAGGACATCGCCAAGAGCTACGATGGCCGGGTGTTGGCCGTCCAGGGATTGAACCTCAGCGTGCGCCGGGGTGAGTTCCTGAGCCTGCTCGGACCGTCCGGCTCGGGAAAGACGACGTGCCTGATGATGCTCGCCGGGTTCGAGACCCCCACTGCCGGCGCCATCCGTATAGCCGGTCGTTCCGTGCACGCCCTCCCGCCCCGCAAGCGCGGCATCGGCATGGTGTTTCAGGACTACGCGCTCTTCCCCCACATGACCGTCGAGGACAACCTGGCCTTTCCGCTGGATGTGCGCGGCATCGGGCGCAACCGGCGGCGGGAACTGGTGGGCCGGGCACTGCGGCTGGTCCGGCTGGAGGGCTTCGAGAAGCGGCGTCCGGGGCAGCTCTCGGGCGGCCAGCAACAGCGTGTGGCGATCGCGCGCGCGCTGGTCTTCGAGCCCGAACTCGTGCTCATGGACGAGCCCCTGGGCGCCCTCGACCGCTACCTGCGCGAGGAGTTGCAGTACGAGATCCGGCGCATCCACCGGACGCTCGGCGTGACCGTCGTCTATGTTACACACGACCAGCAGGAAGCCATGGTCATGTCCGACCGCATCGCCGTGCTGCGCAACGGCAAGGTGGAGCAGGTGGCCGCGCCCGAAGCCCTGTACGAGGAACCGGAGCGCTCCTTCGTCGCTCGCTTCATCGGCGAGAACAACCGGCTGCACGGGCGCGTCGCGGCGGTTGACGGGGAAGTGTGCGACGTGGAGGTGGGCGGCCAGATGGTGCGTGGTTATCGGGTGGTGGACTGCGAGCCGGGCGACCCGGTGACGCTCTCGATCCGGCCGGAGCGAATCACGCTGCATCCGGAGCCGGGGCTGTTCTCCAACCAGTTCGATGCGGTCATCGAGCACATCACCTTCGTGGGGGATCACCTGCGGATCCACATGGAGACGTGCGGGCAAGGGGACTTCGTGGCGAAGATCTCGAACGTGGTGGGGCAGGGCGCGGTTCTCGAGGGCGACGAGATCCGCGTGGGATGGACGGCGGCGGACTGTCGGGTCCTGGATTACGGCGGCGCGGAGGGGGCGGTGTGAACCGCCCGTGGACGGTGGGCCGTCCTGCCTTCGGACTGCCCGGCTGCGAGGGGCACGGCATGAGGCGTGGATTCGCGTGGTTGGCGCTTGTGACGCTGGCCGCGGGCTGTGGGGGCGACGCCGGCGATTCGCTTACCGTGGGCGCGTGGGGCGGGGCCTACACGCGCGCCTGCAAGCTCGCCTACCACGAGCCGTTCACGGCCGAGACCGGCATCGTCATCAGGGACGCCCAGTACAACGGCGGCCTGGCCGAGGTCCGGGCCCAGGTCGATGTCGGACGGATCCACTGGGACGTGGTGCCCATGGAGATCGCCGATGCGGTGCGCGGCTGCGACGAGGGGCTGCTCGAGCCGCTCGATCCGGCGATGTGGGCTCCGGGCGCGGACGGCACCCCACCGGAGGAGGACTTCTTTCCCGGCACCCTGACCGAGTGCGGCGTGGGCGCCGAGTTCTACGCGACCGTCATCGTGTACAACCGGGAGAACATCACCGGCCCCCCGCCTCGGACCATGCAGGACTTCTTCGACCTGGAGACCTTTCCGGGCCGCCGCGGCATGCGCCGCAAACCTGTGGGCAACATGGAGTTCGCGCTCATGGCCGACGGCGTGCCGCCGGCGGAGGTGTACCAGGTGCTGGACACCCCCGAGGGGATCGAGCGCGCATTCCGCAAGCTCGACACGATCAAGGACGAGATCGTGTGGTGGGAAGCGGGTGCCCAGCCGCCCCAGCTTCTCGCCGACGGGGAGGTGACGATGACCACGGCGTACAATGGCCGCGTCTTCAACGCCCAGGTGCTGGAGAGCCAGCCCTTCGAGATCATCTGGGACGGCCAGCTGCTGGATTTCGGCCAGTTGGTGATCGTGGCCGGGACGCCGAAGCTGGAGGCGGCGCTGGATTTCCTGCACTTCGCGACCACGTCCCGGTCCATGGCCCGGGTCAGCGCCAACATCTCCTACAGCCCGACACGCTACTCCGGACTGCCGCTCGTGGGGACCCATGCGGAGGCGGGAGTCGACATGCTGCCGCACATGCCTACGTACCCGGAGAACCTGGAACGGGCGCTGCGCAACGACTGGGAGTGGTGGGTGAACCACACGGACGAGATGAACGAGCGCTTCAGCTCGTGGCTGGCGCGATGAGGCGAGGCTCGATGGCGGGAGGCGGGCGACGGTGAGTGCCGGGTCGATGGCGCGCGGGCCCGACTGGCGGCCGCGTCTGCGAGCCGTGGGGCTGACGCTGCCGCTCGTGGCCTTCGTCGGCGTGACCTTCGTGGCGCCCATCGCGACGATGTTCAGCCGGAGCGTCCATGACGCCGTCGTGGCGGATGCGCTTCCGGAGACCCTGGCCCTGCTTGAGGAATGGGACGGCGAGAGCGTGCCCCGCGAGGATGTCTTCGCCGCGGCCGCGGGCGAACTGGCGCGGGCCCAGGAGGAGCGGGTGATCGGCCGGGTGGCCGGCCGGGTCAACCGGGTGCGGGGGGGGATGCGCAGCATCGTCGCGGTGACGGGCCGGCGGCTTCCCGCAGCCGCCGCCGGCTCCTGGCGCGAGACCCTCGTCGGCATCGACCCGGCGTGGGGCGAGGCGAGCACCTGGCACGCGGTGCGCACCGCCGGCGAGCGCTACACCAGCCGTCACTACCTGGCCGCGGTCGACCTGCGGCGACTCCCCGACGGATCGGTCGCGCGCCAGGAGGAGGACCGGCGCATCTACCTGCGCCTCTTTGCGCGCACCTTCATGGTCAGCCTCACCATCACGGGGCTGTGCCTCCTGTTCGGCTACCCGCTCGCGCACTTCATCGCCCATGCGCCGCCCCGCCGTGCCGGCCTGCTCCTGGCGCTGGTGCTGGTTCCGTTCTGGACGTCGCTGTTGGTGCGCACCACCTCGTGGATCGTCCTGCTGCAGGGCCAGGGGGTGATCAACGACATCCTCGTCGCCCTGGGGCTGGTTTCCGACGATGGGCGGCTGGCGCTCGTCTACAACATGACGGGCACCTTCGTCGCGATGACGCATGTCCTGCTGCCCTTCATGGTGCTGCCGCTCTACTCCGTCATGCGCGGGATTCCCCGCTCCCATCTCGACGCGGCGGCCTCTCTCGGGGCCGGCCCGGTGCAGGGATTCCTGCGCGTCTACTGGCCACAGACGCTTCCCGGGGTTGGGGCGGGGAGCCTGCTCGTGTTCATCCTGGCCATCGGGTACTACATCACCCCGGCACTGGTGGGAGGGAGCACCGGCCAACTGATCTCCAACATGGTCGCGTATCACATGCAGACCTCCCTCAACTGGGGGCTGGCGTCCGCGCTGGGAGCGATCATCCTGGCGTGCGTGATCGGCCTCTTCCTGCTGTACGAGCGGGTGGCGGGCACCGAAGGCGTGAGGGTCGCCTGACGTGCGCGCGCTCAGCGGGGGGGAGCGGGCGGCAAGGACGATGCACGTCGCGTTCTGCGCGGCGGTGCTGTTCTTCCTGATGGCGCCGATCCTGGTGATCGTGCCCCTGAGTTTCAACGCAGAGCCCTACTTCACCTTCACGGAAGGCATGCTGAGGCTGGACCCGGAAGCCTGGTCGCTGCGCTGGTACCGGGAGATCGCGACCAGCGACGTCTGGCGGAGCGCGCTGATCAACAGCCTGGTGATCGGCACCGCCGCCACGGCGCTGGCCACCTTCCTGGGTACGCTGGCCGCCCTGGGGCTCTGCAGCCCGCACATGCCCGCCCGCCGCCTCCTGATGGGCTTCCTGGTCTCGCCGCTGGTGACCCCGGTGATCATCGCGGCCGCGGGGATGTTCTTCTTCTACTCCCGGCTGGGGCTGGGCCAGACCCACCTCGGGCTGATCCTCGCACACGCCGCGCTGGGGACGCCGTTCGTGGTGATCACGGTGACCGCCACCCTGACGGCCTACAACACCACGCTGAACCGCGCCGCAGCGTCGCTGGGGGCAGGACCGCTCCGGACCTTCACCCGCGTGCAGCTGCCGCTGATCGCGCCCGGAGTCGTGTCGGGTGCGCTCTTCGCTTTCGCCACCTCGTTCGACGAGGTGGTGGTCGTGCTCTTCCTGGGCGGGGTGGAGCAGAACACCATCCCGCGCCAGATGTGGGCGGGCATCCGTGAGGAGATCAGCCCCGCCATTCTGGCCGTAGCGACCTTCCTGATCGTGTTCGCGGCAGCGCTGCTGTTGACGGTGGGGTGGCTGAGGAGGAGGGCGGCGGGGACGGGCTGACGGACCCACAACGGGTCAGAGTCGCTCCCGCACGGCCCGTGTCTATATTGGGTGCAGTGACCGACTTCCGATGGAGTACACAGACGCAATGAGCAGCCTGCCCAAACGGGATAATGGAATACGCCGAGGACAGGCCGGAGGCCACACCGAAACAAGCGGAGGACCTGCTGCATCTCGACGACCGGGCCGCAGTGGCCAAGTCGCTCTCCCGTCTTGCCCGTTTGGAGCGACTCCTGTTACCATCAGCCCCGAGCCCGCGATCTCGTCGATTTCACGAAGGAGAAGACACCCATCATGAGGAATCAATTACACCCTGTTCTGACCGCGGCTTGCGGCCTCGCCCTTGCCGCCATTGCGACGTCAGCTGCAGCGCAACAGATCTCCGAACAGACTGTCATTGATGCACAGAATACCTGGGGCGAGGGTATTGTCGCGATTTCCGAGGTTCATGCCGCGGGCGGCGACTATGCCGCCCGTGCGACGGAACACGTCAATGACCTTTATGCATATGGCGAGACCGACGTCATGTTTAAGCCGACCATGGCAGCGGAAGATCAGTTCCGTGAAACATTTGACGAAGCGCTGAGCTATTTCATTGGGCAGGACGGAACTGAGGACAAAGGGTTCGCAATCTCGGGCTGGACCAATGTTCGGTGGGAGAACAACGGCATCTACACCAACGACGCCTCCGCAATGGCCATGGGTAACTACTACTTCACAGGCCCGGACGGTAACGAGACGAAGGTTGAGTACACCTTTGGCTACGTCCTCGTTGACGGTGATTTGAAGATCAATCTTCATCATTCATCGTTGCCCTACAGCCCCGAATAGTCGCGGAGCCCGGCTTTCGGGCCGCACCGTTGCGCACGCACGGCCCGGTTTTCGCCACCGCGTGTGGTGATCCGGGCTGTTCTTGTGCCTGAGCGTGAGTCGACGAACGGTGTAAAAGCCCGCATCCCCCGGACCCGGACCTCGGGCCCGGGAGATGAATCGGCTATCGAGTTTCGCCTACGGCTCGGGCGTGGCCTCGTCGACCATCGCCGCCAACTCCTCGTAGGCGGTCGGATCCACCTGGGCGAACTGCGGGATCACCCCGGCGATGCGGCCGTCCGGTCCGACCACGATGACCGAGCGGCTGTCAACCATGTTGTTGTCGCGCTTGCCGCCGCCGAACGCCTCGTAGGTGGCGCCGTCGGTGCCGGCATCGCTGACGAACAGGAAGGGGAAGTCCTCGTCCTTGAGCCAGGATCCCAGCTCCTCGGGGCTGTCGTTGGAGATCCCGACGACGACGACGTTCTGGCCTTCGTTGAACAAGCTTGCGTACTGATCACGGTACGCTCTCATCTGCACCGTTCAGCCACGTGTTCGAACGCGGAAGAAGAAGGCGAGGACAACGGTCTCTCCCCGGTAGTCGCTGAGTCGAACCGGGTCCTGCAGCACGCCGAAGCGGGTGGCGCCGGGCAGCTCGAAGTCGGGAGCCATCTCTCCCACCTCGAGGAGCTGGGCATCCGCCTCCGCGGGGGCCCCGAGCCCGAGTACCCCTGCCAGCAGGAATAGGGCGGCGAACCTGCGCATGTCTGATCCTCCCTGAAGTCGGTGAACGGTTCGAGAGTACCGCGAGATCGGGCTCGCGGTCGCAGGGACAAAGTGCGTTCCCGGAGCCGGTCGCGACAGGGGTCAACGCCCGTTCAGGGCAGTCGCGTCGCGCCCGTCAGCCAGCGGTCGATCTCGCGCGCCGCCTCGCGTCCCTCGCGAATGGCCCACACCACCAGCGACTGACCGCGCCTGCAGTCCCCGGCCGCGAACACGCCCTCCACGCTGGTGGCGTAGGAACCGAATTCCGCGGCGTAGTTGGAGTACTCGTCGTACTCGATGCCGAGCGGATCGGAACTCGCGTGCTCGGGGCCCAGAAACCCCATCGACAGGAGAACGAGGTCCGCGGTCCACTCCCGCTGGCTTCCCGGAATCTTGCGCAGGCGGCCGCCGTGGAAGGTGACGTCGAGAGTGCGTACCCCCGCGACCTTCCCGTCCGGCCCGGCGAAGAAGCTCTCCGCCGAGATCGCGTATACCCGCGGATCGTGTCCGAGATGGGCGACGGATTCCTCGTGCCCGTACTCCACCCGGAAGATGAGCGGCCAGGTTGGCCAGGGGTTGTCGGGAGCCCGCTCCCGGGGCGGGCGCGGCAGGAGTTCGAAGTTGATCAGGCGGCGGCACGACTGGCGCAGGGAGGTGCCGATACAGTCGGTGCCGGTATCGCCTCCGCCGATGACGACGACATCAAGACCGGTTGCGGGGATCCGGGGCGGATGATCGCCCAGCCCCGCCTGGATGCTGTCGGTGAGATACTCCATGGCGAAGTGGATGCCGGGCAGTTCCCGTCCACCCACGGGAAGGTCGCGCGGCCGGGTCGCTCCCGTGGCCAGGAGGAGGGCGTCGAAGTCCGCGCGCACCTCACGCACATCCAGCGACCCGTCGCTGCCGTCCCCGACCGCCGCGTTGGTCACGAACTCGACCCCCTCCTCGCGCAGGAGCGAGACGCGGCGCTCCACGATGCGCTTGTCCAGCTTCATGTTGGGGATCCCGTACATGAGCAGGCCGCCGATACGGTCGTCGCGCTCGTAGACCGTGACGCGGTGCCCGGCGGAGTTGAGCTGCGCGGCCGCGGCAAGTCCCGCGGGGCCCGAGCCCACCACCGCCACGGTCCTGCCGGTGCGCGCGGACGGCGGGCGGGCGCTCACCCAGCCCTCATCGAAACCGCGGTCGGCGATCGCCATCTCGATGTTCTTGATGGTCACGGGCGGATCGGCGATCCCGAGGACGCACGACCCCTCGCACGGTGCCGGACACACCCGGCCGGTGACCTCGGGGAAGTTGTTGGTCTTGTGCAGGCGGTCGAGCGCCTCGCGCCAGCGCCCCCGGTAGACGAGATCGTTCCACTCCGGGATCAGGTTGTAGACCGGGCAGCCATCGTCCGACTGGCAGAACGGCACGCCGCAGTCCATGCAGCGTGCGCCCTGGGTCTTGAGCCGATCCTCCGCGTGCGGCGTATAGATCTCGTCGAAATCCAGGATCCGCTTGGCCGGATCGCGGTACGGGGCCGCCTCGCGCGCGAATTCCTTGAAGCCGGTGACCTTGCCCATGCAGCTCGGGATCAGCCGCTCGTGGCGACGGGCAGAGCGGGGGAACGGCCAGCCTCGGCCCGCTCCGCCAGCGCCCGCTTGTAGTCGATCGGCACCACCTTGACGAATTCGGGATGGCGGGCCTCCCAGTCGGCCAGGATGCGGTCCGCGACCGCCGAGCCCGTGTACTCCCGGTGCCGTTCGATCAGGCGCCGTATCTCCTCCCGCTCGTTCGCGTCGGAGAGGCGTTCGAGCACCACCAGGTCCATGTTGCAGCGGCGCTCGAAGGCGTCTTCAGGGTCCCACACGTAGGCGATTCCCCCCGACATTCCGGCCCCGAAGTTGATGCCGGTCTGACCCAGCACCACTACGCGCCCGCCCGTCATGTACTCGCAGCCGTGGTCGCCGATGCCCTCCACCACCGCGGTGGCGCCGCTGTTGCGCACACAGAAGCGCTCGGCCGCGATGCCCCGGAAGAAGCCCTCGCCACTGATGGCTCCATAGAACACCACGTTGCCGGCCAGAATGTTCTCTTCGGCCCTGAACCGGGACGCCTTCGGCGGATAGAGGATGATCCGGCCTCCGGACAGCCCCTTGCCTACGTAGTCGTTGGCGTCGCCTTCCACCTCCAGCGTAACCCCGCGCGCCAGCCAGGCGCCGAAGCTCTGTCCCGCGCTCCCGCGGAAGCGGAAGCGGATGGAGTCGTCGGGAAGCATGCCCGGTCCCACGCGGCGGATGATGTGGTTGGACAGCATGCCGCCCACCACCCGGTTCGCGTTGGAGATGGCCATGTCGTGGTGCACCGGCCGACCTTCCTCGATGGCCGGACGGGCCAGGCGAATGAGGGTGTGATCGAGGGCGCCCTCAAGCCCGTGGTCCTGTTCGTGCCGACAGTAGACCCCCAGGCAGTCTTCCGGCTCCAGCGCCGGCATCAGGAGCGCGTCCACGTTCACGCTCCTGGCCTTCCAGTGCGCGGGCCTCGGCGCGGCCCGCAACGCGTCCACCCGCCCGATCATCTCGTTCACGGTGCGGAAGCCGAGACGCGCCATGATCTCACGCAGCTCGTGCGCCACCATGAACAGGTAGTTGATGATGTACTCCGGCTTCCCGGAGAACTTCTTGCGCAGCTCGGGGTCCTGGGTCGCCACGCCCACCGGACAGGTGTTCAGGTGGCACTTGCGCATCATGACGCAGCCCAGCGTGATCAGCGGGGCGGTCGAGAAGCCGAACTCCTCCGCGCCCAGCAGCGCGGCGATGGCCACGTCCCGGCCTGTCTTGAGCTGCCCGTCGGTCTGCACGATGACCCGCGAGCGCAGGTTGTTCATCACCAGGGTCTGGTGGACCTCCGCGATCCCGAGCTCCCACGGCAGCCCCGCGTGCTTGATGGAGGTGAGCGGGGAGGCACCCGTGCCTCCGCTGTCGCCCGAGATCACCAGGTGATCGGCGCGCGCCTTGACCACCCCCGCGGCCACCGTGCCCACCCCGATCTCGGCGCACAGCTTCACGCTGATGCGCGCCTGCGGATTGGCGTTCTTCAGGTCGTGGATGAGCTGGGCGATGTCCTCGATGGAATAGATGTCGTGGTGCGGGGGCGGGCTGATCAGCCCCACGCCCGGCGTGGAATGCCGGATCGACGCGATGTAGTCGTCCACCTTGCGGCCCGGGAGTTCGCCGCCCTCCCCGGGCTTGGCTCCCTGCACGATCTTGATCTGCAGCTCCTCGGCTGCGGTGAGGTACTCGATCGTCACGCCGAAGCGCCCGCTGGCCACCTGCTTGATCGCGGAGCGGCGCAGTCCCCCGTCCGCATCCGGGACGTTGCGCGCCGGATCCTCGCCGCCTTCGCCTGAATTGGACTTGGCGCCGATGCCGTTCATGGCCAGGGCGAGCGATTCGTGGGCTTCCTTCGAGATGGAGCCGAAACTCATCGCGCCGGTGGCGAAGCGCTTCACGATCTCGGCCTCGGGCTCGACCTGGTCCAGATCCACCGGCGGACCGGTGGGATGGAACCGGAGGAGGCCGCGCAGCGTCGCCTTGCGCGTGTTTTCCTCGTTGGCGTGACGGGCGAAGCGCCAGTAGGCCTCCGGGGAGTTGGTGCGCGCGGCGACCCGGAGGCCGCGCACCGAAACGGGATCCCACATGTGGCGCGCGCCCCCCTTGCGCCAGTGGAAATCGCCGGGGTTGGGCAACGCCCGTCCGTTGTTTCGCGACGCGCCCGCGAAGCCCAGCTCGTGGCGACGCTCGATCTCCTCCGCCAGCACTCCGAAGCCGATCCCGCCCACGCGGCTTTCGGTATCGGTGAAGCAGCGGTTCACCACCTCCGGCCCGAGCCCGACCGCCTCGAAGATCTGCGCGCCCTTGTAGGACTGCAGCGTCGAGATGCCCATCTTGGCCATCACCTTGAGGATGCCCTTGCCGACCCCCTTTCGGTAGGCGGCGACCACGTCGTCGTCGGAACCGATGTGCCCGTAGTCGTCCATCCGTCCGGCGCGGCGGGCGCGCCAGAGCGACTCGTAGGTGAGGTAGGGGTTGATGGCGTCCGCCCCGTAGCCCAGCAGCAGGCAGTGGTGGTGCACCTCGCGCGCCTCGCCGGTCTCGACGATCAGGGCAATGCGGGTGCGCTGGTGTGTGCGTACCAGGTGGTGATGCACGCAGCCGACGGCGAGCAGGGAGCTGATGGCCAGGCGATCCGGATCGATCGCGCGGTCCGAGAGCACGAGCAGGCGGATTCCGTCCCTGACCGCGAGGTCGGCATCCCGTTCCAGACGGGAGAGCGCCGCAAGCAGACCCTTCTTCCCCGAGCCCCGCCGGAAGGTTGCGTCGAGTGTCCGGCGTCTCCAGCCGCGGTCTTCCAGCCGCGAGAGCGCGGCGAACTGTCGGTTGGAGAGGATCGGGTGGGGTAGCCGCAGCCGGTGCGCGTGTTCCTCCGTGACCTCGAGCAGATTGCCCTCGGGGCCGATGTAGCACTCGAGCGACATGACCACTTCCTCGCGGATCGAATCGATGGCGGGGTTGGTCACCTGCGCGAAGCGCTGCTTGAAGTAGTCGTAGAGCATGCGCGGCCGGTCCGAGAGCGCGGCCAGCTCCGCGTCGTTGCCCATGGAGCCGAGCGGATCGCGCCGGTCGCGCACCAGGCTGAGGAGCATGAACTGCAGGGTCTCGCTGGTATAGCCGAATGCCTGCATCCGCTGAAGCACGGTCGCCTGGTCGTAGCCGTGCGGGTCCTCGGCCTCGCCGAGTTCGAGGCGTTGCCGCGCCAGCCACTTCCCGTACGGCCGTCGCTTCGCCCACTCCGACTTGAGCTCGTGGTCCGGCACCAGGCGCCCGGCATCGAAGTCGATCAGGAAAAGCCGCCCCGGGTGCAGCCGCCCCTTCTTCACCACCCGCTCCGGCGCCACCGGTAGCACGCCCACCTCGGAGGCCATGACGCAGCGGTCGTCGTCGGTCACGTAGTAGCGGCTCGGGCGCAGCCCGTTGCGGTCGAGCACGGCGCCGATGCAGTGGCCGTCGGTGAAGGGGATCAGGGCCGGGCCGTCCCATGGCTCCATCAGGCAGGACTGGAACTCGTAGAAGGCGCGCTTTTCGGCCGGCATGTCGGGCCGTTGCTGCCACGCCTCCGGGATCATGGTCATGATCGACTCCGGCAGGCTGCGCCCGGTCATGAGCAGGAACTCCAGCACGTTGTCGAAGTTCCCCGAGTCTGAACAGTTGGGCTCGATGATGGGGAAGAGCTTCTCCAGCTCGTCCCCGAACAGCTTCGAGCGCAGTACGCCCTCGCGGGCGTTCATCCAGTTGCAGTTGCCCAGCAGCGTGTTGATCTCGCCGTTGTGGCACATGGCGCGGTTGGGCTGGGCGCGGTCCCACGAGGGGAAGGTGTTGGTAGAGAAGCGCGAGTGCACCATCGCCATGTGGGACTCGTAGTCGCCGGCCCGCAGATCGTCGAAGAACTCGAAGAGCTGATGCGGCGTCAGCATCCCCTTGTAGATGACGGTGTTGGACGAGAGGGAGCAGAAGTAGGGGAGCTCCCGGCCCGAGAGGCGCGGATCGCCCCGCAGGCGGTGGCTCGCGTACTTGCGGATGATGTAGAGCTGGCGTTCGAAGGCGCCATCGGCGAAGCCCTCGCCGGCCCCGACGAAGAGCTGTTCGAGGTGCGGCATGGAGCCGAGCGCGGTCGGCGTCAGCCCTGCTCGTTCCGGGCTGTGCGCGAGCCTGCGCCACCCGAGAAGGCGCTGCCCCTGTTCGGCGATGATGGCCTCGGTGCGCTCCTTGCAGATGCGGCGCTCCCGGCGGTCGCGCGGGAGGAAGGCGATGCCGACCCCGTATTGGCCGGGAGGGGGAAGGGAGATGCCCAGCTGCTCCCGGGCGACGCGGTCGAGAAGCCGGTGCGGAAGCCCCGTGAGAAGCCCGGCCCCGTCGCCCGTTCCGGGTTCGCAGCCGATCCCGCCGCGGTGCCCCATGCGGCAGTTGATGCTGTTGGCGTCGTCGAGGATCGCCCGGCTGGCCCGTCCCCTGATGTCGCACACGAAGCCGACGCCGCAGCTGTCGTGCTCGTAGCGGGGACTGTACAGGCCGCGTGCCGGGGGCAGACCGGAGCGGCGTACGGACCCTGCGCTCGTCGCCCGTCGCACGGCGGCCTCCCCGGCTTGGTACCCACAAAATGTCCCGCCATTCCTGCGCGCAGGTTCGACTGTCACGGGGAATGGGCGGGATGGATCTCGAATATTGGGACGGGACGTGGTCGTCCGCAAGCGCGCGAAGGCGTGGAACGGGCCGCGTCGGGGCGCGAGGCCGGGTCGGGATGGAGATGGGAGATCAGCCGGGCCTCCCGGACCGGGCCTCGCCGTCCGCCCGGTTCAGGTTGTAGCGCATGATGTGCCCGTGCGGACCTTCCCGGTCCCGTTCGACTTCGAACACTTCTCCCTGGACCGTGTCCGGCACCGCGGTCTCGAGCCGTTTCAGGTCGGACGGCGTGAGGTGGACGCGGCGGCCGTCCACCGCCAGACCCCGGCGGCTCAGCCCCACGATCGCGGCGCCAACGGCGGGTGGGCTGAGCGCGTAGGCCACCGCCGCGTCCGCCATGGTGGCTTCGTGCCGCCCGGCCAGTTCCGCGAGCGCACTACGAGCCCGGCTCAGCACCTTTCGACCACCCACCTCCTCGACGATCAGGCGGTACTTGGTCAGCGACCGGGAGTCCAGCGCCGCGCCTCCCGCGTCGGACAGGAGCCCGCCCGCCAGGGCGCCATAGGCAAGCACAGTGATCCCCCGTTCCCGGCAGAGCTCCGTCAGGCCCTTCAGGGGACGACGGTCGAGAAGCGAGAGCTGGACCTGACTGGACACCACCGGGATGCCCGCGTCCAGCAGGGTGTGGAGCGCGGCCCGGTCGAAGTTGGTTACGCCAAGGTGGCGGATGATTCCCTCCTGCTGCAGCTCCGCGAGCCACTCGGCGGCACGCACCCATTTCGGTTGCGAGAGGTCCCACCACGCGAACTGCACCAGCTCCAGTGCGCCCATCCCGAGGCGTTCGCATGACCGCTGCACGACGCGGCGGACATAATCGCGGTCGATACCGGACAGGGTGTCGAAGTCGGGCACGAACTTGGTGTGGACGACGACGTCGGCGGCAATATCCGGGCGTCGGGACAGCCAGTGCCCGATGAGGCGCTCCACCCCGGTGTAGATGTCCGCGCAGTCCAGCACGAGGGGGCTCGCAGCCGCGGCCGCGGCGTCCAGGGCCGCGAACGCGCGCTCCCTGCTCCAACCCTCACCGTGGCCGTCGGAGAGCTGCCAGCACCCCCGGATCACGCCGGAGGAGGGTAGCCGCAGAGTTGGCCGCGCGGGGTTCACCGCGGGCCGTCCGCCGATTCATCCCGCGTCGAGGGCCCCAGGCCGTCCACCGATTCGTCCCCCGTCGAGGGCCGCGGGCCGTCCGCGCGCTGCGGGTCCAGCGGAACACGCGTGACCTCGCTGTGGCGGAAGGTCGACCTCCCGGTGCGGGTGATGCGGAAGCGGGCGCCGCAGTGCGGGTCGGGGCAGGCGATCTCCGTGTCCGTGGTCATCCAGTCGTACGGGTGGGTCTCGCGCTGCTTGGCGGGGAGGAGGGGAAGGAGGGCGGCCAGGGGATAGATGGGGAAGGTCTGGCCGGCGGGAAGGGACAGGTTCTCCCCGCTCAGCTCGAAGTAGTCGCCTACCCTGTGATTGCACACCATGTCGCCCTCCCCGGCGACCACTTCGACCCGCAGGTCGTAGAGTTCGAAGACATCGTCGGCGCTCATACACGTGCCCTCATTCGCCGGGGAACGGATCACGGAAGCTGGCCCGGTCGGGGCCGATCCTCGATGATAGGGCGTGTCCCGTCACCCGGAAAACCCGCCCGGCACCGTGAACCCCGCACCCGATCCGACACCCTCCCCGCACGCGCAGCCGCCGGCACCCCTCGGCTTCCACCTGGGCCTTGTCGGCGCGGCGGCCCCCATACTGGTTTTCGCCGCCGGCGCTGCCTGGCTGGGCTTCTCCGGGGCTCCCGACGAACGCGGGCTCTGGCCCATCCTCCTGGGGGCCCTCGGGGTCGGGCTGCTGCTTGCCCGAAGCGCCTCCGCCTACAGCGCCGCCGCGCTCAGGGGCATGTCCCGCCCGATCGTGATGCTGATGGTCGCCGCGTGGCTGCTGGCGGGCGTCTTCTCGGTCGTGCTTCGCGAGTCGGGGCTCGTGCACGCACTGGTGTGGGCCGGCAGCGAACTCGGTGTACGTGGCGGTGGCTTCGTCCTCATGTCGTTCCTGATCGCGGTCCTGTTCTCGACGGCCACGGGGACGAGCCTGGGCACGATCCTGATCTGCGCCCCGCTCCTCTATCCCGCCGCGGGCGTCCTCGAGGCCAGCCCGGTCGTCCTCATCGGGGCCGTCCTGGCCGGGGCCACCTTCGGCGACAACGTCTCGCCGGTGTCCGACACCACGATCGCTTCGGCGAGCAGCCAGGGGGCGCCCATGGGGGGCGTGGTGCGCAGCCGCCTGCGGTACGCGCTACCCGCCGCAGCGGTCGCGGCCCTCGTTCTTGCCCTCCTCGGAGGCGCGGAAGCACCGGTCACGCAGGCGTCCCGGGCGGTCGCGATGCTCGAGGGAAACCCGGCCGCGCTCCCCATGCTGCTGGCGCCCCTGGCCGCGTTCGTCATGCTGTGGCGGGGCCGTGGCCTGGTGGAGAGCCTCTTCGCCGGCGTGGCCGCGGCCGTCGTCCTGGCCCTGGCGCTGGGGCTCGTTGCGCCGGCCGACCTCGTATACATCGACCGGGAGGCCTTCCAGGCCCGCGGGCTCATCCTCGACGGGATGGAGGGGGCGGTGGGGATCGTCGTGTTCACCATCCTGCTGATGGGGATCGTGGGGGCCGCGCAGGAGGGGGGCATCCTGGACCGCCTCGCGCAGGGTCCAGGCCGGACGGTCGAAACCGCGCGCGCCGCGGAACTGCGCATCTTCGGCGTGACCAGCGTGGCGGTGCTGCTGACGACGCATTCGGTCATGGCGATCCTCGCCGTCGGCGACCTGGTCCGGGACTCGGGCAGGCGCGCCGGCATCGGGCGTTTCAGGCGCGCCAACCTCCTCGACATGACCGTGTGCACCTACCCGTTTCTCCTCCCATTCTTCATTCCCACCATCCTGGCGGCCTCGGCGACGGCTTCCGGTGAGTCGTTCGGAATCCCCCGGGTGTCGGCCCTCGAAGCCGGTCTTGCCAACACATATTCATGGGCGCTCCTCGGCGTGATGCTGGTGGCGATCTGGGCGGGGCTGGGGAGGTCCGAACCCGACACGGATCCGACCATCTCTTCGAGGTAGGTTGGACATGCGAGCATCCTGGCGGCCCGCCGCCGTACTGGCCGGAGTCTCCCTCCTCGCCGTGCCGCCGCTCCGCGCCCAGTCGGACGCAGAGCGATCCGCGACCTCCCCTGCGGGCGAGACCGACTCGGCGGCTGTCGCGACGCTCGCGGTATGGGCGGATCAGGTGTGGCTGTCCCTGCTCGACCGCGACGGTGCCTACTACGGCCGTCTGGCAGAGGAGGGCATCTTCCAGCGGCTCAACCCCCAAATGGACCACGAGTACGAGCTGGATGTCCGCTCGACCCTCTTCGATCCCGGTGAAGACGCACGCTGGGCCGAGGTGCGCAACGGCCTTCGGATTGCCGGGGCCTCGATCAGCCATCCGCACATCCTCAACGTCGTGGACTGGCGCCAGGAGATCCAAGTCTCCGGCCCCGTGGACCTGATGGCACGCTACCGCCGGGAGCGATCGCTCACGGCACGGCGCGACTACCCGTGGGTCGGCATGCGCTGGCGCGACGCGCTCGGGACGCCGTGGACCGTGCGGGTGGGGCTCGGCGTCCACTTCTTCAAGCCGTCCGCAGACGTGGAGGTCGCGCTGGCACGCTCCTGGAGAGACGGGGAAGACCGGAGCTGGACGCTCGAGGTGCGCCTCGCAGCGCTCGACGCCTTCAACGAAGCGATCTTCCAGGGCCTGGGAGTGAAGGCGGACGAGGTGGACGCCCACTACGACTACGCGGGGGCTCCCCTCGCCGCTCGCACGACCCTGAGGGCCGCGGCGTCACGCTGGCGAGCGGAGCTGCACGCGGGATCGAGCCGAAGAAGCGAGGTCCAGGTGACCTTTCCGGCAACCGGTCGGGCTCCGTTCACCCAGCTCGAACAGGTCGCTTTCCTGGGAGCACTCGTCCAGGTCACACCGCTCGAGCGCGTGGCGTTGGCGCTGTACGGCACGCGGGCGAGGGCGGACACCGAGCGGCAGGCGCCCGCGAGCGGACTCGGCTTCACCCTGCGCGAGCAGACGATGACCGTGGGCGCCCGCGCACGGACCCGCCTGAACCCGCTGTGGGCGGTCGAGACGGCGCTGGCGCAAGTGCGGCGACCCGAAAGGCGCTCGCCGGTACGGGGCGCTCCCCGCGAACACCGTGATCGTGAGGTTTTTGCCTGGGCGGCCCTCGTCCGGTACCCGGAGGCGGGATGGACGGGCCGCCTGGCCTACGCCCTTCTGGACCGCGATGCGGGCTCCCGGGCGCCTTGGCTCACCTCGCAGAATCAGCGACTGATCACGGAAGCGGGCTACCGGTTCCGGTCGGGCTTCGAGGTGACGGCCGGGCTCCGCTGGGACTTGGACCACTTCACGCCGGAGCCGTTCGGCGGCGGCCATCTGCGGCTGTCGGCCGCCTGGTGATGGGCGGCAAATGGCTGGAATCCAGCCAACCAAACTCGTAAGTTCAATGCCCACTGATAGCTGCCGATCCAAGACTCCTGCCGGGATGGCGGAACGGTAGACGCAGGGGACTTAAAATCCCCCGGGCTCAGGCCCGTGTGGGTTCAAATCCCACTCCCGGCATTCGGTTTCCGGCGGGCTCATGTGGGCGCCGGTGGAGGCGCCCGATCGAGGAAACGCGCGCCCGCGTGAAAAACCGGGCGCGAGGCGTTACTATGCCCGTCGAACATCCGACAACAACCTGGAAACGAGGAACGTTTCCCCGAGGACACAACCGGCGAGGAGGCCCCATGTCGAAGCATCAGTTCAGCCGCAGAACCTTTTTGAGAGGCGCAGGAGCGACTGCGGTTCTCGGCGCGGTGGGGGCCCGGCCAGGCGGACGCGGGGGCCCGGCCGAACTGCTGGCGTCGACTTCACGCGCCGACTTCGATTTCGACGAGATCTACGACCGCCGGGGCACCGACTGTACCAAGTGGGACCGCGCCATCGCAGCCTTCGGCGAGGACATCGAGGTCGGGATGGGCATCGCGGACATGGACTTCCGCGCCGCTCCCTGCATCACCGAGGCGCTCGCGAAGCGGTGCGACCATGAGAACTGGGGCTATCTGGCCCGTCCCGCCTCCTATACGCAGGCCATCGCCGACTGGAACCACCGGCGCTACGGCCTCGAGGTCGACCCCTCCACCATCGAGCTGACCACGGGCGTGCACCCCGGGCTGATCGCCGCCCTGCACGCTTTCTCGCCCCCGGGGTCGCGGGTGCTCATGAACACCCCCACCTACAATGGCTTCTACAGCGATCTGCGCTTCACCCGCACGATCGCCGAAGACAGCGAGATGTACGTCGAGAACGGTCGCTACAAGGTCGACTGGGACGACTTCGAGCGGCGGGCCACCCGGGTCAACAGCTTCCTGCTGTGCAATCCCCAGAACCCCACCGGAAACTGCTGGTCCGAGGAGGATCTGCTGCGCATGGGCGAGATCTGCCTCAGGAACCGGGTCATCGTGCTCGCCGACGAAATCCACTGCGACTTCGTGACCGCCGACAACAAGTACACGCCCTTCGCGAGCCTCCCGGACAAGGAGATCGTCGACAACAGCCTCACCTTCAAGGCCGCGAGCAAGACCTTCAGCCTCGCCGCCATGAAGGCCGCCTGGTACTTCTCCTCCAACCCCAACCTGATGGCGCGCGCCCGCTCCTACACCCGGGCCGACCTGAGCACGCTGGGCATGGAGGCCAACCGGGCCGCCCTCACCGACGGCGACGAGTGGCTCGACCAGCTTCTGCTCTACCTCGACGGCAACCACGACCTCGCCGAGTCCTACCTGAAGAACGTCCCGGGAGTGAACTACACCAAGGCCCAGGGCACCTATCTGGCCTGGCTGGACGTGAACGGGCTGATGGACAAGGTGGGCGCCCGCGAGAAGGCGGCAGAAGAGAACAAGACTTCAGAGTCCGTGGTCACGCCCGAGCAGATCATGCAGCGCTGGTTCGCCGAGAACGCCAGGATCTATCTGAATCCCGGGCACTCCTACGGCACCGGCGGCAGCGGCCGCATGCGCATGAACCTGGCCACCTCGCGCGTCCTGGTGCAGAAGGCGCTCGACAACCTGGGTGAGGCGGTGGCAGCGGCGTAGAGCGGAACCGCGGGACGGCCGGGCCTGCCGGCCGAATACGAAGACGGCGACGGGTCGCGCATATCGGACCCGCCGCCGTCTTGTTGGAGCTGCCTTCGTCGGTCACCACGACAAGACCTCCAGGAGTGCCTGTTCGACGGTCGTGACGGTGATCGTCTTCGTGACGCCGCTGCGCAGCCATTCGGACAGCAGATGCCGGATCTCCGTCATCTGGGTGGCGGTCGCGCGTTTCCCTCGCTGGATGGCCTTCAGGTGCGCGGACGCGATCCATGTGATCTCGAACCGGCCGCAGTACGGACACCGTACCCTCATCGTGTCTCGCTCACCGCTCACCGACTCGGTGGTGGTGTCCGGTCGCGCGCAGATCACGCATTGGCTCGTCAATGCCATGGCATCGTGCACGGAAAGCACCGGAGGCCGGCGCTGACGGTCACTCCACGGGTCATCATCCTGCGGCGGCTCCTGGTGCCCCGGACCAATCGCGATACCAAGCCCGTTTATCTCGGGATAATCGCTCACACGACAAAAATCGTCACGTTTGCGACACAATGAAAGGGCGTCAGCCGCGGGCTTCGGCGTTTCCGGTGCGTGATCGGCGCCGGCCCTCTCGAGTCGGGCGATGTGCCGGGAGCGCCGGCATTGGCAGGGACGCTGGAAGGCCGGGGCCGTTGACCTGACGATTACTGTCGTCTACTGTCTACTACTGGCAATACCGGCCCCCGCTCTACGCCCCATCCGCACCCGTTGCCGGATGCCGGGCAACACCGCTCGTCAGGCCGGCAACCCGTGCCGGATCACGTGCTCCATCGCATCCCCGAAGCGGTCGAGTTCCTCAAGCGTCGTGTAAACGCTTGGGGTGATGCGCGAACCAGTGCACTCCTCGTGGCCGATGCCGACCGCAATGATGCGGTGCTCGTTCCACAGGTACTGGTTGAGCACCCCCGGATCTACGCCGTCGATCTGGACGTTGGCGAGCCCGCAGGCGAAGCCCGGCTCGCGGCTGGTGTGCAGGCGCACCCGGTCGTGCTGGAGCAG
Source organism: Longimicrobiales bacterium (assembly GCA_965221785.1). GTDB lineage: Bacteria > Gemmatimonadota > Gemmatimonadetes > Longimicrobiales > Gaopeijiaceae > BD2-11. The sequence goes on from CBDCSR010000003.1 coordinate 1,844,968, forward strand.
CCGGTCGGCCCAGTAGTCGCGCAGGTACACCATGCGCGCTTCCTTGCGCGCGCCGCCCATCCCCTGGTGGAACGTCAGCGCCTCGGCGATGGCCAGGTAGTTCGCCGCTGGATGGGTGCCGATCTCCTCGAACTTGCGGATGTCGCCGTCCCTGCTCTCGGGGGCGGCGGTGAGGGGCCAGACCTCCGGGATTCTCTCCCTGCGGATGTAGAGCAGCCCGGTGCCGTGGGGCGCGAACAGCCACTTGTGCAGCGAGGTGGCGTAGAAGTCCACGTCCAGTTCGCCCAGGTCGAAGTCGAAGTGGGCGAGCGCGTGGGCTCCGTCCACCAGGACGGGGATGCCGTGGCGGCGGCCCAGGGCGGTGAGCTCCTTCACCGGCAGGATCTGGCCGGTGAGGTTGATCATGTGGCAGCACAGGATCATGCGGGTGCGCGGGGTGATGGCCTCCTCGAATAGCCGTACGATTTCCGCCGGATCCTCGGCGGGCACGGGGATCCGGATCTGCTTCAGGACGATGCCGTCGCGCCGCTCCCGCTGCCGGAAGGTGGTGATCATGCGACCGTAGTCCTGGGTCGTGGTCAGGACTTCGTCGCCCGGCTCCAGGTCGAAGCCGTGCTGCAGGATCTGGAGTCCCTCGGAGGCGTTGCGGGTGAGGGCGATTTCCTCGGCGTCCACGCCCCACTCGCGGGCCAGGCGCGCGCGCACCGTCTCGCGCTGCGGCTCGAGGATCTGCCACATCGTGTAGGTGGGGGCCTCGTTGGAGTAGTCGAGGTGGCGCTTCATCGCCTCCTGCACCCAGCGCGGCGAGGGGCTCACCCCTCCGTTGTTAAGGTTGATGAGGCTCCGGTCGACGGTGAAGGCGCGGGCCACCTCGACCCAGAAGTCCTCGTCGCGCGCGATCTGCCCGGGGGTCCCGGACCAGCCGCCCAGCTCGTCGGCGATCTCGCGGGCGTCCGCGGAGAGGCGGGTGGGCAGAAGTGGGAGTCCGGCGGCGGCCGCGGCGGGCACGGCCATGGAACCGAGAAACTGTCGGCGGCTGGGCATCATCGGGTCTCTCCTGCAGGGGATGGGCGCTCGCTCCGTTGCAGCCACGATACGACGCGGAGGACAAAATGTCACCTGCCCACGGAGGCAGCCTGCCACGCGTGCGGGCGTGACCTGAAACGTGAGGCAAGGCGTGCCTTGCGCGGCTCCGCAGACGTCCCCGAACCGGGAACATTTCGTCCGTCGACGGGCTATTCCGGCGTCGTCTTCGTGCTTGCGAACAGCCCATCCGGTCCCACGCGGCCCATCCCTCGAAACCTCACCCGTCTTGCGCGGTGCGAGGCAACTCAGGCATGAACAGGAAGAGGATTGCGATGCCGAAGTTGCCTTGTCCGGTCTGCGTCCTGGTCTGGGTGGCCGCCCTGTTGGGCGCTGCCCGTCCCACCATGGCGCAGGCGCCGCCGGACGAGACGGATCCCGACTCGACGACGTTCCAGCTGGATCCCCTGGTGGTGACCGCGACCCGCCTGGCGACGACCACCGACGAACTCGCCGTTTCGGTCAACCTTGTGGGACGCGCCGAACTGCGCGGCCAGCCCAACCGCCTGCTCCTCGATGCCCTGGTCGCCGAGCCCGGCGTGCTGGTGCAGCAGACCACCGCGGGGCAGGGAGCCGCCTTCGTGCGCGCGCTCACGGGCAGCCAGGTGCTCCTGATGGTCGATGGAGTGCGCCTCAACAACGGCACCTTCCGCCAGGGGCCGAGCCAGTACCTCTCCTCCGTGGATCCGGAGATCATGGAGCGGATGGAGGTGGTGCGTGGGGCGTCGTCCGCGCTCTATGGCTCCGATGCCATGGGCGGAGTGATAAACGTGATCACCCGGCGCGCCGGAAACCTGCTCGAGCCGGGCGAGAGGTGGGTGGCGGAGGGCTCGTACACCTTCGACGGAGCCACCAACGGGAGTCGTGCGCGGCTCTCGGCGGCGGCCGCCGTCCCGGATTTCCTGTCGGGTCTGGAACTCTTCGGAGGGGGCAGCTTCGGCACCTGGTCGCACCTGAAGCCGGGCGGGGGCCTCCCGCCCCAGGATCCGACCGGCTACGACCAGTGGAGCGGCGACCTGCGCGTCGATCTCCAGGCCACCCGGCGGTTGCGCATCGAGATGGCCGGCCAGCATTCCGAGCAGAGCGATGTCCCGCGCTATGATCGCTACGTCGACTTCCGGGCTCCCGGCGTGGCCGGCGGAGGGGTGGGGCGGAACGCGCTCTATCTCTTCGAGCCCCAGGACCGATCGCTCGCGCGTATGAAGGGCAGCCTGGCCACGAGCCGGCCCTGGATGTCCGCCCTGGACGTGCAGGTGTCCTGGCAGGTGCAGCGCGAGGGACGTTCGATCCGCGGCCAATCGCTCAGGGATGACATCGTCATGCCCTCGGACCGCGTCCGCTACGTCTCCGACGACGTACGCTCGGTTGCGCTGGACGTCCAGGGGCAGGCGATACACGGCGATGGCCAAAGCCGCGTGACCTACGGGCTGGAAGTGTGGGACAACGTCACCCGCTCGCACGGCCGGGAGGAGAACCTGGTCACAGGCGTGGAGACTCCTTCGTTGCGGTGGAGCGGGGATGAGGCCGTTCCCACCGGTCGGTTTCCCGATGGCTCCCGCTTCGGCGGCGCCGCGCTGTACGCCTTCGCCGACGAACCCTGGGGGAGGTTCCGGGTGCAGCTGGGAGGGCGCGCCAGCACCTATCGCACCACCACGAGGGTCGGCGACGACTTCGGCGGCGACGTGGACTCCCGGGTCGGAAACGTCACCGGCGAACTCGGCGTGGTCTACCACCCCGCGCAGGGGATGTCGCTCAGAGCGCGGGCGGCGCAGGCTTTTCGCGCGCCCAACATCTACGATCTCACCCTGGTGGGCGACGTCCCCGGCGGCATGGCCCTGCCCAATCCGGAGCTGAGCCCGGAGCGCAGCTACACACTCGAGTTGGGGGCGAGCTGGATTCGAGGCTCGGCGACGGCGGAGCTGACCGTATTCCGCATCGGAATCGACGAACTGCTCGAACGCAGCTTCGGGACCTTCCAGGGCCAGAGCACCTACGGACCCGACCGGCTTCCGGTTCTCACCATTCAGAACATCGGCTCGGCGACCATCGACGGTGTCGAAGGGGGCTTGTCCGCCGGACTCCCCGCCCGCGGGCAGTTGGACCTTTCGGCTTCGTGGACCCTGGGAGATGCGGTGGTTGCGCGCGACGGGATGCTTGCGGAGGAGCCGCTCAGCCGCGTGCCTCCGGCGACGTTGTCGTATCGTCTGCGCTGGCCGTGGTCCCGGGACCGACGGTCGGGCTGGATCGAGTACTTCGGCAAGGTGGCGGGCGGCCAGGACCGGCTCGGCTTCCGCGACCGGATCGACAGCCGCATCCAGGAGGGAGGGACGCCCGCGTACCATGTCCACTCGCTTCGGGGAGGCGCCTCCTGGAGCGATCGTTTGCGCATCTCCGCCGGGATCGAGAACCTCTTCGACGAGTTGTATCGAGTTCACGGCTCGGGCATCGACGCCCCCGGCCGGCACCTGTTCGTGCGGCTGGATGTGCGGAGCTGACCGGGCCCGCCTCACGCGCGAGAGATGATGCGAGTGACGTTTCTGGGCACTTCGGCCGCGTGTCCGACCGTGCGCCGCAACGTGAGCGCGGTCGCCTTGCAGCGGGAGGGCGACCTCATGCTCTTCGACTGCGGCGAGGGGACCCAGCGCCAGATGATGCGTTACGGCACAGGGTTCTCCCTCTGGGCGGTGTTCATCACGCACATGCACGCCGATCACTTCGTGGGCGTGACCGGGATGCTGCGCACGATGGCGCTTCAGGGGCGGGACGATCCGCTGCTGCTGACCTGTCCGGTCTCCGGCCGGCGGGTTCTCGAGGATGCGGTCCACCTCGGGTTCGACCGCCTGAGCTTTCCGGTCGAGGTCCGGGAACTGAGGGCGGGGGACTGCGTCTCGCGGGACGGCTATGAGGTGCGTGCCTTCCGGGTGAACCACGGCATGCCGGCGCTCGGCTACGCGTTGCGCGAGGATGATCGCCGGGGGCGGTTCGATGTCGAGAGGGCACGTGCTCTGGGCGTCCCCGAAGGGCCCGCCTTCGGCCGTCTCCACCGGGGCGAGACGGTGGAGGTCGAAGGGCGGGCGATCGGACCCGTAGAGGTGGTCGGGCCCAGCCGGCCGGGCCGGACGGTGGTCTATACGGGCGACACGCGTCCGGTGCGCTCGACGGTGGAGGCGGCGTCCGGAGCGGACCTGCTCGTCCACGAGTGCACGTTCGCCGGCGAAGAGAGGGCGCGCGCGCGCGCGACCTTCCACTCCACCGCCGCGGGCGCCGCGCGCGTCGCCCGCGACGCCGGAGTGGCCCGCCTCGCGCTCACGCACATCTCCGCGCGGTACTCGGAGCAGCCGGCGCGCCTCGAGCGCGAGGCCCGCCGGGTGTTTCCGGCTACGGTCGTGGCGGCGGACGGGATGACCCTGGAGGTACCCTACCGGGATGACCCCGCCGCCACCCCGCCCGCCGGCGGGCGGGAGGGGGCGGCGTGAGTCCCGCGGCCGACCCCGCCACCACCCCGCCACCCGACCACGGCTTCCGCACGGTCGCGATCGTGGGGCTCGGACTCATCGGCGGGTCGCTTGCCCGGGCGCTCGCGGCGCAGAATCGGCCGCCGCGCGTCGTCGCCACCTCGCAGACGGCGTCCAATCTGGAGCTGGCCGAGCGCATGGGCGCGATCGAGGCGGGGTCCACCGACCCGGAGGCCGTCCTCGCGGGCGCCGACCTGGTCGTGTACGCCACCCCCCTCGACGTGACCCTGCGCCAGCTCGCGGACCACCGCGGCCGCTGGCCGGCGGGGGCGGTCGTGACCGACGTGGCCAGCCTGAAGGGCCCGGTGGAGGAAGCGATGAGGGCCCTCGGCGAGAGCACCCGCTACACCGGATCGCACCCCATGGCGGGTGGGGAGGGGTCGGGGTTCGGTCACTCCGCCGCCGACCTGCTCGCGGGCGCGACCGTGTGGCTGACGGGGAGGGGGACGGGCGCGGCTGGCGTGGAGGCGCTCTGGCGGGCCGTGGGCGCCCGTCCGCGCTGGACCACCGCCCACGAGCACGACCGGCTCATGTCGTGGTGCAGCCACCTCCCCCAGCTGGCCTCCAACGCTCTTGCGCGCGTGCTGGAAGAATCCGGTCACGCCCCTTCCGATCTGGGCACCGGCGGCACCGACATGGTGCGGCTCGCGGGCAGTTCTCCGGAAATGTGGCTTCCGCTCCTGGCGCGCAGCGAGGCCGGGGACGCGCTCCGGAACCTCGCGCGGGTAGCGCGGGAGTTCGCGGACGCGCTCGACCGCCGCGACCTGGAGGCCATTGAAGACTGGATGAGGTCCACCCGCTCCTGGCGCGCGGACGCCAAACCGACGCCACCGCCGACGTGAGCGAGACCTCGCAGTGATGACCGAACTGAAGGTGCCCGGCGACAAGTCCATCTCCCACCGGGCGCTGCTGCTGGCCGCGCTGGCGGGCGGAGAGAGCCGCATCCGCGGCATCCTCACCGGGGAGGATCCCCGGGCGACGGCCTCCATCCTCCGGGAACTGGGTGTGCGCGTGCCACCGCTGGTCGCCGATGCGGAACTACGCATCACCGGGGTGGGCGTGCGCGGCCTGCGCGCCCCGGGTCGGATGCTCGACTGCGCCAACAGCGGCACAACCGCGCGGCTGCTGCTGGGCGTGCTGGCGGGGCAGGCACTCGAAGCCACCCTCACCGGTGACGAATCCCTGCGCCGCCGGCCCATGCGACGGGTGACCGATCCGCTGTCGCGGATGGGCGCGCGCTTCGAACCGCTGGCCGCTCCGGGCAGACTCCCGCTTCGCATCAACGGGGGCGCGCTGTGCACCCTCGACCATCGCCTCCCCGTTGCCAGCGCCCAGGTCAAGAGCGCGCTCCTGTTCGCAGGGGTGACCGGCGGCGTGGCGGTGCGGCTCATCGAGCCCGGCTTCTCGCGCGACCACACCGAGCGCATGCTGGCCGCCGCGGGGTGCGCGTTGACCGCCACTCCGGAGGGCGGTTCCAACCGGGTGCGCCTGACCGCCGCCCCGGCCGCCCTCGATCCCCTGGACATTGTCGTGCCGGGCGATTTCTCGTCGGCGGCCTTCCCGCTCACGCTCGCCCTGCTGGGTGGGGCGGGCGAAGGGGTCGTGCTGAGAGGTATCGGGCTCAACCCGACACGAACCGGACTGCTCCCCGTACTGGAGAGGATGAACGCGCGCATCGAGGTAGAGACGGGATCCGCCCCGGAAGGCGGGGAGCCCGCAGGCGACCTGATCGTCCAGCCCTCCGACCTGGCCGGCACCGAGGTGCAGCCCGAAGAGATTCCGGGACTCATCGACGAGGTGCCCATCCTGGCGGTGCTCGCCGCCCGCGCCCGGGGAACCACGCGCATCACCGGTGCGGAGGAACTGCGGGTCAAGGAATCCGACCGGCTGGGCGCCCTCGCGTCCAACCTGACCAACCTGGGCGTGGAGTTGGAGGAGCTTCCCGACGGCCTGGTGATCGAGGGGACCGACCGTCCCCTGGCCGGTCCCGTCGAGGCGCGCGGCGACCACCGCATCGCGATGGCCTTCGGCGTTCTCGGCGCGCTCGCCGGCAACGCCATCACCGTTGATGCGCCGGCGGCCGTGGACGTCAGCTACCCCGGATTCTGGGAGATGCTCGAGCGCGCTTCCACGCCGGCCGGACGACCTTCCGTCCCGGACTCGAGCGAGAAGGACGTGGAGCCGGCGCGGCCCGTCCGCGAGCGCAAGCGCGGACCGGTGATCGTCATCGACGGCCCGGCCGGTTCCGGCAAGTCCACCACGGCCCGCGAGGTGGCGCGCCGGCTGGGCTACCGCCACCTGGACTCGGGCGCGCTCTACCGGGCCCTCACCTGCGCCCTGCTCGAGTCGGGCCGGCCGCCGGACTCATGGCCCGCGCTGACGGAATCGGACCTGAACGCACATCCGGTGCGGATGGTGGCCGCCGGAACCGTATTTCGGGTGATGCTGGGCACGCGCGCGCTCACCGCCGAGCTGAGGAGCCCCGAAGTCGACGCGCACGTCTCGGCCGTCGCGCGGCTGCCCGCGGTGCGCGGGTGGCTGCTCGACCGGCAGCGGCAGGCGGGGAGGAAGGGCTCGCTGGTGGGCGACGGGCGCGATCTGGGCACGGTCGTGTTCCCGGATGCGGAGGCGAAGATCTTCCTGGTGGCCGATGTCGCCGAACGGGCGCGCCGTCGCCTGCTGGAGAAGGGGCGCGAGCCGGACTCGGGCGGTGCAGTGACGGCGGAGGCGGCTCGCCTGCGCGCCCGCGACCGCATCGACGCGACCCGCGCGACAGCCCCGCTGAGGAAGGCCGCGGACGCGTTCGAGGTCGACGGCACCCGCCTCTCGTTCGAGGAGCAGGTGGACACAATCCTCGGTGTGGTGCGCGCCCGGATCGGCGATCGGGGACGCCAGGGTTCCGACCTCCGGACCAGGGCTCCGACCACCAGGGAGTGATTGACGCATGGATCGCCGAACCATACCTTAAATTGCTGAGAAGTAGTCGTTTGCCCGTACCTCTCGTGAACCCTGAACCCGGCCCGCAACATCCGGGACCGGCCAGAAACGGCGCGCCCTCCATGGGGTGCGCCAGGGACGACAACCAATGACCGACCAGACAGAAGACACTCACCCCCCTTCGCCGGAACCCGCGTCCTCCGCCGCTCTCCCCTCCGGCAGTTCCCAGGGCACGGATTCTTCGGAAGGTGGAGATTCCGACGATGCCGCCCGAGTCGATCCGTCGCCTAGCCAGGCCTTCGGAGACTTCGCGGCGTTCGACGCTCCCGACGAACTTTTCGCCGATCCACGAGGCGACTCCGGCTTCGAATTGTCGGAGGACCCCAGGGGCGACGACGATCCGTCGATGTCGCGCGACGACTTCGGCACCATGCTCCAGGACTTCCAGTCCGGAATTCAGGAGGTGCGGGAGGGCGAGATCGTGCAGGCCAAGGTGGTGCGGGTAACGGACACCACCGTCATCCTGGAGTTCGGGTTCAAGAGCGAGGGCGCGGTCCCGCGAGAAGAATTCCGGGACACCGAGGCCCTCGCGCCCGGCTACGAGGTGGAGGTCCTGCTCGAGAGCCTCGAGGACGACGACGGGGTGGTGGTCCTGTCGAAGAAGAAGGCCGACTTCCTGCGGGTCTGGGAGAAGATCCGCGAAGCCTACGAGAGCGGGTCGCCGATCGAGGGCAAGCTGGTGCGCAAGATCAAGGGCGGCATGACCGTGGACCTCATGGGCGTGGACGCCTTCCTGCCGGGCTCGCAGATCGCCCTCCGCCGGGTGCCCAACATCGAGGACCTGGTTGGCGACGTCTACGACTTCAAGATCATCAAGCTGAACAAGAGGCGCCGCAACATCGTTGTATCGCGGCGCGTGATCCTGGAGGCCGAGCGCGGCAAGAAGCGCGAGACCCTGGTCAAGGAACTGCTGGTGGGGCAGGTGCGGGCCGGCATCATCAAGAACATCACCGATTTCGGCGCCTTCATCGACCTCGGAGGGCTGGACGGGCTGCTGCACATCACGGACATGTCCTGGGGACGGGTGGGACACCCCTCCGACATGGTGAGCATCGGCCAGGAGCTGGATGTCAAGGTGCTCGACATCGACTGGAAGCGGGAGCGGATCTCGCTCGGGCTCAAGCAGTTGCTCCCCTATCCCTGGACCGATATCGACCTCAAGTACCCGGTCGGCGTGCGCGTACACGGCAAGGTTGTGTCGATCACGAACTACGGCGCGTTCGTCGAGCTGGAGAAGGGCGTGGAGGGGCTCGTCCACATCTCGGAGATGTCGTGGACGCGCAACATCCGCCATCCGTCGAAGCTGGTCTCCATCGCGGACGAGATCGAGGCCGTGGTCCTGAAAGTGGATCCGGCGGCCGAGAAGATCTCGCTGGGCATGAAGCAGATCGAGGAAGATCCCTGGCTGGCGCTCCCGCTCAAGTATCCCACGGGGACGCGGCTGCAGGGGAAGGTGCGCAACCTGACGTCGTTCGGCGCCTTCGTCGAAATCGAGCCGGGAATCGACGGGCTGGTTCACGTGTCGGACATGAGCTGGACCAAGCGCGTGGAGCATCCCTCGGAGATCGTCAACAAGGGCCAGGAACTGGAGGTGATGGTTCTTGATGTGGATGGCGAGAACAAGCGCATCTCCCTCGGAATCAAGCAGGTTCTCGACGATCCCTGGCCTTGGCTCTCGGAGCGCTTTGCACCGGGCGTGGAGTGCGAAGGCCGCGTCGTGCGGGTTCAGGAGAAGGGGGTCGTGGTCGATCTGGGCGACAACGTGGAGGCGTTCGTCCCCATCTCGCACAGTCGTGTTCGGGATAGTCAGTCGCTCGAGGACTACTACGGGCAGGGAGACGAGGTCGACCTCAAGGTGCTCGAGTCGGATGCCGCCAACCGCAGGATCGTGGTGGAGGTTATGACGGAGCCCCGCCGGCGCATCACCGAGGAGCCCGACACCGAGTTTGCGCCGGACGGCGGTGAGGAAGCCGCGGCCGACCCGGAAGCCGCGGCCGACCCGGAGGCCGTGGACGAGACGCACGCCGCCCTGGCCGACGAGGAGAGGTAGCGCCTATCCGTGATGTCTAGCCCGCTCCGTGTCCGAGCCCAGGCCGTCCTCACGGCCATCGCCGGCTGCGTGCCGGTGGCGACGGGGCCGCCGGCGCCCGAGCCCCCGCCCCCGGAGGCGGAACCCCCACCCCTGACCGCGCCCGAATCCGACGTGCCCGAGCCCGAGCCGGAGCTCGCGGCTCCCCTGGTGGGGGTCATGCTTCCCATGTCCGGCTCACCTTTCATGCGGCAGTATTCCGAGCTGATCGAGGAGGGTGTGCGCGCCGCGGTCGCCTCGGCTCCGGAGAGAGACGGCCTGCCGATCGTGCGCGTCATCGACAGCGGCAGGGGACTCGACGAGGCCCGCCGGACCCTCGCCGAGCTGGAAGCGGCGGGCCTGTCGGCGATCGTTGGGCCGCTGCAGGAAGCCGCGGTGGCGCGGGTGGCCGAGGGCCGCAGGCGACCGGTGCCGATGATCGCTCCGGCTGCCCGGGAACTGCCCGAGGACCAGGCCGGAGTCTATTCGCTGGCCGGGCCGGATCCCGGTCCCGCGAGAGCGCTGGGCCGGGCGGCCTGGGAGGAAGGCATCCGGCGCGTTGTGGCGATCGCTCCCTCCACCGCGTACGCGCGTTTCGAGGTGGAGACGTTCAGCGAGACGTTCCGCATGGGCGGCGGGGTTCTCGCCGGGGCCTTCTACTATCCGCCGGGGCAGGTCGACTTTCGCGCGGAGGTCGGGGAGCTGATCCGCATCGATCCGGATGCCGTGCTGCTTCCGCTTCCTTCCCTGCCCGCGATGGACATCCCGCAGGTGGCGGGCCAGGTGCAGCACTACGGCCTGGACGATTCGCTGAGCGTCGAGGTGCTGGGGACCGCCGGGTGGTCGACATCCGACGTGCTGCGCGATGTCGACGTCAACTTCACCGAAGGCGTCCTGACGGTGACTGCCCGCCCGCCGGGCCGCCGGGAACCGGCGTACGAGGACTTCGTGCGGGCGTACGAGACCGTGCACCGGAAGTCCCTGCGCAGCGATGTCCCCGCGCTCGGGTGGGACATCATGGGCCTGCTGCTTGCGGCGTTCCGCACGGGCGCTCGTGCGCCGGCGGAGGTACGCGCGGCGCTCGAGGATATCGACGGCTTCGAGGGGGCGACCGGAACCCTCGCCATCGACAACGGGCGCATCACGCGTGTCTACGAAGTCGTCGTGATCCGGGACCGGGAGCTGGTCCGGGTCTACTGATGTCCGCCCTCACCCGGGTGACGCCGGTCCTGCCCGAGCCTCTTCTCCCGTGAGCACGCGCGAGCAGCTGGAGCGCCTGCGGGGCCTGCGCCGGGAAGCGGAGCAGGGGGGAGGGGAAGAGCGCCTGGCGGCACAGCACGCGCGCGGCAAGCTCTCGGCCCGCGAGCGTCTCGACCTGCTCCTGGATCCCGGGAGCTTTGTGGAACTCGACCGCTTCGTCACCCATCGCGCGACCGGGTTCGGACTGGAGGAGCGCAGGGTCCTCGGGGACGGGGTGGTCACGGGCCACGGGCGCATCGACGGGCGCCCGGTCTGCGTCTTCTCCCAGGACTTCACCGTCTTCGGCGGCTCGCTCTCGGAAGCTCACGCCGAGAAGATCGTTAAGGTGCAGGACCTGGCGCTGAGGACGGGAGCGCCGGTCGTGGGGCTGAACGACTCCGGGGGCGCACGCATCCAGGAGGGAGTGGTTTCGCTGGGGGGCTACGCGGACATCTTCCTGCGCAACACCCTGGCCTCGGGCGTGATTCCGCAGATCAGCGTCATCATGGGGCCCTGCGCGGGCGGGGCCGTGTATTCCCCCGCCATCACGGATTTCGTCTACATGGTGCGCGGCACCAGCTTCATGTTCGTCACGGGGCCGGAGGTGGTGCGCACGGTGACCCACGAGGACGTGGACATGGAGAGCCTGGGGGGCGCCGGCACCCACGCGTCGACTTCGGGAGTGGCGCATTTCGTCGGCGAATCCGAGCCCGAAACCCTGGCCTCCGTGCGCGAGCTCTTCCGCTACGTCCCGCAGAACAACACCGAGCCCGCGCCGCGCCGGCAGACGGAGGACCCGACGGATCGAAGGGACGAGGCACTCGTGGATGTCGTGCCGTCCAACCCCAACAAGCCGTACGACATGAAGGAGGTCATCGGGCGCGTCGTGGACGACGGCGTGTTCTACGAGGTGCACGCCCGCTTCGCCCCCAACCTGATCACCGGGTTCGCCCACCTGGGGGGGCACGCGGTGGGGGTGGTGGCCAACCAGCCGGCGGTGCTCGCGGGGGTGCTGGACATCGATTCGTCGGACAAGGGAGCGCGCTTCGTGCGCTTCTGCGACGCCTTCAACATCCCGCTGGTTGTGTTCGAGGACGTGCCGGGGTTCCTTCCCGGGGTCGGTCAGGAACACGGCGGCATCATCCGTCACGGCGCCAAGCTGCTGTACGCCTTCGCCGAGGCCACGGTGCCGCGGGTCACGGTCATCACGCGCAAGGCGTACGGGGGCGCCTACGACGTAATGAACTCACGGCACATCCGCGGAGACGTGAGCCTCGCGTGGCCCACCGCGGAGATCGCGGTGATGGGACCCAGGGGCGCGGTCGAGATCCTCTTCCGCAAGGAGATCGCGAGAGCCGACGACCCGGAGGCCGCCCTCAACGAGCGAATGGAGGAGTACCGCGAGCGGTTCGCGCATCCCTACATTGCCGCGGCGCGCGGGTACGTCGACGACGTCATCGATCCGCGCGAGACCCGTGCCCGCCTGGCCGGCGCCCTCGACATCCTCGAGAACAAGCGCGACGCCAACCCGTCCCGGAAACACGGCAACATTCCGCTCTGAGGAGCCGCCGGTGCTCGAATCGGTTCTGATCGCCAACCGGGGCGAGATCGCGCTGCGCATCGTGCGCGCCTGCCGGGAGCTGGGCGTAAGGAGCATCGCGGTGTACTCGGAGGCGGACCGCGGCGCACCCCACGTGCTCGCGGCGGATGAAGCCCACGAGATCGGGCCCGCGCCATCTGCCGAGAGCTACCTGCGCATCGATCGCCTGCTCGAGGTCGCGGCGCGCTCGGGAGCCCGGGCGGTGCACCCCGGATACGGCTTCCTGTCGGAGCGGGCCGTGTTCGCGCGCGCGGTGCGGGACGCCGGGCTGGTGTTCATCGGCCCGAAGCCCGACACCATCGACGCGATGGGCGACAAGGTGCGCGCCCGCAGGCTGATGCGGGAGGCGGGTACGCCGGTGATTCCGGGTTCCGCGGGCCCGGTTCGCGACCCGGACGAGGCGCGCCGTCAGGCCCGCGAGATCGGTTTTCCGGTGCTGCTCAAGGCGGCAGCCGGGGGCGGCGGCAAGGGGATGCGCGTGGTGGAGGGGCCGGACGGGCTCGAGCGGGCGCTGGCGGCGGCGGGCCGCGAGGCGCAGGCGGCGTTCGGCGATCCGGCGGTCTACCTCGAGCGATATCTGGACGCGCCCCGGCACATCGAGGTGCAGGTGCTCGGCGACGAGCACGGCAACCTGGTCCATCTGGGCGAGCGCGAATGCTCCATCCAGCGGCGGCACCAGAAGCTGGTGGAGGAGTCGCCCTCTCCGGTGGGCACGCCCGGGCTGAGGGCGCGCATGGGCGCGGCGGCCGTGCGGGCCGCCAGCGCGGTCGGCTACGTCGGCGCGGGCACCGTGGAGTTCCTCTACCTCGACGGCGACTTCCACTTCCTGGAGATGAACACGCGCCTGCAGGTCGAGCATCCGGTGACCGAGCTGGTGACCGGCATCGATCTGGTCGAGTGGCAGCTGCGGGTGGCGGCCGGGGAGGCGCTCTCCTTCGCGCAGGAGGATGTGCGCCTGGACGGTCACGCCATCGAGTGCCGCATCACCAGCGAGGACCCCTTCCAGGGCTTTCTGCCCGCGACCGGGCGGGTGGAGGTCCTGGAGGTTCCGGCCGGGGCGGGGGTGCGCTGGGACGGCGGCATTCGCGCCGGGTTCGAGATCGGCCGCCACTACGACCCGCTGCTGGGCAAGCTGGTCGCGTGGGGAGGCGACCGCGACTCGGCCGTGCGGCGCATGGCGCGCGCGCTCGAGGAACTGACCATCGTGGGAGTACCCACCGGCGTGCCCTTCCACCAGCGGGTGATGCGGCATGCCGCCTTCCGGCGGGGCGACCTGAGCATCCGCTTCATCGAAGACCATTCCGAGCTCACCGCCGGCGACGTCGATGCGGACGAACTGGGGGTAGTGGCGGCGGCCGCGGCGCTGTTTGCGAATCGCGAGCGGGACCGGCACCAGGCCCGGAGGCCGCATGCGGACGGGCGTCCGGCGTTCTCGGCCTGGCGCAGGGCGGGCGCGAAGTGGGCGGTGCTGCCGTGAGCGGGGCGGGGCGTCCGGGGCCGGGGAAATCCGTTCGCTACCGTGTAGCCGTCGAGGGACGCGTCCTGCAGGTGGAAGTGGACGGCGACACCGTGCGGATGGAGGGTGCCGCCGACGAGGCACGGCTGCTCGACGGAAGGTGCGGTCGGTCGCTCATCCTTTCGATGAGAGACCGCCCCCACCGCGTCTTCGGCGTCCGGATTGGCGCCACCGCCTGGGAGATCCATCACCGCGGCCGCACCTTCCGGGTCGAGGTAGCGGATGAGCGGAGCTGGCGCATGCGCCGGGCGCGGAGCGACGGAACATCCCCCGCCGCCAGCCACGAGCCGTTGCGCGCGCCCATGCCGGGGCTCGTGCTGCGGGTCGACGTCGAGGAAGGTCAGGACGTCTCCGAGGGCCAGGGATTGCTGATCGTGGAAGCGATGAAGATGGAAAACGAGTTGCGCGCACGCGCCGCGGGACGGGTTCGCCGCGTCCACGTCACATCCGGGGAGTCCGTCGGGCGCGGCGACATCCTGGTCGAGTTCGAGCCGGACGGAGGCCACAATGGCGCCCGGGACGGCCGGGATCGCTCGCCGGGCGATGCGGTTGCGGGAACGAAACCATGAGCGACCACCCGCGCCCCGCCACGGACAGCGGCATCCCGGTCGAACGGGTGTACGGCCCCGATGCATCGGACCCTGCCCCGCGTGACGATTCCGGCCAGCCGGGGGAGTTCCCGTTTACGCGCGGCATCCACCGCACCATGTACCGGGGCCGTCCCTGGACCATGCGCCAGTACGCGGGCTTCGGCACCGCGGCCGAGACCAACCGGCGCTACCGCTACCTGCTCGAGAGCGGCACCACCGGGCTCTCGGTCGCCTTCGACCTGCCCACGCAGATGGGCTACGACTCCGACCATCCCATGGCCGCCGGCGAGGTCGGCCGCGTCGGGGTGGCGATCGATTCCATCGAGGACATGCACCTGCTCTTCGAAGGGATTCCGCTGGAGGAAGTCTCCACCTCCATGACGATCAACTCGACCGCGGCCATCCTGCTCGCGCTCTACGTCGCGCTGGCCGACGAACGGGGCGTGCCGCGCGCGCAGCTGGCAGGAACGGTGCAGAACGACATCCTCAAGGAGTACATCGCCCGCGGCACCTACATCTACCCGGCGGGGCCCTCACTCCGCCTGGTGTCGGACGTCATCGCCTTCTGTTCGCGCGAGCTGCCCAGATGGAATCCGGTGTCGATCTCCGGCTACCATATCCGCGAGGCCGGCTCGACCGCCCCCCAGGAGGTCGCCTTCACCTTCGCCAACGGGCTCGAATACGTGCGCCGCGCGCTCGAATCCGGAGTGGCGCTCGAGGACTTCGCCCCGCGCCTTTCCTTCTTTTTCGCCGCACACAGCGACCTGCTGGAGGAGGTGGCCAAGTTCCGCGCCGCCCGCCGGCTGTGGGCACGGCTGATGCGCGAGCAGTTCGGGGCCTCCGACCGGAGCGCGCGGCTGCGCTTCCACACCCAGACGGGTGGGTCGACGCTCACCGCCCAGCAGCCTCTCAACAACGTGACCCGCACCACTCTGCAGGCGCTCGCGGCGGTGCTGGGGGGTACGCAGTCCCTGCACACCAACGGATACGACGAGGCGCTGGCGCTCCCCACCGAGGAATCCGCCCGCATCGCCCTGCGCGCGCAACAGATTCTGTTGCGCGAGAGCGGGGTGGCCCGCACGGTCGATCCTCTCGGGGGGAGCTATTTCGTTGAAGCGCTTACCGATACGATTGAGTCGCGGGCGCGCGTGCACCTGGAGCGCATCGCCGCCATGGGCGGGGCCGCGCAATCCCTCGACTACATGTGCGACCACATCCACCGGTCGGCGTACCGCACCCAGCTCGCGGTCGAGTCGGGCGAGAAGGTCGTGGTGGGGGTAAACCGCCACGTCGAAGAGGGCGCGGATCCGCCCGCCCGCGCCCCCGACTATCGGGCGCTCGAGGCCGGGCAGCGCGCCGGTCTGAAGGAGGTGCACGCCCGCCGCGACGGCCCCGCGGCCGCCCGCGCCCTCGAACAGGTGCGGGACGCGGCGCGCACGGACGCCAACCTGGTGCAGCCCATGGTGGCCGCCGTGAGCGCCCGCGCAACGCTGGGCGAGATCAGCGAAGTCCTGGCGCGCGAATGGGGGAGATACGCGGGTCAATAGTCGCCCTCCGCCACAACCCGTACGGGTCCCCTCGAACGGCTCTCCCCGATTTCCCGTCCTCCGCAAACACGATTAGTTTGGCGGGTCGAACCAACCCCGGGATCCATCACCCATGCCTACCTACGACTACCACTGTAGCGGCTGCGGACAGGCCTTCGAGGTCTTCCAGAGAATGTCGGACGAGCCGGTCTCCAGCTGTCCCGACTGCGGGGCGCCGGTCCGGCGCAGGATCTCCGGCGGGGCCGGCTTCATCTTCAAGGGCGAGGGCTTCTACATCACCGACCACCGCAGCCAGGAGTACAGGGACAGGGCCGCGGCCGACGCGGGGAAGGAGCCTGTTGCGGCATCCGGCGCGAAGGCCTCCAGCGACGGTGAGGCCGAATCCCAGGGGAAGGGCGAAACGAAGGCGGCAGCAGCATCCTCCCCGGATTCGGACACGATCTCCTCGGGAGCCGATTCGGGCGGCTCCCCCTCCGCGAGCGGTGCGGACAGTCAGGCCAAAGCCGGTTCGGAGCAATGAGCCGGCGGGCGCTGCGCGACATCCTCGAACAGGCACTCGCCGGGATGGGAGTGACGGATCACGAAGTCCGGCTGGAGCGTCCGCGCGACCCCGACCACGGCGACATCGCTTCCTCGGTGGCGCTCACCCTCGCCTCCCGGCTGCGGCGGCCTCCGCGGGGCATCGCGGAAGAGATCGCGGGGCGGCTCGAGTTGACCGGCACCGGGATTGCCTCGGTGGAGGTCGCCGGCCCGGGCTTCCTGAACTTCCGCTTCTCGGCATCGCGGGTATCCTCGGTTGTCGTGGAGATTCTCCGCCTGGATGAACGCTATGGGCGCTCAGGGGACGGGCGGGGAAGAGCCATCATGGTGGAATTCGTCTCCGCCAACCCCACCGGCCCGCTGCACCTGGGCCACGGGCGCCAGGCCGCGCTCGGCGACACGCTGGCCAACCTGCTCGACCGGACAGGCTGGGCGGCGTACCGGGAGTACTACTACAACGACGCCGGGCGCCAGATCGAACGGCTGGGGGAGAGCGTCGCCTGCCGCTATCTGCACCACTTCGGCATCGAGGCCGACTTCCCCGACGATGGATACCACGGGGCCTACGTCATGGAGATCGCGGAGCGGCTCGCGCGAGCGGAGGGAGGCCGGTGGGTCGATGTGGAGCCCGGGGAGCGGTACGCGGCCTGCCGGCGCTTCGCGGTGAAGGTGCTCAGGGAGGAGCAGGACCGCGACCTCGCCGACTTCGGCGTGCGCTTCGACCGCTACTTCCTCGAGTCCTCGCTCTACACGGACGGCGCGGTCGACGCGACCATCGCGGCGCTGCGCGGGACCGGGCACGTCTACGACCGCGACGGCGCCATCTGGCTCGCCACCACCGCCTTCGGCGACCAGAAGGACAGGGTGATGGTCAAGAGCGACGGCAGCCCCACCTACTTCCTGCCGGACGTCGCCTATCACATGAGCAAGTGGCGGCGCGGCTTCCACGAGGTCATCAACGTTCAGGGCTCGGACCATCACGGCACCGTCGACCGGGTGCGCGCCGGGCTCCAGGCGCTCGGCCGGCCGCAGGGATATCCCGAGTACCTCCTCCACCAGATGGTGACCGTGGAGCGCAGCGGGGTGGAGGTGAAGCTATCCAAGCGCTCCGGAGGCTACACCACCCTGCGCGAGCTGGTCGAAGCCGTCGGCGTGGACGTCGCCCGCTACTTCTTCCTGATGCGCAAGCCGGAGGCGCACCTGGTCTTCGATCTGGACGCCGCCCTCGACCACTCCGACCGCAACCCGGTCTACAAGAGCAAGTACGCGCACGCGCGCATGTGCAGCATCTTCCGCAAGGCGGGGATCGATCCCGACTCCATGACGCCGGATCAGCTCACCCCGGAGGGTCTCGACCTGTCCCTGCTGGAGCATCCGCGCGAGCGCGAGTTGATGGGGCGGCTGGGAGAGTTCCCGGACCTGGTGCGCCGGGCAGCGCGCGCGCGGGCGCCGCACCTGGTGTGCGAGTACCTGGAGCACACTTCCGGCATGGTCAACTCGTGGTACCATGCCGGCAATCCCACCCGCAACCCCGACCTCGCCGTGCTGGCCGGGAACCCGGCGCTCAGGGCGGCGCGCCTCGCGCTCACCGGGGCCGTGCGCGTGGTGCTGCGCAACGCGCTCACCCTGCTGGGCGTGGAGGCTCCGACCCGCATGGCGCGGCGCGAGGACTGAGGGACGGCGTGTCGACCCTGATTGTGGGAAGCATCGCGCTCGACACGGTCGAGACCCCGTTCGGGAGGGCCGAAGAGGTGCTCGGGGGGTCGGCCTCGTTCTTCGCGGCGGCGGCGAGCCTCTATCAGCCGGTCCAGGTGGTGGCGGTGGTCGGCGACGACTTCCCGCTGGCCGAACTGGACTTTCTGCGACGGCGGGGCGTCGATTTCTCGGGGGTTCAGGTCGCGCCGGGGGAGAGTTTCCGCTGGGGCGGGACCTACTCCGCCGATTTCAGCGAGCGGGAGACGCTCTTCACGACCCTCGGCGTCTTCGCCGACTTCAGCCCGGTCATCCCCGCCGCCTTCCGCAAGGCCCGCATCGTCTCGCTGGGCAACATCCACCCCATTCTTCAGGGAGAGGTGCTGAACCAGGTGGAGAGACCGGAGCTCGTGGTGTGCGACACCATGAACTACTGGATCGAGCGGGAGCGGGAAGCGCTCATGTCGCTTCTCGAGCGAATCGATGTCCTGATGGTGAACGACACCGAGGTCCATCAGCTCTCCGGCATTGCCGATCCGGTTCGGGCGGCGCGCTGGGTTTGCAAACACGGGCCACGGCACGTGATCGTGAAAGAGGGTGCGGAGGGCGCGCTGCTCTTCGACGGAGAGGCCGCTTTCCGCTGCCCCGCGTATCCTGTGCCCCGTGTGGTGGACCCCACCGGAGCGGGAGACGCCTTCGCCGGGGGATTCGCGGGACAGCTGGCGGCGCTGGGAGACTGCACCGCGGACGCGTTGCGGGAGGCGCTGGTGCACGGCTGCGTGCTGGGGTCCTTCGCCGTCGAGTCCTTCTCGCTCGATCGGCTCCGGAACCTGGAGGCCCGCGAAGTGGACGAGCGCACGCGCGTCCTCGGCGGGCGAGCCGCCTTCGAACCGTCACCGACAGGAGCGAGCCTTGTCTGACGATCGCCCGAGACTGGACTACCGCGCGGCGGGCGTCGACCTCGACGCCGCGGACCAGGCGAAGAAGGCCATCAAGTCGCTGGTGGCGAGCACCCACGACCGCCACACCCTGTCCGGGATGGGCTCGTTCGGGGGCATGTACGCCGTACCCCAGGGCCTGGAGGCGCCGGTGCTGGTGTCGAGCGCAGACGGGGTGGGCACCAAGCTCAAGGTGGCGTTCCTCTCCGGCCGCCACGACACGGTGGGGGCGGATCTGGTCAACCACTGCGTGAACGACATCCTGGTCCAGGGCGCGCGGCCGCTCTTTTTCATGGATTACCTGGCTACCGGCGACATGGATGCCGGGGTGGTGGGCCAGGTGGTCTCCGGGGTTGCCCGCGCGTGCCGCGCCAACGGCTGCGCGCTGCTGGGAGGCGAGACCGCGCAGATGCCCGATTTCTACGCCCCCGGCGAGTACGACCTGGCCGGGTTCGTCGTCGGTATCGCGGAGCGGGACGCGCTGCTCGATGGGTCGCGCGCGCGCGCGGGCGATGTGCTGGTGGCGCTGGCTTCCACAGGGCTTCACACCAACGGCTACACGCTGGCCCGCCGCATCGTCTTCGACGTCCTGGGGCTCGACGCCGGGAGTCCGTTCCCCGATTCCGGGCAATCGGTTGCGGACATGCTGCTGGCGGTGCACCGGAGCTATCTGGCCTCGCTTACCCCGGAGCTCGATCGCGGCGCCGTTCGCGCTCTGGCACACGTCACCGGCGGGGGCATCCCCGGAAACCTCCCGCGTTCGCTGGGGGCGGGGCTGGGCGCGCGCATCGACACCGCCAGTTGGCAGCCGCCCCCTGTCTTCGCGGTGCTGGCGCGGGCGGGTGGCGTGGCGCGTGAGGAAATGTACCGCGTCTTCAACATGGGCGTGGGCATGCTGGTGGTGGTCGCTCCTGCGGAAGCGGACGGCCTCGTCTCCCGCCTTCGGGACCGGGGGGAGGAGGCCTGGATTGCGGGGGAAGTCTTCCGGGGCTCAGGAGTGGAGTTGGTGTGAGGCTGGGCGCGGGCGCGGGGCTGATGCTCGCTCTCCTGAGCCTTGCTGCACCCGGGCGCGCGCAATCGGTCGCGGAACTCACCGCCCGCTGCGGCGAGGTGTCCGGAGGGGCAAACTGGTGCGCCGCCGGAGCCGCGGCATACCAGGCGGCCGCATCGGGCGTCGGCCTGGCTGCGTCGGCGGGCAGTGACATCCCGGGGACTTCGAGTACCCTGGGATGGCGGCGTGGATTGGGTCCGCGCCTGGCGCTGAGTGCCCGCTTCACGGGTGCCCGCATCCCGCTTCCCGACCTCGTTGAAGCCCTTGCCCTTGAGCTTCCGGAGCTACGCTCCACCGTCTCCAATGCCTCGCTCGAGGGCGCGGTCGGGCTGTTCGACGGCTTCCGCTGGGCGCCGCAATACGGGGGCTTTTTGTCGCTGGATCTTGTCGCTTCCATCGGCGTACTCGGGCTTCCGCGGGCGCACGGCTTCGAGGGCGACGCCTACTCGGCCGGGGTCGGTGCCCGTCTCGGCCTGCTCCGCGAGTCTTTCGGCGTTCCGGGTATCTCGGTCTCCGCCGTGAGACGCTTCCTCGGAGATGTCCGGCTGGGAGCCGCGCGGGCGATCACCGTGCGCCTCGAACCGGCGGCAACCTCCTTCCGCGCCCTGATCGGCAAGGAGTTCCAGGCCGCGGGCATCGTTGCCGGCGCCGGATGGGACAGCTACTCGGGAACCGTTACCATCGAGGGTCCGGAATCGGGCCGTCGGCCGCGCAGCGTGACGCTCGACGGCCCCGCATTCGATCGCCTGCTCCTTTTCGCCGCCATCTCGCGCACCTGGCAGGTGCTTCTGCTGGCGGGGGAAATCGGTTGGGCCGCGGGGTTCGATGGTTTTTCGGATCCCTCGGTGCAACCCTTCGACCCGAGCGCCGGCAGCGTGTTCGGGTCCCTGAGCCTGCGGATTACGCGATAGCGGAGATGGCCGCATGACGGAGAGCGGGACTGGCGGGCTCGATCCGGCGCCGGATGATCGGCTGTCGGAGAGGGATCTGAACTTCCTGGAGCGAGCGGTCGACCTCGGACGGCGTGGATGGGGGCGGGTGTCACCCAACCCGATGGTCGGGTGCGTCATCGTGCGGGAGAGCGAGGTGGTCGGGGAGGGCTGGCACCGGGAGCTGGGCGGGCCGCACGCAGAGGTGCATGCGCTCGCCGAGGCAGGCGAGGGGGCCCGGGGCGCCACCGCATACATCAGCCTCGAGCCCTGCGCCCACACGGGCCGGACGCCTCCCTGCGCACACGCCCTGATGGAAGCCGGGGTGGCCCGCGTGGTCTTCGGCGCAGCCGATCCGGGCGCCGGAGCGGGCGGGGCCGCCTTGCTGCGCGCTGCCGGGATGCGCGTCGACGGACCCGTCTTCTCCAGCGCCCGGGGCGCCTCGTGCAATCCCGCCTTCTTCCACGCCGCGCTCAACGCGTCGCCGTACGTCGCCCTCAAGCTCGCGCTCAGCCTGGACGGACGTATCTCGCGCGCGGACGAGCAGACCGGGCTCACCGGGCCGCCGGCACGCGAGCACGTGCACTACCTGCGCGCCGGCTTCGACGCGATCATGGTGGGAGCGAACACCATGAAGATCGACGACCCCCGCCTGACGGCTCGCGGGCAGCCCGAGCCCCGCCGCGCGCCCGACCGCATCGTCCTGGACTCCCGCGCCCGCACGGCTCCGGAAGCCAGGCTCCTGGGGGAGGACGGCGGGGGGCGGGTGCGCATCTTCACGGGTGCGGACGCGCCCGCGGACCGGGTGCGCGCGCTTCGCAAGCGAGGCGCCACTGTGCACGCCGTTCCCCGCGCGGCGGGCGGCCTCGAGCTGGGCGCGGTGATGGACGCCTGCTTCCGGGAGGGACTCACCTCCCTCCTCTGCGAAGGTGGTGGGGTCCTCGCATCCTCGCTCCTGCGCGAGGGACGCGTGCAGCGCCTCTATCTCTTCCTGGCCCCGCTCACGCTGGGATCCGGCTCGGTCCCGGCCTTCCCGGGGCTCGACGACTCGGCCTGGGAGGGGTGGCGACCCGCCGGATCGCCGACCGCGCTCGGGCGCGACCTCCTCTGGGTCCTGGACAGGAACGGCTGATGTTCACCGGGCTGGTGGAGGAGGTCGGGAGGGTGGCGGCGGTTGCGACCCGGCCGGAGGGCCGGCGGATGACCATTCGTGCCCCGAACATCGTGGCCGACCTCACCGACGGCGCCTCGGTGGCGGTCGACGGCGCATGCCTGACCGTCGCCGCGCTCGAGGCCGCCACCTTCGCCGTGGACGTTGTGCCCGCCACCCTGGCGCGCACCATCGCCAGCGACTACCAGGTCGGAACGCGTGTCAACCTCGAGCGGGCCCTCCGCCTGGGCGACCGTCTCGGCGGCCACCTGGTGCAGGGGCACGTCGACGGGGTGGGATCGCTGGTCTCCCGGACCAATCCGGCCCCCGGGGACGGCGCCCGCCTCCTCACCTTCCGCCTCCCCCGCGAAGTGGCCCGCGCCACCGTCCTGCATGGCTCCATCACTCTCAACGGGGTGAGCCTGACCGTCAGCGAGCAGCCCGGCCCCGACCTGGTGCGGATCGCGATCGTGCCCTTCACCTGGGAGCACACCAACCTGGACGCCCTCGCCCCCGGCGCCCCCGTCAACGTCGAGGGGGATCTGATCGGGAAGTACGTGGGTAAGTTCCTGTCAGTTTACACCCCGGATTCTCCGAAAGGCTGAGCCCCGTGCCGCACTCCCGCGTGGAAGCTGCCATCCACGATATTCGCGAAGGCAGGATGGTCATCGTTGCCGACGACGAGGACCGGGAGAACGAGGGCGACCTGGTGTGCGCGGCCGTTGCCGCCACCCCCGAAATCGTCAACTTCATGACCAAGCACGCGCGCGGCCTCATCTGCGTGGCCCTGACGCGGGAGCGCGCCGCCGAACTCGGTCTTCCGCCCATGACCGAGGACAACACCGACCCCCAGGGCACCGCCTTCACGGTTTCGGTGGACGCGCACCGCAAGTACGGGGTCACCACCGGCATCAGCGCCTTCGACCGCGCCAGGACCATCGAAGTGCTGATCGATCCCGCGAGCCGGCCGGGCGACCTGCGCCGCCCCGGCCACGTCTTTCCGCTGCGCGCCGTCCCCGGCGGGGTACTGCGCCGGGTGGGGCAGACGGAGGCCTCCGTGGACCTGGCCCGTCTCGCCGGATTCGAGCCCGCCGGGGTCATCTGCGAGATCCTGAGCCAGGACGGCTCCATGGCGCGCCGGCCTCAGCTGGAACAGTTCGCCCGGGAGCACGACCTGCTCTTCATCACGGTAGCGGAACTGGTGGCCTACCGGCTGGCGAAGGAGCGGCTGGTGGAGCGGGTGGCCACCGCGCGGCTCCCCACCGGCGTCGGCACCTTCGACGTCATCGGCTTCCGCAGCCCGCTCGACGACCGCGAGCACGTGGCGCTGGTGAA
This sequence comes from Longimicrobiales bacterium, assembly GCA_965221785.1. Classification (GTDB taxonomy): domain Bacteria; phylum Gemmatimonadota; class Gemmatimonadetes; order Longimicrobiales; family Gaopeijiaceae; genus BD2-11. The sequence goes on from CBDCSR010000003.1 coordinate 1,868,758, forward strand.
AGGAGAGATCGACGGGCGGGCGGACGTGCTGGTGCGCATGCACTCGGAGTGCCTGACCGGGGACGTCTTCGGTTCGATCCGCTGCGACTGCGGCCAGCAGCTGCGCGCCGCGATGCGCCAGGTGCAGGAGGAGGGCAGCGGCGCCATCGTCTATCTGAAGCAGGAGGGCAGGGGTATCGGCCTGCACAACAAGCTGAAGGCCTATCAGCTCCAGGACGGCGGGCAGGATACGGTCGAGGCCAATCGCACCCTCGGGTTCGAGCCCGACCTGCGCGACTACGGCATCGGCGCGCAGATCCTGCTCGACCTGGGCCTCAGCTCGATCCGCCTTCTGACCAACAATCCCCGCAAGATCGTCGGACTGGAGGGATACGGCTTGCGTGTGACCGGACGGGTGCCGATCGAGATGGAGCCATCGGACTTCAACGAGCACTACCTCGACACCAAGCGCGCGAAGCTCGGCCATTTGATTTAGAGCAGATGACCGGGTCCAACACCTTCAGCGCGTCGCTCGACGGATCCGGCATGCGGTTCGCCGTGGTGGCGGCCCGCTTCAACCCGGGGATCACCGACAACCTGCTCTGCGGGGCCCTGGCTCGCCTCGCCGAACACGGTGTTGCGACCGGGGACATCGACGTCTACCGGGTCCCGGGCGCCTGGGAGCTTCCGCAGACCGCGGCGCGCCTGGCGACGCGAGCCGGCCATCACGGCATCCTCGCGCTGGGGTGCGTCATCCGCGGCGAAACTCCGCACTTCGACTACGTGGCTGGAGAGGCGGCGTACGGGCTGGGCGAGGTCGCGCGCTCGTCGCCGGTCCCCGTCGTGTTCGGCGTGCTTACCACCGACACGCGTGAGCAGGCCGAGCGCCGCGCCGATCCGAAGGGAATGGACAAGGGTGGAGAGGTCGCGTCGGCCGCGGTCGAGATGGCGCTGCTGTTCGACGGGCTCGCCTGAAGGGGCATGTCCTTCGAGGATCGACCCCGCCGCAACCGCACCCGCGCGCGTGCATGGGCACTCCAGGTGCTCTACCGCTGGGAGGCGGCGGAGAGCGGGTCGGTCCTGGATGCCCTTGAGACCACGCTGGCCAACCGGCGGGTGGCGCCCGCGTGCCAGGCTCATCTGGCGCGGGTCGTGCGCGGCTTTGCCAGGCACGAGGAAGAGGTGCGCGCGGCGGTCAGCGAAGCTCTGGACAACTGGCGGATCGAGCGGCTCGCCCGGATAGACCGCTGCATCCTGTTCCTTTCGGTGACCGAGATGCTCTTCCTGAAGGGCGTGCCGCCCGCGGTCGCGATCCAGGAAGGGGTCCGGCTGGCGCAGCGGTACGGAAGCGAGCATTCGGACCGCTTCGTCAACGGCGTCCTGGACGCGGTGATGAAGGCGCGCGCGGTCGTGGATGAACGCTGACCGCCGTGGCCCGTAGACCTGTGCCTCCGTCCTTTCTACCTTCGACGGGGCCGAAAACAAACCAACGGGAACCGGGGTTGGAAGAGACATGAAAGTGAATACCGTCGCTCGCGGCTGCGACGTGCCCGAATACGTGATCAAACGGGCCGACCGGAAGATCGGAAAACTGGTCCGTTTCGACCCGCGCCTGACCTCCGCCGAAGTCGTGTTCCGGGTTGAGCGCCACGTTCACCGCGTGGAGGCCTTCCTTTCCCTCAATGGACACGAGCCCGTCGTCGCCCGTGGCGAGGCGCGTGATTTCCCGACCGCGCTCGACCAGGTGGCCGATCGCCTGAGCAAGATCCTGCGCCGCAGCCGGACCCAGCAGGTGGAGCACTGGGCCGGCCGGTGAGCACGAGACTCTTCACCTCCGAGTCGGTCACGGGAGGACATCCGGACAAGCTCGCCGACCGGATCTCCGACGCCATCCTCGACCACATCCTGGCGCAGGATCCGCGGGCCCGAGTGGCCTGCGAAACCCTGGTCTCGACCAACCTCGCCCTGGTCGCGGGAGAGATTTCGACGACGGCCGGCGACCTCGACTACACGCAGATCGTCCGCGAGACCATCCTTGCGGCCGGGTACACCCGCGACGAATACGGCATCGATGGCCGCCGTTGCGAGGTGGAGTCGAGGATCGACCCGCAGTCACCGGACATCGGCGCTGCCGTGGACGACGGCGGCGCGGGTGACCAGGGACTAATGTTCGGCTACGCAACCGACGAGACCGACGAGTTGATGCCCGCCCCCATTCTCCTGGCCCATCAGCTCGCCCACCGGCTCGCCTTCGTACGGGCGTCCGGCCTGGTGCCATGGCTGCGGCCGGACGGCAAGACCCAGGTCACCATGGAGTACGACGGCGACCGTCCCGTGCGCGTGCACACCGTCGTGGTCAGCGCCCAGCACGACGATGACCCCGCCGACGAAGAGATCCACGAAGCAATCACGCAGGCGGTCATTGCCCCGGTGTTTTCCGCGTCCGGTTTCGGGTGGCGGGGGTGCATCCGCCACATCAACCCCTCCGATCGGTTCGTGATCGGCGGTCCCTTCGGGGACGTGGGGCTGACCGGCCGCAAGATCATCGTCGACACCTACGGGGGCGCCGCCCGCCACGGAGGCGGCGCGTTCAGTGGCAAGGACTCCACCAAGGTCGACCGCTCCGGCGCCTACGCCGCGCGCTGGGCGGCCAAGAACGTGGTCGCCGCCGGGATCGCGCGCCGCTGCGAGATCCAGCTCGCATACGCCATCGGCCGGGCGCGGCCGGTCTCGGTGGCGGTCGATACCTTCGGCACCGCCACCTGCGGGACGGCGGACGAGCGCATCGCGACTGCCGTACAGGAGGTGTTCGATTTTCGTCCCGCCGCCATCATCGACCGCCTGGGCCTCCGGCGTCCGGTCTTCACCCCCACCGCCGTCCATGGCCACTTCGGCCGCAAACCCGAATGCGTGCGGTGGAAGGACGGCACGGGGGTCGCGCTGTTTCGCTGGGAGAAGACCGACCAGGTCGAAGAGCTGAGGCAGGCGCTGGGGATGTGACCCTGGGCGGCCGGGCTCCACCCTTCGTCCAGCAGCCGGAACTTCACTTGCAAGCGGGGGTCTAGCAGCCGGTGGACTCCGGCCCGGCGCCCGGCCGTTCCCGGTGCCCACGCGGAATCGTCCACCGACTGCCAGGCCTCAGGGCGCGTGGCACGCCACGTCCCGCGCGCAAACCACCTCACATTCCGATTCTTCGGGACGACTGCCCAGCAAGCATGTCCACGCTTACGAAAACCCGACCGGCCCGGCCAGCGGTTTCGCGGGCGCCTTTCAAGGTCAAGGACCTGGGCCTCGCCGAGTGGGGCCGGCAGGAGATGGAGCTCGCCCGCAGGGAGATGCCGGGGCTGATGGCGCTCCGGGAGGAATACGCCGGCGAGAGGCCCCTTGCGGGCGCCCGCATCTCGGGCTCCCTGCACATGACCATCCAGACCGCCGTGCTCATCGAAACCCTCGTGGAGTTGGGCGCGGAGGTGCGGTGGGCGTCCTGCAACATCTTCTCCACTCAGGACCACGCTGCGGCCGCGATGGCCGATGCCGGCGTGCCCGTCTTCGCGTGGAAGGGAGAGACGCTGGAGGAGTACTGGTGGTGCACCTGGATGGCCCTCGCGCACCCCGAGGGCGGCCCCGACCTCATCGTCGACGACGGCGGGGACGCCACGCTCCTGATCCACCAGGGGGTCGAACGCGAGCTGCAGGCGGAAGCGGGGGTCGCGCGTCCGCCCGGGGCCTCGGAGGAAGAGGAGGAGATCGGCCGGCTGCTCGACCGGGTGCTGGAAGAAGACTCGCGCTTCTGGAGATCGCTCGCGGCGGATGTCGGGGGCGTGAGCGAGGAGACCACCACCGGCGTGCACCGGCTCTACCGCATGGCCGAGGAAGGCACCCTTCTGTTCCCGGCCATCAACGTCAACGACTCGGTCACCAAGTCCAAGTTCGACAACCTGTACGGCTGCCGCGAGTCGCTGGTCGACGGCATCAAGCGCGCCACAGACATCATGGTGGCGGGCAAGAAGTGCGTCGTGCTGGGCTACGGCGACGTCGGCAAGGGCTGCGTGCAGGCCTTCGCCGGGCTCGGCGCCACCCTCTACGTCACCGAGATCGACCCCATCAACGCGCTGCAGGCGGCGATGGAGGGCCACCAGGTGGTGACCATGGACGAGGCCTGCGCCTTCGGCGACATCTTCGTCACCGCCACGGGCAACGTCTCCGTAATCACCCGCGGGCACATGGACCGCATGAAGGACGGCGCCATCGTCTGCAACATCGGCCATTTCGACTCCGAGATCGAAGTGGCCGGGCTGGCGGGCCTGGAGTGGACCGAGATCAAGCCGCAGGTCGACAGGATCACCTGGCCGGACGGCAAGAGCATCGTCCTTCTGGCGCGCGGCCGCCTTGTCAACCTCGGCTGCGCCACGGGCCACCCGAGCTTCGTCATGAGCACGAGCTTCACCAACCAGTGCATGGCGCAGATCGAACTCTGGCAGGAGCGCGAGACCGACAAGTACGCGAAACGGGTCTACACCCTTCCCAAGATCCTGGACGAAAAGGTCGCGCGCCTGCATCTGGACAAGCTCGGAGCGCGGCTGACGGCGCTCACCCCCGAGCAGGCGGAATACATCGACGTGCCGGTCGGCGGCCCGTACAAGCCCGACCACTACCGCTACTGAGCGCCAACGCGCATTGCTGCTGCGGTCGTCCGGGACGGCCGGCGGGGTAGCGTCCCGCGAGGAGGACCGTTGGTCGAGGTCAGGGTACAGAGCCTGGGGCTTGACCCCTCATCCAACACGCCGGTAGTCATCCTGCGGGAAGTGGAGGGCGAACGGGTGCTGCCGATCTGGATCGGTCCGGGCGAAGCCAGTTCGATCGCGATGGAACTGGCCAGCATGAAGTTCAGCCGACCCCTCACCCACGACCTCATCGTCTCGGTGATCGGCGGGCTTGGCGGCACCCTCAAGCGGGTGCTCATCACCCGCGTCCTCGACAACACTTTCTACGCCGAGCTGATCGTGCAGCGGAACGGCGACGTCGTGTCCATCGACGCGAGGCCATCGGACTCGATCGCGGTCGCGCTCCGGACCGAAGCGCGCATCTTCGCCCAGGAGGATCTCCTCCACAAGACCTCGATCGAGGTGACGGACGAAGAGGATGCGGCCTCGGGAGAAGGAGAGGAGGAGACTCCGCCGGGAATGGACGCCGAGGAGCTGAAGGAACACCTGCGCAAGCTTCATCCCGAGGACTTTGGTCGCTTTACGCCCTGACTCCCGGGCGCTCCTGTTGGCCGCGTTCCTCTCCGCGCCGGGCTTCGGGGCTGTCCCTGCACACGCAGCGGTCGCGTCGACCGGTGATGCGCGACCGCCGTCGGGAACGAGTCCGTCGCAGGAAACCGCCGCGCCCGCCGCGACCAGCGAGCAGGCGACCGCGACGCTCCGGGGCAGGGTGGTGCTTGGCGACGCCGGCGTCGCCTCCGGGCTGGTGACGCTTCACGAAGTGGCGCTCGGAGGAGGAAGCGAAATCGACTCCGTCGAGGTAGCGGACGACGGATCCTTCGCCTTCCAGCTCCCCCGTGTCCCGGACCCGGAATCGGGCACCGTCTTCTTCGCCTCGACGCTCTACGAGGACATCCTCTACTTCGGCATCCCCGTAAACAGCGTCATCCAGCTCGACAGCACCTACGTCATCCGAGTGTACGAGACGGAAGCCGCCCCGCCGGGCGGCGCGGATTTCACGGTCTCGGTGCGCAACCTCTTCCTGCAGGACGTGGGCACGGGGTGGAGCGCGGTGGACCTCATCCAGATCCGGAACGACGGCTTCCGCACCCTGATCCCGGCGAACGGCGAGCCGGTGTGGTCGTATCCGCTGCTGGGCGGCGCGCAGGACTTCGAAGTGGGTGAAAGCGACCTCGCGGAGGACGCGGTGCGTTTCGCCGACGGACGCATGTACATCGCGGCCCCGGTGCCGCCCGGCGAGCGCCTGTACGCGGTCCGCTACACGGTCCCCGGTCACCAGTTCGTCGCACCGCTCCCGGGACTCACCGAGACCATGGAACTGCTGGTGCTGGAACCCTCCCCGCGCACCGCCGTCACCGGTCTCCAGCAGCAGCTGCCGGTCGAGGTGGAGGAGGGCGTGACCTATCGCCGCTACGCCGCCGAAGACATCGTCGATGACGCGGTGGGCCTCCTCCTGGCGGAGGAGCCCGAGGAGCTGCCGCTGGAATGGATGGCGGTGATCCTGACCGTCGTCCTCGCCTGGTTCGGGCTGTTCGCGGTATACCGCGACCCCGCGGCGGCGACGCCCTCCGTCGCCGATGAACGGCGCAGGCTGCTTCGCGAAGTGGCCATTCTGGACGAAGCGTATGCGCGCGAGGGCAAGGTGGGGAGCAAGGCCCGCAAGGCGTATCGGCGCAGGCGCGAGCGGCTGCTGGCGCGCCTCGGGCTTTCGGATGACCGCGGGATCTAGTGGATGTCGCTTCTCTCGACGCGCGCCATCCTGCTCAAGGCCCATCCCTTCAGCGAAACCAGCCTGATCCTCCGCTTCTTCACCCGCGAGCGAGGCCTGGTGAGCGTGATGGCGCGGGGCCTGCGCAGGCGCGGAACCCCTCCCGAGATCTTCTCCTCGGGGGTCCTGGTGCTCTACTACCGCAGCAACCGGGACCTCCAGAACTATCGCGAGTTCTCCGTCATGCACGCGCACCGGGCCCTGGCCGGCGAGGTGCGCCGTTTCGCGGGGGCGTCGCTGCTCGCGGACCTGGTGCTGCACCACGCCGGCGAGGAACCGAGCGCGACCCTCTTCGCCGGACTCGACACGTCGCTGGGACGCCTGGCCGAGGCTCCTCCGGAGATGATCGCGGTCCTCATCCTGTCCAGCGCCTGGGCGTTGGTATCGTTGATGGGATACGCGCCTGAACTCGGCGTGTGCGTGGAGTGCGGGGACGAGCTGGACGACACCGTCGTGGGCCGCCTGGACCATGCGGCGGGAGGGGTGCGCTGCCCGCGTTGCACGGGTCCGGCATCCGAGGCGCCCCGCATCGGGCCGCGCGCGCGCGAACAGCTGAGGACGCTTCTCCTGGGAGAACCTGTGGACGGGCTCGACCGCGTCACCCAGCACCTCAAGGTGCTCCGCAACTACGTGCAGCATCACATTTCCGGGTCCCGTCCGCTGCCCTCCTTTCCCTTTCTCGAGAGCGTCGTTGGCGAAGCCGTCTGAACCGTACCTGCGGGAGGGCCCATGCGCCGGCTGATCCTCGGCACCGCCGGGCACATCGACCACGGGAAGACCGCCCTCGTCCAGGCGCTCACCGGCGTGGATACGGACCGGCTGGCCGAGGAGAAGCGGCGCGGCATCACCATCGACCTCGGGTTCGCCGAGCTCCCCGTGAGCGAAGATCTGGCCTTCGGCGTGGTCGACGTCCCGGGCCACGAGTCCTTCATCCGCAACATGCTGGCGGGCGCGACGGGGATGGACCTGGTGCTGCTGGTGGTGGCGGCGGACGAGGCCACCATGCCGCAGACGCGCGAGCACCTGGCGATCGTGCGCCTGCTCGGGGTCGAGCGGGTGGTGGTGGCGCTCAGCCGCATCGACCTCGTGGAAGAGGAGTGGCTGGAACTCGCGCTGGACGACGTCCGCGAGCTGCTCGCCGGCACGCCCCATGCGGACGCGCCCATCGTGCCGACCTCCGCGGTGACCGGAGCGGGCCTTGACGAGCTGCGGGCGGTCCTCGCGCGCGAGGGTGGAAGGGCGCGCGCGCGCCTGGACGACGACATCGTGCGCCTGCCGGTGGACCGGGTGTTCACGGTGCGCGGCACCGGAACGGTGGTGACGGGAACGCTCTGGTCGGGGTCGCTGTCCCTCGACCAGCGCGTGCGGCTCGAACCGGGCGGGCTGGCGGCGCGGGTGCGCGGTCTCCAGGTACACGGGCGCTCGGTCCGAACGGCGCGCGCCGGGGAGCGCACCGCGGTCGCGCTCGCCGGCGGCCGCGTGGGCAGGGAGGCGGTGGGGCGGGGACAGGTGGTGGTCGGCGCCGATCCATGGGTGGCCGCCGACCGCGTCACCGCGCGCATCGAACTGCTTCCCGACACCGCCTGGGGCATCGAGCGCGGCCAGCGGGTCAGGGTGCACCTGGGGACGTCGGAGGTGATGGCCCGCGTCTTCCTGCTCGACTGTGCCGAGATGGTTGCGGGGGAGGTGGCCTGGGCGCAACTGCGGCTGGAGGCGCCGCTGCTGGCGAGGGCGCGCGACCACGTGGTCCTGCGCTCCTACTCGCCGATGACCACCATCGGCGGCGGCATCGTGGCCGAGCCGTCACCACCCCCTCGGACGCGGCTGCGGGGCAGGGAGGGCGAACTGCTCGAAGCGATCGTGGGGCCGGACCCGGACGGTCGCCGCCGAGCGGTGCTCAACCTGGCGGGATGGGCGGGCGTCCCGGACGAGGAACTCCCCATCCGCACCGGAGATCCACCCGGGACGCTTGCCTCCGGCGAGGGCGAGACGGGCTTCGCGACCGGCCGGGCGCTCTATTCCGGAACCGTGGCCGACGAGGGCCGCCGTCTGCTCCGCCGCCAGGTCGCCCGCTACCACCGAGCCCAGCCACTTCGACCCGGCATGCCCCTCGCCGAAGCGCGCGACGCTCTGCCCCACGGCGCGGGCGCGGAACTGGCCGATGCCCTGCTCGCGCACCTGGCCGAAAAGGGCGAACTGGAGGTCCGCCGCGACCTGGTGCGCGAACCCGGTTTCACGCCCTCCCTCACCGCGCAGCAGGAAGACGTGCGGTCAGGCCTGGCGGAGCAGTACCGGGCTGCGGGCCTCTCACCGCCCTCCATCCGCGACCTTCCCGCCGCACTCCGCGACCATCCCGATCTCTGGCCCATCCTCAAGCTGATGGAACAGGCCGGCGACATCGTCGTGTTGAACGACGATTTCTTCGCCGACGCGGACGCGGTCAGGCAGGGCGCCCGCGAGGTACAGGAACGGCTCGGTGGCCGATCCGGCCTCGGTCCCGCGGACTTCCGCGAGGTTCTGCCGGTCACCCGCCGTCACCTCCTCCCTCTGCTCGCCTGTTTCGACCGGCTCGGGGTCACGGTTCGGCGCGGCGGCGGGAGGGACGTGTCCGACAGCCCGAGCCCGAGCCTGTGAGCGACGCGTATCCCGGCTGTCAGTCCGTGGATGAATCCGCGGTGAACGTTTCGGGCTTGTGTGGTGTCCTATTGGGGCAGCAAGACACCTCACGCTGGCGCCCGTCGATGTTGACAAAGAGGGCCAGGCCCTCGTACGATGCCTTGGTGGTGCAGACTCATTTTTTCCAGGATGCCTGGGAGGGCTATCGTTCCTAAGCTACTGCACAGAAAAAACTGTGCGGAGGGGTTGATATGAGACGCTTCCTACGCGTCTTGACAGGCCTCCTCCTCATTCCGCTCGCTGGTCTGGACCCTATGTCGGCCCAGGAAACGGGTGATCGGGGACGCCAGCAGAATCCCGGATTCGAGTTGCGTCAGAACTATCCGAATCCGTTCAACCCGGAGACCCGTATCCCCTTCTCTTTGGGTGAAGAGTTGTTCTCGGGCGGGGAGCCGGTCGTCGTGTCGATTCGCATCTACAACGTACTCCAGCAGTTGGTCGCCTCCCCCACCGCCCTGCACAACCCGGGGAGCGACGGCTTCCCCGTGTCCGATATGGAGTACGAAAGACCGGGGGACTACGAAGCCTACTGGGATGGGCGCGACCTTGAAGGCAACCAGGTCGCGTCCGGAGTTTATCTTTTGCAGTTAACGGTGAACGGCCGCTCGAACGTCATCAAGATGTTCGTCACCAAGTAGGCTTGCGGCTGGCCGGCGTTTCTCTCCTTCCCTACGATTAGCCTGTCCGCGCCCGATCTCGCGGGTCGCGATCGGCCAGCGCCCGAATGACGCGGGCGACCGCTTTCAGGGGAGGAGCCGCATGAAGCCGCTCGACCGCCGCAACTTCATCCGTACCACTGCGGCCGCCGGTCTGGCCGCGCTTCCCGCCGGAGGGCTTGCGGCCCGCATCGCCGAGGGATCCGAGCCCGCATCGGCCGCATCTCCCGACGCGGCGTCCGCGAGATCCTCCCTCGACGACCCGCTCGGCGTCCGCCCCAGCTTCCCGGTGACCGAGGAACTCGCGTACCTCAACACCGCCTCCGTCGGACCCATCCCGATCCCCGTGCGCGATGCCCTGTACGCGTACGCGGACGGCAAGATGCGGCGGCGGGGCGGCGGTTCCGGCCCCTCCCCGCGGCAGCGGGCGGTCTCCGGATTCGCCGGACTGTTCGGGGCCGACGAGGACGAGATCGCCCTCCTCTACTCCACGACCGACGCGGAGAACATCGTCGCGAGCGCGCTGGACTGGCGCGAGGGCGACAACATCGTGGTCGACGAGCTGCACTTCGTCTCCACCTACGTGCTCTACCGGCAGCTTGAGCAGCGGATGGGGGTCGAACTGCGCGTGGTGCCGTCGCGTGACGGCGTGGTCAACACCGAGGACTTTGAGGACCGGACGGACGGGCGCACCCGGCTCATCAGCGTGGCGTGGGTCTCCAACCGGAACGGCTTCCGCCACGATCTCCCCGCGCTCTCCGAGCTGGCGCACGCGCACGGGGCCTATCTCTACGCCGATGCCGTCCAGGCGCTGGGCACCTTCCCGGTGAACCTGCGCGAGGAGGGCGTCGACTTCGCTGGCGCGAACGGCTACAAGTGGCTGCACGCGGACTTCGGATGCGCGCCTTTCTTCGTCCGCCGGGAGCACCTGGAGTGGATGGCGCCCGACCGCTACGGGCATCGGCAGGTGGCCGAGACCCTGCCCGGGCACCGGTACCGCCTGAGGACGAGCGCCGCCAAGTTCGAGTACGGGAGCCTCGCCAACGGCCCGATGGCCGCCATGGGCGCCGCCCTCGACTTCCTCGCCGGGGTGGGGCTGGATCGCATCGCCGGGCACACCCACGCGCTGGCCGGCGTAGTGCGCGACGGAGCGGAGGCGCTGGGGATGCAGTTGTTCACCCCGCCGCGCAATCCGTCGCCCATCGTGAGCTTCTACCACGGCCTCGAGCCCGAGACTCTGGCGAAGGCGCTCGGGGACGAGGGCATCGACGTCACCCTTCAGGAGGAAGGGCGGCTGCTGCGCGCCGCGGTCGCCATGTTCAACAACCGCGAGGACGTCGACCGGCTGCTGGGGGTGCTGGCGCGGATGGTGTAGGCGAACCGGGCGCCACTGCGAACCGGAGTCAGTGCTCCAGCAGCGTCTCCACGTGCGCCGCCGCGGCGAGCGCCGTCCCGTCCAGGTTGTACCCGCCCTCCAGCAGCGACACCAGTCGTCCGTCGCAGCAGCTGTCGGCGTAGTCCATCGCCATGCGGGTCATGCGCCGGAAGGCGTCGTCGGTAAGGTCGAAACACCCGAGCAGGTCGTCGCGGCGGCTGTCGAAGCCGGCGGAGACGATCACGAAATCGGGGTCGAAGGCGGCCACCGCGGGTGAGAGCGCGTTGTCCCAGTAGCGCAGCATGTCGGCGTCGCTGGAGCCGCAGTCCAGGTGCACGTTGATGTTCAGGCCCGTGCCCTCTCCCTCGCCGGTGAGCGACGGATCACCGGTCCCGGGATACGCGGCCCAGTCGTGGGAGGAGAAGAAGAGCACGGACGGATCGTCGTAGAACGCGTTCTGGGTGGCGTTGCCGTGGTGGTAGTCCCAGTCGATCACCAGCACCTTCTCGTGGCCATGGATCTCCTGCGCGTACCTCGCCGCGATGGCCGCGTTGCTGTAGTAGCAGAAGCCCTCTTCCGCTCCCGTGTTGTTGGCGTGGTGCCCCGGAGGCCGGATGGCGCAGAAGACGTTGCGCGCCCGGCCCTCGGCGACCACGTCCACGCCGGTCAGGGCGCCGGACACCGCGAGTTCGGCCACGGTTGCGCTCACACCCAGTTGGCGCACGGAGTCCACGTGTTCGCCGGTGTGGTGGGCGCGGATGCGGAGCAGAGGATCGGCGGTGGGCGCGACGGGCACGGTCGCCTCGATGAGGCCGCGCGCCTCCAGTTCGGCCCGCATGCGCACCAACCGCTCGGGGATCTCCGGCGGTCGGCCGCCGTCCGGCCGGATGAGCACGTGATCGAGGTAGCGCGGATCGTAGATGAGGGCGGTTCCGGCGGCCTGTGGAGAGGTGCCGGAAGTGCCTCTTGGACTCACCGGAGAAGGTTCGGTGCGCGCGTGCAAGGGGCCGTCGCGCACGGGAAGCGCGGTGGTCAGGACGGGCAGAGCGCCAAGTGCGGCGGCCGAGGATTTCACGAAGTTGCGTCTGTCCATGCCAGCCCCCACAAGTCAACCGGGATCGCTTTTCCTCCGGCGGGCATAATACTCATGGTGTCTCAGTCATTCCAGCCGGAGAAGGCCATGAAGTCCGGAGCCAGGTCAGCATACCGATTCGCCCTGTGCGCTGCGGTCGCCACGCCATTCCTCCTGCTGTGGGTCATCGGTGCCGTCGGCCTGATCGGGGTTGAAGGCGACCCCTTCGACCGCATCTACGGAGGCGTGATCGCCGTTGGGATCGTCGGCGCCATGGTCGCTCGCTTCCGGGCACGGGGCATGGCGCGCGCGCTGGTCGCGGCGGCGCTCGCGCAGGCGCTGGCGGCCGTAATCGCCCTGGCCATCGGCAAGCAGCACTCGCCGGTCAGCTCGGTGGTTGAGATCCTGGGCCTGAACGGGTTCTTCGTCGTGCTCTGGGTCGTGTCGGCCCGGCTGTTCATCCGCGCCGCGCACGCGCAGGATTCCGAAGCGGTTCAGCCGGGATGAAGTCAGGCCGAACGTTCGCGGCGCGCGTCGGTGGCGACCGTCCAGTGCGGCCGACCGCCGCGCTGTCCGGGCGTTCGGCGGCCTTGCCGGTCCTTATCGTGGTGTGCAGCCTGGCCTCCGCATGCGCCCTCGAAAGGCCGATGGTGGATCATCCTGTCCCCGACAGTCTGGCCAGCGCATTCAATCCCGGTCTGGTGGTCGGCGCACGGGATGAGCCCGCCCCGACGAGTCCCGAGGTCGAGGTCGACTCGCTCATGGTGAGGTTTGGAGCGCGCGACCTCCCGGAGACCGGCGTCATCGGAAGAATCAGGGTGGCGAAGCGGTGGGGCGAGGAGATCTTCGTCCTCGATGACCAGCTGACCACGGTGCATGTGCTCAACATCCCGACGCGGTCCCACGTGCGCGTCGGGAGGCCGGGCCAGGGTCCGGGAGAACTGGCCATACCGCTGGGCCTGGCGCTGTCCGAGGACCGCATGTACGTGGCGGACGAACGGCAGGCCATCCGTGTGTTTGCCCGCGCCGAGGAACAGTGGTCGTGGGCGCGGGATATTCCGGTCCCGTTTCTCCCCCTGGATATCTGCTCCATGAACGACGGCCTGTACGTGCTGGCCGTGGGCGAAGAGACATCCGCCGTCATTCATCGCCTCGAGCAGGACCGGGTGGCTGCGTCGTTCGGCGTCCCGTACCGTTGGGACGACATGTTCATTCGCTACACGGCGGCGGAGGGACGCCTCGTCTGCCTGCCGGAAGTCGATGGCATCGCCTGGGTGCCGATGCGCCTGAATGAAATCCACCTGTACGGAGGGGATGGCGCGCTGCGCTGGATCGCCCGGCTGCCGAACCACAAGCCGATGGGCATCGTGGAGGATTCCGGATCGGGTTCCGTGTCGCTGGGGCTTACGCCCGGAGTGACCGAAATGCACATGCTGCACGCGGTGGCGCCGTTCGCCTCGAACCTCCTGGTTCAGTTGAGCCTGTACGATCGGGAAGCCGTAGAAGCGGATGCACCGAAGGCGATACAAAGCTATCTGCTCGACGTGACTTCGGGCGCGGTTCGCGAGATCGACTCTCCGTATCGCGTTCTGATTGAGTTGGCCGGAGGACAGATGGCCCTGTTCGCGAACCACCCCTGGCCGAAGGTGGAGGTCTTCGCCGTCTCGGAGACCAGATGACAACGGAGCACGCCATGATCAAGCGAGCGGGCATCATCCCGATCATCATCGCGCTCGCGTCGGCCGGAGGGCTCGCGGCCCAGGCCGGACCAGGGGTGCAGCAAGCCGCGCCGACCCGGACGATCTTCGAGGGCGCGACCGTGATCGACGGAACGGGAACCGGGGCCCGGACCGGCATCGCCATCGTCGTGGAGGGCGAGGCGATCGCCGCCGTCGTCCCGGCGGGGGAAGTCGCGGAAGCGGTACGCGAGGGCGCCGAGGTGATCGATGCGAGCGAATGGTTCGCCATCCCCGGTCTGATCGAATCGCATACTCACGTGGCCACGGTGGCCAGCCGCGCCCGGGCCGAGTTCATCCTCAACCGCCAACTGTATGCGGGGATCACGACGGCGCGCGACATGGCGGGCGACGTGCGCTCCCTCATGGATCTGCAGCGCGCCTCCCTGGTCAAGGAGATCGACGCCCCTGACCTGTACTTCTCGGCCCTCATGGCGGGGCCGGAGTTCTTCACGGATCCGCGCACGGTCTCGTCGGCGGCGGGCGAGACGCCCGGGGAGGTGTCGTGGATGCAGGCCGTCACGGAGGACACCGACCTTGCGCAGGCGGTAGCGCTGGCGCGGGGCACCTGGGCCACCGGCATCAAGACCTATGCGGCGATCGACGGAGACCTGCTGGCCGCGATCACCGCCGAAGCCGGTCGGCAGGGCATCCCCGTGTGGTCGCATACGCATGTCGGGCCGGCACGGGCGCTCGAAGTGGCCGGGACGGGCGTGCGCTCGATGTCCCACGTCTGCAGCATCGGCAGCGCGGCGATCCCCGACGGCGTCTTTCGCGAGGGACAGGAGGGGCGCCGCTCGGGGTTCGTCGATGTCGACCTGAACCACCCGGCGGTGGATTCGGTGTTTGCGCTCATGCGGCGGAACGGCACGGTGCTGGACGCGACCATCCGGGTCGTCGTCCAGGTGGGGCTGAGGCGCATGGCGGCGATCGACACGGTCAACGCGCCCCGTCCCGGTGAAGCGGCGGACAGCGCGCGGGCAGCGCTCCCGCAGCCGCCCATCGACCGGCGCCGCCGCGGCGTACGTGCCGGATGCGAGACGGCCGACGCGGTCGCGCTCACCCGCCGGGCGTGGGAAGCGGGCGTCATGGTCGCGACCGGAACCGACGGCATGACGCCGCCCGTCTCCGACTTCCCGGCACTCTTCGACGAAATCCGCCACCTGCACAACGACGTGGGCATGCCGATGCTGGAAGTGCTCAGGGCGGCCAGCCATCACGGCGCGGTCGCACTGGGGCTCGAAGACGCGATCGGAACGATCGAGCCCGGCAAGCACGCCAACATCGTCTTCCTGCGGGAGGACCCGCTGGCTGGGCCGGAGAGCCTGCGCTCGGTGGAACTCACCGTGAAGCGCGGTACGCCGTACTACCGACGGGACTTCGTACTGGGAGCGCCGACGGGGACGCCGGGGCGATGACGGCCGCGTCCCACCCCCTCGCGCTCCTCCGCGAGGTCAGCACCATCCTGGACGAGACGCCCGACCTGGGCTCGTCGGTACGGCCCATCCTCGGAGCTCTCTCGCGGCACCTGGAGCTTGAGTGCGCGACGCTCACCGTTCTCAACCGCCGGACATCCGAGATCCTGCTCCAGGAGGCCGTGGGTCTGACGGACGACCAGCGTGAGCGCGCCCGATACAGGCTCGGCGAAGGCGTCACTGGACGCGTCGTCGAGACGGGCGTCCCGGTCGTTATTCCGTCCGTCGCCACCGAGCCTCGCTTTCTCAGCCGGGCCCGCCCGCTGGAGGAGCGCAACGAGGCCGGTTTCGTCTGTGTCCCGGTGCGGCACGGCAACGAGACGATCGGAGCACTGAGCGCCGAGCGCCCGTGCGCGGAGGCGGCCGCCTTCGACGAGGACATCCAGGTCCTCTCGGTGCTGGCGTCCCTCATCGCCCACGCCGTGCGTCTCCGGCAGTTCGCCGAGGAGGAGAAGGCACTGGTCGCCGAGAACCGGCGGCTTCGGCGGGAGCTGGCCGACAGGTACAGGCCCGACAACATCGTCGGCAACTCGCGCGAGATGGTCCCGGTGTTCGAGATGATCGGCCAGGTCGCGGGGAGCGACGCCACCGTGCTGATCCGCGGGGAGAGCGGTACCGGCAAGGAGCTGATCGCCCAGGCCGTGCACTACGGGAGCCGCCGCTCCCGCGGGCCCTTCGTCCGCGTCAACTGCGCGGCGCTCCCCGAGGCGCTCGTCGAAAGCGAGCTGTTCGGCCATGAGCGTGGCGCGTTCACGGGTGCGCTGAAGCAGCGGGCGGGCCGCTTCGAGCGGGCCGCGGGCGGAACGATCTTCCTGGACGAGATCGGCGACCTGCCCCCTTCGGTGCAGATCCGCCTCCTGCGCGTGCTGCAGGAGCGCGAGTTCGAACGGGTCGGCGGGAACAGGATGCTCAAGACCGACGTCCGAATCGTTGCCGCAACGAACCGGGATCTCGAGGCGGACATCGAGGACGGCCGCTTCCGCACGGACCTCTACTATCGGCTGAACGTGTTTCCGATCCACGTGCCGCCGCTGCGCGACCGCCGGACCGACATCATCCTGCTCGCGGACCACTTCGTCGAGAAATACAACAGGCGCCACGGGCGCGAGATCGTACGCCTGTCCACCCCGGCCATCGATCTCCTCATGGCATACCACTGGCCGGGGAACGTGCGGGAGCTGGAGAACGCCATCGAGCGAGCCGTGCTCCTGGCCGACGGCGACGTGATCCACGCCCGCCTCCTCCCGCCCAGCCTCCAGATGGCCACCCCGGGGGACAAGCGTTCGGGGCCGCTCAAGGTGCAGCTGGATGCGCTCGAGAAGGAGTTGATCGTCGACGCGCTCAAGGTGAGCCGCGGCAATCGCGCCGCGGCGGCGCGCCAACTCGGCATCACGGAGCGGGTGATGGGGCTCCGCGTCGCCAAGTACGGCCTCGCCGGAAGCTGACCTCCCGCGACCTACATTTCTGTAGGTCGCCGCACAATCCTACCGAAATGTAGGATTCACTTCCTCCGGCCGTGCCTCGGTCCAGCTGCTTCCTGTCTCACAAGCGATTACACGGCAACAGGTTGGGCGCATTGTGCCTCCCCCGGCACGTCGCTTGCCTATGCACCGCACCGTACCGGATCGCGGACGAGCAGCCCGCGGACCGAAGCCGACGCACACCCCACGCCGCACCGACGCCCGGGAGGTGAACCATGCGGTTCCTCATGACGCTCGCACCGTCAATCACGCTCCTCGCCGCCTTTCCCGACTCGGCCGCCGCGCAGACAGCCTCGGCGGCCGACGCGCTTTTCGCCGTCAACAACACCTGGATGATGGTGGCGACCTTCCTCGTCTTCGTCATGCACCTGGGGTTCGCCACCCTGGAATCCGGGCTGACCCAGTCGAAGAACACGGTGAACATCCTCTTCAAGAACATGGGGATCATCGCCATCGGGCTGCTCACCTACACCCTGGTGGGGTTCAACCTGATGTATCCCGAGGAGTTCGCGCTCGGCGGGTTCCTCGGCTTCACCGGGATGGGCGTCGGGACGGATGCCGCCGGGGTGACGGCCGAGTACAACCCGGGCTACACCTACTGGACCGACTTCCTGTTCCAGGCGATGTTCGCGGCCACGGCGGCGACGATCGTGTCGGGGGCCGTGGCCGAGCGGGTGAAGCTCGGTTCATTCCTGCTCTTCGCGACGATCTACGTCATGTTCGTCTATCCCGTGGTCGGGTCGTGGAAGTGGGGCGGCGGCTGGCTGGACGCGCTGGGGTTCTACGATTTCGCCGGTTCGACGATCGTCCACTCCGTGGGCGGCTGGGCGGCGCTCGCGGGCGTGATCTTCCTCGGCCCCAGGCTCGGCAAATACGTGAACGGCGAGATCCGGCCGATCCTCGGCCACAACCTCCCGCTCGCCGTCATGGGGATGTTCCTCCTCTGGCTGGGCTGGTTCGGGTTCAACGGGGGTTCGGTGCTGAGCGCCGATCCGGGACTGGTCTCCTATGTGCTCGTCACGACCTCGCTCGCGGCTGCCGCCGGCATCGTCGGAGCGATGGCGACGACCTGGGTCGTGCACCGGCATCCGGACGCCTCGATGGTCCTGAACGGGGCGCTCGCCGGGCTCGTGGGGGTCACGGCCGGCGCGGACGTGGTGAGCGTTACGGCCGCGGTCATCATCGGCCTGGCCGCGGGGGTGATCGTCGTCATCTCCGTCGAGACCTTCGACCGCGCGAAACTCGACGACCCGGTCGGGGCGATTTCCGTGCACCTGACGTGCGGCGTCTGGGGGACGCTGGCCGTGGGGATCTTCAGCGCGGACCACAGCCTCCTCACCCAGTTGGTGGGGGTGGTGGCCTGCGGCGCCATCGCCTTCCCCGCCGCCGCGCTCATTTTCCTCCTCCTCAGAAGTACCGTCGGTCTCCGGGTCAGCCCGGAGGAGGAACGGCGGGGTCTGGACCTCGCGGAGCACAACATGGAAGCCTACCCGGACTACACGATCTTCACGGCTCGCTGAGACCACCCACACCAGACGGGAGTGCATGATGAAACTCGTGATTGCATACGTTCAGCCCGATCGGCTGCACAGCGTGAAGGACGCTCTGGCGGAGGTGGAGGTGAACCGGATGTCGGTGACCAACGCCCTCGGCTGCGGGCAGCAGGGAGGGTTCACGGAGACCTACCGGGGAGCGGACTTCGAGGTGAGGCTCCGCAAGAAGGTGCGCTTCGAGATCGCCGTAAACGACAACTTCCTGGAGCGGACCAGGGAGGCGATCATCAGGGGCGCGCGCACCGGGAACATCGGGGACGGTGTGATCTTCGTGCTTGAACTGGCAGAGTGCTACCGGATCCGGACGGGCGAGGATGGCTCACCCGCGATCGGCTGAGGTCTTGCTGATCCGGTACATGCGGACGTACTGAACGTCCAGATCGTCGGTCCAGACGCCGAGAACGTAGTCGTCGCCGATCTCCATGTAGGGCGCCTGGTACTGGATGAAGGCCCGGTGGAGCCCGGGGGGCAGCGTAACGCTCCCGAGCCAGGCGCCGTCGGGGGCGAGGATCTCGAAGGGCGGCGGCTCGGCGCCGGCTACGTAGTACGGCTGGAGCCACAGATGCCCGGTGCCATCCACGTGAATGGAACGGAGAACGGGGAGGTGCGGCGCCCGCAGCCGACCACGCCACATCCGCCGCAGCCCCGCAACCCGTTCCGCGCCGGCCTGGTCCGGATCCGCGAAGGCGATTTCCACGATGCCGTCCAAGTGGCGTTCGAAGAGGGCGTTGGTCGCCTCACGGGGAGCCACTTCACGCCGAAGGACCGCGGTGACCGTGCCGTCGTGAGGCGAGATCAGGCGCACCGACCAGGCCTCCGTGTCGATCACGGCGAGACGCCCGGCCGCGGCACCGTACTCGGGTCCATTGGCGAAGACATACGTGCCGTGCGAATAGCGCCCTTCCTCCCGGGCCTCCACATTCGCTTCCCGGCCCGGCCGCTCGATCAGCGACCTCACGGTGCCGTCCGCAAGATCCAGCGCCGCCACCTGCTCCGGGGGCCATCGTACGACGCCGATGGGTATCCTTTCGCCGTATTCGATGAAGCGCACGATGAGCCGGCCGTCCACGACACCCACCGCCTTGTCGGCCAAAACGCCTCGGCCGGTGGCCTCGCCCTCGGAAATGGCCACCCGGTAGGTTCGCGCCAGGCGGCCCTGCGGGTCGAAGAGCTGGGCGCGCAACAGCGCTCCGTCGTAGGTCACCAGAGAATCGCCGGCCGTGGTACCGACGAAGTCAAGACTCCTGAATTCGCCTGGTCCCTCCCCGTCTCGTCCCGCCCGCCACTGGAAGTTCCCCGCTGCGTCGTAGCTGCGCAGCTCCGAGGCGGCGCGCTCCGCCACCACGATGTCGCCAGTGCTCAGACGCACGGCCGCGACTACATCGGTGAACAGGAATTCGGGCGCGCCGGTGACGGTGCCGATTTCGAGGAGAGGCTCGGGTTCGACGATCCAGCCTTCACCGGACTCCCACAGCGGCTCGATGGCCGTAGCGATGGAGATGCCGGCCGAGTCGGTGTGTATGGTGTGAACTGCGGGGGAGGCGGAGTCGCAGCCGGCGGCGGCCATGAACGTCGCCATGGCAGCCAGGCTCGCTGTGAGTGATGCACGAATCTTCATCTTCATCCCCGTGAGATCGTCGGCACGCCTCGCCGTGCGGATCATCGTCAGCGGAGTGTTCACCGCAGGACCCGCAGCCGCACCACGTACTGCACGTCCAGATCATCTCGATGAACGCCGTATAGGTAATCCCCTCTGGCCAGGAATGGAGCAAAGTTCCCGGGAGGCGTCACGGTCCCGAGGTAGCGTCCTTCGTGGCTGAAGACGTCATACTCCGGCGCGGCGATGGCGTGGAGCCCGAAGCCGGCCATTTCGTCCGGCTCAAACGAGGAGACCTGAAGCGCCTGCTGCACCCAGAGCGTTCCGTGGGGGCCGCCGAACAGCGTTGCAAATGCCGGAAAATGAGTTCCGAACTCCATGGTGCGGATCATGTGTTCCTGGTCCGCGGGAAGGGGGCTCCGCCCGTAGACGCCGCGGATGCGCTCGCGCAGCGCCTGCCGGTCGGAGTCGCGCAACGGCTTCCGCGTGAAGACCTTCGTCACGACGCGTTGCAGCCGCCCACTCTGGTCCCGGATTTCAAACCGGTAGGCCGAGAGCCGCCCGCTGGCCAGTCGTCCATCTTCGAGCAGCGCCCATCGTGGCTCCGGCGAGAACGCGACCATGCGCGGCATGCCGTCCCGGTAGGAAAGCGATCCACTGCTCTCCGTTTTCAGCAGCGTATCGATGACCTCGCCGCCGCTGTTGCGGAGCAGCACCAGGTTCGGGGGCGTTGTTCCGTTGGGCGATGAGGGATGTGGCCTGACTTCTTCCAGCAGAAGCCCATCCCGGGCATTCCAGTCCACGGGGATTCCGCTCGCCAGGTCCATCGGGGCCTGTCCGGCCGGCGAGCCGTCCGACAGGAACCGCTGCACCCGTCCGTTGCGGACATCCGGCACCATGATCGTGTCGCCCGGCCCCATCAGGACGGCCGATGGCGAGGCGAGTTCGCCTGGACCGCTGCCCGGTTGGCCGAAGGCGATGACGAAGCCCCCACCGGCGTCGAAGATCCGGATTTCGCGGTCTATCGCGTCAAGAACAAGGATCCGGCCCGCCTCGTCCACCGCCAGGCCGCCGACAGACCCGAACTCCCGCATCGGATCTCCGTTCACCACGCCGATGCGCAGGTCTTCTTCGAGCGTCCACGCCGTCTCCGGCGTCCAGATTCCGCTCTCGGGGTTCGAGACGATCGTTATGCCGGCGCTGTCGTACACCGTGCCCGCCCACTGGCCGGTCTCGGTCGAATCCGGGACGCACGCAACTGCAGCCGCCAGCATGACCGCGAGAGCCGCGACGAGCCTCCCGCTCCCGTGATGTGCTGTGGTCCATTCCATGGACTTCGTTTCCGTCCTGCCCAGCGAACACGGCTGCGGTCCGCCATCGCTGGTCGATCGCCGGCGCAGGCAACGATGGGTGCACGCGTCCCGCATGTGCAAGTCGTGGAGGATGTTCACCCCTTCATGCCGGAGCTTCGCCGGCTCGCGGTCGCCAATGCCTTTTGCGCTTTGCGACACGCTATCTTCTCTGCGATCGGCCAAGACCAATTTGACACGCTTCATCGAAGGAGGCGGCAGTGCCGGACCGTCCGCTCCAGGATCGTGTGGCCGTCGTCGCCGGCGCCACGCGCGGCGCCGGACGCGGCATCGCGCGCATGCTGGGGGCCGCGGGCGCCACTGTCTACTGCACCGGACGCAGCGTGCGTGGCCATCCTGCGACCCCGGGGCGCCCGGAAACCCTGGAGGAGACCGCGGAGCTGGTCACGGCCGAGGGAGGCCGGGGCATTGCCGTCCGCACTGACCACACCATCGAGTCGGAGGTCGAGCGGCTCTTCGCCCGCGTGCGCGTGGAGGCGGGGCGGCTCGACGTGCTGGTCAACGACATCTGGGGCGGCGACGCGCTGACCGAGTGGGGCACGCCCTTCTGGGAGCTCTCCATTGCCAGGGGCAAGGAGTTGCTCGAGCGCGCCGTCCACACCCACATCATCACCAGCCGCCACGGCGTGCCGCTGATGGTCGAACGCAACGCCGGGCTCATCGTCGAAGTAACGGACGGCGACACCTTCGGCTACCGCGGCAACCTCCTCTACGACCTCGCGAAGAACGCGGTGATCCGGCTCGCCTACGCCATGGCCGGCGACCTCCACGCGTACAACGTGACGGCGCTGGCGGTCACCCCCGGCTTCCTGCGCTCGGAGGCGGTGCTCGACCACTTCGGGGTCACCGAGTCCAACTGGCGCGAGGCCATCGAGAAGGACGAGTACTTTGCAGAGTCCGAGACACCGTGCTTCGTCGGCCGCGCGATCGCGGCGCTCGCCGCCGATCCCGACGTCGCCCGGAAGAGCGGCGAGCTCCACTCAAGCTGGACGCTGGCGAGGGAGTACGGGTTCACCGACATCGATGGGCGCAGGCCGGACTGGGGCAGCTTCTTCCTGCGCAAGGTGCAGGGAATCGTCGAACGGGACACCCCGCCGGACGAGATGGACCTGTTCGTCGTGCGGAGCCGGCTCCACCAGGCGGAACTCGATCCGTCCGCGGCCGGGGAGACCGAGCGCCTCCGTGCCTGGCTCAAGCGGCACGAGTAAGCCCGATCAGGCCTCCTTCACCCACCTCACCAGCTCGCCAAGGGTGGGCCGCTTCCCCTGCATGAGAATCCCGACGCGATAGATCCTGCCCGCCACCCACGACGTGCCCACCACGGCCCCGGCCATGAAGACGAGCGACAGCCCCGTCATCCACCAGGGCACCGCTCCCTGCAATGCGCGCGGGAACATCATGATGGGGCTGAAGAATGGAAAGAGCGCTACCCAGTCCATCCACGGCAACGAGCCTCCCCCGAGGGTGGCCGACTGCAGGATCAACGGGATGATGAGGAGCATGATCACCGGGAACTGGGCGTGGCCGGCCTCCTCCTCGGTGGCGCACATGGCCCCGACCGCGGCGAACAGCGACGCATAGAGGAAGTAGCCGAGAAGGAAGAAGACGGTGAGGAGCACCAGGGCGCCGGGCCCCGGCAGGACCTGCGTGAAGAGCGCAAGGTCCGCGGTCGGTATCCGGACCGCGATAATCGGTGCCGCGACGAGAACCAGAATGCCGGCGCATGCCGCCCAGATGCCCATCTGGGTCAGTCCCATCGATCCCACGCCGAGCACCTTGCCCAGCAGCAGCCGCCACGGCGTAACCGACGAGATCACGACCTCCACCACCCGGTTCCTCTTCTCGTCGAGGACGGACCGGAGCACGAAGGCGCCGTAGAGCAGCATCGCCATGTACAGGAAGAAGGCGCCTCCGAAGCCGAAGGCCATCCCCGACACCCGGGCCGCCTCGGCCTCCGCCTGGTCCTCCACTTCGACGACCGACTCGAACTCCAGCCGCCCGCCTTCGATGAGCGACCGCAGGCCTTCCCCGGTACTGATCGTGGCCAGGTAGTTGTCGAGGGCGACATCGTTCACCGCGGACTCGAAGAGGGCCACGCGCGTGTTGCCGGGCGAGTCCTTGCCGTGGTAGGCGAACACCCCCTCCGAGAGCGTGAGGTCGTCGAGCACGAGGTAGGCTTCCAGTTCATCGTCGATGACCTGACGCTCCAGCTCTTCCAGGCTGACCTCCGGGCCCATCACCTCGACATCGTAGCCCAGTCCGTCGAGCCGCTCGGCCACCTCATCGCCGATGCTTCCCGTGAAGTCCACCAGGGCCAGCTCCCGGTCGGAGTCCGCGGCCCGCACGGCAATGAAGATGTTGAGCCCCATGATCCCGATCATGAAGAGCGGAAGGGCGATCGTGCCGATGATGAATCCCTTCGTCCTGACCCGCTCCAGGTACTCCCGCCGCAGCACTACCCAGACCTGCCTCACCGCGCGCCTCCATTCGGCCGCATCGCCGGTTCGGCCGATTCCTCCCCTGCGTGGCGCACGAAGATCTCGTGCAGGCGGGGCTCCAGCACTTCGAAGCGGCGCAGGTTCACCCCTTCGCGCAGGGCCGCGCCGAGCAGCTCGTGGTAGGAGATCCGGCTCGGCGGAATGTGCCAGGCGCCGTCCACTTTCTCGGCATCGACGACGCCTGCCCGGTGGAGCCAGTCGGGGTCGCCTTCGAACTCCGCGGCCATCGCGCCCGTCCGCTCCCGCCGCTTGAGCTCCCTGAGGTCGCCGTCGAGCACCTTGCGGGACCTGGAGATCATGCAGACGCGCTCGCACAGCCGCTCCGCCTGTTCCATGAGGTGGGTGGAGAAGAGGATGGTCTTGCCGCGTTCCCTCTCCTCGCGGACGATCGACTCCAGCACGTCCTGGTTGATCGGGTCAAGCCCGCTGAAAGGCTCGTCGAGGATGAGGAGGTCCGGGTCGTGAAGGATGGTCCCGATGAACTGAACCTTTTGCTGCATCCCCTTCGAGAGGTCCTGCACCTTCCTGGCCGCCCAGTCCTCGAGACCGAGCCGATCCAGCCATTGCGCCGCCCGCCGCTGCGCATCGCGCCGCGCCAGACCCCGGAGTTCACCGAGGAAGACGAGCTGCTCGATCACCTTCATCTTCGGATAGACGCCCCGTTCCTCGGGGAGATACCCCACCCGGCTCCTGCGCTTCATGTCGGGTGAGCCGCCGAGCAGTTCGACCGAGCCCTCGTCCGGCAGCAGGATGGCCATGATCATGCGGATCGTCGTCGTCTTGCCCGAACCGTTCGGGCCCAGCAATCCGAGGATCGTGCCCCTGGGGATGTCGAGGTCGAAGTCGGAAACTGCGGTGTGCGCCCCGAACGACTTGGTGACGCCCGACAGCCGGACCGCTGTTTCGTTCACGTATCGGCTCTCTGCTGAGGGGTTTGAGGTGGTTCGACAGCCCTTGGCAGGTACTATTGTCGAGCGGGAATGTTCAGAACAGGACCGACAGCCATGTACACCACCTGCATGTTGGAGTTGATCCATTACTCTAACACATTGCAATACAACGGAATAGCTGTACGGTCATACCTCACGTTATCACTATTCCTATCACTTGGCGCTCCGGCGGCTCGCACGGCGTCAGCACGGGACACGGCTGGATCTCGTGGGACGAGCACACCCCAGAATGTAGGAATGCTGGGACGGCTAACGTCACCCGCTCGCGGTCGCGTAGAATGCTCGGTTGGCATCGTCGAACCGGCTGTAACGCTCCTTCATGCGGCTACCGAGAGCCATCGATCCGACCGTCAGTAGGGCCCCCTGGTGCATCTCGCTGGTCCGCGCATCACGGAGATGGATGGACGGCTCGTTCGTGTAGACGCCGATCACCTGGTACCCCTCTCCAGACGGCGACGGGCGGATGTATCCGCGATGAAGACCGACGACGATCGCATTCTACGGATCGGACTAGCTTTCCGCTTGAGATCTCAAGCGGCGCGAGGACCGGCTGGCGGCGATCTGGGAGGCGGAGGCGCGCCTGCAGGCCGACAAAGGGCGAGTGATGGGCACGCGGGGCCCGCAGACCAGGAGAAGGGCGCAACCCGCTGGTAGGCAAGCAGCGTAGGGAGTGTCTCGATGCTCATCGTCGCAGAGGTCGCCCGGACAACGGTGGTCACAGGTTCTCCAAACGCGAGACAGGCTCATCATCAATCCATCACCGCCTCTTTGCAGCCCAGTCCACCGGGACCGGACCAGCAACCGCGCGGAGCGCCGAACCGTCCAGATTGGCCGTGACGACCCATGGACATGGTAGCGGGTCCTATACGCGATCCGCTTCGGCTTCGACCCAGACAAGAGAAAGCACTTGGGACTGGCGCGGAATCGCCAGCGTGCTCTCAAAGAGTTCGACGGGCTGGTCTTGCTGGATCTCGAGCCACGTATAGGGATCGAGAGGTTCAGCCTCTTCGTTTGCCTCTTCCCCGTTGAAGACGGCCTTTGCGTGGCTCTCTGCCGGCACCGCATCGCCCCGCCACGGAATCCGGTAAACGAAGTTCTTGGATTTGGCTACCCACTCGATAACTCCGTCGCGAGCGCAAACCAGACTGCAAGCCGAGCGCGTGACCTCCACATACCGCAGTGCGGCTGCGGTACGGGAGACATCGTACATGTCACGCTCCGCCAGCTCGCCGATCTCCCGGAAGGCGGGGTCTCGGCCCCGGGCGTCCCGGGAGAATAGATGCCGAGGCATGAGAAGCTCCGTCGCGAAGTCGTTGGCCTCCCGCTCAAGGATCCCCCCACCGTGCGCACCAGCCGTCATATCGGCGTCGCCGCACCACCCGGTCGCACGATCCTTGTGGGTTGGAATGTGGTAGTGACCCAGTTCGTGGGCGATCGAAAACCGTCGGCGGCCGTGGTTTTGACCGGGTGCGAGCATGATGCCGGCGGGCAAGTCGGGGGCCGGCCTAACGAGGCAAGCCGTGTAGCCGGGTTCTCGGACCTCGGATTCAACGACCTCGATGCCGTCTTCGGCGAGGATTCCATCCAGATCGCAAGCCCTGGCCCCGTCCGACAATCCACGTGCCCGCCGGAAAAGCTGGGCGATGCGCCGGCCGTTCCGACTTGGTCGGATGGGCATGGGTCACCCTGGCTTGGTGTGTTTCTGACTGAGGTACTCCGCGAAGTTACGGATTTCCTCCTTCGCCTCGTCCGGCAGACTTCTGTACTGGCGGAAGTGAACCTGCTCAACTGGCGATAGCTCATCGACATCTCTTCCGAGGAGGTGCCCGGGGCTCACGCCTAGAGCCCGAGCCAGCCTTCTCAGCATCTGGAACGACGGCTCACGTTCACCGCGCTCCATCTGCGAAATCGCGGATTGGGAGGTGTTCAGAGCGCGGGCAAGCCTGCTCTGAGTCAGTCCCGCGTCGGTCCGGATCTCCTGCAGGCGCCTGCCGAAATCGCTCATGGGCCTGAGTCGCTGTGGAGGAGGGGGGTTGGCATCGTCTTGACCTGCATCGCTACCACGATATATTACTCCTAGTGTTTCCAACCTATCGCGGGCTGGTCCGCGGTAGCAAGTCGCCGAGCACCATGAGGGCGTCGCGGCACGCGGCCGAATCCCGCATGGGCTCACCGAACATGGAGTGTCGTTTCATGACTACGAAGCCTGACCCGAAGCCCGAAGAGAAGCCTGACCCGAAGCCCGAAGAGAAGCCTGACCCGAAGCCCGAAGAGAAGCCTGACCCGAAGCCCGAAGAGAAGCCTGACCCGAAGCCCGAAGAGAAGCCTGACCCGAAGCCCGAAGAGAAGCCTGACCCGAAGCCCGTGACATTCAAGATCGACGGCGTGGAGTACACGACGGACGATCGACACCAAAAGGTGGCGGACCTCCTTCGCCTGGCCGGTGTCGATCCCAAGGATCACGACCTCGGCCTAGTCGGTCCTCAAGGAACCGTGAGGAAGCTGCCCGATGACGTTGACGTGCTCATCAAGCCTGACGCGCGCTTCGTCACCATCTACAACGGCACCACGCCGGTCGTCTGACGATGGCTGGGCTGAAGGGTTTCATGGCAGGGCTGGCGGAGCTCGGCCTCAGACCGAAGCAGCGGGGTTCGCTCGTCGTGGTGGAACTGGATATCGCCATCACCGAACGCCCTGATCTGAGCGTAGTGGGCGCCGATCCTCCGGACGATTTTCCGAACATCCCGCCTCACTGGCTGCACCTCCGAAAGGAGCTAGCGTTGCCGGAAGGCGCGGGAAAATCGTCGGATCTCGGAGACGGCTGGCGAAGGTGGAGCCGGCCGCACCCGAGTTGGAAGGGTGGTGACAACGCAGCTCAGGAATGGCTCGCCCATGCACGTTCGCTTTTTCTCGCGGCAACGTTGGTGTGAGCATACGTCGGTCGGTTGCGATGACTGGATCGACACAGGCGGAGCTCGCGAGCCATCTGCTACGGGAGGACGCCCAGGAGGATCTGTGTTTTGGGACTTGGCGGCCATCGACCGGTCGACGGAGGTGGACGGCGATACTGCGTCAGGCGATCCTTCCAGGCCGCGGCGAGAGGCTCGTCCACGGCAACGCATCGTTTGAACCCGAATACACGTTGAGGGCCGCCCAGGAAGCCGCGGCTGCCGAGGTCGGTCTTGCCTTCATGCACAGCCATCCGAGGGGCACAGGTTGGCAGTCGCTGAACGAGACGGATCGGATCGCGGAAAGGCGAATCGCTAATCTGGCCCGCGAGCTGACCGGACTGCCTCTGGTGGGTCTCACTCTTGCGGGAGATCGGTGCTGGTCGGCGCGCGTGTGGCAGGGTACCGGACGCGAGGTCACTCCCGTGCCTTGTGAGACGGTGAGGACGGTCGGTGCCACCTTCGGAGCCACCTTCGACGACAGCATCTTGCAAGTGCCCCAGCCTTCGGTAATGCAGGATCGCACCGTTCACACCTGGGGCGAGGAAATACAGGCGAAGATCGCCCGTCTGAGGGTGGCGGTAGCCGGTGTGGGGAGTGTTGGGATGGCAATTGCCGACGTGCTCGCTCGTACCGGGCTCGAGTGCGTCGGCGTCTTCGACTTCGACACGGTCGAGTCCGTCAACCTCGATCGGCTTCGTGGCGCATCGCGTATGGATGCGTTTCTCAGGAAATCAAAGGCCGATGTCGCTCGACGGCTATTGGCTGAGGGTTCGACGGCAGCAACGCCGCGACACGAGTTTCACGAGCT
Source organism: Longimicrobiales bacterium (assembly GCA_965221785.1). Classification (GTDB taxonomy): domain Bacteria; phylum Gemmatimonadota; class Gemmatimonadetes; order Longimicrobiales; family Gaopeijiaceae; genus BD2-11. Next base: position 1,897,427 of record CBDCSR010000003.1, read on the forward strand.
GAGCATCTGCGAGCCCGAGGGTCTGAACCGCCTACTCGACTTCGATCTAATCTTCTCCTGCGTTGACCGGCCCTGGCCCCGGCATGTTCTCAACGTGATCGCTCACGCCGATCTCATCCCGGTTGTCGAGGGCGGGATGACCGCGTTTCGGAACGTGGACGGCTCACTGCGCAACGCGTACTGGAGTTCGACTGTGGTGAGACCCGGCCGTCCCTGCCTAGCTTGTTTGGGGCAGTATGATCCAGCGCTCGTCCAGGTTGAGCGCGACGGCAGCCTCGACGACCCGAGCTACATAGCCAACCTCCCACCGGATTCGCCGATTCGGCGGCGTCAGAACGTCGCGGCCGTTTCTGCTTCTGTAGTGGCTGCGTTGCTGGAGCAGTTCATCACGTACGTGGCGAATCCATCCGGATTCGGGGATCCTGGCCCTCTCCGGTTTAGCCTTCGGGACCACAGCGTGAAGAGATCGGACGCAGCTTGTCGCGATGGGTGTCCGTACCCTCAGAGTGTCGGCCATGGGGACGCTCGGCTCAATCCAACTGGGTCGCACGTTGCGGCGGAGCAGGCCCGGCGCGCCCGATCAACGGTCCCGGTAAGGGTTGCCGTGCTGCGGATGCTGGCCGCCGGCCATCACGCGTTCGGAGAACGACTGGCCAGACTCGCACAATAGCAAACGCGAACCAGACTCCGCCGGTACTCTCTGCGACGCGATGGAATTGGATTGCCTGGGGACTGATCTCCTTCGCGGACAGCGCTGGGACACCTCAGCACATTCGCCGTCTTCCCCCTTTTCCTACCAATCGAGGCCGGGCTCCGCGACGTATCCCGGTAAGAGGGCTTCTGACGGGCCCCGGGAGCCCGTACGCCGGGCGCGTACGCTGCGCGCTCCAGGGACGGCAGCAGCTTGTGTCCGATGGCCCGTTGCTTGTTTTCGCGCCTCAATTGAGGTACAATATTCTGCAACGACCCACTGAAGAAGGTTCGAAATGGCTGAGCACGATGTGCCGAGAAGATCAGGGGATGACCGCGGGGATCATCGGTGGACACGCGTCGTAGTCTACGAGTACTGGGGGGTGGACGCCGAACTTCACAGGCTCGGGCTGGATCGGGACGAGCTGCTTGAAGTCATCGACGCTGCGAAGTGGGGCCGTAACAACTGGACGCAATGGGACCCGCCGGGCTACGCCGGCTGGAACCAGTACGGTCTCGGTACGCGCTCCCTGCGCATGGTCCTTATCGAGAACCGTCCGGCGAAGCAGAAGTGGCTCATGGACAACAGGGGCGGGCTCTGCCGAACCATCCACCCTACCGGCGAGATGGCGATCGTCGTTTCGAGTGGCACGCCGCAGACAGGTGACCAGAACCGTTGGCCGAAGACACTGAACCCCAAGGGCGAGCTTTCACTTCGGGGCTTCCGCATCAACAAGTCGCAGGGAGAGCTTTTCCAGTCTGATGCTGGTGCGACCGACCCTTGGCTCTGGTTCCTGCTCATCCACGTGCGCGGGGACGAGGTATTCGCCGAACTCTCCCTGCCACTCGACGTGGACGAGACCGGTCGCGCGAGCGACTGGCTCAAGCGGATCATCATCAGGCCACGTTCGCCGCTCGACGACGGAGCGACGAAGGATACCTCTGGCGACTTGGACATCGATGTCGTACCTCGCGCAGGTTAGGCGTGATGCCGTTCAACGCTAGGCGGCTTCAGCAAGCCCGAAAGCGACGCGGGTTCACGAGACGACGTCTAGCGCTTGAGAGCGGGATCGCCGAACGGACCCTTGCCTACAACGAGTCGGGCGATCATCCGCCGACCGATGAGCACCTTGAGACTCTGTCCCGGTTACTCGACTTCGCTGTCGCATTCTTCTTTCGGGACGACCCTGAACCACTGCCAGCACCGGGTGTGAGTTTCAGGGCGATGAGTCGCATGAAGGCGGGACAGCGAGACAGGGTACTGGCCGCAGCCGAACTGGCGCTAGAGCTGAGTGGTTGGCTAGATGAGCGATTCGACCTGCCAAAGTCCGACATGCCGGATCTGCGATACCAGACCGATCCCGAGTCCGCGGCGGAGACACTTCGTTCTTACTGGGCTCTGGGTGACCGGCCCATCACCAACATGGTTCACCTTCTGGAGAAGAAGGGCGTCCGTGTTTTTTCGCTGGCGGAGGACTGTGAATCTGTTGATGCCTTTTCGTTCTGGAGGGCCGACCGTCCGTACATCTTTCTGAACACGATGAAGTCAGGGGAGCGCGGGAGGTTTGACGCCGCACACGAGCTCGGTCATCTGGTCATGCACGGGCACGGAGGGCCGGGCGGTCGCAAGGCTGAGGCTGAGGCTGACGCGTTCGCCGCATGCTTCTTGATACCGCAGTCGAGTGTCGTCGCCAAGCAACCTGCCCTCAAGAGCCTGCCAGGCCTGATTCGAGCAAAGAGGGAATGGGGTGTTTCCGTGCTTGCGCTTGCCCGGCGGATGCACGAAACCGACCTCCTAACTTCGTGGCGCTATCGGCAGGTTTGCATCGAGGCCCAACAGCTCGGGATCAGGAAGGTCGAGCCGAATGCGGTCGCTCGCGAAACCTCGCAGGTTCTTCACAAGGCGCTCACGATTCTCTGGTCACAGAAGATGACGCCGGGGAGACTCGCGACTGTTTTCGGCTGGCCGCAAGAAGATCTGGATGCGTTGACATTCCAACTCGCACCGACGAGAGAGGATGCAGTGGAGCAGCTAGCTGACCGCAGGACCGGCCGCTCGCCGTTGCGCGTCGAATGATAGATTACGCTTGTGGCCGCCGTGATAAGCCTCCGAAGAGTCGTGGCACTCCGCCTACCCGCGCAAAGAAGCCGCGCCTCCTCACGGTGCCGGAAGCCTTCCCGTGCCCGACCCCTGTGGGAGCCCTGGTGATTTGTTCATTAACGTCTGGCTACGGCGACGGCGACCAGCATCGGGGGCCCGACCTCGAACGACACGCCGCGGTGCTACGGCGAGCGCGCTTGGCAGTGCGACCAGGCCGCCTTCATGGACTCTCGCCTTGCCTCGGCTCGGCACCTAGAGTAGCGTGACTCAGGCCATGATTGGGGTGACACTCGGCACCCATGGTCCCGCGGTAGCCGAACACGAGCCCCATTGATTTCCCTCCCTGTTTCTTCGCCATTCCACCGTCCATCGCCACAGGATTAGTTCTTCAAATCATCAAGGAGATTCGCCATGTCGTTACCCGCCAGGATCGAAATGGTCGATTCCGAAGCTGCGGTCCGCCGTCGCCGCACAGCCATCGTATACGACTTCGATGGCACTCTCGCGCGAGGAAACTTACAGGAACAGAGCTTCATTCCAGATGTTGGCATGGATCGCGCTCAGTTCTGGGCCGAAGTGAAGCAACGAACGGAGGAAAACGACGCTGACGAGATTCTCATGTATATGCAGTTGATGATCGATAAGGCGACGATCAACGGTGTGAAAGTGTCGGACGATCTATTGCATCAGCATGGTAAACAGGCAGACCTATTCCCAGGACTAGAAGACGGGTCATGGTTTGAGCGAATCAACAGGTATGCCACAGCACTTGATCTAGGTATCGAACATTATGTGATATCGTCGGGGATTCACGAGATGATCAAGGGCTGTTCAATATATGATGAATTCCAACACGTCTTTGCGTCTAAGTTTGTTTATGTTGACAACAACGCTGTTTGGCCTGGGGTAGCGATCAACTACACAACCAAGACACAGTACCTGTTCCGAATCAACAAAGGGGTGTTCAACCACTGGAATAACGCTGCTATCAACGAATACACTCCAGATCATCGTCGACCAATCCCGTTTGAGCGGATGATATTTATTGGAGATGGCCTTACGGACATCCCCACAATGAAGTTGCTAACCCAGAAAGGTGGCTACTCAATCGCCGTTTACGATCTCCAAGCACGTGATCGAGACGTCGACACAATCGGTAAACTAATCGCAGACAGCCGGGTCAATTTCGTGGCTCCGGCGGATTATACTAAAGATTCGCAACTCGACATCATCGTCAAGGGGGTGTTGGGTCGGATACGTGCCCAGCACGAGGGCACGCTGCTTGTACAAGTTCGGTAAAGCGGATGGCCTGAGGCGCGAATCACGGTAAGAAACCTACTAAGTTCAATCGGGACTGCACGATCTGCCATTTCTGCCGTTGGATCATGTCTAGCTCTGCCGGGCCGAAATAGCTGGAAGACGGTATCAAATGTCGGGCATTTGGAGTGACCGTCATCCGGTCCAGCGGTCGTGTCTCGCGTTTCCGCACTGGTTCCGGTCGACGCATCTCGTGGCGACGGGCTACTCCCGTCCCACAGCCACAGGCCTCGAAGCACCTCTGACGGGTAAAGAGCCCCGATTGATGCTGAGGACCTTGCCCGGCTTTCGCTACAACAGGCGCAGCAGCGAGAGAGTATCGAGAGCCTTGTTGATCTTCACGACCGTAAAGTTCCCCTGACGCAGCTTCTTTCGCCATACGTCGTCCGCCTTGATTACGTCCAAGACCGTTTCGGGAGTGATGACGCGGTCGTCAGCTTGACGGCACACCGCGTGAACGGTCGTCAACGTCTCTAGTTCGCTTTCGTCGAATCGGCGGAGTTCCTTGATCAGTGCTTGTGCCACCCTCTCCTGACGGACGTAGCGAGTCGCATAGCTTGCTGCCTGGGAGTGTTTCGGCCCCGGCCGAAGGAGTTGGTCGGCTCCTTGGACGAGGTACCCCTTCTTTAGGCATCCCGGCTCCGCATCGCGGTAGGTGAGTGAGGGATCGTATGGCCCGTACCGATACTTGGTGTGCTTCCGGAAGACACCAAGTTGCAGGCCGTTTTCCAGCAGGTAGGCCGCCTTTTGGACTCGCATTCTGGAAACGCCGCGCCCGGCATCACCCGACAGAATGCCAGTGATCCAGCCATACACTGCGATCCGCCGAAACGTGGGTGGAGCCTTCCCTCGGAAAGAGTAGGGACTACCGCGTAGGCGCTCCATCTCGGCACCGATTGAGGCCAGATGTCTCTCAGCGTCGGCACCCGCACGTTTCAGCCATTCCGGGCCCAGCGTGGCAGCCAGACAGAGGTCACGCAGGACTTCCCGTTCGGTGGCGTCGAGCTGTGGTTCCGCTCGGCCTTCTCCGAGCCCCAACTCGGCCAGCGGTGTGGAGCTGAGCAGGATGACCCAGTAGTCCAGAAGGGCCTCGCGCGCTTCCGGAGCCTCCCGCACGTACCCTGCAATGTCCGGCTTGGTGCCTGCCTCGAATTCGGCGAGCATCCGGGCTTTGAGATCGTCGATCTTGCTCATCAGCAGTGTCCCGAACATGTCGCGTCCACTCATAGGTCTAAGAGGGCGCGAACCCGTGGAATCTTCTTCAGCCGCTCTTCTGCGCTCCGAAGATGTCGGTGAACCATACGGGGGCTGATTCCCATAACTTCTGAGACTGAGTCGGACCCCGAGATTTTCTTGCCCTCAATCCACCTGAGGGTGGCCGCGGCCGCTTCCCGTGGCGGTAATTCAGAGATGATCTGTCGGAGTGTCTCGCGGTCAATCCGCGCGGCAGTCTCCGTCGCAAGGTCGGTCTCATCGGGTGTGGTGGCATCCTCAGAGGCATCGTGAATCGAAACGGTCGCCTTCTGGAGCTTTGTCCGGTGCGTACGGACCGCATCGATACAGCACCGCTTGAAAGCGTGCCCGAAGCGCTCTTCCCAGAAGGTGGGTTCCGCACCCGTAGCGGATTGCAGGGACAGGAACATACGACGGTTCGCCTCGGAATGGACATCCTTGCGGTCCTCAGGACGCAACACCTGTGAAGCGGATTCTGCGATGGGGCGCGAACGCTCCAGGAGATGTGCGCCCAAGGTCTCCAATAGTTCGGTATCACCGACACGGAGGCATTCTCGGACGAGGAACGCCAGCGTTTCCAGCGTCAGATGACGCGCCTCCCTCCGGATCGTGTTCCTACGATCCGTGGGTTCGAGTCCGGAAATCCGCTCGATCTCTGCCATCGATTTTGCTGGACGTGCCACAGGCCTCGCCTCGCTGAGTTGAGCCTCCACCAACATAACCGGACCGAGCACCACGAAGTGTGAACCGTGGACTCCCAGTTCACTCCGAATCCTGCGGTCTGCGGGGACGGGCACCACCCAGAGAGGCTCCGGCTCTGGTTGCTCCGACTGCTCGCGAAGTTGACGAACGATGCGCGGTAGGACTACCCGCCGCCCCTTCTTCGCGAGCCCGCCCACACACGCCCCTGTTGGCTGGCCCGGCGGGGGCTGAACACACTGTCCCGCCGGGGTTCCCGCCAGATCTTCTGCGGCGAGGGCATACCCTGGTGGGTCGCGATCACGATCCTCGCCCCGGTTCTGGCGAGTCCGGTCTCCTCCCCCGCAACCGTCTGCCCCAAGCCACCCGATCCTTCTTCAACCCCATCATCGGTCGCGTCGTCACACCAAGAAACGCCCGACAATCACGCACCTTTCAGGATCCGAGTTCACACTTCCAACCCCCGAGTCCGGTTACACCCATAGCGACACCGAACATCCCTAGCACACAGGAGACACAGATGAAAGCGACCGTCATCCAGAAGACCATCACGATCTTCATCGACCAGCAGAAGTTCCAGATCGAAGAAGGGAAGTACACCCCAGCCCAGCTACTTCAACTGGCTGGAGAGGACCCCTCTCAGACGATTCTCGTCCTGAGGATCGGCGACGATCTCAAGCAGTTGAAGAAGGACTCCTATTTCGAGCCGAAGCCCGAGTCCCGTTTCGTCGTATTCCATTGCGACCCCACTCCCGTCTCATGATCTTTGGTGCCGACCGTCTTCAGGCGGACCTCGTTGCGATCGGCTTTCCTGCCCAGCTTACGTCTGCGCACGACGGGACTCTTTTCGTCGTGATCCCGCAGTTCGAAGTGCCGTGCGGTCGCTTCATAGGTCGCGTGATCGACCTGGGACTGCAGGCTACCGCCGATTTCCCGCTCACCATCGCCTCCGCAATCCATGTGCGATCTGACCCGCACCTCCTGGACACCGCGGACACGGTCCCAGGAAGACGTAACATCATCGAGAGTGCGCTGGGGCCAGACTGGCGCTACTGGAGTCACAACCTCGGCTGGTCGGATCCAAGGACCGCACGTCGCCTCATTTCTAAGATAAACAAGGTGTTCCAGGGTGCTTGAAATCAACTCGACAGCGATGTCGACCTCTCTCGCGGCGGAACTGCATGGCCTCCTCGTTCGAGATGACGGGCAGGAGGACCTGACATTTGCGTTGTGGTACCCTTCCGAAGGAGTGACTCGGAAGACCGCCCTGCTGTCCCGCACCGTCCGGGCGGAACCAGGCGACCGTCAGGTTCACGGCAACGTCAGTTTCAACCCGGCCTACCTGAAGCGCTCCTTGGAGGAGGCGCTCCGGCACCGTGCTGGGCTAGTGTTCCTCCACAGTCATCCGTTTCCAGGGTGGCAGCACATGAGCGAGGACGATGTTGTCGCCGAGCGCCGAATTGCCCGGGCGGCGTGTGCTCTCACAGGGCTGCCCTTGGTCGGGATGACGACGGGAAACGACGGCACTTGGAGTGCGAGATCCTGGATGGCGGAGATGGACAAACCGGAGCCCCGCATGTCGTGGCTTACAGAGGTCCGCGTCGTTGGACAGGCCCTCCGCGTGTCACGTGCACCTCGCTCCTCACGTCCCGAGAGGAAGGCCGACAAGCTCATCCGCACAGTGGCCGCATGGGGGGAGGATGCTCAGGTCGAACTCGAGCGAGTCAGGGTGGGCATCGTTGGCCTAGGCAGCGTGGGATCGATGGTTGCGGAGTCCGTGGCTCGGATGGGCATGCGGAACATCACACTCATCGATTTCGACGAGGTCGAGCTCAAGAATCTCGACCGATTGGTCGCAGCCACAGAGCCCGATGTTGGGCGATTGAAGACGGAAGTAACGGCCGAGCGACTGCGGGCCGTTGCTACGGCGGCTGCGATCGACCTGCGGGTCGTGCCGGAAAGAATCTCCCATCCGGATAGCTACCGGGCAGCTCTGGACTGTGACATCCTCTTCAGTTGTGTTGATCGACCCCATCCTCGGCATGTGCTCAACTTCCTGGCCTACAGCCATCTGGTGCCGGTGATCGATGGCGGTATTCTGGTTCGCCACCGGAAGGGCCAGTTCCGTGGAGCGGACTGGCAAGTTCAGACTGTGGCGCCTGGCCGAGCGTGTCTTCGCTGCCTCGGAGCCTACGACGAGAACGCTGTCTCGCTCGATCAGGCGGGCCTGCTCGACGATCCCAGCTACATGGCTGGGCTTGATCCCGCGAGCCCTCTACATCGGCGCGAGAATGTCTTCCCATTCAGCGCCAATCTGGCATCCCTCGAAGTGTTCCATATGATTTCGATGGTGACGGAGATTGCTGGACAGAGTGACCTCGGCGTCCAACGCTTTCGGTATTATCCCGGCATCATGGACCAGCGTGTTGGCCTCGCATGCCAGCGTGAATGCGAGTTCGATCAGCTGGTTGCATCGGGTCACCACCACTTCTCGCTGATGGACGCATCCTAGTCGGCAACTCCGCCGGTCTTCCGGAGAAGGGTCACCAATAGACGCTTCCAGACGGTCACGAACAGCACACCAACGCTAGCTGATTCCCGGCAGAAATCGTTCTAGTTCAACTTGGCCTGCACGATAGCTGCTCGGGATAGCTCCGTGAAGCAGTTGTCCTGCTTCCTGAAGGCAAGCCTACGGCGCCCGGCCTCCTTTTGCCACCTATTCGTGGCCGGTTCAGGATCACCAGCGCATTGAACGGCGAGTGCGGGCAGAAGCGGATGATCATGTGGCTCCAATCGCGGTCCATGACCTGGAAGGCGTAGTGGTTCACCCACGACCTCGGCCCCTTTCGCTTGATCCGCCGGATCTGCCCATCGACCGTGCGTTCGACATCCCAGACATCGACTACTGCGGGCTCCCGTCGATGTACCCAACCCCTACTTGAGCCACCACATCGCTCCTTCTGAAAACCGCGTTGGAAGACCATATGAGAGGACCTCAGAACGGCAAGTCATCAAGCACCACTCTTCCCCTGTAGGCGAGGCACTCTTCCATATACACGGACACATGCACTGCCTCATGCCACTCGCGAAGCCGGAAAGTCTTGCGAGTCTTATCGTCCGTAAATTCTCCCTCCCACTTCCGAGGTCGTAACTCGCCTTCAATATGAACGTGGACTTCACCATGGCGCGCAAAGAGCTTTGTGCTGAATTCGATATCTATAAATCGACCTTTCCGACCTGACACATTGAGTATGTAAGGATACCGTCCGAAGAAGAATCCGGCAAAGCCGGTGCGGATCTTCCTCGCCCATACGACGTCAACGCCGTCAGCAAGTCCATCCATCAAAGTCACGCGCTCGCCCGGGCTACGGCAGAAGATGCCCTTCAACACTGGCCCGATTGGTAAACCATGAGGAATCACGACCTCCGCTGCCCTTGCCTTCTTGGCCGCATCTGACCTCGGGAGCCCATCCCCGTACACGTCTCGCCACGGGATAGTGTTCAGAAAATAGCCTCGCTTGTTACTGTGCCCATGCTTATATGATGCCAGCGTACCGCTAGAGAAGCGTGCATCATCTCGCCCGACAACGTCGACTAGGTCGAACACAAAGAAAACTGGCACCGGGCAATGTCCTCTCTCTCTCTCTCCCGGTGGCTTGATGCCCTCGTTGACGTACTGAGTAGGCGTTCTCGGTCGAAAGTAGAGACGTACGAATTCGAGGTGTTCCCGATTAGTACCAGCGATGATCTCTGGATTCGCGTTCTCGTTGACCATTAATCCGCGAGCCTGCGCTCCAGCCCGTGAATAAAGTACCCCGGTATTCAAGACGTTGATGGCGTTGCTGACGTCCGTGTAGTGGTACACAAACCGAGGCCACCATGCGCGTCCTTGCTTTTTCAGCTGCTTTTCCCACCGGGCAACATGACCCCGCAGATCGTCTAGCCAGTCCTTCATCCAACTGCCGACGCAAGCTCTGTCGGATTACCTGTCCCGTGAGAGTCGCGGAACTGCAACTGCAAACCTTGAGTTTGGCGTCGAACAAAACGCTCATAGTCCTCACTAAGGGTAACGCGGGATACGTATGGGAGCTGTGCCAGGAGCGGGAAAACGAGCGAATACTCGCGACCGATACGTCCGGGAGCATCGCGCGAAAGCACCGTGCCCGTATTATTCAGACGAGACCATAGAGATCGCACATCTTCTGCGGGTATATGGACACGAGAGCCAGCGATCCGGTCGAACACCAAGTTGTTGTCGGTCACGTTGGTTAGCCTAAAGCGCGACTCGGACTTGAAGGTTCGCAGATCTAAATCGTCTTCTCTCAATTCGAGGAGATGATCCCATAGTTCATCGAATGATCCGGGAGGTCTCATCGACGAGAATAGGTCTACATCCTCGTGCTCCGCCACAAAACCCGATGGTTCGTCGCGCCGATGGATATACACCGGAATCGGCAGGGAGCGGAGATAATGTTCCATCAACGGTCGGACCTGTGTATCGAAATCCAGTCCTCCGTTTCCACAGCCAAGAAGGGGAAACGAAATCGAGTCTATTCCTCGATCCTGATACGTAGCTATGAACTTGTCGAGTCCGGTACGGATGTACTCAGTCCTAGACGGAGACCGCCAGTGCGCCTTGGTCGGAAAATTCAAAACCCATCGCCCGAGAGTCCGATATAGCCACAACTGTCCGACTCTGAATCGTCCAGCCTTACAGTGGTCGCGATAAAGGTGATACATCTCCGGATACCGCTTCTTGAACTCGAGCGCAACCCCTTTCCCCATCACGCCAACGGTGTTCACGGTGTTGACCAACACACGTGCCGACGAATCGAAAAGCGAGCTATCGACGTACCGAAGCAAGGTCACGGCTCCTGCTGTAGGGATAGGGTATGCCACAGGTCGCGGACTAATGTTTCTATAGCAGGCTGTAATCCCGGCCGGTCGCGGGTCACGACACTTGCCGACGGCGCTCGAGATGCTGATATGCGCTCAGCGGTGATGCGGATCCGACAGGGCGTGGGTGCGAGACGTTGGCCGAGGTCCTCCGGTGAGTCCGCGACGGTGACCGACACCCGACGATGCACCCGGCGGGATGGGTGGTGGAGGCCCCTCGCCTGACCCCCGCCTGAGATCGTGACCGGTGGCCGGGGACCAATATTGAGCCAGCGTGAGCGCGCAGGCACGGGCGCGCGCGCGCTGACACGGCTGTCCCGTCTCTCCTTCTTGCCGCCACCCGTCGTCGGGTGAATCGAACTAGGCTCAGTGCAACCCGCGCGGGTGGCGGGCATACAGGTCCCCCGCTGACCATCCCAGTCTTCTCTGGCTTCCGTTTCATCCAGCGGCAGACCCATCCCGGTTGTGTGGCCACGGCCCAATCCTGCATGGACACGTTACTCGCGGCCTGGCTGTCGGTGTTCGTCAACCGCCTCGCTGCCGTGGCACCACACACGGCGGCTTCGTCGAAGGTCGACATGCCCCGCTAACCGCGCGTGTCGGGGAGACGGTCGCCTATCTCGCCAGCCAGCTTTCCGTTGGCCAGCGCTCTCTCTCAAGCCTCGGCGAGCGAGACCGGCGCGACGACGCCGATCCCGAGCGGCGTCCTTCCTCACGGTATCCATCCCGTATAGTATAGCGGTACGGAGGCGAAACCGAATGGATGTCGTGCACGAGTAGCACCTGCTAGCTGACTCTCAGCCGACCACGACGTATCGTGGATCACCATTCGGGCGTCCGATGGCCTCATCCATGTCCTCTCGAACCGCCCCGAGAGACCGCACGCTGCACAGCGAGAGCCCTCATGCGCGCACTCATTGGTCGGCCGGCAGATTGCCACGGGTGGCCAGCCAGTGCGACGAGTCGCACGGGCATCCCAGATGGTAGAGCTTGGCTGGAGAACGTCCAGACCTGGAAGCTGGTCCGATCCGTGGTTGCCGTTCTGGTGCTCCGCCCGGCTTCCTAGGCCGCGCCGGGGTCGCCGAAACTGTAGCCGACGCCGTGCCGGTTGAAGATGTATGTGGGCTTGGCGGCGGGATCGCCGAGCTTCTTGCGGAGCTTCTTCATGACCGTGCGGACGCGGGCGGAGTTTTCCGATCCCCGGCGCCCCCAGACCTGGCGGAGGAGCGTCCGGTGGGTCACGACCCGTCCGGCGTTGCGCGAGAGGATGCGCAGCAGGTCGAACTCGGTGCCGGTGAGGGGCACGTCGCGGCCGGCGAGCGTGACGCGCCGCGCGGCGTAGTCGATGCGCAGGTCGCCGAGGGCGAACGTCTCGGGCGCGCCGCGCCGCCTGAGCGCGGCCTGGACGCGGGCGACGAGTTCGGTCGCGGAGAACGGCTTGACGATGTAATCGGCCGCGCCGCTCTCGAGTGCGCGGGCGATGGTCTCGTCGCGCCCGTATCCGGAGATGAAGATGACGGGGAGTTCGGCGAGCGCGGGGACGCGCCCCATCAGCTCGATCCCGTCGACGCCCGGGAGCATCAGGTCGAGGAGCACGAGGCTGGGCCGTTCGGTGCGGATGATGCCGGCGAGCCGGTCCGGATCGCTGGTGACGAGCGGGGCGTAGCCGGCGTCGGCGAGGGCGTCGCGCACGTCGCGCAGCGTGTGCCAGTCGTCGTCCAGGACCACGATCCGTTGCTCCGCGCCCTTCGTTCCCGGCGAGCGCCGGGGGCCGCCGGGCCGTTCGGTCGCGGTCGCGGCATCCGCATCCGCCGGGATCGTGAACGTGAAGCGCGCGCCGAGGCCCGGCCCGCCGCTCTCGGCGCGGATGCGGCCGCCGTGCGCCTCGACCAGCCCCTTCGAGATGGCGAGGCCGAGCCCGGTGTCGCCTGCGAGCCCCGCGCGCTTGCGGAACAGGTGCGGGAGGCGGTCGGGCGCGATTCCCCGGCCCTGGTCCGAGACCGAAAGGGCGATGTGGGTGCCCTCGACCGCGCCCTCGACGCGGATCGGCGTTGACGGCGGTGAGTGCCGCGCCGCGTTGGCGAGCAGGTTGTTCAGCACCTGGCCGATGCGCTGGGGATCGACCATCGCTGGCGGCAGGTCGGGCGGCAGGTCGACGACGACGCCGTGGCGGCCGCCGCCGGTGAGGAAGGTGTTGCGGGCGCTCTCGACGAGCGAGGCGACGCTCGTGGGCTCGGGCGCGACGGTCAGCGTGCCCGCCTCGATGCTGCCGGCGTCGAGCAGGTTTGCGATGAGGCCCCGCATGTGGTCGGCCTGGTCGTCGATGATGCGGAAGATCTGGAGCAGCTCGGTCAGGTTCGGCGCGGGCGATGCGCCGAGCGCGGTCGTCGTCGAGCCCTTGATCGAGATGAGCGGCGCGCGCAGTTCGTGGCTCACCATCTCAAGGAACTCCGCCCGCTGCCGCCCGAGTTCGTCGAACGGCGCCAGGTCCTGGAAGCTGGCCACGACCGACACCACCTCGCCGTCGTCGGAGTGGATGGGGGTGGCGTTGACGAGCGTGCGCACGCTCCGCCCGTCGGGGACCGAGAGTTCGATCTCCTCGGCGCGCACCTCTTCGGCGTCTTCGAGCTGCCGCGCCAGGGGAGATTCTGCGAGCGAGATTACCCGCCCGTCCGCGTGGCGGCAGGTGATCACGTCGAGGAGCTGTTCGGCCGGACAGCCCGGAGTACGGATTTCCTCGACGATGCGCCGCGCCTCGCGGTTGAACGAGACCGCGCGCCCCGTGGCCGCGTCGAAGACCACGACGCCGACCGGACAGGTCTCGACCAGGGTCTCCAGGTCGGCCCGCGCCCGCTCGACCTCGCGGTACGCGCGCGCGTTCGCGATCGCGGCGGCCGCCTGCGAGGCGAACAGCACCAGGATCTCCTCGTCCTCCGCGGTGAACGCCTCGCCGTCCTCCTTGTCGGCGAGAAAGAAGCCCCCGAACCGCTCTCCGCGGTGGCGCATCGGCGTCGCCTGGAGCGTTTTCGAGCCCCAGGGGCTCGGGGAGCAGCCGAGCGAGCGCAGGTACCCCGGGAGGTCCGCCACGCGCAACGGGCCCGGAAGGTCCCGCAGGTGCTCGAAGACGCGCGGCCCGTCGGGCCACTCCACCATCGCCCGGCGCTCCTCGGACGCAAGACCGGAGGTGACGAAGTCCCGGACCTCGCCCCGCTCGTCGAGCGTCGTGATCACGCCGACCCGGGCGCCGGTGAGTCCGCGCGCGCTCTCGACCACGTCCTCGAGCACGGTGGGCGGGTCGAGGCTCTGGCTGATCCGCAGGATCGCCGCGCTCAGGCGCGTGATGCGCTCACCGCGGGGGTCGTCCCCAGGTCCGGCCAGGTCTCGCTCGCTCAACGATCCACTCCCCGGGAAGGTGGGGCGGAGGGGCAGGGAGACCCCGCCGCAAAAGTGGACGAAGATAGCGGCTTGCCGGGCTATAGTCACGAGATGGCCCCGCGTGTTCCCAAAGAGGTCACAAGCGGGGTCACGACTCGCGGGCTATATTGCAGGGTAGCTCTCGATTATTGCATTAATCGAGAGCAACGGAGAGTGTAAGGTTGTGACCACGGGCTCAGGCGTCAAGCTCTCGCCGTGATCCGGCCCGTCACCCGCGTCTCTGGAGTCGCGCGAGCTGCGCCGCTCCGTTGCGCTTCGGCAGCAGACGTTCGCCGTAGCGCTGGACCATCGAGGCGCTCCTCCAGCGGCCGGCCTGCATGATGGCCGGGACTCCGATCCCCGAGGCGATCATGTCCTGTGCCGCCCCCACGCGGGGGCTGTGCCCGGCGATCCGGCCGACCTCGTCCGCTGCGAGTCCCGCGCGTTCGGCCATCGCCTTGTAGATGCGCGGCACCTGGCTCTCGGGGAGTGCGCCCCCGAGCGTGCCGTTCCTCCGGACCGAACGGAACAGCGGCCCCGTGCCGATCCCGCTCGCGTCGAGCCAGGCCCCCACCAGCCTGACGGTGTCTCGGTGCAGGTACAGCATCGCGCCGCCGCCCTCGGGATCGGTCTTCGCGCGGCGCACCAGGAGCGAGGCCGAGCCGCCCCTATCCGTCGAGAGGTCATCGACTTGGAGCGCCACCAGCTCGGATCGGCGAAGCATGGCGTCGTAGGCCACGGCGAGCATCGCGCGGTTGCGCGCGTCGATCGTGCGCCCGCCCGCGGCGGCGATCAGGCGCCGCCGCAGCGTCCAGGTCAGGCCCAGCGCCTGCGCCGGGCGGCACGCGTGCCGGCGGCAGACCCGCTTGAGCGCGCGCTGCACCGCCGCGCGCTCGGCGGGGCTCGGCTCCCCGGCCGAGCGGTGCGCGCTGGCGATGCTCGACAGGTAGCGCCGCACGGTGCCCGGCGAGCGGCCGGCCGCCGCCTCCTCGATGTAGGCGGCCACGGTGGCGGCCCGCGCGGGCAGCGGCTGGACGCCGCGCTCGGCGCACCATGCCGCAAACCGGGCGAGATCCGACTTGAGCGCGCGCACGGTGTGGCCGCTGAGGACGCCCTCGGCGGCGTCGAGGCAGGCGTCGAAGCGTGCACCGAGTTGTGACCTTTTCGGATCGGACGCCGGACGCGCAGACACGGGGTCCGAGCCCCGGATCGGCATAAGTACCTCCCGTACAAGGATATAGGCCCAATTGGTTAGCTCTCGATTAATGCAATAATCGAGAGCTAATCAACAACAAGGAGGAATCCCTGGATGGCCTCTTTGCCGCTATGGACCCTGACACGCATGGCGCGGGCTACCTGCGGAGGCAGACCGATGGCGCCCCGCTCGCGACGGACGATCTTCACAGCAGTGTCGGATGAGTGAACGAGTATCGCCGAGCCGCGAGTACGAGGGCCGACCCGGCATGATGCGCGCCCGGTTGTTCTCGGCGCACGCCCCCTCGCGGGGTTGGCCGAGGCCTGAACGTCCCCCGTCCGCGCCCGCCCCCCTCCTCTCCTTCCCGCCCTCGCGCTCCTGCTCGGGGTGCTGTCGCTCTTCCCGGGCACCCCCCAGCCACCCCGCCCCACTGACTGTGGGCAGGCCGATTATCCGGCCCGCCCGAACCCAACCCACCCACACAACAAAGGGGTATTGACATGATGTACAGAATTCCTCGCGCCGCCCGCCTCTTCCGTATTCGAGACGTTGTGGCTGCCGGTCTGCTGGCTACGCTGCTGCCGTTGACAGCCGCGGCCCAAGGCAACTCGAACCTGCTGACCGGTCTGACGATCAACGACGGCGTTCGGGACCTGCCGATCGAGTTGAACGTCGCGAACGGGGGCGGTTTCGGTGGCCCGGGCACGTACATGGTGCACGTGCCGCCCGGCGTACGCAGGGTCACCGTGACGCCGACCTGGACGAACAATCAAATCACCGGCGTCACCGCGTCCGCGCGCGACATCACCTACGGCAAGAACACAACTGCGCCGTCGGCATGGGGCAGCAGCGACAGCGGCACGGGCAAAGAGCTGCGCCTGGAGCGGGGCACCAATCCCACGTCGTGGGGCAACGGCTCGACCCGGCTCACGCTCCAGCTCTCCGGCGGTTCCGCCGTCAGCGGCACGACGTACCGATTCTTCCTCACGCACAACTACGACTGGAAGTCGGCCGACGACCGCCTGCGGAGGCTGGAGGTGAATACGCGCGGGGGCAATGTGGGCGGGTACGGGAGCGATATGGGCGGGTACGTGCAGCAGCAACAATCCTTCCGTGGCGGGACAATACTGCTCGGAGCGACGCCGGCGACGCCGGGAGGCACGAAGGCGCCCCTCGTCGGGGCGCGGTCGAGCTATACGCGGCAAGCCGCAGCAAGCACGAGCACGGCGGTGGTGCTGGATCCGCCGTTCGACGACGAGATCTACGCGTACACCGCGCGAGTGGCGTGGGAGGTCACCGAGGTGACGGTGGATGTGACGCCGAGCGATCCGGCGGCGACGGTAACGGTGAACGGGGGGCCGGCGACTCGGGCGGTGCCGGTTTCGGTCGGAGAGAACCGCATCCAAGTGGTGGTGACGGCAGAGAATACGGCCTACCAGCGGACCTACACGGTGACGGTGACGCGGGCGGCGGCCCTGACGGCGTCCTTCGAGGACGTTCCAGAGGAGCACGGAGCCGCGTCGTTCACGTTCAGGGTGCGCCTGAGCGAGACGGTGGGGAACTTCAGCAACTCGCCTCGCCGGGCGTCGTTCGAGGTGACAGGGGGCAAGGTCCTGCGCGTGAAGCAGGTCACGGGCGGCCTGTGGCAGGTCCGGGTCCGCCCGTCTTCGTGGGGCACAGTCGAGGTAACACTGGCGGGCGGACGGGGCTGCGACGAGGCGGGCGCGGTGTGCACGCCGGACGGGCGACCGCTGTCGAACACGGTGAGCGCGACAATTCGTGTCCTACCGGGCCTGAAGGTGGCGGGCGGTCGGGCGAAGGAAGGCAAGCCCATCGACTTCGCCGTGAAGTTGGGGCGCGCGTCGTCGGGGACGGTGACCGTGGACTACGCGACGGAGGACGAGACGGCGTCGGCGGGGTCAGACTACACGGCGGTGTCAGGGACGCTGACGTTCGCGCCGGGCGAGACGGAGAAGGCGGTGCGGGTCGAGACGCTGGCGGACACGGCCAGCGAGGGCAAGGAAGTGTTCCGGCTGAGACTCAGGAACGCGTCGGGGGCGCGAATCGTGGACGGCAAGGCGGCGGGCTGGATCAACAACGTGGCCTCCGGTCAGACGGCGGGTGACCGGGTGCCGGGGAAGGTGGTGGGCACCGAGGAGGCCCAGGCGCTCGCCATCGCCGGCGAGCTGAGCCCGGAAGACGCCGCGGGCGCGCTCCTGGCCGGGAGCGGCCTCGAAGAGAAGCGGCTCGAAGCGCTCGACCGGCTGGGCAACGCCAACGGGCGCTACGACGTGGGCGACCTGCTCGCATGGATCGAACGATGCCGCAACGGCGGGGCAAGGTGCGACGGGAGCCCGAGGACCGCACCGAGCGCGGCCGCGCTGCCTGCCGCCATCGCGGCCGGGGCGGTGCCAAGACGCCCCCGCAGGCGCACACCTCGAGGACGAGTCCGCAGACGGCGAAGGACCGGCATGCTCACAGTCCTGTTTGCGGCGACGCTGTGGTCCTGCGACGCCGCGGGCGGGCCGACCGCCGCAATTGCGCCCGAGCCGGGATACCTGGCCGTCGAATGGACGGCCCCCGCCGGGGGACCGGACGCCGCTGGCGCGCTCGTCGAGATCGACGGTCCCGGCATCGGGGACGTCCGCGCGCCCGGACTCGAACTGTACGAGGCCGAAGGCCAGGGGCCGAGACGGTTTGTCCTCGCGGGCACGCTCGGCAACGGTCCCGTGCTGGAGTTCCGCGTGACCGACCGGCGGCTGGCGCACCTGTACAGCGTCCGCGTCGTCGAAGTGGCCGGAGAGGACTACGAGCTCCTCGACACGGACGATTACCGGGCCGCGATCACCTCGAACTGAAGCCTTCGGGCTAGAGTGACCCCCCGGCGTGCGCGCTGCGGCTCGTGCGCGCCGGGGGGTCGGACGTTGCGGCAACCCCGCCGAACGGCCCGGGGCTCGCCGGTGGAGTGCCCGGCGAGGCAACACGCGGCCATCCCCGCGCTCGCAAACGAAGGTCCGCAGCCGCTGTAGCGCCGCTCGTCCGCGGCGCTTTCCGTGACGCGCCCAGGCGGGCGCTTCCCGGGTTCTCCCTCCGCGCCGGAATCCCGGCGACCCACCTTCTAAAGACCGTCCCCGCCGGAGCCAGCGGCCCCGGCTTCCCGGACGGCATCCGACTCCCGCGGCGTTCGAGATCCACCGCGCACCGGCCCGACGACTCCGGACGGCCGTTTTCCGGGTCCGGCCTTCCGGTCGGAATCCATACCCTCCTTCGCAGGACCTCCCGGACGCGCCTTGGGGGGCGCTCCGCCACCGCATTGGCAGCGGCCTCCGACGCGTCCGGGACGACCTGGGATAACTATATACACCAGAGACACTTAGGAGATGTCCTAAGTGTTGACTTCCCCCAAAAGGTCCTTTCACCGTTACGGGCCTGACGCGGCTGGAACGGCAGTCGAATGGCGACGCTGGAGGAGCAATTCCACACACGAATCGACCGGTTTCTCGACGACACGGGCATGGCGCCGACGACGCTCGGCATGCTGGCGGTGGGCGACCCGAACCTGCTGCGCCAGATCGAGCGTGGCCGCTCGTTGACGCTCAGGACGGCGGACCGGGTTGTGGCGTTCATCGACCACTACGAGCGGGTCGCGGGCGGCCCCAAGGCTCCGCCCGCCCGGCCGCGCAGACGGAGGCCCGCCAGGTGGGCGAGGCGGACGCGAAGGAGCGAAGCGATGAGGGAGCAACCGAGCGACAGGAGAACGAACCCGCCGATCCGGTTGCTGCGGGTGTCGGAGGTCGCGGCCCGGACGGGCCTGGGACGGAGCACGATCTACCGGTGGGCGGCCGAGGGGCGCTTCCCCGCGCCGGTCCGGCTGGGCGGGCGCGTCGCGCGCTGGGTCGAGGCCGAGGTGGACGAATGGCTCCGGAAGTGGCTGGAGAGGCGCCGGGGCATCGAGGCCCCGGCGGAGACGCGCAACTGAACTCCATGGAGGAGAGAGCATGAGAACGTTGTCGAGAACGACGGGGATCCGGGCGGGGCGCGCGATCCGCCGCGCTGCCCCCGATAACGGATGCCTTCGCCAAAGGCGAGAAGAACGAGGAGGAGCAGAGCGATGACGGAACAACCGAGAAGTGAGAGAGCGAACCCGCCGATCAGGATCCTGCGGCTGCCGGAGGTCTTGGCCCGCACGGGGCTATCGCGGAGCACGGTCTACATGCGGCTGGAGCTGGGGCGCTTTCCCAAACCGATCTCGCTGGGCGGTCGCGCCGTGGGCTGGATCGAGTCCGAGATCGACGCATGGATCCGCGAGCGGATCGCGGAGAGCCGGGGCCATGCCGAGAGCGCGGCCCAGTAACCCCAACGGAGAAGGGAACACCGATGAGAACGTTGTTGAACACCGTGCGGGCGGCCGGGTGGGCCGCGGCGTGGATGCTGATTCCCGGCAGGTTGTGGGCGCAGGGCACGAGCCCGTGGGTGGACGCGGTGAACGAGCTACAGACGCAGTTCACCGGCCCGATCGCGCGCGGCCTGTCGCTGATCGCGATCGTGGTGGGCGGGCTGATGTTCGCGTTCGGCGAAGGCGGCAGCAAGCGCACCCTGGCCGGGATCATCTTCGGGATCGGGATGGCCGTGGGCGCGGTCAACTTCCTGGCCTGGCTCTTCTGATGCGGGGCCTCGGGCGATGGGCGGGCTACGCGGCGCTCAACCGTCCGCTGACGGTGCTGGGCGTCGAGCGGCGGCTGTTCCTGCTGGGCGCGACGCTGGCGGTCGCGGTCTGGAACGCGACGGCCTCGCTGGTGGCGGGGGGCGTGGTGTTCGCCGCCTGCTACGGGGCGGGCTGGCTCGCGGGCCGCAGCGATCCGGCCATGCTTGTCGTGCTCCGTACGGCGGCGCGTTACCCGGCCCGGTTCGATCCGGGCAAGTGGGCCGACGAGCCCTGGCACCTGAGGATCCGAGGAAGCGAAGAGTGAGGGTCGCCGAGGAACTTCGGGCCTGGCAGGCGGCCGGCTCGCTGGCCGAGGAGCTGCCCTATTGGGGCTGGCTCGAGGACGGCCGCACCTGCCTGACCCGTTCAGGCGAGTTGGTCGCGGCGGGCAGGATCCGGCCCGCCGCGGTGGACGGGCGAACACCCGAGCAGATCGACCGCGTGCTGGGGCTCTGGCAGCGGCTGCTGTCTGCGCTGAACGCCGACACGCGCCTCCAGTTCCACATGCTACGCCGACCCGGCCGGGCCGCGAACCCCGAGAACGGCGGCTCCGACATCGTGTCCCTGTCGGGGCGCAGGCGCCGCGCCTTCCTCGCCGGGCGCGTCCAGCGGCTCGACGCCTTCGCCGTCTGGTCGCTGGGGTCCTGTCTCCGTCCGGTCGGCGGGCGATCCGGATCGGGACCGCTTTCGCGGCTCGCCTGTCTGCGGAAGCGCCGCAGCGGCAAGACCGCGACGACCTACCTGGCCTCCGAGATCGAGGCCGCGGCGGACCGGTTCCGGGCGATGGTCGAGGCAAGCCGCTCGCTCGTGGCCGAGCACACGCCCGTCGAGATGCTCGGTGCGCACGAAGCGTCCCGGCTGCTGTCCGAGCTGATCAACCGGCCCGGCATGGCGTGGGACGGCGCGACGGGCAGCGGCATGAACTGGCGGCTCGCGCTCTCGGAGCTTGAAGCCGAGCGTTCGCACCTGAAGCTGGACGGCGAGCCGGTGATCCTGTATTCGCTGCTGTCGCCGCCGGGTCAGGCGCACGCGAACCTGCTCAAGGACCTCTACTGCCTGGACACGACGCTGACCGTGTCGCTCGAATGGCGGCCGTGGACTACCGAAGCGGCGCGGCGGCGCATTCGCAGCGCGCAACGCCACTACTTCGCGCGCCGCTACTCGATGATGGCGCACGCGCAGGAGACCCAGGGCACGGCGGCGGCGATGGTCGATTCGGCCGCGGCGGCCGAGTCGGACCGGCTGGGTGCCGCGCTCGTCGAACTCGAAGCCGACGGCGTGGCCTACGGTGAGGTCTCGCTGACCATGGCGCTCCACGGCGAACTCGAAGGGATTGAACGCCTGGATGGCGACGTGCGCCGTTTGTTCGCCGCGCACGACGCGAAGGTCATCCGGGAGGGCTACGGCCAGCTTCCCGCATGGTTCGCCCGGCTCCCGGCCCAGCCGCGAAGCCGGCAGGTACGGAGGGTGTTCGTGTCGGCCGGCCACGCGGCATGCCTCGCGCCCGTGTTCGGGCCGCCGAGGGGGCACCGGAAGAGCCAGCATCTGGACCGCGAGCCGCTCGCGGTGTTCGAGACGCCGTGGCGCACGGCGTACCGCTACGACCTGTTCGCGGGTGATGTCGGCCACACGCTGATACTCGGTGCGACGGGTTCGGGCAAGAGCTTTTCCCTGAACTTCCTGCTGGTCGAGGCGCTCAAGTACGATCCGCGCATCCTGATCCTTGACCTGGGTGGCTCGTACCGCTGGCTGACCCGGTTCCTCGGGGGGCGGTATCTGGAGCTCGCGCCCGGCGAGGCGGAGCCCACGCTCCGGCTTACACCCTTCGCGCTGCCCGCCACCACGCGCACGTTCCAGTTCCTGACCGGCTGGGTGCTCCGGCTCCTGAGGCTCGGGGGATACGGGGCCCGCGGCGCGGACACGAGCGAGATCCGCGCGCGGATCGAGGACCTCTACGCGCTGGGACCGGAGCGCCGGACGCTGAGCGTGCTGGCCGGTTCGCTCCCGTCCGCGATGTGGCCCGCGCTGGGCCGCTGGACGGAGGGCGGCGCGTGGGGCGCGTTCTTCGACAACGCGCCGTCGGGCGCGACGGACATCGAGTTCCGGGACTGGCAGGTGATCGACCTGGCGGGGGCGGCGGAGCACGCGGACCTCTGCGAGGCGGCGCTCTCGTACCTGCTGGAACGGATGCGCCTGGAGATCGAGGACCCGGCCGAGACCGCGCGGCTCAAGCTGATGGTCGTGGACGAGGCGTGGCGCTACATGCAGGACTCCGCCGTGCTGAACTACCTGGCCGAGGCGGCCAAGACGTGGCGGAAGAAGAACGCCGCGCTCGTGCTCGCCACACAGTCCGCCGTGGACGTCACGGGGACGCCGGGCGCCTCGGCCCTTCTCGAATCAATCCCGACCAAGCTGTTCCTCGCCAATCCCGAACTTCCGGACGAGGCCGGGGCGCTGTTCCGGCTGAACGACTCGGAGGTGGCCCGCATCCGGGAGCTCGCGCCGAAGCGCGAACTCTACCTCCGCCGCCCGGACGAGGCGGCGGTGCTGCGGCTCGAAGTCGATCCGGAGAGCTACTGGCTCTACACCTCCTCGCCCCTGGACGCCGAGCGGCGCGCCGAGGCCGTCGCGAGGCACGGCCTGGCCCGGGGACTCGAAGTGCTCGCGGGCCGAAATCATCCAACCCAATCAACCGAGAGGACGTGAATGCCATGAGAGATGCAACCATAGCGATCCTGCTGGGCGTCATCGTCGTCCTGCTGACGCTGCTGCTGGCGGCGGTCCCCGCCGATGCCGCCGCGCAGCAAGCGAACGCGGATGCCGCCCTCCTCCGGGTGCCGGTGCCCGAGGAGGGCGGGCAGCGGATTCCTCGCGTGCGCGCGCGCGTGCGGCACACAACCGTCATCGTGCTCCCTGCCGGAGAGCGGATCCTCGACTTCGTGGCCGGCGACTCGGAGTACTGGCACCTGACCGGCGCGGCCAACGTCGCATACCTCAAACCCCTGGCCGAGGACGCGGCGACCAACATCGCACTCGTCTGCGAATCGGGCCGCATCTACTCGTTCCTCGTCTCCGAGCACGGCGAGCAGCCGCCCCATCTCGTCGTCCGCGTCGAGTCCGGCGCGGACGCGGCGGGTCTGTCCGACGGCGGCACCGCGCCCGGCTTCGTCGCCCGGAGCGAGGTCGCGGCCTACCGGGAGATGGCGGCCGAGGCGGCGGAGTCGGCGCGCCGAGCGCGAGAGGCGGCCGAGGCGGGCATCCTAGAGGCGCGGCGGAAGGCGGAAGCGGAGATCGACGCGCTCCGGGCCGAGTATCCCCGCCGCTTGGCGTTCGAGTACCGGCTGGACCGCGGCGCCACCCGGCGGCCGTTCCTGGTCGAGGCGATGTGGCACGACGGGACGTTCACCTACATCCGCTCGCGCGGCCAGGAGTCGCCCGCGGTCTACGAGCTCCGGGACGGCGAGCCGGCGGTGGTCCCCGTGCAGCTCGCCGGGGACGGCCTCTACATCGTGCATCGCGTGCTGGACGACGGCTGGCTCCAGATCGGCGACCGCCGCTCCGGCTGGCGGTTCGAGCCCCGGCAGGGCTCCCGATGAGCCGCTGGAAGCAGTTCGTGAAGGAGCCGAAGGGCGCGCTGCCCGGCGGCATCGTCACGAAGGCGGGGATCGCCCTGATCGCTGTGCTGGTGGCCGGACTGCTGTTCTCGTCGTCGCTCGCCGGTCCCGGTGAAGACGAGGCCGCCGCCGGGGCGCCGGCGCAGCCCCGGGCGGTGAACGACCGCGAGGGCCGGTCGTTCGACGAGGGCATCCGCGACGGGAGGGAGCGCGAGACGCAACGGGCCGCCGCCGAGTCCCCAGACGATCCGCCGGACCGGGAAGCCGGAGCCTCCTCCGGCGCGGGATCGGCGGGGGCGGGGTCCGCCGGAGCTGATGCCGGCGGAGGCGGGCGGGCCCCCGGCATGGGCCGTGCCGAATTCGAGTTGCGCGAGGCGCTCCGGCTCGAAGAGGTCGAGCGCAAGACGCGCTCGCTCCGCTCGTTCCCGGTCGCGCAGTCGCACCGGGCTCCGGACGGATCCCCGGATGCGGCGGCGTCTCCCCTGGCGCCCGAGTCTCCCGATGCGGCACTCGACGGGGCGCTCGTGTCCCTCGGGCAATCCCTCGCCGCCCTTGAGGCCGAGATGGCGGCCGGACTGGCGGGTGGAGAGTTCGCGCCCGGCGCGGGCGGCCCGGTGCCGCAGACAGGTCTTCCCGCGTCCGGCACATCCGAGCCCGGCCGTTTGGTCCGACCGCATGACCCGCCCGGCTGGGAGCGGATCCACGAGGGCACGTTCCTCGAGGCGGTGCTGGTCACCCAGTTGTCGGGCGAGTTCCCCGGCCCGGTGCTCGCAATGGTGTCGGCGCCGCTGTATTCGGCCGACCGGCAGCGGGTGCTGGTCCCGCGCGGCGCGCGCGTCGTGGGTACCGCGAACGCGGTCCAGAACCGCGACCAGAGCCGTCTCGCCGTCGCGTTCCACCGGCTGCTCCTGCCCGACGGAAGCTGGGTGGGCCTTGAATTCACCGGCCTGAACCAGGTGGGCGAAAGCGCGCTCCACGACCATGTGAACCGCCATTACCTCTCGACGTTCGCCGCCGCCGGAGCCTTCGGCACACTGAGCGGTCTCACCCTCGCCGGAGCCTCGCCCTACGGACTCCGGGCGGGCGTCGGCCAAGGGCTCGGAGGAAGCGCCACCTCGATGCTGGACCGGTACCTGAACCGGCTGCCCGAGATCACGATCCGCGCGGGCCACCGGCTCCGCGTCTGGCTCACCTCCGATGTCCTGATCCCGACCCCTGCCCGCACCACGCACCGCTGACACGAAAGGACACCCCCATGCCCCACCGCATCCTCATCCCCGCCCTTCTCGTCCCGCTGCTGGCGCTCGCGGGCGCCCGTCCCGCGAGCGCGCAGTTCGACTTCGGCAGCTGGTTCCAGCGGGCCACGATCATCGCGAACCAGATCACGCAGATCTCGCACCAGGTCACCCAGATCCGGTCGATGGCCCGCCAGCTTACGGAACTCGAAGACCAGCTCGACCACATGGAGCGCGCCGCCAAGGGCGAGATCGACGCGCTGCTCCAGCCGTTCTCCGACCTTGTGGCCGATCCCGTCGGGCTCGTGCGGAACGGCCTCGCTTGGCGGTCCGACTTCACCGGCCCGGCCCGCGACATGGTCGGCGCCGTCCGCGACTTCGGGCGCGGCCGCTCGTTCACCGGGCTGTGGCGCACGGCCCACGGCGCGGCCGACCGAGTGAGCGAGGCTGACATCCTGGCTCTCCACCGGAACCTCCCGCCGCGAGCGGCGACGCGCGCGCTGGAGGACTACCGCCGCGCCCGCGAAGCCGCCGACCGGCACCGGGTCCTCGACTACGCGGCGCTCGACGCGACTGCCGAACTGGCCTCGACCATCGAGAGCGCGCGGGGCTCGTTCGCGGACCTGACCGCGAACGGCAACCTGTCGAACACAGCACTTCAGCAGGCCGGGGTAGCGGCCGCGCTGAGCCAGGGCAGGATCAACGCCGCCGCCGGGCAGGTCCTCGCCCACCAGGCCGCCGTCGAGGCGAGCCGGGCGCGGGAGGCCGAACTCGCGCGCCTCGAATGGCTTGGCCGCTGGCATGACGGCCGGGCGCGCGCAAACGCGTTCGCCGGAACGCTTCGCGACGCCGCAGCCCTCAACCGGGCCGGGCTGCGGGCGGGGCTCCTGTTCCGCGTCCCGTCGTTCTACCGGTAGGGGGGCGGACGCCATGCAACTCCCCCCGCAGTCGGTCGACCCGAACGTCCCAACGCAGATCCCGGCGGACCAGCTCCAGGACTTCAAGAGCTTCCTGGACATCGTGCTCGACTCGGTGGTCGGCGGCGCCGCGCCCGGCGTGCAGACCGTCGGGCTCCAGTTGTGGGGCGGACTCGCCGCCGTGATGGTCGCCTGGACGGGCCTGAAGATCGCGTTCAGCGGCACGTTCGATGCGTGGGCCATCGTCAGGCTCGTGATCGGGATCGCGATCCCCCGCACGATTCTCCACTACTACACCGTCCCGATCCCCGGCGCCGGGCTCACCTTCCCGGCCATGATCGCGGGCGGCGGGATCTGGCTTCAGAACCTGTTCCTGTCCGACGTGGTGTCGGCGGGCTACGCGGAGATGGCCGCGCTCGTCCAGGCCTACTCCGCCCACCTGAGCGCGGCGTGGTCCACGGGCAACCTGCTCTCGATCGTGACGGCGGGAACGACCGTGCTCTTCTCCTCGCTCGTCTCGCTCGTGATGGGCGCCTCGCTCGTGTTCAGCCTGCTGGCGCTCTTCTGCGTCACTTACGCGCAGGTGATCTGGGCGCAGGTCGCGCTCGCCATCGCGATCCTGCTCGGGCCGGTGCTCATCCCGTTCCTGCTGTTCGAGCCGCTCGCGTTCCTGTTCTGGGGATGGTTCCGGACCATGATGGTCTACACGCCTCTACGGCGTCGTCGCCGGGGCCGTGCTCCGCGTCTTCATGGGCGTCGGCACGGGCTACATCACGACCTATGCCGACGCGCTCATGGGCACCGGCACCGCCGATCCGCTCGAGCTCTGGCTCTGGGCCGTCGTGCTGATGCCGCTCGTCGTCTGCGGCCTCATGGCCGGCCTCAAGGTCGGCGAACTCGCCTCTATGCTCGTCTCCGGCTCCGGCTCCGCCGGCTCCGGGTTCGTCGCGCTCATCATGCGGGGAGTCGGCGGCGCGGCCACCCCCGCCAAACCGCCCGTCTGACGCACAGGGAGATCCAACCGATGAAACGTGAACGCGACGCGGGCCGCGAGTACGCCGAGATCTGGGGCGAGGCCGTGCAGGCGAACCGGAAGCTGCGGAGGATCGTGGTGCTGCTTGCCGCGAGCATCATCCTAGGCGTCCTGGTCCTGCTGCGGCTCGCGGGCGCCGAGCCGCCCAAGCCCATCGTCATCCGCGTCGACGAGGTCGGGCGCGCCGAGGCGCTGGCCTACGAGGCCGCCACCGCCCAGGCCGACCCGCTCGATCCGACGACCAAGTATTTCCTGAACCGCTTCGTCGACGACTTCCACTCGCGCCGCCGGGCCACCGTCGAGGAGCACTGGACCCGGAGCCTCCGGTTCCTGTCGACGCAACTCGCCAACGCCGCCTTCCAGAGGGACGGGGCGGAGATCGCCGCCGCGGCGGCCGGAACCGCCGACACGGAACTCGAAGTCGAGCAGGTCGTGCTCCGCATCCACCCCTCTCCCGAGCCGCCGCACGGCGCTACGGCCGACTTCGATCTCGTGCATCTGAATGGCGAGCGGGAGATCCGGCGCGAGCGCTGGACGCTCACCCTCCGGTTCGAGTTCCTGGAACGGGTCCCGCCCGAGCTCGTCGTGCATAACCCGATGGGGCTCCTCATCACCTACCTCCAGGCCGACCGCGCGCTCGTGACGGAGGACTCCCCGTGATCGCGCATCTCACGGGGCGCGAGAAGGCGCTCGAAGCGCTCGGGTGGACGGGGGCCAGGGCCGAATGGATCGCGCTGGTGTGCCTGCACAGCGGCGTGTTCACCCGCGCGCAGCTCATGGCCCGGCTCCGGATCGACCGTTGGAAGGCGTTCCGGTTCGTGCGCGCCCTGACGGAGGGCGGCCTGGCGGCCGAGGAGACGTTCGCCCGCCGGAAGGTCTGCCGGATCTTCGCCCGCCCGGTCTACCGGGCGCTCGGCGCCGAGCACGTCCGCCACCGCAAGACGGCTTCCGAAGAAGTTCTCATGCGCCGCCTGCTCTCGCTCGACTACGTGATCGAGCACGCGGACCTGCCGTGGCTTCCCACGGAGCCCGAGAAGGTCGGCGCGTTCGAGGCGCTCGGGATCGAGCGCGCGCTGATGCCCGTCAAGGTGTACGGGAGAACCGGCCACGAGACCCGGCGCTACTTCCCGGTCAAGCTGCCGGTCGCGCTGGACACCAAGCGCGCCGTGTTCGTCTACGCCGATCCCGGCCACGCGACCGCGACCGCACTCCGCTCGTGGGGCGCGGCGCACCGCCGGCTCTGGGGGGCGATCCGAGAGCGTGGCCGGTCCGTCGAGGTCGTGACCGTCGGCCGCAGGCACCGGGAGATCGCGCGGGCGCGCAAGGTCATGCGCGGCTGGGCTGAGGGCTCCGGCGCGGGCGAGCCCGGCGCCGGATCGGACGAGGAGATCGCGCGGATCGAACGGGCCATCCGGGGCATGGACGATGCGCTCGTCGAGGAACTCGGCGGGCTGAACGGCTGCCTTGAGCGGATCGTCGAACTCAAGAACCGGCGCCGGTCCGCGTCTCCCGCGGGGATGATCGGCGGCTTCGCCGCATGGCGGTCGAGCCGGTTCCCCGGAGGCGGGTTTTGAGCGCCGGGCGAAGGGTGCCGACGCCGAGCCGGAAGCGCACATGTGAAACAGGGGCGCATGTGCGCGGCACCGCGATTCGGAAGTGCAGGTCCGCGACTGTCCATGCCGTTGTCCGGTTTGCGGTTGCACCACGGCCTCCGAGGCGGCTGCGCCGCGCCGGAACCGGAGGCCGTGGCCGGAGCGACCCCCCTCTTGCGATGCCTGGCGAGGCATCGCGGAGGGTTGGGATGTGCGCCGCCATCCCACCCTCCCCGGGGAGTCGCTCCGGGCCAGCAATCCCTCCGGGAAGGGGGTTGGACCGATGAAGTCGAGCACGCTCGCCGTCATCGGCGCGGCCATCGGAATGTGCGCCGCGCAGGCGCTCAAGGCGCCGTTTCCGGGCGCCGACGACAATCCCTACCTGGACCTGATCGCTCACTACGATCCGGGCCTGCATGCCGCGGTCCGTGCATGGTACTACTCCTGGCCCGCCATCGCCGCCGTGCTCGCGGGGAGTCTCTGCGTGTCCG
This sequence comes from Longimicrobiales bacterium, assembly GCA_965221785.1. Lineage (GTDB taxonomy): Bacteria > Gemmatimonadota > Gemmatimonadetes > Longimicrobiales > Gaopeijiaceae > BD2-11. The sequence goes on from CBDCSR010000003.1 coordinate 1,926,559, forward strand.
TCTGGAGGGTCTGGCTCCAGCCGCTCGTGCGCATCGTCCGCCGGGGCAGGCTGCCCGGGTGGCCCGCCTCGCCGAAAGACGACGCACCCTCGCTTGTCGTCGGAGAGCTGCACCATCCGACCGTGCCCACCGAGAGCGAGCGGCCGTCCTGGCTCGTCATCCCCGAGAAGGGGCTCTACACCGGCATGCTCGTCGTCGGAGCGGTCGGGACCGGCAAGACCACCGCGTGCATGTATCCGTTCGCCAGCCAGCTTCTCTCCTGGCGGGCCGACGATGCCCGCCGCCGCGCGAGCGCGCTCGTGCTCGAAGTGAAGGGCGACTTCTGCCATCAGGTGCGGAGCATCCTGAAGGACGCCGGGCGGGAGGACGACTACCTCGAAATCGGGCTCGGGGGGTCGTGGCAGTGGAACCCGCTCGACGACCCGCTGCTCGACTCCTACTCGCTCGCCTACGGCGTCGCCTCGCTCATCAACCAGCTCTTCGGCAAGAGCCGCGAACCGTTCTGGCAGCAGGCGTACACGAACCTCGTACGGTGGATCATCGAACTGCACCGGCTCCTGCCGGGGGGCTGGGTCACGCTCCGGGACGTGTACCGCTGCACCGTGGACGCGGACCTGTTCAGGAACAGGATCCGGGAGGCGCAGAAGCTCGCGGACGAACTCTGCCCGGTGCGCGCGGTCATTTCCGACGACGACCTGGCCCGCCACCCGGAGGCGTTGGCCAAGTGGACCTGGACGCGCATGCCCGGCACTGGGAAGGTGGCCTGCCGCATCGACGCCAAGCTCGGAAAGCAGCTCAAGAAGCTCAAGATCAAGTGCGCGGCGGAGAACCCCGGCGGCGCTGGCGCGGAGTTCGCCGAGCAGGTCGAGGCCGTCGCGCGGTGGTACGTCAAGGACTGGAGGGAACTCGACGCCAAGCTCCGCACCTCGATCGTCGAAGGCATCAGCGTCTTCCTGTCGCTGTTCGACCAGCCGGAGGTCGCGGGCGTGTTCTGCCCGCCGCCGCCGTCCGAGGACCCCCCGCCCAGGCGGGGCGAGGATGCAACGGACGGCGGGGACGACCCATCCGGACCGCCCATGCCGGGTCTTCGCCGGAGGCTGCCCCCGCTCTCCGAACTGATCGAGGACGGACGGGTCCTCGCGCTCAACATGCCCGCCGGCGCGAACCCGGCGCTCGCCCGCGCGATCGGAGTGCTCCTCAAGAACGCCTGGATGCAGGCGCTGCTCCGGCGGCCCGCGGAGGCCGCGCGCCGCCCCGGACGCTACATGCGGCCCGCCGTGTTCATCTGCGACGAGTACCAGGCGTTCGCGACCGTGGGGCAGGACGACCCGTCCGGCGACGAGAAGGCGTTCGCGCTCACGCGGCAGTGCCGCTGCATCCCCATCGTCGCGACGCAGTCGCTCTCGTCGCTCCGCTCCGTGCTCCCGTCGGGTGAGGCGTGGCGTACGCTGGTGCAGACGCTCCGCACCCGGATCTTCCTGTCGCTCTCCGACGAGTCGTCGGCCAAGATCGCGTCGGAGATGTGCGGCTCCGTCATGAAGACGCAGCCGTCCTACACGTTCAGCGAGACCACCGGCAGGCCTGAGTTCTCTCTCCTGTCGGGTCGGGCCGGTGGCGGGCGCGGCACCATCGGCGCGAGCAAGTCGTTCCGCCAGAGCATGCAGCCGGTGTTCACGCCGCGCGAGTTCGCGCTGCTCGCGAACTACCAGGCCATCTGCCTGCCCTACGACGGCGTGAAGTCGCTCCCGGCGCGGCGCGTCTACCTCAAGCCCCACTACCTGCCCAGGACCCAGGGCTACTGGCGGCAGCGCGAGGAGGGCCGGATATGAAGCGCGCGAGCGGAGTCGGCCATCTCAGCCCGTTCCTTCCCGGTCTCGCGCCGCTGCTCGAGGACCCGGAGGTCTCCGAGATCATGATCAACGGACCCGCCAACGTCTGGGTCGAGCGTGGCGGGAAGCTGGAGCCCCACGAGGCCCCCGCGCTCACCGCCGCCTGGCTCCACCGGGCCGCGATCCACATCGCGCGGCCGCTCGGACTCGATCCCGCCGCGCGCCCGATCCTCGACGCGCGGCTCGACGACGGATCGCGGGTCGCGATCTGCACGCCGCCCGCGAGCCCGGAGGTCGCCATCACGATCCGCCGGTTCGGCGGACGAGCGTTCTCGGCCGCCGATCTCGTGCGCATGGGCTCGCTGCCCCGGGAGGCGCTCCGGGCGGCCGGGCGCGTGCTCCGGTCCCGCAGGAACATCCTGGTCTCGGGCGGCACGGGGTCGGGCAAGACCACGCTCTTGAACGCGCTGATCGAGTTGCTTCCCGCCGACGAGCGGATCGTCGCCATCGAGGACACGCTCGAGCTCAGGATCGACCGGGCGAACTGCCTGCGGTTCGAAGCCGGGGCCACGCTCACGGAGACGCCCGTCGAGATCCGCGACCTGGTGCGCCACGCGCTCCGGCACCGGCCCGACCACATCGTCGTCGGCGAGGTCCGGGGCGGCGAGGCCGCCGACCTGCTCCAGGCGCTCAACACCGGACACGGCGGATCGCTCACCACCATCCACGCCAACAACGCGCGCTCCGCGCTCTCGCGGCTGGCCAGCTGCGCCATGCAGGCCGGGGACGCGCTCCCGTGGGATGTCACCTGCCGGGGCGTCGTGGATGGGATCTCGCTCGTGCTGCACGTCACGCGGCGGCAAGGCCGCCGGTTCGTCGAGGAGGCTCTCGACGTCAAGGGCTACGACGCGGCCGCCGGCCGCTGGATCACGGAGGCCGTTTGGGGCAGGGCGGGGAAGCCCACCGAAGAAACACGGACCCACCCACCGAAGGAGGTGCACGCATGACCTGGAACGGCGGAACCATCCCCATCGAGACGTTCGAGGACTTCGACCGCGAACTCGCCCGCGACGGCGGCGAGACGCTCGAAGTCCGGGCCTACCTGGCCGAGGAGTACGGCCTCTTCCCCGAGGACGTGGGGACCGAGGACGAGATCGCGGCCGCGTGGGACGACCCGCACGGCGACGCCGGGGAGGTGGACGGATGAACCACGACGAATACCACCGCGAGTTCGCCGACGCGATCATCGAGCAGATCAGGAAGGGCACCGCGCCGTGGCAGAAGCCGTGGGCGCCGGGCGAGCGCGTGCTGCCCATGAACGTGGACACCGACCGCTCCTACCGGGGCGGCAACAGCCTGCACCTCGCCGCCGTCCAGCAGGAGGAGGGCTACGGCGACGTGCGCTGGGGCACCTACCGCCAGATCCAGGCGCGCGGCGGACAGGTCAGGAAGGGCGAGCGCGGCACCCGCATCCTGTCGTTCCAGGACAGGAAGCGGATTGCCGTCACCGACGAGCGCGGGCGGCCCAGGCGGGACGCCGAGGGCAAGCGCGTCTACCGCTACGAGAAGCTCAAGGCGCCGTTCGTGCGCCAGTACACCGTGTTCAACGCCGAGCAGGCCGACGGGCTGCCCGCGCGCGCGAACCCCACGCCTGAACCGCTCTGGAAGGCCCATCAGGAGGCCGAGCGGGTCATGGAGGACGGCGGGGTGCCGATCCGCCACGTCGCGGGCGACCGCGCCTACTACCACATGAAGCGCGACGAGATCGTGCTGCCCGAGCGCGGGCAGTTCCCGTCGGCCAACCACTACTACCAGACCGCGCTCCACGAGCTGGGCCACAGCACCGGCCACGAGAGCCGCATGAAGCGCGAGACGCTCATCGAAGGGATCAAGAGCGGGTTCGGGTCGCCCGCCTACGCGAGGGAGGAACTCCGGGCCGAGATCAGCGCCATGATGACCGGCGAGCGCGTCGGCGTCGGACACGACCCGAGCCGGGGCGCCGCCTACGTCGAGGGCTGGATCCAGGCGCTCGAGGAGGACCCGCGCGAGATCCGGCGCGCCGCCGCGGACGCGCAGAAGATCTCCGACTTCGTGCTCGTGCGCCACATCGAGCGCGAGGCCGCGCGGGAGGCCGAGCCCATCGCCGCGGCCCGCGTCCCCGAACCTCAGGGACCGCAGCGGATCCAGGTCCCCGTGCCGAGGATCCCGGTGCCCGAACGCAGCGTCGGACCGAGCCGCTGACCCGCCCGTGAGAGACAGGGAGATGTTCGACCGCACGGTCGAACCGGACCCGCGCCCCGCCGCGCCACACAGCCGCAATCGCCAACGCATGCGGAAAGGCCACCGCCGAGAATACGCCGCGGGCCGGGAGCGCGGGTCCATCTCCTTCCACGAGCGGTGCGAACGCGCGCTCACCGACATCGGCGTCCATGGCGCCGTGTCGTACCGCGACATCGCCGAGGCCCGCTTCGGCGGCCACCCCCACACCACCCGGCGAGCCGTGAACGGCTGGATCCAGGACGGGCTCGTCACCGAGCACCGGGCCACCGGACCGAACGGCAACCCGTTCAAGGTCCTGACCCTCACCCGCGACGGCGTGGCCGAGGCCCGGAGGCTCGCCGGGAAGCGCGGGATGGACCCCGAACAGCAGATCCGGTTCACCCGCATCCGCCCCTCCGAGGCGGCCCACGAAACCGCCGTCTACCGCGCCTGCCGGAAGGAGCGGGAACGGCTGATCGAGCAGGGCGCGACCGTGCGGCGCACCCGGCTCGGCGCGGAACTCAAAAGCGCTGTCGCCCGGGCGAGCGAGTCCGCGCGCAAGAAGGACGGCAAGCGGGCCGCCGACGACGAGCGGCGCCGAACGGCACGCGAACTCGGGCTCCCCGTGGGCGACGAGCGACGGGTGCTCTACCCCGACGCACAGATCGAATACGCGGACGCGGACGGACGGACCGGCCGCGTCAACATCGAGGCCGTCTCCGGCAACTACCGCGAACCGGCCGTCAAGGCCAAGGCCGCCGCCGGGTTCGCGATGCACGCCAACGGCCCCGCCGCGGCGGGGCTGCTCCGCAGCCTCGGCCTTGGCGGCACCGACGACGGGTCCTGGCTCAGGGGTCCCACCGACCGCGACCCCGCCGCCGTCGAACTCTGAACCAAACGGAGAACCCCACGATGCAGCCTTGGAAGATCAGCGCGGGACTCACCGCCACCATCGCGGGATCGGCGTTCCTGCTCGCCGGATCCCGCCTCGACTACCTCTCGCCGTTCTGGCCCCGCATCCTCGCCGATCACGGCGTCATGCTCGCTCTGCACATCACGCTCGCGCTCGCGGCCGTCGCGGCCGCCATCTACGCCATCGCGCGCACCGCCGGGCTCGCCGACCTCGGGCGGCGCCTCGGGCTCGCCGAACGGTCCGTCCGGCGAGGCGAAGTCGATCCCGGCCTCTCCGACGCGCTCCGCCGGGACGAGGAGGGGGACTGGAAGTGAACGGGCGGCGACCGGATACCAGACCCCGACTCCTCTCGGCGTTTCGAAAGGACCCACACACGCCCCCTCGACCAGGTGATGCGCCTTAGGATCCCTTGGGCTTGGGGCGGTAGTCTCGCGGATCAAGGCACCGGTCGTAGAGAGCTCGGTCGATCCTGATCCAGTCAGTCTTGTTGATCCCCCGTGTGTTCCGGCTGGCGGGACTGTGCGGAAACGCGCTGGCGATCTTGATCCACCGCTGCTGCTCCCGTGCAATCCTCCGAACCTCCTCGGCGACCTCCGAGAGATCCTGATCCTGGCTCATGACGAGCGCCACGTCGTAGTCGCGCCGGTGAGCGAGCCGAATCACGTCGAGCGCGATTCGCACGTCGATCCCCTTCTCCTCTCCGGTCAGGAAGGAGTGTTGCCTGCCGTCGGGAAGCGTCACCGTGCGGTTCCGGTACCGCAGGGGCCTGCTGTACACGACGACGCCCTGACGACCCATTGCCGCCAGTTTGTGGGTCCAGAAGAAGTGCCACCTGGCGTTGTCCCCGGCATCGGGAATCCCCGTGTAGAAGCGTGCCTCGACCAGCTTCCATCCCTGTCCCCCGCAGACCTCCCGGGCCAGGGCTGAAACGTCGTAGCTTGGGTAGGTATAGCCGAACGCCTCACGAGCGGCGTGGAAGAGGTTCTGGCCGTCCACAAAGGCGACTGCACGCATGGCTGGACGCTCTGCTGGTCCGTCATCAGGCGGGGAAAAAATAACCCCGCCCGAGGCCTCGCGGCGTGTCGGGCGGGGGGCAAGTGTACCCAAAGATACTACATCGCCGCCGCGCCCCGTCAATACCGCGGCGCTGGCCCCCCCGCTGGTGGCGACCCGCCTTCCTCAAGTCTCCAAGTACGAGACACGGCGGGAGTACCGCTTCGCCTTCCACGCTGATACCATCGGAGACGACCCGCTCCAGCTCCAGGTCGGAGCCTCCGCGACATCACCACGTACCATCATCCCCGCGATCCAGCCGTCGCCCACGGGTGGCGGTCCAAGCCCGGATGAACAGGTGATCCTCACCATGCGATTCTCACGCGACCTCGCCCGAGAAATCCTCCTCAACATCGAAGAGAAGTGGGGCCCTCATGGCCCCTCTCAATCTCAGATTGAAAATCTCGGGACGCTGGCCCCCGGCACTCCGATGGATTCCATCCACTACCATCTCAGGAAGCTGAAGGAGGCTGGATTCGTCGTGCTCAGCGTCACATCCATACGGTCGAAGTCGGATGAGCCGGGCAGGCTACAGCCTTACCCAGCGTCCCTGACCTATGCTGGGCACCAGTTTCTGGACGACATTCGCGATCCGGGACGGTGGGAGAGGATCAAGAAGACGGCGGGTTCCATGAGCTTCACGACCATGAAGGCGTTGATGCCCGAGATCGTGAAGAAAGTCATCGAGCTCTGATCGCTACCGAGCTACCCGAGCCCCGAAACCTGGACACGGGTGGGTCTCGACGTTCGTTTCGATGCGCGTGGTCGTGACGTTTGCTCGACGAGCGGGCGAGCGAGGAGGCGGCTGCCGCGGTACCCGTGCCGCTCCTTTCTGCGCGTCGTGTGCGACCAGGCGAACCCCTCGTGGTTGCGGCCAGTTGACGCTGGCCTTGAAGAGGTTGTCCGCACAAAACGCAGGTGAAGCGGATCACGGCAGGGAATCGTATAAGTCTAACTGGACTGCACGATCTGCGCTCCCTGCCGTTAAACGACGATCCGACTGAGCCGTAACGAAATCGACCGGAAAACCGCCTCATTCTGCGGGACTTGACGAGGGACATCAGGCACCTTTCCCGGACGAAAGTCTGACGGTGACGGAGATCTCCTTCGAGTTGCGGATCAACCGTCAGACGATCTACCGCTGGATCAGCGGGTGCCGCTCCGCGTGATTCACGGCAAGGTGGAGAGGACCCCGCTTTCACGGACACCTATCCATTGGACCAACCAAGGAGGTGTGTCGTGGCGGCAAGAGTGGGGCGGCACCCGCCGGAGTACCGGGAGCGGCTGGTCGAGCTTGCGCGCTTGCGCGATCTGGTCGTAGCCCGGGCTCGCTGGCTCGGGAGTTCGAGTCCTCGGAGCAGACGATCCGCAAACTGGATCAAGGCAGGCGGAGCTGGACGAGGGGGAACGGCAACCGGGTCAAGGGCGACCGGGGCATGGCCTACCTTCGGAGGAAATTGCAGCTTCACGGCTGATCCAACTCGGCGGTTTGCGCCACCGCCAGCTTCGCCAAGCCGGAGTCCATTCGCAACTGAGCGAAGATAGAATACCAACGTGTTAGTGATTCGTCGTCCGTAGTGCATACCCCCGGATGGTCACCTTTCAGAAGGGGCAAGACCTGATTGACATGATCTCGGGCATCTGCTTTCACGCGGGCAATGTTGTGGTCCTTATCTAGCGTTTCTGGCTCACAGGCCGCTCGCAACTTGGCGAATCCGGGCTCGACGATGGCCCTTGCGGCACGCAAGCGTGCCATCTTTCTGTCAGCCATCGTGTCGAACACGGTTCCCGCCACCCAAATGAGCGTGCACACTATGCCGCCCAAAATGAGAACAGGTAACAACACACCGAGAATAGCCAGAGCTTGGGGGATCATGTCGGTGATCCTCGATGCAGCATCTCGGAAATCCACCAGCAAGCCGACGAGAACCGCCAAGACGGTAATCGGAGCCCAGAAACGTTTCCGCAGACGCTTTCCCGACTCCGCCCCGTCGGTAACGATGATGATGCGCTCGTCCATCCAACCATGGTATCGGCACTTGCGACGTGCGTCAACCCGCATAATCATTGAGATTGCGACGGGCTGGATTTGCTACGTCACTCAGGTGCTCAGAGCAGCGGAACGATATCGGCTTGGGCGGTCACGCGGGGAAGAAGCTATCGATCGCCTCTAGCCTAGTCTAGTCTAGTAGAGACTACAAGCGCCTCACCGAACTCACGATAGCCGATCTGCCCGAGACTGGGCGACTCGTCGTTCTCGTCGGACCGAACGGCACCGGCACGTCTTCGTTTCCGATTCGTTACTGCTAAGGCTGGGGCGGCTGCGAACAACTGGTGGCTCGACGGGACCCGGAGCAATACTACGACAAGGTTCACCCGAGCAGCGGTCGCCGTGCATTTCCTAGTGCCAGCTCTCCGCGCCGCCCGGAACGTTCATGGCAAGAGTGGAAAGTATTTCTGCGACTTCCAACAAGTTCGACATTCTGCTCCTGCCCTGCTTATCCAGCGATACTACGGTAGGTTAGCGCCAGAAATATGCCAGACTTTCGCGGGTTGCGCTCCTCGTGCGGGGATGTTACCGTGCTCCGGTTAGAATGCAACTGGAACACGGGAGACGAAAGTGAGATACGTGATCAGCTACGACTTGAACGAACCAGGACAGGACTACCAGGCACTTTATGATGCACTGAAAAACATTGGCGCGAAGCGTGTGTTGGAATCACAATGGGGAGTCCGCCGCAGCAACACCACGGCAGCAAAGCTACGCGACCACTTCTGGCGCTTCATGGACCGTAACGACCGCCTGTTGGTCACTTCCATCGACAGCAGTAGCTACGCTGCTTACAACTTGATCAACAAAATCAAGAACATGTAGGGGGTGGTAAATGTTAGAGAGTACATTGCGTTCTTCAGGTGCTTTTTAGCTGATGTGAATGCCGTCTTGCCACCACGTGATCTTCATGTTTACCTCGCAGAGCAGTTGGATGCGAACTAGAATATAGGGGGAAGGGATGTCAGACTTACAAGACGAGCGTGTAGAAAACCTTGAAAGACGCGTGGAAAAGCTTGAGAAGGAGCTTGAACGTGTTACCAAGGCTTTGGCTGGATTCATCATAGGGCTGCATGATGTGATCATTGTAAAGGCTGCGGCAGAGGACGAAGACGCACAGGCCAGTTTCGTGGAGGCACTGGAAAGCTCACTCCGCAACAACATTCAAGAAAGGCACCTTGAAAAATACCAGAACGCAGTCCAATCAATCCTCAAAAGCGTGTTGTCAACTACTAAAAACATGCCTGCCGATTTACAATTACGAATCTTGTCACCTCCCCCCTACGGTGGCGATTCAGAACGGAATAAAAAGCGATCCATCACGGAGTCCAGTGACTCGTGAACCGGAACGTCACCCCTTTCCTCGCCCTTCCTCAACTCCTCAATTATTTCTCTGCATTGAGCATAGTCTCCCGCACGGTGTGCTCTTCGGATCAGTATTTGTAACTCGTTAGCTTGTTAGCTTGGATCATTATCCACACCCACGCACGTCCGCGTGCTTGTTTGACAAGGAGAAAACCTTGGAGAGCGCGATCAAGATCCTCGCCGACTCGCGTGCCTAGACGCATGGAGGGGAGCGTGGCGCAATCAATTATCTTGACAATCTCCGGGCACGGAAGAACGGCGAGTTCATCGCTCAATGGGAACACGACATCCTCCACAGGTTCTTCAGCGCTGTACGGAAATCCGTCCGCCCACGGTGCGGGGAGCAAGCAGCCACCGAGCCCTGTCGGACGCGCAAACCGACTGGGCCATCTTCTGCATGATCTGGATCAGGAACCTCATTCGGCGGACGAAACAGACTGGGCGGAATTGATCTGGAGCGGGCGGCGTGCCGTGGAAGTCGGTCCTGAGCCGCACCTCACCGCCGCGGTTTAGCCTCTAGTTGTCGACGCCCGCCGGCCAGATACCCTCGCCCAGTCGTCCCGGTCACGGCCCACGGCCACCTGAGGTGAGCTCGATCCGCGACCTGTTCAAGGATCCTGTCCTCGATGGGGTGAGCCCGGTCGTCCGCCGCTTCGGCACCCCGAGCCCGGTCCTTTTCCGAGTCGTCGGCGCCGCCGATCTCGATACGTCCTGCCCGATCACGAAGGATCGCCCACTGGTGGTGAAACGGCTGCAGAACTGTGGACTCCGGTAGAAGGGTCACCGCCACGGCGTTGATCGCCGTGACCAGCCGTTCCATGTCACGGCGTGTGAATTCCGTACACTGAAACATCCCCAGGCTCGGCACCCAGGTCTCCGGGCGACATGCCGAACAGGAGAGGGCTGACATGCGCCTCTCCGCTTCCTTGGCCTGTGCCTGATGTGGACGAGCGCACTCGCCGCCGGTCATCCTGACGCTGTGCTTACTCCGGGACAAGTTTTCGTCAGACCTGGTATTCTCACCCGTTGTCGTCCCTCTCGGAGACTATTCTGAACTGGAGTTGGTTCAGCAGTGCTTCGGTCTTCATGTACATGGCGATGTCTCGGATGCTCCCGATGTCCAGCCTGACGACATCTGTGTCTTCGCGATACGTGTTGATGGCTAGTCGGTGCTCCCTTTGGAGACGGTAGCTCTCGTGCTTGTGGAAAGCGGGCTCAATGGAATCATCCGGCTCAAGAAGCAGTTTCAGGGGATACGAGTCATAGTAGTCAACCGCCCGAGCTCGGAAGGTGTACCGCTTTCGTTTGGTGGCTGCATCGACTCGTCGAAAGAATGCCTGCATGTCGCGAATCACCACGGCGTGTTCTCCCATACTGATGAAGGTTGGCAAGGAGACTTGGAGCTGGAGCATGAACTCGTCCACCATTTGCTGACAGGGGTACTCGTGTCGTTCCGACCGCACCAACGAGGTGCAGAACAGTGCTAGGTTGTCCACTGCGGGATGGTTGAACCGTACCGGTCCCACCGTATCCAGGGGATGCCATTGACCCGTTTCGTCGTCACGGACGGACAGCTCACCGTCTTCCATCAGCCGTGTCCCCTCATGCTTGTCGCCCCTGTTGCGGTCCCCTAGGTCCCTGAACCACGAGACCCTGTTGCAGTGCAGGATGCCGTCTAGCAACTCCTCCGCATGGTCTGCATCGGTGCAGAACTTCATCAGAAGGGCAAGAAAGCCAAAATCTTCGTTTCGTTCGTTACCCATTGGTCTCTCCCGGTTGTACGACAGGGAATAGCGCCCTTCCACGGCACACTGTCGAGTCCACTGTAGGGCTGAGGCGGGCGGCGTCGTTCGTCTGATGCTAGCCGTCAGGCTGTCGCACGATGAGCTAAATAGGCACTCCACCTTTCCATCACGACCCGCCGACTCTCGAGCAGGTCCGAGCGCGCGTAGGCGGCTTCCACCTTGTTCTTGACGACATGGGCCAGGGCAGCCTCGGCGACCTCCCGCCGAACGCCCGTCTCCGAGCACCAGTCGCGGAACGACGACCGCATGCCGTGGGGGACGCACCGGATTCCGAAACGCCGAAGCAGCAGCGAAAGCGTGGAGTCCCCGAGCGGGCGGGCTCGCCGCCCGGGGAAGACCAAGCCTTCCCCGTCGCCGAGAGTCTTCGCTTGCTCCAGCACCTTGAGGGTTCCCGAGGAAAGCGGCACCCGGTGCTCCCGTCCCGACTTGGTGCGGTCCTCCGGGATCGTCCAGACCGCCTCCCGCAGGTCGAACTCTGGCCACCTCGCCATTCGCACCTCGCCGCTCCGGCACGCCGTGAGCACCAGCATTTCAAGCGCGAGCTTGGTACTCAGGAGCGCGTTGGACGCGCGTACCCGGTCCAGCGCCCCCGCTACCTCGCCGTGCGGCAATGCCTTCTGGTGCCGGACGCGAACACCGTTCTTCGGCAGCGCCGCGCTAATGGCGTCGCCAGCCGGATTATCCTCGCGGAGTCCCTGCGCGACCGCCCATTTCATCACAGCGCCGATCCGCTGCCGCACCACCCGTGCCGTCACCCGTTTCCGATTCCAGAAGTCATTGGCGAGCAGAGCCCCCATCACGTCGGCGGTCGTGATCTTGTTCACCGGCTTGTGGCCGAACCGCGGGACCGCGTATCGCCTCAGCGTGCCTCGCCACTGGTCTTCATATCTACTCCCCGACCGCCACGAGGGACGGTGGATAGCGATCACCGTCTCGACGGCCTCCGCGAACGTCGGAACGCCGCCCGAGCGCGGATCGCGGCCTTGGGCCACCGTCCGGCGGTTCGTCAACGCTTTCTCCCGGGCCTCCGCCAGCGTCACGACCGGATAGGCGCCGAGCCCTATGTTGACAGGGTGGCCGTGGATCCGCAGCCTTTGGCTCCACGTCTTGGACAGCCGCCCGGTGGTGGTCGGCTTCACCAGCAGGGACAGCCCGAAGCCACCCCGGCCATCGCCGTACCGGCCGGGCCGCTTCACGGTCTTCACGAAGGCGGCGCTGAGCTTCTTGGGGCGCTTCATATGTTACCCTTTCAGTTATCACAAAATGACCGATACTAAACGATACGAAGAGCAGCCTAACGAGACAAGGGCTCGGCAGGAAATGTCCTCTCTGAAGCTCGGTGAAAATTCAGTAAAATACATGATAACAACATCTTACATATACCACATAGGACCTCGGTAGACCCCTTTGGACCTCTTGACCTGAGCACGTCCGACACTCATGTACACCACATGCATGTTCTGCAAGAAATCCCTCGGCAGCAACGACGTCGTCGAGGAGTTTCCGGTCGGTCGCCGCCTCGCTTTTGACGCAGCGAGGGGGCGGCTATGGGTGGTGTGCCGGAGCTGTGAGCGCTGGAACCTGTCTCCGCTGGAAGAGCGATGGGAGGCGGTCGAGACGTGCGAGCGGCTCTTCCGTGGCACGCGAGTTCGTACTTCTTCAGAGAACATCGGGCTTGCACGCCACCCGGAGGGACTCGAACTGGTGCGGATCGGGAAGCCGCTGCGGCCGGAGTTCGCGGCTTGGCGCTACGGCGACCAGTTCGGGCGGCGGCGCAGACGCGGCATCCTGCGATGGACCGCGGCGGGCGTCGGGCTGGCCGGCGGCGTGGCCGTCGCCGGCGTCTTGGGGGGCGCCGTGGGTACGCTCGTGGCCTTCGAGGGAGCCTACTGGGTGAATCTGTTGAACTACGTTCGCCCCTCAATCCGCTTTCGGCCGGAAGATGGGCTGCTCAGGCGGATGAGCGCCCGTGGTCTCCGTGAGATGCGCATCCGGCCGACCGACGACGAGTCTCTCTTTCGGGTGCTGGCGCTGCCTCAGCGCTTGGACATCACTTCGGCGGAGTGGTTTGAAGGAGAGGACGCGTTGCGCGTGCTCCGAGCGACGCTCCCAACCCTCAACGCTTTTGGCGGCGAGGCGCGCACGGTGGAGGCCGCCGTCTCGGAGATCAGCGAACGCGGGCATGCGCACGCATTCCTCGAGCAGATCGCGATCCGAAGCGAGGGTTATCTTCGCAATGGGGTTCCCGGCTCCCTCTTCAGGATGCCCGGTCCCGTCCGGCTCGCGCTGGAGATGGCCCTCCATGAGGAGGATGAGCGGCGGGCGCTCGAAGGCGAGCTATGGCGCCTGGAACAGGCCTGGCGCGAGGCCGAGGAGATCGCCGCGATCGCGGATCGGCTCCTGCTGCCCAAGGGTGCTGCGAGATTCCTGGATCAGCATTCGGGGCGTGACCCCGGCCAAGCTCCCGATCCCGCCAGGCCTTCGGAACCGGCGCATCCTGAGCCCGAGCGGTAGCGGACGCGGCTTCTCGCGGCGTGAAGTCCAACCCCGGCATCGCATTGGCCCGGCAATGCCATCGACAGGCGCTACCTTTGCTGACGGGATCGGCGTGTAATTAGTTTGTCGGACGCCACGGTTGGCGAGAAGCGGTATCACACGGACCTCCACAGCGTTCTCATCATGGTCGAAACAGGAAGGTCGAGGCCCGGGCCCCAATCGAGATCCGAACCCCGCGCCCGCAGCCGGCGGGACTTCGTCAAGTCTGCCGTAGCCGGGTCCGCGTTCGCCGCAGGGCTTCCGTCCGCGCTTTCCGGGGAAGGAGGGCGCGGCGTCCGCCGGGTGCTGTCCCGGGAGCCGATCCGGGCCCGTCAGGTCGCACCCTCCGACCGCGTCGGCCTGGCCGTCATCGGCGCGGGCGGCATGGGCATGGCCGACGTGGACACGGCGCTGCGCATCCCCGGCGTCGAGTTGGTGGCCGCGTGCGACATCTTCGACGGCCGCCTCGACGCCGCCCGCGAGCGCCACGGCGACATCTTCACCACCCGCGACTACCGGGAAGTCCTCGACCGCGACGACATCGACGCGGTGATCGTGGGCACGCCGGATCACTGGCACCAGCCGATCTCGATTCAAGCGCTCACGGCGGGGAAGGCGGTCTACTGCGAGAAGCCGATGGTGCACGACATCGGCGAAGGCCACGACCTGATCCGCGCCCAGGAGGAATCGGGACGCGTATTCCAGGTGGGCAGCCAGGGGATGAGTTCGCTCGGCAACGAGAAGGCGAAGGAGCTGTACGAGCAGGGCGCCATCGGGCAGCTCAACTACGCGGAGGGCTTCTGGGCGCGCAACGATCCGATCGGGGCATGGCAATACCCCATCCCGCCCGACGCCTCGGAGGAGACCGTCGACTGGGAGCGCTTTCTGGGACCGGCCCCCGACCGTCCCTGGGACCCCCTGCGGGTCTTCCGCTGGCGCAACTACCGCGACTATGGCACGGGGGTCGCCGGCGACCTCTTCGTCCATCTCTTCTCGAGCCTCCATTTCGTGGTCGGTTCGCGCGGACCGACGCGCATCCAGGCCGCGGGAGGTCTGCGCTACTGGAAGGACGGGCGCGAGGTGCCGGACGTGCTCCTCGGCGTCTTCGACTATCCGGAGACGGACGCGCATCCGGGGTTCAATCTGTCGCTGCGCGTCAACTTCGTGGATGGCACCTCGGGCAGCACCTTCCTGCGGCTGGTGGGGAGCGAGGGCGCCATGGACGTGACCTGGACCGACGTGGTGCTGCGCAAGAACGTCGCGGTTGATCCCATGGACGCCTTCTCGCAGGAGAAGATGGCCGAAGCGGCTGCGGGCGAGGGCGGTCTCCCCGCGCGCGTGCGCATGCTTCCGCCCGCGGAGGCCCGCTACGAAGTCGAGCGCGGCTACCGGGGGGCGCATGTCGATCACTTCTTCAACTTCTTCCAGGCGATCCGCGGAGGCCCGCCGGTCGTTGAGGATGCCGCCTTCGGCCTGCGCGCGGCGGCTCCGGCACTGGCGTGCAACCTCAGCTATTTCGAAGACCGGATCGTGCGCTGGGATCCCGACGCGATGAGGCTTGCCTGATGGATGTCGCCCCGGCGACCCGCGCCGCGGTCCGCAGGTCCAGGCTCGAATCGGTGACGGAGACGGCCCGGGCCGCGAACCGCCGCCGCTCGCGCGTCCTCCCCCTGGCAGCCGTCCTGTGTCTGGTCGTCAACTGCGGAGACGAGGTGCCCGTGGTAGTGGCTCCCCCCTCGCCGCCCGGGCTGGTCGCAACGACCGTCACCCTCGAGCCCTCGTCGGTGACGCTGAACGCGCTGGGCGACACGATTCGACTCGCCGCGACGGTCCTCAACCAGAACGATGAGGCGATGACCGGGGTCCCGATCGCGTACACGACCACCGACGCGTCGGTGGTTCGGGTGGACGGTTTTGGCCTGGTGACGGCGGTGGGGAACGGGAGCGCGGTGGTGACGGCCGCGAGCGGCGCGGCAACGGGGGTCGCGACCGTGACCGTCGAGCAGATGGTGGCGCAGGTGCGGGTGTCGCCCGACTCGGCCACGCTGATCGCCATCGGGGACACGTTGCGGCTCAAGGCCGAGGCGCTCGACTCGCAAGGCCGGGAGGTGCCGGGGACGCACGTGTTCGAGTGGTCGAGCAACGATTCGGTGGCCGCGGTGGACGAGGACGGCCTGGTGACGGCGGTGGGGAACGGGAGCGCGGTGGTGTCGGCCACGGCCGGGACGGTGTCCGGCGGGGCCACCGTGAACGTGGAACAGGCCGTGGCAGAGGTCCGGGTGTTGCCCGGCTGGGTGACGCTCTTCTCCATCGGCACCACGGCCCAGCTCGATGCCAGGGCGCTGGACGCGAACGGGACGGAGGTGCCCGACAGCGAATTCGAGTGGTCGAACGACCGCGGGGCGGCGCGCGTGAGCGCCTCGGGCCTGGTGACTGCGGTACGCGCAGGGACCGGGGTGGTGACGGCCACGGCCGCATCGGTCTCGGGGAGCGCGGCGGTGACGGTGAGCCTGCTCGAGGGCTCCGCCAAGGACCGCGCGATCCTGGAAGCGGTTTACGATGCGACCGAAGGCCGCTTCTGGAGGAACAACCGCAACTGGCTCAGCGACGCGCCGCTGGGGGAGTGGTACGGTGTCGACACCGACGTCGAGGGACGGGTCACAGTGATCGACCTGGTCGCCAACAATCTCGAGGGGCATATCCCGCCCGAGCTCGGCCGGCTCGATGAGCTCCGGGAACTCCGACTCGACGCGGCGTCGGTCCCCCAGACCTGGTGCTACAGGCCGTCCAGTCCTCCCGAGTCGGGCGCGCGCGACGGAAGCGACATCGGCTGGTCCGGATCCGCACGGGAAGGCGGAAGCCTGCATTGGCTGTCGTGGGCGAGGCGCACCGGCGCGGGCCGCGAGCACGGAGCCGGCCTCGTGACCGATATCCCGATGGGCGCGCCGTTCAACTCCGGGACCGGCCTGCGGAACGGTGGCAACCGATTGGCGGGACCCATTCCGCCGGAACTCGGCGAACTGGCCAACCTCGAGACGCTCTCCCTCGATTCGAACGGGCTGTCCGGGACGATCCCGCCCGAGCTGGGAAAGCTCGCAAACCTGAAGACACTGTCGCTCTCCCGAAACCGGCTCACGGGCACGCTCCCGCCCGAGCTGGGCAACCTGATCCGACTCGAGAGCCTGAACCTCGCGGTGAGCTACGATCTCACGCTGACGCCGCCGCGTCCGCGGTACGTGCTCTCGGGACGGCTCCCGCCGCAACTCGGGAACCTGATCAACCTGAAGGAGCTGGATCTCCGGGGACACAAGTTCACGGGCACGGTCCCGTCCGCGCTCGGCAGGCTCGCGCAGCTCGAATACCTGTCGCTGACCTGCAACTCGCTCGATGGCCCGGTTCCCTCGGTACTCCGGCAACTCCGCCGGCTGCGCCATCTGGATCTGTCCGGCAACCAGTTCGAAGGAGGAATCCCCGCGTGGCTGGATGACCTGGCCGACCTCGAATTCCTCGATCTCGCCAGCAACTACTTCCTGACCGGGCCAATACCGACGAGCGTCACCCGGATGACGGGGTTGGTCCGGCTGAGCCTCGGGACCAACCGGTTCTTCGGCCCGATCCCGCCCCGACTCGGCGGCCTGCCGAACCTGGAGTTCCTGGCGGTGGGCAACAACCTGTTGACCGGCGCCCTTCCGCCCCAATTGGGGAGTCTGCCGAACCTGGAGTTCCTCTCGGTGTTCGGTAACCCCGGCCTCACCGGCGCGCTTCCCCGCGAACTCATGCAGGCCCCGCTGGGGGATTTCAGCTGGCAGGGCACCGGCCTGTGCGCCCCGCGCGATCGTGTATTCCAGTCCTGGCTGGCGAGTATCCTGAACCACCAGGGAGGGCCCGGCTGCACCCTCCCGCCGCGCCAGGTCTTCACCGCGTTCTTCGAGGCGACCGGAGGTGCAGACTGGACCAACAACGCGAACTGGCTCAGGGATGCACCCGTGGCTTCGTGGTTCGGCCTGACCTTGGAGGACAGTCTGCTCACGGCGCTGGAGCTTCCGGACAACGGGCTGGCGGGCACGCTCCCCCCCGCGGTGGGCGATTTCCTGGACCTGAAGCGTCTGGACCTGGGGGGCAACGCGCTGACGAGCCGTCTGCCCCCGGACCTCGGAAACCTGACGGAACTCGAAGCCCTCGACCTCTCCGGCAACAGGTTTTCGGGACCGGTCCCACGCGATCTCGCGATGATCGGCGGGCTGGAGCGCCTGGACCTGTCCAACAATGAACTGGCAGGCGCGCTCCCCGGCATCCTGACCAACCTGAGCGAGCTTTCCGACTTCAACTGGCGTCGGAGCGGCGCCTGCGCCCCCGAGGTGGCATGGTTCCAGACCTGGCTCGAATCGGTGGAGACCCGCTCCGGGCCGACCTGCCGCGGGATCTTCTCGGTGTCGGTTGCGGAAGCGCACCTGTCCCAGGCCACCCAGGGCGTCGGCGGTGCGGTTCCGCTCATCGCCGGGCGACCCGGGCTTGTGCGGGTTCTGGCCACCGCGGACCGGGCCAACGACTTCAAGCCGAACGCCCGTGCCGCGTTCGTCGTGGATGGCCAGGAAGCCCACGCGGCCGAGATGGCGCTCGAGTCGACCCGCGGCCTTGCCGAGAACCTTCCGGGGCGGATGGACCAATGGTATCAGGCGGCGATTCCGGCCGCGGCCCTGCGTCCCGGCGTCGAGATGGCCCTGCGGATCGATCCCGACAGCACCATGCCCAGAGCGACGCTGGATGAAGTGCGGCTTCCCCTCGACGTGCGCGAGATGCCGCCGCTGGAGCTCACGATCGTGCCCGTGGTTACCGGATCCAGCGCGGACGCGGATGTGCGGGAGTGGATCCAGGACGCCGACGCTGCGCCGATAAAGTTCATGCGGGCGGTACTGCCGGTCGGCGAACTCGATTTGACCGTTCGCGAGCCACTCCGCATCGCCTCGGCTCCGGATGCCTCCAGCGGCGCCGAATGGATCGTCATACTCGAGGACATCGAGCTGGTCCGGAAGACAGAGGGCGGAAGCGGATACTGGTATGGCGTAGTGAACCGCGACGGGGACAAGGGCATAAGGGGGATCGCCCTGGTGGAGGGCCGGGTGGCCCTCGGCGTTCCCCATGCCGAGGTCTTCGCGCACGAACTGGGTCACAGCATGAGCCTCATGCACTCGCCCTGCGGGAATCCCTGGCAGATCGATCCCGACTACCCCTATCCGGAAGGCAATATCGGCGTTCTCGGCTACGATGCCCGATCCGAGGAGTTGGTGGACTCCTCGACGCACGACCTCATGTCGTACTGCCATCCGCAATGGATCAGCGACTACAACTTCAAGAAGGCGTTCGAGTACCGGCTCCGGACGGAGACCCGCTCACGCGCCGCGGCCGCCCGGAACGAATCCCGGGGCAGCCGGTTGCTGCTGCGGGGTCACGTGAGCGCGGAGGGCGAGCTTCACCTGGATCCGGCGTTCGCGATCGACGCGCCGGCACAGCTTCCCTCGGGCTCCGGTCCCTATCGCGTCGAAGGTTTTTCCACAGATGACACCCGCGCGTTCGCGCTGGATTTCGACATGGAGATGGTCTCGGAGGGCGGCGGCAGCTTCTTTTTCCTCGTCCCGTTCGCGGAGGAGCGCATCGGCTCGCTGGAGCGCATCGTGCTGTCCGGGCCCGAGGGTGCGACGACGCTCGATCGTGAGGCGCGCGTGTCACCGGTGGCCATCGTCATGGACCGGGCGACCGGGCGGATCCGGTCCATCCTGCGGGGCGAGGCCGCCGAAGCGGCCGGCGCGACGGTGGCGGCGG
This sequence comes from Longimicrobiales bacterium, assembly GCA_965221785.1. Lineage (GTDB taxonomy): Bacteria > Gemmatimonadota > Gemmatimonadetes > Longimicrobiales > Gaopeijiaceae > BD2-11. Next base: position 1,946,188 of record CBDCSR010000003.1, read on the forward strand.
ATGCGCGTTCCGGGGCGGTGCCTCGCGAGCGCGTGCTGGTGAGCCATGGATTGCCGGGACCGGGGCCCTAGAACGGACGGAGGAAGGATGGAGTCACGAATCACGGGGCTGCTCGCGGTGGTGCTGGTCGCGTCGTGCGCGGACGGGACCGACGTCCCCCGGCAGAACACGGCCGAGGCCGATATGGACGCGGCGGCCGCCGGACGGGCCGTACCACCGAACACCCTCACCGAAGCGGAGCGCGTCGCCGGTTGGCGCCTCCTCTTCGACGGGGAGACCACGGACGGCTGGCGCGGCTACAACCGCGAGTCCTTCCCCGACACCGGATGGGCGGTAATCGACGGCATGCTTGTGGTCGGCGCGACCGCGGTGGATCCGGATGTCCCCGTGGGCGGCGACATCGTCACCACCGAATCCTTCTCGGACTTCGACCTCAGGTTCGACTTCATGCTCTCGGAGGTGGCCAACAGCGGTGTCCTGTACCGCGTGATCGAGGAGGAGGGAGCCGAGATCTGGTTCAACGCGCCCGAGTACCAGGTGCTTGACGACACCGCGTACATCGAGATGGGCACGATGGACATGCGCACGCATCTTACCGGCGACAACTACGACCTGCACGCCGCGGGCGAGAAGACGCTGCACGGCCCGGGCGAATGGAACGAGGGCCGCATCCGCATCGCGAACAACCACGTGGAGCACTGGCTGAACGGCGTGAAAACGGTGGAATACCAACTCGGCTCGGCGGAATGGGAGGCACTGGTCGCCGGCAGCAAGTTCGCGCCCTATCCGCGCTACGGGCGCGCGGCGTCGGGTCCCATCGGGCTCCAGGACCACGGGCGCAACGTCTTCTACCGGAACATCAGGATCCTGCCGCTGGGGCCGGTCTCGCTCTTCAACGGCGAGAATCTCGACGGCTGGCGCGTGCACGGAACCGAACTCTGGTATGTCGAGAACGGCGAGCTGGTGTGTGAAAGCGGCCCTGACGCTGAGTACGGTTATCTGACGACAGAGCAATTATTTGGAGATTTCGACCTGACCGTCGACTTCAAGCAGGAAGCGGACGGCAACAGCGGTGTGTTCTTCCGCTCCAGCGTGGAGGGCACGGTCGTGACCGGCTGGCAGGCCGAGGTGGCGCCGCCCGGACTCTTCACCGGTGGGATCTACGAGTCCTACGGGCGCGGCTGGCTGGTGCAGCCCGATCCGGCGCTCGACGCGGCGCTCAGGATGGGCGACTGGAACACGCTGCGGGTCCGGGCGGTCGGCGACCGGGTCACGACCTGGCTCAACGGGACGCGCATGGTGGACATCGAGGATGCGCAGATCGGCGAGGCCGAGGGCTCGATCGCGCTCCAGATCCACGATGGCGGCGGGATCAAGGTTCGCTGGCGGAATCTCCGGATCGTGGATCTTGGGGGATGATGGGCGTTGCCGTGAGAGCCGTCCTCTTCGACCTGCTCTCGGCGCTGCTCGACTCGTGGTCGCTCTGGGACGACATCGCGGGGAGCGAGGAGCGAGGCCGTCGCTGGCGCTTCGAGTACCTGCGGCTCACGTACGGGACCGGCGCCTACGTGCCGTACGTGGACCTTGTTGCGCAGTCTGCGGCTGCCGTGGGCCTGCCGCGCACGCTTGCCGGCGAGCTCGAAGCGCGCTGGGACGAACTGGCCCCGTGGCCGGGCGCGGGTGCGGCGTTGCGGCGAATCGCGCGAGAAATGCCGATCGGCGTGGCGACCAACTGCTCGCAGGTGCTGGGTGTGCGCGCGGCAGGGCTGATCGGAGCCCCTTTTCGCTCGGTCGTCACGGCCGAGTCAGCCGGGTTCTACAAGCCTGACCCGCGCATGTATCATGCGGGGGTGGAGGCGCTCGGCGTCCCCGCGGGCGAGGTGTTGTTCGTGGCCGGTTCGCCGCGCGACATCCGGGGCGCGGTTTCGGCGGGCCTCGAGGTCGTGTGGCACAATCCGGCGGGGCTGGACGGGGGCGGGGCTGAACATCTCGCGGTTGCGGTGATCGATGATCTGAGGAGGCTGGACGGCGTGATCGAGTCGCGCTGAATCATGTTGCCCCTGGCGTATCCGTTTCTCTCGCAATTAGCTTAGTCTAGTTTGGCTAATTATCTCACCTCCGGTCGATGGAGGCCCGATGAAGGTCAACATGCACGAGGCGAAGTCACAGCTGTCACGTCTCGCCAGACGGGCGTGGCAGGGAGAGGACATCGTGATCTGCAAGTCGGGACAGCCATGGCTGCGGCTGATCCCCTATCGGGAGCGACTCGAACGCCGGCAACCGGGTGGGCTGGAGGGTCAGATCCGCATCGGTGCCGACTTCGACGCGGACGATGAAGAGATCATCGCGGGCTTCGAGAACTACACGCTCTTTCCGGGCATGGAGTGACGATGCGCCTGCTCCTGGACACGCACACATTCCTCTGGTGGCTGTCGGACTGGGACCAGATCGACGAGACCACTCGGGATGCCATCGCCGATCCCGGGAATGAGGTCTTCGTGAGCGGGGTGTCGGGCTGGGAAATAGCGATCAAGAAGGCCAGGGGTCGGCTCGTCGCGCCGGACAACCTGGGCGCAATGGTCGAGGAGAAACACTTCGAGCACCTTCCGCTGACCTTCGAGCACGCGGAGGGGGCGGCCGCTCTTCCGATGCATCATCGTGATCCGTTCGACCGGATGCTGATCGCGCAGGCGCAGGCCGAAGGGCTTGTCCTCGTCACGGGAGACGAGCGCATACGCCTGTATGACGTCCAGACCATGGTGGTCTGACCCTACACCAGCACCTCTCTGTTCCGCTGCACCAGGCGTCCGTCGACGGCGATGGTCGGCTCCCACATGAGCAGGTCGTAATGCGTGGGGGCGACGATCTCCCCTCCCAGGGTGTGGCTGGTGCCGATGCCGATGTGGATCGTGCCCATCACGCCCTCGTCCTCGAGCATCTCCCCGGTGAGGCGCGCGTTCGGGTTCAGGCCCACGCCCAGCTCCGCGACGTTGAAGCAGTGCCGGTCGCCGAACGACTCCAGGTGCTCGCGCAGGAAGTCCGCCTGCGTCCCGCCCGTCATCTCGACGATGTAGCCCTCGCGCACTGAGCACACGACGGGCTCTTCCAGGATGCCGATGCCGAGATAGGGGACGGAGGCGTCGGCGACGATCGTGCCTTCGGCCGAACCCGTGACCGGCACCACGTTGACCTCGATGTCGGGGACCGGCGCCAGCTGCCCTGGATCGGGGATGTTGGTCAGCACGTTGGCGACGCGGCCCTCGATGCCGAAGCGGAGATCGGTGCCGCGCGGGGAGGTGAGCCGCACCGACCGACCCCCCGTGAACGCCGCGCCCAGGCGGCGGCAGACGCCGGCCTGGGCCTCGAAGTCGGTCTCGAGCAGAGCGGGGCTGGTCATGATCGCGTCGGTGTACGCGGTCATCATGCACACCCGCGCCCCCGCTTCGAGGGCCGCCCGCATCGCGCGCGTGTGGGTGATGGAGATGCGGACGGGGGAGAAGATCACGGCCGCCTCGGTCATCGCGCGCGCGACCGGCGGGGGCGGCTCCTGGCCGTCCTGGTCCCGCACCGGGATGACGGAGACGGTGACGTCGGCTCCCGCCTCGCGCGCGGCTCCGGCGACGGCATCCGCGTAGCGGCGCATGGTCGGGTCGGTCACGACCAGCACCGCCTCGCCGGGCTGGACGCGCCCGTTCACGCGCACCAGCCGCTGCGCGCCGGGGGACAGATCCACGCCCGCCTCAGACATTCCCGCCTCCATCACGTCCCCTCCCGAAGAACTCGTCGAATCGGCCATCGAAGATGATCGCGGTGTAGCCGTCTCCCGTACAGTTGGTCGCGGTGCGCAGCATGTCGGGGATGCCTCCGGAGAGGGCGATCCAGCTCGCGATGAACTCGCCCTGCGCCGGGCCATCGAGCCCCAGAATGCTGGCGAACAGGGTCGCGCTCCAGAGCGCCGTGCCCATCCCGGCCGGCAGCCCCGGGGCGGCGATCGTGAAGAGAACGACGGCCGGCCAGGCGGCCAGCATCATCATCCAACTGAGTTCCAGGCCGAAGACGTGGCTCACGACGAAGGGCCCGTAGGCGAGCGCGCTGGCGTCGAGGTTCACGACCGCGCCGAACGGCAGGACGAAGTCGGCCACCTCGTCGCGCACGCCGACCCGCTTGGCGTTGGCGAGGTTGACGGGGAGCGTCGCCAGCGACGAGCACGTCCCCGCGGCGAACACCGCGGTAGGGACGTAGTAGCCGCTCAGGACGGACCCCACCGGCCGGCGCCCGACCCTGCGCACCAGCACGAAGGTGTAGAAGGCCCACCAGACCAGCACGAGCGCGCCCGTGTAGGCCGTCATCGTGAGGTAGTGGGACAGCCCCAGCCTCGCCCCGAAGCGGACGCCCAGGGTGATGCCGAAGGCGAGGATGAGCGGCAGCATCACATAGGCGAGCCCGCTCCCCGCGCTCTCGATGGCGTCGGCGACGCGCTTGAGCACCCGGTACGTCGGGTCGTGGCGAGCGCCCCAGAGCCCGAGCAGGATGCCCGCAAGGATCGCCAGGAGCGGCCACGAGGCGCCGCCCGCCCCGAGGCTCTCGAGCATCGTCGCGGCTTCGGTCCACACGCCCCGGCCGCCCGTGGTCAGGGGGATGCGGAAGATGGCCGCGGAGGTCACGAGGGCAATGAGCCCGGCGACCGTCGAGGTAAACACGTACCAGAGGACCACCGCTCCCGCGAAGCGCCCGGCCAGCCCGCGCCGCACCAGGGTGGCGATGGCCGGGCTCAGGGCCGCGAGGATCAGGAGCGGCACGATCGCGACGACCCAGGCGATGAGCGTGGCGGTGGCGTCGGCGACGGGCGCGAGGGGGCCAGGCAGGAGGCCGCCCGCGGCCAGGCCGGTTACCAGGGCCAGGAAGGTCCACACGTAGGTCGGGATCCTGCGGGTTGCCGGCAGCTTGGCCTCCTCGGGTTTTTTTCGTTTGGCCGAACGCCAATCTTTCACTTGGACGGGCTTGAACCTTTCGTTTGGCCGAACGCATGCATGCGACGACGTCCCGTGTCCGCGAGGAGCCCAGCGTAAACGAACACTGGTGCTGGATGGCGCTCAACTTTCATTTGGACGGGCCTCAACCTTTCATTTAGACGAACTATTTATTTCGTTTCGTCGATCCCAGGTGTGTCTTCGGTTCCCGCGGCGTTCACCCGCACCGTGCCGCAATCGCATCGATCGCGGCATCGATCTCGTTGCGCGTGTTGAAGAAATGGATCGACAGGCGGAAGTCGCGCGGCTGCCGCACCGGCGAGGCGAGGATGCCGTCGTCGTCCCGCAGATCGTTGTAGAGCTGCGTGGCGTCGCACCCTGCGGGGAGTTGGAGGACGAACACGCCCGAACGGTCCGGACGCGCGCGCGGTGACGACACGCCGAGCCCGTCCGTGCCGTCGACCGCATCGACCGCATGGTCGACCAGTGACTGGATCCGTTCCTCGATCCTCACCAGGCCGATGTCCTCCATCCACTCGACGGCGCGCGCGAAGCCCGCGAAGTCCGCCAGCGCGCGGGTGCCGAATTCGTAGCGGGCGGCGTTGGGAAGCAGGGTGTAGGCGCCTTCGTAGTCCATGGTCGCGTGGCTGTGCGAGCCTGCCCAGCTGAGCCGCACGTCGTCGAGCGCTTCCCGCCGCACGAGGAGCGCGCCCGTGCCCTTCGGGCCGAGCAGCCATTTGTGTCCGCAGGTGGAATAGCAGTCGCAGCCCAGGGCGCGGAAGTCGGTTGGAACGCAGCCGGGGCCCTGCGCGCCGTCGAGGTGATAGCGCACGCCCCGGGAGCGGAGCAGCGCGCCCAACTCCGCGGATTCGTCTGTGCGCAGCGTACGTCCGTTGTTCCGGGATACGTGGCTGATGCTCACCATGCGCGTGCGGTCGGAGAGTTGGCCGCGGACCTCGTCGATGAGCCTCGTTCCCGTGCTCAGATCGATTTCGCGGATCACGATCCCGAACCGGTCCCGCAGGACGTACCAGGGGATGACGTTGGCGGGATGTTCCGTGTTGGAAATCACGACCTCGTCGCCCGGCCACCAGTTCAGGCTCCAGGCGACGATGGAGATCCCCTCGGAGGTGGAATGCGTGAGCGCGACCTCCTCGGTCTCGGCTCCGAACACCCGCCCCAGCTGCGCCCTCAGGTCGGGTTCGATGCGGGCCATTTCGGCTGCCACGCGGGGAGCCGCCGGGCTCTCGTTCTGGAATGCGAGACGTTCCCGGACGTGATCGATGACCGCCTCGGGGGAGGGCCCGATCCCGCCCGTCTGGAAATAGAGGCTGTCGGTCGAGGCGGGGATCTCGGCGCGGGCGCGGGCTACCCAGGCTTCCTGGGGCGAAGAGGAGCCGGCTGCCGCCGAGCCCGCGCCATCTCTCCCGCCCAGGAGGGCTAGCTGCCCGACCGGCACCACCGGAGCGAGAGCCAGTGCCCCCGCCGATCGGCGCAGAAAGCTGCGTCGGCTGGTATTCATGGTTTCGACTCCCGGTAATGTCCGTCAGGTGTCCGCTCGGAGGCGGGTTCGCAACCGGATCCAGTCCGCGATCGCTTCCTCGTCCAGCTTCCCCGATGCCACGGCCAACATCATCTCCACGACTTCACGATCATCTGCGACGAGGTCGAATCCATTGAGGCCCAGGAAGACGACCGCGGCCAGAAACGAAATCCGCTTGTTTCCATCGCGGAACGGATGGCTGGTGCAGATTCCGAAGACATAATCAGCCGCGAGACGCGGGAAATCCGACCTGTCGTCGTACGTCCATCTCTGCCTCGCTCGGGCCAGCGCCGATTCGAGCGCGTTCTCGTCCCGGATGCCGAGCAGGCCTCCGTGTTCGCGAAGCTGGTCGAGGTGGACCGCCTCGAGCACAAGGCGGGGAACCCAGCGTGGTTCCGGCGGTGTCACTTCGCGAGTTCTCTAAGGGCTCTCCGGTACCGTTTCTGAGCGGCGGCAGCGATGGCAAGCGCCTCCTCGACGTCTGCGTCGTATGGGCTGAGCAGGATCCCGTCGGCGGTCTCGATGGCAAGCACCTCGTCGCCGGCGGCGAGGCGAAGGCGTTCCGCCATGTCCTTCGGCAGGGTAGCCCCGACCGACCCACCCATGCGCCGCAGCTTCACACTACGAACCATTGAACCTCCTCGTGGTAGCACTGCAATGCTACTCGGTTCGGAGGAATCCGACAAGCGGCAGGTGGCCTAGCCCTTCACCTTCCGGAATCGCCAGCCGTGCAGAATGCTCCCGTAGTGATTGAACGAGCGCCTCGCCTCGGCATCGTCGAAGGGATAGTCCGCGCCGAGCTGTGTCGCGGCGGCAAGCCCGGTGACGAAACAGGTTTCCTGGCTGTTGATGAGGGTATGCGCGCCACAGTGCCAGGTCCGCTTCCTGCCCTGGATCCTGCGGAACAGCGGCACAAGCCATGCGACGTGGCGCACGTCGTGCACGATATGCTGGAACCACCACTTGCCGATGATCTTTCGATTATCGATTCGGCTGATGGGATTGTAGGTCACCAGGCAGGGCCGGTCGGACCGGTTGGCCCATGGCTGCTGGTTGTGCATGATATATGTGATCTCATAGTTGTCCGGCCTGGCGCCATATTGTTCAATATGATTGCTTCGCGTCGTCAGGGGCCTCACTTCGTTGTCCGGAAGGACGGACGCGTCGGAGTGGATGATGGTATGGTTGTGGAGTTCGCTCTCGTAGCGCACCGACGACAGAATGTAGCGCTCGAGCAGCGCGGGCTCGTCGAGCATCATCAGCGTCTGGTTCGCATTACATGCGAAGATCACCTGGTCAAATGTCTCCCTGGCGCCGCCCTCATCCTCGACCACCACATGAGACGGGTGACGATACACCTTCCGCACTGGCCGGTTGAGGTAGATCCGGTCCTGGAAGTTTGTAGTCAGATGCTCGTAGATGCGCCGCGTCCCCTGGTCCCAGGTCTGCATGGGCGTGGCGGACTCGATGTCGAAAAATTCGAGGTACCGCGAGAAGAGCGCCGCGGGCATATCGAACACGTTCGTCGCCATCAGGAAGTTGACGAACATGGGCTTCAGCACCTTGTACCTGAAGTCCCCGGACAGTCCGGCCAGGTTCAGGACCGTCCCCATGCTGATGTAGTTGAACGGGTTGAGGGCGTTCAGGAACTTCGACCGGGACCGCGTCAGCCAGCCGAACCGGTGCAGCCACCCGAGGATGCGCTGGAACTTTGCGATCTCGGGTCGCAGTTGCTCCCTGATGTCGGAGTCGAAATCGTGGGCATAGATGCCGCCCCGGTATTTCACGCTGTAACTGAATCGAGTGTCGATCAGCTGGATGCCGTACTCTTCCATCAACAGCATGATGTGCCGGTATACCGATGGTATGCAGGCGGTGACGGAGATGTCGAAGGGAATGGAGCTGCCGTCGCGCTGGGGCATGTCTGCGGTGACTGCATTCCCGCCGATCCGGTCCCCGGCCTCGTACAGCCGGAAGTCGAACCGGTCCGGATGGTGATCGAGGGCCCACGCGGCCGCGAGGCCGGATACGCCTCCGCCGATGATGGCTACGCGCCGCGGCGCGGATGTGCTCTCTGACATGGGCCTCAACGCTACGCGATTGCGGAACGTCCAACAAGCAACGTTGATCGCAACGCCTCGCTCATCGTTTGATTTCGCGCACGCGGACGCCGAGATTGCCCCCAATCGCCCGACGCCACGCAGGCCGAAAGCCTCGCGCGACTCGCAGCACACCAAGGAGATCCCCTTATGACCGCCCGCCGCAACTTCGGAACTGTCCCCGCGTTCCTCGCCTCCGCGCTTCTCGCCCTCGCGATCGCCCTCGTCGTGCCCGCCCCGTCGGCCGCGCAGCAGCCCGGCGGCCTCCTCGACATGGACACCTACATGGAGATGGAGTCGGTCGGGAGCCCCCGCATCTCGCCGGACGGCGGCTACATCCTCTTCACGCGCGGGAGCGTGGACAAGATGAATGACCGGAACAAGAGCGAGCTGATGATCATGGATCTGTCCACGCGGCGGATCAGCGAGCTCGAGACCGGCAGCTTCGAGGTGTCCTCGCCGATCTGGTCCCCGGACGGCAGCAGGATCGCCTTCCTGTCCGACAAGAGCGGGACCAGCCAGATCCACGTGATGTGGCTCGACACGCGCGAGACCAAGCAGCTGACCAACCTCGACCGGGCTCCCGGGGGCATCCGCTGGTCGCCCGACGGGGCGCAGATCTCGTTCACCACCTTCATCCCGGATACCGGGTCTCCGCTGCCGATCACGATGCCCGCTTTCCCGCCGGGCGCAAACCTGGCCAAGCCGGCCGTGGTCGAGGACCGCATCGCGTGGCAGCGTGACGGGACCGGGTACACGCGCAGGGGCAACACGCAGATCTTCATCGTCGATGCGGACCTGGGGGGCACCCCGCGCCAGATCACCTTCGGCGACACCTCGCACGGCAACCCGCGCTGGGCGCCGGACGGCACGAAGCTCTACTTCAGCGGCGACCTCATCCCCGAGGAGGGATACGAGCGCGGCAACTCCGAGGTGCACGCCATCGACCTCGCGACCCTGGAGATCACCTCGCTGACCGACCGCCTGGGGCCCGACAACGGCCCGGTGGTGTCGCCGGACGGGAGCATGATCGCCTACACCGGCTACGACCAGAACGAGAACTACAGCAACCTGTCGAACCTCTACCTGATGAACGCGGACGGCTCGGGCAGCCGCATGCTCGCCGGCAACCTGAAGAACTCGCCCGGCGGCGTTACCTGGGCGCCCGACGGCTCCGGCCTCTACTACACGCTCGGCGAGGAGGGCTCGTCGAACCTCCACTTCGTGTCCACCGGCGGTGACACCCGCAAGGTCACGGACGGCGTCCACTACATCACCGGCGTCTCCATCGCGAAGAACGGCCGGGTGGTGGCCACCAACTCGACCTTCTACCGGCCGAACTACCTGGTAACCTTCGAGCTGGACAATCCGGGCGAGCTCGAGACGCTGGTCGACTACAACGAGGACGTCCTGGCCGACATCAGGCTCGGCGAGGTCGAGGAGATCTGGACCGAGTCCGTCGATGGCTGGCCGGTGCAGGGCTGGCTCATGAAGCCGGCAAACTTCGAGCCCGGCCGGGAGTACCCGCTGCTGCTGTGGATCCACGGCGGACCGGTCTCGATGTACACCGTGCGCTGGAACTGGAACTGGCAGAACTTCGCCGCGGACGGCTACGCGGTGCTCTGGACGAACCCGCGCGGCAGCACCGGCTACGGCCAGGACTTCGTGAACGGCATCAACTACTTCTATCCCGGCAACGACTTCCACGACCTCATGGCCGGCGTGGACGCGGCCATCGAGCGCGGCTTCATCGACGAGGACAACATGTTCGTCACCGGCAGCAGCGGTGGCGGCGTCCTCACCGCCTGGGTCGTGGGACACACCGACCGCTTCCGCGCGGCCGTGTCGCAGCGGCCGGTCATCAACTGGCACTCCTTCGTGGGGACGACGGACGGGTCGGGCTGGTACCGGCGCTTCCGCTCCTATCCCTGGGAGGATCCGGTGGAGTACGCCGAGCGCTCGCCGCTGCACTACGTCGGCAACGTCACCACCCCGACGATGCTCCTCTCAGGCGTCGAGGACCTGCGCACGCCCATGCCCCAGGCGGAGGAGTTCTACCGCGCGCTCAAGGTGCTCGGCCAGGAGACGATGCACGTCAAGATTCCGGACGAATACCACGGCTCGCGCTCCGTTTCGCACCGGATCATGACGCAGCTCTACATCAAGGCGTGGTTCGACAAATACCGGACGAGGGCGGTGACGCAGGAGGACGGCGGATAGTCGGCGGAAGGCTGCTGATCTACGGCGCGACCGGCTACACCGGCCAGCTGGTCGCGTCCGAGGCGGTCGAGGCCGGCGTGTGGCCCGTGCTCGCCGGCCGCGATGCGGGAAAGCTCGCGGCCATGGGCGATTCCTTCGCGGTGGCGGCGGGCGGGGGATCCGGGCGCGGGCCGCCTGAGATCCGTGCGTTCGACCTGGACAACGCGGCCGGGATCGCGGCGGCCCTGAGGGACATCGATGTGGTGCTCCACTGCGCCGGGCCCTTCTCGCGGACCGCGCTGCCGATGTTCGAGGCCTGTCTCGAGGCCGGCGCCCACTATGTGGACATCACCGGCGAGATCGCCGTGTGCGAAGCGCTCGCGGCCCGGGACGCGGAGGCGAGGGAGGCAGGGATCATGGTTCTGCCCGCCGCCGGCTTCGATGTCGTTCCGAGCGATTGCCTGATCGCCGATCTCGCGGCGCGGCATCCCGGGGGACGCGTCCTGCGGCTGGGCCTACTGGTCCGCTCCGGACCCTCGCGCGGCACGATGAAGACCGCGCTTGAGGGCGTAAACGCGATGCGCATCCGCCGCGACGGTGGCGTCCGGCGGGTCAGCGCGGGCAGCATGCGGCACGAGTTCGACTTCGGTCGCGGGCCGGCCGCGGCTCTCGTGACCCCTCTGGCGGACGTGTCGACGGCGTGGTGGTCGACCGGCATCGAGAACATCGAGACCTATTATCGCGCGGGAAGAAGACTGCCGCGCCTGATGCGGTTGAGCCGGTGGTTCGGCTGGCTGCTGGCCGGGCGGACCGCCCAGGCGCTGTTGCGCGGACTGGTCGACCGCGGACCTCCCGGACCGAGCGACGCGGAGCGCAGGACGAGCGAGGGAATCCTGGTCGCGGAAATCGAGGATGTCCGGGGCCGGCGCGCCGCCGCCCGCATGCGCGTTCCCGATCCCTACGGGTTCACCGCCAAGGCCCTTGTGGCGATCGGAGTGCGCGTGCTGAGGGGTGACTTCAAGCCCGGATATCAGACGCCGTCAACGGCGTACGGCGCCGATTTCGTGCGCCAGTTCGACGGTGTGAAGTGGGAGGTGCTGTAGGGGAGGAGTTCTTGCCGTCCCCAGAAGTCAAGCCCGCCGATCGGCAGGGCGCTCGGTTCGATGCTGTCATAATGAAGGCGTTTCGCATATGTTACGCTGTCATCGTCGCCGGCGGCGCCGTCACACCACCGCTGAAGACAACGTCACCGCCATCCTCACGCGCACGGAGGACGCATGGGCGTACTCACCATTCGCAACGTCGACGACGACGTCATCGCCGCGCTCAAGGCAAGAGCCAGGGCCAACCATCGCTCGCTCGAGGGAGAACTGCGCTACCTGCTGGCGCGCTCCGCGGTCCCGAGCCCCACGCTCGGCATCGTGCGCGAGCGAGCCAGGATGGCCGCCAGGTACCGGCCGAATCCGAGCGTTCGGGAGTCCGTGGCCGAGGCGGGCGGGTCAGCCGCTGACACGGGCCCCGGTGCCCAGGCCGCCAGCGGAGACTGGATGGGGGCCATGAGCGACATCGGTGAGATCGTGGGCGACATCGTGTCCCCGGCGACCGAGCCCTCCGACTGGTCCGCACTGCGCGCGGAGATCGGCGAGGCCAACGATGTGCGAAAGCCGTGAATCTCCTCCTCGACACCCACATCTGGCTCTGGAGCCTGCTGGATCCCGATCGGCTTTCCGACCGGGCGTGCAGCGAATTGATCGATCCGGCGAACACCCTGGCGCTCTCGCCCGTCAGCGTCTGGGAGGTGCTGGTGCTGGCCGAAAAGGGACGCGTACTCCTCCGCCCCGATCCCTGGAGCTGGATCCGCACCGCCCTGACCGTCCGGCCCATGCGCGAGGTTCCCCTGACGTCCGACATCGCACTCGGCAGCCGGAGCATCCGACTCGGTCATGACGATCCGGCCGACCGCTTCATCGCGGCCACCGCCGTGGTGCACGACCTCGCCCTGGTCACGGCGGACGAGTCGCTCCTGCGGTGTCCCGACATCCGGGTGATCCCGGGGTGATCCCCTTCTGCCATTGACGGAGTCGAGGCTCCTGAGGTCGCGTTGACCCGGCAGCCGGTCCGCCCGAATTCACATTCGGTAGTTCCGTGCTGCCATTGACGGATTCCGGGTCTGGCGGTTGAGGATGTCCGGGATCCAGATCCGTTTCCCCCTTCGAAGGGCTCACGGGCCTCCTGCCGGCGAACGCGAGGCGCTTCTTCCTCCGAAGGTCTCCCGACCCGAGTTCGGCCACTACAGGCCATCCTGAGAGGTCGATTCCGGGGGTGTTATATTGGTACATAAATCATTGTACCATATCATGTTAAGAGAAAATATGATCACATCTCCGGACCTCCTCCATGCCACCCGCCGGGAGCCCGGGCCTGTCGCCGTGAGGGAAGAAGCCGCGCGACCTGGTCCCGCAGCGAATGCCGACGACGCGGCTCCTTGGGCCATCCCCGGTCCCTCCGATCCGGGAGCCGTCGAAGATGGCGACGACGAACTCGTCCGCCTTGGCGAACGCATTGCGGAGCTGGCGGCGCGCATCAACTCCGCCGAATCCCGGATGATGGCGCTGATCGCCGAGTTCGATCGCCGGGGCGGCTGGAAGGGCGAGTACTCCTCCTGCGCCGAGTGGCTGGCCTGGAGGGTTGGCATCAAGATCGGCCCGGCGCGCGAACGGGTCCGGACCGCCCGTGCACTCGCGGGCCTGCCGCAGACCGCCGAGGCTCTTCGGGAAGGCCAAATCTCGTATACGAAGGTGCGGGCACTCACCCGCGTGGCGACGCCCGCAAGCGAAGCCGAGCTGCTCGAGTTCGCGCAGGCCGGTTCGGCAGCGAGACTGGAAGGGATGGTGCGCATGTGGAAGAAGCTGTCCCGCGAGGGCGAGCTGACGGTTGAGGAGGCTCGGCACCGCAGCCGAACCTTCTCGGTTTTCGTGGACGGCGACGGCATGTACGTGGTGAAGGGGCGACTTGAGCCGGAGGCCGGGGCGGTGCTGATGCGGGCCGTGGAAGCGGCGTCCGATGCGCTGTTCCAGCGCGAAGGGGGCAACGACGATTCGCGCGGCTCCAGCGCTGCCCGCGCTAGCGGCGATGAGCGCGGTGCCGACGATGCCGGACCGAAGCCCAGGCAGCGCCGTGCGGACGCGGTGGGACTTCTGGCGGAGCGGGCGCTGGCGGCGGGCTTCGGGGGTGGCGACATGCGCGAACCGGACGGGGCGCGGCGCGCCGAGTCGGACTCGGCATCTCGGGACGGATCGGCCGCGACGCCGAGGGTCGAACCTGTGAGTGCCCCGCGCGCCTCACCCCGCATCGAATCCGGTACCCGAGCGGAGCGCTACCAGGTGATGGTCCACTGCGACGCCGCGACTCTGGCTGCGGAGGGCGAGCCCGGGCGCTCGGATCTGGACGGGGTGCGCGTTTCCGCGGAGACGTCGCGGCGCATGGCGTGCGATGCCGCGGTGGTCGCCATGGTGCATGCGAAGGACGGTTCCGTGCTGAGCGTGGGGCGCAGGAAGCGCACGATTCCTCCGCACATCCGGCGGGCGTTGGAGGAACGGGACCGGGGATGCCGCTTTCCTGGATGCGCGAGCCGTTTCACGGAGGCGCACCATGTGAAGCACTGGGCGGACGGGGGCGAGACGAGCCTGAGGAACACGGTGCTACTCTGCCGGCGGCACCACCGCACGGTTCACGAGGGGCGAGTCAAGGTGGGGATGAGCCCGGAGGGGACGGTGCTGTTCTTCACGCGGGGTGGGCGGATACTGGCTGATGCGCCGCCAGCGAGGCGGGTGGCGTCGGATGCGCCGCACGAGCGAACAGGAGCGGACGCACCTGGGTCAGGCCATAAGGACGCGCGAGTGTGGCCGGAGTCCGCGCCCGCAGGCCTGCCGCCGATCCCATCGGCTGACCCCGGCGGCCCGTCACGGGGCGAACGCGTCACGCTGTCCAACGGGGCCGCGCTCTATCGCGATTCTGCCATTCCCTGGGCGATCGAAGCCGCTGCCCGGGAAGCCGTGGAGGCGTCCATGGAGTCCTAACGCGCCAGCCAGGTGCTGAAGCGTTCGTTCAGTTCGTCCTGGTGGTCGACCCAGAACGACCAGTCGTAGAGCAGGGCGCGCGCGGCGTTGGCGGGGGTTGCCGGCATGTGCGGGCCGATCTCGACGCCGCTCGGGATGTGGGTCGTCACCAGTGGCATGCCGGACCTGCGCGTCGGCGAGTAGGAGATGCGGCTGGCGATCCGCGCCAGCGACTCGGCGCTGGTGGCGAAGCCTAGGTAGCTGAGCGCCTCTTCGAGCCTCGGCGTGCCTCGGAGGATCCCCAGCTGGCCGACGGCGAGCAGCTGGCCGTCCCAGACGATCACGAACGGCTGGCCCTCCAGTACCCGTGCGTTGAAGACGCGCCCGTTGTATGCGGTGCTCATCACGACTTCGCCGTCAGCCAGCATCTGCTGTGGCTGGGCGCCGGCCTCCCACCAGATCACCTCGTCCTTGATCGTGTCGAGCTTTCGGAACGCGCGTTCAAGCCCTTCGGGCGTGCTGAGAACCGGGTAGACCTGGTCCCGTGGCACACCGTCGGCCATCAGCGCAAACTCCAGATTCCCCTGCGGTACGCGCCGCATCCCGCGCCGGCCCGGGAACTTCTCCAGGTCGAAGAAGTCGGCCATCGTAGCGGGCGTTTCCGCGGGAATGTAGTCCTCGTTGAAGGCGTAGACGGTGGACGCGTACAGGAAGCCGACGCCGCAGGTGGTCCGGGCCTCGGGGACGAAATCCTCGGCCGCGGGCGTGCCATCGTGGCCGGGGGGCAATGCGTCGATGTCGATCGGCTCGAGCAGCCCTTCGTCACAGGCGCGCACCGCGTCGGATATCTCCAGGCTGACCACGTCCCAGTGGATGTTGCCGATGTCCACCTGGGCCCGGATCTCCGCGAGGCCCCCGTTGTAGTCCTCGACATTGACCGGGATGCCGGTTGCCTCGGTGAAGGGGATGATGGCGCCCTCGTCGACGGCGCGGCCATAGGAACCGCCCCATGACACGACGGTGATGGTCTGCGGCTGGTTCTGTCCGCATCCGGCGGCCATGAGGGTCAAGGCGAGAACGACCGCGGCGAACAGGGCTGGCGCCCGGGTGTAAGTCTGCGGAATGCAGCGTTCAGATCCGGGCATGGTCGGCTCGCTGATGGGCCTCGGTTTGCTGATGGGCCATGGGGTTGGCGCTATGGTCATCGCGCAAAGTAACGTCGAGGGCGCTCTCTCGACCATGAACGCGTCAGGCGACCAGGCCCGTGTCCCGCGCTCTTCGACCGAGGATCGCGGAGCTCCAGAGTTCAGGCCGGCGCGCCCGACTGTCACAGGACGATGCCCTCGGTCGTTCGGGTATTACAAGAGCATCACAATCGAGAAGTTCTGAGTAGCCCGTGACCGATGAACAGTGGATCGCGTGAGGGGAAACCCATGAGCGGCGGACCGGTATATTTCGAGGCAGCACCGTGTTGCGATTCAACGCGGGACGCGGGGTGGCGGCAACTGTAGCGAAGGATGTACTCCAATGCGCACACGAAGCCTGGCCTTCCTGTTTCTGTCGACCCTGGCCGTGGTCGGCTGCGACGTTCTCGGGCCCGACTACATCGAGACACGGGAGGTGACCGTAGGCCCTACCCTGGCCAAGTGCTACGGCGTGGGCCCGCAGTCCTGCATGGTGGTCGACGGCGGGTTGTTCTACGACGGAATCGAGGGGTTCGACTACGAGCCGGGCTACGACTATCGCCTCCGGATTGGCAAGTACGATCCCTGGGAGGGGAATGAACCGCCGCAGGATGCCGGGCAATACGCCTATCGTCTGATCGAGCAACTGGAGAAGACTCCCGCGCCGTCCACACCCGCAACCCTGTCGCTGGCTCCGACGCGGGTGACCTGCGTCCGCAGCGACGACTTCTGCCTGGTCGTCGACGGCGAACTGTACGACGACCTGATCACCAGCTTCGAATACGAGGCCGGCGATCACTACGTCCTCGATGCCAACCTGTATCGCGATGGCCGATACGTGCTGAGCGAGGTCTCCTCGCAGACCAGGGCGGCGGGCGCGGAAGAGGAGATCACCATCGATCGCCACCGTGTAGAGTGCGACGACGGCCATCCCGGGTACTGCAAGGTCGTGAACGGCGCTCCGTACCGCGGCGAGATCGTCGGCTTCCAGCCCGCGCACGACTATGACTACCGCCTGCGCGTCGAGAGATTCGACATGCTCCCCGAAGGCGTGACCGGGGCGCCCTACGTTCCGGCGTACGGTTACCGCTGGCTGGAGACGCTCGAGCGTACGACGGGTGGTTGATTCGCCTCAGCGTTGATTTTTCAACAACCAGAGCCTAAGCTAGGCTGGACTCCCGGTCGAGACCGGGAGGGATCAATGCGGCGAACTGGCGGGAGAGAGGTCATCATGAACCGGCGTTGGACGATTTGCGGACCAATGCGAACGACTCTGATCGCCGTCGCGTCGGGCGCCCTGGCCGGCTGCGGAGACACCGCGTCTCGGGGCAACTGGACCACGGTGCGGGACACGTTGCCTTCCGGCATGGTCCGGGTCACGAACATTCCGCCGGCGAACGCAGCCCCGACCTGGACGGTGGAAGAGGAACTGCGCGTCGGCTCGGTCGATGGGGCCGGACCGGAGGTGTTCGCGTATCTGAAGGGTCTTGTCGTGCTGGACGGCGGAGCCTTCGCCGTCCTCGATTCCGAGGCGCAGGAACTGCGCGTTTTCAGCGCGGATGGGGGTCACGTCGCGACCCACGGCGGAACGGGCCAGGGACCCGGGGAGTTCAGGGATGCGAACGGTCTCATGCTCGGTCCCAACGGGCGGATCTGGGTTCCGGATGCGCGCAACGGGCGCATGTCGGTCTTCGATGCCGAGGACGGCTTCATCGAGTCCTTTCGGTTCGTCGACGATAACTTCGGCTGGATGTGGAACGGAGCGATGGTGGACGGGAGCCGGATCTATCGGCCGTGGTCGGACGGCACCCGGGAACAGATTCATGTCTACGACCTGACGATGACGCGGATCGACTCCCTGCCGCTGTCCGCCGATCCCCCCGAGGATGAGCAATACGACCCCGCCCGTCAGCCCGGCACCTTCTACCTGGAGACCGACGACGGCTACAGGATGTATGGCATCCCGTTCTTCGCGCCCGAGGTCAGGCACATCGATGCGCGAGGCGCCGTGTGGTCCACCCGGGAAGGCGATCCGGAATACCGAATGGCCCGGAGAGACTCGCGCGGGGACACCACGCTCCTGGTCGAGACCCGACGACCCGCCGTCCCCGTCCCCGCGGCCGCGCGCGACTCGGTGATCGACGGGATGCGGGAAACGCTCTCGAACATGGGCGTGGGCCGCCAGTTCGACTGGTCCCGGATCCCCAACGTCAAGCCCGCCGTCGAAGCCATCTTCCAGTCAGCCGAGGGCAACCTGTGGGTCCGCACCCCGTCCGGCGGGGAAGGGGTCCTGTTCGATGTCTACTCGGGGGACGGCGCCCATCTCGGAACGGCCAGCCTGGAATCCGGGCTCGACCTCTTCGACCGAGTCGCTCCGGTTGTGCGGGGCGACACGGTTTGGCTGATCGCGACAGACGAACTGGACGTGCAATACGTCGTGCGCGGCCGCATTCGGGCCGGTTGAATCAGCGTATCCCCTCCGGCAGACGCTTCACCGCCACGTAGGACACGTCCAGGTCGTCCCTCTCCACAAAGGCGACCAGCCCGTTCGGGCCGAAGGCGGAAGGCATCGCGGTGGAGCCGGGAGGAAGGGTGCCCAGGTAGCTTCCGTCCGACGAAATGAGGTCGATCCGGTTGCCCTCCGCGTCCCCGTCGCCCCGGTGAAGGACCCAGATGGTGCCTTCCCGACTCGTTCGCAGGTCGACGACTACGGGGATCTCGTCGAAGAACTCCATCGCCTCGATCTGGCCGCGGCGGAATTCCATCATCCGCTGCACTATCGGGTCGCCTCCGCGAACTGGGGCGAGTGCTTCCAGGCGCCGCTCGATCTCATCGGCCCTGACGCGGCGCGTCACGGGGCGGGGCTGGAACGGACGGGTCAGGACCCGGGTCACGCGGCCGCCCGGCACGGCCAACTTGATCGCATACGTCGAAGAGTCGGTGTACACGACCGCTCCGCTGGGCAGCACGCCCGCCCTGAGCGGCGGGCTGAATCCCTCCGGATCACCAGGGGGCAGCCACCCCGCGGCAACCGAGTCGATGCGGACCTCGTCGCCGCTCACGTCATAGCTCAGGATATGCCGGAACGAGGGTTCCGACGGCTCGTCGTCCGAAGCGGGCGCGGTCCTTCTGAGGTAGTTGACCTCCGATGTCGCGAGGACTCGATCCGTTCCCGGGACGGCCTGGATTCCCGGAATCATCGCCGAACTGGTCTGCGCACCTGAAAAGCGGACCATGCGTTCGAATTCGCCGCCGGCGCCGAAGATAGTGAATGCCATTCGCCCGATGTCGTAGACGGTCACCCGCCCGTCCTCCATGACGGCGAACTCCAGCGCCGGCGCGGTGTCGCTTCCGAACTCCCCGGGGCCCTGGCCCTCTCGCATGAACTGCCGAACCAGGTTGGCCTGCAGGTCGACGACATTGATCCGCACTGCCTCCGTGTCGAGGATGTAGAGGTTGCCGGCGCCGTCGAAGCCGACCGTGCCAACGCGGCCGAAGGTGTCCCAGCCATTCCCATCCAGCGAGCCCACCCGGTAGATCTCCTCGAAGTCGGCGTCGAGGGGGAGATCTTCCGCCGGCAGCTCGATTACCTCCTGGCCGGCGAGCGGACCAGCCAGGGCTGCGAGTAGCGTGATGGACAGCGTGGCCATCGCGACGGACGTCGCACGCTCCGTCCGCTGCTGCGTCGTCTTCCCAACCATCGTTCGTTTCCTGCGGCGTTGAGTTCCGCTGTTGGTATCGATCCTTCCTACTCCCCCCGTAACCGGCTCACCACGAGCGTCGGCACGTCGAATTCATCGCGTTCCAGGTGAACCACGAGACCATCGGGTCCGAACGCGGCGGGCATCGGCGGGTCGCCGGCCGGGAGCGTGCCGAGGTACTCGCGGTCGGCGTTGAAGACGTCTATCGGGCCTTCGTCCAACCATGGATCCTCTCCGCGGCGCTGGATCCAGAGCCCGCCGTCCCAAGTGGCCTTCAGCCCCAGCACCACGGGGATTTCGTGGTAGAACCCGCGTTCCTGGATCCTGCGGCGGCGCCCCTCGACGTCCCGCGTCAGGAAAGGCAGGCCTGTCGAGGGAGCCGTCTGCGACCACTCTTCGAGACGTTCGAGGTGGTAGGCGGTCGTCGCCCGCTGGATGCGCCGGGATACCCCTTGCGGCGCGAACGGCCGTCTCAGGACGTCGATCACCGATCCGTCGGGAGAGGTGAACCTGATGGCGTAGGCAGAGGAGTCGGCGTAGGCGATGGTGCCGTCGGGGAGCACATCCCAGACAAAGGCAGGCTCGAAATACCGGTCTTCCATCGACGCGACGACCTTCGCCCAGTCCTCCTGGTCGGCAGCTGACAGCTCCGTATCCGAGCGAGGGGCTCTCCATCCCTGGAGGATAGGCTCCTGCGCGATCTCATCGCCGGAGAGGTCCAATGTCTCGAGCGCGCGGTCATCGGCTCCCGGCGGAGTATCGGCCGCCTGCCCCATGCGGCGGTTCGCACGGTTCGCCATTGCGACCAGCACACCCGCGACCCCACGGGCGATGATCCTGTCGCCCAGCGGATCGGCCCGAATCTCGCTGTGAAAGAGGGTGCTGGATGCAGGCCAGCCCTCGTCGCTCATCCGGACGAACCGCTCCAGTCCGCCGTCCGGGCTGAACACCTGGATCGCGGAATGACCCAGATCGGGCACCGCGATGCGGCCGTCGCGCCACACCGCGAAGGCGATTACGCTCTGAAACTCCCCCGGCCCCTCGCCCTCGCGACCGACCAGACGCACCAGTTGGCCGTCGGGTCCGATGACGACGACCCGCTTGTTCATGGCATCGAGGATCAACAGGTTGCCCGCTTCATCGAAACTCGCCTGCAGGGACGGTTCAGGCCCGAAGAAGGCCCACTCCTCCTGCGCGCTCGCGCCGCCCACGCGGTAGACTTCGGTCATGTCTACCGTCAGCGGCTGGTCCTGCGCGGCGGCCGGGGCAGCGAGCAGGGCCACCGCGAAGACGGGGGTGGCTCGAAGGAACAGCTTCATCGCGGGGTTCTCCCCTGAGCGGATTGTGGAATCCGGACAGTCCCGATGATACGCCTCTTCGCTATCGTCATGCCAGCCGGGGAACTGGCCCGGGGGTTCGCACCGCGGGCGAGGAGCCAGCCCCGCTCAACACGCGATGCGGCGCGGCCGGGGGACCGGCATTGCCGCCCTTCGCACGTACCTGGCCACCTCGCGCATGCCGTCCACGCCGATCCGGGCACCGAGAGTCTGGTTGTAGTTGGTCGTGCCGTTGATGTCGTAGGTATAGCGGTCCCCGCGCGCGTCCTCCACGAATTCGATTCCGGCGATCTCGATCCCTTCCTCGAGGCAGAGCCGGATGTACCTCTGCACCAGCGGATCGTCCGCCGTGATCGGGGACGGGCTGAAGAGCGCGGCCGCACCCGTGCCGTTCCCACCTGTGCTGTGCGCGTCCGTGCCGCCTGCGCGGCCCGTGCCGATCCGGAGTTCCTCCTCCCGCGGGGGCATCGGGTTGCACACGTCCGAGGGGCAGAGCTCGAACCCGTCGGCGGTCGAGCTCCGCATGGCGAACACGAAGCGGCCCCCGACGATCTCCACCCTCGTGATGAACGGCTCGGGCGCGCCGATGTACTGCTGGAGGATCGTCCTGGCGCCGGGCCCGGCGTCGAAGGCCTCGCCCTCGAGATGCCTCTCGAGGTCCCCGGAGTCGCGGAAGAGCCGGATGCCCAGACCCTTGCCCCCCTGATCGTGCTTCGTGATGAAGGGGCCATCGAAGGTCGCGGCCGCTTCGAGCAAGTGCTCCCTCCCTACGGCGAGCACGGTGCGTGGCGTCCTGATTCCGTGTCGCCGCAGGACGAGATCCTGACGAAGCTTGCTCATCTCCAGCTCGAAGGCGCACAGCCCGTTGATCACGCGGCGGCCGTGGGACTCCAGCCAGTACAGGAGGTGGCGCGCCAGCTCGACCGTGTGGACGTGCCCCCGGGTGTGTGACGAGGGGCTGATGCGATTCATCCAGATGCCCTCGGGAGGAGGTGTCGACGGATCGATGATCCCTTCGTTCACATGCACGAGGCGGACCCGAAGGCCCTCCCTCTCAAGCGCTTCCTGAAGGGGCGGAATCCAGAGGAGATTTTCGTAAAGGATATTTATCTTCGGCGGAACGGGGCCGATCATGATGATTTCTCTCGGTATTGGGAGGGATCGAGGAACTCGAGGCGGCCGCGCGGGACCGGCCGGAGCACGAAAAAGCCGCCCGGATCGGCTGACCGGGGCGGCTCGGAGGCGGCGTGAGCTCGGGACTCAGCGCATCAACACACCCGGATCCAGGCGATGCAGGGACAGGAGCACGTACAGGTGCAGGTCGGCCTACAGGTGCAGGTTGCTCCGCGGGGGCGGAGGGATCGGATGTCCGTCGCGTGGATCATGGCGACGGAAGATGTCGGAATCGGCTTCGCGGGACAACCGCAGGCCTGTCGGTCTCCCGGATTGACTCTCACCGCGCCTGAATCTGGAAGCACTGCCGTCCGGAGCCGTGCGCCCACAGGTCCCGAAGCTCGAGGTGCGCAGCCACTGGATCGTCGACCCGGCTGGTGGCAACGGGCGAGCCCGGTCGATGGCAACCCTGACAGCTCCTCTGAACGATCGGAGGGGTTCCATCAGCTCTGGATGGCCCCCCGGAGTCCGTACCGAACGTGGCGCACACCTCGTAGCGGCCATCGTCGAGCGCCCGATAGCCGTACATCTCCGAGCTGGTGGGATCGCGGGTGCTGATCCGCAATCCGGGTTCGGCCGCCAGGTCGTCCAGCGATGCCGGAAGCCGGCCATGTCGCGTCCGGTAGAGATCGGCGGCCGCCGCGATTCCGTGCAGGTCGGCCGCTCGCCGATCGTCGATCCGGCGCTCGCGCTCCTCCGCGGGAGATCCCAGGAGTACCAGGCCGAACACCACCGCCGCGACAACGGTCGCTCCGGAGGCTCCCAACACGATGGATCTTGGCGAGAGTTTCATTTAGCCACCTCCTCCTTGCGCACGTCGCGAAGGAAATATCCGAACAACGAGCCGGTGATCGTGGCGATAGTGAGGACTTTCAGCGCGAACCGGACCGTCAATTCGCCGCCGAGAAGGTTGTAGACGATGCTCGTGACCACGCCGATGAGGGTGGCTGCGCCAACGAAAAGCGACAGGTACGTCAGCGATTGCCGGACCCGTGAGAGCCGTCGACCCGGGTCTTTCCTGACAGCCCGATCATTCGTCCAGAAGACGAAGGCGAAGACGGGAAAAGTTGCTACCAGGAAGGAGATCGACCACCGGATCTCCTCCCGTGCCATCGCCAGGGCGGCCGCGGGATCCAGGGCAGGATCGGGAAACGCCTGATGGATGAACGCGAAGACGAGGCTCCCCAGGCTGATCGCGCTGCCATACAGCGTGCCGAACAGAACGAGGTAGAGGAAGGCCTCGCGTGCGGACAGATATGGTGCGGGGCGGGGAACCGGGATCGGAAACGCGACGTCGGCGAAGCCGCCCAGGGCGCGTCGCACCTGGTCTTGCGGCCACCCGGCCTCGAGCAGCACCTCCCTGAGTTGCTCTCGGGGCAGGCTTCGCTCCAGGCCCGCCTTCAGGAATCCGGAAATCTGCTCGTTGACGGCCATCTGGCTGTTCCTCCCTTGAGGGGTCGATCCCGATGCTGTTGACATCGTCAACATAACCCGTGACGTTGACGGTGTCAACATTGCTGATCACCTTCACACCGATCACCTTTGGGCATGACCCCCGACGGCAACGCGTATCACCACGGAGATCTGCGGACGGCACTGCTTGCCGAAGCCGCCGGGATGATCGACGAGGGCGGGACCTCGAGCGTGACGATGCGCGCGATCGGGCGGCGCCTGGGCGTATCGCGGTCCGCACCCTATCGCCACTTCGCAGACAAGTCCGCGCTCCTGGTTGCGGTCGCCGCCGCCGGGTTCGATCGCCTGCGAGACCGCCTGGAGGCAGTGGGCGCGGGAGCCCCCGGCGCCGGGATCGAGCGTCTGCAGCAGGTCGGTGAGGAGTACGTGCGCTTCGCGCTCGAAAACCCGGGCCACTATCGCCTGATGTACGGCAAGGAAGCGATCACTCGCGAGGACCGGCCCGAGCTCCGCGAGGCCGCGAACGCGTTATTCGACGAACTCGTCCGCGTCGTCCGGACCTACCAGCGGAGCGGAACGATCAAGCGGCGGGATCCCCACCTGCAGGCCTACGTGGCATGGGGTGCCGTGCACGGCCTGGCGTCGCTGCTGATCGAGGGACAGATCCTCACTGCCGTGGATGTCGATGGCCTGATCCGGCAGACCACCTCGACGCTCCTGGACGGGATGCGTGCCGGTCGCTAGAGGCCGTACACGAGCGAGACGCTGACGGCATAGAACGCGATGTCGCCGAGCACCAGATCGAAGGTCGCAGGCGTCCTGCCGTCCTCGAGCACCGGTGCATGGCTTCGCAGCAAATCCCATTTTCCGGGCTTCCGGATATCGCGGTACCGCGCATAGCGCCCTCGAAGCGCGATGCTGAATCGCTCGTTCGCTTCCAGCGCTACCCCTCCGATCAGATTTGCTCCGAGCGTCGATTCGGCCAACTGGAGCGACATGTAATCGGCCGTGCCCGCCGCGCGCGTCTGCCATGCGGGAATGACTGTGCCCGCCCCGGGCTCCACGCCGCCCACGGGCGCGAACCCGTCGGCGAGCGTTCGTCGGACCCGCAATCCCTCAAAGGTGAGTATGACCGTGGACCGGCCGCCTCCGACACCGACGAACGGCGTATAGCGCGACGAATTGTTGAAGTCGAGGAGCACGTTCACGAACATGTCCGAGATGGTGAGCCCCGACAGCCTGGCTGACGGTGGCTCGACCGCGCTCCATTCCCGCGCCGGCTCCGCGGCGAGCGGGCCTGCGTCCAACAACGGCGCCGAGGTTCCCCCCAGCGCACTGTTGTTCAGTTCGGCTTCCACCCGGATCGGACCACGTGCGTACCCCAGCGCGAGCGCGGTGGCGCTGGTCATGGTTTCCGCGCCGCGATCAAACCGCACTGTCGCGAACACGCCGGATCCGAACTCGGAGCATGCCGGATCGCGGGGGACCATCGCAGGGTCGGGATGCAAGAGCCGGTCACAACGCGTCGCCTGACTGACGCCCTCGATGCTTCCCCGAAGCGTCAGCGCGTCCGAATCCCCGAAATCGCCCCGCAAATAGAAGCCGTCCCGCCCCTGGGCGGTCGCCGCCACGGGGGCCGCGAACCAACCCAGCGCGACGAGGATAACCGCCGTCGCGAGACGAACACCGGTGGCGGTCTTTTCGTTGACGGCCATCTGGCTGCTCCTCCTGAGTGGCTCCGCGGTCCTGGTTGACGGCGTCAACTTAGTCCGTGACGTTGACGCTGTCAACATCGGTAGATGCGTCCCTTCCCAGATCCAGTCCGCAGAGGCGTGGCCTGCGTCGAGGCGGCGGGAGGCTGCGGAGAGGTGGAGCATTACCTTTACCTGGTGCCGTTCGTGACCGGCGCGGACGGCACGCGGTTCCTGAAGACGATCATCCCGAGTCGAAAAGCGACCAGGCACTACCGGTAGAGGCGACCATCGTGAACGACCAACTCAACACCGAAGAGCGGGAGATCCTCGAGAAGTTCGAACGGGGTGAGTTGAAGCTTGCTTCAGAGGTCGAGCGCGAGATGGAGATCGCTCCTCAAGCGGCCCGCAATACCTTCAACAAGACCCGGCGAGTCAACCTGCGGGTAACGGAACTCGACTTCTCGCGAGCGCACGCGAGGGCGCGGGAAGAGGGCATTCCCTATCAGACGCTGTTGTCGAGCGTCATCCACAAGTACTTGGCGGGACGTTTGGTGGAGAAGCCGCGCCGCTGATCGTGACGCGTCGCGGGAAATCCGCCATCAATCGAGGCCGTCAGCCATTGTGATGTCCAGATCGCTCCAGTCTTCCTCGGCGTCGGCCATGGCCTTGCAGGTTTCCCTCCACGAGAGCTTGTCGCCCACATCGCGGCGGAGCAGCAGGTCCTCCTCGGTCTCCTCGAGCACGATCGACTCGCTCCAACCGTAATTTCTCGCGCAGGACTTTCGGGATTCGAATACCCCTAGAGTTGCCGATTGCGATGAGCTTGACGCCCGGTGTGCCTGTCGTCCCAGCCATGAGGGAGCCTCCTTGAGCAGCGACGGAGAGCGTTGCGATCGCAGTTCGCCTTCGTGTCACGCAGGCATGACTCTGCGGCGTAGGGATAGCATGTAATTACCGTCATTGCATCGCTGGTTGGCGTCAACCGGTGGAGGTGTACGCCACCGCGTGCGGCACCCCTTCGCTCGCCAGCTCTTCCAGGATGGCGTGCACCTCGTCCGCGAGGCGCTCGTCGAAGAGATGGGGATGGTCGAGGTACCAGGCCACCCACCCCGCGCTGCGCAGGTGGTCCTTGAAGGAGCGGCGGTAGGACTCCCACATCTTGTCTTCCATGGCCCCGGTCTCGTGCTGGTAGAGCAGGTTGCCCATGTGCCGGAAGACCGCCGTCATGTAGGAGTTCCAGCGCAACCGCTCGCCGGCCGTGAGCCGGTCCGGTCCGTCGGCCGCCCGGGCGAGGAAATCGGCGAGTTCGGGGTCGCGGAAGATGTGCTCGAGCAGGCGGATGCTGTTCTCGACCATCGCGTTGAAGGTGGCCGCGCGTACGCTCCTCGTGTTGCGCCGCGTCTGCTCGATGCCGAGCCGCATCCGGCGCGCGACCAGAAGCAGCGACAGCACGACGCCTACGGCACCGATGAACTCGCCGAGGTTGCCGAGGATGTCGAAGTTCATTCCGGGAGGGGTCAACGCTGTGAATGCGCGATGCTTCGCGGGTAGCTCCTGAACATTAACATGGTAGATATGCTCTCCACCATGAAGGTGTCCGGTCCCTTCCTCGGCGGACAAATCCGCGACACCGTTGCGGATTTTTTCACCTGGCCTATCGGCCCGCACGACCGTCACTCTCGCACAACTTGGCGAGCGGCTTCCTCTCCGACGGATGACGGCTGGCGGCGCATGGATCCCGACCCCCCCAAAACGCAAACACTGTCTGCGATTTCCGCCGCTGCCCAGAATCCGCAAGCGCCGTCTGCGAAATCCACGGTATCAGGAGAGGGCCTGTCCTGATGCGGATGGCCGCTGGCGGACTAGCCAATCAGCCGCCTCCGAGGTGATGGTGGGGTGACGAACGCGAACGCAAGGCCAGACGACGCGCCGATGGACAAGAAGATGTTGGACAGGGAGTTGGACAAGCTGGTCGGGGACTCGGGATTCCTGCGGTACCACGCGGAGAATGCGAAGCGGCGGGAGTTCAATGCCTTCGATGTCCTGCGCTACGCGGAATACGAGATCCGCCACAGCAACGTGCTGGCTTGGTTGCTCGACCCCGGCGAGACCCATGGCGTCGGCCGGGCCTTTCTGGACTGGTTCCTGGCCGGGGTGAACGAGTCCATCAGGGACCGTGGCGGGCAGCGAGTTCGAGTGTACCGCGAACTGCACTTCGTCGACGTCACGATCTTCCTGGAGAGTGATCAGGACCGGCACATCGTCGCCATCGAGAACAAGCCCGGCGGGTATTCGCCCGAACATCTCGCCCAGGTTTGCGGATACGCCAGGGAGTTGCGCAAGGAATACCCGGCATACACCCTCCACAACGTCCTGCTGACCACCTCGCGCGAGGTTCCCGTTCTCGACGTGGCAGGAGCTTGTGGCCCGGATGTTCCGAAGGACCTGCGGGTCACCCATGCGAGTTGGAGGGACGTTGGCGCGCGAATCAAGGAGATGCACAGCGCGGGCGCCTTCGAGCGGGAGGAAGTGGCCGCCTTCGTTAGGCAGTACCTCGTGGCGGTCGGCAGACTGATCGGCCCGGAGGAACACGACAGCGACTACTTCAGAAGGCTGTTGAGCGGGCATCAACCCTTGTTGAGGCACATGTTCGGAATGCTTGTCGACGACGGAGACGACAAGGTCGGGGCGACGGTGCCGGATCGCCATGCGCACTATCGCGGCACCATCGTGCGGCTGGTGAGGGACTTCGGACAGGAGCCGGAGCGGCTACTGCAAGCGGTGCGGCAGATGTTGACGGATCGGGGAATGGAGACGAGGAAGTGGGGGCCCTGGCTGTGCTGGAGTCTGGAAGAGGCGGAGGCGTGGGAAAGTGACGGATCGTACATTCGGTGGGGCATCGACTTTCAATTCCGTGAGGTCAGCGTGTTTCTGGAGGTTCCACCGTATGGCCGAGGGGAAATGGTGAACCGGATACTGGCGTTCATGCGCGAAACGCCGGTGGACCGCCGCCACCGCGACAGGTATCCAATGAAAAGCGGGGAATACAACTACTTCAGCGTCTATTCCCACCCGCTCGTCGGCGACGACATCCTCTCCGGCAGGTCAACCGCGGCGGTCACGGAGACCGTGCTGCGGGAGGTGGAGAACTTCCTGGATTCGGAGGACTCGGACTACAAGCGCATCCGCGACTACTTCAGGTGTTTGGCTTTCCCACATGACGCGGCTGCGGGGGAGAAGGAAGCTTCGGCCTGATCCGGCGACTTCCATGGGCTGGCACATCTGCTTCCGCGCCACTCCAGGTCCCGACGAGGTCGTTCAGCGACGAGCCAAGAGCCAGGATGTGTTCGGCGGCGGGGTCGCCGACGATGCGACAGGGAAGCGGTGCCGTGCCGCGCACATGGGCGAGCACTTCGCCAAGGGCCGTCTCCACCTCGCGTCCCAGGGAGACGAACTCCGGTAGCGCGTCCGTGGTCCGGGAGTTCTGCTTCGGCGCCTCCGCCCGGAGTAATCGGTCTCATTCCGCCATGTATTCGCCCAGCCGACGATCCGATAGTTACCGGCGGCACCGGGCTCACAGCCTTAGCAGGACGCCCCTCTGGCCGCCACGCGAACCCCGCCTCGCCGGAGTCCGGATTGGCCCGAAGCACGACGACACCTTACAAGCCGGGCAACAAATTACAGCGCCAGAGTCCAGGGGCCCTGAGGCGGATGGGGCTGCCGGCGTGAGCCTGCGATTCGATTTCGAACGCCTCGTCGAGCTGTGTCGGCGGACGCATGAGGAGACTCGGCGCTCCGCAGCCCGCGCCGTCGACGGCTCGCTGGTCGTGCGGAACTGGCTGTTCGGATGGTACATCGTGGAGTACGAACAGAGCGGCGCAGACCGGGCCGAGTATGGCGCGCAGACCCTGAAGAAACTGTCGGCGGCCCTGAAGGAGAGGATCGGGCGGGGGTTCTCGGTGCGATACCTGAGGCAGTTCAGGCGATTCTACTTGGAGTTCAAGGGGGTCGTGCCGGAGTTCGACAAGCGGCGAACGGTGTTTTCCGTTTCTGTCACCGAAGAGATTCGGCAGACACTGTTTTCCGAATTGCCCGTTTTGACTGGCGGGGAGTCGGAGGCTTCAGTGCCCGCCCTTCTCCTGCAGCGGCTCACCCTCGGCTGGTCACACTACATCGCGCTCCTGTCCGTGAGCGACCCCGAGGCTCGCCGATTCTACGAGATCGAGGCCGCGGCCAACGGCTGGAGCGTCCGCGAACTCAAGCGGCAATTGGACAGCTCCCTGTACGAGCGCCTCGCCCTCAGCCGCGACAAGCAGGAGGTCCGCCGCCTCGCCCGCGAGGGACAGGTGCTCGAAAAGGCGTCGGACCTGATCAAGGATCCGGTGGTGTTGGAGTTCCTCGGTCTGGAGCAGACGCCCGCGTACTCCGAAAGCGATCTGGAGACCGCGATCATCGACCGGCTCCAGCAGTTCCTGCTCGAACTCGGCAAGGGCTTCCTGTTCGAAGCGCGCCAGAAGCGCTTCAGTTTCGATGACAGTCACTTCTTCGTCGATCTCGTATTCTACAACCGCCTGCTGCGCTGCTATGTGCTGATCGACCTCAAGACCGGGAAGCTGACCCATCAGGATCTCGGCCAGATGCAGATGTACGTGAACTACTTCGACCGCTACGTGAAGACCGATGGCGAGCTGCCGACTATCGGGATCCTGCTCTGCGACAGTAAGAACGACGCCGTGGTCGAGCTCACGCTCCCCGAGGACGCTAACATCTACGCGTCCAAGTACCAGTTGTACCTTCCGTCACGGGAGGAGCTTGCGGATCAGGTCGCGAGGGTTCGGCGGGAGATCGAGGGGCGGGGAGGTGGGGCGGGTGGGTGAGGGCAGACGGCTACAGATGTCCTTCCCCTGGACCCCGACCTGTTCCGGCACATCTACGCGAGGGTCCGGTGGATGTCCCGCGACGATCTGGCCCGCCACGGATGGACCTCATTGCACGGTGCGGTGGCAATAGGTTCCCAAGAAGGGATCGTCGCGTCGCTCCCAGGCACGATCGGGGCACTGCTGGAGGCTGGAGCCGATCCGAACGCACGGGACAATCAGACTGGCGGCACCACGCTGCACGTTGCAGCGGCACTGAGCGAGGCCCCGGACGTCATTGAGGCCTTGTTGGATGCCGGAGCTGACCCGAACGCCCGGAATGAGGCCGGCAGAAGACCCTTCGAAGTGGTTCCCCAAGATGCTCCATTGCGAGGGAGGGCCGCCTTTCGGCGGCTGAAGAACGCAGGATCCGAGGGCCCCTGAGCCCTCAATTGCCGAGAGCGCGGACAACCGCCTCGGGGTCACGGTCGATTACCGTGAGCAGCACACGGGCCGCCCGATCTGGCACTCGCCGCCCCTGTTCCCATTCCTGCACCGCCCGGACATCGAGCCCGAAAGTGTCCGCGAACTTCTGGCGGCTCAGCTTCATTCGCTTGCGAAGAGCCAGGATGTGCTCGGCGGCGGGGTCGTCGACGATGCGGAAGGGAAGGGGGGCCGTGCCACGCACATGGGCGAGCACTTCGCCAAGGGCCGTCTCCACCTCGCGTCCCAGGTCGGTTCTCCGGGTGGTCATCGAATTCGTGCCTCCTGCTTGATCGCGGCCATAAGCCGGGCCAACGCCTTCGGTCTGCTGGACTCAGGTGAACTGTTTGTGCGGCAGTGCCGCATTATATGCCAAGTTCGCCGAGTTGCACCAGGCGCTGCGTTCGTGGGTAGCGGGGGCTGCGGAGGCGTGGCAGATTTCCGAAGCCCGCGTGCGTGCGTAGCGGGCAAGTCGGATCGGGGGTGTGGGCGGAGGGCGAGCCCGATGCCTTGGCCGTTCCCTCGCCCAAGAAAGCCGCACCGGCACGCTACCCAGAAGGGCTGCCCAAGTTTACCCGGAAGGGGCTACCCAGTTTACCCGCAAAGCCACCGAGGTTACCCAGTTGCGCGCCGAACGGGCGGCTGGGCTTCTCCGGCGTCGAGCCGACCCAGCCCAATCGGAGTCGGAGAGAGCCTTGACTCCTTGATCGGAACGCGGCTGGAGACCTGCCACGCGTCCCTCCACCAGTTCACCGTGGCCCTCTCGGGTTTCGCAACCCTGGCGCGATACTCAGTCAGCAGGAGTGGATGGGACAGCTCCCGCTCGATGAGTCGGGCGACAGGCCAGTCGTCGTACTTCTTTCCCTCAAGGTTGACGCCCAACCAAGCGGTCTGCTCCGACCGGGAGTACCAGGCGTTCCATTGCACTCCGTCTCGCCCGTCCGAGATGCCCAACAGGCCAAGCGACAAACTGCCGAATCGCTGTCCGTTGCAGTCAAACAGGTCACGAAAGAGATCGATCACGATCCCGGCTCGCTCCTCGAATTCGCTCATGAACGCTCGTTGGTCATCGGCTCGGTGCCTCGGCCTTGATCGGGATGGGCGATGTCAGGTCAGGGCCAAACGGTCCAAGTCTGAGGTGAACTCGGAAGCGCTGGACTTCCGAGTGGCTTCCGAGGTGTCAAGTTAGCGTGCCTTCGCCCGCATGCGCTCCGCGGTCTCGATGAACCGGTTACGGATGTCGGCCGCGACCTCCCGGACTTCCCGCGGGGCACGAATCTGATTGCCGGCGTGTTCCTCGAGGGCGACGACGAGAGGCTGGAGCCCGGCGGATCCCTCGATATCGCCGGCGAAGACCGCCAGCAGATCGCGGGAGGAGATTCCCGCTCCCACCAGCGCGGGCACTAGGCCTAGCATTTCGTGTATCGTCGCTTCGTGATTTGGTGGGGAGGCAGCGTAGGCGATCCGGAACTGCCGTATCGAGGCTCGGTGTTCGGCTTGAACCGCCAAAGCCAGAGCCCTCGCGCCGGCGATACGACACTTGAGCCACGCGACCCAGGGTACACCAAGGAACTCTTCTCTGTCGTCCGTCCAGAAGCGAGCGATGTCCTCCAGTTTCCGGCAGCTATCGAGCGCTTCGTCGGCAAGACCGATCTCAGCCTGTGCCATGCACTTCAAGCTCAGGGCGACGGCCGCGTGCTGCCTGAGTTCCAGTACATTGGAGGACTCGAAGCGCTCAATTACGGTATCGTAGCTGCGGATCTCTTCTTCGGAGTCACCGAGGCGTCGGCACGCGAAGCCTTTGCTCATTAGTGCCGAGACAATGCCTGACTGGATTTCAGGGCGTTCGTTATCGCCAAATCGATCCATCACCTCTTCGTAGTCGCGGATGGCGCCGGGATCGTCATCCAGATACGCCCTGGAGCATCCGCGGGTAAGCAGTGCATCTGCGGTCACCTCCTCAAATGGCGACCCCTCCCAGCAGCTGAAGCGACGAAGGATCTCGTCGGAGGTGCCAATCGCGGCAGCGAACTCCCCGAGGCGTAGCTGTGCGTTTGCCCTGAACGCCAGCGTTGGAGCGATGCAAGCCAGGACCGTCACGTCTTGGCTGTCGGCGAGTCCTGCGACCTGGGCGGAGAGCGTGAGCACATCCCGGGGGTTCTGCAATCCATCATGAGCACGAGCCTCCAGGTACGTCGTCCAGGCCGTGCGTATGTCGGACATCGACTCTCGGACATCGACCCATCCGGAACTCACATATTCGTCGACGAGCTTGATGACCCTCTCGAATGCACCCGCCTCGAACGCCGCTTCGACTGCATCGTGAAGACGGTCGTCCGCCATGGCCTCCGCGCGGGACCGGGACTGGTCCAAGACCTGTTGAATCGGATCCCATTTCGTATCCAGCAGAATGTCGTCGTAGGTCGACCCGGCGGACGGTTCGGCCACGACGTGGGGTCGATGACGGAGTGCTCGCCCGATGCCCCGACGAAGCGTTCTCGATTCCGCCGCCTCGGCGGTCAGCGGACCGGACAGCTTCCACAGATCATCAACCCGGTAGCACGCCACCATGAACCGGATCAGGCTCTCGACGACGACCGCCTCGTCACGCTCCCGCCGGAGCTTGTAGTACATGCTGTACAATGGTTCAGCGGCCGCATACAGCCGCTTTCTGCCTTGGCCCTGCCGGAGGACCGCACCCCGTTCAACCAGTCGCCCGAGCATGGTCGATGCCACGCGGATGTCGACACGAGCCCGCGTCGCAACCTCGCTCGCTGACGAGGGCTGCCAGAGGTCGATCACGGCCAGGTACACGCGCCTCTCCGTCTTCGCCAGGGCCTCCAGATGGCTGCGAAAGTACTCCGTGTGTTCGTCGATCAGCGTAACCAGTTCGGACATCAACTGGCGGAGAGACCGATGCCGAGCGAACTCCGCCACGATTACCAGTAGGCGAGGATTCCCGCCGGTCAGAATCTGGAGCGGCCTGACTTCGAGCAGGGTCGCGGGCTTGCCGCTCACGGTCTGCCAGAGGCGACTGGACTCCTCCGTGTCCAAAGGCTCCAGACCGACGATGCGGAACATCTCGAAGAAGGGTTCGCCCACGTCGTCCAACGCGCGGAAGCGGCTGGTGGCGGAGGCGAGCAGGATGATCTGCGGCTCCGTCTGCAACACTTCCCGGAGTTGCCAGCCGAATTCGTCACGGGCATCCCGGCAAAGCGATTGCAGGTTCTCGAGGATGACGACGAGCCGTTTGCCCAAGCGATCCGCGGCGTCCAGGACGGCGGCACGAGCATGCGCCTCCGTTATCTGCTCGCGCCAGCGCGACGCCAGCGCGGCCCGGGTCTCTCGCAACTCCCGAGCTATTGCGGCGTCATGTTGGTCCACTTCGTTAGCCAGGTAGAACATCGTCTCCAGCCAGAAGTCGGTGAGGGTGAAGATCTCCTGGCTCTCCTCCATGAGACGGACCGGAAGCAACGCGCCGGCAAAGTCGCCGTGGCTGCGCAATTCCGCGGCGATCCGGGCAAGGAGCATGGTCTTGCCGCTGCCCCGGGGTCCGACCACGAGAATGTGTTGGCAGGAAGGGGCGGTGATGTTTACGCGCAATTCCTCCAGCGCCAAACCCAGTTCGTGGGTGCGAACCACGAACTGCTCCTTGATCTCCTGGTCCGACTGGAGGAGTCCAGGATTGAACTTGCGGATCACCCGCTCAGCGCGGTCGCTCATCGTCCTCGGCTCCCGCTCGTTGGGTCAGGGCACCGCCTTTCCAGTGGAGTGTGGTGATCCCGGAACCGAGCTGCCCACCAGTCCCGCAGCAGCCGAGACGGGAACCGGTGTCCGTTATCGACGGCCTCGATGTAGCCATCGTGCACCAGGATTTCGACGGCGTCGGCCACCCGTCCGCGGACGTCGTCCACCAATGCTTCGGACACGACCTCCAGGCACCGCCGCGCGCGCGGTGTGAACACCCCCTGCGTCGCGGCTTCCGCGAGGATCTCCATCGCGATGGAGAAGGTCTCGTTGTCCAGACCGTCCTTGAGCCGGGTCTCGTAGTGTACCAGATCGTTCTGTCCGAAGGGCCCCAACAGGCCGGTCTGGTAGACCTGGTGAACATCCGCGACGGTCACTGCCCCCGAGCCTCTCAGAGTGGCGAAGTCGCGAATGCGAGCGAAGAAGGACTGAACGTGGTGCGGAATGCCAAGCCCCAAGGCGTCGTAGACCGCCTCCGCGACCCCTTCTTCGACTTCGAATCCCTGACCCTCCGCGAGCCGGTTGAAGCACTCGACACTCGTGCTTCGATCCCAGGGCCGCAGGCGAAAGGGGTAGAAGTGGTTGATCCTGTCCGGAATCCCGAGGCGATTGACCAGCGGCTGGAGGCCGATGCTGCCCGACACGATGAAGACGGGACCCTGGTCTCCCAACGACTGAATCGAGCCACGCAGCCAGCTCAGGAACTCGTCCACGCGCCTCGCATCGCCGTCGTTGTGCAGCATCCGCTTGAGGAAGATGGGCAACTCGTCGATCACGAGGAGCACCGGCTTGGCCTGTTCAGCGCAATGGTGGAGAAGCTTGTCGCCGAGGCGCCTCCAGTTGCCGGCATTGAGTCCGGCGCGGATCTTCGCGCGGAAGACGTGAGCACCGACCTCCTCGATGTTCTCCGAAACGAGGTCCCGCAGTCCGCTCGCAAGCCGGGAACCGATCGACCGGATGGAATACGTCTCCTTCGCGATGGTCGCCAATGCGTCCTCCGCGCAAGTTGAACCCTCGACATCCGCGAACAGGAAGATCCATCCTTGGGCCTGAAGGCGTCGTCCGAGTTCCCTCGCGATGCTCGTCTTGCCCATGCGACGCTGACCGGTCAGGAGCAGATGATTGCGATCGGCGACGTGGGACTCCAGGACTCGCAGTTCGGCCTCGCGGTCGAAGAAGTCGTCGCCGCTCACCCAGCGACCCGCTGTTGGTCTCATGGCGCTCCTTGGGTTTGGATCTTAACCCAAGAGAATACACAACGAGATTGTTGTCAACGGATACGTTGTGTCGTGGGAAGCTAACGTTCGGGCAGCAGGGGGTCGCAGGATTGCGCGCGCGGATCAACGCGACCGGTGTCTCCCGCGCGGCGACCCTTATGGACTCATCCCGAAGAACACGCTCCGCGCCCTGTCCCAGTCCCGCAGCTTACCCTCATCGCTTCTTCTCGCTTGAGCGAAGATCCGCCGAGCCCTCTCGCATTGCTCCAAACGCCTGACCAGCTTCTCTACGCCTCGAGGCGTGTGCGTCCCGTATTCCAGCACATCGCGGAGCATACACGCAGCTCGGTGCTTCCGATGGACATCTTGGAGCCTTGAGATGATCTCCTCGATCTGGCCCACCTGAAGGATCGGAAGAGCATCCTGGCCAAGTGCGGTGGGCTTGTCTCTGTGCGCAACGGCCCTGTTTCGGTGCTTGCGAATTTCCTCGGCCGATTCCCGAATGCTCTTCAACTCGTCTCTCAACTCGCCTCTCAGCTGGCCCGACAGCCGAGGGTCATCGAGGAGTGTCTCGAGCGTGAGGTTGCGGCGCTTCCCCATCTCCGGCTGATCCGTCAGGCGTGCGATCGAGAGGATGATCTCCGAGCCCATCCACCCCTGGACGCGGTTCCAGAAGAACCCGCCCCAGCCGGCTCCCCGCAGTTTGCCGGCCCGCTCTGAATCCTCGACGTACAGGTAGTTGTAGTTGGCCCAGAGGTCCTGCAGCTCACAGAGTTCAGCATCCCATAGCTGGTTGCTCATCTCATCGAAGTCTGATGGCTTCCTCATCTGTTCTCCTTGCGTACCCCACCGCCTTGCGATCTGCGATTTCCGGTCTTCGACCCCGCTGGTGGAGCTTCGCCCGGGTCCCGGACTTGGAGATGTCTTGGAACAACCTCTCGGGCCGCCGTTGACACCGCCTGAAACAGGATCCTGAGTATAACCGACATGTCTGCAACCGGCCTGAGGGGAATCCCTTTGTCCGGACTACCTCTTGGCCTTGGGCCACCCATTCTCTATCCGAGTACTTCGGCAGGATCGGGCGCTTCCGGTATGCTCGCTTGGGGTCGTGTCGCGTAGAGCAGCGCTGCAAGCTCTGCGCCAACAATCTCGCTAAGCCGTTCTCGTGTTGCAGTCCACACGTCCTCAGGCCGCAACAAACCCGCCCGATAGAGCGCGAGGTAGACCCCGCGTGTGAGCGGAACCGGAAGTCTAAGCAGCTCAACCGCGTCGGCAGGGATACCCATTTCGAGCTGAACGAGCAATGTCTCAACACTCTCAGGTTCGGGTCCCTGTCCGAGCAGAAGGACTGCGGCGATGTCGAACGCTGCAGCGAGGTGGAACCGGGCGAGGTTTGCGAAACCCCGGATGTCGCCAGCTCCAAGACTGTGGTAACGGTTCACCGTGAAAGTGCTTTCGATTTCACCGATGGGTGCGCCATCGGTCCAAGCCCGGAGTACGGCGACCCTCTTGCAGCGTGCCCAGTAGGCCGGGAGGTCAGGCGCCCTCCGCTGAAGCTCAGTGAGGATGTCACGTCCATAGTGCTGCACTACCCGGTGTTGCCACTTCGCTTCGCGTTGTCCCTTGCGAAACATGGGAGTGTAGGCGTCGTCGAACTCGGGGAGCGCATGGATCAGTGCCAAGAGAGACTCGGCGGTTAGAGGCCCTCGTGCTGATTGCCGGCGAAGTAGCTTGACTAAGCGCATCGCCGAACGGAGCTTGATGTGCGACTTGCCGCATGCCTTGCCGAGCAAAGAGAGGCGAACGAGGCCCATCTCCTCTTCCAAGAGTTCAAGCGTCAGCATCCGTTGGAGGAGACTCTCGATGCTGGCACGCATCTTTGGCGCCCATGAGGCAGAAGCGCGAGTCTCCAAGTAGCCAGCATAGGTGTTGGCGAGAAGGCTGAGAACGGAGTCTCGTGACACTTCTTGGACTTGTGCAAGAAGGCGGAGGACCCAAGTGTCTAGTTCACTTGAGTCAAAAGAGGACCGGATCGGCTCCGGGTGGCCCTGCACATAGTGTGCGAAGAGCTTGGCGCGCTCTAGATGGTTGTCGGCGAGCAAGATGCTGCGGCCTTGGGTGGCCAGGCCGAGACGTCCGGCACGGCCCGCCATGTTCTTGTAAAACGCTACGGTGTAGGGCTCCGGGGGGCGTCTAGGGAATTCCGTCTCGACAATCACGACAGTCTCGGCCGGCGTGTTGACGCCCGCAGCAACGGTTGATGTCGCCACCAAAGCGCGGACTGGTCCTTCGGGATCGCGGAACGCTCGTTCAACAGTAACGCGCTCTTCACGTGACACGTTGCTTGTGTGGAATGCGGTTCCTCCCCGCAGCGCCCTGCGGAGCGCCAATGAGGTGGTCGAGAGATCTTGATCGGGAAGCTCAGCGAGTACGTCGCCTGCAGGAGGGAGTCCCAGCGAATTCGCTAGGTAGGTCGCGCAGCCTAGTGAACTTCCCCTCATGTTGCGGAAGACGATAACCTGCTCTCCTTGTCCAACCAGCATGCTGATCAACGGCACAATCACGTCCTGAGAGCCGGGGCTGGCTTTTCTCTGAACAATCTCGTGTCGATTGAGCAACTGCGCTGTCTGCTCCCGCCCGTCAACATCGAGATATTGGAAAATGCCGTTTCGGTCGAGCACGCCTTCGACCAGAGGCACTGGACGGGTGTCCGTCTCAAGGGCTTGGCAGTCCAGCCACTCGTCAAAGTGGTTGACCTCGCCGATCACGGCCGACAGAGCGACGACTTGTGGTTGGACGCCACGCTCACGGGCGGCAATCAAGTTGGTCAACAGGAGTTCGACACCGATGCCTCGGGTCGGATCGGTGATGAACTGGGCTTCGTCCAGGACGACCAAGCCGATTTTCGAGAGTAGGGACGGTACCGCGACGGACAGGCCGAGAAACATCTCAAAAGTGAGGAGAGCGATGTCATACCGCCCCTTCACAAACGAGTCGCTCTGATCAGCGTAGTCACCGGTGCACCGTAAGATGCGCAGACCCAAGCTCTCGCCGTAGAGCTCGCTGAATTCCTCGAACTTCTCGTTAGCGAGAGCCTTAAAGGGAAGCAGAAACACGGCTTTGCGACCATCGGCGATCGCACGTGCCGCAGCCATTTCTCCGACAAATGTCTTGCCCGACGTGGTCGGTGCTACAACCAACAAGTGTTGACCGTCGAGCACACGATAGTTGTTGACCGCAGAGAGTTGCAGGTCATTGAGTTCGGAGAAGCGAGTGCTCCAGGCGTTCAGAACGGACTGGGGGATGCCAAACGCGGAGAGTTCCGCGATCGGGCTTCCAACCCGAATGCCCGCGGTGTCTGGAAATTCGGCAGCAAAAAACGGCCCCGGCTGTAACGGCGGTATTTCGATACCACCTTCGATGAGACCGGCCCACACTGGTGTCTGCACGTGACCGGTGCGGATCGCTTCCGCCCGGACTTCGCGAGTGACCCTCTCCATAAGCACGCCGATGTCCGTCCAACCGGGACCATCTTGGATGACCCGCAAGAAGGCTGCAGTGAAGAGACCGTGCTGTCCGAACTCGAGAGCCGCTTGGTCGTCTCTAGCAGCGGCGAGTACAACGCGTCCATTCCCACCAAGGTCGGTGATCGCAAGGGCCCTAGCACGCACCGCAGGTATACCCTCCAAGACGCGAGCGGGAGCTGCACCGCTGAAACAGCAGTCCAGGATGATGAGGGTAGCGCGCGCCGAACTCGTCTTCAGTCGATCTGAGAGCCTCTTCATGCTGATCGTCGTCTGATCGACCGCCGCGAGATCCGTGTCGTAGGGCACAAGCCGGTGGTTAGTGGTCCCGTGCCCTGCGAAGAAGACGATCACCGTGTCGTCTGCTGTTGCTATGCCAAGAGAAGCGTCGAGTGCCCTCAGGATCGATTCGAGTGTGGCTTGGTCGTCCAACAGCCTCTGTGCATCAATACCCTCAACCGAATCCTTGAAGAGCGCCCATAGAGCTGTGGCGTCCTTGGTCGCTCCGGTGAGTTCGGAGATGCCTGGGTCCTTGTGCTTGTCGATACCAATGAAAACGGCTCGAAGAGCCATACATCGCAGTCCTTGCTCTGGGTGTGTTGGCTAAAATGGTTTTCAGCCTGCTCCGGGTTGCTCTTCAGTTAGGCCTGACGGCGGAGGTTCTCTCGGGCGCGGATCGGGGTCATCACTTGGCGTGGACGAGGTTTATGTGCACTCTAGGGCGAGCGGATCACGCAGGGCTTCCAGTTCAGCTGCATGGCACAAATCGCTCTGAAACCGGGTCACCAATTCGGAAATCTCCTGCTGCTCGTGGGTGATAAGAGGGTATCGAGGGAACGAAGTTACGCCAGATGGTAATACTCCGGCGTCTTCCGGTCCCATGACCGCCCGGGGTATTCCAGGAACTAGGCCTGCCCGACCGCCGGTTACACGTATGGAGATGTCGATAGCGTATTCTGATAGGACAGCGTTGGCGTGACGCCGCAGCGCGTCTGTCCAACAGACCACATGCCCCAACGCTACCACCAAACGGTCGGTGAAGAAGTATTGGGGTGCTGTCTGTCCCGGTTGACCAACAGCCTTGTGAAGTTGTTCGATGGCGCCAAACTCGACCATTCCATCACAGTTGAGTTCAAGATAGCTGTATGAGTCAACCTTGCCACGTTGCATGGGAGGACGCCTGTCCATGTTGTGCCGGGTGCGGGCGCCACGAAGTATGGGTTTCCATCCGGAATGTGTCATTCTGTTGTACCGCCCGCCATGCAGCGGCCTCGGATGGTCAATGCCCCGATGGTGACGCATGACGGTGACGTTGGGTCGGGCCAATTCCAATTCCTTCACCAGCTTCGAATTGCCGCCGTAGACGCTGTCAAGAAGGACATCGCCATCTACGGGTAGAGCGGTCATGCGGAATCCGATGGCGTGATGCGACGAATTCACGTGCTGGAAATCACGCTCGAAACTAGCGGCGCGCTCCTCGAACTTCTTGTCCAATCGCTCAATCCCTCGAGCTACGTTGAGCGTCAAGTCCTGTACTTGTCGCATGGTCATGTTCTCGCTTCGATCCCATCGTCGGACAGGGCAGAGCCACGTCCTCGTGATGCCGTGCGGTGCCAAGCGAGACCTCGGGACCCGGAACACCACAACTCCGTCTTCTGCTCCGTTGGTCACCACAGGGAAGATCTCGAGTTTGTTGATCTGAGGGTCAACTCGATCCCGGAAGATCAGCCTAAACTTGCCAGCCAGGTCTTCACATCTTGGAACTGGGCAAACGCTCCCAGCCACTGCGGGCTCCGAGCTCTCGTCTTCCCCGATGCCCAACACCAGAGCACCACCGTAAGCGTTGGCGAAGGCGACTACCTCCGTGAGGATCTGGTTCTTTGCGTAGTCGCCGATATTCTTCTGATCGACCATCCACGAAGCTGGGCCGTGTTTCGCGGGCAGCTCCCGCTTGAATTCGATTCGCTCGCCCTCTGGAACGCGCGAGGTCACCAATGACTCGATGTCAGCCGTGTCCACCTGGCCGGCAGGCTTCGAGAGTACAGGTATCATGTCGGCGTTCCCAAATCGGCTACCGCGGTCGTGCCTGCGTCATTTTCGCAGCGGTCAGGGGCTACCAACGCTCGTGAGCCTTCCAAGCCTGCGACACGATCTCACCGACTGTCAGGGACATCGCGTCTTCGGTGGTAACGTCAAGAACTTGGTCGACCTCTTCTTCGTGGCCACGCACTTCGGCGTTCATCTTCACGGATACTGAACCGAAACCGATCTCTACGACGATGTCCGAAGCTTCGACGCTTGCGGTGAGTCGGGCGCTGCTCATTTGCTCTGCCTCCTTGAGGCGCGGGTGGTAATCTCAGGGGGCCACCATGGTAGCGACTTCCGCGATCCTTGTAAAGCCCTGTACGCGCCATCCTACTAGGAGTTGTGGCAAGCGCGTGCACGGGCTACCTCATGTCGTGGTTCCGGTTCCTAGCCGTAGCTGCTTGACAGATGCCGTCTTCCATAAGCAGCCGGACACCTTAGCGTAGGTGGCTAATGGTGGTAAGCGGCTGGAACGGAGGGGGTTCCAAACATCGGTTTGGGCTCGTCTCCGTGGCCTCCTCCTCCGCTCAACTCTGAAGCTTTGCCATCGCATGTACTTCAGAGTACATTTCCGAGTCATCGATAGGAAGGGTGTCCTGGACGGAGAGACACATGGACCTCGCCGAGATGCTTCGCAGG
This sequence comes from Longimicrobiales bacterium, assembly GCA_965221785.1. Lineage (GTDB taxonomy): Bacteria > Gemmatimonadota > Gemmatimonadetes > Longimicrobiales > Gaopeijiaceae > BD2-11. The sequence continues at coordinate 1,988,110 of CBDCSR010000003.1, forward strand.
CCCGAAGGGAAAACGCTGGAGTTCAAGCGGGATCTGTCATCCCCGCAGGGCTTTCTGCGTACCGTTGTGGCCTTCGCGAACACGGCCGGCGGTACTGTTCTGATCGGCGTCACCGACCGGACAAGAGCTGTACGCGGAGTCAAGAACCCGCTGGACCTGGAGGAGCGCGTCGCGAATCTGATCAGCGATTCGATTCAGCCGAGACTCCTACCCGATCTTGAAGTCATCACCTATCGGAACAAGCAATTGCTCGCGGTTCAGGTCCATCCGAGCGCTTCACGCCCTCACTTCATCAAACGAACTGGGCGGAGGAGCGGCACCTACGTGCGCGTGGGATCCACGAACCGACAGGCCGATGCCCAACTCATCGCCGAGATGCGGAGGTTCGCGATCGGCGAGTCTTTCGACGAATGGCCCATGCCTGAATTGAACTCGGAAGAACTCGACTTCCGAGTAGCTTCCGAGTCGTTTGCGCCTGTGCGCAAGTTGACCCGCAAGAACCTCGAAATGCTCCGCCTTCTTACGCGCCATCAGGGTCGGCTGGTGCCCACTGTGGGCGGCGTGCTCCTCTTCGGGCGCAATCGGTTCGATCATTTTCCCGACGCCTGGATCCAAGCCGGGCGGTTTGCCGGAACGGACAAGGCAACCATCCTCGACCACGTCCGACTCGACATGCACCCGGTCCAGGCCACTGAAGAAGCGGTGTCCTTCGTCGAGAGGCACTCCGTGCTCGGAGCTGTCATCGGGCGGCTCCGGCGCCGAGATCGTTGGAGCCTGCCCCCGGCTGCGGTCCGAGAAGCGATTGTGAACGCAGTCGTCCACGCGGACTATTCGCAGCGGGGAGCGCCAATCCGGGTGGCCATCTTCGACGACCGGCTGGAGGTCGAGAACCCGGGTCTGCTGCCCTTCGGCCTCACGCTGGAAGACCTGCCACTCGGTGTCTCCAAGCTCAGGAATCGCGTACTGGGGCGCGTCTTTCAGGAACTCGGGCTGGTCGAGCAGTGGGGAAGCGGGGCGCCGAGGATGATCGCGGCCTGTCGCGAAAACGGGTTGCCGGCGCCGGTCTGGGAGGAAGTCGGGATTCGCTTGCGGGTCACTCTACGCACCGAACAGGTCCGGCCACCGAGGCTCGACCCAAGGGATCGGAAGATCTTCAATCTCCTTCAGGATAGCGAGGGACTCAGCACCCGTAAGATCGCCGCAGGGATCGGCCTCTCCACACGGTCCGCCCGTACTCGGCTGGCCCGCCTTGTCGAGCGCGGCCTTGTGTTTGTGGTGGGCACCGGGCCAAACGATCCGAGGCGGAAGTATGTTCTCATCTATCCCGATCCGGAGATGGACTGAACGAGCAGATCAGACCTGCGCGGTGGACCTGAAGCCGTGCAGGCGAGGAACCGTCCGCGATGTGCGCGGCAACCGTTGACTTGTTCCAATGGGGAAGCGACCGTGGGGTGTCCGTACACGAGGGAGACCAAGACCGATCAAATGGAGGCAGCTACAACGTCCGGAGTCCGCCAACAGAAGCCACTGGGGGAGAGCATATGGCGCGGGAACTGATCAGCAGACGGACTCGCATCGAGTTCCGGGAGGTACTTGTGGGCTTTGTCCTCCGTGAGATCGAAGACTTCTTCGCTGGAGCGAGGCTCAAAGCGAACTATGAGTATGATCCGGGTATCGGCGGCGAGAGACGTAGCCTTGTCGAACAGTTTTATAACAATATTGATTTCACGTCGCCGGTGGATGTGAGGAGGGTGCTTGCGGCCTACAGCGATATCATCTCGTGTCTTGAGCGCGAACAGGTGGATCCGCTCTTGCGCCGGCTGAAGCGGGACGGATTCATACTGGACGCGGATGGGCGCTTCAAGCCTATTCCAGGGAGACATAACCCGTTGGTCGGCACCCTCGATGACCTTGTTGAGTCGCTCGAATACCCGCGTCTCGCCGAGCATGTGACTTTGCTGGTCGACTCGGTTGAGTCCAATCCTTCGTTAGCCGTGGGTACCGCCAAAGAAATGATCGAGACGGTCTGTAAGACAATCCTCGCCGAACGTGATCTCAACCCCGGGCAAGAAGCCCTTGGCAGATTGGTTCGTTTGACCGCAAAGGAACTCGCGCTTCTTCCGGAGTCCATTCCGGATCGTGCGAAGGGAATCAAGACGATTAAACGACTACTCAGCAACCTCACTCAGGTCTCTGATGGCTTGGCAGAACTACGCAACCTCTATGGAACAGGACACGGTCGTGCGGGTCGTCGTGGTAGCGTTCACCCCCGGCATGCAAGGCTTGCCGTGGGGGCCGCAACCACAGTAGCGACTTTCTTGCTGGAAACGCATCGCGAAAGGCTGTCGGAGTGACAGGTCATGTGCTGCCGTTCTCTGAAGAGTAGGGTGTACGAGTACGTTAATCGCTTGACACCTGGCCTCACCGAGGTCAGGTCCTACGTTGCCTTCCTCACTTCCTTCTCGGACGAGGGCTTGCCGGTGCGCTTCCGGGCGATCCCGGCCTTGAAGACCGCGTCGGGCGTCCGTCCCTTCATGCCGCGGCCTTGGTGCGGGCGCCGTCGGTTGTAGGTCTCAAGAATACACGTCCAAGTCCTTTTCAGAAACAGCAGATAAACAGGCATTCTTGGCGGACGGCGACTCCCACCAACTCCTTTTTGTTAGTCCTTTTTAGCCGCTCCGAAAAGCCAGAGAACTACGATCCGAGATCCAGTGATCGTCTAAGCGTTGCGACCAACCTCTCGCAAAACCCATCCTGGTCGTCGGTCGTCCACGGAACTGTGGTGCAATGGTTAGTATCGAAATGAGTACCAGAGTCCTCAAATACGCCCTTCTCGCATATGTATACGACGGGCTTTTCCAAGCCTTCCGCATAGCCAGCCTCCCAATACGCCCCTTGGTTGCCATGTGTAAGGTCGGCTATAACAAATGCGGCGTCTCTTATCAGCATGCGCATGATGTTGTCGATAATTCCGGCTTGCGCCACGTCACGCATGTCTACCAGCCGATACCCCGTCTCGGTCAGGATGATTGGCTTCACGGTATCTTCGACTAGGCGATCGAGTGTTGGATCACCGAACTGCATTGCAAGAAAACCGTAGTCAGCGTGGAAGCCACCGTGTTTCGCCGTTTCGTATTGTTTCCACCCCGCGAGCGTGAGCCTCAGATCGCGTAAACTCCTGATGACGATAGATCCACCGCCGGTTGGGTGTGGCCTCGTCGCAGGGGTGTCCGCGCCAATATCGATCACGCCTTGGTCTTGTAGATGCCGCAGAAGCCAGTCGCTTGAGTTCCGGTCCATAGCTCCAACGATGGCATGGAACTCATCGGGGACCTCGCTCAGGGCATGGCCCGCTTGCGACATGTGATCACCGATGAACCGAATTGCGTTGGTGGCTTGGCTCGCCACACTAGGCAGCTGACCTTCCGATCGAATGGATTCCAACAAGGGTGCGGTGACACATAGAAGTTCGTGCTGGCTAGAGGCTTCGCCAGATTTAGTACGTATCCGGTGAGAAAGGACAGCGCGTTGAAGTGAGGTAAGCAACCAAGGATCCGCAGGATCCGCAGATGAATGGAGACGCATAAAAGGCTCCATAGTCATTGTGTATTTGCCGCAAATGCGGCAATCGACCCAAGGCGGGGAGGTGTTGTATATCGTTGAAGAGGCGCCAACGGCACCAATACACAGCGGACATCGGACGGAATTGGTCATTGTCGGGACGCGAAGAGATTCCGCGTTATTACGTAAACACTGCTCACCGCATTGGCCACGTCGACCGGGAAGCAAACCGACTCCAGATCACGATGCGCGGCAACCCTGAACCGGGCCAGTTCAAAAACCCGTTCGCTCGCCCCTTCCACCGCGGGATGCCGCATCGTCCCTTGGGCACGGACGACCAGAACGCTGCTGATGCCGGCGAACGGCGGCCGTGACAAAACCCACGGCGCGGCTGACGTGCAGGCAGGAGGAGTTGGTGAGGTCGCGTGGGTCTCAAGAGGAATCCGATCCCACGGCATCACAGTGTCGTAGTTGCTGCATCGAATGGTAACGATTGACCCACGACTAGACTAGGTTCCTCAGAAGGTCGACGACGGATTCTGCCGGTGACCATGTTTCTTCTTGTCTTTGGCGATTTCACCTGCTTTCCGAATTTTGTGATCTGACGTGAGGTAGTCATCCCACCCCGGCTTGGAATGATCGCTTACAAGCTCGACATCTGCCTGACTATCCACAGTCGCGAAAGTTACAGTAGTATCGGCCATTGTTCAAAATCCTCCTTCCGACGAGTATTTGATGTTCTGTGAATCAAGATAGCTTCTTATAGTTGCAATGTGTACGGCTCTCCCAACATTCAGAACTTGATTGCGGCCTCCACCTTGAAATCCCAATGGGTAATGGTGAGTGTTCACTTGGAGTCCACAAATGAAGCCGTCAGCGTCGGCTAACGGTCCTCCGCTCTGGCCCCGAAGACCTGGCGAACTCGTTTCAATCCATATTCCCGATTTCAGCTTGGCAAAGCGACTGACTAGTGCCTCATTTACGAACATAGGAACAGGAAAGAGATTCGTAAACGTGAATCTACCATTAGTCCATTTCGGTTTGAGACCGTCTACAAATGGGTATCCAGCTCGGCACAGTAGTTCTCCCTGCTGGACGTCTCTAACTCGAAGTTTTGGAAATACATGTCCGTTCGCTGGTGCGTAGCCCTTCAGCTTGCCGACACCCAGATCGATCTCTTCGAGCACCGATGCCGTCTTCAGCGGTGCCTTCGTTGTGCCGAAAATGGACGCATAAGTTGTCGCGTGATTACCATTCCTCCTGCGTTTGGGTGTTTGAACCTGTCTTTCCAAGTCTATGATTTGCTTCAGGATATGACCTGCGGTAATAAACCAACCTTGGTCATTGATGATCATCCCAGCACCGATACCAAAATGCACCTTACCTCGAGACGTTGTCCACGCGACTACGATTGGCATCATTGTCGTTTGTAAAGCTGCACATGTCTCCTGGAACACCAGCCAACCTCCTTATCTAATTGATTGTCTTGAGAGAGTAGCCATTTCCTCCCCCCCCCTACTCCGCCACCCCCTTCTCCCTCAAAATCTCCCAAACCCGATCCGGCCGAATCGGAATCTCCACATGCGTCACCCCCAGGTGCGCCAAGGCATCCACCACTGCGTTCGCAATCGCCGGCGGCGCCCCCACCGTAGCCGACTCACCCACGCCCTTCGCTCCCAGCGGGTGATGCGGCGACGGCGTCACCGTATGCCCGGTCTCCCACGCGGGCGTCTCCACCGCGGTCGGCACCAGGTAGTCCATGAACGACCCGGCCAGGTTGTTGCCGTCCTCGTCGTACGCCATCTCCTCGTACAGCGCCGGCCCCAGCCCCTGGGTCAGCCCGCCATGGATCTGCCCCTGCACGATCATCGGGTTGATGATGTTGCCGCAGTCGTCCACGGCGACGAACCGCCGCACGGTGACCTCGCCCGTCCCGCGGTCGATGTCCACCACGCAGATGTACGTCCCGAACGGGAAGGTCAGGTTGGGCGGGTCGTAGTAGTTGGTCGCCTCCATCCCGGGCTCCATCCCCGGGGGCAGGTTGGTGTAGGCGGCGAAGGCGCAGTCCTGGATGGACACCGACTTGTCGGGTGCGCCCTTCACCGAGAAGGTGCCGGGCTCCCAGTCCAGGTCCTCCTCGCTCACCTCGAGCAGGTGCGCGGCGATCTTCGCGGCCTTGTCGCGGATCTGGCGCGCGGCCATCGCGCCCGCAGCGCCCGCGGTCGGGGTCGAGCGGCTCGCGTACGTACCCAGCCCATACGGCGCCGTATCCGTGTCGCCCTCCTCCACCTGCACGTGCTCGGCCGGGAGGCCCAGCTCCTCGGCGATGATCTGCGCGTACGTCGTCTCGTGCCCTTGGCCCTGCGACTTCGTCCCGAAGCGGGCGATGGCCTTGCCGGTCGGGTGCACGCGCACCTCGGCCGAATCGAACATCTTGATGCCCAGGATGTCGAAGTCCTTCGATGGGCCGGCGCCCAGCACCTCGGTGAAGCTGCACACGCCGATGCCCATCAGCTCTCCGCGCGCGCGCTTCTCGGCCTGTTCCCTGCGCAGGTCGTCGTAGCCGATCATCTCCTTGGCCTTGTCCATCGCGGCCTGGTAGTCGCCGCTGTCGTACTCCCAGCCCAGCGGCGAGTGGTACGGGAAGGCATCCTTGGGGATGAAATTCTCCTCGCGCAGCGTCGCGGGATCCTTGCCCACCTTGTGCGCGAGCGTGTCCACGATGCGCTCCATGCAGTGCACGGCCTCGGTCACGCGGAAGGAGCAGCGGTACGCCACGCCTCCCGGCGGCTTGTTGGTGTAGACCGCGTCGACCTCGGCGTACGCCTGCTCCATGTCGTAGGACCCGGTGCAGATCGAGAAGAGGCCCGCGGGGAACTTGGAGGGCGCGGCCTGCGCGTCGGAGTAGCCGTGGTCCGCGAGCGTCTTGATGCGGAGCGCCCGGATCTTGCCGCTGGCGTCAGCCGCGATCTCGGCGTCCATGTGATAGTCGCGCGCGAAGGAGTCGGCCTGGAGGTTCTCCATCCGGTCCTCGATCCACTTGACCGGCGTGCCCAGCACCACCGACGCGGCGATGGCGATCACGTAGCCGGGGTAGACCGGCACCTTGCCGCCGAAGCCGCCCCCGATGTCGGGGCTCACCACGCGGATCTTCTCCTCGGAGAGTCCCACGTGGCCCGCCACCAGCGCGAGCACGGTGCGGATGGCGTGCGGTGCCTGGGTGGTCATGTAGACGGTGAGGTGCCCCTCGACCGGGTTGAAGTCGGCGAGGCAGCCGCAGGTCTCGATCGACGCCACGTGGATGCGCGGCACGTGCATCTTCTCGCGCACGACCACGTCGGCCTCGTCGAAGATCCGGTCCGTGGCCTCCTTGTCGCCCGCCTCCCAGTGCCAGATGCGGTTGTCGGTCTTACCTTCCTTGTCCACCCGCAGCACCGGCGCGTCGTCCTCGAGCGCCTTGAACGGGTCCATCACGGGGGTCATCGGCTCGTATTCGACCTCGACCGCGGCCACGCCGTCGGCGGCCGCATAGCGCGAGGTCGCGATCACGCCGGCCACCTCCTGCGCCTGGTACATGACCGTGTCGGTGGGGAGCACCATCTGGGTGTCCGACATGAGGGTCGGCATCCAGTGGAGGTTGTACGCCTCCAGGTCCTTGCCCGTGAGCACGGCGAGCACGCCGGGAATCTCGAGCGCCTTGGAGCTGTCGATGTTCTTGATCTTGCCGTAGGCGATGGGGCTCCGGACGATGTCCAGCCACAGCATCCCCGGGAGCGTGAAGTCGTCGATGTAGTTGCCCTTGCCCTGCAGGAAGCGCGGGTCCTCCTTGCGCTTCATGGAGTGGCCCATGCCGCAGATCTTGGCGGAAGTCTTCGGTGCCATCAGTCGCTCTCCCCCATCTTGGCGGCGGCGTACTCGACCGCCTTGACGATGTTCACGTATCCGGTGCAGCGGCAGAGGTTTCCGGAGATGGCCTCGCGGATCTCGGCTTCGCTGGGGTCCGGATTGCTTTCGAGCAGCGCGGTCCCGGTCATGAGCATGCCGGGGGTGCAGAAGCCGCACTGGAGGCCGTGCTCCTGCTGGAAGCCCTCCTGCAGCGGGGTCATGCCGTCCGCGCCGGCGAGTCCTTCCACGGTGGCGATCTCGGCGCCGTCGGCCTGGACCGCGAGCATGGTGCACGACTTGGTGGGCGCGCCGTCGACCAGGACGGTGCACGCGCCGCAGTGCGTGGTGTCGCAGCCGATGTGGGTGCCGGTGAGCGTGAGGTCGTCGCGGATCAGGTGAACGAGCAGGAGGCGCGAGTCGACCGTGGCCGAATGCGCCGTGCCGTTCACCGTGACGGTGATCTGGTGTGTCGCCATGTCCCTAACCTCCTGCGCGCGCGAGCGCCTTGCGGATGGCACGGGCCGTGAGCACGCGGGCCATGTTCTGCTTGTATTCGACGGAGCCGCGCCGGTCGGCGATGGGCTCGGTAGCGTCGGCGGCGGCCTGGGCTGCGGCCGCGATGGCGGCGTCGCCGGGGGCCTGGCCGGTGAGCGCGTCCTCCGCGGCGGTCGCGCGGATGGGGGCGATGCCCAGGTTGGTGAGTCCGATGCCCGCGCTCGCCACGGTCCCGTCGTCGGCCAGCGTGAGCTGAACGGCCGAGCCGGCGACGGCGTAGTCGCCCACCTTGCGCTCGAGCTTGACGTAGGCGCCGCCGCTGTTGGGGGCAGGCGCCGGGATGCGGATTTCGGTCAAGATCTCACCCTCTCCGAGCGCCGTCATGAAGAGCCCGAAGAAGAACTCGCCGATGTCGATGGTGCGCGCGCCGTCCGGTCCCGTGGCCACCACCTGGGCGCCGAGCGCCAGCATGGTCGCGGGATGGTCGTTGGCGGGGTCGCCGTGCGCGATGTTGCCGCAGATGGTGGCGCGGTTCCGCACCAGCGGGTCGGCGATCACCTTGGCGGTGTCGAGCAGGATGGGATAGGCCGTCGCCACCAGCGCCGACTGTTCCAGTTGCGTCTCGGTGACCAGGGCGCCGATGCGCAGGAACCCGTCCTCTTCCGCGAGCGTGTCGAGGCCCGGGATGCGGCCGATGTCCACGATGTTGGCCGGCGAGGCCAGGCGCAGCTTCAGCATCGGCAGGAGGCTCTGCCCGCCCGACATCACCTTCGCGTCGTCGAGGGAGCCGAGCAGCCCCAGCGCCTCGTCCAGCGAGCCGGGGGCGTGGTAGTCGAACTGCGGGGGAATCATGTCTCAGCTCTCCTCTGCCGGTCAGGCCAGCGCTTTGGTGAGGTTTCCCAAGAACTCCTGTAGCATCTTCTTCGACACGACCTGGATCATGCCGCGTCCCATCTGGGCCAGAATTCCGGTCACGACGACATCGGAATCGATCGTCACCTCGGTGCGCGTGTCGCCGTGGGCCACCACCTGGCTGGTCATGGTCATGTCGGCCGTGCCCATGCCGCGCTTGCCCCGGCCCCGGGCGCGCACCTCGACGGATCGCTCGTTCTCGTCCAACTGGAAGGATACGGTCCCGTCGTATGCCACCGCGAGGGGTCCGACCTTCACGGACATCCCGCCCGAGTAGGTGTTGTCGTCGATCCTGTCGCCCATGCTCGCGCCGGGAAGCAGCGTCGCGACCCGCTCGGGGTCGGAGAGCAGCGCCCAGACGTCGGCCGCGGGTGCGTCGATGGTGAAGCCGTCCTGGATCTTCATGCGGGTTTTTCTCCGGTTATTCCGGTCATCTCAGATGGGGCAGCAGTGCCTCCAGCGCCTCGAGATTGTGGGCGGGCACGAGACGGTCCACGTGCGGCAGCGCCGCCTGCATGCCCTTCGCCTCCGGGCGATAGCGCGGGTCGCCCATGAGCGGGTTCAGCCAGATGATCCTGCGGGCGCGCCGGCGGATGGCCAGCAGGGCCGTTTCCAGCGACTCCGTGTCGCCCCGGTCGAGCCCGTCGCTCAGGATCAACACCGTGGTATCGCTTCGCACGTTGTGCCGCAAGTGGTTGTCGACGAACGCGAGCAGGCATTCGCCGATGCGCGTCCCCCCGGACCAGTCCTCCACGTTGCGCGCGAGCCGCTCCAGGGTGCCGGCCACGTCGCCGGTTCTGAGCCACGGGGTCAGGCGCGTGAGCGAGGTGTTGAAGGCGAAGATCTCGGTACGGCGCGTGACCTTGCGCAGCGCGAAGACGAAGGTGAGCAGGAAGCGCGAGCAGGCGTCCATGGACCCGCTGGTGTCGCAGAGGACCACCAGGCTGGGGAGTTCGACGGCCCGCGCCCGGCGCGCCAGCTCGACGAGTTCACCGCCGTGGGCCAGGGAGCGGCGGAAGCTCCTGCGGATGTCCACCACCGGTCCGCGCTCCGACGGCACCAGCCGGCGGCTCGGCCGGGTGGCGATGCGGGCCGCGAGTCGTTCCAGCAGGCGCTCCATGTCGCGGAGGTCGTCCGGGGTGCACTCGTCGAAGACCTTCTTGCGCAGGAGTGCGCGCGGGCTGTAGCCGGGCAGGTCGCCGTCGGCGTCGGGGATCCCGGCCTCGCCGCGGCCGGTGCGTTCGTCCAGCTCGCGGCGGATGCGTGCGAGCGGCGCCTCGGTGTTCTCGTCGCCTCGCCAGCGGCGCGGGGCGCGCGGGGCGCTCCGGTCGCGGGCGGGGCGGGGAAGGGTGGCGCGGCGCCAGCTTTCGTCGAAGAGGCGGTCGAAAGCGGCCCACCAGCGGCGCGGGATCTTGAGCGCGCTGCGGAGCGCCAGCCGCACCTCCTCCGGGTCGCCGATGTCGATGAAGCGGAGGGCGGCGGCGCCGTCGATCTCGTCGCGGAGGCCGACGGGGACGCCGGCGTGGCGGAGCTCGCCGGAGAAGCGGGCGAGGTGGGTGATTAGGTCCTTCTCGCCCATCATCCAGCTCCGGCGCCTGCAAGCAGGGTTTCGATGTCCTCCGCGTGGATGAGGCTGATGTCGTGCTGATCCTTGACGACGCAGCCCAGGGTCTCGGAGACGATCTCCGCGTCGAGATGATCCTGGTGCAGCGTGACCAGCGCACGGGCCCAGTCGAGCGTCTCGGCCACGCCGGGCGGCTTCATGAGACGCCGCGCGCGCAGCCCCTGCACGACGTGCGTGATCTGGGCGGCCAGGGCGTCCGAGATCCCCGGCACCTTGGCGCGGATGATTTCGACCTCTTTCGCGAAGGTCGGGTGCTCGATGTAGAGGTAGAGGCAGCGCCGCCGCAGCGCGTCACCGATTTCGCGGCTCCGGTTGGAGGTGAGGACGACCAGCGGCCGGTGGGTCGCGCGGATGGTGCCCAGTTCGGGGATGGTCACCTGAAAGTCGGAGAGCACCTCGAGCAGGAAGGCTTCGAACCCCTCGTCGGCCCGGTCGATCTCGTCGATGAGCAGCACGGGGGGCGTGTCGCGGGTGATGGCGCGCAACAGCGGCCGCTCGAGCAGGTAGCGGCGCCCGAAGATGACGCCTTCGAGGTGGTCGGCGCGGGTATCGGGGGCACCCTCCGCTTCATCCGCTCCCATGCGCAGGCGGAGCAACTGCTTCTGGTAGTTCCACTCGTAGAGGGCGGTATTGACGTCGAGGCCCTCGTAGCACTGGAGCCGGATGAGCTCGGTCTCCATGAGGACCGCCATCACCTTGGCGATCTCGGTTTTGCCGACCCCCGCGTCGCCTTCCACCAGGAGCGGCTTCTCCATCGCGCGCGCCAGGTGGACGGCCGTGACGATGGACGGTTCGGCGATGTAGTCCGCCCGGCGCATCGCCTCCTGCAGCGCGCGGATCTCGGGTCTCACGCCGGACCCGTCGCTGGGTTGGAGGCGAAGACCTCCGGGGTCGCCTCGAAGAGGCCGCGGCAGCCCTCGCAGCAGAAGTGGAGGGTCCTGCCGTTGTAGACCGCCGCGGGGGACCCCGCCACCGCCACCGTCATCCCGCACACGGGGTCGGTAGCCCAGGCGGCCGCATCCGCGGCGGCCGTGGCCGATCCGTTCCCCGCGCCGGATCCGCCGCCTGCCTCGCCCGCGCGCGCAACGTTTTTTGTTGCGCGGCCCGCAGCGCCCGCCCCGGCTGTGCCCATGTCGCCGCCTGCCACGTCCCCGCGCGCAACGTTTTTTGTTGCGCGACCCGAAACGTCCGCCGCGCCACCCGCTCCCGCCCGCCGGGTCTCTCCGACGATCTCGGCCAGGATGCTCACGGCGATCTCTTCCGGTTGCTCGGCGCCGAGGTCGAGCCCGGCGGGCCCGCGGATGCGGCCCACCGCGTCATCGCCGAGCCCGAGACCCGACAGCACGGCGCGCACGCTCCGCATCCGCCGCGGGGACGCCACCACGCCCAGGTAGTCGGGCGCGGCGGCCGCGAGCGACGCCAGCGTCCGCTCGTCCTCGCGGCCCATGGTGGCCACGACCGCGAAGAACCGCGTTCCGGGAGGACGGGACGCGAGCATCGCCACCCGGCCGGCGAGGTCCTCCGCGCGCTCGTCGGCGATGTCGGCCAGCTCCTCGCCGGCGGCCTCGCCGGCGGACGCGGCCGCTACCGTCCGGTATCCCATCGCGCTCCCCAGCCTGAGCAGGGCGAGCGCCACGGGGGAGTCACCCGCCACCAGCAGGACGGGCGCCGGCAACACGGGGTTGATGTGCACTTCCACCTTTCCTCCGCTCGCGCAGGACATGGATACTCTCACCAGATCGTCGGGACGCTCCTCGTCGGCCCCGAAGGCCAGCAGCCGGGGTTCCCCGAGGCGGAGCGCCTCCAGCGCATGCCGGATCACCTCGGAGCGGGTGCAGCTCCCGCCGATCCATCCGTGCATGGTTCCGCCGGGGTCGATCAGCGCCGCATTGCCCGGCTTGCCGGAGGTGGGTCGCTCGCTCCGCACCACGGTGGCCAGCGCGAACGGCTGCCGCTCGCGCTCCATCCGCGCCGCCAGGCGCAGCAGATCACCGGTCAATTTCGCTCATCCGGGGCGGCGCCCGCCTCCTCCGCCGGGCCCGCCTCGCGGCGGGCGAGTTCGGCGACCACGGCCGCGTAGTCTTCCGGGCGGTCGAGGTCGCGCAAGCGGGCCGCCGGCCAGTCGACCTGCACCGCGCGGTCGTGGTGGCGGCGCACCACCTCCCGCCCGCACCCCGCGCGCATGCGGGTCACCTCGGGGAAGAGCACCCGGTCGTAGAGCATGGGCGGCGCGTTGACGTCGCCGTACCGGGACACTACCAGCGGCGGAGCGTCCGCGGTGTAGCGCTCCACCAGCGTGCGCAGCATGCGCTCGGTCACGAAGGGCATGTCCGCGAGCATGACCACGGCGGCGTCGCACGCGCCCGCGACCCCGGCGACACCCGAAGCCGCAGAGGTCTGGATGCCCGCGCCGTGGTCGGCGTTGAACACGGGCGTGCAGTCCAGGTCCGCGATCTCGCGCTCGACCCGCTCGCGCGCATGTCCCGTGACCACCACGACCGGGTCCAGGCCGGCCTCCCTCGAGATCCGCACCGCGCGGCGGACCAGAGTCTCGCCCGCCACCTCCAGCAGCAGCTTGTTCCGACCCATCCGGGTCGAGGAACCGGCCGCGAGCACGATGCCCGCTACGCGTCGTCGTCCCCCTCCCGCCTCGCAGTCCACGGACCGCCCGCCTACGGCGACAGACTGAATCCGAAGACGAGAAACGCGCGGTCGGGGTCCGGCCCGTGGTCGTGCTCGTGGTCGTGCCCGTGATCGTCACCCATGTGGTTCTCTTCGCCGGGGCGATTCGCGTTGAGGATATAGGAGACGGTGAACGGAACCGAAAACTCATCGGTGATGACCAGGTCCTTGCTGGCCGATATGCCCAGGTTCACGAACGCGGTCCCCTCCGTCCCGTAGAACTCGCTCTCGCCGGCCACCATCCCGGCCGTCAGGCTCAGGTCGACATCCTCGAAGGCCGACACGGGGACGCTGGCCTCCAGGTACAGGGAGTTGTCGGGGTCGTTGCGCGACATCCTTCCGGCGAAGAGCGATATCGGGAAGCTCTCCGGCCCGCTGAAGGAAGCCGACAGCTCGAGTATGTGACCGTCGCTGACGAAGAAGCCGTCGGCCCCCGGGCCGGGGAAGTAGTAGTCCGTAAACCCGAAGGAGAACGACGAGCCGTTCGAGGCCGCGACGGTATACGTGGCCCAGATGTCGTTCTCGTTGGCGCCGGCTCCGGAGGCGGAGATGGAATAGGAGCCCCAGGCGCCCACCTCCAGACCTCCGAAACCGAGCGTCAGCGCTGGCTGCACGGACATCGATTCCCCGAAGTCGGTGCCGCGCCAGACATAGCGGCTGACGACGTCGGCGCCGATGGAGGCGGACTGGCCCTGAACCGGGCCTGCGAGCGAGAGCATCAGGGCCAGGGTGAGCGTGGACAACAGGACGCGTGCACTTCGGGTCGAAAACATCTTTTTACTCTCCATGCGGTTGAGTCGATGGTTGATTCCTACGATTCGATCCCGCCGTGTTCCGCCCGGACCACCTCCACGCGCGTGGTGAGGGCGGAGTTGGCGGTTCCGCGAAACACGCCACGCACCGGCGGAACGTCCGCGTAGTCTCTGCCGACCGCGGCGCGCACGTGGCGCTCGTCGCAATCGCAGTTGTTGGTGGGGTCGAAACCACGCCATCCCAACCCGGGCAACCAGCATTCCACCCAGGCATGGCTTTCGTGAGTTGACGTCTGGCTGCCGTCGGGTCCGAGGTAGCCCGAGACGTAGCGGGCGGGGACGCCCCAGCCCCGCAGGACCGAGATCATGACGTGGGCGTAGTCCTGGCACACGCCGCGGCCGCTCTCGAGGATATGCTCGATTGGGGAGTCGGCCGCGGTGGTGCCGGGTGAAAACTCGAACGAATCGTAGAGGCACGAGAGCAGAGCGCGAATGCTCTCCAGGAGATCGTCTCTCTTCTCGATGCCCCGCGCCGCAATGAATTGTCCCAGGGCGGCGGATGACGGCTGCGCGAAGCGGCTGGGCTCGAGCATCAGCCACAGTTCCGGCGTCCGGATGGTGGAGGTGAGAGTCTTCCACGCACCGGGCCCCAGGCGGTCGGGCATGGCCTCCGGGAGGGAGACCTCCACGCTGGAGCGGGCGACGATGCGAAGTGCCCGATGGGTGCCGGGCCGGTCGAAGTAATGGCCCCGGTTGCCGAAGGGTCCCCGGAACTCGAACGTCGCTCCCCCGGGGTCCGTCTCGATCGAGAAGCCGTGCAGTTGCTGGCGTCGATCCCGAACCGGAGAGAGGAAGAGGGTCATGACCGATCCCCGCACCGGAGCGTCGTAGCGGAACTCCAGCTCGTGCCGGATGGAGAAGCGCGCGCTCACGATGGCAGGCCGGTTTGCACGGGGTAGTCGAAGTACGTCGCCACGGTGATGCCGTGCAACGCCCGGCTGTCCCTCAGCAGCCCCTCGAGAGGACCTCGACTCTTTCCGGGATCGTTCTCGTCCGCCGGGTCCGCCTCCACGGCCGCCGACAGGCGCAACACCATGCGGTGTGGAGGCGCCAGGGGATAGCGGGCGCCCCTCGGATCGATGCCCGCAAGGAGGTCCTGGATGCGGCGCACCGCGAAGCACAGCGACCAGGGCAGCTCCGGGTTGCGGGCCAGAAACGCCAGCGCGGGGCCCCGGCGGATCACCATGGAGTGGGCGCGACAGTAGAGCTCATAGGCGGCGCAAACCCGCAGCAGCCCCGCCCAGGACAGCGAAGGCGCGTCGCCGGGCTCCTGGCCGACCTGGTCCCAGGCGTCCAGCAGAGCCGCCTGGTGCTGGAGACGTTCGACGAATCGGCCCAGCTCCAGGAAGCGCCATGCGTCGTCCCGGGGCATGCGGGCGTCCACCACGCCCGCCAGCAGCCGCAGGCGGTCGATCGCCTCGCCCGCCAGCGCCGCCGGTCCCTCCGCCCAGACCCTGGGGAAGTCGCAGTCCCGGATCCAGAAGAAGCCCTGGTTGAGACAGGTCCAGACCCGGACCGGAAGCCAGGGCCTGAGCTGCTTTGCGTTGTCCCGCGCCATGGTCCAGCAGCGGATCATGGAGTCGGGGTTGGTGGTTTCCTCGACCAGGCTCGCGGCGAGCGTATAGGCATCGGCGAGCAGGAAGGCTTCGGCTTCGTCGGCTACGGTGGGGGTGACGGGCGCCGATTGTCCGAGCGCGCGATAGACCACCCGCCAGCCCACCGCCAGCTCGTCGGCGGGGGTGTCCACGAGGCGCGTGAGCTGGTACTGGAGCAGCCGGGCGGTGTGCTCGGTGCGCTCGAAGTAGCGCCCCATCCAGTAGAAGTCCGCGGCCGCCCGTGCGAGCATCAGTCCGGCGTCCCGCGGTCGCGCAGCACCCAGAGATCCTTGCAGCCCCCGCCCTGGCTGGAGTTCACCACCAGCCCGCCCCTCCGGAGCGCCACCCGGCAGAGGCCGCCGGGAGCGATCCAGGTGTCGGACCGGCCTCGCAGCACGAACGGGCGGACGTCCACGTGGCGCGGTTCCAGATTGCCCTCCACGAAGCATGTCGCCCGCGACAGGTCGAGCACCGGCTGCGAAATGAAGTTGTCCGGGTGGCTGCGCAGACGCGCCGCGAACCGCTCGCGCTCGCCGGCGGTGGAGTGCGGGCCGACCAGCATTCCGTATCCGCCCGATCCTCCGACCTCCTTCACCACGAGGTTCTCGAGGTTGTCCAGGGTGTACGCGAGTCCCTCGCGCGTGCGGCACAGATGCGTGTCGACGTTGGCCAGGATAGGCTCCTCGTCCAGGAAATAGCGGATGAGGTCCGGCACGTAGGCGTAGACCGCCTTGTCGTCGGCGACCCCCGTGCCGGGGGCGTTGGCGATCACCACGTTGCCCGCCCGGTACGCGTGGAAGAGGCCGGGAACTCCCAGAAGCGAGTCGGAGCGGAAGGTGACCGGGTCCAGGAAGTCGTCGTCAACCCTCCGGTAGATGACGTCGATCCGCCTGAGCCCGGTGACGGTGCGGGCGTATACGATGCCGTCGTGCACCACCAGGTCCCGCCCCTCCACCAGTTCGGCGCCCATCTCGCCGGCCAGGAAGGCGTGTTCGTAGTAGGCGGAGTTGTAGCGGCCCGGGGTGAGCACCGCCACCCGGGGCGAACCCGCCCAGGATCCAAGCGAAGCGAGGGTGGCGTAGAGCTGCTCCGGGTAGCGGGCGATCTCGCGCACGTGGTGCGCCCGGTACAGCCGCGGGAACGCCTGTTTCATGGCGGCCCGGCAGGCCAGCATGTACGAGACCCCGGAGGGAACCCGCAGGTTGTCCTCCAGCACCGCGAAGCCGTCGTGAGTTCGCACCACGTCCGTACCGCACACCGAGACGTAGACGTCGTTGGGAACCTGCACGCCCCGCATCTCGACCCGGTACTGCGGACACCCCAGCACCAGGTCGGGGGGCACGATGCCGTCGCGCAGCGACTTGCCGTCGCCGTAGATGTCGCCGAGGAAAAGGTTGAGCGCGGTCAGGCGCTGCCTGAGGCCCCGGTCGATGTGGTCCCATTCCCCGGCGGTGAGCAGCCGGGGCACGCAATCGATGGGGATGATCTGCTCCGACGCCCTGTCCGCGCCGATCACGGTAAAGGTGATCCCCTCGTGGATGAAGCGGCGGGCGACGCCTTCCTGAAGCTGCGCCAATTCCTCGGGCGGAGCCTGCGACAGCGCCGTGCCCAGCCGCCGCGAGACGCCGCGGAGGCTTCCGTCTCCGCGGAACATCTCGTCGTAGAAGCGGGCGTCCAGTTCGTAGCGGGCGAACCCCCCCGACCCGGCTGTCCCGGGTCGGGAGTCGTCGGGGTAGGCCCGGTCGAAGGATGCGTGCGCGGACGCAGTCAAGGTCCCTGGTGCTCCGGTTGGCAGTCCGTGGGGCTGCTAGGGATCGCGGTAGTCCTGACCTTCGTCGGGATCCACCATGAGCACGAACTCGGGATAGGCCTCCAGCCCCAGCTCGGCGGCATCCTGTCCCACCTCCTCCACCGTGCGCGACACCCGGACGCCCATGGTCTTCTCCAGGATCGTCCAGACCACGAACGAGACTGCGAAGACGAACGCGCCCACGCTCACGACGCCGATCAGCTGAACGCCGAGGTTGGCGCCCGCGGCGATCGAGGTGGCGAGCGTGCCCCAGATGCCCGCGAAGAGGTGCGCGGGGACGGCGCCGACCACGTCATCGATCCGGCGCTGCTCCAGGAACTTGAGACCCAGGGTGCAGACGACCGCGCCGACCGCGCCGATCGCCACCGCCCAGCGGGCGTCAAGGATGTCGGGACCGGCGGTGATGGCCACCAGGCCGGCGAGCGCGCCGTTCAGCCCCGCGAAGAGATCGATGCGCCCGAGAATGGGCCGGGAGACTGCGAGCGCGGTGATCACGCCCGCCGCAGCCGCCAGGTTGGTGTTCACCAGGATGTTGCTCATGGCCAGTGCATTGACCGCGCCGTCGAGGGCGAGCTGCGAGCCGCCGTTGAATCCGAACCACCCGAGCCAGAGGATGAACACGCCCAGGGTGACGGCCGGAATGTTGGACGGCGACATGATCTTGACCGTGCCGTCCTTGCGGAACCTGCCCCACCGCGGCCCCACCACCAGGGCGCCGGCCAGCGCGGCCCATCCCCCGGTGGAGTGCACCATGGTGGATCCGGCGAAGTCCTGGAAGCCCATCTCGGCCAGCCAGCCGCCGCCCCAGTGCCAGGAACCGACGATCGGGTAGATGAAGGCCGTCAGAAGCGCGGTGAAGGCGAAGAAGGCCCACATGTTGACCCGCTCCGCCAGGGCCCCCGACACGATCGAGGCCGTGGTGGCCACGAAGACCATCTGGAAGAACCAGTCGGAGGTGACCGCGTAGCCGTTCTCGACCACGGCGGCCAGCGCGCCCTCATCCCCTCCCAGCAGCGCGGCCTCCTCGGCCGACGGGCCGTAGAACAGGTTGATCGACCCGATGAAGCCGCTCACGTCGACGTACATGAGGCCGTAGCCGACGAAGTAGTAGGTGAGCCCGGCGATCGCGTAGATGCCGATGTTCTTGAGGCAGATCATCGATGCGTTTTTCGATCGCACGGTCCCGGATTCGAGCATGGTGAAGCCGGCGCACATCCACATCACCAGCGCGCCCCAGATCAGGAACGAAAAGGTGTTGAGGACGTAGCTCATCTCCGATCCGGATTCCTGGGCCAGGGCGGGGGCGGGAGCGAGGAGGAGGACGGCCGCGAACAGGCCGGCGAGCGCCCCGATGCGGCCGATCCGGATTCGAAGGGCGCGGGTGGTCGTGCTGCATGGACGAGAGAGCATGGTTTCTCCGGTGGTGATATGGTTTTGTCGCGGTCGGCCAATCGCCCTCGGCACGCCTCGCGGCCGGCGCCGGGCGGATCCTGCCCCGTCTCGGGGCTCTTCTGTCGAGTTTAGTCCGCTTTTGTCGCTTTCATGGATGAAATCGTCGCATTTCGACAGGTATGCCGGCACCCCTCGTTTCGCGACGAATCCATGATCGAATGCGTCATTATCTGTGTCGGTTTCCCGTTCCGCAAGCTGCCCGCGGGATCATCTTCGGCAGGTTGCGCCGAGCCCGCTTTGCGCACGGCCACGCCGAAGTGTGATATCTTGCATCCATGAGATTTCCCTATCTTCCCGAAGCCCCGCGCGGCTACGTCCCTCTCTTCCTCGCCCCCCAGGCGGGGGTGAGCGAGTCGCCCTTCCGGCGACTGTGCCGGCGCTTCGGCGCGGATGTGGTGGTGACGGAGTTCGTGAGCGCCGAGGGCATCTGCCACGGGAGCGAGCGGACGCGCGCCTACCTGCGCTTCGAGGAGGAGGAGCGGCCCATCGGCGTGCAGATCTTCGGCGCCCGCCCCGAGAGCATGGCGGAGGCTGCGGCGCTGGTCTCGGACGTGTACCGGCCCGACTTCGTCGACATCAATTTCGGGTGCCCGGTCAAGAAGGTCGTGAAGCGCAACGGCGGCTCGGGCTGTCTGCGGGACCTGGGGCTGGTCGAGCGCATCGTGCGCGCGGTGGCGCGCGCGACGCCGCTGCCGGTCACGACCAAGATCCGGAGCGGCTTCGACGAGAAGACGCGCGACCCGGTCACCATCGGCCTGCGCTGCCAGGACGCCGGCGCCGCCGTGGTCACGCTGCATCCGCGGACGCGCGCCGACATGTATTCCGGCCACGCGCGCTGGCACGAGATTGCGGCCCTGGTTGATGCGCTCGACATCCCCGTCGTGGGCAACGGCGACATCAAGACGGGCGCGGACGCGCGCCGCATGCAGGAGGAGACCGGGTGCGCCGGGGTGATGATCGCGCGCGCTTCCCACGGCAGCCCGTGGGTGTTCGCGGGGGCCCGCGCCGCCCTCGACGGCCGGCGCCTTCCCCCGCTGCCGGACCCGGCCGAGCGCCTGGCCATCTGCCTCGAGCACGCGCAGAACGCGGTGGACTTCGAGCGGAATCACCGGAAGGCGGTCATCGAGTTCCGCAAGCACATGGGCTGGTACACCAGGGGGCTGCCCAACGGGCGCCAGCTCCGGACCCGGCTCTTCAGCCTGACCACCCTGGAGGAAACACGGGAAGTGCTGAAGTGCTATCTTGAACGGGAGCTGGCGAGCGCCGCCTGAGCGCGGCGGACGCGAGCGATCGGCGACCACAAGAGCAAAGGAGAACGTGCAACGGACTTTGAGCCGTCTGCACCAGACCGTACGGGGGCGTAACGGCTTCGACGTGTTTGGTGAACGCGGGGTAGCGTGCCGAGGTCCGGGAAGCCTCGAAAAAAACCCGGAATCAACACAATTGCCAACAATCACATGGCGATGGCTGCCTGAGCTTTCTCACAGCCCGTCTCCTGGCCCGCCCGCCCAAGGCAGGCCTTGCAGGCGTCGACACGTTGGGCTGGTCCGCGGCGATGCCGTCGCGCCGCGGGCGAGACATTCGACGGCTAGTCGGGGAGTCGGCGGGTCGCTGGCCGCTCACCCGATGAAGCGCAACAGCGATCTACGCACGTAGAAGCTTCGCCGGACCCACTCGCGGACGCGGGTTCGACTCCCGCCGCCTCCATCCCAAACTCCCGGCAACGTGAACAGCAAACTCCGCATTCTCGCCGCCATCCTTCCGGCGGTTCTCCTCCTCGACGTCATCACCAAGCGCTGGGCGCTGAACACCCTTGGTGGCGGGCGCCGAATGGAGATCCTCGACGGCCTCGTGCCGCTGACCCTCGCCTTCAACCGGGGGGCGGCCTTCGGCATCTCCATCGGCAACGATCCGCGCTGGTTCTTCATTCCGGTGACGATCCTGGCCATGGGGCTGCTGGCCGTGCTTTTTGTCCAGAGCGAGAGCGGGGACCGGGTGAAGGTGGTCTCGATCGCGCTCATCCTTTCCGGCGCGGTCGGCAACCTGGTGGACCGGGTGCGCTGGGACCGCGGGGTGGTGGACTTCATCGGTCCCATCGACCTGGGCTTCATGCACTGGCCGATCTTCAACGTGGCCGATTCCGCCATCACCTGCGGCGCGGTCCTGCTCGGCATCTCCTTCTGGCGCGAGGAGCGCACCCGCGCCCGCGAGACTGCGAGATCGGAGGACGCCTCCGCCACCACGGAAACGACCCCCGGCGGCTGAGGGTCCGTCCGGACCCTGCGGCCGCCGGGGGCCGTTTCCCCCGGGTGGGTCTTCCCCTTTCGGGGTCTCGACCTACAGCACCAGGTGCTTCTTGAGGTCGAGCTGGGAGACGTGCAGGCGGAACACGTCCGCCTCTTCCAGCTTGGTCTCGATCAGCTTGCGGTGCACGTCCTCGCCCAGGGCGTTCTTCAGGAAGTCGCTGAACTGGCCGACGCGGGCTGCCTCGAAGAGGTCGTGGGGCAGGGCGTCGATCCCCATCTGCTCCCGCCACTTGGCCGTGAGGTGGTAGATGTCCACGGTCACCGGATCCGGGCACTCCAGCTCGTTCTCGACACCCTCGAGGCCGGCGGCCAGCATGACCGCGAAGGTCAGATAGGGGTTGCAGGTGGGGTCGGGGAAGCGCAGCTCGATGCGGGTGGCGACCTCCTTGCCGGGCTTGTACATCGGGATGCGGATGGCCGCCGACCGGTTGCGCTCGGCCCAGGCGATGTAGACGGGCGCCTCGTAGCCGGGCACCAGGCGCCGGTAGGAATTGTGGGTCGGGTTGGTGACCAGCGCCATCTCGCGCGAGTGCTTCAGCACGCCCGCGATGAACTGCTTCGCCATCGCGCTCAGATGGTGCTCGTCGGTGCCGTCGTAGAAGGCGTTCTCGCCGCCTCTGAAGAGCGACAGGTGCGTGTGCATCCCGCTCCCGTTCTCGCCCGCGAGCGGCTTGGGCATGAAGGTCGCGAAGGCGCCGCAGCGGCGCGCGATCTCCTTGACCAGGTACTTGTAGGTCTGCAGGCCGTCGGCCATCCGCAGGGCATCCTGGTAGCGGATGTCGATCTCGTGCTGCGAGGGGCCGACCTCATGGTGGTGGTACTCGATCGGGATTCCCATCGCCTCGAGCGCGCACACGGTCACTTCCCGGATGTCGTCTCCGATGTCGACCGGGTTGATGTCGAAATACCCGGCGTCGTCGAGGAGCTCGACGCCTCGCTCGTGCTTGAAGTAGAAGAACTCCGCCTCCGGGCCGACATACATGTTCGTGCACCCGTGGTCCTCGAGTCGACCCAGGGTGCGAATGAGGATATTGCGGGGATCGCCGTCGTACGCCGAGCCGTCGGGGTTGCGGATCTGGGCCATCATGCGCAGCGACCGTCCCCCGCCCGAGCGGAAGGGCAGCGCCTGGGCCGTGTCCGGCACCGGGAACGCGACCATGTCGCTTTCCTGGATCCGCTTGTAGCCCTGGATGGAGGAGCCGTCGAAGCCCATCCCCTCCTCGAAGGCGCCAGCCAGCTCCTTGGGGGTGATCGAGAAGGACTTGAGGTTGCCCAGGATGTCGGAGAACCAGAGACGAATCGAACTGACGTTGTGGTCCCTCACGTACTTCGTGACGTCATCGACACTGGTGAGGGACAGCCCGTTGCGACTGCCCATCTCATCGATGTACTCCTCCATCTCGTCCCGACATTCTTCCGCTGCGTACAGGTACTCGTTCCGGTCCATGGTCACGCTCCGCTGAGTTATGAAAAGGGTCTGGGACGCGGACCGCGCGCCCCGGGATTCCGGTTGGGCCAGTGGGAGGTCTGCGGGAACGCAGACGAGGGGAGGACCCGCGGGTGCCGCGGACCCCCGAAAAGAGAAGCGGCCAGGTTCCCGGAGACACTTCGTCCGGGCCCTGGCCGGAGACACCTCCGCCCGGGGACGACGGCCCTCATGGGGCGATCCTGAGCGGGTCAACCATGTTCAGCACGAGGCACGTTATCAGCGGCTTGCGAGCCTGTCAACCTTACCCGGGGGCGATCGCCGTCATCACCGCGGGTCCTGCCGGAATGCGACATTACTCCGGAAGAAATACGACAAATTCCACGCGGCGACCGCGCATGCGCGCGACCCGCAACCGCCCGCCATCCACCGGCACTTCGTCACCCGGCCGGGGAACGCGGTGCAGGCTGCCGAAGACGTAGCCCCCGATGGTGTCGGCCGCGTCGGAGGGCAGCTCCAGCCGCAGCCGCTGGTTGGCCTCCCGCACCGAGACGCCGCCCCAGACCCGGACGCTCCCGTCCGCCAGGCGCTGGAACTCGGCGGGCTCGTGCGCCTCGTGCTCGTCCCGGATCTCCCCCACGATCTCCTCAATGAGGTCCTCGAAGGTCGCCAGCCCGGCGGTGCCGCCGAATTCATCGAGCACGATCGCCATCTTGGCGCCCTTGTCCTGGAGTTCCGGAATGAGCTCCTGAACGGGCCGGGAGACGGGGGCGAAGATCGGCGCGCGGGGCAGATCGCGGATCTCGGTCACCCCCTTCTGGTCGGCTCGCCACAGGTCGCGCGCCACCAGCACGCCCACGATCCTGTCGAGGGTTCCGGTGTGCACCGGGAGCCGCAGGTGGCCGTGGTCGAGCATGACCTGCTTGGCCTCTTCCACGGTGGCGCCCGCATCGATCGCCACGATGTCGGTGCGCGGCGTCATGACCTCTCCAACCTGGACCTCGTCCAGGCGCATGACGTTGGACACCACCTGCCACTCGTCCTCCGCCAGGGTTCCGGTGGTCCACGCCATCCGCGCCATCACTTCGATTTCCTCGCGGCTGATGTCCGGGCTGTTCCCCGATCCCTGCACCAGCCTCTGCACCCACGAGAGGGGCACGAGCAAAGGCATCATGGTGAATGTCAGCGCCTTGAGGACGTAGGCGGACGGCGGGGCGAGCTGCTTGCAGAAGCGCGCTCCGGCGGTCTTGGGAATGATCTCGGAGAAGACCAGGATGGCGAAGGTGAAAACGGCCGAGAAGCCGGCCACCCAGGCGCTGCCGAAGAGTTCGTAGGCCAGCGACCCCGCGAACGCGGCACCCGCGGTGTGGGCCACGGTGTTGAGCGTGAGGATGGCCGCGATCGGCTCGTCGATGTGGCTCTTCAGCTCATGCAGAAGGCGACCGGAGCGTCGTCCCTCCGCGCGCCGCATCTCGACGAAGCTCGTGTCGATGGACAGGAGAACCGCCTCCAGAATCGAACAGAGCCCCGACACGGCGAGCGTGGCGATCAGGGTCACGATGAGGATCGTCATCGTACCGATGATCGCATCTTGCGGGGACAGGTGCAAACCCCCCGCCGGTCGTACGCGCCACCTTCCATTTGGCGTGCGCCTGACCGAAATTACGAAATGAGCCGTCAAGGGCCCGTCCGCGCCAATCCCCCAGTCCCCCCTGCGCCGCGCCGCAGGGCGGATCGGCTGGCTCCCGACGTCTTCGGCCTGCCTGCTGCCGCGATGCGGGCCGGCCACTACACCGACCAGTACTTCAACTGGGCCCGCCGGGTGCTCGAGGCCGAGGCGCGCGCGCCCTCGGTGACCATGCAGGTTTTCCAGAAGAAGGATGTTCTGTTGGCGGGTACGGACGAGGCGGTGGCCATTCTCAAGCTGTGCCTGGCCGACGGATACCGGTGGGGAGATCTGGAGGTGTGGTCTCTGGGCGACGGTGACCGGGCGGCGCCCGGTGAGTCGGTCATGCTCATCCGCGGGCCCTACCCCGCCTTCGCGCACCTGGAGACCCTCTACCTGGGCGCGCTGGCCCGGGGAACCCGGGTCGCCACCGGAACCCGCCGGGCCGTCGAGGCGGCCTGGCCGCTGCCGGTGCTGTACTTCGCCGCGCGCCACGACCACTGGGCGGTGCAGATGGCCGACGGCTGGGCGGCGCATGTGGCCGGAGCGGCCGGCGTCTCCACCGACGCGCAGGGGGCGTGGTGGGGCGGCAGGGGGGAGGGGACGCTGCCGCACTCGCTGATCGCGGCGTACTCGGGGGACACGGTCGCCGCCACCGCGGCGCTCGCCCGCCGGGTGCCGGACTCCGTGCGCGTCGTTTCGCTGGTGGACTTCGACAACGACTGTGTGGGGACGGCGCTGAAGGTGGCGCGCGCTCTCGGCGAGAGGCTGTACGCCGTGCGCCTGGACACCGCGGAGAACATGGTGGACCGGTCGCTCGCGGAGGAGGCGCAGGCGGGCGGCAGCAGCGAAAGGGAGCTTCGGGGCGTGAACCGGTGGCTCGTGCACAAGGTGCGGGAGGCCCTCGACCGAAACGGGTTCGCGCATGTGCGCATCGTTGTCTCGGGAGGATTCGACGGCGCCAGGATCCGGCGCTTCCGCAGGGACGGGGTCCCGGTGGACGCCTTCGGGGTGGGCTCGTCCCTGATCCGGGGCCAGGTCAACTTCACCGCGGACGTCGTGAAGGTGGGCGACGAACCGGTTGCCAAGGCGGGACGGGGATATCGGCCCAACCCCTCCCTCGAGCGGGTGGGAGGACTTGAATGACACGCATCGGATGGGTGGTGGATGTGCAGCGGGACTTCATGGAGCCGGATGGGCGGCTCTACGTGCGCGACCTGTTCGACGATGACGATCCCGGCGCGGTGACGGCCGAGCCCCGGCTGGTCGAGGCCGTCGCATGGATGCATGCCCACGCCGCCCTGGTGGTGTATACCGGCGACTGGCACGGCTACGACGACGCCGAGATCGATGCGAAGAACCCGGATCCGGGCAAGGGCACCTACCCGCCCCACTGCATGGGCCGCTCGACGGATTCCGATGAGCGCCTCGGCGCGGAGATCATTCCCTCGCTCGCCTCCTCCGACTGTCTCGTGCTGCAGGTGCACGCAACGCCCGTCGAGGTGCACGCGCTGCTGGCGCGCTGGCGCAGCCGCCCCCGGCCGGTGCTCATCCGCAAGGACCGCTTCGACGTGTTCGAGGGCAATCGGGGGGCCGACCTCTTCGTGGAGTCGATCGCGCGCGCGCTCGATCCGGCGGAGTTCTTCGTGGCCGGGGTTGCGCGCGACGTGTGCGTGACCCAGGCGATCGACGGCCTCCAGGCCCGCGGCCACCGGGTCACCGCCATCCGGGACGCCATGTGGGGTCTCGGGCTCGAGTCGGAGGAGGATACCCTGGCGCGCTGGCGGAGGAAGGGGCGGGTCATCGAGGTGGCCGACCTTCCGTGGCACCAGCCCGAAGGTGACCGCTAGAGATGGCGGACGCCGCCATGCGGGTAGCCGCCGACTCCTCCCCGACCCGGGGACACCCTGCCCGTGCTTCCCAACCCACCTTTGCGGGCGTCACCGCATCCGGTCTGGCGGCGTCCGTGCGCGCCGTGCTGGAACGCGCGCAAGCGGAGATCGACGACCTCGCCGCCGCCGGCGGGTCACCCGCGAACTACGACAATACCATCCAGCGCCTCGACGACATCGTTCAGCAGGTGGAGGAGGAGCTGGCGCCGGTCACGGTGCTGCTCGCCGTCGCGGAAACTCCGGAGCTGAGGGACGCCTACAACGCGGTGCTGCCCGAGATCGCGGCCTTCTGGTCGCGGCTCCCGCTGCACCGCGGCCTGTGGGCGGCGGTGCAGGGATTCTCCGGCACTCCCCAGGCCGAAGCGCTCGACCCGCTGCGCCGCCGCAACCTCGACAGGATGATGCACCAGTTCCGGTCTGCCGGGGCCGATCTGGGTGACGAGGCCCGCGTCCGCGTCGAGGAGATCCGGGTCGAGCTGTCCCGGCTGGAACGGCGCTTCTCGGAAAACGTCCTCGATGCCACGGAAGCCTTTCGGCTGCACATCACCGACGACGAGGGTCCCCGGCTCGACGGGATCCCCGACACGGCCCTCGAGCTGGCCCGCCACAAGGCCCGCGCGGAGGACCTGGAAGGTTGGCTGCTGACGCTGGATTTCCCGTCCTTCGAGCCGGTCCTCAAGTACGCCCACGACCGCGCGCTGCGCCGGCAGCTCCACCGGGCCTACGTGGGACGCTGCCGGGACGGCGAACTGGACAACCGCCCGGTCATCGTGCGCATCCTGGAGTTGAGACGCGAGCTCGCGGGCCTGCTCGGGTACGGGGACTTCTCCGACTATCGCCTGGACGACGCCATGGCGCGCAGCGGGACCCGCGCCTTCGACTTCGTCAGCGACCTGCGGGAGCGCACTCTTGCGTACTGGGAGCGCGATCTGGCGATGGTCCGGGAGAAGGCGGCGCGCATGGGGCTCGGTCCGCTGAAGCCGTGGGACCTGGCATACGTTGCGGAGGCGCTCCGGCGCGAGCGCTTCCGGTTCGACGACGAGGTCACGCGTCCATGGTTCCCCCTCGACCGCGTCCTGGCCGGCCTGTTCGAGATCGTGGAGCGGGTGTTCGGAGTCCGGGTCGAGGAGGTGCCGGCCAGGGATGTCTGGCACGAGGACGTGCGCTCCTATCGCCTGACCGCGGACGACGGCACCCGCCTCGGATCGTTCCACACCGACTGGTTTCCGCGAACCGGAAAGCGCCAGGGGGCGTGGATGGCGACCCTGACCACCGGAGGTCCGCGGCCGGACGGAGACTTCGTGCCCCACACCGGCATGATGGCCGGCAACTTCGCCCCGCCCGTGCCGGGCAGGCCGGCCCTGCTCACGCACCGCAGCGTCCAGACCATCTTTCACGAGTTCGGGCATCTCCTGCACCACTGCACCTCGCGGGTGCCGCTGCCTTCCCGCTCGGGGATGCAGGTGCCCTGGGACTGGGTGGAGGTGCCCTCGCAGATCATGGAGAACTGGACCTGGGAGCGCGAGGCGCTGTCCATCTTCTCCGGGCACCACGAGACCGGGGAGCCCCTGCCGGACGACCTTTACCGGCGCATGCTGGCGGCGCGCCGCTTCATGGGCGGCCAGGCGCAGATGAGGCAGCTGGGGTTCGCGACCCTCGACCTGCGGCTTCATCGCGAGTACGATGGCACGCAGGAGTTGATGTCGTACGCGGAAGAGGTCATGAGGCCGTTCGCCCCGGAAGAGAGCTTCGCCAGAAGCCACATCCTCACCACCTTCAGCCATCTGTTTGCGGGTGGCTACGCCTCGGCCTACTACAGCTACATGTGGTCCGAGGTGCTGGAGGCGGATGCGTTCGGGCGATTCCGCAGTGAAGGAGTCCTCTCGCCGGCGACGGGCGCGGCCTTCATGGACACCATCCTGGCACAGGGAGACAGCCGTGAACCGGACGAGATGTTCCGCGCCTTCATGGGACGGGACCCGGATCCGGGAGCACTGCTGAGACGCAATCTGGGGGCTTTGGACGAGGGCCGGGCGGAAACGTGAGGGGTTGGCGCCGGCCGGCGGCCGTGGAGGCAGGGCGTTGCGTAGCGGATGTGCGCGCCGCGCCATCCTGCAACAAGGAGAGAGCGATGTTTTCGATGCCACGCGCCGGAGCCGCGGCGCTGCTGCTGCTCTCCGCCGGGTGCGTCTCCGGGTCCGGAGCCGGCACCGCCGCGGACGGGGGCCCGATGGCGCGCGCGGCCGATCCGGGCGCGGTGTACTGGCTCTACGTCGGCGCCGAGTCGGCCGACCTGATCCACCGCGTCCGCTTCGACGGCACGCTCACCCTGGAGCAGACCACCATGGTGGGCGAGATTCCCACCGAAACCGAGGGGCCCCACGGGCTCCGCATCTCGCCCGACGGGCGCCACCTCTACATGACCACCGGACACGGCTTTCCGGACGGGAAGCTGTGGAAGTTCGAGGCGGGCGTGGACACGGTCGTCGCGGAGCCCATCCTGCTGGGTTACTTCCCCGCGACCATCGACCTCACCCCGGACGGACTCTACGCCTTCGTGGTCAACTTCAACCTGCACGGCGAGCACGTGCCCTCCACGGTCTCGGTGGTCTACACCCCCGACCTGGTCGAGGTGGAGCAGATCGAGACCTGCACCATGCCCCACGGCGCGCGCATGGCCCCGGACGGGCTCTTCCTGTACTCCAACTGCATGATGGACGAGCAAGTGGTCGAGATCGACACCCGCACTTTCGAGGTGGCGCGCAGGTTTTCGGTGGCGCCGGGCCGCGAGGGCGCGCTGGATGCGGAAGGCGGCGCGGGACGCATGGCGGCGGGCATGAGCGGAATGGGCGCTGGAGCGATGGCGGGCTCCCAGTGCTCGCCCACCTGGGTGCAGCCCTCGCCGGACGGCCTCAGCCTCTATGTCGCCTGCAACGCGGGCAGCCGCATCCTGCATCTGGACAGGCAGAGCTGGGCGCTGACCCGCGTGCTGCAGGCCGGCACCGGTCCCTACAACCTCGCGATCACGCCCGACGGCCGCCTGCTGGTGGCGACGCTCAAGCAGGGAGCGGGGGTGGAGTTCTTCGACCTGCGCACGGGCGAGAGCCTCGCGCGCGTGCCCACCACGACCACGGTCACGCACGGGGTGGAGGTGTCGCCGGACTCGCGCTACGCCTTCGTGAGCTCGGAGGGCGTGGGCGCGGAGCCGGGCAAGGTGGACGTGTTCGACCTCTCCGATTTCTCGCGGGTGGGCGACGTGGAGGTGGGACAGCAGGCCGGCGGCATCGCGTTCTGGAGGATGGAGCTGCCCTGATGGCAAGAATCACACATGAGCCAGGCGCAGTTGGCCCTGGCGCTTCCATACGAGAGGATGTTCCCATGCGCATGACCCTGCGGAATCCCATGTTCTCCCGGCGCCGGACAAGCCTGGCGCCCGTCTTCCTGCTCCTCGTGCCCGCCCTGTGGGCGTGCGAGGAGATGGCCACCGCCACCCGCGTGACCACGCCCGTGGAGCAGTTCGGGCACGAGATCGGGGCCGACTACGTCCTCCCCAACTATGTGCAGCTGACCGAGTACTGGGAGCTGCTGGCGTCGGAGTCGGACCGCATGACCCTCGAATCCATCGGTCGGACCGAGGAAGGCCGCGAACAGTTGATGGCGACCATCACCTCCCCCGGCAACCACGGCAATCTGGCCCGCTACAAGGAGATCGCGGAGCGGATGGCGCACGCCGAAGGGGTCTCGGAGGCCGAGGCGCGGGCGATGGCGGTCGAGGGCAGGGCGGTGGTCTGGATCGACGGCGGCCTGCACGCCAACGAGGTGCTCGGGGCGCAGCAGCTGATGGAGCTGGTCTACCATCTGGTGAGCAGCACCGACGACGAGACCATGCGCATCCTCGACGACGTGGTGGTGCTGGTGGCGCACGCCAACCCGGACGGCCACGACCTGCTTGCCAACTGGTACATGCGCATCGAGACGCCCGAGGAGCGCAGCACGGGCGGCGTCCCCGTGCTCTACCAGAAGTACGCGGGCCACGACAACAACCGCGACTTCTACATGTCGGCGCTCGCCGAGACCACCAACGTCAACCGCATCATCGCGCGCGAGTGGTTCCCGCAGATCGTCTACAACCACCACCAGACCGGTCCGCTGGGGACGGTCATGTTCGCGCCGCCCTTCCGCGATCCGCCCAACCACTACCTCGATCCGCTCATCCTCACCGGCCTGGACCAGGTCGGCTCGGCGATGCACCAGCGCTTCGTGCTGGAAGGGAAGGGGGGCACCACCATGCGCAGCGGGGCGAGCTATTCGACCTGGTGGAACGGCGGCCTGCGCACCACGCCCTACTTCAAGAACCAGATCGGGCTGCTGACGGAGACCATCGGCAACCCGACACCCATTGCGATTCCCTTCCTCCCCCGGCGGCAGTTGCCCCATGGCGATCTGCCGCTCCCGGTGGAGCCTGGCGTGTGGCACTTCCGCCAGTCGGTCGACTACTCGCTGACCGCCAACCTTGCCGTGCTCGACTACGCCTCGCGCAACAAGGACCACCTGCTGTTCAACATCTGGCGCATGGGCACCAACTCCATCGAGCGCGGCAGCCGCGACCACTGGACGGTGCTGCCCTTCGAGATCGACGAGGCCAGCGAAATGATCGCGCGCATGGGCTCGCGCGATGACTACGAGCGGATCCTGAAGGATCCCGCCGACCGCGATCCGCGCGGCTTCATCCTGCCCTCCGACCAGGCGGACTTTGCAACGGCGACCAAGTTCGTGAACGCGCTGCTGAAGGGCGGGGTGCAGGTGCACAGGGCGACCGCCGACTTCGAGGTGGGAGGCACGAGCTATCCCGCCGAGTCCTGGGTGGTGCTGGCCGCCCAGGCGTTCCGCCCGCACGTCCTCGACATGTTCGAGCCGCAGAACCACCCCAACGACTTCCCCTATCCGGGAGCGCCCCCGACCGCGCCCTACGACAACGCGGGATGGACCCTCGCCTACCAGATGGGTGTCGAGTTCGACCGCATCCTGGACGGCTTCGACGGCCCCTTCGAGCCGATCGAGTGGCTGGCCGAGGCGCCCGCGGGCACCGTCGCGGGAGCGGCCGATGCCGCCGGCTACCTGGTCGGCCACGATGCCAACGACGCCTTCGTCGCGGTCAACCGCGTGCTGGCGGCGGGCGGGAGCGTGCACTGGCTGCGGGATGACTTCCAGGCGGGCGGCTCGCAGCACCCGGCGGGAACCTTCTTCCTGTCAGGGGCGGGAGCGGACGAGGGGTCGGTCGCCGCCATGGCGGCGGAACTCGGCGTCGACTTCGTGGGCCTGGAGTCCGCGCCATCGGGCCGCGCCTTCGAGCTCACCGCGCCGCGGATCGCGCTCGGGGACGTGTACGGCGGATCGATGCCGTCGGGCTGGACGCGCATGATCCTGGAGGACTTCGAGTTCGACTTCGATGTGGTCTTCCCGCCCGACCTCGACCAGGGCAACCTGATCGACAGGTTCGACGTGCTGGTGCTCGAGGACGGCGCAGTCCCGCTGCCGGGCCGCGACGCCGGCAGGACCATGCTGCCCGAGTTCGCGGCTACCGTGCCGGACGAATACCGCGGGCGCATCGGAGCCTTCACCTCGGCAACCACAGTGCCCGCCGTGCTCGAATTCATCCGCGCCGGAGGGACGGTGGTGGCCATCGGCAGTTCGACCGCGCTGGCCTACCACGCAGGCCTGCCGGTGCGCGACTACCTGGTAGGGGCCGACGGCCAGCCGCTGGCTTCGGAGGAGTACTACGTTCCCGGCTCGGTCCTCGACCTGCGCGTGGACGGCGCTCATCCGCTGGCGGCGGGCGTCGGCGAGCGGGCCAACGTGCTCTTCAGCCGGAGCCCCGTGTTCGGCCTTCAGGGCGCCGCGGCGGGGGTGACGCCGGTCGGGTGGTTTGACACCGATGCGCCGCTGCGTAGCGGATGGGCCTGGGGCCAGCACCACCTGCAGGACGGTGTCTCGATCGCCGACGCGCGGGTGGGCGAGGGACGCCTGCTCCTGTTCGGTCCCAAGATCACTTTCCGCGCCCAGTCGCACGGGACGTTCCCGTTCCTCTTCAACGGCATCCACTACGGGGCGGCCCGCGAAGTCATTCTTCCGGGCGGCATGATGGCAGGTAGGGAATGACGGCGGTGTCCGCGGATCACGGCATGGCCGGCCGGGCCCGGCTGAAGGCTGTCGCCGCGGCCCTGGCTCTCGCCGGGGTCGTCGCGGCGGGTTCGGCGCCCGCCCCGGTGGCTGCCCAGGTGCGCCTGGGCGGGCAGATCTCCTACGCCAATGATGTGCTGGGCGGTACCGTCGGTGTGGGACCCCGGGCGGAGTTCGGGATTCCGGCGTTTCCGGTGCGGCTGGCGGCATCGGGCGACTACTTCTTCCCGAACTGCAACCAGTGCCGCTACTGGGAGGCGAACGTCAACGCCCTCGTTTCCCTCCCATTGCTCCCGATCCCTTTCTTTCGCTACGTCGGCGGCGGCTGGCACCTGCAGAGCATCAAGGCCAACCCGTTCGAAGATGCGACCCGGGCCCGGGGCTTCAACGCCGTCGCGGGCCTGGGTTCCGAGAACACCAGCGTCGAGATCCGCTACGAGATCGTGAAGGACGTGGACAACCAGTTCGTGCTCTCGTTCGCGATCTTCCTGCTGTAGGGCCGTCAGGTCGGCTGGTCGCGCGGGCGCATCAGGATCTCGTTGATGTTGACGTGCGCCGGAGCGGTGACCGCGTAGAGAATGGCCGCAGCCACGTCCTCCGGGTCCATGGGCTTCTTGTCCTGCCAGCGCTCGATGAACCCCTCCCGGGTCTCCGGGTCGGGGATGTGCTCCACCAGCTCCGTGGCGACCACTCCGGGCTGGATGTCGGTAATCCGGATTCCGTGTGCCGCTGACAGCTCCAGTTGCATCCCGGCCGAGATGCAGCGCACGGCGAACTTGGTGGCGGCGTACACGGTGCCTCCCGGGAAGGGGCGCCGCCCCGCCAGGGAGCCCACGGTCACGATGTGACCCCGGCGGCGCTCCAGCATGGCCGGAAGCGCGGCGGCGATGCAGTGCAGCACGCCCTTCACGTTCACGTCCACCATGCGCAGCCAGTCATCCAGGTGGATTTCCCTGACGGGTGACGTCGGCATGATGCCCGCGTTGTTCACCAGGATGTCCGCCGGACCGAACTCCGCCGCCGCGCGCTCCACCAGCGCGAACACGTCCTCACGGTCGGCCACGTCCGTGGCCACGGCCAGCGCGCGACCCCCGTCCCCGCGGATCCCCGCCGCCACCGCCTCCAGGCGGTCGCCGCGCCGCGCGGCCACCACCACCGCGGCACCCGCCTCGGCCAGCGCCACGGCGGTGGCCTGGCCGATCCCGCGCGATGCCCCTGTAACGATGGCGACGCTCCCGGCGAGAGATGCCGACACGGTGCTGCCTCCTTTTGCGTGTGAATACGGGTCGCACGCATTATACTGAATCACGCCCCCGGGTAGCAGGGCGGTCATGGGCCGGGGAGAGTCATCACAGGAGGAGGAACCCGATGAAGCTGGTACGGAACGTAGTGTTGACCGTCTGTATGCTGGCCTTGGCGGCAGGTCAGGCGCGCGCGCAGTTCGACAACGTGGGGGTCATCGACTTCCCCACGTCGGCGACCGGCGAGGCGCAGGACCACTTCCTGCGTGGCGTGGCGATCCTGCACAGCTTCGGCTGGATCCAGGCTCGAGAACAGTTTCACGCGGCTCAGGAACTGGACCCCGACTTCGCCATGGCATACTGGGGAGAGTCGCTGGCCTACAACCATCCGCTGACTTCGCAGATGGACGCCACCGAGCCGCGCAAGGCTCTCGAGCGCCTGGGTCCCACTCGGGCGGAGCGGCTCGCCAAGGCGCCAACGGACCGGGAGAAGGGATTCCTCAACGCCGTCGAGATCCTCTGGGGCGAAGGGGAGCACGTCGATCGCCGGGTCGGCTACATGGAAGCGATGGAGCGGCTGTACCAGCAATACCCGGACGATCCCGAGGTAGCCGCCTTCTACTCGCTTTCCATGCTGAGCGCGGTGGCCGCGACCCGCGACCTGAGCGGGCGCCTGAATGTGAAGGCGGGCACCATCGCCATTAAGCTGTTCAAGGACAACGCCTACCACCCCGGGGCGGTCCACTACATCATTCACTCCTTCGACGATCCGATCCACGCGCCGCTGGCACTCGAGGCGGCGCATCGCTTCGCCGAGATCGCGCCCGCGGTGTCGCACGCGCGCCACATGCCGACCCACATCTTCATCCAGCACGGCATGTGGGACTACGTGTCCGGGCACAACCAGTCGGCCTACGACGCGGCCCGCGACCTGTGGGAGCCCGGCGAGCCCATGGGCGACGCCACCCACTCTCTCGACTGGGGCCAGTATGGCGACCTGCAGCTCGGGGACTACGAGAAGGCGCGCCTCTGGATCCGGCGCATTGAGAAGATGGCGTCCGGGACCTTCCTCGAGTTCGGCGAAGGAGGCGCTTCGGAGGAGACCGGGCAGGCCCGGCCGCGCGGCGCCGAGCCGCTTCTCAAGGCCCGCTACATCGTCGACACCGAGGAGTGGGCGATCCTTCCCATTACCGACGAGTCGAGCGCCCACGAGCTGCTCGCGACCGGGCTGAGTGCGGCACGCACAGGTGACAGGACGGCGCTGGAGGCCGTCGAAGCGGCGCTGCTCGAGAACGCCGATGCGCCGGGAGGTCGTTTCGGCAACTACAACGGGATCATGCACAAGCAGGTGGCGGCGCTGCTGGAAGCGGACCGCGGCAACGAAGACGCTGCCAGGGAGCTGATGGACCAGGCGGTCGAAACCGTCGAGGCGATGGCGCCCCCGCGCGGCTCGGCCAGCCCGATCAAGCCCGTGCACGAGCTGTACGGCGAGATCCTGGCCGGCTTCGGCGACCACGAGGCCGCTGCCGGCATGTTCGAGACCTCGCTCCTGCGGATGCCCAAGCGGCCTCGTTCGCTTCTGGGCGTCGCGCGCGCGAGCGTCGAGACCGGCGATTTCGAGCGGGCCACCGAGGCCTACGAGACGCTGGTCAGCGAGGTATGGGTGGGCCGGGATACCTTCGCCGGGTATCAGGAAGCCATCCGCTTCCTCGAGAGCACCGACAGCAGCAACCGCAGCAGGTAAGCTGTCGCGACCACAGACCGGCCGCCCCAGCGCGGTCGGATACGGGTCTCGCCGCGGAAACCCCGCGGCGAGGCCCGGTTTTATTCCCCGGACAGAATCCTCGGAGGAGCGGCGGATGGTTACACGTCAGGAACGGGCCCAGTTGAGCCTCCTGTCCGAGATCGCCAGGAGCCTGGCGGAGTTGACGCGTTCCGCGGACCGGATCGCCACTGAGCTGGGCAGAATCGACGGAGCGCTCGACAACATCGAATCGCGCCTGCGGAGCCTGGAGCGCGAACGCTAACCCTCCCGCACCACGGCGGGCAGGGAAAAGGGCCGGCTCCCCTGGCGAATCGGGGAGCCGGCCCTTTCCTTTGCGCGGCGATTGACTACCGGTTCGCGAACACCGGTGCCGGCTGGGGCATCGCCATGCCGTCGTGACGCGGCTCCGAGGCGCCGTAATGCACACCGGTGCCGTCGCCCATCACCGCCTGACCGTAGCCGAAGCCGCCGGTACGCGGCGGCCGCACGTTGATCTCGTGCCCGAGCGCGGTCAGTTCGGCCCGCACCCACTCCGGCACCATCACCTCCATGTTCACGTCGCAGCCGTCGAAGCTGCCCTTGGTGAAGCGGCCCGCCTCGTGCGCCTGCTGAATGTTCATCCCGTAGTCGACGATGTTGGCGATGAACTGCGCGTGCGCCTGCGGCTGGTTGAAGCCGCCCATGATGCCGAAGCCGATCCGCTCGCCGCCCTCGTTGTTCACCATGAGGCCCGGAATGATGGTGTTGAGTGGCCGCTTGTGCCCTTCCAGCACGTTGGGGTGGCTCTCGTCCAGCGTGAACAGCGCGCCCCGGTTGTGGAGCATGAAGCCGGTGCCCGGCGGGACCAGTCCGGAGCCGAAGCCCGAGTAGTTGCTCTGGATGTAGGAGACGATGTTCCCGTCCTTGTCGATCGTGGTCAGGTAGATCGTGTCGCCGCCGTCCTCGTTGTCGAGCCCGACGAAGCGTGACGGCTCGACCGAGCACATCGCCTGGTTCATGTCGATGAGCCCGGCGCGCTCCCTGGCCCTCTCCTTGTCGAGCATCCCCTCCACCGGAACCTTGCTGAAGCGCGGATCGCCGACGTAGGTGATCATGTCCGCGTAGGCCAGCTTCTTGGACTCGATCATGACGTGAAGCGCCTCGGGGCTGTGGAAGCCGTACTCGCCGAGGGGGTAGTTCTCCATGATGTCGAGCATCATGAGCGCGGCGATGCCCTGCCCGTTGGGGGGCATTTCGTGCACCGTCCAGCCGCGGTAGGTGGTGGAGATGGTCTCGGTCCACTCGGGCTCGTACTCCGCGAGATCGTCGAGCGTCATGGTGCCCTCGAACTCGTCGGAGATGGCGATGATGGCCTCGGCCGTGGGGCCCTTGTAATACCCGTCGCGGCCGTCCGCGACGATGCGCCGCAGGGTGTTCGCGAAGTCGGGGTTCCTGAACACCTCGCCCACCTTGGGCGCCCGCTTGCCGTCGACCAGGTAGGTATGGGCGCTGTTGGGGTGCTGCAGGTGCATGTCGACCGATCCGGCCCACATGCGCCCGGTCACCTCGTGGAGCGGAAAGCCGTTCTCGGCGTACCAGATGGCGGGGGCCAGGATGGTGCCGAAATCGAGGTTGCCGAAGCGCTCGCGCATGGCGTCCCAGCCGGCGATCACTCCGGGCACCGTGACCGAGTGAATCCCGCGGCGCGGCATGCTCTCGTGGCCCAGTTCCTTCAGGTACTTTGCGTCGAGGGCGGCGGGCGACCAGCCGCTGGCGTTCAGCCCGTAGATCTCCTCGGTCTCGGCCAGGTAGATGATGGCGAACAGGTCACCGCCGATGCCGTTGGAGGTGGGATCCATGAGAGCGAGCGCCGAGTTGGCCGCGATGGCCGCGTCGATGGCGTTGCCGCCCTGCTCGAGGATCTGGACGCCCACGGAAGACGCGAGCGGGTTGTTGGTCGCGACGATCCCCATCTCGGTGTTCACCACCGAGCGCCCGGTCAGCGGGAGGGGGACCTCGCCGCGTTCCGTCGCTTGCTCCATAACGGCCTGTGGAGCGCAGGCGACCGCGAGGGTCAGGGAAAACAGGAAAGCCGCCGGGCGGACGAGACCGGGATACCGCATGCGTGGACCTCCGAGGCAGAGTGCTTGACAGGCGCCCCGAGCCCCGGGACGCCCTCGGTTACAGACGATACGTGTAGTTTAGCTTCAGAGCCCCGCCCCTCGACAGGGTCATGAATCTCGGATCCGCCCGGGGGTCGAAATCAATCGAACCGCACCCGGCATCCGCGCCGTACATCGAACAGTCGCGCCAGTTGTGCGTGTAGACCAGATAGACGTCGTTCCCGGGCTCGATGATCCAGCGCAGGCGCGCGAACAGACCGATGATCTCGCTGCGGCTGTCGTACTGGAGCTGGTTGGTCAGGCTCACCCAGGGGCTCGGATTCCACTCGGTCTCCAGCTCGTAGAGGCTGGTGGTGAAGTCGCCGGTGGGCAGGTGCGCGTCGTTGTACTCGATGTTGGTCGAGATGTTGATGCCCGGGTTGGGCCGGAACGAGATACGCCCGCCGTAGCGGGTGCGGTCCCCATCCCAGAAACCACCGGTCGTGATCCCTCCGTAGACGGAGACGCGGCGCCGGCCGGCCGTGTTGCCGCGTATCGCATACTCCCAGTTGGTATACTCGCCTTCCAGGATGTCGACCCCGTCCACGATCTCGTATCCGAAGTCGAGGAATTCGTAGATGCGCTTCGCGGTGACGTTGAAGCCGTCCCCGCTCTCGAACTGGACGCCCAGCAGGTTCAGATCCCACTCGCGCTCCTCGACGATTCGGGTGCCCAGCTCCTCCAGGTGCCGGAACTGCACGGAGAAGTTCAGGCTCCGGATCCAGTCGATGGAAGACGGCCTGGGCGACCAGCCGATGCGGGGCTCGACCCGGCGGAAGTCGTTGCGCGGTACGAAGCCCACTGCGGGGCGGTAGTCGTCGCCGAACTGCCGGTAGGAGATGTGCGCCGACCAGATGTCGTTGGGGAAGTTGAGCCGGATGCCGTGCGCCGAAAGATCCGTGTTGGTGCGCACCACGGTCGGATCGGGATTCGAATTCCAGACGTAGAAGGCCTCGATTTCGAAGTTCTTGTTGCCGAGGAAGTTGCGCGTGTTGAAAGCCAGGTCGGCACCGGCCGTGTGCTGGTCGGCGGGAGAGACCACGGACGCGCCTGGCAGCGGACTGGCGGCCGCCGTCGCGCGCCGCGTATAGATCGCGCCGATGGTCGACTGCTCGAAGATGCGCCGCTTGACCCGGGCCACCGAGAACTGTTCGCGGGTGAAGTCCTGGGCGATCCCCTGGGAATCGGTGTAGTCGTGGTTTCCGGTTCCGATCTGGTAGAACCCGATTTCGTACCTGCCCGCCTGACCGGTCAGGCGGGTGCCGTACTCGATCGGGATCTCCTGACCCGCGTTCAAGCCGATGCGCCGGGAGAAGAACGGCTGCGGGCCGCTCCGCGGAGCGAAGCTGAAGACCCCGGAGCCTTCCAGGAAAAAGGTGCGCCGCTCGCGGAAACGCTGGGGAAAGCGGGTGAGGTTAACCCGGCGCTCGTCGCTCTCGACCTCGGCGAAGTCGGTGTTGATCGAAGCCGAGGCGCGCAGGCTGGGCGTGATGTTGTAGTCGACGTCGAGGCTGATGTCCCTCGGGAAGGTCGTGGGCTCCACGGTGCCCGGCTGGTTGCGCCAGCTGCCGATCGCCGAGCCACGCAGCTCCAGTCCGTATCCGCGCTGGGTCGATTGCAGTTGGATGCCCTCCAGGTCGCCCGCGAAAATGGGCTTGAAGAGCCCTTCGGTGCGCCGCCATCCGCGCCACAGGATCTCCTCGTTGTTGCGGCGGATGGTGCGCTGGAAGTTGATGCCCCAGTGGTCGGCATTCGGGTCGAAGTTGAGGGTGCGGAAGGGGATGCGGATCTCGGCGGACCAGCCGTCGGGCCGGCGGAAGGTGCGCGCCTCCCAGATGCCGTCCCAGGCCTTGTTCATGCCGCCGCCGCCCCAGCCGCCACCGCCGCGGCCGCCGCCCCTGCCGCCGCCGCTGCCGGTGATGAGGCCGTCGCCCATGAGGCCGTTGGCGTTGATCTCGAAGAAATAGCCGGTGCGCCCGTCGTTGAAGGTGTCCAGGATCCACATGAAGCGATCGTCGGTCATCAAAGGCGCGTCCCGCTGCATCTGGTAGGCGAGGATGCCTTCGGGATCGTCGTACAGCATCGCGCTGATGTAGATGTTCTCCTCGTCGAAGAGGACCCGCACTTCGGTTCTCTGGGAGGGAACTCCGCCTTCGACCGGTTCCTGCTGGGTGAAGTCGGTGATGGGGGTGGCCCGGCTCCAGCTGGCCTCGTCCAACCGGCCGTCGAGGCTGATGCCCATCTCGGGCAGGACGGGCTCGGCCTCCATCGTGATTACAGCGGGTCCTCCGTCCGGAGGATTCTGGAGCTGCTGGTCCTGCGCGAGTGCGGGCGACGCCGCGGCAAGACAAGACGCCAGAAGAACTGCCCGGCAAATCTTCGACATGGATTCAGATCCTGGAGATTTTGAGGATTGCGAAGGCCATGACCGGGGCATTCGAGCCCCGACCCCGCGGCTCCCGCCGCGTGCCATCTGAATGACACGCCGGAGGCCCGGAATGTTGGGGGAGTCTCATGGCGCTTGCCCGGGCCGGAAAAAGGGCCCCTCCGCGAGAGCAGCGAAGGGGCCCGGAACTACCGCGAAATCCAACGATCAGCCGCCGGGCCAGGCGGGACCCATGTTCATCTGTGTGACCGTCCCCATGCCCTGGTAGACGAACTTCTGCACCCGCTTCCCCTCGTAGGTCTCGGTGGTGAAGATGTTGCCCTGCGAGTCGGTGGCGATGCTGTGCACCGCGAAGAACAGACCCGGCTGGCGCCCGCCGTCGCCGAAGCTGTACAGCACCTCCATGGTCTCGCGCAGGATGACGTAGACCTTCATGTTCTGGCCGTCCGCGACGTACAGGTAGGTCTGCTCGGGGTCGGGCGAGAAGGCGACGTCCCAGGTCGAGCCCTGCGACAGCGTCTGGGGCGCGATGAACACCTCGTCGACATAGGTGCCGTCCTTCTGGAAGACCTGGATGCGGTCGGAGGCGCGGTCGCACACGTAGACCAACCCGTCACGCGACGGATCGGCGCAGTGCACCGGCCCGCGGAACTGCTGGGCGGGCGGGATGTCCGGCGAATAGGGCATGAACTCATAGTTGTCGTCCGGCTCGTTGCCGTACGCACCCCAGAAGCGCTTGAACTCGCCGGTGTCCATGTCCACGACCACGACCCGCTTGTTCAGGTAGCCGTCGGCCATGTAGGCCTCGTTGGCCTCGCCGTCGAAGGCGATTTTGGCGACGCGGCCGAACTGGTCGGTGTCCATGCTGCTCTCGCGCATGCCGGAGCGACCGATCTGCATGAGGAACTCGCCCTCGCGCGTGAACTTCACCACGTGGTTGTCCTGGCCGCCGTTGCCGCCGATCCAGACGTTGTCCATGTGGTCGACCACGATCCCGTGGTTCGAGGTGGGCCACTCGTAGTCGGCGCCCTCCTGGGGCCCGCCCCAGGCGTTCACCAGGTTGCCCTCCGGGTCGAACTCCAGAACCGGGGGCGCCGGCTGGCAGCACTCGCTGAGCGGCGGGTCCTGGGCCAGGCCGATCTCGGTGCGCGCCGCAAACTGGTCGGGCGTGTTGCGGTGCACGATGTACACGTGATCGCGCGAATCGACCGCCACGCCGATGGTGGCGCCCAGCAGCCAGTGGTTGGGCAAGGGCTGGGGCCAGAAGGGGTCGACCTCGAACATCGGCGCCATGCCATCGCCTCCGCCCATATCCATCGACATCTGGGCCGATTGCGTGCCGGCGTCCGCGCAGGCCGCCGCGAGGGCGACGAGAATCGCTCCGGCAAGAAGATCGCGTGTTCGTCTCATCCCTTCATCTCCTTTGTCGAAAAGGCTGAATGTCCGGCGCTGCGCGGAATCTGCGGCGAGCAGACTACCAGTATACGGCTTCGACGGCACGCGCGCACATGCCTGCGTGAGCCCGAAGCCCGGCCTGTTCGGGCAACACCCGGCCGGTTACGATTCCGGCTCCGGCCGGCGCCGGCCCCGTCCGCTGCGGCGCGTGCACCAGGATCGCGGCGCGCCCCATCTTCCCGGCATCCATGCGCAGAACCCGCCTTGCCATCGTCGGTCTCGCCCTCGTCGTCGCGGGGGTGGCGAGCCTGACGCGTCCTTCGGAGCCGCTCGAAGGGGCCCCGGTGCCTCACGACATTCCCGCCGACGCCATCGTGCGCATGTTCGTGAAGCCCGAGGGCGACCGCCTGAGGCTCCTGGTGCGGGTGCCGCTCAACACCATGCAGGACATCGTCTTCCCGACCTTCGGGCCGGGCTACCTCGACATCCCCGAGGCCGAGGACGAGATCCGGCAGGGGGCGATGCTCTGGATCGGCAATCCCCTGCAGCTCTTCGAGAACGGAGAGCGGCTTCCCGTTCCCGAGCTCCTGGCGGCGGTGGTCTCCATCCCCTCGGATCGCTCGTTCACGAGCTACGAGGCGGCGCTGGAGCACGTCACCGGCCCGCCGCTTGCTCCCGAGACCCAGCTGGTCTGGCAGCAGGCTCTGCTCGACATCCTCTTCGAGTACCCCATTGCGTCCGCAGACTCCGATTTCTCGATGGATCCCGGGCTGGAGCGGCTGGCGCTGCGGGTAAATACGATCCTGCGCTTCCTGCCTGCGGAGGGCTCGGAGCGGCTCTACCAGTACACGGGCCATCCCGGGGTCGTGCGCCTCGATCCCCGCTGGCATCAGGCGGCGTGGCGCTTCGTCGTGCTCGGCTTCCAGCACATCCTGGACGGCATCGACCACCTGCTCTTCCTGCTCTGCCTGGTCGCGCCGCTGCGCAAATTGCGCTCGCTGGTCATTCTCGTCACCGCCTTCACGGTGGCGCACTCGGTGACGCTGGCCGCCTCCGCCTTCAACTTCGCGCCCAACACCCTCTGGTTCCCGCCGCTGGTCGAGACCCTGATTGCCGCCTCGATCGTCTACATGGCGCTCGAGAACATCGTGGGCACGAAGGTGAAGACGCGCTGGATCATCACCTTCGCCTTCGGCCTCGCCCACGGCTTCGGCTTCTCCTTTGCGCTGCGCGAAACCATGCAGTTCGCGGGGTCGCACCTGGTAACCTCGCTCCTGGCGTTCAACGTCGGGGTGGAGCTGGGTCAGCTCGCGGCGCTGCTGATCATCGTGCCGGCGCTGGAGCTGCTCTACCGCTTCGCGATCAGGGAGAAGATCGGAAACATCCTGCTCTCGGCGCTCGTGGCGCACACGGCGTGGCACTGGATGACGGAGCGCTGGGGCGTGCTCACCCAGTACACCTTCCGCTGGCCGGTCTTCGACCTCGGGCTGCTGGCGCGCACCCTGGCGCTGGTGGCGCTGACGCTGGCGGTGATGGGCGCGACCTGGCTGGTGATCGGCTGGATCCGGCGGCCGGAAGAGAAGGAGGGAGGGGCCGGGGAGGTAGCGGGGGAGTCCGCTACGCTCCCGTAGGCTTCACGTGCCGGCTCACTCCCTCGTAAGCTGCGCCTGTTCGGGCGTCAGCTGCCGATCCCGAAGCAGTAGAAGAAACCGTTGCCGCCCGTGCCCTGCAGGTCTTCCTGGCCGCAGCCGCGCGAGGCGTGCGCCGAGTTCCAGGAGGTGGGGTTCTGCCCGCCGCCCACGCGGTCGTGGTGGCCAACCAGCGCGCTGCCGTCGCTGCCGTTGCTGGTCCAGTTCTCGCAGGTGGTGTCACCGTCGGCGTCGGAGGCCATTCCGTCCATGGTCGACCCGGTGATGATGTCGTGCATGTTGGGCGAGTCGCCCCGGCCGTTCACCTGATCGCCGCGCTCGGTGAGCGAGTTCTCCTTGCCGAGCAGGTTGTCCTCGGAGTGGAGGTCGTCGATGTCCCGGGCCACCATGGTGCCTGCGAAGTTGTACCAGGGACCGTCGCCGATGCGGTCGCGGGCGTTCTCGGCGGACTCGCCGGTCGTGCTCAGGTAGGCGCGCCAGATCAG
Source organism: Longimicrobiales bacterium (assembly GCA_965221785.1). GTDB lineage: Bacteria > Gemmatimonadota > Gemmatimonadetes > Longimicrobiales > Gaopeijiaceae > BD2-11. The sequence goes on from CBDCSR010000003.1 coordinate 2,031,470, forward strand.
GTCGCCGGCGCCCACCGCGTAGGCGCGGTCCTGGCAGATCTGATCGGCTCCCCGGAGGCCGCCCAGGTTCGCTCCGTCGCCGGACCCGGCGCTGGTGAGGAAGAAGTTCATCTGACCGCTCTGGGCGGCCGCGACCGGGGCGGGCAGTACGAGCATCATGACGAGGATCGGAAGTAGCTTGCGCATGCGTTTCTCCTGTTGCCGGGGCGGCCGGCAGTCATCGCGATGATGGTTGCGCCTCGGCCGGACGCGTGTCCGCCTCGATGGTTGCCCGGGGCCGCCTGGAAGCGCCGAGTTGTTGAACTTCCAGATTGGGCGACCCCGGCGCACCCGGCAAGATCATCCGGCCCTTTGCGGGACGTCCCGCGAGGATGTAGTCCGGCACGATCATCCACCGCACCCCCGCGCCTCCCGGTCTTGCCGGGCAGCGACCTGCGGTTCAATACTGGCACAGACAGCGGCCTGGTGCCGTGCCTCACCAGAAGCCGCAGATCATTCCCCGTCAACACGGATGGTACCATGCCAGGAACTCGCAGATGGAGCCCATGGGCGTTGGCCGCACTTCTCGCCGCTGTGGGCTGTGGCGGCGGCGGAGATGCGGGTGGGTCGATGGACGACGCCGGGATGGCCGAGGAGGCCGCCATGGACGACGCGATGAGGGTCCACATCACCGAACCCGCCGACGGTTCGACGGTGGACGGCAGTTCCGTTCGAGTCGTCTTCGAGGTCGACAACCTCGAGGTCGTCGAGGCCGGAGTGATGGACCCCGGCACCGGGCATCATCATCTGCTGATCAACGCCGACCTCACGCCCGCCGACCAGCCCATTCCCGCGGTCGAAGGCAGCTACGTCCACTTCGGTCTGGCCCAGACCGAGTACGAGATGACGGATCTGGCGCCGGGCGACTACACGATCATCGCCGTCGTCGCCGACGGCCTGCACGTGCCGCTGCAGCCCTGGGTCATCGACACGGTTCGCTTCACCGTTCGCTAGCAGTCCGTCCGCGGAACTGCCAGCGGCGCTCCCAACGGGTCCCGAGTCGAACTCGGGGCCCGGGGGTGGCCAGTGGCCCGATCGCCTATCGGGTGCATGCGATTTCCCCGGGTCCCTCCGGGCCACCCAGATCGGTCGCCGCCGCGTCCCCGTAGTAGACCGAGCATCCGTCGTCTTCCCCGAAAGCCTCGTGGGTCGCGGTCGCGGACCAGCCCGTGCCCGATGCTTCCTCGATGTCGACGGTCACCCGATCCGAGGAAGCGAATTCGAGGTCGTCGAAATCGTCCGAGTAGGTCAGTTCGTCGGCGTAGTGGATCTCCTGCTGGGTGGCCAGGTTCCTGAGATCCGCCTGCATCGTCGCCACGAAGGCCCGGTCGCGCGCCGCCGTCAGCCGGGGAATCGCGATGGTGGCGAGAATGCCGATTATCAGCGTCACCAGAAGCAGCTCGATGAGAGAAAATCCGTGTGAACCGCGCATTGCTCCTCCCTTTGGATGATTGTCTCGCGCGGTTTCCGGGCCGCGCTCCCCGTTCGCACCCCATGAATCCAAACACTCAAGGCTGGGCGTTGCCATGACTGGATGGGACGTCCTGGGAGAGCCCTTCGCGCCGGGCTCACATCTACCGCGCTGCTTGCGGTCCACGTTAGACTATCCGTCGGTGGGAGCCGAAGCGGAAGCGGACTCCGCAGCGACCGGGAGTGCGCGAAACCAATAACGACATGCACCGGCTCAACATGAGCCCGTGCGGAGGGCGGACATGGAAAACGGCGGGGCGGAGAACGGCACTCTTTCGATAACCGACAATCGTACCGGCGCCAGGTACGAGGTCGACATCCTCGAAGGCGATGTCATCCGGGCCATGGACCTGCGCCGGATCAAGGTCCGGGACTCGGATTTCGGCATGATGGCGTACGATCCCGGCTTCTCGAACACGGCCAACACCCGCAGCACCATCACCTATATCGACGGCTCCAGGGGGATCCTGCAGTACCGCGGCTATCCCATCGAGCAACTGGCCGGGAAGGCCACGTTCCTGGAGGTGGCCTACCTGATCCTCAAGGGTGAGCTGCCGGCGTCCGACGAACTGGACGCCTTCCGCGACGAAGTCAGGATTCACACCTACATCCACGAGAACCTGACCAAGCTGATCGACGCCTTCCGCTACAACGCGCACGCGATGGGCATGGCGATCAGCACGGTGGCGGCGATGTCCACCTTCTATCCCGAGGCCAGGAACATCCACGACCCGGAGAATCGCTGGAAGCAGATCGTGCGGCTGATCGCCAAGATGCCGACGATCGCGGCCTTCACCTACCGCCATCACAAGGGACTTCCGCTCGCCTATCCCGACAACAATCTCAACTACACGCAGAACTTCCTGTCGATGCTCTTCCGCGTAGGCGTGCGCGAGTACGAGCCTCATCCGGCGCTGGAGCGCGCCCTGGAGGTGCTCTTCATCCTTCACGCCGACCACGAGCAGAACTGCTCCACGACCGCGATGCGGGTCATCGGCAGCTCCCAGTCCGACCCCTATTCCGCGCACGCGGGTGCCATGGCGGCGCTGTTCGGGCCCCTCCACGGGGGCGCCAACGAGGCCGTGCTGCGCATGCTGGAGGAAATCGGCAGCACCGACAACATCCCCGGGTTCATGGAGAGCGTGAAGCGGGGAGAACGGCGCCTGATGGGCTTCGGACACCGCGTCTACAAGGCCTACGATCCGCGTGCCAGCATCATCAAGGAGACTGCGCACGAGGTGTTCGAGGTGCTCGGCAAGAACCCGCTTCTCGACATCGCCCTGGAACTCGAGAAGATCGCGCTGGGGGAGGAGTACTTCATCCGGCGCAACCTGTATCCCAACGTCGACTTCTACTCGGGCCTCATCTACCAGTCGATGGGGTTCCCGTCGGAGATGTTCCCGTTGCTCTTCGCCATCCCCCGGACCGTGGGCTGGCTTACGCAGTGGGAGGAGATGGTCAACGACCGCGAGCAGCGCATTGCGCGTCCGCGCCAGGTCTTCGTGGGTCCGGAAGAGCGTCTCTACCCGCAAAGCGGTTGATCGAACTCCTCGACCTCGAACATCTGGGTCTCAAGGGCGCGATCTCGTCCGTTCTGCTGGAGGTCCCCGAGCCCGTTCTGGTCGATCCGGGACCCGCGACATGCATGGATATGCTCCGGTCCCGCCTGGCGGAGCGAGGTCTTGCGATCTCGGACCTGCGCGCCGTCTTCCTCACCCACATCCATCTGGATCACGCCGGTGCCACCGGGCACCTGGTGAGCGAAAACGACGGCCTGACCGTGCATGTCCACGCGGACGCAGCGCCCCACGTCGCGGATCCGGACCGCCTGGTGCGGAGCACGCGGCGCACCTTCGGCGAGGCCCACGACCGCCTGTGGGGCGAGGTGCGCCCGGTCCCGCCGCGCAACATCCGTCCCTGGGAGCCGGGCGGCCGCTCTCCGCTGCGGCTCCTGCGCCCCATCGCCACGCCGGGTCACATCGGTCATCACGTTGCATGGCTGCATGACCGCGACGGCGTGCTGCTGTGCGGCGACGCGCTGGGCGTGATCCTCGACCGGCGCGCCCCCGTGCATCCCCCCACGCCCGCGCCCGGAGTGAACGTGGGGGCCTGGCAAGCGACGCTGGAGCGGGTGCGGATCTACGATCCCGACCGTTTCGCGGTGGCCCACTTCGGCATCTACGAGGACTTCGAGGCGCGGCGGAAAGAGCTGAGCGAAGCGCTGGCAGCGCTCGAAGACAGGGCGCGGGCCGGTCCGGGTGCGGACGACCTCCGGCTGGCCGAGGAGTTCGAAGCGGAGACGAGGGAACGGCAGGCGGCGGTGATCGGGCAGGAGAGAGCCCGGCGCTACTTCGATGTCTTCAACGCTGCCAACGACTGGGCGGGAATGCGGCTGTACCTGAAGCGCCTCGCTTGACCCTGCGCCGCTCATCCCTATCTTTTGCCGTTGACAACGCGGAAGCGAGGATCGCACGTTCCCTCCACCTTCGGCGCCAGGCGCCGCAGGGTTACGAGACGGGTCGGCCGGCGAGCAGCGTCGATCGGCCACCCGGCGTTTCGTGTCCCGGGGTGGCCCGGGTTTTTTTGTCCCACGATCCTGCCGGAGGGCGGGTTCACTGAACCACGGAGGAACAGGCCATAAAGGAACAGAGGATCCGAGTCAACGACCAGATCAGGATCAGTCCCGTTCGGCTCATCGACGAGCGGGGCGCGCAGGTGGGTATCGTCTCCATAGAGGAGGCGCGCGAGAGGGCCGGAAGGGCCGGTCTGGATCTGGTCGAGGTGGCGCCGGCGGCGCGTCCGCCCGTATGCCGGCTCATGGACTACGGGAAGTACAAGTACAACGCGGCCCGCAAGGCCAAGGAAGCGAAGAAGAAGCAGCATCACATACAGATCAAGGAAGTGAAGTTCAGGCCGGGAATCGAGGATCACGACTACGACTTCAAGGTCCGGCACGCCCGCCGCTTCCTCGGCGACGGCAACAAGGTGAAGCTGACGATGATGTTCCGCGGGCGGCAGCTCTCCCACCCCGAGATCGGGCTGGAGGTGCTGAGGAGGGTGACGGAGGATCTGGAAGAGATCTCCAAAATAGAGACGCGCCCCGTGAGGGAAGGGCGCACCATGACGATGGTTCTGGCTCCGAGGAGTTGATTGTGCCGAAGATGAAGACCAACCGCGGAGCGGCCAAGCGGATCCGCCGCACCGGCCGCGGCAAGCTCCGCAGGATGAGGGCGTACAAGAGCCACATCCTCACCAAGAAGACCCGAAAGCGGAAGCGCCGCCTGCGTTCCGCCACGCTGGTGTCCGGCGCGGACGAGCGAAGGCTCCGCCGCCTGCTTCCCAACTCATAAGGCCGCGGGAGAGAGAACCCCATGCCCAGAACGACCGGCGCCCCCGCGCGCAAACGTCGCAAGAAGAAGATCCTTCGCCAGGCCAAGGGCTACTTCGGCGCCAGAAAGAAGCTCTACCGCACGGCGAAGGACGCCGTGGAGCGCGGTTGGGAATACGCCTACCGGGACCGCAAGCAGAAGAAGCGGAACTTCCGGCGGCTCTGGATCACGCGCATCAACGCGGCCTCGCGGCAGCACGACCTGTCCTATTCCCGGTTCATCAACGGCCTCCAGCGGGCGGGTATCGAACTGGACCGCAAGTCGCTGGCGGACCTGGCCGTGCGCAACCCGGAGGCGTTCGCAGCCCTGGCGGACCGCGCCAAGCAGGGACTGGCCGGTGCCTGAGCGCGGTTCGCGCGCCTAGTCCGACACTTCGTGTCCGAGGCCGGCTCTCTCGTCGATGAGCTCGGGGCGCTCGAACGGGAGGCGCAGGATGCCATCGCCGGCACGAGTGATCCCGCTGCCCTGGAGCAGGTCCGGGTAGCATTCCTGGGCCGCAGGGAAGGGCGCGTATCGCGGATCCTGCGCCAGCTCGGCGGCCTCAGCCCGGAAGCACGCCCGGCCGTGGGCGCCGAAGCGAACCGGGTCAAGCGAGTGCTGCGCGGCGCGCTGGAAGAACGGGAACGCCGCCTGGCGCGGGAGAGCGCGGACACCCGTACGCCGGCGCGGGATCTCACCCTTCCCGGGCGGGACCGATGGCGGGGCGCCCGCCACCCCGTCACCCTGGTCGTCGACGAGATCTGCGACATCTTCGCGCGCCTCGGGTTCACGCGCGCCCGGGGGCCCGAGGCGGAGACCGAGTGGTACAACTTCGTCGCGCTCAACACGCCCCTGGACCATCCCGCCGCGGACGAGCAGGACACCCTCTATCTGAAGGGCGGGGGGCTCCTGCGCAGTCACACTTCTCCGGTCCAGATCCGAATCCTCGAGGAGTACCGCCCGCCCGTGCGCATCCTCGCTCCCGGTCCGGCCTACCGGCGCGACACCTGGGACGCCACGCACGCGCCCGCCTTCTTCCAGATCGAAGGTCTGGCGGTGGATGAGGGCATTACCTTCGTGGATTTCAAGGCTACCCTTTCGGAGTTTGCGCGCCGGTTCTGGGGACCCGGCACCCGCGTCCGCTTCCGCCCCGGCTACTTTCCCTTCACGGAGCCGAGCGCGGAGGTCGACGTGAAGAGGCGCGTGGTGGGCGCGGACGGCAGCGTCGAGGAGACGGCCTGGCTGGAGATCATGGGAGCCGGAATGGTCGATCCGGCGGTGCTCGAGAACGTGGGCATCGATCCCGAACGCTATTCGGGCTGGGCCTTCGGCATGGGGCCCGCGCGCATCGCCATGATCAAATACGGGATTACGGACATCCGGATGCTCTACGAGAACGACATCCGCTTCCTCGCCCAGTTCGCATGAACGTCTCGCGCCGGTGGTTGCAGGCGATCGCGCCAGGGCTCGACCTGGGTGCCGGGGAAATCGCGGCCCGGCTGGCCATGCGCGGCGCGCCCGTGGAGGGTATCACCGACCTGGGCGCCGAGATCGCCGGGGTTGTGATCGGCCGCGTGCAGCGAGTGCGCCGGCACCCGGACGCGGACCGGTTGTCCGTCTGCGAGGTCGACGGCGGCAACGGCACGGTGCAGGTGGTGTGCGGGGCGCCCAACGTCCGCGCGGGCGCCTGCTACCCCTTCGTGCCGGTGGGCGCCGTCCTTCCGGGGGACGTGCGCATCAAGCGCGTCCGCATCCGCGGCCAGGAGTCGCGCGGCATGCTCTGTTCGGCCCGCGAACTGGGGCTGGGCACCGACCACCGCGGCATTCTTGAGCTGGCGGGACAGTTCGACCCGGGAAGCCCCTTCGCCCCCACCGTCGGCCTGGACGACCACCGCCTGGACGTCGAGGTCTCGCCCAATCGGGGGGACCTGCTCTCCCACGTGGGCGTGGCGCGCGAGCTGGTCGGTGAAGGCGGGATCCGCCTGGCCGACCTCCCCGGGGCGGTCGAGCACGAGCTCGCGGTGCGCACCGGGTCACCGGCGGTCGACGGGGCGGGGGTGCGCGTGCGCATCGACGACCCGCGGCAGTGCTGGCGCTACATGGCGGCGGTCGTGCGCGGCGTGCGGGTCGGCCCTTCCCCGGAGTGGCTGGCGTCCCGCCTGCGGGCTGCCGGCGCCCATCCCATCAACAACGTGGTGGACGCCACCAACTACGTGTTGCTGGAGCTGGGTCAGCCGCTGCACGCCTTCGATCTTGCCAGGGTCGCGGGACCGGAGATCGTGGTCAGGGGGGCCCGGCAGGGCGAGACGGTGCGGACGCTGGACGGCGAACAGCGCGAACTGGACGAGGGAATGCTCCTCATCTGCGATCCCGAAGAGGCGCTGGCCATAGCCGGGGTCATGGGCGGGAGCGATTCCGAGATCGACGAGGGGACCACGGACGTCCTCCTGGAATGCGCGCTCTTCAACCCGAAAGGGGTGCGCGCGGTGCGGCGGGCGCTGGGCATGTCGACCGACGCCAGCTACCGCTTCGAACGCGGAGTCGACCCGGCCGGGCTGGAGTCGGCGATTCGGCGCGCGGTTTCGATCATCGTGGCGACCGCGGGCGGCGAGCCGGCGCCCACCCTGCTCGACGCCTGCCCCCGGCCCTGGCGCGCGCCCGCCGTGGCGCTTCGGCCCGATCGGGTGGGGCAGCTGCTGGGCGTCCGCTTTGAAGCCGGTGACATCGTGGACCTGCTCGAGCCGCTGGGATACCGCTGCAGGCCGGCCGCCGGCGCGATCGAGGTCACGGTCCCGGGCCACCGGAGCTACGACACCCTGCGCGAGGTCGACCTGGTGGAAGAGATCGCGCGCGTCCACGGGTACGACCGCTTCCCGGACAGCCTGGGCGCCTTCCGCCCGGGGACGGTCCCGGACGACCCCCTCCTGCGGTTGCACGACCGTCTCAGGACGATCCTGGTGGGCCGCGGGTTCCTGGAGGCGCACACGACCGCGTTCGCGCCCGCGGAGGAGGGAGAGGTGGAGGTGCTCAACCCGGTCTCCGCGGAGGAGAGCCGCCTGCGCCGGACCGTGCTCTTCGGGCTTCTGCACGCGGTCGAGCACAACTTCGCGCGGGGCGCTCGCGACATCCGGCTCTTCGACATGGGTGCGGTATTCGGCACCGACGGGTCCGGCGGGTTGCCGCGCGAGACGAATCGGCTGGCGGTCGCGATGACCGGGCGCCGGCGGCCCCACCACTGGTCCGCCGGGGATCGGCCGTGGGACGAGTGGGAGCTGCGCGGCCTGACCGAGGAACTGGTCGCGGCCGTGCTCCCGGGGGAGTGCTCGGTGGAGCCCGGCACCTTCGACTCCGCCTTCTTCGAGGAGGGGTGCGAGTTTCTGCTGCGGGCGGTCGACGGCTCGGTGATGGGCGGTGCCGGCAAGGTGCGCGCGGACCGGGTGGACGCCCCCGTCTGGGCCGGACCGGTCTGGGGACTGGAACTCGAACTGGGGGACGGTGTCCGGGGGCGGCCCGACCCGGCCTTCCGGCCACTTCCCGCCTTCCCGGCGGTGGAGCGTGACCTGGCCCTGCTGATTCCGGACTCGCTCCCGGCCCGGCAGGTGCTGGAGTTCCTGGAAAAGGGCGGAGACAGGGATCTCGTCGGAGTTGCCGTCTTCGACCTGTTCCGCGGCGGGGATGTGCCGGATGGCTACCGGTCGGTCGGATTCCGCCTGCGCTTTCAGTCCGGACGCCGAACGCTGACGGATAAAGCCGTCGATCGCGCGGTGCGGCGTCTCGTCCAGCGACTCAAGGAGGAGTTTGGTGTCGAACCCAGAGCAGGCGCAGCAGGCTCCGGACGCTAGCGAGCCCTTCGCGCGCCTGGAGTCGGCGGTCCGGCGACTTATCCGGCAGAGCGCGGAGCTGAGGGCCGACTTGCGGTCGGCCCGGGAGCGAAACGAGGAGCTGATGGAGGTCCTCGCTCCCATCGCGGAGGGCGAAGCAAGCCCGGAAAGCGTGGTGGAAAGACTGCGCGCGGCCGAGCATGAGCGACGCGAGCTGGAAGAACGCCTCGAACGGGGCCGCGCGGTGGTGGAGAGGATGATCGCCCGCATACGATTCCTGGAGGGTCGGGATGGCTGATACCGAGAACGCAGTCTCGCTGACGGTTGAGATCGGGGGCGAGAAGTACGCCATCCGGTCCACCGCCGACCGCGAGGAAGTCGAGCGATGTGCCCGTTTCCTGGATGAGAACATCAGCGAGGTCCTCCATCGCGGAGCCGGGCTGGTGGACGCGTACAAGGCCACGATTCTTGCAGCCCTCTCCATCACCGCGCGGTACTTCGAGGCTCAGGCCGACCTGGCCCGTCTGCGCGCGGGGATGGCGCTCCGGTCCGGATCGCTCGCAGAGGAAGTCGAGGCCGAGTTGGCGGAGGACGCCGGATCCTGATCCCGACACATCGCTTGCGCCTGTTCGCTCCATCCTCATATTGTGACGAGCTTTAGATAGCATTCCGCCCGTCGCCGCCGGTACGGTGCGGGCACGGAATCGGTCAGGGTCTGCTTCGTCCTCGGTCGGAACGGCCCCACGGAAATGGAACTGGCAGGCGCGCGTGCGCCTGATCCGGAGCGCATACAATGGACCCGCAAAGCATTTTGCTTGCGGCGGTCGTGATGGCGCTCGGCTCCGCAGCCGGATATTTGCTGGGGCGGGGCATCGAGCGCGCCAGGCAAAAAAGGGAACGTGCCGCCGCCCGCGACGATGCGTCGCGCATCATCGCCCGCGCCAACGAGGAAGCCGACACCACCCTCAAAGCCGCCGCCCTCCAGGGCAAGGAGGAGGCCTACCGGCTTCGCGAGTCCTGGCAGTCCGAGGAGGCTCGGCGCCGCGAAGAGGTCAAGACGCTCGAGCGCCGCATCGGCGAGCGGTCGGATTCCCTGGATCGCAAGTTCGACCGCCTGAACGAGCGCGAGACCCGCCTGGAGGAGGGCAAGGGGGCGCTGGAGCAGCGGGAGAAGACGCTCCAGCGGCGCAACGGCGAGCTCGACCGGAGGGTCGAGGCGGTCGAGGCTTCCGAGCGGTCGGTGCAGAGTACCCTCGAGTCGCTGGCCGGCCTCTCAGCCGACGAAGCCCGCGGCCTCCTGATGAAGAACCTGGAGGACGAGGCGCGTGCCCGGGCTGCCAGCACCGTCCGCGCCATCGAGGCCGAGGCGAAGCGCACGGGTGAGCGCGAGGCGCGCAAGATCATCGCCCATGCGATCCAGCGCATGGCGGCGGAGCAGACCGCCGAGATGACGGTGTCGGTCGTACAGCTGCCGTCCGACGAGATGAAGGGCCGCATCATCGGGCGCGAGGGCCGGAACATCCGCGCCTTCGAGCAGGCCACGGGCATCGACGTCATCATCGACGACACCCCCGAGGCCGTCATCCTCTCCGGGTTCAACCCCATCCGCCGGGAGGTGGCCCGGGTCGCCCTCGGCAAGCTCGTCGAGGATGGCCGGATCCATCCCGCCCGCATCGAGGACCTGGTCAAGAAGAGCGAGAAGTCCGTAAAGCGGACGATGCTCGCGGCCGCGGAGGAAGTGCTCTACGAGCTGGGAATCCACGACGTGCACCCCAAGATCGTCGAGGCGCTCGGTCACCTTCGCTTCCGCACCTCCTACGGTCAGAACCAGCTGCTGCACTCGAAGGAGGTGGCGCTGCTGGCGGGAGGCATGGCCGCGGAGATGGGGCTCGATGTGCAGATCGCCAAGCGCGCCGGGCTTCTGCACGATGTGGGGAAGGGGATGACCCACGACCAGGAAGGGACCCATGTGGAGCTGGGATACGCGCTCTGCGAGAGGTATCGGGAGCCGGATCAGGTCCTGAACGCGATCCGCGCGCACCACGACGAGGAGCCGCACCGCTACGCCGAGACGTTCCTGGTGACGGCGGCCGACGCGATCTCGGGATCCCGTCCCGGGGCGCGCCGGGAGATGTTCGACAGTTACGTGAAGAGGCTGGAAAAGATCGAGAACACGGTCCTCGACTATCCCGGAGTGGAGCGCTGCTTCGCGATCCAGGCGGGACGGGAGGTGCGGGTCATGGTGGAACCGGAACGGGTCTCGGACGACGAAATGAACACGCTCTCGGAGAACATCGCGCGCCGTTTCGAAGAGGAGCTGCGCTATCCCGGCCAGATCAAGATCGTGGTGATTCGTGAAACCCGCGCCGTGGGGTTCGCCCGATGAGCGCCGCCATCATCTCGGGGACGGAGATCGCGGGTGCGATCCGCGAGGAGCTCCGTGAACGGGTCGCCCTCCTCGGGGAACGGGACGGGCTGGTGCCCGGGCTTGCGACCGTGCTGGTGGGGGACGACCCGGCGAGCCACAGCTATGTGCGGATGAAGAACCGCGCCGCACGCGCCGCCGGGATCCACTCCCGCCAGATCACCCTGCCCGGCTCGACGCCCGAGGCCGAACTGCTGGGACTGCTCGACGGGCTCAACGCCGACCCCGCGATTCACGGCATCCTCGTGCAGCTTCCCCTGCCGGACCAGATTCGCGACCAGGTGGTGCTCGACCGGATTCTGCCCGGGAAGGATGTGGACGGCTTCCACCCGGTGAACGTCGGCCGTCTGGCCACGGGCGCCCCCGATGTGCTGGCTCCGTGCACGCCCGCCGGGGTGATCCAGATGCTGTTGCGCTCGGGCGTCGATCCTTCGGGCAGGCACGCGGTGATCGTGGGACGCTCCAACATCGTGGGGAAGCCGATGGCGTCCCTGCTCATGCGCAAGGCGCCCGGGGGAAACGCCACAGTCACCGTCGCCCACAGCCGCACCCCCGATCTGGGTGCCGTGACCCGGCTCGGCGAGATCCTGATCGTGGCCATCGGGCGTCCCGGAACCGTCACCGGCGAAATGGTGCGCCCCGGCGCCACCGTGATCGACGTGGGCACCAACCGGGTGGAGGACGCGACCCGCGAGCGGGGATACCGCATCACGGGCGACGTGGTCTTCGACGAGGCGAAGGAGGTCGCGGGCGCGATCTCGCCGGTTCCCGGGGGGGTCGGCCCGATGACCATCGCGATGCTGCTCTCCAACACGGTCGACGCCGCCGTGCGGCTGCACGCGGACCGAGGCGGGGGCTGAGCCTCCCCATGGCCGCGGAGGACGGGTCGCTCGACCTCTTCCGGTACGCTGCGCGCGGAGAGCGGTCGCGCCCGGCGGCGGGCGCACCCATGGAGACGCCGGCGCGGGCCTCCGGGGAGCCCGGCGGAGACGCCGAGCCGTGGACGGTCGCCCGGGTGAACCGCCGGGCGCGGTTTCTGCTCGAGCAGGGAATGTCGGCCCTCTGGGTGGCCGGTGAGGTCGGCAACTGGCGGCGCACCGCCGCGGGGCACCGTTACTTCACGCTCAAGGACGAGACCGCGCACATCGGCGCGGTCATGTTCGCCAGCGACGCGCGCCGGCTTCCGGCCGATCCGGAGGACGGCACCCGGGTGCGGGCGTTCGGCTCGGTGACCCTCTACGAGGCGCGCGGACGGTACCAGCTGCGCGTGCGCAGGCTGACGGCCGAGGACGGCGAGGGGCTGTGGCGCCGGGCCTTCGAACAGCTGCGGCGCAAACTGGCGGCGGAGGGGCTGATGGACCCTGCCCGCAGGCGCGCGCTGCCGGTTTGCCCGGCCTGCGTGGGCGTGGTGACCTCCGCCACGGGGGCCGCCCTCCACGATATCCTGTCGGTGATCGGGGCGCGGGCTCCCTGGACGCGGGTGCTGCTGAGGAGCGCGCGCGTGCAGGGAGAGGGCGCAGCGGAGGACGTGGCGCGGGCCATCGACGAGATCGGTCGCAGCGGACGGGCGGACGTAATCCTGGTGGGGCGGGGAGGGGGGTCGCTCGAAGACCTGTGGGCCTTCAACCGGGAGGAGGTCGCCCGCGCCATCGCCGCCTGCCCGGTCCCGGTGGTCTCGGCCGTGGGCCACGAGGTGGATGTCACCATCGCGGATCTGGTAGCCGACCTGCGCGCCCCCACCCCCTCGGCCGGAGCGGAGGCGGTGGTTCCCGACCGAGCGGTGCTGGGGCGTCGCCTGGCCGATCTGCGCCCGCGCCTGTCCACCGGCCTCCGGCGCTCTGTGCACCGCTACCGCGACCGCCTGGAGTCCCGCGCCGGCCGGCTCCGCCGGGGAATCGACGGCGTCATCGAGCCGCGGATCGCCCAGGTGTTCGACCGCAGCCAGCGGCTGGCGGCAGCGATGCGCACCGGGCTCGTCTCCCGGCGCGCCCGGTTGGAGGGCGCCTCCGGGCGCCTGGACGCGCTCTCTCCCCTGGCCACCCTCAGCCGCGGGTACGCGGTGCCGCTCGACCGCTCGGGCCGGGTGCTCAGGAACGTCGCCGGATTCCTGCGGGGATCCTCCTTCGACCTGCGGGTGGTCGACGGCCGCGTCGGATGCCGTGTGACCGGGACTCGCCGCGACGGGCGTGTCGTGGGCGGCGCCGGCCGGAAGGAAGTCACCGATCCGGAGAAGCTTTGATGGATGAGCGTGCCCGTCCGTCCGGGAATCCGGCGCCGTCGAGCCGGGACGCCGGCGAGCCACAGCCATTGTCGGTGGAGGAACGGCTGCGGCGTCTTGACCGCATCGTTGCCGCCCTCGACGCCGAAGACGTCGAGCTGGAACAGAGCCTTGCGCTCTTCGAGGAGGGTATCCGGCACGTTCGCGCGGCGGAGCGGCTGTTGTCGTCGGCCGAGCTTCGCGTCGAGGAGCTGATCGAGGGCGAAGCCCGCCGGCGGGAAGACGCCGGGTGAGCGGGACCCCCGCGGCGCGGGAGATCCCGGCGCCGGGCGGCCACTTCGACCTGGCATCATTCCTGGACCAGCAGGGGAGGCGGGTCGGGGCCGCCCTGGAACGAGCCCTCGCCGCTCTGACCCCGCGCGCCGGTCCTTCCCTCGGCCCGGTGTTGCGGCATGGGCTGCTTACCGACGGCAAGCGGGTTCGGCCCATCCTGTGCGTCGCGGCGTACGCGGCCTGCGGCGGAGAAGTCGAGGACGCCTGCTACGATCTGGCCGCCTCCATCGAGATGATCCACGCCTACTCCCTCATGCACGACGACCTCCCGTGCATGGACGACGCCGAGCTGCGCAGGGGATCTCCCACGCCGCACCGCGTGTTCGGGGCCCGGAGCACGGCCCGGGCCGCGGCGACGCTGATTCCGGGAGCCGCGCTGCAGGCATGGCGCGCCTCGGTCGAACTGGGATGCGCGGACGAGGTCGCGCGAGAGATCGTGCGCACCCTGGTGCGGGCCGCGGGTGCGGGAGGAATGGTCGGAGGGCAGGCCCTCGACCTCGAATCCGAGGGCCGGACCCTGTCGCCGGACCGGCTGGACCGGCTGCACGCGCTCAAGACCGGGGCGCTCCTGGCGGCGGCCCCCCGGATCGGCGGGCTGGCCGCCGGGGCCGACAGGCGCCGCATCGAAGCCCTCGATCGCTACGGGCGCGCTCTGGGGCTGGCGTTCCAGATTGCGGACGATATTCTGGACGCCACATCCTCGGCGGAACAGCTGGGCAAGCACCCCAGCGATCAGGCCCTGCGCAAATCGACCTACGTCAGCTTCTACGGGCTGGACGGGGCACGCCGCCGGGCGCTCCGGCAGGTCTCCCTGGCAAGCCGGGCACTGGCCGACGCCGGGCTCGAGTCCCGGCCCATGGCGGCCATCGCCGAATACGTCGTGCACCGCAGCCGTTAGAGGCATCTGCAACAGCGGGCGCGAATCCGGTTATATTATGGATTGGGTCCCGGCAGTCACGGGATTACGTCTACCGCAGATGGAGTGTTATGGGGTGGCCATTCTGGACTACGTAAAGCGTCCGGCGGACGTGCGCAGGCTCTCGCGTACCCAGCTGCCGGATCTCGTCCGCGAGGTGCGCGAACGCCTCATCGATGTCGTCGCGAAGGTGGGGGGACACTTCGGCGGGAGCCTGGGCGTCGCCGAGCTGACGGTGGCGCTGCATTACGTCTTCGACACGCCTCGCGACCGCATCGTGTGGGACACGGGCCACCAGGCCTACATCCACAAGATCCTCACGGGGCGGAACGACCGCCTGCACACCATCCGCCGCAAGGACGGCCTGGCTCCCTTCCTGCGCCGGGCCGAGTCGGACTTCGACGTCTTCGGCGCGGGACACGCCGCGACCTCCATCTCGGCGGCGGTGGGGATGGCCATCGGACGCGATCACAAGGACGAGGACTTCGATGTCGTCGCGGTCATCGGGGACGGTGCCATCGGGTGCGGGCTCGCCTACGAAGCGCTGAACAACGCGGGCGCGAGCGAGCGCAACCTCATCGTGGTCCTCAACGACAACGACATGTCGATCGCTCCCAATGTGGGGGCGATGAACAAGTATCTGAACGGCGTCATCACCAACCCCCTCTACAACCGGGTCCGCGATCAGGTGAAGGAACTGATGGGGCGCGTCCCCACGAGCCTCTCCGACGTGATGCAGTCGGCCACGGGCAGGTTCGAGGAGAGCGTGAAGCACCTGTTCGTTCCCGGCATGATCTTCGAGGAGCTGGGATTCCGCTACTTCGGGCCCTTCGACGGGCACGACATTCACGGGGTGGTGAACACCCTGCAACGGGTCCGCCGGATGAACGGGCCGGTGCTGGTGCACCTGGTGACCCAGAAGGGGAAGGGCTACGAGCCCGCCGAGGAGGATCCGGTCAAGTGGCACGCATCCTCCCCGTGGGACAAGATCACCGGGCTTTCGCCGAAGAAGCCGGTGGGCCTGCCCCGCTATCAGAAGCTGTTCGGCAGGGGGCTGACCGATCTTGCGGCGGAGGACGACCGCATCGTCGCCATTACGGCCGCAATGCCGAGCGGAACCAGCACCGACATTTTCGAGAAGGCGTTCCCGGGCCGCCACTTCGACGTGGGCATCGCGGAGGCGCACGGTGTGACGTCGGCCGCCGGCATGGCTACGGAAGGCGTGCGCCCGGTCGTGGCCATCTACTCCACGTTCCTCCAGCGGGGCTTCGACTCCATCGTGCACGATGTCGCCCTGCAGGATCTCCCGGTGATGTTCTGCATGGACCGGGCGGGTGTGGCCGGGGCCGACGGCCCGACCCATCACGGCGCCTTCGACATCGCCTACATGCTGCTCGTTCCGGGCATGACGGTCACCGCGCCCAAGGACGGCGAGGAGCTCATCGGCCTGATCAGGACCGGCCTCGGGCACGACGCGGGCCCCTACAGCATCCGCTACCCGCGCGACGCGGTTCCCGCCGAGGTTCCGCCGACCGCGGAGATCGATGCGGTCCCGTACGGGAGTTGGGAGGTCGTGCGCGAGGGGTCGGACATGGCGATTCTCGCCGTGGGAACCATGGTCCTGGAGGCGCTTTCGGCTGCGGACGAACTGGCTGCGGCGGGCATCGACGCGACCGTCGTCAACTGCCGCTTCCTCAAGCCTTTCGACGAGCAGGTTCTCGATCGCGTGCTCCGCTCGCACACGCACATCCTGACGGTCGAGGAGGGTACCGTCGTCAATGGGTTCGGCGCCTTCATGGCGCGCGAGATCCAGGCGCGCGCGGGATCGCGCCCAACCGTGAGAACGATGGGGTTGCCGGACGTCTTCATCGAGCACGGAGACAGGGGGCTGCTGCTGGCGGAGGTGGGACTGGACGCGAAGGGGATTGCGCGGGAAGCCCTGCAGTTGGCCGAGCGCAACCCCGAAATCCGCGTGCTGGCGACCAGAGAGAGCGCGTAACCCCGGCGGGACGCGTCATGGTGCCGCCTCCCGTCCGCCGCATCGGCATCTTCGCGCTTCCCGGGCAGCCGGGGCTCGCGCCGGCGCTGGCGCGTCTCGACGAACTCGCGCGCAGGTTCGACATCGAGATGGCCTGCGAGCCCGGCATCCTCATGCACGCTCCGCGGGGCGCGCGCCCTCTCCGGCCCGAAGAGCCCGGGCTGGATCTGCTGATCACGCTCGGCGGGGACGGGACGCTTCTGCGGGGCGCGCGCACGGTCACGGCAACGCAAACCCCGGTCCTCGGAATCAACCTCGGGCACCTGGGCTTCCTCACCTCGTCTTCCGGCTCCGATCTCGCCTCCGCGTTCGAGCGCCTGCGCAGCGGAGACTTCGCCCTCGACTACCGGATTACACTCGAGGCGGCCATCCTCGACCAGCACGGCGACGCGGGTGATCGCCACGTGGCGCTCAACGATTTCGTGGTCCACAACAGCGGGGCGGCCAGGGTCTCCCGCCTCGACCTGTTCGTGGGGCATGACGGAGGGAGCGACGAGATCGGCAGCTTCAGCGCCGACGGGGTGATCGTTTCCACCCCTACCGGTTCGACCGCCTACTCGCTGTCGGCGGGGGGGCCGATCATCGCGCCCGGGGTGGACTGCATCCTGGTGACCCCCATTTGCCCGCACACGCTGGCCGTGCGGCCGCTGGTGCTGGCCGCGGACGAGCGCGTCATCATCAGGGAAGTGGATCCATCGGGCGACCTGGTGCTGACGGTGGACGGCCAGGAGGCGGTGGCCGTCGTGCCCGGTTCGGTCGTGGAGATCCGGACCGGCACGGTGCGCGTGCCTCTGCTTCGCTTCCCTGGATACACCTTCTTCTCCACTCTGAGACGAAAGTTGAACTGGGCCCTGAAATCTCCTTCAGGTGCATGATCTTATGAGTATCTCACGGCATGCTGATCGAACTGCGTATACGCGACTACGCGGTCATCGATGACCTGACGCTGGACGGAGCGCCGGGCCTCAACGTCCTGTCGGGCGAGACCGGGTCCGGCAAGTCCCTGGTGGCGAAGGCCCTCTCCTGCCTGCTGGGCGAACGGGCCTCTCCCGGGGTGGTCCGGGTTGGCGCCCCCCGGGCCATGATCGAGGCCGCCTTCGACATCGAGGACTGCGAGCCGGTCCGCGAGAAGCTCGAGGAGCTGGGCCTGGGAGCGGGCGGCGACGTGCTGGTGCTGCGGCGGGAAGTGGCGCGCCGGGGACGCAACCGCGCCTGGGTGAACGATTCATCCGCCACGGTGGGGCTCCTGCGTGAACTGGGCCGCCACCTGGTCGACCTGCACGGGCAGCACGAGCACCAGAGCCTGCTCCGGCCGGCCGAACAGGCCAGACTGCTGGACTCCCTGGCGCGCGCGACCGGCCGGGCGAGCACCGTTGGCGCGTTGTGCGGCGAACTGAAGGCTCTGGAGCGGGAGCGGGAGCAGCTGGAAGCGAGGGTCCGGGAACTTGAGGCGCGCGCCGACTTCATCCGTTTCCAGCTTGGCGAAATCGAAGGCGCCGCGCTCCAGGACGGGGAGGACACGGCGCTCGAGACGGAGGCGACCCGGCTCGAACACGCGGACGAGCTGGCGCGCAGCGCGGGGGGCGCCTACGAGGAGCTCTACGCGGGTGACGCCGCCGTCACGGTGCGCATTCGGGCGGTCCAGGCCGCGCTCGCCGACATCATCCGCCTGGACGGCTCGCTGGGCGAGGTCTCCGAGCTGCTGGAGCAGTCCTACCAGGCGGCCAGCGAGGCGGGCCGTTTCCTGGGGGACTACGCGAGCTCGCTGGAGCACGATCCACGCCGGCTGGAAGACGTCAGGGCCCGCCTCGACCGCATCTTCCGGCTGAAGCGCAAGTACGGACCCGCGCTGGAGGACGTGCTCGAAACCGGGCGCCGGCTGGCGGCGCAGCTCGAGGAGATCGAGACCAGCTCGTTCGACATCGCCGCTCTGGAGCGACGCATCCACCGGACCAGGGCCCGCGTGGAGCGGGAGGCGGCAGCCCTCAGCAAGGCGCGGTGCAAGGCAGCGCGCAAGCTTGAGCGCCGGGTTACATCGCTGTTCCCGGAGCTGGGGCTCGAGGGGGGCACCTTCTCGGTGGCGCTCGCCCCGCTGGCGGAAGTCGGGCCGGGGGGCGCGGAGCGGGTGGAGTTCCTGGCCTCGCTCAACCCCGGGTTTCCGCCCGCGCCCCTCGGCCGCATCGCCAGCGGCGGGGAGCTGTCGAGGGTGATGCTCGCCCTCAAGTCGATTCTGGGCGCCGCGGACCGGGTTCCGACGCTGGTGTTCGACGAGATCGACTCCGGGGTCGGGGGCGAGATCGCCAACGCGGTCGGCGCCCGGCTGCAGGAGACCGGGCGAGCCCATCAGGTGCTCGCCATCACCCACCTCGCCCAGATCGCGTCGCGCGCGAGCCATCATCTCCTGGTCGAGAAGCGGCTCTCACCGGAGGACGGCATGATCCGTACGCGCGCCTGCGTCCTCGACGGGGACACGCGCGTTCACGAGATCGCACGCATGCTGGGCGGCGATCCGGATTCGGCGACCTCCCGCGAGCACGCCCGCGAGTTGTTGCGGGCCGCGGGGCAGGAGGTTGCCGGGGCTGTCCTCTAGCGGCCCGGACGGGCCCCTTCCGGCACTGGAGCGGACTCATCCGGGGACTGCCGGCCTCCGCCCCACAGCCTCCAGAAGAGACTCGCCCCGAAGCGCACCCTTCCCGTCTTTGGCGTCCGGCCTCCGGTCCCGCTGCGCGCGGCTTCCCAGCCGAAGCGGGCCACAACCGGGAAACCGCCTCCCAGGAAGCTGGAATACCGGACATCCACCCCCATCGACCGAACTTCGGCGTCCGTCTCCAGCGAAAGCGCCGCCAGGTCTCGCGCGTCGCCCGCGAAGCTGTCCGCCCCGCGGCTGAAGGACCGGTACACGACGCCGACCGCGAGCTCGGGCGTCAGCAGCAGTTGCGGGGCGATCGCGTACTCCAGGTAGTTGCCCGGCTGCCACTGCACAGTCTCCAGGGGCGGACGCGGGGCGAAGCCCATGTCGGGCGGACCGACGCGCCGGCGAACGTATGCGGGGGAGGCGATTCCGTAGCGCACATCGAAGGTCAGCCCCACGCGCCGCGCCCAGTCGACGCCGCCGAAGGCGCGCACCTCTATGTCCATCTGTCCCTCCGCGACCTCCATGTCCAGGAACTCGCGGATGGTGTCCTGCGGGCTGCCGGTTGCCAGACGGAGCGTGCCGGCAACGCCCAGGCGAACCCGGAAACCGCCGCCGGACTCCTGGCCGGGAGCGACGACGGAGTCGGCCGCCTCTCCGGGTCCCGGGAGGTCCCCCGGGCCCGGGGTCAGGTTCAGGACCTGAAGGGCCGCGCTGACCTCCAGGTCCCCGGGCTCCCAGAGGGTGTCCATGTCCTCAGCGGGAAGACCGGTTGCGCCGAACACCGGAGCCACGACCAGCGAATCGAAGCCGGCCCGGTCGAGAGGGGTGCCGAGAGGGAGCGGGGTCGTGAAGCTCGTCACGCCGATGTCCGACAAGCCCACCCGCACCGCTTCCACGCGGCCGGCGAGATCCTGGCCTGCGGCGGAACCCTCCAGGGGGAAGAAGACCGCCTCTCCGAACAGCGTGCCGAGCGATCCCAGCAAGGCGTCGCCCTCCGCGAGCAGGGCGTTGCCCGCCCGGCATTCCGGGGTGCTGTCGTCCATCGCGCACAGGCTGGAGATGATGGTGCGCGCCTCGGCCAGGGCACTTCCGTACTGGTCGATGAACGGAGTCCTTGCGGACGCGGGGGGCGCCAGACCGGCGTTCGCCTCCCCGGGCGTGTAGACCAGCTCCGAGTCGAGCCTTCGCTGCACCATGGGCAGCGTCGCCCCCACCGTCAGCCAGGGGAATACTCCCAGCCGGAACCCGAGGGGCACGCGCCGGATGTGGGCCGCGAGCAGGTGGTTGGTGCTCCCCAGGTTGAAACGGTAGTCGGGATTCCCGAACAGGGTCCGGAGGCGAGCCTCGGTGAGCGCGGCTCCGGGCAGCCGATCCGATCCCAGCGCGTCGGTGCTCAGGTTCCACCCCAGCGGCTCCACCTCCTCGACCAGAGATCCTCCTTCGGACCGCAGGCCGAAACGCTCGCTCCAGGTGACGTAGTTCGCGTCGATGTCCAGCCGCAGATGGCCCGAAGGGACCATCGGTCCCCCGACAAGCTGTCCACTGGCCGCCGCGGGCAGCAGCAGGGCCGGGAGAAGCACCGGCAGCCGGCGCAGGAGAAGCGGAATCCCGGGTCGCGTGAGGTGCCCGCGAGAGGGGTGGTGCAAGGGGAAGCGGGGGGAAGATGGTGCGCGCGGGCCGGGCGCCGACTCCCGGCGAGAACGTGCAAAGGTAGTCACGCGCCGGAGCGGGGAAAACCATCGCGCGGGTGGTTGACACCCATGGTGGCTGTTTCTAACCTCATGATGCTTCATCTGCGGGAATAGCTCAGTTGGTAGAGCACCACCTTGCCAAGGTGGGGGTCGCCGGTTCGAGTCCGGTTTCCCGCTCTTGCAAAGCCGGTATGGGGAGCGCGCTCGTCGGCTCCCCATTCTTTTGGCGCCGTGGCCAAGTGGTAAGGCAGAGGACTGCAAATCCTCGATCGTCGGTTCGATTCCGACCGGCGCCTCTGCGGGGCAGCGCCGGTTGCTCGCCGGTCCGGGCGCGCGTCTCCGGCGAGAGACCGTGCCCTCCCGCGCCGAACCGTCTCCGACCAGGCGCGGCGGGACGGCGGTGCTCCCATCGCTGGTGATACTCCTCGTGCGGCGCGCAGCTTTCTTGTATCCGGAATCCCCAGTACATGTTCGCCGCAGCCCCGCGCCGGCCGCGAGGTTGCTGGTGCTCGCCACCGCATGCTTCGCCGCCGGGGGATGCGAGGCGCCGGACGAAGATCAACCGGCTCCGTCGGTCGAGACTCCGCCGCCCCCCCGCGTGGACACCATGCAGGTTCTGATGGACGAGTACACCATCTCGATGCCGCTCGTCCTTCCCGCCGGACCACACCCGGTGCGCTTCGTGAACGCGGGGTTCGAAGAGCACAACATCTATTTCCGCCGGATGGAAGACACCCTCGCGGCCTGGGTGCTGGAGCGGCGCCTGAACCCGGGTGAGCGCCGGGTGGTGACCGTCGAGCTCGAGCCGGGCGCCTATATGGCGATCTGCGACTTTTCCGGGCATGACGGCCGGGGGATGTTCACCGACTTCATGGTAGCGCCGGCCGCCGATTCGCCGGAGCAGCCGGACTCGGTGGCCCCTGCCGCCTGAGCCTCTCCGGGCCGGCGCCGCTCATCGTCAGCGCCTCCACGCTTCCGCCCCCGGCAGCCCCAGGCTGAGCAATACCTCCGTACCGGGTTCGGCGACGCGGCCCGCCCCGTCCATGGCGGCCTGTGCGAGGGGCGGCAGCCGACGCAGGATTCCACGCACCTGGCCGGTCCGCGGATTGCGCAGGATGGCCATCGGCCGCACCGACTGGTCGTTCAGTGTGTCGGAGCCGCCGGGTCCGTCGAGCGTGATGCCGGCCAGGCTCCCGGCCCACCCGTCCTGCACCGGAAGCATGATCGCGAAGGAGGGCCTGCCGTCGCCATCGGCCGGCACCGGCATGTCGAAACCCAGCGAGAACAGCTCGCGGCCACGCGTGTCGACGCCCGTGATCCGGTACTCGCTGCCCGGCTGCGGGATGCTCGCGGGCGCCTCCAGCACGAACGCCGGTTCCAGGAATGGCTGGCCTTCCAGGTCGACGCCGCCCCAGAGCAGGATCGAGCGTCCGGGCACCACGGAGCGGGTTGCGCGCGCCGCATCGTCACGGATCCGGAAACGTAGCGCGTTGCTGAAGTAATAGTCGCTGACCCAGGGCGGCTCGCAGTACGACATCAGGTCGTGCCGGCCGGGCGCCACCAGTTTTCCGCGGCGGAAGTCGTAGCCCCAGGCGCCGATCGATCCGTCCGGCTCGGGGAACGAGGGATCCGTGCCGCCGGCGCCTCCGCAGGGGGCGTGATGGAGATTCATGTTGTGCCCCAGTTCGTGCGCGATGATCCGCGACTCGGGCAGCGAGAAGCTGACGCGGCCGGGGACGTTGGCGAGGCCACGGGCGACGGTGGTGCGCCCGGCGATCGTGCCCATGTAGTGGCCCCTCCCTCCTTCCATGGCCCAGATGGCGACGGTCTCGCGGAACAGGTCGTAGGCGTTGTTGGACGAAATCAGCACCGGCTCGTGGGCGGTTACCTCGAGTGCCCCGACCGGGAGCAGGGTTCGGGTGTCATGGAGCAGTTCGTGCCCGCCCGGGTCCTCCGCCATGGCGGAGGTCAGTGTCAGGATGGAGGAATCGGGCGTCTGCTCCACCAGGAAGGGCACCAGGGTGAGGTCCAGCACCGGCATCGCGCGCACGTCCAACGCGGCGTGGCCGTCCGCGGGAATGCGCCTGGCTACGCCCAACGTCGGGTCCAGTACGCCCTCCGGATCGACTTCGAGAACCATCTCGAGGCCCGGCTGGATGACTTCCCCGGGGATTTCGGCGTTGGCTGAGGCCTCCAGGTCACTCTCGTCCACGTCGGTCGGGATGGGAACCGGGGAGGATGCGATGTCCGCCACGTGCGTCTCGACGCCGTCGAGACGGAACCTCGCCCGCACGGAAGGCATGCTCGCGCCGCCGGGGCGCGCGGCGGTGACGAACACTCTGAGGAGCGCGGGGCGGCCGGCGACCAGCGGGACGGGGTATGAACGCGACTGCACCGCCTGAGTCAGATATGCCGACGCGGGCTCGCTGTCCAGGCACGGGATCACCCGCCGCTTGGGGATGGTTCCCAGCCACTGCCGGAAGGCCTCGCCCGAGGGCGCGCAAAGGTCGGTTCCTCCTGCCGCGAGCAGGTCCATGTTCAACTCCGTGAGCTCTTCCGGGAGCGTTCCCGAAAGCCCGGCGTTGTCCGTCACGTCGAATTCGCGGAGGTGGCTCATCGCTCCCATCCGGGGCGGGATCGGACCGCTCAGGTCGTTGCGGCCCAGCGACAGGCGCACCAGGCGCGCCAGTGCGCCCAGTTCGGCCGGGATCGCACCGGTGAGGGCGTTGCCTCTCAGGTCCAGATCGAGTGCCGCGGTCAGGCGGCTCAGTTCGGTTGGCAGCGGGCCCGTGAGGTTGTTGTCGGCAAGGGTCAGGTATCGAATGCGCGCGAGGGAGCCGAGGTCCGGGGGGATGGCGCCCGTCAGGCTGTTCCCGGCGAGGGTCGCGTAACGCAGGTTGCCGAGACTGCCGAGTTCCGGAGGCAGCGGGCCGGTGAGATCGTTGTTGGAGAGCACGAGGGCCTGCAACTCCTCCAGCATTGCCAGTTCCGGGGGGATGGAGCCCGTGAGTTCATTGCTCCCAAGACCCAGCTGGCGGAGGCCCGACAGGCTCCCCAATTCCGGGGGGACCGGGCCCGTCAGGTCGTTCCGGGCGAGACCCAGCGACTCCAGCGCGGCGAGGTTCCCGAGTTCCGGGGGGATCGGACCTTCCAGAGCGTTGTCGTCGAGCGTCAGGGAGTTGAGGTTGACCAGCTTGCCCAGCTCCGCGGGTATGGGTCCCGTCAGTTCGCTGCCTGCCAGCACCAGGACTCTCAGCTCGGCCAGATTGCCGAGCTGCGGCGGAATGGTCCCCGACAGGTTGCTGTTGACGATGACGAGGTTGGCGAGGTTGGGGAGATTGCCCAGCTCCCGGGGGATGGGACCCCACAGGTTGTTGTTCCAGAGAATCAGGTCCCGCAAGGCGGTGAGGTGTCCCAGTTCCGGCGGAATCGGGCCCGCGAGGCCGTTGTTCTGCAGCCGGAGCGCGGTCACCCGGCCCGCGGAATCCGTCTCGACGCCGTACCATTCATCGAGTTCCGCTTCGGTCAGCCAGTTGGCGCGTTCGATCCAGTCGGGCCCGCCGGTCGCGTCGTAGAACGCCACGAGGACATCGCGGTCGGAGGGAGGGGCACAATTGATGCTCGTCCCCTGGTGCCATTCAATCCCGCCGAGCCAGCCTCGGAAGAAGGCGTCCGGCGGGACGCACAGCTCTGTCTCCGAGTACTGGAACCAGCGAAGCGGAAGCGCCGAGAGGGACGGCGGCAGACGCCCGGAGAGCGCGTTTTCGGCGACCCGAAGCTCGACCATCAGTGTCAGCTCGCCCAGGTTCCCGGGCAGGCGGCCGGTCAGCCCGTTGCCGGTCAGGTCGAGCGCCGTGACCCGGCCCAGCGCGTCCGTGGCGACTCCGTAGCGCTGAGACGCGGCGGCGCCTTCGAGCCAGCCGGTGACGTTCGTCCATTTCTCGCCCCCGGATGCCAGGAAGAGCGATTCCAGCACGCGCAGGTCGGACTGGTTGCAGAACGGTCCCCGGCCTCCCCCCTTCATGGCCGAGAGCCATGCCGTGAATTCCGGCGAGCCGGGCACGCAAAGCCCGCTGCCCTGGCCGAAGTAGAAGCGCCTCAGCCGATCGAGTTCCAGAAAGCTCCGCGGAACCGGGCCCGTCAGGTGGTTACGGTCGAGTTCCAGCTGGGTGAGGTTGGCCAGGCTGCCGAGTTCCGGCGGGACGGTGCCTTCCAGGTCGTTGTTGAATAACCCGAGGAACGACAGGTTGGACAGCTCGGCCAACTCCGGGGGAATCGGGCCGCTCAGATGGTTCGACGCGAGCTGCAGGCGCGACAGGCCGGCAAGCCCCCCGAGTTCCGGCGGGACGGTGCCGACCAGGTTGTTCCTGTAGAGCTCCAGCTCGGTCACGTTGCCTTCGTCGTCCACCTCGATCCCGAACCAGTCCGCCAGCGGCGCGTCGGTGAGCCAGCCTAACCGGCCGTACCAGTTCGGGCCGCCGGTGGACTCGTAGAAGAGGATGAGGATTTGGCGGTCGGAGTACGGATCGACAGTTACGTCGACGATCTGATGGGCAGCCAGCCCTCCGGGGTCGCGGGCGGTCACGGAAACGGTGGCCGTTCCCGGTCCCGCGGCGTAAAAGGTCAGCGTGCTGTCCATTGCGGACACGGAGACGACGGTGGTGTCCGAGGTCGCCGTCGTGAAGACAAGCTGCTCTCCGTCGGGATCGCTGAAGAAGTGGGCCGCGTTCAGCGTGATCGTGTCCCAGGGCTTGAGGCTCTGGGCGGGGATCGTGCCCTCGGCCGCCGGCGGGCGGTTGAGGGGCGCGGTCGGTTCCTTGTCGCCGCAGGACACGGCCCACGCCAGGCCGGCGAGCGCCAGCAGGTATGGTGCGCCCCTCCGGAGGACCGTCCGGCCGCTGCGGATCGGTCCGGTCACTCCGGAGGGGCGTGGAGGGCGCTGGGCACCCTACGGGCCGCCGGGGGGACGCCGGGGCGGGCGGGTGGGTCGTGCGGTCGCCCGCGGGACCGGCGCCGGTCGGGGTCGGGCACTGGCGGCCGGGGTCGACCGGGGTCGCGCGGCCGGTCGAGCCGACGCACGCGGCTGCGGTCGCGGGTTGCCGGGCCGCGACTGGACGCGGGGTGCCGGGGTGGGCCGGGAGCGCACGCTGGGCGGTGCCGACGCACGCGGTTGTGATCGCGGGTTGCCGGGCCGCGACTGGACGCGGGGCGCGGGGATGGGCCGGGAGCGCACGCTGGGCGGTGCCGACGCACGCGGTTGCGGTCGCGGGTTGCCGGGCCGCGACTGGACGCGGGGCGCGGGGGTTGGCCGGGAGCGCACGCTGGGCGGTGCCGACGCACGCGGCTGTGGTCGCGGGTTGCCGGGCCGCGACTGGACGCGGGGCGCGGGGGTGGGCCGGGAGCGCACGCTGGGTGGTGCCGACGCACGCGGCTGTGGTCGCGGGTTGCCGGGCCGGGACTGGACGCGAGGTGCCGGGGTGGGCCGGGAGCGCACAATCGGAGGTGCTGGCGCCCGCGGCTCGGCGCGCGGTGCCGAGGGTCGCGACTGGACGCGGGGCAGTGCCGATGTTCCGGGCCGGACGGAGGCCGCGTCAGACCCCGACCGGAGCTGCGGCGTACGTGGTTGCGACCGGACCCGCGGCGTCGCAGTCCGCGTCCCGGACCGGACGGACTCCGTGGAACTCCCGCTCCCTCGCGGGCGAGCAGTCCTGGGCGACCTGGGCTCGGGACGCACCACGCGCGGCCGCGCGGTCACGCCTGACGATCTCTCCACCGCGGGCGAAGAGGCGGCCGCCGACCGATCCGAAACCCGCGCCGCGGCCGAGCGCGGCGCGACCCGCGCGGTACGCGGCACCGCCATCCGTCGCGGGTCTTCCTTGTACCGCACTCCCGGAGCCGGGGCATATCCGCCTGCGTATCCGGATCCGTATGCCAGCCTGCCGCCGCTCACATACCGGTAGCGCGGCGTGTAGTAGTAGGAGCTGTAGCCATGGTACGCCGGATAGCCATGGTAGACGGGGTAGCCGCGGTAGACGGGATACGAGTACCACGGGTCGTAGCTTCGGCTGCGCCATCCGAACGCGAACCAGCCGCCCCCGAACCAGGGGTCGAAGGTGTACCAGGGGCTCCAGAAGGGGTCGTGCCAGGCGAACCAGGGGCTGTACCAGGACGGGTAGTGCCATCCGAAGCCGAAGGAGATCGCCAGCCCCCACCGGCTCACCCGCCGACGGCACCGGTGGACCGAGTAGTCGTATGGATCGATCCAGCCGTAGAGTTGGTCGCCACCGTACCAGCGGCAACGAGGTCCGGAATAGTCGTATCCCGTATACGAATCGACGTAGTAGCGGTCGCTCACGCCGACGCCGTAGAACACTTCCGCCGCCGGGGCGGGGGTCCGCGAGGGGAGGGAGACGGACCGGTAGGCGAGTCCGACGCCGACTCCGTCCCAGACCGAAGCGCCCACCGCGAAGGAAATGGAGGACTCCCGGGCGAACTCCTGAGCCGCCGCCGCGTCCGGGATCCAGGCAAGCCCTGCCGTCAACACCATCGCCGCGTTACCGAGGATCGCGCGCATGATTCCCTCCCGAGGCTTCAGGACATTATGGGGGATCTGAAGCAGAAACCGTGCCATCGGAACTCTCCCTTGCCTGCGCCCCCGCGCGGCCGGGGAACGTCCCCTTTCCGGGACGAGGCCGGAACGGGAATGGGACGCGGCCCGGCCTATGGACCCCGGGAGCGCATCCACCACTCGATCATTCCCAGAACCAGCACGAGCAGGAAGGGGGCCAGAACCAGCGCCAGCTTGAAGCCGGCCTGGGTTTGATCCTTCTTCGTACGACGCACCTCGGCTCTCCATGATCCCCGGTTGGGCTCTCATGCAACCCGGCAATCGCTTGTTAGCGCCTGACACCCGCGGTAAACTTCGCGGGTCCTCAAACCCCGGGCGAGATCGAGCTCGCCGGGACTCACCCCTGTATCCTATCTCCTCTGAAGCCTCATGGCACGATACGAACACGCTCAGGTGCCCTCCGCGGGCGACACCGTCACCGTTCACGATGGCACGGTCAATGTGCCCGACCAGCCGATCATCCCGTTCATCGAAGGGGACGGCATCGGCCCCGACATCTGGCACGCCACCCGCGCCGTGGTCGACGCGGCGGTGGCCAGCGCCTACGGCGGCTCGCGCGAGATCATGTGGATGGAGGTGTACGCGGGCGAAAAGGCGCAGGAGAAGACCGGGGAGTGGCTGCCCGACGAGACCTACGCTGCGCTGCGCGAGTTCAAGGTGGCAATCAAGGGTCCCCTTACCACACCCGTGGGGAAGGGCATTCGCTCGCTCAACGTGACGCTGCGCCAGCAGCTCGACCTCTTCTCGTGCATTCGCCCGGTGCGCTACATCCCCGGGGTCCCCTCCCCGATGCGCGAGCCGGAGAAGCTCGACGTGGTGATCTTCAGGGAGAACACCGAGGACGTCTACGCGGGCATCGAGTGGGCCTCCGGCAGCGAGGGCGCGGAGAGGGTGCGCTCCTTCCTGGTGGACGAGATGGGCGCCAACGTGCGCCCGCAGAGCGGGATCGGGGTCAAGCCGATAAGCCCGTTCGGGACCCATCGCCACGTCGCCGCGGCGCTGCGCTACGCGGTGGCGCGCGGACGCAGCTCGGTGACGCTGGTGCACAAGGGCAACATCATGAAGTTCACGGAGGGCGCGTTCCGTGACTGGGGATACGAGGCCGCGGCCCGGGATTTCGGGGATGAGACGATTCCCGAGTCGGCCATCTGGGAGGGCGCGGATCCCGCGGGGCGCATCGTGGTCAAGGACCGCATCGCGGACGCCATGTTCCAGCAGGTGCTGCTGAGGCCCTCGGAGTACGACGTCATCGTGACCCCCAACCTCAACGGCGACTACCTGTCGGACGCGTGCGCGGCGCAGGTGGGAGGACTCGGGATGGCGCCGGGCGCGAACGTGGGGGACGAGGTCGCCCTCTTCGAGGCCACCCACGGAACGGCGCCCAAGTACGCGGGCCAGAACAAGGTCAACCCGGGGTCGCTGATCCTGTCGGCGGTCATGATGCTCGAGCACATGGCCTGGGACGAGGCGGCGGCAGCCGTCAACCGGGGCCTCGAGGGCGCCGTCGCGGCGAAGACGGTCACGTACGACCTGGAACGCCAGATGGAGGGCGCGACCAAGGTGTCGACCTCGGCCTTCGGACAGGCCGTGATCGACCACATGTAGGCGGAGGCACATGCGGGTAGAGGTCGTTCGCGGGCCGTCCGGCCGGCATGACACGCCGCTCCTGGCGGGGTTCCTCTTCGAGGGGCGGGACGCCCCCTCCCTGGCCGCCCCGGGCTCGGTTCTGGCCCGCTCCGTGGCGCGCGCTGCCGAAGACCTTCGCGGCCGCTCCGGAAGCAGCCTCCTGTTCCACGGCGACCCTGGCGATGCCGGTCCGCTGCGTCTTCTTCTGCTCGGCGCGGGAAGGCCGGGCGACTGCAATCCGGAGGTCGTCAGGCGGCTGGCCGCGCGAGCCGTGCGGAAGGCGTCCGAGCTGGGAATCGAGCGGGTCACCATCGACGGGACGGGCGCCCCCTCGATCGAGCCGGAGCGGTTCGGCCAGGTGGTGGCGGAGGGCGCCGTGCTCGCGGGCTGGCGCTTCGACGAGCTGAAGACCCGGGCCGGCGAGAAGGACCCGCCGCCCTCGACGGTCAAGACCGTGGAGATCGCGGCGGAATCCGACTTCGGTGCGACGAAGTCAGGCGCCCGCGCGGGGGCCGTCATGGCGGAGGCGGAGAACTTTGCGCGCACCCTCCAGTCGCGGCCCGGCAACGTGGCCACGCCCGGCCACCTGGCCGACCGGGCGACCGATCTGGCCTCGGAGCTGGGTCTCGGGGTGCGGGTGCTCGGGCCGCGGGAGATGCGCGACGAGAACATGCAGGCGCTCCTGGCTGTCGCGCAGGGCTCGGCGCAGGACCCGCGGCTGATCGTCCTCGAGTATCACGGCGGAACCCGCGGCGATGCTCCGCTGGTACTGGTGGGGAAGGGGCTGACCTTCGACGCGGGCGGCATCTCGCTCAAGCCGGCCAAGGGCATGGAGGACATGAAGTTCGACATGTCGGGCGGAGCCGCCGTCCTGGGGGCCCTGAGAGGCATCGCCCGCCTCGGTCTGGACGTGAACGTGGTGGGCATCGTTCCCAGCTCGGAGAACCTCGTCAATGGAAGCGCGGTCAAGCCGGGAGACGTCATCGGGTCCCGGGAGGGCAAGACCATCGAAGTGATCAACACGGACGCCGAGGGCAGGCTGATTCTGGCCGACGCCCTGTCGTACGCGCGCACCTTCGAGCCGGACGCCATCGTGGACTGCGCCACGCTGACCGGCGCCTGCGTCATCGCGCTCGGGCACTATGCGTCCGCGGTCCTGGGGACCGATGACGCCCTCGTGGAGGAACTGCGCGCCGCCGGCGACCTGAGCGGCGAGCGCTGCTGGCCGCTGCCGATCTGGCCGGAATACCGCCGCCAGCTCGACAGCCATACCGCCGACCTGAAGAACGTGGGCGGGCGTCCCGCCGGCACCATCACGGCCGCATGCTTCCTGCGCGAGTTTGTGGGAGACGCGAAGTGGGCCCATCTCGACATCGCCGGCACCGCGTACGGGGAAGGGAAACTGCCCTACCAGCGGCCGGGCGGCTACGGGTCTCCCACCCGGCTGCTCATCGAGTGGGTCAGGAAGCGGGCCGGGTGACGTCGAGCCGGCAAACCGCAGTTGCGCCCCGCTCCCCGGGAGGCGGGGCGTTCGCGTCTCCGGGCGCCGCCTTTCCGATGCCCCGGAGCTTCCCGCGCGCCCCCCGCTACAGCGCCATCGCGCTCGCCATCCTGTTCTGCCTGCTTCCCGGGCGATCCGCGGCCCAGGAGCCCCCGGACACGGTGCCTCCGGCTGACACCGCTGCGGTCGACTCCCTCGCGGCCGCGGCCGATTCGCTCGCGGCGGACTCTCTCCTCGTGGCGGACTCTCTCGTCGCGGCGGACTCTCTCGTCGCGGCGGACTCTCTCCTCGCGGATTCCCTCTTCGTCCAGCTCTTTCCCGAACTCCCGGATCCCTCCCGCGCCGGATGGGCCACCGGGGTGTGGGAATGGGACCGCGAGGCGCTGCTCGCCAACCAGGCGCTCTCGCTCGCGCAGCTTCTGGATCAGATTCCGGGGACGGTCGCGCTGAGAGGAGGGGACTTCGGAACCCCCAACATCGTGACCGCCTTCGGAGGCGGAGGCGGACGCGTGCGCCTCTACATCGACGGCTTCGAGATGGTCCCGCTCAGGGCTGGCGCCCCGGACCTGGCACAGGTCGGGCTGGCCGGATTCCAGCGTGTGCGCGTACGCCGCTCCACCGACGGCCTGCGCGTGGAGCTGACCAGCCTCGAAGTGGATGATCCCCGACCCTATTCCCTGGTGGAGGTGGGAACCGGGGATCTTCAGACCAACATGCTGCGCGCGACCTTCTCCCATCCCTCCTCTCTGGGAGGGAGCCTGGCGTTCACGCTGGACCGCCTCGACACCGAGGGCACCGGGCGCACCGAGCCTGGAGCCACGACCGGCGGCTGGCTCCGCTACAGCCGTCACCTGGGCTCGCGCGTGAGCGTGCGCGGAGAGGTGCGCCGCATCTCGGCCTCTCGCCCGAGCGCGCTCTACACGCCCGCGCAGCATGGGAGAAACGACTGGAACCTGCGCGCCCGCGCCAACCTGCTTGCCGGCGTCACCGCGGAGGTCTTTACCGGAAGATCCTCTACGACCGCTCCGGTGGACGAAGCAAACCCCGATTCGACCGTGGCCTCCTTCAGCCGTGGCCAGACGGGTATCCGCCTCGCCGCCGAGCACGCCTTCGGCGAGCGTGCGGGCGTGTGGACCACCGGACGCTGGGCATTGATGGGCGGCGACGCATGGCCCGAGCGGAGCCTGGAGGTCGCCGGCGGCGTGCACACGTTTCTGGGAGGGGTCGAGGGAGACTGGAGCCGTGAGAAATGGCTCGGGGAGGATCTCTCGCTCCGAAGCCTGCGCGCCTGGACCGCGCCCCTGTTCGGCCTCTCCTTCTTCGGCGAGACCCGGGACGGCGCGACGGGGGTTCCCTTCCGGCTCTTCGACCCGCGCGACACCATCCCGGAGATCCCCCGGCTTGCGGGGCCGCCCGTCTCCTTCACCACCGAGCGGAGCTCCACGCGCGTCGGGGCGCAGTTCGTCTGGCGCGGCCTGTCCCTCGGGGGGGCCCGGATCGAGCTCGAGCAGGACCGGCTCTCGCCGTTCGGGTTCCCGATGGACGCCGCGGGCGTGGTGCAGGAGGGCGGAAAGCGCTCCGGAGTCGAAGCCAGCGCGCGGGTGCCCCTGTACTTCAACGGCCTCTACGCCGGGTTGTCCTACCAGGTCTGGGACAAGGATGCGCCGGACTGGCGCTATCTGCCGGAAGAGAGCTGGAACGGGCAGCTCGGATATCACAGGACCTTCCTGGCGACGGAGAACTTCGAAATCTGGACCGAGATCGGGGTGGAGGGACGCGAGCCCATGGTCGTGCCCTTCCCGGCGCCGGAAGACCCCGGAGGTGAGCCTCCCGGGGAAGCCGACCCTGAACAGGAGATGAACGCGCCCGGGTTTCTCACGGTGCCCTATCACCAGAGCTGGTACTTTCGCCTGCAACTCCGGATCCTGACGTTCCATCTCTTCGTGCTGACCGAGAACTTCACCGCGGAGCGGGAACTGCAGGACTTTCCGGATCGCTTTCTCCCCGGTGGACGGTCCATCTACGGAATGAAATGGACGCTGTGGAACTAGCAGCCCGCGGACGAACTCCCCCCGGACTGCTGAGGCGGGGCACGTGATTCACAGCATGACGGGATACGGGGAAGGCGCGCGCGAGACGGAACAGGGCCGTCTGCGCGCGGAGATCCGCACGGTCAACCACCGCTTCTTCAACGCCCGTCTCAAGACGCCTCCCGGGTGCGAACGTCATCACGCCCGCATCGAACGCTGGTTGAAGAAGTCGCTGCCCCGGGGACACGTCAGCTACTCGCTCACGCTGGATTCCGGCGACGGCGCCGAGCCGGAGCGCCTCGTGGATGTGGAGCGTGCCCGCGCCTGGGCGGCATCGCTCGAGGGTCTCGCTGCGGAGTTGAGGCTGGACAGCCGGATCCGGCTCGATGCGCTGATCCGGCTCCAGGGCGTGATCCGGAGCAGGGAATCCGCGCGTCCGGAAATCGACATCGACCAAGACGACCTGCGCGAGGTGACGGACGAGGCGGCGGACGCTGCGGTCCGAATGCGGCGGGCGGAGGGGAAGCGCCTGGAGGCGGATCTCCTGGGCGTGCTGGCCGGCATGCGCGAGGAACTAGACCGCGTGGAGAAACGGGCCCCGGCGCGTCTCACCCGGGAGCGCGACCGCCTGAGCGCGGCCATTCAGGAGCTGCTCGGCGACGTGCCGGCGGATCCGGAGCGGATTGCCCGCGAGATCGCCCACCTGGCCGAGAGGTGGGACATCAACGAGGAGATCGTGCGCCTGCGCTCGCACATGCAGCTCTTCGAGGAGACGCTCGAGGGAGCCGGCGGAGCGCCGGTCGGCAAGCGGCTGGGCTTCATCATGCAGGAGATGCACCGGGAGGCCAACACCATCGGCGCCAAGGCCAACGACGCCCGCATGGCGGAGCGGGTCCTGTCGCTCAAGGGCGGGGTGGAGCGCATTCGCGAGCAGCTGGAGAACGTCCAGTGACGCGCAAGACGCCCGACGACGGCCCCATCGTGCTGGCGGGTCCCACCGGGGTCGGCAAGACCACCGTTGCCCACGCGCTGGCCGCGGACCGGGACCGCTTCGTCTTTTCGGTTTCCGCGACCACCCGCGGGCCCCGTCCGGGCGAGCGCGACGGCACCGACTACGAGTTCGTGTCCCGGGAGGCGTTCGAGCGCATGGTGGACGCGGGTGAGTTCGCGGAGTGGGCGCGGGTGCACGACCAACTGTACGGGACCCCGCTGCGCAATCTGGCAGGGGGCGACGGGCGCCGCGTGCTGCTGGACATCGACGTCCAGGGCGCCGCCCAGGTGCGTGGGAATGTCCCTTCGGCGGTGTTCGTATTCCTGCTGCCGCCGTCGCTCGAGACGCTGCTGACACGGCTGTCCGGGCGCGGAACCGAGCCGCGGAACGAGATCGCCCGCCGGCTGGGAGTCGCCCGCGACGAGTTGGCGCGGGTGCCGGAATTCGACCATGTGCTGGTCAACGACGACCTGGACGCGACCGTCGCGGCGCTGCGGGCGATCGCGCGCGGAGACGGTCGCGCGGCCCGGTCACTGCGCGCCGCGAGGGAGGAGGCGGAGTCGCTCCGCCGCGGGATCAGTACACTTCTCGCCCGGGATTTCGATACCTTATCGGAGTAGCCACATCTCCGGAGAAGACAGATGCGCGTGTTTACACCCCAGGAAGTCGCCGAACCCGCCATGAGCAAGTACCTCGGCGTCCTGATCGCCGCGAAGTATGCCCGCGAGCTCAACGCGATGCCGCGCGAGGCGATGCCCATGGACGAGAAGAAGCTGACCACCAAGGCGCTCGAGGCGCTGACCTCCGACCACATCGAGTACCGGCTGCACATTCGCGGACACGACGTGGACTAGCCGCGCGGAGGCCTGGTCCGTGTCCGGCGCGCTCGTTCCGCGGCGCCCCTGGCGCGATCGCCGGATCGTCCTGGGGGTTGCCGGTGGGATCGCCGCCTACAAGTCCGTCCAGCTCGCGCGCGACCTCACCCGGCTGGGCGCGCAGGTGGACGTCGTGCTCACCAGGGGAGCGAGCCGGTTCGTCACCCCGCTCAGCTTCGAAGCGCTCACCGGGCGCAAGGTCCTGACCGAACTCTTCTCGGCGGACGGGGCGGCCATGCACATCCGTCTGGGAGCGGAGGCCGATGCCGTCTGCGTGGCCCCCGCCACCGCCGACCTCATCGCACGGGCGGCCGCCGGGCGGGCGGACGATCTGCTCGCCACCACCCTCCTGGCGACGCGCGCCCCGGTGGTGATCTGCCCGGCGATGAACGACCGCATGTACGCGCACCCCCGGACCACCCGCAACCTCGCATGCCTGCAGGACGAGCTGGACTACGTGGTCGCCGGGCCCGCGACCGGCCCACTGGCGTTCGGTGAGGGGGAGGGACCGGGGCGCATGCTGGAGCCTCACGATATCGTCGAGCATGTGGGGCGGGCGCTCGAGCACGACGCCTTCCTGGCCGGCAAGCAGGTGCTGATCACGACCGGGCCGACCCGGGAGCCCGTCGACCCGGTGCGTTTCGTCGCCAACCGCTCGTCGGGGAGAATGGGGCACGCGCTTGCCCGCTCGGCCTGGCGGCGGGGCGCCCGGGTGACGCTGGTGTCCGGTCCCACCCACCTGGCCCGGCCGCCCGGCGTGCAGCGCACCCGCGTGGCCACCGCGCGCGAGATGCTGGACGCCGTGGCCGAGGCGATCCCGCGCGCGGACGTGGTGATCTTCGCAGCCGCCGTGGCTGACTACCGTCCCGCCCGCGCCCGCTCCGGCAAGATCAAGCGCGCCCGCGAGGGCGCCTCCCTGTCGGTGGAACTGACCGCCAACCCGGACGTGGCGCTGGACACCATGCCGCTGCGGAAGCCGGGGGCGAGGGTGGTGGGCTTCGCGCTGGAGACCGACGACCTTCTCGCCCGGGCGCGCAGCAAGATGGAGCGCAAGGCCTTCGACCTGATCGTCGCCAACCACGCGCGTGGTCCCGGGGGCGGCCCCTTCGGCGAACGGAACGCGGTGACCCTGCTCGCTCCCGACGGCCCGCCCGAGGCGCTTCCGCTGATGCCCAAGGACGAGATCGCGGAGGCGGTGCTCGACCGGCTGGACGGCGCCCCCGCGCCCAGGTTGTCGCAGGCCTCGTCGTGAGCCCCGCCGCGGCGCGTGGATAGGGAGGCGCTCGCCCGCTACCTGAGCCAGCGGAGAGAGCTGGGGGAGGGCGAAATCGTGTTCAGCCGTCTGAGCGGGGACGAGGCGCTCGAGCTGGCCCGCGCCCGTCCCGACCCTCCGGCCGGCGAAACGTCGGCCCCTCTGTCCGGGGACTACGAGGAGGTTCGCCGCACGGCGCTCGCCTGCGAGCGCTGCCGGCTCGCCAGGGGCCGCACGCAAGTGGTCTTCTCCGACGGGAACCCCCGGGGCAGGCTGGTCGTCATCGGCGAGGCTCCCGGGGCGCACGAGGATCGCACCGGGTTTCCCTTCGTGGGCCGCGCGGGCAAGCTGCTCGATCTCCTGCTGGCGTCGGTCGGCCTCTCTCGCGAGGACTCCGTCTACATCTGCAACGTCCTCAAGTGCCGGCCCCCGGGGAACCGGAACCCCATGCCGGATGAAATCGAGGCCTGCACCCCCTACCTCGAGCGGCAGATCGAGCTGGTGGCTCCGGAGGTCATCCTGGCGGTGGGCGGATTCGCGGCGCAGTTCATCACCGGACGCCAGGTTGCTCTGGGCAAGCTTCGGGGCGAGATATACGATTACAGGGGCGTGCCCGCGGTGGTGACCTATCACCCGGCGGCGCTGCTCCGGAACCGCGGCTGGACGCAAGCCGTGTGGGAAGACCTCCAGCTGCTGCGAAACACGATGGACCGCACCGGCCGGTCCGGCGGCGGGTAGGCGCGCCCCCGGTCCTTCGACCGTTCACATTCAACCGCCGAGGCACCCTGAGTACCACCGCACTTCCCGTCGCGCAGGAGCAGACCCCCGCGTACGACCGCCAGCCGCCGGTTTCGCTGGAGGCCGAGGTGGCGGTGCTGGGCGGAATGCTCATCGACCGCGATGCGGTGGCGCGCGCCGTCGAAGTGGTCTCGGACACGATGTTCGCCTCCGAGGCCAACCGGCGCATCTACCGCGCCGTCCAGCGCCTGTTCGAGCGCGGCGACGCGGTCGACGTGATCGTCGTCAGCGACGAGCTGAGCAAGACAGAAGAGCTGGAGGCGGCCGGAGGCTACGACTACCTCGCCGAACTGCTGGACGCGGTCCCCACCGCCGCGAACATCGAGCACCATGCGCGCATCGTGCGCGACAAGGCGCTGCTGCGCCGCCTCATCGACGCCTCCTCGCACATCATCCGGGATGTCTACGATCAGGGCGAGCGCTCCGTCGAGCAGATCGTGGACGAAGCCGAGCAGCGCATCTTTCAGGTGGCCTCCGGGCACGACCGCGAGGGGTTCGTCCGCATAAAGGAACTGCTCTGGCCCGCCTTCGAGCACATCGAGCGATTGCAGGAAGCCAAGGGCGAACTCACGGGGGTGCCAACCGGGTTCGCCTTGCTGGACTACCTCACCGGCGGCCTGCAGAAGGGCAACCTGGCCATCGTCGCGGGACGCCCGTCCATGGGGAAGACTTCCTGGGCGCTGAACGTGGCCAGACACGCGGCGGGTGACGCGGTGCCGGTGGGGGTGTTCTCCCTGGAGATGTCGAACGAGGAACTGGTACAGCGGCTGCTGTGCGCCGACGGGCCGGTGGACGCGCAGAGACTTCGGCGGGGCGAGCTCACCACCCAGGAGATGCAGAGACTGGCTGCCGCCGCCGGACACCTCAACACCGCTCCCATCTGGATCGATGACTCCCCGGGCAACACCGTGCTCGAGGTGCGCGCCAAGGCCCGCCGCCTCAAGGCCGAGAGCCAGCTCGGGCTGCTGGTGATCGACTATCTGCAGTTGATGGCCGGATCCCGGAACAGCGAGAACCGGCAGCAGGAGGTGAGCGAGATCTCGCGCGGACTCAAGGCGCTGGCCAAGGAACTGGACGTGCCGATCGTGGCGCTGAGCCAGCTCAGCCGGGCCCCCGAGCAGCGCGCCGACCATCGCCCGCAGTTGTCCGATCTGCGCGAGAGCGGGAGCATCGAACAGGACGCCGACCTGGTCATGTTCCTGTATCGGCCGGAGTACTACGCGGAGACCGACCGCGACGGCAATTCGCTGGAGGGCAAGGCGGAGCTGATCGTGAGCAAGCAGCGCAACGGCCCCACCGGGGTTGTTCCGCTCCACTTCGACAGTGCCCACGCGCGCTTTCTGCCCCTCGCGCCGGAGGGAACCAGCGCCACCCCTCCCACCCCCGGCGGACGCAGCGGCGCGCCGGGCGGATACGCGGGGTGACCCCGGGCGAACGGCGGTCTCCCTGCCGGGCCGGAGTCGCCGTGCCGGCGGCGGGGGCGGGCCGGCGCATGGGAGGGGTCCGCAAGGCCTTTCTGGAGCTCGGCGGGCAACCCATCCTGCTGCGCGCCATCCGCCCCTTTCTGGAGACGCCCGGGGTGGAATG
Source organism: Longimicrobiales bacterium (assembly GCA_965221785.1). GTDB lineage: Bacteria > Gemmatimonadota > Gemmatimonadetes > Longimicrobiales > Gaopeijiaceae > BD2-11. The sequence goes on from CBDCSR010000003.1 coordinate 2,069,712, forward strand.
CGTGGCCGTGGCCCTCCCTCCCGACCAGGCCGCGCACCCCCCGGCCTGGCTGGCCGGCGCCGACCCCCGCGTGCGGGTCGTGGCGGGAGGGGCCACCCGGGGCGACTCGGTGGCGGCGGCGGTGGCCGCCCTGCCCCCCGCCGTCGAGGTCGTGCTGGTGCACGACGGCGCCCGGCCGCTGGTGACGCGCGGCCTCGTGGAGCGCTGTCTGCGCGCGGCCGCGGCCGGCCGGGCGGTGGTCGCCGGTGTGCCCGCGGTGGACACGCTGAAGGAGGTCGACGCGAGTGGACAGGTGGTTCGCACCCCCCCGCGCGGCCGCTACTGGCACGCCCAGACTCCCCAGGCCTTCCCGCGCCGCCTCCTGGAGCGCGCCTACCGGCGGGCGCGAGAGAACGGGGTCGAGGGCACGGACGACGCCTCGCTGGTGGAACTCCTCGGCGGCGAGGTGGAGATGGTGGAGGGATCGCCGCGCAACCTCAAGGTGACCCGTCCCGAGGACCTGGTCCTCGCGGAGCGCCTGCTCGAGACCGCGGATGAGGACGCGTGAGCGGACCGCGCATCATCCCCTGCCGGAACGGCCTGCTTCCCGCGGGCCAGCTGCGCGAGGTGGGCCGGCACCTGCGCTCCGGAGGGCTGCTGGCCTACCCGACCGAGACCGTGTACGGGCTGGGGGGGCTGGTGGAGGAGGATCCCCTGCGCGAGCTGGCGGCGCTCAAGCGGCGCGATGCCGACAAGCCCTTTCTCCTCCTGGTGCCGGACCCGCAAGGGCCGCCCGGACTGGTCTGGAACCGCTGCGCGCGGAGGCTCGCGGAACGCGTGTGGCCCGGCCCCCTCACCCTGGTTCTTTCCGATCCAGGGCGTGCCTTCCCCGCGCAGGTGCGTGGCCGGAGCGGCGGGGTGGCGGTTCGGATGAGCCCGGCGCCTGTGGCGCGGCAGATCCTGGACGAGGTGGGCGCGCCGATAACCTCCACGAGCGCGAACCCTCCCGGGGGCGCGCCCGCGCGCTCGGGGACGGAGGTGTTGGAGGCGGCGGGCGCCCTCGACGCCGACGAGCGGCTTTGGGTAGTGGACGTCGGCGAGCTTCCCCCGGCGCCCGCCTCGACCATCGTCGACTGCAGCCGACGGGATCCGGTGGTGTTGCGCGCCGGCGCGCTGGACCCGTCGGAACTCCGGGAGATCTGTCCACCCGCGGGCGAGGACGCTGACGTGGACGACCGCAGGCGGGACGCCGGGGAGGAGGACGCCGAGGTGGGCGGTGTGCCACCGGACGCGGCGGCCAGGGAAACCCGCCTGCTCTACGTCTGCACAGGCAACACCTGCCGCAGCCCCATGGCGGAAGTGCTCACCCGCGCCCGCGCGGCCCAACGCGGCCTGAGCGGCCTCCGGGTCCGGTCCGCCGGGACCATGGCCTACGAGGGCTCGCCGGCCTCCGCCGGCGCGCGGACGGCCGTGGGCGAGCGGGGCCTTGAACTGGATCGTCACGCCGCGCGCCTGCTCGGCCAGGACGAGCTGGAGTGGGCCGACCTGGTGCTGGCGATGTCTCCGTCGCACCTGGCGGCGGTCGAGGCGCTGAGCCGGGGCCGCTGTTACGCGGAGGTGATCACTGGATTCGCCGGTGACGTGTCGGGGGGTGTCGCAGACCCCTTCGGCGGAAGCGACGACCACTACCGGGACACCTGCGCGCAGCTCGAACGGCTGGTCGAGGCGGTCCTCGACCGTCTTGAACCGGGGACGGACGGGTGAGCGCCGGGAGAACGCCATGACGATCCCGGCCGCTCCCGCCGGTACGCGCGTCTTCGCCATCCTCGGGAACCCGGTGGCGCACTCGCTCTCGCCCGCGATCCAGAACGCCGCGCTCCGCGCCGCCGGACTCGACGGCCGATACGTGGCGATCGCCTGCCAGCCCGAGGATGTCGCCCCGGTGATGCGCACCCTGGCTCGTGCCGGCGGCGGCGGCAACGTGACGGTGCCGCACAAGCGGCGCGCGGTGGCCGCGCTGGACGGCGCGGCCGCCGCCGTCGCGCGGACAGGCGCGTGCAACACCTTCTGGGGCGATGGGGCGCGCATCCGCGGGGACAACACCGACGTCGAGGGGGCGCGCCGCGCGATGCGCACGCTGCTGGCGGGGCCGGCCAGGGGAGCCCGCGTGCTGCTGGCCGGGGCCGGGGGCGGTGCGCGTGCCGCGGTCGCCGCCCTCATCGACGAAGACGCCGCGGAGGTGCAGATCATCAATCGCACGCTCGCGCGGGCGCGGGCCATGGCCGCCGAAGCCGGGGACGAGCGCGTGCGCGTGGTTTCCGATGCGCGAACCCTGGAAGGGCAGGCCTACGACCTGGTGCTGAACGCGACCTCCCTCGGGCTGGGCAGGCATGACCCGCTCGCGGTCGACCTCGACCGCCTCGGGCGGGTCGGGGCCGTCATGGACATGGTCTACGCTCCGTCCGGGACGCCCCTCACCGACGTCGCCCGCGCAAGCGGCATCCCCGCCATGGACGGAGGCGAGATGCTCCTGCGCCAGGGCGCGGCCGCCTTCGAGCTCTGGTGGGGACGCGAGGCTCCGCTCTCCGCCATGCGCGAGGCCCTGGAGCGGGCGCGCTCCGCATGAAGGTGGCGCCGCTCGCCGGAACCGGTCGCCGTTCGGTCCGGGGCGCGCTCGCCCCGCTCGTGGACTTCCTGCTCCCCTGCGCGTGCATCGCGTGCGGTTCGCGCATCGCCGGGGGCGGCCTGGTGTGCGCGCCCTGCCGGGGGCGCCTGCGTCCGCCACCGGCCCCGCGCTGCACGCGCTGCGACTATCCCGCAGGCACCGGCGACCGGCCCGGGCGGCCGTGCCTCGAGTGCCTGGAATGGCCCGAGGCGCTCGGCCCGGCCCGCTCCGCAGTCGCGCTGCGCCCGCCCGCCGACGTCCTCGTGCACGGCCTCAAGTACGAGGGCTGGCGCGAACTCGCGCCCATGATGGCCGAACTCATGGAGCGCCGCCTGGCAACCCTGCTCGACGACCTGGAGGAGCACGTCATCACGTATGTCCCCACCTCCGCCGCCCACCGGCGGCGCCGGGGTTACGACCAGGCGGAGCTGCTGGCCCGCGCGCTCTCCGCGCGCATCGGACTGCCGTTCGCGCACCTGCTCGAGCGCCGGCGCCAGAAGCGCACCCAGGTCTCGCTGCACCCCCAGCAGCGGATGGCCAACGTGCGCGACGCCTTCTCTCTTCGGCTAGGCGCCGGGCAGTCGGCCGGCGGCCGCGACGTGCTCCTGGTCGACGATGTCCTCACCACCGGGGCCACCGCCCGGGCGGCCGCCGAGACGCTCGCCCGCGCCGGGGTGGGCCGGGTCGCGCTGGTAACCTTCGCGCGGGCGCTTCCGCGTTAGTTTGTCTCTGGAACTCTGGCCCGCCAGCGGGGTGCGTCCGGGCAGATTCCCCAAGGAAGTACCAGACACGCCCCGGGAGACAACGCCATCCATGTCGATTCGACTCGCCATCAACGGATTCGGCCGCATCGGCCGCAACGTGCTGCGCGCCCTCGCCAGGGAGGACGCCTCCGACATCCAGCTCGTCGCCGTGAACGACCTGATGGACACGCCAACCCTGGCGCATCTCCTCAAGTACGACTCGGTGCACGGCGCGTATCCGGGTTCGGTCGAGGTCGCGGGCGAGGGGCTGGTGGTCGATGGCGGCCTGATCCGCGTGTTCGCCGAGCGCGACCCGGGCAGCCTCCCGTGGGGGGAACTGGGTGTGGACGTAGTCGTCGAGTCGACCGGCTTCTTCCGCGACCGCGAGGGCGCGGGCAGGCACCTGGCCGCCGGCGCCGGCAAGGTGATCGTGAGCGCGCCCGGCAAGGATGTCGACGTTACTCTCGTGCTCGGCGTGAATGACGACACCTACGACCCCGACCGCCACCACATCATCTCCAACGCCAGCTGCACCACCAACTGCCTGGCCCCGGTGGTCAAGGTGCTGAACGACCGCTTCGGCTTCCACCGCGGCCTGGTCACCACCATCCACTCCTACACCAACGGCCAGGCGCTCCTGGACCAGCCGCACAAGGACCTGCGCCGGGCGCGCGCCGGGGCGGTGTCGATGATCCCCACCACCACCGGAGCCGCCCGGGCCACCGGCCTGGTCATCCCGGAGGTGCATGGCCGCATCGACGGCATGGCGGTGCGGGTGCCCACCCCGGACGTCTCCCTGGTGGACATCGTGGCCGAGGTGGAGCAAGCGACCGACATCACCGGAGTGAACCAGGCCATGAGGGATGCGTCCGCCGGCTCCATGCGCGGCATCCTCGACGTCTCCGACGAGCCGCTGGTCTCGGTCGACTACATCGGCAATCCCGCGAGCTCGGTGGTGGACGCGCTGAGCACCAACGTCATCGACGACCGGCTGGTGAAGGTGCTGTCGTGGTACGACAACGAGGCGGGCTATTCGAGCCGCGTGGTCGACCTGGTGCGCTTCGTGGGCGAGCGCATGATGTCCCCGGCCGCCGTCTAGCGCCCCGCTCGGCCTGCTGCGAGAGGGCTTGCCAGTCCGACGGCGATGCGCAAGAAGACCCTGAGCGACCTCGCCGCGCGCGCGGGCGACCGCATCGTGGTGCGCGTGGACTTCAACGTGCCCCTGCGGGACGGGCGGGTCGCGGACGACACGCGCATCGCGCGCACCCTGCCGACCCTCCGCCGGCTCACCGCCAGCGGTGCGCGCCTGGTCCTCCTGTCCCACCTCGGTCGGCCGGCCGGCCGGCCGCGTCCCGAGGCCTCGCTCCGACCGGTTGCGGCACGGTTGGGCGAGATGCTCGACCGGGAGGTGCGCTTCAGCCTCAAAAACACGGGGCCGGGGGCGCTGGCCCACGCCCGCGCACTCGCTCCCGGAGAGATCCTGGTGGCCGAGAACACCCGCTTCCTCGAGGGCGAGACGCGCAACGACCCCGAGCTGGCCGCCGCTTTCGCCGCCCTCGGAAAGCACTTTGTGAACGACGCCTTCGGGACGGCGCACCGGGCGCACGCCTCCACGGCGGGGCTTGCCATGGCGATGCGGGCCAGGGGCGGGGAGGCGGTGGCGGGGCTGCTCCTCGAACGCGAAATCCGCTTTCTGGGCGATGCCCTGGAGGATCCCGGCCGCCCCTTCGTGGCGGTGCTGGGGGGAGCCAAGGTGTCGGACAAGATCGCCGTCATCGAGAAGATGCTCGCGCGGGCCGACCGGCTGCTGGTCGGTGGAGCGATGGCCAACACCTTCTTCCGGGCGCTGGGGCTCGAGACCGGGCGGTCGCTCGTGGATGAGGAGGGCGTCGAGCTCGCGGCCCGGCTGATGGACCGCGCCGGCGACCGCATGATGCTGCCGGTGGACTGCGTGGTCGCACGCCGCATCGCCCCGGATGCGACTACCCGGGAGGCGCCCCGGGCCGAGGTCGGAAGGGAGGACCGCATCGGCGACATCGGGAGCGCAAGCCGGCGCATGTTCGGGGAAGAGCTGGAGCAGGCCCGCACCATCGTCTGGAATGGACCGATGGGCGTATGCGAAATGTCGCCGTTCGCCGGCGGCACCGTCGCCGTCGCGCGATCGGCGGCCGCAGCGACCGCCACCGGCGCGGTGACCATCGCCGGAGGGGGAGACTCGGCGGCTGCCGTGCGCGCCGCCGGGCTCGCCGACGACTTCGCGCACGTATCCACGGGCGGGGGCGCCTCGCTGGCGTTCCTGGCGGGCAGGCCGCTCCCGGGAGTGGAGGCGCTCTCGGACGCGCGGGGAACGCCGCGCAGACCCGCCGGAGATTGACGGAACGGACGCGCAAACCAAGCTGGAGGCCGCATGAGGAAGCCGGTCATCGCCGGAAACTGGAAGATGCACCACGCGCCGGACGAAACCCGCCGGTTCTTCGGCGCCTTCCGCCCCTCCTGGTCCGGGGTGCAGCCCGACATCCTGATCTTCCCCGCCGCCATCTCCTTCGCCGCGGCACGATCCGTCCTTCCGGCGCGGCCCCGGGTAGAGCTGGGCGTGCAGAACATCCACCCGGAGCCGCAGGGCGCCTTCACCGGGGAGCTCTCCGCCCCCATGGCCCGGGCTGCGGGGGCCACGCATGCCCTGGCCGGACACTCCGAACGCCGCCACCTGTTCGGCGAGAGCGACCGGGACGCGGCCGCCAGGGCGCGCGCCGCCGCCGACGCGGGGCTGGTGCCCGTCCTCTGCGTGGGCGAGACGCTCGACGAGCGCCAGGCCGGCCGCGCCGGGGAGGTCATCGTCCGGCAGCTCGACGCCGGGCTTGCGGTGCTCACCCCCGAAGACGACGTGATGATCGCCTACGAGCCGGTGTGGGCCATCGGCACGGGTGAAACCGCGACCCCGGCGGACGCGTCCGGTGCGCACGGGATCCTGAGGCGCCGCCTGGCGGAGGCCTGGGGCGAGGAGCGTGCCGCCTCGGTGCGCATCCTCTACGGGGGAAGCGTGAATCCCGCGAATGCCGCGCAGCTGCTGGCCTCTCCGGACATCGACGGCGTGCTGGTGGGCGGAGCGAGCCTCGACCCCGACTCCTTCGCGCGCATCGCCGAAGCCGCCCGGCCGTGAACGGGGGCCGGAACCGCTTGACAGTGGAGCGGGCCGGGACGATGGTTTACGCCGATTCCTCGAACCGGGCGATATAGCCGGATATAGACGATGTATGGCTTTCTTCTGTTCCTACTCGTACTGGATGGCCTGATCCTCGGGGTCGTCATCCTCCTCCAGGCAGGCAAGGGAGGCGGATTGGCGGCCATGGGCGGAGGGGCCAGCCCGACGGAGGGGATTCTCGCCGGCCGCCAGGCCGCTTCGGTGCTTACGCGCACCACCTGGACCACGGGCACCATCTTCATGATGCTCGCGCTGGTCCTGTCCATCATGTCGTCGCGGGCCACGGCGCCGAGTTCCATTCTGCGCGAGAGCCAGCAGCAGGTTGCGCCGACGCCGGTCCTTCCCGGGCTCGAGGAAGCCGCTCCCGCGGACGAGGCGGCTCCGGTCGAAGTACCCGCCGCGGGCGAGATCCCGCCCCCACCCGACCCGCAGCCGGACGGGACACCGCCCCCGCCCAACGGACGCTGACGCAGCGCCGCTCGACGCTGACCGTGGCCGGGCGCGATGATCCCGTCGACCTCTACCGGGCGCTCGCCCTCCACCGGGCCGCCGCCACGCGGCTGAAGAGCCTCCGCGACCAGGGCCAGGTTCCCGCGGCCACCCGCTGCGGACCGGGATACGAAGCCGTCTCGGCAGGCGCCGCGCGCGCCCTGCGTACCGCGGAAGACGGCAGCGGCGACGCAATCGCGCCCACCCCCGACAATCCGGGCGCCTTCTTCGTGTTCGGGGGAACCCCGCTCGAGTTCTTCCGGCAGTGTCTTGCGCGCGACTCCGCGCCGGGCCGCGGGCGGGAACCCGGCATGTGCCCCACCGACTTCGAGCGCGGGCTGGTGGGGCCGGCCGCCCTGCCCGGGACCATGGTGGAGGTGATGGCGGGCATCACCCTGGCCTTCCGCCTGCGCGGCCAGGACCGGGTCGGACTGGTCTTCTCGGGCGAGGACGAGACTTCCACCAGCGCCTGGCACGAGGGCATCAACTTCGCCGCCGCGCAGCGCTGTCCCCTGATCGTGGTGGTTCAGGCCGGAACCGAGGCCTCGATTGGAGCCCACACGCGGGCGCGCGATTTCGGGCAGAAGGCGGCCGGGTACGGGGTCGCGAGCGCATCGGTGGACGGCGGCGACGTACTGGCCGTCCATGGGGCGGTGCTGGCAGCGGCCGAGCGGGCACGGTCGGGGAAGGGCACCACCCTGGTGGAAGCCCGGGGCTGTCCGGTGTCGCGACGCGTCCACCTCGCCGCCAGGGCGGGCGAGGGACATCGCCCGGCTGAGAACCCGCCTGACCCCGTGGCCCGGTTCCGTGCGCGACTCGTCGAGAAGCGCATCGCCCGCGCCCCCGACCTCGACGAAGTGGAGCGCGGCGCGCGGGCCGAAATCCGGGCGGCGTGCGAGCAGGCGCTGGGCGAGTCGTCTCCCCCTGGAGAACGAGCGCTCGGAGGCGTCTACGACGGCGAGCCTGGCGCTCCCCCCTGGTATCGCCTCGAGCCCCCGGAACGCGGGCTCGCGTTGACTTCCCCAACGTGACCGGAATCCGGACCATGACCAGCAACTCGAGGCCGGAGCATCTCGCCAGGACCCTGCGCGGGGAGCCGGTGACGCTGCTCGAAGCCATCAGCGAGGCCCTCTTCGAGGAGATGGAGCGGGACTCCTCGGTCTTTCTGATGGGCGAGGACATCGGGGTCTACGGCGGCGCGTTCAAGGTGACGCGCGGCTTCCTCGGCCATTTCGGCGCCGAACGGGTCATCGACACACCGATCTCGGAGGCCGGCTTCACCGGGGCCGCCGCGGGAGCGGCCCACATGGGGCTTCGCCCGGTGGTGGAGATGCAGTTCATGGACTTCATCTCTCCAGCCTACGACGTCATCACCAACTACCTCGCCACCTCACGCTACCGGGGCAGCGGGAGCGTGCCGGTGGTGGTGCGCGGCCCTGTCGGCGGCGGCAACCGGGGCGGCCCCTTCCACTCCCAGAACGTGGAGATGGCCTTCTTCCACACCCCCGGGCTCAAGATCGTCTATCCGAGCACCGCCTACGACGCCAAGGGCCTCATGAAGGCCGCCATCCGCGACGACGACCCGGTCATCTTCGAAGAACACAAGAGCCTCTACCGGGCGCCCCATCTGCGGGAAGTGCTGCCGGCGGAAGACTACGTGGTGCCGCTGGGCAGGGCGCAGCGGGCGCGCGAGGGCGGGCACGCGACCATCGTCACCTATGGCGCGATGGTGCACGCCAGCCTGGAGGCGGCCGCGATGCTGGAGAAGGACGACGGGGTCGGCATCGAGGTCCTGGACCTGCGTACCCTGCTTCCCCTGGACGACGCAGCGATCGCCGAGAGCGTGAAGAAGACCGGGCGGCTGCTGATCGTCCACGAGGATACCCGCACCGGGGGGATCGCGGGCGAGATCGCCATGCGCGTGAACGAGCAGGCCTTCGAGTGGCTGGACGCGCCGATTCTGCGCGTCACCGCGATCGATTCGCCGGTGCCCTACGCGGGCGGGCTGGAGGACTACTTTCTGCCCCGGGTATCGGACATCGTCACCACGTGCCGCTATCTTGTAGAGTACTGATGGTGTCCGGGATGACGGGCGCCGAAGCCCGAACGTGCTGCCGCAAGCAACGGAGTGTCTGTCGTGTCCCGCATTGAAGTGCCGATGCCCCAGATGGGCGAGTCGATCGCCGAGGGGACGGTCTCGCGCTGGTTGAAGGCGGTGGGAGACCGCGTCGAGGTCGACGAGCCCATTCTCGAGATCTCGACCGACAAGGTCGACGCGGAGATTCCGTCTCCCAGCGGCGGGGTGCTGGTGGAGATCACGGTCCCGGAGGGAGAGACGGTGGAGGTCGGAACCATCGTCGGCGTGATCGACCCGGCAGGGGCCGGGGGCCCCGCCGCCGCGACCGGAGTGGCCGGCGAGCCCGCCGGAGCGGCAGCCGGGGCGCAAGCGGCTGACGCCGCAACCGCCGGCGGGCCCGCCGGAGCGCCGGACAGGCACCCCGCCCCCACAACCGGCAAGCCCCCCTCGACCGCCGACCGCCCCGGCACCCCCGCGACCGCGGAGGAGCGCCTCCGCCGCCGCTCCACCCCGGTGGTGCGCCGCATCGCCGCCGAGCACGGCGTCGACATCGCCCGGGTCGCCGGCACCGGCCACGCCGGGCGGGTGACCAAGCAGGACATCCTGAACTTCATCGAGGCGCGCAAGCGGGACGCCGCGGCCTCCGCCGCCGCCCCCTCCCCCGAGGCCGCCCCCGGTCCCGTGCTCGGCGCCGACGACCTGTGGACGGCCTTCTACGGAGAGGTGCGCAACCCCGAGTTCCGCGCCCGCTCCGCCGACCGCGTGGAGCCGATGGACAAGATCCGCCGGCTCACCGCCGACCACATGGTGGTGGCGAAGCGGGTGGCGCCCCACGTCCACTCCTTCATCGAGGTGGACTTCACCCGCGTCGACGAGCTGCGGCGCAAGAACCGCGAGGCGTGGAAGGCGCGCGGCGCGCGGGTCAGCTACACCGCCTTCATCGCGTGGGCCTGCTCGCGGCTGCTGCGCGACTACCCGATGGTCAATTCCGTGGTCTCCGGCCGTAACGTCATCTACCGCGGCAACGTCAACCTGGGCATCGCGGTCGACCTGAACCCCGGCCTGATCGTGCCCGTCATCCACGACGCGGACGACTTCAGCCTCGTGGGCATGGCGCGCCGCATCGCCGATCTGGCCGCGCGCGCCCGGGCCCGCAAGCTCGACCCCGGGGACATCCAGGGCGCGACCTTCTCGATCACCAATCCGGGGGTGCTGGGCACCGCGGTGGGCATGCCGATCATCCCCAAGGGGACGGCGGCCATCCTGGGGACGGGCGCCATCGAGAAGCGGGTCGTGGTGGTGACCGATCCGGCCAGCGGCCACGACGCGATGGCGATCCGCAAGCGCGCGTTCTTCTCGCTCGGGTACGACCACCGCATCGTCGACGGGGCCGACGCGGCGCGCTTCATCGCAGACCTGCGCACCACTCTGGCCGAGTTCCCCGAGGACGCGTAGCAGACCGCGGACGCACTCCTCCCGGCATCCGACCCGCCAGCGGCCGGGTCACCGTCCGGGAAGGGGCGCCCCCCAGATCGGTCAGAAAGACACAGTCGTGGTCATCGATATCGTGCGCGGCGCGCCCAGCCAGGCCGCGTTCTCGGTGATCGCGGACAGATAGGGGGTGTCGAACAGGTTGTTCGCCACGAACGCGAACTCCATCGACCGCAGCAGATCGCTCAACGCTTCGCCCCTGAAGCCCACGTAGGCGTCCACCTGCCAGTAGGCGTCGGTGTGCCAGTCCGCCGTGAGACTCACGCGGCGCGATGCGGTGTACTTCGCGGACAGCCCCCCGCCGATGGGTCCGGCGCGGTCCACGGAGACGACCCAGAGACGAGGCGGAATGCCCGTAACGTCCGTGCCCGGCACGATGCCCTGGCTGGCGTCAATGAGCGGATCGTCGGTCCCGAGGTATTTCGAGTCGTTGAGCGTGAAGGCGGTGTAGAGCGATGTCTGACCCGACATCGCCAGCGTGGCGGACAACTCGATACCCCGTGTCTCGATACCGCCGGCGTTGAAGTAGCCGCCGCCGCCCGGGATGAGGTAGTTCGGACCGGCCGGCGTCGCCGGACCAAGGTAGAAGATCCGGTTGTCGAAATCGATGAAATAGGAGGTGGCGCTCAACGCGAGGCGCGGCCCCGCGTACCGCAGCCCGAAATCGATGTTCGAAGCGGTCTCGGGCTCCAGGAGGTCCAGACTGCGGCCCGGCACCTCGAGCAGCGTGCTGCCGATCGCCCTGAAGTTCTCGGCGTAGCCGACGAACAGGTCCAGGCCCTCGACCGGCGTCTCATAGGTGATACCGCCCGAGAGGAGCAGATCGGAATCGGAACCGACCTCGAGTGCCCGATCCAGGCCGAACTGATCCTCGCGCGACACGCCGACCAGGTATTGCTTCACGCCACCCGTCAATTCGAACCGGCCGAAGTAGAGCATCTCTTCGACGTACCACTTGAAGACGTCCTGCGGAAAGTCCCACTCGTACTGGTGCCAGTAGGCCTGCTCGTCCGACTTGAAGTTGAGCGTCGGATCCAGCAGCCGGTGCCAGTCCCGGCCGAGATGGCGCCGCGAGGCCTCGTACCAGATGCCGGCGCGCAGCGCGCTGCCTCCCCTGCCGAGGACAACGGACCAGTCCCCGTCGATGGTCAGGCCGAGGCGGTCTTTTCCGTAGTGGCTGTGGCGGAACGACTGCACTGCGGTCGCATGCGGATGGCATGCCGGGTCGACCTCCGGTCCGCCGGAGCCGTAGTAGTTGAAAAGGTAGGACGATGTGCAGCCGGGCGTCGGCCCGACCGCGGCACCGTTGCCGTCCACGAAGCGAACGACTCCCAGCTGAGTGCCACCCTGGACAGAGGGGCGGCCCGCCAGCTCCGACTCCGGTCCGTCGCGGTCGTCGACCACGTCGACCACATATGGGGGCAGCCAGTCACCCCGTCCCCGGTTGCGATGGTAGTATGTGCCCGCGCTCAGGGAGGTCAGATCGCCCGGGGACCAGTCGGCCTTGAGGTAGGCGAACGTGTTGGTGCGCCCGGTTTGCCAGCCCGGCCGGTAGAACTGGTTCAGGTACGGTACGCCGGGCCAGTTGCCGATCAGCCTGTCCCAGCGCGGATCGGCCCGGAAGTCGGCTTCGCTGTAGAGCCGCTGGTAGTTGTTCTCCCGGATGTCGTCGATCGAGATGTAGCTGGTGAGATCGAGGCGGCCGTGGGACGACACGAGCTTCGCGGCGATGTGCTCCCGCTCGTTCCTCGCGGAGCCCTCCATCCAGTCGGTCGCTTCCTGCCGGATCGCGGCGACCCACGCCCGCGTCGTGCCCCCGAACAACGATCCGGTCTCGACGCGCGCGGCGAACCGCTGGCCCTCGTTCTCGCCGATCGTGACGGAAGCCGTGTGGCTCCGCTCCACGGCCGGGTCGAGCGTCTGGAAATCGAGTGTGCCGCCCAGCGCCTCGACCGACCGGGAGGCGATGTCGGCCGTCCCCTGCGACACCTCGACGCCGCCGAGGTTCATCGGGTCCACGAACCGGTTCGCCTTCGAGCCGCTCCAGTAGTCCGACGTGCCGTTGGGGAATCCGTCGATGGTGGTGCCGATCTGCACATCGTTGATGGTCGCCTGGAACCCGCGCATGGCCACGTTGCTCGACCAGTCGTCAAAGGCGTACGCGTCCCCCTCCTGCACGGATACGCCGGGCAGGTTGTCGATCACCGAAGTCACGGCGGTGATGCTCGACTGCTGCCTCATCATCGGCTCTGCGACGAAATTGCGCGCAAAGACCGTGGGTTCCTCCGCCACCACACTGAGCGGATTGAGCCGGAAAACGGGCTGCAGAACGATCGGGACGGTCTCGATGGCACCCGCGCCGAGCGAGACCTGAAGCTCCCTGGACTGATAGCCGAACAGGGTGGCGGTTACGACATGGTCGCCGGCGGCCAGATCCGTGAAGACGTAGGCACCGGCGCTGTCCGTGGCTGCCTGCTCGCTCACTCCGGCACGGCTCGCCGTCACCGAGACGCCGGGCAGCGCGTCGCCGGACACGTCGACAACCGTGCCTCTGATGGTTCCCGTTTGCTGGGCCGCCGCCGCCGCCGCGCTCAGCGCCAACAGCAGAGCCGCGCGCCCGCAAATGGCGGCGGTCCGCAGAAGATCTCCCGATGTGAGCAAGGTCGGGGCCATGATCCCGCCTCCTCGGCCGGGCGCTCGTATGAATCCGGGAACCAACGTACGGCTGATGGGGGAGTTGGCCAACGACGAGCCGGGGGCTCGGCGGGTCATGTTCCGTTAGATTCGTGAGCGATCAGGGGGAACACGCTTCTCACGGGCCCCTCGGTCGCTGGGCTCCATCAACCAACGGGATGACTCCTGCGATGCGCCTGGCCAGAGACCACTACGCGCAGGCCCCCTTCAAGGCCGAGCCGCCCGGGGCAACCGACCTGGTTGAATCCGAACCGGAATCCGCGACCCTCGAAGTCACCCGCCCGGGGCTGGTCGAGTACGCGCGCGCCCTCGACCTGCAGGCCGGCCTGGTGCGCCGCCGCGCGGCCGGCGAGATCCCCGACCAGCTTCTCCTGCTCGAGCACCCGCACGTGGTCACGCTGGGGTCCAGCGCCCACCGCGACCACGTCCTGGCCAGCGACGCCCAGCTGCGCGAGCGCGGCATCGAGCTCTTCGAGGCGGGCAGGGGAGGGGACGTGACCTACCACGGGCCGGGGCAGCTGGTCGGCTACCCGATCCTCCGGCTCCGCCCCGGGCGCCGCGACCTGCACCGCTACCTGAGGGACCTGGAAGAGGTGCTCATCCGCGCGCTGGCGGCGTTCGGAGTGCCCGCCTCACGGGCGGAGGGCCTCACGGGCGTCTGGACCGGGGGACGAAAGGTCGCCGCGATCGGCATCCGCGTCTCCTCCGGCTGGATCACCTCGCACGGGTTCGCCCTGAACGTCGATCCCGACCTCGACTATTTCGCCAACATCGTCCCCTGCGGCATCCACGGCCGCGAGGTCACCTCGCTCGCCGAATGCGTCGGCGGTCCCGTGCCGATGGCGGCCGTCGAGGACGCCGTGGTGTCCGCGTTCGCCGAGGTGTTTTCCCTCGAGGGCGTGCCCGCATCAGGCTCGGTCGCCTCCCGCTGACGCCGTGGACCGAACCCCGCCCCGATACTCGCGCGGGCGCATCAACCGCGCCGGCAAGGCGCTCGCCACCGCCGACCGGGACCGCTCATCCCCCGAGTTCCGCGAAGACATGCAGGTGCTCAACAACTGGAGAGCCGCGCACGGCTTCCCGCTGAGCGAGCTGCACGACCGGCTCCGCGCTCTGGCCACGGGCATCGCGGGCGACGCCGTCGTCTCCCAGAGGCTCAAGACGACGCCGTCGACCCTGTCCAAGCTGCGCCGCTTCCCCCGCATGCAGCTCGCCCGGATGCAGGATCTGGGCGGATGCCGCGCCGCGCTCCACACCGTCGAGCAGGTGCGGGAACTGCGCGACGCGTACCTGGCGCTGGATTCGGGACACAAGCTCATCCGCAACATCGACTACATCGAACGTCCCAAGCCTTCCGGATACCGCGGAGTGCACCTCGTCTACCGTTACCGGAGCGACGACGCCTTCAACGGGCTTGTGATCGAGGTCCAGATGCGCTCGCGGCTGCAGCACGCCTGGGCGACCGCCGTGGAAACCGCCGGAGCCTTCCTGCACCACGCCCTCAAGTTCAGCGAGGGCGAGCAGGAATGGCTCCGCTTCTTCGCGCTCGCCAGTTCGGCGCTCGCTCTCAAGGAGGGATTCCCGACGGTCCCGGACACCCCCTCCAGCGAGTCCGCCCTTCACCGGGAGGTGCGGGAGTACGCCACGCGCCTGAACGTGGTGGCGCGCATGCGCGAGTACGGGCAGCTCATCCGCAACATGTCGACGTTCAAGCGCATCGGCGCCTACTACTTCCTGCTGGAGCGCAGGCCGGCCGAAGGGATGACCCTCATCATCCCCTATGAAAGAGACGAGCTCGAGGAGGCCTCCGCGGACTACCTCGCTTTCGAGGAGGAGGGCCGCGATGTGGTGCTCGTTTCCACGGACTCGCTCGAGGATGTCCGGCGCGCCTACCCCAACTACTGGCTCGACGCGCGCCTCTTCCTGAGGGAGATGGAAGGGATCCTGTGAGGGCCTGGCTCGGGCCTCGCCCGGCCGGCCGGGAATTTCCGAAATTCGTCCCATCCACCCCTTGACACGGCCGAAACGGACCCTTACCATGGTAGTCCGCTTCGAGCGCAGCAGGCTCACAGTCGATGGCGATGGTCATCCCTGGAGAGCAGTTCGGAGCGGAGGCTCGCTGGGCGGGACGCCGCAGCAGCGGGCGCGAGCCGGGACTTGAGCCCCGGTGAGCCGGCGGAGGGGTCGCTGTCCTCCGCAAGTAGCCCCGAAAGCGAAGGGGCACCTGAGCCGCACGCTGCGCGGCGAGGGGAAAAGGGACCAGGGCCGGTCGGCCGCACGCGGCCGGGATTCAAGCGAAGGAACTGGTACCGGCAGCGAGAAGAGGGCCCCCGAGTTCGGCGTGCCGAACCGGGGGCCGCTTCGTTTAACGCTCCTGCCCCCGTGACGCTCCAGGGCGAGCCTTCAGTCCCCGGGCGGCGCTCCCTCGAAGAAATCGAAGTAGCGCTCCTTCGTCTCGCGCTGCTCCTCCAGCCACTCCTCGAAGCCCGACGGCACCGCGCCCCCCGAGTCCAGTTGTTCGGTCGCGGCGCGCACCGCGAGGGCGTGCACGTACTCGTTTCTGGGATTCCCCGAGTGCCCGCGGACCCACTCCCAGGTCACTTTGTGGGATTCGGCCAGGCCGAGCGCCCGCTGCCAGAGCTCGACGTTCTCGACGGCGCCCCGCTTGCGCTTCCATCCGCGGGCGCGCCAGCCGCGCACCCACTCGTTCATGCCGCGCACCAGGTACTGGCTGTCGGAGACGAAGCGGATTCCGCTGGGCCTCCGGATCGCGCCCAGCCCGGCGATGGCGCTCATCAGCGCCATGCGATTGTTGGTCGTGTCGGCCTCGGAGAGCCAGAAATCCTTGCGAACCCATGCGTCGCCTCGCCAGAACTCGAGCAGTCCGGCGGCTCCCCCGGGCCGCTGCCGGTCCTTGAACTGGTTGCCGAGGCAGGATTCGTCGGCGTGGATGTAGACCATGCCCGCAATCTAACGGAACGCCCCTTCCTCTTGGACGCCCGCCCGCTACTTCCTAGATTCCTGCCGACGCTCCTCCGCGCACGCCGCGCCGTCGCCCCTCCACCCATCCGCCGCCCTTGATCCGGACCACGAAGCGCGCCGAAGCCTGCCTGCTCCTGGAAGATGGCCGGCGCTTCGACGGGTTCTTCCTGGGGAAGCGCGGCGAGACCCTCGGCGAGGTCGTCTTCAACACGGCCATGACCGGCTACCAGGAAATCCTCACCGACCCGTCCTACACGGGCCAGCTGGTGACGATGACCTACCCGCTCATCGGCAACTACGGGGTCAACGACGCCGACCAGGAATCGGCGCGGCCGGCCGCTGCCGGCTTCGTGGTGCGCGAGGTCGCGCGCACACACAGTTCCTGGAGGGCGAGCGCCGGGCTGGAGGACTACCTGTTGCGGCACGGCGTGGTCGGCATCCAGTCGGTGGACACGCGCGCGGTGACCCGCCACATCCGCGCGGCCGGGGCCATGCGGGCGGCCATCGCCGACGCCCACACCGACGAGCAGGCGCTGCTCGAGCGCATCCGCGCCCATCCGCGCATGGAGGGACTCGACCTGGCGGGCGGGGTCTCGACGCCGGACCGCTACGTGGTCGAGCCGGCGGGCCCGGCCCGCTTCCGGGTCTTCGCCTACGACCTGGGGGTGAAGGCCAACTCGCCGCGGCTCCTGTCCGAGCGCGGGTGCGAGGTGACCGTCGTCCCCGCGCACACGCCGGCGGAGGAGATTGCGCGCGAACGGCCGGACGGGCTCTTCGTGTCGAACGGCCCGGGCGACCCCGCCGCGGTGGAGATGGCCATCGGCACCATCCGCCGCTGTGCGCACGACGGCGTGCCGGTGTTCGGCATCTGCCTCGGGCACCAGCTCATCGCGCGCGCCTTCGGAGCGGAGACCTTCAAGCTGCCGTTCGGGCATCACGGCGCCAACCATCCGGTGCGCAACCTGGATCTGGGCACGGTGGAGATCACCTCGCAGAACCACGGCTTCGCGGTCAGGGGCGGAGACGGGGACGCGATCCCGGGAGCACCGGAACTGCGCCTCACCCACCTCAACCTCTACGACGGCACCGTGGAGGGGATGGCGCACCGCTCCCTCCCGGTCTTCTGCGTGCAGTACCATCCCGAGGCGGCGCCCGGCCCGCACGACAGCCGCTACCTGTTCGACGATTTCGTCTCGCTGATGGAGGCGGCCGGTTAGACAGTCGGGGCGCGCGCTGCCTTGCCTTGACGCTCCCCCGGATTGCCCGTACCCTAAGCCCCGTGCTCGCCCATAGGTTTCTGGTTCCCACAGGTTTCGCATGACCAAAGCGGATCTCGTCCAGCAGGTGGCGGACGCAATTGGACCCGGCGTTACGAGGAAGGACTGTGCTCTGGTGGTGGATGGCTTCCTGAATGCCATCAAGCGGGCCGTGGCCGCCGGCGAAAACATCGAGATCAGGGGCTTTGGCACCTTCAAGGTGCGCCGGCGCAAGGCACGGATGGCCCGCAATCCCCGGACCGGAGATCCCGTGCGTGTGCCCGCCCGCGCGGTTCCGGTCTTCAAGCCGTCCAGACTGCTCCGCTCCCAGGTCGTTCGTCTGGACGACGATTCGGGCGGTTGAGCACGGGGCACTTCCCGTGCGAGTCCAGGCGCGCTTCTTCGCCGCGTATCGCGAGCTGACCGGCGCCTCGAGCGCCGAGGTGGACCTCCCCGAAGGGGCCACCGTCGCCGATCTCATCGACAGCCTGCGCGGCCGGGGTGCGTCGTTCAGCGCGCTGCCGCCAAAGCCGGCGGTCGCGGTCAACCTCGAGTACGCCCCCGCCGACACGGCGCTCCGCGACGGGGACGAGGTGGCCTTCATCCCGCCGGTGGCGGGCGGCTAGGCGCCCGTGCCCTACGCGGAGATCACCGCCGGCCCGCTCGACCCGGCGCCGCTGCTGGCGCGGGTGGGCTCCCCCGAGGACGGCGCCGTGCTCCTGTTCCTGGGGACGGTGCGCAACCACGCCGACGGGCGTTCGGTCTCGGGGATGCAGTACGAGGGCTATGAGGAGATGGCGCTCGAGGTGCTGCGACGCATCGCGGAGGAGGCGAGCGAGCGCTTCTCCACCCCCAACCTGGCGGTCGCGCATCGCCTGGGAGCGCTCGAGATCGGGGAGGTGAGCGTGGTGGTCGCGGTCTCGAGCCCGCACCGGGCGGAGGCCTACGGCGCATCGCGTTACGTCATGCAAGAGATCAAGCGGCGGCTTCCGGTGTGGAAAAAGGAGTTTTACGTTGAGGGAGCCGCCGAGTGGGTGAGGGGTACGGTTCCCCCTGCCGATGGAAGTCCGGCCCCGCATTCCGGCGCCGGCGACCCGTGACCGTCCGCTGCGGACCAGGGAGCGTCCGATGATGCCAGAGACCAAGCCGGCCTCTTCGAGGGTGCGGAGCCTTCCGGACGCCGCCGCGTCGCGCTCCATGGTCGACTCCTTCGGGCGGCGCATCGAGTACCTGCGCATCTCGGTCACCGACAAGTGCAACCTGCGCTGCGTCTACTGCATGCCCGTGGAGGGGCTGCCCTGGCTCAAGCGCGATGAGATCCTCGACTACGAGGAGATCGCGCGCGTGGTGCGGGTGATGGCGAAGATGGGGCTCAGGCGGCTGCGCATCACCGGGGGCGAGCCGCTGGTGCGGCGCGACCTCTCATCCCTCATCCGCATGCTTTCGGCCATCGACGGCATCGAGAACATCGCCCTGTCCACGAACGCGGTGCTGCTCGAGGACCAGGCGGAGGAGCTGAAGGCGGCGGGGATCGACCGGGTCAACATCTCACTCGACTCGCTGCGCGCGGACCGGGCCGATACCATCGCGCGGCGGCCGGGCACCCTCGACAAGGTGCTGCGCGGGCTGGACGCGGCCGAGGCGGTCGGCTTCCACCCCATCAAGCTCAACGTCGTGCTGATGCGCGACTCGAACGACGACGAGATCGCGGACTTCGCGGCCATCACGCGCGAGCGTCCCTGGCACATCCGCTTCATCGAGATCATGCCCACGGGCTCCAACACCGACCTGTCCGCGGACAGCTTCATCTCGTGCAACGAGGCGCTTGATCGGGTGCGGCAACTGGGCGACCTGAAGCCCGTGGAGGGCCCGCTGGGCAACGGCCCGGCGACCTACTACCGCTTCGACGACGCGCCCGGCACCATCGGCGTCATCACCCCGATGAGCCACAACTTCTGCGACCGCTGCAACCGCATGCGGCTCACCGCGGACGGGCAATTGCGGCCGTGCCTGTTCGGCTCGATCCAGACGGACCTGCGGAGCCCGCTCCGGCGCGGCGACGACATCCGTCCGCTGGTCGAGGAGACGCTGCGCATCAAGCCCGAGCGCCACTGGCTGGTGCAGGGAAGCACCGAAGGCTCCGGCGGGCTGATCGCGCTGAGCCAGACCGGCGGGTAGTGACCGCCGGCAACCTCGACCCGCGACAGCGATGTCGTCGTTGTAACTCGCTGAGCATCTCCGCTCAATTGCTTACCCACACCCCTGTCCCGAGGAGGAATCCGAGAATCCCATGAGCGCACGAAAGATCACCGTGGTTGGCGCGGGCCATGTGGGCGAGAACTGCGCCCAGAGGCTGGCGGAGAAGGAGCTGGCTGAGGAAGTCGTTCTCATCGACATCATCGACGGCATTCCCCAGGGGAAGGCGCTGGACCAGTGGGAGAGCGCGCCCATCGAGGGGTTCGACACCCGCGTGGTGGGGGCCAACGACTACGAGGGCGCGGCGGGGTCCGAGATCTTCATCGTCACCGCCGGGATCGCGCGCAAGCCGGGGATGTCGCGCGACGACCTGCTCAACACCAACGCCCGCATCGTGGCGTCGGTGTCGTCGGAGATCGCCCGGGTCGCGCCCGACTCGATCATCATGATGGTCTCGAATCCGCTGGACGTAATGGCGTACGTGGCGCTCGACACCACCGGATTCCCGCGCGAGCGCGTGATCGGCATGGCCGGCGTGCTGGACACGGCCCGCTACCGCTCCTTCGTGGCGCTGGAGCTGGACGTGAGCGTGGCGGACATCCAGGCGCTGGTGCTCGGGGGACACGGCGACACCATGGTGCCGCTGGTGAACTACACCTCGGTGAGCGGGATCCCGCTGACGGAGCTGCTGCCGCGCGAGCGCATCGACGCGCTCATCGAGCGGACGCGCAACGGGGGCGCGGAGATCGTGGGATACCTGAAGACCGGAAGCGCCTATTACGCGCCGTCGGCGGCCGCCGTGCAGATGGCCGAGGCGATCGTGAAGAACAAGCGCCGCATCCTGCCGTGCGCGGCGTACCTGGAGGGCGAGTACGGCCACGAGGGCATCTTCCTCGGGGTGCCGTGCAAGCTGGGCGCGGGCGGGCTCGTGGAGGTGGTCGAGCTGACGCTCTCCGACGAGGAGCAGGCGATGCTCGACGGCAGCGCCGAGCACGTGCGTTCGACGATGGCGGCGCTGAGCTAGAAGCCGCGTCTACGGGCGCGAGAACACCGCCATGTCGAGGTCCGCGGGATTGATCTCGACGTCGCTCATGCGCAGGATCTTCCACACCCGGCCCTGCCTGACGTGGACGCGGGCGCCGACGTAGGGATAGCCCTCGTCGGTGCGCAGGTCCGTCCACCGGTTGTGGTCGACGCCGCCGGTTCCGCCGGTCTGGTAGGTGACCTCGACCGGCCAGGTGCGCCCGTCCTCGAAGTAGTAGTGCCAGACGTCGCTGCCGACCCCCTGGCCGAAGGTGACCATGACGTCGTGTCGGTCCTGGGCGTCGCGCCCCTGGTAGGCGAGGTGCACGCCCGGGTCGCGCAGCTTGAAGGGGAGCGCCATCCAGTAGTTGACGTCGCCGGAGACGTAGCGCACCTCGTCGCGGTCGCGGTCGCCGGGTTCGAGCGGCTCGCCGTTGCGGACGGCCCAGTCGGCGACCCCGTCCCAGCCCTGCTGGATGTAGTCGTTGCCCTCCCAGCGGTCGATGCGCGCCAGCTCGCCCATGTCGGTGCGAGCGATGGTGACGTAGCGCGGGCGGGCGCGGCGCATGCGGCCGGTCTCGGGGTCGTAGAGCTCGGTGGTGAAGGTGTAGCGGGCGCTGTGGAAGCCGGCGTAGGTCTCCAGGCCGCCGACCGATTCGATCCAGGCGTCGACGAGCGCCATCGCCTCGGGGTCGGCCGAGTCGGGGCCGGAGCCGGCCTGGGCGGAGAGTTCGGCGCCGCCGGCGAGGACCAGCGCCGTGAGCAGCATCAGCAGGTTTGACATCACACGCATCCCGGGCCTCCCTCGAAATCACTCAACGGTTGTTCACGATTCGGCAAACGACATCGTCGCCAAAATAATGCACGACGGGCGGGCGATCCAATGTGGCCCGTCGACTGCGGCGCAACCGGTTTGAATCCCGCGAGCCGTCTTCCTATGTTGCGTCCGCCATCGTCCGCCGCGGACCGCGCGCCGGCGCCCGGCGGGCATCCTCTCGAATCTCACCCCCCTCGATCCCGCATGCCCATCCGAAGCGACCACTGGATTCAGAAGATGTCGGAGGAGCACGGGATGATCGAGCCGTTCGAGGCCGGACAGGTGCGCGACGGGTGCATCTCCTACGGCCTGTCGTCGTACGGCTATGACATCCGCGTCGCCCCCGACTTCAAGGTGTTCACCAACGTGCACAACGTGATCGTCGATCCCAAGAAGTTCGACGACCGCTCGTTCGTGGACATCCCCGAGGATGCGTGCATCATCCCGCCCAACTCCTTCGCCCTGGGACGCACCGTCGAGTATTTCCGCATCCCGCGCGATACGCTGGTGGTGTGCGTGGGCAAGTCGACGTACGCGCGCTGCGGGATCATCGTCAACGTGACGCCGCTGGAGCCCACCTGGTGCGGCCACCTGACGCTCGAGATCTCGAACACCACGCCGCTACCCGCGAAGATCTACGCCAACGAGGGCATCGCCCAGCTGCTCTTCCTGCAGGGAGACCGGGAGCCGCGCATCGCGTACGCGGACCGGAAGGGCAAGTACCAGGACCAGAAAGGGGTTACGCTTCCGAAGCTGTAATCCCTACGGGTTCACCTCCAGCAGCTCGACCTCGAAGATCAGCACGGAGCCCGCGGGGATGGCGGGGCTTGGGGATTGCGCACCGTAGGCGAGTTGCGGGGGGATGACGAGCTGGCGCACGCCTCCGACCCTCATGCCCGGGAGTCCTTCCTCCCACCCGGCGATGACCTGGCCCGCGCCGATCAGGACGGGGAACGGTGTGTTGCGACTGTGCGAGGAGTCGAAGAGAGTTCCGTCGTTGAGCCAGCCGCTGTAGTGAACCACCATGACATCGCCGGCGACAGTGGGTTCGCCTTCGCCTTCCTGCAGGTCCCTGATGTAGAGCCCGGACGCCTGCAGTTCCATCGCGGAGAGGTCGACGCCGAGGGACGAGGCGTAGCTGATTTCGGCGGGGTCCTGGAAAACGACCTCCTCGGGGCCGCTCGCATCATCGCCGCCGCAGGCCGCCAGGGTCAGGGCGAGGGGGAGGACGGCGAGGGTGCGGAGGGGGTGCGCGGCAGAGGGGATGAGCATGGGTTCCCGGGTGTTCGGTCGAGTGGCGTTCGATGTGCATCCAAGCTAGCCGCGCCGGTTGGGGATGCACAGGGCGGGGGGGTGGTGGGGGGATGGCCCTCCAGCGTTGCGGCCGGCGAGGTATCCCGGCGGAGTTACGGGAAGACGGACCTGGCGAAGGACAACCCTGACGATACGTGAGCGATGTTACGCTGCCTCGGCCACCTCTCTTGCGCGCGCGATGAGTTCGTCAACCGTCTCGCATTCGATGACCGCGTCGGCGATGGCGGCGATGCGCTCGGGGTCGGATAGAGGGTCAAGAACCGGGACGAGCCGGTCCGCGGTAGCCGGACCAAACCTCCGAGAGATGAGTCGGCGCACCAATTCTCGTTCCCCTTCGATACGACCTCGCTCGACGCCCTCCTTCAGCCACTGCCGTCTGTCTTCTTCACGCCACGTCCGCACTCTCTCGATCAACGTCATCTCTGCTTGCTCCTCCTGCTTGCCAACTCAATGAGAAGATACCTATGCCGGGGAACGTATCCAACCAATCGATCTGGCGGCGGGGGGAACAGATGGCGGATGTCCGTTGCCGCGTTCCAACGCCGGTCCCCATTGTAGACGACGATGGGCAGGACGAACGGGAACTCGCCAAGGGGCCCGAGCTCGCTCTTGGCAAGACCCTGAAGCACGCGCACGGTGTAGTCCATCATGCGCAACGCCATGCGAGGGTCGACGGTGGACTGGAATTCCAGCAGGACCAGCAGGTAGAGCCATGTGCCCTCCGAGATCCGGATTCTCCACAGCATGTCGGCATGCCGTTGTCCCAGGTGCTCGGTGACGAAGCTGGCCGGAAGCCGTTCAAGCGTGGAGAAGTCGAGGCGGGTAGCGAGCTCATGGAGGGCGCAGCGCAACGTGTCCGCTACGGTGCGCGGACTTGCGAAGAGGCTCTTGTACGAGGCGTCGTGCTTCGACCTTGGAGGCTGCTTGGGGGTTCGGGGCATCGTCCGGCGAGCCGCGCGTGAGAGGGAAGGGCCGGGGTAGGTCCGGTGTAGACCGGCTACCGGGCTCTTGGCTGGGCGCCGACGAACAATGGAGAAGAATCGGGGGCGAACGAATGGCTGAATGGGAACTGATTCGCGACGGTCGAAATCGGCAGCGACTTCGCGCCCTCCTGCTGGAGGGTGCGGATTCACCGCCCTCACTCGTCGCCGACGCAACGTACTTCGAGACACTGCGTGCTGGAGTTCGCCGTCACTCGAAGGAGTGACGCCGCGGGAGAACTTCGGATGCGTGCGACTGCGATCCGATCAGTGCCGCGAGGTCCTTCTGCCGCAAGCCACGGGCCTCCATGACGTGGTGGATTGCCGATATCGGATCCGGAGCCTCGATGGCCCAGTGCTCCGACTCGTACCGTTCGACGAGGGTCACCAGGATCTCCAGCTTGTCGGATTCCTGTGTCCCAGGGCTGACCCCCATGAGGCGGTCGATCTCACCCAGCGCCTCGTCGTAGTCGGCTTCGCTCCGGATTGGTCGAATGGTCACTGGCGACAAATCGAATGGGGGCGAAGGACCGGAAATCAGGGATCCTGTTGGGGAGGGGGAAGGCGATGACGTTGATCGATCGAGTGCGGAAGTGGCGTGAGGAGGAGAGACGGCAATGGCTCGAGAAGGGAATCGAACAGGGTCGGCCTGAAGGCTTCGCGCGGGGTCGACTGGAAGGCATCGAACTGGGAATCCCGGAAGGTGTCGAGCGGGGTCGGATCGAAGGGGAACGCGAGCTGCTGTCCGGGTTGGTCGAGCGAAGGATCGGTGTCGCCGCAGCCGCCTACTTTCTCCCGACGCTCAGCCGCCTTTCCGAAGAGGAGCGCATCAGGGCGATCGCGCGGTTGCCGGCGCACAACAGGTTCGCCGACATCGCGGAGATCGAAGCGGTCGACTCCCGGGAGGAGTTGGACGAGCTGACGGAGACGCTGGCGGACTGGGTCGACCGAACCGAAGCGCCGGAACTCCTGGACTGCCTCAGGCATTGGGTCGACGTGGCAGGATGGGGTGGCAGTCCATTTCCTGGGAGTGACGCCGAAGCCCCGGCTCCCGGCGAGGCGGCTGCGGAGATTGCGAGGTTAATCGAGTGGGTACGCAACGGGGATGAAGAACTGAACAGGCAGTGGTTCAGGGAGGGCGTCGAAGAAGGTCGGCGCAAGGGTGTCGAGAAGGGTTGGCTGAGGGGCATCGGGTTGGGTATGGCTCAGGGAGTCGAGCAGGGATGGGTGGATGTGGAACGCGAACTCGTGGAACGGCTGGTCGCCGAGAAGTTTGGTCCGGGCGCCGCCGATCATCTTGCACCGGTGCCCGGCAGTGTGACCGACGCGGAACGCACGGCGGCCATCGCCGACGCGGTCCTCGACTGCGAGACGGTTGAGGAGTTGGCCGCGCGGATGGCGGATGCCTGAGACCTGATAGTGCCCTAGCTCGTGCAGACTCCGACGGGCTCCCAAGAGGCGGTCGGTTTTCAGTTCCGGAAGACCTGCGCCCGGTGCCAGTCGACGTATGTACGATGAGGCACGTGCAACTTGTTTCGCGGAGGCCGGATGAGCTGCCCTGAGAAAACGGAGAGGAGGCTCTCGCTCGGGTTGCTCCCCCGGACCTGGCCGGAAACCAGCACGCGATAGCCCGTGCCCCTGGCCTCCAGTCCAACCGCGCCCCGATCGAGCGCCCGGTGATGAAGCAGGCAGAGGGCCAAGCCGTTGAACACATCGTCCGGCCCCTTGTGGGAGTGCCACTGGATGTGCGCGGCCTCGAGTCCCAGCAGTTCATCGTTGATCCGGAGATCGAAGTCGCAGATCGCACAGCGCTCGTCGTACGCCTCCAGCACCTCCTTACGGAATATCAGGCGTCGTGGCCTGCGGTAGATCACCATTCGCTGCTTCTCGCCGGGCTCGCGCACGGCCAGTGATCCCGGCACCAACCACGCGTAGGAGAGGCCGACGGCTTCGAGAATCTCGTCATGCAGAGAGAGCGGGAAGTGCCTCGCGAGGAGGAGTCGGGCGGCTCTGAGGGCCAGCTCCGGGTCGGACTCCAGCAACTCGGAGACCTCGCTCGTGAATCCTCCTTCGACATCATGCTTCCTCAGATCCGTCAAACGGAGATAACCCCTGCCCCACGAAGGCAGCTCGGATGCTCGGCGGATCTCCCAGATGCCATCGTGCACGAGATACTGAAACGGATACTGAACGAGCCCACGCCTCGGCGGGCCGAATCGGCGCCACAACTCTCCAAAGCGCGTCTCCGCCTCGGAGAATGGGATCAGGCGTGTCTCGCCCTGGAAGGAGCGTCCAAGCATCAGAAGAAGCAGGAGCGGCTTGTGGGGCGCCCGGCGGCTACCCTTCTTCCAGATGGTGATGTCGTTCACCAGCCGCAGGAATCCTTCGGGAGTCATCTCGGACTACGAGGAGGCCCTGATGGACTCTCCTGCGTCGAGCCGCAGAGCTTTCTGGTCTCGCGAGGCCGATGCCCGAAGATCGAGGGGAAGGCCATTGATGAGCCTATGCGTTGCTGTGGATCAAGAGTCTGCGTTGACCACGACAAGCCATATGCGTTGAGCAACTTGCGTACCCAAGATAGGGTGATAAGATGGGTCTGGCGATCAGGACGGCAAGCAGGTGCCGGGAGACGAGACCGAGAACGTTTGGGCGTTGGTGAGCCCCGACTACCCAAGTCGAGGAATGACCGTACAGCACCCCTCACGCATGTGAAACTGATATGCATCCAACGAAGGACTCCTTGATCGACATCGTCGGCGATACGCGCAAAGGAAGGGTTGTTCTCCCCGAGTTCCAGCGTTCGTTCATCTGGAACCGAAGGCAAGTTGAAGAACTGGTCGTAAGCGTCCTAAACGACTACTTCATCGGTTCGCTCCTGACGCTCAATGTGGTTCCCGACAGCGTACCGTTCAGGCCTCGCATCATTGAGGGCGTCGAGGGCGTCGTGCCTCATCCGGCGACGATGATTCTGGACGGCCAGCAACGGGTCACAAGCATCCACTACGCGCTCTACGGTCCCGACATCAACCTCAAAGGCACGTCCTTTCCGTATCGCTTCTTCCTGAACATCGAGGCAGCCGTCAACGAGCGGTGGGATGAGGCTGTCTATAGTCTCCCGGCGTACAAGAAGTCGGTTCCGCCTCTCTTCGACCAACGTGAGCTCCAATACGCTGAGGGTTGCATTGCACTGAGCGCTCTCAGGAGCTGGGAAGCTTGGATGGACTGGTACAACGGCTATCGCGACTACCTGGCGGAGGCTGGTCAGGTCGACGAACAACGGCTGAAGCGGCTCATGGTGTCAGCGAGGCAATTCCTGAACTTCCAAGTCGCGGTGACCACGCTTCCCCGGAGCACACCGCTCGCGACGGTTGTCGAGGTCTTCGAGAGGATAAACCGCACCGGTGCGCCACTCGGGGTATTCGAGCTTCTCACGGCTCGTTTGTGGGGAGATGGAATTGCGCTTCGCGATCTCTGGGACGACGCGATAGAAGAGCATTCGCGGCTGGCCGCCGTATCGGATCCTAAAAGCGAGCGTTACTCCACATTCACCCTTCAAGTAATCGCCCTGCTTCGAGGCAAGGAATGCAAGCGGAAGGATCTCATCCTCCTCGATGGCACGTCCTTCGAGCAAGACTGGAATAGGGCCACTGACGCCATCGAAGCCGCGCTCGAACGCCTGCAATCCACCGCGTCGGGTGGATACGGGGTCGTCCCGCGCGCCAGCGCGCCGTACTCCACGATGGTGACGCCTCTCGCCTTGATGCTGAATCATGTCAGCATCCAATCCGGGTCTGCTGCGGTCGCCTACGACAAGATTGACCACTGGTATTGGAGTTCAGTGTTCGCGGGGCGTTACGGCGGCTCGACAGAATCCAAGAGTTACCGGGACATCACCCAAGTCAAAGCTTGGATCGCCGACGATGCTGCCGTGCCCGATGCCGTCCCGACGCACAAGGACGAAGTCAGGCGGGAGCTGGGGAATGTTCGTTCGGGCGCAGTCTACAGGGGGATTCACTGTTTGATCGCGCTACGCGGCGCCCAGGATTTCTTCACGGGCCAATCGATCGAGCTACATGACCTCGACGACCATCACATGTTTCCGAAGGCCTTTTTCAAGGGGTCAGAGGTACCAGCGGATCTCCAGAACACCGTTCTGAATAGGACCCTCATCAGTGCTGATACGAATCGGCGGGTGATCCACGCAAAACGGCCATCGAGGTACCTCGCGGAGATGGAGGCGGACTTGGGCCGCGAACGCGTCCGGGAAGTCCTCGCGAGTCACTTTGTAGACGACTCCGCCATGAAGGCGATGCGTGACGACGACTACGATCGCTTCCTTGCGGCGCGAGAGCGCGCGCTCCGGGCCGAGATTGTGCGCCGTTGCGTATACTCGACGATCGGTGCCGTGATCGAGCCCGATGAAGGGTTTACAGCGGGTCAGGAGAATACCCGGCTGGATCGTCTCGAAACCGCCCTCAGAGACTTGATCGACGAGGTCTTGCTGGAGATGGCGGGCGGCAAGTACTGGCGACAGCTCGTACCTCCGGATACGCGATCAGGTGTCCAGAAGAGGTTGCTACAGCAGCAGTCCCTACACCCTCACGCGGACGGTTCCCTTCAGGTTACCCACCGTGACCGCCTAGATTTCTGCGACTTTTCGGACTACGACCGGATCATCCTCCAGAAGAACGTCTGGGTGAGTTTCGAGCCGGTGTTCATGCGTAAGGGAGAATTCGAACGGCACATCACGTCACTACGCCGATACCGCAACGGCCTAAAGCACGGTCGCGAGATTGAGCCCGTGGAACATCTTGCCGGGAGGGCTGCGATAATCTGGTTTGAGCGGGCCATTGGCGAGACCCGGTTCTCGGATCGAGTGACCGCGGGGGAGGAGGTAACGATTGAGGATTGCCTTCGCGTCCTTACACGGCGGACCGTGCCACGGGGTCAACGTGAGCTATACCAAGCTCTCGCTAAGGCCGGCCCACACGGGTTGACGCGAAATGAGCTGCTCGGAGAGATTGGCCGGGAGTCGTCGGCATTCGCCGGCATCTTGGCCGCCCTCGCGAAGCGAGTGAACTACACACCTGGTTTCGGGGCTGCGAAGAAGCCCGGGACCGCAATGGTACTGGACACCCTCGAGGACAGCGAAGGCCGGAGCCGCTATCGCCTGAAGCTCCTGATGGTCGAGGCCCTGCGACTGCTCGCGCCGTCGTGGGTTTCGGAGTCCGACCTCTCGGCATTCGACGCGGCGCAGCAAGAGGTGACCGGAGCAGGAAAAGCACCGGGGGAGGATGGAATCACTCACCCCGAGGACCAACTCAACGAGAACCGGCAGCTCTATCTCCAATTCTGGAGAGACTTCAAGGCATTCTTGGAAACCAACTCGGACACGCTACGCTCCCGGAAGCCACAACCGCATCACTGCACCGGGTACGCAATCGGCCGCTCGCACTTCGAGCTCTTGGCGGTGGCGTCGCTTTGGAACGCGAAGGACCAGACGTACGGGAGCAACGAGTTGCGAGTAGAGCTGATCATCGGTAGCAAGAATGCACACCAACACTTCGACGCGCTGAGAAGACGGAGGCGCGAGATTGAAGACGCGCTCGGGTTCGTAGCTGTTTGGGGCCAGGCGCCCGAAGTACAGAGGTGCCGTCTTTACGTTCGCCAAACCATCAATCTGCGCAACCGGGATGAGTGGCCCGACTACCATGCTTGGCTTCTCAAGCATCTGGCAGCGGTCGACCGTGTGCTCCGACCCCTGATCGCGCGCCTCTAGCTTGAGCGAGATAAGGTGTTGGAGGGAGGTTTGTTTCCCGATGGCCCGTAGCTGTGTTGGCCTTCCGGTTGCGTCCGCGACGCCATCGTCCTTGTGCTGCGTCACCCTGTTCCCGGTAGGTCGCTTGCCGAAGCGCGTTACCCACGCAACCTACATCCGTAGCCGAAAGCGGAGGGTACCATTGAACAAGAAGCAAGTTGAAGACATCGAGGAGGAAGTGCTCCGAAGGCGGGCGCGGAGTTCGCCAGCGGGTGTCCCTACGTGTTCATCGAGGAAGCGCCGAATCCACAGTTCCGATTCTCCGGCGACCCCGTGTACTACATCTGCTGCTCGCCTTTGCCCGTCTTGGCAAGGGGGGGGACGGACTGTCCATGACCGCCGGGATCGTCGCCTACCGCGAAGACTTGCTGACCCGGGACGAACAAGACGAAGCATTGGGCGTCGGCCTTCCTTAGGGCGGCTTCCTACCGTACTCGTCACTCGATGGTGCCGCCAAGATACGGAAGTGCCGGGAGGCGATAGCCGAGTACGTCCGCGAGCGCATCCGCCAACTGGTGGACGCGATCGCGGACGTACGCTGGCGACGAAGGGCCGAAGGGCCGCCCTCCGTTCATCAATCATTTCCAAGCACGAGGAGGGGCTTCACTTGAACACATTCCAACGGTGGAGTACGAAGTGACGCTAACCTGGCAACGACTTGTGGAGATCGAGCGAGAACTCGCGCTCGGGCGCCGTGAGGGTCCCGAGGCGATGCTAAGCAGACTATTTGATGAAATACCATCGGCGGATCTGGAGGTTGAGTCCGATTTTGTGTTTGGACTCCTATCCCGGTTTGCGCCTAAGAGACGGGATCGACTCCTATACAAGTTCAAGAAAGCCTGTCCTAACCTCAGCGACCGAACGGACAGTGCTAGCCCAGGTGCGCTAAGAATGGACTGGGCAAGCATGAACGACGAGCTTGTCGGCTTTTCGGAACTCGAAGACGGGCGCATATGCTGTTGGGAGATTCCGCGGTTCAGGGAAAGCGTGCGTGACCACGCCACGGCGCTGGAAATGATCCGTGAGCAGGTAATCGTTCACCGTAAGGCTGGCGACACTCTGGGCGCAGGCGAATGGTCGCTGGCGAAGCTCTTCTACGTCGCGGCTAGCGATGTCAATGAAGTCGTGGTAGAGACACTCGCTGCCTGGGGTTCACCACGAGGCGCGGTACATCAGTTCGACGACCTAGATTCGTTGATTCAAGAAAGGGCAATTTTTGTCGAGAGCGATCTCGCGACTGCGCTGGGTGCCATGTGCCTGCGCTTTCGGGACCGCCGAGTGCCGTTGCCGCCGCTCGTGCATGATTTGGCCTTCAAGTTAAAGGAAGCTCTTGCTACAACGCTCGGGATACACGCTGCCCGAAAAAAGGACCTCTGCCCCGGCGCCGCTGCCGCTGTCTCGACAGCAAGAGCCGCTCTCGAAGCTGCCGTTGACTCATTTACGGCGACCACTCCTGGCACGGCAAAGGACGCGTCGATCGAGCTCTTGAAGCGTGCAAGGGCTTTTCAGCGACTCGCCTTGGTAGCTGAGCGTCCTCTCCTGACCGAGATCCCGCTTCTGGTAGGAGTAGAATTCCGAAGATTGTGTGAAGATTACCAGCGGCGGAACACGGATGGCATCCTCCATCGGGTTCCCGGCGTACGGAAACATGCTACTGCTCTCCTTGGTCGAGCAGATAACTGGAGTGGCTCTCAACTCTGGTATGACGTGGTGCAGGTGGTCACCGACAAGGTCTTGGATTTGGCGGACGATGTCGTGGAAAGCACTCAAGCCGCCACGCTACCTCATCTTCGCCTCGTCTCGGCACTGTATAAGGTCGACCTCACGAAACGCGACCGACCCTTGATGATCACAGGTCGCCTTCGCAATTCAGGACCCGGCCGCGCGACGGAAGTGGAGTTGTCGGATTTGGGTAACGATGCTCAGGTGTCATTGCGGGTTGTTGAGCCGAAGGACCCGTTCGACGTGAGCGGACAGTCGGAACAACGCGTACGGATTGAGGTGGCTGTGAGTGGAGACGTGGACTCGGTGAGGGTGCCGATCCAGTGGCGCTGCACGACTCGCACCGGAGTTGTCGAAATCCAAGAAGACGCTGTCGAGCTGATTCAGCAGATCCAGCAACCGGACTGGGACAAGCTCCGCGACTATCCTCCCTACAGTCACAATGCGATCAAGGAGCGGGAGGGTCTGTTCGGTCGCGACGACATTCTGCAGCGTCTGGAGTTGAACTCTATGGCTGGCAATTCCTGCTTCGTATGGGGACAGAAGCGGATCGGGAAGACTTCCGTCCTTCAAGTACTGGCAGGCGAACTAAGAAAGCGTGCGAATGTGGCTTGCGTGTATCTGCGGATGGGTGAGGTCAAGGGATTGCATGAGGGACAGTTGGCGCACAGGGTGGCGGAGCGTCTTGCCAACGAAATGGACCTCCCGAGCGCCAGCATCCCTGAGGATGAACATTTCGGGGCAAGCATGGCGCAACTCATCCCGTGGGTGGAACGAGTCGTTCGAGATAGACCAGATTGGCGGCTTATCCTCATTATCGACGAGTTTGACGATCTTGATTCCGCGTATTACACGGGGACGAGGGGTGAGGTCTTCGCCAAACAGCTAAGATCTCTCTCGGAGGTCGGATTGACGTTCCTGCTCATCGGTAGCGAGAGAATGGAGAAGATCTACCGTCGCCACGAGAACGAACTTAACAAGTGGACCAACGAGTACCTCGACTCGATCGAGTCACGTAACGATTGTAGAGAACTCGTGATGAAGCCTGTCACGCGACATATAGAATTTGACGAGTCCGCGGTTGAGGACGTGGTGGATTATTGCGGACGCAACCCGTTTTACATGCATCTGCTCTGCTATGCGCTGTTTCAGCTTTGTATGAGTGAGCAGAAGACCTATGTTGGCATCACCGACGTCGCTGAGGCGCGGGAGCGTATTATGCGCACCTCAGGAGAATCCAATTTCGCTCATTATTGGAGCGACAACCCAACTCTTGACGAGACAGAGCACGGAAAACTGGCCGCCGAAACCTGTTTGGCCCTGGCTGTCATTGGTCGTGGCGGGCGGTTTGAACGCATTGAAGACGTTTTGGAAGGTCAAATAGAGATTGGGCTTAGCGCATCGGAACAACTCCCACGAGCGGACATTGACAGAATCGTATCGCTTCTCCTCAAACGGCGAGTGTTGACGCGGGATTCTTCCGACGGCTACGAGATTGCCCTGCCGATCCTCCGTGAGTGGTTGGGGAGGGAAGCAGAAACAGTTCTGCTGCCCAAATGGCGGTCATATTGCGCGAAGCGTCGAGCGCAAGAAGAATCGGGGATCGAAGCCGAGCGACGACATGTACCAGTTTGGGCACCGACCCTGCCGGTGAGCGATGACGATTTGATAGCTGTCGCGCAGCGATTGACTTACTTGGGAAGGCAACTGGATGTCGCGCAGCTACGTAGTTGGCTTTTGCAGTTCGACGACGAAATTCGAATTGAGTTGGCGTACTTGCTACTCAGGCGGTTGGCGGAAGTAGGATACGTGTCGGATGGCGCGTACGCTCAGAAGATCCTGAGCTTGGAGGAGGCGGTGGCCGATAAGCGACGTTCAACTGGGCGAGGCGTGTGGAAAGAGTTGCGGCGCCGAAGGGACAACCTGGCGATCGCGTATGTCGATGGCGGGCTCAAGAGCGGCGTTACTCTAACCAGGGAACTCAGGAACAGGCTTCGTCCAGGGAAATCCGGGCCGTTGAAGTCGATGGGAGCGTGGCTCCGCAGGCAAGTGGATCAGGATGCGCTTCTGCTGGTGGCGGATGATTTTGCGGCCACCGGAAACAGTCTCGTCAAGGGAATCGGGGCCGCGTGCGACCAGTATGGTGAGCAACTGGCGCCGTTCTTTAAGGAGAGACGTATTCTATGTTACACATTGTACGCAATGCCCGAAGCGCTGGATCAGCTTCGAGAGAGATTCCCTGACTTGGAAGTCAACTGCATGAAATGTTTTGGCGATGAAGTTCGTGCGCTCAGTCCAGATTCGGGCATCTTTGGAGATTATGCGGAAGTACAATTCGTAAGGGAAATGGTGCTTCAGCTTGGGCGCGAACTTGTACGACAGAGCCCTCTTGGGTTCGGAGACATGGGGTTACTTGTAGCCTTCTCTAATACGATCCCCAACAACACACTCCCCATATTCTGGAGTAACGGGAGCGTCGCGGAGAAACCCTGGAAACCACTCTTTCCTCGTCCGTAACGAGTCCTTCGATTGGTGTAAGAGAGCGCTTCTAGCAAGATCGCGGAGGAAATGGATTGCCAGCACGCCGGGCAAAGCGGCTGTAGTGCCCCCGATTTCTCTGGACAGTAGTCCAGCAACCCATCTGGGATCCAAGGGAGAGGAGGCACAGGATGTCTCGGAGTACGGAAGAATAGGACAGCGGTGGAGCACGTAGCGGAAGGCGGAAGTGGTGTTGCGGCTGCTGCGGGTGGAGGATATCGGCGAGGTGAGCCGGGAGCGTTGGGGTAGATCACCCCGCCCATATCGACCTCCACAGCCAGGTCCCAGAGCGTGTGGAAGTCGCCGTTGGCGCCGTCCGGACGGTTCTACAGGCCGGCCTAGTGGATGTTCAGCAGCAAGTCGTCGTTGACGGGGAGCCGCCACCAGGTCTCCTAGCCGACCCGCCGGAGCGGTGCTTTCCTGCCCTCTGTCGGTTGCTTGAGGAACCCAGTGCGCGCAGACTTGGGACCGACCGCGGGAGGGGAGAGAGCCATGACACTCGGAATTAGACCTTTCAAGCACGGGCTCCACGATGTCGGAGCACGCTGCTACGCGTGGATCCAGCCCGACGGAGGCTGGGGTTGGAGCAATGCGGGGCTCGTCGTCGATGGCGACGAGAGCCTCCTGGTGGACACGCTGTTCGACCTCAGGCTGACACGCGCGATGCTTGACGGCATGCGCCGTGCGGAGCCCGCAGCCGCGCGCAGGTTCGACAAGCTCGTCAACACCCACGCCGACCCCGACCACTGCAACGGCAACGAGCTCGTGGCGGAGGCGGAGATCATCGCCTCCAGGGCTGCGGCGCTGCAGATGGCCGCCGAGGGTCCGGACCGGCTCGTCGCGCTCATGCGTCAGGCCCCCGCCATGGGGGAGACGGGCCGGTTCCTCCTCGAAGCCTTCAGCGCCTTCGACTTCGAGGGAATCACCCAGACCCTCCCGACGACGACGTTCGAGGGAGAGTACGAGACGCAGGTGGGCGACAAGCGCGTCGTCCTGAAACAGGTGGGGCCCTGCCACACCGCCGGCGACATCCTGGTCCATGTGCCCGACGACAAGCTGATCTTCACCGGGGACATCGTGTTCGTCGGGGGCCACCCGATCATGTGGACGGGACCGGCCGCGAACTGGATCGCGGCCTGCGACCATATCCTCGAGCTGCCCGTCGAGGTCGTCGTCCCGGGCCACGGCCCCATCACCGACAAGCGCGGCGTCCAGGCCGTGCGCGACTACTTGGTGTACGTGCGCGACGAGGCCAGGGCCCGTTTCGACGCGGGCCTGAGCGTCTACGACGCGGCGATGGACATCTCGCTCACCGACTTCGACTCGTGGGGCGAAGCCGAGCGGATCGTCGTCAACGTCGCGACGCTGTATCGGGAGTTCGGCTCGACCGAGCCATCCGGCGATCCGATCGAACTGATGGCGAGGATCCGCAGGGAGCGAGCCTGACGGGGGCCGGTCCTCACCCGTTCATCCGCCGGAGCCGCCGGTTGACGGCGCCCACGCTGAGCTTGCCGGGACGCTACCGGACCACAGCAGCCCGCGCGAATTCGATCGAACGCTGCTCGTACGTGGTGGCGGCTGCCTGTTCCACCGTCGCCGTGTAGTTGCCCGATTCGGAGATGTCCTCGCTCCAGAACCGCAGGATCGGGCTGCCTGAATCCGTCTCTCCCGTCGGTAATGGCCCTGCTACAAAGGCTCGGAATCCAGACGGCACCGGAACGTGATAGCTCACCAGGCCCGGCACTGCCGTCAGCGAGTCCACAGAGGGGCCGTCGACCAGGACGACTACCGCGCCGATGTCCGACTCGGGATGCTGCAGAATGACATGCAGGAACCCGGGCTTGCCGATGACCGTGACGTCGACGTTCCCGGTTGCGGTCAGTCCGCCCGGATCCCGCGCCGTAACCGTGACCAGTGCCGTGCCCTTGCCAGCCGCGACCATGGACAGCGTGGCGGCTGTCACGGACGCGGTCACGATGGCCGAATTGGACACCGAGGCCGAATAGGCCAGGCGGTCGCCATCCGGGTCGTTGAAGTAGGCCGACAGGTCGATGGTCACGGAGTCCGTGGCGGGCACCTCCTGCGAGGGGATGGCACCAACGGGCACGGGAGCCTGGTTGACGACCGGCTCGGGTACGACGCCGAGGTCACCGTCGCCACAGGAGTAGGCCAGCGCGACAACGGAGGCCGCGAACAGGAACAGGCCGATGCGTCTCATGGTCGCCTGCCTCCACGAATCTCCGGCGCGTCCGCGGCTGTCGCGGGCATGGACGCGCAGCCGCCACCCGCAGCGGGGTCGGCGCAGTGATCGAGCCACCTCAGCACGTCGCCCGCGTTGAATTCCCCATCCCTGTTGCCAAGCCAGTCGAGGAATTGCGTCTGACCGGAAAGAAGGCTCTCCTCTCCGAGAAGCCGACGGGCGGCAGTCTCCACGGCAATGGCCTGCTGCACGTCGAAGCGGTCCACGATCAGGCCGCGCAGATTCGGGTGACTCGCGACGCCGACCACAATCGTGTCTTCGTGGACGCCGGCGGCAAGCGTCTCGGCGGAGCGGCTCCACGCGATCGGATCCGCCTCTTGCCCGGCGGGCTCTGCCAACACAATCCAGGGCGCCGCCGTCCGCGCCGTCCACACGGCGGAATCCGCGCCGAATCCGGTGAAACCGGCAGAGGCCGTATCTACCGGAGCGAGTGCCAGGCCCGCGACGCCAACGGCTTCGGTAGTTTGAAGGAGCGCTACGGCCAGCGGCGGCTCGACCGCCAGGGTGTCGAGGTAGGCCACCGGGCCACCGGCTGCCAGTTCCGCCGACGCCAGCACCGTATCGACGTAGATCCCGACCTCCAGACCGCTCACGTCTCCGGTCCACGTCACTGTGCCGGTGCCGGTGCCCGACGCACGCTCGAGCTTGGCCCAGCCGGGACCGGCCCGGGTCGCCGTCCACTCGGTCAGGTCCGCGCGGGGACCGGTGAACGTAATCTCCACGGAGTCCACAACTTCCCTGGCGTACCCCATGGGCACCGACCGGCGAGCGCCCGTTCGCGCAGCCGCGATGCGACTCCAATGGGCGGCATGCAGGGACACGGGAATCTCCACCGGATCGGTCCCGGTTACCGCCACGGTGATCATCTCCTCATGGTCGCCCGGCCAGAGCTCCGCTCCCGTCGCGATTTCGTATTGGAAGCGACCTCGGCCCACACCGCTGGTGCCGGTGACCGTCAGCCATTCGCTGCCGGTCGTGCTTGCCGTCCAAGCGGCGGCGTAGTCGCTCCGCCCGTGCGGCGCCACGATGACGGTCCCCGCGAGCGACGCTTCGAGGGCCGCGAACACGGTATCGACCACGGCCACGGGGCGTGTTCGCGCCACGAGCGGAATGTCGATCGGGATCTCGAACATCCCGCGACCGTGCGTGGCCGCCACCAGGCGGCCGGTCCCCGGCTGTGCCGCCAGATCGAATACGGCGACCATCGGAAACCCGTCGTTGAGAGGGATCCATAACCCGCCCCCCGTCGAGGAGTGGAAGACGCCGAGATCGGTCCCGATGTAGACTCCGTCGGGGTCGGCGGGATCGTAGAGCACTGCATTGACTGGCATGTCGGGGAGATTGCCCGACCGGTCCCGCCATGTTGTCCCGCCGTCGGTGGTCTCGAACACGTGCCCCGTGAGGAATCCGCCGACGACGGCGTAGGCCCGCTCCGGATCGGTCGGATGGACCGCCAGGTCGGTGATATAGCGGTCGCCGGGCAGGCCGGCACCGTCCCTGGACCACGTCGCACCGCCATCGCGCGTCGTGAACACGCCCGTCCCCGGTCCACTACGCCCTCCGTACAGCGGCCGGCCCCCGGTGCCCAGATACACCGTGTTGGGATCCGACGCCGAAGGCGCAATGGCGGTAATCGGCCGCCGCTCCTCCGGACTCTCGAAGATCGGGGTCCATGTCTCGGCAGAGTCGTCTGTCCTGTAGAGCCGCACCGTACCGAAATAGAGGCGCCTGGAGTCGACTGGATCCATGACCAACGGCGTGGGCATGGCACCCCGTTCGTCGACGTCGATTCCGCTACGCGCCAGGAAGCCGTTCTTTCTGGGCCCGCCGAAGCCTGCCGCCCACTGGGTTTCGGCGTACCAGATGCCCGGGTCTTCAGCGTCGAAGGCAGTGAATCCGCCGTCGCCCCCCATCACCTTGGTCCAGGTTGCCGTGCCCGCTGCCGACCGCTGCGTCCCCTGGTCCTGTGTCCCCCCGAGCGTCACAGCCGGGTCCGATGGATGCAGCGCGATCCCCGAGTAGAACTGGGTAATGGCCAGATTCGTGGAAAGAGACGTGAAGCTCATGCCGGCATCCGTCGAGCGGTACACGCCTCCGTCGTTGGCCAGGTACAGCACATCGCGCCCACTAAGCGTGTCAAACACCATCAGGTGCTGATCGACGTAGGTCCCCTGCGGGTGGTGTTCTCGAAATGTCACACCACCGTCTTCTGACAGGTACAACAGGATATCGCCGAAATGGACCCGGTCCCAGTCCTCGGGATGGACCACAAGGGTCATGTTGTAGTAGCACTGGCGGCAGACAGCGCCCTCGGCCGCAAGACGCCGCCAGGTTTCGGCACCATCGTCGCTTCGGTACATCAAGAGTCCATCCGGCGCATCGTTCAATCGGTCGCGCACGCTCGCATACAGGACCTCCGGCGCCGAAGGCGCGACTGCCAGATTGATCCTCCCGAAGCTGTTATCGTCCCACCCCGCAGACGCGGGCGCCCACGACGCGCCTCCGTCCACCGAACGGTAGACGCCCTCGTCGCGCACCGCCGCGTAGAGGCGCGACGGATCGCCGGGTCTCATGACCAGGTCGGTCACGGTCCCCTCGAGAACCTCTCTCCAGGTTCTGCCGCTGTTTTCCGACCGAAACAGGCCGAAGCTCGATGCAACCAGGACGAACGTGGAACTCGCGGAACCGGCCGTGACCGGATCGATATGCACGCGGGATATCGTTGCCCCGCCGCGGTTGCCGAGGAACACGTCCGATCCAACATGCTCCCACGACGCGCCACCGTTGACCGACCGCAACACGCCGCACCCGTAGTAGCTGCTGCCCGAAAAGTGCTGTTCGCCGGTGCCCGCGTATACGATGTCCGGATTAACCGGATCGATGGCGATCGACCCCATGGAAAGCGAGCACTCGCCGTCGCTCAGCGGCCGCCACGATGCTCCGGCGTCATCCGTCCTCCAGACACCTCCCTGCGCAGCGCCGATGTAGACGATGTCGGGGTTACGAGGGTGGATCGCGATTGCCGAGACCCGACCTGAGGTCCAGTTGCCCCCGGAATCCGTTCTGTCCGGCCCGAGTGCACGCCACCTGGACGAGCGCAACGAAATCGGATAGGGGCCGGATCCGACCATCGCCTCCACTCGTCGCCGGGCAAACTGCAGTCGCTGCGACAGATTGACCCCGGCGCCGGAATAGAGCCGTAAACGGTCGTACTCCATGCGTGCAAGAATGTCTTCGGTTTCCTGGGCACGCGCGTATCCTGCGCCGGTGACGGAGTTTGGAAACGTCGCGGGCAGCAGCAGAGACGCCAAGACGGTGCCGATGCCACAAAGGTACTTCGCCGGGCGGGACCCCAATCGCACCTCCCTTTTCGTTGGGGTTCTCCCATTCCATCGTGATTATGGGCGCCGACTGTACCCGGCGCAAGCGGATTTCAGGCTTGTCCAATGTACCTGTTCCGATGGAGCGGACGCCCCCTCCCGGCGGCATCGCGATGTGCCAGGATGGTACTGAAATGAAGTGACACGTCAGGGCTTCGGGGCGCCAGCATGGTCTGCTGCGGGATCGGTGTGCCGCAGGGTGGGAGATGGCCGACTCGCCAGGCTGGCCCGAAGTGTCCCCGGCTGACCATTTCTTCCAGCCCTCGCTCGAATGCCGTCATGACGCTTCCCATGGTCATCGCCTCCTCCGGTTGCTCGCCAGACCTCTCGATACTAACACGCCTGGGCGCTTCCCCCGCACCCTCCCTCCCTTGTGCCCCCCATCACCTCGGGGCAACCTCCACCCGACCCCGCCACCCCCATCCCTCACCCCGGGAGACCCCCATGCGACAGACATCTCCATTCTCGGAACGAACCGAGCTTGCGGTGATCGCCGTCATTCTCGTGGATCTGGTGCTCCAGATTGCGGAGACGGTGGACGGCATGGCCGGCGCGGGGACGTTCTTCTTCTGGGCCGGTGTGGGCGTCTGGTCGGTCTACACGGTCGAGTGGTGCGTTCGCATCCGGCGGGCGGAGGACTGGAAGAAGTACGCGTTCAGCTTCATGGGGATCGTGGACTTCATGGCCGTCCTGCCGCTGTGGGCGTTCACGGGATTCGATCTGAAGGCGCTTCGTGCCTTTCGCCTGTTTCGCATCTTTGTCGTGACGGCGAAGCTGGCCACCCACACCCACGCCGTGGTCAAGCTCGCGAGGGCGTTCCGGCACGCGCTGGACGAGGCCGGTGCGCTGTTCGCAGGCACGTCCATCGTCGTGTTCACGGCCGGGTTCGGCATGTACCACCTCGAGCACGAGGTGCAGCCGGAGGTCTTCAGCTCGGTGTACGACGGCCTGTGGTGGGCGGTGGTCACCCTGACGACGGTGGGCTACGGCGACATCCAGCCCGTGACGGCCGGCGGCAGGATCCTGGCCACGGTGGCGATGTTCGCCGGGATCGGGGTGATCGGCTCGGCGTGCGGAATCATGGCCGATGCGTTGCGGGAGGCCGGCGCCGGCGAGCAGGCGGCGTAGGGGGCCGATTCGGCGCTCGCTCCTGGCGGGTTATCGGTCTTGTGCAGCTGCGTTGAGGTGGAGCTGAATCAGCGTATTGATCGACTGCTGGAGCTGGTCATTGCCCTTCTCCACGTTCTCCAGCCGCTCATCGAACCTGGCAAACTGCACTTCGAGATCCCCTACGTGGTCACCCAGGGCATCGGTGCGCGACGTGAGCCAGATGGCCACGGCAAGGATAAGGCCGATCACCGTGAGAAGCTCGCCCCTGCCCCTTAGCCAGCCTGCGATTTCACCCATGTCACCTCCGCCTTACCGCTCTCAACCGCTCATTTACCCTTTGACAAATCACAAGGTTCACGCGCTCCCCCGGTCGGCGGGCCGCCATGAGACAGCCAGGTCGGCCCCAGTAACATTAATGCCGATAACAGGATGGTGCACGACGATGGGCGAGCGAATGGCTGAATGGAACTACATCCGCCCGGCTCGGACGCAGGTCTACCAGTTCTCTTCCGGTTTGTCCCAGGTCTCGGCCCAGAACTCGTCCTCCTCGGCCCGAACCTGCTCCAGGTCCAGCGGCTCGACATCCTCCGCGTCTACGCGACCGCGCGTCTCGATTTGACGGACGATCTCATCCGTCACCCCGCTCCGCGTCTCGCGACGCAGCCGGTGTCGGAACCTCCAGCCGGCCACTGCGACGAGCACCGCGAGCGCCATGAACAGATATCCGGTCACCGCTCGACGAGTCTCCTGAATCAAGAAAGCTGCGGATGGCCCAGCAGGACCATGTCGCGACCGCCTTACCGCACCCGCGAAGGCCCTCCCACCAACTCGTACACCACGACGCTCTCCACGTCCATTTCGTCCCTGAGCACGCCAAGAACCAGCCCTCCCGTCACGTCGAGGATTCGGAACCTGGGGGGAGTCCCGACCTGTCCCAGCCACTCCCCGACCGGGGAAATGACGGTGTACGGCGACCCCTCTTCCGGGTAGGCCGGCCGGTAGGAGGGCAGCCATACGTTGCCATCGGCGCTGGCGAAGGGAGAACCGAAGAGCGGCAGCGGCATGCCGATCATGGCGCGATACCGCGACATGTCTTCCTGAACTATCTCCTCCAGCCGTTCTTCGGATACTCCGTAGTTCAACCAGCCGATCATTCGCTCATATGCCTCGACGGGCTCCAGGAGTTCCTCGGTCAGCAGGGTAGGTTCGGGCCGCCAGCGCACGATCTGTCTTACCGTGCCGTCCGGCAGACGCCAGGTGATCTCCGGCCTGTCGGACCTCGTTTGGACGAAGCGCCCGGTGGCAACCGTGACGTCGCCAACGGCCCGGATGATCGGGTTCGTCAGCCCCGACCGCTCTCGCGGCCAGTGGTCGTACGACGCGACCGTGTCCAAGGCTCCGGTTTCAGTCTCGAACCGGTACATGTGCCCGGCGAGCCACTCCTCTTCCATATCGAACCAGGTACGGTGGGGTGTTCGGTGCATTAGCAGCAGCTCGCCGGATGAGCCGATTCCTGCCACACCGAGGTAGCCTAGCCGAGGGAGGCGCGCGATGCGCGCGACCGAATCGCCGACGAAGAGAGTGAGGCGAGATAGACGACGATCAGGGACGAGGACGCTGTCCTGACCCAGGACGAACATGGAGTACGGGTAGATGACTTCGCCCGGTCCCTGTCCACGGCTGGCGAGGACCTCGTGTGTCGCCCCGTCCGGACTCAAGACGACCACGTCGCTGTTCCACTGGTCAGCAACGACCGCGCCTCCATCCGGGAAGAGCCGACCGACGTTGATCCCCTGGAACTCGTAGTCTCCCGGGTTCGCCCCGTGGCGGTACACCGGCTCCTCGGCAAGGACGAAGTGCGGATCGACCTCGGGCACGCCTGCATACTCGACGATCCGCACGTCGGCGCTGTCCTTGATCTGCATCTGGACATCAGCGGTGCGTTCGTTCTCTCCGCCGCAGGCCGCCGCAGTGCCGACGACCGACACCACGAACAGCACGAGGCATCCCCAAGGAACGTTTCTCATGATAAGCCTCCCTGTGACGGAGTTGATTGGGGTTGGACCGTTCCAACACTCCAAGAATAGGCAATTCGGATGACCATCGATTGCGAGCGGCGCCCGGCATCGCGTCGGATCGGTACTCAGCTGTCGGCAATGACCTCGTGCAGGGGCTGGTAGATCCCGAGCTTTCCTCCGCCCGGCAGGGTTACGGTCGTCAGTCTGCCCCAGCCCTGTTCCTCGACCGGGGTGCAGCGGACGTCCGCGGCGGACAGGTGTTCGACCAGCGCGTCGACATCTTCGCACATGAGGTACAGCTCATGGACGTCGTTCTTCTCCGAGGGATGCATCGCCACTTCCGACGGAGGCAGGGCAAAGACCAGCCAACCGTCCCCGAGATCGATGTTCGGCAGGGCGAGCACGTCGCGGAAGAAGCTCCGGTCGGCAGTTGGATCCGTACTGTAGATGATGGTATGCGCGCCGGTGATCATGGTCGTTTCCCTCGCCTCCTCGCTCCAAGATCGATAAGGGGTACGCAGGACCTGACTCGGTCAAGGTAACTCCTCCCCTTTGCGGAATCGTAAACAGGGAATCATAAGAAGCGGGAGAACGAGTGATCTCCTAACTTGCCCGGAGGTCAGAAGCCCGAGGGCCGCGAAGACGGCTGAACGCCGAACGTCCGTCGCATCAGGAGGAATCCGATATGTGCAGTCATCATCCCGTCATCAGCCGCAAGGATCCGACTCATTGCACCCGCGTGCTCGCATCCTTGGCTCTTGCCACCCTCGCCGTCGCCTGCGCCCCGCCGGCCGACGACCGGGCGAGCACTGACGCAACCGCCAGCCAGGCCACCTCCACCGCCCAGCCCATCGAGGCCGACCACTTCGTCCCATCGACCCCGGAGAACGTGACCTGGGGCTGGTTTCCCATCGACAAGGAACCGGTCCTTCGAATCCAGTCCGGGGAGACGGTTCGCGTCAACACGCTGACCTCCGCGGGAGCGACTCAGGACGAAAACCCGGTCGACTTCCTCACCGGGCTCGGCATCGCGCGGGAGGAGATCCACCAGGACGTGCTGGACTTCTGGGCGTCGCGCGACGGGCGGCCTCGCGATGTGGGGGGCGGCCACCTTATCACCGGCCCCATCCATGTCGAGGGCGCGGAGCCCGGGGATGTGCTGGCGATCGAGATTCTCTCCGCCGAGACGCGGGCGAACTGGGGCATCAACAGCACGGGAGCGCGCAGCGGCGTGTTCTCGACCTCGTATCCCGGTTTCCGGGAGGGCGACCCGGCCCTGGACATCCCGCCGGAGAGCGGCCGCCACGTCATTCACACGGGCGTGGTGGACGGCGTGGAGGTCGCGTTGCTCGCCGACGACATCCACGTGCCGCTCGACCCCTTCATGGGCGTCCTGGCCGTGGCGCCCGATCCCGTGATGGGCCAGCCCGGCGTTACCGCGCCCGGCGTCCAGGGG
Organism: Longimicrobiales bacterium; assembly: GCA_965221785.1. GTDB lineage: Bacteria > Gemmatimonadota > Gemmatimonadetes > Longimicrobiales > Gaopeijiaceae > BD2-11. The sequence continues at coordinate 2,113,922 of CBDCSR010000003.1, forward strand.
TCGACGCCGCCCGGAGCCTTCGGCGGCAACCTGGACGTGAAGCACCTGAAGACGGGCACGACCCTCTACCTTCCCGTGTTCCACCCCGGGGGCCTTTTCTACGTGGGCGACCCGCACGGCGCACAGGGCGACGGGGAGGTGAGCGGGACGGCCATCGAGCAGTCGCTCACGGGCACCTTCCGCCTATCCGTGCGCAAGGATCGGTCCATCGAGGCACCGATGGCCGAGAACGACGAGCACTACATCCTGATGGGCATCGACATCGACCTGGACCGGGCGACGCGCCACGCCGTCCGGGCCGTCGTCGACTTCCTCGTCGAGGAGAAGGGGCTCACGCCGGCGAAGGCGCTCTCGCTGGCGAGCATCGCGGTGGACTTCCGCATCAACGAGGTGGTGGACATCACCCAGGTCGTCTCGGGGTTCATCCCCAAGAGCGTGTTTCTGCGGTAGGGGGTTGGAGTGCGAGCCTGGCCGCCACCACCGGCGGAACAGCAACCATGACTTGCCCGGGCAGCAGGGGCCTCGGCGTCGGGATGTCCTCCCGGGCATGGACATAGGCCCCAAGCGCGACAGCCAACGCGTCTTCCGGAGGCCAAGGCCTTGCCCATGGGGGCAGCGATCGTGACCGTTCAACCTGACCCAGGCAGCTGCCGGACAACCTTCATGAATCCCGATACGACCGCCATGCGCCTCCTCCGCATCCTGTCGCTCGTCTGTGCGCCGGCCGCGGTCGCATTCCTCGCCGTCGCGTCGTCCGCCGCCGCCGCCCAATCCACGTCCAGGGTTCTCCTGATCGGCATCGACGGCGTGCGCCCGGACGTGCTCGCCGAGGTTCCCACCCCCAACATGGACGCGCTGGCGGAGAGGGGGTGGTACACGGCGGAAGCCCGCACGACCACGCCCTCGGTCAGCGGTCCGTCGTGGTCGTCCATGCTCACCGGCGTCTGGCCCGAGAAGCATGGGGTCACCAACAACAACTTCACCGGCCGCGACTACGATCGCTGGCCGAGCTTCCTGACGCGCATTGAAGCCGAACGTCCCGCTCTGGAAACCTTCGCCGCGCTGGACTGGGTGCCCCTGGCGGAGCTTGAGGGTGGCGGCCCCGTGCTCCCGGCGTCGGTCGACACGCGCGTGGTGCTCAACGGCTACGACCTCGGCTGGGCCGAAGCGGATGCCGAACTCACCGCGCAGGCCGTGTCGCACCTGGAAGACGCCGATCCCGACGCCATGTTCGTCTACCTCGGCAACCCCGACGAGACCAGCCACGAGCACGGCTCCATCGGTGTGGAATACCGGGACGCGATCGCGCTCGCGGACAGGCATGTGGGCATGCTGATCGACGCCCTCCGGGCCCGGCCCGGCTACGAGGCCGAGGACTGGCTCGTGCTCATCAGCACCGACCATGGCCGGCTCGCGGACGGCGGGCACGGCGGAGACTCACCGGAGGAAATGACGATCTTCATCCTGGCGAACGGCCCCACTACCGCGACCTGGCCACCACCGGGTCCCGCGTTCATCGTGGACATCGCGGCGACGGCGCTGGACCACCTGGGCATCGCGATCGACCCCGGGTGGGAGCTGGATGGAAGGCCGCTGGGGAGGCCGCGGTAGCCGCTCGGCGGTGCCGCTTTGACAGGAACATTACGGCGCGACTAACCTCGGACGTGCCGCATCAGTCCTGAGACGTGGCAGGCACCTCCACCAACCTGACCAGCGTCTGCGGCTCTGGAATGGGATCCCCGTGCTCTCGCATGGCGTCCAGGTGGAATGCGACTGCCTCGCGAATCAGCTTCTCGGTTTCCCCTTGAGAGTCCCCGGCTGCAACGCACCCGGGCAGGTCCGGGACGTAGGCTGAATAGCCGTTGAGGGTTCGCTCAATGACGATGGCGTATGTCAAGGTGCTTCTCCTTATCGAGTCCGGCCTGTCGGAGAATACTCTTCCAGGTTCCGGGGGCCAAGTCTCCAGGGCGGACGCGATCGCTGGTCGCGAGCGGGCTCGGACCGGACCAGGAAGCGCGAGCAACGCGAGATGCGCAGTTCACGATCCATGGTACCTTACGCGAGGCCAACCGCTTAACCCATGGGATGACGATGCATCGCGCCATGGGACGACGATGCATCTCATGCGACAACGTCGCAGGGCATGAAGACCGGCCGCCCGGGGACCGGAAACCTTCGGGTCGGCGGAACGTAAGCGAACGCGGGCACGCGACCGGCAACCAATATGAGGAGGATAGTCGTCGTGACTATACGGTTTATAGTCGGACCACCAAATCCATCGCAGTTGAGGCATCTGGCGGCCGGAAGCCTGGCGCTGGCCGGGTTCCTCGCCCCGAGCCTCGCATTCTCTCCCGCCAGCCTCGCCGCCCAGCAGGTCCGCGTCAACCTCCGCCCCACGGTCACCTGGACCGAGTGGGATGAGACCCTCGGCCTCGGGGACGCGCGGTCCCTGGGAATCTCCGCTGGACTGGGATTCGGGGAGTACGTGGACCTGGCGGGCTACTTCAGGAAGAGCGACGACCGTTCGACCCACCTCTCCGGTCTGCCGTTCGCGTCCGGCGTGCGCACGCCGCTGGCCGATCAGCATCTGCAAATCGCCTCTTACGGAGCCGAAATGGCCATCGGGCTGGCCAGGGGCTCCTTCGTTCCTCTGGTCGTGGGCGGAGCGGGCATCCTCAGGCTCCGGCCGGAGTTCGGAGACGAGATCCAGCGCGTTCAGTTGAAGTACGGGGTCGGGTTCCGCACCCGGGTACTGGGCGCGTTCGACGGGGAAGTGGTGGTGGAGCGCAGCCGGTACTATCTGGACCCGTTGGACCTGGCCGTACCCGTATCGGTGGGAGATCCGGCGCTCCCCGAGGATCCCGGCGCGGGCACGCTGCGCCGAAATCTGTCGCTGCGCGTGGGCCTCGGTCTGGAGCTGGGCGGACGGGACGACTACGGGCGCTGGCAACGGGACGATGATCCGCGATACCGGCGTTCGCCCTCAAGCGCCGCATTGACGCTCGAGCCCTTCGGCGGCGAGCAGGCCTTCGACAAGAGTTTCGCCATCGAGGATCAGCGCGTGGCGGGCTTCCGCGCGGGGTTCGATGTCGGCCGTTCCCTCGGGCTGCGGGGCTTCTACTGGCGTGGCGTCGAGGACGGCTACGGTTCGTGGGAGGACGACGCCATCCGGGGGTACGGCGGAGAGGCGCTCTTCAACCTGGGCGACCTCGGCCCGTTCTCCCCCCACCTGCTTGCCGGCGCCGGCAGGATGGAATTCGGTCCGGACCTGGTCCGGGGCGGGGAGGCCATCCCCGCCGATCGCACGGCGCTGATCCTTGGTGGAGGCATTGAACTCGGACTGGGCCGGCATCTGCGGCTGACGGCGGCCGCGCGCGACCACATCATGTCGGGGCCGGAGCTCGATGCCGCTGCCGTGGACTTCGAAGATGTCCGGGATCCACGGCACCTCGTCCACAACTGGCAGATGTCCGCCGGCCTGAAGATCCTCGTGGGAGGCGACCGCGGCCGCCGCCGTCCGGACTTCGGCCGGGGCGACCTGGCGGAGATGGAGGACCGCCTCGCGGACCGGGTGGACGCGCGCCTGGACGAGATGGAGAGGAGGATGGAGGAGACCGCTCGCGACGAAGCCGCCAACGCGGTCGAGGCGCGGCCACAGGAGATGCCTGTGACGCCGGTTGAGCCCGAGTTCGCGCCCGCGCCAACCGAACCCCGGCCCGAGCCCGCGCCGACCGCAGTGGCACCCGCCCCCGCGTTGACCGGCCCCGAGCCCACCCCCATCGAGCCCGACCTCGATCTCCCGAAACAGGTCTACGATGGCAGCCGCCTCGATCCCTCGCTCGGCTTTCCGGCCCGCGAACTGCGCCCCTACACGGGCGTCCTGGGAGGACCCCACACTCAATGGATCTTTGGCGTAGCCGCGGACTGGGGTCCGAGCGATCACCTGACGGCGTTCAACGTCGTCCCGGAAGCGTCCCTCTCCCTGGGACAGGGGAAACCCAGCTGGCTGGTGGCCGCCAACCTGCAGTACCGGCCGCCCTGGCTCTACCAGCGCGACAGCTGGTGGATCAGTCCCGTCACCTCGTTCGGTCTCGGGGTGCTGAATCAGGACGGCTCGGAGCTCGTGCTGAACGCCTCCTGGGGCGTCAACGTCCAGCTCTCACACGTGCGCGGCGTCTCGGGCGAGCCCCTCAACCTCTACATCGCCCACCAGGGCATCGATCTGTTCAGGAAGGAACGCCTGATCCTGGGGATGAGCGTGGAGAGATAGATCGCCGCCGCTCGCGGGCTTCAGCTACCGGTTCCGGTTCCCGAGTGCCTCGACGTCCAGGGTTTCCATCTCCCCATAGACGCCCTCGAGGCGGGCGAGAAGTCCGGCGTCAAGGCCCTGGGGATAACGGCTCAGCAGCCGCAGGCGTTCGTGGATGGCGGCGACGGCGGCGACGTCCTGTATGACCAGGGGAAGCGGGTCGGGTGGATCGGGGGGTCCCCATGCGAAGAGGAATGCCCAGACGCTGTAGTCGAAGCCGCCCGCGTTCATGAATTGAGCGGTGTGGATCCCGGTCAGGGGGATCCGCGCCAGCCTCCCCGCCATTGAGTACTGCGGCGTCCGATCCACTAGGACGATCAGCGCGTCTTCGTCCAGAGCCAGGATCTCGGCCCGAAGGGTGTCGCTTCCCATGTCGAGCACCGCCGCAATGCCGGCCGGTCGGGTGGCGGGCGCAAACTTGTTGACGTCGGGCCCATAGTAGGGGACGCAAGCCGACATCAGCGCGGACATGAGGCCGGCGAAGGCGAGTTGGCTGGTTGGACGCAACATCGTCACCTCCCGGGTTGTCATCTCGAAGACAGGGCGGCGGCAATCACCACCGCAACGCCAATCAGGGAGGACAGGGAGCCGTACTGGAACGTTCGATCCGGATCGATCTCGGTATCGAAGCTCTCGATGGCGATTACGCTGTCGCGCGCCACCCCGGAGACGGCGCCGACCGGGCTGAGGCGAATGTCATAGCGATCTCCCTCGCCGGTCACCTGCTCCTGTTCGATCGTGACTCCATCCGGGAACAGGACCGTGGACCCGTCTGCCAGGTGGGCCTTCACGGATGACCGGATCACACGCGGGGCATCGTCCAGTTCGAGCGGCTCATGCCTGAGGGCCGTGACGCTCATGCACGAGACACCTGCTCCCATCAGCAGCACGACGCTGACGGCGGCGACCGGTCGACGCGGGTCGCTCCAGGCAGAGCGTTCAACGGTGTTCCCGCGCAGCGTCCCACCGGACGGGGCGGCTTTTCCCGGCTTGAGTCCACACCTGGAGGACGCCCTCGGCCGACCCCTTGACCCGATCTTCTGTCTTCTACGCCGATGATGACCGTGTACCGCTCGAGGTCACCGGACCGGAAGTCTTCGGGGGAATCGGCGTCGACCCAGCCGGTCCCGGGTGACGCGAAGCACCGCAGCTTCCAACCTGGGTTCGAATTACAGCTTGCCCTGCGGAGGGGCCGGAAGGCAACGGAGGGGGTGGGATTCGCAACCGAGGCGCCGCGCCGCGGCGCCGAAGGCTCAACCCTGGGTTCGAATCACAGCCTCTCAGGGGCCGGGCTTTGCCTGGCAACGGAGGGGGTGGGATTCGAACCCACGTGGGAAAAACCCGCCGGTTTTCAAGACCGGTGCAATTAGCCGCTCTGCCACCCCTCCATCTCCGCAAGATAGAAACCCGCGCGACCTGCTTCAACGCCGGATGACGCCCACGTGTCCTTACGAAGTGACAAACGTGGGCGAGGCGGGGCGTGTGCGCGGGCGGAGTGACGTGGGGCGCCAGCTGGAACGAGTGCCGACGGAGTGGGAAGACGCGCACGCCTCGCCGCCTTGCCGCGTCCTCACCCGAACCTTCGATTCAAAGTGTCGTCCGAGCATCCCCAACCTATGCAGAACATCTCCGAAACCCGGCGGGAGGGCCGAGTCATGAAATTCCTGTGCAGTGCGATGGTAGCGGTGTCCCTGATGCTGCTGGCGGCCCCCGTCAGCGGGTTCGCGCAAGAGAACGACCCGACCCTGGAGGAGTGGGTGGTGCCCTGGGAGCAGAGCCGGCCCCGTGATCCGTACGTGGCCCCTGATGGCCGTGTCTGGTTCGCCGGCCAGCGTTCCCACTACGCCGCGGTACTCGATCCCGAGACCGGCGAAATGGAGAAGTTCGACCTGCCCGACGGCGCCGGCCCGCACACCGTGGTGGTGGCCGACGACGGCATGGTCTGGTATACCGGCAACCGGGTGGGCAACCTGGGCCGCCTCGACCCGGCGACGGGCGACATCGAGATCTTCCCCATGCCCGACGAGCGTGCCCGCGACCCGCACACCTTCGCCTTCGACGCCGCCGGCGACCTCTGGTTCACCGTTCAGGGCGGCAACTTCGTGGGCAAGTTCTGGAAGGAGAGCGGGGAGGTGCGGCTGGTCGAGATGCCGAGCAACCCCGGCGCGCGCGGCGGATCGACCCGGCCCTACGGGCTCAAAATGGACTCGCAGGACCGGCCCTGGGCGACGCTCTTCGGCACCAACATGCTGGTCATGGTCGACCCCGATAGCTTCGAGCCCACCTACTTCGAGCTTCCGGAAGGGGCGCGCCCCCGGCGGATGGTGATCGACTCCAACGACATCGCGTGGTACGTGGATTACGCGCGCGGCTTCCTGGGCCGGGTCGACCCGGCTACCGGCGAGGTCACCGAGTGGGCCAACCCGAGTGGGGGCGATGCGCGCCCCTACGGCGTGGCCATCGACGACGACGACCGCGTCTGGTTCGTCGAAACCGGGGTCCAGCCCAACATGTTCGTGGGCTTCGACACCCGCACCGAGGAGTACATCAGCTCGGTGGCGGTCGAGAGCGGGGGCGGGACCATCCGCCACATGTACTACGACCCGAACACCAACGTGGTCTGGTTCGGGGCGGATACGAACACCATCGGCCGGGCGGTGCTGCCGCCTTCGCGGCCGGTCAGCTTCTAGGCGTCCGCGGGCTGCGGACGGATCGGCCGGGCCGAAAGCGGGATCGGCCCGGCCGGTCGCGTTTTACGTATTTTGCGTAAAATGCGTATTCTGCGAATTCCCAACCGGTGGCTCCTCGCCGCCTTGATCGCAGGGGTGACCGTGTCCGGCGCGGGCGGTTCTCCCGCAGCCGACTCCCGCGCCCCGATCCCCCACGCGGACGGCCCGCCCCTCGCGCGCACCGGCGGGTTCGGCGAACTCACCTGCATCGAGTGCCACCTGGACCTCGAGCTGAACGCGTTGGGCGGGGCGCTCCTGATCGACGGCATCCCCGCCTCCTTCACGCCCGGCGCGCTCTACGTGGTCACCGTAATCGTGGAGGGAGAGGGGATGGGCAGTGCCGGCTTCCAGGCATCCGCGCGCTTCCAAGAGGGCGAGCGGACGGGCGCGCCCGCAGGGCGGCTGGCTCCCCTGGACGGGCGCACCGTCGTCCGCAGCGAGGACGGAGTCGACTACATCAACCACACGGTCGCGGGGAGCAGACTCGGTCCCGGAGACGTCGCCAGCTGGAGCTTCGAGTGGGTGGCGCCCGGGGAACCGTCGCCGGTGGTCTTCCACGTGACCGGCAACTCCGCCAACGGCGACAACTCGCCGCTCGGCGACCTCATCTACACGGCGGAAGTGGTGGTGCCGCCAGGCGGCTGACCGGACGCTCTCCCGACGCTTCTGCCGGGCGCTCCGACGTGGGCAGTTCCCCGCCGCCCCTCAGCGCGCGAGCGCCAGAAGGGAATTGTCCAGCTGGCGTTCGATGTCCACCAGCGGCGCGGTGTAGTGCCCCGAAAAACAGGCGTCGCAGAAGGGACCGAACTCCTCCACGGCCTTCGTCATCCCCTCCAGCGAAATGTAGCCGAGCGAATCCAGCCCGAGCTCCTCGCGGATCTCCTCCACGGTGTTCCCCGAGCCCATCAGCTCTTCCTTGCTGGGCATGTCGATGCCGTAGAAGCAGGGGTTGCGCACCGGGGGGCTGGCGATGCGCAGATGCACTTCCGCCGCTCCCGCGCCCCGCACAAAGCGCACCAGGCTGCGGCTCGTGGTGCCGCGCACGATGGAGTCGTCCACGAGCACGATGCGGCGTCCTTCAAGCACTTCGCGCACCGGGTTGTACTTGATGCGCGCGCCGAAATCGCGATCCGCCTGCGAGGGGCGGATGAAGGTGCGGCCTACGTAGTGGTTGCGCAGGAGCCCCAGTTCGAAGGGGATGCCGGTTTCCTCGGAGTACCCCAGCGCCGCCGAGTTCGCGCTGTCCGGGACGGCCACCACCGCGTCGCCTTCGACGGGATGCTCGCGTGCCAGCTGGCGCCCGAAGGCCCGCCGGGAGCGGTCCACGCTGGCTCCCCAGATGCGCGAGTCGGGGCGGGCGAAGTAGACCAGCTCGAAGATGCAGGGAGAGGGACGGGGAGCGGCGCGCAGGCTGCGCAGCTTCTCGACCTTGCCTCCCCGAATGCGCAGCAGTTCGCCCGGTTCGACATCGCGCACGTACTCGGCATTGACGATGTCGAAGGCGCACGACTCGGAGGCCAGGATGTGACCGCCGTCCTTGCGTCCGAGCAGGAGCGGGCGGAAGCCGCGCGGATCGCGCACGGCGTAGAGGGCATCTCCCACCGCGATCACGAGCGAGAAGGCGCCCTCCAGATGAGCCAGGGCGTCGTCCACCTGCTGCGCCACGTCGCGGTGCCGCGAGCGCGCCATCAGGTGCACGATGACCTCGGAGTCGCTCGAGGTCTGGAAGAGGGCGCCCTCGTGCACCAGCCGGTCCTTCATGTCGAGGGCGTTGGTGAGGTTGCCGTTATGCGCGATGGCGAGCGGGCCGTTCGCGTAGCGCGCCACGATGGGCTGGGCGTTCTCCTGCAGGCTGCCGCCGGCCGTCGAGTAGCGCACGTGGCCGACCGAGGTCCCGCCCGGCAGCGCGCTCAGCTTTTTTGCGTCGAAGACATCGGAGACGAGCCCGAGGCCCTTGGTCACGCTCGCGCGCCCCGCGCGGTCGATCGAGTAGATGCCGGCGGATTCCTGTCCCCGGTGCTGGAGCGCGTAGAGCCCGAGAAAGACGAGCTCGGCGGCGTTTTCGATGCCGCTGACGGCGAAGATGCCGCACTCCTCGCGCGGGCGGTCGTCCAGCAGCGAGCCGGGGATGTCCGCCGGGCGAAGAGGGTGGGACCGCGGCTCGGCCTTGCCGGCCAGTGGCAGCGTGTGCTGTACGTCCTTCATGTGCCGCCTCCGGGCGCCCGCAACTCGTGGATGCATCGCCGCTCGCGTGCCGGGCGTGGTTCGTCCACGGGCTGCTGTCCCCTTGCTACTGCGCGTCCATGCGTTCCGGCAGAGCCCCGAAGTACACCGCACTCACCTCGCTGATGTCCGCCTCGATGCGCGCGTCCGCGCTCTCCACGACGAAACTGCCGCCGATCGCTCCCACCGTGCCGATCTCCTCGCAGTGTACGCCGTACCGATCGGCCAGCCGCTGCACCCGGTCGAGGTCCGCGGGATCGCACGAAACCACCACGCGCCCCTGCGCCTCTCCAAAGAATAGTGCAGTCGAGGGCAGCGGGTCCGCCAGTCGCACGCGGATGCCGACCGGGTCCTCGCCTTCGCGCAGCGCGCTCTCGGCGAGCGCGCACGCCAGGCCGCCCTCCGAACAATCGTGCGCTGAACGGAGCAGCCCCTCGCCGATCATGGCCAGCAGCGCCTGCTGGAGCACGCGTTCCGCCAGCAGGTCCACCCGCGGGGGCCTGCCGCCCACGATGCCGTGCATCGCGTACAGGTACTCGGAGGCTCCCAGCTCGTCGGTGTTGCGGCCGAGCAGCACGATGACATCGCCCTCGTCCCGGAACGCGTGCCGAGTGACGCGCTCCAGGTCCTCGATGATGCCGACCATGCCGATGACGGGCGTGGGGTAGATGGGCGTCCCGCTGGTCTCGTTGTAGAGCGAGACGTTGCCGCCGGTCACCGGGGTCTCGAAGAGCGCGCACGCCTCGACCATGCCCAGCACGGCTTCCCGCAGCTGGTAGTAGATGTGCGGCTTGAGCGGGTTGCCGAAGTTGAGGTTGTTGGTCACCGCCATGGGGAGCGCGCCCGAGCACGCCAGGTTGCGCGCGGCCTCGGCCACGGCGATGCGGGCTCCGGTGCCGGGCTCCAGGTACGTGTAGCGGCCGCTGCAGTCGGTGGTCACCGCGATCCCGCGCGGCGTGCCGCGCACGCGCAGGACGCCCGCGTCCCCACCGGGCTGGATCACGCTCGCCGTGCGCACGGTGGTGTCGTACTGGTCGTGGATCCAGCGGCGGGAGGCGAGGTTGGGGGAGGTCAGCAGGCGGAGGAAGTCGGGGGTGCGGTCGCCTGCGCCGCCCTCGTAGGGCGTCAGGTCCATCTCTCTCAGCGCGCGTACTTCTTCGCCCTCGATGCCCTCGCGCTCGTAGGTCGGGCACCCCTCGGTGAGGGGAAGGGCGGGGATGTCGGCTACCGGGCGGCCGTCCTCCAGGATGCGGAAGCGTCCATCGGAGGTTACGTGGCCCACCGCCGCCGCCTCCAGCTCCCACTTGTTCAGGATCTTCCGGACCTCGTCCTCCCGGCCCCGGTGCACGACCACCATCATGCGCTCCTGGCTCTCGGAGAGCAGGATCTCGTACGGCGTCATCCCCGGCTCGCGCACCGGCACCAGCGCGGTGTCGATCACGACCCCGCTCCCCGAACGCCCCGCCATCTCCGCTGCGCTGGAGGTGATGCCCGCGGCGCCCATGTCCTGGATGCCCACGATGTGGCCGCTGCGGATCAGTTCCAGGCTGGCCTCGAGTAAAAGCTTCTCGGTGAAGGGATCGCCCACCTGCACCTGGGGCCGGCTGGCGTCGGAGTCCTCGCCCAGTTCCTCGCTGGCGAAGGTGGCCCCGTGGATGCCATCGCGCCCGGTGCGCGCGCCCACCGCCATCAGCGTGTTGCCCTCCCCGTGGGCCTCGCCCCGGATCAGCTGCTCGCGCTTCATGATGCCGAGGCACATCACGTTGATGATCGGGTTGCCCTCGTAGCCGCGATCGAAGTAGGCCTCGCCGCCGAGGTTGGGGATGCCCACGCAGTTGCCGTAATCGCCGGCCCCGCGCACGACGCCGTCGAAGAGGTAGCGCACGCGGCTCGAGTCGAGGTCGCCGAAGTGCAGCGAGTCGAGCACCGCGACCGGGCGGGCGCCCATGGTGAAGACGTCGCGCAGGATGCCCCCGATGCCGGTGGCCGCGCCCTGGTACGGCTCGACCGCGGACGGGTGGTTGTGCGACTCGATCTTGAAGGCGAGCGCGTATCCGCCGCCGATGTCGATCACGCCCGCGTTCTCGCCGGGCCCCTGGATGACCCAGGGAGCCTCGGTGGGCAGCAGCCGGAGCAGGCGCTTGGAGTTCTTGTACCCGCAGTGCTCGGACCACATCGCCGAGAAGACGCCGAGTTCGGTGAAGGTCGGGGTGCGCCCCAGGTGGCCGACGATCTTGTCGTACTCCTCCGGCGAAAGACCGTGGTCGGCGACCAGTTCCGCGGTGATTTCCGGGTCTCCGGGACGCGGCTCCGGTGCCGCAGGTCCGCTGCCGTTCCCACTGGCGCCCGCGATCATGCCACCCTCTCGCGCGCGAAATGGGCGACCAGGGACTCGAACATGCCCAGTCCGTCGGTCGAGCCCAGCACACCTTCCGCGGCCCGCTCGGGGTGGGGCATGAGCCCGAGCACGTTCCCGGAGGCGTTCACGATTCCGGCGATGTCGTTGGCGGAGCCGTTGGGGTTGCCACCTTCGCCGCGTGCTCCTTCGCGCGTGGTGTAGCGGAAAACGACGCGCCGCTCCGCCTCGAGGCGCTCGAGGGTGGCCGGGTCGGCGATGTAGTTGCCCTCGGCGTGAGCGATCGGAATGCGGAGGATCTGGCCGGGCCGGTACGCGCTCGTGAAGGCGCCGTCCGTGGTCTCGACGCGGACGTGCACGTCGTGGCTCCGGAACTTGAGCGACTCGTTGCGTCTGAGGGCACCCGGGAGCAGCCCGGCCTCGCACAGGATCTGGAAGCCGTTGCAGATGCCGAGCACGATCCCGCCGCGCCCGGCATAGCGCTTCACCGCCTCCACGATGGGGCTGAAGCGCGCGATGGCGCCCGCGCGCAGGTAGTCGCCGTAGGAGAAGCCGCCCGGAAGCACCACCAGGTCGGGGTCGCCCAGCTCGTGCTCCCGGTGCCAGATGAAGCGCGTGTCGACGCCCATGACCTTGCGCAGCACCTGCAGGCAGTCGTAGTCGCAGTTGGACCCGGGGAAGGTCACCACCACCGCTCTCACGTCGCCGCCTCCGGCTGTGCGGCGTCGCGTCCGACTTCGATGGCGAAGTCCTCGGTCACGGGGTTCGCGAGCAGCTTGTCGCACATCCGGGTGGCCCGGGCGGCGGCTTCGTCCGGCGAGTCCGCTTCGAGCTCGATCACGAGCAACTTGCCGGCGCGGACCTCCCCGACGCCGGCGAAGCCCAGGGAGTCCAGGGCGTGCTGGATGGCCTTCCCCTGCGGGTCCAGCAGTCCGCGGCGGGGGGTCACGCGGATCTCGATGGCGTACACGCTCAAGTGGATTCCTCCGTGCCGTTGTCGTCCGGCGGGGTGGTCCGCCGGCGCCGGACGAGTCGATTGCGCCTGCGGGCGCGGTAGCGGGGGCCGAGGCCGCCGTAGTCGAGCGGCCGCGCTTCTTCGTCATCCCCCGGCTCATCGCCATCCTCATCCTCATCCATCTCGAGGAGAGGATCGCGCTCGGGGAGCCGGTCCAGGAAGCCGATCGCCACTGCCTTCAGCAGCCCCCAGACGGCGTACCCGAACAGGGCCGGAAAGAAGTAGTAGCGGGGGGCGGCGATCGCGGTGACGATTGTGGCGACGACGATGGCGCTGTTGATGCGGGTTCTGGGGGTGCGCAGCCCCACGCGCGGCATGCGCGCGTAGGGAACGTGGCTCAGCATCAGCGCGGAGAGCAGCACCATCAGGATGCCCATGACCTGGGCCCACGGAAGGGTGCTCAGATACGCCTCGAAGAATGCCGTCTGGGTGAAGGGGTAGGAGGTTGCGAGCATCATTCCCGCAGCGGGCGACGGCAGCCCGTGGAACGAGCGCTTCGCCTCTCCGCCCTGCTCCACGTTGAACCGGGCCAGGCGAACCACGACCGCGGTCACGAAGAGGTAGGAGAGCAGCCAGCTCCAGGAGCCGTCGGCCCAATAGAGCTGGTACATGACCATCGCCGGGGCCACGCCGAAGCTGACCGCGTCGGCCAGGGAGTCGAGCTCGGCGCCGAAGCGCGAGCCCGTGCGGGTGAAGCGCGCCAGGCCGCCGTCGAAGGTGTCGAGGATGCCGGCGAACACGATGAACCAGGCGGCCCATTCGTACGCGCCCCGCGATGCCATCACCATGGCGAACACGCCGAAGAAGACGTTGCCCAGGGTGAAGGTGGAGGGGATGATGATGACGCCCCTCTGGAAGCGCCTGCGGCGTGCGCGCTTGCGGATCATGAAATCTTCTTCATCCGAAGCCGGGGGCCCTGTACTCGGCCAGAGGCACGCCCACCAGCCGCTGGAAGATGTCCAGGTAGCGGGCCGTCGACTCCTCCACGATGCGGTCGGGGAGGTCGGGCGGGGGCGGCATCTTGTTCCAGGTCGTCTCGTGGGCCAGGTAGTCGCGCACGGGCTGCTTGTCGAGGGAAGGCTGCCCGCGGCCGGTCGCGTAGTGCTCGGCGGGCCAGAAGCGCGAGGAGTCGGGGGTCAGCACCTCGTCGATGAGGAGCAGCCGGCCACCCGAGTCCATTCCGAACTCGAACTTGGTGTCCGCGAGGATGATCCCCCGCTGGCGCGCGGTCTCCGATCCGGCGCTGTAGATGCCGAGCGAGAGGTCGCGCAGGGTCTCCGCCATGGGCCTGCCCAGCAGCTCCACCACCTGGTCGTAGGTGATGTTCTCGTCGTGGCCTTCGTGAGCCTTGGTCGAGGGCGAGAAGATGGGCGGCTCCATGCGGTCGCTCTCGATCATGCCCGGGGCGAGGGGCTCGCCGGCGAGGGTGCCGCTCCGGCGGTATTCCCGCCAGGCCGACCCGGTGATGTAGCCGCGCACGATGCATTCGACCAGGATCGGCCGGGTGCGGCGCACCAGCATCGCCCGGCGCGCCCAGCTGTCGACGCTGTGCGCCAGTTCGGGGACCCGGTCGATGATCTCGTCCCGCCGCACGGCGAGCAGGTGGTGATCGATGCCCCCCTCGGCGCCCGGCACCGGCGCGCGGGCGGAGAAGCGTGCCAGCCACCACGCGGTCAGCTGGGTGAGCACTTCACCCTTGTGGGGCACGGGTTGGGGCAGGACCACATCGAAGGCGCTCACGCGGTCGCTCGCCACCATGAACAGCGTGTCGGGGCCCGCCTCGTAGACGTCCCGCACCTTGCCGCGGTGGAGAAGAGGGAGGGGGAGGGTGGAATCCACGATGGTCGTCACGTTGTCGTCGAGCTCCATGGCTGGGGTGGGGTCAGACACGAATGTCGGGGGCGTCCAGGCGCGCGCGGGCTTCGGGGCCGAGGCGGTCGACGACCGGCTGCGCGAACTCGTCCAGGAAGCGCTCCACCTGTTCGGGGGCGCGCCCGATGAAGCGCTCGCCCCGCAGGAGGTCGGCCAGCTCGGGCGCGCTCAGGCCGAAGGCGTCGTCGCCGGCGATGCGGGCGATCAGATCGGGGTCTCCGCCTTCCTCGCGCGCCCTGCGGGTGGCCGCGTGGGCGTGGCGGCGGATGCGCTCGTGCAGTTCCTGGCGGTCGCCTCCGCCCCTGGTCGCGCGCATGAGGATGGTCTCGGTGGCCATGAAGGGGAGCTGCGCGTCGAGCGAGCGGCGGATCACCGCTTCGTTGACCACCAGCCCGGAAGAGACGTTTTCGACCAGAACCAGTATGCCGTCGAGGGTGAGGAAGGCGTCGGGGATGCTGACGCGCCGGTTCGCGGAGTCGTCGAGGCTCCGCTCCAGCCACTGGGTGGCCGCCGTGAACGCGCCGTCCTGATACAAAGTGATCACGTGGCGCGAGAGGGCGCAAACACGCTCCGCGCGCATCGGGTTGCGCTTGTAGGGCATGGCCGAGGAGCCGATCTGGGTATCCTCGAAGGGCTCCTCGACTTCGCCCAGATGCGACAGCAGACGCAGATCGTGCCCCATCTTGGACGTGGACGCGGCGGTGCCCGCGAGCGTCGCCAGGAGCGCGGCGTCCACCTTGCGCGGGTAGGTCTGACCGCTCACCGGGTAGCGCTGCTCGAACCTCATGCGCCGGGCCACGGCGTCGTCGAGGGCGTCCACCTTCGCGGAGTCGCCATCGAACAGGTCGAGGAAGGAGGCCTGGCTGCCGGTGGTGCCGCGCACGCCCCTGAAGCGGAGCGAGCCGAGGCGAAACTCGATCTCCTCGATGTCGAGGAGCAGATCCTGTATCCAGAGCGTCGCCCGCTTGCCGACCGTGGTGGGCTGGGCGGGCTGGAAGTGGGTGTAGGCCAGGGTGGGGAGCGACCGGTAGCGGCGCGCGAAGCCCGCCAGTGCTTCCACGCAGCGCACCAGACGGTCGCGGATCAGGGTGAGAGCTTCCCGGTGCAGGATGAGGTCGGCGTTGTCGCCCACGAAGGCGCTGGTGGCGCCGAGGTGGATGATGCCCCGCGCCGCGGGCGCCATCTCGCCGAAGAGGTGGACGTGCGCCATTACATCGTGGCGGAACCGGCGCTCCAGTGCCGCGGCGCGGTCGAGGTCCAGGTCATCGACCGCGGCCCTCATCTGGCGGAGCGCTTCCCCGGAGATGTCCAGCCCCAGCTCGCGCTGCGATTCGGCCAGCGCTATCCAGAGTTGCCGCCAGGTGGCGAACTTGCGCGCCTGGGAGAAGATGTGCTGCATCTCGCGCGAGGCGTAGCGTCCCGAGAGCGGGTGCACGTAGCCGCCGGAGGCGGACTGTCCTGTGCTGGATGCCCCGGCCGCAGCCGCGCGGCCCGGGTCGCTAGAGGTCACGTCCCAGTTTCTCCCAGTCGGCCAGGAAGGCGGCCAGCCCGAGGTCGGTCAGCGGGTGGCGGATCAGCTTGTGCAGCACCCCCGGCGGCAGGGTGGCGACGTCGGCGCCCACCTCCAGCGACTCCACGACGTGGCGCGGGTGCCGGAGGGAGGCGGCCAGGATCTCTGTCCGCATGCCGTAGTTGTCGTAGATGACGCGGATCTGTCGGATCAGCTCCATGCCGTCGTGGGAGATGTCGTCCAGCCGTCCGATGAAGGGCGAGATGTACGCGGCTCCCGCCTTGGCGGCGAGCAGCGCCTGCGGGGCCGAGAAACACAGGGTCACGTTGACCGGGATGTCGCGCGAGCTGAGTTCGCGGCACGCCACCAGACCGTCTTCGGTCAGGGGCACCTTGACCGCGATGTTGGGGTGGATGGCGGCCAGCCGGGTGCCCTCGTCGATCATGGTCCGGGTGTCCACGCCGACGACCTCTGCGCTCACCGGGCCGTCGATGGCTTCGCAGATCTCCAGGAAGATCTCCATCGGGTCGCGGTCGCCGGCCACCTTGGCCAGCAGGGAGGGGTTGGTGGTGACGCCATCGATGAGGCCCCCGGCGGCGGCGCGGCGGATCTCACCCAGGTCGGCGGTGTCGAGGAAGATCTTCATGAGTGGTTGGCGCTCCCTGCGAGTGGGCGGTCGGTGTCGGAATCTAATGCGGCGGTGTCGGCGAACGGGACGCTTCGGGCTGATTCGGGAGGGGCGTCGGCCACCGTCGCGGCGTCGCCTGAATCTGTCGCGGAGTCGTCCGGGATTGCCGTGTTGTGCGCGATTGCGTGCGCGGGATAGCTCACTCCGCGCAGGAAGAGGCCCGCGGCGGGAGCGGGCGGCGACGTAACCAGGCCTTTCTCGTTGCCCCCAAGCATCGCGCGCATGTCGTCGAGCGGCCGGCGTCCGCGGGCGATGTCGACCATGGTGCCCACCAGATAGCGGACCATGTGGTGCAGGAATCGGTTGGCGAGGATGGTGAACTCCATGCCCAGGTCCCACGGAGCCCAGCGCGCCTCCGTGACGTTACAGCGGTCTCCTCGCTGTTCCTGGCCGGCGCGGGCGAAGGCGGCGAACGACTTCTCGCCCGACAGCAGCGAGGCCGCCGCGTGCAGGGCTTCGACGTCCAGGTTCGCCGTGGTCGAGGCGGTGTCGGCGGTCATGCGCGCGAGAGGCCAGCACCACGGCCGGTGGAATGGCGAGCGGGCCGCCGCGGTCAGGCCCAGCCGGTACCCGTACTCGCGTGCCGTGGCGTCGTAGCGCGGGTGGAAGGCGGGCGGAGCGGGGTGGGCCTCCACAACCCAGATGTCCCCGGGCAGCGTGGCGTTGAGTGCCCGCTGAAGGGTGGCGGCGGACCAGCGCCGCGGCAGGACGAGAGCGACCACCTGGCCGGTGGCGTGCACCCCCCGGTCGGTTCTTCCCGCCGCCGTCACTGTGCGGTGCGCGCCGGTGAGTCGCTCGAGGGTGGTCTGCAACTCACCCTGCACCGTGCGCACTTCCGGCTGCATCTGCCAGCCGAAGAAACGGGTCCCGTCGTAGTGCAGCGTGAGTCGGAAGCGGCGTTGTCCCCGGGCCATGACGCCGGGAAACTAGGATTTCCGCGGCGACAACTCAATAGAGACCGTCCGCTTGCGTCATGGTAAAACGTCTTCCAGTTCGAGCTTTCCCAGAAGCACGTTCGCGGCGGCCCGAATGTGGATTTCCGCCGAGGGAAGCAAGGGGAAACCCGGCACGTGTTTCTCCTGCACCAGCAACTCGATTTCCGTGCAACCCAGAATGCACGCCTCGGCGCCCCGCGCTTCGAGGCCCCGGATCACCTCCACCATCTTCGCTCGCGACTCGTCGCGAAACACGTAGTACGAGAGTTCCTGACAGATGATGTCGTAGATTTCGTCCTGTGTCTGTTCGTCTTCCGGCACCAGGGTGGTGATGCCGTGGAGCAACAGACGTGACTTCAGGTAGTCGTCCGCCATCGTGGGCTTCGTACCGATCAGGCCCACTCTCGAGAACCCCCGGCCCTTCAACTCGGCTGCACAGCAGTCGGCAATATGCAGGACTCCGAGTTCCGGGAACTCATCGACGATGGCCGGCACGGCCATGTGACCGGTATTCGAGGCGATCACCAGCGTGTCACAGCCTGCCGCCACGAGAGAGCGGACACCGACGAGGAGATGGTCCGCAACCCTGGCCGACGCATGGGTGAGGTAATGGACGTACTCGTCGCAATCGACGGAAGCCATGACCATCGGAGGGTTGGGGGACATGACGTGGCGCCTGGGAGTGCCCGCGATCACCTTCTCGTTGATGCCCTTGTAGTAATCCACACCCGACACGTACGAGATTCCCGTCAGGATGCCGAGTCCTGGTGGCTCGATGGCCATTATCGCTCGCCGAGAGCGCCCGGTTGGGCTTGAATCGAAAGCGGGGTCGGTGCGGCTGCCATCGAATCCCGTCGGTCTATGACCACCCGCTCGTGACATCCAGCAGCAGGTCGATCTCCGCGGCTGTGTTGAAAAGCGCCACCCCCGCCCGGAGTTGTGCACCGCCTTCCTTGAAGCTCAGCTTGATGCGCGCGTCGTCGAGGGAACGCCGAACCATGTCGATGTCCCGGCCGTGCTCGAAGGCTACGATGGCGGAGTGGTTGCCGGGGGGAGTCAACACGGCGTATCCCTGGGCACTGAGCCCGTCGTGCAGGCGGTGAGCCAGCCCCACGGTGTGCCGCTCGATGTCGTCCACCCCGATCCGGAGCAGGTAATCGAGAGCCGCGCTCAGCTGGTAGACGGACTCGAAGGCCATCGTCGCGTATCCGTACTTGCGCGCGTCGTCGTACAGCCGGTACCGGTGCCCGCCAAGCTCCTCCGAGACATGGAGGTGCCCGTAACGATCGGGGGCCACGACTTCCAGGAGCTCCTCCCGGACGTAGAACGGCGCCACACCATGTCCGGCCAGCAGCCATTTGTAGGTACCGGTGGTGAGGAAGTCGATGCCCACTTCCTTCACATCCAGATCCAGCATCCCTACTCCCTGGACCGCGTCGGCGTAGAGGTATGAGCCATGCGCATGCGCGAGCCGGGCGAGGGAAGCGAGGTCGTGGTGGTAACCATTCTGGTGCGAGACCCAGGCCACCGAGATCAGCCGGGTACGTTCGTCGACATGATCCGCGAAAGTCTCGGCCGTCGCCGTGCCGCCGCGGCTGGGAATGATGCGGATCTCGACGCCCCGAGCTTCGGCGAGATGCTGGTAGAGGACGTAACTGGTTTCGAAGTGGAGATCGTCGAGTACGACGTTGTCGCCTGGTCCCAGGTCGAGGGCTCGGGCTACGACGTTTTCCCCCTCGCTGGTTGCATAAAGCAGTCCGATCTCCGGCTCGGTGGCTCCGATGAGCCGCGCGAATTTGCGCCTTGCGGCGTCAGCCTCCTCCACCATGGCGCCCAGGCTCACGGGGATTCGGGTTTTCGCGTCGAGGAAGTCCTGGACGGCCTCCAGCGCCGGGGTCGGTGAAGGCGCGATGTACGCGGAGTCGAGGTAGGCGACTTCCTCGACCACCGGGAAGTCGCCCCGAACGCCAAGGGGATCGTCGCCGGCCAGGACCTGGCTCTCCGGCTTCAGCTGCGTCACGACGGCGGCAGCCGAAACGCTGCCGATGAACTCACGGCGTGTAACCATCACGTTCCCCTTCCGGATTGCGAGCCGACCTCCGCCATGATGGGGCGGGTCAGGCACGGGAAGCAAAGCCTGCGGCGCCTCTCCATTTCGGGAAACGACCCCAGGCGGAGTCCCACGCTCGCGCGTTGACCGGGTACGCCCTGCTTGGTACCATCGCCCGAGTTCTCTCTCGCGCCGCCGCCGACCCGGACACGACCATGGGCCCCGAAACAAAGCTGGAACTCACCCCCCTCATCGCCCGGGCGTCGGAGGGTGGCAACCTGACTGCAGCGGAGGCGGAGGGTGCCTTCACGACCATCATGTCCGGCGAGGCGACCCCCGTGACGATGGCCGCTTTCCTGATCGCGCTGCGCACCAAGGGGGTGGTTCCGTCGGAGATTGCCGGGGGCGTGCGGGCGCTGCGCCGGGCGATGCGCCCGGTGGCTTCGGAGCGAACGCACGAGCTGGTTGATACCTGCGGCACAGGGGGTGGCAGCGTGCGCACCTTCAACGTGTCTACCGCGGCCGCCCTGACCGCGGCCGCAGCCGGCGTGCGGGTCGCCAAGCACGGCAACCGCTCGTTCACGTCGCAGAGCGGGAGCGCCGACGTGCTGGAAGCTCTCGGGGTTCGCATCGACCTGACACCGGACGAAATGGGCCGGGTTCTGGCGGAAACCGGGATCGTCTTCATGTTCGCGCCCCTCCTGCATCCCGCCATGCGCCATGTCGGTCCGGTGCGGGCCGAGTTGGCCGTCCCCACGATCATGAATCTCCTCGGACCCCTCACCAACCCGGCCGGGGTGACTCGCCAGCTGGTCGGCGTTTCCGACCCCTCCTGGCTTGAGCTGATCGCGCCCGCACTGCGTGAACTGGGCCACCAGCGCGCTCTGGTGGTGCATGGCGAGCCCGGGATGGACGAACTGAGCCCGGCCGGGACCACCACCGTCTCCGATCTTCGCGGCGGGAAGATCGCGACCTACCCTGTGGCCCCGTCCGACCTGGGACTGGAGCGGGGGAGCCTGGAGGCGCTTGCCGGTGGAACCCCCCGTGAGAACGCCACCGTGATCGTGGATGTGCTCGAGGGCCGCCGCCGGGATTCGGCGCGTTCCTTCGTCCTCGCCAACGCCGGCGCCGCCGTCTACGTGGCGGATCTGGCCGACTCTCTTCCGGAGGGAGTTGCCATGGCGGCCGAAGCCATCGACCGCGGGCTCGCGATCCGCAAGCTTGCGGAACTCCGTGAAGCCAGCCGCGCCGGCGGCGAATAAGACAGGTTGCGGGTCCCGGCATCCTCCGCGGGAACCCGCTCGCGTCGTCCGTCCCGCTCGGAGACGACCTTCATGGTGATCCTCAGGCCGGCCGTGTCGCACTCCGGCGGGGCTGGGGACGGAATCGTGCGGGGCTGCGCGTCATCCGCGCCGCGCGCAAGAACGGCGCGTCTCCCGGCCCCAGGTCCTCTCCCACAAGCACCACTTCCGCGAAATCGCCCTTCAGTCTGCCCACCGCAAACGGAATCCTCATCTTTGCCTCCCTCCGGCCGCGGCCGGTCTGGTTGACCGAACTTCGGTCCGACTCCCCGTGAGCCGGTCCGTCCGATCGGTTGTTCCTCGATCGAATCTCAGTACTTGCGGATTACGCCGACCACGACCCCCTGGATCTGAACGTCGGCCGCGTCGACGATGATCGGCTCCATCGCGTCATTGGCGGGCTGCAGCCGGATCCGGGAACCCCGCTCGTGATAGAACTTCTTGACGGTGGCCGAGTCACCCCCCACGAGGGCGACCACGGTCTCGCCTTCATGCGCCACCTGGCGGGCACTGACCACGATGTAATCGCCGTCGCGAATCTGTTCGTCGATCATCGAGTCGCCCTCGACCCTCAGGACGTAGCTCTCGGCGCCGCTCGGAACCATGTCCTGGGGCACGGACAGGGTTTCGGTGTCCTGAATGGCTTCGATGGGCAGCCCTGCGGCGACTGCTCCGAGCAGCGGCAGCGCGAAGACGGCGGCGCCCGTCTCCCGTCGCACCAGTTCGATGGAGCGACTTTGGTTGTAGGCCTTCCGGATGTAGCCCTTGCGCTCCAGATTGCTCAGGTGCTCGTGGACCGTGGCCAGGGAAGCGTATCCGAAGGCATGCGCGATTTCCTCGAAATTGGGCGCGTATCCCCACTCGTCCAGGTAGCCTTCGATGAAGTCCAGGATCTGTTTCTGTCGCTTGGTCAGGGGCATCGAATGCACGCTCCGCGAAAGTGATGACCGAACAGGACCCGAACAACATACCCGAAGGTATCCCGAAGCGCAAGATGCATCCCCAAAAACCCGGAACGGCATCCGCCCGCGGCGCCCGATATCCGTGCCCGCGCGCATGAACATCCTCGACCGCATCGTCGGCACCAAGGGCGCTGAAGTCCGGGCTCTGAGGTCTGCGCGAGCGGAGCTGGCGCGCGCCGCCCGTTCGGCGCCTCCGGCCCGCAACTTCCGCTCCGCCCTGAGAGGATCGTCGGGGGATGTGGCGATCATCGCGGAGGTCAAGCGGCGTTCTCCGGGGGCGGGGTCCATTCGCGAGGACCTCGATCCCCCGGATCTGGCGGCGGAATACGCGGGCTCGGGGGCATCGGCCATCAGCGTGCTGACGGATCGCACATACTTCGGAGGCGGCCTGGACGATCTGCGGCGGGTGCGCGCGAGGGTGCGGCGGCCTGTTCTGCGCAAGGACTTTCTGATCGACCCGGTTCAGCTCGACGAGTCGCGCGCGGCGGGCGCGGACGCGGTGCTGCTCATCGTGCGCATCCTGGAGGACCCGCTTCTGGGGGAGCTTCTGAGCGGGGCGCGCGAGCTCGGGATGGGCGCGCTGGTGGAGGTTCACGATGCCGCGGAGCTGGAGCGGGCGCTCGCAGCCGGCGCCGACGTGGTGGGCATCAACAACCGCGACCTGAGCACCTTCCGCTCGAGCGTGGCCGTCACGCTGAAGTTGATTCGCCGCATTCCGCCGGACGTCGTTGTGATTTCGGAGAGCGGGCTGGCCACCCGGGAGGACCTGGCCACCGTGGGTGCCGCGGGCGCGGACGCTGTCCTGATGGGTGAGGCGCTCCTGCGGAGTCCGCGCCCCGGCGACGCGGTGGCAGCCCTGACCGGCGTCCCGTGCGGATCGCGCGCCGCCACCGGACCCGTCCCCTTGCCTGAGGTGAAGATCTGCGGGATCACCCGCCCGGCGGACGGCCGCTTCGCCGCGCAGGCGGGTGCGACCTGGGTGGGCACCGTGCTCACCCCCGGGTTCTCGCGGAGCGTGGACATCCCCACCGCGCGGGCGGTGGCGGAGGCCGCCGGCATCCCGCTGGTGATCCTCCTGGTCGACCCGACCCTCGACGAGGCGGTGACGGCGGCGCGCGCGACCGGCGCGTCCGTGGTGCAGCTGCACGGCCGCGAGGATCCCGTCACCGTGGCCCGCCTGCGCGCGAGCGGCCCCTGGACGGTGTGGAAGGCCGCGCCCGTGCGCGACGCGGCGGACGCCCTGACCGCGCTCGACCGGTACGGGGGTGTCGCCGACGGCCTCCTCTTCGACGGATGGCACGAGAAGCTGCCGGGCGGCACCGGCACCCGCTTCCCCTGGCGGAGCCTGGCCGGAATCCGCGACCGCTTCGCCCCCGGGCAGCGCTTCGTGGCCGCCGGCGGCCTCAACGCCGGCAATGTGGCGGAGGCCGTGTCGATCCTGCGCCCGCACGTCGTCGACGCCAGCTCCGGAGTGGAGCGCCGGGTGGGTGTGAAGGATCCCGCCAAGGTGCGCGGCTTCGTGCGCGCCGCGCGCGGCAACGGAGGTGACTCGTGACTCCGGGCGCACCCGCGGCCGGAGACCGCTTCGGCCCGTACGGGGGCCGCTACGTCCCCGAGACCCTCATCACCGCGCTGGACGAGCTCACCGCGGCCTATCGAGACGCCTCGGCCGACCCGGGCTTCGCCGCGGAACTGCGCGCCCTGCTCGAGGACTACGCCGGCCGGCCCTCCCCCCTCTACCGCGCTCCCCGCGTGGAGGAAGCCATCGGCGCGGGTCCCGTCTACCTGAAGCGCGAGGACCTCAACCACACCGGCGCCCACAAGATCAACAACACCCTCGGGCAGGCGCTGCTGGCGCGCTGGATGGGCAAGCGCCGCATCATCGCGGAGACCGGCGCCGGGCAGCACGGGGTGGCCACGGCGACGGTGTGCGCGCTCTTCGACCTCGAGTGCGTGGTCTACATGGGGACGGAGGATGTCGAGCGCCAGGCATTGAACGTCTATCGCATGGAGCTGCTGGGGGCCGAGGTGCGTCCGGTGGACTCGGGTTCGTGCACGCTCAAGGACGCCACCAACGAGGCGATCCGCGATTGGGTGACCAACGTGCGCGATACCCACTACATCATCGGTTCCGTGGTGGGGCCCGATCCCTTCCCGCGCATGGTGCGCGATTTCCAGGCCGTCATCGGGGAGGAGACGCGCGCGCAGCTGGAGGCCGCCGAGGGCCGGCTCCCTGGTTCGGTGGTGGCGTGCGTCGGCGGCGGATCCAACGCCATGGGCATCTTCCACGCCTTCGTTCCCTTCGGGGATGTGCGGCTGATCGGGGTCGAGGCTGCGGGCGAGGGACTGGACAGCGGCCGGCACTCGGCGCCGCTGGCCGCGGGCACGCCGGGCGTCCTGCACGGGTCGCTGAGCTACCTGCTCCAGGACACGGATGGGCAGGTGGCCCCGGCCCACTCCATCTCTGCCGGGCTCGACTACCCGGGTGTGGGACCGGAGCACTCGTGGCTCCTCGACGAGGGCCGTGCGGAATACGTGACGGTAACCGACGATCGGGCGCTGGCCGCCTTCCACAGGCTCTCCCGCCTGGAAGGGCTCATCCCGGCGCTCGAGAGCGCGCACGCGATGGCGCACGTCTTCGAAGCGGGGGCGGAGTTGGCCCGCCACGGGCCCGTCGTCGTGTGCCTGAGCGGCCGCGGGGACAAGGACGTCGCGCATGTGGCGCGCCTGTCGGGGGCGGAAGCCGATGAGTAACCGGGTCGCTGCCCGAACCGGGATGTCCCTCGCGCGGTGCTTCGCGCGCTGCCGTGCCGAGCACCGTGCCGCGCTCATCCCTTTCCTGACGTGCGGCTATCCGGATGCGCCGCAGTCCCTGGAGCTGCTGCGGGAGATGGCGCGCGCAGGGGCGGACATCATCGAGCTGGGCATCCCCTTCAGCGACCCTCTCGCAGACGGACCCACCATCCAGCGCTCCTCGTTCCGGGCGCTCGAGGGGGGCATGACTACCGAGGGCACGCTGGAGGTGTTGCGGACCTTCCGCGCCGGACACGACACCCCGGTCGTCCTCTTCGGTTACCTGAACCCCATCCTGCGCTACGGGGTCGACGAGTTCGCCCGCGCGGCCGTCGAGTCCGGTGCCCAGGGGCTGCTCCTCACCGACGTGCCCGCGGGGTCGGACCCCGCGCTGGAGGCGCGGCTGGCGGCGCACGGCCTAGACCTGATCCGCCTGATCGCCCCGACCACGTCCCCGGAGCGGATCTCCGTAATCGCCGGCGCGGGCGCGGGGTTCCTGTACTACATCTCGCGCACGGGGATTACCGGGGCACGGGCGCAGTTGCGGCGGGCGCTGGGGCGGGAGGTCGAGGCGGTCAAACGGCGGGCCGGGGGCATCCCGGTCGTGGTGGGGTTCGGTATCTCCACCCCCGAACAGGCGGCCGACGTGGCCGCGGTGGCGGACGGAGTGGTGGTGGGGAGCGCCCTCATCGACCGCTGCGAGGAGGCGGGAGCCGCGGGCGTGCGCGAGTTCGTCGCGGTCCTTAGCGAGGCGATGGAGCGGGACGGTCCGGATCCACCCGCAGCCTCTTCGCCACCTCCGCATCCGGGCTCACGAACACCGTCTTCTCGCGCTCCAGAGTGACGGTGCCGGGCCGGGCGCCCCTCGGCTTGCGCACGTACTTGCGGCGGGTCCAGTCCACCGGGACGGTACCGGAGGTGCGGCCCTTCGAGTTGACCGCGGCCAGGATGGCGGCTTCCTCCAGGTCGCGGGGCGAGGGGCTGCCCTCGCCGCGCCAGCGCAGG
This sequence comes from Longimicrobiales bacterium, assembly GCA_965221785.1. Lineage (GTDB taxonomy): Bacteria > Gemmatimonadota > Gemmatimonadetes > Longimicrobiales > Gaopeijiaceae > BD2-11. The sequence goes on from CBDCSR010000003.1 coordinate 2,139,670, forward strand.
ATCACGTGTGCGCCGGAGGCGTGGCGGGCATGCAGCCAGATGTCGTCGGGATCGGAGTGATGGAAGGTCAGTTCGTGGTTGCTCTCGGCCCCGCGCCCCACCCGAATCTCGGTTCCCGCCGAACTGCGAAAGCGGTGGTAGGGAAGACGGGCGAGAGCCTTCCGCGATCTCGGCCCCGGAGCGAGCCGTCCCAGCCGCCGCTCCAGTTCCCCGGCATCCATCGATCCCCCTGCCACCTTCTCGGAAACCGCGTACCAGGCGGCCAGCCGGGCGTCCGCTTCGTCGATCTCGGCCGGGAGCGTGGCGGCGGCCCGCTCCACGCGCGCGGCGCGGGCGTAGTAGCGCGCCGCGTTCTCGTGCGGCGCCAGCGTGGGATCGAGCGAGACGCGGATGGTGCCGCCTTCGAAGTCGTCGAGCGACACTCGGGCCGCCCCGCGCGGGATCAGCTTCATCCTCGCGAGGAGCAGATCCCCGATCCCCCGCATGCGGACCGGGTCCTCGAGCCGGGCGAGCTGTTCCTGCAGGCGCACCAGCCGGCCCTCTGCGGCGCCGATGCGCTTTTCCAGGGCCGACATCACCTCGGACGGCACCAGGCTCGCGCGCGCAAGCGTCCCCGACCCGTCGGCCAGCGCGGCGAGCAAGGTCTCGCGCGCGCTCCCCTCCATCCCCGGAAGGGGATAGGGATAGGGCTGGAGCCCCTGGCCCGAGGATAGCAGCCGGGGATCGAGGTCCTTCAGCTCGCGCCACCTGCGCCAGCGCTGCCAGCCTTCCTCGTCGTCGTCATCCAGAAACGCGCGCGCGTTCATGCGCGAGGTGTAGGCGACGCTGCGGACCAGGGTGGTCACCCGCTGCCGTGGCTCCACGTCCCCGAACAGTTCGAGCCATGACGCCAGCGCCATCGGCCGACTCGCCCCCAGGCGCTTCGACGGGCGCGGCAGCTCGTAGACCGCGCCCGGCAGCAGCCTGCGTTCCCCGGAGCGGCGTGGTCTGAGCACGCTCCGGATGCGGTCGTCGGCCCCCTCGGCGAGGATTGCGTTCCAGCGGCCCGGCGAGAACTCCAGCACGAGTCGTGTGCGCCGCGTCCGGCCCCGCAGGCGGGTGATCTCCACCAGGATGGCGCGCTCATCCGCGGGTGCGGAGACTTCGCGCACGATCCCCGCCAGCGGAACGGCGCCCGCAGGAGGCGTCGCCTCGTCGACGACGGCGAGCCCTGTGGAGGCCGGGTGCATGGCGAACACGACCGTCCGTCCCCGCAGGAAGAGCGCAACCCGGCCCGCGCCGCGATCCAGATGGAGGGCTCGCGTCCGTCCTGAGCGCAACTCCCGCCCGAGCGCGCGGGCGGTGGCCGCCACCAGCAGGCTGTCCCATAGCATGACGGCAAAGCTATCGGCAACCGCGAGTCAACGCGCCATCGGCGGAGAAGTGGCCGGGTCCGGAGGACGCTCGGCGGGGTTGACTCCTCCCGGCCACAGGCGCAATCTACTCCCCTGTATGACTGCTCCCGGCAACCATCCTCTCGTCGTTCGCGCCGCCGACGGGCTTCTCCCCCCCTGGGCGAAGGCGAGCGACTCCCGGCGCCGGCACATGATCCGGGTTTCGAACCTTATGCGCGAATGGGCAGTAGTACGCGCAGAATGCGAAGACGAAATCGTGCGATGGGCGGCGCTGGGGCATCTCCACGATGTCCTGAGAGACGGCGATCCTGCGGAGTTGCGGACGATGGTGGACGATGAGTTCGCCGAACTCCCCGGGAAGCTGCTGCACGGCCCCGCCGCCGCCCGCCGGCTCGCCCGCGAGGGCGTCGGCGACGAGGGCATATTGCGGGCTGTGGCCTTCCACACCCTCGGTCATCCCGACCTGGACAGCGCGGGCGTGGCGCTCTACGCGGCGGATTTTCTCGAGCCCGGCCGCGCGGTCCAGGCGGAATGGCGGGCGTCGCTCCGGGGGCGCATGCCCGATGAAATGGACGACGTCGCCCTCGAGGTGGCGAGCGCGCGCACAGAGCACCTGCGGGGGATCGGCGGGTCGGTCCGGCCGGAAACCGCCGCCTTTCTGGAGCTGTTGAGGATGAGGGCCCATGGGTAGGTTGCTCCGCGGACTCGCCCTGGTGGCCGTGCTCGGCGGACTGGCCGTGCTGGCGGGCTCCGCGGTGCTTCAGTGGTGGGAGCCTCCCGAGACGACGCCCGTGACCGTCGACGTGATCGCCAACCCGCGCGAACGGGTGCGCGTGGAGGTCCTCAACGCGGGTGGAGTCGCCGGGATGGCGCGTGAGGCCACCGAGGTCCTGCGCGACGCCGGATTCGATGTGGTCGAGTTCGGCAACGCCGACGCGTTCGACCGCGACAGCTCCGTGGTGCTGGCCCGGCTGGGGCGGGTCGACCTGGCGTCGATGGTGGCGGACGCCCTGGCAATCTCCATCTACCAGGACGAGCCCGACTCGACTGCGTATGTCGACGTCACGGTCCTGCTCGGGAGCATCTGGGATCCCTCCATCCTGATCGAGCGCGAGGCGGAACGCGCGCAGGACACGATTGTAGTACCCGCGCCCGAGCCGGGCTGGCGCGGGCTTCTCTCCCGTCTCAGGGGCTGGGCGGACGGTCTGAACCAGGGTGACCAGCGATGAGCAAGAAGAAGCGCAAGTCGAGCCGCGCGGCGCGGGCGAAGGCCGACAGGTCCGAGGGAACCCTGGGCGAATGGTTGCGCGTCCTCGTCATCTGGGGAGGGCTCTTCCTCCTGATCCGCTTCTTCGTCCTGCAGACGTTCGTCATCATCTCGGGTTCGATGATGGACACGCTCCTGCTGGGCGACTTCCTGGTGGTGAACCGGGCCGCGATCGGCTCGCCCATCCCCGGCACTTCGCTTCGCATCCCGGGCTACTCGAGCCCGGAACGCTTCGACATCCTCGTGTTCGATCCACCGCACGAGGAGAACATGATGCTGGTGAAGCGCCTGATCGGCCTGCCCGGAGACACGCTGGAGATGCGCGACAAGACCCTCTACATCAACGGCTCGGTCGCGGATGAGCCCTACGCGCAGTACAACCCGGCGAGCCCGGACCACTCGGACATCCGCATGACCTGGCAGACGCCGTTCCTGGTGCCCGGGGAGGACGCGGATTCCTATCGCCCCAGCCGCGACCAATGGGGTCCCATCATCATCCCGCCCGACAACTACTTCATGCTGGGCGACAATCGCGACGAGAGCCAGGACTCGCGCTTCTGGGGGCTGCTGGAGGGCTGGCGGCTGGAGGGCCGCGCCATGTTCATCTACTACTCGTACGAACGCGGCACGATGACGCCCTTCCCCTGGATCCGCCGCATTCGCTGGGACCGCATCGGGGACCGCATCCGCTGACGCGGGCCGGGAATCCCTACCCCGTCAGCACCGCCAGCCGGCTCGCCCGCAACTGACCGCACGCCGCATCGATGTCGCGCCCGCGGGGCTCGCGCACCATCACCGCCACTCCGCTTTCCTCCAGCTTCCTGCGGAAGGCCTGCACTCTCGCGGGCGCGCTCGGACGCCACTCGGGCTGGTAGGGAATCGGGTTGAAGGGGATCAGGTTCACGAAGGCGCGCGTGTCGCGCGCGAAAGCCGCCAGGGCGGGGATGAGCGCGAGGTCGTCGTTCACGCCCCGGATCATCGTGTATTCGAGCGTGATGCGGCGGCCGCGCACGCGGCGGAATCGCTCGAGCGCGGCTTTGACCTCGGCCAGCGGATAGCGCTTCTCCAGCGGGATCAGCTCGCGCCGCAATCCGGACTCGGGAGCGTGCAGCGAGAGAGCGAGTCCGAACTGCTCCGGGCGTTCGGCCAGGGAGCGGATGCCGGGCACCACGCCCACCGTCGACACCGTGATCCTGCGCGCCCCGACCCGGTAGCCGCCATTGAGGATGGTGAGCGAGGGCAGGACCGCGCGCGGGTTGGCGAGCGGCTCGCCCATCCCCATGAATACGATGTTGGAGATCTCGCCCATGTCGCGGCGGCGCGCCCAGCGCCGGGAGGCCCGGAACTGGGCCACGATCTCGCCCGCGGTCAGCTGGCGCCGGAAGCCCGACCAGCCGGTCGCGCAGAAGGTGCACCCCAGCGGGCAGCCCGCCTGCGAAGAGATGCACAGGGTGAGGCGGGAGCGGGTGGGGATCAGCACGGATTCCACCAGCTCGCCGTCCCACAGGCGCCACAGGTGCTTTACGGTCCCGTCACGCGAGACGGACACGCTGGCGGTGGCGGGCTCCTCCAGGCGAAAGGCCGCGCCGAGGACGTCGCGTTCGCCCAGCGGCAGGTCGTTCATCTCCCCGAAGCCGCGGGCATCGTTGTGAAACACCCAGCGTTCCACCTGGCCGGTGCGGAACTCCGGCTGTCCGCGTTCACGGAAGTGGCGGCGCAGTACCTCGCGCAATTCCGCCGGGACCAGGCCCAGCAGATCGGGGCGCTCGTCGCTGCTGCCTTTTCGCACCATGGCCGTCCCGGGGGGAGTCACCGCACGCTCGCTCTCACGCACCGTCCGGAAACAGGCGAAGTCTCCTTGCTTGAGCCGGGGGCGTACGCAGACTAACTTAGCGCGATTTCGCAGGAGAGGGGTCCTTTGCTTCCTCTTCCATCCCCGCTCGCGAGATTCTCGACGAGCACTCCCCGCATGTCCGATTCGTCGGCTTGTCCCCGCTCTCAACCCGGGCTTACATGACTGATCCGAAACTCGAGCGCACTTCCCGGCGGTCGCGCATGGCGGGAAGCCTCCGCGAGCAGGACTCGGGCCGCACGCATCAGCTCGCCGGCTGGGTTCATCGGCGCCGCGACCTGGGCGGCATGGTGTTCATCGACCTGCGCGACCGCTCCGGGATCGTGCAGGTTTCCTTCGGCCCCGACTGGACGCAACCGGAGTCGTTCCGAGCCGCGGGCAAGCTCGGCGCCGAAGACGTGATCGCGGTGTGCGGCGAGGTCGTCCGGCGCCCGGAGGACGCGCGAAATCCCGAAATGGCGACCGGGGCGGTGGAACTGCAGGCGACGAGCTTCGAACTGCTCGGGGATGCGGACACGCCCGCCATCCCGGTGCATCAGAACCCCGGAGAGGAGCCTCCCGCAGAGGAACTGAGGCTGCAGCACCGACACCTGGATCTGAGGCGCGCGCCCATGCAGGCCGCGCTGGAGCTGCGTCACCGGCTGGTGCTCGAGACCCGCACCTACCTCGACCGGCTGGGCTTCCTCGAGATCGAGACCCCGATCCTGACGAAGCCGATGCCGGAAGGAGCGCGCGACTTCCTGGTGCCCAGCCGGGTCCACCCGGGAGAGTTCTACGCGCTGCCGCAGAGCCCGCAGATCTACAAGCAGATCCTCATGACGGCGGGCTTCGACCGCTACTTCCAGATCGCGCGCTGTTTCCGCGACGAGGATCAGCGCACGGACCGGCAACCGGAATTCACCCAGATCGACGTCGAGGCCTCGTTCATCGCGCCGGAGGATCTCCTGGGGTGGATCGAGGGGCTCATGGTCCGCCTTTCCGAGGTGGCGGGGATGGGCACGCCCGCGCCGTTCCAGCGGATGGCGTACCGCGATGCCCTGGAGTGCTACGGAAGCGACCGTCCCGACCTCCGCTTCGGGCTCGAGATCGAGGACTGGTCGAAGCCCTTCGCGGACGTGGACTTCCGCATCACGCGCGCGGCGCTGGATGCAGGCGGGCGCGTGCGCGGGCTTTGCGTTCGGGGAGGCGCATCGCTTTCCCGCAAGCAGGTGGGGGTGATCGAGTCGGCCGCGAGGAAGGCCGGCGCGCCCGGACTGCTCTGGGTCAAGCGCACCGAGGACGGCGGCTCGGGCCCGCTCGCCCGCTTCCTGGCCGAGGGGCACTACGGCGCGCTGGGCCTGCGTGCCGGCGATCTGGCCCTGGCCGCAGCCGGGCCGGACGCCGTTACTTCGCCGGCGCTCGCGGCGGCGAGGCTGCGCGCGGCGCAAGTGGCCGCCATGCCCCGCGACCGGGAACACGCGTGGGCGTGGATCCTCGACTTCCCGCTCTTCGACCCGCTTCCCGACGGGGCGGGCATCACCTTCAACCACCATCCCTTCGTGATGCCGGCGGAGGAGGACCTGTCTCGCCTGGAGTCGGATCCGCTGTCGTGCGGGGCACGCGCGTACGACCTGGTGTATAACGGTTCCGAACTCGGGTCGGGCAGCCTGCGCATTCATGACGCGCGATTGCAGGAGCGCGTGCTGCGGGTCCTGGGGCTGGGCGACCGGCAGATCGAGGAGCGCTTCGGGTTCCTCCTCAGGGCACTGCGCTCGGGGGCTCCTCCGCACGGCGGCATCGCCCTGGGGATGGACCGCATCGTGCAGCATTTCGCCGGAGCCGCAAGCCTGAGAGACGTGATCGCGTTCCCCAAGACCACCGCGGCGAGGGCGCTCTTCGAGGCCGCGCCCGGACGTCCGGGAAGGGCGGAGCTGGAGGCGCTGAAGCTGGCATGACCCAGACCATGGTGGAGCACCGCCTGGACACCGAAGGAGCCGATCCGCTCCTGCTGGCCGGGGTCAACGACGCCAACATGCAGGGTCTGGCGCGTCTCTTCGGCATCCGGGTGATCCTGCGTGGCGACCGGCTGCTGCTCTCGGGCGCGCTTGAAGGCGTGGAGCGGGCCGTCCCCGTGGTGCGCCACATGATCGAGCTGGCGCGCATGAGGGTCGGGTTCGACGCCTCCGACATCGCGCGCTTCGCCGAGGAGCGTGCGACCGGCAGCCCGTCCGTGTCCGCGGAGACGGATGGGTCGTCCCGCATCGCGCTGCCCGGGTCACGCCGGGTGATCAGCCCGCGCTCAGAGGGACAGCGGCGCTACGTGGAGGCCATCAACAGCTTCGAAATCGTCATTTCGATCGGTCCGGCCGGCACCGGCAAGACCTATCTGGCCGTGGCCAAGGCGGTGGAGGCCCTCTACCGCAAGCGGGTGCGGCGCATCGTGCTGGCCCGGCCCGCGGTGGAGGCGGGAGAGAACCTGGGCTTTCTCCCCGGCGACCTGCAGGAGAAGGTCGATCCCTACCTGCGGCCGCTCTACGACGCGCTGGAGGACATGATGCCGCCCGAGCGCGTGCGCCGCGCCCTGGACGACCGCACCATCGAAATCGCGCCCCTCGCCTACATGCGCGGCCGCACCCTTTCGGACGCCTTCGTCATCCTGGACGAAGCCCAGAACGCCACCCGGGCCCAGATGAAGATGTTCCTGACCCGGCTGGGGCTGAACTCGCGCGTGGTCATCACCGGAGACAAGACCCAGATCGACCTTCCCAACCGGGCCGACTCGGGTCTGCTTCAGGTGGAGAACATCCTCCGTAACGTGAAGGGCATCGCGCTCGTCTATCTGGACGCCGTGGACGTCATCCGCCATCGCCTGGTGAAGCACATCATCCGCGCGTACGAGAAAGACACTCCGGAAGGGGAGTCAGGGTGACCCTCTGGCGCATGCTGTCGAGCCCGCCCGGCCGCCTCTGGCCGGAGGCGGTCGTGCACCACGGCGCGCGCGTCGTGATGCTCGCCGGACTCGCCCTCATGGTGACGGTGGGGTTCCCCCCCAACCCGCGGGTAGCCGACGTGAGCGGGTACGAGGCCGGGGTGGTCGCGACCGAGGACCTGATTGCCGAGGTCGAGTTCGCGGTGCCCAAGTCTGCGACCGAGCTGGAGCGCGACCGGGCGGCCGCGGTAGCCGCGGTGCCGATGATCTACCGCCACCGCCCGGAGGCGGGCGACTCCACCGCCGAAGCCCTCGACCGCTTCTTCGCCACCGTCGAGGAGACCCTGGGGAGGGACTCCGTCGCGCTCGACTCCGTGCTGGCGGCCGAAAACATCGCTGCGACGCCCGCGCTGTTGGAGACGCTGCGGGATGCGGCTGTCCGGGAAGCGGTCCACCGGGCCGCACTGCGCGTCGCGCGGGAGCTCATCCCGGCCGGCGCGGTCGACGCGACGACACGGGACTACCTGGGCGACCGCATCACAGTGCTCGAAGAGGGTGGCGAACGTTTCGTGTCGGCCGGGGAGCTGCTTACCGCCACCGACCTGTACAACCGGTCCGCCGAGCTGCTCCCCCGGGACGCTTCTCCGGAGGCGACCGAGATCCTGCGTCTGCTCCTCATCCGCTTCCGCGAGTTCAGCTACGTGCCCAACCAGGAGGCCACGGCGGCTCGGCGCACGGCCGCCCGCCAGTCCGTCGCCACCACGCGCGGCAACGTGCTCACCGGAGAGGCCATCCTGCGCGCCAACCAGCAGGTCACCGAAGAAGACCTGGTCCGCCTGCGCGCCTACGAAGAGCAACTGCGCACGCTCGGGCTGCTCGGCGCCACCGCCACGGGGTTCCTGCCGTCGCTCGGTGCGTACCTCCTCCAGGTGCTGCTGCTCGGGATGCTCTGGATCGTGCTGTGGGCCTATCGCGGCGAGGTGTACGCCAACTTCCGCTGGATGATGCTCCTGGCGCTGCTGCTGGCGACGTACTTCGCCTCCGCAATCGTCATTTCGCGGGTTGCCATCTTCCCGCCCGAGCTGCTCCCCATAGCCTTCGTGACGCTCTCGGTGGCGGTGGTGTGGGACGGCCGCCTCGCGCTCATGCTCGCGCTGGTGCTGGCCGTCGTCACCGCGTCGCTCGCCCCCTTCCAGGGCGCGGACGTGATGGTGACCACGATGGTCGGCGGAGGCGCGGCGGCGCTCGGCGTGGGGGCGGTGCGCCGGCGCTCGCAGAGCTGGACCTTCATCGCCATCATTGCGGCATCCTACGCTTTCGTCACGCTCTCCCTGTGGCTCAGCCGGATGCAGCCCTCCGCGGGAGTGCTCTCCTCCATCGGCTGGACCACCGGAAACGCCATCGTGAGCGCGGGCCTGGCGCTCCTCTTCATGCCCGCCTTCGAGTGGTTCACGGGCATCACCACCGATCAGACCCTGCTTGAGTTCGCGGACCCCAACCGCACACTGCTCAAACGCCTGTCGATGGAGGCACCGGGTACCTACGCCCACACCGTCAACGTGGCCAACCTGGCCGAAGCGGCGGGAACCGCCATCGGCGCCAACGGGCTCCTGTGCCGGGTCGGCACGTACTATCACGATGTCGGCAAGGTGCTCGAACCGCAGTACTTCATCGAGAATCAGCACGGAGGCGTCAACCCGCACGACCGCCTGGAGCCGGCGATCTCGGCGGCCATCCTCCGGCGCCATGTGGTCGAGGGACTCCGGCTCGCCCGTCAGGAAAAGCTGCCCGCGGCCATCTCGGCCTTCATCGCCGAACACCATGGCACCCAGCGCATCGGCTACTTCTACGGCAAGGCGCTCGAGCAGGCCGGCGCAGAGAATGTCGACGCAACCGAGTTCCACTATGCGGGACCGAAGCCACAGTCCAGGGAGACGGCGGTGGTGTTCCTGGCAGATCCCGTGGAGTCGGCCGCGCGCACCCTGCGCGATCCCACCCCGGAGCGCATAAGAGCCATGATCGACGCGATCGTGGACAGCCGGGTGGCCGATGGTCAGCTGGACGAGGCGCCGCTCACCTTCGCACAGGTCTCGCTCGTGAAGCAGCAGTTCGCGACGGTGCTCGAGGCGATGTACCACCGCCGCATCGACTATCCCGAAACCGAGCATATCAGCAAGGCTCGCGAGAGCGTGGGCGGCGATGAGGACGGAGCCGCCCCGGCCGACGACGATGGGGACCGGACCGCGTCCGGCGCGGACCCGGCCGCCCCCTCCTCCACAACCTGATCCTGCCCCGGAATCGTGACCGGGCCCCAGGTGCTGCTCGACGTCGACTCCCCGGTCGCGGCCGAATCCGGGACATCGGCTCGAACCCGCGCGAGCCTCGCCCGTGCCGTGCGCACGACGCTGGCGGACGAGGGAACGAAGAACGGAGAGGTGTCGCTCACCCTCGTCGGAGACGACCGCATCCGTGCCCTGAATCGCGACTACCTCGGCCGTGACGGGGTGACCGACGTGATCTCCTTCGCCCTCCACGGTCCGGGCGAGCCGCTGCTGGCCGACATCTACATCGGATACCCGCAGGCCCTGCGCCAGGCGGCCGAACTGGGGCTGTCCGTCGACGAGGAACTGGTGCGGCTCGCGATCCACGGCACCCTCCACGCGCTGGGGTACGACCATCCCGTGGAGGACCGGTTCTCGAGCGCGTTCTTCCGCCGCCAGGAAGCGCTGGTGAAGCGGGTGCTTGCCGCCGCCGACGGGTCCCGCGAGAATTCTCGCGCCTCGTCGAACCCGCTCTAGCTTCCGGACCATTCGCCGTGTCGTCGCAAGAGTCTCTCGCGCTCCGCAAGGAGGTGCTGCTGGCCGCGATCGCCCAGGGGAAGATCGCGGAGGCGAACCATACCCTGGCGAAGCTCCATCCCTCGGATGTGGCGGACGTCCTGGAGTCGCTTTCGGACGCCGACCGCCTTGTGGTCCTGCGCGCCCTCCCTGCGGAGCTGGCCTCCGAGACCCTGGCCGAGATGGAGGAGGACGAGCACGCGGCGGATCTGCTTGCGGCCATGACGCCCGACCGCGGCGCGAAACTCCTGAGCGAGCTGGCCGACGACGACGCCACCGACCTGGTGGCCGACCTGCAGCCCGAAGAGCGGGCGCGCATACTCGCGGAAATGTCCGTCGAGGACGCGGGGGAGATCCGCGAACTGCTCGCCTATGCGGAGGAGAGCGCGGGCGGCATCATGACCGCGGCGCTGGTCTCGGTGCCCGGAACCCTCACTGCGGGGCAGGCGATCGAGGAGGTCCGCCGGCAGGGCAGGGAGGTGGAGGACTTCTACACGGTGTGGGTTGTCGACGGCAGCGGGCGGCTGGTGGGAACGGTCCCTCTCGACGATCTGATCCTGGCTGAGCCGCAGGACCCGGTATCGACGCTGGTGGAGCCCGTGGCGGCGGCGGTGAGCCCGGACGAGGACCAGGAGGAGGTTGGCCGCCTCATGGCTCGCTACAACCTGCCCACGGTGCCGGTGGTGGATCCCGGTGGAAGGCTGCTGGGCCGCATCACCTTCGACGACGTGCTCGATGTCATGGAAGCCGAGCAGACCGAGGACATCCTGCGCTTCGGCGGTGTCCCGGACGACGAGTCGCTGGGGGCGAGCTGGGTGGCCGCGGTGCGAACCCGTCTACCGTGGCTGGTGCTGAACCTGCTGACCGCGACCGCGGCGGCGCTGGTGGTCTATTTCTACGCCGATACCGTCGAGAGCGCCGTCATTCTCGCGGTCGTCATGCCGGTGATCGCCGGGATGGGCGGGAACGCCGGGTCCCAGGCCCTGGCGGTGACGGTCCGGCGGCTGGCGTTGCGCGACGATGTGGGCGCCGACCCCAGGTCAGTGGTAGGCAAGGAAGTCCTGGTGGGACTTGTGAACGGGGCCGTGCTGGGAGGCCTCGTGGCCGGGGCGAGCCTGCTGGTCCCGGGCGGCGACCCGCGCCTCGGGCTGGTCGTGCTGATCTCGATGTGGGGCACGATGCTGATGGCGGGGTTCGGAGGGGCGTTCATCCCGATGCTGCTCCACCGCCTGGGATTCGACCCTGCGGTGGCGTCCTCGGTCTTTCTGCACACCACAACCGATCTTCTGGGCTTCATGCTCCTGCTGGGCCTTGCCACCGCCCTCCTGATGTAGCCGATATTGGACGTCCCTGCCGAGATACTGATCGACGGACACTCGCTTACGCTGGAGGCGGTGGAGGGGGTGGCGCGCGCGGCCCCCGGCACGCACCGCCTTTCACTGGACGCCGCGGCCGCCCGGCGCATGCGGGCCTCCCGCGCCACCATCGACCGGCTGATCGGGTCGGGCGAGCCGGTCTACGGCATGACCACCGGGTTCGGGCGGCTTGCCGAGGTCGTCATTGCACCCGGGGACCGGCGGACGCTGCAACACAATCTGATTCGCAGCCACGCCTCCGGCGTCGGCGAGCCCCTCCCCCGCGAATGCGTGCGCGCCATCATGCTGCTGCGTGCCAATGCCCTGGCCCGGGGACACTCGGGTTGCCGCACCCGGCTCGTGGAGCGCCTTCTGGACATGCTCGACCGCGGGATTCACCCCGTCATCCCCGAATTCGGCTCGGTGGGCGCGAGCGGTGATCTGGCGCCCCTGGCGCACGTGGCCCTGAGCCTTCTGGGTGAGGGGTACGGCGAGAGGGGCGGCGAGCAGCGCTCCATGGACGACCTCCTGGCCGAGTCGGGGCTCGCGCCTGTCAAGCTGGGGCCCAAGGAAGGCCTCGCGCTCATCAACGGAACCCAGGCGACCACCGCCCTGGGAGTTCTGGCGCTGCTGGCCGCGGAGCGGGCGCTGGACACCGCCGAGGCGAGCGGCGCGATGTCGATGGAGGCGCTCCTGGGGACGCCGGAGGCGTTCCGTCCGGAGATCCAGGCCGCGCGCCCCCACCCGGGGCAGACGCTGTCCGCCGCCCGCCTGCGCGCCCTCATCGCCGGATCCGAGATTCGCGAGTCCCACCGGGTCGGCGACCCGCGGGTGCAGGACGCGTACTCGCTTCGCTGCATCCCGCAGGTGCACGGGGCCGCCCGCTCCGCGCTCGGCTACGCCCGCGGCATCCTCGAGGTGGAGATCAACAGCGCGACCGACAACCCCCTGGTGTTCCCGGAAACCGGGGAGCACTCCGGCACAGCCCGCGAGATCCTCTCCGGCGGCAATTTCCACGCCCAGATCGTGGCGCAGGCGCTCGACCTGCTCGTGATCGCGGTGGTGGACGTGGCGTCCATGGCCGAGCGCCGCATCGAGCGGCTCGTCAATCCCGACCTGTCGCTCGGGTTGCCCGCCTTTCTCGCCCGACGCCCGGGGCTGGAGAGCGGCCTGATGGTCGCGCAGGTGGTGGTCGCCGACCTGCTTTCGGAGATGCGCGTCCTCGCCCATCCGGCGAGCGTCGACTCGGTGCCGACGAGCGCGAGCCAGGAAGACCACGTCGCCATGGGGCTCGCGGCCGCGCGCAAGGCGGGACGGGCGGTTTCCTGTCTGGAGCACATCCTGGCCGCCGAGTTCATGTGCGCGGCCCAGGGCATCGATTACCGCCGTCCGCTGCGTTCGAGCGCCCCGGTCGAAGAGGCTCACGGGCTCGTCCGTGCCCGGGTTGCGACGCTTGCCGGCGACCGGTCGCTGACCACGGACCTGGAGGCGCTCGCCGATCTGGTGGCCTCGGGCGCCTTCGCCGACATCACCCGCAGCGCCGGGAGAGGCTCATGACCCGCACGCAGCAGACCCGCACCGTGCGGGCCCCCAGGGGAGAGCGCATCTCGTGCCGCGGCTGGACCCAGGAGGCCGCCCTTCGCATGCTCATGAACAACCTCGATCCCGAGGTCGCCGAGGCCCCCGACGCGCTGGTGGTGTACGGCGGTACCGGCAGGGCGGCGCGCTCCTGGGACGCCTTCGACGCCATCGTGCGCACCCTGCGCGACCTCGCCGACGACGAAACCCTGCTCGTCCAGTCCGGAAAGCCGGTGGGGGTGTTCCGCACCCACCCGGAGGCGCCGCGGGTGCTCATCGCGAACGCCAACCTGGTCGGCAACTGGGCGACCTGGGAGCACTTCCGGGAGCTGGAGCGGCGCGGCCTCATCATGTTCGGACAGATGACCGCGGGATCGTGGATCTACATCGGCACCCAGGGCATTCTGCAAGGCACCTACGAGACCTTCGGCGCGCTCGCCAGCAAGCACTTCGGGGCGTCCCTGCGCGGGCACTGGGTGCTCACCGGAGGGATGGGCGGCATGGGTGGAGCCCAGCCCCTCGCCGCCACCATGAACGAGGGAGCCATCCTGTGCGTGGAGGTCGACGCCGAACGCATCGAGCGGCGCATCGCGACCCGCTACTGCGACCGCATGACCCACGACCTCGACGAAGCCCTGGCTTGGGTGCGGGCTGCGGCGCGGGCGGGGGATGCGGTCTCGGTCGGGCTCGTCGGCAACTGCGCCGAAGTGCTTCCGGAGCTCGTGGCGCGCGGGGTCACCCCGGATGTGGTCACCGACCAGACGTCCGCGCACGACCCCCTGGGCGGGTATGTCCCCGCCGGCCTCTCCCTCGAAGAAGCCGCGCGCTTGCGCGAAACCGACCCGGACGAGTACCAGCGGCGCTCGCTTTCCTCCATGCGCGCTCACTGCGCGGCCATCGTCGCGATGCAGGAGGCCGGCGCGGTGGCGTTCGACTACGGCAACAACCTGCGCGGGTTCGCCCGCGAGGCGGGGCTGGAGAACGCCTTCGCCTATCCGGGCTTCGTGCCCGCCTACATCCGCGACCTGTTCTGCGAGGGCAAGGGCCCCTTCCGCTGGGCCGCGCTCTCGGGCGACCCCGCCGACATCCACCGCATCGACGATCTCGTGCTGGAGATGTTTCCCGACGACGGGCACCTGTGCCGCTGGATCAGGCTGGCCCGCGAGGAGGTCGCGTTTCAGGGCCTCCCGGCGCGCATCTGCTGGCTGAGGCAGGGAGAGCGGGCGCGCTTCGGGTGTGCAATCAACGACCTGGTCGCAAGGGGAGAGGTGAGCGCGCCCGTGGTCATCGGCCGCGACCACCTGGATACCGGGAGCGTCGCTTCCCCCAACCGCGAAACCGAGGCCATGCGCGACGGCAGCGACGCCATCGCCGACTGGCCGATCCTGAACGCGCTGCTCAACACCGCGTCGGGGGCGAGCTGGGTGTCGTTCCACCACGGCGGCGGGGTCGGCATCGGCTACTCGCTGCACGCCGGCCAGGTCGTGGTCGCCGACGGCACCCCCGGGATGCGCACGCGTATCGAGCGCGTGCTCACCAACGACCCCGGCATCGGGGTCGCGCGCCACGCCGACGCCGGCTACCCCATCGCCCTCCGGACCGCCCGGCGCGAGGGCATCCGCATCCCGATGCGGGAATAGTCGCGGTCCCAACGTCCCATTCCAGCGCCCGCGCTTCGCCTGCACATTCATTCATGACCGGAGGCGGACAGTTGGGGCGCGAGGGCGAGGCGATCGCCGCGCGCCATCTCGAGGACGCGGGCTGGACCGTACTGGAGCGCAACTACCGCGCGGGCCGCAACGAGGTGGATCTGATCGTGCGGCGCGGGCGCACGGTGGCCTTCGTGGAGGTCAAGGCGCGACGGGGGACGGGCTTCGGCCATCCACTCGAGGCCATCACGGAACGCAAGAAGGGCGAGATCGCCAAGGTCGCCCGCGCCTGGATGCGTGCGCGCGGGGGTCTCAGGGGACTGTCGCTGCGCTTCGACGCGGTGGCGGTGCAGTTCGGGAGCACACGCGACGCCTCGCGAGTTCCGCGCATCGATCATGTCGCCGATGCGTGGCGCCTCTGACCCGGTTCACGTACGCATCCGCCCGGTAACCGGCGTGGGGCGACGCCGAGCTTGCGGCCCCGTTTCCGCTTGACGCGCGATACCCTCGAATCCAGATTGCTGCGTGCCCCAGGTCCGCAGAGCGAAGACCCACCGAACCCCGTCAGGGCCGTGCAGGCAGCAGCGGTACGTGCGGCGATCGCGGCTGCGGTTCACCTGGGGCATATCCACTTCTCCCGCCGCTGAACCCGCGTGTCCCATACCGCGCTAGCCCGCAAGTACCGTCCCCGGCGCTTCGCCGAGGTCGCGACCCAGGAACACGTTTCCGAAACGCTGCGGCGGGCGGTGAGCGCGGACCGCACCGGCCACGCCTATCTCTTCTGTGGTCCGCGGGGCGTCGGCAAGACCACACTGGCGCGCGTGCTGGCCATGTCGCTCAACTGCCCCGCGCGGGAAGCCGGGGGCGAACCCTGCGGGACGTGCGAAAGCTGCCTGCTCATCTGGAGCGGTCGCACATCGCTCGACGTGGTGGAGATCGACGCAGCCTCCAACCGGGGCGTCGACGACGCCCGCAGCCTGCGCGAGCGGGCGATGTACGCACCCTCCGACGAGCATCGCTTCAAGGTATACATCGTCGACGAAGCGCACATGCTTACCCGTGAGGCGTGGAACGCGCTGCTCAAGATCCTGGAGGAGCCGCCTCCGCGGGTGATGTTCATCTTCGCCACGACCGAGCCCCAGCGCATCCAGCAGTCCGCGTCACCCATCCTCTCTCGCTGCCAGAGGTTCGACTTCCGGCGGCTCGGCGTGGCCGACATCGTCGCCAGGCTGAAGCAGGTGATCGAAAGCGAAGGGGCCCGGGCCTCCGCCGAAGCGTTGCGCATCATCGCGCGCAAGGCCGATGGGGGAATGCGCGACGCGCTCTCGCTTCTCGACCAGGTTCTGGCGCTCACCGGGGGTGACGTCACCCCCGGATCGGTGCGGGAGGTGCTCGGCCTCGTCGAGGAGGAACGCTTCCTCGAACTCTTCGACATCATCCTGGGGCACCGTCACCGGGATGTCTTCGCATTCGTCGAGTCGCTCGTGGACGAGGGATACGACCTGGTGGAGTTCTATCACGGTCTGGTGGAGAGTCTGCGCCTGCTCCTGCGCGTCCGCCTGGACGGCGAGGAATCCGTCGATGCAGGGGGCGAATACCGCGCCGCCCTCGAAGCGCGCGCACGGCACTTCGAAGCCGCCGATCTGGTGCGCATGCTGGCGATGGCGGCCGATCTCGAGTCTCAGGGCAGCCTGAAGCGGGTGAGCCAGCCGCGCGTCCTGATCGAACTCCTGCTGCTGCGCCTGAGCCACCTGGACCACACCGTCCGCATCGAGGAGCTGATCGAGGGGCTCGGAGGCGCGCCGGCGCGCCCGGCGGCGGATCCGCAGCCGACCCTGCCTCGGCCTTTGCCCGCGTCCCGTCCGAAGGCCGCGACGAGGCGGCGGGCAGCGACCCGCAAGACAGCCGCCGGGCACCGTGGTTCCAGCCCTCCTCAAACCGCCGACTCGTCCGGGCGCGCCGTGTCCGGGGCGCAGCCCGACGGGACCGGGCACGCTTCGTCCACGGTGGCTTCGCCGGCTCCGGAACCCGTTCCGTCCTCCGCCGGCACCGACGGGGATCTCATCGCGGCCTTCGAGACAGTACTCGGCCAGGGACGGGGAACTCTGCCCGGCGGGCTGCCGACCATCCTCAAGGGTGCGCCCTTGGAGAATGCAGGAGAGAAGGCCTTGCGGATCAGGCTTCCGGATGGCCTGGGACTCGCCGATCTTCCCCGCAACTCGGTCGCGTCGCTCAAGCGGGCGCTCGCCGGCCACCTCGATTACACCCCCGACATCGACATCGTGGAGAGCCTCCGGGCGGCGCCTTCCGCACCCCGTGCGGTGTCTCCGGAACAGG
Organism: Longimicrobiales bacterium; assembly: GCA_965221785.1. Classification (GTDB taxonomy): domain Bacteria; phylum Gemmatimonadota; class Gemmatimonadetes; order Longimicrobiales; family Gaopeijiaceae; genus BD2-11. Next base: position 2,156,847 of record CBDCSR010000003.1, read on the forward strand.
TGCGGCAGGAGCGTCTCGCAGAGCTGGTGGAGCGGGAACCACTCCTGGCACGGGCGGTAGAAGAACTCGATCTCGAATTGGTGGATTAGCAGCCCGTTGGACGCACTTCCCCCGGCATTCGAGCGGCGATGCATCCACGCCCGCTCCCTCACACCCTCGCCTTGAGAATCACTCGATGAAAGATCTGCAGCGGCTCATCCAGCTGGGACAGCAGATGCAGAGCCGGGTCACCGAGCTTCAGGAGACCCTGGACCGCCAGGAACTGAGCGCATCCTCCGGCGGAGGCATGGTTACCGCGGTGGTGGACGGCAAGGGTACCGTGCGGAGCATCACGATCGAGCCTTCGGCCGTGGATCCGGATGATGTCGAGATGCTCGAGGATCTCGTTCTGGCCGCGGTGGGGGAGGCGCAGAACAAGGCGCGCCAGCACTACGAGAGCGAAATGAAGAAGATGACCGGCGGCTTTCCGATGCCGGGACAGCTTCCCAAACTGTTCTAGCGGCCCGTGCGTGAATCCGCGGGAGGAGTTCGTCCGCGGGCTGCCGGGGCGCTGTTTCCGTCGGCGGACGACCGGGGTGGCAGCGGGCGCCGGGCGGAAGTGCGCGGCAAGACCCGATGTCGGTGATCGACCGGGTCACCAGCGAGTTCTCCCGACTTCCCGGGGTCGGCCCCAGGACTGCGCTGCGCCTGGTGCATCACCTGCTTCGCACCGGCCCGAACGAGTCCCGGAGGCTCGCCGCCGCCATCGAGATCCTGGCTGAACGGGTGCGTCCCTGTGCGACGTGCGGCAACTTCGGCGACGAAGAGCTCTGCGCGATATGTTCCAACCCGCGGCGCGACACCTCCACCATCTGCGTGGTCGAGGGGAGTTTCGATGTCGGAGCGGTCGAGCGCACCGGGAGGTACGGGGGAGTGTATCATGTACTGGGCGGTCGCCTGTCGCCGCTGGACGGGATCGGGCCCGAGCAACTGAACCTGCGGTCGCTGTTCGAGCGCGTCCGCTCGACGGAGGACGAGGTGCGCGAAATCATTCTCGCCACCAACCCGCGGGTTGAGGGCGAGGCGACCGCGGTGTATATCGAACGTCAGCTCAGGCCGATGGGTCTGAGGGTGACGCGCCTGGCCACGGGCGTGCCCGTGGGCAGCGACCTGGAGTTCGTGGATGGGACGACGCTCGCGCAGGCGCTGGAAGCGCGCCGTGAGATGTAGGAACCGGAAGCACCGCCCGGGCGGTGGAGCCAGCGGATGAACAAGAAGCTGAAAAAGGTGGGGCTGGTGGCGCTGCTGGTCGTGGCGGTCGGGGGCGTTGCGGTGCTGGTTGCGCACGACCAGATGACCCGGCACCAGAGGGACCTCTTCAGCCCGCGGGTCTTTCGCCGGCTGGCGGCTCTGGGGCACATGGCGCGCGCCCGCGCCTCCGTGAACACGGTGAACCTGCTGAAGGACTACATGGCGTGGGAGCCCCGCAAGCTGCTCCGTGATCGGGCACGGGCCATCGAAGCGCGGATGGAGCGGGAGCTGGCAGTGGTGGAGACCGGACTGAGCGAGAAGATGGCGTGAAGCCATGCCGATGACGAACTACGCCGGCCGGGAGGTCAACTGCAAGATCCTCTACTATGGGCCGGGGCAGGGAGGCAAGACCACCAACATCGAATACGTCCACTCCCGCGTGGATCCGGGAAACCGGGGCGAGCTCATTTCCCTGGCCACTGGACAGGGCAGCACGCTGCTGTTCGATTTTCTGGCCCTCGATCTTGGCGACGTGCAAGGCCTCCGGACCCGTTTCCACCTCTACACGGTACCCGGTCAGGCGTATTTCGAGAGCAGGCGCCGGGTTCTCCTCAAGGGCGTGGACGGGGTCGTCTTCGTCGCGGACTCCCAGCTTGATCGCGACGAAGCCAACGCCGAGGCGATGCAGAGTCTCTACGACACCCTGGAGGCGCGCGGCTACGATGTCTCCCGTCTTCCCTTCGTGATCCAGTACAACAAGCGCGACCTGCCGGGCATCGCTCCGGTGGAAGAGTTGCGTGCACGCCTCAATCCGGCGGGCGTGCCTGACTTCGAGAGCGTCGCCACGGAGGGCAGGGGCGTTTTCGAGACGCTGGCGGCGGTGAGCAGGCTGGTGGTCAAGTCGCTTCGCTGAGGTCCGGCATGGCGAGCCTACGGAATCTGCCCAACATCATTACCCTGTCGCGGATGGCCGTCTGTCCCGCGATCTTCTTCCTGGCCCTGTCGTCCGACGGCACGGTGTTGGCGGCGACCTTCGCGCTCTTTCTGGCGGCGGCGCTGAGCGATCTGTGGGACGGGTATCTCGCGCGCAAGCACAACCTCATCAGCGACCTGGGCAAGCTGTTGGATCCCATCGCCGACAAACTCCTGATGGTGTCTACCCTCGTGCCCATCTACATCGTCTCGCACCGTCCGGCGGGAGGAGGCGAGATCCCGTGGTGGGGCGAGCTCCCCCTTTGGGTGCTCGTCGTTCTGCTGGGGCGCGAGTTGATGGTGACCTTGCTGCGGGGCTTTGCCGTGCGTCAGGGGGTGGTGATCGCCGCCGACCGTTCCGGAAAATACAAGGCCCTCCTGCAGAACGTGTTCATGGCGGCCGTGCTCCTGTGGTACGCCCTGGTCCGCTTCGCCGAACAGGGAAGCTGGAGCGGGACCATCTGGGAGCTGTGGGTCCACTTTCACAGCGCAGTCATCGGCCTGGCCCTGCTGCTGGCGCTGGTGCTGACGGTCTATTCGATGGGGCTCTATTTCTGGCGCAACCGCGGCCTGGCCGGGAGCAACCGCTGAGCCCGACCGCGCCTCCTCCGGCCAGCTGCGCCATCGTCTCGGTGGGTGACGAACTTCTGGCAGGTTTCACCGTCGACACCAATGGCGCCTGGATGGGCCGGCGGGCTGCGAGCCTGGGGCTTCCGGTGCGGGCGAGGTTCGTGGTCGGGGACAGTGCGCCGGACATCCGGGGAGCACTCGCACGCGCGCTGGAGGTTGCCGACGTCGTGCTGTTGACGGGGGGCCTCGGTCCCACCGGCGACGACATCACGCGGGAAGTCGTGGCCGAGGCGCTGGGCAGGCCTCTCCGTGTGGACGAAGGGCTGCTCGACGAGCTCAGGACCCGATGGGCGACCTGGCGCCGGACCCCGCTTCCGGCCGGAAACGAGCGCATGGCCCGGGTGCCCGAGGGCGCCCTGGTTCTTCCCAACCGGGTCGGGACCGCTCCCGGGCTGGTGCTGGATGTGGAAGGCCGGATCGTCGTGCTCCTCCCCGGCGTCCCCGCGGAGATGCGCGGGCTGTTCGACGGGGGCGTGGAGCCGTTGCTGCGCCAACGGCTGGGAGACCGCCTGCTGCCGCTGGTCCACCGCGTCTTCCACACCACCGGGATCGCCGAATCCTCGCTCGCCGAGCGCATCGACGGGGGTATCCCCGAGAACCTGGGCCCGGTGTCCATCGCCTTCCTGCCCCGCCTGACCGGAGTCGACGTGCGGCTGAGCGCGCGGGCGACCCCGGACGATCCCCGCGCACCCCGCTGGCTCGACCGTGTGGAGGCGCTCGTGGAGCCGGTCCTGCGGCCGTACCGCTACCTCGCCGAGAGCGGGGACATCGTCGAGTGCATCGCGGAGGAAATGACGTCGTCCGGGCGAACCCTCGCGGTAGCGGAGAGCTGTACGGGAGGCCTGGTGGCGCGGCGCATCACGGAGCTGGCCGGGTCCTCGGAGTACTTCCTGGGCGGGGTCGTCACCTACGCGGACGAAGCCAAGCGCGCCCATCTGGGGGTCTCCCGCGACGTGCTGGCCGGGAAGGGGGCGGTGTCCGAGGAGGTGGCGCGCGCCATGGCAGAAGGGGTGGCCCGGGTCTTCGGGACCGGCGCCGGGCTGGCCGTGACCGGAGTGGCCGGGCCGGGCGGGGGGTCGGCGGAAAAGCCCGTCGGCACGGTGTGGTACGCAGTCCACCTGGACGGCCGCACACAGGCGCGCCGGAGCGTCTTTCCGGGCGCGCGCCGCGCGGTCCGCGAACGCAGCGCGCAGGCGGCGCTCGCGCTCCTGTACCGGATGCTGCGGGAGCGCTGAGTTCGCCGCCGGCCCGGGCCGCTTCCCGCGATACCCACTACCGGTAGGGGCATCCCCACTACGGGTAGTGGTTTCCGGTCGTTCCGCACCCCGGGGCGGCCTACCGCAGCCAGTCCTCCAGGGCAGTTGCCAGGTCCGTCCCGGCGTCACGGTACTTCACGATGACCGGGGCATACAGCGACAGTCCCTGCGCGCGGGCCCAATCGCGGGTGACCGCCCGCCCCCCGGGGACGACTACGGCGTCCTCGGGAATCTCGAGCGGCCCGGAGGAGCCGGCGCGATACACCTCTTCGTGCACCAGGTCGAAGACCGGGGTGCCCCGCGTCAGGATGACTCCGGCGGCCAGCACCGCCCCGCGGCGCACCACCGTCCCCTCGTAGACGCCCGCATTGCCTCCCACCAGCACGTCGTCCTCGATCACCACCGGAGCCGCACCCACGGGCTCCAGCACGCCGCCGATCTGAGCCGCCGCGCTCAGATGCACGCGTTCCCCTATCTGGGCGCACGAGCCCACCAGGGCGTGCGAGTCGATCATGCTGCCCGCTCCCACCCAGGCGCCCACGTTCACGTACATGGGCGGCATGCACACCACCCCGGGACCAAGGTAGGCCCCGCGACGCACGGCCGAGCCGCCCGGCACCACCCGGACGCCCTCCGCGGCGGCGAAGCGGCGCACGGGCAGGTTGTGCTTGTCCAGGAAGGCGGATGGAGCCTGGGAGTCGGCCGCGTTGCCCCCGGGGGCGGCGACCGGCGTGATGCGTCCGCTGCGGAACGCCACCAGGATGCCCCGCTTCACCCAGGGCACCGCCGCCCAGGAGCCATCGTCCTCTCGCACCGCGGAGCGCAGCGATCCCGCCTCCAGGCGACTCAGCAGCTCGGCGACGACCTCTTCGGCGGCCTCCGGAAGAACCTCGCCGGCGGGCCAGGCATGGAGAGCGTCGATGCGCTCCCGCAACGGGCTCATGTCCCCTCCGCGGCTCGCACGGCCGCCGCCACGGTTTCGTGGTGGGTCTCCGCAAGGAGGGCAAGCGGCAGCCGGACCCGGGGATGCATGCGTCCCATCATCCCGAGCGCCGCCTTGACCGGCACCGGGTTCGACTCCACGAATGCGACCCGCATCCAGTCGGCGAGGCGGTAGTGCAGGGACCGCGCGCGCTGCAGATCGCCGCACGACATCGCCCCCACCAGCTCCGTCATGGCGCGCGGGGTGGCGTTGCTGACCACCGAGATCACGCCGTCGGCTCCCAGCGCCATGAACGGCACCGTCATGGAATCGTCACCCGACAGCAGCGCAAATCCCGGAGGCCTGCCGCGGGCGATCTCAGCGACCTGGTCGCAGCTGCCTGCGGCTTCCTTGGTCCCCACGATGTTGGGGTGGGCGGCCAGCGCCAGGGTGGTAGCGGCGGCGATGTTGCTGCCCGTGCGTCCCGGAACGTTGTAGAGCACCACCGGGCAGGGGGCCGCGTCCGCAACCGCGGTGAAGTGCTCGATCAGCCCGCGCTGCTGTGGGCGGTTGTACGGGGGCGACACGTGCATCAGGTGGGTGACGCCGGTCGACGCGATTCTGAGCGAGAGCTCGATCGCCTCGGCCGTATTGTTCGATCCTGCCCCTCCAACGACGGGAACGCGTCCGGCGGCCTGATCGACCGTGATCGCCACCACCCGCTCGTGCTCCTCGACCGAGAGCGTCGCGGCCTCCCCGGTGGAGCCCGCCGGCACAAGGAAGTCGATGCCCTGTTCGATCTGCCAGTCGACCAGCGACCGCAACGCCGTCTCGTCCACTTCCCCCGTTTCCCGGAACGGCGTCACCAGCGCCGTTCCGCATCCTCTGAGCATGTCGTGCCTCACCCTGCCTCTCCCGCGAGTAGGTCTCGCATGGTGTAGACCCCCGTGCGACCGGCCAGCCACGCCGCCGCCCGCAGCGCGCCGTCCGCGAACACGCCGCGTTCACGGGCTTCGTGGCGCAGGACGAGTCGTTCGCGGGGACCGTCGATCGATATCTCGTGCGTGCCGGGAACGTGCCCGGTCCGGATCGATGTAATGGGAGAACTCCGTCCCAATCCCTCTTCCAGCGACCGTTCCAGGGCGATTGCCGTGCCGGACGGGGCGTCGAGCTTGCCGGCGTGATGGGTCTCCACCACATGCGCGTCAAAGCCGCCGGCGCCCGAGAGGAGTTCGCCCGCCGTGCGCGCCAGCAGCTGGAGGGCAACCGCCCCGAAGGAGAAGTTGGGTGCCCACAGGAGGGCGCCTCCGCACTCCTCCACCCAGGCGGCGACCGCGGGCAGCTGGTCGGCCCATCCGGTCGTGCCGGAGACGACGGGACACCCCGCCCCTACGCACAGGCGAATGTTGGAGGCGGCCGACGCGGGCGTTGTGAATTCGAGCGCCACATCGGCTCCGGCGATCCGGTCACCAACTTCTGCGCGGCGCCCTTCCACGTCCCGGCGTCCCAGCCGGGCCAGCACATCGACGCCCCGCGTGCGCGCGAGCGCATCGATCGACCGGCCCATCCTCCCGGATCCGAGGATCACGATGCGTAGCGATTCCGCGCCGGGGCGACCTGCCACGCCCTCCCTCCGCTGTTTCCGCGTTTGTGCTTCCGGACGAACGGACGCCGTCCGGGGGGGAATGCCGGAATCTACCCTTTGGAACGCCGGTCGGTCCCACGGGTGGCGCCGAATCCTGTCCACTGGACATCTCGTTCAGTACCGGGGTATCGTTGCGAACCCACAGCGCTGCCAACGCCCCAACTCGAACCGAGATAGATGAGCCCCAAGACTTCCGACAACCACGCAGACCGCGCTTCCGAAGCCGATTCCGAACCCCCGCGGGGGGAACCGGAGGCGGACGCCCCGCCAGACGACGCGCGCGCCGATCATCCGGGGCCGGAAGCTTTCGGCGACGAGAGTTCGCCGGAGGGAGGATCGCGGCGCGAAGCCCACGGGGAAGCGTCCAGGCGCGAGGACGGAGTCGGCGCGGACGCCCCCGACGAACCGGGTCGGCCCCGCGAGGATCTCGAACGCGAGATCGACCACCTCAACGACCGCCATCTGCGTCTCGCCGCGGAATTCGAGAATTACCGCAAGAGGGTTCGTGCCGAGAAGCTGGCAACCTGGGCGCGCGCGCAGGCCGACCTGGTGCGCCGCCTGGTGGAGTCGGTCGACGACCTTCAGCGAGTCGCCCTGCTGGATCCGAAGACCGCGTCCGTGCAGGACATCGTGGAAGGGGTCGACATGGTCGAACGGAAGCTGCTGCGGGCGCTCGCGGACGCGGGCCTGGAGGTGCTCGACCCGGCGGGCGAAGACTTCGATCCGAACGTGATGGAGGCCGTCATGACGGCTCCGGCCTCCTCGGAGGAGGAGGACGACACTGTGGACATGGTTCTGCAGCGGGGATACCTGCTGGAGGGCCATCTGGTGCGGCCCGCGCGCGTCAGCGTGCGGAAGCACGGCTAAAGCGGTCGCATTCGATGTCGCCGGCGACGAAAGACTACTACAAGGCTCTGGGCGTCTCGGAGAAGGCGACACCCGAGGAGATCAAGAAGGCGTATCGCCGATTGGCGAAGCGATACCATCCGGACGCCAACCAGGGCGACTCCGCGGCGTCGGAGCGGTTCAAGCAGGTAGGCGAGGCCTACTCGGTGCTCTCCGACTCTGCCAAGCGCAAGCAGTACGACCAGATGCGGCGCCTGGGCGCCTTCGGCCTGGGCGGCAACCGGCGGGGGCCCGCTTCCCCCGGCGCCGGGCCGGCGGGTGCCGGGCAGGGGTTTTCGTTCGACGATCTCGGCGGGCTCGGCGACATCTTCGGTTCCATATTCGATCGCGGAGGCCGGAAGACCGCCCGGGAAACCTCGACCGGCCCGCGCAAGGGCAACGACGTCGAGTATGTCGTGGACATCGACTTCGAGGTGGCCGTGACGGGAGGACGCGTCGCCATCTCGGTGCCCGTGACCGAGGAGTGCGCCACCTGCGGGGGCAACGGGGCCCAGCCGGGGACGACCACCACCCGCTGCAAGGAGTGCTCGGGAACCGGGACCGTCTCCTTCGGCCAGGGTGGATTCGCGGTCAAGCGGCCCTGCCCGGCGTGTCTGGGGCGGGGCCGGATTCCCACGGATCCGTGTGACGCCTGCAAGGGGACGGGAACGGTGCGCCAGAACCGCAAGATCGAGGTGACCGTGCCGCGGGGTGTGGACACGGGGTCCAAGGTGCGGCTCAGCGGGCAGGGCGAGCGCGGCTCCAGGGGTGGGACGCCGGGCGACCTCATCATCACCTTCAAGGTGAAGCCGCACCGGTTCTTCCAGCGGGACGGGCGGGACATCCACGTCACGGTGCCCCTCAACATCGCGCAGGCGACCATGGGCACCCGCATTCGGGTCAGGACGGTACACGGCAAGAGGGTCGTGCTCAAGATCCCGGCGGGCACGCAGCCGGGCGCGCGCTTTCGCGTTCGCGGCCACGGGATCCGGAAGGGGACGCGGGTCGGCGATCAGATCGTCGAAATCCAGGTTCAGGTCCCGGAGGCGCTCTCGGAAGACGCCCAGGAGGCCATCCGGCAGTTCGCGGAAGTCGCCGAACTCACTTACTGAGTCTCATCAGATGCAGCGCATGATTCGCAACGGGTCGTTTCGCAGGTGGGAGGCCTTCGCCACCACGGGCCGCCACGGGGTCGCGCATCCAGGGCGGGTGGTCTTCCGCTGCTGTTCAGATCCCGCCAGGCGCGCGAGGGTCGCCGAGGTTCCGGCAGGGAAGGCCGGAGCGGAGGCTCTCGTGAACGGCGCGACGGATGGCGAGCTGCTGCTGCTGCTGGAAGGAGCCGAGCGGCTGGATTGACGTGCGGGCCGGGCCGCGACGGAGCTCAGGTCGTCGCCATCGCCGCGGTGGCAATGCGGCCGCCGCCGAGAATCCGCCCGGTCTCGTCGAAGAAGACCGCCGACTGCCCGGGCGTGACCGCGAGCACGGGCTCCTCCAGCTCGAGAGTGAGACCGTCCCCGTCGTGCTGAACGCGGCCAGGCACCGCCGGAGCCCGGTAGCGGAGCTGGGCGCGCACGACGGTCCCGTCCGCGGGCGGCTCCTCGGCGAGCCAGTTGAGTTCGGCCACCCGCAGCTCGCGGCACTCCAGCGCCTCCCTCGCGCCCACCACCACCTCACGCGAGTCCGGACGGATCTCGACCACGTACAGCCTCTGGTCGAAGCCCCCGCCCAGTCCGCGGCGCTGGCCCACGGTGAAGGAAGCGTAGCCCTGGTGGCGGCCCACGACCCGGCCGTGGGTGTCCACCAGGTTGCCGGGCCGGAGCGCGTCGTGGCGCTCGCCGAGGTTGCGCCGCAGCAGGTCGCGGTAGTCGCCGGTGGGAACGAAGCAGATCTCCTGCGACTCGGGCTTGGCCGCGGTGACGAGGCGCAGGTCCCGCGCGCGGGCGCGCACCTCGGGCTTGGTGAGCTCGCCCAGCGGGAACCTCAGCCGGGGCAGCAGCGCGCGGGGAAGGCCCCACAGGAAGTAGGACTGATCCTTCGCCGGGTCGCGTCCCCGGAAGAGGGCCGCCTCCCCGCCCGCCACCCCGGCGCGCACGTAGTGCCCGGAAGCGACGGCATCGCACCCGAGCAGCTCTCCCCGGCGGAGCAGGTCCCGGAACTTGGTGTTGGAATTGCACCGCACGCAGGGGTTGGGCGTGCGTCCGCGCGCGTACTCCGAGACGAAATCGTCGATGACGTCGCGGGTGAACTCCTCCTCCACGTCGAATACGTAATGGGGGATGCCCAGCGCGTCGGCGACCCGGCGCGCGTCCATGATGCCGTCGAGCCCGCAGCAGGTGCGCGACGGTCCCGGCTCCTCCTGGTAGCAGAACGTCTTCATGGTCGCGCCGACGAGCTGGTGACCCTGCTCGGCCAGCAGCGCCGCCGCCACCGAGGAGTCGACCCCGCCGGACATGGCCATCAGGACCCGCTCGGCAGGCATCGTCAAACTCCTCCTGCGCCGACGAGCGCGCCGGCACGGGTCACAATCTCAATGGTCCGGCGGGCGGCCTCGTTCACCTCCGCCGAGGTGGTGGTGCGCCCCAGGCTGAAGCGCACGGAGGCCAGCCCCTCGGCGGCGTCGCCGTAGAGGGCGCGCAGCACCGGGCTGGTAGTGGTGCTGCCGGACGCGCACGCCGATCCCCCGGAAACCGCCACCCCTGCCAGGTCGAAGGCCATCACCAGGGTAGCCGCGTCCAGCCCGGGGAATCCCAGGTTGAGCAGGTGCGGGGCCCGCTCGCCTTCCGCGCCGAACACGCGCGTTCCGGGGAGCGCATCGACGATGGCAGCCTGCAGGCGGTCGCGCTCCACGGCGAGCCGCTCCGCTTCGGCGGCCTGTTCCTCCACCGCCAGGGTGAGCGCCTTCGCCAGGCCCACCGCCCCCGCAACGTCCTCCGTCCCCGGCCGCAGGCGGCGCTCCTGCCCGCCTCCGAAGAGGAGGGGCGCGAGCTTCACGCCACGGCGACGGTAGAGCAGCCCCACCCCCCGCGGACCTCCGATCTTGTGGGCGGTCATCGAGGCCAGGTCGAGTCCGGCCCGTCCGAAGTCGACCGGCACCTTGCCCACCGCCTGAACCGCGTCGGAGTGCACCACCACCCCTGCCGCCCGAGCCCGGGCCGCCACGCGCGCGATCGGCAGCACCGTGCCGACCTCGTTGTTGACCCACATCACCGAGAGCACGCACGCGCCCCGCGACAGCGCGACCGCAAGCGCGTCCTCGTCGAGGTCGCCCGTCGGGTCGACCTCGATGCGCACGCTCTCCCCGCCGCGCGCTGCCACCTGGTCGCACGCCTCCCGTACCGCGGGGTGCTCGATCGTGGTTGCGATGGCGCGCGGGCGTTCTCCCGCGGCCACCGCGACCGCAGCCCGTCCCAGCACGGCCATGTTGTCGGCCTCGGTGCCGCCCCGCACGAAGGCCATTTCCGCCGGCTCGGCTCCGACCGCGCGCGCGCACTCCGCGCGCGCCTCGTCCAGGGCCGTGCGCGCCTGCCGTCCCCACCAGTGCGCGCTCGAGGGATTGCCGAAGGCGCCCGTAAGGTGGGGGCGCATGGCGTCCAGCGCCTCCGGTCGCAGGGGCGTTGTGGCAGCGTGGTCGAGATAGAGGGCGGGACGGTCCATCGGAGGGGGCGCAGGCTGCTCATGGCGGGACAGGTTCCGGCGCCTAACTTTAGCCGCCCCGGGGTTTCGATTGAAGGTGTGCATCCGAACAGGGAATCGCCGATGAGCCAGGCACGACTTCCCGCGGGCCCGCCGGCGCGGTTCCGCTCGACCGTTCACGGAACCGTATTCGCGGGTCGCGACCGGCATCTCGACGCCCTCAACCCCGGCGACGTGCTGGTGCTGATCCCCGATCTATCGGACGGCCGCCACAGCGCGGTGTGGGTGCACCTGCCCGCCGGCGATCCCGTCGGCTATCTGCCTCCCGAGATCGGCGGCTGGCTGGGACCGTGGCTGCGGGCGGGCGGGCGCACCCGGGCGACCGCTCTGCGCGTTGGGAGTGACCGCGTGCCCAGTTGGCGGCGGCTGGTGGTGGACGTGCGGTGCCTTCCTACTCGAACCGCAGCGCCTTGACCGGCGTCATGCGCGCGCCCCGCAGGGCGGGGAAGAGACCGAATGCCATCCCGGTGACGACCGCGGACGTGAGCGCCGCGACGACCGACCAGAAGGGAATGGATGCCGGAATCGGAGTCCTGGCTTCGATGAAGTCGGCCAGGCCCGCGCCCAGAGCCAGGCCCAGCGCCCCTCCCAGGAAGGTCAGCACCGACGCCTCCACCAGGAACTGCCAGAGGATCTCGTTCCGGGTTGCGCCGACGGCCTTGCGGATGCCGATCTCGCGCGTTCTTTCCGTTACGGAGATCATCATGATGCCGATCACGCCGATCCCGCCCACCATGAGCGCGACCGACGAGAGGGCGATCATCACCAGAAAGAACGCTGCGGTCAGCTGGTTGAACGACTCGACGATCTGCTGGGACTCGACGAGGGCAAAGTTGTTGTCGTCGGCCGGACCGAGCCCCCGCATCGAACGCAGGACCGTGGTCACCTGATCCTTGGCCTGTTCCCGGCCGAACGGTGCTCGCGGCACGATCGTCAGCATGAGGAAGTTGAAGCGATTCCTGGCCTTGAGCCGCTTCTCGGCGGCGGTCCAGGGGAAGATCGCCCAGTGATCGATGGTCTCGGCGAAGATGTTGTCGTCCGCCCGATAGACCCCCACTACCCGGAACAGTGGACTGACGGCCCGCCTTCCCGCCGTCACCCGAACGTTCCTGCCGATGGGATCGCGCTGGCCGAAGAGTTCCTCGGCCAGCCCGGGTGAGATCACCACCACCGCGCGGCCTTCGTCGACCTCGGTCGGCACGAAGTTGCGGCCCGCGATGAACTCACCCGGTTGGGCCGCCGTCCAGCCGGCGGACATCCCGTTGCCCTGGAACGCCCGCACCCGGCGCCCTTCAAACGCGAACGTCGGCGAGAACTCAAAGTTGACAATCGCCTCCGAGACAGCCGGAAGACGCTCGATCCGGTCGATCTCCTCGTGGGTCAGCTCGGGACGATCCCACCAGGGCGGGCGACCACTGCCGTCGCCGACCAGACGGACATCCGTGAAGTCGAAGGGGGTCAGATAGAAGTTGTTGGCTCCGCCCGCTTCGAACGGCGAGAGTATGCTCGACCGGATCCCCGTGATCATCGCGGCCATGGTCACGACCACGCCTACCCCGATCGCCACCCCGCTGATGGTCAGACCGGCTCGAATCTTGGTCGCGCGAATCGCTTCCAGCGCGATGCGGATTCCCTCGCTGAGGGTATTCAGCCGCGCTCTCATCACTCGTACCTCAGCGCGTCTACCGGATTGAGTTTCGAGGCTCTCGCAGCCGGGTACACACCGGCGACGACGCCGACCGTTATCCCGAGCGCGACACCGAGCCCGATCCACTGAGGCGCGACCGCGGCCGGCAGAGGCGACACGGCGCGGACGACCGCGGTGAGCGCGATCCCGATTCCTATCCCGACCAGCGCGCCGACCGCCGACAATGTGGCCGTCTCGATCAATACCTGGATCAGTATGTCACGCCGGCGTGCGCCGATGGCCTTGCGCACTCCGATCTCCCGGGTTCGCTCCATGACCGAAACCAGCATGATGTTCATGATCACGATGCCGCCCACGACCAGCGATATGGACACCAGCCCGGGTAGTGCGACGAAGAGCACGCGCGAAATGTTGTCCCAGAAGCTGAGCGCTTCTTCCGCGGTTTCGAGGTTGAAGTCGTTCTCCTCGCCGGGTCGGAGGCCGTGGCGCGCGCGCATGATTCCCTCGGTCTCGGCGGTAGCCTGGCGCAGCAGTTCCGGACTCGCGGTCTGGATCACGACGCCGTCCACGACATTGCGCGGATTCACCATTCGCCGGATGGGAGAGCGGGCCGGGGCCAGCACCATGTTGTCACGCGACAGCCCCAGCATCGAACCCTGTTCCTCGATGACGCCGACGATGCGGAAGGGGAAATCCCGGATGCGCACCTGCGCACCGACCGGATCCTGATCCTCGAAGAGCAGGTCCGCGGTGCTCTTGCCGAGCACGGCGACGGCTGCGCCGCGGTTGGCCTCCTGTGCGGAGAAGGGCCGCCCGAGTTCCATGGCGTATTCACGAATCGTAAAAATCTCCTCGGAGGCTCCGAAGAGGAGTACGTTTTCAACCTTGAGTCCTCCCGGACCCTCTACTTCCCCCTGGGAGATGGACTCGACCGCGATCGTGGCGGGCGTCTCGAGCCGGTCTCGAATCGCGTCCGCGTCATCCATCTCGATGCGGGGACGTCGCGCTGCGCGCCGCAGCGATACGGGGTCTCCGTCAACGATGTTGGGCCGGCTCCGCTCAAGAGTCACGGTGTTCACACCGAACACCATCGACGAGAAATCGTCCCGGATATAGCGGTCGATTCCTTCGACGATGCTGACCACCACGATCAGAAACATGATGCCGACGATGACGCCGAGGAGGCTGAAAAAGCTCTTCAGCTTCTCGCTGCGGATGTAGCCGAGCGCCAGCCGCACGCCTTCCCACAGCTGCATCGGTTATCGCCCTCCAGGCCCGGTCCGGTTCACGAGGCCGGCTCGTCCGGCTCCACGTCGGTGCTGTCCGTACGCACTTCTTCACCATCCGTGAGTTCGCGGATGCGCTGGTACGGGCCGCTCACCACGGTGTCGCCCTCCGCCAGTCCGGAGAGCACCTCGAAGTACTCCTGTCCCGCGATTCCGACGGCGACCGGAACGAAATGCGCCTCGCCGTCGCGTACGACGAAGACACCTTCCTCTTCTTCCTCCTCGTCCTCCTCTGCCGCGCGCGTGTCATCCGATTCCGTCGAACCGTCGCCGGCCTCGTCGTTCCCGAACTCCCCGTCGCCATCCGAGCCGTTCCCGTCCGCCTCGTCCTGCTCCGAGCGGTCCCGAATCGTGAGGGCGATGATCGGAATCGCCAGGGCCAGGTCGCGCGTTTCGGTGACGATGTCGGCCGTGGTCGAAAGGTCCGGCCGCAGCTCGACCGGCGGGTCGTCCAGCGTAATCACCACCTCGAAGTCGATGGTGGGGGTCTGGCCCGTGCCCGCCGCACTCGACGGAGGCCGGATGGCGGAGTTTCCGATCTCGGTCACGGTGCCGGCGAACTCCGTGTCCGGAAACGCGTCCAGTTCCAGCGCGGCGCTGTCGCCGACGCTGATCTCCGGGACGTCGGTTTCGTCGACCTGCATCACCGCCTCGATCACCGACAGGTCGCTGATGGTGAGCAGGAGGCTCCCCGGGTTGTTCATCGTGCCTACGATGGCGGTCTCGCCAAGCTCGATGTTCAGCCGGGTGACCTTCCCCGAGATGGGAGCCCGGATGGTGGTCTTGGACAGGCGATCCTCGGCCTCGGCCAGCGTCGCGCGGGCCTGGTCCACGCCGTGCTCCGCGGCGGTGTAGAGAGCCTGCGCGACCTCGGCCTGCGTCCCGGCGTCGTCGACTTGCTGCCGGCTGACGAGCGTCGAATCCCTTGTCCAAAGCCCCTGCATGCGGTCGTACTCGCGCGTCGCCTGGATCAGGCTGGCGTTCTGCTGGGCCGCCTGCGCCTCCCGCTGGGACAGCCCGGCCCGCCACTGGGCCACGGCGGCCTGGAACTGCGTCTGATCGATGCGCAGAAGTACTTGTCCTTCTTGCACATCGTCGCCTTCGTCGACGTTGAGTTCAACGATGCGGCCCGAGACATCGGAGCTGAGTTCTACGGTTCGCCGCGCCCGGATGTTGCCACTCGCGGTGACGATCGCTTCCAGGTCGCGCCGGCCTACTTCCTCCGTGCGCACCTGCGTGCCGGTGTTGCGCGACTGCAGCGTGGTCAGCACTCCGGCGACCACGAGGACGGTTACCACGAGCACGCCGATGGCGATCTTTGCTCTAAGCGTCATTTGGATGTTGTTCCCGAATTCCGGTCCAGGACCCTGGGCACATGTGCTCCGTCGCCTCCCCGCACATTCCGAAGGGCGTCAGGGCCGCAGCCTCGCGCCCACCAGTGCTTCCAGATTGGCGAGCAGGTCGTGATATGAATATATGGAGGCGACGCGTTCGCGGTCGGCCTGCGCCATGACGGTCTCCGCCTCGACAAGGTCGAGGAAGCTCGCGGAACCGACGCGGTACTGTTCGGTGGCCAGGCGCAGCTGCTCCGCCGCCACCGCCTGATTGCGCTGTTCGATGAGTTCCGTCTCGTACGCGGTCCGGACAGCCGCCAGACTTGAGGCGATCTGCGCCCGCAGATCCAGTTCCGCGCCCCGCAGCCGATGGCGCGCGTCTTCGCGGGCGGCGCGCGCGTTCTCGACCTGCAACTGCCGGCTGAAACCCTGGAACACGGGCACGCTCACCGTGAGGGAGGCGCGGGGCGGCTGGCGGGTGAAGTCGAACGGGAACGCATTGTTTTGCGCGGCGATGGCCTCTGCCTGATCGGGCGTGAAGACGAAACCGCTGCAATCCTGTGTGGGAAGAGGATCGACCAGGCGCCCGTACACCTCGTTCAACAGGTGACACTGCTGGCGCTGACCCGTGACCCTGGCCCTGGACTGGCTGATCAGCGATTCCACGCTGGACGCTTCGCGCGTGAACCCGCTCAGCCCCGCGCTCAGGGACAGGGAGGGGTAGTATGAGGACCGCGCCATCTTCACGTCGCTCGCGGCAACGGCCTCGTTGGCCCGCTCGGCGACGAGCCCGGGATTGCCCTCGAGCGCCATTGCCACCAGTTCCGCTTCGGACCAGACCGGCTCGCGGACGTCGAACGCGCTCACGACCGTGAACTCCTGCGGCACCTCCGCTCCGAGTATGACCAGCAGCGCGATGCGCGCGTTGCTCACGGCGAATTCGGCCTGCAGCAGCGTGACCTCGGCACGGCCGACCGACACTTCGGCCTGGCGCACGTCGCGCGGGGTCGCCGTCCCCACCTCCAGCTGCCCTTCGGCCAGGCGCAGGTTGAAACGGGCGCGCTCCAGCTCCTGCTCGGCGAGCAGGTATCCCTCCTGCTGGCGCAGCACGTCCAGGTAGAGAATGGTGACATCACGAACGAGGTTGGCCTCGGCCTGGTCGATCAACGCGAACGTGGCGTTGCGGGCGGCCTTCTCCCGCCCCGGGCGGAACAGCGATTCCGCGCCGATGGAGTAGCTGAGGCCCGCGTTGTAGCTGGAGAAATAGTAGGAGGGCTCGTTGCCGAACCCCAGCTGACTGGTCGTCAGGCTTCCGAATTGCTGTTCACCCTTCCCCTGCCAGGAGAGGCTCGAACTCAGATTGGCGAACGGCAGCAGATCGCCGTAGGCGGAGCGAACCGCCCAGTCGGCGACGCGGGAGTCGTTGCGGACCGCCTGAAAGCTCGGGTTCGCAAGCCGGGCGATGCGGATTGCTTCGTCGAGGGTCAGGTTGGAAGGCACTTCCTGCGCCTGCAGCAAGGACGACGTCCCGCAGCACAGCAGCAGCGTCAGCGCGCACCTGGCAACCGAGATCATCCTGAACACCGTATTGTTCTCCCTTGCTTGGATGGCGGTCTCCGGCCTTGTTGCGGCCGCGAAACATACGAGCCCGTGTCCGATGGGGTTTCACCGCTGGGCCGATACCGCATGGATCGCAATGCTCACGGGCGTTGCCGGGCGCGCCAGGCACCGTCGCCTCAGGATCCGGGGCGAGTCACGCGGACAGCCGAGTATCCCGTGGAACTCTCGGCGACCCTCAACACCCTCCCTTGCGCGTCGTGCCATGTCTCCCAGCGCAGCTCTCCGGCTCGCATCCGGTAATGCCGCGCCGGCATCACCTCGCCACCGATGCTCAGCTCCGCCGTTCCGGCGAGGGTCACCTCGGCATCGGTCTGAAAACCGTCCCGGGGCACGATGACGGGAACCGACGTGGGCGCCGGATCCGCGGGAGGCGCAAGAAAGTGAAAATGATGCGCAACGCCCCGCTCGAGGATCCTGGTGCCGGGGGCGGCCCGGTACTCCTTCACCTGCTCCCCGATTTCGGATGTGACCCGCGACTCGAAACGGGCGCCGCGGAGTTCGAAGCCGATCTGCCGTGCTCCCTCGCCTCCCACCTTGTTCTGATAGGCGGAGGGCATCCAACCGGGCCCCGCAAGCTCCATGAGGATGTCCATCGTGTTCGCGCCGTCGGGCAAAGTGGCGCGAATCTGTCCCGCCGCGATGACCCGGGTCTCGTCTCCGGTGCCCACCTGGCGGATCGAGAAGGATTCGGTCCCGACCCCCCTGCCGTTGACGGCCACCTCGAACTCGCCCCGGTCCAGGATGGTGATCTGCGCGGAAGCGCTGCTGGATGGAGGGGATCCGGCGAGGGTGAACAGAAGTACAGAGAGAAGAATGCGTCGCACGGACGGAGCCTCGGTCGCAAGTGATCGAAACGACATCCGACTACACCCCAGCCAGGGGACGGATCCTGCAAGCCGATTCCCGCATGTCACCGATGGCAGCGATCACGGAGCAGCCGCAGACCCCCCGGTCCGGGCGTTCAGGGGCCCGGAAGCGGACGCGGCACGCGCGCTGACGCAAGCAGCCCGTGGACAGACTCCCTCCGGCATTCGAGCGGCGATGCAATCGACTGTCTGGATCATGAACGGCATTAAGTCCTTGCCTGGGGACCTTCTGCGGGCCGATGGCCGGTCACGACAGTCCGCCGTGTGCGCGCTGTTCTGGCTGAGCGTGGGGGCGCTGGCGGTTTGGACGCGCTGGTCCGCGCCCGGATGGCTGCTGGTGAGTGCGCTGACGGGTATTCCGGGCGTGCTCCGGATGCTGTCGCGCCGGTCCGGTCGCAATCCCTGGACGCTCGCCGCCGCCCTTGTCCTTCTGGCCGGGATCGCGGGCGGGATTCTGGGCTCCGCGCGCTTCGCGCTGGTAGCCGGCGACTGGGACCGTTTCCGGAGCGGACGCGAGGCCCGCCTGGAAGCGGCCCTCGATCGGCGTTTCGAGACCTTGATCGACCAGGGCACTGTGGCGGTCGCCCGGGTCGCCGGGCGGGAGTTCGACGGAGGCTCGCCCGGCTACTGGGCATTTCTGGAAGACGTCCGGCGCGAAGCCGACCTGCATGCGATCGCGGTATTCGACGCGCGCACGGACCTTGTCGCCTGGGCGGGCAATCATCAGGGGGTTGTGCCCCTCGATGCCCGCTCCGGCTGGGACCGGTACGTATTCGGGCAAGGCCCGGTCTACAGCTATCTGTACTTCACCGAACGCGTCGGCGCGAGCGGCGCGACCGCGGTGGCCGCCGCGCTGCTCCAGAGCGACATGCCCCCCGACGTACCCGATGAGGAGGCCGCCTTTGCCACCCGATTCCAGTCAGACGTCGGCAGGGCGATCCGGATCACGCACTCCGAACAGGCGACGGGTCCCGCCATACGCGACTTCAACTGGCAGGGGCGGACGCTCTTTTCCATCTCCTCCGAGGAAGTGACGCAGGGGGAGGCGTTCGAGTCGGTTCGGAGGGCATGGAGCCGGGTGGTCGCCGGTCTCGCGGTGACGGCCTGGATGCTGCTGCTCATCGGCCTCAGGGCCACGCCATATCACGCCGTTCTGGCTGCGACCACCCTGGCCCTGCTGGCGGTCGTCCTTCCGTTCGGCGATCTGCTGGGCGTCTCCGGACTGTTTTCGCCGGCTCGCTTCCTTCTCCCGGGGACCACCGAGGGCACGCTCGGCCGCGTGTTGGCGCTCGGGTTGGCGGGGGCGTTCATCGCGGGGCTTCTGCCCGGGGGCGTCCGCGGACGCGGCGCTCCGCTGGTCGGCGCAGCTCTCGCCGGCATCGGGTTCGCCGCGGTGATTCACTGGTTCTCGCTCGCGCCGACGACCTCGCAACTGGGTGGAGGGACGGACTACTGGCTGGTGTATCAGTGCGCCCTGACCTCCGTGCTGGTCGTCGTGGCCGCCCTGGCGCTTCGGCTCGCCACCCGACCCGCGCCGGCGTCGGCGCGACCATCCCTGGTCGCGGTCGGTCTGCTTCTGGCGCTGGTGCTCGGCCTGCTGGTGAACGGCGTGTCCCTCGGCTCGCCCCCCACCCCCGCATGGACGGGTGTGCTGTGGGCGATCCCGGTGGCTCTGGTCGGCATGGGCCGACAACCCGCCACGACCTGGCGCGGCTCGATTGCGACGGGAGCGGCCGCGGTCCTGCTCGCCGCGAGCGCAGCCCTGCCGTTCACCTGGGGCGGGCGGGTCGCGGCGCAGCGGCAGGTGGCCGAGGAGCGCCTTGCCACCCTCGGGAATCAGGTGAATCCCTATCTGCAGTTTCTCCTTGAGGGTTTGTCCGAGAGAACGGATTCCCTGTTTGAGAGCGGAGCCCGCGGCACCGGACTTCTCTACGGCACCTGGCGCGCGAGCGGTCTCGCCCAGGAGGGAGTCGCCGCCTGGATCGACCGATGGACGCCCGGCGGGCTGCCCAGCGACGCCTTGCGTATCGGCGTCTCCGATCCCCGTCCCTCGATCGTGGACGACTATCTGGACGAAGCCGCTCTCGGAACCACGGCGCTGCGACTTCAGTCGGAGGATGTACACTACCTCGGTCTGGCGGTGCTGCCGGACCGATCGGTGATCACCGTCGCGGTTCCCCCGCGGCGAGGCTTCGGCACGGCCCTGTTCCCGGATGTGCCCTTCGGGCAGGACCGGGGAGACGAGGGTACCATCACTCTCCTGCCGCTCAACGAAGACGACCCGTCGCCGGCGGAGGAGGCTCCGCGGTGGGAGCGAACCTCGCAGGGCTGGCATGGCGAACAGACCATCCTCTTCCCCGAGGGATGGTACAGCGCACACTACGAGGTGGAACTCCCCGGGACCGCCGTGCTCGTGGCGGGAACCGTGCTCGTCCTGCTGCTCGATCTGCTGATGGCAGCCGGTCTGTGGGGCATTGGCTGGTGGAGCAGCCGAGGGCGCCTGCGCGCGCCGATCCGGCTGGGTCCCGGGGCGGGTCGCAGCTTTCGGGTGCAGGTCACGTTCGCCCTGTTCCTGTTCTTCCTCATCCCCGCCTTCGCGTTTGCGGCCATCGCCTCCCGGACCCTGGACGGGGCCGTGGTTCGAACCGCCGAAGCGCTGGCGGACCGTGCGGTGGCGGACGCCGCCGAGGACTTTCTCGCCGTACAGGGGCAGGTCGGACTGCTCCCCACCAGCACGGGCACGGTCCTCCTCCTCTATCAGGACGGAGAGCTGATCCGGAGCTCCCGGCCGGCGTTCCTCGAACTGGGCGTCCAGTATGCCTGGCTGCCGGCGCAGGTCCATCGGTCGCTGTCGGACGGCGATGCAGTGCTCGTGCACGCGAACGTGCGTCGCTGGGGCGGGGAATACGTGCTGGCGTATCGCCGACTTCAGACCGGACAGGTGCTGGCCTCGGCGGCGCCACTGGATGCCGGCGCGACGGCCTTCGAACAGAACGATCTGATCCTGCTGCTGGCGTTCGCCGTCGTCACGGGGATCGCGCTCTCGCTGGGTCTCGCACTCCTGGTGGGCCGTCGGCTGGCGAATCCGATTCGCACCCTCCGGCTGGCGTCGGAGCGAGTGGGGGAGGGGAACCTGGAGGTGCGGTTGCCGGAGACGCGCACCGATGAATTCGGCACCGTGTTCCTGGCGTTCAACCGAATGGTGCAGAGGCTTCATCGGGCGCGCGGCGCCCTGGTGCGCACCACGCAGCGCACGCAGGCCATCGTCGACGAAGCGGCGACCGGGGTGATCGCGCTGGACCAGGCGGGGGCGGTCACCTTGGTGAATCCGCAGGCCCAGGCGCTGCTGGGAGCCTCGGTAGGGCCGGGAGAACCGTTGCCGGCCACTCCGGGACTTGCGCGGGACCTGTCGCGCTGGGTGGAGCGCTTCTATCGCGACGGGGGCGAAGGAGCCGATCACGAGTTCGAGTTGTCCGGAACCGAACTGGCGTCCGCCGCCCCCGGTTCCCGGGGCTCCTCGCGCAGGGTCCGGGTGCGGGCACGCCGCATCACGCGCGAAGGACCCTCGCGGGGGGTCGTGCTCAGCCTGGAGGACGTGACCGACGAGCTGCGCAGCGAGCGTATCGTGGCTTGGGGACAAATGGCTCGTCAGGTCGCTCACGAGGTCAAGAATCCGCTTACGCCGATCAAGCTCAGCATCGAGCACGTCCGTCGAGCCTGGCAGGACCGACGGCGCGATTTCTCGGAGATTCTCGAGCGCAACGTGGACTCGATCCTTCGCGAAATCGATCGACTCGCCGAGATCGCCCGCAGCTTCTCACGCTACGGATCCCCTAGGAAGGCGAGCGAACGCCCCCTGGAAGGCGTGCACCTGGATACGGCGGTGGGGGAGATCCTCGCGCTCTATCGGAGCAACGAGCAGGGAATCGTCATCGACACCGTTTTCCCGGCCGACCTTCCCCCCGTCCGTGCCCGGGAGTCGGAGTTCAAGGAGGTCCTGATCAACCTGCTCGAGAACGCCAGGGAAGCCGTCAAGCCCAGCGGCCACGTCCACATCGGGGCCGCTGCCGAGGATGGGAACGTGCGCCTTCGGGTCAGCGACGACGGCCGCGGCATCGAACCGGAGCTGTTGGGTCGCATCTTCGAACCGAGATTCTCCACCAGCTCCACGGGCACGGGTCTCGGCCTCGCAATCGTGCAGCGGCTGGTCCGTTCCTGGGGCGGCCGGGTGTGGGCCGAAAGCACGCCGCGGATCGGCACGACGATGTCCATTCGCTTCGTGGCATGGGAGCCGGTGTCGCGCACGCTGGTTCCAGCTGCCGGCACTGGACGAGCGGTGGCCGACCCGCAAGATTGAGAGCGGACCGGCCCGGAGTTGGCAAGGGTTCGCGACAACGGCCTGCACATCACCCCGATCCCCGGCACATCATCCCCATCCGCGATTTCGCCACGGACATACTCCAATCCCCCAGGCATCGCCCGGGGACGGGACCCTCACTCGCGCAGCTCGACGCCGGCGAGATGCAGGCCTGGGTGGTTGCCAGGAGCGAGAAGATCGTCGCCCGCTGGCTCTCCGAGGTCACCAAGAGGTTTGAACGGCGGCCGCAACAGCTGGTCGAGCTGCTCCGCGATTTCTACGAGACCTTCGTCAGCATCCTTCCCGAAATCCTGGGGCCCTATCGCCGCAGGGTGCGGCCTGTCTGGCAGGAAGCCGCGAATCTCTACGGCGAACTCGCGGCCGAGCGGGGATTGGTGGCGGGTGAGGTCATCGAGGAGTTTCAGGTTCTTCGCGTGTCCCTCATCCGCGTCCTCTACGCGGAGCCGCGCATGCCCCCGGATGTGGTGCCGGGGATGCGTGAGGTGCTGCGCCTGAACCGGCTCGTGGACCAGGGCGTCACGCATGCGTCCATCGGCTACACCGACAGTCTGGTCTCCGCGCTGGTAGCCGGGCCGGGCGTTCCGGAATCGGTGACGGAGGAACTGCTCACCCGGGTCGCGGAGCAGCTTCACGCGATCCGAAGCGAATTCCGCGACATCGTGGGAAGCGACCGCGGCTGAGGTCCATGCGATCTTCCGACGCCAACCCTTCGACCCTGGCGGTCGCGGAACTGGGGGACATGCCTCCCGAGGAATTCCTGGTTCACGGGCGGCACATCCTCGAATGGATCTCCGAGTACCTCGGCTCGGCCGGGCGATATCCGGTTCTGGCCCGCGTGCGCCCGGGCGAGGTGCGCGCCTCGCTGGCGCCTTCGCCTCCCCTGGAAAGCGAGCCACTGGAGGATATCCTGCGCGACTTCGAGGAACGGGTGGTTCCGGGCCTCACGCACTGGAATCATCCGGGCTTCCTGGCGTACTTCGCGAACACGGCTTCCTCCCCGGCCATTCTCGGCGAGTTGCTGGCCGCGGCCATCAACGCGAACGCGATGATCTGGAGGACATCTCCCGCTGCAACCGAGTTGGAGGGCCTGACGGCGGACTGGCTCCGGCAGCTGCTCGGTCTCCCGGAAGGCTTCGCCGGATTCGTCAACGACACGGCTTCGCACAACTCCCTGTACGCCCTCGCCGCCGCGCGAGCGCGGGCGTTTCCGGAGGCAGGGGAGCAGGGGCTTCACTCTCTGCCGGCGGGGAGGATCTACGCCTCGGAGCACGTCCACTCCTCGATCGACAAGGCCGTCGTCACGCTCGGACTGGGCCGCCGGGGCGTGCGCCACCTCCCTGCCGACGAAGGCTATCGGATGAAGCCGGGAGCCCTGCGCGCCTCGATCGCCGAAGACCTGGCCGCCGGGGTGCGTCCGGTGGCGGTGGTGGCGGTCGCCGGAACGACTTCGACGGCGAGCATCGATCCCCTGCCGGAGATCGCCCGGATCTGCGAGGAGCACGGGATCTGGATGCACGTCGACGCCGCTTACGCGGGCGTGGCGGCGATCGTCAAGGAACTCCGTCCGCTGCTGGCCGGGTGGGAGCGCGCCGACTCCATCGTGCTCAATGCGCACAAATGGCTCTTCACGCCGATGGACTGTGCGCTCCTCTATTGCCGGCGTCCCGAGGCTCTCGCGGACGCGTTCTCCCTGGTCCCGCCCTACCTTCGTACCCCCGAAGCGGATGAGGCGCGTGACCTGATGAACTACGGCGTGGCGCTCGGCCGCAGCTTCCGCGCGCTCAAGCTCTGGTTCGTGCTGCGCTACTTCGGCGGCCGCGGGCTTGCGGACCGGCTTCGCCAACACTGTCGCCTGGCGCGCCGGTTCGCGGCGTGGGTGCAGGCTTCGGACCGGTGGCAACTCATGAGTTCGACGTTGCTGGGCCTGGTCGTCTTTCGATACCGCGATCCGGAGATGGGACCCGACCGGACCAACCAGGCCAACGAGCGCATCCTCGACGCGGTCAACGCCTCCGGAGACGTCTTCCTGTCGCACACCGTCCTCGACGGGCGCTACGTCCTCCGCCTTTCCGTCGGCAACCTGCGTACCCGGCGCGAACATGTGGAACTGGCGTGGCGCAGGCTCGAAGTGGAGGCAGCGCGGTTGAAGTAGAGACCGTCCTGCGGCGCCATCTGCGCGCCCGTTGCGGCCATCTCGCGGGCTCGTTATCTAATGGGGGGTTTTTCTCCGGGGGACGCCGTCGGGACGGGTCTCCGGAGCCGCAAGAGGGGCACATTCTGACATTCCAGCGGAGAGGCGGATGAGGGTTTGCGTACTGCGGGAGAGCCGCGCGGGAGAGCGCCGGGTGGCGCTGGTGCCCGCTGAAGTCGCCGCGTTGGCGAAAGTGGGCATTGAGGTCGCGGTGGAGTCCGGTGCGGGGGAAGAGGCCTCCTTCCTCGACGATGCCTTCCGCGAGGCGGGCGCATCGGTGTGCGGGAGTGCCGCCCAGGCGCTCGAGGGCAGCGACGTGGTCGTTAAGATCAATCCGCCTTCCACCGGCGCCAACGGAGGCGCGGACGAGGTCGCCGCCCTCCCGGAAGGCATCGTGCTCATCTCGTTCGTCTCGCCGGTAGCGAACCTGGAGCTCGTGCGCCGGCTGGCGGATGCCCGCGTGACGACGCTGGCCATGGACCAGGTGCCCCGCATCACTCGGGCGCAGAAGATGGATGCCCTCTCCTCGCAGGCCACGGTGGCCGGTTATCGCGCTTCCCTGCTCGCGGCGACCCACCTGAGCAAGTTCCTGCCCATGTTCATGACCGCCGCGGGAACCATACCCCCCGGCAAGGTCCTGATTCTCGGCGCCGGCGTGGCCGGACTTCAGGCAATCGCGACCGCTCGCCGTCTGGGCGCCGTGGTCGAAGCCTTCGACATCCGCCCCGCGGTCAAGGAACAGGTCCAGAGCCTGGGCGCCAAGTTCCTGGAGGCCGAGCTGGACGAGTCCGCCGAGGACGAGGGCGGCTACGCGCGCGCGCTGTCGGAAGAAAAGCACCAACAGGAACTCGAGCTCATCGGGGGACGGCTGCCGGATACCGATGCGGTCATCACCACCGCCAACATCCCCGGTGCGCGGGCGCCGGTTCTCATCACCTCGGCCATGGTTGCGACCATGCGTCCCGGATCGGTCATCATCGATCTCGCGGGCGAATCCGGCGGAAACTGCGAGTTGAGCGAGCACGGAAGGGTGGTGGTCCACGGCGGGGTAATCATCGCCGCCCCGGACAACCTTCCCAGCGAGCTGCCCACGCACGCCAGCCAGATGTACGCGCGCAACGTGACCTCTTTTCTCCAGGACATCGTCGAGGACGGGGAACTCAAGCTCGACTTCGAGGACGAGGTGGTCTCCGGCTCGTGCGTGACGCACGACGGCGAGGTCGTCCACGCCCGCACTCTGGAGCGTCTTTCGAGTTGACTGTGACCACGGCCGTAACCAGCCGGACCCGCCGGCCGACCTTGTCCCGCCCCCCGGCGAGCCGCGTGGCCCCATCGGCCGCGGCGCGGCCACTGCGCCCGTCCCCCAGGAACCCAAACCCAGCGGAGAACCCATGGGTGAGTTGATGATCGGTCTCTACGTGTTCGTTCTGGCCGTGATGGTCGGATTCGAAGTCATCACCAAGGTGCCCCCGACGCTGCACACGCCGCTCATGTCGGGAGCCAACGCGATCTCCGGCATCGCCGTCATCGGCGCCCTGGTGGTGGCCGCCCAGGCGGGCGAGACCACCGGGCAGGTGCTCGGCGTGGTGGCGATCGTCATGGCGATGGTCAACGTGGTCGGCGGCTTCATGGTCACCGACCGCATGCTCGAGATGTTCAAGCCCGGTCAGAAGAAGTAGCGTCGGGCCCTGACCGCCCGGGCGGGCCCTGCGCGCCCGCCATCCAGCAAACTCCCATGCATACCCGGATTTCCGAGGAGTCACGGTGAACCCCGATACCCTGCTGCAACTCGTCTATCTTCTTTCCGCGACCCTCTTCGTGTTCGGGCTCAAGCGGCTGGGCTCGCCCGCCACCGCCCGACAGGGCAACCGCATGGCCGCACTCGCCATGCTCGTCGCGATCGTCGCGACCCTGGTCGAGCAGGAGATCCTGAACTGGCAGCTCATCGCCCTCGGGATCATCCTGGGCTCGCTTGCCGGTGCGATTGCGGCGCGCACGGTCAGGATGACCGACATGCCGCAAATGGTCGGGATCTTCAACGGTCTCGGGGGCGGGGCCTCCGGGGTCGTGGCGGCAGCCGAGTTCTTCCGCCTGGGCGGGGGAGACCTCGGCGTGGAGGCCGGGATCACCATTCTCCTGTCGACCCTGATCGGAACGGTGACGCTCTCGGGCAGCTTCATCGCCTTCGGAAAGCTGCAGCGCTTCATCTCCGGGGCGCCTCTCACGTTCCCATTCTCCAGAACCCTGAACGCCGTACTCTTTGTCGCGATTCTGGTCATCGCCGCCATGCAGGTGACAGGTGGGGCGACGGTGACGATGTATCTGGTCCTGACCGGGCTCGCCCTCTTGCTGGGGATCCTGCTGGTCACCCCGATCGGCGGTGCCGACATGCCGGTGGTGATCTCGCTCCTGAACTCGTATTCGGGACTGGCGGCGTCGGCCGCCGGATTCGTGCTCGGCAACATGATCCTGATCATCTCGGGGGCGCTGGTGGGCGCCGCCGGGCTGATCCTCACCAACCTCATGTGCAAGGCGATGAACCGGTCGCTGGCCAACGTCGCCTTTGGCGCCTTCGGCGCGGCCGATTCAACCGGGGGCAGGATCACCCCCGGAGAGGGGAAGACCGTGCGGGACGTGGACGCGGAACAGGCCGCCATGGTGCTCGCGTACGCCCAGTCGGTGATCGTGGTCCCCGGCTATGGCCTGGCGGTCGCCCAGGCGCAGCACGACATCCGCAAGCTCTCGGACCTGCTTCAGGAACGCGGCGTCAGCGTGAAATTCGCCATTCACCCGGTGGCGGGGCGCATGCCCGGGCACATGAACGTGCTGCTCGCGGAAGCCGACGTGCCCTACACCCAGCTCTTCGACCTGGACGAGATCAACGACGAATTCAGCACCACCGACGTGGCCCTGATCGTGGGAGCCAACGACGTGGTCAACCCTGACGCGCGCGATCCCTCCTCGGTGATCGCCGGCATGCCCATCCTCGATGTCGATCGGGCGCGCAGCGTCATCGTGATGAAGAGGAGCCTGAGCCCGGGCTTTGCCGGGATCGACAACCCGCTCTTCTATCTCGACCGGACGATGATGTTCTTCGGAGACGCCAAGGGCTCGATGGTGGACCTGGTGCGCGAGACCAAGGAGGTCTGACGCACGCGGGCTGCCGCTCGCCTGGCACGACTTCTGCAAAGAGTATTCCAGATACCCTCCCGGAACGATCCTCGGCGGGGCATGGGTCCCTGGTACGCGGAGGTGTGAAGATGCGCGGCATGCGTTTCGTTCTGTTGCAGTTGGCGGCGATCGCGGCTCTGGCCGGGCACGTGCGCGCGCAGGTGTTCGAAGAGCCCGTCCCGCAATGGTTCCTGGGCCTCGGCGGAATCATCAGCGAGCCGCAGGGAGAGTTCGCCGAAGCCGTGGGAACGGCGCCGGGCCTGGCCGTCAACGTCCGCTACAACCCCTCCGGAGGGGCAGGATTCGGCCTGCGCGCCGATTTCGGCTTCATCCGCTACGGGTCCAACACCCAGCCCGCTTGCTTCAGCGTGACCGTGGGGTGTCGGATCCAGCTGGACGTGGTGACGGCGAACGATATCCTGTTGTTCAGTCTCGGCCCCGAGTGGGTACTGCCCGGCGGGCCGGCGAGGCCCTACGTGACGGGCAACGTCGGGCTTGCCCACTTCTACACGCACTCGTACGTGAAGGGCGTGGATGAGCACGACGAGGATGGCTTCGGTGAGACGACCAACTTCAAGGATACCTCGCTGGCTTGGCGCGCGGGCGGGGGAATCCTCCTGAGGCTGGTCCGCGGAGAGGTCTTCCTGGATCTGGATCTGGGAGCTTTCTACCATCGCAACGGGGTGGCCGAGTACCTGACCGAGGTCGATATCGAGGATCTTCCCGGAGGGGGCATCGACATGTTCCCGCGCCTCGGCGAGACCGACTTCCTCTCGTTCCGCCTCGGCGTCTCCTTCGGCCTGAGCAACGCGGCTCCGTAGCCGCAGCGGGCCGGATCATCGGCCTGTGACCGGGTGTTCCCATCGCGCCATGGGAACGCCCCCGCAACGTCGCCACCTTTCTCCGGCACGGGGATGGTCCCCGTCTTCCGGCACGACGTGACGCATGGTTGCGGGGGGCGATGTTCACTCAGGTCCGTTCGGCCGCCCTGAGCGGAGTCGACAGCTTTCCGGTCAGCGTCGAAGCGAGTCTCACGTCCGGCCTCCCGTCGTTCTCGATCGTCGGTCTCCCGGCCGGGGCGGTGCGCGAAGGCCGCGAGCGGGTGACCGCGGCACTCGCCAGTGTGGGATTCCCGGTTCCGCATCGTCGGCTGACGATCAATCTGGCACCGGCCGACGTGCCCAAGACCGGCAGTGCGTTCGATCTTCCCATTGCGATCGCCGTTCTGGTCGTGGCCGGCCACCTGCGGGCGGAAGAAGCCGACGGCCTTGTGTTTGTGGGCGAACTGGGGCTCGACGGCGAACTGCGCCCGGTTCGGGGAGCGCTCTCCATCGCCAACGGCTGCCGCGGGATGCAGGGTCTGGTGCTTCCCTCCGCGAACGCGCGCGAGGCGGCGGTTGCGGGGGCGGTGGAGGTGATCGGGGCATCGTGTCTGCCGGAGGTGATCCGGCATCTGACCGGGGGTGACCCCATCGCTCCGGCCTCCGTGAACGGCCTCGCGCTGCTGGGCGATGACGCCGGGGACGCGCCGGACCTGGCCGACGTCCGGGGTCAGGCCCATGCGAAGCGCGCACTTCTGGTGGCTGCCGCGGGCGGGCACAATGTACTGCTGACCGGCCCGCCCGGAGCGGGGAAGACCATGCTCGCGCGGCGGCTCCCGGGAATCCTCCCGCCACTCGGGCTGCGGGAGGCGGTGGAGGCGACGAAGGTGCACTCCGTGGCCGGACGCCTGCCCTCGGGAGAGGCGCTTGTGACGCGCCGCCCGTTCCGCGCGCCCCACCACACCATCAGCGACGCGGGGCTGGTCGGCGGTGGCCGCATTCCCCGGCCCGGCGAAGTCAGCCTGGCCCACGAGGGGGTGCTCTTTCTCGACGAGCTTCCGGAGTTCCGCCGCCACGTGCTCGAAGCCCTGCGACAACCACTGGAGGACGAGGTCGTTACGATCTCACGTGCCAGTCAGGCGGTGACTTATCCCTGCCGCTTCGCCCTGATCGCCGCGATGAACCCCTGTCCGTGCGGGTTTCACGGTGATGGATCGGGACGCTGCTCCTGTGCCGAGGCCGCAATCTGCCGCTATCGAAACCGGATCTCCGGACCGTTGCTGGATCGGGTCGACCTCCATGTGCACATCCCGGCCGTGCCGATCGGGGAGCTTCAGGGGCGCAATACGGGGACCGCGAGCCCGGAGGCTCGCGCACGGGTCGCGCGCGCCCGAAGCCGGCAGCAGCAGCGCGGGAGCCGGAACGGAACTACCCTCTGCAACAGCCGACTCGCACCGGAGGAGATGCGACGCTGGTGCATCCCGGGGTCGGAGGGCCGCCGGCTGCTGCGGAGGGCGGTGCGTGCTCTGGGCCTCTCGGCGCGCGGCTATCACCGCATGCTGCGCGTCGCCCGGACCATCGCCGACCTGTGCGAGAGCGAGCGCGTACGTGCCCCGCACGTCGCGGAGGCCATCCAGTACCGGCGCCCCGTCGATGAGTCCAGGTTGGCGAGCGGGGTCGATGCGGAGGGCTGGCCCTGAGAGCCGGGAGTGCGCGGACGGATGCCTATTGTCCCTTCATCCGCGGGAGGATGATGGTGAACTCCGTGAACTCGCCTTCCTCGGTGTCCACGGCGAGCTGCCCGTTGTGTTCGCGGACGATCTCGTGCGAAATCGACAGCCCCAGGCCAGTGCCCTGGGTGCCCGACTTGGTGGTGAAGAAGGGGTCGAAGATCTTGCGCACGACGCTCTCGGGCATGCCGGTGCCGTTGTCTCGAATCCTGATGCACACGCTGTCGCCCTGGCCTTCGGTGGACACGAGCAGAGTGGGAGAGTACCCGCGGCCTTCCGCCTTGCCGCGCATCTGGGTGGCCTGGCAGGCGTTGGTGACGATGTTCAGGATGACCCGGCTGAGGTCGCGGGCGATGCCGTCGACGCGGCCCGCGTCGGGGTCCATTTCCCGGATGATGGTCACGTTGAAGGTGGCATCGGTGCCGCGCATGCCGTGGTAGGCGAGCTTGGTGTATTCCTCCACCAGCAGATTGATGTCGATGGACTCGATCTGGCCGGCCTCGTCACGGGAGTGGGCCAGCATGCCGTCAACGATCCGGTTCGCGCGGTCGCCGTGCTCCTTGACCTTGGAGATGTTGAGTTGGAGATCGCCCAGGATCTCATCCACGATCTCGCTCAGCTCTTCATCCCCCGCCGCGGCGAGCGGCCCCGCGCCATCACCATTGCTGCTCTGTTCCTCGAGCCCCAGCTCTTCTCGCAGCTCGTCGATCAACTCCACCGAAAGCGCCGCGAAGTTGTTGACGAAGTTGAGGGGGTTGCGGATTTCGTGCGCCACGCCCGCCGTCAGTGCGCCCAGCGACGCCAGCTTCTCCTGGGTGATGACCTGTTCCTGCGTGCGCCGCAGCTCGTCGAGCGTGCTCTCAAGCTCCGCATTCTTGTCCTGGACCTCGGTGGCGAGCGCCTCTACCAGGTTCAGCCGCTGAACTTCGATGGCGTGCTGCCGGAACACCTCGAGGGCGCCCGCCATGTCGGTGACCTCGTCGTTGCCGGCAATCTCCAGCTTCGCTTCCAGCTCGCCCCTGGACATGCGGCGCATCACGTCGGAGAGGTGGCGCAGGCGGACCAGGAGTCGCTCGCCGAAGAATTTCCAACCTCCGAAGACGGCCGCCAGCACGGCCAGGACGTTGACCGCAAGGATCGTCCACCAGCCGATCTGCAAGAGAGTGGCCGATCGGTCCGCCGCCTCCCGGGTCGAGATTTCCGCGTTTTCCACCAGCGGCTGAACGAGCGCGGCCAGGTCGTTGGTGGTCGCTTCGTTCAGCGTCAGATACTCCTCGGACTCGGCCAGCTCGGCCAACTCGAGGGTGCGGATGGTG
The DNA here is from genome assembly GCA_965221785.1 of Longimicrobiales bacterium. GTDB lineage: Bacteria > Gemmatimonadota > Gemmatimonadetes > Longimicrobiales > Gaopeijiaceae > BD2-11. The sequence goes on from CBDCSR010000003.1 coordinate 2,188,441, forward strand.
TAGATTCCGTTGGCGGCCGAGTAGAGATCGCCCAGAGCCTGGAACGAGGGGTTGAACAGGGCGGCGGTCACCGGGCGCAGGTCGCCCAACGCGGCCCCCAGGTCGCCCATTGCCGCGGTCACCCTCTCGCGGTTGGTCTGAAGCAGGCCCGGATCGTCCTGCGTGAGTGCACGCTGGATGAGGACGGAAACCTCGTTCTGCGTCGCCTGGTAGTTGAGCAACCCTCTGTATTGATCCAGCTCGCCGGGCGTGTTTCTGGCGGAAATCGGCGCAGCCTGATCGGTGAGTTCCCGCAGGCCTGTTTCCATGAAGAATTCCTGATCGTCGATCTCCGTGACGAGCAGGAGTTCGGTTGCCAGTGTGACCTCCAGCACCTCGCGTTCCAACTCGTTTACCTGAGCGCGATAGGTCATCCGTCGAGCCGCCGATTCCCGGATGAAGTCGATGCTCTCCACCAGGCCGGAGACGAGCCGAACCACCGAATCCTGGAGTGCTCCCTCGAGTCCGGCGCCCGTAATCTGTCCGATGCGGGTAAGCAGGAATTCCTCTTCCCGCGCCACATCGAGGTCGACCAGCTCCAGATCTTCCGGCGTATCGGCCGCGATCAGCCTTGGGGACGCACGCACCAGTTCCGAGCTGCTTTGCGCTACGTCGAAGGCGGCGATCATCCCCGGCATGTAGGTGCCGGTGACGTCCCGCTGGCTCGCGTTGACGATCGTCATGAGACCGAGGGCCAGCACGCTCGCCACCAGAGTCAGGGACACGCCCCCACCCAGCCCCACCCAGATCTGGCTCGCGATCCCGAAGCGGTTTCCCGTGGCTTCGCGGACCTTGGCGCCCCATCCGGACGGCAGCTTTGCCAGAGCCCACTCGAAGGTGGAATGGATTTTGGAGTCCAGACCCTCCTGAACCGGAGGAGTCATCGCGACAGCCGCTCCATGGCCCGGAAACGGCCAGCCTGGATCCGGGTCAGAAACACGCGGTCCGAGCCCTGGTTGTCCCGCTCGCCATACTCCACCTCGAATCCGCCCAGATCGATGGGCCCTGCTTCCCGCAGCGTTTCGAGGAAGCTCTCCCGGGTCGGTTCCGGGCCCGTCCGGTCCAGCCCTTCGACGATCAGAAGTCCGGCCAGGTAGCCTTCGAGCGAGACGAAGCCGGGACTCGCATCCGGGTCCACCACTTCCAGCGCCTGGTGGTAGCGGGCCACCACGGGAACGGAGGTGTCCCCGGGGAAGGGGACGACCTGCGTGACCACGACACCCTCGCCCGCCGCCCCCAGCTCGTTCAGCAGCGCGTTGCTGCCCACGAACGAGATGTTCACGAAGATGGCGTTCACGCCGATGCGGCGCGCCCACCTGATGAACGTGGCCGCGGGTTGATAGGCGCCGATGATGATCACGGCCTGAGGGTTGCCCTCCCGGATGTCGAGAAGAGCCCGTTTCACCGCGGTGGTGTTGCGGACGTATGCTCCCTCGGCCACCAGCACCATGTCGCGCCTTCCCAGGGCACGGCGCATGCCGGTCAGTCCGGCGTTGCCGTAGTTGTCGTCCTGGTACAGGACCGCGAAGCGCGTAAAGCCGAGGTCCGTGGTGAGGCGCTCGACCATCTCCTCGGTTTCCTGGAAATAGGATGCGCGCAGGTTGACCACGAAATCGCGGTTCTCACGCAGGAATTCCGCCCCCGTGAACGGCCCGATATAGGGGACGCCCGCGGCGCTCGCGACCGGTTCCGCCGCGGTGGAGGTGGGGGTTCCCACCGCGCCCACCAGTCCGAACACCCCTTCGGCGATGAGCGAGTGCGTGTTGTCGGAAGCGGCCTCGGGCTCGTATCCGTCGTCACGCGAACGGAGCCGCAGCATCCGTCCCTGCACACCCCCTCGCCGGTTGGCTTCGTCGAACGCCGCGAGAATCCCGAGCCTCATGTTGGATCCGAGTTCGCTCGTGGGGCCGCTGAAGGCGGCCGACTGCCCGAACACGATCGAATCCGCGAAGACGCCTTCCGCTTCCGACTGGGCCGCCAGCGGCGAGCCCGGCAGAGGCCCGACCACGATCCCCAGAAAGACCCCGAGCGCAGCTCGGCGAGGCGTCAGGGCATGGGTCGCCGATGTCCAGCCCCGGCACCCCGTCCCGCGTCTCATCAGTCCCCTCCGTATCGGAGCGCCAGGCAGGTCAGGTCGTCGGATTGCGGCGCCCCGCCCGCGTGCTCGTGTACGGCGTCAACCACCTGGCGCGTCATGTCCTCGGGGTCGGCACCGGCCGCCTTCCTCAGGATTTCCAGCAGCGTGTCGTCCCCGAACTGGTTTCCAGCCTCGTCCATCGCTTCGGTCACGCCGTCCGTGTAGAAGAAGACGATGTCGCCCTCCTCCAATTGCATCGAGTGTTGCTGATAGGGGAACTCGTCGATCACGCCGAGGACGATGCCGCTGTCTCCCGGCAGCCACGTTACCTCGCCCGAAGGCTTGACCAGACAGGGGAGGTTGTGGCCTCCGTTTACGTATTGCAGAAGTCCCGACGCCGGATCGAGCACCGCGTAGAACATGGTTACGAACATCGACTCCTTGTTCTGTTCGTAGAGTAGCTGGTTGACCTCGGTGATGCACTTTACCGGCTCACGTTCGCCAAGGGCGGACCCCTTGACGAGGGTTCGGCTCACCATCATGAAGAGCGCGGCCGGCACCCCTTTGCCGGAGACGTCCGCGACGACCACGGCAAACCCGTCATCGTCCACCGGGAAGAAGTCGTAGAAGTCGCCGCCCACTTCCTTGGCCGGGGTCATCCATGCGTACAGGCCGTACTGCGGATGCTCCGGGAACACCTTGGGCAGAATCGAGTCCTGCATCTGCGCCGCCACCCCCAGCTCCTGGCGCAGGGCGACGAGTTCGTCGCGAGATCGAAGCGCGTCGCGCATCACCTGCAAGTGCCGGATCGTCTTGTCGATCGTGGTCTCGAGATCGTCGAAGTTGATCGGCTTGGTGAGGAAGTCGAACGCGCCGCGATTCATGGCGGTGCGGATGTTCTCCATGTCCCCGTACGCCGTGACGATCACAGCGCGCAGGTCCAGGTCCAGAGAGTTGATCTGGCTGAGTAGCGTCAGCCCGTCCATCTCCGGCATGTTGATGTCCGACAGGACCATGTCGATGTCGTCCTGCTCGTTGAGCTTGTCGAGCGCTTCGACACCATTGCTGGCGAAGACGAGTTCGATCTCGCGCCGACGCACCTTGCGGCGGAACTTCTGCCTGAGGAGAAGCTCGAGATCCGGCTCGTCGTCCACCACAAGAATCTTCTTCATACGTCCTCCCGAAAGAGAAGCGAGCCCGGTGCAGTCCGCCGTGCCGGCGGCCGGCCGGCGCCGGAGCCTGATCGGGCGTTGGCGTCGCCCAAAACTACTCGTTGCGCGCGCGTTGGCAACAACGATCCGTACTTGCCCGGGCTCGGAAATGTTGGAGATCGGGTCCTGTTTCGCGTTGCCGGCGTGTCGTGCCGATGCCGGCGTATCGAGGGATGCGCATTCGAGCCTGCCGTGATAGGTTGTTAGGCCGGCAAATCCGGAAGCCGTCGGCGCCCGGAACACGTCGGCGGGGAAACCTGGCGCGGAACAAAGGGAGAATGGCGCAGTCGTTGGGGCACAGCGACGGATCGACGCATGGATGTCACGCTTGGGATTGATGTGGGGATGGACCAGCACGAGCCTCGAAGGGTCGTGGAGGTGTTCGAGCGTTTCGCCACGGCGAACGGCATAAGCGACCTGGTAGTGCAGAGGTTCTGTCTGGCGCTGGACGAAATCCTCACCAACGTCGTCTCCTACGGGTTCGAGAAAGTACCCGAAGAACCGAGGATTCGCGTGGACTTCGACCTGGGAGACGGGCTGCTGAAAGTCCGCATCGAAGACAACGGTCGGTCGTTCAATCCGCTAGCCGACGCGCCGCTCCCGGATTTCACGCTGCCGGTGGACGAGCGACCGATCGGCGGGCTCGGCATCCACCTTGCCAAGAACCTCGTGCACCACATATCCTATCGACGCGATAAAAAGCGAAACTGCCTGACCCTCACACAGCCGCTGTAGGGCGCGACAGGGGAATCCAAATCCGTGAAAGTCACAGCCAGTCAGTCAGGGGACGCCGTGATCGCGGCCGTAAGCGGCCGCGTTGATTCGGTAAACGCCACCTCCTTCGAACAGGAGTTGAGCAAGGCCATGGAGGGCGGTTCGAGCCGCCTGGTCGTGGATTGCGGCGAGCTGTCGTACATCAGCAGCGCCGGCCTGCGCATTCTCCTCCTCGCCGTCAAGAAGACCCGTGCGCAGGGTGGAGGAGTGGCGCTGTGCCAGGTGCAGGACCACGTCCGGGAGGTGCTGGAGGTCAGCGGTTTCACACGCATCATGACGGTCCGCGATACCGTCGAGCAGGCGATCGACAGCTTCTGAAGGCTTTACGGGGCCGGAGCCCGACTCAGAGCTACCCGCCCCTTTCCGGCGCCCGGCGCCCCTCGCCTCGGTGTTCAGTATGCGCCGCCCGTATGCGCCGCTGCCCTTCCCGTCCGAGCACGCCGGCAGGCTCTCTCGCCCTCCGCGCGATGGTTCCCGGCCGAGCCCGTCGATTTCGGTTTCGGGCTAGAAGTAGGTGAACGCCTGGACCTTCAGGGACCATTCGGTGCGGTCAAGCGAGGACCGGTAGATATCCAGGTTGATGGAGATGCCGTTCTTCCCGAAGGCGTACAGCATGAAGCCGGGTGTGATCGTGAAGCCGGAAAAATCCCCGCCATCGGCATCCTCCGTCCGGGCCCAACTCAGGCGCAACAGGGGTTCGATGGCCTCGAAGCGGGCGGTCTCCGGCAGCCGCGCATACCAGAGGCCCATCGCCTGAAACGCCGTGAACGGGGTGTCCTGGGCCACCTTCCAGTTCCGCCCCCGGATCGCCCCCAGCAGCAGGTGACCTCCGTCCCGCCATGTCCCTGCCTCGAACTCGAGCCCGTAGGCCGGGGTCCAGGCCGACCCGTACTCGAAGCGGGTTTCGTCGAATGAGGCGTAGGCCGCAAAACGGCTTGCTTCGGTGAGGTCGAACGACAGCTGCGTCGTGGTCGACTTCCAGCTGTTGGCATCCCGGTTGTCGATGCCTTCTCCGTTCGTGAGCGTTACGCGGTAGCTCGCGCGGCTGCCAAGGCGGCCGGTCATCAGCAACCCGGGCTCGTACCCGTTCAGGCCAAGCCGGAAGGCAAGGTTGCCGAAGGAACAGACACCACCGACTCCCGGGCAGTCGTCGGCGCCCGAGACTCTCGCGTCACGTTCGATGAGCGGCAGGTCCGAGTTGGGTACCAGCCAGAAGTACGAAATGCCGCGCTTGAACTGACCCATGTTGAGGACGAAGGCTTCGGAGAAGCTCAGCGTGAGCCAAGCGTCCAGCACCGTTCCTCCGCGCAGCGCCTCGAACTGGAGCCGACCGCTGACGAAGTCGTTGTAGCGCCCGTCCAGGGTGATCCAGGCGCGCCGCATGGAAAACGTCGAGACGGCACCCTCGGGGCTCGGTGCCTCGTACTGCGCGTGCACGCGCGCGTCGAACGAAACACTGGAGCCGCCATAGGAACGGAAGGGCGGGTCCTGCGCCTGGAGCGCGGAGGGGGAGAACGCCATGGCTGCGAGCAGCATGCCTCCGACCGCGGTCCTTGCGGACGCTCTTGAATTCGCTCGCCGCTTCCGCCGGCGCTTGCCGGCATGGATGCCCGGGTGCGGATCGGAATGGGGATTCCTTGCCGCTACTGCCGTGATCATCGTTTCTTGGTGCGCCGGCATCGTGGCCTCCTGGGAGGTGGTGTCGCGGTTGTCGTGGTGTGGTCGCTCCGGCCGTGTCCGCTGTGGCTCGGCACCGCCGATGGCCGAATCGAGGGTATTCGCGCCCTCTAGAATAGACCGATCACCCGTCCGGTGTCAGGATCCAGGTCAACATCGTAGAAGGACGGACGGGTCGGCAGGCCGGGCATGGTGCGCATCTGACCCACCAGCGGATACAGGAACCCGGCGCCCACCGAGGCACGCACGTCGCGGATCGGCAGCGTGTATCCTCGTGGCACTCCCTTGCGGCGCGGGTCGTGGCTGATGCTCAGATGGGTCTTGGCCATGCAGATCGGCAGATGGGAGAAGCCCTGGCGGGTGAAGAGATCGATGCGCTCGCTGGCCAGCGGCTCAAATTCTACTCCGTCTGCTCCGTATACCTCGCGCGCGATGATGTCGATCTTCTCCCGCACCGGGAGGTCGAGCGGATAGAGGAAACGGAAATCGGAGGGTTGCTCGACGGCTTGCACCACGGCCCGGCCAAGCGCGACTGCTCCCGCGCCGCCGTGGGCCCAGTGCTTCGAGACCACCGCGTCCACGGCTCCGGCGGCACGCGCCCCCCGGATCACCAGGTCCACCTCGGCATCCGTGTCGGTGGCGAAGTGGTTCACGGCCACCACCACCGGAACGCCGAACTTGCGTGCCGTGCCGATGTGGTGCTCCATGTTGGCGGTTCCCCGGGAGAGCAGCTCCAGGTTTTCTTCGGTGTACGCTCGGTCGAGCGGCCGCCCCGCCACCACGGGAGGCCCGCCGCCATGCGTCTTCAGGGCCCGGATGGTGGCCACCAGCACCACCGCGTCGGGTACCAGCCCGGAGTAGCGGCATTTGATGTTGAAGAACTTCTCCATGCCGATGTCGGCCCCGAATCCTGATTCCGTGATGACGTAATCACTCAGTTTGAGCGCGATGCGGTCGGCAATGATGGAACTGTTTCCGTGCGCGATGTTGGCGAACGGTCCGGCGTGGACGAAGACCGGAGTGCCTTCGAGCGTCTGCATCAACGTGGGCTGAACGGCGTCGCGCATCAGGACGGCGAGCGCGCCCGCGGCGCCGATGTCCTCCGCGGTTACGGGTTCGCCGGAGTCCGTCGCCCCTACCACCATGGCCCCGAGCCGCCGGCGCATGTCGGCCAGGTCGGTCGTCAGGGCGAGAATCGCCATGATCTCGCTGGCTACCGTAATGTCGAACCCGGTCGTGCGGGTGAATCCGAACTCGTCCGGACCCTGACCGATCGTAATCTCGCGGAGCATGCGGTCGTTGGTATCCATCACGCGCCGCCAGGTGACGGTGCCCGGATCGATTCCCAGGCGAACGAAGCGGCTGCGCTCTTCCTGCGTCATCCGGTCCGGGTCGCTGGTGGCGATGCCGAGTTTCTCCTTGCGCACCCGCATGCCGCGCGCGAAGAAGCGCCGTCCGTTGCGGACCGGGAAGAGGCGCTCGAAGAGAAGTTCGTCGCTCTGACGGGACTCGTGCAGCATCCGTATGTCGATCGCCGCCGCCAGCAGGTTGTTGGCCGCGGTGATGGCATGGATGTCCCCGGTGAGATGCAGGTTGAAGTCCTCCATGGGGATGACCTGGCTGTAGCCGCCGCCCGCCGCTCCGCCCTTGATGCCGAAGGTCGGGCCCTGGCTGGGCTGGCGGATGCACGCGATCGTCCGCTTGCCAAGATGGGCGCCCATCGCCTGGGCGAGACCCACGGTGGTTGTGGTCTTGCCCTCGCCCAGGGGCGTTGGGGTGATCGCCGTCACATCGATGTACTTGCCGTCCGGCGCGCCGGAGAGCCGTTCGAGTACGGAGAGCCTCACCTTCGCCTTGTAGGCCCCATGCATCTCGAGCTCCTCGCTCCCGAGGCCGAGTTGCGCGGCGATCGAGGCGATGGAGGTGAGCGGGGCCTCCTGGGCAATCTCGATGTCGGAGGGGACGGGCGAACGAACCTGCAGGGAGGTATTGCGGCCGGGATCGGTCATTGGCAGGGGGATTCCATGGTTTCAGGGCGCTGGCGTCGGATGCCGAGGGGTTCGCCGTGCAACAAGTCGGTGCTCGCGGATGCGCCAGAAAGATTCCCTCCGCGGGGTGATTTGGGAATAGGTGCGGGAAAGGAGCCGTGCGGGGCACGGTGATTTCCTTGATTCGGTCCCGCGGGTACGGGTACATTAATCGCCGTATCATGGCGCATCCCCGCCACAATCCCCGGCCACCCTCCTTTCCAGAGCCCCGCATGCGACTTTTCATCGCGCTGAATCTGTCCGATGGCGCGAAGGAAAGCGTGTACGACGCCGCCCGGCCCATCAGAGAGGCCGGTTTGCCGGTGCGGTGGCTGGATCCCGACACGTATCACCTGACCCTCAAGTTCCTGGGCAATCCGCATCCCGACCTGACGCCGCGCGTGTCCGAGGTGATCGACGAAGTCGGGGGCAAGAACCGGCCCTTTTCGATGGAGATCCGCGGCTTCGGGGCCTTTCCCACGATTCGCCGCCCGAGGGTGCTGTGGGCCGGGGTGGAGCCGGTCCTCGCCCTGCGCTGTCTGAAGCAGGACGTGGAGTGGGGGCTGGCCAGCCTGGGCTTCAGCCGGGAGACGAGCGCCTTCCATCCCCACATCACCGTGGGGCGCGCCAGGCCGGAGACCGGCGCCGGCGCCTTCCGCGGACTGGACGCCCTGGTTGCCGACCTGGACTTCCGCCATCACATCGAGGTGACCTCGGTGGAACTCATGCGCAGTCATCTCTCCCGCACCGGAGCCCGCTACAGCGTCGTATCCTCGGCGGCGCTCGGGACACCGGAATCGGCGCAGCCCAACGCCTGATGACCGCGATCCGCGCGAGGTCCCCGATACTCCGCCCCTGACACGACTTCATGGCCAACATCCTCATCGTCGACGACGACGCCTCGGTCAGCGGCGCTCTGCGCCAGGTCTTCGAGTACGAGTCGCATCGCGTGACGATCGCCCCCAACGGCCCCGTCGGCCTCGAGCGCCTCGTTGACGACAATCCCGATGTCGTCTTTCTCGATGTCAAGATGCCGGAGATGGACGGCCTGGAAGTCCTGTCGAGGATGAGGAAGCTGGACTCCCGCACCCCGGTGATCATGATCAGCGGCCACGGGAACATCGATACCGCCGTGGAGGCCACGCGCAGGGGCGCGTATGACTTCCTGGAGAAACCCCTCGATACCGCACGCCTCTTCGTTACTCTGCGCAACGCTCTGGACATGCAAGGGCTCAAGCGCAGCGTCGAGTCGCTTCAGACCGAAGTGGAGAGCCGATACGAAATCGTCGGTTCCTCGCCCGGGATTCATCAGATGCTGATGCGTATCGAGAAGGTGGCGCCGACCCGGGCGCGCGTGCTCATCACCGGCGAGAACGGCACGGGCAAGGAGCTGGTGGCCCGGGCGGTCCACAGGCTGTCGGACCGGCGCGACCGGCCGTTCGTGGAAGTGAACTGCGCCGCGATCCCCTCGGAGCTCATCGAATCGGAGCTCTTCGGCCACATGAAGGGGTCGTTCACCGGGGCGGTGGCGGATCGCGCCGGGAAGTTCGAGCAGGCGGACGGCGGCACGCTCTTTCTGGACGAGATCGGAGACATGTCCTTCGCGGCCCAGGCAAAGGTGCTGCGCGTCCTGGAGCAGGGCGTCGTGGTCCGCGTGGGAGGCTCCCGGACTCTGCAGGTGGACGTGCGAGTCATCGCGGCCACAAACAAGGACCTTGCCGAAGAGATCAGGAGCGACCGGTTCCGGGAGGATCTCTACTATCGTCTCAACGTCGTCCCCATCGAGCTTCCTCCGCTACGCGAGCGACGATACGATATTCCCATGCTCGTGAAGCACTTCACCACGCTGATGATGCGGACCGGACGGGCATCCCGAAAGCACTTCACGGAGGGTGCCCTGAGCCGGCTCCAGGCGATGGAGTGGCCGGGCAACGTGCGCCAACTGCGCAACGCCGTGGAGCGCCTCCTGATTCTCTCGGAGGGCGACGAGATCCGGACGAAGGACGTTCGTCTGCTCTCGGAAGGCAGCCCGGGCGCGGTCGTCCGCCAGCTGCTGGCCGCGCCTTCCTTCGCCGACTTCAAGGACCGCGCGGAGCAGGCGTTCATCGAGCACAAGCTGCGCGAGAACGACTGGAACATCACCGAGACCGCCCGGTCGGTGGGCATGCCCCGCTCCAACCTCTACAAGAAGATCAACAAGTACGGGCTGGAGCGGGAGTCGTGAGGCGGGCAGCGGGATGGGCAGGCGCCACTCCGAACCCGCGGCGGAGGAAGCGCCCATGAAGTCGCTGGCCCGGACGGCGTGGGAGTGGTGCCGGTCGGTTCTGATCGCGTTCGCGCTCTTCCTGATCATCAGGACGTTTCTGGTGGAGGCGTTCAGGATCCCCACCGCCTCCATGGAGAACACCTTGCTGGTGGGAGATTTCCTGGTGGTCAACAAGGCGGTGTACGGCGCCGAGGTGCCGGGGACGGCGCTGCACCTTCCCGCGTTCGCGGAGCTCGAGCGGCGCGACGTCGTCGTGTTCACACCTCCGCACGACCCCGGAAAGAACTACGTGAAGCGCGTGGTCGGGGTGCCTGGGGATGTCCTCGAGATGCGGGCCAAGAAGCTGTACCTGAACCAGGTGCAGCTCGACGAGCCGTTCGTTCGCCATGTGGATCCGCGGCGTGACGAGTTTCATCCCGACATGGCTTGGCAGGCGGGTTTTCTCGCCGACGGCCGCGACCCGGCCTCCTACCGGCCAACTCGGGACAACTGGGGTCCGATCCAGGTTCCGGAGGACAGCTACTTCGTCCTCGGGGACAACCGCGACAACAGCGAAGACTCACGCTACTGGGGGTTTGTCGACAAGAAGTCGGTGCGCGGCCGGCCCTGGTTCGTCTACTACTCCTTCGACTCGTCCTCCGATGAGGAAGCTGCGTGGATGAGGGACGTGCGCTGGGGCAGGATCGGCGGGATTGTCCGGTAGACGCGGGTGCTGGTTGACACCATGCGGCCTCTCTGATACCCTTGACTGCTTTGTTGCTCTACTCCCGTGGACTCGACACGAAAGCGAGAACCGCGGAAGGACGTCTCCCCGGCAAATTGCGGGTGAACCGTTACGTGAAGACATATACGCCCAAGGCGCGCGACATCGAGCACCAGTGGTGGGTGGTCGATGCTGCGGGACAGCCGTTGGGGCGCCTGGCGGCACAGGTTGCGCGCGTACTGCGCGGCAAGCACAAGCCCATCTTCACGCCTCATCTTGACACGGGGGACAACGTGGTGGTGATTAACGCCCGCCGCGTGAAGCTGACCGGCAACAAGGCGGCGCAGAAGACCTATTTCCGTCATTCGGGCTACATGGGCGGCGAGCGCCATATCCCCTTCAAGACGATGCTGGAGCGGCATCCCGAGCGGGTGATCGAGCGCGCCGTGCGCGGCATGCTTCCGAAAGCACGCCTGGGTCGCCGACTCCGCCGCCGGCTGCGCGTCTACGCCGGAGCCGAGCATCCTCATCATGGCCAGCGTCCGCGCCCACTCACGTTCTGAGGTCACGGGTTCATTGCCATACGTAGAACAGGTCCAGGCCGTAGGCCGGCGCAAGAGCAGTGTCGCGCGCATCCTGCTGCGACCGGGGATCGGAAGGTGGCTGATCAACGGTCGGGAACTGGAGGACTATTTCCCGCGGCTGGTGCATCGCAAGCGCGCCACCGAACCGATGCAGGTCGTTGACGCCGATGCCCGCTTCGATGTCGTCGTGCGCGTACACGGGGGCGGGATGACCGGTCAGGCCGACGCCATCCGCCTGGGCGTCGCCCGAGCGCTGGTCGAGGAAGACGAAGACGCCATGGGCCCGCTTCGCCAGGGCGGGTTCCTCTCACGTGATCCGCGCAAGGTGGAGCGCAAGAAGCCCGGCCGCCCGAAGGCCCGCAAGCGCTTCCAGTTCAGCAAGCGATAAACCCGAGGACTGCCTGGAGACGCATGGAGCAGGTTTCTCTGAACCAGATGCTTGAAGCCGGGGTCCACTTCGGACACCAGACACGCCGATGGAACCCCAAGATGCGCCGCTTCATCTTCACGGAGCGGAACGGCATTCATATCATCGACCTGCGCAAGACCTTCGATCGGCTGATCGCGGCCCGGAAGATCGCACGCCAACTGGTGCTCGCGGGCGAACGCCTCCTGTTCGTCTGCACCAAGCCACAGTTGCGCGGGATCATCGAAGAGGATGCCGCCCGGTCCAGCAGTCTTTTCGTGACGGAGCGCTGGCTCGGCGGCATGCTCACCAATTTCCAGACCATCCGTCGCCAGATCCGCCGCCTGAAGGAGCTGGAGCGGGGGCAGGAGGAGAACGCGTTCGAGTTCTACACCAAGAAGGAACGCCTTCTGCTCGAGCGCGAGCGGCTGAAATTGGAGAAGTACTTTTCCGGGGTGAAGGACATGACCCGGCTCCCGGGCGCCATCTTCGTCATCGATGCCCGGCGCGAGGCGATTGCGGTGAGGGAAGCTCACCGGCTCGGTATCCCGATCATCGCCATCACCGACACCAACGCCGACCCCGATCTCATCACCTACCCGATTCCGGGGAACGACGACGCGATACGCTCGGTCAGCCTGATCAGCGGCGCCATCGCCGAGGCGATCCGCCAGGCCCGCAAGGAGGTGCCCGAAGAGGCACTCCGTCGGGTGGAGGACCTGGAGGCCACGACGTATTCGACGGAAACAGGCGAGAAGGCCGCCGCGGTGGAGGAGCATCCGCGCCGTCGAGCGCGCCGGCGGCCCCGTCCGGGCGTCATCGCGGGACGCCAGAAGGGCAGCGGTCCAGGGGATTCGCCGAAGCGAGTCAGAAGGGCCCGCGTTCTGGTCAGGAAGCCGGGGCGCGATGCAGCCGAATCGGGTTCCCGCGAAGCGCCCGCGAAGCCGTCGACCAGCCAGGATGCCGAACCGAAGCCGTCCCGGGTTAGGCGCGCGCCTCCCCAACCGGTAGCATCCCGGACCAGCTGATCCTCCTGCCGGCGAATGCCGGGACAGGGAAGTGCGGACGAGGGTCGCGGGAAAGCGTCACCACCGGATCCCGCGCCCCGGAACCTCGAAACGACCACCAGGCGAATACTCCACATGACGATTCCCGCAAAGATGGTGAAGGCCCTGCGTGACCGTACCGGCGGGGGCATGATGGATTGCAAGCGCGCTCTCGAAGAGACCGGCGGGGACCTCGAGGCCGCCGTCGACCTCCTCCGTGCCAAGGGTGCGGCGAAGGTCTCCAAGCGAGCGGGCAGAGCCGCGAACCAGGGCACCATCGGCAGCTACGTCCACTTCGACCGAAGGGTGGGCGTCATCGTCGAGGTCAACTGCGAGACCGACTTTGTCGCCAACACGGACGACTTCCGGGCACTTGCGAAGGACATCGCCCTGCATGTCGCCTCCCAGGACCCGATTGCCGTGCGCGCGGAGGATCTGCCGCAGGATGTGGTCGAGCGTGAAAAGGCGATCTACCGGGAGCAGGTGCGCGCCCAGGGGAAGCCGGAGCGCATTCAGGACATGATCGTCCAGGGAAAACTGAAGGCCTTCTACAAGGATCAGGTGCTGCTGGAGCAGCCCTTCATCAAGGACACGGCCCGGACCATCGGCGAGCTCGTGACCGAAGTCTCGGCGAAAACCGGCGAGAAGATCGAAGTCGCCCGCTTTGCGAGGTTCGCGGTCGGGCAGCGCGGCTGACGGCGCACGCCCGTGGGATGATGAGCGGCTCGTCGGAGTTCCGATACTCGCGGGTTCTCCTGAAGCTATCCGGCGAAGCTCTGGCGGGAGAGGAAGGATTCGGCATCTCTCCGCCGGTCGTGGACCGCCTCACCGACCAGATCGGGACGCTCGCCGAACTGGGCGTGGCCCTCGGCATCGTCATCGGGGGCGGCAACATCATGCGCGGGGCGCTGGCCAGCCGTCAGGGCATGGACCGCGTCACGGCCGACTACATGGGCATGCTCGCCACCGTCATCAACGCGCTGGCGCTTCAGGATCTGCTTGAGCGCAAGAACGTCACCACGCGCGTGCTGACCGCCTTTCGCATGGAAAAGCTGGCGGAGCCATACATCCGCCGCCGAGCGATCCGCCACCTGGAGAAGGGCAGGGTGGTCATCTTCGCCGGAGGCACGGGGAACCCGTATTTTTCAACCGACACCGCGGCCGCTCTGCGGGCGATCGAGATGGAAGCCGACGTGATCATCAAGGCCACGAAGGTGGCGGGGATCTTCACCGCCGATCCTCTCCTGGACCCGACCGCACAGTTCATCCCGCGCATCAGCTTTCAGGAAGTGATCGCGCGGGAACTGGGGGTCATGGATGCCCCGGCGGTGTCGCTCTGCAAGGACAACAAGCTGCCCATCATCGTACTCAATCTCGGCGAGAGAGGAGCGGTCGGGGCCGCCATCAGGGGAGAGCGCATAGGCACGTTGGTATCCTGAAAGGGGTATCTGCTCTCCGATCGGTACCACACGCGCGCGGAGGCTGTCATGGGACTCATGGAAGAACTCACGGAGCGTATGGACGCCGCGCTCGATGCTGCCCGGCGCGAGTTCGCAACCGTTCGAACCGGCAAGGCAACCCCGGCTCTGCTGGACAGCGTCCGGGTCGACGCCTACGGGGCCAGCATGCCCCTGAATCAGCTCGCGACGGTGGTCGCGACCGACGCGAGCCTGCTGGTGGTGCAGCCATACGACAAGTCGCAGATGTCTTCCGTCGAGAAGGCGATCATGGCCGCCAACCTCGGGCTCAATCCCTCCAACGACGGCAACCTCATACGCGTACCGATTCCTCCGCTCACCGAGGAACGACGCCGGGAATACGTGCGCATCATCCACAAGATGTCGGAGAACACCCGGATCTCGATTCGCCACGCGCGGCGCGCGGGCAACGGGGAGGTGAAGCGTCGCATGAAGGAGCACGAGATCAGCGACGACCAGGGTCACCAGATGATGAGCGAGATTCAGAAGCTCACCGACCGCTACGTGGCCTCGCTGGACGAGCTCATGAAGGCCAAGGAGGGGGAGGTCATGGCCATCTAGCCATGAGGTCCAACGTGCCGGCCCGGATTGACATGAGTGGGCCCATGCCGCGTCATGTAGCCGTCATCATGGATGGCAACGGACGCTGGGCCCGGCGGCAGGGCCTGCCCCGCAAGACGGGGCACGAGGCCGGGATGGACGCCGTACGCACGACCATTGAGGCTTCGGTCGACGCCGGCATCGAGATCCTCACCCTCTTTGCGTTTTCAACCGACAACTGGAATCGTCCGTCGGAGGAGGTTTCGGCTCTGATGTCGCTCCTGAAGGCGTATGCGGAGCGGGAGTGCTCGGAGCTGGTTGAGAAGGGCGTCGAAGTAACTGTGCTCGGGACCCTGGCCAGAATGCAGCCTTCCGCGCGCGAGGCCGTGGAGCGCATCATGCGGGAGACGGAGGGCGGAACGACGCTCAGGCTCAATCTGATGATCTCCTACAGCGGGAGGGAAGACATCCTGACCGCGGTTCGTCGTCTGGCAGCGCGCGCGCGCGCCGGGGAACTGGACCCCGACGAGATCGACGAGGCATGCCTGGAACGGGCGCTGCTGACGAGCGGCATCCCCGATCCCGATCTTCTCATCAGGACTTCCGGAGAGTGCAGGATCTCAAACTTCATGCTGTGGCAGATATCGTACTCGGAGATCCACATCACCCCCGTGCTGTGGCCGGATTTCTCCAGGGAAGACTTCCTCGCGGCCGTCCTGGACTACCAGCGCCGTGATCGCCGCTTTGGCCGGATCACCTCCGCCTGATGGCGATGGCCGACCTTCCGCGCCGCGCGGCGGTGGCGGTGATCGCCCTGCTCGTCGTGCTTCCGGTCATCTACCGGGGCGGGTGGCTGATGGGTGCGCTTGCGGCGGCACTGGCCATGCTGGCCACCCGCGAGTTCTGCCTGCTGGCTCGGCGGACGGGTGTTCGGCCCTTCACGCGCACGGCCATGGCCATCACGGCAGCGCTCGTTCTCGCAGCGACGGCGGAGCCTTTCTTCACCGGTTTCGCTCCGCTCGCGCTGACGGTCGTCATGGGGGCCACCGTAATGCTCTTTGTCACCGCCGTGCGCGCGCGCAGCGTGACGGACAAGCCGCTGGCATCCGTCTGTTCGACGCTGACGGCGGCTCTGTATGTGGGAGGCGGACTCTGTTGCGCGGTGCTGCTGCGCCACCTGCCGGATACGGGAGTCGCCGTGAGAGCTCCCGGCCCGCTCGAAGGCCCGTTGCTGCTGCTTTTCCCGCTGGTGGTCACCTGGGCCGGAGACATCACCGCCTACTTCGCGGGCAGCCTGTGGGGACATCGCCGCCTGTTTCCGACCGTCAGCCCGGGCAAGACGCTGGAAGGCACCATCGCCGGGATTCTGGCTGCGGGCGCGGCGGGTCTGTTCTTCGCGATGGCCGCCGCCGAGCCGTTCGTTCTGCTGGGGGTCGGGCCGAGCTGGCTGGTCGGCATCGCGCTTCTGATCGGCGCGGGCGGACTGGCGGGCGACCTGGCGGTTTCGCTGCTCAAGCGCGAAGCCGGCGTCAAGGACACGGGATCGGTGCTTCCGGGCCACGGCGGAGTGCTCGACCGGCTCGATGCAGTGCTGGTGACGCTGCCGCTCGCCTACGCGGCGCTTCAGCTCGCCGGTTCGGTGTCGCCATGAGCCGGGTGGCGGTTGCTCAGGCCCGGGGGGCCGCGACGTGATTCGGGTTGCAATCCTGGGATCCACGGGGTCGGTCGGGCGCAGCGCGCTCGAGGTAATGGGCCGGCATCCGGAGCGCTTCCGCGTGGTCGCGCTGGCCGCCAACCGCTCGGTCTCCGTGCTCCGCGAGCAGGCGGCGCTCCATCGGCCACGCCGGGTGGTGATCGCCGATCCCGGCGCGGAGAAGCTCGACCTCCCCGGCGTATCCTCCGCCCATGGCCGCGAGGCTCTGCTTGAGCTTGCGGGGAGCAGCGACGCCGACGTGGTCATCAATGCGCTGGTGGGGGTCTCGGGTCTCGAGCCCACCCTCGCCGCACTGCGGGCGGGCAAGCGCCTCGCGCTGGCCAACAAGGAGTCGCTGGTGGCGGGAGGCGAGCTCGTCGACGAAACAGCGCGTTCGGGCGGGGGTGAGCTGGTGCCGGTCGACTCCGAACACAGCGCCATTCTCCAGTGTCTCGCCGGCAGCGACCCCGGCCATGTGGCCCGCATCGTGCTTACCGCATCGGGCGGTCCTTTTCGCCGCTGGGACGCGTCCCGGATGGGCGACATCACGCCGGCCGACGCGCTGCGCCACCCCACCTGGAACATGGGTTCCAAGATCACCATCGACTCGGCCACGCTCGCCAACAAGGCGCTGGAGGTCATCGAGGCACATTTCCTTTACCGGATGGAGTATGATCGCATCGGCGTGGTCGTTCATCCGCAATCGATCATCCATTCCTTCGTGGAGTTCACGGACGGGTCGGTCGTTGCGCAACTCGGCCTTCCCACCATGGAACTGCCCATCCTGTACGCGCTGACGCACCCGGAGCGGATCGACGACGTCCGGCTGCGAACCTTCCGTCCTTCGCGCCTGTCGGATCTTACGTTCGAGGAACTGGACCGGGCCCGGTTCCCCCTGTTCGAACTGGGTGTGCAGGCGGGGCACGCCGGTGGGTGGGCGCCGACGGTCTTCAACGCGGCCAACGAGGTGGCGGTGCAGGCATTCCTGGAGGGCGTGCTACCCTTCGGGGAGATGGCGGCGGTGGTGGGTGCGGCGCTCGAGCGAACTCCTCCAGGAGGGATAAGGTCGGTCGAAGACGTGCTCGGCGTGGACGCCGAGACCCGGCACGTGACCCGGGAATCCATCGCGGCGCTGGTCGCGTAATGGCCGGCGGCTCATGAGCGGGCGCATACAGGGAGAGGGATGATGGCGTTGCTGGCGACAATCGTTGTCCTTGGCGTTCTGATCCTCGTCCACGAACTTGGCCACTTCTGGGCGGCCAAGGCCGTGGGCGTAAAGGTCCTGCGCTTCTCCATCGGGCTGGGGCCGCGGGTTCTCGGTTTTCGCCGGGGCGATACCGAATACGTGATCTCGGCGATTCCGCTGGGCGGCTACGTCAAGATGAGCGGCATGGCCGATGAGGTCATGGACCAGGTGGAGGGGGGCGGCGGCGAGGCGCGCCGGGGGCCCGCTTCCACGGACTTCGACGGCAAGCCGGTGTGGGCTCGTGCGCTGGTGCTGTCGGCGGGCGTGGCCATGAACATGATCTTCGCCTTCGCTGCGTATACGACGATCGCCGCGGGCTGGGGCAGGGTGGAGGCCGGCGAGACCCGGATCGGCTACGTGGACATGGAACTGCTGCCCCCGGGCGCGGAACCGCTGGCGGGGCTTCCGGTCGGCGCGCGCGTCACGCGTGTGGGCGACCGTGATGTGGTCCACTGGGGGGATGTGCGTGAGGGATTCCTGTCCGCACAGAGCGAGACCATCACGGTGGAAACCGAGTCCCCGCGCGTGACGGTATCGGTGCCGGCGCCCGGTGATCCCGCCTCGCGCGAGCGCCTGGCATTGGCCCTCAACTACTGGATCGAGGCCGTCGTGCTGGATGTCGAGCCCGGGATGCCCGCAGCGCGCGCGGGTGTGCAGCCGGGAGATCGTGTCCTCGCCGTCGACGGCCTGGCCGTGGAAAACTGGGCGCTGTTCCGGCGCGAGATCATGCGCCGTCCCGGTCGCACGGTCGACCTTCAGGTGGCGCGCGACGGCGCCCTGATGGAGATCGCGGTTCCGCTCGCATCGCGTGAGGAAAGGGGGCCCGACGGGGAGATCAGGACCGTGGGTCAGGTCGGCATTCTGGCTCCGGTGGCGGATCCCGTGTACGTGCCCGTTCCCCTCACCCGCGCTGTGGTCATCGGATACCGGGAAACCGTGGGCACCACCCGCATGATCCTCGGGTTCCTCGGCGATCTCGTGACCGGGAACGTCTCCCCGCGCACCGTCGGCAGCATCGTCACCATCGGAACTCTGTCGGGCCAGGCCGCGGAGGCGGGACTCCAGACCTTCCTGCGCTTCATGGCTCTGTTCTCCGTGAATCTGGCGATCCTGAACCTGCTTCCCATTCCGATACTGGACGGCGGACATCTCGTCTTTCTCGGGATCGAGGCGGTCAGGGGCAGGGCACTCAGCCTGGAACAGCGGCTGCGGTGGAGCCGGGTCGGCTTCCTGGTGCTCATGGGGATCATGGTCTGGGCGCTCTCCAACGACATCCTGCGCGTGCTGGGGTTGTGACGCCGATACCGCCCCGGCGGCGGGGCGGGGAAGGACGGTTTCAGAGAAACGACAGCTGCTCGGGACCGCGTTCCCGGCGCAGGGTATCGACGCTCAGCATCTCCGTAGGCTCCGCCTGCCGGGCCACCTCCAGAAACCCCCGATACCCCGCCCTGGCCAGTGCGCGCGAGACGGTTTCGCGCGCCAGCTCGGGCGTGTTGCACTCCGCAGAGAGGTGGGCCAGCAATATGCCGGCGAGGCGGGGATGGAGGAGATCCAGGGCAAGACGGGCGGCCGCGCGGTTGGACAGGTGTCCGTGGCTGGATGCGATGCGCGACTTGACGGCGGCGGGGTAGGAGCTCCGGTGGAGAAGCGTCTCGTCGTGATTGGCCTCCAGGACCAGGAAATCGCAGCCCGCGAGTGCGTGGCGTACGATTGCGGTGGACCGGCCCAGATCGGTCGCGAGCCCGACGCGGGTGCCGGATCCGACATCGACCAGGGCGATGGCCACCGGATCGGCGGCGTCGTGGACAGTCATGAACGGTTCCACGCGCAGGTCCTCGATGCCGAAAGCTCGCCCGGGCCGGTATTCCACAAGCTGCTCCGACCCGCGGAACAGGCGGCCGCACGCCTTGCGGGTGGCTTCGGTGAGGCAGACGGGGATGCCGTGACGTCGCGCCATCACCCCGCTTCCGCGGGTGTGATCCCCGTGCTCGTGCGTGAGGATGATGGCCGAGAGCTCGCTCGCTTCGGCTCCGACCAGTCGCAGGCGGCGCTCGGTCTCGCGCGCGCTGAAACCGGCGTCCACCAGCACGGCCGCACGCGCGGAGCGGACGAAAATCGAGTTGCCCCTGCTTCCGCTGCCCAGCACGCAGATCTGCACGACCGTTTCGTGGCTGCCGGCTAGTCCGCGCCGGCCACGCTGAGCCAGGCACGCTCGAGAACGGCCCGCATCTCCGGCGTAAGCCGCACACCCCTGCGGCTCATCACCCGCTCCGTCGTGTCCAGAAAGCGGTCCAGCCCGAAGAGCGGCGCTTCGGGGGTCGCGCCCCATCGAAAGGGCGGGAGATAGCTCGTCGGGACTGCGGCGCCGAACAGGTTGCAGCCTGCCCCGATCACCGCGCCGGTGTTGAGGAGGGTTCCGATACCCGTCTTGACGTGGTCGCCCACGAGACAGCCCAGCTTGGTCAGACCGGAGGGGACGGCTCCTTCGCCGGTGCGGACTCTCACGTTGCGATAGTCGTTGCGAAGATCGCTGTTCGTGGTCATCGCGCCCAGGTTTACCCAGCGACCGAGGTACGAGCGGCCCAGGAAGCCGCCGTGGGCCTTGTTGTCGTAGCCGAGCAGGACGCTCTTCTCGATGTCGCCCCGGATTCTGCATGCGCGGCCTACGTAGGAAGCGCATACCCTCCCGCCGAGGATCGTCGAGCCGGGTCCCACATACAACGGACCCTCCAGGCGGGCCGGTCCACACACGCGCACGCCCTCGCCGAGGACGATCGGTCCCGGGGCTGTATCCAGCAGCACGCCCGGCTCGACGGCGGCGCCGGGGCCGAGGGTGAAGATACCGTCTCCCAGGAGGTGGGCGCCGGGGGGAAGCGACGACCCTGAGGGTGGAATCGCCAGGCCGCTCCGGCCCGCCCCCGCCTGTCGTCCCCCGGCGCCGCGCGACGGTATGGGCGCCAGACGGGTGGACATCCCGGCCTCGAGGTCTTCCCGCAGCTGCCCGGGTGTCCGCGCCACCAGCTCCCAGACGTGCTCCAGCACGAACCCTTCCAACTCCAGTCCGGCTTCCGCCCGGGGAGCGGCAGCGGGATCCGCGATGTCACGCGGGTGGGGAAGCGGGGCGCCGGAAGGGAGGCTCCACCCGACCGTCGTGCCGTCGATGCGCAGCTCGGCCGGGACCGGAGGCAGTTGCCGCGGCCGGCTCTGCACCACGGCTCGGCTGGACACCAGGATGCGGTGGACGCGGCGCCCCACGTCGGAGGCCACGAGTGTCTCGGGCGAATTGCCTTCGCGGAAGCCCGCGAGGCGGGCGGCCGCAAGATGACCGCCGTACTCGACGCCCCACGCGCGGGCTGCCCGCTCCCAGAGCCGCAGCGCACCAAGCACCAGTTCGGCTGCGGGACGTGTCAGGGAAAACGGTTCCCAACGCCGGGCGCGGGCGTCGTCGAACAGATAGAGACGGGTGCTCACGTCCGTTGGACGCGCGACGACGAGGGCAGCCCTTCCACGAGGCGCTTGAGCTCGCGGGCGTGCTCGCGGGTCGTGACCATCGTCACGTCCCCAGTCGCGACCACCACCATCTCGCGCACCCCGAACAACACCACCCGCCTGCCCTCGCTGTACACGATGTTGTCGTCACTCTCAACGCAGACGACGTCGCCGGCCCGGGTGTTCCCGCGCTGGTCGGGCGTTCGCGTCCGGGCGAGCGCCTCCCAGCTGCCCACATCGTCCCAGTGAAAGGATGCGGGAAGCATGGCGCACGTGCGGCTGCGCTCCAGCACGGCCTCGTCGACGCTGACCGTGGGCGCGTGACGGAAGAACCCGTTTACGTCTCCGGCCTCGAGTCGCGGAAGCAGGGCGGCGATGGCGGGAGCGTGCGCGCGAAGTTCCTTCAGGAACACCGATGTCCGCCAGACGAAGATACCCGTGTTCCAGAGGAAGCCCCGGCGAACGTATTCGGCGGCGCGCCGGGCGTCGGGCTTCTCGTGAAAGCGCAACACGCTCCGCGCGGGCTCGTCCGTCCCGCCGCCGCCGGATCCGTCCATGACCTCCCCGGGCTGCAGGTACCCGTAGCCGGTGTCGGGACGATCCGGTTGTGCGCCCACGGTCAGCAGCACATCCCTGCGGGCGGCGATCCGTGCCGCGCGCGCCACCAGCGAACGGAACGCGGCGGCGGGGCGGATGACATGGTCCGAATGCAGGGAAACGATCACGGCGTCCGGATCGCTTCGCCATGCGCGCCAGGTCGCCCAGGTGAGCGCCGGGGCCGTGCTGCGCGGCCGCGACTCCCACAGGAAGCAACCGGGGGGCACCTCCGGCAGCGCGGCGGTCAGCGGTGACTCCAGGTGCCGTCCCGCGACGATCCGCAACTGGCCGACCGGGACCAGTTCCAGCGCGCGCAAGACCGTGTCGGTCACGAGGGGGCGGCTTGAGACCAGCGGCAGGAGCTGCTTGGGGCGAGCGGGCGTGCTGGCGGGCCAGAACCGGGAACCGGCGCCACCCGCGAGGATGACGACCCGGAGGTGGGGGTCGGCGGGGGTCAACGCCGCTCGCTGATGCGGGTCGGAATGCACGCGGAAACTTACCCGCGGCACAGTGTAAAATCAACGGAATTCACCGCTCCGGGGTTGACCCGCTGGAGCCGTCGGGGTAGTCTTGGCGCGCTCCGCGAGCAGGCTGTCGACTCGCCGGAGCCAACCCCTCCTCCTTTGCCAGACAGGCGTCATGCGTTCGCTCGGGATCATCCTCCTTCTCCCTTCGCTGGTTGCCATCGCTGCGTGCGGAAGAGACCCTTTCGCGCTCGAGTGGATCGCCTCCGCCGATACCGTGCGCCTGTACGCGATCTCCCGTCCCGAGCCGAACATCGAAACCGGCTTCGACTTCGGTGCCCGGCACGCAGTTCGCATCGAAGCGCCCGCCACCACCACGGCCTGGGATCTGGCCGTGGATGTCGAAGGCGGCAGAGCCGTCTTCCTGACCCCCGGATTCTTCGGCGTCGACTCGGATGCGGCGCTGGTGGAGCTGCCCGACGAGAACTTCGACGACATCGAGGAAGCCCCCGAGGACGAGGACGTCTACATCGAGGATGAGGCGGTACCGGTGAACCTCGGGAGCCTCTACGTGGTGCGCACGCGGCGCTTGCGCTCCAACTACGGGCAGCTCTGCAACCACTACGCGAAGATGGTTCCTCTGGACGTGGACCCTGTCGAACGCACCGTGGTTTTCGTGTTCGACACCAACGGGATCTGCAACAGCCGCAAGATGCAGCCGGACATCTTTCCCTGACCCCTTCTTCCCCCGGACCCTCCCTGACTGCTAGGCCATGCTCGACCTGCGGATGATTCGGGCGCAGCCGGATCTGGTTCGTGCCGGAATGGCGCGGCGCGGTATCTCCGGCGGGGCTGCCCGGGTCGAACATCTGCTCGCCCTCGACGAGCGGCGCCGCTCCGCGATCGGAGCAGCCGATGAGCTCAGGGCGCGTCGCAACGCCGTTTCCCGCCGCATCGGGGAGCTGAGGCGGAAGGGTGAATCGGCGGACGGGCTGATCGCCGAAATGCGCAAGGTAGGCGGCCGCATCGACGCGCTCGGCGAAGTGGTGGAGGATGCGGAGGCGCACATCCGCAATACTCTGCTGGAGATGCCCAACCTGCCGCTCCCGGAGGTGCCGGATGGGGGGGAGGAAGCCAACGTGCTGGTCCGCAAATGGGGGACGAAGCGGAACTTCGGTTTCGAGCCGAGACCACACTGGGAGCTGGGTGAGGCCCTGGGGCTCCTAGACCTCGCGCGCGGCGCAAGGATATCAGGTTCCGGGTTTCCGGTTCTCACGGGCCGGGGCGCCCGCCTGCAGCGGGAGCTGATCGGCTACATGCTCGATCTGCACGTCCGCGAGCACGGCTACAGGGAAATGCGCGTCCCCTACATGGTCACGCGCGAGAGCCTTACGGCGACCGGCCATCTCCCCAAGTTCGAGGAGGATGCATACGTTACCACGCTGGACGATCTCTGGCTCATCCCCACTTCCGAGGTGCCGCTCACCAACCTCCACCGGGGCGAGATCCTCTCCGCGGACGAGCTTCCTCTTCGCTACACCGCCTACTCGCCCTGCTTCCGGCGTGAGGCCGGCGCGGCGGGCGCGGACACCCGCGGCCTCCTGCGCGTTCACCAGTTCGACAAGGTGGAACTCGTTCGCTATGAGACCCCGGAGCGCAGCCGGGAGGCACTCGAGGAGATGACCGCGGAAGCCGAGGTGATTCTCCGGCGTCTGGGGCTTCCCTATCGCGTCCTCAGCCTGGCTACGGGCGATCTGGGCTTCTGGTCGGCCATGACCTACGACCTGGAGGTCTGGGCTCCGGGCGTGCGCCGCTGGCTGGAGGTGTCGAGCGTCAGCACCACCACCGACTACCAGGCGCGACGCGCGAACCTGCGGTATCGGCCCGATCCCGGCCGCAAGCCGGAATTCGTGCACACGTTGAACGGCTCGGCGCTCGCTTTGCCGCGGTTGCTGGTGGCCCTGCTGGAGACCGGCCAGGAGGAGGACGGCAGCGTGACCCTGCCGGAGCCGCTGGCCGAGCGCCTCGGGGCCGGTCGCCTGCTGCCCTGAGGAGGCGACGGGCGGGTGTCGCCGAAGCGCTGGTACGTCGGTCTTGCGGCGCTCTTCGTGGCACTGGCCGGCTGGTACCTGCTCTACACGCAGCAGATCGTGCGCGCGCTGCGGGCCGACAGCGAGATCTTTACGCGGATCTATGCCGAGGTCATGGAGGGTCTGACCGACCCCGAGGAAGGCAGTTCCATCCAGGCCCTCAGGGGGCTTCAGCTGCTGATCACCGAGTCGGGCGTGCCGTTCGTCATGACCGGACCCGGAGACACCGTGCTGGCCGTCGAGAACCTTCCCTTCGAGGTGGATCTCGCCACCGCGGAGGGGCAGGAGCGGGTGCGCGGCTATATCAACACCCTGGATCAGCGCGATCCTCCGGTCGGAGATCCCGAAGTCCAGCTCATCCACTACGGCCCGCCTCCGATTCTGACGCGCCTGCGCTGGATTCCATGGCTTCAGGCCGGGGGTCTGGCGCTGGTCGTGCTCATGCTGGCGGGCCTGGTGCGATACCAGCGCAGAGTCGCTGGAGAACGCGCCTGGACGGTGATGGCCCGCGAACTCGCACACCAGCTGGGTACACCGATATCGTCGCTGCACGGCTGGGTCGAAGTGCTCAAGCTGCCCGCGCCCGAGCGGCCCGGGAAGCTGTCCGAGAGCGAGATCCTGCATGAGCTCGACGATGATGTCGAGCGCCTCGAACGCGTTACCCGCCGATTCGAGCTGATCGGTCGAGAGCCCGCCCTGGGGGAGGTCGACCTGGCCCGGGTTCTGGAGGAGCTGGAAGGCTATTTCCGTTCCCGCCTTCCCAGCCTGGCGTCGGAAGTGGAGCTGGTGATGGAAGTTCCCTCCGATCTGCCCGCGGTCAGGGGACACCATGTCCTGCTCAGCTGGGCTCTCGAGAACGTGCTCAAGAATTCACTCGACGCCCTGGCCGGGCGCGGGGGCAGGATCTCGATCACATGCTCCGGGTCCGGTGCGGGATGGGTGGATGTGCGCATCGCGGATTCGGGTCCCGGAATCGATCCCGCCGTGCGGGACGACATCTTCGAGCCCGGTGTGACCACCAAGTCCAGCGGCTGGGGCGTGGGGCTCACGCTGGCGCGCCGCATCGTGCAGGGTGTGCACCGCGGGAAGCTCGAGCTGGTGTCCGAGTGGGAGCCAGGCGCCACGTTCAACATACGACTACCGTCCGAGGCCTGATCCGGTGGATCACCTGGGGGGCCTGAACCCCGAGCAGCGAGCCGCCGTGCTCCACTTCGAAGGGCCTCTCCTGGTGCTCGCCGGCGCCGGAACCGGAAAGACCCGGGCGCTCACCTGCCGGATCGCCCACCTGGTCGGCGAGCACGGCGTGCCGCCGCATCGCATCCTCGCCGTCACCTTCACCAACAAGGCGGCGGGCGAGATGCGGGAGCGCGTCGCCGGCTATCTGGGGGAGGAGCCTCGCGGCATGTGGCTCGGTACCTTTCATGCCCTGGGCGCACGTCTTCTGCGCATCCACGCGGACGAGGTCGGCCGGGCGGCCCCATTCACCATCTTCGATGCCGAACAGAGCCTGAACCAGGTCAAGCGGGCCCAGAAGGCCGTGCGCGTCAACCCGGACCGATGGAATCCGCGATCGGTGCAGGGTGTCATCAGCTCCGCCAAGAACATGCTCATCGGCCCACAGCGGTTTCATGACGAGAACGCGGACGGGGCCGACCCGCTGGCGGCGGTGGCGGCGCTGGTGTACCCCGAGTATCAGGCTGCGCTGGCGCGCCAGAACGCGTTCGACTTCGACGACCTGCTGATGAAGCCGGTGGAGCTGGTGGAGTCCCGTCCCGACATCCTCCACCGGTATTCCGACCGCTTCGCCTTCCTGCTGGTGGACGAGTACCAGGACACCAACCATGCCCAGTTCCGGCTGTTGGACCTGCTCGCCCGGGTCCACGGCAACCTCATGGTGGTGGGCGACGACGATCAGAGCATCTATGGATGGCGGGGGGCCGACATCCGCAACATCCTCCAGTTCGAGTCGGTCTTCCCCAGCGCCCGCGTCGTCCGGCTGGAGCGCAACTACCGGTCCACGGCACACGTCCTTCACGCGGCCAATGCCGCCATCTCCCACAACGTTGCCCGCAAGGCGAAAACGCTGCATACGCGCCGCCCGGACGGCGAACTGTTGAGCGTTCTGCACACCGCGACCGAGACCGATGAGGCTCGCTGCATCGCCGATGAAGCCGAATCGCTCAAGCAGGCCAACGGATGGCCCTATGGGAGTTTCGCCGTCCTCTACCGCACCAACGCCCAGTCGCGCGCGCTCGAGGAGGAGTTGATGCGGCGCTTCATCCCCTACCAGATCGTGGGAGGCGTGCGCTTCTACGAGAGGCGGGAGATCCGTGACGTGCTGGCCTACCTGCGCCTGATCTCGAATCCCCGGGACGAAGAGGCCTTCAACCGCGTCGTCAACTATCCGAAACGCGGAATCGGCACAGTGTCGCGCAGCCGATTGACGGTTTGGGCGCGAGGACGCCGGGTGTCGCTGCTCGAGGCTGCGGCGGAAGCTCAGGCGGTGGAGGGGATCCGGCCGTCCACCGCCCGCACACTCGGGCGCTTCGCGCGCATGATCGCGGACTGGCGCTCCCTCGCCCGGGAACGCAACGCGGGAGAGGTCACGGAGGCGGTGGTCACGGGACTGGACCTGCGGGAGCAGCTGCGCGAAGAGGGACCGGAGGGGGAAGACAGGGCCGCGAACGTGACGGAGTTGATCGCCGCCGCCTTCCGCTTCGACCCCTCGGAGCATGATCCGGGAGAGGAAGAGGAGATCGCAGGCGCCAGCGACCTCGACCTGTTCCTTCAGCACACGGCTCTGGTCACGGGCATCGACGCGCACGACAGTGCGGCCGACGCGGTCACCCTCATGACGCTCCACAGCGCCAAGGGGCTCGAGTTTCCCTGCGTCTTTCTCGCCGGGATGGAGGAGGGACTGTTTCCGCTGTCGCGAGCACTGGAGCTCCCCGGCGAACTCGAGGAGGAACGGCGGCTCTTCTATGTGGGGCTCACGCGGGCGGAGGAGAAGCTCTATCTCAGCTACGCTGCGCGAAGATGGAGGGCCGGCGAGGGGGTCACCTCGAGGCCGTCGTCGTTCCTCGGCACGATTCCCGACAATCTGGTGGAATACCGGCGCTCGGCGCGGCTGCAGTCTTCCCGCCGCCGGTATCGCGGGAGAGGCGGGTACCGGGAGGGCAGGTATGGTCGCCGGTCCCTGGACCGGAACCAGGCGTATGCGGACCCGGACCCGGCCGGATACGACGATCTGAACCAGGACGCCCCCCGCTACCAGCAGGGTGAACGCGTGGTTCACGGGAACTTCGGCTTCGGATCGATCCTGGAGGTCTCGGGTTTCGGTCCGGACCTCAGGGTAACGGTGGATTTCGATGACGTGGGGAGGAAGAAACTGGTAGCCCGCTTCGCGGGTCTGGAGAGGGCGTTCGAGTGAGCGGGCCGCAAGAGCCGGAGCCGGGCGTGACCGTAACCATTCAGGAGATTCGCCGGATCGCCGCGCTCGCTCGCGTCCGCCTCGAAAAGGGGGAGGCGGGACGCATGGCGCGCGACATGAGTTCGATCCTGGAGCACATGACGGTGTTGAGCGAGATCGCGCCGGAGCCTGCTCCGACATCCGGCGTCCCGCAGGGCGAGGGCTCCAGGCGGCCTCTCGGGGATGCCCCGGACGGGGGAGGCGTTCCGGCAGAAGAAGGTGAGACGATGCCGGATCCGCTCGAACGATCGCTCTCGCGCATCGCTCCCGACTGGCGGGATGGTCTTTTCGTCGTGCCCCGGCTTCCAGGTGTGGCGGGCGCACCCGGCGAACGGGATGGCTCGCCGTGACGGCGGATGCGGGCGGCGTGGCGGCGCGGGCCGCGGAGGTCCAGAGCGGGAGGCTTGCCCGGGGTTCGATGGCCGCGGAGGCACTGGAGGCGCAGGAGGCGTGGGAGCAGGGCGCCGCACGGCTCAACGCCTTCATCGCCCTGGATCCGCAAGCGGGTCAGAAGCGCGGTCCACGCGACGGCCCGCTCGCGGGGATTCCGGTGGCGGTCAAGGACAACCTGGTCACGGCCGGTTTTCCCACCACCTGCGGTTCCCGCATCCTCGAAGGTTTCCGCTCCCCGTACGAAGCCACGGCGGTGCGGCGGCTTCGGGGGGCGGGGGCGGTCATCGTCGGCAAGACCAACATGGACGAGTTCGGCATGGGGTCGTCGACCGAGAACTCCGCCTTCGGCCCGACGCGCAATCCCTGGCATCGGGAACGGGTCCCCGGCGGAAGCTCCGGCGGGTCGGCGGCGGCGGTGGCCGCGGGCATCGTGCCGGTCGCGGTGGGCTCGGATACCGGGGGTTCGGTACGCCAGCCGGCGTCGTTCTGCGGGGTGGTCGGCATCAAGCCCACCTACGGGCGGGTGAGCCGCTACGGCCTGGTCGCCTTCGCCTCCTCTCTCGACCAGGTGGGAGCCCTCGGCCGCACCGTGCGCGACGCGGCGACCCTGCTCGAGGTCCTGAGCGGCCACGACCCGCGCGATGCCACTTCGGTCGACCGCCCGGTGCCGCCTCTGACGGCGGCCTGCGAACGGGGGGTGCGCGGGCTGGTCGTCGGCATTCCGCGCGAGTACTTCCCCTCCGGCCTGGATCCCTTGGTGCGCCGGCTGGCGGAGCGCGCCCTCGGCGCGCTGGAGGGAGCGGGCGCCGAGTTGCGGGACGTGTCCCTGCCACACACCCGATACGCCATTCCCGCCTACTACATCATCGCGCCCGCCGAAGCGTCCTCCAATCTGGCCCGCTACGACGGTGTCCGCTTCGGGCGCCGATCCCGGGACGCGGATACTACCGAGCGACTGTATGAACTGTCACGCTCCGAGGGTTTCGGCACCGAGGTCAAGCGCCGCATCCTGCTCGGCACCTACGCGCTGTCGGCGGGCTATTACGACGCGTACTACGGCCGTGCGCAGGAGGCGCGGGCCGTCATCGCCGGGGATTTCGAGCGGACATTCCGTGATGGCGTGGACGTGCTCTTCACCCCGACCTCGCCGACCCCCGCCTTCAGGCTGGGAGAGCGCATCCACGATCCCTACCGGATGTACCTCTCCGATGTCTTCACTGTGACCGCCAACCTGGCCGGGGTTCCCGCGCTGTCCGTTCCGATCGGGCTGGCGGAGGGACTTCCGGTGGGGGGACAACTCATGGCCGCGCACTGGCGGGAGGACACGCTGCTGAACGCGGCCGCAGTGCTCGAGGCCGAACTGGGGATGGTGGGGCCTACTCCGGTTCCGGCCGGCGGAAACGCGGCATGACGGACTCACCGCTGGAAGCCGTGATCGGCCTGGAGGTCCACGTTCAGCTCGACACCGGGCGCAAGCTGTTCTGCGCGGATTCAACCGCATTCGGAGCGCCTCCCAACACGGCGGTATGTCCGGTCTGCCTGGGGCTCCCCGGCGCGCTCCCCGTGCTCGACCCGGGAGCGGTCGATCTTGCGCTCCGGGCGGCGCTCGCGCTGGAATGCACCATCCACCCCACCTCCATCTTCGCCCGCAAGAACTACTTCTATCCCGATCTGCCCAAGGGATATCAGATCTCCCAGTTCGAACGCCCCCTGGCCACCCGGGGAGCCGTCGAACTGGATGGCGGCCGGAGGGTGCGGATCCGGCGGGTGCACATGGAAGAGGACGCCGGAAAGTCGCTGCACGACCGCTTCGCCTCCGCGACCGCCGTCGACCTGAACCGGACCGGCACCCCGCTGATCGAGATCGTTTCGGAGCCGGACCTGCGGTCTCCCGGGGAGGCGCGCTCCTACCTCCAGTATCTCAAGCGACTGATGGAATACCTGGAGATATCCGACTGCAACATGGAAGAAGGCAGCCTGCGCGTGGACGCCAACGTATCTCTGCGCGAGAGGGGAAGCGAGCGCCTCGAGGCCAGCACCGAGGTCAAGAACCTCAACAGCTTCTCGGCGGTGGAGAAGGCGCTCGGCGTCGAGATCAGGCGTCAGACCCGGATTCGCGCCGAGAGGGGCGCCGTGATCCGCCAGACTCTGCTCTGGGATGCCGCAGGAGGCAACGTACGGGTGATGCGGGACAAGGAGGACAGCCAGGACTACCGGTACTTCCCAGATCCCGACCTCCCGCCCCTCGTCCTCTCGGCGGCGCGCGTTGCTTCGCTGCAGGCCGGGCTGGGCGAGCTGCCGCGCGCGAAGCGCGAGCGCTTTCGGCGTCAGCACGACCTGCCCGCCTACGACGCAGAGGTGCTTACCTCGTCCCGGCCACTCGCGGACTACTACGAAGCGGTTGTTGCGTGCGGGAGGCAACCCAAAACCGTGTCCAACTGGGTGATGGGGCCGGTGCTCAAGACGGTGAAGCGGGGCATCGCCGACCTTTCCTCACCGGGGCTGGCACCCGGGCGACTCGCCGAGCTTCTCGTGCTGGTGGACGAAGGGACGCTGTCCGCCACCGCGGCCAGGACCGTCCTCGCCGGCATGGCGCGCACCGGCGACCCGCCCGGGGTCATCGTCCAGAGGGAAGGGCTCACGCAGGTGCGCGAAGACCAGGTGTTGAAGAGGTGGGTGACGGACGCGGTGGCGTCGCATCCGGAGGAAGTCGCCCGCTACAGGGACGGGGAGACGCGCCTTCTCGGGTTTCTGATGGGCCAGGTCATGCGTGCTTCCGGGCGCAAGGCGGACCCGCGCCGCGTGAACCAGCTGCTGCGGGCCGCGTTGGACGCCGATGCCGACTGAAGCCGGCGGATTGCCGGCCGACTCTCCGGACGTGTCGCCAGTGGTTCCCGCTACCTGGTCTCGCCGACCGGCTCACGCCCGTCATCCGGCCGGGCGACGGCGGGCTTCGCAGCCGGTTTATCGCCTGCCAGCCTGGACGAGGCATCTTCTTCGACCGGCAACGCAGAGCGGGCGGTTTCACGCGCCCGCTCGAGAGCTCGTGCGCCGGCACCCACCCCGCGCACGGCCGCAGCAGTCTTCAGAAACGTCTCCTCGGCCTCGGTCTGCACTACTTCCAGCAACGCGTTGAACTCATCGATGCGGGTTTCCATGTGCGTCGAAGCCTGCCTCAGCCGGTCGGACAGCGCCCGCACGGAACCGGTGAGGTGCTGTGCCTCGTCGCGCAGCGAGCGGGTGATGGCATCCACGTTGTCCGCAACGCCGCCAGCCCGTTCGAGGACCGGCCGGCTCTGTTCCTCCAGCCGGCGCGCGATGTCGGTGAGCCGGCGCCCGTGCACGTCCAGTCGCCTCAGGAAGGCCAGCAGCGCCACGGCGCCGACGGAAGCCAGCACCACAAGGGCCAGAAGGCCCCACTCGCTCACATTCGCGATCCCCGAGGGCGCGACCATGACCAGAACCGTGTCGCGCGCAGGTTCCTGCCCCGATACCCCGGCGGATGCCGCGGCCGTTATCGTCCAAACCGTTGCAATCATCGTATGATCAGGAACGCCAATGAAGCCGGAAGAATTGGTGAGAGCTCTCCGCAGAGCGCGGTGCCGAAGGTTGCATCTAACGTATTGACAACAACTTGTAGAGTCACTTGTTCTTCGATATTAGCGCATGCGCGGTCCGCGCTGCAAGAACTTCCATGCACGTCCTGATCCCGCTGGCCGGGCCGTCGGCAACGTGGTATGTTGGCGCGGCAATGCGACCAGGGACCCGGCACCCGACCGCCCGTCCGGGTCCTGGCGCTGGCCGGGCCCCCGACGGCTCCACCTAGTCTACCCTTCCTACCCCACGTCATGGCACACTTCCTTGTCGAAGGCGGCCACTCCCTCAGCGGGACCATACGGCCGGCAGGAAACAAGAACGCGGCTCTTCCCGCGCTCGCGGCGACGCTCCTGGCGACAGAGCCGGTCACCCTGCAAAACGTCCCGCGCATCAAGGATGTGGAGGCGCTGGCCGCGATCCTGCGGGCGCTGGGCGCGGAAGTGTCCTGGGAGGGGCCCAACGTGGTCACCGTGGATGCCGCGCAGGTGAGCGATGTCCGGCCCCCGCGCGCCCTTGCGGAGCGCATTCGGGCCTCGATTCTGCTCGCGGGCCCGTTGTTGGCGCGCTTCGGACGCGTCCTGCTTCCGCCTCCCGGTGGTGATGTGATCGGTCGGCGTCGGCTGGACACCCATTTCATGGCTCTTGCGGCGTTGGGGGGGGAGACCCGGCTGGGAAGGGAGTTCGAGATTCACGCGTCCAGGCTGGAGGGCACCTCGATGTTCCTGGACGAGCCTTCGGTGACGGGCACCGAGAACGCCGTGATGGCGGCCACGCTCGCCCGTGGCCGAACGCGGATTCGAAACGCGGCGGCCGAACCGCACGTCCAGGACTTGTGTCACCTGCTGAATGCCATGGGCGCGCGCATCCGCGGCATCGGCACTCATGTCCTCGACATTGAGGGCGTCGGAGAACTGGGCGGAGCCAGATACCGGATCGGCGCCGACCACATCGAAATCGGTTCCTTCATCGGCCTCGCGGCGGTGACGCGAAGCAACCTGGTCATCGAGGATGTCCCGATCGAACATCTGGATGCGACCTTGCTGGGGTTCCGGCGTCTTGGCGTCGAGTGCGAGCCTGACGACGGATCGCTGGTCGTCAGGGGCGATCGCGAGCCACACATCCGAGCGGACGCTTTCGGGCATGTTCCCAAGATCGACGACGGGCCCTGGCCGGCGTTTCCCGCCGACCTTACGTCGATCGCGCTCGTCACGGCCACGCAGTGCCACGGCACCGTGCTGGTATACGAGAAGATGTTCGAGTCACGCATGTTCTTCACCGACAAGCTTGTTGCCATGGGGGCACAGATCATCCTGTGCGATCCGCATCGCGCGGTCGTGGTCGGCCCCGCGCAACTGCGGGGCGGGCGCCTCGAGAGCCCGGACATTCGCGCGGGCATGGCGATCCTGTTGGCCGCTCTGGCCGCCAGGGGGACCAGCGAGATCCACAACATCACTCAGATCGAACGCGGCTATCAACAGATCGACGAACGCCTGCGCCGACTCGGAGCGCACATCGAGCGGGTGGGCTGACAGTCCGCGGACGAATCCGCGAAGGGGCAGGGAGGTGCACCGTGAGTGAAGGGGGAAGCGACGGAGAACGTCGCAGGAGAAAGGGCATTCGCGAAGGGTTGAGCCAGGGGCTCGGTTTTCTTTCGGCGCTCAAGGACGCCATTGAGGAAACCCTGTCCGAGACGCGCGAGCAGAGCGGACCGAACGCCGAGGCAGCGCGCGATGCGCTGAAGGGTGCGTTGTCCCGGGCGCAGGCTGCAGCCGAGACCGCCCGCGAGCGTCTGGACTTCGTGACCCGTCGTGAAATGGACCAGATGCGGGAGGCGGTGGAGCGTCTCACGGCGAGGATCGCGCGCCTGGAGCGTCAAGACCCGACCGAGTGACCGGCGACGGGGCCGGCCAGCAGTCCACGGGCTGCCAGAGCCGCGCGACCGGCGCCGAAGCCTTGAACGGGGTTGGACAAACCCTTATTGTTCAGGGTCCGGGCGGGTCGTCGGCCGACGACCTTGAGAGTGGGGAGCCAGTGGCCCCCGCTTTTTTTTACCCGGCAAGCAGGGCGGCACCGCGTGGGCGGGCCACCCGTGACATGATCCCGATTGCTCGGGGTGGGCGGACGATCCGCCTGTTTCGGCAGGGCGAACGGAGTCGATGATAGCGAACTCGGGCCAGATAATCGCGGCATTCCGAGACATGGCCGCCACCAAGAACCTGTCCGTGGACGAACTCAACGAGTTGATCCAGGACGGGATCATGGCCGGCCTCGCACGCATCCATGGGCCCAATGTGCGCGCGGAGATCGACGTGGACGACATGAGCGGAGCGATCGATATCGTCGTCCTCAAGCGTGTCGTAGACCAGGTCGAGGACGGCTCCGCGGAGATTTCCCTGGAGGAAGCCCGCTGGGACGACGAGGACTTCGAAATCGGAGACCTCATGGAAATCCCCATGGACTTCTCCGAGTTCGGGCGCAATGCGGTGATGGCCACCAAGCAGCGCATCGTCCAGCGTATCCGCGAGAACGAGCGCGACCGAATTCGCGAGGAGTTCGCGGACCGGGTCGGCGAGCTGCTCTCGGGTGACGTTCAGCAGATCGAGCGGGGCAAGGTGGTGGTGATGCTCAACCTCGCCAAGGATGCGGACGCCATCATCCCCTGGAAGGAGCAGAACCCCCGGGAGCGTTTCCGCCAGGGCGACCCGATTCGCGCGGTGCTGAAGAAGATCGAAGAGTCGCCCAAGGGGCCTCGGCTCATACTGTCGCGCGCGGATCCCGTCTTCGTCGAATCCCTCTTCAGGCTCGAGGTGCCGGAGATCTACCAGGGCATCGTCGATATCCGGGAAAAGGCCAGGGAAGTCGGCGGCAGAACCAAGATTGCGGTGTCGTCGCGCGACGAATCCATCGATCCGGTGGGGGCGTGCGTAGGGCTGAAGGGGTCCCGCGTCCAGGCCGTCGTTTCCGAGCTGGGCGGCGAGCGGATCGATATCGTGCCCTGGCATCCCGATCCCGAGGTGTTCGCCCGCCGGGCGCTCGCCCCTGCGCGGGTTGCGAAGGTCATCAGCAACTACGACAACCAGGTGATCACCGCCATCGTGGACGAGGATCAGTTGTCGCTGGCGATCGGCCGGAACGGGCAGAACGTTCGTCTGGCATCGCAGCTGATCGGGTGGCAGATCGACCTCTACGGATCGCGCGAGTGGCTTGAGCGGGGAGCGGACACGGCCATCTTCCCGGACGCCGAGGAGAACTACGAAACGTCCGATTTTCCCCTCTCGGAGCTGGAGTTGCCGGCCGATGCGCTGGAGGCGCTGGGAGGAGCGGGATACACCACGTTCCTCCAGATCATTAACCTTGAGAGGGGCGAGTTCCTGTCGATACCGGGACTCTCCACAGATGCCGTAGACCAGATCGTCGCGCTGATCGACGAATTGACCGTGATCGAGGGCGAGGAAGACGCGCAACCCGAAGCTCTTGCGGACGGACAGCACACAGAGGGATGAGACAGCCGGGGCACGGCGTAGACGGGGTTCGGTAGCCGGGCCAGGGAAGCCAACCAGGGAGGAAGTCCAGGGGTATGCGGGTGTTCGAGCTTGCGAGAGACTTGCGGGTCTCGTCGCGGATGCTGTTGACGCTGCTGCGAAAGATGGGCGTAGCGTTGCACGGAGACAGGGATTTCGTGCCGGGCGACGACGTCTCGCGTCTCCTGGCGCGAATCGAGCGTGAGCGGCGGCAGAGCGGCTTCGGAACCCGTGAAGCGGTACAGGCCGCCCTCGAAGATGTCCGGTCAACCCATGTCCGGCGGAGGCGCAGTCGCAGACGAATCAGGCGCGTGACGCCGAGCGAAGCAGAAGTCGTGCCCGTGGCGTCCCCGGTCGGGATCGAAGAGAGCCCGGGCTCGGCGGCTGAACCAGGCGATTCGATACTGGCGTCCGGTGGGGCGGCGGACGGGTTGGGCCACGCGCCGGAAACCGTGTCGGGAGCAGCCTCCGTGCTGCCGTCCGAGGGCGATGCGACGGAACCCGCCGGGGACGCCGTTTCCGCGGGACAACACGCACCCAACGGTGAAGCGTCGTCTCTCGAGTCTGCGGCATCGGGTCCGGATGCCCCCGACACCGGAGCCGAGTCGCTGCCGGGTGGCACAGGCCAGCTCGATGGCGACGCGGCCGGGGCCACCGGTGGGGAGGATGCCGGAGCCGCCGACGCGGCCGCCGCGGCGCAGGTTGCGGACACCGGCGATCAGCCGGGTACGGAAGGGCATGCCCAGGGCGGGTCCGCCTCCACCTCACTCTCGGCCGACCATGGGAACGCGGTTTCCGACCCACGGTCCGGGAGCCAGCCTGCTGCCCCGGCCGCCTCCGGCGCGTCGCCGGAAGCGGCTATGGCGCCAACCTCCGCGCAACCTCCGGCGGAGGGTGCCTCCGACCCGGGCCATGCGGCCCCGCCCCGCGACGCGAACGTCGCCGCGGCCGAGACCTCGCCGGCTCCAGCCCGACCCAAGTTGCGGTCGGCGCGCAGTCAGGGCCCTGAAGGTCCCGTGCGTGTCGTGCGCCAGTCGCCCCGACTGGCTCCCGCGGCCAGCGCAGGGCCCGGCGGTCAGGTGCGCATCCAGGCCGAGGGATACGGGCCGGACGGAAGGCGCAAGCGGGGAAAGAAGAAAGGCAGAAGGCGCCAGCGGGTCGACCAGGGTGCGGTTCAGCAGAACATCCAGCGAGTGATGGCCGAACTGAAGGGTGGGGGCCGGCGTCGGCGCAAGAGTCGCGACACTCGTCCTAGGGTGGAGGAAAAGGAGGCCCGCAAGGAGGAGGCCCGCAAGCAGGAAGAGCGTGAGGCCACCACCGTGCGCGTGAACGAGTTTCTTACCGTAGCCGAACTCGGGGAACTCATCGACATATCTTCGACCGAACTCATCGGCTCGGCGTTCAAGAGCCTGGGCCTCATGGTCACGATCAACCAGCGGCTGGATTTTGACCAGATCGAGATGCTGCTGGACGAGTTCAACTTCACCGCCGTCCGTGAACAGGAGTACGGGGCCGCCGAAGAAGGCCAGGCGGAGGAGGAGGACGATCTCGAGCTCGCGATGCCGCGCCCACCGGTGGTCACGGTCATGGGGCATGTGGACCACGGAAAGACCAAGCTGCTCGACTCGATCCGGGACACCAACGTCGTCGCCGGCGAGTCCGGTGGCATCACCCAGCATATCGGAGCCTACCACGTCGAAGTGGGCGGCGAACGCTCACTCACGTTCCTGGATACGCCGGGCCACGCCGCGTTCACCGCGATGCGCGCACGGGGCGCCGACGTCACCGACATCGTGATCCTGGTGGTAGCGGCGGATGACTCCGTCATGCCGCAGACCATCGAGGCGATCTCCCACGCGCGCAACGCCGGTGTCCCGATCGTGGTAGCCATCAACAAGATGGACCTGCCGGCGGCAGACGCCGAACGCGTCAAGCAACAGCTTCTCAATCACGAGGTCACCGTGGAGGACTTCGGGGGCGACGTCCTGGTGGCGCCGATCTCCGCCCGCAGCGGAACGGGCATAGACGAGCTGCTGGAGAAGGTGCTGCTGCAGGCCGAGTTGCTCGAACTGAAGGCCAACCCGAACCGCCCGGCGACGGGAGCCGTGATCGAGGCCAGGCTGGATGTCGGGAAGGGCCCGGTCGTTTCCGTGCTGGTTCAGCGCGGTACCCTTCGAGTGGGCGACGACTTCATCTGCGGCAAGTTCGATGGCCGCGTGCGGGCGTTGCTGGACGAGCGCGGGACGGTGGTAGCGGAGGCGGGTCCCGGCATCCCGGTGCAGTTGCTGGGCGTCAGGGGCGTGCCCCAGGCGGGTGATACGCTGCAGGTCATGGAGGCCATCCGTGCATCCGAGATCGCGAGCACCCGCCAGCGCCTGGAGCGCGAGAAACTCCTGCGCATCAAGGATCGCGGGATCAGGCTCGGCGACTTCTCCCAGATCCTGTCCGCGGGTGAGGTCAGCACTCTGCCGCTCATCATCAAGGGCGACGTGGACGGCTCCGTACAGGCGGTGTCGGATACGCTCCAGCGACTCAGCACCACGGAAGTGCAGGTGGAGATCGTCCACCGGGCAGTTGGGGCCATCAACGAGGAGGATGTCCTGCTGGCGCGTACCGCCGGCGGCGTCATCATCGGCTTCAGGGTGCGTCCGAACGTCAACGCCCGGCAGCTGGCCGAGCGCGAAGGCGTGGACATCCAGGTCTACGACGTCATCTACGATGCGGAAAACGACGTGCGCGCCGCTCTCGAAGGCATGCTCGCCCCCGAGCGCCTCGAGAAGGTCGTGGGAAGCGCGGAGGTGCGCGAAACCTTCAGGGTGACGAAGGTGGGCACCATCGCCGGCTGCTACGTGAGCGAGGGGGTCGTGGAACACCAGTCGACGGTGCGTCTGATCCGTGACGGCGTCGTGGCGTACACCGGGGAGATCGGTTCGCTCAAGCGGTTCAAGGACGATGTGAAACTGGTCCGCAACGGGCTCGAGTGCGGGATAGGAATCGCCAACTACAACGATGTGAAAGTGGGTGATGTCATCGAGTGCTTCGTGGTCGAGGAAGTCGCGCGCACCCTGGCCGGAAGTGCCCACGCGCGATGAGGCCGCGGGCGGTCCGGCGGCTCGCCGGCCGTGGTGATCGGCGCGGTCTCCTGGGACCTGCTGCTTCCGGGCTGCGTGTCCCTCAAGGACAAGCGCCGCGTCGTCCGTTCCCTGAAGGACCGCATGCGCCACCGCTTCAACGTCGGGGTCTCGGAGACCCACATGCGGGAGCTGCACGCGCGAGCGGGTCTTACCGCGGTCTTCGTGACCACGGAAGGGCGTCACGCGGAGTCGATTCGCGGCCACCTCGCCGGCTTCGTGGAAGCCGATGCCCGCGTCGTCGTACTGACGGTCCGCGACCCCCTGGCCTGAAGCGCGCGCGGATTCGCATGGAGGTCCGCGTGGGCGCCCGGTTCTTCGGCCCCGGTCCCTGACCGCAGATGACTCGACGGCTCGCCCGGGTGAACAGCCAGCTGCAGCGGGAGATCACGCGCATCCTCCGCAGCCAGGTGCGCGATCCCCGGGTGGGCACACCGGTGGTCACCGAGGTCCGGGCGACCTCCGATCTCTCGTTCGCGCGGGTTTTCGTAAGGCTGGACGGCAGCGGCCGGGAACGCGACCTGGCCATGAAGGGGCTCGCCGCCTCGGCGCCGTTCATCAGGGGGTCGCTGGGCGCGGAACTCCACATCCGGCGCGTACCCGAGTTGCGTTTCGTCGAAGACACATCGCTGGAACACGCCGCGCGTATCGAACAGATCCTCAAGGACGTTCTCCCCGGCGACGGCGCAGCCGGGGAAGGGGAGGAGGCGTGAGCCGCCCCCGCGACGGCGTGCTGCTGATCGACAAGCCCATCGGCCCCACCTCCCACGACATCGTCCGGGAAGCGCGCGCGCGGCTGGGCCTCCGGCGCGTCGGCCATGCCGGAACCCTGGACCCCTTCGCCTCGGGACTGCTGCTGCTCTGCCTCGGCCCTTCCACCCGCATTTCGCAGTACCTGTCGGCAATGGACAAGACCTATCTGGCGACCGCCCGTCTCGGCGTGTCGACCAGCACGCACGACCTGGACGGGGACGTCGTGGACGACAGCTCCCGGTGGCGCGAACTGGACGAACGAACCGTCCGGGATGCCCTCGAGGCGCTCCAGGGCGTGATCCTCCAGGTTCCGCCGCGCTATTCCGCCAAGAAGCTGCAGGGGACCGCCGCCCACCGCCGCTCTCGCCGGGGCGAGACGGTGGAGCTCGAGCCGGTTCCGGTCGAAGTGTACGAGATCCGGGAAATCCGCTGCGCGCTTCCGTTCGTCACCTTTGCCGTGCGCTGTTCTTCCGGAACCTACGTCCGGGCGCTCGCGCGCGATCTGGGAGACGCGCTGGGGACCGGAGCCCACCTGACCTCGCTCAGGCGCACGGCGGTGGGCTCGCTGAGCGTCCGCGACGCCGTGCCTGCGGGCGATTTGCGCGAAGAAGTGCCCGCAGCCGCGCACCTGCCCGCCGCAAGAGCGCTGGCGCACCTGCCCGCCGTGCGCGTGGGCGAGGAGGACGCCGCGCGCCTGGCTTGCGGACAGGCCATCGAACCGACCCTGGAGCCCGTGCCCGACGCCGATCCGGTGGTGGCGCTCGAGCGGGGAACCCTGGTCGCCATCGGGGTCGGCCGGGGCGGCGTGCTGCGACCGCGCAAGGTGTTCCGGTGACGGCGTCCGGCTACACGGAGGGCCGCGGCGCGGGATCTGCCCGGCCCGCGCTGGTCCCGCGCTGTGAGCGGGGGAGCGTGGTCACGGTGGGGACGTTCGACGGCGTCCACCTGGGCCACCGGGAGGTATTGCGCGAAATGGGCCGGAGAGCCCGACACACGGGGAGGCCCAGCGTCCTGGTGACCTTCCGTCCCCACCCGCTCCAGGTCCTGAGGCCGGAAGCCGCGCCCGGGCTCCTGACCAGTTCGGTCGAGAAGAAGGAGATCCTCGCGCAGAGCGAACTCGACTACGCCGTCTTCCTGCCCTTCACCCGGGCGCTGGCGCGCTATACTCCCCGGCGATTCGTGGAGGAGATTCTGGTCGCCCGCATCAGGGTGAGGGAGCTGGTGATCGGCTACGATCACGGTTTCGGCCGGGGGCGGTCGGGAGACGCGGAGACCCTGGATGCGATGGGAACGGAGTTGGGGTTCGACGTCCAGGTCGTACCGCCCATCGTCGCCGGGGGCGGTCCAGTGTCTTCGAGCAGGATTCGCAGGGCGCTGCTGGAAGGCGACGTACGTGCCGCGCATACCGGGCTCGGGCGTCCGTATTCGCTGCGCGGAGTGGTCGTCCGGGGTGACGGCCGCGGAGAGCGCCTCGGCTTCCCCACCGCCAACCTCGAGATTCGGGACTCGCGGAAGCTGATTCCCGGCGAGGGGATCTACGCGGTGCGCGTCAGGTTGCCCGAGGGGGCGTGGGACGGAGCCCTGCACATCGGACCGCGCCCGACCTTCCCCGGTTCCCCGGCCACGATCGAAGTGCATCTTCTCGACTACAGTGCCGACCTCTACGGGGCGGAGCTCCAGCTGGATCTCATCGAACGGCTCCGTCCTGTGCGGTCCTTTGCCAGCGTGGCGGAGCTGGTCAGCCGAATGAACGAGGATGTCCGGCTGGCACGCCGCATCCTGACCGAATACCGCGACCGCCACTCCTCTCCACAGACCAGATCCCGGATGACACCATGACCGAACTGACCCGGCAGACCTGCGAACCGTGCAGGGTGGGAGCGCCCCCGGCCAACGAAGCCGAAATCTCCGCCTGGCGTCCACAGATTCCCGACTGGGAGATCGTGGAGCGCGACGGCATTCCCCGTCTCGAGCGCGTCTTCTCCTTTCCGGACTTCGTCCAGGCCCTGTCGTTCACCAACCGCGTGGGCGCGCTCGCCGAGGAGCAGGGACATCACCCGGCTCTCCTGACCGAGTGGGGGCGCGTCACCGTCTCCTGGTGGACCCACAAGATCCGCAACCTCCATGTAAACGACTTCGTAATGGCCGCCAGGACAGACGTGGCTTTCGGCGAAAGCTGAGCCGTGTCGCCCGGTTGGAGCGCGCGCCTTGTAGCCTCCACCCCTTATGGCTAGCTTTGGTCGCCGTTTACAAGTCAGTGGGTTTGCGCCCGGGCTTCCCTTGTAGCGTTCAGACTCTTGAGGAGGCGTTCCCGCGATGGGATTCGTAAAGGAAAAAGTCATCCGGAAGTACCAGGTTCATGATGGTGACCGGGGCAGCGCCCCCGTTCAGATCGCGATCCTGACCCACCGAATCAATCATCTCCAGGGTCACTTCCGCGCACACAAGAAGGACCATCACAGCCGCCAGGGTCTGCTCAAGATGGTGGGCCGGCGAAGGCGGCTCCTCGAGTACATGAAGCGGACCGACTACGAGAAGTACCGCGAACTCATCGCGGACCTCGGTCTCCGCCACTAGGTCAGAGCATGCTGAAAAGAATCGA
The DNA here is from genome assembly GCA_965221785.1 of Longimicrobiales bacterium. Classification (GTDB taxonomy): domain Bacteria; phylum Gemmatimonadota; class Gemmatimonadetes; order Longimicrobiales; family Gaopeijiaceae; genus BD2-11. The sequence continues at coordinate 2,230,314 of CBDCSR010000003.1, forward strand.
GCGACAGTTTGCAGGACGCACCCTGGTCCTGGAGACCGGGCGCATGGCGAGGCAAGCCCACGGAGCCTGCCTCGTTCGTTTTGGTGACACGATGGTGCTGTGCACGGCCACGGCACAGATGAAGCCCACACACCTTCCCTTCTTTCCTCTCACGGTCGAGTACCGCGAAAAGACCTATGCCGGCGGCAAGATTCCCGGGGGCTTCTTCAAGCGGGAGGGCCGGCCGGGCGAAAAGGAGATCCTGGCGGCGCGCTCCATCGACCGCCCCATCCGTCCGCTGTTCCCGAAAGGGTACATGAACGAGACGCAGGTCATCTGCTACATCCTGAGCGCGGATCAGGAGAACGACGCGGACGTCCTCGGCCTGATCGGCGCCTCGGTGGCGCTCAACATGTCGAAGATTCCCTTCCACGTCCCGGTGGCGTCGGTGCGCATGGGCCGGATTCAGGGCTCCTGGATCGTGAATCCCACCTTCCAGCAGCTCGAATACTCGGATGTCGACCTGGTGGTGGCGGGATCGGCCGAGGCGATCACCATGGTCGAAGGCGCTGCGGTCGAAGTGCCCGAGGAAGACCTCCTCGCGGGGCTGGCCGTGGCTCACGGGGCGATCCGCGAGCTGGTGGCCATGCAGCGTGATCTCCTCGCCGGAGCTTCCGAGGACGCGATGGAGTGGACCAGCGTGGAGCCGGCTCCGGAGCTCGTCGACCAGGTTGAAGCGCTCGCCCGGGAGGGAGTGGCGGCCGCGTTCGAAGTGGAGGAAAAGCAGGCCCGGGCCGCGGTGTTGGCCGAGCTCGGGGAGGAGGTGGCCGGCCAGCTGCAGGACCGGGGGACGGAGAGTGAAGAAGTCCGCGCCGCAGTGAAGGGAGTCCTGCGCAACCTGGAAAAGCAACACGTTCGGGCGGGAATCCTCGACCATGGCAGGCGCGCCGACGGTCGGGGCGTGGACGACGTCCGTGAACTCGGCTGCGAGGTGGGCGTCCTGCCCCGGCCGCATGGTTCGGCCCTCTTCACGCGCGGGCAGACGCAGGCCCTGGGCGTCGTCACCCTCGGCACGTCGCGCGACGAACAGCGCATCGATTCGATCGACACGCTCGAGGAGACGACAAAGTCGTTCATGCTGCACTACAACTTCCCGCCCTTCTCAGTGGGCGAGGCGAGGCCGATCCGCGGCACATCGCGGCGGGAGGTGGGACACGGCAACCTGGCCGAACGCGCCATCCAGCCCCTGCTTCCCGACTACGACGACTTCCCCTACACCATCCGCGTGGTGTCCGACGTTCTGGAGTCGAACGGCTCTTCGTCCATGGCTTCCGTTTGCGCGGCTTCGCTGTCGCTGATGGATGCGGGGGTTCCGCTCAAGGCGTCCTGCGCCGGGGTGGCGATGGGCTTGGTGAAGGAGGGTGAACGCTTCGAGGTCCTTACCGACATTCTGGGGCTCGAGGACGCCCTGGGGGACATGGACTTCAAGGTAGCCGGGACCCGCAAGGGCGTCACGGCGATTCAGATGGACATCAAGATCGCGGGGCTCGATCTGGCGATCATGCAGGAGGCGCTGGGAAGGGCGCGCACGGCGCGGCACCGCATCCTCGACGCCATGAATCACGCCATTCCCACCGCGCGCACCGACCTGTCTCAGTATGCTCCACGCATCATCTCGATCTCGATCAACCCTGAGAAGATTGGTGAGATCATCGGCCCTAAAGGAAAGACTATCAGGGCGATACAGGATGAGACCGGAGCGAAGATCGACATCGAGGATTCCGGGGTAGTGAAGATCGCCGCCGTCTCGGGTGAGGCCGGCGTACGCGCCCGCGAGATGATCGAAGCCATCGCCCAGGAGCCGGAAGTCGGACGCATCTACGAGGGTCCGGTCAAGAACACGACCACCTTCGGAGCCTTCATCGAGATCTTCCCGGGCACCGAGGGGCTCTGCCACATCTCGGAGCTGGCCGAGGGCCGTGTCGGCAAGACCGAGGACGTCCTCAAGGTCGGCGAGATGGCGCGGGTCAAGTTGCTCGCGATCGACGAGAAGGGCCGGCTGCGTCTCTCCAGGCGCGCGGCGCTTGCCGACAACACCCGGCGCGGCAAGTCGTCTCGGGCCCGCCGGTGACACCTGCCCGGTACCGCCGATCCCTGCGGTCCACCGGGCCAGTCGCGTCGGCTCCTGCCGCCCCGTCCACGACCCGGAACCGGGACCGCATGGCGGTCACCACGCTCGGGTCCGGCATCCAGGTACTGAGCGAATCCATTCCCGGGGTCCGCTCCGCGGCGGTCGGCGTCTGGGTCCCACAGGGTTCGGCGCACGAAGGCGAGGACGTTCTGGGGGCGAGCCATCTGCTGGAGCACCTGGTTTTCAGGGGAACGCAACACCGTTCACGCGAACAGATCGCGCTCGCCCTCGAGAGTCTGGGTGGTTCCCTGGACGCGTTCACAAGCCGGGAACACACGAGCTTTCAGGCCCGCGTGCTGGATGAACATCTGCCCCAGGCGCTCGATGTGCTTGCGGACCTGGTGCTCTTCCCCACGCTCCTCGAAAAGGACCTGAAACTCGAGCGGCGCGTCGTGCTCGAAGAGATCTCCACGATCGAGGATACTCCCGAGGACTTCGCCTTCGAGTTGCACAGCCAACATCTGTGGGACCGGCATCCCTACGGGGCATCCATTCTCGGCACCCGCGACACCGTGTCGTCGATCGGGAGAGATACCCTGTGCGATCTGCACGGGAGGCGTTATGGCGCGCGAGGCATGGTCGTCGCCGCCACCGGCAACGTGGCGCACGATCAGGTGGTGGAGCTGGCCGCGCACTACTTCCGGCGCGTAGCGGACGGTGTTCCCGCGACCCCGATCCCCGAACCGGGGCCGGTGGAGGGAAGGGAGGTTCATGTCCGACGGGAGACGGCCCAGACCCACATTGTGGCCGGAACGGTCACCCCTCCCCGGGCCGACCGCAGGCGATACGCCCTGGTGCTGCTCGCGGCGGCGATGGGGGGCGGCATGAGTTCCCGGCTGTTCCGGCGCATTCGCGAAGAACTGGGCCTGGCCTACTCGGTGTATACCTTCCAGTCCTTCTATTCGCGCGCGGGGATTTCCGGCATCTACGCGGGCACTCGTCACGACGCGGCCGGCCAGGTCATCGATGCCATCAGGGAAGAGCTGGCGGCCCTGGCCCGTGACGGTCTCCCTGGCGACGATCTCGTCCAGATCAAGAGTCAGGTCAAGGGGCAGATCATGCTCTCCCTGGAGAGCCCGGGCACCCGGTTGTACCGGCTGGCGGGGTTCGCCCTGCACCAGGAGCCCTTCACAACGCTGGACGAACTCCTGTCACGCATCGATCGCGTGACGGAAGCGGAGGTCGCCGAATGCGCGGCCCGGTTCTTTCATCCCGACCGCCAGTGCCTGCTTCGTCTGGGACCTTGAAGCCGCGGCGGACGCCCGCAGCCCGCGAACGAACTCCCCCCGGCATTCGAGCCGCGATGCCAACCCCATGCTGATCGGAGTTCCCGCCGAGATCAAGACGCACGAATACCGGGTCGCGCTGGTCCCGGCGGGCGTGGAAGCCCTGACCCAGGCCGGCCATCAAGTGCTCATCGAGAAGGGCGCAGGCCTGGCAAGCGGTTTCACCGACGATTTCTACCAGCGCGCGGGCGCGGAAGTGGTGGAGGGCGCGGGCGAGCTCTGGGCGCGCGCCGCGATGATCGTGAAGGTGAAGGAACCTCTCGCGGAGGAGTGGCCCCACATGCGCGAGGGGCAGATCGTCTTCACCTATTTTCACTTCGCGGCATCCGAAGCTCTCACTCGGGCGGTCATGGAGTCCGGCACGGTGGCCATCGCATACGAGACGGTAGCCACCGACAAAGGTGCGCTGCCCCTGCTTACGCCGATGAGCGAGGTGGCCGGGAGAATGGCCGTGCAGGAGGGCGTCCGGTACCTGACGCGCCCCTCCGGCGGCAGCGGAATCCTCATCGGGGGGGTTCCCGGGGTCATGCCCGGCAAGGTGCTGATTCTGGGGGGCGGCGTCGTGGGTACCCAGGCGGCGAGGGTGGCTGCGGGGCTGGGGGCGCGCGTCTCCATTCTGGACACGTCGCTTCCCCGGCTCCGTCATCTGGCGGATGTGATGCCCAGGGGCGTCCGTCCCCTCTACTCCACGCGCTACGCGGTGCGCAAGCAGTTGCGTGATTCGGACCTCATCATCGGGGCGGTGCTCCTGCCGGGTGCGCGGACGCCGTTCCTGGTATTCGAGGAGGATCTCGACACCATGCGCCCCGGCTCGGTGATCGCGGACGTGTCCGTAGATCAGGGCGGGTGCGTGGAGACCATTCGGCCGACCACGCACGAAGCTCCCACCTACGTCGTCAACGGCGTGATTCACTACGGTGTGACCAACATCCCGGGCAGCGTACCTCGAACGAGCACGCTGGCGCTGACCAACGCCACGCTGCCCTATGTCCTGGAGCTGGCGGACGGAGGCTGGAGGGATGCCTGTCGCCGCAATCCGGCCCTTGCCCGCGGTGTCAACGTGGTTCGGGGCGAGGTCGTTCACGCCGCGGTTGCGGATGCGTTCGGCCTGCGGTCGATGCCCCTGAGCAGCTGTTTCTGATCCGTGTCGAGAGGTGGCCACCCTTCGCCCCCCCTTGAAGCAGGCTCCGAATCTTGCTCCGGACCACGCCACAACTTAAGATGCGGGCACTTCCCGGGGATTGGCCAGAGGCTGCTGGCTCCTTGGGTATGAGTCTCATCAATCCATTGTAAGTAAAAGAGTTAGAGTGCTTTCTTCCAGTTGGTTCAAGCCGCGCCGCAGCCTCGTTCCCGTCCATGACATCGCAGTGGACCTGGGAACCGCGAATACGCTCGTGTACGTCCGGGGCGACGGGGTTGTGGTGAACGAGCCCTGCGTGGTCGCTGTGGAAAAGACCTCGCGCAAGATCCTCGGGATCGGCCTCGACGCCAAGCGCATGCTCGGACGCACGCCAGAAGACATCGAGGCGATTCGCCCTCTGAAGGACGGCGTGATCGCGGATGTCGACATCACCGAAATGATGTTGCGCCACTTCCTCAAACGGGTCACGTCCCGGCGCATGTTCCGGATGAAGCCCCGCGTGGTCGTGGGCGTTCCTTCCGGCATCACCGAACTCGAGCGGCGGGCGGTCCGCTCGTCGGCACTGATGGCGGGCGCGAAGTCCGTGTACATGGTGGTGGAGCCGGTCGCAGCCGCAGTGGGCATGGGCCTCCCTATCGAGTCACCGACCGGAAACATGGTGATCGACATCGGAGGCGGCACCACCGAGATCGCTGTGATCTGTCTTTCGGGCGTCGTCGCCAACTCCTCGATCCGCGTGGGCGGCGACAAGATCGATCACGCGATCGAAGACTCCATGCGCAGGCATTATAAACTGCTCATCGGGGAATCCACCGCCGAAATGATCAAGATCCAGATCGGTTCCGCCTTCGATACCGGCGAGGAACAGGAAATGGACGTCAAGGGTCGTGATCTCGTCAGCGGAATGCCGAAGATGATCCGTATCGGGTCTTCGGAGGTTCGCGAGTGGATTCAGGAGCCCATCAGGTCCATCGTGGACGCGGTACGCCGCGCGCTCGAGTCGACGCCCCCGGAGCTTTCCGCGGACATCGTGGACAGAGGCCTCCTGATGACCGGTGGTGGCGCGATGATCCAGGGCCTCGACCAGCTGATCACATTCGAGACCAACCTGACCGTGCATGTTGACGAAGATCCTCTGACCTGCGTTGTGCGCGGGGCGGGCCGGATTCTCGAGGATCTGCACACGTTTCGTAAGATCCTGACGGCTTGACCGCTGATCGTCGACCAGCTTGCGGAGTGGTCGAGGCAGCAGCGCAAGCCTTGAGCCCGACGGGTGGGGTTGATGCGGGAATACGGCGGCGCGAGCGGTAACGGACTGCGGACACAGTTCCTTCTGGCGACCGCCTGCCTGCTGGCCGGCCTGTTCTTCTACCTGATTCCCACGGGGCCCCAGCAGAATATCGCATCCGGCATTCGCCTGACTCTGCTGCGTCCGTTCGTGGACATCCGGAGCGCACTGTCGGCGGCCGGGTCGAGGAGCCGCGAGGCGGACATGCTCCGTGCACAGGTGGACTCCCTGCGCGCCTGGGTTGCCAACAATGCGGCGGCGATAGAGGAGAACCGGCGCCTTCGAGTCCTGATTGGACTGGCGCCCCTGGTGGAACGGTCGTATCGCGCGGTGAGCGTGCATCGCCCGGGAAACCTGGGCTCCCAGAGTACGATCGTGCTCGACCTTGGTTACGAGCAGGGTGTTCAGGGGTTGTCTCCGATCATCACCGCCGATGGGCTCGCCGGGAGGGTTCTGGAAGCTCACCCGTCGCTTTCGATCGGCATGGACTGGTCGCACCCGGACTTCCGGGCCTCGGTCATGTCGGAGGACGGTGAGCTGTATGGCATCGTCGCCCCGGAACCGGCCACGTTCGGGGGAGCCGAACGACTCATTCTGACCGGCATCCCGTATTTCAACGTCCTGGCGGACGGCACGCTGCTGGTTACCAGCGGCCGTGGCGGTGTCTTTCCGCGCGGCGTGCCCGTGGGGCGGGTCGGCGGGCTGGCCGAGGTCGAAGAAGGATGGCACCGGAGCTACTGGGTGTACCCAACAGTACATCCGGCCTCCGTTACGCACGCGCTGGTCGGCGTTTCCGATGCGGCCGGACCCGGCGACGAAGCCGATCTGTCCAGCTTGTTCCCGAGAGCGATGTCACCGATCCCGGACTCCGCTGAAGAGGCCGCGCCGGGTGGCGCGCCTGATGCCGATGGCCGTGGTTGAGCGTCCGCTCTCTCGCTCCCCGCGCCTCGGAATCGGGTCGGGCGTGGTCGTTGCAGTCACCCTGATTCTGGTCTTCCTCCATTTCGTTCTTCGGCTCGGCCTGGGGATGGGTGCCGAAGCTCCCGATCTGCTGACGGTCGCACTCCTGCTCCACGTTCGCAGGGTCCGATTCGGGACTGCCGCGTGCGTCGGCTTCACCCTGGGCATGCTGGAAGACGCGTTCACGCTCGTGGCCTTCGGCGCGAACACCGTGGCGATGACCGTGGTGGGCATTCTGGGTGTGCAGACCAGGGCCTTCTTCGTGCCGATCGCATCGCTTTCCTTTCACATCATCTATTTCGTCACCGGCAAGTGGCTGCGTGACTTCATTCACTGGATCCTGCAGCAGGCCGCCGGTGTCATGAGCGGCTTCATCGAACCGATGATTCTCACTGCGGTTCCGGCCGCGCTCTATGCCGCTCTGGTGGGCGTGCTCGTCGTGAAGCTCATCGGTCCCTTCAGCGAGGGCGAGTCATGAATCAGTTCCAGGTTTCCAATCCGGAGGCGCCGCGGCGCGCTCGCATCGCCATCGTCGGACTGATAGCGCTCTTCGCGGTTCTCACCGTCGCCTTCTTCCGCCTCCAGGTGCTCGAAGCCAACACATACGAGCTTCGCTCGGAATCGAACCGACTCCGGCCGTTTCCCATTGAAGCCCCCCGCGGCGCCGTTTTCGATCGCGACGGGCGGGTCGTTGCGAGCAGCGTTCCAGGCTATTCGGTGCATGTGTTCCCCTCCGCTGCTTCCGGGGTCATGGAGACCACGCTCGAGCGTCTGCAGTCGTACCTCGATCTGGACGATGAGAGGATCGAACTGCTGCTCGAACGGGCCCGGCGCGAACCCTACCAACCGCTCCTGGTGGACGGCGACGCCGATTTCGATCTCGTCTCCGCGCTCGAGGAGCACCGTGCGGAGTTGCCGAACGTGGTGGTCCGGATGGATCCCAAACGCCAATACCAGGCTGCGCACGCGGTTTCCCACCTCATCGGGTATGTAGGCGAAGTCACTGCGGAGGAATTGGAGCAGGAACGGTATTCGGAGTACTCTCGCGGCATGACGGTGGGCAAGGAGGGGGTGGAGCGGCAGTATGAAGCCCGGCTTCAGGGGAAGCGGGGCTTGCGCTATTCGGAGGTGGATGCGCTGGGCCGGGTAGTCAGCTCTCCTTTCGGACAGGTCGTGCAGGCGCCCGAACCCGGGGTGGACATGCAACTGAATCTCGACCTCGATCTGATGGAGTGGGTCCATCACATCTTCCCCGACTCCATGCGCGGCGCGGCAGTGGTGCTGGATGCCGAAGACGGTGGCGTACTCGCGCTGTATTCGGCTCCTACCTTTGATCCCAACAGCTTCGTGGGGGGGATCGAGCCCCAGGAGTGGGCATCCCTCAACAGCGACCCCGACCAGCCGCTCTTCAATCGCGCGGTCGTCGGACGCTACGCGCCGGGGTCCACGTGGAAGCTCGCGGTCGCGGCCATCGGGCTGCAGCTCGGCCTGGTGGAGGCGCACGAGCACATGCCGCGGAGCTGCACGGGAGGGATGTTCGTCGGCAACCGCAGGTTCGGCTGCTGGCAGGAAGCCGGTCACGGAGCTCTCGATCTCGTGGAGGCCATCCAGCACTCGTGCAACGTGTACTTCTACCAGCTGGGCCTCAGGATCGGGCTGGAGCGTCTTCTGGCCAATGCCAACGAGATGGGCTTCGCGCGCCAGTGCGGCATCGACCTGCCCGGTGAGTCACCGGGGGTGTTTCCGAGCGGCCTGGGCTTCTGGGAGGAGCGCTTCGGGTATCGTGCGCAGGAAACGGAGGTATTGTCCCTCGCGATCGGGCAGGGCCCCAACGACCAGACCCCCCTGGGGATCGCCCAGTTCTACCTCGCCATGGCGCGGGGCGGGCAGGCTCCCGCGCCACGCATCCTGCGGGGGGAGGAGGCGAGCGAGACCTGGGACATCGGCATTGCACCGGAGCACGGCGAGGTTCTGATGGAGGGGCTCAAGCGGGTCTTCATGCCGGGCGGCACGGGGTATCTGTCCTCGGTCCAGCACTGGGAGCTCATGGGCAAGTCGGGCACCGCCCAGAACGCACAGGATCCGGACCGCAGCCACGCGTGGTTCGCGGCGCTGGCGGGCCCCCGGGGGGAGCAGCCGGAGATCGTCGTGGTCGTGCTGGTGGAGCTGGGAGAGAGCGGATCCATCGTGGCGGCCCCACTCGCCGCCAAGTCCGCGGACTACTTTCTGCGCAAGCGCTACGGCATCCCCACAGACACCATACAGACGCTGCGCGAACACCTTCTGACGGGCACGCCTGCTCCGTGGGCGATCTGGTGACTTTATCCTACACCGCGGAACTCACCCCATGAGGGCCCTGTTCTCACGGTGGGCCCTCGACAGCGGCTTCGTCCTCGCCCTGCTCGCCCTCTCCGCCTTCGGCGTGGCGATGATCTATTCGACGGGCCAGCTGAACGTTCCCAGCCCTGTCGTCGAAGGCGTCTGGATCCGGCAGCTGGTCTGGTTCGTGTTCGGGCTGACGGCCTTCACCATCATCAGCCGGATCTCCAGCAACTGGATCGAGTGGATTGCGGTGCCCGCCTACGTGCTGGCGGTAGTGTTGCTGGCCATCACGCTGGTCGTAGGTACCGGCCGGGGAACCGCGGCCGGGGTGACCAGCTTTCTCCAGTTCGGCGGCTTTCAGTTCCAGCCGGCGGAAGTCGCCAAGATTGCGACCATCCTGGCCCTGGCGCGCCTGATGGCGTCCCGGCGGGAAGGGACCGGGCCTGCTTCCCGGCGATCATGGCAGTTGACCGACGTGATCGCGCCATGCGCGCTGGTGGGGCTTCCTCTTCTCCTGGTTCTGCTACAGCCGGATCTGGGAACCGCGATGGCCTTCGTGGGCATCCTGATGGCGGTGCTCTTCTGGTCGGGAATCCCGCTGACCTATCTGTTCCTGCTGGTGAGCCCGGCCATCGCGCTCGTCGTCTCTTTCAACACGTGGCTGTTCTCGGCGTACATGGTGGCGCTGATCGGGCTTCTCTATCTGCGCCGCTCCCGCCTCTATACCTTCGAGTACGTAGCGGTGCTCGTGTTCAATCTGGCCGTGGGCACGGTCGCCCGGATTCTCTGGGACTCCCTGGCGCCCTACCAGCAGAACCGGGTGCTGGTGTTTCTCGACCCTGGTCTTGATCCGCAGCAGGCGGGTTACCACCTCGTCCAGTCGAAGGTCGCCATTGGCAGCGGAGGGCTGACCGGCAAGGGGTTCACGCTGGGCACCCAGAAGCGGTTCAACTTCCTGCCCGAGCAGCACACCGATTTCATCTTCGCAGTGATCGGCGAGGAGTTCGGCTTCGTGGGCACGCTGCTGGTCCTCTCCGGCTTCGCCTATGTCCTGTTCCGGCTCGTCCGCATGGCGACCGAAACCGGCAGTCACTTTGCAAGCTTCGTGCTCTTCGGTATCTTCGGCGCCTGGATTACCCACGTCTTCGTAAACACGGGAATGACTGTCGGGCTGGTGCCGGTCACCGGCATTCCCCTTCCGTTCATCAGCTACGGGGGCTCCTTTCTGCTGATGTGCTGGGTGGCTGCGGCGCTCGCCGTGCGCGCCGCCCGGCAGAACTGAACACGCCATGGCCTGGTTCAACAAGCCCAAGAAGCCGTTGCGCGCCCAGGATCGCCGGGATGTCCCGAGCGACGTCTTCAGGAAGTGTCCGGGATGCAGCGCCATCCTGTACCGCGAAAAACTCACGCAGAACCTCTCCGTGTGCCCGGAGTGCGGGTTTCACTTCAGGTTCGGGGCTTCGGACTATCTGCGTCTCCTGATGGACGAAGATTCCTTCAGCGAGGCGCACGCGGGCCTGGCCAGCGCCGACCCCCTGGGCTTCGTCGACTCGAAACCCTACACCGCCCGGGTGCAGGTGGCCGAGCAGCGCGCGGGACGACAGGAAGCCATGGTGGTGGGTGCGGGCAAACTGGACGGCATCCCGGTGTCGCTGGCGGTGATGGACTTTTCCTTCATCGGAGGATCGATGGGCTCGGTGGTGGGGGAAAAACTGGCCCGAATCATCGACAGATCCCTGCGCGAGCACGTCCCGCTGGTCGTCGTGAGCGCCTCCGGCGGAGCCCGCATGCAGGAAGGGATCCTGTCGCTGATGCAGATGGCGAAGACGGCAACATTGCTGGCGAGGCTGCACGAGGCCGGCCTGCCCCACATATCCATCCTCACCAACCCCACAGCGGGCGGGGTCACCGCGTCCTACGCCATGCTGGGCGACGTCAACCTCGCGGAACCCGACGCCTTCATCGGGTTTGCCGGACCTCGCGTGATCGAGGAGACGATCCGGCAGGAGCTTCCGGACGGGTTTCAGCGATCCGAATTCCTTCTTGAGCACGGCATGCTCGACTGCGTCGTGCCGCGCAAGGAATTGAAGGCCACAGTGGCACTTCTGCTGCGGCACATGTGGGCGGGGTGGAAGCCCCAGGGCTGAAGCCCTCCGGCGCCGCTCCACACCCGCTGGAGAATACGGCGTTGAAGGCCGGGGCGCCTGCGGTGCACGAACCGTTTCCGCGACTGGGGCATGGTGTCCAGTGGGGTCTTGAACGGACCCGGTCACTGCTCGCGACTCTGGGGCAGCCACAGCTCGCCTACCCGTCGATCCACATCGGCGGAACCAACGGGAAGGGGTCGGTGGCGGCGATGTGCGCCGCGGTGCTGAGGGAGGCCGGCCTGCGCACCGGGCTCTACACATCACCCCACCTGTGCGATTTCCGCGAGCGCATCCAGGTGGAAGGCCGTCCGGTCGAACGCGAGACCATGACGCGGGTGGCGGCCGACCTGCACGTCGCCGTAGACCGGATCGGGCCCACCTTCTTCGAAGCGACCACCGCCCTGGCGTTCGGCGTCTTCGCCGACCGGGAAGTCGACGTCGCCGTGGTGGAGGTCGGGCTCGGCGGACATCTCGACGCGACCAACGTGATCGTCCCGCTGGTGACCTGCATTACCAACGTCTCGCTCGACCACGCGGACTACCTGGGCCCCACGGTGGAGGACATTGCCCGCGAGAAGGCCGGGATCATGAAGCCCGGCATTCCCATTCATACGAGCGAGACGGAAGAGCGTGTGCTGCGAATCCTGAGGGATCGGGCAACGCGGGCCGAGGCCCCATTCGTCGTGCTGGATCCCCTGAGGGACCTGCGAGACCTGGAGCTCTCGACGTCGCGCACGAGCTTTCGCATGTCCTCCGAGGCCTGGGGTGACCTCGAGCTCTCGGTGCCGTTGGCGGGAGGGCACCAGGCGACCAACGCGGCGCTGGCGGCGCGGGCGCTCGAATCGCTTCCGGAAAAACTGCGACCCGCGCGACCGGCCGTCGTGCGGGGCCTGGCAGAGGTGAGTTGGCCGGGTCGGGTTCAGCTGGTGCGGCAGAGCGGCGTAACCTGGGTCTTCGACGTAGCTCACAACGTGGCCGGGATGGAGACGCTCGCCAACACCCTGCGGTCACTCGGTCTTCCGCGGCCGATCGTGGTTCTCGCGGGCATTCTGGGGGACAAGGATTGGGGGGGCATGCTTCCGGGTCTCCTCGCGGTCGTCGACGCAACGGTCCTGACCCAGCCGCCGTCCGCACCTGGCGAACGAAGGTGGAACCCCGGCCAGGTCGCGGCCGCGCTCGCACCACGGTTCACGCTCGAGGTGGAGGCGGACTTCGGCAGCGCTCTGGCCAGAGTGGCTGAACGGGCGGAGGGCGGCACGGCAGTGGTCACGGGATCCTGCCACACGGTCGGCAGCGCCCTCGACGAGCTTTGCATCCAGCCGTTCCCAACCCCTTTCCGGGTTTGACGCGTCGAGCGAAGCGCGTAGATTCGCCGCCATGCCAAAAGGGAAAGCCTTCCCCAGACTTCCGGGCTTTCGGGACTTTGTCCCGGAGGCCCTGGCCGAGCGGGAGCACGTGTTCAGAAGCTGGCGCAGCATGGCGCGTCGCTACGGCTTCCAGGAATACGACGGGCCTCCGCTGGAGCCGCTGGAACTCTACCGGGAAAAGAGCGGCGACGAAATCGTCGGGCAGCTGTACGCATTTGTCGACAAGGGTGGGCGTGAGGTATCTCTGCGCCCTGAAATGACGCCGTCACTCGCGCGCATGCTCGGCGAACGGAGCCGGGCCATGGCGAAGCCCATCCGCTGGTTCTCGATCCCGCAGCTCTTTCGCTACGAGCGGCAGCAGCGGGGGCGTCTGCGGGAGCACTTCCAGTGGAACGTCGACATCCTCGGTGAAGCCGGGACGGGCGCGGATGCGGAAATCCTGGCGGTAGCGGTCGACGCTCTGCGGGCGCTGGGCCTGGGACCGGACGATTTCCTGGCCCGGGTCTCGGATCGCCGCCTGCTTTCCGCGATTCTCGACGCGCTGGGCGTGCCGGGAGACCGGATCGCCGCAACCTACATCGACATAGACAAGTACGAACGGGTGGGCCCGGACCTGACGCGCGCCCGGCTGCGCGAGTCCGCCGGGCTGGCCCCTCGGGCCGTGGATGCCCTTCTGGAGATCCTGGACGGTTCCGGGCTCGATGTGGTGGAAGACCTGCTTGGCGAACGTGATGCCGTGGGCGCCAGTCTCGCCGAACTGCGCCGCTACGAGGCGGACCTGACGGCGATGGGGCTTGATCCTTTCCTTCGCTTCGACCTGCGCATCGTGCGCGGGCTGGCGTATTACACCGGCATCGTCTTCGAACTCTTCGATCGCAGGGGCGAAATGCGCGCCATCTGCGGGGGAGGCCGCTATGACCAGCTGCTCGAGCGGGTCGGCGGCGAACCTCTTGCGGCGGTGGGGTTCGGGATGGGGGATGTGGTGCTCACCGAATTGCTGCGCGATCGGAAACTGCTCCCGCGGGCGACTCCGTCGATCGACTGGTTCATCGCCAGCGTGTCGCCGGCACAGCGTCTGCTGGGACGGGAAATCGCCCATGTCCTGCGGGAGGCGGGTTCAACCGTCGCCTATGCCCTGGAGCAGCGTCCCGTGCGCAAGCAGCTCGCCATGGCCGCCCGGCAGGGGGCGCGCAAGGTCATACTTCTGGGGCCGGAAGAGACGGCGAGAGGGGTGGCGGTGATCCGCGACATGGCGCAAGGCAGCCAGCAGGAAATCTCGCTGGCCGACCTGCGCCGGGGCAGGCCGACACCATGACCACTCGCCGGGAAGGCCGGCACCAGCCGCGAACACTCCTCTGGGCTGTGGCGTGCCTGTGCGCCGGAGCCTGTTCTCCCGACCGCCCACCCGACGCGAGGGAGGATGCGGCGCCCGCTTCGGCGCCCCCCCCGCCACGCTCGTCCTTCGGTGCCGACAACGCCGAGGCGATTCCCCTCGTTCTCTTCGATGAAGTACCGGATCCGGTTCTGGAACGCCGCCTCACCCTGCATCTGCTCGCCCGGGACCCGGGCGGGCGCGCGCAATTCAGCCGAACCCTGCGGGAACTGCTGCCCGAACGGGCCGCCCGCGATTCGACTCTGGTCGCGATTCGGGCGATCGTCTACCATGCGGCAGTACCGTCGGGGGCGAATGAAGGGAATCTGATGCCCGTGGCCTGGGGCGAATGGATCCCTCTGGAGGGCTGGTACGGCGAAGTCCGAACAGGTCGGGGCACCGGGCACCGGGTCTACTTCTACCATGGAGCGCCCCCGGAATGGTAGCCGATGGCAACAAGGGGGTGCGCAGGGACATGGCCCGCGCCGTGCGCCGGCTCAACATCCTCGAGTACTGCATTCTGGCGGCGGCGGCGGCAATGTCCCTCGGCGGAGGCGCCCTGGTGGCGCTGCTCCTGAACGAGTTGACGGGCGCGCCCTTCCGCGTATCGTGGTTCGTCTCCTCGCTCTTGCTCTTCAGTGTTCCCGGGTTCTTCGTATTCCGCCGAGAGAGCAGACGCGACCCTCCCCGCGGCGCCGCGGGCCACCCCCAGGACCAGACAAATGGCTGATGACAAGCGGCTGACGCCCCGGAGCGAGAACTTCTCGGCCTGGTACAACGATGTCGTTCAGCGCGCCGAGCTGGCCGATTACTCGCCGGTGCGGGGATGTATGGTCATCCGTCCCTGGGGATACGCCATCTGGGAGCTGATGCAGCAGGGACTGGACGGTCTCTTCAAGGAAACCGGCCACGAGAACGCCTACTTCCCCCTGCTCATTCCGATGAGCTTCATCGAGCGCGAGAAGGAGCACGTTGAAGGCTTCAAGCCGGAGCTCGCGGTCGTGAGCCACGCCGGCGGCAAGGAGCTCGATGAGCCCTATGTCGTGCGGCCCACCTCCGAGACAATCATCTACTCGATGTACGCCAAGTGGGTGCAGAGCTACCGCGATCTGCCCCTGCTGCTGAACCAGTGGTGCAACGTGATGCGCTGGGAGCTGCGCACCCGACTCTTTCTGCGCACCTCGGAGTTCCTCTGGCAGGAGGGACACACCGCACACGCGACGCGGGAGGAAGCCGAGGAGGAGGCGCGGCGCATGCTGGGGGTGTACCGCAGGTTCCAGGAGGACTGGATCGCGATGCCCCCGGTCAGCGGGCTCAAGAGCGAATCGGAGAAGTTCGCGGGCGCGGTGCGAAGCTATTCCGTGGAGGCGCTGATGCAGGACAATCGCGCGCTCCAGGCGGGGACCTCCCACTTCCTGGGGCAGAACTTCTCGCGCCAGTTCGGCCTCACCTTCCAGAGCGAGGCGGGGCGCGAGGAGTACGCCTGGAATACCTCCTGGGGAGTATCCACGCGCATGGTCGGGGGGATGGTGATGACCCACGGCGACGACAACGGCATCATCGTGCCGCCACGGATCGCTCCGGCTCAGGTCGTGGTCGTGCCCATCTGGCGCACGGACGCGCAGCGCGTACTGGTGCTGGAAGCGGCCGACCGCTTCCGCGACCAGCTGGTCTCGGCAGGGTTGCGTGTGCGCATCGATGCCCGCGACCACCTCAACCCCGGGGCCAAGTTCTACGAGTGGGAACGCAAGGGCGTCCCTTTTCGCGCCGAAATCGGGCCGCGCGATGTGGCAAAGGGGCAGGTCGTGCTGGCCCGGCGGGTTCCGTTCTCCGGCGGCGAGCGCAAGCGTTTCCTGTCGCATGAAGAGGCCCTGGCCACCCTGCCCGCGCTTCTCGACGCATTCCACGAAGACCTGCTCGAGGGCGCCCGCGCGCGCCGCGAAGCCAACTCCCACCGGGGGATCTCGGATCTCGGCGAGCTCAAGGAGATCCTGGATGCGAAGGGTGGACTGGTGTACACCGGATGGAGCGGCGACCGCGAGGTGGAGGAGAGAGTCAAGCAGGCGACCAGGGCCACGATCCGGGTCATCCCCGACGACGAGTTCGCGTCGTCCAGTCGGCCATCGCGGTGCATCGGCGGCGGAGTCGCTGAAATGGAGGTGGCGTGGGCGCGGGCATACTGAGGTGACTCCGCTGGCTCGCTCGAACGGCGTGCTCCGCTGCGGACCGTTCGCCCTCGACGACATCGCCGCTCGCTTCGGGACCCCCCTTTACCTCTACGATGGGGCCTTGCTGGAAGACAGGTACCGCACCTTCGAAGCCGCCTTTCCGGGTGCCCGCCTGCTCGTGGCGTATTCGGTCAAGGCCAACGGAAACCTGGCGCTCCTCAACCGCCTGGCCCGTCTCGGTTCCGGCGCCGACATCGTGAGCGGAGGAGAGCTGGCGCGCGCCCTCGAGGCGGGGATTCCCGCGAAGCGGATCGTCTTCGCCGGCGCAGGCAAGAGCGAAGAGGAGCTGGGCGCCGGGCTCGAAGCCGGCATCTACGGTTTCAACGTGGAGAGCCGTGAAGAGCTGCACCTGCTCGAACGAATCGCCGTCCGGCGGGGCGTGCAGGCCCGCATCGCGCTGCGTGTGAACCTGGACATCACCTCGCCCACGCCGCACGAGTACACCCGAACGGGACACGCCGGCACCAAATTCGGCGTTCCCGCCGACGAAATCATGGACCTCTACCGGTGGGCGGCCTCCCGGGCTGCGCTGCGGGTCGCGGGAATCGCGGTCCACATCGGGTCTCAGATCGTGGACGCCGAACCGTACGAAACTGCCGCGCGCGAGATCTTCGCCCTGGAACAGGCGCTTTCCGACGAAGGCATCCCGCTCGAGTACGTCGATCTGGGTGGTGGATTCGGTGTCGCCTACGGGGACGACTCCGAGATCGATCTCGCGCGCGTCGCCGCGGCGGTGCTGCCTGCCGTGACCGGGCGCGGGCTCCGGCTGATTCTGGAGCCCGGTCGCTTCATCGTGGGCGAATCCGGGACGCTCATCGTGCGCGTCCTGTACGTGAAGCGATCCGGGAACAAGACCTTCGTGATCACCGACGGGGGCATGACCGAGCTGCTGCGCCCCAGCCACTACGGCGGGTATCACCAGGTCGAGCCGGTGCGCACGCGTCCGGGCGCCCCGACGGTTGTGAGCGACGTGGTGGGCCCCGTGTGCGAGGACGGCGATTTTCTCGCGCGCGACCGCGCCATCGAGCTGCCCTCCGCAGGCGATCTGATGGTGGTGAGGACCGCCGGGGCCTACGGTTTCTCCATGGCCTCGAACTACAACAGCCGTCTGCGCCCCGCGGAGGTGCTTGTTGCCGGCGGTGGACTCCACCTGATCCGCCAGCGGGAGACCTTCGCCGACCTGGTTCGCGGGGAGAGGATTCCGTCATGACCTTCACCAGGCCGCGCGACCGCGTGCTTATCCTCGATTACGGATCGCAATTCACCCAGCTCATCGCGCGCCGCATCCGCGAGGAGCGGGTCTTCTGCGAGATCCACCCGCCGACGCGGTCCCTGGAGTGGATCCGGAGCTGGGCGCCCAGCGCGATCGTGCTCTCGGGCGGGCCGTCCTCGGTCTACGAGGACGACGGGCCGGGGGTGGAGGCGGAGTTGCTGCACATGGATGTGCCGGTCCTCGGAATCTGTTACGGCATGCAGCTGATCGCCGAGCGGGAGGGCGGACGGGTGGAGTACGGGAAGCGCGAGTACGGGCGAGCCGAGCTGCGCCTGGGGGAAACGGAGGGCCTGTTCGCAGGATTCGCCCGCGAAGATCCCGTCATGGTCTGGTGTTCACACGGCGACCACGTGGACCAGCCTCCGGAAGGATATCGTGTCGTCGCTTCGACCGAAGGTCTCCCGGTGGCGGCCTTCCGGGCCGAGGATCGGGCCATCTACGGAGTGCAGTTTCACCCGGAAGTCGCGCACACCCCCGAGGGCGACCGGATGCTCTCCAACTTTCTCTTCCGCGTCGCCGACTGCCGTCCGAGCTGGACGGCGAGCGCGTTTGTGGAAGAGAGCATCGCCGCGATCCGCGAGCAGGCGGGAGGTCGGTCCGCCATCTGCGGCCTCTCGGGCGGCGTCGACTCCTCGGTCGCGGCCACGCTCGTGCATCGGGCACTCGGGGACCGCCTCACCTGCATCTTCGTGGACAACGGACTGCTCCGGAAGGACGAGCGCGAGGGCGTGGAGCGCACCTTCCGCAGGCACATGGGGATGGAGCTGCTGGTCGCCGACGCGCGCGAGGAATTCCTGGAAGGTCTCGCCGGGGTCGACGATCCCGAGCGCAAGCGCCGGATCATCGGCGAGATCTTCATCCGCGTGTTCGAGCGCACGGCGCGCGAAGCCGGCAAGGACGCCTCCCTGCTCGTACAGGGCACGCTCTACCCGGACGTCATCGAGTCCCTCTCCGTGCGGGGACCGTCCGCGACCATCAAGACCCATCACAATGTGGGCGGGCTCCCGGACGACATGCCCTTCGAGCTGATCGAGCCGCTCAGGGAACTCTTCAAGGACGAAGTGCGCAGGGTGGGACGGGAACTGGGCCTCCCCGAAGCGTTCGTGGCGCGCCATCCCTTCCCGGGACCGGGCCTTGCCGTGCGCATCCTGGGCGAAGTCACGCGGGAGCGGCTGGCAGTGCTGCGCAACGCGGACGCCATTTTCCTGGAGGAGATCCGGGCCGGCGGGCTTTACGACGAGATCTGGCAGGCGTTCGCGGTTCTCCTGCCTGTGCGTTCGGTGGGCGTGATGGGCGACGCGCGCACGTACGATTGCGCGGTGACGCTGCGAGCCGTGACCTCGCGGGATGGGATGACGGCCGACTGGTACCGGTTTCCGCCGGACGTTCTGGCGCGCGCCTCAACCCGCATCATCAACGAGGTCGCGGGGGTGAACCGCGTGGCGTACGACATCAGCTCCAAGCCGCCGGCTACCATCGAGTGGGAGTGAGGAGGGCGCGCCCTCCGGCTCCGGCGCAGATCAGGACGCGGGAGCGGGCTGGTCTTCGGTGCGCAGGGCTCTCAGCGTGTCGTCGATCTCGGCCCACACTTCGACCATGAACTGCACGCGGACCCCGTTGACGTCGATGTAATCGAGCAGGTCGGCCTCGGTGATCCCCTTCGCCTCCAGGATCTCCGCCTTCGCCTCGGGACTGACCCGCCCGTCGGGTGAATGGAGGGCCGCCATGCGCAGCTCCACGTAGGTGCCCACGAAGACGTCGCGGGGGATCGTCCCCGCGGCCTCGGGCGCCGCCTCGCCGCCGCACGCGGGCGAGAGGCACAGTAGTCCGGCCCCGAGGAGCCTGCGCATTCCGCTCGCCATCATGTGTTTCATGCCTCCCTGGCCTCTCCACTGTTGGCCGCGCGCCAGAGGAGCAGGCAGAGGCCCGCGAAGATGAGCGTACCGATCAGCTCGGAAGACCCGGGGAAGAGGCCTTCCGACCACCCGTGGCCGAAGATCCACTGTGCAGCCCGCGAGGGATCTCCCGTCATCTGGGTGATCACGTAGATCGCACCCCCGATCAGCACCCCCACCAGCGCCGCCCCGGCGATCAGCCCCGATCCGAAGAGGACGCCCCGTTCGCGCTGGTCGGCGAGCCGGTCTCCGCCCCCGCCCGGCTCCGCATACCGGCGGGTAAGGGCGCGCCGCATCATGCCCCCCACGAAGATCGGGGTCATCAGCGAAACCGGCAGATACAGGCCCACCGCGAACGCCAGGGAGGGCAGCCTCAGTCCGAACTCGACGACGGCGGCCAGCGCCATGCCGATGATGACGAACATCCAGGGCAGGGTATCGGCCAGCACGCCGTCCACCACCAGCTTCATCAGGTTCGCCTGGGGCGCCGCCAGCTCCGCTCCGCCGATACCATAGGACTCGTTGAGGACGATGAGCACCCCGCCCATCACCGCCGCGCTGGTGATCACCCCCGATCAGCTCGCCGATCTGCTGCGAGCGCGGAGTCGCGCCCAGGAGAAAGCCGGTCTTGAGGTCCTGCGAGGTGTCTCCCGCGATGGCCGCCGAGATGCACACCACCGCGCCCACCGCCAGCACCGCGACCTTGGAGGCGGCGGTGCCGTCGTTCAACCCCAGCCCCACCCAGATCAGCGAGGTGAGCAGCAGGGCCGCGATGGTCATCCCCGACACCGGATTGGAGGAGGAGCCGATCAGCCCCACGATGCGCGAGGACACCGTTACGAAGAAGAAGCTGAAAAGCACGATCAGGACCGCGCCCAGCAGGTTCACCGGCACTCCCGGCCAGAGCCAGAGGGCCACGGCGAGCAGCGGGGCGAGCGTGAAGACGAAGCGCATCGACAGGTCTCGCTGCGTGCGTGAAGTCGCGGCGCCCCCGCTTCCGATGCCGCCCAGCCCCAGCTTGAAGCTCTCGACCATCGTGGGCAGCGATTTGGCAAGCGTGGCGATGCCGCCGAAGGCCACGGCTCCGGCCCCGACGTAGCGAATGTAGTTGCTCCAGATCTCTCCGGATCCCAACTCCGCCATCGGGACCGTGGCCGGGTAGACCACGTCGTTCCCGCCCCAGGCGTTGATCACCGGGATCAGGATCAGCCAGGCCAGCGCGCTTCCCGAGAACATGATGGTGGCGATGCGCGGGCCGATGATGAACCCGACGCCGAGCAACTCGGGAGTGAAATCTCCCCCGATCTGGGCCTTGCCCGGGAGGGGCGCCGCCGGCGACTCGTTCCAGAGCGAAAGCCCGCGGGGGTTGGCCAGCGCCTGATAGAGGGCGCCGACGCCAAGCCCGGCGAAGAGGAGGCGGGCCTTGCCGCCCCCCACGTCCCCCGCCACCTGCACCTCCGCGCACGCGGTGCCCTCGGGATAGGGCAGCTTTCCGTGTTCGCGCGAAATCAGGTAGGAGCGCAGGGGAATCATGAACAGCACGCCCAGCATTCCGCCGAAGAGCGCGATCACCGTAATCTGTGTGACGCTCACCAGGATGGCGGGGTCTTCGCGCGCCCAGAGGAACAGCGCCGGGAGGGTGAAGATGACTCCCGCGGCCAGGGATTCCCCCGCCGACCCCACCGTCTGCACCATGTTGGACTCGAGGATGGTGCCGCCCCATACGCGGAAGATCGCCACGGCCATGACCGCGGCCGGAATCGAGGCGCTCACCGTGAGCCCGACGCGCAGCCCCAGGTAGGCGTTGGCTGCGCCGAACACGATGCCCAGAACGGCTCCGATCAGCACGGCCCGGGGCGTGAACTCGAGGATTTGCTCGCGCGCACCTACGTACGGACGATACTGGTCGCCCGGCAGGGTCTCGTAGGCCTGGGGAGGGAGCCCGCCGCGGGGCCCGGAATCGACTGTCGCCATTTTGCCTCCGGCCACGGGTTGCGCGGAACCCGGGCAACGTGGATCGCTTCTTCTCGGCTTGTCAAGCGCGCGAGCGGCGGGCGCCGAGCCGGCTGGAACTGGCTACACCGCGGCCTCGCGGGATGGTCCGAATCTTGAATTTCATGGGGACGGCGGACGCTCCGGAAACCCGTGCGCCGGGGGTTGGAGTGGAGTCTTGCCGCCGAAGTCTGCCAAAATGGCAGACAGACGCCGCGCAGATTGACGGTCTGCCAAAATGGCAGACGACAGCTTGCATGACGAGACGGAGGGGAAACATCAGATGATCGAAGTCGACCGTTTGACCGTGAAGGCGGCCGAGGCGCTGAGGGGCGCCATCGTGGATGCAGCGGGGCGCGAGAGCGCGGAGGTCTACGGCATCCACCTCCTCGACGCCCTCCTCCGCCAGGAAGAGGGCATCGTCACGCCGATCCTGGACAAGATCGGCGTCTCCGCCCCCACGGTGGGCGAGCGGGTGCAGGCCGCCCTCGACGGGCTCGGCCGCGTCTCGGGAGCATCGGATCCGCGCGTCAGCCGCGACCTCTCCCGCGCGCTCTCCGCTGCCGAGCGACACGCCGCGGACCTCGGGGACGACTACGTGTCGACCGAACACCTCCTGCTGGGGCTCACCGTCGAGAAGGACGACGCGGGCGAAATCCTGCGCTCGGCGGGCGCCACCGAGGAGCGCGTGCTGGAGGCGCTGTCGGCGGTCCGCGGCAGCCACCGCGTCACCGACCAGACACCGGAGGACCGGTACCAGGCCCTCGCACGCTACAGCCGCGACCTCACCGCGCTGGCGCGCCGCGGGAAACTGGATCCGGTCATCGGCCGGGACGCCGAGATTCGCCGGGTGATCAAGGTGCTCGCGCGCCGCACCAAGAACAATCCCGTGCTCATCGGTGAGCCCGGAGTGGGCAAGACCGCAATCGCCGAGGGCCTGGCACAGCGCATCGTTGCCGGCGACGTTCCCGGCGCGCTGGCGGAAAAGACCTTCCTCTCACTGGACATTTCGGCCATGCTCGCCGGCGCCAAATACCGCGGCGAGTTCGAAGAGCGCATGAAAGCGGTGTTGAAGGAAATCTCCGACGCCGAGGGCCGCTTCGTCATGTTCGTGGACGAGCTGCACACGGTCGTGGGCGCCGGAGCCGCGGAAGGGGCGGTGGACGCCGGCAACATGATGAAGCCTCTGCTGGCCCGGGGGGCCTTGCGCATGGTGGGGGCGACCACCCTCGATGAGTATCGGAAGCACATCGAGAAGGACCCCGCCCTGGAGCGGCGCTTCCAGCCCGTCTACGTGGCGCCCCCGTCGGTGGAGGACACGATCGCGATCCTGAGAGGCCTCAAGGAGCGCTACGAGGTGCACCACGGCGTGCGCATCCGCGACGACGCCCTGGTCGCCGCCGCCCGGCTGTCGGACCGCTACATCGGCGGCCGCTTTCTGCCCGACAAGGCGATCGATCTCATGGACGAAGCCGGCAGCCGTCTCCAGATCGAGATCGACTCCCTGCCCATCGAGATCGACCAGGTCGAGCGACGCGCCATCCAGCTGGAGATCGAGCGACAGGCACTGGAGGATGAGCACGACGACCCCTCGGCGCGGGAACGCCTGGAGCGCATCCGTCTCGAACTGGCCCAGTTGCGGGAACGCAGCTCCAGCATGAAAGCCGGGTGGCAGGCGGAACGGGACGCCATCGAGCGCCTGAAGACGCTCAAGGAAGAAGCGGACGCGCTCCGCACCGAGTCAGGGCGCGCGAAGCGAACCGGCAACCTGCAGCGAGCTGCAGAGATCGACTATGGCGAGCTCCCGGCGCTCGCCGCCGCGCTCGGACTGGCCGAGGAGCGGCTCGCCGAGCTACAGGCGGGTGGAACCTGGTTGCGGGAAGAAGTGGACGCCGACGACATCGCCGCCGTGGTCGCGGAATGGACGGGGATTCCGGTGGCGAGCCTGGTGGAGTCGGAAAGGGAACGGCTGGTCAGGCTCGAGGCGTTGCTGGGCGGGCGGGTGATCGGCCAGGACGAAGCGCTTGGCGCCGTCTCGAATGCGGTCCGCCGTTCAAGGGCCGGCCTTCAGGATCCCAACCGACCGGTGGGCTCGTTCATCTTCCTGGGTCCCACCGGCGTGGGGAAGACCGAGACCGCGCGCGCGCTGGCCGAATTCCTCTTCGACGACGAGCGGGCGATGGTGCGCCTCGACATGTCCGAGTACATGGAGAGACATGCCGTGTCGCGGCTTCTGGGCGCGCCTCCCGGCTACGTGGGCTATGACGAGGGCGGCCAGCTGACCGAAGCGGTGCGCCGGCGTCCGCACGCGATCATCCTGTTCGACGAGATCGAGAAGGCGCACGCCGACATCTTCAACGTCCTGCTGCAGATTCTCGACGACGGCCGCCTGACCGACTCCCAGGGGCGCACCGTCGACTTCCGCAACACGGTGATCATCATGACATCCAACCTCGGCAGCCACTACATCCTGCGGCACGCGGGAGCCGATCCCTGGGAAGAGGTGGAGACAACGGTCACCCGGGAGCTGCGGCGACACTTCCGCCCGGAGTTTCTCAACAGAGTGGACGATATTGTTCTCTTTCGCCCATTGGATCGCGCTTCGATCCGCGCGATCGTTGATCTGCAGCTTGCCCGGGTGGAAGCGCTGGCCGGCGAACTGGGCATCACGCTCGAGGTGTCGCCCGAAGTCCGGGAGCTGCTCGCGAAAGAGGGCTACGAGCCCGCGTTCGGCGCGCGTCCGTTGCGGCGCGTGATTCAGCGCATCATCCAGGATCCGCTTGCCATGTCGCTGCTCGAGGAAGATCCGGGGAAGTCCGCGACCATTCGCGTCGTTCCCGCCGCCGGCACCGGTGGGGTGGCCTTCGAGCGGGCGTGAACGGACACGTCCGGTGGGTGGGTGGATTGCTGGTCCACTGCTCGACGGCTCTGCTGGCCGCGGGGTGTGCAACCTCTCCGCCGCTGCCTCCGGCTCAGGAAGGTGCGGGCCCCCTTCGCGCCGCGGAACGTTTTCTGGACGCCGCCAACCGGCAGGACCTCGACGCGCTCGCGCACACCTTCGGCACCCACCGGGGTTCGATCGCCGACACCGGCGGGGGGCTGCGTTGCGGACTCCGCAAGGTCGCGTCCTGGCTGGGGGTCGCGGACCGTTGCCCGACCCGCCAGGAGGTCGAAGTGCGCATGCACGCAATTGCGGCGGTGCTGCGGCACGACGGCTACGACGTGACCTCCGCGGAACAGGTCCCCGGTCGCGATCGGCCCGTCACCCGGGTATCCGTCGAGGTTCGACGGGGAGAGCGGATCCATCACGATGTCGGCGTGTTCGTGATCCGCACTTCGTCCGGGTGGCTCGTGGAGTCGGTCGAACTGGAGAAGATCACGGGGCGCTGAGCGGCCGCGCCCGCTCGACCAGCTCCACCAGCGCCCCCCCCGTCCCCTTTGGATGAAGGAAGGCGACCAGGCCACCGTGCGCACCGGGCCGCGGAGTTCGGTCGATGGGCCGGAACCCCGCGGCGACCAGGCGGTCGAGTTCGCTGCTCACGTTCTCGACGCGGAAGGCCACATGATGAAGGTTCGAGCCCCCGGCGGCCAGGAACCGCGCGACCGCGCCGCCCCGGTCGTGGGGCTCGAGCAGTTCCACGGCGCCGATGAAGCACACGTCGATGCCGTGTTCCGGGAGGGACCGCCGAGGCGAGGCCCGCTCGCCCGTCAGCGTCTCGAACAGCGGCGCCGACTCCTCGATCGAGCGGACGGCGATGCCGACATGGTCCACCGGGTAGTGCAGCGGGTTCGGTGACGGATCCACAGGCCCTGCTGCGGGGTCGAATTCCATGACCGGCCGAGATTCGGTTATACTTGAGCAATCAGGGAAGCAGGGAAGGGCGTTGCAGCGCTTCCGCTTCCATCGTACGAACGACCCGGGACCGGGATCAAGGAGATCAGCCAGGATGAGCGATCGAGTTCTGACGGTTACGGACGAGAGTTTCGCCAACGACATAGAGAACAGCCAGGGACTGGCGATGGTGGACTTCTGGGCGACCTGGTGCGGCCCCTGCCGCATCGTCTCGCCCATCGTCGACCAGCTCGCAGACGAATATGGTGACCGTGGGGTGACGGTGGGCAAGGTGGATGTGGACACCAACCCGGGCACCTCCGCCCGCTTCGGGGTGCGCTCGATCCCGAGTATTCTCTTCTTCAAGGACGGCAGGCACGTCGACACCGTCGTCGGCGCCGTTCCGAGGGCCCATCTCGAGGAGAAGATCGAGGCGCACCTGTAGGTCGGCGACACGCGAGCGGGGGGTGGCGATCCTCTACCTCGTCAGCACCCCCATCGGGAACCTCTCCGACCTCTCGCGGCGCGCCGCCCGGGTCCTGGGCGAGGTAGAGAGGATCTTCGCGGAGGACACGCGCAGGACCGGAAGGCTGTTGCAGCACCTTGGCGTCGACACGCCCCTCACCTCCCTGCATCAGCACAATGAAGCGGCGCGCGCAGGGCGGGTCCTCGAGTGCCTGCAGTCGGGATGTGACGCGGCGGTGGTGAGCGATGCCGGAACCCCGCTGGTCTCGGATCCGGGCGCGCGCGTGGTGGACGCCGCGCTGGAAGCCGGGCACGACGTGGTTCCGGTGCCCGGGCCGTCCGCGGTTCTGGCCGCTCTGGTGGGGTCGGGGCTGCCGGCGGACCGCTTCGTCTTTCTGGGCTTCGCGCCCCGCAAGGGCCTCGAACGGCGTGCTCTTCTGCAGCGGATCGCCGACTCGCCGGAGACCACCGTGCTCTTCGAGGCCCCCGGCCGGCTGCGCCGCCTGCTTGCCGACCTCGAGCGCGCGTGCAGCCCCGGCCGCCGGGTGGCGGTGGCGCGCGAAATGACCAAATTGCACGAGGAGTTCGTGCGAGGAACCCTGGCGGAGGCCCGGGCCCATTTCGGAGAGCGCGCGCCCCGGGGAGAGGTAACACTGGTGATCGACCGCTCTCAGGGGGGCGAACCCGACGAGTCCGCCGCCCGGGAGGTGGCCGCTGGACTGCTGGCCGGAGGCGCGCGGCGGAGCGAAGCAGTCCGGGAGTTGATGGCCCGGATCGGAGTGTCTCGCAACCGCGCGTACCGCATCGTATATTCTACTGTTGTGCGAGACCGGCCGGAGACGGAGTAGACGCGCACCGCACACCATGGGCGCTCAGGCGGGAGTGGTTCAGGATCGATGCCGAAACCGATTGTTCTCCCGATCCTCGCGGCCGTGCTCGCGGTCGTGGCGCCCGTCGATTCGACGCTCACCATCGCGCGCCTCCAGTACGACGGAGGAGGCGACTGGTATGCGAACCCCTCCTCGCTGGCCAACCTGCTGGAGCGGATCGCGACCGACACCGGGCTGCCGGTGGCGGATCGTGAAGCCACCATCACCCTCCGTGATCCCGCGCTCCCCGACTACCCCTACGTCTACATGACCGGTCATGGAAACGTGAGTTTCGCGCTGGAGGAGCAGGGCGCGCTGCGCGATTACCTGTTGGGAGGGGGATTCCTGCACGTCGACGACAACTACGGTCTCGACGAGTCCTTCCGCCGGGAGATCGCGCGCGTGTTTCCCGGCCGCGAACTCGTGGAGATCCCCCCGGATCATCCGGTTTTCCGCGCCTTTCACCTGTTCCCGGAAGGCCTGCCCAAGGTCCACGAGCACGACGGGGGTCCGCCCCAGGCCTTCGGCCTCTTCGAGCGCGGCCGACTGATGCTGTTCTACAGCTACGAAAGCGATCTGGGAGACGGCTGGGAGGATGCCGAGGTGCACGATGATCCCCCCGAGACCCGCGAGCAGGCGCTGCGCATGGGCGTGAACCTGTTCGTCTACGCCATCACCAGGGGGGCCTCCTGAACCCGGCGGCCCGCCCGAGCGTCCGCGGCGCGTTCGAGGCCGTGCGCGGCCACGTCGGAACCCGCTTCGGGATGGCGGGGGCGCTGTGGGGGACCGTTCCCGTGGCCATCACCCTGACGGTCGCCTGGTGGCTCGGGGGTGCGGCGGGGTGGCGCCAGGGAAGCGCTGCGCCACTGATCCTGGACGGGTTCGCGATCGCGGCGGTCGCCACTCTGGTCGCCCTGCTGCTCCGGCTCCGGCGCCGTTGGCTCGACGAAGCCCGGGTCGCCGCAACCATGGAGGAGGCGGCCGGTCTGGCCCGCGGCGTGGTGCGCGGCTCGCTCGAACTCTCCCGGTCGGTTCCGCCCGGTGTGTCGGCCGCGCTGGCACGCCGTGCCGAGGCGCGGGTTGCGGGACGCCTCACGTCCCCCACATCCGTGCTGGCGGGATCGCTCCACCGCCGCAGCGGGCGCTGGATGCGCCTCGGGGCGGGGGCGCTGGTGGTCGCCAGCGTACCTGTGATCTCCGCATGGGTCGCGTCGCCGGAGCGGTCGCGGCGCGCCTGGTCGGGGCTCGCAACTCCCTTCGGGGTGATGGCGAGCCCGCGTTATGCCCCGCTGGTGGTCCGGCCGGGGGACATCGAGGTTTCCCGCGGGTCGGATGTCACCATCGAGGTCGAAACGATGGGACGCCTCGAGGTTACCCTGCACTCCAGCGCACCCGGAGAGGTGCCGCGCGCGGACACGCGCCAAGTGCCCGACAGCGTCGCAACGTTCCGGTTCAACGCCGTGGAAACCGCCTTCGAGTACTGGGCGACGGCCCCTGACGGGAGCACGAGCGAGCGCTACCGGGTCACCCCGGTGGACCCGCTGTTCGTCGCGGATCTGGTTCTTCAACTCACCTTTCCCCCCCACACCGGCCGCTATGCGGAGGAGTACCGGGGATCCGCGCCCCGGTTGAGCATTCCGGTGGGAACCCGCATACGCGTGGAAGGACGTGCCAGCCGCGAACTCCAGGTCGCCAGCCTCGCGGTCGAGGAGCCAGGCGGGCCGGCGGTCGCCTTGCAGATCGACGGCCCCCGCTTCCATGCCGACTGGACGCCGCGCGTCGGGGGCGTATACCACTGGGACCTGGTCGACGCGCGCGGCGGCGGTCCGGAGCTCCCGCCCGCCCCCCTCGACATCACCCTCGTGCGCGACTCCGTGCCCGCCGTCGCCATTGTCTTTCCCGGCCGCGACACCGTTCTGCCGCTCTCGATGGAGCAGCCGCTGGTCGTCCAGGCTCAGGACGACTACGGGCTCGCCTCCGTCGAACTGGTGACCTACCGGGTGCGGTCTCTGGGGGCACCGGAGGATCCGGTCGTGCGCAGGATGGGAATGGCCGGCACCAGGAGCGCGCTTGTGCGCCCGCTCCTGGACGTGTCCGACTGGGGACTGCTCGCCGGCGACGTGATCCGCTACCGGGCGCGCGTGGTCGACAACGCGCCGTCGCCGCAGATCGGCGAAAGCCCGGAATACACGCTGCGCATGCCGGAGGCCTCCGAGCTTCGCTGGCAGGCCCAGCAGATGCTCGAGGACGCGGCCGCCGAAGTCGAATCGCTGGCGGAGCAGGCGGGAGAAGCAGCCGAGGAAACCCGCGAGCTGGAGCGCCGCAATCAGGCGGAGCTCGCCGAGGAGCGCCGGGATCCGGGAACGCGGGGGGAGGAAGAACTGAGCTTCGAGGAGCAGGAGGAGCTGCGGCAGGCGCTCGAGGCGCAGGAGGAACTGGCCGAGGAGGTGGATTCGCTGAGGCAGGAGCTGGAGGAAGTCTCCGAATCCATGCGCCAGGCAGGTCTTCCGGATCCCGAGTTCAGGGAGGAGATGGACGAGCTTCAGCGTCTGCTCGAGGAGATGATGCCGGAGGAACTGCGCGAACGCATGGAAGACATGGCGCGCAACCTCGACGAGATGGACGAGACGGCATCGCTGGAGGCGCTGGAGCGGCTCGCGCAGGACCAGGAAGAGCTGCGTCAGCGTCTGGAGGAATCCATCGAGCGCTTCCGCCGGGCCGCCACGGAACAGGAACTGCGCGCCGCCGAGGAGGAGGCCGCGGAGTTGGCGCGCAGGGAGGACGCGCTCGCCGACGCGATGGAGGAGGGGGACACCCTCCAGTTGCGCGCGCGCCAGCAGGCCGACCTGGAGCAGCAGACCGAGGCGCTCCTGGAGCGCATGGAGGAGGCGCGCGAGCACCTCGACGAGCTGGGAGAGCAACAGGCCGGAGATCGGGCCGAGGCCGCAGGCGAGCGTACGGACGAAGCCCGCCGCGACATGGCCGAAGCCCGCCGGCAGGCGGAGTCGGGAGAAGCACAGTCGGCCGCGCAGGAGGCCAGAGAGGCGGCTGAGGCGCTCAGGGAAGCTCAGGAGGCGCTGGCGGAAGCGCGCGCCGAGATGACGGAGACCATGGACACCGCGGTCCGCGAGGCGCTCCAGCAGACCGCGGAGGATGCCCTCTCCCTGGCCCGCCAGCAGGCCGCGTTGCGGGAGCAGATGCGCCGCGCGAACGCGGAGCAGCAGGCGGCCATGCGGGCCGACGAAGCCTCGCTCCTGCGCGGCGTGCGCAACATGGCCGAGAATCTGAGCGCGGGCTCCCGGGCCTCGGGCCAGGTCGATCGCGACGTCAGCACCGCCATCGGCGAAGCCATGGAGGCCATCAGCGAAACCCTGGACGCGCTCGACAGCCGGCGCGGGTCGACTCCGTCCCCGACCGCAACCGCCGAGGCAGCCGTGCGGGCGCTCAACCAGGTGGCGCTCCAGGCCATCGCAAGCGCCGGGCAGTCGGGGCAGGAGGCGGCCTCGGGCGGAGCCGGGGAGATGCAGGAGATGCTCGAAACCATCGCCCAGCGTCAGGGTGATCTGATCATCCAGACCGAGGAACTCATGCCGATGCAACTGGGGGAGCAGGCACTCGCCAGACAGATGCAGCAGCTCTCGCAGGGTCAGGAGGCAGTGGCCGGCGAGCTCGGTGATCTGGCGCAACGGCCGAACTCGGAAGAGCAGGCGCTCGGGAACCTTGATGAACTCGCGCAGGAGGCGGCCGCCCTCGCCGAGGCGCTTGCCATGGAACGTCTGCGCGCGGAAACCATCGAACGGCAGGAGCGGCTCTTCCAGCGTCTTCTGGACGCCGGACGGAGCCTTGAGCGGGACGAGGAGTCGGAGGAGCGGGAATCCGAGGTTCCCGGAGAATTCGAGCGAGACGTAGTAGCGCCTCTTGCGGATGAGGACATGAATGCGCTTCGGTTCGAGCTTCCGGCAGCGGATGTGCTGGGTCGGCTGCCCCCGGCGCAGAGACGCCTGGTGATCGAGTACTTCGAGCGCCTCAACCGGGCTGCGGCCAGCCCGCCTCCGGGAGACGGATCGTGAGCGAAGGCACCCGCCGGAGCTTGTCCGGGGCCCTGTCGCTCGTGTCGGCCCTGGCGGCGCTGGTACCCGGCGCCGCGGATGCCCAACTGTCCTCGAGCGAGGAATCCAGGCTCCTGCGCGAGGCGGCGCGCGCCGAGTCGGCGGGCGACTATGCCGCCTCCGTCGAGATCCTCACCTCACTGTTGGCGGAGCGGCCTGCTTCTTCCGGAGCCATCTTCGCCCTGGAGCGCGTGCTGCGGGCACAGGGCCGGGTGTCGCAGGTCCTGGATCCCATCGATGCGTTCCTGGCGGTCGACCCCGTGTCCACCGGCCCCCGCTACCTCAAGCTGAGGATTCTCCTGGAGGTGGATTCCCTGGCTGAGCTGCGTTCCGCGGCGGAATCCTGGATCGCGCAGAACCCGGCCTCGCCCGATTCCTACCGCGAAGTTGCGCGAGTGTACGAACGGGCGTTCGGGGGCGAGGAAGCCCTGTCCGTGCTTCGGCGGGGACAGAGCCGCGCGGGTGGTGGAGTCCTCGCGGTGGAAGCGGGAGACGTTCTGCTTCGGCTCGAGCGTCCCCGCGAGGCCCTCATGGAATGGGCTCGCGCGCTCGACGGACCGGATGCCCAGGCGCCCGGAGCGTTGCGGCGGATGATGCGCACCGGCGGGGAGCATCCCGCGCTGGCACCCGGAGTGGTGCGCGAGCTGGCGGCGGAAGGTGCGTCCGAGACCCGCCGCCGGGCGGCGATCGAGATCGCGCTCGAAGCTCGCCTGCAGCCGGAGGCGTTGCGCCTTGCCGGGGAGTTTGCGGGAGACCTTCCCGAGCGTGAGCGCGAGGGCTTCCTCAACGCATTGCTGCGGCTCGCTGAGGAAAAGGACGCCGATCAGCTCGCGCTGTGGACCCTGCAGCAACTGCGTCGGGAGACTCCGAGGGGTTCACGAGCGCGCACGCTGGATCGACAGATCGCCGTCACCTCGCTCGTGGCCGGCGATACCGTGCGCGCGCTGGAGGCCAGGGAGCGGTACGCCCGCGGGCTGCCCGAGCGCTCGCCGGAGCGGCGACGGGCTCTGGCCGAGGTGATTCGCCTGGAGGCGGCGACCGGCGCTCCGCTCGAGCTGCTGGACCGCTTCGCAGCGTTCCGCCAGGAGTTTCCGAACGCACCCGAAGCCGACCCGCTGGCAGTGGCGCTTTCGGCACGCTTCCGCGAGGACGGCGATCCGGAGACCGCGGCGTTTGTGCTGGAGGGGGTTCAGGGTCCGCTGAGCGCGCAGGAGCGTGCGTGGCTGGCGCTCGAGGCGGGCAACCGGGAGGGTGCCCGGATCAACCTGATGCTCGCCGCGGCGGGACTGCCTGCGACCGATGCCACGGTGATCGTGCAGCTGATCGGCATCCTGGACCGGGTCGGCGAGCAGGCGGCCGCGCTGGCGGGCAGGGTATCCATCGCGCGCCACAGGGACGGCGCCGGGCCGGCATTCTCGCTGGTGAACGAAGCGGTGCACGCCCTGCCGCCGGAAGATCAGCCTCCCCTCCTCGCCATGGCCGCCCGCATCGCCGACGAAATCGACCAGCAGGGCGAGGCGGCCCGCCTGCGCGAGTCTCTCGCCGCCACTTTTCCGGAGTCGAGCGAGGCGCCGGAAGCCATCCTGCAACTGGCCCGCTACCGGGCTGCCACCCCCACCGGCGTGCCGGCAGCCATCGAGCTGCTCCAGGAACTCATTCTGGCCCGTCCCAACAGCGCGGTCGTGCCGGTGGCGCGCCGCGAACTGGAACGCCTGAGGGCGTCAGGAGGTGCATCGTGAACGCATTCAACTGGTCGAGAGCCGGGCAGTGCACGGCCCGGACGGCGCTTCTCGCCGCCATGTTGCTGGCTCCGGCAGCCCTGCGGGCCCAGCATCTGCTGGTGCCGATGGACCAGGATCAGGACGACCACCTGAAGGCCTATGGCCTCACCTACTGGAGCCTCGAGCGGGGCGCGACGGGGGAGTGGCTGCTCAACTACCGGGACGGCTCCTTCCTTTTGCCGGACAGGCAGGACGTTCGTCGGGAAGCGGCGTTGCGCGGCGTCAGCATCGAACCCGTGAGCGCCGCCGATGTAGCCGCAATGCGCGCGCTGATCGCGCGCTCCAACATGGAGGCGGTGATCCTCGAGAAGGCGCCCAGCGTTGCGATCTACACGCCCGCCAACACGACGCCCTGGGACGACGCCGTAACGATGGCGCTCGAGTACGCGGGCATCACCTACGACAAGGTGTGGGATCCGGAAGTCCTGAACGGGGATCTGGATAACTACGAATGGCTCCATCTCCATCACGAGGACTTCACGGGCCAGTACTCCAAGTTCTTCATCACGTACGCGGGAGCTCCCTGGCTGCAGGAGGAAGTGGCCCGAAACCAGGAGGTGGCGACCGCGTTCGGATATCCGCACGTGCCCGCGCTCAAGAAGGCGGTTGCGAGCGTGATTCTGGACTACGTCGAAGGAGGCGGCTTCCTTTTTGCCATGTGCTCGGCGACGGAGACGCTCGGCCTGGCCCTGGCGGCCCGGGAAGCCGATATCGCGGCCGCGTTCGCCGACGGTACTCCGCCGGCCCTCGACGCCTCGGCACACATGCAGTGGCCCCGGGCGCTGGGGTTTCAGAACGCCGAAGTGCAGCTCTCCCCGTCGGTCAACGCCTTCAGCGACATCGACGGCCATCAGGTGAACACCCCGTGGCGCGAGGAACTGGGAACGTTCACCCTCTTCGAGTTCTCGGCCAAGCTGGATCCCGTACCGTCGATGCTGACGCAGAGCCATGAGGACGTGCTCTCCGACTTCTACGGGCTCACCACCTCCTTCCGCCTGGACCGCATCAAGCCGGGCGCCATCATCCTGGCGCAGGAGGGCGGATGGGCCAAGTACATCCACGGAAACCGGGGCGAGGGAACCTGGACCTTCTACGGCGGACACGACCCGGAAGACCCGGAGCACCAGATCGGCGATCCGCCCACGGATCTCTCGCTGCACGCCAATTCGGGCGGCTATCGCCTGATTCTGAACAACGTCCTGTTCCCGGCAGCTCGCAAGAAGCAGCGCAAGACCTGACGCGGGCGGCAGGGAAGATCAACCTCCGGACCTCCGCATCGTGACCCCCGGGCGGTCTCGTCCCCGGCCCGATCTCGTCCTCGCTCCCGAGGCGGCGGGCCGCATGCGCGAGCAGATCGCGCGGGCGGGCGGGCGCGAGGTCAGCTTTCTCGCCACCGTGACCCCCGAGCGCGTCATCGTTGACCCGCGCACCGTGGCCAGGGGCAATCGGGCCGCCGTTCTCGCCGCCGCGGCCGACGCGCGCACCGGCGAGATCATGCTGCACAACCACCCCTCAGGGGTGCTGGAGCCCTCCGACGCGGACCTCCGTGTGGCCGGCCAGCTCTACGAG
This sequence comes from Longimicrobiales bacterium, assembly GCA_965221785.1. Classification (GTDB taxonomy): domain Bacteria; phylum Gemmatimonadota; class Gemmatimonadetes; order Longimicrobiales; family Gaopeijiaceae; genus BD2-11. Next base: position 2,264,380 of record CBDCSR010000003.1, read on the forward strand.
CGGGGTGTCGGCAGTGCGATCGTCGACAACCTGGCGCGAGCCCTGTACGTGGTGGTGGAGCCGCCGCCGCCGTCGTCGCTCGAACCCCTGGACATCCGCGACCTGGAGGCGGTGGCCGCCCCGGGCGGCGCCCTGTCGCGCCTGCACGAGCGCTATGAGGATCGTCCGGGCCAGCGCGCCATGCTGGCCGAGGTGGCGCGAGGATACAACCAGGGAGGGGTGACCCTGGTGGAGGCCGGCACCGGCACCGGGAAGTCGGTCGCATATCTGCTGCCCGCGGCCCGCTGGGCGATCCGCAACAAGGAACGCACGGTCGTCTCAACCAACACCATCAACCTGCAGGAACAGCTCGTCGCCAAGGATCTTCCCCTCGTGCGCGAGCTTCTGGGCGAGGACTTCCGGTGGGCGCTGATGAAGGGCAGGGGCAACTACATCTCCATCCGCCGCGCGCATCTGGCGGCCGAGAGCGCGGCCACCCTCTTCGCCGAGGACCGCACCCGCGAGGTCGACGCGCTGCTCGACTGGATCGCGGCCACGGAGGACGGGTCGCTCGCCGACCTGGCGACCGCCCCCTCCCGGGAGGTATGGGAGGAAGTGCAGTCCGACTCCGACATCTGCCTGCACGCCCGCTGCCCGCACTTCCAGTCCTGCTTCTACCAGCGCTCGCGCCGGGTTGCGGCATCGGCCGACGTGCTGGTGGTGAACCACCACCTGCTCTTCTCCGACCTCTCCCTGCGCATCGTGACCGACAACTTCACCCAGTCCGCGGCGCTGCCGGCGTACCGGCGACTGATCCTCGACGAGGCGCACAACGTCGAGGACGCCGCCACCAGCCATCTGGGTGCAAGGCTGAGCCGAAAAGGGCTGGCCGCCACGCTGACCCGGCTGGAACGCGTGGCCGGCGTGGTGCGCCGCAAGCTCACCGGCCTTCCCACGGCGACGGGAGATGGCGTGCGGCCGGAGGGTCCCCGGGCGGGTTCCGCCGCGAAACCTCTGCTGAGCCGCCTCAAGGACCGGGTGCTCCCTTCGCTCGCGCGCACGCGCGCGAAATTCGAAGCCTTCTTCCAGACTCTCGACGAGATGACGCCCCTGCCCGGAGGGGTGCGCGTCAGGCTCGGTTCGGAGCAACTCCCCGAACCGATCGACCGGGCACGCGTCCATGAGAGCTTCAGTGCGCTGCTGGACGCGCTCGCAGAGCTGGCGCGCGAGGTCTCCGAACTCTCCGCCCGTATCGAGCTCACCGACGAGTGGCGCGAACCGCTGGAGGGAAGGATCCTCGACCTGCGCAGCATCGAGCGCCGTCTGACGAATGCGTCGCGGAGCCTGCGCCTCGTCCTGGATCCGGCGGAAGAGGGACAGCGCTACGTGCGCTGGGTGGAGCAGAGAAGTGCCCGGCGCGGCAAACGGCGCAATCTTCACCTCGCGGCCGCCCCCATCGAGCTGGACCAACTGCTCAGAGAACAGTTGTTCGAGCGCGTTCGCACCACCGTTCTTACCTCCGCGACCCTGACCACGCGCAAGGATTTCAGCTTTCTGCGAAGACGCCTCGGGCTCGCCCGCGAACCCGGGGACGCGCGCGCCCGGAAGGTCGCCGAAGCACGCATCGACTCTCCCTTCGACTTCGGTGCCCAGACCCTGCTCTGCGTCCCGTCAGACCTGCCCCGGCCATCGTTCGGAGGTGCGGCGGGAAGCGGCTCCTTCGATCGTGCCACGGCCCGCGCGGTGGCCGCGCTCGCCGACATATCCCGGGGTGGGCTGTTCGCCCTCTTCACCTCGCATCGGGCCCTGCGTGCGGTGACGAAGGCGCTTCGGGCGGACGGAGCGGGATCCTGGCCACTGCTGGTGCACGGCGAGGATGACCGGTCCCGGCTCCTGTCCCGCTTCGTCGAGGCGGGAAACGCGATCCTGCTGGGCACCTCCTCCTTCTGGGAAGGGGTGGACGTGCCGGGCCGTCCCCTGCGCGCGCTGCTCATCCAGAAGCTTCCCTTCAGCGTCCCCACGGATCCCGTGGTCGAGGCACGCATGGAAGCCATCGAGGCGGCCGGAGGCAATCCGTTCCAGGAGCTCATGCTGCCTCAGGCAGCGCTTCGTCTGCGCCAGGGATTCGGCCGCCTGGTGCGCTCTCGCCGGGACCGGGGCGCAGTGGTGCTTCTGGACTCCCGCATCGTCAAGTACCGATATGGCCGTTACCTGCTCGAGTCTCTCCCCCCGGCTCCGCTCGCCCACGGGCCCTGGCGCCGCGTCGAGGAGTCCCTGCGTGCATTTTACGAGCCCGCCGGCGAACCGTGGACCGCGCAGCAGGCGGGATAGGCAAGAGCCGGGACGCCGTCGGCAGCTTGTCCCCCGCGACCAACGGGGTACATTACCAGCGTTCGCGGTCTTCCCTTCACGCGACAGGGGTCCTGCCTCTGCGCGGCACCCGAATCGGGCTCTGATTCCATGAAACGGATCGCCGGCATTCTCGTCGCAGCCTTTTACGCGGTCATAGCCTTCCTGTCCTTCGGCCATTCGGCGGATGGATGGGCCGGCGGACACGCCGACCTGGGCTTCTGGTGGGCCGTGATCGGTGGCTTCCTCGCCATCGCCGGACTGGGGGCATTGGTCGGCACGCTTCTGCACACGCGCCGGAGGAACCGCCTGCCATCGGGCGGTTAGAACGCCGAAACCGCGGCGCGGCCGCTGCGTCGGGCCGGTCCCGATTCGACCTCTGCTCACCTCAACCACGGAAAGCACGGGCGCGTCCCCATGACCCTACAGCATATCCCGACCAAGATCGTGTGCGTGGGAAAGAACTACGCGCTGCACGCACAGGAGCTGGGCACTGAAGTTCCCCCTGAGCCGATCATCTTCCTGAAGCCGGTTTCCTCCCTGCTGGCCTCTGGCGGGACAATCCGGATGCCTTCGTGGGCCGGGCGGGTGGACTTCGAGGGAGAGATCGGGCTGGTGGTGGGGAAGCGCGCCCGCGGGGTCGCGAGCGAGGACGCATGGGACGTGGTCGATGCCATCGTGCCGCTGAACGACGTGACCGCGCGCGATCTGCAGCGCAGGGACGGACAGTGGACGCGCGCCAAGAGCTTCGACACCTTCTGCCCCGTGGGTGAACCGGTTCCGGTAGCCGACGTGGATGTCGGCCGGCTCGAGGTGATCACGCGCGTCAACGGGCGCGTGCGCCAACACGCCCACGTGGACACGATGGTGTTTCCGATCCCGGAGCTGGTCCGCTTCATCACTGCGGTCATGACCCTCGAGCCGGGGGACCTGATCGCGACCGGCACGCCCGACGGCATCGGCCCGCTCGCGTCGGGCGACCGGGTCGAGGTCGAGATCCCGGGTGTGGGGACGGTGGCCAATCCGGTTGCGGTAGAGGAGGTCGATTCGAGCTGATGGGGGATGCGCCCGCGGCCCGCTCGATCGCCTCCTCCGGGGCTCCCCGGTGGGTGCGCTGGGTCGCGGCAGCCATCTCCGTGGCGACGCATGCGATCGTGATTCTGGTCTACCCGCATCTGAGACCCGAGGAAGCGCCACCTGTCGCGCCGCTGCCGGTCTTCGTACCGGCCAGCCTGGACGGCATGCAGGTCGTGCAGCTGCTCGAACTCGATGAAACAGCTCCTGCGCCTGCTCCGGAACCCGAGCCCGAGGTGCCTCCGGCGCGCGAGGAGACGGAACTCCCGGCGGAAGCGAACCCGGGCGTCGTCGTGGCCGACATCGAGGTTCCGGCCGTCGACCCGCGCACCGCCGCGCAGAGGTTGCGGCCATTCATGAACAACCCGGAGGTCTGGCGCCCCATCGACCCGGAATTGCTCGACCTCACCCTGGAGGAGCGCGCCCGCTTCGAGATGGCCGCGGTCCTCGAGCTCTGGATCGACTCGATCACGACCGCCGAAGCCGCACGGGTCGCCGCGATGGACTGGACCTACACGGACGCGGACGGCGGCCGCTGGGGATTTTCGCCGGGCAAGATCCACCTGGGCGACATCACCCTCCCGCTCCCCTTCCAGTTCGGCCCCAACCCCTCGCGCATCAACGAGCTGCGGGAACGGGACTGGGAATGGATGGAGCTGCAGCGGGGGGCCGTCGCAGCCGCGGTGGAGCAGTCCTGGAAGGATCGCGCGCGGGCGATCCGTGAACGCATGGACGCCGAGCGGGCGGCGACGCGCAGGGATTCGGTGCGCCGTCCCCCCGGGACATGACCGACCTGAACCTCCCTCCCCGCCTCGATCCCGGCACGATCGAGCCTCGCATCTACCGCCGCTGGCTCGACGGCGGGTACTTCCGCATGACCGCCGAACGAGCCCGCCGGCAGGGAACCGAGCCTTTCGTGGTCGTCATCCCACCCCCCAACGTGACGGCAGTCCTGCACATGGGGCACGGGCTCAACAACACCATCCAGGATGTACTGGTGCGATGGCGCCGCATGCAGGGAAGGGCGGCTCTCTGGGTCCCCGGCACCGACCACGCCGGCATCGCCACCCAGAACGTGGTTGAACGCCAACTCGCCGCCGAGGGCAGGACCCGCCACGACCTCGGTCGTGAAGCCTTCATCGCGCGCACCTGGGAATGGATCGACAGGACCGGCGGCCTGATCCTCGAGCAGCTGCGGGCGATCGGCTGTTCGTGCGACTGGGAGCGTACGCGCTTCACGCTCGAGCCGGCGTTGAGCAAAGCCGTGCGCACCGTGTTCGTGCGTCTCTTCGAGAAGGGCCTGGTCTACCGCGGCGAGTACATCGTCAACTGGTGTCCCCGCTGCCTGACCGCGCTCTCCAACGAGGAAGCCGAGGGGCACGAGGTCGAGGGAACGCTCTACGACCTGCGCTACCCTCTCGAAGAGGCCGCCTGGGGCCGCGCCGCCGAGGCACGCGGCCTGGGCGGATCCCTGGACCGGGCGGACGACGGCTCCTGGTATCTGACGGTCTCCACGACGCGCCCGGAGACCATGCTGGGCGACACGGCCGTAGCCGTGAACCCGGCGGACGAGCGATACGCCGGACTGATCGGCGCCCACGCCGTCCTCCCGCTGGCCGAGCGTCGCATCCCGATCGTCGGCGACGACTTCGTGGATCGCGAATTCGGCACCGGGATGGTCAAGGTGACACCCGCGCACGACATCAACGATTTCGAGATCTCGCGCCGATCCGGGGCTCCGCTGCTCAACATCCTCACCCGGGACGCGCGCCTGAACGAGAACGTCCCTCCGGCCTTCCGCGGGATGAGTCGCGAGAAAGGCCGCCGCGCGGTGCTGGAGGCCCTGGAGGAGGCGCAGCTGCTGGCGGGCTCGAAGCCGCACCTGCACACCGTGCCCCAGTGTTATCGCTGCGACACGGTGGTCGAACCCCGGTTGAGCAAACAGTGGTTCGTGCGCATGAAACCGCTCGCCGAGCCCGCACTCCGGGCCTCGCGCGACGGCGTCGTGAACTTCATCCCCGGGCGTCGCCGTAACGACTACGAGAAGTGGATGGAGAACATCCGCGACTGGTGCGTCTCGCGGCAATTGTGGTGGGGACACCGCATCCCGGTCTGGTACTGCGGGTGCGGCGAGATCTTCGCCGCCCTGGAGGACCCGGATGCGTGCCCGGCCTGCGGCTCCCGGGAGCTGGAGCAGGACCCTGACGTGCTGGACACCTGGTTCTCCTCCTGGCTCTGGCCGTTCTCGGTGTTCGGCTGGCCCGAGGAATCCGATGATCTCCGCGCCTTCTATCCCGGGCATGTGCTTTCCACCGCGCCGGAGATCCTCTTTTTCTGGGTCGCTCGGATGATCATGTCCGGCTTCGAGTTCATGGGCGAGACGCCCTTCACCGAGGTATACCTGCACGGCACCGTGCGCGACATTACCGGGCACAAGATGTCCAAGTCCCGCGGCAACGGGATCGATCCGCTCGAAGTGGTGCGACGCTTCGGCGCCGATGCGTTGCGCTATACGATGGTGGCCGAATGCGGGGTGGGAGCGGATATCCGGCTGGATCACACCGATCTGGAGGCGTCGTTCGCTCCCGGGCGCAACTTCGCCAACAAGCTCTGGAACGCGGGCCGCTTCACGCTCGCCAATCTCGGAGACGAGCCGGCTCCGCGTCCGGAGGATGTGGATGACGACCTGGAGGCGGCCGACCGCTGGATGCTGTCGCGATTGTCGGTCTCCTGCCGCGAGGTGACGCAGGCGCTCGCAGCATTCCGGCTGCACGAGGCTGCGGAGCGGCTGCGGCAGCTCTTCTGGGGCGAATTCGCCGACTGGTACCTGGAGATGGTCAAGCCTCGCCTTCGCGGCGATGCGGGCGAAGCGAGCCGGACGGCGGCCCGGGCAACGCTGGCCCACGCCTTCGACACCATCCTGAGGCTGCTTCATCCCGTGGTCCCCTTCGTTACCGAGGCGCTGTGGGAACGGTTGCGGTTGCCCGAGGGCGCCGAACGTGCTCCGGCGCTGATGGTGGCGCCGTGGCCGGAAGCGCAGTCCCGATGGGAGGCACCCGGGGTGGAGCGCGGGATGGCGGCTCTGCAGGAACTCATCACCGGGGTTCGGCGTCTGCGCAAGGAATACGGGGTCGGAGAGGGCCGACGCGTGACGGTCGTCCTCACCTCGGTGTCCCCCGGGTTCGCGGAGACGCTTGCCGCCGGGGAAGAGGCGATCTCGAGGCTCGCGCGCGTCGAGTCCGTGATGCTCGACGAACGGCCTCACGGCGTAGGCGCGCATGCGGTCCTGCAGAACGGCGCCGAAGTCTTCATTCCGCTCGAGGGCGTCATCGACCTTGACCGGGAGCGGGAGCGCCTCCGGCGGGAGGTGGCGCGTCTGGGCGGGCAGATGAACGGGTCCCGGCGCAAGCTGGCCAACCGGAACTTCCTCGAGCGCGCGCCCGAACGGGTTGTGGCTCACGAGCGCGGCAAGCTCGCCAGTTTCCGCGAACAGCACGACAAGCTGCAGGAGAAGCTGGCGGCGCTGGCGGACCGGTGATCCCCGCGATCGGAAACGGGTCGGCGGCCGCCGTAACGCGCGGAGATCCGGGGCCGATGCGCTTGCTGTTGCCCGCTGTGCTCGGCGCGCTGATATCGGGGTGTGCGCGCGAAGCCACCCCTCCCGGAGGCCCTCCCGACCGGCTTCCCCCGATCGTGATCCTGAGCGAGCCGGATACCTTCTCCACCGTGGAACCCTTTCGTGCTCCCGTGACCCTCCGCTTCAGCGAGCGCATCAGCGAGCGCCCCAGCGCGGGCACCCTGGACCAGTCGGTAGTGGTGTCGCCGGCTTCGGGCGAGGTGCGCGTGTCGCACGGCCGCGAAGGACTCACGGTGCGCGCGCTGGGCGGATTCGAGGCCGGGCACGTCTACCGCGTGACGGTGCTGCCGGTCATTCAGGACATGTTCGGCAATGCCCTTCAGGAACCCTTCGAGCTGTTTTTCTCGACCGGGCCGGAGTTCACCCCCAACGTTGTTGCCGGCTCGGTCATCGACCGACTTACCGGCCAGCCTCTTGGTGACGCGCGGGTGGACGCATCGGTCGCCGAAAGCGGCGTGGTGCACACCGCCGTCACCGACAGTGCGGGGATCTTCGCCCTGCGCTACCTGCCGGCGGGCGATTATGTGGTGAGCGCCTACCTCGACCGCAACCGCAACGCCCAGCCGGACTTCACCGAGCCCCAGGGAACGCGTCCGGCCCCACTGGACGGCGGTGGGGAAGCCGCCGACACCGCGATCGTGCTGGAGGTCGCCCTGCTGGCCCGGGACACCACTTCGGCGCGGATCGCGCGCGTCACCGTCGAGGACTCCATCAGCCTCGGCGTCTCCCTCGACGACTACCTCGATCCGGACCTCCCGCTGGACGACGTGCGCGTCGTGGTCACTTCCGACAGCGTCGACGCGCCCGGGTCGCTGGCCGTCCTCCATCCGCACGAGGCGGAAGCCTATCGGAGCGCGCTGGCCGACAGCCTTGCTCGGGAACAGGCGGTCCGGGACAGCGTGGCGCAGGCGCAGGCGGATTCGGCGGCCCGGGCGGAGGCTGCCGCCGGGGATACAACGGCAGCAGCCGATCCCGGGGACCCGCCCGACCCGGCCGAGACGGAACCCGACCCGCCGCCGGCTCCGGCAGCGCAGGACACGGCACAAGCCGGGGAGCGGGAGCAGGAACCGCCCACGGCCCAGCAGACGTTCATCGTCATCCTGGACGGAGTGCTGGTCCCCGAGGTGCCCTACGAGGTCGAGATATCGAACATCACCAACATCAACGGCGTGGGGGAAGGCGGGGGAACCGTCGGCTTTACCCGTCCCGCCCCGCCACCGCCCCCCGAAGACACCACCCGCGCCGAGAGGGACAGCGTTGCCACGGATACCATCCCGGCGGCCCCCGGCGACACGCTCCCCTCCGCCGACTCGACCGCTCGCGACACCATTCCCGCGGCAGCTGCCACCCCCGGGGAAGCGGCGCCCGGCGACACTCTGGCCGTCCCCGCCGACTCGATCGCTCGCGACACCATTCCGCCGCCTCCGGCCGACTCCGCCCGCAGGGACACGATCCCCGCCCCCGCCGCCGACTCCGTGCGCCGCGACACGGTACCGGCGCCACCCGGTGATTCGTTGCGCCGCGACACGGTCGCGATCCTCCCGGCCAGGGACCTCCTCGGGCGCGGCAGGAGGGTCCGGATGCCGCCGGCACGGCAGTGGTTCTCCCGCGACGCTCCGTCCGGCACGGTTCGATGACCGATCCGCGCCGCCACCTGCCGAGCGTCGACCGGGTGCTGGCTTCCACCGCCTTCACCACGCTGCTCGCCGAGCATCCCCGGCAGCGCGTCGTGCACCATCTGCGCTCCGCGCTGGATCATGCCAGGAGGAAGCTTGCGCGCGACACCGGTCACGCGCCGCCGGACATCGGCGCCCTCGCCGGCGAGGTCGAGCAGGCACTTGCCCTGGACGGCATCCCGTCGCTGCGGCCGGTAATCAACGCCACCGGCGTGGTGCTCCACACCAACCTGGGCCGGGCGCCCATCGCACCGGCCGCCCGGTCCGCCATGGCCCGCGCCGCGCGCGGGTACGGCAATCTGGAGTTCGACCTGGAGCGCGGGAGCCGGGGATCGCGCTACGTGCATTGCGTACAACTCCTGAGGGAACTCACGGGGGCCGAAGCCGCGCTCGTGGTCAACAACGCCGCCGGCGCGCTGGTGCTGGGCATGAACACCCTGGCGGCGGGGAAGGAGGTCGCGGTCTCGCGGGGAGAACTGGTGGAGATCGGAGGCGGCTTCCGCATACCGGAAATACTGGTCCGCAGCGGGGTCCAGCTGCGCGAGGTGGGGTCCACGAACCGCACCCGCATCGCCGACTATCAGGCAGCGCTCGAAACGGGCGAAGTCGCCGCGCTGCTCAAGGTGCACCGCTCCAACTTCCGCATCGAGGGGTTCACCGAAGAGACCGGCATCGCCGAGCTGGCGGAGCTGGCCGATCGCCTGGGCGTCCACTTCTTCCACGACCTGGGAACCGGGCTGATGATTGACCCCGCCGCGCTCGGCCTTCCAGGAGAGACGCGGGTGGCCGACAGCCTGGCGAGCGGTGCTCACGTGGTCGGCTTCTCGGGGGACAAGCTGCTGGGCGGGCCGCAGGCGGGGATCCTCGTGGGACGGAGGGAGCCGATCGCGCGGATGCGGCAGAACCCGCTCTGCCGCTCCCTGCGCGTCGACAAGGTGACGCTCGCGGGGCTTGAGGCGACCCTGCGTCTCTACAGGGATCCCGGCCGCGCGTTGAGGGAGATCCCGGCGCTGCGCATGATCGCCGCCTCTCCGGAAGAGCTGCTCGAGCGGGCCGCCCGCCTCGCCGCCGCCCTGGAGGCCCGCGGCGTGGAAGCCCGCGTGAGTCGCGGGACTTCGCTGGTGGGCGGCGGAACCTGTCCGGGGGTCGTCCTCGACACGTTCGTCGTGGAGCCGGACACCGGCGCGCGGTCCGTGTCCGCCGTCGCACGGCGCCTGAGACGCGGCGATCCGCCGGTGCTCGCGCCGATGGACAACGATCGCCTCAGCCTCGATCCCCGCACTGTCGCGCCCGAAGAGGAATCCCTGCTCGTGGAACGGCTTGCTCGCGCGTGCCTTCCGGGCGAGGATTGAGGCGTCATTCGTGTGCGGGACCGGAAGGCGTCGGCGACGGAGCTGGAAGATGTGCCGCCGGCGTACTGGAACACGGGCGCGCCAGCCGGGTTTTTCCCGTTTGACCCGTCAGCTGATGGAGTCGCACCTTCAGGAGCAAGACCATGCAGATTACCCTGACGCCTGACGCCACCGCGAAAATCAGGCAGTTTCTGGAAGACCATGATCCCAGGTCCGCCGCCGGACTGCGTGTCGCTGTGCTTCCCGGCGGTTGTTCCGGCTTCCAGTACGGCCTGAACATCGAAGAGGCGCCCGAAGACGACGACGAAGTGCTGGAGCTGGACGACTTCCGGCTTTTCGTGGATCCCTTCAGCGCCCAGTATCTCGAGGGCGTGCAGATCGACTATGTGTCCAGCATGATGGGACAGGGCTTCAGCTTCACCAATCCCCAGGCTTCGGGCGGATGCGGCTGCGGAAGCTCCTTCACCGTCTGACCCTGTTCCCGGTCCGAGCGGACCGCCCCAGGACCCTCGCGGCGGATACATCACGCAGGTGATCCGCCTACGGACCTTCACCGGTGCGGACGACTTCCAGCAGAACGCGTGGCTGGCGATCTGCGATGCAACCCGCGAGACGCTGGTCATCGATCCCGGCGCAGGCGCGCCCGACATGTGCCGCGCGATCGAAGCGGACCAACTGGAAGTGAAGGCGGTCGTTCTGACCCACGCCCATCTGGACCATGTCGAGGGCGTGCCCGATATCCGTGGCGTCACGGACGCCCCGATCTTCCTCCACCCGGCGGATGGTTTCCTCTATCGAGCCGCGGCCGAGCAGGGGGCCGCCTTCGGCGTGCACGCGCCACGACTGCCCGCCGTCGACGAAGAGCTTGCCCACGGGGACGAAATCGGCTTCGGGAAGTGCGCATTCCGCGTGCGCCACGCCCCCGGTCACTCCCCCGGTCACGTCGTGCTGGTCAACGAGGACGAGCGGATCGCCGTAGTGGCGGACGTCGTCTTCGCGGGTTCGATCGGACGCACGGACCTCCCGGGGGGAAACATGCAGCAGTTGCTGCAATCGATCCGCGAGCAGGTGCTGACGCTCCCGGACGACACCCGCCTGTTCACCGGGCACGGTCCCGAAACCACGGTGGGATGGGAGCGCCGAACCAATCCCTTTCTGATGCCCTTCCAGGGAGGCGAGTTCGTGTGAGCCTGCCCGTGGCGGTGTTCGCGTCCGGTTCAGGCTCGAACCTGCAGGCCATCCTCGATTATCACGCCAGCCTCGACGCACCCCGCTGGGGTGTTGAACTGGTCGTCAGCGACCAGGGGGACGCCAAGGCGCTCGGGCGTGCCCGCCGCGCGGGGATTCGATCACGCTTTCTCCCGGTCTCGGGGCGATCCTCCGGCGATGTAGCCGGCGAGACGCTGAGCCTCCTGCGCTCCGCCGATATCGGGTTCATCGCGCTCGCGGGCTATCTCCGGCTGATCCCCGCGCGCGTCGTCGGAGCGTTCCGCGGGAGGATGGTCAACATCCATCCGGCGCTCCTCCCTGCGTTCGGAGGCAAGGGCATGTACGGGATGCGCGTGCACGAGGCGGTTCTCGCTGCAGGTGCGAGGGTAACCGGGCCCACGGTGCACTTCGTGGACGAGGAGTACGATCGGGGCCCGATCATCGCCCAGTGGCCGGTGCCGGTGCGGACGGGCGACAGCCCGCACACGCTCGCCGCCCGGGTGCTTCGGGTCGAGCATCTCCTCTATCCGCGGGTGGTGGACCAGTTCGGCCGAGCTCTCGCCCGAGGGTGCCGGCCGACGCCGTTTTCGCCGCCGGGAAGTGCCTTCCTGGCGCATTCACGGGCCGCAGTCGACGTTGAGCGCGCGATTACTGCGGGCTTCGCAGAAGACTAGCGCCAGCCTCGCACGGCAACGAGGAGCGAACATGACTCGAAGGCGGGCGCTGCTGAGCGTTTCGGACAAGAGCGGGATCGAAGAGTTCGCGCGCGGTCTCGTCGACCGCGGATGGGAGATCGTCTCGACCGGAGGCACGGCGCGGACGCTCGCCGACGCGGGGCTCCCCGTCGTGCAGGTGGCGGAGGTGACCTCGCACCCGGAAATGATGGACGGGCGGGTCAAGACTCTGCACCCGGCCATCCATGCGGGAATCCTGGCCCGGCGCGGGAACAGGGACGACGCGGCCGCGCTCACCGGACAGGGCTACGCGCCCGTGGGCCTGGTGGCGGTCAACCTGTACCCTTTCCGGGAGACTGTGGCGAAAGGCGGCGTGTCGGTGGATGACGCGATGGAACAGGTCGACATCGGCGGACCCACCATGATCCGGGCGGCAGCGAAAAACCACGCAGACGTGTGGGCCCTCGTGGATCCCGCGGACTACCCGCGCGTGCTGGCGGCCCTCGACCGGGAAGGAGACGGCCACGCACTTCGCCGGGAGCTGGCGGTGAAGGTGTTCGCGCACACGAGCGCGTACGATGACACTGTGGCGGCATGGTTGGAGAAGGCTGTCGGGCGGGAGAGCGGCATGTTCCCGGCCCACCTCGCGTTGTCCGCCGAACTGGAAGGCACGCTGCGCTACGGCGAGAACCCGGACCAGGAGGCCGCGTTCTATCGCTGGCGCGGACACGGGGGCGCCGGGCTGGCCGGTCTGGAGCAACTGCACGGCAAGGCGCTCTCCTACAACAACTATCTCGACCTCGACGGCGCCCTCCAGTGCCTTGCTCCGTTCGCTTTCTCGGCGCGCCCCGCCGTGTGCATCGTCAAGCACACCACACCCGCGGGGATGGCGCTCGCGGAGACGCTGGAAGAGGCCTACCTGCGGGCTCTCCGAACCGACCCGGTGAGCGCCTTCGGGTCCGTGATCGCGGTCAACCGGCGCATCGACGCCACCACCGCCAGGCACATGTCGGAACTCTTTATCGAGTGCCTGGTCGCGCCAGCCTTCGACGACGAGGCGATGGAGATCCTGACCCGCAAGCCGAGCCTGCGCCTGCTCGCCATGTCCGGCGATCCGGTCGGTCGCGACGCCCTGCCTCTCGACCCGGACCTCGTCGGGTGGTGGGCGGAGGCGTCACGCGAGCACCGCGCTTCGGCCGCGTTCCTCGCGGCGCACGCCCGCCTGCCCGAGCCGAGAACGCTGCGTACCGTGTCCGGCGGCCTGCTGGCGCAATCGGTGCCTCCGCCGCCCTTCTACGGGCTGGAGAGCGCGAAGTGGAAGGTCGTCACCCGCCGCGCCCCATCCGCGCGCGAACTCGACGACCTGGACTTCGCATGGGCGGCGGTCGCGGGGGTGAAGTCGAACGCCATCCTGCTTGCGGGCGGCGGGGCCACGCTGGGCATCGGCATGGGACAGGTGAGCCGGGTGGACGCTTCAGAACTGGCGGTCAGGAAGGCCGCCGCCGCCGGCCTCGACCTGGCCGGCTGTGCTCTCGCCTCGGACGCCTTCTTCCCCTTCCGGGACGGCGTCGACGCGGCGGCCGCGGCGGGGGTGCGCGCCATCGTGCAGCCGGGCGGTTCGGTCCGCGACGAGGAGATCATCGCCGCCGCGGACGAGCACGAGATCGCGATGGCCTTTACGGGGAGGCGGCTCTTCCGGCACTGACCGGGGCGCGATCCTCCCCGCGCGGGCGGTCCCGTCCCCGCGCCTCAGGTGCCGAATACGTCCAGCTTCAGGTACGTAACCCGCCCCGCGATCCCGTAAGGCGACTCGGGTGCGTAGTTCAGGGACCAGAGCTGCGCCACATGGTCGCCCGGGAGCCGGGCCGGCAGCTTGTCGAACAGGTTGTTCGCACCCAGCCCCACCCGGATCCGGTCATCGATCGTGAATGTGACCTCCACGTCCGCGATCGCCCCTCCGCTGATCTCGGTGGGAACTTCAAACGCGGTCGGCACCATCACCGACCCCATGTGTCGCATGCGAACGCTGGCGCCGAACCCCGAAGCCCACCTCACGCCTCCACTGAAAGCGATGCGTGTCCCGGGCTGCGCCTGGGTGATGAGCATCCTCTGGGTATCACGGATGAAGTGGGGATTCCGGTTCGCGGTGATCACGGTTTCGTTCCTGTGCAGGCTGGCCGCGAGGTCCGCGGCGCCCCAATCCATTCCCCTGAATCGCCAGCCGGCGACGACGTCGAACCCCTGGGTGCGGGTGTCCATCGCGTTGGTCCAGAACGCAACCGCATCCACCGGACGGCCCTGGAATTGCGCGTTGGCGCGCAGACCGTGCTCCGTAGTGAGCCCTTCCGTGAGCGCGATCGCATCCCTGACCGCGACACGATAGTAGTCGGCGGCCAGTTGGAACCCGTTCTCGCGCGCAAGGACGAAACCTCCGGTCAGGCTGAGGGACGTCTCGTGGCTGAGCGAGCAGGCTCCGAAATCCGCGCACGCGATGGGATCTCCCTCGGGGAGAAACCCGTTGGAACTGAGGCCGCCACTGCTTCCGACGAAGCCGAGGGTGTTGAACCCGCGCTGGGGCAGGCTCGGCGCCCGGAATCCGGTCGAGAGCGCGGCCCGCAGGGCGCTGCCCGACTCTCCCAGTTCGAGCCGGCTCGCCAGCTTGGCCGTGAGAGAGTTGCCCGCGTCGCTGTAATTCTCGAAGCGGAGCGCTCCTCCCAGCGTAAGAGACTCGTCCGCGGGCTTGATCTCCGAGTCCACATACACTCCGAGGCCGAGTCGATCCCGTTCGCTCTCCAACGCGGACTGGGGGCTATAGCCCGGGTATCCCTGCATGCCGCAACTCGCAACCTGGGATCCGTCCAGATTCAAGTGGTGGGCAGCCGGAAAACTGCCGGCAGTATTGTCGGGTCCGCAGCCGTAGCTTACGGGATCGCCGGCTTCCATCCAGTAGCTTTCGCCGCGCACGGCGGCTCCCATGGCAAGGAACCCCGGGGTCGAGCCCAGCTCGAGGTCGCGCTGGGCGTCGGCGTTCAGGTGTATCTGCCGCAGGATGAGCGCCCCGCTGTGGGCGGAGCGCGGACCCGCGGCGGCGGCGATTTCCGCGGACGAGGCTGCAGGATTGCGGGCGAGCTGCGCCGCGGCGTAGGACGGGTTGATGGAGTTGGCGACATCGAACGAGAAGCGGCCCTGGCCGAAGCCGGCGCTCAGTTCGGCCGACCAGGCTTCGATCTGCCCGCGGAGCCCGCCGGTCAGCGAAGCATCTGCAAGGTCGGATTCTTCAGTGGGAAAGAAGCCGTCCGGGTACACGTAGGAAACGTTGCGCGGCACCCAGTCGGCTTTCCGGTACAGGCCGTCCGACACCGCGCTGCGGCGCGAGAAGCCGCCGAAGGCGAAAAGCTCCGCGGTCTCGCCAACGGGCAAGGCTGCATTCGCCATCAGGGCGCCCCCCTCGTAGTCGGGTTCGCCGTTGCGTGACAGGTACATCACCTTGCCTCCGTCCGCGCACGGCGCGTAGTCCGAGTCCGGACCGAAGCAGGTGGGCGCCTCTCCGCCGCGCTGGCTGGGCATCTGGCGCGAGTATTCGCCCGTGAAGTTCAGGTATCCTCCGCGGCCACCCAGAGCGAGCCCCACGTTCCCGGACGTCAACAGCCTTTCGCCGTCCCCGAAGGAAGTGCGGCCCAGATACGTGGACCACCTGGACCCCGCGGCGTCATCCCTGAGAACGACGTTGATGACCCCGGCAATGGCGTCCGACCCGTACTGCGACGCAGCACCCTCGCGCAGGACTTCGATGCGCTCGATGGCGTGAATCGGGATAGCACGCAGGTCCGTTCCGGTCGTGCCCATGCCCAGCATGCTGAGAACCTTGGCAAACGCGATCCCGTGGCGGCGCTTGCCGTTGATCAGCACCAGCACCTGATCCGGGTTCATCCCGCGCAGCGTCGCCACATGGAACGCCGCACCATCCCCGACCGTCAGTCGCGTCGAATTGAACGACGGCGCAACCTTCGCCAGCGCCTCGCCCAGATCGATGTCACCCAGGCGCGAGAGTTCTTCCGACCCGTAGATGTCCACCGGTACCGGCAGCAGCACGGGATCCTGGATCTGCGCCCGGGAACCGACCACGACCAGCAGGGAGTCGCCGGCCAGCAATGTGTCCGGAGGCTCCTGCGTCATCCCCGGCGATATGCTGAAGGCCTGGACGCAGAGGGCAAGCGGCAGGGCCGACGCGGCGCGAGCCGCTTGCCGACGGAAGGAGGCGTGAGCGCCGGGCTGCCAACGGGAAGAGAGCCCCATGGACGATCCGGCCATCGTGTCCTCCGGCACGGGCGCGTGAACTGCGTCCCGATGACGCACTGACGGCTCATGATGGAAATGATCCGGGAATGCGGCAAGGCTCTGTCGGCGCCTGGACTGTTCTTAGCCCCGCCGGCCGCCGAAGTCATCACGGCCAGCAGGGAGCCGCAGCGGGATTGGCTGTCCGCTACGCGGCTCTTGAGTGCCGATCCGTGCTGCGACGGTCCCGGATGGTGCCGGTCTCGCGATGCTGGGCAATCAGTCGGGTCAGTTGGGCACGTGAGAACCCTGTCACCCTGGCCAGGAAGGTCTTTAGCAGGCTCTTATCGCGTTTCCTGAGGTCGTGGTATTCGAATCTGTCCAGTGTCTTGCGGATGAATTCGTATATGGGTTCACGGCTGTCAGCCTGTAACATCGGTGCGTCGGCAACTCTCAGGAAGCGACGGACCTGGTCGAGAGTGCGAATACGTGTAATGCGGCGCATCACCGTCCATTCCTCGTGGTTCAAGGATGTTCAGGAGCCGTATTTCAGGCTCACTATTCTCAAGATGCCGGCTCATTTTGTGATCTGCCGGCCTGATCAGCTCCAGAATGTCACCCTGCGAATGTGGGTTCATGTCCAGTTTCGGGCTCATATTCCGGGTAGCGGCCTTGCAGGTGCGGCACAAAATGCCCCACAGTTGGTTCAGTGCCTCGGGGCCCGAGCCCTGTCGCCGGCTATCCGTGCAAGTGCCGTGCCGCATCGTGGCTCTGACCATGCTGCCGCGACCCCGGGCGTTTTCCGCCTCGTCGCCGTGCCGTTCGCCCGGCTTCCGGGATTCCGGTAGCGCCGGGATCACCCGAGTTGAAGGCACTGCCGCCAGCGGTCTCCCGTGTCAAGCGATCTTCCTTCCAGGGCAGGGTCCGCGAGCCGCCGCCGGAAGGTGCTGCCGGCCTGTGGCGCACCAGCGGAATCGGCTTGCGGGGCCACTCCGTTCCGGCTTGACCGGGTCGGGACGCATGGGTAGCTTTCTGCCACCCGAACTCCTGCGAAACCCCTCCACATGCGGGCGACTCGATGTCGGACGCCTACCTGCCGATCCTGCTCATCTTCGGGGTCTCAGCCCTCAACGCAGTGTTCATGGTGGCGTTGTCTCACATCCTTAATCCTCGCAGGCCAACTCCCCAGAAGGCAATGCCTTACGAGTCCGGCATGATCCCGCTGGGAGACACCCGGGCTCGCTTTTCCGTGAAGTTCTACCTCGTCGCCATCAGCTTCATCGTCTTCGATCTGGAAGCGGTCTTCCTCATTCCCTGGGCGGTGGAGATGCGCGCGCTGGGGTGGAGCGGATTCGTGGCTGCTTCCATCTTCGTGGCGGTGCTCACCGCGGGGCTGGTGTACGAATGGAAGAAAGGAGGCCTCGATTGGGATTGAGCGAAAAGCCCGCTGAACGTCTTCCCGTGACCTCCTCGCCGGGCGGGGTATTCGGCGCGGGAACGCCGACCTTTCTGACCACGCGCCTCGATTTCGTCGTCAACTGGGCCCGTCGCAACTCGCTCTGGCCCATGCCCTTCGGCACCGCCTGCTGCGCCATCGAGATGATGGCTGCGGCCGCCAGCAACTTCGACCTGGCCCGCTTCGGTATGGAGCGCATGTCGTTCAGCCCTCGCCAGGCCGACGTCCTGATCTGCGCGGGGCGGGTGCCCTACAAGCTCGCGCCCGTACTGCGCCGCATCTGGGACCAGATGCCCCAGCCGAAATGGGCCGTCTCCATGGGGGCCTGCGCTTCTTCGGGGGGCGTGTTCGACGTGTACTCGATGGTGCAGGGGATCGATACCATCATTCCCGTGGACGTCTACGTGCCGGGGTGTCCGCCAAGGCCGGAAGGGCTCATCTACGGACTCATGATGATTCAGGAGAAGATCCGGCAGGAGCGTCTGAGCGAGCACGGCACGCTGCGCGCCGAGGACCCGGCAGAGGTGGCCCGCGCGCGCGCCGACGCCGACGAGGTGCTGGCGCTCTCCGGACCCTTCGGCAATTCGACCCGGCAGAACCGCGTCAGCGGACCCACCGGGTCCGACGCCTCCGACCGGCCCGACGACCGCATTCCGTGACCCGACCGGACCGCGACGGAATGCCCGCGTCCCCGACCGTCGAGGCTCTGCGCGCGGCATTCCCCGACGCCGTCGTGCGCGACCTGGTGCAATCGGGGGACCAGCAGGTGGTCTACATCGATCCGGGCCGCAACGCGGAGGTGCTGGACTGGCTGCGCACCGACCCCGGCGAGCGCTTCAACCTGCTGGTCGACGTCACCGCGGTCGACTACGGCGACGGGCGCCCGCTCGAGGTCGTCTACCAGCTCTGGTCCATACCGCACCGCAGGGCGCTGCGCGTGAAGTGCGAGCTCCCGCTTTCCCGCCTCGCGATCGCCTCCGTGACCGCTCTCTGGAGCGCGGCCGACTGGCTCGAGCGCGAGGTCTACGATCTGTTCGGGATCGAGTTCCGGGGACACCCGGACCTGCGCCGCATTCTCATGCCCGAGAATTACGCCGAAGGCCATCCCCTGCGGAAGGACTTCCCGCTGCGCGGCCGCTTCTCCCGCGCAGAGCAGACCCGGCGCGCCCTCTCCCAGGACATGGAGCAGTACTACATGCCGGAGGAAATGGAGGGACGCGGCGCTCCCCAGCTGGTCCCGCCGGACGAATCGCCGACCTCCGCCCCGGAGAGCACAGGCCGATGACGCGCCGGACGGTGGAGATCCCGGTGGGGCGGGGAGCGGAGATGGGGATGGACGCCCGGCCCGCCATGGGGCCGCTTGCGCCCGTTGATGTCGCGGAGCCCGACATCGGCTCCGAGGAGATGCTCATCAACATCGGGCCCCAGCACCCCGCCACGCACGGCGTGCTGAGGCTCATCTGCGAGCTGGACGGAGAGACCGTGGTGTCGGTCACGCCGCATATCGGCTACCTGCACTCTTCGTTCGAGAAGCTGGGCGAGTACCGCACGTACAACCAGATCGTGCCGCTGACCGACCGCATGGACTACCTGGCGCCGCTCATCTACAACTGTGCCTACGCCATGGCGGTCGAGAAGCTGATGGGCATCGAGGTCACGGAGCGCTGCAAGGTGGTGCGGGTGATCTGCCTGGAGCTGGACCGCATCTTCTCGCACCTGCTTTGGCTGGGAACCACCGCCATCGACGTCGGCGCCTTCACCCCCTTCCTGTACGCATTCCAGGAGCGGGAGCGCATCTACCAGCTGCACGAGGAGCTCACGGGCGCCCGCATCACGACCTCCGCCACGCGCATCGGGGGCATGATGTCGGACCTGCCGCCCGGCTGGGCGGAAGGCGTGCGCGACTTCATCGACACCTTCCCCCGCACGCTGAACGAGATCGACTCCCTGCTCACCACCAACGCGATCCATCAGGGCCGCACCATCGACATCGGCGCGATCGGTCCGGAAGACGCGGTCGACTGCGGCCTGACCGGTCCCAACCTGCGCGCCAGCGGGGTCGACTACGACGTGCGCAAGGACCTGCCCTACTACGACTACGAGACCTACGACTTCGAGGTCCCGGTCGGCGAGAACGGCGACTGCTACGACCGCTACCTGGTGCGCATGGAGGAGATGCGCCAGAGCGTGGCCATCCTGCACCAGGCGCTGGACCGCCTCCCCGATGGCCCCATCAACGTGGAAGACCCGCGCATCAGCCTGCCGAGCAAGACCGACTGCATGAGCGACATGGAGTCGATGATCCACCACTTCAAGCTGATCATGGACGGCATCAGCGCACCCGCCGAGGACTGCTACTTCGCCGTGGAGGGTTCCAAGGGGGAGTTGGGCATGTACCTGGTGGGAGACGGTGGGCCCAAGCCGGTGCGCTGGCGCATCCGACCGCCGTCCTTCGTCAACCTTTCCGCAATCGCGAAGCTGGCCGAGGGGCACCTGGTGGCCGACCTCATCATGATCAACGCGAGCCTGGACATCGTCCTGGGCGAGATCGACCGATGAGCACTTCCGCCCGCGTACCCTTCCGCAACCCCGGCTGGGCCGGCAACACGGGAGAGTTCGACCTCACCGAAGCGGATGTGCGCGGCACCGACTTCGTGGGCGAGCGGCCTCTCGACGGAGGTCACGAATCGGCTGCTCCCTCGTATCCCTACATGCTCCCGGACAAGGATCCGGACGCGGTCCTCTTCGAGGGTCCGTACAGGGAGCGGTTCGAGAAGATTCGCGCGCGCTACCCCACCGCGCGCGGCGCTCTCATTCCTGCGCTGAATCTGGCCCAGGAGCTGCGCGGCCACATCTCCCCCGAGACGATGGACGAGGTGGCTGCGCTTCTCGGCCTGCCGTCGGCCGAGGTACGCGGGACGGTCACCTTCTACACGATGTACAACAAGCGGCCGGTGGGGCGGTTCCTCATCCAGGTCTGCACCAACATCAGCTGCAGCCTGTGCAAAGGCGAGGAGGTGCTGGACGCCTTTCTCCGACACACGGGCACCGAGTTGGGTGAGACCTCCGAGGACGGCGACTTCACCGTCATCGAGGTGGAATGCCTGGCCGCGTGCGGCTTCCCGGTCGCCGTCCAGATCAACTCCCGCTACTACGAGAACGTGCTGCCGGACGGCGTGCCCGCCCTCCTGCAGCGCCTCAGGGAGCGCGGCGAGTAGATGGCCTACCCCTATGTGCACGCGCGCGAGGTGCGCATGATCTCCCGCAACTTCGGGGATCCCGGAGCGCGCACGCTCGACGGCTACCGGGACCGGGGCGGATACCGGGGACTCGAGCGGGCTTTCGAGATCGGGCCGGCGGCGGTGATCGAGGAGGTCAAGGCATCAGGGCTGCGGGGCAGGGGAGGGGCGGGTTTCCCCACCGGACTCAAGTGGAGCTTCATGCCGAAGGCCGGGGTCAAGCCGCATTACCTCCTGTGCAACGCGGACGAATCGGAGCCCGGGACCTTCAAGGACCGCGAGCTGATTCGCTGGGATCCCCATCAGCTCATCGAGGGATGCCTGATCGCTGCATATGCGATGGGTTCGCGACACGCCTACATCTATCTCCGCGGCGAGTTCTTCGAGGCCAGCCAGGTCATCGCGCGCGCGGTCGAGGAGGCGTACGAGCGAGCATTCGCGGGCGAGGACATCCTCGGCTCCGGGATCCACATCGACGTCACAGTCCACGTAGGCGCGGGCGCCTATATCTGTGGTGAAGAGACCGGGCTCATGAATTCCCTCGAGGGCCGGCGCGGGGAGCCGCGGGTGAAGCCGCCCTTTCCGGCCGCGGTGGGCGTATACTCCATGCCCACCACCATCAACAATGTCGAGACGCTGGCGGCCGTGCCCCATATCGTCAGGCACGGGGGCGAGTGGTACCGGCAGTGGGGCACCGACAAATCCCCCGGCACCAAGCTCTTCTGCGTGAGCGGCCATGTGGAGAGGCCCGGCAACTACGAGTTGCCGCTGGGCTTTCCGATGATGGAGCTGATCGAGGACGTGTGCGGCGGCGTGGCCGAAGGGCGGGCGCTCAAGTCCGTGATCCCGGGCGGCAGTTCCGTTCCGCTCATGGATGTGGAGGACTGCCGGGAATGCACACTGTGCTATGAGGGAGTGGAGGCCGCCGGCTCGATGCTCGGCTGCGCATCGGTGATCGTGATGGACGACCGCACCAACATCGTTCGGGAAGTGCGGCGCATGGTGCAGTTCTACGCACACGAGTCGTGCGGCCAGTGCACGCCCTGCCGCGAGGGCACCTCCTGGATGACGCAGGTGCTTCGCCGCATCGAAGCGGGCAGGGGCACCGAATCCGACCTGGACACCCTGCTCGACATGAGCGCCCAGATGACCGGCACCACCATCTGCGTGCTTTCCGATTCGGCGGCGGCCCCGGTCGTCTCGTCCATCGAGAAGTTCCGGGACGAATACCTGGCCCTGATCCATGGCGGCGCCACGGCGGAGGTCGCGTGAGCACGGTCACCCTTACCATCGACGGCCGCCGGGTCACGGTCCCGGAGGGCACCTCGCTGCTGCATGCGGCCGAGGAGATCGGCGTGGAGGTGCCGCACTACTGCTATCATCCCGCACTGTCCGCGCCCGCCCAGTGCCGCCTCTGCCTGGTTGACGTCGAGGGCGCGCCCAAGCCCATGCCCTCCTGCGTCACCCAGGCCCAGGATGGCCAGGTGGTGCGCACCGACGAGGGGCTGGCGCGCGAGATGCGCAAGGGCGTGCTCGAGTTCTACCTCATCAACCACCCGCTGGACTGTCCCATCTGCGACCAGTCCGGGGAGTGCAAGCTGCAGGACTACGTTCACTCCGAGGGCCGCGCGCACGGCCGCGGCGTCGAGCCCAAGCGCGTGTTCGGCCGCGACGACTTCGGAGGCGACGTCCTCTTCTACGGGGACCGCTGCGTCATGTGCACGCGCTGCGTGCGCTTCATGGAGGAGATGGCGGGGGATCCCGTCCTGACGGTAGTGGAACGGGGCGACCGGGCGGTCATCGACACCTTCTTCGAGCAGGGGCTGAGGGACTCGCCCTACTCGGGCAACATCGTCGACATCTGCCCGGTGGGAGCGCTGGTCTCGAAGGACTTCCTGCACAAGGCGCGCGCCTGGGACCTCGACCACACCTCGTCCGTGTGCCCCAACTGCTCTCAGGGATGCAACATAGACATCCACACCCGCGACAACGTGGTGCATCGGCTCAAGCCCCGGGAAAACCCGGAAGTCAACGGCCACTGGATGTGCGATTACGGCCGTGGCCAGTACGAGTGGATGAACCGGAGCGACCGGGTCGAGGAGCCCTTCACGCGAGGGGACGATGGCTGGTCCGCGCCGGGATGGCACGAAGCGCTCGCCTCGCTGCGGGAGCGGCTCGAGGATTGCCGCGGTCCTGTCTTCGCCGTCGCGTCCGCCCACGCGTCCAACGAGGACCTGGGCGCCCTCCGGGAGTTCGTGGAGCGCCTCGGCGGAGGCGACATGGTGTACCGGTCGCCGAGGGCGGCGGACGAGGTCCCGCTGCCCGGCTTCCCGGTGCTTGCACGCCGTCGCGACCTGGCGCCCAACACGCGGGGCGCCGAATTGCTGGGGCTGCGCCGGGTGGGAAGCGACGACGCCAGCGGAGGACTCGACGAGGTGGCGGCCGGCACCGGCACGCTGATCGTCCTGGGTGACGAACTGGCCGATCAGCCGGAAGACTTCGGCTCGCGCGCGGAGCTCTTCGTGTACCTCGGAGCGCACCCGGCGCCGGCCGCCCGCCGCGCGCACTTCGTGCTCCCGATCACCACCTTCGCGGAGCAGGAGGGGACCTTCACCAACGTGCAGACCCGGGTGCAGCGCTTCGAGCCCGCGCTCAGGGCCACCGGGAACGCCCAACCCGCGTGGCAGGTGCTCGGCGCGCTGACCGCCTCTCTCGCGGGAGAACCGGCGCCGGCGAGCGCGGCGGAGGCATTCGACCGGCTCGCGGCAGGCGTGCCGGAGTTCGAGGGCCTCGGCTACGACCGTTTGGGCGTACACGGTGTGCCTGCGAATCGTCCCGCGGCCCTCGCGGGAGACCGATGAACGAACTTTCGCCGACGGCCTTCCTGATCGCCGCCGCCGTCAAGGTGCTGGCCGTGTTCACGGCGCTGATGATCGCGATCATGTACGCCACCTGGGCCGAACGGCGCCTCTCGGCCTTCATCCAGGATCGTCTGGGGCCGAACCGGGTGGGCCCGTTCGGGCTCCTGCAGCCCATCGCCGACGGGCTCAAGAACATCATCAAGGAAGAGACCAGCCCGGCCACCGCATCGCGCTTCTTCTTCGTTCTGGGCCCGATGCTGTCGATCATGCCGGCGCTCGTCACCTTCGCCGTGATCCCCTTCGCCGCGCCGCTTCCCACCCCGTGGGGGACGGTGGACATGATCGTCGCCGACCTACCCGTGGGGGTGCTCTACATCCTCGCCATCGGCTCGCTCGGCGTATACGGCATCTTCCTGGGAGGATGGTCTTCCAACAACAAGTACGCGCTTCTGGGCGGCCTGCGCGCCTCCGCCCAGATGGTGAGCTACGAAGT
This sequence comes from Longimicrobiales bacterium, assembly GCA_965221785.1. Lineage (GTDB taxonomy): Bacteria > Gemmatimonadota > Gemmatimonadetes > Longimicrobiales > Gaopeijiaceae > BD2-11. The sequence continues at coordinate 2,288,654 of CBDCSR010000003.1, forward strand.
CGGGCTGGGGCTCTCGCTGATCCCGGTCATGATGCTGGCGGGCAACGTCACCCTGACCCGGATGGTGGCCGATCAGCAGCTGGGCCTCTGGTACATCCTGCCGCTGTCGCTCGGCTTCCTGCTCTTCCTGATCTCGGCGTTCGCGGAGACCAACCGGCTGCCCTTCGACATGCCGGAAGCCGAATCCGAACTCGTGACGGGATATCACACCGAGTACTCGTCGATGAAGTTCAGCATGTTCTTCATCGCCGAATACGCGCACGTGATCACCGCCTCGGCGCTCATGGCCACGCTGTTCCTGGGGGGATGGGACATCCCCTTCTGGGCGGGTGACAACTTCATCCCGCACGAAGGGGGGCTCGTTGCCGGATTCACGGCGGCGGGGGAGCCCATCCCTGCCCGGCTGTCCATCTGGACCACGCTACTCACCCTGGGCGCCTTCTCGCTCAAGACAGCCTTCTTCGTGATCCTCTACATCTGGGTGCGCTGGACCCTTCCGCGCTTCCGCTACGACCAGGTCATGCATCTGGGCTGGAAGGTGATGTTGCCCACCGCGCTCGCCTACGTCATGCTCGTGGCCGCCACCATCCTGGTGCTGGATCAGCTGGGTGTGTCCGGCGGACCGGGCTTCGCCCTGGCGCTGACCGGAGTGAGTCTCGTCGCCACCGCCATGTTCGCCCTGTACCTCGACCGCGGCCGCATCATCACCGGGGCCGCGCCCGCCGGACGGGCCGCCCGCGCGGCGCCGGCCGCCCACCCATGATCCCCCGGGAGTCGTCATGGCCATATCGGTGAGAGTGATACGCCGGCCCGAAGCGGCCCGGAGTTCGTATCTGAGAGCCGCCCTCAAGGGGATGTCGCTGACCTTCCGGCACATGGTGAACCCCCGCAAGGTGACGCGCAGCTATCCGGAGGAACCCACGGAACTCCATCCCCGCTGGCGCGGCACCCACCGCATGGAAGTGCACGCCGACGGGCGCCCCAAGTGCGTCGCCTGCGGCCTCTGTCCAACCGTCTGCCCGGCCAACTGCATCCGCCTGGTCGGGGGGGAGGACGATCAGGGCAACCGCTACCCCATCGTCTACGAGATCGACGAGTTCCGCTGCATCTTCTGCGGCATGTGCCAGGAGGTGTGCCCGGTGGAGGCGATCCACGTGGGCCAGCACTTCGAGAATGCCGAGTACACGCGCGAGCGTTTCGTCTACGACCTGGACCGGCTGATGGAGCAGGAGCACCCGGTCACCGCGCTCTGGGACCCCTCCGACCCCGCATCGGAGTGAGGGGATGGAACTGATCCTCTTCTACGTCTTCGCCGTAACCGTGGTGGGCGGAGGCATCGGGGTGGTGGCGAGCCGGAACCCCGTGGCCAGCCTCATGTTCATGGTGGTGTCGCTGGCGAGCGTAGCGGGGATCTACGTGCTGCTGGAAGCGCACTTCCTGGCCGCCATCCAGGTGATGGTCTACGCCGGCGCCATCATGGTGCTCTTCCTGTTCGTGATCATGCTCCTGAACCTGGGGCACGACTACAGGGACGACCTGGTGCGCGGGCTCTACGCCGTGTGCGCCTTCGTGGCCTCCGGGGCGATCTGCGGTCTGCTGGCGACCCGCTTCGGCGGCACGGAGACGAGCCCGCTGTACGAGAGCTTTCCCGGCGCCGCGGCAATGGACCTGGAGCTGGCCGAGCGGGGCGCGGTGTCGCTGATCGCACGGCCGCTCTTCCAGGAGTACGTGGTTCCCTTCGAGATCACCGGCATCCTGCTGCTGGTCGCCGTGGTGGGGGCCGTCGCGCTGGCGAAGAAGCGGGTATGAGGAGCGCCGCGTGCTGACCGAGGCCCTGACCACCAGCGCCCTGCTGTTCGTGATCGGCACCTTCGGGGTGCTGGTGCGCCGGAACGCCATCATCATGTTCCTCTGCATCGAGCTCCAGCTGAACGCCGTGAATCTGGCTCTGGTCGCATTCTCCCGGTACGTGGGCGTGGAGGGGCAGGTCTTCGTCTTCTTCGTCATGACGGTGGCGGCCGCGGAAGCCGCGGTCGGGCTCGCGATCATCATCTCCATCTTCCGGCACTACCGAACGGTCAATGTCGACAACTTCAGCCTGCTCAAGTGGTAGGTAGATGACGCTCGCGCCGCTCTCGAGCCTCCTCCAGGAAGGCGCCCAGCCGGCGGCGTACGAGCCGGTGCTGCCCGGGCTCATCGTCCTGCTGCCCCTGCTGGGCTTCCTGGTCAACGGCGTTCTGGCGATGCGGGTGGGCGCGCGCGCGGCGGCGGCGGTACGCGCGGGCGGAGACGGGTCGGAACATCAGGACGACGGGCACAAGCGCTGGGTCACCCTGGTGGGGCCGGGGGTGGTCGGGCTCTCCTTCGTGCTCGTGCTGCTCAACTTCGCGGGGATGTTCCACGCGGATCTGCACGACCCCGTGGTGGTGAGCTACTGGAGCTGGATGGTCACCGGGGCGCTCGAGGTGGATGCGGCGCTCCAGCTGGACCAGCTCAGCATGATCATGATGCTGGTGGTGACCGGCGTCGGGTTCCTGATCCACGTGTTCAGCGTCGGCTACATGCACGACGACCCCGGCTACGCGCGCTATTTCTCCTACCTCAACCTCTTCGTCTTCTTCATGCTGGTGCTCGTCCTGGGTGCGAGTTTCCCGGTCATGTTCGTCGGCTGGGAGGGAGTGGGGCTGTGCAGCTACCTGCTGATCGGCTTCTGGTTCCGGGACCGCGAGAAGGCCGACGCCGGCAAGAAGGCCTTCATCGTCAACCGAATCGGCGATTTCGGCTTTCTGGTGGCGATGTTCCTGGTGTTCACGACCTTCGGCACCCTGGCCTTCGCGGAAGTCTTCCCCGAGGCCCCGGCGCTGCTCGAGTACGGTGGAGCCACGGTCACCGCGATCACGCTGTTCCTCTTTCTGGGAGCGGCGGGAAAGAGCGCCCAGATCCCGCTGTACGTCTGGCTGCCGGACGCGATGGCCGGCCCCACGCCGGTCTCCGCGCTGATCCACGCCGCGACCATGGTGACCGCGGGTGTCTACATGGTGGCGCGTACCTCGGTCCTCTTCGCCCTGGCTCCCGTGAGCAGCGCCGTCGTGGCCGCCGTGGGCGTGCTCACCGCGCTGCTGGCCGCCACCATCGCGCTCGCGCAGCACGACATCAAGAAGGTGCTCGCGTACTCCACCATTTCCCAGCTGGGCTACATGTTCCTGGGCGTCGGGGTGGGTGCATACGCCGCCGGCATCTTCCACCTGATGACCCACGCCTTCTTCAAGGCGCTCCTGTTCCTCGGGTCGGGCGCGGTGATTCACGCCATGCACCACGCCCTGCACAGCACCCACAGCCATGCCGACCCCCAGGACATGCGCAACATGGGCGGGCTGCGCGCCTCGATGCCGGTCACCTGGGTCACCATGTGGATCGCGACCCTGGCCATCGCGGGCGTGTGGCCGCTGGCCGGTTTCTTCTCCAAGGACGAGATCATCTGGTACGCCGGTCTGGCCGCCTCCTCGAGCTATCCGGCGCTCTTCACGGTGCTCTGGGTGCTCGCGCTGGCGACCGCGCTTCTCACCGCCATCTACATGACCCGCCTCATGGTGATGACCTTCCACGGCGCCAACCGCACGGGACGCGAGGAGGCGCGGCACCTGCTCGAGGCGCCCCGGGTCATGACGATCCCGCTCATCCTCCTGGCGGTCCTCTCCGTCGTCGGCGGGTGGGTCAACGTCCCGGAGGAGGTAGCCGCATCGGTGCTCGGGCTGGCGGGGGCGCTCCCGACCTCGGAGTGGCTGCACCACTGGCTGGAACCGATCACCGCCAGTGCGGCGGCAATCCGCTACGAGCAACTGGGAGAGCCCGGCCACGCCGCCCCCTTCGGCGGGGGCGAGGTGCTTTGGGCCGGCCTTTCCACCTTTGCGGCGCTGGCACTGGTGCTGTTCACGGCGCGTGCCGCCGCCCGCTGGAAGGTGGTGCCCGCCGCCCAGGCCGCCGCGCCCACGGGCTTCAGGAGCCTGCTCTTCAACAAGTGGTACGTCGACGAGTTCTACGACCGCTTCGTGGTCCAGCCGGTCCTCGCAGCCTCGCGCTTCTCCTGGCGCGTCATCGACGCCGTCCTGATCGACGGCGCGGTCAACGGGCTCGGCCTGGTGACGCGGGCCGGAGGCGCCTTCGCAAGCCTGTTCCAGACCGGGCAGGTCAACACCTACGCCCTCGTCCTCACGCTCGGGGTCCTCGCGATCCTGGGCTTCGTGGTCTTCTGAGGAGCCCGGCATGACGAGCCTGCTCGAAACGGTCGCGTTCGACACCTGGATCCTCCACGTGCTGGTGTGGGGTCCAATGGCGGCGATGCTGCACGTGCTGCTCGAGGACGAGGAGCGGTCCGGGCACATCGCCTTCGGCTGGACGCTCGCGCTCTTCGTCGTGAGCCTCGGCCTCTGGTGGTCCTTCACGGTAGGGGATCCGGGCTTTCAGATGGCGTCGAGCGTGCCCTGGATCGAAGCCTGGGGCGTGCACTACGCGCTCGGCATCGACGGCATCTCGCTGTTCATGGTGCTGCTGTCCTGCTTCACGGCCCCGATCACCATTCTCGGCTCGTTCCGCTATATCACCCACCGGCAGAAGTCCTTCTACGCCCTCATGCTCCTGCTGCAGACGGGCATCATCGGCGTCTTCACGGCGCTGGACGTCCTGCTGTTCTACGTCTTCTTCGAGCTCACCCTGGTACCGATGTACTTCATCGTCGGGGTCTGGGGGGGCAAGCGCCGCATCTACGCCGCGGTGAAGTTCTTCCTGTACACGGCGGTGGGGTCGCTGCTGATGCTGGTCGGGATTCTCTACCTATACGCCGCGACCGCCGGCGCCGGAGACGGATCCTTCGCCTACCTGGACATCCTGGGGGTGTCGCTCTCGATGCGCGAGCAGCTCTGGCTGTTCGCCGCCTTCGCGCTCGCCTTCTCGATCAAGGTGCCGCTGTTCCCGTTCCACACCTGGCTGCCGGACGCACACGTGGAGGCCCCCACGCCGGGGTCGGTGGTGCTGGCCGCGATCCTGCTCAAGATGGGCACCTACGGGTTCCTGCGCTTCCTGCTGCCGTTCTTCCCGGCAGCCTCCCAGCATCCCTCGGTGGTGACCGTGATGCTGGTGCTCGGCACGGCGGGGATCGTGTACGCGGCCTGGGTTGCGGCGGTGCAGCCGGACGCCAAGAAGCTCGTGGCGTACACCTCGGTGGCTCACATGGGGTTCGTGGTCATCGGCATCTTCGCCCTCACGGTGACCGGCATCCAAGGGGGACTGGTGGTGATGATCTCGCACGGCATCTCGACCGGGGCGCTCTTCCTCATCCTGGGCATGCTGTACGAGCGGCGCCACACGCGGATGACCGGGGAGTTCGGCGGCCTCGCGCGCGTGGCCCCCATGCTCGCCCTGGCGCTCGTAATCACTGCACTGGCTTCGATCGGCCTGCCCGGCACAAGCGGCTTCGTCGGGGAGTTTCTGGCGCTTCTGGGCACCTTCGAGACGCACCCCGTTACCGCCGTCATCGCCACCAGCGGCGTCATCTTCGCTGCCTACTACATGCTGCCCATGGTGCAGCGGGTGCTCTTCAACGAGCTGGACCGGGAGGAGAACCGGTCGATGCCCGATCTCTCCCGCCGGGAGATCTTCATCCTGTCGCCCATGGTCGCGCTCATGATCGTGATCGGGGTCGCGCCCACGCCCATCCTGGAGCGCATGGAGCCGAGCGTGGACGCCATCCTGGAGCGCGTCCACATGACGACCCCACCCGCCGAGGAGCCGGTCGACTCATGACGCTCGACTTCTCCACCCCCGCGCACTACCTGCTGGCGCTGCTGCCCGAGATCGTGCTCTCGATCTGGGGGACGGTGGTGCTGCTGGCTGGTGTCTGGAAGGGAGGCGACGGGTCGGCGGAGGGACGTGCCGGCTCCGGAAACCTGGCGGTTCTGGCGATGGTGGGCGTGCTCGCGGCAGCCTTCGCCAACGGGTGGATGTACGGGCTGACCCCGGGGCAGGGAAGCACGATGATCGCGGTCGACCGCTTCCACCTCTTCGCCAACTGGATCTTCCTGCTCGCGGCCATGCTCGCGCTGGCCATTTCGCCCGCGTACGTGCGCCGCCAGCGGTTGCAGGAGGGGGAGTTTCACGCGCTGGTGCTCTTCGCCACCGTGGGCATGATGCTCATGGGAGGCACGCGCGACCTGATCGTGATCTTCCTGGCCCTGGAGGTGATGTCGATCAGCGCCTACGTGCTGTCCGGCTTCAATCGGCGCGATCCGAAGTCGGCGGAATCCGGGCTGAAGTACTTCCTGCTGGGCGCCTTCTCGACCGGCTTCCTGCTCTACGGGATCGCGCTGGTGTACGGGGCCACGGGCAGCACCAACCTGGGGCTGATCGCGCTGGCCATCGGTTCGGATGCGGCCGTGGCGGGGCTGCTCCACGTCGGCATCGCGCTGCTGGCCATCGGGTTCGCCTTCAAGGTCTCGGCGATCCCGTTCCACATGTGGACGCCCGACGTCTACGAGGGCGCCCCTTCGCCGGTGACGGCCTTCATGTCGGCGAGCGTGAAGGCGGCGGCGTTTGTTGCCTTCGCACGCGTGTTCCTGGTCGGTTTCGGGGGCATTCCCGGGAGCTGGTACGCCATCGGGTGGTGGCTCGCGGCGCTCACCATGGTGATCGCCAACGTCATCGCCCTGGCTCAGACCAACGTCAAGCGGCTGCTGGCCTATTCCAGCATCGCTCACGCGGGCTATCTGTTGGTGGCCATCGTGGCCCTCAATCAGAACGCCACCGCGGGACTGCTGTTCTACCTGCTGGTCTACACCGCGATGAACATCGGCGCCTTCGCCGTGATCCTGTGCGTCTCGGGGCACGGCGAGGAGCGGCTCGGGATCCACCGGTACGCGGGGCTCGGGGCCAGGCATCCCGCCCTGGCCGTCTGCCTGACCATCTTTCTCCTCTCCCTTGCCGGCTTCCCCGGCACGGGCGGGTTCATGGGGAAGATCTTCATTTTGCAGGGAGCGGCCGAGGCCGGACTCTGGACCCTTTCCGTCATTTTCGTCCTCACGACCGTGGTGTCGTACTATTACTACCTGCGGATCGCATGGTACATGTGGATGCGCGAAGCGGCGGAATCCGACGAGCCGGACCCGGTGACGGTGCCCCTGACCATGCGCTTCGCCATGGGCGCGGCGGTGGCGGTGGTGATCGGTCTGGGCGTCTTCCCGGGCGGGGGCGTGGGGTTCGCCCGCGCGGGTGCGGAAGGACTGCTGACGGCAGGAGCACTCCTCCTGGGCGCCGCTCCCTAGCGACGGATGCGGGGTTCCCGCGCTCGAGGGCGACAGCGGATCGCCCGCCATCCGCACGACAACAGACGGCACGCGACCACTTCTGACCTGTACCGGTTTTGAGTTTTTCTTCCGAGATCTTCCGGCAATACGACATCCGGGGCATCGTTGGCGAAACCATCGACAGCGACGTGGCCCGCGGCACCGGGAGCGCCCTCGCAAATGTTGTGGGCGAACGGACCGGCCATGCCCAACCGCGCATCGTGGTCGGGAGCGACAACCGTCCCAGTTCGGACGGGTTGGCCGACGCGCTCTCGGAGGGCATCCGCTCGGCAGGAGGCCACGTCATCAGGCTCGGCACGGTACCGACCCCGGTGACCTACTGGGCCGAGCGCGAACTGGCGGCGGATGGAGGCGCTCAGATCACCGGCAGCCACAACCCTCCCGAATGGAACGGGATCAAGATGACCGTGGGCGGCCGGCCGCTCTACGGCGAGAGGATTCAGGAACTGCGCCGGCGAATCGATGAGGGAACGGCGGGCCGCGAACCGGGCACCCTGGAATGCGTCGACGTTCTCGACCAGTACGTCGCCGATGTCGCGGGCCGGTTCGAGGGGATCGCGCCGCTGAGAGTGGTCGTGGACTGCGGCAACGCCTCCGGGGCGCTCACCGCAGTGCCGGTGCTGGAGGCGATCGGAGCCGAAGTGGTCCCTCTCTACTGCGAACTGGACGGAACCTTCCCGAACCATCATCCCGATCCCACGGTCGACGAGAACATCGTGGACCTGGTCGCGCAGGTTCGCCGGACCGGCGCCCACCTGGGCGTCGGCTTCGACGGCGATGCCGACCGCATCGGGGTCGTGGACGAAACCGGCACAGTGGTCCGCGGCGACATCCTGCTTCTCCTCTTCGGCCTGGAGGTGCTCGAACGCCGGGGGCCGGGCGAGAAGATGGTCTTCGACGTGAAGTGTTCGCAGGCGCTGCCGCGCGTGTTCGAGGCGGCGGGGGGCGTCCCCGTGATGTGGGCGACCGGGCACTCGCTCATCAAGGAGAAGATGCATGCCACCGGGGCGGTCATCGGTGGTGAACTCTCCGGGCACATCTGTTTCGCAGACGAGTACATCGGGGTGGACGACGCCGTCTACGCCGCGTGCCGGCTTCTGCGCCTGCTGGCCGCGTCCGGACGCTCCCTCTCGGCGCTGGTGGCGGATCTGCCGCGTTATGCGGCCACCCCGGAATACCGTATCGAGGTGGCCGAGCACGTCAAGCGCGACCTCGCCGAGGCCGCGCTAGAACACTTCTCCCGGAGCTACGAGGTGATCGCCGTGGACGGTGCACGCATCCTCTTCGACGGAGGCTGGGGTCTGTTGAGGGCGTCCAATACCCAGCCCGTCCTCGCGACCCGCTACGAAGCCGACACCGATGTCCGCCTGGGGGAGATCCAGCGCGAGGTCGAGGACTGGCTTCGGGCCAGGGGCGTCGATGTCTGAGGCGCGCCCTCGTCCGTGGCGCGGCGGCCGCGTTCTGGTCGCCTCGATCGTGGCCGGAGCCGCGCTGCTCCTGTTGGCCCGCGAGGCCATCGACCTCTACGTCGAAGTCCTCTGGTTCGGGTCCAACGGCTATCTCGACGTCTTCTGGACCCGCGTGCTCTCGCGCTGGGGGGTGCGCATCCTGGTCATGCTGGCCGTCGGCGCGATGGTCTACGCGAACGTGCGCCTGTTCGCGGTCGCCGTACGGGCGCTCAGGATCCGCAGGCGTTTCGCCAATCTGGAGATATCCGAGAGGATCCCCGGCGTCTGGATCTCGCGCGGCACCCTTGTGATCTCGGTGCTGGCGGCGCTCTGGTTCAGCGCCGTGATCCCCCCTGAAGCGGGGCTGGCGCTGCTGCTCCTGCTGCGGGCCCCCTCGTGGGGACTGAGCGAACCGATCCTCGGGCACGATGTGTCCTTCTACATCTTCGCCCTGCCTGTGATGAGCGGGATCGTCGCCTTCGCGCTCCTGCTGATCTTCTTCCTCTTCAGCCTGTCCATCGCCATCTACGCAGCCACCGGCGCCCTCCGCCTGACGCGCAAAGGGGTCGGGCTGGAAGATCTGGCTCGCCGGCACCTCACCCTCCTGGTAACGACCTTTCTGGTCCTGCTGGCCGTACGCTTCCAGATCGCCCGCTACATCCTCCTGCTCGACGGCAACTCCGGCGTGCAGGGGCTGTTCGGGTTCACCGACGCTGTCGCCCGCCTGCCCGCGCTGACGGCGCTCGCTGTGGTCGCACTGGGTTCGGCGGCCCTGGTGGCATGGGGTGGCTCGCGGCGCAAGGCCGTCCCGACCGCGGCCGGGCTGGGTGCCATCGTCGTGGGCACGCTCGTACTGGCTCAGCTCTACCCGGCGACCGTGCAGCGCTTTCGCGTCGAGCCCAACGAGCTCGAGAGCGAGACCCCCTATATCGAGCACAATCTCGAGTTCACGCGCATTGGCTTCGGGCTCGACCAGTTGCAACGTGAACGATTCGACTACCGCGGGACGACCGAAGAGCCCCGCGCGATGGCTGTCGCCAGCCAGTTCGCCGGGCTCCCCGTCTGGACTCCCGGCGCGCTCCTGACCACGTATCGGCAGCTGGAGGCCCGCTTCCGCTACTACGAGTTCAGCGACGTTACCATCGATCGCTATCCGGGTCCCGAAGGCCTGGTGCCGGTCGCGCTGGCGGTGCGCGAGATCGAGCCCGGCGGCATCGAGGACCGCAACTGGCAGAATCTCCACATCCGGGAGCGTTACATCGCGGGAATGGGCGCGGTTGCCAGCGCGGCGGGGGAGCACACCCCCGAGGGGCGGCCGTCGACGATCCTGTCCGCCATTCCGCCCGAGTTCGCGGAAGGCGTGGCGGCGCCCGAGAGACTGCGCCTGGTGCGCCCGTCGGTGTTCTTCGGCATCCGCCCCCAGGCCTACGCCATCATCAATCCGACCACCGAAGCCTTTCTCGACCCCGAGGGCGGACCCGGCCAGGCCGGAGTGGACTACCCGGAAGGCATCCTGCTGGATTCGTGGCTGCGGAAGGTCCTGCTGGCGCTCCGCTTCCGCGACACGAACTTGCTGTTCGCCTCCGAGGTCTCGCCCCGGAGCCGCTTCGTCTTTCGGCGCCAGGTGACGGCTCGGGCGCGCGATATCGCGCCCTTCCTGCGCTTTCCCGAATCGCCCTATCCGGTAGTGCACGAGGGCCGGGTGGTATGGATGCTCGACGCCTTCACCGCTACCCGCCATTTCCCGCTGGCGAGCGCCTACGACCTGGAAGCGCGTTCCGCGGCGAGCTATGTGCGCAACAGCGTCAAGGTCACGGTCGACGGGGTGACCGGACGCGTCACCTTCTATGTGGTCGACGAAAACGATCCGCTGCTTGAAGGCTACCGGCGCACCCTTCCCGGCCTCTTCCAACCAATGGAAGAGATGCCTCGGGGGCTCCGCGACCACATCCGCTATCCGCGCGCGCTACTCAGCCTCCAGGGCCGGGTGCTGTTCCAGTATCATCTGGAAACCGCACCCTCCTTCCACGGCCAGGAAGACGTGTGGGCACCCGCCACGGAGCTCGCCCAGGGCACCAGTCCCGTCCCCTATCGGCCCGAGTACGCCATCTACCGGCTGCCCGGCGCGCGGGAGCCGGAGTACCTGCTGAGCACCGCCTTCGTCCCGGCCGGCCGGCAGAATCTGACCGCCCTGCTGGTCGCGCGCAGCGACGGGGACAACTATGGCGAGCTCCGTCTCTACGACATTCCGGTCGAGGATCAGGTCCCCGGCCCCCGCCTGGTGGAGGCGCTCGTGGAGCAGGATCCCTTCATCTCCCAGCAGCTCTCGCTCTGGCGACAGGGGGGAAGCGACGTCTGGACCGGTCACCTGCACATCGTGCCCGTGGACGGCACGCTGATGTACATGGAGCCGATCTTCCTCGCGGCCGAATCGGACGCGATTCCCGAACTCCGCCAGTTCGTCGTCAGCGACGGCCGCCGGGTGGCGATGCAGCCGACCCTGGACGCCACTGTGGCCGCGCTCGCGGCGGTGACCGCACCGAAGGAGGTGCTCGACACCCGGGATCTGGAGGAACTGCGGGAACTGGCCACCGATACGTCGACCTGGCCGGGCGACGCCCTGGATCTGCTCGACCGCGCCGAGGAAGCGCTCCGGTCCGGGGACTTCGCCGGTTTCGGCGCACATCTGCGCGAGTTGCGCGACCTCCTGGAGCGCTTCGAAAATCAGGCAGGTTCATGAGTCGCGCCGGATTCTTGATCGTGAGCCGATGCCCGGGTAACTTGGCCGGTCGCCTCTTCCGGCGACCTTCCCGGAGCGTCCTCCACGGCCACACTGTCGCGCCGATGTCCTTCTTCCTCGCGGAGCAGACCGAATGAACCTGCACGAGTTCCAGGCAAGGGAACTCTTTCGTGACGCGGGAATGCCGGTGCCGCGGGGCCGCGTCGCCACCACGCCCGAAGAGGCCGGGGCGATCGCCGCCGACATGGGCGGCGCGGCGGTGGTAAAGGCCCAGGTGCATTCCGGCGGCCGGGGCAAGGCGGGGGGCGTCAAGCTGGCCGGCACCCCCGCGGAAGCCGAGGCACACGCGCGCGCCATCCTGGGGATGAGGATCCGGGGGCTCACCGTGCACAAGGTCCTGCTCGTGCCTCTCGAGAACATCGCCAGCGAGCGCTATGTCGGCATCCTGGTCGACCGGGCGGTGCAGGCGCCGCTCTTCATGGTGTCGCGGGAAGGGGGCGTGGACATCGAGGAAGTGGCGGCCACCAATCCAGCCGCCATCACCAGACTGAGGGTCGACCCGCGCTTCGGCCTTCTACCCCACCAGGCGTACCGGCTGGGGAGAGCGCTCTTCGACGAACCAGCCCTGTCGCGGCAGTGCGCGACGGTGCTTTCGCAACTCTACCAGGTGTTCATGCAGAACGGCGCATCCCTCTGCGAGGTGAACCCTCTCATCGCCACGGAGGCCGGGGAGGTGAAGGCCATCGACGCCAAGGTCACCATCGACGGCAACGAACTCTTTCGCCGGCCGGCCCTGGAATCCATGCGCGATCCGGACGCCGAACCCGCGGCGGAAACGCGCGCGCGCGCCGCCGGCCTCAGCTTCGTGAAGCTCGACGGCAACGTGGGGTGCTGCGTCAACGGAGCCGGGCTGGCGATGGCCACCATGGACCTGGTCAAGTACTACGGCGGCGAGCCGGCCAACTTCCTCGACATCGGCGGATCGTCCAACCCCGACAAGGTCGTGGCCGCCCTGGAGATCATCACGGCCGATCCCAGTGTTCAGGTGATCCTGGTCAACATCTTCGGCGGCATCACGCGTTGCGACGACGTGGCGCGCGGGATCGTCGAGGCAACGAAACGCGCCGACATCCGCGCACCCATCCTCATCCGCCTGACGGGCACCAACGAAGCCAGAGCCAGGGACATCCTCGCGGCCGAGGGCTTCTCCGCCTTCACTTCGATGGACGATGTCGTGCGGGCGGCGGTGAAGAGGGCCGCGGCGTGACGCTCGTCATTCCGCAACAGCCCTTCGCGGACTTCCTCCTGCAACCCACGGTCCCGCTCCATGTCGATCTTCGTTGACGAATCCACGCGCGTGGTGGTCCAGGGCATCACCGGCCGCGACGGATCCTTCCACACCGCCAGGATGATCGACTACGGCACCCGCGTGGTCGCGGGGGTCACTCCTGGAAAGGGGGGGCGCGTGGTCGAAGGTCCGGGAGGCGCGCGCGTGCCCGTTTTCGACACGATGCACGAGGCGGTCGCGGAATCGGCGGCGAACGCCTCCGCGATCTATGTGCCGCCGCCCTTTGCCGCGAGTGCGATCATGGAGGCCGCGGAATCGGGCGTCGAGTTCATCGTATGCATCACCGAGGGCGTTCCGGTGCTCGACATGACGCACGCCCATGCCTTCGTCGCCGACCATGGCGTCCGACTGCTGGGTCCCAACTGCCCGGGGGTGATCTCGCCGGGCAAGGCCACGGTGGGCATCATCTCCGGCGACATCGTGACACCCGGTCCGGTGGGCGTGGTGTCGCGCTCGGGCACGCTCACCTACGAGGCGGTCGGACAGCTCACCGGGGCGGGCATCGGCCAGACCACCTGCGTCGGCATCGGGGGAGACCCCATCATCGGCACCAACTTCATCGACTGCCTCGAGGCCTTCGCCGAAGACGGGGAAACGAGGGCGGTCGTGATGATCGGCGAGATCGGGGGCACGGACGAGCAGGAGGCGGCCGAATACGCCGGCCGCAGCCTCGATTTGCCGGTCGTCGGCTTCATCGCAGGCCAGACCGCGCCTCCGGGCCGCCGCATGGGACACGCGGGAGCCATCATCAGTGGTTCCTCCGGAACCGCGGAAGAGAAGATCAGGGCCTTCCGCGAAAACGGGATCGGCGTCGCACGGCGGCCGGTCGACATCGTACACCTCACCCGGGAAGCCCTGCGATGAGCCTGACACTCGCGATCATCAAGCCCGACGCGGTCGCTTCGGGAAAGACCGGGGCCATCCTGGCCCATCTGGAAGGAGCGGGTTTCCGCATTCGCTGCCTGCGCATGACGCAGCTCTCCCGGACACAGGCCGCGGCCTTCTACGCGGTTCATCGGGCACGGCCTTTCTTCGACTCGCTGGTCGCCTTCATGACCTCCGGCCCCATCGTGCCCCTGGTGCTCGAGGCCGAGGACGCCGTGGCCCGGTTTCGCGAGGCCATCGGAGCCACGGACCCCGCCGAGGCCGCTCCTGGAACCGTCCGCGCGCTCTACGCGGAGTCGAAGGAGCGCAACGCCGTCCATGGGTCCGATTCGGACGCCAACGCCGCGCTCGAAATCGACTTCTTCTTTTCGCGCCACGAAAGGCTGGCAGTCGTTGGATGACTCCGCTCGAATGCCGGGGCAGTTCGTCCGGAGGCTGTCCGGCATCGCAGCGCGTTGACGCAGGACCGTGGGCAACGCTAGCTTTTTACGCTATGCTGCACTTGAACTTGAACGCGCTCGAACGTACGGGTACGCTCCAGTTGCGAGCGGCGTGCCCAGCCGCCGATTTCGCCCTCCGGGGACGGGGTCCGGAGCTGTCCGGGCCCGTCAGCGTGACTCTGACCGCGAGGTCCATGGCCGCGGGCCAGGTGATGGTCCAGGGAAGGATGTCGACCACCCTGGCGCAGGTGTGCCGGCGCTGTCTGGAACCCGTCGCGCAGGCGTTTGCGCTGCCGATCCGGTTCGTTTTCGTCCCCGACGATGAATGGGACTGCCGGGACGACGGGGAGGTGCACACCTTCCCCGCGCACCTGGCCGAACTCGACATCGCCGGCCCGCTGCGGGAGGAGTTCGCGCTGGCGGCACCGATGTACGTGGAATGCCGCCCCGACTGCCGGGGACTGTGTCCGGCGTGCGGCTCAAACCGAAACACGGCCCGGTGCGATTGCTCGGCGCCGGATGTCGATGCCCGATGGGAGAAGCTGCGGGCTCTCACGAATCACTGAGACGAAGAAACCATGGCCGTACCGAAGCGTCGTACATCCAAGCAGCGGCAGCGCAAGCGCCGCACGCACCATCGAGCCGAACCCGTCGTGGTGTGGAACTGCCCGCGCTGCGACGATCCGCAGATCCCGCACCGGGTGTGTCCCACCTGCGGCTACTACCGGGATCGTCCGGTCATCGAAGTCGAGCTGGACTGACCACGCCGGCGGCGACCGGTCCACCATGAGAATCGCGCTCGACGCCATGGGCAGCGACGGCGCCCCCGCGACCGAAGTCGCCGGAGCGCTGCACGCCCTTTCCCACGAAGCCGGCGATGTGACCGTCGTGCTGGTGGGAGACCGCGCACGGATCGCGGCGCAACTGGACCGCCATGGCGTCTCCGAGAGCGGCCGGCTGGAGATCGTCCATGCCGCGGAGCGGGTTTCCCCCAACGAGTCCCCCGCAGCCATCGTGCGCCGCAAGCCCGGCTCATCCCTCGTGACCGGAGTCGGGCTCCATCGCAGGGGCCGGGTGGACGCCTTCGTCAGCGCCGGACCCACGGGTGCGGTGATGGCGGCGTCGGTGTTTCTGCTCAAGCGCCTGCCGGGAGTGGACCGGCCCGCCGTCGGAACCCTCATGCCCACCACCAGCCGGGCGCACATGCTGATGCTGGACGCCGGGGCCAACGTGGACTGCCGGCCCAGCCACCTGCTGCAGTTTGCGTTTCTCGGCCACGTCTACGCCCAGGACCTGATGGGGAGGTCGAAGCCCCGCATCGGGCTGCTGAACATCGGCTCCGAGCCGGAGAAGGGTAACGAACGCACGGTGGAGGCATACCGGCTGCTCAGCCGGAGCGGGCTGAACTTCATCGGCAATGTCGAAGGGCGCGACATCATCCATGGCCGTTGCGACGTACTGGTCACCGACGGATTCGCCGGCAACGTGCTTCTCAAGTTCTACGAGTCGGTGGCGGGGTTCGTAATCCGGGTGATGGACCGCGAGCAGGAGCGCATCCGCACACCACTGGACCGCTCGACCATCGAGATCCTCGACTACGCCGAATACGGGGGCGCTCCGCTCCTGGGAGTGAACGGCGTGTCCGTCATCTGCCACGGAAGATCGCCGCCCAAGGCCATCGGCAAGGCCATCGGCGTGGCGGCCAAGGCTGTCAGGACTTCCATGATCGGGCATATCGCCCGCTACCTGGCCGAAACCGCGGCCCGCATCCCATGACGCGACCCATCAGCGAAGTCGCCAGCACGGGACGGTTCCTCCCGGACCGCGTCCTCACCAACGAGGACTGGACGCGCATGGTGGACACGACCGAGCAGTGGATCGTGGAGCGCACCGGCATTCACGAGCGCCGCGTCGCGAGTTCGTGCACCTCCGTGTGCGACATGGGCGTTGCCGCGGCGGAGCAGGCTCTCGAGCGGGCCGGGGTAAGCGCCGGAGATGTGGACCTGCTGCTGGTCTCCACCGCCACGCCCGACAGGCTGCTGCCCTCCACCGCGTGCGACATTCAGGCCCGGCTGGGCGCCAACGGGGCGGCGGCCATGGACATCTCCGCTGCCTGCACCGGATACCTCTACATCCTGGCCCTGGCGGAGGGCTATATCGCCAGCGGCATGGGCGAGGTGGTCCTGGTGGTGTCCACCGAGAAGATGACGTCGATCATGGACTGGGAGGACCGGTCGACGGCGGTGCTGTTCGGGGACGGGGCGGGCGCCAGCGTTATCCGCCGCGCGACCGGCGACCGGGGGATTCTCGCCAACGACATCCGGTCCGACGGGAAGCTCGCGGACCTGCTTCAGAGGCCGGGCGGAGGCGCCCTCCGGCCCTTCGACGAATCCGTCCTCGCTGATCGGTCCCACCTGCTGCTCATGGAAGGCCGGGAGGTATTCAAGAACGCGGTGCGGGCGATGTCCAGGTCGTCCCGCCTCGCCATTCGGCAGGCCGGCTGGGAGGCGGATGACGTCGACCTCCTGATCCCCCACCAGGCCAACATCCGCATCATCGAGGCGACCGCCCGCTACGCGCGCGTTCCCATGGAAAAGGTTTACGTCAACGTCCACCGCTATGGCAACATCAGCTCGGCGACGGTCCCGGTCGCGCTCGACGAAGCGCTGGAGCGGGGCCGCATCGGACCCGGATCCAACGTCCTGCTGGTCGCCTTCGGGGCAGGCCTCACGTGGGGCGCCACGGCCCTCCGCGTGTAGCGGCCGCTACCGTCGATCATCGTCGGATGTCACTGGCTCTCCTCTTCCCCGGACAGGGGTCGCAGGTCCCCGGGATGGGACGCGACCTCGCAGCCGCGTATCCGGAGGCTGCGCGGGTTTTTGAGCGCGCGGACGACATCCTCGGATTCTCCCTCTCGCGCCTCGCCTGGGAAGGCCCCGAGGACCAGCTGCTGCAGACGCACAACGCACAGCCCGCGATCCTGGTCCACTCCCTCGCCGCACTCGCGGTCCTGAGGCCGCGGCTGGGACCCGTCGCCTGCGCCGCGGGGCATTCGCTGGGTGAACTCTCCGCCCACGCGGCCGCGGGTACGCTCGGGTTCGCGGATGCCGTGCACGCCGTGCGGCGCAGAGGCGAGCTGATGCGGGAATCGGGGCGCGCCCGCCCGGGCGCCATGGCGGCCATCCTGGGCCTAGGGGAACCCGAGGTGCGCGAAGCGTGCCGGGCCGTGTCGAGGAAGGGACTGGTCTGTGTTCCGGCCAACTTCAACGCCCCCGGGCAGATCGTGGTCAGCGGGGATGCGGAGGCGATCGACGAGGTCCTGGTGCGCGCCAGGCAAGCCGGTGCCCGGCGGGCCGTGCGCCTGGCCGTGTCCGGCGCCTTTCATTCGCCACTCATGGCCGGGGCAGAGGAGGGTTTGCGGAAGTGTTTTCGCAACCTATCTTTCGGACCGCCCGAGTTTCCGGTCTTTTCGAACGTGACCGCCGGGGCCGTCCGGGATCCCGGCCTCGCGCGTCGGCTGTTGGTCCGGCAGCTCACTTCTCCGGTATTGTGGTCCCAATCAGTCAGGTCAATGGTCGAAAGCGGGGTGGAGCGATTCGTCGAGATCGGTCCCGGGTCCGTGCTGCGTGGATTGAGCCGGCGCAACGCCCGGGGCGTCAAGGCCGTCTGCGTGGGCACGGCACGCGCCGTCCGGAAGCTGTTCCCCGACCCCGTCGCGGCCGGGAGCACGCCATGAGCGGCGCGCTGGCCGGACAGACCGCCCTGGTAACCGGCGGATCGCGGGGCATAGGGTACGCGATATCACAGGTCCTCGCACGAGACGGGGCTCGGGTGGCCATCGTGGACATCGACGAAGAAGGGGCCGGCTCGGCCGCCGCTCGACTCGAGGGCGCCGGTCACGCCGGCTACTTCTGCGATGTTGGAGATCCGGGGCAGTGCAGCGCTACTGTCGCCGCGGTGACCAGGGCCCAGGGTATCGTGACGATACTGATCAACAACGCGGGGATCACCCGGGACAATCTTCTCCTGCGCATGAAGGACGAGGACTGGAATGCGGTGATCAGGGTCAACCTCACGGGCGCCTTCAACATGACCCGCGCCGCCTGCAGGGGCATGATGAAGCGCCGATCCGGCTCCATCGTCAACATCAGTTCCGTAATCGGCCTGATGGGCAACGCCGGTCAGACCAACTACGGGGCCTCCAAGGCGGGGCTGGTGGGGCTCACCAAGAGCGTCGCACGCGAGCTTGCCAAGCGCGGAGTGCGCTGCAACGCGATCGCTCCCGGGTACATCGCGACGGACATGACCGCCGGCCTGGACGAACGCACCACCGGAGAGCTCGGAGCGCGCATCCCGATGGGCAGGCTGGGAGAGCCTTCCGACGTTGCCGACGTTGCGCGGTTTCTCGCTGGACCGGAAGCCCGGTACGTTACCGGTCAGGTCCTGGCCGTGGACGGCGGCATGGCGATGTAGCCCGATGATCACTCATTAGCGGCGGAAGACCGCGACACAAGGGAGGAACAGGGAGATGGCGGACAGCATCGAGGGCCGGGTCAAGGACATCATCGTCACTGAACTCGGCGTCGAGGAGGATCAGGTCACCAGCGAGGCTTCGTTCATGGAGGATCTCGGAGCCGATTCGCTGGACACCGTGGAACTGGTGATGGCCTTTGAAGAGGAGTTCGGAATCGACATTCCCGACTCCGATGCCGAGCAGATGCGCACCGTGGGAGACGCGATCGGCTACATTCGCAAGGCCGCCGCATCCTGACCCCTCTGCGCGGGAGAGGCGCCGCACGGCGCGAAGACACATGAGCGGCCCTTCGGAGAACGGTATCGCCCGGCCAGGCCGGCGGGTTGTCGTTACCGGCATCGGGATGATCACTCCCCTCGGCCACGATGTCCCGTCTTCCTGGACTGCCCTGCTGGCCGGTACGAATGGCGGCGGCCCAATCACCCACTTCGACCCCGACGACCGCTTCGCGACCCGGATCGCCTGCGAAGTCAGGGATTTCGATCCCTCCGCGCACCTGAACAAGCGGGAGATACGGCGCTACGACCGCTTCGCGCAGTTCGCCGTGGTAGCCGCTTCGGAGGCCATGGCCTCCGCGGGGCTCGAGGGCTGCCCGCCCGGTGTGCGCCCGGAACGCTTCGGCGTGATCATCGGCAGCGGGATCGGCGGCGTCGACACCTACGAGAGCCAGGTCCGCAAGCTGGTGAAGTTCGGGCCGCGCCGCATCAGTCCCTTCTTCGTTCCGATGTTCATTCCCAACATCGGCTCGGGGCTGGTTTCGATTCGTTACGGCGCGCAGGGTCCGAACCACTCCACCGTGTCGGCGTGTTCCTCCGGGGCGCACGCCATCGGCGACGCCCTCCGCGTCATCCAGCGAGGAGACGCCGACGTGATGGTGGCCGGGGGCGCGGAGGCCGCCATCGTGCCCATCTCCATCGCCGGCTTCGCCTCCATGAAGGCGATGTCCAGACGCAACGACACCCCGGAGACCGCGAGCCGCCCCTTCGACGCCACCCGTGACGGCTTCGTCATCGGAGAGGGCGCGGGCTGCCTGGTGCTCGAGTCGCTCGACACCGCCGAGGCGCGAGGAGCGCGCATTCTGGGGGAGGTCGCGGGCTGCGGCGCCACCGCGGACGCCTACCACATCACCGCGCCGGTTCCGGGAGGCGCGGGAGCCCAGCAGGCCATGCGGCTGGCGCTGGAGGATGGCGGAATCGCGCCGGAGGAAGTCGGCTACATCAACGCGCACGGGACGTCGACCCCCTACAACGACGAGGTCGAGACGGCCGCCATCAAGGCGGTGCTGGGAGAGGAAGCGGCCCGGGCGACCATCGTGGGCGGCACCAAGTCGATGACAGGGCACACGCTGGGTGCGGCGGGCGCGATCGAGTCGGTCATCTCGGTGATGGTGCTGATGGAGGGCCGGATCCCCCCCACGACCAACTACGAGCACCCCGACCCCGAGTGCGACCTCGACTACGCCACCGACGGCATGGTCGAGAGACCTGTCGAGGCCGCCCTCTCCAACTCGTTTGGTTTCGGAGGGCATAACGTATGTCTCGCCTTCCGGCGCTGGCACGCCTGAGCGAGCCCACCCGCGCCTCCCGGGGCCCGCCATGAGAGTGGGCACGGGATACGACTCCCACCGCTTCGACCCGGACCGGAAGCTGATTCTGGGAGGCGTCGAGATCCCCGGGGTTCCGGGCCTGGCCGGCCATTCCGATGGCGATGCAGTGGCCCATGCCGTCACCGACGCCCTGCTCGGAGCCGCGGCCGAAGGCGACATCGGAAGCCACTTTCCCCCGGGAGATCCGCGCTGGCGTGACGCCGACTCCATGGACCTGCTCGGCCGGGTGGTCGCTCTCCTCCGGCAGCGCGGACTGCGGACGATCAACGTGGACGTGACGGTGATCTGCGAAGCACCCCGCATCGGACCGCACGCGGCCGGCATGCGCGCGCGCATCGCCGATGTGCTCGGGATCGGGTCGGACGCAGTTTCGATCAAGGGAAAGACGAACGAGGGAATGGGCTGGATCGGGGCCGGCGAAGGGATTGCCGTGCACGCCGTCGCGCTCATCGGGGAGGAGGCAACATGGACGCGACGCTCGACTTCCTCGCGTCACTCCCCGCCGGGCTGACCTACCTGGTGCTGGGAGCGGGAGCAGCCCTCGAAAACATCGTGCCCCCGGTTCCCGCCGACACGTTCATCCTGCTGGGAGGCTTCCTGGCCGTGCGCGGCCCGGCGGATGTGGTGGTGGTCTTTCTGGTGACCTGGCTGGCCAACACCGCGGGCGCCCTGCTGGTCTACGGCGCGGGTCACCGCTTCGGCCCGCCCTTCTTCGAGGCCCGGTTCGGCCGGCTGCTGCTTCAGCCGGAGCAGCTCGCGCGCCTGCGGCGCTTCTACCGGAGGCGAGGAACACCGGCCATCTTCTTCGCCCGCTTTCTTCCCGGGCTGCGCGCGGTCGTGCCTGCTTTCGCGGGGGTCGCCCGGCTGTCCCTGCCCTCCGTCGCCGTGCCGGTAGCGGCGGCTTCCGCCATATGGTACGGTGGGCTGGTCTGGCTGGGAACGATTGCCGGGGAGAACGTCGACACCATACTCGAGTGGTACGCGACCGCCAACCGCCTCCTGCTGGTCGTAGCGACCGCGGTCGTCGCGGTGATCCTGCTGGCGTGGCATCGCACCCGCCGGCGGGCATCCGATTCCGGGAAATGACGGGGGAACGGGACAAGCCGGTCGCGAGGGCTTTCCGGGAGGAGCTCTTCGCGGACTACCTGGCCTTCGAGCGAGGGCTCTCGGCGAGCACCATGGAGGCGTACGGGCGCGATGTCGCGCGGCTGATCGGGTACCTGTCGGACCGCGGCATCGTCCGCCCGCAGGACGTCACCCGCCTCGAGCTCCGGGACTATGTGTACTCGCTCAAGGACAGGGGCCTGGCGCCGACCTCGATCCGGCGCGCCCTGTCGTCGATGCGGGCGTACTTCGCCTTCCTTCTGGAAGAAGAGGCCATCGAGACGGACCCCACCGAGCAGATCGAGTCGCCGCGCGTGTGGCGCACCCTCCCCGGAGTGCTGAGCATGCGGGAGACGGAACGGCTGCTGGAGTCGCCGGAGCTGTCCGATCCGCTGTGTTGGCGCAACCGGGCCGTGCTGGAGCTGCTGTACGCGACCGGCATGCGCGTCTCCGAACTCACGGGCCTTCCCCTGCACAGCCTCGACCTCGAGGATCGCACCTGCCTGGTGTACGGGAAGGGCGCGAAGGAGCGGATGGTACCCTTCGGCCGCGCCGCCCGGCGTGCGCTGACGCGCTATCTGCGGGACGTGCGGCCGGAGCTGGAGCGGGGCAGGGGCGAAGGAATGTTCTTCCTCAGCGCCAGAGGCCGGCCGCTCACCCGCATGGCGGTATGGACCATCGTGCGCAAGGCGCGCGACCGGGCAGAGATCGAGAGACCCGTCTCCCCTCACACCCTCCGACACAGTTGCGCGACCCATCTGCTGGAGGGAGGCGCGGACCTGGCCGCGGTTCAGGAGCTGCTCGGCCACGTCGACATCGCCACCACCGAGATCTACACGCACGTGGACCGGGAATACGTGCACGAGATGCACCGGACTCATCACCCCAGGGGATGACTCGAGAGAGGGAGCCCGGGGGCAGCCCCGGCGGAGGCGCCGTGTGGGCCCGAAGCCCGCTAGCTTCCGCTGCCCGTGAGGCCGAAGAGGTCCGCCTGGCTGTCCGCTTCGCGCAGAAGCCGGACCGCTTCCGCCAGGACAGGATCGCGCTGGATCCGGAACCGCAACAGGCGCCCGTCGTCTTCCATGCGTTGAGACAGGTTGATCTCGAGCCGCCAGAGCAGGTAGCTCCGCGCCGAAGGATCGTCGAGGGTGGCGTCGGGTACACCCGCATCGCGCAGTTCGGCGATGAACGCCTCGAGGATCTCCTCGGTGATCGTCGCCTCGGCGCCGTCATTGCCGACGGCCTGCGCGCGGTCGAACCCGATTTCGGCCAGCCTCAGCCCGAGGGGGAATTCGGCGGCCGTGGCTTCCTCCAGAAGCTGGCGCTCGACGACCAGCAGCGTATCGCCGTCGATCTCCAGATCCGGGAAGACCCCGCCGCCACCCTTCAGTTCGCGCCCCGTTTCGGTGGTGAAGACCGGAAAGGCGGTGGAGTCCTCGGGCAGCGGCCTCCCTTGTGCATCCCGCTGGCGGTGCAGCGAGCGACCCAGCGGCGTGTACCATTCCCCGGTGGTCAGCTGCAACTGCCACCCCTCCGGAAGCGGGACCACGGACTGCACCACCCCCTTTCCGAAGGTGCGCTCGCCCACCACCAGCGCGCGGTCGTGGTCCTGGAGGGCCCCGGACAGGATCTCTCCGGCCGAGGCCGTAAAGCCGTCGACCAGCACCACCAGCGACTTGTCCCCGAGGCTCGCCCCGTCCCGGGTGTACGCCGCATCCTCGTGATCGCCGGGCCCGCGCCTGGGATTGCGGCCGCGGGTGCTGACGACGCGCTTGCCGCGGTCCAGGAAGAGGTCGGTCAGGGTGAGGGACTCGTCCAGGTATCCCCCGGGATTGCGGCGCAGATCCAGGACGATCCCCCTGGCGTCCGCGAGCAGAGCGAATGCGGAGTCCATCTCGGCGGTGGAACCGCGGGCCACCCGGTCCAGCTCTATGTAGCCGATGTCCTCCTCCACGTACCCGGCGTGCACCGACGAGACATGGATGTTGTCGCGTTCGATGTCGTGGGGAATGGGAGCGGAAAACCCGTCGCGCTCGACCGACACGGTGACCATGGTGCCGGGAGTGCCGCGAATGCGCTGCGAGGCTTCACCGGTAGTCCACTCTGCGGCGCTCTCGCCGTCCACGCCCACGATCACGTCGCCAACCTGGATTCCCACCCGCTCCGCCGGAAACCCGCGGAAGACCGCGGTGACCGTAATTCGGTCGTTCAGCAGCTGGATCGCTACCCCGATGCCCGCGTAGTTGCCGGTGGTGGCTTCCTGGAACTCGTCCACTCGCCGCGGGCTGAGCACCTGGCCATAGGGGTCGTCCAGAGCCGCGATCAACCCCCAGACCGCGCCGCGCCACAGCATCGGATCGCCGGGCTCATCCACACCGGACCGCCGGATGCTGTCGAAAGCGCTGAGGAAACGCTGGTCGTCCACCGTGCCGCTGCTCGAGGGGACTTCGGCTTCCGCGGGAATCGGATCCGAACCCGGGACGGAGTCGGCCGAGTCGGCCGAGCCGGTGTGCAGCGCCGACAGGGTCGCCGCCCCCAGCAGCCCGTCGAGAGCCCCTCTCCAGAGCGTCGAGTCCGCGGGAGTGCTCCAGCTGTAGCGCTTGATGACCTCGAAGGCGCGCAGGAAGTGCTGGCCGTCCAGCGCTGCCGAGGCTGCCGCATCCGGCTGGCCGGTCGATCCCGTGTCCTGGCCCGCGAGGTCCAGGCCCCGGAACGACAGAAGGAGCAGGAACGCTGCAAGGATGAATCTCGTGCGGGTCATGGCGACTCGTGTGAGGAGATGTCGATGGCTGAAGGGTAGACCCCGGAGGTCACGGACTCGTTCCCGGAGCCGGTTCGACCCGCATCGGCGTCGTGCGACCCGTTATCGTGCAATCGGATCGACCACCCGGCAACCGTCGCGGCGTTTGGCGGACCGCACGGTTATCATACCTTGTCGGGAGGCATCCTGCTTGCCGCACCGCGAACCGGAACCTGCTCCCATGACGACGCGCCGCTCATGAGCCTGAGGCATTCGTCCCCCCTCGTCGCGGGACTGGTCCAGATGAAGCCGCGCAAGGGAGACGTTCGCGCGAACCTCGACAGGATCGGCTCGCTGGTCGCGGACGCCGGCGGCGACCACGACCTCCTCGTCTTTCCGGAGACCTGCCTGACCGGGTACTTCCTGCAGGGAGCGGTCGCGGAGCTCGCGTTCAGCGCAGGCGAGGTGGCCGACATGCTGGGCGCGGCCCCCGATGGCGGGCCCGACCTGGTCGTCGGCTTCTACGAGCGGCACCGCCGCCAGGTCTACAACAGCGTGGTCTACTTTTCCGCGAGCGGCGGCCGCTACCTGCCGCTGCACGTCCACCGCAAGATGTTCCTGCCCACCTACGGGCTCTTCGACGAGGCCCGTTTCGTGGAGCCGGGGCGCGATCTGCGCGCCTTCGACACGCCCCTGGGCCGCATGGGGATGCTGATCTGCGAAGACGTCTGGCACTCGCTGACCTCGGCCGTGCTGGCCCTGGACGGCGCCGAGGTCGTCCTGGTGCCCAGCGCCTCGCCGGCGCGGGGATTCCTCGCGGGAAGCGACCGCCCCGCCAGCATCAGACGCTGGGACCCCATCCTCGAGGGACCGGCGATGGAACACGGCGTTTTCGTCCTGGTCAGCCAGCTGGTTGGTTCGGAGGGCGGCAAGCTGTTCGCGGGCGGTTCGGTGGCGATCGCGCCCGACGGCACCACGCTGGCGCGCGCTCCGCTTTTCGAGGAAGGCGTGGTGACCGCCGTCCTCGACCGCACCGCCATCGACCGGCATCGCTTCGAGTCGCCGCTCCTCTCCGATCTTGAGCAGCAGCTGCCGAACCTGCGCGATGCACTGGCGCGCGCCGGCCGCACGCGGGGAAGAGATGCAGCGGCCGCGCCCGCGGTTGAGGAAGATTCCCGGGCAGGCGGCGGCGCGGTTCCGGCACGGCGCCAGCGAGCCGCGACCCACGGCCCGATTCCGGGCGACGCCTCGATGCTCGACCTGAACCTCGAGCTCGCCGAACGCGCCCTGGTGGAGTTCATCCGCGAGGAGATCGTGCGCCGGCGCGGCTTCGAAAAGGTCGTGATCGGGGTGTCGGGAGGCGTCGATTCCGCCGTATCGCTCTGCCTCGCCGTGCGCGCGCTCGGCCCGGAGAACGTCACCGGGCTGCGGCTGCCGTACGCCACCTCGTCACCGGAGAGCCTGGAGCACGCGGCGATGGTGCTGGAGGCGACCGGCGCCGTCGGCCGCACTCTGGACATCACGGCTTCGGTGGACGGCTACATCGCGCGCCACGAGCCGGACATCAGCCCGTTGCGCCGCGGAAACCTCGCCGCCCGCTTTCGCGCCCTCACCATCTTCGACCAGTCGGCGCTCCTGAGGGCGCTCCCCCTCGGCACCGGCAACAAGAGCGAACGGCTGTTCGGCTACTACACCTGGCACGCCGACGACTCGCCCCCGGTCAACCCGCTCGGAGACCTGTTCAAGACCCAGGTGTGGGCGCTCGCGCGCCATCTCGGCGTCCCTGCGGAGATCGTCGAGAAGCCGGCCAGCGCCGATCTGGTGCAGGGGATCCACGATCACGACGAGCTTGGCATCTCCTATCACGATGCCGACCCGATCCTGCACTGGTTCCTGCGGGGCTACTCGCCCTCCGACCTGGTGGGGCAGGGCTTCGAGGAAGCGCAGGTGGACATCGTCTGGAGCCGGTTGAACGCAACCCACTGGAAGCGTGAGCTGCCGACCGTGGCGGTGCTTTCGTCCACGGCCATCGGGGAATCGTACCTGAGGCCGGTGGACTACTAGTCCGGATTAGCGGGCCCCGCTCCTCACAACCCGGCCACCTTGCGCCGCAGCGTCTCCAGCAGAGGCACCGGCGTCAGCTCGCCGTCGATGATGGCGGCGAGTTCCTCCTCCCGCTTCCAGTGCGCCTCCAGGCTGGCCAGCTCGAGCTCCAGAAGCCGTCGCTCGGCGTCCTCGCCGGCCGCGATCTCCAGGGCGATGGTGCCCGTGCGCGGCAGATTCCCGAAGCGCGCGCCCCTCTTGACCAGCACCCGTGAGAGGCCGCCGGTGCCCCCGACTTCCTCGATCAGGCGGGTCGCGGAGGCGATCCGCCTTTCGGAAGCTCCCTCGAAGTGATGGTAGGCGAGGACCCGGCGCAGGGTGCGCTCCGCGTCCGAACCCGTCAGCCGCAGGCCTTCGTCGTCATTCGGGGCCGCTCCGCAGGCCGGACAGGCGCGCGATACCACCAGAGGCGCGTCGCCCTCGGTGGGACGGATCATCAGCCCGGCGCGTGCGTCGTAGGAGAGCACCCGCATGACGTATCCGCAGCGGCCGCACTCGCGGCGGCCCCGCCACGCCGCCGAACCGAAGCACAGCCACCGGGCGCCCCGGGTCGTCCACCGGGGCGCGTGCTCCCAGAGCACCCAGGCACCCAGCAGGCCTATGCCGCCGGTAAGCCAGCCACCAACCGCCGCAGCTCCCACGGCCGTGCCCGCGAGCGACACCTGCTTGAACCGCTTCCTGCGGGCACGCAGTTCGCGGCCGTAGCGCCACCACGCCTCCTCCCGGCGCTCGCAGCGTCCGACACGCACGATCTCGAGCGGACCGACCGAAAGGAGCGCGATGTTGTCGGTGCGGGACAGCAGGCGCCCCCGGTCGACGGAGAGCTTTTCAAGCTCCTCGAGCGCCTCCCAGCGGTCGAGCAGCGGCACCAGCGACCACCGCTTGCAGGCGCCGCAGATCATCCAGAGCCGACCCCGGTCCGCATCGAAGGCCACGCGTCGTCCGCGCGGCAGATGCTCGAGCGTGTCGTTCTCGGGGAAGGGGGCCTGGCAGACCAGGCAGCGTTTGTACACCGGCGCGACACTCCGGCAGGAGTAGACATGATCCGGGGGCGGGAAGACGGGGCTTGGCGAATGCGCCCGGGCGCGGCACATTCCCCGCACCTGGAAGGCTCGGACACGAACTGTGCATCGCGGGCATGCGTCCCGCCACCCGACTTCATCCTACCGAACCTCCACACCCCATGATCCTGGTTCTCGACAACTACGACTCGTTCACCTGGAACCTGGTCCAGATGCTGGAGGCGCTGGGTGCCGGGACCGAGGTGGTGCGCAACGACGAGCGCACCGTCCAGGAGATCAAGCGGCAGGCTCCCGAGCGCATCGTCATTTCTCCCGGACCCTGTACGCCGAGCGAAGCGGGCATCAGCACCGAGCTGGTGCGGGCGCTGGGTCCGCGGACGCCGATCCTGGGGGTCTGCCTGGGACACCAGGCCATCGGGGAAGCGTTCGGGGGCGCGACCGTCCGGGCCCGGCGCGTCATGCATGGCAAGACCGCACCCATCCGCCACAACGGCCTGGGGGTCTTCCAGGGGCTTCCCTCGCCGATGACCGTGGCCCGCTATCACTCCCTGGTCACGGACCCGGCGGCGCTCCCGCGCGAACTCGAGCCGGTGGCCTGGACCGATCTTCCCGGCGAAGAGGATGAAATCCAGGCCATGCGCCATCGGACGATGCCGATCTGGGGGGTTCAGTTCCACCCGGAGTCGTACTTCTCCGACGCGGGCCCGCGGCTGCTCGAGAACTTCCTGCGCCTTCCGAATTAGCTAAACTAGCTAACTCACTTGGGCTAGGAGATGATCGGCGGCAACCCCCGTTCCGCCAGAAGGCGGTTGAAGTCGGTGATGTCGTCCGCGGCCAACTCCGCCCAGCGTCTCAGGTACTCCTCAAGCTGCAGCCGGTAGATCCCTCCGACCTCGCTCATCGACTCCGTCGGCGGGTCGTCCGAGCCGGCGGAGTACCCGGCGAGGCTCGCGATCTTCGCCCATAGCCGGCGGGGCCAGCGGATGGTGTCCTGCCGGGCCGAGCCACCCGTGAGCCTGAGGTCGAAGAGCTCCATCTCGAGTTCGATGAGCGCCAGCGCGAGCTCCTCGCCCACTTCCGCGATCTCGGCGTAGAGCGGATTCCCGCGCACTCGCTCCTCCAGGTCCGCCAGGCCCCTGCGGGTCCATTCGATGCGGTTGATGAGCTCAGCCGTCGAATCGCTCATTTCGCGCAGTTCGAGCTGAAGGGCCAGCTGTGCGCGCATGTCTTCGGCGGAAGCCGGGGACGCCGGATCCTGCAGGATCTCGAGCTCGGCGGTGCGCTCCTCGGCGCCCGCGGTGAGCCGCACCCGGTAGCGCCCGGGGATGGCGAGGGGCCGAACCGGACCACCATCCGGGGGAGGCCGCCACCCCTCCTGGCCCACGCCGCGGTGCGCGTGCTCGAGCGGCGGCGTGCGGAGTCGCGGGGTCGCGGAGGCCGTGTAGCGCAGGTCCCACATCACCCGGTTCATTCCGGGACCGAAGGTGCCGGAGAGAGTGCGGACCGGCATCCCGTCCATCGTCTCGATATCCACCGTGACGGGTCCGGCCAGGTCCTCCCCCAGGTGGAAGTTGATGGACGCCCCGTAGTCAGGGTTCTCGCCCGCGGCCGGATCGTCCGGCTGGGCGTTGCGGGCTTCCCGGGGCAGGAAGCGGTACGCCGGACGCGGCGCGAACAGATGCACGCTGTCCGCAACCGCCTCCGCGCTCAGCTGCTGCAGCGGCGTGATGTCGTCCAGGATCCAGAAGCCGCGCCCGTAGGTGCCCACCACCAGGTCGTTGAAGTGCGGCTGGATCTCCAGCCAGTGCACGGGGGCGTGCGGGAGATCGCCCTGCAGGGGTGCCCAGGTCACCCCGTCGTCGAAGGAGACGTACAGCGAATTCTCGGTTCCGAGGTAGAGGAGACCGGGACGCACCGGGTCCTCGCGCACGACGTGGGCGTAGCTGAACACGCTGCGCGGGATGTCGTCGGCGAGCGAACGCCAGGACGCGCCGTAGTCCTCCGTTTTGTAGGCGAAGGGATCGGTCCCGCCCAGCTGGTGGAAGTCGACCGTGATGTACGCCGCCGCCGGGTTGTAGCGGGAGGGTTCGATGTTGCTCACCGTGCCCCACTCGGGGAGCCCGGAGATGTTGCGGGCCACCTCGATCCAGCTCTCTCCGCCGTCGCGTGTCACGTGTACGAGGCCATCGTTCGACCCCGCCCAGATGGTGCCGGGCTCGATTGGGGATTCGGCGAGGGCGAAGAGCACGGAGGCGTAGGTGGGGCTCACGTCCTCGGTGGTGAGCCCGCCCGTCTTCTGCATTCTGGTGGTGTCGGCAAGCGTCAGGTCCGGGCTGATCACGCTCCAGCTGTGCCCCCCGTCGGTGGTTCGGTGCACGTGCTGGCTGCCGGCGTAGACCACGTTGTTGTCGTGCGGCGAGATGTGGACGGGGAAGGTCCACTGGAAGCGGTAGCGGACGTCGGCGGCGGCCCAGCCCTCGGGGTTGTCGGGCCAGACGCTCACCGTGCGGGTGATCCCGGTGGAGAGCTGGTGGCGTTCGAGGATGCCTTCGTAGCACCCCGACCAGATGACGTCGTTGGTCACGGTGTCGGGGATGGCGAATCCGACCTCACAGCCCCCCACCGAGCGCCACGCACCCACCGGGATCGCGCCCCCGGTGAGGGTGTTGGAGGGCCCGCCGGTCGAGGGCCCGTCCTGGCGGTTGCCGTACAGGTTGTAGGGGACCCGGGTGTCGGTGTGGACGTGGTACATCTGGGCGATGGGGAGGAGCGGCCGGTACCAGTTGCGCCCCCGGTTGGTGGATATGCGCACGCCCTGGTCGTTGCCGATGATCATGCGGGCAGGGTCGAGCGGGTCGATCCACATGTCGTGGTTGTCGCCTCCGGAGATGACCTCGAAGGAAACACCCCCGTCCAGCGAGCGCGTGTGCAACGTGGACATGAAGTGCACCTCGTCGGGGTCGTCGGGCGCGACCGCCATGCGCGAATAGTAGAGGGGCCGCTGGGCCAGCGCGTGGTCGGCGTTGACCATCGTCCAGGAGCGGCCTCCGTCGTCGGAGCGCCACAGCGTGCCCTCGTGCTCCTCCAGCTCCTCGTAGTCGCGGTTGGAGTTGGTTTCGATCAACGCGTAGACGCGGTCCGGGTCTGCCGCGGTCATGGCGAGGCCGATGCGGCCCATGGTTCCGCGGGGCAGCCCGGCCCCCTCCAGCCTGGTCCAGCTGTCGCCCCCGTCGCGGCTGGTCCAGAGCCCGCTTTCCGGGCCCCCGCTCTCACGCCCCCAGGTCCAGATCTGCATCTGCCAGGTGGCGGCGAAGAGGATGCGCGGGTTGGTGGGGTCCATCACCACGTCGATCGCGCCGGAGTTCTCGCCCGCAAAGAGCACCCGCTCCCAGTTCTCCCCGCCGTCGGTGCTGCGGAACAGCCCCCGCTCCTGCTGCGGGCCGTAGAGGTGGCCCGCCGCTGCGACGTACACGATGTCGGGGTCGTCGGGGTGGATGACGATGCGCCCGACCCTCCCCGTCTCGTCGAGCCCCATGTGCCGCCAGGTGCGGCCCGCGTCGGTGGACCGGTACACGCCGTTGCCGATGGAGACGTTGGAGCGGATGAACGACTCGCCCGTCCCCGCCCACACCACGTTGGCGTCGGAGGGCGCGATCGCCAGCGCCCCGATGGATTGAGCCGGCTGGTCGTCGAAGATGGGCAGCCAGGTGTGCCCGCCGTCCTCGCTCTTGAAGACGCCCCCCGACGCGGCTCCGAGGTAGTAGACGTTGCGGTTGCCGGGTTCACCCACCACCGCGCTCACCCGGTTGCCCACGGGGCCCACGTGACGGAAATCGGCGCCGGCGAAGAAGTCGTCCGGTAGCTCGCCGGGAGCGGTCAACTGGGCAGCGAGCCCGCCGGCCGCGAATGTGGCCGCGAGAAGAGACGGGATGAACGCGCGGACAAATGTCCGGATGGGGTGCCTGACCGTCATGGAAAACTCCGCAGGAGGTGCTACCGAAGGGACGCCACAAAGGTAGGTCGGGGAGGGCATCGGGCAATGCGTGAGCTGGCGCCGGCCAGCGATCGGTGAACTGTCGGACTAGCTATGGCGATCCGATATGGATCCGGTACCGCACCACCCGCTGCACTCCCAGCTCGCCCGCCGTCACGGCCCACACACGGTCCCCGTCGAATACCGGGGCCGGGAAGGTCGAGAATTCGTCCGGCGCCACTACGACGCCCAGATAGGTCCCGTCCGGCTCAAAGACATCGTACCGGGTCTCTTCTTCCCAGATCACCGCCAGCGAGCCGGGATTGTCGGGATCGTGATCCGGGTTGTCCACCGGTCGTCCCCCGGATGACAGCCGCACCCGGATGCGCCCGTCCCGGCCGGCCAGCAACTCCTGGAAGAACGGCTTGCGGTCCGGAATCGCCGGACCGTCCCACTCCCATCCCGGGAGCGACTGGCGTATGCTCGCGACGATGCGTTCGCGCTCGTAGGCCCGCTCTGCGTTCGACGCAGGGACCGGGTCCCGGCTGCGCTCGATTCGGAGCACGCCGTCGTCCCGCGCGAGGTCGATTCGGTAGTCGGAGGAAAGACCGGCGAGGAAGTGGCCGCTCGGGTGGACGGTCCAGTGGAAGCGGGGAGTGAAGGGGACGGCGTAACTCACCAACATCCCGGGAGCCTCAGCCCTTACGACGGGGCGCTGGTAGTCGCTCGACGGTACCGGAAGCGTGTCGAGAGGTGTCCCGTCAGGGCCCAGAACGATGATCTGCATGACAAGCCCACGCTCACGCAGACGGGCCTGGTCGCTGGCGAGCAGAAAGGTCCGGCCGCGGGCATCGGTGTACAGCGGTGACCGCGTACCGGCGCTGGCGCCGTACCTCCACAGGGCCGTCTCACCCGGTCCAGGACCGAATACCGTGACGCGCTGATTCTCGGGATCGCGCACGGCAAGACGCCCGTCGAGCAACAAGGCAATGGCTTCGGCGCTGCTGAACTCGCCGGGGCCTTCACCCCGTCGTCCCAGCGTTTCAAGATAGACCCCGAGCGAGTCGAAGACGCGGACATGCTGCTCCAGGCGGTCCAGGACGTACACCCTCCCGTCATCGTTCACCGCGACCGACCAGATGCGCCCGAAGAGATACTCCTCGGGACCGTCGAGCATACCGATCGTGATCTCCTCCACGAGCGTCGCCTCCTCGACCCAGACGCTTCCGGCCAGCGTGCGGACGACCGTGGTATCGCCGATGGTTTCGACGACGGCTTCCACGATGGCGTCGGAAGAGCCCGCGTCGGGTCCGCAGGCGGCGAGGAGAGCGGCGGTGGCCGCCGTCAACAGCCTGCTGAAACGCGAGCGCAGGTGAAGCGGCCGGTCGGCTCCGGCGTGCTTCGCTTCCCGGGGGGTCGTTCGCATCGCTGCACCTTCGGCGCCTGTTCTGGCGTCCGGGCGTGGTCTGACCGATCGATTGCTCTCAGTCGAAGTATGGTTGCTCGCCGAATCGCGGCAAGGCCGCCGCCAGACCGGCTCGAAACACCGGAGATCTGATGCTCGACCCCGTGGGAATTCCCGGAGAAATCATCAGTAGATTACAGTAAATGTCATCAAGACATCAGGGTGCAAGCTCGCCGGCTTCCTTCTTCTGGAGTTATCCCGCGCCGCGCGCTATCTTGCATGCTGTTGGCGGAGGGACCGGGCGTTGAACGAGCGACGTCCGGCGAACCGGAACCGGCGTGAATCGGGAGGCCGTCTCTTCAGCATGACCGAGTGCGCATGAAAGCTCGCGTCCTGGGTATCGTTCCCGCCCGGCTCGCCTCCACACGACTCCCCAACAAACCCCTCTTCCCCATCCTCGGCCGGCCGCTCATCGAGTGGGTCTGGCGCAGGGTGAAGTCCATGCCGGTGCTCGACCATGCGGTCGTGGCGACCGACTCCACGCAGGTGGCCCGGGTCTGCCGCGACCTGGGCGCTCCGGTGGAGATGACCTCGGCGGACCATCCCTCCGGCACCGACCGCATCGCCGAGGTGGCGGCACGCACGCGCTACCGGCACTACCCGGTGATCGCAAACATCCAGGGGGACGAGCCGCTGCTCGAGGAGCGCCACCTGGCGGCGGCCGTCGAGCTGGTACGCGGCGGGGGATGGGAGATCGGCACCTGCGCGACACCGGTGGAGCACCTGGAAGCGTGGAAGGATCCTTCGGTGGTGAAGGTGGCGCGCGCCGCCACGGGCCGGGCGCTCTACTTCTCGCGCGCCGCGATTCCGTACAAGCGCGCGGCGAAGCCGGATGCCGGCGACCTGCTGCGCGAGCCCTATCTGCGCCATATCGGCATCTATGCCTGCGCGCGCGATGCCCTCGAGCGATGGGTGGCGATGGCCCCGACCGCGCTCGAACGCCTCGAAAAGCTCGAGCAGCTGCGCCCGCTCGAGTCCGGCATCCGCATCGGCGTAGCGGTGGTCGGGTTCGCCCACCCGGGCGTCGACACGCCGACCGACGTGCTCTACACCGAAAGGAGACTGCGGGAAATGGAGCAGCAATCATCCAGCCTGGTGAGCGGAACATGAGCGAGAATCAGACCGACCGGACACGCTACGTCTTCGTCACCGGAGGTGTGGTGTCATCGCTGGGGAAGGGCATCGCCGCCGCTTCCCTGGGACACATCCTGAAGGCCCGCGGGTTCAGGGTGACCATCCAGAAATTCGACCCCTACATCAACGTCGATCCGGGCACCCTCTCGCCCTTCCAGCACGGGGAAGTGTTCGTGACCGACGACGGTGCCGAAACCGACCTGGACCTGGGCCACTACGAGCGCTTCATTGACGAGTCGCTGTCCCAGGCCAACAACGTCACCACGGGCGGCATCTACCAGTCCGTGATCAACAAGGAACGGAGGGGCGACTACCTGGGCTCGACCGTGCAGGTGATCCCGCACATCACCGACGAGATCAAGGACGCCATCCGCCGCCTGGCGCCCGAGAACGACGTCATCATCACCGAAATCGGGGGGACCGTCGGCGACATCGAGAGCCTGCCCTTCCTGGAGGCGATCCGGCAGTTCCGGCTGGAGATGGGACGCCCGCACGTCGCGGTGATCCACCTCACCCTGGTGCCGTTCCTGGCGGCGGCCGGGGAACTCAAGACCAAGCCCACCCAGCACTCGGTGCGGGAACTCATGCAGATCGGCATTCCCCCGGACATCGTGATGTGTCGCACCGAACGCTCGCTGGATGCAGGCACCCGCCGCAAGATCGCGCTCTTCACCAATGTGCATCCGGACGCGGTGGTGGAAGCCCACGACCAGGAGACCATCTACGAGGTCCCCCTGGAGCTGCACCGCCAGGGACTGGACGAGGTCGTGCTGGAGCGGCTCGAGCTCCGGGCACCCACCACCGATCTCAGGCGCTGGAGGGGCATGGTGGAGCGCATCAAGCGGCCCTCCCGCGGCAAGGTCCGCATCGCCATCGTGGGCAAGTACACCGAGCTCGTCGATTCATACAAGTCGATCGAGCAGGCGCTCATCCACGGCGGGGTCGAACACGACGTGAGCGTGGAGCTGGACTGGATCTCCAGCGAACGCTACGAAGGTGACCACGATCCCCGGGAGCTGGAGGACTACGACGGGGTTCTGGTTCCCGGCGGTTTCGGAGAACGGGGCGTGCAGGGCATGCTGAACGCCATCCAGTGGACGCGCGAGAACGGAATGCCGTTCTTCGGCATCTGCCTCGGGCTCCAGTGCGCGGTCATCGAGTTCTCCCGCAACGTCTGCGGCCTCGACGACGCCAACTCCTTCGAGTTCGACCGCTCGACGCCGCACCCGGTCATCTGCCTGATGGACTCCCAGGCCAACGTCACCCGCAAGGGGGGCACCATGCGGCTGGGACAGTGGCCCTGCCGGCTGCTCCCGGGATCCCATGTGGAGCGGATCTACGGCCAGACGCACGTCCAGGAACGGCACCGGCACCGCTACGAGGTGAACAACGCCTACCGGGATCTGCTCTCCCGGGAAGGGCTGGCGTTCACCGGGCTCTCCCCCGACCGCACCCTGGTCGAGATGATCGAGCTCCCGGGGCATCCCTGGTTCGTCGGCTGCCAGTTCCACCCCGAGTTCCTGAGCCGCCCGACGCACGCCCACCCGCTCTTCGCCTCGTTCGTCGAGGCGGCCATCCGTCACGCGGGCATCGCTCCCGTGCCCGAAAGCGGGGTGACCGGGAGCCTGGCCCGCTGAAGGACGCCCGCGGTGTTTGAGAGCTTCTTCCTCATCGCCGGACCCTGCGTGCTCGAGGGCGACGACGTGAACCTCGCGGTCGGGGAGGCTCTGGCGTCCCTTTCCGCCCGGCATCGCCTTCCGGTGTTCTTCAAGTCGTCGTTCGACAAGGCCAACCGCTCGAAGCTGGCTTCGGCGAGAGGACCGGGACTGGAGGAGGGCCTGCAGGCATTGGAGCGGGTCAAGGCGGACTGCGGCCTCCCGGTGCTCACCGACGTCCATGAGCCCGCACAGGCGGCGCCCGCTGCCGAGGTGGCGGATGTACTGCAGATCCCGGCCTTCCTCTGCCGCCAGACGGACCTGCTTACAGCCGCGGGCCGCACCGCCTCGGCGATCAACATCAAGAAGGGACAGTGGATGTCTCCCGAGCAGATGGCGCACGCCGTACACAAGGCGCGCGCCGCGGGGTCCGGGGAGGTGGCCGTGACCGAGCGGGGCACCTTTTTCGGCTATGGCGACCAGATCGTCGACATGCGCTCCTTTGCCCGGGTGCGAAGCGCATGCGGCACTCCGGTGGTGTTCGACGGCACCCACTCCGTCCAGCGCCAGGGACACGCCGGCGGAGGCACGGGCGGGAACCCCGAGTTCATCGCATGCCTGGTGCGCGCGGCCGTCGCCGCCGGTTGCGACGGGCTCTTCCTCGAGGTGCATCCGGCTCCCGCCACTGCTCCTTCGGATTCCTCCAACATGCTCGAGCTCACGGCGCTTGCAGCGCTCCTGGAGGATGTTCTCGCCATCCGGCGCGCGCTCCCATGAACAGGCCGGACAGGAGATTCCCCGACGAGGCCGCGCGCCGGGTCCGACTCGTCATCTTCGACGTCGACGGGGTGCTCACCGACTCCGGCGTATACATGGGCGAACTGCCGGACGGGTCGCCTTTGGAACTCAAGCGCTTCGACATCCAGGACGGTCTTGCGATCAAGCTCCTCATGGAAACCGGGATGCGGGTGGCACTGGTGTCGGGCCGAGTCTCGGCAGCGACCACGGTGCGCGCCCGCGAACTCGGCATCGAGGAGTGTCATCAGGTGCCCGGCGCGATGAAAATGCCCGTGGTACGAAACTTGCTTTCCCGCAACGGGGTTTCATGGGACGAAGTCGCCATGCTTGCGGACGACCTGCCCGACCTTCCGGTCTTTCGGCGTGTGGGACTGCCGGTGGCCGTCGGGAACGCCACCCCGGAGTTGGTGCGGGACGCGGTCTGGCAGACGCGTGCGCAGGGGGGCAGGGGAGCGGTTCGGGAATTCGTGCGCGCTCTGCTGATGGCGCGGGGGGAATGGGAAAACGTGGTCCAGGGCTATTGCGATGCAAGGAGCGATGACGTCCCCGCCGAAGACACGGGCGGCCGGAGAGGCTGACGCGGACGGGATCCGTACGCGTGCGCCCTCGTTGCCCGGCAGAGACGCCGGCGCGGCCGCCTCCGCCATTGCCGAAGCGGCCCGGGTGCTACGAGCGGAGGGCGGCGCGCTCCTCCATCTCGCCGACCGCATCGACCAGGCCTTCGTCGAGGCGGTCGAAGTCGTTCTGGCCGCTTCCGGCCGGGTCATCGTCTCGGGGATCGGCAAGAGCGGCATCGTCGCGCGCAAGATCGCGGCCACGCTCACTTCCACAGGCACCTCCGCCCTCTTCCTCCATCCGGTGGAGGGGCTTCACGGGGACCTGGGCATCGTCTCGCGCGAGGACGTCGCGATCCTGGTC
Source organism: Longimicrobiales bacterium (assembly GCA_965221785.1). Classification (GTDB taxonomy): domain Bacteria; phylum Gemmatimonadota; class Gemmatimonadetes; order Longimicrobiales; family Gaopeijiaceae; genus BD2-11. Next base: position 2,325,922 of record CBDCSR010000003.1, read on the forward strand.
TCCAAAAGCGGCGACACCGGGGAACTCGCCGAACTCGCCGCGTACCTGCTGCGCTTCGGAGTGCCTATCGTGCTGATCACCGGCAGTCCGCGCTCGCCGCTGACCCGGCATGCGACCGCGCTCCTCGACTGCTCGGTGGCCGAGGAGGCCTGCCCCCTGGACCTGGCGCCCACCACCTCTACCACCGCCGCCATGGCGATGGGCGATGCGCTGGCGATCGTTCTTCTGCGCCGGAGGGGCTTCGAGCCCGCGGACTTCGCGCGCCTGCACCCGGGGGGCGCTCTCGGGCGCAGGCTCACGCTTCTGGTCGAGGACGTGATGGTGGGGGAAGGGTACCCGTCCCTCCTCCAGGACGCACTGGTGCGCGACTGCATCGTGCCGCTTGCGCACATGCGCGGGACCGTGCCCATCGTGGACGGGCAGGACCGGGTCATGGGCGTCGTGACCGCCGGCGATCTCACGCGCCTCATGGAGCGCGAACCGGACTTTCTGCATATTCCGATCCGCGCCATCATGAGCCCGGAGCCCAGGCTGGCCCGCCTCGGGACCCTGGCCTCGGCGTCCGCCCGGGAGATGGAGAAGCACGGGGTCATGGCATTGCCCGTGGTGGACGGAAAGGACAGGCTGCGCGGCGTCGTGCACCTCCACGACCTGATGAGATCGGGAGTCCTATAATGTTGAAAAACAAGAGGATGGCGGTACTTCTGGCGTTCGCGGCGATGGCGGTCGCGGGGTGCGAGGAGCAGGTGGCGACGACACCGCTCCCCGAGGAACTGCGCGCACTCCAGGCCGACCAGGTCCTCTTCGACATCGTGACCCATGTGACGGTGGACGGAATTCGGGAGGCCCGCATCCAGGCCGACACCGCCTATATCTGGCAGGACTCGACGTCCGTGGCGCTGCGTTCGTTGAACCTGATCATGTACGACGAAGGCGGGGAGGAGCGGGCGCGCGTGACCTCCCGGACCGGGATGATGAACGAGGACACCCAGCACATGGTCGCGCGCGGCGACGCCGTTCTCGTCATGGAGGACCGGCGCATCGAGAGCGCGGAGATCCACTACGAGCCCCAGAGGGACCGCATCTGGAGCGACTCGACCACGGTCATGACGATGACGGAGGGAGGCCGGGTGGTCGAGGGATCCGCGTTCCTGTCCGACGCCAATTTCGAGAACATCTTCATCCAGAACCAGCGAACGCGGAGCGGCGGAGGGCCCTGAATTGCGCCGCTCCCCGGTTCTGGCCGCCCTGGTGGCGGGCTCGGCCCTGTGCCCGGCGACGGGCATAGCGGCGCAGGAGGACACCTGCGACCTGCTCCAGTCGCGTTCCTCCGCCGTCCAGCTGACGGCGGACGGCTTCTACAACTTCATCTCCGACCCGGTGTTCGGCTGCGGCGAGGGCGTCATCATCCGCGCGGACAGCGCCGTCCTCGATGACGTCTCGGGCTACACGCGCTTCATCGGCAACTTCGAATACCGCGACTCGACGGCGTTCATGACCGCCGACCGCGCCGACCACTACGCCTCCGAGGGCCGGCTGATCGGAGTCGGCAACATCCACATCACCGATGGGGCCTCGGGCGCCACCTTCGAGGGCGACAGCACCGTTCTGGTCGGCTCCAGCTCCCGGCGCGAGGACGGTGAGATGACCATCCTCGGCCTGAACGGGCGGCGCGCGCATGCGGTCATCCTGGTGTCGCCTCGGGCGCCCGCGCCCGATTCGGCCGAAGTCCCGTCCGACTCCCTCGAGGTCCAAAGCGATTCGGCCGAGGTCTCGGACTCGACCGAAGTCCCGTTGGACACCGCGGCGATGGAGAGCGATTCGGCCGAAGTCGTGGACCCGGCGGAAGCTCCCCCCGGGGACGCGGCGCCGGTGAGCGACTCGGTGCTCGCCGGGGACTCCACCGGCACTGCAGCCGGTGCCGCCGCGGAAGACCCGGTGGACTCGACCGCGCCGGTCGACTCCACCCAGGTCGCCGCGGATACCCCGGTCCCTCCGGTCGACTCGGCGGCTGTCGAGGCCGGCGGGGAAGAGGTTGCACCCCCCGACCCACCCCCCCCGGACACCACGCCCGTCCCCTATGACGTCGATGCCGAGCGCATCTACCTGAGCGGCGCGGACTACATGCTGGCCACCGGCAACGCGGAGCTCTACAACGATGAGTTTCGCGCGCTCGCGGATTCCATCGAGTACCGGGAAGCCACCGGCAGGCTCTTTCTGCGGGGGACCGCTCCTCGCGTTTTCGGATACGGTGCCGAATACGTCCTGAGCGGCGACGCGGTGGACCTCGACATGGGCGGCAACGAGATCGCGGCGCGGGGTGACGCCGCACTCTCCGGGAGCGAGATCGACCTGACCGCGCCCGAGGTCCGGGTGTTGATGCGGGACGGGGTGCTGGATCGCATCGTGGCCATGAACGAACGGCCGCCGGAGACCGAACTTCCCGGGCCGCCGGGGGGTGTCGGCGGCCCATCCGGGGATTCGGCGGCCGCCACCGCTGCTGCATCGGAAGAGCAGGCCACCGACGACGTCCGGGTCGAGTCCGCCGAACCGGCGCTGGGCGAAGCGATCGCCCTCGGCGAAGAGCCGGCCCCCGGAGACGCTGACGCCTTGCGCGCCACGACGGGCGAGAACGGAGACTCGGCTGCGGCGCTTCCTCCCGCCCGGCCGCGCGCCGTGGCCGAGACGTTCGAACTGGAGGGGGATTCCATCGACGTCCTGGCCCCCAACGAGGTGCTGGAGCGCGTGGTCGCCGTGGGCGACGCGCGCGGCGAGTCGCTCGCCCGCGATTCCCTCAATACCGACGACACGCCGGAGATCGCGCGCTCGGACTGGGTCTCCGGCGACACCATCATCGCCGTCTTCCGTCCTGTCGTCCCCGACACGTCGACCGGAACGGGCACCGAACCGGACTCGAGCGAGGCGGCCGGCGGCTACCAGCTCGATCGGCTGGAGGCTCGCGGCGAGGCGGCGAGCCTCTACCGCATGACGCCCTCCGGCGACGGCGCGGAAGGAGAAGGTGAAGGCGACGAGGCGGGAGAAGGGGACGAAGAAGCCGTCGACGAGCCCCTGCAGCCGGCCGCGGCGGGGGAGGAAACCGACGAGCAGGCCGCGCAGGAAGCTGTCGCCGGGGACGAGATCTCCGGGGAGTCCGCGGGGGAAGCCACCACGGACGAAGACCCGGACGCGCAGGAACCCACGGGAGAGGGCGGGGGAGAAGACACGGCCGCGGAGCCGGAGCCGGACAGCCGGCTCGCCCTTCACTACGTCCGGGGAAACCTGATCACTATCTTCATGCAGGACGGCGAAGTGACCTCGGTCATCGTGGAAGGCAACGCCCGCGGTGTGCAGCTCGAGCCCCTCGTGGCCTCGCCCCCCGACACGGCCGCGGCGCCCACCGACACGACCGCGGCGCCCCCTGCCACACGGAGATGAAATGACGCTGGAACGCTTTGTGGAACTGATGCAGGAACTCGAGCCGCACGATGTCTCGGTGGCGGTCGCGGTTCTGGAGTTGATCCGGGGCGCGGACGATTCGGGATCCGTGGGCCGGGACGACTGGGTGTCGTCGGTGCGCCGGCAGTACGAGGAACTCGAACTCCACCTGAAGGCATCCTGGCGCGAGCGCGGCGGCGAACTCGGCGGCTACCTGGAGGAACAGGTGATCGGACGCCTGGAGGCGGTCGGCATCGCCGGCCGTGATCCCCGCGAAGACGGCTGGGAACGGCTTGCCCTCGACGCCGAGCTGTGGGAAGAGATATCCGTAGACCGCGGTTCGCTGGTCGAGAACATCGAGGCCATGGCGGTGGTGCTGCAGCACAAGTTCGGCGTCCTTGCCAGCGAATCCGCGGACAACGGCGCTTCGGCGCCCGCCAGCCGGCTGGTCGCGACCGGGCTTACCAAGAGCTACGGCGGCCGCAAGGTGGTGAACGATGTCGACATCGCGGTGGAGCAGGGCGAGATCGTCGGGCTGCTCGGGCCGAACGGCGCCGGCAAGACCACGACCTTCTACATGATGGTCGGGCTGATCTCACCCCAGGCCGGGGAGGTGCGGCTGGACGACCGGGTGCTGACCGGAATTCCCATGTACAGGCGCGCACGCCTCGGGGTCGGTTACCTCGCCCAGGAGCCGTCCGTCTTCCGGCGCCTGACCGTCGAACAGAACGTAATGGCGATCCTTGAGACGCTCCCGCTGGCGAAGGCAGAGCGCAGACAGCGCCTCGACGAGTTGTTGTCGGAGCTCTCCATCGGCCACCTTCGCCACTCGAAGGCCTTTTCGCTCTCCGGCGGGGAACGGCGTCGTCTGGAGATCACCCGGGCCCTCGTCCAGCGTCCCAAGTTCATGCTCCTCGACGAGCCTTTCGCCGGAATCGATCCCATCGCTGTCAACGACATCCAGCAGATCGTGGCCGGGCTGCGCCACCGCGGCATCGGGGTAATCATCTCGGACCACAGCGTGGAGCAGACGCTCGAGATCGTCGACCGCGCCTACATCATGCACGAGGGCCGCATCCGGGTAGTCGGCACCGTCTCCGAACTGGTCTGGAACGACGAAGTCGCCGAGATCTATCTCGGCCCCGTTCTGACCGATCGCATGCGCAAGCGCTTCAATCCCCCCGTGGCGGCATGACCGGTCTCGGCACGCGGCTCATCCAGAGCCCGGAGCTAAGGCAGGAGATGAAGATCAACCCGCGCCTGTACCAGGCGATGGAGCTGCTTCATCTTCCGCTGCTCGACCTCCAGCAACGTCTGAAGCAGGAGATGACGGAAAACCCGTTCCTGGAGGTGGTCGAGGGCGACACCGAGCAGGAAGTGGAACTCGACCAGGATGGCACGGACGAAGACGGGGACGAGGTCGACTGGGAGTCCATCCTGCTCGACGGATTCGACGCCGGCGGACACCGCGCCCAGTACGAACCCCGTGACTTTGACATCCCCACGCCGTCACGAGCTCCCGACCTCCGCGATCATCTCGAGAACCAGACTCAGCTGCTGACGCTCTCCGGCCGCGAGCAGAGGATCGCGCAGGAGATCATCGGCAACATCGATGACGACGGCCTCCTGCGCTGTCCGCTGGAAACCATCGCCCAAGACCTCAACAGCTGGCTCGAGGACGTGCGGGACATCGCCCTCGAAGCCGCCGAGGACGAGTCTCCGGAGGAGCTGGCCATCATGCTCGCCCCGTTCGGCGTGGGCGAAGTGGAGGCGATGCTCGAGATCGTGCAGGACATGGATCCCCCGGGTGTGGGGGCACGCGATCTGCGCGAATGCCTCCTTATCCAGCTGCGCGAATCGGGGGAGGAGAATGATCTCATCCGGACCATGGTCGACGAGCACTTCGACGACCTCCTGAGTCACCGCTGGGCCAACATCGCCCGCGCCCTCGGGGTAGCGCCCCGGTCGATCCAGGATGCCGCCGACGAGCTCGCCAGGCTGGACCCGAAGCCGGGACTCAGGCACTCACCCGAACCCGAGCACTACATTGTCCCGGATCTGATCGTGGAGAAGATCTCCGGCGAATACATGGTGTTCGCCAACGACACCAGCATGCCTCAGCTGAGGCTGGCGCGCTCCTACCAGGAAGTCGCCCGGGACAAGCGTCTGTTCCAGGGAGAGAACAAGACGTTCATCAAGGACAAGCTGAATTCCGCCAGCTGGATGATCCAGGCCATCGAACAGCGGCGCCAGACGATGCTTAAGGTGATGCAGTACATCGTCGAGCGTCAGCACGGTTTCTTCGAAAAGGGAGTTCAGCATCTGCGGCCGCTCACCCTGCGTGAGGTGGCCGACCATATCGAGATGCACGAATCGACCGTGTCGCGCGTGACCAACGAGAAGTTCGTCCAGACGCCGCGTGGCGTATTCAGCCTCAAGTACTTCTTCTCGAGCGGGCTCTCAACCACAAGCGGCACAGACATTTCCGCCCGCGGAGTCAAGGAGAAGATGGAGGCCCTCATCTCCGGGGAGAACGTTCACAAGCCCCTCACCGACATGGCCCTCGTCAAGCTCCTGCGCGCCGACGGCGTCCGGATCGCGCGCCGGACGGTGGCCAAGTACCGCGACCAGCTCGGCATCCTCCCGGCGCGCATGCGCAAGCGCCTGTGAGCGGCTCGCCCGGCGTCGGCTGCGCCGACGCAATCCCTCCCCACCCCGACCTGCGCCGGGGATGACGCGTCCGCGCGTCCTGGTCGTGATCGGCACCCGGCCGGAGGCGATCAAGATGGCCCCGGTGGCGGAGGCGCTGCGCGGTCGCGCCGACCTGGTGGAGAGCGCGGTCGCGCTGACCGGCCAGCACACCGACATGGTCGATCAGGCGCTGGAAGCCTTCTCCATCATTCCCGACTTCGACCTGGACATCATGAAGTCCGGCCAGACCCTCTACGACGTAGGGCGGGGCTGCATGGAAGGGCTGAGGGACATGGTCCGCGAGTACGCGCCTGCCATGATGCTGGTCCAGGGCGACACGGCCAGCGTCTTCTTCGGTTCGCTTGTGGGTTTCTTCGAACGCATCCAGGTAGGTCACGTGGAAGCCGGATTGCGCAGCCGCAACCGTTGGGCACCGTATCCCGAGGAGCTGTTCCGGCAGATGACGGACACGCTCGCCGAACTTCACTTCGCGCCCACCGCACTGGCGCGGCAGAACCTGCTCGACGAAGGGATCTCCGAGGATTCGATTCACGTCACGGGCAATACCGTGGTCGACGCTCTCCTGCGGCTGGCCCGCCACAAAGCCGAAATCGAAGACCGGGTGCTGGCCGAACTCCTGGGGGGAGGTGGCTCCCTGGTGCTGCTCACGGCCCATCGGCGCGAGTCGTTCGGAGAACCTTTGTGTCGAGTCTTCCGGGCCGTCCGCGAGATTGCGGACCGTTGTCCGGATGTCCAGGTGATCTATCCCGTGCACCCGAATCCGCAGGTCGTCCGCCCGGCGCGCGAGCACCTCGCCGACCATCCCCGGGTTCACCTGACAGACCCGCTGTCGTACCCGGATCTCCTGCGGGCACTCGCCCGGGCGAGCCTCGTGCTCACCGACTCCGGGGGAATCCAGGAGGAAGCGCCCACCTTCGGCACGCCGGTCCTCGTGCTGCGGGAGGTGACCGAGCGCCCCGAAGGCGTGGCGGCGGGGGTTGCCAGGCTGGTGGGAACCGACCGGGACCGCATCGTCGCCGAAGCCCTGGCCGCGCTGGCGGATGGAGACGGGGAAGGGGACCGGGAGGCCGGTTCCGCCAACCCCTACGGCGATGGCGACGCGGCGGCGCGCATCGCCGACATCGTGGCGCACCGGCTCACCGGAGTCACGCGCCGGACCCGTGACTGGCTCCCGGAAGCGCCATGAACATCCTGATGCATTGCATCTACTTCCCACCGGAGGTGGGCGGACTGGAGAGCCACGTCTTCAACCTGTGCCGGGGACTCGTGGCTCGGGGACACCGGGTGGGCGTGGTCACCTCGCGGTCCCGGCCGAGTCTGCCGCGCGAGCAGCTCATGGGGGACATCCATGTCCGGAGAACATGGCTTCCGGCGCGCAACCCGGGAGGGTGGTTCCTGCATTCGATGTGCTCGACAGCGCACACCACCCGCGCGAGTGCCGGCGTCGACGTGGTGCACGCGCAGGCCATCGCCTCCATCCCGCCGGCCTGGATTGCCGGCCGGATCCGCGCCCGGCCGCTGATTACCACCCTGCACACCTCCCATTTCCTTCGGCTGGCGGGGAAGGCGCATTGGCGGCCGGGGCTGCGCACCCTCCTGCGCGCATCCGACCATACCTTCGCCACCAGCGTCGAGATCGCCGACGTCGCCGACGGCCTGCTCCCCGGTCTGTCCACCGAGCCGGTGACCAACGGGGTGGACACATCGGTTTTCCGGCGCTGCGCACCGTCGCTTCCACCGGTGTCCGGGCCTCTGCTGGTCGTCCCGCGCCGTCTGTTTCCCAAGAACGGAGTGCGGTTTTTCGTGCAGGCGATGCCCGAAATCGCCGCTGCGGTTCCCGGAGTGGAAGCGATTCTGGTGGGCGACGGACCGGAGCGGGCGGAGCTGGAGGACCTGAGCGCGCATTTGGGCGTCGCCGAGCGAGTCCGCTTCCTCGGCGCACGGCCCAATGCCGAGATGCCGGGCATTCTCTCTTCCGCCGCCGTTGCGGTCGTTCCCTCGCTCATGGAGGCGACGTCGATCGCGGCGCTGGAAGCCATGGCGTGCGAGCTCCCGGTGGCCGCTTCCCGGGTGGGAGGACTGCCCGAGATCGTGGACGAATCGGTGGGGACCCTCTTCGAGCCGGGGGATCCCGCCGATCTCGCCGGACGGCTCGTCGCCCTCCTGCGCCGAACCGATCTGCGGGAGGCCGGACGCCGGGCGCGGGGACGCGTCGCCACCCGGTGGAGCAACGATCGGCTCGTGGAACGGCACCTGGAGGTGTACGAGGCCCTGCGGGCGGAGAATGGAGCACCCCATGCCTGAACAGCGGCTCCTCGTCCTCATCCCGACCTACAACGAGCGGGAGAATCTCCCCAGGATCGCGCCGCTGGTTCTCGAGCAGCATCCAGGCATCGAGATCCTGGTCATCGACGATGGGTCGCCGGATGGCACGGGACGGCTGGCCGACGAGATGGCCCGCGACGAGCCGCGCATCCACGTTCTTCATCGAACCGAAAAGCTCGGTCTCGGTCCCGCGTATCTGGCAGGGTTCAGGTGGGGCCTCGCGCGCGGCTACCCGCTGCTCTGCGAGATGGACGCCGACCTGTCGCATTCCCCCGAAATGCTGCCGGCGTTCATCGAACAGACGCGGCACGCGGACGTCGTCATCGGTTCCCGCTACCTCCACGGCCGGGTCACCGTGGTCGACTGGCCCATGAGCCGGCTGTTGATCAGCTACTTCGGCTGCTGGTACGCACGAACCATCACCGGCCTTCCGGTCGCCGATGCTACCGGTGGCTTCAACTGCTGGCGCAGGGAAGTCCTCGAGGCCCTCGACCTCGATCGCATCGTATCCAACGGATACGCCTTCCAGATCGAGTTGAAGTTCCGCGCAGCACGCAAGGGCTTTCGTCTGGTCGAGGTCCCGATCGTCTTCACCGAGCGCGATTCCGGTGAGTCGAAGATGTCGGGGAAGATCGTTCGGGAAGCGGTCTGGCGCGTGTGGATGCTCCGAATCCTCGACCTGATCGGCCGGCTGTGACGACCCTCCCGTCCAGATCCTGACCGAAGGCCCCAGCTCCTTCACATCAGAATTCCGACTGCTGGAATCACGGAATTCTGCGGGTGTAATCGGTGATTTTTGGCGTCACGGATTTCCGAGAGGGGATGGCGAGATTCCGAGACTATACATAATACATATTATGCGCAGGAACGGGACGCCTTTGGGCCAGTCAGCCGGCCCTGCGGTGAAAGATGCGCGGTGCAGGGATTGCGCGGCCACGCGGTTTCCCTCTTCGGCCTCGGCTCGCTAGAATGGCCGTGGAGCCGTTTTCGGGATGCGGGAGAGGTGGATTGATGTCGGCACGATTGCGCTCAAGCATTACCGCGAGGTCCTCGGGTGTCGCGCCCGAGCTGCACGCCTCGAGGCAGCCACGCCGCAACACCGACGTCCTCCCTCTCGTCGTGACCGGACTTCTGGCCGTGTCCGGGTGCGAGCAGATCGAGCAGGCCCGGGACCATTTCCGCGACCTGACGCCTTACGAGACCTACCAGGCTCGGTTGAACGTCGCCGGACTCGGAGAATCGGCGCTCGCGAGGGATTGGGAGACGGCGGGACGCGTTGCCCTCGCCGAGCCGCTCCCGGTATCGCTGCCCTACGCGGAGGAAGGCTACATCAGCCCCGACGCCCCCGAGGCCGCCGGATACCGTTTTCGCCTTGAACGGGGACGAAGGCTGACGGTCGAGGTTTCGGTCGATCCTGGCGAGCCGGCGCGCGTGTTCGTGGACCTTTTCCGCGTGCCCACCGACCCCGCTGACCCCTTGAGGCCAGTCTTCTCGTCGCAATCGCCTGTCGAGACGTTCTCGCACGAACCCTGGCGCGGCGGTGAGTTCGTGCTTCGGCTTCAGCCGGAACTTCTGCGGGGCGGCAGCTACTCGGTCAGGCTGGAGATCCAGGCCCAGCTGGTGTTCCCCGTCGAAGGGCGCGGGTCAGAGTACATTTACAGCTGGTTCGGAGCGCCGCGAGACGGGGGGGCGCGCATCCACCGGGGCGTCGACATCTTCGCGCGCCGCGGAACGCCCGTGCTCGCGGCCTCGGCGGGAAGGGTCAGCCGGGTGCGGGACACCCGCATCGGCGGCAAGGTGGTGTGGGTGCGCGACCCGGTACGAAACGCCAGCGTCTACTACGCCCATCTCGACAGCCAGTATGTCCGTGACGGACAGGAAGTCCAGGCCGGCGATACCGTCGGCTTCGTCGGCAACACCGGAAACGCGCGCACCACCCCGCCCCACCTGCACCTGGGCCTCTATCGGCGCGGCGAAGGCGCGGTCGATCCCTTTCCGTTCATCGATCCGGTGCGCGCCACCATTCCGGAACTCACAGTGGACACGGAGCGCCTGGGCGCATGGAGCCGGGTGCGCAACGGAGGAGTCCGGCTGCGGGCGGGGCCCGGCTCGCGAAGCGACGTGGTGCGTGAACTGGACCGGCACACGCCGCTCCGGGTTCTCGCCGGATCAGGCAGCTTCTTTCGGGCCCGGCTCCCCGACGGCACAGCAGGTTACGTGGCCGCGCGCCTCACCGAGCCGGTCGAGGCTCCCGTCGCGCGGGAAACCGTGCAGGCGGCGCGGGCAGTGCTCACGGCGCCCACGGACGACTCGGCCGTGCTGGCTCGACTGGACAGGGGAACCGAAGTGCCGGTGATCGGCCGCTTCGGGGACTACCTGTACGTGCGGACGGCGAGCGGACGGAGCGGTTGGCTCGTGCCCGGGCCGGCGCTCCCCGAGTCGCTTCGGGAGTTCAACCCCCGGACGACATCCGACGAGCGCGCATCTCAGCCAGGCGCATCTCGATGACGCCGCGGCCGGGGTCGGTCGCGTCCAGTTCGTCCAGGAGATCGCCCAGCAGAGTCTCCGCCTCGGCGTAACGACCCTGCGCCGCACGCACGCGGGCTGCGTCGGAGAGGGCGTTGCGCAGCTGGAAGCCCAGGTCGGTCTCGTCGGCGATATCGAGATAGGTCGCCACCGCTTCGTCCCACAGGCTCTGCTGCTCGTAGGCGGCGCCCAGAAGGAAGCCGGCCTGCAGCGCCACCGGTTCCCCGAGGCGGCCGCGGAGCGGCTGCAGCGCGTCGATGGCGCCCTGGACATTCCCGTTCTCGAGTTGGACCTGACCCAGGAGAAGCCGGGCTTCGGCCGTACTGGCAGCGTCGTCGAAGCGTTCCAGGAACCGGTTCAGCTCGGCGAGGGTCTCTTCGGTGCTGACCACCCCGACGACCTGGTGAATCTGCTCGAGTTCGAGAGCGCTCTGGTTCTCACGCGTCTCGCTGAAGTTGAAGTAGTAGACGGTGGCGCCTATGGCGAGGGCAACCACGATGCCCGCGAAGATCAGGGTCTGGGCGTTGTTCTGCGCCCAGACCGTGAGTTCGAGCACCCGGCTGGTAAAAAGGTCATCCTCGTCCGGCGCGCTGGCCGGCGGCCCTCCCGGGCCAGGACGTCGGGAATACTTGGACATGAAGCGATTGTGTGGGGACAGTGCGGAAACCGGTGGGGCTCATCCCTGGCTCGCACGGAACCCGGCGAACTCGATGACGGCGGCAAAACCTAATCCTTGCGCTCCATCCGGGTCAACGGGAGCACAAACGGCCCGGAGTCGCCTGGCGATTCGTGGCGGCCGAGATGGTCGCGGCGCGACGGGTGCCCTGTGAAGCCGGGCGCTACCGCCCGGTGCCTGGCGGCCTCAGCTCGTTCCATCGCTCGATGAATGCCACGGCCGCGTCCACGAACGATTCGGTGGTCGCCCGCCCCCGTTCCGCGGTCGCCAGGGCGGGGTCGCGCTCTCCCCACACCCCCGTGGTCGACATCTGTGCGGCCGATGTTCCCTTCCCGGTCGCCTCGTCCTTCAACCCCTCCGCCAGGAACACCGCAAGCGCGGTCGGGTCTCCGGCGAGCACATCGGGCACCATCGCTTCCAGGTGGCGAGGCAAGGTCAACTCCGCGACCTCGGCGGCCGCCAGATCCACCAGGTGGGGAATCAGGTAGAGCGAGTTGGAGGTCTCACCCGTGCCGCCGTGGCGGTCCAGCACAGGAGTCGATGGAGCCGGCTGCGGATCCGCGTCGCGAACGGTAAACGGGCCGGCGACCGCGCCCAGATCGACCGCGATCCCCTCGGTTTCCTGATTGATGCGGTCCACGATGAAGGTCGTGATGGCCCGGTTGCCGCCGTGGGCGTTCAGGACTAGAAAACGCTTGAATCCATGCTTCATAAGACTCTTGGCAGACTCGACATAAACCTCTTGAACGAGCGTCGAAGGAAGGGTCACCGTGCCCGCGAATTCCATGTGGTACGGTGACTGCCCGGGCAGCAGGATCGGCGCCACCAGCACATCGGCTCGCTGGGCCACCCTCTTGGCCCGTTCCACTCCGTTCAGATAGTCGGTGCCGATCGGCAGGTGGGTGCCGTGCTGCTCGAGCGCGCCCACCGCGAAGATGACCATGTCCGTTCGGGTGAGGAGATCCTCCACCTCGGGCCGGGTCATGTGCGGAAGATAATTGCGGACCTTGAGGATCGGCGGCAGTTCGGGTTCCTGCGCGGCGGCGAGACAGGGTGAGAGCGCGAACCAGACGGCGAGGATCGAGGCGGGGCGACGCATGGGTTCCCTCCTGAGGCTGGGTGTTGGGCGGGAGGATGGGGGGCCGATGAGACGACCCTCCTGGCAAACTATCGCGCCTGCACGCGGTTATCGATCCGCAGGAGCTACGCCCCTTGAGTAGCCTGGCTAAGCTAGACTAACGTCTTACTGCGCCGGAGGTACCCGAGAGAGCGTGGGGCCGGAGCGCGGGATGGAGAGCCAGCGCCGCTCCGAACAGGAACACCGGCATGGCGGCGAGCGCCGCCGGCTGTGGTCCGACCAGATCTCCGACGACGCCTACAACTCCCACTCCCAGCGTGCCCGCGCCCCACGCCAGACCCATGACGATTCCGGAGCCTATGCTGGCTCCCGTGGGGAGGATTTCCTGGGCGATGACGACGGTAGGGGGGAGCAGCGCCATGTTGAGCAGCCCCGCACACCCCAGCGCCGCAAAGGCCATGGCGCTTCCCGGTGGCAGGTAGACCGCCAGAAAGTGCGCGGGCGCGGCGAGGATGCAGATCCCGGCCAGCAGCCGGGTGCGGTCGATGCGGTCGGTCAGGAGACCGGCGAAGATGGTTCCGCCCGCCTGGAGTCCCAGGTAGACGCTGAGCGAAGCGGCCCCGAGGGCCTCCGAGCCGCCCGCCTGGTCGACCACGATGGGGTAAAGGGTCAGGAAGGTCCGCTGGACGAACGCCCCCAGCGCGCTGATGCCGAAGACCAGGCCGAGCGGGCCCGCGAGCGCGCGCAGCACCTGTCGCGGCGAAGGCGGCGGCACGGGTACGCGACCGCGCACGGGACGTGGCAGAAGGGCCAGGGTAGCAAGCCCGATGAGGATGCCGGGGAACATCGCCACCCAGAGGCCTTCCAGGGTGACGAAGCCGACGATGGCCACCGCGGTGACCGGTCCGAGCGCGAAGCCCAGGTGTCCGCCGAAGGAAAAGATGGACACGCGCAGACCGCTCCCCTTCCCCTCGGATACACGTCCGGCCAGCGACACCGCGGGCGGATGGAAGAAGGCGCTTCCGAGCCCGCCCAGCGCCAGCAGCACGACGAGCACGCCGAACGAGGGCGCGAGTCCGATGAGGCTCAGGAACAGGCCGGATACGATCGGCCCGAGCGCCACCAGCCAGCGCCGGCCCACCCGGTCGGCGAGGTATCCCATGACCGGTTGAGGCAGGGACGAGGCCAGCGACAGGACCATGCTCAGGACGGCCGCGAGCGCGATGGACAGGCCCAGCTTGTCCATGAGACGCGGCAGGAGCGGGTGCAGGAAGGCGACGTAGGCGTCATTGGCCAGGTGCGCCACGGTCAGCGTCAGCGCGATGGTAAGCGCGCTCGGGCGGCTCGCGGGCGACCGGGACGGCTCCGGGGCGGAGGCTGTCATCGGACCCTTCAGTCCATTCCCGCGACCCGGCTCCGCCGCTCCATCAGCACAACGTCGCGCCAGCGGCCGTCATGAAACCGGCCCAGGCGCTCGTGCGTGCCGAGAATGCGGAATCCGCACCGCTCGAAAATCCGGATCGAGGCCCCGTTCTCCGGGAAGATGCCCGCTTCGAGGGTCCAGACGCCCAATGCTTCGGTGCCCGCGACGAGCTCGCGCAGCAGTGCGCTGCCCACGCCCCGGCCCCGGGCCGATTCCGCAATGTAGATCGTCACCTCGCGCACACCATCGTAGACGCAGCGGCCCGATAGAGGGCTGAGCGCGGCAAAACCAACGGTCCGGCCGTCCATCTCCGCGACGATCCGGCAATCAGGGCTGCGGCCCGCGTTCCACGCATCCCAGGTCGGAACCTCGGTCTCGAAGGTGGCGTTGCCGGATTCGATCCCCTGCCGATAGATCTCGGCCACCTCCGGCCAATCCGCCGGCACCAGGGGACGAAAGCTGACCCCCACGGATGCGGGGCGCGTCACGGGAAACAACCCAGGGATACGTCGGGCATCGGGCTCTCCGCAGGTTGACGAGCACCGGCTGCGTCCATCGCGAGCGTCAGGAACCTAAGCCCGCCGCCGGAATCGACCAAACCTGCGCAACGACGCGCTCTGGCGCCTCTCCCGAGGTCGGCAGACATTATATGAAGCCAGATCCTCAACCATCGAAGGAATCAGCCAGATGAACGCTCATACCTGGACGGCTTCCGGGACGACCATCCTGGTTCTGGGTGCCCTGTTCCACCTCCTCGCCCCGGCCCCGGCGGGCGCCCAGCAACTCGGAACCGTGGACTTTCCTACATCGGGGTCCCCCGAGGCTCAGCCGCACTTCGAAACCGGGCTGCTGCTCCTGCACAACTTCGAGTACGAGGATGCCGCGGCCCGGTTCAGGCGGGCACGCGAGATCGATCCTGACTTCGCAATGGCGTACTGGGGCGAAGCCCAGACCTTCAACCATCCGATCTGGATGGAGCAGGACCGGGAAGCGGCGCTGGCCGTGCTCGCCGCCTTCGCGCCCACCCGCGGCGACAGGCTTGCCCTGGTCCCCACCCAGCGCGAGAGGGACTGGCTGGAGACGGTGGAGGTCCTCTATGGCGAGGGCTCCAAGGAGGAGCGGGACTTCCGCTACCGGGACGCCATGAGGCGGCTGGCCGAGAAGTACCCTGATGACGAGGACGCGCGCACCTTCTACGCGCTTTCGCTGCTCGGCTCGGCACATGGCGGGCGCGACTTCGCAATCTACATGAAGGCGGCCGCCGTGGCCCAGCCGGTGCTCGAGGAGAACCCGATGCACCCGGGGGCCGCCCACTACGTCATCCATGCCTTTGACGACCCCATCCACGCCCCCCTGGGCCTTCCCGCCGCACGGGCGTACGCGGGAATCGCGCCGGACGCGGGCCACGCCCAGCACATGACGTCCCACATCTTCGTGGCCATGGGCCTGTGGGAGGACGTGGTGTCGGCCAACGTGCGCGCGCGCGCCGTGCAGAACGCGGCGAGGGCCCGGCGGGGCCAGCGGGCGAACGTGTGCGGTCACTATACGTCGTGGCTGCACTACGGCCACTTGCAGCTGGGACGCCTCGAGGACGCAGCCGCCGGGATGGCCGCGTGCATGGCGCGCATGGCGGATGCGCCGGCCCCGGACGAAGCCGCGTACTTCGTGCAGATGAAGGCGCGCGCCGTGATCGACCCCGGAGACTGGGCGCAGGCTGGAGAGATCTCGGCCGACCTGACGGCGTTCCCCGGGCTGGCGCTCCCCAATGATTTCGTAGACGCACTGGCCGCGCTGCGCACGGGGGACGCGGAGCGCGCGCGTCAGCTCCGGGCGCGCCACGGAGAACCCGGCGACGAGGGCAATCCGCGGCACGCCATCCTCCTGATGGAGCTGGACGCCCTCCTCGCGCTGACCGCGGGCGATTCGGAGACGGGCATCGCGCTGCTGAGGGACGCGGCCCGGCAGGAGGAGACGCTTCCCTATGAGTTTGGCCCCCCGGCCACACCCATGCCGCCCCATGAACTGCTCGCGGTGGAGCTTGCCGCTCTCGGTCGCGAGCGGGAGGCGCTCCCGGCCTGGCGCGACCAGCTTGCCCGCACGCCCCGGCGCACCCAGTCGCTGCTGGGGCTTGCGCGCACCGCGGCGGCCCTCGGAGATGAAGCCGCCGCGCGCGAAGCCTACGCCGCCCTGGCGCAGGCATGGTCCGCAGCCGACGAAGAGGTCCCCGGGCTGGTGGAAGCGCGCGCCGGGGGTTCGCGGTAGCGGAGGGACCCGTTCAGGACATGGGAGAGAGCATCATGGCCGGCAACATGATCGGAGGAAACAGCGACCATGCCCGCGAACCCGGTGCGGGCACCGGGGACTCGCGGGGTCGGGTCACCACCGAGCGCATCTTCCGCGATGGGGTCTATCCCTACCGCGACAAGATGAAGAGGAAGGAATACGAGCGGCAGAAGGCCGGGCTCCAGGTCGAGCTGCTGAAGGTCCAGCGATGGGTCAGGCGCTCCGGAAGGAAGGTGGTCATCCTGTTCGAGGGGCGGGACGCCGCGGGCAAGGGCGGCACCATCAAGCGGTTCATGGAGCATCTGAATCCGCGTGGCGCGCGCGTGGTCGCGCTCGACAAGCCGAGCGACGTGGAACGGGGCCAGTGGTATTTCCAGCGCTACATCCGACACCTGCCGACAGCCGGGGAAATGGTGCTCTTCGACCGCTCGTGGTACAACCGCGCCGGGGTCGAGCGGGTCATGGGCTTCTGCACCGGCCAGGAGTACCTCGAGTTCCTGCGCCAGTGCCCGGAGATGGAACGCATGCTGGTCAACAGCGGCATCCTGCTCTTCAAGTTCTATTTCTCGGTGTCGCAGGACGAACAGGCCTACCGCTTCGAGCGCCGCAGCACCGACCCGCTCAAGCAGTGGAAAATCTCTCCGGTCGACCTGGCGTCGCTCAACAAGTGGGACAGCTACACGCAGGCCAAGGAGGCGATGTTCTTCTATACGGACACGGCGGACGCGCCCTGGACGGTGATCAAGTCGGATGACAAGAAGCGCGCGCGCATCGCCGCGATGCAGTTTTTCCTCTCCCGGCTCGACTACCCGGACAAGGATCATGACGTCGTGACCGGTCCCGACCCGTTGATCGCGGAGTCGGCCACGGTCGTGGTGAGCCGTGACGAACCGATGTCGGCCGACCCGGGCGCGCCCGGCGCCGTGATCGGCCGGTAGGCTGACCTTGCTGTCTCGCCGGGGCTGAGGCAGGTTGTTCGCCGACATCCCATGCGGACCCCGCCAGACTGCTGCTGCCGGGGTTCGCGGACGCAGATTCGCTGAAATCAAAACGCCAGATTGCCCATCCCCACTGCAATCACCGCGTTGCCCGCGCCGTGCATCAAGGCAACAATCCACAGGTTCCCCGAGCGGTGGAACACCAGGGCGAACAGCATCCCGACCGCGAGTACGGACCCGAACAATGCGGCCGCGCTCGAAGCGTCCAGCGCATAGTAGCTGGCATGAACCGGTCCAAAAGCGTAGACCGCGTTGCTGACGAGAATGCCGGGAACCGCGCCCCAGCGCCTGACCAGTTCCGTCTGCAGAATCCCCCGATAGGCAACCTCCTGGTAGAACCCGAAGGCGAAGTACGGAACGAGTCCCGCCACGACCACGGATCCCCAGCCATGTTCGGCCAGGGCCAGCCCCCATTGCGGCGCAAGCACAAGCGGGAAGACGAGGCCTGCCAGGAGCAGCACCTGAACCAGATAGGACGCTTCGGTCGTCGTCCAGTCACGGCGGCGGCGGATGCCCAGCGTCGAGAGGCGGACGCCTGCTACCCGGGGAACCACCGAGAGCACCAGCACCAGCCGAAGGAGCATGAAGAATCCCGGGGACGGAGCGGGGAGCTGTAGCCACTCGATGGTCCGGGGATCAAGAACGAGTTCCAGAATGGCGAAGGCGATGAGCAGACGAAGGCCGGCCTTCGCCGGGTAGTCCCGCGACTCAGGAGGGTCGCAGAGAAGTAGATGACCCCGAAGGTGGGTGCGAAGCGACGCGCGCATCAGTTCCGGGTGACCTCTGCCACCAGGCGTTCCGAAAGCGAAACCTCCTCGATCACACGGGCGAGGTCGTCGATCCCACCGCGGAGCCAGCCGTGGTTGGGCCACCGCAGGGAGTGGCCCCCATGGCCCACATCAGTTTGTTCGGCGGTCACGCGCCAGCGCGGGAACCTACGGTCCAGAGCACCGGCCAAGACGGCGTTCACCAGCGGTTCCGTGTGTCGCGCCATGCGTAACTCTCAACTCAAGCAGGGGCAAGGTACCCAATCTAACCCCCTTGGGCCGGACTCCGTCGCTGCTCCGAGCTCCTGCCCGTCGATGGAGGAACCTCCGGACCCTGTCTGTTGCTCCGTAAAATGCAGCCGTAACACCCATTTACGACCCTCGGACACACCAAGTGACACCCGTTGACCCCGAGGCCAACGGATCACGGATGGAGACAGGCATGCCGCATCTCGCAACTCCCCGCTGGCAGGAACCACGACGGCCCAAAATCACATTCGGCCGTCCCATTCCGCCATTGACGAGTCTGGGCTCCGCGATGTGGCGAACCCCGAGACCCCATCTTCCCTGACCCGTCAGAGGCGCTGGCGGGCTCGCTGACGCCATTCGCAGGCGGCTGCCTCCCCCGAAGGTCTCTCAACCCCGTTTCGGCCACTACAGGGCATCCTGAGAGGCCGATTTCAGTGGCGTTATATTTGTACGTAAGTCTTTGTACAACCTCACGTTGAGAGGAATGATGATCGCATCTCCGAACTCCCTCTACACCATTCGCCAGAGGTCCTCTCCGGGGCCCGCGATGGTGCGGGAACCGACGGGTGTCCCACTCGACGCCGACTCCGCGCCGTCCGGTTCCGAGTCCTCGGGAGACGACGACGAGCTCCGCAAGCTGGGCGAGCGCATCGCGGAGCTGGCGGCCCGCATCAACTCCGCCGAGGCGCGCATGATGACCCTCATCGCCGAGTTCGACCGGCGGGGCGGGTGGAAGGACGGCGGCTACTCCTCCTGCGCCGAATGGCTGGCCTGGAGGATCGGCACGAAGATCGGAACCGCCCGCGAACGGGTGCGGACCGCCCGAGCGCTGGAGCGACTGCCCCAGACCGCGGATGCTCTGCGGCAGGGGAGCATCTCCTACGCCAAGGTGCGGGCGCTCACCCGGGTTGCGACCCCCGAGCGCGAGGCGGAGCTGCTCGAGTTCGCGCGCGCCGGCTCGGCGGCGAAGCTTGAGCGGACGGTGCGCATGTGGAAGAAGTTGTCGCGCGACGCAGAGCTGACCGCCGAGCAGGCCCGGCACCGCAGCCGCACCTTCTCGGTCTTCGTGGACGGCGACGGGATGTACGTGGTGAAGGGGCGGCTCGAGCCGGAGGCCGGGGCCGTGCTGATGCGGGCGGTGGAGGCCGCGTCGGATGCGCTGTTCCGGTCCGAGGATGATGCAGGCGCCGGGAGTCGTGGGAGCGTCGGCGGCGATCCGCGCCCCGAGCCGAAGCAGCGCCGGGCCGATGCGGTGGGACTGCTGGCCGAGCGGGCGCTGGCGGCGGGGTTCGGTGGTGGTGAGCACCGCGAATCGGAAGTCGATGTGGATGAGATGGGTGGCGACCTCGATGACCTGGATGGCGCTCCAACCACCGAATCCAATGCGGCCCCGCGGGGAGTGCGCGTGGGAACGCCGGGAGCCAAAGCGGAGAATGCGGCGAACACGTCGGCCCGCGTCGGGTCCGGCACGCGCGCCGAGCGCTTCCAGGTCATGGTCCATTGCGACGCCGCGACGCTCGCGGCCGAGGGCGAGCCCGGGCGCTCGGACCTGGACGGGATTCGCGTTTCCGCGGAGACGTCGCGGCGCATGGCGTGCGATGCGGCGGTGGTCGCGATGGTCCACGCGAAGGACGGCTCGATGCTGAACGTGGGGCGCCGGACGCGCACCATTCCGCCGCACATCCGGCGGGCGCTGGAGGAGCGGGACCGCGGATGCCGCTTTCCGGGATGCGGGTGCCGGTTCACCGAGGCGCATCACGTGAAGCACTGGGCCGACGGGGGCGAAACGAGCCTCCGCAACACGCTGCTACTGTGCCGGCGGCACCACCGCGCCGTTCACGAGGGACGGGTGAAGGTATCCGTGAACAGCGACGGGACGGTGCTGTTCTTCACGCCCAAGGGGAGGATGCTGGTAGACGCGCCGAGCAGGCCGGCACCGGTGGCCACACACTTACCACCGGTCCCATCGGTTCATCCCGGCGCCCCGGCGAAGGGTGGTGGCTTCGAGCTTTCCAATGGAGCCGCCCTCTACCCCGATTCGCGGATCCCATGGGAGATCGAAGCGGCTGCCAGGGAAGCCATGGAAGAATCGCTGACGTCTTAGGCTATCGGTTCTTTTCGCCCTCGGCCGGGCCGGTGCCGCCGGAGGTGCGAGGCTCGATCAGCCGCTCGGTGAAGTCCTGACGCTCCTCCAGCAGTGACAGTCGGTCGTTCATGGACTCGACCGTCTCGCGCAGGCGCCGGGTCTCCTCCAGCGCGGAACTGGATTTCTCACGGGCCATTGCGTCAAGGAGGGTACCGAGTTTGCCTGCGATGGGACGCAGGATGAGTACGCCTCCCGCCGTGACGATGAACAGTGAAGGAACGACCAGGGCGACAAGGGCCTCCCAGTCCATTGGCTGAGCCTCCGTAGTGGTGCTGTGTGGGAAGGAATCGGAAACCGTCCGGCCATCCAATACGGCAATTGCGGGAAAGGTGTTGCACGGACCGCTGTAGCGGGATGGGTGTTGCAGGGGTCTCTGCGAACCCGGGACGATCGGCCGACGTGGCGGGCAGGGGTTGCCTACCTCCGCCACAGAGGCAGCGTAAGGCATGTCGGTCCGCCTTCGCACGGGATACAGAGCGCATCCGCTTCGAAGCAGGTTACCGCGCACCCGGCGTCACGCATCAATTTCACCGTGTGCGGGAACCCGTCGACCGCGATGCACCTCCGGGGCGCCGTCGCGAGCACATTGAGGTTCAATCCGTTCGAAGCCCCGAACTCCTCGTTGCTCGCCTCCAGGCACTGGATGCCGGCCTTCCGCAGCAGCTCGCGCAGCGCGACGGGCAGCAGGCGAGGGTAGACCAGCGCCAGATCACGATCCAGCGGGCTGATCACCGACAGGAGGTGCAGGCAGGCGGCGCTGCCGTTCCATACGGGAAGATCGAACGTCAGAAGTCTGATGCCGAGGGGCGCAAGGATGTCCTTCAGTTGATCGATGCCGGCCTGGTTGGTGCGGAACGAGCGTGCCGCCGCGAGCGTCGTTTCCTCGATCCAGAGCAGGTCTCCGCCTTCGGCCAGGCCGGGTGGCTCGATCCTTCCGACGACCGGCACGCGCAGCCGCTGATACAGTGTCTCGTGCAGTGCCACCTCGGGGCGCCGGAGCAACTTGCCGGGACGAAGCACGATGGCGCCCGCGGGGGTCATGAAGGAGGGGTCGAAGACGAAGATCGAGTCGGAGAGGCCATCGTCCGCGGCATCCATCCACTCGATCTCCGCCCCTGAATCGGCGACGCACGCGGCGAACGCGTCGTACTGGCGCACCAGGCGGCCGGCGTCGAGGGGACCTGCGTAGTGCCAGCGCGCGGGATCGGCTTCGCGGGTAGCTCGGCCAGGACGGCGCATCGCGACGCGCCGGAGAGGATCCGTCATGCTCGCCACGCCGAAGCCGTCCGTCGACGTGGACTCGCTTCCCGGCCCGGCCTGCGGTGCCGGGCTCACCGCGCGTTTCCCCCGCCCTTCGCTCATGCAGCGCCGCCGATCCCATCGCCGGAGGCCGATCTTCCTCGCGTCGAATCACCCCCACGCCAGCGCATCGCGGCGAAAACCGGTACTCCGGCCAGCAGCAGCAGGAATCCCCAGAACACCGTCTCCGCGCCCGCGCCCACGACCGCCCAAAGCGAAAACCCGAACGCCAGCACGCTCACGACCGCCCGCGCAAGGGACCTTGCAGCCGCACGACCCCCGATTCGTGACCTGGAGCGCTCGCGAAGCGCCATCATGAGCCCCGTCATGCTCGTGAAGACGTAGGGCAGGAGCGTCGCCAGGGTGGCCAGCAGGATGAGGAAGGTGAAGGCCTGCACCAGGCCGCGGGTGTAGTTCATCGCGATCAGGATCGTCGCCAGGACGGCTGACAGGAAGATCCCCACGACGGGCGTGCCTCGCGGGCTCAGGTGCGCGAAGCGCGCCGGGAGCAGCCCGTCCAGGGCGGCGGCGCGCGGGATCTGGCCGGTAAGCAGAACCCAGCCGTTGAGGGCTCCGAAGCAGGAGATGGTGGCGCCCGCCCCGATGATCCAGCGGCCCCAGGTGCCCCAGACGGAGCCCGCCGCGTCGGCGAACGGCGCCGTGGACAGCGCCAGCTCTCCCGGGGCAATGATGCCCATCACCGCGGCCGTGCACGCAATGTAGACGACGGCGGCGATGGATGTCCCCAGGATCGTGGCCTTTGGAATGGTGCGGGCGGGGTCGCGCACGTCGCCCGCGGGGACGGTTCCCGCCTCGAGCCCCAGAAACGCCCACAGGGTGAGCGCGACCGTAGCCGTGACGGCGCTGAAGGCGCTCTCGCCGGCGGGATTGAAAGGCTGGAAGTGATCGCCCTGGAAGTAGAGGAATCCGACGGTGCCGACCGCCGCCAGCGGCACCAGCTTGAGCACGGTGGTGACGAGCTGGACCAGCCCAGCCGTGCGTACGCCGTGCGCGTTGACCAGGGCGAGGGTCCACAGGGCGGCCAGCGCCGTGGCCAGACCCGCGGCCGGCGAGAACGCCAGAGCCGGCCAGAACACCGTCGCGTAACTCGCGGTGGCGACGGCGAGGGCGGCGTTCCCCGTGAGCAGTGAAATCCAGTAGGACCACGCGATCCAGAACCCCACGAAGTCCCCGAACCCCTCCCGGCCGTACGCATACGGTCCTCCGACCCTGGGCAGCGTCGCTCCGAGCCGTGCGAGCACCAGCGCCATGCACATCGCGCCTCCGGCGCTCACCAGCCACCCCAGGATGCTGATGCCCCCGAACGGGGCCAGCGACGCCGGGAGGAGAAAGACACCCGATCCGATCATGCTCCCCGCCACCAGCGAGGTGCACATCCAAAGCCCGAGTTTGCGCTTGCCCGTCATGGTCTGAACCTGTCCGCGGCCGCGCGTCCGCACCAGCCGTGCGCACGACTCGGTGATAGCGCGGCGCCTCGGCTCCCAACCGTGCGGTCCGTGCGGGCGTCGCGCGGGATTGGGAATGGCGTCATACCCGATGCCCGCAGGGGGCTGGCGCGGGACCGCCCGGAGGTGGCATCGTGCACGCGTAGATCACACGGGCATTGCCGCTCCCGGCAGGCCGCCGATGAACCGGAATCCAGGAGTTCGACCCATGCGCGAAGTTCCCGCAACAGGCCGAGGCCGCACTGCGGGCGCGGCCATGGCCGCCTCCGTCGCGATCGGTTGTGTGTTCCTTGCCGCGACCGCGTGCGAGACCGCGGAGGCGCCGGCGCAGGCCAGCCCGACCGCACAGAGCTCCGGGGAGGTGGTCTTCCCCGCCACCAACCGTCCGGACGTGCGCGGCGTCACCGCGGCCGTGTCGGCCGGCCATCCACTTGCGGTGGCGGCGGGTCACGAAGTGCTGCGCCGGGGCGGCAACGCCATCGACGCGACGATCGCCATGGCGGGGGTGCTGGCCGTCGTGCGTCCGCACATGAACGGCGTCGGGGGCGACGCGTTCATGATCTACTACGAGGCCGAGAGCGGGCGCGTGTACGCGATGAACGGAAGCGGGCGCGCCGGCGCCCTGGCCACGCCGGCCCTCTTCTCCGAACGCGAACTCGACCGGGTCCCCGGCAACGGTCCGCTCTCGGTCTCGGTGCCTGGCGCCGTAGCCGCCTGGGTGGACGCCCTGGACCGCTTCGGCACCCGGCCGATGGCGGAGCTGCTGGAGCCGGCCATCGGCTACGCCCGCGACGGCTTCCCCGTCTCCACCCGCCTCGCCAGCGACATCGCGGGCTCCTCGCGGTCGCTGAACGACCACGCGCGGGCGCTCTACCTGCCGGGTGGCGCGCCTCCGCCGGTGGGCAGCCTGCTCAGGAACCCCGAGCTGGCCACCACCCTGGAGCGGATCGCGCGCGATGGAAGAGACGGGTTCTACCACGGCTTCGTAGCCGACCGCATCGGTGCTTTCCTGGAGGCCGAGGGCGGCTACGTGCGGGCTCCGGACCTGGCGGCGCACACCACCACCTGGGTGGAGCCGCTGCGGGGCGACTACGAGAACCACACCATGCTGGTGATGCCGCCCAACACCCAGGGCATTGCCCAGCTGCAGCTGTTCGAGATGTCGAAATCGTTCGACATGAAGGAGTTGGGTCACAATACCTCAGGTTATCTCCACACCCTCATCGAGATGAAGAAGCTGGCCTTCGCCGACCGCGACCAGTGGGCCGCCGACCCGGAATTCAGCGACATCCCGCTGGATCGCCTGCTCGACTCGGACTATCTGGCCCGCCGTGCCGGCATGGTCGACGGGGGTGCCGCGGCCGAAGCGCGTGCGGCAGGGGTGGGCACGGAGATGGCCGCGGGCGGCGGCGGATCAGCGGACGACTCCGGCGACACCGTCTACCTCACCGCCGTGGACCAGTGGGGCAACGCGGTCAGCTGGATCCAGAGCCTGTTCGCCGGCTTCGGCTCCGGTCTCCTCGAGCCCGAAACGGGCATCGTGCTCCACAACCGGGGCGCCCTCTTCAACCTTCAGGCGGGGCATCCAAACATCATCGCGCCCGGCAAGCGCCCCTATCACACGCTCTCACCCATGATGGCGCTCCGCAGCGACGGCAGCTTCGCCTTCACCCTGGGTACGCCGGGGGGCGACAGCCAGCCGCAGAGCCTGATCCAGATCGTCAACAACATGGTGCTCTTCGGGATGACACCCCAGGCAGCCATCGAAGCACCCCGCTTCCGCAGCTACAACGGGCTCGGGGTAGCCTTCGAGGATCGCATCGGCGCGTCCGCCCTGGGAGAACTCGGCGCCCTGGGCCACCAGGTCGAGATCGTGCACGGGTGGACGGCCACCTTCGGGGGCGCCCACATGATCCTCCGGGACCGCAACGGCACCCTTACCGCCGCCTCCGACCCGAGGCGGGAGGCATACGCCATTGCGTACTGAGGAGAAGAGCCCATGACCACCCTGGCGCGCGCCCTGGCCGCGAGCGGAGCCACGCTGGCGCTCCTGGCCGTGGCGCTGGGGGCGTTTGGAGCCCATGCCCTGCGCGAACGCCTGGAGGCGCGCGATCTCGAGATCTTCGAGACCGCCGTGCGCTACCAGATGTACCACGCGCTCGCGCTTCTCGGCGTCGCGTGGCTGTCCACCCGGCTGGCCGGCCCACTGACGGGCTGGGCAGGTTGGCTGATGGTGGTCGGGACGGTGGTTTTTTCGGGCAGCCTCTACCTGCTCGTACTGACGGGACCCCGCTGGCTCGGAGCCATCACGCCGGTCGGCGGCGTACTGCTCATCGCCGGATGGCTGCTGCTGGTGGCGGCGATCCTGCGCAGCAGCGTCTGACCCCCGTCGGGCCGCCTCTCTTTAGGCTTGGCTTAGCTTGGCTAGACCAGGCTAGAACACCACCCGCTTCGGCCTCAACTCCGTGATCCAGATTCCCGAGTTCAGGTCCGATGAGTAGATGCGGCCCTTGAAGATCTGCGCTCCCCAGGTCATGGGCCAGTTGGGCACCACCATGTCGTCGTCCCTGGGCACGAAGGCCGCCACCTCCCTGCCCTGCTCGTAGAGGTTGCCGCGCAGCTCGCCGGAGATGTCGAGGACACGCAGCCCCGCCTGGTAGTAGCCGAGGTAAAGGCGGTCACCTTCGGCCCAGACGTTGTGGACCCCCGCTTCGGGGACTTCGTACCAGGCCACCTCGACCGGGTTCTCGATGTCGGAGTAGTCCACCACGTGAATGAAGCCGCGCGCCTCGATGGGCCGCTCGGGGTCCCATCCCGGCGGGAAGATCTCGTCGCCGAGATAGAGATAGCGGCCGTGGCGCCAGGCGACGTGCGTGTTGCCGATCGGGTACTTGAACTGGCTCACGAAGGCGGGCTCGCGCGCGGTGCCCTGATGGGTGCCCGCCCCCACGTCCAGCATGATCACGCCGTCGTTCCAGTAGGAGAGGTAGGCGTAACCGTCCTGCACGACGACGTCGTGCAGTGTCTTGCCCTGCTTGTCGAGCCCCCAGCGGCCCACCTCGACCGGGTTGGCCGGGTCGGAGATGTCGATGATGTGCATCTCGGAGGTGCCGTTGTGGCAGGCGTAGACCAGGTCGCCCAGGATCCACACGTTGTGAACCCCTCCGGTCAGGGTCTCGTCGTAGCGGGAGATGATCTCCGGATGGGCCGGGTCGGCGAGGTCGAGGAGCACCATGCCGTTGCGGCGGTTGGAGGCGCCCTCGCGGGTGACGATCCCGATGCGGTTGTCGGGATGGATCTTCACGTCGTTGATGCGGCGCGCGTCCAACTGGATCGAGTCCGTGAGGACGGGCGCTCCGCTGTCGGTGACGTCCCACACCTTCATCCAGTCGTGCATGTAGGTGCCCACGTAGACATAGTCGCGCCCGTCCACGCCCTCGAACACCCACATGTCGCCCGAGTGGTGCGAGGAGATCGGCCCCCGCCCCACCTGGATCAGCTCCGAATCCGAGATGCGCTCGGTCACCTCGACGTTGGCGGTGCGCACCACGCCTTCCCCGATCACCGCGTAGACGACGTAGCGCCCCGGGTCCTCGGCCACGAACACGCCCTCCGCGCCGTCGGCGTCGATCTGGGCGCCCACCCCGGCCACCGTCCAGGCGGGCAGCAGCTCGGGCCCGCCCGCGCCCGATGGCAGGTTCGCGGCCGCCCGGAAGCGCACCACGTCGCCGGTCCGCACCGTGGAGGCCGCGGGCTCGAGCGTGTACGCGAACCCGGGGTCCGCCTCCACGGAGACTTCCACTTCCTCCTCCGCGACACCCGACCGCACCGTGATGGTCGCCCTTCCGGGAGTGAGGCCGTACACGCGCCCGAGGGCGTCCACGCTGGCCACCGCGGGTGCGCCGGAGGTGAAGGATGCCGTCGGCGCGTCCAGCATCTCCCCCAGCCGGGTGGTGCCCGTCAGCGAAATCGGAGCGCTGGTGCCGGCGACGATCGCACCGGGCGCGGCCACTTCCAGGGTGGCGGCCCCGAGCTGCGGCACCGTCAGATCGGCGAACCCAACCACCGTGCCCCCGACCATGGCGGCCACCTGGGCCTTCCCCGGCCTCAGGCCGGTCACCTGGCCGGACGCATCCACGGACACCAGCTCGGGGGTGACGGCCACCCAGGTGACGGCAGCGCCATCGATGACCGCCCCCTCGGCGTCCAGGACGCGGGCGGTTAGCGGCAGCACGGCGTCGACGGCGACTTGCGCGCTGGCAGGGAGCACTTCCACTCGATCCGGCGCGGCCTGAACCGCGACGGCCAATGCGAGCACATGAGCGAAGGACATCATCTGGTTTACCTCGGATGACGGAACGTGAAGGCAGGCCGCCTCTTGCGGCCCGTGACCTCTCGAAGTGCCCCCGGCAGGACTCGAACCTGCGGCCCCCGGATTAGGAATCCGGTGCTCTGTCCACCTGAGCTACGGAGGCGCGCGAACCCCATTCTACCGCCGTCCGCTTCAGCGGAGCAACGCCACCACCCCGAAGCCCGCCACGAGCAGAATGCCGAAGATCCAGGTGAAGGTGTTGAAATGGCGATCGATCACGCCCCGCAGCGCCGGACCCCATCGGTACACCAGACCTCCCAGGACGAAGAAGCGCAGTCCCCGCGAGACGCAGCTGGCCAGCACGAACACCGGGAAGTCGATGGCGAAGACCCCGGCCGAGAGCGTGAACACCTTGTACGGCAGCGGAGTCAGGCCCGCCAGGAAGATCACCCAGAAGTCGTAGCGCCCGTACAGTTCCTGTACGCGCGCGAAGCTCTCCGGCGACACCCCCGGGACATGGTCGAAGAAGAACTGGTCGAAGAGGTGCCACGCGCCCGCACCGATGCCGTAGCCGATCAGGCCGCCCAGGACCGACGCAGCCGTGGTCAGCGCCGCGAAGCGCATCGACGCCGCCGGCGCGCCCAGGCAGAGCGCCAGCAGCAGCGGATCGGGCGGAATCGGGAACACCGACGACTCGGCCAGCGCGAGCACCGCAAGCGCCCAGGCGCCGTACGGCGTCCCCGCCCAGCTCAGCACCCAGTCGTAGAGACGGCGCGTCAGCCCTGCATCGTCAGATCCCACGCCCGCACCTCTTCAAGAAGCCTGTAGTTGGTGAGGTCGAGGTGGAGCGGGGTCACCGAAACGTAGCCCTCCTCCACCGCACGGAAATCCGAATCCGCGGAGCCGCTCCACGCCGGCGTCGACGCCCCGATCCAGTAGTACTCCTTCCCCATCGGGTCGCGGCCGCGCATCAGCGAATCGCTGTACCTGCGGCGACCCAGGCGGGTGACCCGCACCCCCTTCGCCTCCGCCGGGGGAATCGGAGGAAGATTGACGTTGAAGAGGGTGTCCGTGGGAAACGGTCTGGCGAGCACCTGCTTCAGGAGGTCGGACAGAGGCCCGGACCAGCCGAGACCTTCGGTCAGGTCGCGTCCGGCGTACGACACCGCGACCGACGGGATGCCGAGCACGGTCGCTTCCATGGCGGCCGCCACGGTGCCCGAATAGAGGACATCCTCTCCCATGTTCGACCCGTGGTTGACCCCGGAGAAGCAGACCGTCGGGCGCTCCTCGAGAAGCGCGCTCAGCGCCAGGATGACGCAGTCCGTCGGTGTGCCGTCGACCACGGAAACGCCCCCGGGACCCGTTCGGGCGCGCAGCGGGAGATGCAGGGTGAGCGAGTGGCTGGTCGCGCTCTGCTCGCGGTCGGGCGCCACCACATGCACCGAGCCGAGTCGTCGCGCGGCCCGCTGAAGGATGGCCAGACCGGGAGCCATGTAGCCGTCATCGTTCGTGCACAGGATGTGCATGCGGGGCCGGTCAGGAATCGCCGGTCTCGCCGGGGACGGAAAGGATGTCCATCAACTCCGCCAGGTCGCTCTTGAGCTGGCCGCGAAGTTCGGGAGCGAGCGCCGACTTGCGGGCCTCCTTGAGGCCTCCCGTCCTGCGCATCCGGGCCAGTTCCTGGCGGGCACCCTCCACGGTGTACTTGTCTTCGTAGAGGAGACGCTTGAGCAGGAGCACAAGTTCGACCTCCCTGGGCCGATAGACCCGGTTGCCGGCCTGGTTCTTCACGGGACGAAGCAGCTCGAATCGTGTTTCCCAGTAGCGCAGCACGTGCGCCTGGATGCCGGTGAGATCACATACTTCGCCGATGGAATAGTACGCGCGCTGTGCGATGGGTTCGTTCAATGGCTCCTCCCGGGCCCCCGGACCGGAGACGCGATCACGACCAGTGCTCCGGCTTGGGATCCCGCATCATGAGGTTGTTCGCCGCCTCGGCAGGGTCCGTTCTCCCCATCAAGATATCGTAAACCTGGTCGCAGATCGGCATTTCCACCCGATACCTGGCGGCCAGCTCGTGCACGGCCTCGGCCGTCTTCACCCCCTCCGCCACCGCCGTCATCCCGCCCAGGATGTCGTCCAGGGTGCGCCCCCGTCCGAGTTCGAAGCCCACCGTGCGGTTGCGGCTCACGTGACCGGTGCAGGTAAGGACCAGATCGCCCATTCCCGCCAGCCCGAAAAAGGTGGGCGGACGGGCGCCCATGGCAACCCCGAGCCGGGTGATTTCGGCCAGCCCGCGGGTGATCAGCGCACAGAGCGTGTTGTGCCCGAAGCCGTGGCCAGCCACCACCCCGGCGGCCAGCGCGATCACGTTCTTGAGCGCACCGCCCAGCTCGACTCCGATCACGTCTTCGTTGGTGTACACGCGAAAGCTGGGGCCCTGCAGGGCGGCCTGAACCAGCAGGCGGGCCTCCTCCGATCGACTCGCCGCCACCACCGCGGTGGGCTGGCCGCGCACCACCTCCGCCGCGAAGCTCGGACCCGAGAGCACGGTCAGGCGCTCGCTCTGTCGCGGCGTGAGCAGCCCGGCCATCACCTCGTCCATGCGTCGCAGGGTCGCGATCTCGATCCCCTTCGAGGCCGACACCACCACGGCATCGGGCTCCAGGAAGCGGGCCGCGCGACCTACCACGGCCCCGGCGTATTGGGCCGGGCTCACCGACATGACGATCTCCGCGCCGGCGACGGCCCGCGCCATCTCTCCGGTCGCATCCAGTTCGCGCGGAAGTTCGATTCCGGGCAGGAAGCACTGGTTCTCGCCGCCTTCCCGGATCTGCTGCACGACCTCGGGCTCGCGCGCCCACAGGCAGACGTCGTGCCCCCTGCCGGCGGCCAGCGCCGCCAGCGCAGTTCCCCAGCTGCCGGCCCCCAGCACGCCGATCCTGTGGGCCGGATCAGCCACCTTCGCCCCGCCGGGCCCGGCGATCGTCGTGGATACGCTTTTCCTCGCCCCTCAGCAATCGCCCGATGTTGGACCGGTGCGCCCAGACGACGAAAGCGCCGGCCAGGATCGCAAAGCCCGTGACCCAGGGATCCTCCGCGCGACCCGCTGCATTCCCAACCAGCACCGTCGCCGGCAGCGCGACCGCCGCCGCGATCGATGCCAGCGATACGATGCCCCGCATTGCCAGGACCAGCGCCCAGACCAGCGCGGCGGCCAACACGGCCAGCGGCGACAGCGCGAGAAAGGCTCCGGCGGCGGTGGCGACGCCCTTCCCGCCCCGGAAGCACACCCAGCAGGAGAATGTGTGGCCGAGGATCGCGGCCGCCCCGTAGGCTGCCGCCCATCCGTCCGCGGCGCCGCCGTCAAGCATCGGAAACAGCCAGGCCGGCAGCCAGCCCTTGCCGACGTCCACCAGCCCCACCGGCACCGCCACGCGCAACCCCATCGCGCGATAGAGGTTGGTCGCGCCCAGGTTGCCGCTTCCCTCGCGCCGCAGGTCCATTCCGCCGATCGCCTTCCCGACCACGAAGCTGGTGGGGAGCGATCCAGCGAGATAGGCGGCCAGCACCCAGATCAACGGGGTCATCGTCTGCCCGAGCCTCCATCCGCCTTGAAGCGCATCCGTAGCGGGGAGCCGGCCATCGGCCATCGGCTGCGGAACCCGTTCTCAAGATAACGAACGTACGCCGGTTGAATCTCTCTCGGCAGATTGCTGAAGAGGACGAAGGCCGGAGGAGCGACGCCCACCTGGGTGCCGTAGCGGACCTTGACCGCGCGTCCGCGCGAGTGGGCCGGCGGATGCCGCGCCACCAGCCGCTCCAGCTCCCGGTTCAATTCGGCGGTCGGGATGCGCCGCTCCCGCTCCGCCTGGACCCGGAGCACGAGGTCGAGGGTCCTGCGCACCCGCTGGCCGGTGAGCGCCGAGGTGAAGACGAAGGGCACCCAGCGAAGAAACGGGGTTCGCGCGCGCACGGCCTTCTCTATTCCGGGCGCCGTGGAGCCGTTTCTCTCGACCAGATCCCATTTGTTGACGACCAGGACGACCCCGCAGCCCGAGTCCCACGCTGCCTCGGCAACCTTCACGTCCTGCATGTGGATACCGGAGGAGGCGTCCGACAGAACCAGGCAGACGTCCGCCTCGCGGATCACCCGCGTCGCCCGCAGCCACGCGTAGTACTCGATGGAGTCGTGGATGCGGGCCTGACGACGGAGCCCGGCGGTGTCCACGAAGACCAGGTTGCGGCCGTGGTAGCGCATCGTCGAGTCCACGGGGTCGCGCGTGGTGCCGGCCGTCTCGCTGACCACCATGCGCTCTTCGCCGAAGAGCCGGTTGACGAAGCTCGACTTTCCCACGTTGGGTTTGCCGATCACCGCCACCCGCACCGTGTCCTGTTCGGCGGGGACGGTTTCGGGGTCGGGCAGGGCTGCCAGCACCATGTCCAGCAGGTCGCCGCTTCCCTTCCCGGAGATCGCGCTCACCGGGACGGGCTCGCCCACGCCCAGAGCCCAGAACTCGTGGTGGGAGGTCTCGCGCGGAAGGTTGTCCACCTTGTTCGCCACCAGCAGGATCGGGCGCTCGCTCAGCCGCAGCACCGTGGCCAGCTTTTCGTCCAGCGGATGGATGCCGTCCCTGGCGTCGACAACGAAGAGAATCAGGTCGGCTTCCCTGACCGCCGCCAGCGCCTGGGCGCGCACCGCCCGGTCGAGCGGGCTGTCACTGCCCTCCACCACCCCGCCCGTGTCGACGAGGAAGAAGTCCCTTCCCGCCCAGTCGGCGCGGGCGAAGTGCCGGTCCCGGGTCACGCCCGGGGTGTCGTCAACGATCGCCTTGCGCTGCCCCAGGACGCGATTGAAGAGGGTGGACTTGCCCACGTTGGGACGGCCGACCACAGCGACCACCGGGAGCCGGATGCCGATCATGGTTCCGACAGCATGCGCGTGATCTCGTGGCCGATAAGCACCTTCGCCGGCGCCAGTTCGCGCTCCAGGCGCGCGAGGGGGTAGTCGTCGACGAACACTCCATCGGCGTTCAGGGCCTCGGCCGGAAGCAGGACGACGTCCTCCCGCCTTCCCGCCCCCAGAGCGGCGCGCATGTCGTGCCCCGCGAGCAGGCCCGCGACCGTCACCCCGTCCCCGAAGTAGCGGTTGGTCACCGCCAGCACCTCGACTTCCGCCCGCGTGGCAGATTCCAGTTGCCCGGTCCGGGCTTCGATCCAGGGCGCCATCGACCGGCCCGTCACCACCCGGATGCGGTGCCCGGACAGATCGGGAAGCGTGCCCATCCCGGCGTCCAGGTCGTCCAGGAAGCGGCGCACCGCCCCCACCCCGTTTTCCATGAGCGAGAGGTCGTCGTAGTAGGAGACACCCGGCACCTCCATCCCCGCGATCAGGAACATCTCGTCGGCGGCGTAGGCCCATCGGGTCTCGCGCCTCCCGGACGTCCGATTCCGGGCCCGCTCGACCTGTTCGATCGCGGAGGTGGCCTCGGCTGCGGTGAGGCGTCGCACCGGCCGGTTCTCGTTGTACCTGGTGAGCCCCACCGGAACCACCGACAGAGACCGCACCCCCCGTCCCAGCGACCAGAGGTCGTCGATGGTCCGCTCGAGGTGCGCGCCGTCGTTCCATTCCGGGCAGAGCACTACCTGTGTGTGCACCTCCAGCCCCCCTTCGAGCAGGAAGGAGAGCTGCTCCATGATGAGCCCCGCTCGCCGGTTGACCAGCAGACGTTCGCGTACCGCCGGTTCGGTGGCGTGCACGCTCACGTAAAGTGGCGAGATGCGCTGGTCCACGAGCCGTTGAAGGCCGCGCGGTCCCAGGTTGGTCAGCGTGACGTAGCTCCCGTAGGTAAAGGAGAGCCGGAAGTCGTCATCCCGCAGCCAGAGGCTGCGACGCGCGTCCTTCGGATTGCCGTCGATGAAGCAGAAGACGCACTTGTTGGCGCATTCGCGGATCTTGTCGGGCTCCGGGACCAGCCCGATCGGTGTCCCCGGATCCCGTTCGATCTCGTACACGAAGCTCTCGCCTGACGGAGAGACCGTCTCGACGGCCAGGTCCGGGTCTCCGAGCAGGAAGGCGAAGTCGATGCCGTCGCGCACACGCTGCCCGTTGATGCGCACGATGCGGGTGCCGATCTCGAGCTGGAGCTCGTCGGCGATGCTCCCGCTCTCGACCCCGGCGATCCGAACCATCCTCTGTTCCTCCGGCGCCTCCGCAGTCGCTCAGCGACCGCCCGGCGCGCTCTCCATCGCGGAGCCCCTGAGCGCGATGATAGCGGCCCGGGGCCCGCGGGCGGCAACCAGCAAGGCGATCGTGGAGGTCGCGGTCAGGATGGCCTTCATGATGCTCGTCTCCAGGTCTGAACGGCGCGGGCAGGTCCCGCATCGCGCCGCCGAGGAACGGGCGACGGATTCGTCACCCGGGAAGGAAGCGGGCGACCGGGCTCGAACCGGCGACCCTCAGCTTGGGAAGCTGATGCTCTACCAACTGAGCTACGCCCGCGGGCGGACCTGACCGGGCAGCGGCGCGGGCGACGCGTCGTCCGCGCCGTCGCCCGGGGCCCCGCAGGCCCTGCGAAATTATGGCTCCGGAGAAATGACCTCGTATCGATAGGCGACCACATCCTGGTCGGTGTCGAGTTCGACTCGGAACACCTCCCTCATCTCCGCCGCAGGGACGGGCACCGAGACGTCCTGGGTTCCGATTTCGAGCCCGTCCGTGCCGTAGAAAAACACGCGGATGTCGATAGAGCCGCCTTCAAGGGAGTGGTTGACAAGCTCCCCGTTGACGACCCCCCCGCCCCCACCGAACGGCTGCAGCATGGTGCCTTCGATCTCGAACTCCAGGGTCGCCATTTCCTCTTCCAGAATCCGCGCCGCCTCCGCCGTGTCCCCCTGGGCCATCAGCCCCTGCGCCAGCAGCCGGTAGACGTTGTTGTTGTACGGATCCATCTCCGCGAGCGATACCGCGGCCGGATACAGTTCGTCCAGCTCTCCGGCGAGGTAGAGCGCCTGGGCGTAGTTGTAGAGCGCGTCCCGGCTCTCGGGAATGAGCTCGTACGACCGGCCGAAGGCCTGCGCCGCCATCGAGTAGTTCTCGGCGTTGTAGAGGCCGATGCCGGTGACATAGTAGTCGCGCGCGTCCAGGTCGGTGCGCGCCAGGAGCGCCTGGTAGATCTCGGCGGCCTCGTCGTTGCGGTCCATGGACATCAGGACCACGGCGAGGTTGCTCAGCGCGGTGACGTTGTCCGGGCTTCGCTCCAGATAGGTGCGGTAAGCCACCTCGGCTTCCTCGTTGCGGCCGGCGTTCGCCAGGATCTGGGCCAGGTTGAAGGCGGCGATCTCCTCGTTCTCCGACCATGTCGCCTGGATGTCTTCCGGCTGTGTTTCGAATTCTGGGCCCCGAAGCAGTTCGAGTGCGATCCTGTACCACTCCACGGCATCGCCATCGTTGCCAAGCTGCGCGTGGAGTGAACCCAGGTTGAGCATCGCCTCCGGACGCCCCTTGTAGATCGTGTGCGCCGACTCCAGCTGGGGGATCGCCCCTTCCATGTCGCCCGACTGGATCTGGTTCACCGCCATGTTGTACTGATTCACCCACTGCTGCTCGCGGAGAGGGTTCAGGTCGAACGAGTAGAGCGGGTAGAGGTCTTCGGCTCTCGTCCACATCGAGTCGGCGCCGGCCAGGTCGTTCAGCCCCACGTAGGCCTCTCCGGCCTGGCGGTACGACTGGGGATTGTTGGGCTGGTTGGTGATGCCGTCGAGGGCTGCCTGAAGCGCTTCCTCGTACCGCGACTGGCGTTCCGCAGGGTCGGCGTTCTGCATGGCTTGTGACAGTGCCAGCGCGGCAGTGCGCGTAAACATGTTGTCGCGCGGCGGGACTCCCTCCTCCATGCCCGGCGGCATGGGCGTGTCGCCTCCCCCCCCACCTGAACCGGCGGCGCATCCGCCCGCCACGATCACCATACTCGCCGCCAGCACGACGCCAGGCTGGAACCTCATCCGGCTTCCTCCTCTCGATTGATGCGCGCCCGAGCTGTCTCTCCGCACGCGATTTCCAAGTACCAGATAAAGGCACTTGTAGAACCTGACAGTATCACATGAAGGGGGACTCTCGTCAAACCCGGACGCGGACCTCGCGAACGGCGCGGGACGGGCCGGTCGCGACCGTGGCCTCAGTCCTCCGTCAACCCATCCGCAAGCGCAGCGGAGATGCGCTCCAGCGTCTCGTCGCGACCGTAGACGCCCAGCACCTGTCCCAGGTCGGGGCCGCTCTCCCGCCCGGTCACCGCCTTTCGGACCGGGTGGAACAGCGCAGGGCCCCGCGCGCCCGCCTCCCTGCCCGCGGCGCGGATTGCCCGCCCGATGGCGGGAGGCTCCCACTCGGGCAGGGAGGAAAGCCCACCGGCCACCGCGCGCAACACCGCGCCCGCCCCCGCGTCGTCCCGGAGAGCCGCATGAAGGCGGTCCAGCTCAGGCCCACGGGCCACCAGAAACAGTGAGAGATGGTCGTTGATCTCCGCGAAGGTGGTCATGCGCCCGCGGATCACGTCAACGGCGCGGATCAGGTCGTAGCGGTCCACGGGAACGCGCGCCGGATCGACGAACGGCGCGACCGCGCGAGCCAGCTCGGTGAGCGGCATGCCGGCGATGTGCCTCCCCGACACCCAGCGCAGCTTGTCCGGGTCGTACACGGTGTTGCTGGTGCCGATACGCTCGAGTCCCACCTCACGGACCAGTTCAGCGGGGGTGAGGATCTCTTCCCCACCTCGCGCGGACCATCCCAGCAGCGAGAGGTAGTTCACGACCGCGGAAGCCGGATACCCCGCCTCCCGCAACAGAGCCAGCGAGGACGCGCCCTCGCGCTTGGACAGCTTGCGGCGGTCCATGCCCAGCACCATCGGGAGGTGGGCGAAGACCGGCCGCGGGGCACCCAGGGCGTCGAAGAGCACCGCCTGTTTGGGCGTATTGGAAAGGTGGCCCACCCCGCGGATGACGTGCGTGATGCGCATGGCGATGTCGTCCACGACGACCGCGAAGTTGTAGGTCGGGCGCCCGTCCGCGCGCACGATCACGAAATCGCCGAACTCGTCCGGCGGAAAGGAGACCGTTCCGTAGACCTCGTCGCGCACCACGATCTCGCCGGGCGGGACGCGAAAGCGCGTCACCGGCCTCCGCCCTTCGCGCTCTCGCCGGACCCGTTCGTCCCGGGTCAGGGTCCGGCAGGTCCGGCGATTGCGGACGCCGGGCTCGACCGCTCCTTCGGGATCGGAGTAGCAGTGGTAGGCCAGGCCCGCCTCCACGAGTCGCCGGGCGGCTACCTCGTACCCTGGTGTGCGCTCGCTCTGTCTGTACGGGCCAAAGTCTCCGCCGACTTCCGGGCCTTCGTCCCACGGGGTTCCGAGCCAGCGCAGATCTTCGAGGATCGTATCAAGCGAACCCTCCACGTTGCGCTCGATGTCGGTGTCCTCGACGCGCAGGATGAAGGTCCCCTGGTGGTGGCGCGCGAACGCCCAGTTGAAGACCGCCACGCGCGCGTTTCCCGCGTGCAGGCGGCCCGTGGGACTGGGGGCGAAGCGGGTGCGAACGGTCATTCCGGCTGGTCCTCTGTTGGCCTGGACAAGGTCACTTCCCCAGGTAGGTGAGCACGCGCGTTGCGAGCACGTCGCTGAAGCCGGGCAGCCTTGCGATCTCGGCCCGGCTCGCGGAACGCACGCCGCGCACCGACCCGAAGCGCGCCAGCAGCGCTTGCCGCCGCTTGTCGCCGATCCCGGGAATCCGCTCGAGTTCGCTCGTGAGCGTGCGCCTGCGCCTGAGCTTGCGGGTGTAGGATACTGCGAAGCGGTGCGCTTCGTCGCGCATGCGCTGCAGGAGATGGAGCGCGCGGTCCGCGCGCGCCATGCGGACCGGCCGGCGCCTGCCGGGCAGGAAAACCTTCTCCTCGCGCTTCGCGAGCGACGCGACCGCCGTCTCACGCAGCTCCGCCGAACGGAGCGCCCCGCGCGCGGCGGAGAGCTGGCCCCTGCCGCCGTCCACCAGCACGAGGTCCGGGACCGGGGCTCCTTCCCTGACCAGCCTTTTCGCATAACGGGAGACGGCTTCGCCCATCGAGCGGTAGTCGTCGTTGCCCCAGCCGCCACGGATGCGCATGCGCCGATACCCGGCCTTGCGGGGCTCGCCGTTGCGGAAGACGACGACGCTCGCCACGACATCCGTACCCTGGGTATGAGACACGTCGAAGCAGGCCATCAGCCGGGGAACCACCTTCAGGCCGAGCCGGTTCTGCAAATCGTACAGCACCTCGTCGGCGCGGTCGGCGGCGTACTCAAGCGCGGTGACGCGGTCCTCCATGGTGTGGCGCGCATTGGCGCTGGCGAGCTCGACCAGCCGCACCTTGTCACCCCTCTGAGGCCGGTGGAACACCACCTTGCGCCCGGCCGCCCGGCTGAGGATGCCCTCGAGCAGGGCGCGATCCTCGAACTCGGCGGGAATGAGCACCTCCCCGGGAAGCTCTGCCCGCCCTTCCCTTCCCGAGCCGAGATAGAACCGGGAAGCCACGGCGCTGAGGAGCGCTCCGTCGTCCTCGTCGGACAGACCCGAGAGCCGCCGGGTATCACGGCCGAGCAGGAGACCGCCCCGGATGCGCAGAACCACCGCGGTGCCGAGCTCACCGTCGCGGGCCAGCCCGATCACATCCTGATCGCCGCCTCCCAGGCGGTAGGCCCGCTGGTGACGGCTCAGTGCATCCAGCCCCTGGAGCACGTTGCGGTGCCTTGCGGCGGCCTCGAAGTCCAGCGCCTCGGCGGCCGCCTGCATGCGCGCCTCCACGCGTGTTCGCACGGACTCGGTATCGCCCCCCAGTACGCGCAGTATCTCGTCGATCATCTCGCGGTAGGCCGGCCGGCTCTGCAACCCCACGCAGGGGGCCTGGCAACGCCCGATGTGGTAGTCCAGGCAGGGACGCGCCGGAGCTTCCCCGGGCAGCCGGTACCGGCACGAGCGTACCGTGTAGAGCCGCTTGACGACCTCGAGCGACTGGCGCATCAGGCCGACCGAAGTATAGGGCCCGAAATAGCGCGATCCGTCCTGGCGCAGCCGCCGGGTCACGAAGACGCGCGGGAAGGGCTCGGCCACGGTGACCTTGATGTGCGGATAGCTCTTGTCGTCGCGCAGCTGAATGTTGAACCGCGGACGGTACTCCTTGATGAGGTTTGCCTCCAGGATGAGCGCCTCGGCGCCCGAGCCCACCACGATCGTCTCCACGGCGGCGGTGCGGCGGGCCAGCTCGCGCGTTCGGAGCGACTGGGCGCGATCCGGACGGAAATAGCTGCGCACGCGCGCGCGAAGGGCGTTGGCCTTGCCGATGTAGAGCACCTCCCCGTCGCCATCCTTCAGCATGTACACCCCCGGCCGGACCGGGAGGTGGTCGAGTTCCCGGGGCGCGATCGTCATCCGCCGCCTCCCAGACGAAGTCCGAGCAGGCGCGTGCCGGCGAGGTACACGGCCCCGAAGGGAAGGAGCGTGCCCACAGCCGCGAGAACCGGATGGA
The DNA here is from genome assembly GCA_965221785.1 of Longimicrobiales bacterium. GTDB lineage: Bacteria > Gemmatimonadota > Gemmatimonadetes > Longimicrobiales > Gaopeijiaceae > BD2-11. The sequence goes on from CBDCSR010000003.1 coordinate 2,365,168, forward strand.
GATCTCCGAAGAGAAGTTCTCCTCCATACCCGGCGGCGATGGCGAGCAGCCCCGCCGCGAGCAGACGGGGTAGCCGCCCGCGCACCATCCCGTGCGGTCCCAGCGCGCGCCTGAGCTTCCTGCGGAGCAGCGCGTACTCCAGCCAGGCCGCCAGCGAAGTGCCCAGGCCGAGCCCCACCGCGCCAAGGCGCAGGGGGCCTGCCTCGAAGGTGTCGAAGGGAAACATGAGCGCTCCGCCCACCAGCAGCGACACCGCCACGCGTACCCCGGCCACGCGGGCCGGCGCGCGCGGGTCGCGTACCGCATAGAACGCCGAGGAGAGCATGCGCGAGCTGGCCGAGGCAAACAGCCCCAGGCTGTACGCGGCGAGGACGGCATACGTTGCCGTGGTGTCCATCGGACCGAACTGGCCGCGCTGGTAGATGGCCGCCGTGACCAGATCCCCGAAGAGGAGGTAGGCCAACGTCGATGGAATCACGAAGTACGCCACCCGCTCCAGCGCCTCGGACACCTGTCCGGCGAGCACCTCCCTCGGCTGACCGCGCCGGCGCGAGAGTTCCGGGAGCTCGGCAGCTGCGACCGCGAGACCGAAGAGCGAAATGGGAAGGAGGTAGAGCCTCTGCGCGTATCCGAGTATCGCGACCGCCCCGGCGGCGAGAAAGCTGGCCAGCTGGAGTTCCACCAGCGCGCTGAGGCTGACCACCCCCCGCGCCGACACCACCGGGACGAAGTTGCGGATCGCTTCCCGGATGCCGGGCGCCCTCAGGTCGAGCGAGGGCCGGAAGTGCTGCAGCTTCCCCGCCAGGAACGGAAGCTGAACGCCGAACTGAAGCACCCCTCCGGCAAGCGCGCCCCATCCCAGCGCCACGATCAGATCGCCCGCGTCGAAGGCCCAGATCCAGCCCAACGCGACCATTGTGGCAATCATGGCCGCGTTCCAGAGCACGGGAGCCACGTAGGACACGAAGAAGCGTCGATGGCTGTTCAGGATCCCGAGAGCCCACGCGGAGAGCACCAGCACCCCGGTCATGGGAAAGAGGATGCGCACCAGCTGCACGGTGACTTCCCGGGTCGGTCCTTCGAAGCCCGGCGCAAACACCGTAACGACCAGCGGCGCCAGAGACGCTCCAAGCAGAGCGAGCAGTCCGGCGACCGCGGTCAGGATCCCGAAGGCGGCCCCGGCAAAGCGTCCTGCGCGTTCGGTTTCGCCGCGCTCCAGCATCTCGGCGTAGATGGGAACGAACGACGCGGTGAGCGTGCCTTCGCCGAGCAGGTTCTGCACCACGTTGGGGATTCGGAGCGCCGCTCTCCAGGCTTCCGCGAAAATGCTGCTGCCGAAGAAGAACGCGAACAGCACATCGCGGCCGAGTCCGGCGGCGCGGCTCGCGAGAATGCCCGCCGCTACCCAGGCCGCGGAGCGGCGTCCGTCTCTCCCGGCTGACGCTCCCGACTCAGCGTTGCCGGTCACCGGAAGGAAGATCCCTGTCCGGAGTGCGCTCGGTGAGAAGCCGGTGGAGGAACCTGCTCTCCTCCGACAGTCTGTCGACCTCCGAACTGAGCCGCTCGGTCTCGCTCTCCAGAAGGGCGATGCGCTCGTCGGCGATACCGTCCGCGTCGCCGAGCCCGCGGCGTTCCAGACGTGTCGCGAGCGCCTTGCCGACCTGGGAGTCCAGTACGATGGACAGGATCGGGATCAGCAGGACAAGAACGACTAACCAGAGCAACATGGTCCGAAACTAGGTTTGGGGGAGCGCGTCTGACAACGATCCGCCGCCTTCAGCCGCGGAACGACCCGATGCCCGCGGTGTTCGCGGCGTGGGACCCGTCACGGGCCAGCCGGACGGAGAAACCATCGTGAAGCGCGTCCAGGAATTCCCGTCCGTAGCGCATCAGGTAGTAGCAGGCATTCAAGGATCGTTCCTGCGGACCTCCCCGGGGATACAGGTGCACCTGAGCCTTCTCGAGCTGGCGGAGCTTCGTCTGCTTCTCCCGCTTCAGGCTGTGGATGATCTTCTTCCGCATCTGTTCGAGTGCGTCGAAGGCCACCGTGCGCACGTGCCTGGCGGGTCCCTTGAGGGTGGGATCCAGCGTGGCCGCCGCGCGACTCAACTCCTCCACACCCCTGCCGATACCCCCGCGCAAGTCCGCAAGTGCCTGACGGACGCCCTCGGGTACGTCATCCTGCACGACGCGTCCCGCGAGTTCGCCGAAGGGTCCGGCCAGGTCCTGAAGGGACAGGTCCAGTTTGTCGAGGACCTTGCGGATCTTGGGTTCGATGACCGTAACCGAGAACCGGGGGTGAACCACGGGCATCCGGATCCCGGAGACCTCGAACAGCTCCCGGAGCTGTGCGAAGTAGGCGATTTCCCCCGGTCCGGCGACGTAGGACACCACCGGGAATACGGCACCCTCGACCAGGGGACGGAGCAGGACGTTGGGGCTCAGGACACGGGGATCGGCATCCCACGCGGCGAGGATCCGGCGGCGGGAAAGAAGTTCGCCGGAGTGCCTGAGCCGGAAGTTGCCCCCGCTCCGGTACACGCGCTCCCGTCCCGAGCCTCCCTCGTAGAAGAGGTTGACCCCGCCGTCGAGAATGGGAACCTGTACGTGGTATCCAGCCGCCTGCAGCTGCTCCGCGGTTCTGCCCAGCAGCGCCTCCTGCTCGGCCGCGCCGTCCAGCACCGCCGTGAACAACGTCCGCGAGGCACGCTTGAGCGGGAGCGAAGAGGCGTCGACGAATGCCATCCCCAGCGGCCCCAGCCAATCGGCGAGCACATGGGTGAAGGCCTCGCCCAGGGAGTGCCCGGGCGCGTACGCGGAACGCAGGCGCCGCGCGCAGGAGGGCTTGAAGTCGTTATCCGGAAAGAGCGAGAGAAACTCGTCCAGCACCGGGTTGATGGCTTCGCCCATGGGCACGCGGTGGACGGGACGGTCCCCGTGCTTCGAACCGTCGTCGAGTGCAACGCGTCGCAGCTCGTTGGAGATGCTCACGGTGTACGTGTGGTCCACCTCCCTCCAATCGTGATCCTCGGACGCCACCCAGAACAGGGGAACCACGGGCTTTCCCAGGACATCCTCGAGGGTGCCCGCCAGCTGGACGGCAGTGAGCGCCTTGTAGACGCTGTACAGAGGGCCGGTGAAGAGACCGGGCTGCTGGCCCGTCGTCACGAAGAAGCCACCCTCCTCGACCAGGCGATCCAGCCGTGCCCGTACCGCCGGCGTGGGCGCGTTGATGCACTCCACGGCTCGGGCTCGAGCGGCGCGGTTGAAGCGGGCCGTCACTGCCTCCGCCGTGGACAAGTAGCTGGCCGCAAGCGTGGGGTCGCCCTGGAAGAAGTCAAGGGCGGAGGGCTGCCGGGTCAGGTAGTCGGCCACCAGGCGGGAGCCGGAGGGATGGCCGACCAGCAACTCCAGGTTCACCGGGCGCTACCTCCGGCCAGGCTGGGAGGGGAATGCCCGCTGCGGGCACCGGGTCCACGCGCGGCGGAGCCGCTCTCGTCTCCGAGGCGACCGGCAACCGGCAGCTCACCGAGTGCGTCTTCCAACCATCGCCGGCCCCTCTCGACCACGACCTCAAGGTGCAGAACGCGCGCGTCCACGCCGTGTTCGCTCAGCTTTTGCAGCTTCACCGCATCCTTGGCGGTGGTCACGACCGGGCGCCCGCGTGCGCGGCGCGCGATCGCGGCCATGTCCGCCGCCGAGTAGCGGTGGTGGTCGCTGAAGGTCATCGACTCCAACTCCATGCCGGGGATATCCCGCTGCAGCAACCCGTGAAACTCCCACGGGCGGGCAATGCCTGACAAGACCAGCGCCGAGCCCGTCGGGGCGGAGGCGGGAGCACCCGCGAGATCGGTCCATCGCGAGAACGCCAGGCTCACAAGGGCAGAGCGCAACTGGTGGACCGCCTCGAGCGCCCGGGCTCGGCGACGGGCCGCGCGAAAGCTAGCGATTCGCCGCGTTATGACCACACCCCCGGCGCGCGACAGGGCGCTCTCCGGCTCCCGATAGGGCCCACGGGGCAGAAGCCGTAGCGGTGTCGGGTGCTCCGCCGCGACCAGCACCAGATCCAGATCACGCGCCAGGGCCCGGTGCTGGAAGCCGTCGTCGAGGATCACCACCTGCGCGCCCCGCTCCACGACCGCGGCGGCGGCGCGCGCCCGATGGCCGTCGGCGGCGACCGGCGCCTCGGGATTCCATTGCCGGTGCAGCAGCACTTCGTCGAGACCGTAACCGTTGGTCACGATGCCGGGGGTCACGCCGCGCTGCAGGAACCAGGCGGCCAACCAGGCCGCCACAGGTGTCTTGCCGCTCCCCCCCACCACCAGGTTTCCGACCGACACTACCGGCACCTCGGCCGACCGGATCGGCAACCGACCGGCGTCGTAGCGGCGGTTGCGGGCCGCCACCCCCGCCGTGAAGGCCATTTCCAGCGGCACCAGAGGCAGCCCGGCCGCGGCCGCCGCCCGCGTGGACGCCCCCCACACCCACCCCAGTCCCGCTTCTACGGCCCGTCTCATCCCGCCGCCACCGCCGGTGACGGGAACAACAGGGACTCCGCGATCCCGGCCACCCGGCGGGCCGCGCCCGCCGAACCGAGCGCTCCGCGGACGTCGCCCAGCCCCGCAACCACGGCTCGTCGTTCCGCCGTGTCGTCGAGGAGCGGAAGCAGCGCGCGTTCGAGCCGGGCCGGCGTCGCCTCGTGCTGAATCAGTTCGGGCACCACCCGCCGGCCGGCGATGAGGTTGGCCATGGCGATGTGGTCCACGCGCACCAGGCGGCGGGCCAGGGCGAAGGTGAGGGGGTGCGTCCGGTATGCGGTGGCGAAGGGCACGCCCGCGAGTGCCGCCTCCACGGTGGAGGTGCCCGACTTCACCAGCGCCGCGCGCGCATGACGGAGCAGGCCCCGGCCGTCATCGACGACGATGGCGGCGACCCCCGAGTAGGCGCGCGCGGGCAGGCCGGGCGCGCGCGCCACCACGACCTGCAGGCGGGGACGCGCTCGCTCAAGCCGGCGGGCAGCGCCCAGGAACACCTCCAGGTGGCGGTCGAGTTCCTGACGTCTGGATCCGGGAAAGAGCGCCAGCAGCGGGCGCCGCGCGTCGAGACCATGTGCGCGGCAGTAGTCGGCCCGCGCCGGCACCGCGTGCTCGAGCTCGAGCAGCGGGTGCCCCACGAAGGTCGCACGAGCGCCCGCCCTCTGCAGGAACCCGGCCTCGAAGGGAAGAATCACGGCGACGTGATCGGTGTCGCGGGCCAGCCGCCGGGCGCGCCCCGGCCTCCATGCCCAGACCTGGGGAGCGATGTAATACAACACGCGGATTCCAGCCTCGCGGGCGTATCTCGCGACACGCAGGTTGAATCCCGGGTAGTCGATCGGGATGACCAGGTTCACGCCGTGGCGGTGCATGGCGGCGCGAACCCGGCCCATGAGCCGGCGGAAGAAGCCGAGGTGGCGCACGACTTCCGCGAAGCCCATGACCGCAAGCTGATCGAGACCCGCCATGCACTCGACCCCCTCGGCCGCCATGCGTTCGCCTCCCAGCCCCAGCAGCCGGGCGGACGGCCACTTTTCGAGCAGCGAGCGAGCGAGGGCGGCCCCGTGAAGGTCACCGGAGGGCTCCCCGGCGAGCATGAGGATCACCGGGTCGCGCGCCATCGGTCAGAACCGGAACCCCAGGTACCAGATGACCACCAGCACCGCCACCAGCAGCGCGATGAGCTTCGTGGGGGGCTTGCCCCGCTTGGCGTCGATCCAGTCCTTCTTGCGGTTACGACGTACGCGAATGAGCGACATGATCCAGAATCCTCTTCTCGATGCACAGCGTGATCTCCAGAGCCGCCCGGCCCTCATCACCGGAGACGACGGGATCGGAGCGCCCGAGCGCCGCATCCCGGAAGCCCTTGAGCTCGACGCGCAGCGGCTCCTCCAGGAAACCCTCGAAGGGAATGCGCTCGACGATGTCATCCAGCCCCGGGGCCGCCCCCGGGTCCGGTCCAGCCCTCCCCTCCTCCACGCTGGCTTCCCGGACCTCTTCAAGCAAGGCGGGCAGGTCTCGCCGGAGCCGCAGGAACTCGCCCCTCCCGCGCGCCAGATCGACGCGCAGGTATCCCGACCGCTGGAAGACGCGCAGCATGCGTTGCCCTTCGCTCGACACCCGGCTCGCGGTCAGATTGGCCACCGCACCGTTCCGGAAGGTGAGGCGCGCGTTGGCAATGTCCACCGAGGGGGTCAGCACCGGGATGCCCGCGGCGGCGATGTCCACCAGCGGCGCCTTCACCAGCATGCGCACCAGGTCGACGTCGTGAATCATCAGGTCGAGCACGACGGCCACGTCCGTGCCCCGGGGGCGAAAGGCCGCGAGGCGCTGCGATTCGATGAAGAGCGGAGAGTCGATGTACGGAGCCGCTGCCCGAAGCGCGCCGTTGAACCGTTCCACATGCCCGGTCTGCACCACGATGCCCGCCTGGCGGGCCGCGGCCAGGATGCGATCCGCGGCTTCGAGCGAAGGCGCGATGGGCTTCTCGATCAGAAGGTGAACACCGCGTCCGGCCGCCGCGAGCGCCACCTCTTCGTGGGAGGAAGTGGGCACCGCCACGACCAGCGCGTCTACCTCCGACAACAGCTCCCGCAGACTGCGGGCCGGCTCAAGCTCGAGCTCCCTCGCCACGAACGCGGCCCGCCGGGCGTCCACATCGAAGAATCCCGCCATCCGGACTTCCGGCAGATCGCGCAGAATCCGCGCGTGATGGAAGCCCAGGCTCCCGACGCCGGCCACCCCCATGCGGATCGGGGTGGGACGACTCATCCGAGGGTTATGCCGCGTGCGCTGTTGCGGATGAAGTCGAGAAAGTGGCGAACTTCCGGAATCTGCTCAACGTCGGTTTCGACGCGGGTCATGGCCTGGGATACGTTCAGCCCGGACTGGAACAGGATGCGGTATGCCTGCCTGAGATGCCGGCAGGTACCCGCCGGAAACCCGCGCCTCTCCAGCCCGACCGTGTTGAGCCCGTACAGCCTTGGACGTCCTCCTGCGGCCCGGCAGTAGGGCGGAACGTCCTTCGAGATGCGTGCGCCGCCGCCAACGAAGACATGGGCACCGATGCGCACGTACTGGTGGATCCCCACGAGCCCTCCGATGATGACCCAATCCTCGATGGTGACGTGGCCGGCCATGTTGACCGAGTTGGACAGTACGACATGGTTTCCCAGCCGGCAGTCGTGGGCCACGTGGACATAGGCCATGAGGAGACAGTCGCTGCCCACCACCGTGCGCCCCGACGCGGCCGAGCCCCGATTGAGGGTCGCGTATTCGCGGACGACCGTACGGTCGCCGACGATCAGCTCGGAACGCTCGCCCTTGTACTTGAGGTCCTGCGGATCGGTGCCCAGCACTGCGCCCTGACCAAGGCGGCACCCCTCGCCCACAGAGGTATCCCGTTCGATCAGCACGTGCGGGCCGATTCGGGTTCTGGCGCCTACGCGCACGCCCGGACCGATGATCGCATAGGGCCCTACGACCACCTCCGCTCCGAGCACGGCTCCGTCGTCCACGATCGCCGTCGGATGGACGTCGGGCTGAACGGTCCGCGAAGGATCCAGCAGCGAATCACTCATTCAGTCCACGACCCTCGCCATGAATTCGGCCTCCGCGGCCAGCACCCCGTCCACGTATCCCTTGCCTCTCATCTTGCAGGTACCGCGCCGGAAGCGCAGAAGCTCCACTTCGCACACCAGCTGGTCGCCGGGCACCACCGGCCGCCGGAAGCGCGCCTTCTGTATCGACATCAGATAGACCTGCTTGTCGCGCGGGTTGCCCACGGAATCGATGAGCAGAAGTCCGCCGATCTGGGCCATCGCCTCCACGATGAGCACGCCGGGCATGATGGCCCGTCCGGGAAAGTGTCCCTGAAAGAACGGTTCGTTGATGGTGACGTTCTTGATGCCCGTGATCTGGCGCCCGCCTTCGACGCTCGCGATCCGGTCCACGAGCAGCATCGGATAGCGGTGCGGCAGGTAGCTCCGGATCCGCTCGACATCGAACGCGGGCGCGGCAGGCGTGCGGTCAAGTCGCTCGGCAACCAGCCGTCCGAGTTCGATGTTCCCGTTGTGACTCGGTCGCTCCACCACCAGATGGCCCCGCAGCCGGCAGCCGAGCAGCGTCAGATCGCCCAGTACGTCCCCGATCTTGTGACGCAGGAATTCGTCGGGGAACCGCAGTCCGTCGTTGGTGACGCCCTGGTCGTCCAGAACGATGGTGTTGGCCAGCGTTGCCCCCTGCGCGAGGCCACGTGCATGCAGTTCCTCCGCGTCGGCGAGGAAACCGAAGGTGCGTGCCGGCCCGATATCGGCTCGGAAACCGGCGCCGAAGCTGTCGAATGATCCGGTCTGGCGCCCGATTGCGGGGTGTTCGAAATCGATGGTCGCGGTGATGCGGAATCCCGCGCCGGGCGCAAGGATGTACGATTCGCCGCCGGCAGCGCGCAGCACGACCGGCTCATCGAGTTCGGCCACCCGCGCGGGCGCGTGCTGTTCCGCCACTCCCGCTGCTTCCAGAGCATCCAGAAAGTCCAGGAAGCTCCCGTCCCGGATGGGGATCTCGGGTCCGGAGACGTCCACCCGCACGTTGGAAACCCCGCTGGCGCCCAGCGCCGCCATGAGGTGCTCCACCGTGCGAACCCGCGCTTCCCCCCGGCCGATGCTCGTTCCGAACTCGGTGTCCACGACGTGATCCAGGGTCGCGGGAATCTCGGGTTCGCCGGGCAGATCGATCCGCCGGAAGACGATGCCGGCGCCGGGTTCGGCCGGATGGAACGACACGGCCGCAGGCTCCCCCAAATGAATGCCGATGCCCTCGAGGCTCACCTCCCGGCCGATCGTGCGCTGGCGGCTCCCGTTCATGGACGCTCCTCTTTCCCGGTCATGACTCGTCCTTCCCTCTCCAGCGCGGACAGCCGTTCCTCCAGCTCCCTGACCCGCTCCCTCAGCGCCGGAAGCCTGCGCATCGCCGCCATGGACTTCCAGAACTCCGCGCGCGGACGCCCGGGGAACCCGACCACGCTGGTCCCGGCGGGGACATCCTTGATCACTCCGGTCTGCACGGCCACCCGTGCCCCGTCGCCGATCTCCAGGTGGCCGGTCGCGCCCGACTGCCCCGCCATCACCACGCCCCTGCCCAGCGTCGTGGAACCGGAGATGCCCACCTGGGCGATCAGGAGGGAGTGGTCGCCCACGTTCACGTTGTGGGCGACATGGACCAGGTTGTCGGTCTTGGTGCCGGCGCCGATCACGGTGTCCCCGATGGATCCCCGGTCGACGCAGCAATGGGCGCCCATCTCCACATCGTCACCGATGATGCAGCCGCCTACCTGGCGGACCTTCTCGTGGGCGCCCTTGCGCATCACGAAGCCGAAGCCGTCCGAGCCCACGACGGTCCCGGCATGAAGGACGACGCGCCGACCCAGCCGGGTTCGCGGATATAGAACGACATGCGGGTGCAGGCGCGAGTCGGAGCCGATGCGCGATCCCGCTCCCACCGATACGTGGGCACCGATGTGCGCGCGGTCACCGACCTCGACGTCCTCCTCCAGCACCGCGTAGGCATCGATGCACACGTCCCGGCCGAGTCTGACGCCCTTGCCCAGAACGGCCGTGGGATGGATCCCCGGAAGCGCCTCCTCCGGGGGATGGAGCCGATTGAGCAACCGCGCCAGGGCGAGGCGCGGTCGGCCCGCGATCAACAGGTTCGGCACGCGGTCGCGGACGGAAGCGGAAAGGCTCTCCGACACCAGCAGGGCCTCGGCCGAGGACGAGTCCAGGTGCTTCAGGTAGCGCCGGTCACCGAGAAAACCGAGCCTGCCGCGCCCGGCCTGATCCACCGGCACGACTCGATCGAAGGTCCAGCCGGACTGCCCTTCCAGGCGCGCGCCGGTGAGAGCGGCGGCTCCTGCAAGGTCCATGGTCGTCTCCTGTCCTGCTGCTCTTGTGGCGGGCTCCGTCGTCGACGACGGCGGGCTCACCGGCCGCCGGTGGGCGAATTCTGCATGAGTCGGTCGATGACCTGCTGGGTCAGGTTGAGTTCGGGATCCGCGGAGACGATCGCCTGGCCGGAAAGGTCGAAGATGATGGCGTAGCCGCCCTCCGTCCGGATCTGGTCAATCGCTTCGGTCACCTGATCCATGATGGGCTGCACCAGTTCCGCCTGTCGCCCGGCGGCCTCCCCCTCCAGCTCCGCGGCCCGCTGGTTGTACTCTTCCTGCTTCGCCTGGATGCTCTGGGTCTGGGTGTCCCGGGCCTGCGGAGAAAGCGTGAGCTGCTGTTGCTCGAACTGCTGGATCATGGTCTGCAGTTCTTCCCCGATCTGATCCAGTTCCGCCCGATAGCGAGCCATGTCGCGCTCGAACTGGTCCTGTGCCTCGGTAGCCCCCGGGGCCTGCGCGAGAATCGCCTGCGAATCGATGTACCCCAGCCTCAGTGGTCCCTGGGCGGCCGCGTCATCGGCCGACATGAAGAAGAAGCCAGCCGCGAGAACAACTGCTATTGCACGCATATTCCGAGCCTCCCCGAACGCGCGGTCATGATGGAATCGTCTCGTTTTTTCCGAAAACCAACAGCCTGAAAGGATGTCTGCAATGGTCGCGCAACCGCAAGGCCCCCCGGTCAGACGGATCGCTTCCCGGATCAGAAGCCCGGTCCCATCCTGAAATGTAGCTGCCATCCCGGGTTGGTCTTGTCGAACCCGTATGCGTAATCGAGGCCCAGCGGCCCGAAGGGCGTGACCAGCTGAGCTCCGACGCCCGCCCCCCGGAACAGGCGCGTGGGCGTGAACTCGGCCGCGCTCACCCAGACGTTGCCCGCGTCGTAGAAGAACCCGAGCGAAAGGTTGTCGTTGAAGCGGATCGCGTACTCCACCGTCATCGACAGAAACGCATTCCCCAGCCTCTCGCCTTCCAGGATCCCCGATGCCGCCCCGCGGTCGAAGAAACCGGCCGGGGTGATGGTGGTCTCGTCATAGCCGCGCAGCCTCTCGCCGAACTGAACGCCCCCCATCCAGTACCGGTCGAAGGGAAAGCGCTCCGCATCGCCGATGATCGCCCCGGCGCGGACGCTGAGCCCCAGCGTGGTCCGGATCGGACGGGCGCCGCTTCCAATCTGGCCCACCGGGGTGAACCAGGTGCCCTCGACTCCGTACTTCATGAAGTCGCCGTCCCCACCCAGAACGCCCCCGTTCATTTCCGCGGACAACACCTGCCTCGATCCCTGGGTCGGGAAGAGATTGTGGTTGAGGGTCTGCCGCTGGAGGCTCACGGAGAGCGTACTCAGGATGCCGGGATCCCTTCCGAACAGCGAGCGGTCGTCCGACCTGGAGAACAGCTCGTACTTGGTGCGCGAGAGCGAGTATCCCAGAAACAGTCTGGTGCGCAGAGAACCGGGCATCGGGAGCCCGAAGCGGAGAGAACCGCCCTGCAGGCGGCGCTGGCCGGTCGTGAACTGGAAGAACCGGTCGCGCGTGTAGAACGCGGATATCGTGCCGCTTACGCGCGAGCGCCTGAGTGACGGGTCCGTGTACGACAGGGTGAAGTTGTTGATGTAACGGCCGAAGTCCCAGCGCACGCTTCCCGCCTTGGCCTGTCCGAAGAGGTTGGGCTGGTCGTACCCCAGGAACCCGGAAAGGCCGTAGCCGCCACCCATCGCGGTGCCGAAGTTCACGGTGCCGGTCTGCCGCTCCGCGACCCGGTAGACGATGTCCACGTTTCCGCTTCCGTCTTCGGCGGGCTGGAGACTGGGAAGCTCCATCGGGGTCTCGAAGTACCCGAGCGCGGAGACCGCCTGATAGCTCTGGATCAGCCGCTCTTCGGAGTAGATGTCTCCGGGCAGCGTAAACAGCTGGTCGCGGATGACGCGCTCGTGGGTGTAGTCGTTGCCCTCCACCTCGACCCGGCGGATATACGCGGGGGGGCCTTCCTGAATGCGCCAGCCCACCATGAGGGTAGGGTCGCCTTCGCCGTTGGTCTCGTCGAACTCGTAGAACGGCTCGACGCTGGCCCCCAGGTATCCGTTGTTGCGGTAGAGGGTGCCCACCGCGGTGGCGGCCGCGTCGAAGGCGCTGGCGTCGAACACCGGGTCCTGTTCGTCATCCCCGCCGATCCCGAAGCTGCTGAGCAGTCCTCCCTCTTCAGGCTGATAGAACTGCTCGATCTGCTCGGTCGGGAAACGGCTGTTCCCCTCCACCACGAAGTCGCGCACCCGGTAGCGGGGACCCTCCTCGACCAAGACCTCGAGCCGCGATTTCCCCGTCTCGGGGTCGATGACCAGGGTGTCTCCCATAACCTCGAAGTCGAGATAACCCCGCGAGCGGTACAACTCGGGCAGCCGGGCGAACAGATCCTCCTCGAGCGTGCTCTCCTGGTATGAGCCCTGACGGAACCACCAGAACGCTTCCGGCTTGGTGTCGAGGGCGCCGCGAAGCTGGTCGGAGGCCAGGTTTTCGTTGCCCTCGAACTCGACCTCGGCGATGGTGACGCGCTGGCCCTCGCTCACTTCGAGAGTCAGGCGCACGTGCCCCGGCTTGTCGGGGACCTCGTCCACCCGCTCGTCGATGCGCGCGAAGGGTATGCCGTCGTCGGCGAGTTCGTTGCGGATGAAGTCGCGCGCGATGGCGAGCTTTTGCGGCGAATAGGGCTCGCCGGTGCGGAGGTCGGCGGTGTCCCGGACCGATCCCTGGCTCAGCCGCTCCAGCCCCACAATGGTCACCGCATCCATGATGTCCTGCTCTTCGACATCCAGAACCAGCAGCACCGGCTCGCCCTGGCCTCCAGCGGCGCTGATGGTGAAGTCCCGGTACTGGCCGGTGTTCCAGAGCGCCTTGAGCGCGGTCTGGATGTCGCGGAAGGAAATCGTGGTGCGCGGCTGCAGCGAGAGGTCGGCGAGAATCTCCTCGTCGGTCAGGCGCACGTTGCCTTCCACGGTGATGGAGTCGACGAAGGTGCCTGCGGCGGGATCCGCCTGCTGTGCCTTCAGGGAAGCGGGCAGGAGGCAAGCGGCGACGAGCATCGCCGTGAGCCTTCCGATGTGCACGGAAGCACGTGCGCGGGCGCGTCCGCTCACGTCTTCGTCGCGGACGTGGCTCCCAGGGAAAGACCGTCCCCCGCCTCGTTGAGGTCGGCCTGGATCTCGTCCCCGGCGCCGAATTCCGCCGTGAGGATCATCTCCGAGAGCGGATCCTCCAGGTAGCGCTGGATCGCGCGCCGGAGCGGGCGCGCGCCGAATTTCTCGCTGTAGCCCTGCTCCGCGAGGAAACCGACCGCCGCGTCGCTCAGGGTGAGCGTCAGACTCTCCTCGTCCAGACGCTCGTGGATCTCCTGGAGCAGGATGTGTACGATCTCCCCGATATCCTCCCGGCTCAGCGCGTGGAAGACGATCGTGTCGTCGACGCGGTTGAGGAACTCCGGGTTGAAGGTGCGATCGATCGCCGCCTGCACCTTGCCGCGCATGAGTTCGTAGCCGGAGCGGGCATCCTCCTCATGGAACCCCAGGGTCCCGCCCTTGGAGATGTCCCGCGCACCGAGATTGCAGGTCATCACGATGACGGTGTTCTTGAAATCGATGGTCCTGCCGTAGTTGTCCGTGAGGTGTCCCTCATCCAGCACCTGCAGCAGGATGTTGAAGACGTCGGGGTGCGCCTTCTCGATTTCGTCCAGGAGGACGACGGAATACGGTCGACGCCGCACCGCCTTGGTGAGGGCGCCGGATTCGTGGTAGCCCACGTACCCCGGCGGCGCGCCGATAAGACGCGAAACCGAGAACCGTTCCATGTACTCGCTCATGTCCACGCGGATCAGCGCATCCCGGTCCGCGAACATGAACTCGGCCAGCGCGCGCGCCAACTCGGTTTTGCCCACCCCCGTCGGGCCCGAGAAGATGAACGACCCGATGGGCCGCCGCGGATCCTTCAGCCCGGCACGGCTGCGCCGGATGGCGCGCGAAATCGCCTGAATGGCGGGGTCCTGGCCGACCACCCGCTTGTGCAGTTCGTCTTCCATGTTGATGAGCCGCCGGGTCTCGGCCTGCTTCATCCGGGTGACGGGAATCCCGGTCCAGCGGCTGACGATGAAGGCGACGTCCTCGACGGTTACCTCCGGGCGATGGTGCCTGCGCGCTTCCTGCCACTCCTTCTGGCGCTCGCGAATGCGCCGCTGCAGCTCGCGCTCTTCGTCCCTCAGTTCCGCCGCGCGCTCGAAATCCTGATTGCGGATCGCGAGTTCCTTCTGTCCCGCCAGCCCCGAGAGCTCCTCCTTCAATTCCTCGACTTCCGGCGACGGCACCTGGCTGGCGATACGCGCCCGCGACCCGGCTTCGTCGATGACGTCGATCGCCTTGTCGGGCAGGAAACGGTCGGTGATGTAGCGGTCGGACAGCTTCGCCGCGGCCGCCAGCGAATCGTCCGACATTTTCACCCTGTGGTGGTCCTCGTAGTGGCCGCGCAGGCCCTTGAGGATGTCCACGGTCTCGGGAAGGGTCGGCTGGTCCACGATCACGGGCTGGAAACGGCGCTCCAGCGCCCCGTCCTTCTCGATGTACTTGCGATACTCGTTCAGCGTCGAAGCGCCGATGCACTGGAGCTCTCCGCGGGCGAGCGCCGGCTTGAACATGTTGGACGCGTCGATGGCGCCCTCGGCCGCCCCGGCGCCCACCAGGGTATGCAGTTCGTCGATGAACAGGATGACGTTGCCGCCCTGGGAGATCTCGTTCATGACCGCCTTCAGGCGCTCCTCGAACTGGCCCCTGTACTTGGTTCCGGCGATGACCGCGGCCATGTCCAGCGCCAGCAGCCGGTGGTCCTTGAGCGCCTCGGTGATCTCCCCCGCCGCGATGATCTGAGCCAGTCCTTCGACGATGGCCGTCTTCCCGACGCCCGGTTCGCCGATCAGCACCGGGTTGTTCTTCTTGCGCCGGCAGAGAATCTCCACGATCCGCTCGATCTCGACGCGACGCCCGATGGTGGGGTCGAGCTTGCCGCCACGGGCCAGGTTCGTGAGGTCGCGGCAGAAATGATCGAGGGCGGGAGTCTTGGACTTCTTGTCCGGCTTGCCTCCCGCCGGCACCGCCTGTCCCCCGCCGACGTCCGAACTCATCTCGGAGCCCAGCACCCGCAGGCACTCCGCGCGCGCCCTGTCCAGACGCACGTTCATCGAGTTGAGCACCTGCGCGGCGATGCCCTTCTCCTCCCGCAGGAGTCCGAGCAGCAGATGTTCCGTGCCGACGTAGGAGTGGTTGAGTTCGCGGGCTTCGGCCAGCGCGAACTCCAGCACCTTCTTCGCGCGCGAGGTATAGGGCAATTCACCCAGGGCGATGGTCGCCTTGCCCTTGCGAACGGCCTCTTCCACCCGTTGGTGAACCTGGCTCAGATCCGCGCCCAGGTTCATCAGCACAGTAGCGGCCACCCCTTCCCGCTCACGGATCAGACCGAGCAGCACATGCTCGGTGCCCACATAGTCATGTTGCAGCCTGATGGCCTCGTCCCTGGCCATCGCGAGCACCTTGCGAACCCGATCCGT
The DNA here is from genome assembly GCA_965221785.1 of Longimicrobiales bacterium. Classification (GTDB taxonomy): domain Bacteria; phylum Gemmatimonadota; class Gemmatimonadetes; order Longimicrobiales; family Gaopeijiaceae; genus BD2-11. Next base: position 2,380,723 of record CBDCSR010000003.1, read on the forward strand.
GAAATTGTAGTTCATCTGCCTTTCGTGCCCGCGGGTCGTCAGGGGTCGCGGCCGGAGCCCGAACTGCTCTCCGGAGGTTCCGTGTCCGGAATCACCACACCCTCGGTAGCCAGGATGCGGCGCACATAGGTGGCTCGGTGCGCGTCGCGCTCGCCGGGAGGAAGCTTCCGCCCTGCTGCATCCTCCAGATGGGCGGGCTGCGTGAAGATCATGATCTTGTTGAGCGAGTATACACGGAGCCCAGGGAGAAGTTTCAGCGCCGCGCCCAGGCGAACCCCCGACAGGAGGTTCATCATTTCCTCGAAAGTAAGAGATCGGGCGTAGCGTAGTAAACCATAGGCACGCCATATCTTATCTTCTGTGACTTGATATGCGTCACGAATCAGTACGCGACGTGCCCGCCTCTCGTATTCGATGACTTGGCGCACGATGCGGTCGAGATGGTCGACCAGGTCTTCCTCGGTCTTGCCCAGCGTGGTCTGGTTCGAAACCTGGAAGAAATTGCCGACGACCTCGGAGCCCTCCCCGTAAAGTCCGCGAAACGTCAGCCCGACCTGGCTCAACCCCTGAAGTACGCGGCCGATCTCCTTGGTGAGCACGAGCCCGGGAAGATGGATGAGGACCGAGGCCCGCAGCCCGGTGCCGACATTCGTGGGGCAACTGGTGAGATACCCGAGCTCGTGATCGTAGGCGTACGGGAGCTCCCGGCCCAGATCCTCGTCCAGCCCGTCCACCATGCCCCACGCCCCTTCCAGCGCGAGGCCGGAAACCAGCACCTGCAGGCGCAGGTGATCCTCCTCGTTCACCATCACGCTGACCGGATCACGGGCCGAGAGCACCACTGCGGCCGCACGCAGCGGCAGGTCGGAGTCCGATTTCTCGCCAAGCAGGTCCTGGGAGATGAGCCGCCGTTCCAGAAGAATCCGCCGGGTTCCGCCGTCCAGTTCGGCAAGCGGATGGACGCTCGCCTCGGCGAGCAGGTCGACTTTTTCCGCCGTCCGCCGCACGCGCGCGAGCACGGCCCGACGATCGTTGACCCGCGACTGCGGACCGAACGCGTACCCCTGGAGGTTGCGTGCGAGGCGGACGCGGGTGGAAAGGACGATATCCGAGTCCGGACCGCTCGCGTCGAGCCACCCCAGGCCGCGATCGAAGATCGTGGACAGGTGATCCATCGGTGCCCTACGAGGTCACAGGCTCGAGGGAACGAATCTGGTCCCTCAGTTGCGCTGCCCGCTCGAAGTCCTCCGTACTGATGGCGTAGCGAAGTTTTCGGCGCAGGCCCTCAAGGCGCTGCTCGCGCTCGGAGACAGTCGGATCCGGGGGGAGATACACCTTGCCCACGTGCTGCACACCCCCGTGAATGCGCCTCAGCAGATTCTTCAGGTAGAAGTCGAACGTGGTGTAGCAATGTGGACACCCCAGGCGTCCGTTCTCCCGGAAGCCGGCGAACGTAAGGCCGCAGAAGGTGCAGGTCCTGTCCTCCTCTCCAGCCTCCGCGCCCTCCTCCGGGCCGGTCATCTGCGACAGAAAGTCGGTGAGCGGAGAGTGTGCGGGCGGCGAGGGCTGGTTGACCCCGCGGGACGCGGCACACTTCTCGCACAGGTGCAGTACGCTGGCCACGTCATCCACGATCTGGGTCAGGTGGACGACGGCCTCCGCCGCGCCGCACTCGCTGCATACCCGGGGATCTTCGCTCACAGGGATCCGTCCCCCTCCCCCAGAATGCCGTTGTCCAGCTGCAGCACACGGTCCGCCCGCGCGGCCAGCGCGCGATTGTGGGTTACGAGGACCATGGCCAGGTCGTGGTCGTCCTTCAGTTGAAAGAGGAGGTCGTGCAGCTGCTCGCTGGTCCGACGATCGAGGTTCCCGCTGGGTTCGTCTGCCAGAAGCACCACCGGGTCGTTGGCGAGCGCCCGGGCCACCGCAACCCGCTGCTGCTCTCCTCCCGAGAGCTGCCGGGGCCGGTGCTCGAGGCGTTCGCCGAGGCCGACCGACTCGAGGAGGCGGCGCGCGCCATCCTCGGCTTCCGGTCGAGTCCGGCCGGCAATGAGTCGGGGCATCATCACGTTCTCGAGTGCAGTGAAGTCGCGCAGCAGATGGTGGAACTGAAACACGAAACCCACGTGATGGTTTCGGATTCTGCAGACGGACTCGTCGTCCAGCCCGGACAGCGGCGTCCCGTCAACGAGGACTTCTCCCGCTGTCGGCCGGTCGAGCGCCCCGAGCAGATGGAGCAGAGTGCTCTTGCCCGCGCCGCTCGCGCCGGTGATCGAGACCGCCTCGCCCACGTGAACTCGCAGGTTTACCCCTCGCAGAACACGGAGTTCACTTCCGTTGCCTCCCACGAACGTGCGCACCAGCGAACGGGCCTCCAGGGGAAGCAGGACCGGGTCGTGGACCCCCTGGGGATCCGGGGTCGCTCCATTGCCGGGCCTCAGGCCAGTGGACCGTCCCTCCTCATTCATGGCGAATCGCCTCGACGGGCCGGAGACCGGCCGCGCGGGACGCCGGATAGAGGGTGGCCAGGAACGTGATGCCCATGCTCACCACGATGATGGTCGCCACGTCCAGCACGTCCACTGCCACGGGCAGATGATCCAGATAGTAGAGATCGGCCGGAATGGAGATGAACTGGTAGCGGTCGAGCGCCCAGGCCATCACCAGGCCCAGGGTCACTCCGAGCGAAGTCCCGATCATGCCGATCCAGAGCCCCTGCAGGCGGAAGACGCGGAGAATCGTACGGTCGGTCATGCCCATGGACTTGAGGATTCCGATCTCCCGGGTCCGGTCCACCACGACCATGACCAGTGTGCTCACGACGTTGAAGGCAGCCACCACGATGATCAGGCCGAGGATGACCCCCATCGCCAGCTCTTCCAGCTTGAGGGCGGAGAAGAACGACCGGTTGGTCGTCATCCAGCTCTCGATGAAATGGCCCGGCCCGACCGCGGCGCGGATTTCCCGGCCCACGGCGTCGGCTTCCCACAGATCCTCCACGCGCACCGCGACGCCGCCGACCTGGTTCGCGCCCGCGATGCCGAGCAGGTCCTGAGCTGCCGCCAGCGTCGTGTAGATGTTGCGCAGGTCGTACTCGTACATGCCGGTCGTGAACGACCCCGCCATCTCGAACTGGCGAACCGTGGGGTACAGACCGCCCAGGGGACTCTCGTTGACGTTCTCGAGCGACACCAGTACCAGCGTGTCGCCCTTGAAGAGCTGCATGCGCTGCGCCAGCAGACTCCCCACCAGCACGGGAGGAAGGCCCGACTCGGTCCGGTCGAGAGAGTACACGCCGTCCTGCAGATCGCGCTCGAAATCGGTTACGGGCACGCCTTCCGGTTCCGGCAGGACTCCGTAGAGGTCGGCCGTCTGTGCGTACCCGGCGCGCTGGATGCCGACGCTGGTGACGACAAAGGGAGCGGCTCCCACGACGGCATCGACGGTGCGTACGCGGTCGAGCACCTGCTCCCAGCCGTCCATGCGCAGCGAGGTGCCCGTCTGCAGCACCAGCACGTGGGGGTTGGACCCGAGGATCTTGGCCCGCAACTCCTCCTGCATCCCGTTCATGACCGAGATCACGATCACCAGCGCCATGACCCCGAGGGTCACGCCGCCGAGCGCGATCCAGGTGATGAGGGACAGGAAGCGTCCCCGCCTGGGCGCCGCCAGGTACCGCCGCGCGATGTACCAGTCCAGACGCCTCAACCCTCCGTCCCTCCGCTCACTCGGGCCTCAGGATGGGGAAGAGAATCACGTCCCGAATGGAGGGCTGGTCGGTCAGCAGCATCGTGAGCCGGTCGATGCCGACGCCGACGCCGCCGGTGGGCGGCATCCCGTATTCCAGGGCGCGGATGTAGTCCTCGTCGATCCGATGAGCTTCTTCGTCTCCACCCGCCGCCAGGCGGGCCTGGTCCTCGAAGCGCGCCCGCTGGTCGAGAGGGTCGTTGAGTTCCGAGAACGCGTTTGCGATCTCGGTGCCCAGCACGAACAGCTCGAAGCGCTCCGTGAGACGCGCGTCGCCGCGCTTGGCCTTGGCCAGCGGGGAGAGTTCCCGGGGATGATCCACGACGAAGGTCGGCGAACGCAGGTCCTTCTGCACCAGCGCGTCGAAGAGCTTGTCGATCAGCTTGCCCCGCCCCGCGTTCTCGATGTCCGGGAGGCGGAGCGCCTTCGCGCGGGCCCGCAGTTGATCGTCGTCCAGCTCCAGGGGGTCGTCGTCCAGCGCTTCGCCCAGAGCTTCGACGAGCCGGATGCGCTTGAACGGCGGAGCCAGCGAGATGCGTTCCCCCTGGTAGGTGAAGGTGCGCGCCCCCCCGACCGACGCCGCGATCTCCGAGACGAGTTCCTCCACCAGATCCATCATGTCGTGGTAGTCCGCGAACGCCTGGTAGAACTCGAGCATGGTGAACTCGGGATTGTGAAACCGGCTCAGGCCCTCGTTGCGAAAGTCCTTGGAGACCTCATAGACACGCTCGAAGCCCCCCACGATCAGTCGCTTCAGGTAGAGTTCGTCGGCGATGCGCAGGTAGAGCCGGCGGTCGAGCGAGTGGTGGTGGGTCACGAAGGGACGGGCCGTCGCCCCGCCGTAGAGGGGCTGGAGCACCGGCGTCTCCACCTCCAGGAAGCCGCGGGCATCCAGAACGCTGCGCGCAGTGGCCACGACCCGCGACCGGGCGCGGAAGACCTCGCGCACCTCGGGATTGACCGCCAGGTCGGCGTAGCGCTGGCGGTAGCGGGCTTCCGTATCGGCGAAGCCGCTGTGGGTAATCCGCCGCCCGGTCGCAGCGTCCACCTCGGTCTTGCCCAGCGGCAGCGGCCTGAGCGCCTTGGTCAGCAGCGTCCAGTCGGAAACCTGCACCGTCACTTCGCCCATGCGCGTACGGAAGAGCCGGCCGCGCGCGCCGATCCAGTCCCCCAGATCGAGGAGGTCCAGATCCGCGAACGCCTGCTCCCCCACCTGGTTCCTGCGTAAGTACACCTGAATGCGTCCCGACCCGTCTTCCAGATCGGCGAACGCGCTCTTCCCGTGACTCCGAAAGGCGACCATGCGGCCGCCGACGCGCACTTCCGCTCCCTGTCCCCGCTCCGACAGCGTTCCCGCCGCTTCCGCGGCCTCGAACGCGGCGGCGGCTTCCCGGGCCTCGTGGGTGCGCCGGTAGCGGTAGGCGAATGCCTCGATCCCGCGTTCTCGCAGGCGCTCCAGCTTGTCCATGCGAGAGCGCATGCTCCGCTCGAGGTCGCTGACGGAGGGGGGTGCGCCGGGATCGGGTCTGGCTGTGGTGGATTGCGTCATTGCGGGTCCGGGTGGGAAGACCGGTTTATCCGACCCCGGCCGCTCCGAACTGTTTCAGGTAGGCTTCGATGAAGGGATCGATCCTTCCATCCATCACCTTCTGGACATCGCCGACCTTCACGCTCGTGCGGTGATCGTTGACCATCGTATAGGGTTGGAACACGTACGAGCGGATCTGGTTGGCCCAGGCGTTGTCGGACTTGGTGGCTTCCAGAGCCTCGCGTTCGCGTTCGCGCTCCTCCATCGCCCTCCGATGGAGCGCGGCGCGCAACATCTTCATCGCCGTCGCCCGGTTCTTGTGCTGCGAGCGCTCCTGCTGGCACGACACCACGATGCCGGTAGGCAGATGCGTGATGCGGATGGCGGAATCCGTCTTGTTCACGTGCTGGCCCCCTGCCCCCGATGCACGGAAGGTATCCACGCGCAAGTCGGCTTCGTCGATGTCGACCTCGATTTCATCGTCGACCACGGGATACACGAAGACGCTGGCGAACGAAGTGTGCCGGCGCGACTGGGAATCGAACGGTGAAATGCGGACCAGGCGGTGTACCCCGTTCTCCGCCTTCAGGTACCCGTAGGCATGATCGCCTTCGATCTCGAGCGCGGCGCTCTTGATGCCGGCTTCCTCCGCGTGCTGGAGGTCGAGCACCTTGAGACTGCATCCGCGCCGCTCCGCCCAGCGCGTATACATGCGCAGGAGCATCTCGGCCCAGTCCTGGGACTCGAGGCCGCCCGCGCCCGGATGGATCGTGAGGAGCGCTCCGCGGTGATCGTCCTCCCCCTGAAGCATGGTGCGGAGTTCGAGGCCGCTCACGCCCCCGGCCAGCGACTCGACGTCGGACGCCCATTGCGCCTCGATCTCCTCGTCTTCCTCCACGGCCAGCACTTCCGCCCACTCGCTCAGCTCTTCCGCGGTGGCCGCCAGCTCACGCCACGGCGCCACCCACGTCTTCAGTCGATTGGCATCGGCGATGAGCCGCCGCGCCTCCTCCGGATTGGCCCAGAACCGCTCGCTGGACCGCGCCTGCTCCAGTTCATCCAGTTTCCGTTCGCGGGCGTCGATGTCAAAGATACCTCCGAAGTTCGGAGATCCTGGCTTCGAGGTCACGCAGGTGTTCGATGGCTTCGTTATTCATGGATCCGATCGTTGAACTGCCCCGCCCGAAGAGCGTCCGGCTCTCAGAAGAGCCGCTCTCCGCGGGCCAGAGTCGCGTTGAGTTCGTCCTGAAAATAACGACTGTCATGGGCGAGGTCCTCTCCCACCCGCCGGACGTATTCCGACCACGAACGCCGAATCTCCTCGGCGAAGTCTTCCCTGAGCGTCCCTCGCTCGAGCGCGCGATCATACCGGTCCCGATGGTACCTGATCATGTCGGAGACGAGCACCCGTGCCAGGCGCGCGGCCCGGTCGGCGGCATCGGCTACGGCGAAGGGTCTCGGCGCCTCGTTGTCACGCGGCCTGCTCGAAGGCGCGGCGGGCGCTGCCCTGCGACGCACGCGCTCACCGGGCACCTCCACCAGGAAGATCTTCGCGCACTTGCCGCAGCGGGCCCGGACGCCTCCCTCCGGCACCTTGCCCGAATCGACCGGATACCGTGCCGAACAGGCCGGGCAGCGGACCGTGAATACGGTGTGGAATGTCAAGGGAGACCACCTCCGGGCTCAAGCGGCGACATCTCGCAACAGACTAGGCTCACCCCAGGAGGCGCGCCATGATCCGCCGAATGGGCCGCACCGCACGCTTCGGGTGCGTCACGGAAACAGCTGTCCGCCCACCCACCACCGACCGTGCGCCTCCGGTACCGCGACCAGGCGGAACTCGGCCGTGGAATCCACGGTGCGCAGCCGAGCCGTGATGAAGGCGTCGAAGGCTGCGGCCAGATGATTCGCCAGGATGACGCCGACGACGGTCGTGACCTGGCGCAGCGCAGCGTCGCTTCTTCGGATCAATCTGTCGTATTCGGCGCGACTGACGTCGTCACCGTTCCAGTCCCAATGGAGCTCCGGGCCGATACTCCGGCTGGCGTAATACTCCATGGCATGTTCGTACTCCGGCGAACCCGGCCCGAGCGGTCCCTCCTCTCCGGGCACCAGAAAGATCTCGTTGGCCAGCGACCAGATGGCTCCGTTGAAGGTGGTGGTATCGGTTTCGGGTTGAACGCCGCCCATGTAGGGATCCGCGTCGAAGGCTCCCGAAGCGCGGTACTTGCCCAGCGCCTCGTAGTATTCGAAATCCCCGTCGATGCGTTCCCCCAGCGTTCCGCGCCGCGCGACGAACCACGCGAGGTCGCGGTAGCGGGTCCGGAAGTCGTGCCCGGTTCGTTGCCTGTCGAACAGCAAGCCCCATCCGATGACTTCCACGGCCAGAAACCCCCACCAGCGGCCTCTGTCCAGGCGTCGCTGTCCCCATCCGGGAAGCACTCCCGAGTAGAGGAGGGCCCGGGTCGGGGAGATCGTCTCCGGGACAGCCTGTCCGGTCAGGACGGCGTCCCCCCCGTGCAGAGAGCTTGCTCCGGGACCGGCGGCGCCGATGAACGCGCCTCGGGCCCAGGGAACGGCGGGTGATGCCGCGCTCTGTTCTCTGCCGGGAGGCCAGTCCGGAAATGAGCCTGTCAGCGCCGCTTCCCAGACGGGCGAGGGCAACCGCCGCACCTCGATGGGACTCTGGCTCGCAACACCCGTGGGACCGACCACCGGAAACACGAGTGCCGTCCACGCAAGTCCGCAGCGCACGGACCGGATGAGCTCCGCCGGCCCGGTGGGGGGCGCTGGAGAGGACGAGCAACAGGGCATCGGCTTTGTCGAGGGCCGCTGTGCGTCGAGATCCATCAGAAGACCACGCCCAGGCTAACGTGTACGGGCTCGGAACCGGTCGCGAGCGATGTCCGGGTGAGGGACCGCGCGATACCCAGATCAAAGCGGCCGACGCGCAGACCGAGCCCGAGCGCCGCCTCGCCCTCTCCGTCGCGCCAGGCGTAGCCCAGGCGGACGGACAGGGTCTCGCTTCCCGTGGTGGCGACTTCGGTGCCCACGTGAACCGAGGGCGACCCCAGATCGCGCCACCGCTCCTCCAGCTCCGCCGTGAACCGAAGATCAAACGCCGGCTGCTCGTCAAAGTGGTCCAGAATGTCGTACGCGGCCGCCAGACGCGCCCGCACCGGCAACGGATCCGCCTGTTCGGCGTTGACGACCTGAAGGTCCGGGCCCAGGTGCGCGATCATCAGCCCGATCCGAAGCGGCACGCCGTCCGAGAAGGTCGCCTGGGCGCCGGCGTCCACCGCGTATGTGGTCGCGGTCACTCCCTGGTCCAGGCACTGCCCGCGGCAACCGATGCGGAACTGCACCATCTTGAAGTTGGTCCCCACGCTCACCCGATCGACCAACTCGGTCGCGAACGACACCACCGCCTGGTATCCGCGTACGCTCAGCGAACCGAGCACCTCGCCTCCGATGCCGGTCATCTGCTGATCCCCGACATCCAGCTCCTGATAGGAGATCCCCAGCGTACCCACCGATTCCCGGCCCATGAGAAAGGAGAAGGCGGTCGCCCTGCCCGCGAGCTGATCGCCCCGATACAGGAAGAACCGGCGATCCCGGACCTGGGCGAGCCCGGCCGGATTCCAGAAGGCGCTCTCCTGGGACGGCAGCGCGGTCATCGCCCGCCCCATCGCGATTCCCTGGGCACCCACCGGAAGGATCAGAAAGAGAGCCCCCTCGGTGGATGGCATCCTGCGCGCGACGATGGCGGAGGCGTCGGCCGCCGCCGCAAACTCCGCGTCCTGTGTGGTCGCCGGCGCGGGCCATACCACCGTGAGCAGCAGCCACAGAGCGAGCGACCGAGCAGCCCACGGACTGGTTGCAGCCCGCGAACGAACTCCCCGCGGACTGCTAGCGAGATCGCTGCGTCTCGTGATCGCGGGGAACGGCAAAGCCCAATCTCCGAAGGTGTCCACGCTTGCGCCGCCATCCGGCGAGCACCTTCACCCGAAGGTCAAGGTAGACCCGCCGGTCGACGAAACGTTCGATTTTGGTCCGGGCTCGAGAACCGAGTTCACGGATCGCGCGCCCGCCGTCTCCGATCAGAATCCCCTTCTGAGACGACCTCTCCACGTACAGGATGGCCTGAATATAGACGGGATCGTCCTCTTCGCGGAACTGCTCGAGCCGGCAGAAGACGGAATACGGTATCTCCTGGCGGTACAACTCGAACACACTCTCCCGAACCAGCTCCGCTACGAAGAAACGTATCGGCTCGGAGGCGATGAGATCAGGCGGAAACAGGAAGGGCGATCGCGGCAGCTCGGCCTGCAAGCCCTCGCGCAGCTCCTCTACGCCGGTGCCGTCGAGCGCCGAGATCGGGAAGACCCGGGCACCGAGCGCCCGCTCCGCTTCCGCCACCAGCGCTTCGACCGCCTTTCCCTGAACCGCGTCGATCTTGTTCAGCGCCACCATTCGCCGGGCCGGTGCCTGCTCCAGCAGCGCGCGCAGCACACCCCACCGCCCGCGCCTGCGCGACGCGACCGCGTCCAGCACCGCCAGCACGACATCCGCGTCCTCGATCGCCCGATATGCTGTTGCCACCATACCCCTGTGAAACAGGTCACGTGCGGCAAACACGCCCGGGGTGTCGATGAAGATGATCTGGTGCGCCGACCCGGAGTAGATCCCGGCCACCTGCTGCCAGGTAGTTTGCGGCCTGGGCGTAACGATGCTCAGCTCTTCCCCCACAAGGGCGTTGAGCAGCGTCGACTTTCCGACGTTGGGAGCACCCGCAAGCGTCACGGTGCCGGCCCGGGTGTCGTTCATCGGGGAGTGTCCGGGAGTGAAAAAGAACCCCCCGGAGACGTGCTCCGGGGGGTTGCTGAAAGAAGCTGGCGACGACGTACTCTCCCACCAGGTCGCCCCGGCAGTACCATCCGCGCAGCGGGGCTTAACGGCCGTGTTCGGGATGGGAACGGGTGTTTCCCCCGCGCTCTGATCACCAGCAACAGAAGTCCATGGGCTGATGAGAGAAAGGTCCCGGGCGTCCGGGGTTGGTTCGACGCGTTTCCGGCACATCGCGCCACGCGGGTGCCGGATCCTTCCTTGAACTCCCGATCACGGGAGTCCGGTTTGATGCGAGTCATGCTGGTCAAGTCTCTCGGGCACTTAGTACGGCTCGGCTGCACATGTCGCCATGCTTCCACCTGCCGCCTATCAACGTGCTCGTCTCGCACGGCCCTTCCGAGGGCTTCACGCCCTGGGAGTGCTCATCTTGAGGTGGGCTTCCCACTTAGATGCTTTCAGCGGTTATCCCTTCCCGACGTCGCTACCCGGCGATGCCCCTGGCGGGACAACCGGTACACGAGAGGTCAGTCCATCCCGGTCCTCTCGTACTAGGGACAGATCCTCGCAACACTCCAACGCCCACGACGGATACAGACCGAACTGTCTCACGACGTTCTAAACCCAGCTCATGTACCGCTTTAACGGGCGAACAGCCCGACCCTTGGGACCTTCTCCAGCCCCAGGATGCGATAAGCCGACATCGAGGTGCCAAACCGCCCCGTCGATGTGAACTCTCGGGGGCGATAAGCCTGTTATCCCCGGCGTACCTTTTATCCGTTGAGCGACGGCCCTTCCATTCGGAACCGCCGGATCACTAAGGCCTACTTTCGTACCTGCTCGACCCGTCGGTCTCGCAGTCAAGCTCCCTTATGCCTTTACGCTCTTCGCGCGATTGCCGACCGCGCTGAGGGAACCTTTGCGCGCCTCCGTTACCTTTTAGGAGGCGACCGCCCCAGTCAAACTACCCGCCTGCCACTGTTCCCGAGGAGGATTCACTCCCCTGGGTTAGAGCCTCGACAGTGTAAGGGTGGTATTTCACCAACGGCTCCCCATCTCCTGGCGAAGATGGTTCACAGCCTCCCACCTATCCTACACATGCAATGCCAAGACCCAATAGCAGGTTGTAGTAAAGGTGCACGGGGTCTTTTTGTCCTGTCGCGGGTAATCGGTATCCTCACCGATACTCCAATTTCGCCGAGCTCGCGGAGGAGACAGTGTCCAAGTCGTTACGCCATTCGTGCAGGTCGGAACTTACCCGACAAGGAATTTCGCTACCTTAGGACCGTTATAGTTACGGCCGCCGTTTACCGGGGCTTCAGTTAGGAGCTTCGAATCCCGAAGGACTCTTACCCATCCCTTTAACCTTCCGGCACCGGGCAGGCGTCAGTGCCTATACGTCGTCTATACGACTTTGCAGACACCTGTGTTTTTACTAAACAGTCGCTTGGACCGATTCTCTGCGGCCCGCGTCGGCTCCGCACGCAATCATGCTTCACCTACCACGGGCTCCCCTTCTCCCGAAGTTACGGGGACATTTTGCCGAGTTCCTTCTCCGCGGATCACTCGCGCACCTTAGGCTCCTCGCCTCGCCTACGTGTGTCCGTTTACGGTACGGTCGCGCCCAGAACTCCCTCACGAGGCTTTTCCTGGCGGTA
>CBDCSR010000003.1:2397500-2545104 GCA_965221785.1 Longimicrobiales bacterium
CACCGTCGCGTGAGGATGCTGCTGCAGGAAGGTGGCGGCGACATCGGCGTGCACCTCCCCCTCGACGGCGCGTCGCACGATTTCGGCCTTGTGCTCCCCCGTCGCCAGCAGGATCACCTCGCGCGCTTCCAGAATGGTCTCGACCCCCATCGTGATCGCGCGGGAGGGAACGTTCTCCTCGCCGAAGAAGTCGTCGGCCGCGTCGGCCCGCGTTACGACATCGAGATACAGGCAGCGCGTGCGCGACTCACGCCGGGAACCCGGCTCGTTGAAGCCGATGTGTCCGCTGCGGCCGATTCCCAGAATCTGAAGGTCGATCCCCCCGGCCTCGCGAATGCGGCGTTCGAAGTCGAGGCAATGGTCCTCCACCTCGGCCTCGGCCAGATCGCCCCGGGGGATATGACGGTTCCGGGGCGAAATGTTGACGAAGTCGAAGAGATTTTCCCGCATGTAGCGATGGTAGCTGTGCACGCTGCCGGGCTGCATCGGGAAGTACTCGTCGAGGTTGAAGGCCACGACGTTGGAGAAGTCCAGACTCTCTTCCCGGTGGAGGCGGATGAGTTCCCGGTACACGCCGACGGGGGTGGAGCCGGTCGCCAGGCCGAGAACCGCATGACGGCCCTCGCGAGTGCGTTCGCGGATGAGAGCCGCGATTCGCCCGGCGACCTCAGCAGCGAGGCTGTCGTGATCCGGCATGATGCGAACGGCGATCCGCTCGCGACGGGCCAAGCCGGCTCCGGGCATGGAATGCGCCTGCCTTGAGGGTGGTCGGCCCGGGCTCCGACACCTGCGGAGATCCCCGCCAGGGCCGGAAGCCCCGTCCGCGAGCCTGGCCCGGGACAAGAAGCAAGGTGAGCGACCGGACTTGAACCGGCGACCTCCAGGGCCACAACCTGGCGCTCTAACCACCTGAGCTACGCCCACCACATGAGAGGTCGGCGGGATCACGAGGCTCGCCGTCCTCACGGCTCTGATTCGAAGGTGCCTTCCAAACGAGCGAAGAAAGGTAATCCGGGGCTCGATGCGCGTAAACCACGGCGCGTACAAGCGACCGGACACTCGTCCGCCTCGCTCGAGGCGGACGAGAGCCCGGAAGCTGGATGGTCTCCGACCGCCTCTCGGCCGACGGAAGACAAGACGAGGCGCGCCCGCCAGGACTCGAACCTGGGACCTACGGATTAGAAGTCCGTTGCTCTATCCAGCTGAGCTACGGGCGCCTCTTTTTTTGGGGCAAGGGGCAGGGCCCCTAGATCTTGACGACGTTCTCCGCCGCCGGGCCCTTCTGCCCCTGGACGATGTCGAATTCGACCCGCTCCCCTTCGGTCAACGAACGATACCCGTCGACCTGGATGGCCGAGTGGTGTACGAAGCAGTCCCGATCACTGCCCTCGGGCGTAATGAACCCGAAGCCCTTCGCATCATTGAACCACTTCACCGTACCGGTGGTACGCATCCCGCGCTCCTTGCCCGCGCTCACCCGCGGCCTGTTTGGTGGCCGCCGAGACCCGGAACATCCGGCCCCGCGACGTCCAACTGCTCAAAATCGCCCCAATGTTACGGGTCCCTGCCGCCCGATGTCAACGTCCCCTCGCGCCCGACCGCACAGGCAGGGCGAGTACCCGCGACCGGCCCGGCGCCGGTCTGTGGCGAGGGGAGCCGCCGCAACGTGCGGCCAACGCAGCGGTACTCGAATCCCGGTTCCTCCATCGCGCGCGGATCACGGAGGTTGTGCCCGTTTCGCGACATACACCAGCGGTGCCGGCGGGCCTCGTGACATGGATATGAGAACACGTTATCATTTTAGTTCAGGTACTCACAATCCTCACTTTCGCGCTCCCGTCGCCGACGTGACACCATGAAGCACTACCTCGCAACCGTCCCGTCGAACGCGCACCTGGCCTCCGGGTCGCGACTCGCGGCGTGCGCTGCGGCCTGGTGTGGCGTGCACTGCGCGCTGACACCGTTCCTGGTCGCGGCGGCACCGGCGCTTGCGCTTTCCGAAGGCGTCGAGCGCGCGGTATGGGCCGGGACGGTCCTCGTCGGCGCGGCGATGCTCGTCATGGGCCCGGCCCGCACGAATGCGCCTGTGGTGCTCACCTTTGTCGGGGGAGCCTTGCTCTGGGCGGCGTCCCTCGCGGGTTGGCTCGAACCGGTGCCCGAGACCATGACGTCTGCTGCCGGCAGCCTCACGCTCGCGGGCGCCCTCCTGCACGGTGCGCGTGTCTGTCGGACGGACGATTGCGACATATGCGCCGACGAGGGACACGCGGATCGAGGAGGCTGACGACAACCGCCTGCCGTCCGCGGTCGGTCGCCCGTAACGCGGCCATCGCCTCGTCACCGCACGTTTCCATTCTGCACACCGACTACGATGCAACGAGACACCCGTCAGCGTCGGGCGATCCGCCGGGTGTTCATGAACGTCGACCGCCCCCTCACGCCCGACGAGATCCTCGAGTACGGCCAACAGATCGTGCCTTCACTGGGGCTGGCAACCGTCTACCGGACCGTGAAGATCTTCGTGGCAGAGAGGTGGCTGTCGGAAGTGGAGCTTCCGGGCGGCGGGCTTCGGTACGAATTGGCGGACCGGCCGCATCATCACCACTTCCTGTGCCGCTCCTGCGACCAGGCGTTCGATGTCCACCGGTGTCCGGATGAGGTCGAGTTGCTGGCACCCGAGGGCTTCGAGGTCGACGGCCACGAGTTGACTCTCTTTGGTCGCTGCGTGACGTGCCGGTAACGGGTCCTTGAACCAGCCGCCCAGGGTGCTTCCAGAGCCCGGCGGCTCGAAGACGCGCTCCTTCCGGGTGCTCTCTCGTCTTGCGGTCTTCGTTCTCCCTGTCGCCCTGGCCGCTTGCGGGTCCGGCGTGCCCGACGATCCGGGGACCGTCGCAGGCGAGGTGCTGGAAACGCCCTATGCCGAGGTCTTCAGCGTCGTCGAGCGGGACGGCTATCGCATTGTCGACATCGAGGCGTCCGTGGTCACCTGGGGTGGGACGGCAGGCGGACCGCCGCAGCGTGCCCGCCTCGTGCTGGTCCCGAAGGGCGTGGAGCCACCAGCGCTGACGGGAGATCTGGCCGGTGCGTCGCTGATCCGAACGCCCGTTCAGCGGATCGCCGTAAACGAGCAACCCCATGAGGCAATGCTCCGTGCACTCGGGGTCGAGGACCGGATCGTCGCGGTTGGCGGGCACACCAGCTACGACGATGGCCTGCGCCGCATGGCCCGGTCGGGTGAGATCCAGCAGATCGGCTATGGCTGGCACATGCCGCCGACGCTCGATGCGCTGGTGGCGGCGCGGCCGGACGTGCTGATCGCGCGCATGGCGGACCTCACGCACACCCGGCACATGGAGCGCGTCGAGTCGCTCGGCATTCCGGTCGTGCCGACCTTCATCAATGCGGAGCCGCACTACATGGGCCGTGTCGCATGGGTCCTTCTGATGGGCTTGCTGACCGGGAGAGAGGCGGAGGCCGGTGCATTCGTTGAAATGGTCGCGCAGGAGGTCGACCGCTTGAAGTCACTCGCCCGGGCGCAGCCGCGCCGGTCGCTCCTGTGGGCCTGGTACCGCAGCGCGGGCAATCGCTGGGCCGTCACGCAGCGCAACGCCGATGCGGCGCTTATTCGCGACGCCAACGCGGACCTCGTGCTGGGCGCCGACGACGATCCCGAGCTCGACACCTTTTCCGACCTCTCGACGGAACGGCTCCTCAGGGACGCAACGGACGCCGATTGCTGGGTGTTCCGCGACCCGATTTCCACAAGGTTCGACGATCGGAACGTGCTTTCGCGCTTCAAGGCGTATCGGGAAGGCTGCTTGTTCTGGGAGCCGGGCAAGCCCAATCCCGCCGCCGATTCGTGGGAGGTGTGGGAGATGGGAACCATCCGGCCGGACTGGCGCCTCTCCGACATCGTGAAGATGGTGCACCCGGAGCTGCGCGACGGCGAGTGGCGCTACCTCGCACCGGAAACCTGGGAGGAGGGCCATGCCGGCGCGGGTAAGCACTAGCGTCGCCGTCCTCCTCGCCGCGCTCGCCGCGCTCTCCCTGCTGACGCTGACCTTTGGACAGATCGCACTGCCGCTGGCCGACACGGTCGGCGCGTTGGCGGGAGCGCAGTCGACCGATCTTGCCCGGCAGATCGTCCTCGAGATTCGCCTTCCGCGGGTTGCCGCCGCGATCATCGCCGGCGGCGCGCTCGGCATGGCAGGCGTGCTGATGCAGACCCTCTTCAGGAACCCGGTCGCCGACGCGTGGTCCCTCGGCCTTCTCGCGGGCGGCCAGTTCGGGGTCGCGCTCACCGTAACGGCAGCAGCCTTCGCAGGTCCCGCGGCCGTGTCCTTCCTGACCGTCTTCGAAGGCCCCAGCATCACGCTCGCCGCCGCTGCGGGTGTCGCAATCGCGGCGTTCGTCATGCTTGCGCTAGGCCGCCGCGTCGGAGCCATCACGCTGCTCGTCATCGGCCTCATGCTCGGATTCACCTCGCAGGGCCTCACGAGCGTCCTCCTGCACTTCGCCGCCCGCGCCGGTGGCCGCGTCTATGGCGGATGGCAGGACGCGAGCTTTGCCGGCGTCGCGCCCGAGACTCTGCCGTGGCTCGCGCTGCCGATCCTCATCGGTACCTGCGCCGCCGTCGCTACGGCCAAGCCGCTCAGTTCGCTGCTTCTCGGCGAGACCTACGCCCGCAGCCTCGGCGTCAGGGTGACGTCGTTGAGACATGCCGTTCTTGCGGCAACCGTGCTGCTGGTGGCACCCGTCGTTGCCTTCTGCGGCCCGGTGAGCTTCGTCGGCCTCATCGCGCCCCACTTCGCGCGGGCGCTGGCCGGGACGGCGCGGATTCCCCCGCTCCTCCCGCTCGCCGCACTGGGCGGCGCACTGCTTGCCCTCGCGGGAGACGCCATCATCCATGCGCCGTGGGAGCAGCACTTCCTGCACCTCAACGCGATCCTCGCCGTGGTCGGTGCTCCGGCCGTGATTCTCATCCTCATCTTTTCGCCGGCCGTGAGGCAGTGGCGCTGATGCTGGATCTCAGGTCCCTCGCCGTGGGCTATCGCAACACGCGGGGAACAGTCCTGTCCGGCATCGACCTGTCGGCCGCTCCCGGCGACTTCATCTGCATCCTCGGCCGCAACGGGACCGGGAAATCGACCCTTATGCGCACGATCGCGGGGCTGCAGAGGTCGCTCGACGGATTTGTATCGCTCGACGGCGAAGTCATTGCGTCCATGCGTCCGGCGACCCGCGCACGCCGGATCTCCGTGGTGCTGACGGAGCGGCAGTTCAATCCGGGCCTGCGCGTCGAGGACGTCATCTCGCTCGCCCGGCAGCCCTTCACGGGCTGGCAGGGTGGACTGGCGGAGAATGACAGGGCCGCGATCGCCGACGCGGTGGCGGTTACCGGCGTCGAGCCGTTCCTGCGCCGCTACTTCAACGGTCTCAGCGACGGGGAGCGACAGCGCGTGATGATCGCGCGTGCGCTTGCACAGACCCCGCACCTCATGATCCTCGACGAGATCACGGCTTTTCTCGATCTTCCGAGCCGCGTCGAGATCATGGCCCTCCTGCGTTCCCAGGCCAGGCAGAAGAGGCAGATCGTTTTGCTGTCGAGCCACGACCTCGACCTGTCGCTTCAGCTCTCCGACAGCGTCTGGCTGCTCGATGACGCGGGCGGATTCTCGGTCGGCACGCCGGACGCGCTCAGCCGGAGCGGCGCGCTCGGCCGCGCCTTCGACACCGACGCGATCCGGTTCTCGCCCTCGCACGGGCGGTTCGAGATCAACACGTCCGGATCCGCATAGCCGCCTGTCCGCTGCCCGCGGGGCACGTCCAATCGGGGCGGCCGGATTCGAACCGGCGACCTCCTGCTCCCAAAGCAGGCGCGCTACCGGGCTGCGCCACGCCCCGTTTCCCTTGATTCTACCGGTTTTTCCCGATTCTAGTAGTGGAGGGTTTCGCGCAGGTGTGAGCCGAGTGCCCGGAAAGCCTGACCCCTGTGGCTGCGCGCATCCTTTTCTTCGGCATCGAGTTCGGCGAACGTCCTGGCTGCATCGGGATCCAGGAAGTGTGGATCATATCCGAAGCCGCCTTCCCCCCGTGGCTCCAGGACGATGGCGCCCGGCGCCTCGCCTCGGAACACAAGGGGCTCGCCCATGCCGAAGTGCAGCACGGCGACGCACACGAAGCGTCCGGTGCGGCGATGGGGCTTGTGGCTCGCGAGCAGCTTGACCAGGTGCTCGTTGTTGGCACGGTCGCGATCCCCGCCGGTGACGTCCTCCGACACGGGCGCGAAACGCTTCGAGCGCACCCCGGGAGCACCATCGAGGACATCCACCTCCAGACCGGAATCGTCGGCGATGGTCGCCGCCCCGCAGAGGCTGTTGAAGTACGCGGCCTTGGCCTTTGCGTTTTCTTCGAAGGTGTCAAAGGCCTCGACCTTGTCTTCCTCCGGGGAGAAAGGGATGCCGGCTTCGTCGAGGCTCAGAATCCGCAGTCCGGGATCCTTTCCCAGAATCCGTCGGATCTCGTCCAGTTTGTGCGGGCTGCGGGTGGCGGCAACCAGCGTGAGTGCGTGCGACGGGCTCATTCGCGCGCTCCTGTCTGTTGGGTGTCCCGGGTCGCTGTGGGTCGCAAGGCCGCTCCAGCCGGGCAGCGAAGCGACGGTGACGTTTCGCGACAGAAACTCTCTACGGGAACGGGGGCCGACGCAAGTGACTACCCGGAATCCGGCTCGGCTCAGTCGGATGGCTCGGGTTCCGTCCCGCGGATACGGCGCACCAGCCTGGTGGTGGACCGCCCCGGAAGATAGGGAACCAACACGACTTCACCGCCCGCGGCCTCGACCTCCTCGCGGCCGACCATCTCCTCCAGGGCGTAGTCACCGCCCTTCACCAGCACGTCCGGGAGCAGCGCCGAGATGAGCGATCCGGGGGTATCCGAGTCGAACGGGGTAATCACATCGACGCTCTCGAGCGCCGCGAGCACAGCCGCGCGGTCCTCGAGGGCAACGTAGGGGCGGTGCGGCCCCTTGAGGCGACCGACCGAGGCGTCTGTGTTGAGCCCCACCACGAGCGTGTCACCCAGGGCGCGGGCGGCGGCCAGGTACTCCACGTGGCCGCGGTGCAGGATGTCGAAGCATCCGTTCGTGAACACGAGGCGGCCGCTGCGCGGACGGCCGTGGCGGGCGAGAAGCTCGTCGATGGCGAGCAGCTTGCGGCCGAGGCTGCCGAGAGGGGTCATTTGCGAGTGAGGTCCGCCAGGATCTCGCCCGCACCGCGGCCCAGCAGGACCCTCGCCAGGTCGGCGGCGAGGCCTTCCGGTTCGGCCTGGCGGCCGGTGCGGTCGGCGCGGATCACCCGGCGGCCATCGGGGCTGATCACCATCGCCCAGAGCCTGAGGCCGCCCGGGTAGGGCAACCCCAGCACACCGACGGGCAGGTGGCATCCGGCGCCCAGCAGACGCAACAGCTCCCGCTCGGCCCGCACCGCCTGCCGGGTGGGGCGGTCGTCCAGCGATGCCGCCAGCCGTCGCGCCCGCCGGTCGTCGCGGCGCACCACCACGGCCAGCGCGCCCTGCCCCGCGGCCGGCAGCCACGCCGTGCGCTCCAGAAGCTCGCTCGTGCGGTCGAGGAGGCCCAGGCGCCCCAGCCCGGCGGCAGCCAGCACGAGGGCGTCGCATTCGCCCCGGCCGAGCTTGGCCAGCCGGGTGTCCACGTTGCCGCGCATGGGCACCACCGTGCAGTCCGGGCGGAAGGCGCGAGCGAGCGCGGCGCGGCGCTGGGAGCCCGTGCCGATGCTGGACCCCGGAGGCAGGGTGGAGAGGGTCCCGGCCGTACCGGGCGGCAGCACCAGCGCGTCGCGGGGATCCTCGCGCGCGGGAGTCGCGGCGACGCACAGCTCGGACGGCATCCGGGTCGGAACGTCCTTCAGGGAGTGCACCGCCAGATCGACCCTGCCGTCGAGCAGGGCCTCGTCCAGCGCGCTCGTGAACACCCCCTCCCCACCGATGTGCGCCAGGGATGCATTCGCCAGACGATCGCCCCGGGTGCGGATGGTGTGCATCGAGACCCGCGTGCGACCGGCCGCCTCCAGGGCTGCCGCCACCTGCCGGCTCTGGATCAGGGCGAGCGTGGATCCCCGGGTTCCCAGCCGGAGGCGGCGTGGTTCCGAACCTGCCTGCCGCTGACCTGCCGACACCGTGCGCCGGGGGTCAGAACGCCCGCAGGATGAGGAACGCGGCCAGCAGCACGGCAACCCAGAGCACCATGCTTCCCGTCGGCCAGGAGCGGGCCAGGGCGCCATGCGGGCCGGTATGGCGGAACGCGCTGCCGAGCGCCCAGTTGACTCCGCCCATGGCCACGCCGCGAACGGTGGAGTCCGCCGCCCGAATCGCCGATCCCACCCGCCGCACGATCGCCGGAGCCAGCTTCCTGTACGTCCATTCGACGTCCAGGTTGACGGCGCGAATCTCGTCGGGATAGATGCGCATCAGCCGGAACAGCACCACCGCGCCGATCGCGAAGGCCAGCAGCTGGAGCTGCGTCACCACGTGCGTGACGTCGTAGGGACTGTAGTCCACCTCGAACGGCAGGAGGTCGTAGAGCAGCCACGGCATCGAGCCGATCGCAATGCACCCGATGGCGCCCACCGTCATGGCTGCCAGCATGTTCCAGGGCGGCTCGCGCGTGCGGATGCCCGAGTCGTGTGCGAAGAAGGCGAAGAAGGGGATCTTGATGCCGGCGTGCTCGACCACGCCCGCGGAGGCGAACAGCATCGCGAGCCAGATCCAGTAGTGGTGCTCCTCGAGCAGCGCGCTCATGATCAGCGCCTTGCTGACGAAACCGTTGAAGAGCGGGACCGCCGAAATGGAGGCCGCTCCCACGATGCATAGCACCGTCGTCCACTTCATCGTCTTCCACAGCCCTCCAAGCTCGGACGCCTTGGTCGTTCCCGTGCGATAGAGCACCGCGCCCATCGACATGAAGAGCAGGCCCTTGAAGAGCACGTCGTTGAAGGCGTGCGCGACGGCGCCGTTGAGGGCCTTCGCGGTTCCCACCCCCACGCCGCACACCATGAAGCCGATCTGGTTGATCATGCTGTAGGAGAGGACGCGCCGGAGATCGTTCTCGATGACGGCGAAGAAGATGGGATAGCAGGCCATCACCGCGCCGATGTAGATGAGCAACTCGGTTTCCGGGAAGCCGCGAGCCAGGGCGTACACAGCGACCTTGGTGGTGAATGCGCTCAGGAACACCGTTCCCGTGGGGGTGCTCTCCGGATAGGCGTCGGTCAGCCAGTTGTGTACCAGCGGGAAGGCGCCCTTGACCGCGATGGCAAGGAAGATGAGCCATCCCGAGAGGCCCTCCAACCCGATGTGGCCAAAGGAGATATCCCCCGTCTGCGCAGCCCGTGCCATCGCCCCGGCCAGGAGCGCCACACCCGACACCACCTGGATGACCAGGTAGCGCATCCCCGCCCTGCGCGCCCGCTCGGTGCCGCGTGCGAAAATGAGGAACACGGAGCTGACCGCGAGCAGCTCCCAGAAGAGGAAGAGGGTGACGAGGTCTCCCGCAAACACGGCGCCCAGCCCGCTCCCCGCGTATATGAGCGCGGCAGTATGGTGCAGGGTAGCGGAGTCCTCCTTCTTCAGGTGCAGCGAGTACAGGATGGCGATGAACGCACCGAGGTGGAACAGATAGCCGAAGAGCAGGCTCAGCCTGTCGGCTCGAACGAGCGACAGCTCGTAGCCGAGAATCCCCGCTGAGAGCCCGAAGCCTTCCGGGATGCCGGCCACGTTGAGCGCGCCCAGCACAGGGATCGCCAACAGAAGGACGTACCGCGGCCATCCGCGCACGAACGGCACCAGCAGGGCGCCGGCGAAGAAGATCGCGAACGGAGGGAGGCTAGTCGGCATCGTAGTAGTCCTCCGACCGCATCACGATGCGCCTGAGCCCCTTGGCCGCAAGGATGAGCCCGCCAACGCCGAAGAGTCCCCACAGCGGGTAGAACCCCTTGAGGTTCTCCCAGGGATGTTCGATGTATCGGTCCACGAAGAAATCGGCGATCACCAGCCCGGCGGAAATCACAAGGAAAGCGCCCAGAATGATGCGCGTCGCCTTCGGGCCGACGCTTGAGAGCGGGTGCCCGGAATCGTGCCCGTCGTGACCGCCGCCGTGGGAGCCGTCGTCTGACGGGCGCCCCGATCCGTGGCCGCTGTCGTGCACCGAGTCTCGCCTGTTCATCGGGTCACCCCTGC
The DNA here is from genome assembly GCA_965221785.1 of Longimicrobiales bacterium. GTDB lineage: Bacteria > Gemmatimonadota > Gemmatimonadetes > Longimicrobiales > Gaopeijiaceae > BD2-11. The sequence goes on from CBDCSR010000003.1 coordinate 2,407,752, forward strand.
TTCATCGTGCTTCATGCCCGCGTTCATGGTCCGGCCACCATCGAAATCAGGTGGAAGAAGGGGTCCGGGTACACGAAGAGCGCGAAGCAGCACAGGCTCGTGATGACGATCGCGATCAACGAAGGGAGCGGCGCCTCGTGTATTCCTCCGTTCGCGTGCCCGTGTCCATGGGGGTTGGAGGCCGGGCTGAAGAACGCCCGCACCGGGACGATCATGAGATACCCGACGGACAGGAGCGAGCTCACCATCAGCACCGCGACCAGCCCGACCTGGCCCGCGTCCAGCGCCCCGAGACCGAGGAACCACTTGCTCCAGGTGCCTCCCACGGGCGGCAGCCCGACGATCGACAGCGTCCCCACGAAGAAGGCGGCGAAGGTGACGGGCATGGTGCGCCCGAGGCCCTTCATGTCGCTGATCTCGGTCTTGTGCGCAGCCACCATGACCGCGCCCGCGCAGAAGAAGAGGGTAATCTTGCCGAAGGCGTGCATGACGATGTGCATGCCCCCGCCGATGATTCCCATGGTGTTGGCCAGCATGGCGCCCAGAACCACGTAGGAGAGCTGGCTGATGGTCGAGTAGGCCAGTCGCGCCTTCAGGTTGTCCTTCCGGAAGGCGACCAGGGACGCCAGGATGATGGTCGCGGCCGCCACCCACATGAGCCAGACGCTCGCGCCCAGCTGCGTGAGGAAGTCGATGCCGAAGACGTAGATGGTGACCTTGAGGATGCTGAACACCCCCGCTTTCACCACCGCCACCGCGTGCAGCAGCGCGCTGACCGGCGTGGGAGCCACCATCGCGGCGGGCAGCCAGCGGTGGAAGGGCATCACCGCCGCCTTGCCGATCCCGAAGACGTAGAGCGCCAGCAGCACCGCCACCACGCCCGCCCCCGCCCTGCCCTCCAGGATCCCGCCCATCTCGAAGTCGATGGTTCCGGTCAGCAGGTAGGTCCAGATGATGGCGAGCAGCTGGAAGCCGATCGAAGTGCTGAGCAGGATGCCCAGGTACACGCGCCCCGCCCTCTTCGCCGCGTCGGTGCCCGCGTGCGTCACCAGCGGGAAGGTGGAGAGCGTCAGCGCCTCGTAGAAGATGAAGAGGGTGAAGAGGTTGCCCGCGAAGGCGACCCCCATTGTGCATGAGATGGCCAGGGCGAAGAAGATGTAGAAGCGGGTCTGGTTCTTCTCGTGATGCCCGCGCATGTAGCCGATGGCGTAGAGCGTGGTCACGATCCAGAGGCTGCCCGCCACGAGGGCGAAAATCATCCCCAGCGGCTCCACCACCAGCTCCAGGGGGATGCCCGGGAGGGGCTCCGCCAGCACGAAGCGCGGGATCTCGCCCGCAGCGACCGCACGATGGATCTGCATCACCACGCCCAGAAGGACGCCGCCCGTAGTCAGCGACGCGGCCTCGCGCAGGTTGGGGCTGGAGCGCAGGAGACCCACCAGTACCGCCCCGGCCGCGGGGATGACCAGCGCCAGGAGCGCCAGTTCGCCCGGGTTCACGGCGCGCCTCCCAGCAGGGCGCGCGCGGCCTGGCCGGCGACGTTCGTGGTCAGTGAGGCATCGATGCCGAAGTAGAGGTTCGCGACGATGAGCGCCCAGGTGGGGACCAGCAGCCGCAACGGGGCTTCGGACACCGAACCGGCCCGGGCCGACGGCTCACCGAAGTAGGCGGCTTCGACCACCCGCCAGATGTAGACCACGGCCAGCGTGGAGGTCACGAGCACCAGCGCCGCGACCGGCCACATCCCCTGCTCAAGCGCGCCCAGCACCAGATACCACTTGCTCACAAAGCCCACCGTGAGCGGGACGCCGATGAGGCTGAGGCCTCCCGCCGTGAAGGCGGCCATCGTCCAGGGCATGCGGCGGCCCAGGCCGCGCAGGGCGTCGATGTGCACTGAGCCCACCCGGTACATGACGCAGCCGAGGGCGAGGAACAGCGCCCCCTTCATGAGCGCGTGGTTGAAGAGGTGGAGCGTGGCCGCGGTCAGTCCGGTGACCGAGGCGAAGCTGATCCCCAGGATGATGTAGCCGATCTGGGCGACGCTCGAGTAGGCCAGCATGCGCTTGATGTTGCGCTGGAAGATCGCCACCAGCGACATGGTGAAGATCGCCACCAGCGCGAGCGGCAGCAGCCACATGCCGAGGCTGAGCTCGCCGAAGGAGTAGGTGACCCCGAAGACGGTGAAGAAGAAGCGCAGCAGGACGTAGACCGCGACCTTTGTGGACGTGGCGGCGATGAGCCCCGTCACCGCCGAGGGTGCGAAGGCATACGCGTCGGGCAGCCACACGTGCAGCGGGAAGAGGGCCAGCTTGAGGCTCGTGCCGACGGTCAGGAAGGCGAATGCCACCAGGATGGTCCGTTCGCCATGCAGGGCGGGAAGGAGCTCGGCCAGGTCGGCCAGATTGAGGGTTCCGGTCTCGACGTAGAGCAGCCCGATGCCGATCACGATGAACGACGCCCCGATGCTCCCCATGATCAGGTAGCGGAACGCCGAGACCAGCGCGCGCCGGTCGGATCCCATGGCGATCAGGGCGTAGGTGCCGAGCGACGAGATCTCCAGGAACACGAAGATGTTGAAGGCGTCCCCCGTGATGGCGATGCCCAGGAGGCCGCACAGGCAGAGCATCCACGCGCCGTAGAAGAGGGGGATGCGGCGCTCGTCCACTTCGCGCTCGACGCTGGTGAGGGCGAAAAGGGTGACGACCACGCCGATGCCGGCGACGATGAGGAGAACCAGGCCGTTGACGGCGTCCACCCGGTACTCGATTCCCCAGGGCGCGGCCCAGCCGCCCAGCGCGTAGCGGATGTCCTCGCCGCCGAGCACGCGGGACAGAAGCCCGACGGCCGCGCCGAAGGCCGTCACCGCTCCGGCCATGGCGATGCCCCACGAGACGCGCTTCCAGGGAACCAGCACGCAAAGGGCGGCGGCCAGAAGCGGCGCCACGATCTGGATGGCGGGAAGGTGCGCCGCGATCATGGCCTGGCGCCCTCCTGCAGCTCGTCGGCGAGCACCTGGGCCTGTATTTCGTCGTCCTCGATGGTGCCGTAGGTCTCCTTGATGCGCACAACGAGCGCGAGCGCCATCGCCATGGTGGCCACGCCCACCACGATCGCGGTGAGCATGAGCACGTGCGGAAGAGGATTGGAGTAGACCACTTCCGCCGCGCCCTCGGCCGCCCCGTGATCATCCCCGATCAGGATGGGAGCGGTGCCGCCCACGATCTTCCCCGTGCTCACGTAGAAGATGATCACCGATGTCTGAAAGAGATTCAGCCCGACCACCTTCTTGACCAGGTTGCCGCGGGAGATCAGGGCGTAGAAGCCGACCATCATCAGGAAGATGACGACCCAGTAGTTGAAGAGGCCCAGGAACTCCATCTACCGGCTCCTCCGCCGCCCGGCGAAGCTGTAGAAGAGCGTGACCATGACCCCGAAAACGGTCACGAGGACCCCCGCCTCGACGAGAAGAATGCCGATGTGCTGGGCGTGCTCGGCGTCGTACAGCAGGACTCCGTAGTCCAGGAAATTGCCGCCCATGAACATCGCCGCGACGCCGACGCCGGCGAAGATCAGAACTCCCAGGGTGCCGCACCAGGTCACGATCCCCGTGGGAATCGCGGCCCGGGCATGGTCGAGCCCGAAGACGAGGGCGTAGAGGATCACGCCCGCCGCGAAGATGACGCCCGCCTGGAACCCCCCGCCCGGCCCGTAGTCGCCGTGGAACTGGACGTACAGGGCGAAGAGAAAGATCGGTCCGATGAGGATCTTGGCGGCGATGCGCAGAATGATCTGGTCTCTCATGACGCGCCGCCCCCGTCTTCCTCGTCCGCGGGCGACCTTCCCGTTCGACGCGGCCGCCGGCTTCCGACAAACAGGGTCAGCACCCCCACCATGGCCGCGAACACGACCGTGGTCTCACCCAGGGTGTCGTAGCCTCGGTAGCTGGCCAGAACCGTGGTGACGATGTTCGGGATGTGCACCTCGAGCACGTCACCATCTTCACCGGCGAGGGGCACATGATCCGCCAGGTATTCCGGGGCGACATGGCCGTGGACCGGGTTGTCGGGCTGACCCCATCGGGGCAGATCGTAGGTGCCGTACACCAGCATGCCGCCGGTGACCAGCACGATCAGCAGCGGGATGAGGGGCGACTTCGCGTGGCGCTTCTGCCGGGTGCCCACCAGCGCCAGCGTCCCGAGCGCCAGGATGGTGGAGACGCCGGCGCCCACCGCCACTTCCGTGAACGCGACGTCCACCGCGTCGAGCACGACAAACAGGGCAGCCGACAGGAAGCTGTAGATTCCCATCAGCATCACCACGGCAACCAGATTGCGCAGGCGCAGGACGCCGAAGGCGGTCACGGCCAGCAGTCCGAGGAGTGCGAGGTCGACGACGGACTCCACTCAGTCTCCTCCCTCGTCCTCGTGAACGACGGGCTCGACCTTCCCGTACAGGGCGGCCCTGGCCAGCGCGTGGGTCGCCACCGGGCTGGTGAACCAGAGAAAGCCCAGAATCATGACCAGCCTCAGCGTCACCCCGTCGAATCCCGTCTGGAGCATGAGGCCGGTGAGGATGAAGAAGCTGCCCATCGTGTCGGTGAGCCCGGCCGCGTGCATGCGCGTGAAGACATCGGGCATCCGCAGGACGCCGATGCCGCCGACGACCACGAAGAAGCTGCCCAGCAGCAGAAGCGCTGCGCTCAGGTAGTCGAGAACCATCTCCATCAGCCGGACTCCGTCTCGCCCGGGTGCGGCCCCGAGGCTCCCAGACTCCCGAACTGGAAGAACTTCAGCACCGCGATCGTGCCGATGAAGTTGAGAAGCCCGTATGCGAGCGCCAGATCCAGGAACTCGGGCCGTCCCGTGAAAAATCCGATGAGCGCGATGGTGAGGACGGTCTTGGTGCCGAACATGTTGACCGCCAGGACCCGGTCGTACACGGTGGGGCCGAGGAGCGCCCGGGCCATGGCCATGGCCATTGTGACCAGGACCGCGATCGAAGCGCCGACCACCATCATGACGCGCCTTCCAGGCGGCACACCCGACGGTCCATCTCGCCTTCCTCGGTACCGTCCAGCGCCTCCGCGGTGAGGGCGTGGATGCGGAATCCCTCCTCATCCAGGCGCAGCGTGATGGTGCCCGGCGTCAGGGTGATGGAGTTGGCGTAGATGAAGCGCCCCAGATCCGTTTTCTGATGCCCCTGGAAGTCAACCACCCGGGGCCGGATGGGAAGTCGGGGCGAGAGGATGACGCGGGCCACGGCGAGGTTCGACCTGAAGACCTCGACAACGAGCCAGGGCAGATAGAAGAGAAGCCCCGGGACGATGTGGAACGGCGCCCCTTCCCTGTCCGGCAGCTGCATCCTCGTCACCAGCAGCGCCACGCCCACGACAGACGCCGCGCCCAGTGTGAGAAGCAGCGTTGTGTAGTGTCCCGACATGAGCAGCCACATGGCGTACCACAGGAGGCACAGGCCGGCTACGAGCGCGACGGGACGTTGGGTCAAATGCGAATGCGGGCGGCTGGGGGAGGTCGGGGGCTCGGCGACGGGCAACCTACCAAGTGGACTGTGCCCCGTCAATGATCAGCTGGGCCAGTCGTTCGATCGCCTCTTCGCGGGCCACTTCCTCGGTTTCGGACGCTTCCAGGAACTGCCCCTGCGCGCTGAGTCCTCCGTTCTCCCACAGGATCTCGTTGTTGACCACGTCGATCAGCTCGACCTGAAGGCTGATGCTCACCTGGCGCTGCAGCACCTCGGGGCCGCCGCCCCTCTCCCCGGCGCGAAAGTTGGGGGTCCGGAGGTCGTAACGACTGATGGTGCCGCGCAGGATGGCATCCGCGTTTTCTTCCGCACCCTGGTTGACGCCCAGGCCTCTGGGAACCTCGCGCAGCAGGAACTGGTGGATTTCCTGGGTGATCTCGAAGAGGCCGGTCTCGTTCTCGAAGGGGAGGATCGCCAGGCTGCGGATGTGATCCGGAAAGCTGCCCCCGCGGAAGCTGTAGTTGCAGCCCGACAGCAGCAGCATGGACAGAAGCGCGGCGCGCAACACCGCACGCGGGAGGGCGGGAATGTCCGGGGTGGGAAGCTTCGAACGGGACGGGAGCTGGGGATTCACGCGCACTCCTCGGTTACATGTCCTGGTTGCGTGGGAACCAGATGTCGGACGGATACGGCTCCACGGTCTCGACCGTCTCGAGCGTGAAGGTCAGCTCGCGGAAGTCGATGAGATTCCGGTAGGTCGCTTCGGCCGGAAAGCCGTCGCGCAGGGGGAGCGCCAGGGAGAGCTGATCCACCGTTTCGCCGTCGCGCAGGAGAGCGAGGGCGGCCACGTCCCCATTGTCGTCGAGTTCGTACAGGAGGTCCGGACGGCTGCTCGAGTCATAGGTGAGGCGAAGCGTGCCGTCCTCCGCCTCCCATCCGCGCGCCAGGCGGTAGTCGCCTCCGGGGCGAAAGATGCCGAGCGAGGACCAAAAGAGTGCCGGCGGCGGGACCAGTTCGTCCGAGGCGCCCTCGGGAAGCCGGAGGTCGTCGCCCACCAGCGCCGCGCGCAGCACGGTCTCGCCCTGCCCGGTGAAGAGATCCAGCCGCGCGCGGTACGGGGGTTCCAGCCGGGCGACCCCGCGACCGCCCGAGCGCAGCCCCGGTTCACGCACGTTCCAGTCGAATATGAGCCGTATCGGGGTCTCGAGCCGGGTCTGTGTCTCCACCAGCAGCGCGCGGTGATGGTAGTCCACGGCCGGCGAGCCGGAGGGTGGAGGCTCGGGCGGTCGGGGCGGCCCGCAGCTCACGGTCAGCGCGGCGCCGGCGAGGACGAACACGCGCCGGAAGCGGGAACAGCTCATTCGGAATCGCGGTTTCAAGGCCGATGCGCTTGCCAGGGTGGGGACCACTGCCTACAACGATAATCGATGTCAGACCGGAATCCGAGACCGAATCTGCGGGCTGTCAGGCCTGCCTATGTGGTGAGCGACGCCCACCTCGGGGCGGCGCCGGGCGCGCGCGCCGCCGATCTCGTGGCCTGGTTGCGCCATGTGCGCGGACGCGCTTCGCACGTGGTCCTGAACGGAGACATCTTCGACTTCTGGTTCGAGTACCGGCGCGCAATCCCGCGCGGGCACGTGCGCGTGCTCGGCGCGGTGGCGGAGGTGGTGGACGCGGGCGTGCCCGTGACCTTTTTGGGCGGAAACCACGATTGGTGGGGCGGCTCGTGCCTGGCGGAAGAGATCGGGGTGTCGTTTCATCGCGCTCCCATTCGCACCTCCCTCGCCGGGCGCAGCGCCTACATCGCTCACGGCGACGGGCTGGGCCGCGGCGATTACGGCTATCGGGTGGCGAGCGGCATCCTCAGGTCGCGCATGTTCCGCCGCGCCTTCCGCTGGATCCATCCGGACCTCGGCGGCCGGCTCGCCACTGTTCTCTCCAGAACCGACAGCCACGAGGGCCATCCCGGCGAAGGAAGCCGCCAGCGCGCCAGGGCGCTGGAGGCTCTTGCAGTACGGGAGCTGGAACGCGACGAGACCCTCGACATTGTGGTGTTCGGCCACACCCATATCCCTGCGGTGGTTGAAGTTGCGGGCCGCTACTACCTGAACGCGGGCACGTGGATGCGCGAGCGTTCCTATGCGGTCGTCGAAGCCTCGGGACCCCCGCGGATCGAACGCTGGGGGGGCGGACTGCCTTCCTCCCGGCCTGTCTAGCTGCCCCGCAGGAACTCCGGCGTCCAGGGCAGCGACAGGCCGACCTCGAACGCCGTGCCGGACGGCCCCGCGACCGGTTCCACCGTCAGCGGCGCCGGGAAATCGGCGAGGTGGGCCGAGACGAATGCGTCGGCTCCCCCGAAGAAGACGAAGAACACGACCAGCGCAACCCAGTCCTCCATCTGCTCGTCGCGCGCGGTCACCAGCAGGCGAATGTCCTCAATGCTCTCGTCGGCCGCGAGTTGCGCCTCGATGGCCCCCGGTTCGACGCCGCCGCGCAGAAGCTCCGCGGTCTTCGCGGCCTCGAGCATCTGCTGGCGCCGTCTGGCAGCGCCGCGCAGCGAGTCGGTCTTGTAGGCCATCCACACGTTGCCGGCCTGGGCGAGAAAGTAGAAGGCGGCTCGGCCGTACGAGCCCGAGGACGCCTGTCCCCAGCCGGGGACGAGGACGCTGCGCAGGAAGGCGCCGCCAGGGGATGGACGGCCCGTCGATGGCGATGCCTCCACGGAATCCGCCGATTCCGGCTCGACGTTCGCCTGCGCCTCCTGGGCGCCGGCCCCTGCGGGCATGGCCAGGGCAACGACCACCGCAGTTGCAGAAAGGACCCCCGCGAGAGGGACCTGGCGTGGGACGGACGGAGAGAGCATCACCGCGGCCGGTTCGACGACATGTGCCCCGCCGCAGGCTCAGTCAGCCTCCGATGGGCGAACGCGGCTGAATACCCGGCAGCCATCGAGACGTTCTGCACGTGCATTCCCTGCTCGGACTCACGGATGCGGCCAATCACGCTGGCCGCCCTGCGCGTCGCGGGCGTGGCCACCTTCACCCCGGCGCTGAACCTCGACAAGGTTGTCCCGGTGTGGACAAGGAACCAGGATGCGTCATGACTACGCTCAGAACCGACCGGCTGCTCCTGCGCCCGTTCCAGCTCACGGACGCCGACGACGTCTACGCCTACGCGCGCGACCCCGAGTGGGGTCGGTATCTGCCTGTCCCCAGCCCGTATGAGTACAGGCACGCCGTCGAGTTCGTGGCGCGTTCCGTGCTTGCCGCGTGGGACACCGGTCCCGTCTTCGCGATCTGCCTGAGCGGCAGGTGCGTTGGCGGAATCAACATCAGGGTCGACGCGTCCAAGGGGACCGCCGAAATCGGCTACAGCATCGCTCGCGAACACTGGGGCCGCGGACTCGTCTCCGAAGCCGCGACAGCGGTCTTGGACTGGGCGTTCAACGAGTTCGACCTCGCGAAGATCACCGCGCTGGCGGACCTCGCGAATACCCGGTCCTCAAGAGTGATGGAAAAGCTGGGAATGAGGCGGGACGGGGTGCTGAGAAGCGAACGTCCAAGCGACGCCGACCCGGGCACCCGGCAGGACATGGTGGTCTACTCCGTCCTGCGCGACGAGTGGCAGGCACGCGGGCCGGGTTAGATGGCCGGCCACACTACCGCACCTGCGGCCAGAGATCCACGTCGCCCTTCACGTGTCGGTCCAGAAAGGCCAGCATCCTCGGCATCCACTCGAGCCGCGCGGCCCGGCCCGCGACGTCCTCGTACCGCTCGTAGGTGACCGGCTTGTAGTAGCGGGCGGCCTCCGTGGCGAACGCCCGCATCTGTACGTCGCCCTCGCCGGCGATGATCAGCATGGGCATCCCGACATCCTGCGCGAACAGCGTGGGGGACGCCCGCCGGAAGGTCTCGCGGTTCTCCGCCAGCAGGCCCAGTTCGTACTGGTACATGTTGATGTTGGCCAGAGCCGACTCCCGCTCGACCAGTTGAATGCGGTTGGCGTACCCCTCGCGGAGGGGCACGGCGGCCCGGAAGGCGTCCGGGGCAAAGGTGCTTGCGGCGAAGCTCAGATAGGCGCCGTAGCTCACGCCCGTGACCGCTATGCGGTCGCCGTCGATGTCGGGCAATGTGCCGAGATACCTCGCGCCAGCCACGACATCGTCCAGATCGCAGCGCGCCCAGCACCCGTTGTTCGCCTCCTCGTGCTCCCGGCCGAAGCCTGAGCTCCCCCGGATGTTGGGGGCCAGAACCGCGTAGCCGTGCTTGATGAAGTAGTGGGCGTCGGCGTGTCGCCTCCATCCATCCTCGAACTGCGAGGAAGGTCCACCGTGGACCCAGACGATGGCCGGATACCCGCCGGGCGGCGGGGGCTCGGCCGGCCGGAACAGGTAGGAGTGGATGGTGAGCCCGTCGTTCTCGTAGCTCACCCGCCCGGGCATGAAGAAAGCGTCGGCAAGCGACGGATCCGGCAGCGAGTACGACAGACGGGTCGGCTCGCCTCCGGTCGCGTCCATCACGAACAGATCCGGCACCTGCGCCGGGGTGTCGAAGGTGAAGACGATGCGGCTTCCGTCCGGGGACCACGCCGGGTTTGCGACCAGACCCATCTCCGGCGCGAAGAGGGTCCGGACGGCGCCGTCGTCCACCGAGGCAACCCGCAGAATCTGCCGGCCCCTCAGGTTGGACGTGTACGCGACCCTGGTGCCGTCCGGAGACCAGCGGGCATAGCCCCGGAAGGGCTTCTGGGAGCTTTGATCGGCTGCTTCGGGCGCGAGCGGCCAGGGCTCGCCGCCCTCCATCGGCGCAAGCCACCAGTTGATCCAGCCGCTGCGATATGAGCGGAAGAGCACCAGGTCGCCCCTCGGCGAGACCTGGCCCGGTCCGAACTCCTGCCCGGTGCGATAGTCCATCCAGTCCCGGTCGCTCACGATGAGACGCTCGCCGGCGCCGGTGGCGGCATCGATGGCGATGACGTCGCGGTGGATCCACCACTGGTCCATGCGCACGAACACGATCCTGGAACCGTCCGGCGTCCAGGTGGGCTGCACGTCGTAGCGGATGTCGGTGGTGAGCCGCTTCACCTGTCCCCCGGGCACCGGGACCGTGTAGATGTCGTAGTTGCCGCGCAGCGAGTTGGAGAAGGCGATGTGCCGCCCGTCCGGGGACCAGCTCCAGGAGAGGGTGCGGGCGCCGAGGTCGGTCAACTGGAGCGCGCGCTGCTCGGAGAGGGACCAGAGCCAGAGTTCCTGCCCGCCACCGGGGTCGCTCGACACGTAGCCGATCCACGCGCCGTCCGGGGAGTACGCCGGGCTGGTGACCCGCTCTGCCGGGATCGCCTCCGGATCGCCGCCGTCGGCGTCGACGGTCCACAGCGTGTCCCGGCCGAGGAAGAGGATCGCCGAACCGTCGGGGGACCAGTCGGGCACGGCTCCGTCCACGAGCGAGCTCGTCGACACGAACTCCTCCAAAGTGAAATCGCCCGGGGCGCGGTCGGTCGCCGCCGTGCCGGCGGTTTCCGCGCAGGCCGCGCCAGCCAGCGGAACGAGGATTGTCAACAGCGCTCGTTTCATCGGAGCCTCCCGGCCAGTCGCTTCGTTGCCCGGCAACCACTAATCGTGGCCGGGTTTCCTTCCACGCGCGAGAGACTGCGCGGACGCGGGCGGGCACCCCCGCCTCCCGGGAAGGCCGGTTGCAGGTGGTCGTGCCCGCTGGCGGTTGCCGGTTGCGGCGCTACTCCGAATCCCGCACCGGCGGAAACGCGCCCGTCCTGAGGAAGCCGATCACCGCTTCGGCGGTGAAGCGGCCGTTCATCAGGAAGGTGTGGGACAGGGGGACCACGATCATCGGCACGTCCTCGATTCTGGTGTTATCGACGCCCACCATGCCGTCGTCGGGGCCCGGGATGAGGACCGAACCCATGGGGTTGAGGCTGCGGTTGCCCGCGATGATGCCGATGTCGTACTCCGGAGGAGGCAGGGTTGCCGGGATGCCGGCTTCGCCGGTGCCGAGGCCCATCCCCGCCGGTCCCAGGAGGTGGCCGAGTTCCCGCTCCGCAAACCAGTCCGCCACTTCGCTCCCCTGGTTGGGAGGCGCGAGCAGAACGACCCGTCCCAGGGACTCGGGCGGGGCGTCGGCGAGGTATTGGCGAATCACGAGCCCGCCGAGCGAGTGGCCGACAAAATGAACGCGCGGAGCCGCGGCACAGCAGGCCGACACCTCGGCAGCGAGCGTTTCGGCATGTTCGGCGAGGGTTCCCCCGCGCGAGTCGTAGTCCACGTTGGTGACATCGTAGCCTGCTCGCTCGAGCCGCTGGGCCAGCAGGGCCAGGGACGCCCGGGTGCGGCCGAGCCCGTGCATGAGGACGACGGACTCCGGTGCCGATCCCGTTTCTATCCGGGACCCGAAGACGGCGGCCGCGGCAAGCACAACGCAACAGCCGACAAGCAGGCCATTCGATTCACCCGTGAAGAGCCTCAATGCGCTCGACCATCTCCGTGGATTCCCGCGGCCCCAGCCATCCCCCCAGAACCATGGCCGCGGCACTGGCGAAGAGGGCGACGACGACCGGCGCCAGGCCGATGTCGATGACGCCGAACTGCACCAGGATGTAGACGCCCGCGCCCGACACCACGGCCGCGACGCCACCTGCCAGGTTGGCCCTCTTCCACCACAGCCCGGCGATGGTGGGTACGAACAGGCTCGCGCTCAGGATTCCGACCCCCGCGGTGTAGAACTCGGTGATCAACTCGGGCGGCGAGAACGCCCACAGGAGCGCCGCGATCCCGATCACCCAGGTCGAGCCGATGCGCACCAGGGTCATGGTCCGGTTGCTGGCCCGGCCCTTCAGCAGGCCTCCGAGGAGATCGTGCGAGATGGCCGAACTGCACGCCAGCAGCAGCGCATCCGTGGTGGACATGACGGCGGCGAGCACTGCCGCGACCGCGATCCCGCGGATGAGGGGTGGAAACTGCGTCTCCATTACGCGCAGGAAGAGCTGATCGGCATCCTCGAGTCCCGGAAAGTCGATTCTCCCGACCGGCACGATGGCGAGCACCGCCGCGAGGATCATCACGCTGTACACCAGCATCGACAGGTTGAGCGACAGCCGCGCGCTCTCGGCGTCCCGGGCGGTAAAGACCCTCATGACGATGTGGGGAATCACCGGGATGGCCGTGGCCCAGATGATGAAGTAGCCGAGGTAGCTCGACACGGGCCGGTTCGCGACCTGCCCCAGTTCCGGGGCGACGGCCGTGGCCTGGCTCATGATCTCGAAGGGCGACCCCACGCGCCATACGATCACCAGCGCCGTGCCCATGATCACGAAGAGCATGAGGAACCCCTGGATCACATCCGTCCAGGTGATCGCGACCATGCCCCCGAACGAGACGTAGATGATGAACACCAGCGTGGCCAGCGCCAGCGCCGTGTTGTACGGGATGCCCAGCAGCGCCTCGGCGGTGATGCCCGCCGCCTTCAACTGCGCCACGATGTAGATGGTGAAGGCCGCGACGATGAGGACCGGGACCAGGTACCGGACCACCGCGTGCGGGTAGCGGAAGCTCATGAAGTCGGTGATCGTGAACTTGCCGAAGTTGCGGAGCGGCCGGGCGACGAGGATGGACGCCAGCGGAAAGCCTACCACCGCGCCCCCGAAGAGCGCGAGGGTCGCGGGAATGCCCTGGGCATAGGCCAGACCCATGACGCCGATGATGGAGCCTCCGCTGGCCAGCGCCGCCATGATCGCCATCGAGTTCACGACGGTGCCGATGCGCCGTCCCGCGACCCAGTACTCGTCCCGGGAGCCCAGCACCCTTTTCGATACGGCGATCCCGATGCCGATGCAGGCGGCGAGGTAGACCCCGACGAGGACGCGTTCGAGGAGCATCAGGCGTCTCCGCCGCCTCGGGTCCCGTCACGCCGCAGGATGGTGACGAGGGCCAGCGCCGGCGAAATGAGCATCAACGCGGCGATGAGCCAACCGAAGACGGCCATGCCGCCCGCCTCGATGGTGCGCCACCGGGGAATGAATGCAAACGCGGAGAAGGCGATCAGGAAGACGAGGGTCGCGCCCTCACCGCGCCGCAGGGGGAAGAAGGATTTCATGATGGGTACGGTGCGCCGTGCGTTTGGATGGCGCAACAGGGCCCCGGTCGAAGCGCCGCCGCAACCGACGGCCCACCCACGCGCTTCGGTTACCCGTGGTTCTGCTCGCAGACGACTCCGTCGCCGTCAGCATCCCGCATGAACGGGTAGGCCGGGTGGCCGCGGCGAACAGGAGCGATGCCGTGACGCCGCGCTTCAGCGCACGTGATCATCCCGTTCCCGTTGTCGTCCCACAACCGCAGGGCGTCAGGCAACCCCGTCTGCTGCGCGGGAGCCCGCGAGGCACCGGCCGGTTCACCGCCCCGCTCGCACACGACGCCGTCGCCATCTCCATCCCGCATGAACGGATAGGCCGGATGGTCACGCGGCACCGGAGCGATTCCGTGACGCCGAGCTTCCGCGCATGTGATCCTCCCGTTCCCGTTGTCGTCCCACAGCCGCAAGGCGTCAGCCGATGCCACGCTCCCTTGCGCCGCATCGGCCCAATCGCCGCCGCTCGCGTCCAGTTCGGTGGTCGCGCAACCGGACAGAACCGCTTCGAGAGTCTCCGCTTCCCGCGCGTCGATGGTCAGGTCCCAGTGCTGCCGGACGGCCACGACACGTGCGGCGAACCAGCAACGGTTTCGCTGGGGCATCCATTCGGCGGCATCGCTCGCGCCCTTGAGCCCACGGTTCAATCCCGGGCTTGCGAGCGTCAGGTTGAGCAGGTCCCGGGCGAAGGCACGGCGGGTCTCGGGATCGGCCGCGCAGAGCCCCGAGTCGTGGGCCTCGCTGCGCGCGACCATGTGCTCGATGTCCGTCTCCCCGGTGGAAGCAAAGCGCTGGCCCGTGTAGGGAGAGTAGATGCCGCCGAGTTCGCGAACGATCGAGGCCTCGACGGATTGGGGGTAGCTGTAGTCACCCGCCCGGTACGGGGAGCACCGGCGCTCAGGAGCCACGACCAGCCCCCTCCAGGTCTGGCCGGAGCCATCGGTCGCCGCCAGCGCGGCAAGCACGAGCAACAGCAGGGGGAGCGTCCGCGACATCTGCGCCCCAATAGCCTTTGTGTTTCATGGCCTTCGGCGAAGGCCGGCAACCTCAAGGATCCGGAGTGGCGGGAGCGTGTGAGAATCGAACTCACCAACCCGGGTTCCAGCCGGGCCAGACGGTTTTGAAGACCGCTGGGGTCACCAGACCCCACCCGCCCCCTCGCTACTCCGGCGGACGGGTATCGGGAAGCTAACCCGGGTACGGCCGTGCTGACAGGCTGCGCGACGGGTGCCGCCCGGGTAGCAGATCACCTCGCCCCGGCAATAACTTGGGGTATGCCTGACGACATCAGTTCCACCGGATCGTCCGCCTTCGCGCGCAGGGGGCGCCGCGCGCCCGCGGCCCCCGATACCCACGATGGGCGTCCGTCCGCTCGCGATCTCCCGGTGCGATCAGACCTGACGGTGCACTCCGACCGCGAGCCCTGGAACCCGGGAACGCCCCTCGAGCTGGACTGGCTGCGCCACCTGAGGGTGAACCGGAGCGCCGCGGAGCGCCGGGCCGCTTCCCTTCCCGGCCGCCGAAGCGTGAAGCGGGAGTGGCAGGCGGCCTGGCTGCTGCGCGCGGTCACCTGCATCGACCTCACCACGCTCGCCGGAGACGACACGCCCGGACGCGTGCGCCGGCTGTGCGGCAAGGCCAGGAACCCCGTGCGGGCCGACCTGCTCGAGGCGGCGGGCGCTTCCGGACTGCCCATCCAGGTCGCGTCCGTGTGCGTCTACCCGAGCATGGTCGCCACTGCGGTGGAGGCGCTCGCCGGGTCGGGAATACCCGTGGCGGCCGTGGCGGCGGGCTTCCCCGCGGGGCAGACGCCCTTCCCGGAGCGGCTCGACGAGATCCGGACGGCCGTGGCGGCCGGCGCCTCCGAGATCGACATCGTCATCACCCGCGAGCACGTCCTGCGCGGCCGCTGGGGCGACCTCTACGACGAGGTCGGCGCCTTCCGCGAGGCCGCCCGCGACGCCCATCTGAAGACCATCATCGCCACCGGCGAACTCGCGACCCTCACCAACGTCGCGCGCGCGAGCATGGTGTGCATGATGGCGGGAGCCGACTTCATCAAGACCTCCACGGGCAAGGAGAAGGTCAACGCCACCGTGCCCGTCGGCCTCACCATGGTGCGGCAGATCCGCGCCTGGCGCGAACGGACCGGCTATCGCGTGGGGTTCAAGCCCGCCGGGGGCATCGGCACCGCGAAACAGGCGCTCGTCTGGCTGGCGCTCATGCGCGAGGAACTGGGCCCCCGCTGGATGCGGGCCGGGCTCTTCCGCTTCGGCGCCAGTTCCCTGCTGGGCGACATCGAACGCCAGATCGAGCATCACGTCACGGGCCGCTATTCCGCCACTCATCGACATCCCATGGCCTGAGCGAGCCCGCGAGATGCCGCGAATCTCCGAGATCTTCGAAACCCTCGAATACGGGCCCGCGCCGGAGAGCGCGGAACGGGCGCAAGCCTGGCTTGACGAGCGCCGACGCTCCTTCGGCCTGTTCATCGGCGGCGCCTGGGTCGAAGGCGCGGGTGCGGAGATGTTCGACACCGTCAACCCGGCGAACGGGAAGGCCCTCGCACGCATTACCCAGGGAGGCCCCCAGGATGTCGACCGGGCCGTGCGCGCCGCCCGCGCCGCTCAGGAGCCGTGGTCGCAACTGGGCGGTCACGCGCGAGCACGCTTCCTCTACGCGCTGGCCCGCCGCATCCACCGGCACGCGCGCCTCTTCTCGGTCCTCGAGACGCTGGACAACGGCAAGCCCGTGCGCGAATCGCGCGACATCGACATCCCCCTCGTGGTGCGCCACTTCTACCACCACGCGGGATGGGCCCAGCTGATGGATGCCGAGTTCCCGGACCAGGTCCCCGTTGGCGTCGCCGGCCAGATCATCCCCTGGAACTTCCCGCTGCTGATGCTGGCGTGGAAGATCGCGCCCGCGCTGGCCACCGGGAACACGGTGGTGCTCAAACCCGCCGAGTTCACGCCTCTGACCGCCCTGCTCTTCGCCGAGATATGCCGCGAGACCGGACTGCCCCCCGGGGTCGTGAACGTGGTGACGGGTGACGGCCGCACCGGCGCCGCGCTGGTGGTGCACCCCGGCGTCGACAAGATCGCGTTCACCGGCTCCACGGAGGTGGGGCGCCTCATCCGCAGCCGGACAGCGGGCAGCGGCAAGCGTCTCTCGCTCGAGCTGGGAGGCAAGTCGCCCTTCATCGTCTACGAGGACGCGGACCTGGACGGCGTGGTCGAGGGGGTCGTCGACGCCATCTGGTTCAACCAGGGCCAGGTGTGCTGCGCGGGCTCGCGCATTCTGGTGCAGGAGGGCGTCGCGGAGGCGCTCGAGCGCAAGCTCAAGGCGCGCATGGAAACGCTGCGCATGGGCGATCCGCTGGACAAGGCCGTGGACATGGGCGCCATCATCGCACCCGTGCAGCTCGAGAAGATCCGGCGGCTGGTGGACGAGGGCCGGCAGGACGGCGCGCACATCTGGCAGCCGTCGTGGAGCACGCCGGCAGAGGGATACTTCTACCCGCCGACGCTGTGCACCAGGGTTGCGCCGGCGTCCGCCATCGCGCAGGTCGAGATCTTCGGGCCGGTGGTGGTGATGATGACCTTCCGCACGCCGGAGGAGTCGGTTCGGCTCGCCAACGACACCCGCTACGGGCTCGCCGCCAGCATCTGGAGCGAGAACATCAACCTGGCGCTGGACATCGCGCCGAAGGTGAAGGCGGGCACGGTCTGGATCAACTGCACCAACGTCTTCGACGCGGCTTCCGGGTTCGGTGGCTACCGCGAGAGCGGCTTCGGGCGCGAGGGCGGACGCGAGGGCCTCCATGAGTACCTTCGCCCCGCGTGGCAGAAGCGCGGACAGGGCGATGCGGGAGCCGGGGGCGAAATCGACACCAGGAAATCCGTTTCGTCCGAGGATGGGCGGCCCGCCATGCTGCCGGAGGACGACGAGTCCCCCCTCGCGGGCGACGCGATGCCGCGGGTGGACCGCACCGTCCGCATGTACGTCGGGGGCCGGCAGATGCGGCCCGACGGCGGCTACACGATGCCCGTCCACGGGGCCTCGGGTGAGGTGGTGGGAGAGGTGGGCCGCGGCAACCGCAAGGACATCCGCAACGCGGTCGAGGCGGCGCGGCGCGCCGGCGGATGGGCCGACCGAACGGCTCACAACCGCGCGCAGATCCTCTACTTCATCGCCGAGAACCTCGCCGTACGCGCGGGCGAGTTCGCGGCTCGCATCGGGTCACTGAGCGGCGAGAGCCATGAGCGCGCGTCCGAGGAGGTCGAGCTCTCGATCCGGCGGCTCTTCACCTACGCGGCCCATGCCGACAAGTGGGACGGGCACGTGCACCGCACGCCCTACCGCAACGTCACCCTCGCCATGCCGGAAAGCCTGGGGGTGGTCGGCATCGTGTGCCCGGAGCGAAACCCGCTGCTGGGCTTCGTATCGCTGGCGGGGCCCGCCATCGCAGCCGGCAACACCGTGGTCGCCCTCCCGTCCGAACGCCGGCCCCTCGCCGCCACCGACTTCTGCCAGGTCCTGGACACTTCCGACCTGCCCGGCGGGGTGGTCAACGTCGTAACGGGCGAGCATTCCGAACTGGCCCCGGTGCTGGCCGCGCACGACGACGTGGCCGCCATGTGGTACTTCGGCGCCGATGCCGGGGTGGAGGAGGTCGAGCGCCTCTCCACCGGCAACATGAAGCAGACCTGGACGGAACCAGGACTCCAGAGGCGATGGCGGACGCGCATGCAGGGGGAAGGCGACGAATTCCTGCGCCGGGCGACGCAGGTCAAGAACATCTGGATACCCTACGGGGAGTAGCCCCGCGCCGCGGTTCCCGTGCTGCCGCTAGTTGAAGGTGTAGGTACAGACCAACTCGGGGACTGCGTCCGACAGGACGGATGCGACTTCGCAAATGGTCTCGTCGCGCACGAACAGCTGCAGGGTCACCTGGGGCATCGCCTCCTCGTCCATGCCCCGGCCGACGCTGACAAAGATGCGAGCCCCACCGCCCAGCTCGAGATCTGCCCGGTAACCCGGATCGACGGTTGAAGTGTCGGCGGAAACGACCTCTTCCCGGCGGTTGCCGAAGTTGTCGAAGATGTAGACGAACTGGTTCGAGGTGACCAGGGTCAGGGGACCCGGGCCGGGGCCGCCGATGACGATGCTTGCGGTGGTGGGGGCTTCGGTGGGCCCGTCCAGGATCGAGCAGGCCGCGAGGGCCGACAAGCCCGCGGCGACCGCGAACCATCTCATCCGCACCCGCTTCGCGGCGCAGGATCTCATTAGATCACCTCATTGCAGGAGAACGGGGCGCGCGATGACTATGGAAGCCGCACGGGCGCCTCATCCCTAATCGTGTCGGATTCGACAGCGGTCCGCCAGTGCGCCGGCAGTCGAGGACCGACGTGGGTCGACCCCCTCCAGGGACCCCGGGAGGGCGCGCCTGAAGCCGCGCCCGGGCGTGGACGCTGGAGTCGACGGGAACGGCGTTGCTCAGGGAAGCAGCGCGATGGCGTCGATTTCGACGCTCACGTTCCTGGGCAGCGCGCCCGCCTGCACGGTCGAGCGGGCGGGACGGTGGTCGCCGAAGTGCTCGGCGTAGACTTCGTTCATGGCGGCGAACTCGCCCATGTCCGCGAGGAAGACGGTTGTCTTGACGACGGTGGCAAGCGACGCCCCGGAAGCCTCCAGCACGGCTGCCAGGTTGCGCAGCACCTGGTGCGTCTGCTCCTGGATGTCACCCCTCAGCAACTCGCCCGTTGACGGGACCAGCGGGATCTGCCCGGAGGCGAAGAGAAGCCCTCGCGCGGCGATCGCCTGGGAATAGGGACCAATGGCCCTTGGGGCGCTGTCCGTGTGCACGACCGTTGTTTCGCTCATTGGGTGTCAGACTCCGTGGCTGAGTTGTTCCGGAACGCGACCCGTCCTCTTCCCTCGATGGGCCAGGTTTCCCAGTGCTCTCCTTCGTGCGCGATGACGCGATCCTGCAGGTTCACCGAGACACAGACGTGGTTGGGCAGCAGCCGCACCAGCTCTCCCACCCGCGGACGCCAGTCCGTGCCCGCGATGTCCAGCACGCCGTGCTCTTCCGACAGGGCGACCACCCGCACCTCCGGACGCCCGGCCAGGGCGGCGTATCCGACGCCTGCGGTGTCGTGCAGCTCCTTTGAGAGCGCCTTGGAGCCCGCGTCGACCACCGCCCGTCCCGGGACTGCGGTGCTCACCACCGTGGCGAGAATCGAGTAGGCGCACTCGCGGTGACGAGCCACGCCCATGCCGGTCATGTCGAGGTCGTTGTAGATGACCGTGCCGGCCCGCACCTCGGTCAGACGGGGAAGCAGGTGACTGTGCCAGAGGGTGGGGCTTGAGCCGCCGCTGACGACCTCCGGCGCGAAGCCGGCCCCGTCAAGCGTCGCACAGCAGGACTCGAGCCGGTCCGCAAGCGCGCCGATCGCCCGCTCCTGCTCGGACACATGCGTGCGGATGTGCCCCGGATAGAACATGATGCCCCTGTATTCCAGGCTCTCCGCGTCGCGGGCGAGTGCCGCCAGCAGGGCGGCATCCCGCGCTGTCTGCACCCCTGTCCGTCCCAGCCCCACATCCACTTCGACCAGGACACCGACCGTCCTTCCCGCCGCTCGCGCGGCCTCCGCCAGGCCGCGAAGCGCCACCTCCGAATCCAGGGCCACGGTCAGCGCGACCCGCTCCGGCAGGGCCATCAGGCGTTCCAGCTTCCTCTTTCCGAGGGGAGGATAGGCGAGCAGCAGGTCATCGCAGACCCGAGCCATGACTTCCGCCTCGTGCGGCGTGGCCACGGTGAGCCCCCGCGCGCCGGCTTCCAACTGGATGCGGGCGAGCGCGAGGCTCTTGTGGGTCTTGATGTGCGGGCGCCAGGCGATCCCGTGGCGCCTCGCGTAGGCGGCGATCCTGGCGGCGTTGGCGCGCGCCTTCGCCAGGTCGACGAGGGCGACGGGGGTCTCCGCGTCCACGAGACCGGTGGCGATCCCGTTCACCCGAGGGCCGCCTCCAGGGCGTTGAAGAACTCCCGGTCTTCCTCGGACACCGGACCGATGCGCACGAAGCGGATCGTTCCTTCCCGGTCGACCAGGTAGGTGGCCGGGAGACCGACGGCGCGGAACGCGTCCATCGAACGCATCTGCGGATCGTGCAGGATCGTGTAGGTCACGCCGTACTCGCCGGCGAACTCGCGCACCACATCCTCGAACCCGGCGTCGTCGACGGAGATGCCGACGATCTCGAAGCCCCGCTCGCGATGCTCGTCGTAGAGCGACTGCAGGAAGGGCGTCTCGAACCTGCAGGGCGCGCACCAGGTGGCCCACAGGTTGACCAGCAGGACCTGGCCGCGCAGGTCGGAGAGCGCGATCGCCTCACCGTCCAGGGTGGCCGCCTGTACCTCGGGCACCGGGTCCCCCGCAACCGGGGGTCCATCGACCGGCGCGCACGCCGTGCAGAGCCAGAGGATGGCCAGGGCTGCGCGAATTGGACCGGGGCCCGGTCCTGTCGGGCTGAACCATCGTATGAGAGAACTGATGTCCATGCTCCTGGTTCGCGGGGAGGTGCATAGCGCGGTCACGGGCGCGGGCCGTAAGTTCAACTTCCGTCCCCGCAACCGCAACGATGCCGGAGTCAATGCCGCCGGCCACGCCCGCGAGCGCGCGCGGACCTTACCCCCGAGCCCCGTGTACTGACGCCATCAATCCGCTACGCTCGCCCACGCTTCCAGTCAGCATCCGGCTGCGCGACGACATACGCCAAGGTCAGGCCATGACATCCTCCTCCTCGTCCGCCGTCCGCCGGAGCCTGTGCGCCGGGGTCCTGCCGGCCGTCGCCGCACTGACGGTCCTGCTCCTGCCCGCACCGATCGAAGCTCAGTATTTCGGGCGAAACAAGGTGCAGTACGACTCCTTCGATTTCAGGGTCATGAAGACCCCCCACTTCGACATCCACTACTACGACGAGGCTGCAGTCGCCATCGAGGACGCCGCCCGCATGTCCGAGCGCTGGTACGAGCGGCTGGCTCGCACCTTCCAGCACGAGTTCGAGCGGCCCAAGCCTGTCATCCTGTACGCCGACCATCCCGACTTCCAGCAGACCAACACCCTCTCGGGCTTCATCAGCGAGGGGACCGGCGGTGTGACCGAGTCGCTGAAGAATCGCGTCATCATGCCGCTGGCGGGCACCTATTACGACACCGACCACGTGCTCGGCCACGAGCTGGTGCACGCCTTCCAGTACAACATCGCCCAGTCGCGGAGCGGGGGCGGGCTGCGCGGCATGGCGCAGTTGCCGCTGTGGGTGGTGGAGGGGATGGCCGAATACCTCTCGGTCGGCCGCGAGGACCCTCTTACGGGCATGTGGCTGCGGGACGCCCTGCTGCGCGACGACGTGCCGACCCTCGAACAGATGACCCGGGAACGACGCTTCTTCCCGTACCGCTTCGGCCAGGCGTTCTGGACCTATGTCGGTGGCACCTATGGCGATGAGGCCGTAACCGAGCTGTACCGCCGCTCGCTCCAGGTGGGGTGGGAGAACGCCATCGTGAGCGTGCTGGGAAAGACGCAGGACTCCGTGTCGGCGGACTGGCACCGGGCGATCGAGAGCGAGTACCGGCCGCTGATGGCCGGCCGCCTGGCACCGGGCGAAGTGGGCGCCCTGCTGCTCGCTCCTTCCACGGGGGCGGGCAGCCAGAACGTGGCGCCCTCGGTCAGCCCCGACGGCCGCTACGTGGCCTTCATCTCGGAGCGGGACCTCTTCTCGGTCGACCTGTTCATGGCCGATGCGCGCACCGGGAGAATCATCCGCAGACTGTCGAGCGCCGCGTCGGACGCGCACATGGACGCGCTCCGCTTCCTCGACTCCTCGGGTTCCTGGTCTCCGGACGGGAACCTGTTCGCCTTCGTGGCGATCGCGGACGGAGACAACCAGCTCGTCATCGTGGATGTCGACAACTCGGACGTCGAGCAGCGCATCGAGGTCGAGAGTGCCAACATCGGGGCCATCTCCAACCCCGCCTGGTCTCCGGACGGCGGTTCGATCGTGTTCGCGGGACAGTCGGGGGGCATCTCCGACCTGTTCATGATCGACATCGAGACGGAAGAGATCACCCGCCTCACCAACGACAAGCACGGGGACATGCAGCCGGCGTTCTCACCCGACGGCTCCCTGCTCGCCTTCGTCTCCGACCGGGGACCCGAAACGGACTTCACCGATCTGGTTTTCAGCCGCCCGCGCATCGCGCTTCTCGACATGGAGACCCGCGAGGTCCGTACCCTCGACCTGTTCGAGAACGTCAAGCACCTCAACCCCCAGTTCACTCCGGACGGCCGGG
The DNA here is from genome assembly GCA_965221785.1 of Longimicrobiales bacterium. Taxonomy (GTDB): domain Bacteria; phylum Gemmatimonadota; class Gemmatimonadetes; order Longimicrobiales; family Gaopeijiaceae; genus BD2-11. The sequence goes on from CBDCSR010000003.1 coordinate 2,430,723, forward strand.
GCCTCTACTTCATCTCCGACCAGGACGGCTTCAGCGACGTCTACCGCGTGAATCTTCCCACCGGCGAGATCTATCGCGTAACCAACATCGCAACCGCGGTCAGCGGGATCACTAGCGGTTCGCCGGCCATGAGCGTCGCCTCCGAAACCGGCACCCTGGTGTTCTCGGTCTTCGATGAATTCGAGTTTCACATCTACTCGCTCTCCTCGCAGGAAGCGGGCGCCGCCCAGGAACTGGCGCGCGAGGGGACGGAAGTTCCCGAAGGCCGTCTGATTCCGCCGGCGGAGCCGCTCGTGCGCAGCCGGGTCGCGAACTACCTGGCCGATCCGCTCACCGGACTGCCTCCCACGGGGACCTACCTCTCCGAAGAGGCATCCACCTACGACCCCGGCCTGAAGCTCGACTACGTGGGTCAGCCCATGATCGGCATCGGAGCCGGCGACATCTACGGCAACAACCTGCAGGGCGGAGCCGCGGCGTTCTTCAGCGACATGCTCGGGGACCGCAGTCTGGGGGTCGCCGTCCAGGCCCAGGGCACCTTCAAGGATGTGGGCGGACAGTTCCTCTACCAGAACATGAAGCGGCGCTGGAACTGGGGCGTCTCCGGGGGACGAATACCCATTCAGCTGCTTTGGGCGAGCTTCGAACGTTCGCCGAACGGCATGCCCGCCTATCGGGCCCTGCGGGAGCGGATCTTCATCGACTCCGCGATCGGAATGCTGGCGTACCCCTTCTCCACCACGCAGCGGATCGAAAGCCGCTTCGGCGTTACCCGCTATTCCTTCGACCTTGAAGAGGAGTACCTCTTCTTCGACCCGCTCGGGCGGCTGATGGATCGCCGCGTCCGCGAGCTTGAGTCCTCGCAGCTGCCGCTCAACATGGTGCACGCGTCGATCGCGCTGGTGGGCGACAACTCCTATTCCGCCTTCACTTCGCCGGTGCGCGGTTCCAGGTACCGCTTCGAGTACGAGAACACCGTGGGCACCGCGGACTTCCATACCCTGATCGCCGACTATCGCCGCTACTTCAATCCCATGCGAGAGCTCACCATTGCCTTCAGGGGGATGCACTACGGGCGCTACGGGATCACCGCCGCCGAGACGCAGACCGGCCTGCGCCAGATCTTCCTGGGGTACGAGAGCCTCATCCGCGGATACGCGAGAGAGAGTTTCGACTTCACGGGCTGCGTGCAGGTGGAGACCTGCATGGAATCGGAGCGCTACCGGCAGCTGTTCGGCCAGCGCATCCAGGTGTTCAACTTCGAATTCCGGATTCCGGTCACCGGCGTAAGCCAGTTCGGCCTGCTCAACCTGCCCTTCCTCCCCATCGAGCTGGTTACCTTCGCCGATGTGGGGCTGGCGTGGGACGACTTCGGGACTGTGGATCTGCGCTTTGACAGAAGGACGACGGATCGCGTTCCGGTCTTCAGCACCGGCGTCTCGGCGCGGGCCAACCTGCTCGGGTTCCTGATTCTGGAGAGCTACTACGCCTATCCCTTCCAGCGGCCCGACAAGGGCTGGCACTGGGGCTTTACCCTGGCGCCGGGCTGGTAGGCGAAGGGAACCCTCAGGCGGTCAGAAGATCGAGAGGCTGATGTACCTCCCGGGATTCTCCCGGATGTCGTCCAGCAGCAGCTGGAGACTTGACGCAGCCGCGGTCAGGTTGACGTAGAGCGAGTCGTCACGGGACAGCCTTCCCAGGGTACCCTCGCCCTGCTCCATGCGCCCGAGGATTGCGCGCAGATCGGCAATCGCCGGCTCGAGGACCTCGAGATTCCGGTTGGCGGCCGAGAGCGCGGAATCCGCCCGCATGGCGGCGCTCTCGAGCGCGGGGGCCGTTGACGACGTCGTGCTGCTCACCGAGCGCGCGGCTTCGTTGATCGACTCGACCAGCTGGGCGATCTCGTTCCGCTGCTCGCGAGCGATCTCGGCAAAGTCCGTGAGCAGGGATTCCAGCTCCTGCGCGCTCGTCTGAAACGACGCCACCGTGGGCTCGTTCAGGAGGTCCGCAACCCGCTGGATCATGTCTTCGGCATCGTCGCCGACGTCCGATACGATGCCGAAGACGTCGGAGCTCACCGTCCCCTGAAGGATGTCGCCGCCCTCCGCCATGACGGGCGAGCTTCCGGGCAGGATCTCCACGGTGCGACCTCCCATCAGCCCGATGCCCACCAGCCGCACCTGGGAGTCGCCGGGAATCTCGTATTCCCCTTCGATCTCGAGTTCGATGCTCACCCCCGCGGGCGCCATCACGAAGCTCATCACACGCCCGATGTTGACGCCACGCATCTGCACGGGATCGGATCTCCGCAGCCCGCCCGCGTTCTCCACCACGGCCATGACCGAGTAGCGTCCCCGGAACATGGACGGGTCGGTCAGCATGAAGAGGGCGACCAGCGTGGCCAGCACTCCGGCGACGATGAAGATCCCGACGCGCGCCTCGCTCATGAGCGCCCGCGGCGGGACGGCCTGCTGGAGCTCCGCGTCCGAGGGTCCGGAACTCGTCCGGTAGTCCGTTTCCGCTTCGTTCATGTCGTTGCCACCAGGTCTACCGCCGCCTCGGCAGCGGTTCTGTCCACGAATGCTCTCACGATCGGATCACCGCTTGCCCGGAAGGCTGTGGGGCTGCCGAGGAACCGCAGCCGCCCGCCCTCCAGCATCGCCACCCGGTTGCACATCTCCAGCCCTCCCTCGATGTCGTGGGTCACGATGACCGAAGTCACGTCCAGTTCGCGGGAGAGACGCCGGATCTGACGCTGCACTCCCGCGGTGTTGACCGGATCCAGCCCGGTGGTCGGTTCATCCCAGAGGAGGATGTCCGGCCCTCCCACGATGGCGCGCGCGATCCCCACCCGCTTCTTCATCCCTCCGGAAAGCTCGGCGGGCAGTTTGGTCATCACCTCGCGCGGGTCCAGGAGAACCCGTTCCAGCGCCTCCCACACCAGTCGCGCGATGCGCATGCTGTCCATTGCGCGAAGGCGCCTGACCGGGAGTCCCGTCTCCACGTTCTCGAAGACGTTCAGGGAGTCGAAGAGCGCCGCATGCTGAAACACGTACCCGACCTTGTCGCGGATGCGCCTCAAGTCCCTGTCATCTCCGAAGAACACCGATTTGCCTTCCACCTCCACGTCGCCGCGGTCGGGCACGATGAGGCCGATGGTGGTCTTGAGCAGAACGCTCTTGCCGGCGCCCGAGGCGCCGAAGAGGCCGAACATCTCTCCTGAGAAGATGTCCAGGTCGATGCCTTCCAGCACGGGAAGGTCGAACGCCTTGTGGACTCCGCGATACCGGATGACCGGGCGAGTCTGCATCACGTCCTAGTCGAGCAGGAGGGGTGGGAAGAGGGCATCCATGATCAGAACCGCCAGCGTCATGAACATGACCGCCTGCGTCGTCGTCTTGCCGACTCCTTCGGCTCCTCCCTCCGTCCTCAGTCCCATGTGGATGGCGACCACGGGGATGGTGAAGCCGAAGACCAGCGCCTTCGTGAGCGAGTAGAAGAGATCCCAGGACTGCCAGTAGAGACGAGCCCCGTACAGGAAGCTGTTGGGCCCGAGCCCGACGGTGAGCTGGGCCGAGATCATGCCCGCCAGGATTCCCACCAGATTCGCGATCGCGACCAGGACAGGGACCACGACGATGCCCGCGACCACCCTGGGAGCGGCCAGGATCGACACCGGATCCCGCCCCACGCTGTAGAAGGCGTCGATCTGTTCGGAGACTTTCATGGTCCCGAGTTCCGCGGTAATGCGGGCACCTACCCGCCCGACCAGGACGATCGCCGTCAGGACCGGTCCCATCTCCAGGACCACGGACTCGGTGACGATGCTGCCCAGCACGTACAGGGGGATGGCCCCGGTGAACTGGTAGCCGCCCTGCTGGCTGGTGACGATGCCGGCGAGCACGGCCGTCAGGACCACGATGGGGATGCTCTGCACGCCCATCACGTACATCTGACGCAGGATCGATCGCGGCGAGACCCGGAGGCCGACCAGCGCAACGACAATGTCGCGCAGCAGGATCGCGATCTCGCCGGAGTGCTGCAGCACGGTGCGGCCGGCGCGCGCCACCTGCGCCAGTCCGCGCTCGACTCGGGAGGACGGGGCCTCGGAGGATCCGGGCATTGCTTCGGAGGGCTTTCCAAACTTTGGGAGGATACATGCCCGCGGGCATTCCGCAGCCTGTAAAGCGTGCGCAGCATCCATGGGCGTGGAAAGCATCTACGATTGCGCAGCCGATGGCAAGGGATCGGGGACGCGCACAAGCGCTTCCGGCCTATGCGCCGGATGCTGCGACGTCGTCCGCGCGGCGGGTCACCTCGTTGAGCAGGGACTCGAGCCGATGCCGGTCCTCGCGGTCGGAGTCGCAGTCCGGCCCCTCGCCTGTGTGACGGTCGACTTCGAAGCGACGTACGCACACGCGGATCCGGGCGAATGGCTTGGGGATGGTCATCCGGTCCCAGGAGTCGAGGCGCCAATGGCGGTCCGAGGCGAGGCCCATCGCCAGGATGGGGGCGCCGGACATGCGCGCGAGTACGAGAACCCCGCGCTTGAGGAGTCGCGCGGGGCCCCGGGGGCCGTCCGGAACCAGGATCGGAGAAGAACCGTAGCGTCGGACAACCGTGCGAAGCGCCCACATCGCCTCCCGCCCGCCCGCACTCGACGAACCGCGAACGATGCGCGCGCCCCATCTCCGCATGATGCGCGCCACCAGTTCCCCGTCGCCTGACCCGCTGGTGAGGGCGGTGACGTCCACGCCCTTCCCCCGAGCCATGCCTGCGCCCGTGAAATACGCTCCGGGGATGACGCGGTCGTGCCAGAAGGCGAGGATGGCGGGCGGTCCCCCCGCGAAGAGCGCGTTCAGGTGCTCGCGGCCCTCGGCGACCTCGATGCGCCAGGTGCGGCCAAGGGCCTCAACCAACCAGCCCAGCAATGTGGTGGCGAGGGCCGTCCGCCCGCGCTTGAGCCGCGTTGCGATGTCGGCACGCATGCGGCGCTTCCTCCGTCCGTGCGTGAGTGCCGGGAGTGGGACTCGAACCCACACGCCCCAACGGGCAAAGGTTTTTGAGACCTTCGCGTCTACCTGTTCCGCCATCCCGGCAGGATGTTCCCAGTGGTAATCTGGCTGAAACCATTGAACTTACGCGATTGCGTGGTCGGGTTCCAGCCAATTGGGTCCCGCTAATTGGGCGGAGAGCAAACGCCTCGGCGGTCCTCAAGGGCTCTCCTAAGCTGACCTTCGTCGGCTCGCTGGTAGCATTGGAGCACCGTTCGGGCCGTCTTCCAGCCGCCGAGTTCGCAGAGCACCTTGAGCGGCTGGTTCATCAGATCCGAAGCGAACTTCCGCCGAAGCGAGTGCCAGCCCCGGCCACGCTTAGGCTCCAATCCCGCGCGTGTTTCGGCCTTCTGCCACCAGTCACGGACCAGCCAACGGCTGACGCATGTGGAGGGATCCCTGGAGGTAGGTAGCACAGGTGCGTCCCCGAGGCTGACGTTCCTCTGCCGCGCCTCGTCGAGGACCGCGAGCGCCTCGACGGTCAACGGCGTCCGGTGCTCGTAACCGGACTTGTCGTGCTCCCCTCGCCACCGGATGGTCTTGGTCTCGGCGTCGATATCAGACCATCGAAGTTGCCGAATGGCCCCGATACGATGTCCCGTCTCGTGTGCGAGGACGAAGGCGACGCGGAAGCGCCAGTCCACCTCCGCCGACACGCCAAGCAGGGCCTCGTATTCCGCCTGTGTGAGAAGCACCCGGGTCGGATTTTTCTCCTTCGGCGTCCTGAGGCCTCTCAGGGGATTCGAATCGAGGAGGAGTTCCCCGTGCTCGTCCCTCGACTTCGCAGCCCAGTTGAGGACCGCGATCAGGAACTTGAGGTCGTGTTCGATCGTTCGATCGGACACCGGCTTGCCGCTCGGTCCGACCTCGCCCGACCGCCGCGCCCGGATGAACCGGTCCCAGTCCCTTCGGGACAGCGTAGCCGGATCTCGATTCCGTCCGAGGAAGCCGAGGAACATCTTCATCGCGGCTCTGTCGTGGAGCCGCGACGGTCCGCCCTTCGCGGGCGTCACCTCCTCACCGTAGATGTCAAAAAGCCCTTCCAGCGTGAGCGGCTCGGGCTCGGCGTCGGCCTTGCCGTTGGGCGCGTCGATGAACCCGGCGGCGAACTGATCCGCCTGCCTCTTCGCGCGCGCCCAGTCTCGGTGCTTGAGGGACCGGGTGCGCCTGCGCCCGTTCTCGCGCCACTCGACCTGGAAAATGCCGGTCTTCGGGTCGGGAAAGATCCTGACCCGGTTCCGGCCCCATTCTCCGGCGCCGTAGGAGCGCCGGCTTCGTTTCGTGCGTGCCATCGTTCGATTCCTCTCGATTCGATGGACTGCACGATCTGCGCGTTTGAAACCTCGCGCAGGGCTCGCCCGTCTGTCCAGAGCTGGCGGCCCGGCGGGTTCTGGCGCGGGGGCGCTGGTTTCTGCGGTTTGTGGAGGAGCCAGATGTGTTTTCGCTTCACGAAAACCTCTGGCCGGGGGCCACCCCCGGACCCCTGCAACGCCATCCCGCGCGCCACAAGGAGGCCGTCCGGCATTGGTCCGTCCCCGGAAGCGAGTCCGGGAGCCAGACGGGCGTGGCTGCCGTGCGCGCCCACCGCGTCCCGGCCTTGGTCGGCGATGCCGGACAGCCTCTCGGCCAGCCGGTCGGCGAACGGGTCCTCCGCCGTCTCGAAGCGGCGCTCGAACCGCCTTCCCTGGCACGGATCGCTGGTCTGGGAGCGACCCGAGGGGGAGGGGCGGGGGGTGCGCAAACGCGCCCGGCCCCGAACCCGCAGCAGTCCCTCGGACTGCCGGGTCGCTCCCAGCCCCGCCCGAACGAGCGCTACGGCCCCGGCCGCCCGGACCCGCGAGGTGCAAAGACCTTGGCGCGCAGCAGATTCCGCCGTTTCACCCGGTGCGCACGTCAGGAGCGCCGGGGTGCGCATCGGCACCCCATGTCGTTTTCGCAGGCGTATACGGGTCCAACCCACGTTTTTGATCTTGACCCTCTTCGCTTCATGCGGTAATCCTTCAGTCCTCGTTCCTTGATTTCCCACCACCCATCAAAGCCCGCCTCCCCGCTCGCCTGAGCATCATCAGGCCATCCGGCCAGCAAGTTTTCCACCACCCCAGCCGAAAAATCTCTTGACCAACTCCGGATCGATACTTTGGAATTGGTCTGCCCACGCTCACCATCGAACCCGGGAGGAAAACATGATGGCAAACGAGACGAAAATGGCGGAACAACTGGAGGAGCTGGAGGACCGGATTAGCCGACGGACGAAGATCAGGTACGCGAACAAGCTCGCGGAGCTGCTTGAAGAGTTGGCTACTTCTAGAGGCACAAGCACGCCTGTGGCTGACCGATTCAAGGGATGGGCAGAATACCTAAGGGCGGTGGCGCATGTGGAAGCCATTCGGGAACTTGCGGACGCCTTTCTTGCGGACGCAGCGGCGAGAATCGCGGACATCCCCGTTGCTCCCGAACCCGGGACGGCGTAGCACGGCAGCCGCACCGCGTCACAGGGATTGTGAATACGGGGAACGCTCGGATCGGAGCTTCGGATGTATCTCGAAGCCTGTTTCCAGAACTTGGAGGTCTCCGTCCCGGTTTGGAACATCGCCGACGGTCGTCAGGCTGTCAGCGGGCGACGCCTTCCCGCGCAGGGATCGCTGGTCTGGGAGCGACCCCAGAAGGGGGCGGGGACGAGCGTGTGAAAACGCGCGCGGCCCCGCGCCCGAACCGGGCACCTGTGCCCCTGGGGTCGCTCCCCTCCACGGCCAAAGCGGCTCCTGCGCCACGGGCGACCGCCCGGCGAGGCCACAAGACGTTGCCGCGCCAGCGGATAATCAGGACAACCGGTGTGCATCACCGGAGCGCCAAAATGTGCATCGACCCACATTGTCTCTTGCACACCTCCGGTACGGCACGGGAGCCTCATGTTTCCCAAATGAATCGAGTCCCGGCGAGCCGACACGTCCGCCATGTGGCGACGCGTTCCGTCAGCCTCCGGCCGGCACGCCTGCGCGCGCGCTTCTCAAGGGCGACCGCGCGCTTCAGGGCGGCCTGCAAGCCGCCGTATTCGTCGAGGACACGGACATCGCCCTTGAGGATGGCCTGCTCGATCCGGGCAAGCTCGCGCCGGGTTTCCTCGTCGATCTCGAACGGGCGGGGATACCGCGCCCAGTTGGCGAGCACCGTCCGCGTCCGGCTCGATTCCTTGACCGTCCGAACGACCGCCACCACTTCGATCTTGTGGCCCAGGTCCCAGAGCGCTTTCCAGAGGTCGCCGTGCGCCGCGCCCCAGGAACGGAGCGCGGTCGCGGTCTCGTGGCCCGGCTCGGCGTAGACGAAGACGGCGCGCTCCGTGTCCAGCGCGACGGGCAGCCGGAGCGGATCGTGGGGAGGTGGGACTCAGCGGTTGAGGGTGCGCCTCCAGTGCTTGGCGAGCGGGCAGAGCCAGCCCCGCAATGGGGTTCACCGGACTTCGGTGGACAGCCTCCGCACCACCACGCGGGACACATCGAACTCGCCCAGTTCGACGAACGCTGCCAACCCATCCGGGCCGAAGGCGTCCGGCATCGCGGTTGCCCCGGAGGGATACGTTCCGACGTACTCGCCCGCTGCGGTCATGACGTCGATCGGTCCGTCGCCGATCAATTCGTCTCCCTGACGCATCACCCAGATCCGCCCTTCCCAAGTGGTGGAGAGGCTCCGCAACACGGGGATCTCGTGATAGAAGGGCGGGTCCACCAACGTGAAGGATGGCAGCTGCGAAAGTGACCCTTCTGGAGGCGGCGCGCCGCTGGAACCGCGCGGTATCGATATCGCATTCTGGGCGCGCTCGCCCCGCAGCTCCCTGTATCGCTCCTCGATCCTCGGCGTCACCGGCTCGGGCCGGAAGGGCCGTGTGATGATTCGTGCCACGCTCCCCGTCGGTAGAGCAATCTTCAGCGCATATGCCGAGGAGTCTGAATAGACGATGCCGCCGTCCGGAAGAACGCCCATCAGGAGTTCGGGCTCGAAGGTCGATGGCCTGACAACGCCACCCAGCATCCGATTGAGGTCGGCACTGCTGCCTTCAAGCGTGACGTTGGAGGGACCCTCGAAGAGGTTGCGCGCTTCGCGCGGCGGGAGCCAGCCCCGCACCACCGTGTCGACTTGCACGGCCTCGGCATTGAGTTCCAAGCGAGTAATGGGCCGGTTGGTGGGCTGGTCGGCCCCGGTTCCGCCGATGCTCGTCGACATGCCCCACCACGCGGCGTAAACGGCGCCGCCCCGAGGATCGGGTTGAATGGGCGCCGAAGCCCTGATGCTGGCGCCCATGAAAGCACCTCCCGCGTCTCCGGGCGCCTCCGCCGGGGACCGCACCATCCGCACGAACCCCCCCGACGGATCGAAGATCTGGTAGGCCGCGTGACCCATGTCGCTCACGATGGTCGTGCCATCCCGCCAGACGGCGTAGTTCATGGGCATATGGAACTCACCCGGCCCCTGACCAGAGCGACCGAACTCGCGGACAAAAGCGCCGGTTGCGTCGAACACCAAGACGCGCAGTTCGGAGAACATCCCTCCGGTGCGGTCGAAAACGTACAGGTTACCCTGTGCGTCGAAGGCCACATGGCTCACGTGGCCGAGCATCTCCCAGGACTCTCCCTCGATTACCCCGATCCGATAAACCTCGTTGAAGTTGGGGTCGACCCGTTGGTCCCGGCCCGTGACTTCGACGATCTCCTGAGAGAGGAGAGCAGGGGGCGCAGCTAGGACGGCCATCAAGAAGGACGAGTAGATCGGGGCTAACCTGCTGGCGTTCATCGAGAACCTCTCCTGTGAATCGAAGGCGGCGAGCAACGAGATGAAACGGACCTGGACTAAGGTTAGACGAGCGACCCCAGCGCGAGGGTTGTCCGCCACCATGCGTCCGGGATCGAGTGGCCGTCCGCCGACAAGTCTTTGAGAACTGCGCGTAACGCTCCGGTGGCCGCTGTTCCGGGCGGTGCCCGGAGAGGCTTGCGGATGCGTCCGCCAAGGCTGGCTTGAGCCACGCTACGGTGGTCAAGTATCCATCTCACAAGCGGACGCCCGTTTGTCACGAAGCAACTTGCCTCGCAGCGCCCCTTTGCGACGCTTCCGCTTCGGCGCCCGTTCTTGCCCGGCTCGATCATCCGTGAACGCTCCCCGCCGGGCTGGGCGTCGGGAAGGCCGGGCAGGAGTACTCGCGCGGCGGCTGCGCCGTCCAAGTGCGGTCCTGCTGCACCAGGGCGTTGGCGAGGACGAGGAGCTTCCGCATCACGGCCGTCAGGGCGACCTTGCGCGGCTTCCCCTTGGCGAGGAGCGCCTCGTACTTCCGCTTGAGGTCGGGATTGTGATGGGCCGCAACCAGAGCGGGCATGAAGAGCAGCCGGCGGACCCGGTGCCTGCCGCCCTGGATGAAGCTCCGTCCCTTCCAGTTTCCGGACTCCCGGGTGACCGGGGCGAGTCCGGCGAGGCTGGCGGCTCCCGACCGAGTGAGCATACCCAGTTCCGGCAAGTGGACGATCAGTCCCGCGGCGGTGATGTCCGAGATGCCCGGGATCGAGGTCAGGATCTCGGCCCGGCGCTCCATCTCCTTCTCCTCCCCGATCCGCTGCCGGATCTCGGCATCGATGAGCTTCAGCTGGCGGTCGATCTGCCGCAGCCTCTGCCTGGTGACCCGCTTGCCCACGGAAGTGCGCAAGTTCCTGGCCCGGTTGGTGATTGCGGTCCGATCCCTGACCAGCGCGTCGCGGATCTGCTGGAGCTCGGCAAGCTCGCGCTGCCCCTCCGACCGCGCCTCGGTCGGGCGCAGGTCCTCGATGGCCGAAGCCATGATGGACAGCATCCGGGCGTCCACCGCGTCGGTCTTGGCGCGCCGCCCGATGGAGCGGGCGAAGGACCGGACCTGGAAGGGGTTGATCGCGTACAGGGGGAGCCCGGCCTTCAGGAGGGTGTCCTCGAAGTCGCGGTGGAAGGCTCCGGTGGGTTCGTACGCGATCCGGTCGATCCCGGAGCCGATCCAGACGATCAGCTTCCGGAAGCCGGCGCTGTCGTTGGGGAACCGGGATACTCTCCCCTCGGGCGCGGCGAAGGCGTCGAGCCAGTCCTTGGAGATGTCGATCCCGACGGTGCGGAGGATGCTCCTCATGAGTTCTTCCCTTCTCCTGTGCTTGTTATGCGAGCCTCGATGCTCGTGTATCCATTCAGGACATTGGGAAGGACGGTGGCGATCACACTTACCACGGCCCCTTTACGGCCTGCCAGCATATCGATCCGACCACCGTCCCTGTTGAGCGCCCGCTCCGGCTCGCTGCGCTCGCCTCCACGGGCGCTCAACAGCCCGGGCCTTCCCCGTGACCCGGTCATGCAAATCAAGCGGGAATCTGCATGATTATGGGAAACAAGCCAGCGTACCCACGGTATAACCGCGGGCTGGCGAGGGGTGGCGCTGCCCCCCTTCGATCCCCCCGGAAAACCGCTGCTCCGGCAGCGTTCGCGGTTAGGGCGTTCGCCCGCTTCCGCTTGCCGAACGTTCCCGGCCGCCAAGTGCGGGATGTCTCCCGCCGCCCCACGATCACCGCCGGTCGAGGCCGTCAATTTCGCGGGCGAGTCCTCGTCGTGACCGGCGACCGCGTGGTCGGCGTTGCCACCGCTTCGGCGCCGGTCCCCCCGGCTTCCGGGACGGACTCCGCCCGTCCCTCCCGCCGGGGTCGAGCCGCCGCGCCGACACCGATGGCGGAAACCCCAGGGGTCTAAGGGGAGCGGAGCGTCCCCTTGCCAGACCGCCGTGTTCAACACGGCGTCGGCTGGCTTAGGCACCTCAAGGGGCGTGAGCCAGCGCTTCCCCAGCGGCCAACGATGCGGTTGTCGCAGGCAGGCTACGGCTTGCCGACGGCCTCCAATGCTCCCCTCTTGCGGACGAGCCGTGACCTTGGTCCACCTCTGCCTGCGGAGGTCTTTCGACGGTTGATGGAAGAACGGGCACCGCGCTGGCTGAATCCTCCGCAGGTTCGCCGGTCCTCGAGTTACGGCCTTCGCGGCCCTTGCAGTCCGCACCTTGAACGTGCCGAATCACTGGAGTTCGATGCCCTCCCTACGAGCAGTTTGCGGGGACGCTCGATTTCGGCACTTCGCCACTGTCTGCCAGATGCCAGTTGCTGGGGCCTTGGCAGAGTGTCAGCTTTCCTCTTCCAAGTACCTACGCTGGAATCGCAGCCCACAGATCCCCAGTTGACTCCCAAGACAGACTATCCCGACGCTCCGGCTGGCGACCTCGCAGCCAGAGCTGCCGAGCCCGTAGAGGACCTCCACCTGATCGACGATCCCCCGCAACGCGAGGAAGGGCACGGCCAGATGGAACGCGCCGATGACCCGGAAGACGAGACACCCGAGACCGATGTCGCGGAGCGTGACAAGGCTGCTCGATTGCGTGGTGCGGTAGACTCCGCATCCGGGGCTCTAAAGCGCGGTGCCGCAGGCATTGGTAGGGCCGCCGGAAACCTGGGGAACGAACTTGCGGGTTCCGCGAAAGCAGTCGGAGGGCGCGTTGGCGATGCGCGCGCCCGAGCAGGGCGTGTCGGCTCCAGTGCGCTCAGGAAGGTCCCGTTGCGACGATGGTCCGAGCCGGTGACGTCGAAGGCAGCGAGCTTCGGAAACGCCCTGCTCGCAACCGATGTCGCAGTTAGACTGGATCAGTGGACCCGGACAGTGTTCGCTTCCGGTCCAGCCACGCGCTACGACAAGGCGCTGGATCAGGTATACAATGCGTTGGGGGAACACGGCGCCGATCACCGCCTATTCGATGGCAGCCATGACCTCTTTGGCGCGTGGAAGACGATCGCGAAGGCATTCCCCGACGAGGGGTGGCTGCAGCGGGCGGAGGGGTTCGTCTCGGCCATATGGAAGGACATGGCGACACCCAAGGGAATACCGGTGGTCACCTGGGACAAGCAAGCCTTTGACACCGTTGCGAGGTTCCTCAACGAGACTCTGGGAATATCCCGGACTTGGGTGAAGGACATGGCCACGTTCACGGCTACCGAGTTCGTCGGCGCCGTGCTGGGTGCCGTCGCGCTGGCTCTGAGTTGGAACAAAGCGGAGATCCGCCGATTCTCGGAAATCATCGGGAGCCTGGGCCTGTCCGCCGCTGTCGGCGCGAATCCGCTCATGGTCATGGTCACAATCGTCGGGCTCGCGAAGTGCTTTCACGAGGCCAGACATGGCGCGGGATTCAAGCGGATCCTGGGCGGTGGCGGTCGCGGAATGGTCGGAACGACGGCGCTGCTCGGCGCCTCGCGCTTGATGCCGGCACCCGCGTGGGTGACGTTGATGCTGGGTGTGACCAGCTATCTCGTGGCAACCAAGCTTTACGACAACGCGGAGCCCAAGGCCGAGGAAGTGGCTCGAATCGTTCGTGACTGGTTCGGGTCACAGGAATGGACTGAATCTTGCTCCGAACTTGCCCGGAGTACGTACCTGCGGGGGAAAGCCGCAGTCGGCAGGGTGGGCGAATCGGTGCTGGCCAGCGACGTGGCCAACACGGTGTCGGCGTGGTCGAGCGCAACCGCCGGAGCGATCGAGAGCGGGTGGTCGGCGGGGTACCGGAGCACGGTCAAGGTGGCTTGCGCCGCGGTGCCGCAGTGGGCTGCCGCTGGACGTTGATCCGCAACGGACGAAAGGAGCGTTCCGTTTCCTGAATGGCCGGCACCGTCCTCTTGCCGCCCGCGAAATCGATCAGCCGATAGAAACGCTTGCCGAGCGGGCCGTTGGGCCGTCGACGCTCTCGTTGTGGCTCCCGTAGCGCTGCTCCCGGCGAACATCAGCCTTCCAAACCAGCACGCGCCGCGCACCTCGGGAAGGTCGCGAGCCCTCACGTGCCCGGCGGTCTCCTACCGGGAAGCGAGAGGCGATTTACCTACATCTCGCTCCGCCCGAACACAACCCACCCGCCACGCGGACCCGTCGCGCGAGAAACAGTGAGAAGCCGGGTCCGCAGTGCTAGCGTCCCGATTGTAACCGTTCGGCCAAGCCGTGATCTCGAACCTCCTGTGGGTTCGCCCGTGAAGGCGACGGGAGAACCGACGAAGCGTCCCTCCTCCACCTCCATGAGGACGCGGGAGAGAGCGGACATTTTGACCCATGGTGTTGCCGCTCGGGGACGGGGGGGTGCCTCGCCGTGACGCCAACGGCCACTAACCGGATCGACCGACAGCTCAGATCCGTTTGACTGCACGGCATCAACACCGGTTGGCTGGGGTCGGAGACACTCTGACTCTGACGAGCGCGGGGTGTCCGACACCGCTATTTTGCGGACCAAGAAAAACGCAAGCCAGCGGAGGAATGACGATGATGACCGGGAGCTTACGGCGACCCTGGTCGCTCTGGCAGTCGCACCATCCGCAAGCATGATGTATGCCAGCGGGCGTGGCGTCATCGAGGACGACTCGGAAGCGGTCCGCTCGTACCGAGCCGCCGCCGAGCAGGGCCACTCCGACGCCCAGTACAAGCTAGGTGGGATGTACGACTACGGTCGGGGTGTCCCCAAGGACGACACCGAAGCGGTCCGCTGGTACCGCATGGCCGCCGAGCAGGGCCACGACCGCGCCCAGTACAGCCTCGGCTTGATGTACGCCATCGGTCGGGGCGTCCCCGACGACGACGCGGAGGCGGTTCGCTGGTATCGCATGGCTGCCGAGCAGGGCCACTCCGACGCCCAGAACAGCCTCGGCTGGATGTGCGCCAACGGCCGGGGCGTCCCCAAGGACGACACAGAGGCGGTCCGCTGGTACCGAGCCGCCGCCGAGCAAGGCCACGCCGACGCTCAAGCCAACCTCGGCTTGATGTGCGCCATGGGCCGAGGCGTCTCCAAGGACGACGCAGAGGCGGTCCGCTCTTACCGGGCCGCCGCCGAGCGGGGCCACGCCGACGCCCAGGCCAACCTCGACTTGATGTACGCCAGCGGGCGGGGCATCCCCGAGGATGACGCAGAGGCGGTTGACTGGTACCGAGCCGCCGCCGAGCGGGGCCACGCCGACGCCCAGTACAACCTCGGCTTGATGTACGCCAGCGGCCGGGGCATTCCGAAGGACGACGTGGAGGCGGTTGGTTGGTACCGAGCCGCCGCCGACCAAGGCCACGCCGACGCCCAAGCCAACCTCGGCTTGATGTACGCTAGCGGCCGGGGTATTCCGAAGGACGACGCGGAGGCGGTCCGCTCGTATCGGGCCGCCGCCGACCAAGGCCACGCCGACGCCCAAGCCAACCTCGGCTTGATGTACGCTAGCGGCCGGGGTATTCCGAAGGACGACGCGGAGGCGGTCCGCTCGTATCGGGCCGCCGCCGAGCGGGGCCACGCCGACGCCCAGTACAACCTCGGTGGGATGTACGACTACGGCCGGGGCGTTCCCAAGGACGACACCGAGGCGGTCCGCTGGTATCGCATGGCTGCCGTGCAGGGCCATGCTGACGCCCAGAACAGCCTCGGCTGGATGTGCGCCAACGGCCGAGGCGTCGGTAGGGGCGACATCGAGGCGGTTCGCTGGTACCGAGCCGCGGCCGAGCAAGGCCACGCGCAGGCCCAAGTGAACCTCGGCTTGATGTACGCCAACGGCCGGGGCGTCCCGAAGGACGACGCGGAAGCCGTCCGTTCGCACCGAGCCGCCGCCGAGCAAGGCCACGCCGACGCCCAGTGCAGGCTCGGCTTGATGTACGCCAACGGCCGGGGCGTCCCGAAGGACGACGCGGAGGCGATTCGCTGGTATCGAGCCGCGGCCGAGCAAGGCCACGCGCAGGCCCAAGTGAACCTCGGCTTGATGTACGCCAGCGGCCGGGGCAACCCTGAGGATGACGCGGGAGCGATCCGCTGGTACCGGGCCGCCGCCGAGCAGGGCCACGCCGACGCCCAGTTGAGCCTCGGCTGCAAGTATGATTTTGGCGAGGGCGTCCCCGAGGACGCTGCGGAGGCGGTCCGCTGGTATCGCGCTGCGGCCGAGCAGGACCATGCCTTTGCTTGGTTGTTCCTAGACGTGATGTGCGCCAGCGGCCGGGTCGTCTTCGAGAATGACGGGGAAGCCGTGCGCTGGTGTCGCGCTGCGGCCGAGCGAGACCATTCCGTCGCTTGGATGCTCCTCATTTTCTTCGACCATGTCTTCGTGAACGAGGCGGAGGCGGTCCGCTGGTATCGAGCCGCCGGCGAGCAAGGCCACGCCGACGCCCAGTGCAGGCTCGGCTTGATGTACGACAACGGCCGGGGCGTCCCGAAGGACGACGCGGAGGCGATTCGCTGGTACCGAGCCGCCGCCGAGCGGGGCCACGCCGCCGCCCAGTACGAGCTCGCCTTGATGTACGACAACGGTCGCGGCGGTCCCGAGAACGCTGCGGAAGCGGTCCGCTGGTATCGAGCCGGCGGCGAGCAAGGCCACGTCGCCGCCCAGCACAGTCTCGCCTTGATGTACGACAACGGCGATGGTGTTCCCAAGGGCGCTGCGGAGGCGGTCCGCTGGTACCGCGCTGCCGCCGAGCAGGGCGATGTCACCGCCCAGTACAGCCTCGGTTTGATGTATGACAACGGCCTCCGAGGCGTCCCCCAGGACGACGCAGAAGCGGTTGGCTGGTACCGAGCCGCCGCCGAGCGGGGCCACGCGCAGGCCCAGGTGAACCTCGGCTTGATGTACGCCAGCGGCCGGGGCAACCCTGAGGATGACGCGGAAGCGATCCGCGGGTACCGGGCCGCCGCCGAGCAGGGCCACGCCGACGCCCAGTTGAGCCTCGGCTGCAAGTATGATTTTGGCGAGGGCGGCCCAGAGAGCGACGCGGAGGCGGTCCGCTGGTATCGCGCTGCGGCCGAGCAGGACCATGCCCTCGCTTGGTTGTTCCTCGACGTGATGTGCGCCAGCGGCCGGGTCGTCTCCGAGAACGACGGGGAAGCCATCCGCTGGTGTCGCGCTGCGGCCGAGCAAGACCATGCCAGCGCTTGGAGGGACCTCGTTTTCTTCGGCTGGGATGCCTTCGTGAACGACGAGCAGGCGGTCCGCTGGTATCGAGCCGCCGCTGAGCAAGGCCACTCCGGCGCCCAGTACCGTCTCGGCCTCATGTACGACAACGGGGATCGGGATGTCCCCAGGGACGACACAGAGGCCGTCCGCTGGTACCGCATGGCCGCCGAGCAGGGCCACGCCGACGCCCAGTACGAACTCGCCTTGATGTACGACGACGGTCGGGGTGTCCCTAAGGACTATGTGGTCGCCTATGCGTGGTATAGTGTGGCCGCTGAGCGCCGGGAGAGGGCCCAAGACGCCAAGAACCTTATCTCGTATTGGATGACCGACGAGCAGGTGGCGCAGGCCCAAGAGCTGAGCGTCGAGTTGCGTGAACGAATAAGCAGCCGCAGGTAGACCGGGTTGGCAATCCACGCCAGCGTGCGAGGCCGTGACCCGCAGGGAACGGCGTCGTGAATGAGCCAGGACCGGCCAACCGCGCCGGGCGGCGGGCCCACCGCCCCGGCGCCGGTCCCTCGGCCTCCGGGACGAGTTCCGCACATCCCAGTCGCCCTTCCCAGATTGCACCCAAGCCCGGGCAGTGACCGACCGCCGCCCGATTCAAGTCAGGCACCGCAGTTGCCGATGGCGATCCGGTTCGCGAAGAGGATCTCGGCGGGATCGAGATTCCCGCCATTCAAACCCGTTTCTCTCGCTGTCGCGGCTTGATGAAGTCAGATATCGGTCAACGGCAAGAAGCGCAGATCGTGCAGCCCTGATTGAACTTACGTGATTTCTTGCCGTGATTCGCGCCACCGATTCTCCGCCATCCCGGCAGGGTGGGCCGATTAAGCTACCCGGTAGCGCCCCGCTCGCAAATGGACGCGGATCCACCGCTGGCGTCGCGGCAGGGCCCTGCGGGCATCAGAGTGCGACCCGGTCGCCGGCCGGCGTCTCCAGCACGGCAACCAGTCCCGCCCGCCCCACCGCCACCCCGAGCGCCACGCCGAGCCGATCCAGATCGCGCCGCACCGCCTCCGGATCAGGATGGCGCCCACCCAGTCGGACGAGGCGGACTCCCCGGTCGGGGAGTTCGGCACAGGGATGCGGGGTGTCGCCCCAGTCGATGAAAAAGGGGATGATGCCCTGCCGGGGAAGCGGCCTCCCGGGCATCGTGAGCGTCCAGGCGATGCGTTCGCCGCCCGGCCTGGTGCGGGACATGGATCGCACCGGACCCAGGAGGTGGCCGCCGGGACCGGTGGCCAGGCAGTGGAGATCGGCGGAACGCACCGCCCATGTGACCAGCGCCGGCAGCGGGGCCGTGCCGCCGGTGAACCAGAGGCCGCCGGGCGGCACCGGCTGCTCCGGATCCGGGCCGACGACCTCCAGGTAGACGCGTTCACCGATGCGCAGCAGGGAGTTGCGGGTTCCGAGTCCCGGATGGCTGCCGCCTGGCGTCTGCCGCGCGCCGAGACGCGCCTCCAGGTCACGCACCCCGGCCCGGAGGTCGGGAACCGCGTAGACGAGGTGGTCGGTTCCTGGGGGCGCCTTCCGACGACCACGACCGGCCGCCGCCCCCCGGGCAGACCCGGAATCAGTCATTGGCAGTAGCGAGGGAGGACGAGTTGGCGCATGGGGTCCATGGCCGCGGCAACATCCTTCAACGTAGCGCCGGTGAGCATCATCGGGAGGCGGGATGTTATCTTGGAGCCGACGAAACGCGTCGCCTTTCGCTTCCGGACGCCACGCGCGTGCATTTGCGTTCGAGATGGGCTGCTGCGAATAGCACAAACCGCTTCGCAACGTTCGCCATGCTACCGCTCTTCTCGTAGGCCGCACAGATGGCGTCGCGCGGCAACTCGATCAACTTGGCCCTTGTGGGAAAACCGCCCTCGCGCATCGCTATCGTGCTCACTTGGTACGGCGGCACACCGAGATCGCGACCGATGTGCGCGAGCGACGTTCTCGCCAGAGCGGCTCTGGCTTGAGCCAGGAAGAGGGCGCGCGCCAGAGCGTCCATCGAGCCAAGACGGAAGAGGGTGGTCGTCTACTACCTCGCATCCAACCCGCAAATGGGGCTGGGCCGACGAGGGCCAGCCCGGAGCCCTACCAACCCGGCGGCAGCCATTCCTCGTACCTGAAGGAGCGGATAGTCGCCGCAGCGGACTCGGAGAGCGGGTACTCCCACTTCCGGAAGAAGCCGACCAGATCACGCTGCACGATGGCGCTGAACCGGATCGCGAACCCGTCGAGCGCGCCACCGTACATCGAACGAGGGTAGGCCGGATCGTAGTAGCTGTGGAAAACCGCCTTCATGGGCTCCCATCCGAACTCGCTGATCAGTTGGCGGTACAGGGCCAGCTTCTGGCAGTTGCCGGAGGTGGACCACCTTTGTCTTGCGAGAGCGGCATGGTTCAGGGGGGCGGCACAGCCGTGCGTCTTGCGCTCCGTGTAGACGTTGAAGTCGTCGCCCGCGTAAAGGTAGTAGTTCAACGTGTACATCGTGAACAGGTTCACCCCGACCTCGGTGATCCCGTGTCCGGTCCAGTCCTCGGTCTGCCACTGGTGCCCGAGTTCGTGGCCGAAGAGCCACCACCCGACGCCGTGGGCCGACGGGGAGTAGCCGCTGGACGGCGGCGGGTCCACAACCGGCTGCTGCGGGCCGACATCGGGCAGGCTGGCGAGGTACTCTCGGCCCTCCGCCGTCCCGGGCACCAGCACCCAGTGTTCTCCGTGAAGCGGATAGTTGATGCGAAGGTAACCCGCATTGGCATAGCCCCTGCCGACCTGGGGATCGAAGATCCAGATGCTCTCGAATGCGCGCGGAACGGGTTCTCCCGCGAGTTCGGCGTGATGTTGCTGGAACCCGTCCCAGAACGCCGCGACCTCTCCCGGCTCGCTTATGCCGCGGGCGCTCTCGGCGGAGATGATCAACCGGATGCCGCCCATCTTCTGGATGATGGCCTGCGGTGCTCCCGCGTCCAGATCGGCAAACCACTCGGCAGCGTTCGACTCGCCCGCCGTATACACCGCCATGGGAATCGCGCCCCGGACTGTGACCGGGATCGTGCCCGTGTAGTCGTCCGGCACCATGAGCGCGATAGACCCGCCGTAGGCGTTGGTGACAGCGGTTTGTCTGTCCGCCAAGGGAAACTCGCGACGAAGCCAGGGCGCGCGCCGCCAAACCGGCTGGGCCGCGTACCCCTGTCTCAAGTTGTCATGCAACTCGCCCACCGATACCCACAGATCTCCAGTGGCATGACCCGGTGGGACCTCGATCGTGACCAACGCGCCCGGCGGCGCGTAGAATCCAAGAGGTATGTGCCGCTCGTGCGTTGTGGCGTTCGCGGGGAATTCACTCCGGCTGGCGTCCACGGTCACAGTGCCATCCGCAAGACGGGCGTCCGCGGCAGGAAGGCCGGGAAAATCGACCGCCCAGGGGTGTGTTTCAGGCCATCTGTGCGGACTAAGCGTCTCGGCGACCTGGGCGGCAAGCCGGGCTTCCGGCACCGTGCTTGACGTCGGCAATGTGGGTGTCTCGCGCACTAGACGGGCGAGGGCCAATTCCAGTTCTTCGGAACGACCGAACTCCAAGGCAGCGTTGAAGACGCCGGGCAGGAGCGCCATCTGGGTCGCGTCGAGCGACCCTCCTCTGATGTACTTCGCCCAAACCACCGACGGCAACAGGCGTACCTCAAAACTCGTGGTGGCGGACGCGATGTCCCTGATCGAGTCCTCGTTCCATGAGATGCCGGTGCCTTCGAGCAGGGCGTCCCCCGTAAAGGGCCCGTGGTACTCATCGATCCACCAGCTCCAATGCAGGGCTGAGCCGGCGATGACGAGCCCGCCTCCGCCCTCCGTGAACTCACGAAGCGCGGCCACGTCGTCCGGGACCAGTCGGGCACCCCACCGATGGTTGACCACAACCACGGCGACATCCGCGTTATGCAAAGCGCCGCTCCACTCGCGCGAGCCCCCGCCTCGGCCGATCACCTCGATACTGTCCAGTCCCTCCGCCGCCAACGCGTCCGCAATCCCACGATTGTCGGCTACGACCCGCGCCGGCGCGATGCCAACGCTCGCCGTCCACCGAACGGCGTTGGCGAGGAGGCGGTCGACGTTAGCGTTGCCGAGTAGCCCCGGCTCCTCCGATGACAGGAAATCCGTCCCGGAGAACGCGACCACCCTGCCCTCGCCAAGGCGCGATCCGGCCACGAGCACAGACGGCATGTCGCCTTGGGCGACAATCACCGGAAAGGCGTCTGCATTGAGCCCGAGTCGCAACGTGCCGACCGTTCGGGTGTAACCGTCGGTCCCACCCACTGTCGTGTTCATGAACGGGCGCTCCGGAAGGCTCGCCGTGAGCGCCGCGTGATGATCGGAGACATCGCTCGAAAGCACGGAGACGTGGGAGGAGTCCGCCAGTGCTCCATACATGGCGATGATCGTCGCCTCGCCGACCGCACCGGCATGCACTAGCCCGGACCCGTCCACCGTCGCAATCGCCGCGTCGCTCGACGACCACTCGAACTCCAGGCCGGCCACTTCGTTGTCCCTTGCGTCCAGTGCCGTTGCTACAAAACGCGCGGTGTCTCCGACCAACAACGCAGTGAATCCCGGCGATACCCGGACCGCCGACATGGCCTGTTCCACGGAAATCCGCGCGCTCGCGGACACTGCTCCCGAGGTCGCCGTCACGGTCGCTGCCCCGTTGGCCACTGCCGTCACCAGGCCCGTCGCGTCCACGATCGCGACGGACGCATTCGCGCTCGACCATATGACGACCGCCGCCGGCATCGCCTGGCTGTTCTGGTCGCGCACCTCCGCCGTGAATTGGACGGTGGCACCCAGCGCGGAGAGTTCAGCCGTGGCCGGGCTTACGGCCACCATCGTCGGACGAGGCGGTTCGGGGGGAGGCGCGATGGGGCTGTCGCCGTCCCCGCATCCATTGGCCCAGGCCGCGGCCGCGAGCAGCGTGACCATACGGCACGTTGTCCTCGCTAGCATGTGACGCCGCGTCACGGACTGAGTCCGTCTTCCGCCCGGGCAACTGCGCGATAGACCGATATCGCGACTCCGATGGATTACGACGATTAACCGATTATTTCATGATTTTCACTGACTAAACGGTGCTATTCGCTCTCGCGCAAGGATTCGAAAACGGGGTGTCCGCCCGGACCAAGGGCTGAAAGAGGGAACCGGGTCACGGATTACATGTGATATTTTCGGTATTTTATCGTGACAGACGGACGATACACAGTAGCCGATTTGCGGGCGCATGCTCTGAAGTGGTCAACAGCGCGTGGCCCGACATGGGCGTGCCAAGGCGTGATCGCCACAGTCCACGACGGTGGACGTATCGAAGAGCTCCTGACCTCCGGCTTCACTCCGGTCGAGAAGCGCCGCAACTCATCGAGCGCTTCGCGTGCTCTCGCTCAATGCGGAACGGGTGCTCACGCACGAGTTGCTGCCGCGCCAGGCGTAGCGCCAACGCGATACTTGCGACCAACCGGGGTGAGGTCGCAGGACGACATGCGTGGAACCCGGCCGGAACGGTGTAATCGAGCTCATCATCCGGCGCATGAGCGGTCGTTGGGATGTTAGTTTGGGTTGACGAGAATTCGTCGCCCCGCGCGACGGCGCCCCGGCTCCACGACCCAGGTAGCAGACCCGTGAAGACATCCCCGAACAACGCCTTCGGCTCGCTCGCCACCCTGAACCCGAGCGAGGGCGAGACCTCCTTCTACCGCCTCGGAGCCCTCGAAGAACAGGGCCTCGCCTCCCTCGACCGCCTTCCCTTCTCCATCCGCATCCTGCTCGAGAACGCGCTCCGGCACGCCGGCGGGGGCTACGTGAGCGAGGAGGACGTGCGCGCGGTGGCGGCGTGGAGCCCTACCAATGCCGGCGCCAACGTGCCCTTCCTGCCCACCCGGGTGGTGCTGCAGGACTTTACGGGCGTGCCCGCCGTGGTGGACCTGGCCGCCATGAGGTCGGGGATCGCGGCCATGGGAGGCGATCCCGAGCGCATCAACCCGGTGGTGCCCGCCGACCTCGTCATCGACCACTCGGTGCAGGTGGACTACTTCGGGTCCGACACGGCGTACCGCAGGAACGTCGAGCGCGAGATGGAGCGCAACTGGGAGCGTTACGCCCTGCTGCGCTGGGCGCAGGACGCCTTCCGCAACTTCCGTGTGGTGCCGCCGGGGACGGGCATCGTGCACCAGGTCAACCTGGAGTACCTCGCGTCGGTGGTGGAACGCCGCCGGCACGGCGACGCCTGGGTCGCCTGCCCCGACACGCTGGTGGGCACGGACTCGCACACCACGATGATCAACGGACTGGGGGTGGTGGGCTGGGGGGTCGGCGGCATCGAGGCGGAGGCGGTCCTGCTCGGTCAGCCCTACTACATGCTGCTGCCGGAGGTGGTCGGAGTGAAGTTCACGGGCGCGCTGCAGGAGGGCGCGACCGCCACCGACCTGGTGCTCGCCGTGACCGAGAAGCTGCGCGCGTACGGGGTAGTGGCCCGCTTCGTCGAGTACTTCGGGTCGGGGCTCTCGAGCCTTTCGCTGGCCGACCGCGCCACCATCGCCAACATGTCGCCCGAGTACGGAGCCACCATCGGCTTCTTCCCGGTAGACGACGGCACGCTCGAATACCTGCGCGGAACCGGGCGCCCCGCTTCGGTCGTGGAGCGGGTCGAGCGCTACGCCAAGGAACAGGGACTCTTCCGCACCGACGAGACCCCGGATCCGGAGTACACGGCGCGCCTCGAGATCGACCTCTCCACGGTGGAGCCTTCGGTGGCGGGGCCGAAGCGGCCGCAGGACCGCATTGCCCTGACCGGCCTCCGCTCGAGCTTCCACCGGGACCTCCCGGGGCTGCGTCCGGGCATCCCGCTCCCGCAGGCCAACGGCGACTCCGCCGCGGGCGGCGCGACGGCTTCCGCGAACGGGGATCGGCGCACGGTCGAGGTCGACCTCGAGACCGGTTCCGCCGAGATCACCGACGGCACCCTGGTCATCGCGGCCATCACCAGCTGCACCAACACCTCCAACCCGTCGGTGATGGTGGGCGCCGGGCTGCTCGCCCGGAACGCGGTGGCGCGCGGCCTCGCCGTGCCCCACTGGGTCAAGACCAGCATGGCGCCGGGGTCGAAGGTGGTGAGCGACTACCTGGACGCCGCCGACCTCACCCGCCACCTGGACGCCCTGGGCTTCAATGTGGTCGGGTACGGCTGCACCACCTGCATCGGCAACAGCGGGCCACTTCCGGACCCCATCATTTCGGCCGTCGAGAACCAGGGGCTGGTGGTGACTTCGGCCCTGAGCGGCAACCGCAACTTCGAGGCGCGCATCCACCAGCAGATCCGGGGCAACTACCTGGCCTCGCCGATCCTGGTGGTCGCGTTCGCCCTCGCGGGCCGCATCGACATCGACTTCGGGGAAGAGCCGCTGGGCACCGGATCCGACGGCGAACCCGTCTTCCTCGCCGACGTCTGGCCGGCCCCGGAGGAGATCCGCGACACCGTACAGAGCGCGCTCAAGCCCGCAATGTACGAGAGCCGCTACGCGGAGGTCTTCGAGGGCGACGACCTGTGGAAGTCACTGGCGCAGGCCGATTCGGCCGGGCTCTACGACTGGGATCCGGAATCGACCTACATCCGCCTGCCCCCCTTCTTCCAGGGGATGAGCACGGAGGCCGAGCCCTTCGCCGACGTCGAGGGAGCCCGGGTGCTGGCGGTGCTCGGCGATACCACCACCACAGACCACATCTCGCCGGCGGGAGCCATCCCGCGCGACGGCTCCGCAGGCCGGTTTCTGCAGGACGTCGGGGTCAAGCCGTGGGAGTTCAACACCTTCGGCGCCAGGCGCGGCAACCACGAAGTGATGATGCGCGGCACCTTCGCCAACGTGCGCATCCGCAACCTGCTGCTGGACGACACCGAGGGCGGATACACGGTGCATCATCCCACGGGCGAGGTGATGTCGATCTACGACGCCGCGATGCGGTATCGGGACGACGGCACGCCGCTGGTGGTGCTGGCCGGCAAGGAATACGGAACCGGCAGTTCACGGGACTGGGCCGCCAAGGGGACCAGCCTGCTCGGCGTGCGCGCGGTGATCGCCGAGAGCTACGAGCGCATCCACCGCTCGAACCTGGTGGGCATGGGTGTGCTTCCCCTGCAGTTCAAGGACGGGGAGGGCGTCAAGGCACTCGGACTCACGGGCCACGAGACCTTCCGCATCTCGGGCATCGCCGACGGTATCGACGTGCACGAGCTGCTCGCGGTTACGGCCGAACGTGAAGACGGCTCAAACGTGGCTTTCGAGGCGATCGCGCGGCTGGACTCCGCGGTCGACGTCGAATACTACCGGAACGCGGGGATCCTGCACACGGTGCTGCGGCGCATGGCGCGCGGGGAGATGTAGTTACCCGGTCTCGCGCCGATCCGCGGGGCGCTCCGAGGACGGAGCGTCCAGTATCTCCTTGAGCACGAAGGCGCGCCGCAGCGAATTCCGGTCGCCGCTCCCGAAGAGTTCCCTGTAGATGGGGGGGCGCGCGCGCCCGCCGCGTCCGGCACCCGGCGCACCGGCGGCCGCGGGCTCAAGGCGACGCCGTTCCCCGGCGGCCGAGTCCCGCAGGGGCACCACCTCACGCGGCCCGCGAACCGGGCGACCTCTGCTCTCGTCGCCTCTGGAAAGTCGACGGCCGCTCGCAGGCGATCCCCGTTCAACGCGGGGCCGCCCTCGTTCACGCCCGGCGCCTTCCGGCGCCCGGTCAACCCGTGCCCGCCTCCCTGCCTCGGACCTCCGGCGCTCCTGGTCCGAGGTGCGCCGCTCGCGCGCGACCTGCCTGCGCTCTTCCCGGCCCAGCGAGGGCCGCCGCCGGTCATCCGGCGTCGACGGCCGCGCACCCGCAGGTTCTTCCGGCGTGTCCTCCTCGTCCTGCATCACACCCGCAATACCGGGCCCCATCAGCTTCTCCAGGTAACCCGGGCCCATGAGCTTCTCCAGGCCCACGAGCTCCCCCAGGGCTTCGCCCGGCTCCTTCTTCCCGGCCTCACCCTCCTCCGCCTGAGCCGGCGACCGCTCCGCACGCCACTCCTCGTCGCCCTCTTCCTCGGGAGGAAGCGCCTCCTTCTGCTGCTGGCTGCGGCGCGCCCGAGCAACGCTGTCGATGATGGACAGCGCCATGAAGACCAGGAACAGAAGAAGTCCGGTGCTCATGCCGCGTCTTCCGCGTTACGCGCGCAGGCCATCCGCCGTCTCTCCGGCCTACGCCAGGGGCTCGCCCGAAGCGGACTCGTCCTCGCCTGCGATCGAGTTCCGCATCGCAGTGTCCGCCTGCACGTTACGGTACCGGATGTAATCCATCACGCCAAGGTTGCCGTCGCGGAAGGCGTCCGCCATGGCCAGCGGCACCTGTGCCTCGGCCTCCACCAGGTTGGCGCGCATCTCCTGCACCTTGGCGACGTTCTCCTGCTCGGAAGCGACCGCCATGGCGCGCCGCTCCTCCGCCCGCGCCTGGGCGACGCGCTTGTCGGCCTCGGCCTGGTCGGTCTGCAGCTCGGCGCCGATGTTCTTGCCGACGTCGACATCCGCGATGTCGATGGAGAGGATCTCGAAGGCGGTCCCCGAGTCGAGTCCCTTGGCGAGCACCGCCTTGGAGATGCTGTCCGGGTTCTCGAGCACCGCCTGGTGCGTGTCCGACGAACCGATGCTGGAGACGATGCCCTCCCCGACGCGCGCGACGATGGTCTCCTCGCCGGCGCCCCCGACCAGCCGGTTGATATTGGCGCGCACGGTCACGCGCGCGACCGCGATCAACTGGATGCCGTCGCGCGCCATCGCCGCCACCCGGGGCGTGGTGATGACCTTGGGGTTCACCGAGACCTGGACCGCCTCGAAGACGTCACGGCCGGCCAGGTCGATCGCCGCGGCCTGGTTGAAGGAGAGTTCGATGTTGGCCTTGTCGGCGCTGATGAGCGCGGTCACCACGCGGTCCACCCGTCCGCCGGCGAGGTAGTGCGCCTCAAGGTCCGCGATGCGGATGAACAGCCCGGCCTTGGTGGCCCAGATGAGGGGCCGCACCACGGCGGGCGGAGGCACTTTGCGCAGGCGCATGCCGATCAGGTAGGTGATGCCCAGCCGCACGCCGGCCGAGATGGCCTCGATCCACAGGCGCACGGGTACCGCCCACAGCACCATGAGGATGAAAACGACGATCAGTACAGGAAAAAACAGAGCGGCGATGGCTTCCATTGGATGTCATCCGTGTGGGGACAAGGGAGGGCTTGAGTATCAGGATTCGTGCTGCTTGGGGTTCGAGGACCCCTTCTTCACCGGGCGGACCACGCACCGATAGCCTTCGGCGCTCAGGACCCGGATGGATTCGCCTTCGGAGATGAACTCCGAGTCGGCGACGACATCCACCCGCTCGTCGCCGAAGAGACCGGTGCCGGCAGGGCGCAGATCCGTGAGCGCCACGCCTTCCGACCCTACCAGGTCCTCGCGCCGGCTGGCGGACTCGAAGCCGTGTTCGCGGTCGGTGGCGTCCTTGAGCAGGAGGCCGGAGCGCGCGATGTGGCGGCTCCGCGGAAGCCGTCGCAAGAGAGCCCACGAGGTCACCAGTATGATGACCAGGCTGAGCGAGACGACGGTGCTGGCCTGGGAGAAGTCGGCGGCCGTGGGCAGACCGCCCAGCATGCTCATGAACACGCCGCCCACGATGGCGGCGATGCCGAGCACGCCGAGGATGCCGAACCCGGGGATCAGGAGGGCTTCGGCGGCGAGCAGCCCGACGCCTCCTCCCACGAGGAGAAGGTCGGTCCAGGCGGCCAGCCCCACGATCAGGTGCGAGCCGAAGTACCCCGACAGGCAGAGGACGCCGACCAGCCCCGGCGCGCCGAGCCCGGGGGTGCGGATCTCGATGATGAGCCCCAGGAACCCCAGGGAGAGCAGGAACGGGGCGACGGTGGGGTGGGAGAGGAAGCGCACCAGGCGCTCGGACCAGTTGATCTCGTGCCTGCGGATGGGCGCTTCGCGTGCGCCGGCGACCTCCAGCACCGCATCAAGGTCGTCGACCTGGCGCGCGTAGCCGAGAGCCACGGCCTCCTCGGTGGTAAGGGTGAGCAACTGTCCCTCCTCCACCACGTCGGGAATGGCAATGGCCTCGTCGACCATCGCCTCGGCGACCGCCGGATCGAGTTCCGCCGCCTCGGCCAGCGCGCGCATCTCGCTGCGCATCGCCGAGACGATCTTCTCGCTGGCCCTTTCCCCCGAGCCGTCCACCGGGGTCGCGGCGCCAATCACCGATCCGGGCCGCATGAGGATCCCGTCGGTGGCAAGGGAGATCAGCGCGCCCGCGGAGAGTGCGCGGCGGTTGACGTAGGCATAGACGGGAATGCCGGCGTCCGCGATGGCGTCGCCGATGCGCTCGGCGGCGTCCACGCGACCTCCGGGGGTGTCGATGTCCAGCACCAGCGCCGCGGCGCCCTCCGCCTCGGCCTCGCGGATGGCCCGTTCGATAGAGGGCGCAAGACCAAGCTCGATCACGCCGGTGACGGGCACGACCACCACCGGCGCGCGGCCACCGGGCTCCTGGGGGACCTCGCCGGTAACGAATCCCAGACTCGCCCCGGCGGCGACCAGGATCCCGCCGGCCATGACACGCATTGACATCTTCACCAGTGTCGGCCCTCCTCCTCTTGCTGACCTCCGAAACCTGCGGCTTTTCGCGTCGTCCTGTAATCCCCCGATCCGCGCGCGCCGTTCCAGCAAACTAGCGATCCGTGGATGAATTCGCGCGCACCGGGAGCGGCGCCTGTTCCGCGCGCGGGCGATGAGGGGCGGAGCAGGGCCGCGGCCTGCCCGACAGCCGCGACTTGAAACCGCACTTGCCCGCAGGGGCGCTCCCCGGCATGGTGGCGGTGTCCCGAAGCCATGTGGCCGGCCCGCAATGGACCCGGCAATCCACTTGCCCGCCCCGTTGCGCGCCGCAGCCCGACTCTTCCCAACCCCGTATCAGCCATGCCCATCATCGCCCGCTCAGTCCGACGCTCGCTCGCCGCTCTCGCGCTCCTGACCTGCGCGCTGCCCTCGCCGGCACGCGCCCAGGTCTCCGTCGCCGACGCCCTTTCAGACCTGTCCCTACGAGAGATCGGCCCGGCGGTTGCCGGGGGGCGCATCGCCGACATCGAAGTGAACCCCGCCGACCGCTCCGTGTGGTACGTGGCGGTGGGCTCGGGCGGCATATGGAAGACCACCAACGCCGGCGTCACCTGGACGCCCGTGTTCGACGATCAGCCCACCTACTCCATCGGCGACCTCGCCCTCGACCCCGCCAACCCGGAGGTGGTGTGGGCGGGCACCGGCGAGAACGTGAGCGGGCGCCACGTGGCGTGGGGCTCGGGCGTCTATCGCAGCCGTGACGGAGGCGGCAGCTGGGAGCAGGTGGGCCTCGCGGACAGCGAGCATATCGGCAAGATCCTCATTCACCCCGACGACGGGAATACCCTGCTGGTCGCGGCGGAGGGTCCGCTCTGGTCGGCCGGCGGCGAGCGCGGCGTCTACCGGACCACCGACGGCGGCAACAGTTGGCAGCAGGTGCTCGCGCTCGACGAACACACCGGGGTCACCGACATCGAGTTCGCTCCCGGCAACCCCGACGTCGTCTACGCCGCCGCCTTCCAGCGCCGCCGGCATGTCTGGGGCTACATGGCGGGCGGCCCATCCTCCGGCATCCACAAGTCCACCGACGGCGGAGACAGCTGGCGCGAGGTGACGCGCGGACTTCCCTCCGGAGACATGGGCAAGATCGGGCTCGCGGTCACGCCGGCCGACCCGGACATCGTATACGCCACCATCGAGGCCAACGACGAGGAGCGGGGCTTCTACCGCTCCACCGACCAGGGCGAGAGCTGGGAGAAGCGCAACTCCTACATCTCCGGGGGGACCGGCCCGCACTATTACCAGGAAATCGAGGCCTCCCCGACGGATGCGGACCTGGTGATCCAGATGGACGTGTTCTACCAGATCACGCGCGACGGTGGAGCCACCTTCGCAACGCTGGGCGACGGTCGCCAGAAGCACTCCGACAACCACGCGCTGTGGTTCGACCCGCAGGACACCCGGCACATGCTCGCGGGGACGGACGCCGGACTCTACGAGACCTTCGACGAAGGAGAGACCTGGCGCCATTTCCCCAACATGCCCATCTCGCAGTTCTACAAGGTCGCCCTCTCCAACCGGGAACCCTTCTTCGAGATCCTGGGCGGGGCGCAGGACCTGGGGACGCTGTGGGGGCCATCGCGCACAACCCACGTCGAGGGGGTGCGCAACTCGGACTGGTACTTCCCGATGGGCGCGGACGGCTACGGGGTGCAATTCGATCCCTCCGACCCGGACATCCTCTACCTGATGACGCAGGTGGGGAACCTGTACCGGGTCGATCGCCGGAGCGACGAGGCCATCCAGATCCAGCCCCAGCCCGAAGTCGGAGATCCGCCGGAGCGCTGGAACTGGGATTCGCCGATCCTGGTGAGTCCGCACTCCACGAACCGGCTCTACTTCGCTTCGCAGCGCGTGTGGAGAAGCGAGGACCGGGGCGACTCCTGGACGGCGGTCAGCGGCGACTTGACCACCAACACCAATCGCTACGAGCTGCCCTTCATGGGCCGCGTGTGGGAACTCGACGCGCTGCACGACAACGGCGCCATGTCGATGTACGCCACGATCACCTCCATCAGCGAGAGCGCGGTGCAGGAGGATGTCCTGTACGTCGGCACCGATGACGGGCTGATCCACTTCAGCCCGGACGGCGGCGGCAGCTGGAGCGGCGCGGCGGCGCTTCCCGGGGTTCCGGAGCGCTCCTTCATCAACGATGTCGAGGCTAGCCAGCACGACGCCGCGACGGTGTTCGCGGTCGCGGACGCGCACAAGACCGGCGACTACGCGCCCTACGTCTTCCGGAGCGACGACAGCGGGCAGAGCTGGTCCTCCATTTCCGGGGATCTGGAGGATGGAACCATCGCCTGGGCGATCCAGCAGGACCACGAGAACGCGGACCTGCTCTTCCTGGCGGCGGAGTGGGGCCTCTACTTCTCTCCCAACGGGGGCGAGAACTGGCACCGGCTCCAGGGCGCGCCCACCATCGCCTTCCGCGACCTGAAGCTGCAGCGGCGGGACGGCGACCTGGTGGGCGCCACGTTCGGGCGGGGCTTCTACGTGCTGGACGACTACAGCCCGCTACGCGAGATCGCGGGCGGGGCACTGGCCGCGGAGGATGGCGCGGGGGTGTGGCCGGCGCGGGACGCGTGGTGGTACATCCCGAGCATTCCCAACCAGGCGCCGGGGCGCCCGACGCTGGGGACCGACGCCTACTCGGCGCCCAACCCGCCCTTCGGGGCCACGCTCACCTACTTCCTCTCCGAAGTGCCCTCGACCGCGGGGGCTCGGCGCGCCGAGCAGGAAGCGGAGATGCGCGAGTTGAGCACCGACGTGCCCTTCCCCGGATACGAGACGCTGCGCGCCGAGGCCGCCGAGAGCGGGCCGAGGGCGCTGGTGCGGGTCTCGGACGCCAGCGGCGCGCCGGTGCGCTGGGTCCAGGGCCCCGCGCGCGCCGGGCTGCACCGCGTCACCTGGGACCTGCGGAGACCTGCGCCCAACCCCATCAACCTCACCACCCCGGCGTTCCTCCCGCCGTGGGCGTCCGCTCCGGCCGGGCCGCTGGCGCCTCCCGGCGAGTACTCGGCGCAACTGGTGCTTGTCACGGCGGACGGCGTCGAGGAGGTCGGCGGGGCGCAGAGCTTCCGGGTAAAGCCGGTTCCGAATGCGCCTCCGGGAACCGACTTCGTGGCGGTGGCGGCCTTTCAGCACCGCGTGAGCGAGCTGCAGCGGCGCATCGGGGTAGCCAGCTCGGAACTGGGGCGCCAGTCGGAGCGGCTTGGCTACATGCGCGCCGCTCTGTTGCGTACACCCGCCGCGGGAGCCGAACTGTTCGGCGGCATCGACGAGGTCGAGCAGGCATTCGCCGGCATCCGCCTGCGGTTGCAGGGGGACCAGCTGCGCGGCTCCCTCAACGAACCCAGCGTGCCGTCGGTCGCCAACCGGGTGGGCAACGTCGTGGGAGGTCACTGGCAGACGCGCCAGGACCCGACCGCGACCCAGCGGCGAAACATCGAGATCGCCGAGAGAGACCTCGCGGGCGTAGAGCAGGACCTCGCCGACCTCATGGGCGGAGCACTGGCCGAGCTGGAGGAGGCGCTGGCCGCCGCGGGAGCCCCCTGGACGCCCGGACGCGCCATCGGTCGGTCGCGCTGACGGATCGTCGCCGGACGGCAGTCTCCGGGCCCGGACCGGATCCCGGCCCCCTTTCAGGGTCCCCGGTCCGGAGCCGCGGCACTATAATTGTGCGCCCATTCGAGAAAACACCGCACCATTCATCACGGAGAAACCCGCATGACCGACCAGACCCTGGTCCACTACGATGTCAAGGACGGCGTCTGCATCCTGACCCTCGACGATCCCCCGGCGAACACCTACACCTATGGCATGATGCAGCAGCTCGACGCCTGCATCCTGAGAGCGCGCATGGACGAGGACGCACACGTCATCGTGCTCACCGGCAGAGGCGAGAAGTTCTTCAGCGCGGGCGCCAGCATCCAGATGCTCAACGAGGTCACGCCGACGTTCAAGTATTTCTTCTGTCTGCACGCCAACGAGACGCTCAACCGCCTCGAGCATACCCCGAAGCTCACCATCGGCGCGCTCAACGGGCACACTGTGGGCGGCGGGCTCGAGATCGCCATGGCCTGCGACCTGCGGGTGGCGCGGGCGGGCGGTTCCCGCATCGGGCTTCCCGAGATCAACCTGGGCGTGCTGCCCGGCACCGGCGGCACCCAGCGGCTCGCGCGCCTGGTCGGCAAGTCGCGCTCCATCGAGATGATGACCACCGGACAGCTTTTCGGCTTTGCCGAGGCCCTCGACCACGGCATCATCAACCGTGTGATCGAGGCGGAATCCGGGGACGACTTCATGGCGAAGGCCCTGGAGTTCGCGGGCGGATTCACGCCGCCGGGCAAGGCATCGAAGGCCGTCGGCCTGATCAAGAGATCGGTCCAGACGGGCGCCGAGATCCCCTTCGAGACCGGTCTGGCCGTCGAGCGCGAGTTCCAGCAGCAGCTCTTCCAGAGCGAGGATGCGACGGAGGGCATCGCCGCCTACGTGGAGAAGCGCCGCGCCGCTTTCCAGGGCAGGTAGTCGGATGAGCGGCGTGCCCACACGCGGTCTCTGGATTGACAACGCGATGGTGCCGTCGGCCTCCGGGGCCACCTTCGCGACCACCAATCCCGCGACCGGAGAGGTGCTGGCCGAAGTCGCGGAGGCGACCGGGGAGGATGTGGCGAGAGCGGTGGAGTCGGCGCACGCCGCGCTCGCGTCGAAGGCCTGGCGCCGCACCGACGCCCACAAGCGGTCGCGCCTGCTATGGCGGCTGGCGGACCTGATCGAGCGCGACGCCCAACTGATCGCGGAGACGGAGACCCGCGACAACGGCAAGCCCATCTTCGAATCGCGCTACGTCGACGTGCCCAGCGTGGTGGAGAACTTCCGCTACTTCGCCGGGCTGGCCGACAAGATCCAGGGCGAGACCATCCCGGTGAAGGGACCGTTTCTGAACTACACCCTGCGCGAGCCCGTGGGGGTGGTGGGGTGCATCGTGCCCTGGAATTTCCCCCTGTCGCTCGCCACCTGGAAGGTCGCGCCGGCGCTGGCGTGCGGGAACGCGGTGGTGCTGAAGCCGGCCATGGAGACGCCCCTGACGGCCCTGCTGCTGGGCGAGCTGGCCGCCGAGGCAGGCTTTCCGCCCGGCATTCTGAACGTCGTCCCGGGACGCGGCACACGAGCCGGCGCCGCCATGGTGCGCCATCCCGGAGTGGACGCCATCGCTTTTACGGGCTCGACCGAGGTCGGCAAGACGATCATGCGGGAGGCGGCGGAAACGCTGAAGAAGGTCTCCCTGGAGCTGGGCGGCAAGTCGCCCAACATCGTCTTCGCGGACGCCGACCTGGGCAGCGCGGTGCGTGGCGCCAACACCGGCATCTTCTACGGGAAGGGCGAGGTGTGCGCGGCGGGCTCGCGCATCCTGGTGCAGGAGTCGGTCTACGACGAGTTCCTGGACGGGCTGGCGGCGCGCGCGGACGGGATGGCGGTGGGCGATCCCATGGGCCCGAAGACGCGCATGGGGGCGATCGTGAGCCGCAGGCAGCGGGACGTGGTGCTCGGATACATCGAGGCCGGCAAGGCCGACGGCGCCCGGCTGGTGACGGGGGGCGAGGCCGCCACGGTCGACGGTAAAGGCAACTTCGTGCAGGCCACCATCTTCGCGGACGTCAGCCCGGACATGCGCATCGCGCAGGAAGAGATCTTCGGGCCGGTGGCGGCGGTCATCCCGTTCTCGGATACCGCCGACGCCGTCGAGAAGGCCAACCGGACCATCTACGGGCTGGCGGCCGGCATCTGGACCCGCGACGTGGGCCGGGCGCACCGCATCGCCCGGGAGATCCGCGCCGGCACCGTGTGGATCAACACCTACAACCAGTACGACTCGGGTTCGCCCTTCGGCGGATACAAGCAGAGCGGCTTCGGCCGCGACCTCGGCTACCAGGCGGCGCTGGACAAATACACCCAGGTGAAGAGCGTCTGGGTGGCGCTGGACGGATGAGGCGAGCGGTCATCGTCGACGCCGTCCGCACCCCCATAGGACGGCACGGCGGCGCGCTCGCCGCGGTGCGCCCGGACGACCTGGCGGCCGGGGTGATCCGCGCCCTGGTCGACCGAAACGGCATCGACCCGACCACCGTCGACGACGTGATCTTCGGGTGCACCAACCAGGCGGGCGAGGACAACCGCAACGTCGCGCGCATGGGATTGCTGCGGGCGGGGCTGCCGGTCACGGTGGCCGGTCAGACCGTCAACCGGCTGTGCGGCTCGGGGCTGCAGGCGGTCGACAGCGCCTTCCACGCCGTCGCGGCCGGCGAGGGAGAGGTGTTCATCGCCGGCGGCGTGGAGAGCATGAGCCGGGCTCCCTGGGTCATGCTGAAGCCGGCCGCGGGGTACGCCCGCGGAACGCCGACCGTCGCCGACACCGTGCTCGGGTGGCGCTTTCCCAACCCCGCCTTCGTCCCCGAATGGACCATCGGGCTGGGGCAGACCGCCGAGGTGGTGGCGAACGAATTCGGGGTGACGCGAGAGGAGCAGGACGCGTTCGCCGCCGAGAGCCAGGCGCGCGCCCAGCGTGCCATCGCCGGCGGCCGCTTCCGCGACGAGCTGGTGCCGGTCGAGGTGCCCAGGCGGAAAGGCGGGCCGGTTGTGGTCGACACCGACGAACATCCGCGCGCCGGTGTGACCCCCGAGTCGCTGGCCCGGCTCGGGCCCGTCTTCGCGAAGGACGGGACCGTCACCGCGGGTAACTCGTCGGGCATCAACGACGGCGCCGCCGCGCTTCTGGTGATGGAGGAGGAGCGGGCACGCAGCCTGGGACTCGCCCCGATGGTCCGCATCCGCGCGAGCGCGGTGGCCGGGGTGGAGCCTCAGCGCATGGGGATCGGGCCCGTGCCCGCCACCCAACGCGCGTTCCGGCGCGCCGGCATCGGTCCCGGGGACATCGAGCTGGCCGAAGTCAACGAGGCCTTCGCCGCGCAGGCCATCCCCTGCCTGAGCCTGCTCGATCTCGACCCGGAGCGGGTCAACGTGAACGGGGGCGCGATCGCGCTCGGGCACCCGGTGGGCTGCTCGGGGGCGCGCATCCTGTGCACGCTGGCGCACGAGATGGTGAAGCGCGGGAGCGGGGTCGGGCTCGCCACGATGTGCATCGGGGTCGGCCAGGGGATCGCCACCGTGGTCAGCGCGGACTAGCCGGCCCGTGGACAGCCGGCACGCCACGGCCAACCGGATCGAGCGCGTCACCGTCCTCGGCGCCGGGGTCATGGGCCACGGCATCGCCCAGGTGGCAGCCATGGCCGGGCACCCGGTCACCCTTCACGACCCCGACGCGGGGGCGGCCGACCGCGGCCTCGCGCGCATCCGCGCGAACCTGGACAAGGGCGTATCGCTCGGAAAGGTGAGCGAGGAAGGCCGGACAGCCGCCCTCGACCGGATCGCGCTCGCGCCCTCGCTGGCGACCGCCTGCGCGGAGGCCGACCTGGTGGTGGAGGCCGCGCCCGAGCGCATGGAACTGAAACGGAGCCTCTTCCGCGAGGTGGAAGCCGCGGCTCGCCCGTCGGCGCTGCTCGCGACAAACACTTCCTCCCTCAGCGTCGACGCGATCGCCGAGGTGCTGGCCGACCCGGGCCGCTTCCTGGGGCTGCACTTCTTCAACCCGGTGCACCTGATGGCGCTGGTGGAGGTCGTTCACGGGAATCGCACCGGCGACGCCACCCTGGACGCCGGCGTCGCATTCGTGCGCGGGCTGGGCAAGGAGCCCATCGTCGTCCGCGACGCCCCCGGCTTCGCCTCCTCCCGGCTCGGGGTGGCCCTGGGGCTGGAAGCGATGCGCATGGTGGAGGAGGGCGTGGCCGATCCCGCGGCCATCGACAAGGCCATGGAGCTGGGTTACCGCCACCCCATGGGTCCGCTCCGGCTCACCGACCTGGTGGGGCTCGACGTCCGGCTGGCGATCGCCGAGTATCTGCACGAGAAGCTGGGCGGCGAGCGCTACCGACCTCCCGCCATCTTGCGACGCATGGTGGAAAAGGGGAAGCTCGGGAGGAAGACGGGAGAAGGCTTCTACCGTTGGGGCAAGGGGGGCGATTGAACGGACGAGCGCTGGCGGCGGCGCGGCCCGTGACCGGGTACGGCCGGATGGTCGCAGTCCGCGAGTTCGAGCCGGGGATGCCGGCCAGTCCGGTGAGGTGGGGCCGGTGACGGCCGCGGCGGGCGGACCGGGCTACGAGACCATCGTGGTCGAGCGCCAGGGTTCCGTCGCGACCGTGCGCATCAACCGGCCCGACAAGCTGAACGCCCTCAACGCGGTGGTGCGGCGCGAGATCGCGCAGGCGATGGACCGGCTTGCCGACGACGACGCGGTGCGGGTCGCCATCCTGTGCGGGACAGGCGAGAAGGCCTTCGCGGCGGGCGCCGATGTCTCCGAGTTCGCGGGGCGCACGCCCGCCGAGCAGCGGGAGGTCTACCGGCGCCGGCGCGTGTACGACGCCGTTGCCGCCTTCCCGAAGCCCCTCATCGCCGCCATCCACGGCTTCTGCCTGGGGGGCGGGGTCGAGTTGGCGCTCGCCTGCGACGTGCGCGTGGCCGACCCGAGCGCCCGCTTCGGCCAGTTCGAGATTCGCCTGGGGCTGATTCCGGGCGCCGGCGGCACCCAGCGCCTGGCGCGGCTGGTGGGCCCCGGACAGGCCGCCCGCATCGCCCTGAGCGGCGACGTGGTCGACGCGGCCGAGGCCCACCGCATCGGCCTGGTCGAGATCCTCGCCGGCGAGGGCGAACACCTCGAGCGGGCCCGGGAACTGGCGGGACGCATGGCGCGCTGGAGCCCGGTCGCTCTCGGGCTGGTCAAGGAGTCGCTCAGGGCCGCCGCCGAGACCCCGCTGTCCGAGGGCCTGGCGCTCGAGAAGGAGCTCTTTCTCGCCGCCTTCGCGAGCGACGATGGCCGCGAGGGCGTGCGCGCGTTCGTCGAGAAGCGCCGTCCGGAGTTCCGCGGACGATGAACGGGGTGAAGCTGGTGCGCGCCGGAGCCACGATTTACTTCGTGCTCTTCCTGATCTTCGTCACCTGGCCGGGTTTCGTCCCCTTCAACCGTCCTCTGCCGCTGGTGCTGGGCCTCCCCTTCAACATGGCCGCGATCGGGCTCTGGGTGGGGTTGGGGGCGGTGGTGCTCTTCGTGCTGGACCGCTCGGAGGAACGGAACCGCAGAGGCGGGCCCGGAGAGGACCCCCGGAACGGAGGTGCCACCTAGATGGAGCGCTGGCAACTGATCGCGGGGCTGATCCTGGCATATCTGGCAGTCACGCTGGGGATCGGGCTGATGGCGGGCCGGCGCGCCTCCCGGAGCGTGACCGGATATGTGGCGGGAGACCGCCGCTTCGGGCTGCTCGTGATGTACTTCGTCACCGGGGCGACCGTCTTTTCCGCCTTCGCCTTCCTGGGCGGGCCGGGCTGGGCCTACTCCCGCGGCGCCGCGGCCTTCTACATCCTCTCCTACGGCGCCCTCGGAATCGCTCCCTGGTACTTCATCGGGCCGCGTGCGGCGGCCCTCGGGCGGCGCTTCGGCTACGTCACCCAGGCGCAGCTGCTGGTCGGACGCTTCCCCTCACGCTTCCTCTCCGCGCTGATGGCGGCGCTCTCGGTGGCGGCATTCGTGCCCTACGTCACCCTTCAGATGCAGGGGGCGGGAATCGTCATCGAGGCGGTCACCGACGGCCACGTGCCGCTGGCCGTGGGAGCGGCGATCGCCTACGGCATCGTGGCCCTCTACGTGCTGACCAGCGGGGTGGCCGCGGTGGGATGGACCAACACCTTCCAGGGCATCTTCATGGTCACGATCGCCTGGTCGCTCGGCATCTACCTGCCCTTCCGGCTGTACGGGGGGGTGGGGGAGATGTTCGAGCGCATCCTCGCCGAGCGCCCGGAGATGCTCTCCGTCCCGGGCCTCACCGGCGCGGGCGATCCCTGGAGTTGGGGCGGCTATTCCAGCGCCATCCTGGTCAGCGCAATCGGGCTCATGATGTGGCCCCACCTGTTCATGAAGGCCTTCACCGCGCGCGACGACCGGACGCTGCGCCGCACCGTGGTCCTCTTCCCCACCTTTCAACTTTTCCTGATCCCGGTGTTCCTGATCGGCTTCGCCGGCGTGCTGCTGCCGGAATCTCCCCCCAACGCGGACTTCATCCTCCCCTTCCTCATCCTCCGCTCCGAGCTGCCCGTGCTGGTCGTGGGCCTGTTCTGTGCGGGCGCCCTCTCGGCGTCGATGTCGACAGGGGACGCACTCCTGCATGCCGCGGCATCCGTGACCGTGGAGGACGGCGTCGGCCCGTTCCGGCGGCTGAGCGACGCCGCCCAGCGCCGTCTGATGCGGATCCTGGTCCTGGTGGTGGGGGTGGTCGCGTACTGGTTCGCGCTGGATGAGGATTCCTCGCTGGTGGTGCTGCTGCTCAGCGCCTACGGCATCATCTGCCAGTTCGCACCCCCCATCTGCGCGGCGCTCTTCTGGCGGCGAGCGACGACCCCGGGCATTGTGGCCGGTCTGGTCGCGGGCTCGGCGACGGCTGTCTTCTTCTTCACCACCGGGTATCTGGGGATGGAACTGCGCCCCCTCGACCTGCACGAGGGGATACTGGGGCTCATCGTCCACATTCCGGTGCTGGTGGGGGTGAGCCTCGCCACCCGGCCGCAGGACCGGGATCACACCGAGGCCTTCCTCAACCCGCGAGCCTCGCGATGAGCAGGATGCCCGAGCCGGGGATGCCCGGCATGGATGAGCCCGGAGGAGCCGCAGGCCCGCCCGAGGAGCGGCTGGCTCGCATGCGGGAAGTGATGAGCGAGGTGACCGACCGGCTCATCGGGCTGATGGGGGAACGTCGCAACCTCGCCATCGAGATCGGGAGGGTGAAGAAGGAACTGGGCCTTCCGGTCCTCGATCCGGCACGCGAAGCCCGGATGGTGCGTCAGGCGGCCGTGCGGGCGCGAGAACTGGGCGTGGACCCGGAGATGGCGCGCGACATCCTCTGGCGCATCATCGCCTCCGCGCGCGAGGCTCAGGGAGGGCACCGGCCGGGATGGCCGGACTCACCTCCCGATCCGGCGCGCTAGTTCGGGCTCACCGAGACGAACTGACGGTTCCGGCGCCGCTCGAACTTCACCACGCCGTCGACCAGCGCGAACAGGGTGTCGTCGCCCCCCCTGCCGACATTGGTGCCGGGATGGAAACGGGTGCCCCGCTGGCGCACGAGGATGCTGCCGGCGGTCACGGGCTGTCCGCCGTAGCGCTTGACGCCCAGGAACTTCGGCTTCGAGTCGCGTCCGTTTCGGCTTGAGCCGACGCCTTTCTTGTGTGCCATCTCAGGTTCCTTCCCGGCTCGGACTGTTACGTGACGATCTCGTCGATGCGCACTTCGGTGAACTTCTGGCGATGACCCTGCTTCTTGCGGTATCCCTTCCGGCGCTTGCGCTTGAAGATGATGAGCTTGCGGTCCTTGCCGTGCGCCAGCACCTCGGCCCGCACCGCGGCGCCCTCGACCGTGGGCGTCCCGACCTCCGGCTCGCCATCGGCTCCACCCGTTATCAGCACGCGATCAAAGGTGACCGTCGAGCCCTCCTCGGCAGCGAGCGCCGGGATCCGCAGCCGGAGACCCGGCTCGGCCCTGAACTGCTTTCCACCGCTCTCGAACACCGCGTACATGCCTGCCTCTTCATGTGGGTGGAGATCCCGGACACGGGACTGCGGCACAAGGCTCCGCAGCCCGAAAAACCTACAGAGTCGCCCGGCGAGGTCAAGGGCACCCGGCGAGCCCGTCTACACGGTCGCGTACTTCCCGGTGACGTCCACCTGGGCCCGGCCCGAGAGCAGGCGAAACTCGTCTTCACCCAGCAGAGGATCGTCGCGCAGGCTGATTTCGAGGCCGGTGGCGCTCGATACCCGGTTGCGAAAGTCCGGCTCCGAGTCGAGCACATGCAGCGCCACCTCGGGATGGATCCGCACCGTCAGACTGCGCTCGCTCTTCGCAGCGGCGGCGCGCTTGAGGCTGCGCTCCACCCGGCGCATCACGGTGTCGGGCGCGAAGACGCGGCCCAGTCCTCCGCAATGGGTGCACGCCTCCGTGATCGAGGTGAAGATCGACGGCCGCACCCGCTGGCGGGTCATCTCGATCAGCCCGAGCTCGGAGACGGCGAACGCGCGGGTGCGGGCACGGTCGCGGCCCAGATGGGTGCGGAGTTCGTGCAACACCCTGTCGCGATCCTTCTGCGTGTCCATGTCGATGAAGTCCACGACCACGATTCCACCGACGTCACGCAGCCGGAGCTGGCGGGCGATCTCGCGCGCCGCTTCCAGGTTGGTCTTCAGGATGAGCGACGCGGGATCGTTCTTCTTCCTGCCGGCGAAGCGACCGGTGTTCACGTCGATCGATACCAGCGCCTCGGTCGGCTCGATCACCAGATGGCCGCCGGATTTGAGCCCCACCTTGCGCCGGAACGAGCGGTGAATCTCCTCCTCGATCCCGTGGACGTCGAACAGCGGCTCCTGTCCCCGGTACAGCTTCAGCCGGTCCAGCAGGTCGGGAGCCACGCCCTGCACGTAGCCCTCGATCTCGCGAAAGATGACGGGCGAATCCACCGTCAGCGAGTCGAACTTGTCGCTGAACAGATCCCGGATGACCCCGCTGATCAGACGCGCTTCGCGGCGCACGACCCCGGGCTCGGCAGCGGCCTTCGCCGTCTGCTGGATCTCGAGCCAGCTCCCCCGCAGGGTCGCAAACTCGCGCGAGAACCGCTTCTCGGTCGCCTCCTCCCCCACCGTGCGCACGATCACGCCGCCGGAATCGGCCGGGACCACCCTGCGGGCAAGGGCACGCAGCCGCGACCGCCTCCTCCGGTCCTCGATCTTGCGGCTCACGCCGACGCGCGACGAGAACGGCATGTAGACGAGGAAGCGTCCGGCCAGCGAGACCTGGGCGGTCAGGCGCGGCCCCTTGGTGCCGATGGGCTCCTTGGTGACCTGCACGGTGACGCGGTCGCCCTTGTTCAGCAGCTTCTGGATCGGCGTGTTCTGACCGTCGCGGCCGTTCTCCGACGGTTCACCGTCCTGGTGAACCACATCCGAGACGTGCAGGAAGCCCGCCTTCTCGACGCCGATGTCGACGAAGGCCGCCTGAATGCCGGGAAGCACCGCCTCTACACGTCCCAGGAACACGTCGCCCACCAACCGTCCCTGGTCCGGGCGGTCCAGCATCAATTCTACGAGTCGTTTGTCTTCCAGAAGCGCCACTCGCGTCTCGCGCGAGGACGCGCTGATGATGATTTGTCTCCTCAAATCCCTGGTTTCTCCGCGAGTCGCGGGGCCCGGAGACCGCCCGGGGGCGTCCCTACCCCGCCTTACGCTCCGCGGCCATTCCGCTTCCGCCGACCTCGCGCACCAGGTGGCGAGCGATCAGCAAGCGCTGAATCTCGCTCGTGCCCTCTCCGATTTCGCACACCTTCGCGTCGCGAAACATCCGTTCCACCGGGTAGTCGTTCGTGTACCCGGCGCCTCCCAGAAGCTCGACCGCCTCCGTAGTGGCGCGCATCGACAGCTCCGAGGCGAACAGCTTCGCCATGGAGGCTTCCTTGGAGAAGGGGCGTCCCTGATCCTTGAGCCAGGCTGCGTGATAGGTCAGATGCCTGGCGGCCTGGATCCCCGTGGCCATGTCGGACAAGCGGAATTGAACCGCCTGATAGTCGTAAATCCTGTGCCCGTAACGTTTCCGTTGCAACGTATACTCCAGGGCGGCGTCAAAAGCTCCCTCGGCGATGCCGAGAGCCAGCGCGGCGATGCCAATGCGCCCGGCATCGAGGGTGCGCATGAAGTTGACGAAACCCTCGCCCTCCGCCCCAAGCCGGTTCTCGGCCGGCACGAAGACGTTGTCGAGCACCAGTTCCCGGGTATCCGAAGCCCGCCACCCCATCTTGTCTTCCTTGCCGCCCGCCCGTACGCCCTCGGTGAAATCCAGTTCCGCCCAGTGCCCCACCCCCAGGCGGCGGGCCGTCTCCAGGTCGCACGTCGGCTTGGTGACGATGAAGCTGGTGATGCCGCGGGTGCCCCGCGCCGGATTGGTGAGCGCGGTGATGGTGAAGATCTCCCCGACGCCCGCGTGGGTGATGAAGATCTTGGATCCGTTGATGCGGTAGCCGCCTCCCTCGCGGACGGCGCGCGTGCGGGTGCCGGCCGAGTCCGATCCCGCCGCCGGCTCGGTGAGCCCGAAGCCCCCCAGCACGCGGCCGGTGGCGAGCAGGGGCAGGAACCTTCGCTTCTGCGCCTCC
Source organism: Longimicrobiales bacterium (assembly GCA_965221785.1). GTDB lineage: Bacteria > Gemmatimonadota > Gemmatimonadetes > Longimicrobiales > Gaopeijiaceae > BD2-11. Next base: position 2,473,761 of record CBDCSR010000003.1, read on the forward strand.
GTCCCGAACGTCAGGATCGGGCTGGCTCCGAGCGTCGTGTGCGCCGACACCGTGATGGCGTGGCTCGCGTCGTGCCGAGCCAGTTCCTCGACGACGAGGATGTAGCTCAGGTAGTCGCGTCCCATGCCCCCGTACTCTTCGGGAATGGGAACGCCCAGAAGTCCCATTTCGCCCATCGCGCGCACGTTCTCCCACGGGAAGGTCTGGGTGCGGTCGATTTCGGCGGCGATGGGCGCGATGTGTTCCAGGGCGAAGGCTCGAACCGCTTTGCGCAGACTGGCGTGATCAGGACCGAGATAGGGTTCCATCACTCCGATCCCGTATCATGTGTTACATGATATGAAATATGGTAAGTCATTTGCTAATGATTGTTTATATGATTGTATCCCAGAAGGGTAGCGAAGGCCGGTATCCGGGTAGGCGGGCGCGCAACACATGTGGAAATGTACACCGCGGGCGTCGATAGGATGCGGGTTGGGAGGTGCGTCGCCGCCGAGTTCCCGAGATGACCATCGTCGTGCCTCGCAGGACCCGGACCCCAGCGAGCTCCGGAAGCAATCTGCAAGGGGTGCGCGATGCGTGATCAGGGGTTGAAGCCGATCTCCCAGATGCCGACGCGGAGGTGGCCCGCGCCCGCATACTCGCCTGCCCACAGAGCATCGTCCCCGAGAAAGTCGACGACCACCACTCCCTCCATCCTGGCGCGGGCGATCACGGTCGCCGTGGTCATGTCGATGACGTCGATCTGACCGTCGAATCGATCCATGGTGTTGAGGCCCGGCTTCATTTCGAGCGTGACGCGTCCGTCGGGGGCGCGGTGTTCCTCCATCATCTCCAGCCAGTCGTCCCTGAGCCGCCAGCTCAGGATCCACAGTCGGTCTTCGGAGTCCACCCGGAGGGCTCGTATCGTGCCGGGAGGAGGGTTGTCCGCGGACTGCGGAGCCTCCGGATCGTGGGGCGGATCGTTGAACGCGGGATCCAGGAAGCCCGTGATGCGGCGGCCGGCGTCGCTCCACACCTCGACCTCGTAGCGGCGATACCAGGACGACGAGAAGATGCGATCCGCGGAATCCGTCCCGAGGATTCTCCATAACTGCGTAGACGCGGACCGGTCATTGGCACGAACGATCAGGCCTCCGAAGGACGCGGTGATCTCCCCGCCCTCCAGGAAATGGAGGGGCAGATCGCGGGCTTCCGGAGAGGGATACGACATGTTCAGGACCCATCGCTCGCCATCCCCGAGGAGACGAACGGCGTGGACATGAGCGGGCAGTCTCTCGTCGTCGACCAGTGTGAAGTCCGGGCCTACGACGCTATAGCGGAAGTTCCCGTTGTCGAAGATGTGTACGCGCCCTTCGCGGTCCGTGTGCACGGGCATCGCACCGTCCCACTCCAGAGGACCCTCCCCGGCTCGTCCGACTTCGCCCACGAAGTTGCCGGCCGCGTCGAAGACCTTCACCCCCTCGTACTGTCCGAACCAGTAGTTGCCGGCGCTGTCGCGCACCATGTGAAACGCTTCGCGCAGGTACCCCTCGCCGATCGTGTCCCCCATGATCAGCACTTGCTCGAGCGTGATGCAGTCCTCGCAGAGCGACTCTGACTCGCGGATGAGCCGGACCTCGGTGCTGTCGCTGACGTCGGTCCAGTGGGCGCGGGGCGGCTCGTCGGGTTGCATGCAGGCGGCGATGCCGAGGGCCAGGAGCGTCGCGAGGGCAGCGAGGGACCGGGAAGCGCTCATGCGATGGGGATGCTCCGTATTGGATGCGGCGACGGGCGCCTGGTCAGGGGGTGAAGCCGATCTCCCAGATGCCGGCGCGGAGGTGGCCCGCGCCCAGAAACTCGCCCGCCCACAGAGCGTCGTCTCCCAGGAAGTCGACGACCACCACGCCTTCCATCCTTGTGCGGGCGATCACGGTCGCCGTGGTGAGGTCGATGACGTCGATCTGGCCGTCCATCCGGTCAATGGATTCGAGGCCGGGTTTCATTTCGAGCGTTACGCGCCCGTCGGGTCCGCGGCGCTCCTCCATCATGTCCAGCCAGTCGTCCCGGAGATGCCATGACAACACCCATAGCCGGTCCTCGGAATCGACTCGCAGAGCGCGAATCGTGCTGGCGGGGGGGTTGTTCGCAGACTCGGGAGCTTCCGGATCGCCGGGCGGATCGTTGAACTCGGGCTCGAGGAAGGCCGTGATGCGGCGGCCGGTGTCGCTCCACACCTCGATTTCGTAGCTGCGGTATACCGGCGAGGAGAAGGTCCGGCCCGCGGCGTCCGTGGTGATGATCCGGTGGAACTGGGTCGAGGCCGACCGATCATTCGCGAGAACGATCGAGCCCCCAAAGGAGCCGGTGATCTCCCCGGCTTCCAGGAAATGGAGCGGCAGGTCACGGGCACCGGGAGCGGGGTGCTGCATGTTCAGCACCCACCGCTCACCATCTCCGAGGGGACGAACGGCGTTGAAGAAGGCGGGAACGCTCTTGTCCTCCATGAGCGCAAAATCCGGGCCCACAATGCTGTGGCGGCCGTTGCCGGCGTCGAATACGTGGACACGCCCTTCGCGATCCGTGAGGACTGGCATTGCGTCTTCCCATTCCAGAGGGCCCTCGCCTGCGCGGCCGACTTCTCCCACGTACTCGCCGGACGCGTCGAAGACCTTCACCGCCTCGTACTGACCAAACCAGTAGTTGCGGGCGCTGTCGCGCACCATGTGGAACGCTGCGCGCAGATACCCGTCCCCGATCGTGTCGCCCATGACCAGCACGCGCTCGAGCGTGATGCAGTCCTCGCAGAGGGACTCCGATTCGCCGATCAGCCGCACCTCGGTGCTGTCGGTGACGTCGGTCCAGTGGGCGCGGGGCGGCTCGTCGGATGGGGCGCAGGCGACTACGCCGGAGGCCAGGAGGAGTGTGAAGACGGCGAGGGACCGGGAGGTGCTCATGCGGCGGGACTCTCTTTGGTAGCTGCAGCGAGGGACGGGGCGGCCTCAGCCGGGGCCATCGTGGGTGGGTGCGACCTCACCTTCGGTCCTCGGGCGCGGAAGGGGGTCGGACCTGCAGGCGTCAAGGTAGGGGACAGCACTTCGGGTTCGCCACCGGATTGCGCGCGGGTCGGCTCCATCGCCCTGCGCATCCGCGGGTCATCCCCTGCGTATTACGGTTGTATTACACCCCTTGCCTCGACGCGCCGGTCGGCGTCTTCCGCAGCGCTCACGCCCGCTGACAGTTGTCGCAGGCCCCACAGTCAGCCGAGTCGAGGGAGTCGCCGAAGTAGCCGAGGATGCGGGCACGGCGGCAACCACGCGTCCGGGCGTAGCGCTCCACGGCAGCCAGTTTGGCCACTTCGGCGGCGCGCCGCTCGCGCAGCCGGCCCAGGGGGAGTCGGCGGACGTGGGGACGCAGGTCGATGTGCAGGGTGTCGCCGGGCTGCTCGGGAGGGTCCTCGCGCAGGTGCACCACCCGGCAGGCCGCCAGCGCCCGGGCCAGGGCGCCCACATTGGTGGGGGTCAGCGGGGTGCCGTTGCGGGCGCGCAGTTCGTCGACGGGCACCTTCAGCCGCGTTCGCCCGGCGGCCCGGCGGCGGAGATCGCGCCAGAAACGGCGCACCATGCGCGGGGGCGGGTAGCTGTGGTCGATGAAGGCCATCTGGCCGCTGCGGTCGCCCCTGGACCAGAGCGCAAGGCAGTGGGCGGTGTCGCCGTCGCGTCCGGCCCGGCCTGCCTCCTGGTAGTACGCCTCCATGGTGCGTGGGAGTTCGTGGTGGATGACCAGGCGCACGTCGCTCTTGTCGACGCCCATGCCGAAGGCGTTGGTGGCGGCGACCAGGGGGGCGTCACCGGCCATGAAGGCGTCCTGCACCCGGGCTCGCTCGGCGGCCGGCAGCCCGGCGTGGTATGCTTCGGTGGTGTGACCGAGGGCGGCCAGGTCGTCGCGGACGCGCTCCACCCCCTTGCGGCTGCTCGCGTAGATGAGGGTGACGCCGGGGCGGTTGCGCACCAGGCCTCGCAGCCGCTCCCGTTTCTCCTTCCATGATCGGGCGCGCTCCACCCCCCACACCAGGTTGGGGCGGTCGAAGCCACCCACCACGGTGACCGGGTCGGCGAGCCGCAGCCGGGTCACGATCTCCCGCCGGGTGCGCGGGGTGGCGGTGGCGGTGAGGGCGATCATGGGGGCATCGAACATCCCGCGCAGGCGGTCGAGGCGCAGGTAGGCGGGACGGAAGTCGTGGCCCCACTCCGAGATGCAGTGGGCTTCGTCGACGGCGAGCAGGCTCACGCGCAGGCGCGGCAGGAGCTGGCGGAACGAGCGGCTCTCGAAGCGTTCCGGGGCCACGAAGACGACGCGCAGCGCGCCATCGACCAGCTGCGCCTCCACCTGGTCGCGCTCCTGCGAGGAGAGGGTGGAGTTGAGGAAGGCGGCGGGGATGTCGGCTTCGCGGCAGCGCATCGCCTGGTCGGCCATCAGGGACACCAGCGGGCTGACGACGATGGCGGCGTGGGGAAGCACGGCGGCGGGCACCTGGTAGCACACGCTCTTCCCTCCCCCGGTCGGGAGGATGCCGAGCGCGTCGTGGCCCTGAAGCACCGCGCGCACCAGCACATCCTGTCCGGGCCTGAACCCCGGGTAGCCGAAGTGGCGCTTGAGGGCCTCGAGGGCGATGCGGTCCGCCTCCTCGCTGTCCGGGACGGGAAACCGTGCCGCCGGGATTGTTGCCGGGCTCGCCATGGACCCGAAAGCTGGTGCCGGAGCCGGGGCGCCTCCATGGCAGGAGAGGACGATCCGCCGGACATCATGCGCCGGGAACCCGGGCAGCGGTGCCTGTCCCGAGCGCGGTCTCTATACTGGATGCGCTGCCTGTGACCCGTTGCGTTGCGCTGCACCGGGGGAACCGGGTGCGGACCGCGGCATCGACCGAGGAGAAGATCCATGCGATATCGAACCATCCCGACCCGCGTGCTTCTGGCTGGCGGATTGACCGCGGCCGCAGGCGTTCTCGCCTGCGGTCAGGACGCCGGCAGCGCCGAAGGAGCCGACCCTGCCGGATCCAGTGCCGACGCCGCCGAGGGGGTGCATTCCTCCGCCCGCCACGACTTCCGCGTGGTCACCGTCGCCGACGGCCTCGACCACCCCTGGTCCATGGCATGGCTGCCCGGCGGCGAGATGCTGATCGTGGAGCGCCCGGGCCGCCTGCGCGTGGTACGCGACGGCGTGCTCCAGCCGGAGCCGGTTGCAGGTTGGCCGGAAGTCTACCGGAACGAGGGCCAGGGTGGCTTCATGGACATCCTGCCCCACCCCGGCTTTGCCGAAAACAACTGGCTGTACCTCAGCTACGGCAAGCCCAACGACGACGGGTCGGAGGGTACCACGACGGTGGTGAGGGGGCGCTGGGACGATGGCCGGGTCACCGACATCGAGGAGATCTTCGAGTCGAACGCCTGGCACGGCAACAACAATCACTTCTCCGGGCGCATGGCCTTCGGCCTGGACGGGTATCTGTACCTGACGGTGGGCGACCGCATGTTCGAGCCCAACATGATGGCCGACCACCCGGCGCTGGACGTGACCAATCACATGGGCACCATCGTGCGCCTGCACGACGACGGCCGCGTGCCCGGCGACAACCCCTTCGTGGGAAACGGCGACGCGCTACCCGAGATCTGGAGCTACGGGCATCGCAATCTGCAGGGCCTCGCGGTGGATCCCGGCACCGGGGACGTCTGGTCGAACGAGCACGGGCCCCGCGGCGGCGACGAGCTCAACCTGATTGCGCGCGGCGGCAACTACGGCTGGCCGGTGGTTTCCCACGGCATCAACTACGACGGCACGGTCTACACAGCGGACGCATCCGGTGACGGGATGGAGTCCCCCCGCTTCGTATGGACGCCCTCCATCGGCATCTCCGGCATGATGATCTACCGCGGGGAGGCGTTCCCCTGGTGGAAGGGCAGCGCCTTCGTGGGCGGCATGGTCGGCGAGCAGCTTGGCCGCGTCATGCTCGAGGGAACGGATGCGCTCGGGGTCGAGACCCTGCTGCCGGGCAAGCTGGGCCGTATCCGGGATGTGCGCGAGGGTCCCGACGGGCTCATCTATCTCGCGCTCGAGCACCAAGAGGACCTCACGGCGGTGGTGCGCCTGGAGCCCGTGGCCAGCGATGTGATGCCGCCGGAGTAAGCCTCACCCGCAGCGACGACTGTGTGACGCCGCCGCGGGGTCCACTCGCGTCAGGCTGATGCTGCGCGCATCGTCTCTTCGCTATTCCGGGAAGCCGGCTTCGGGCATGTTGGGGATGATCCTCAGCGCGTTCGCGTAGTACACCTTGCGCAGCACGTCATCCGGGAGCCCCATGCCGTAGAGCTTCCAGAAGGCGTGGTAGTTCCGGTAGTAGTCGAAGTACTCGTCCTCGGTCTCGAAGACGCGCCAGTAGTAGGGATACTCGTCGGGCTGGAAGGAGTCCTTGCCGAAGAGGATGCGGTCCTGGTACCTGACGAAGAACTCGCGCGCGAAGCGGGGCTGTCGCCCCAGGTCGTAGAGAACCGCCCCGACCTCGCCGTGGACGTTGGGAAAGCGGTCGAAGAGTTCGCCCAGGCGCGCGAGATCCTGCGTGTGCCATCCCATGTGCGCCAGAACCCACGTCGTGTTGGGATGCTTCGCCAGCATCCGGTCGCGCTCGGCCATCAGCTCCTCGAAGGACGGGAAGCGTTCACGGTCGAAGAAGCGGCGGTTGGGGAAGATGGCCAGTTCGAGCCAGCGCTCGTTCTCGTAGTCGAGAGGCTGGAAGAACTCGGCGGGATCGGCGGTGTGGACGAAGACCGGAATCCCGAGGCGGGCCGCGGTCTCCCAGACGATGTCGAGCTCGGGGTCGTCGAGCTGGAGGCGGGTGCCGTCGGCCTTGCGGGTGGTCAGCCCGAACTGCTTTCCGATCTCGCCGATGCCGACCGCGCCGGCGCGCACGTCCTCCTCCAGCCGGGCGGCGATGCGGGCGCCCGACCCGGGACCCACGTTGCGCAGGTCGAGCGTGGTGAAGAACACGAAGCGGTCGGCGTGGCCGGCGGCGCGCACCGCTTCGATCTGCCGGGTGAGGCGGCTGCCGGAGCTGCCCCGCGCCTGGACGATGACCTGCAGGTTCAGGTCATCCATGGCGGCCACCACCCGCTCGATGGTGGCCGGATCGGCGAGCGACGGGGGGTGCCCGTGCAGGTCCACCACCGGGTACTTCGCCCTCGGCACCGGGTTCTCCGGGACGACCAGGGTGGAGCGCGGCTGGTATTCGGTGATGCTCGGCGGCGGGAGGGTCGGCTGCGCGAAGTTCGGCCGACGGCCCTGCGCGGCCAGCGCCGCGGGCAGGAGAAGCAGCGCGGCGATCGGTGCGGTTCGGCGCATGGGCGGGCGCTCCGGCGTGAGAGTGATCGGACACTCGGGTCGAGATGCGGACTGCGTTCGCGGCGCGGAGACCGCCGGCCGTGGACGCACTTGGAAACTTGGCGAGAGGAGGCAGCGCCGGCCATGCCCGCCGAATCCGGGCGCGGCGATGTCCGGGCGGTGGCGACTCCGGGGCATGGCGTGCCATCTTGGCGGGTGTCCGTAGCCCCTGGCGCGCAGCATGGAGGTAGCCATGTCCCGATCGCCCCTGTCGTCCCGAAGCGCCATCGCCGCGCTCGCCGCCCCCCTCCTGCTCGCCCTCGCCCCGCCGCTGGCGGCGCAGGAGCCGGCGGGCTGGGGAGAGCATCTGGTGTTCAGCACCTTCTCGATCGTCGGCATCGACCCCGTGACCGGCGAGTCCGGGGTGGCGGTCACCACGCGCGTGGCCTGCGTCGGCAACGCCGTCCCGTGGGTGCGGCCGGGCGTGGGCGCGGTTGCCACCCAGGGCGGCACCCGGCTCGAGTACGGTCACGACCTCCTCGACCTGCTGGAACAGGGCGTGGCGCCCCAGGAGGCGATGGACCGCGTGGTGGCGGCGGACGAAGGGCGGGAGCGGCGGCAGGTCGGCGTGATCGACATGCAGGGTCGGTCGGCCCAGTGGACCGGCTCCGGCCAGTACGGCGCCGAGGACCGGGGCGACTGGGTCTGGGAGCGCACGGGCCTCAACTACGCCGCGCAGGGCAACGCGCTGGTGAGCACCGGCGTGGTGGACTCGGTGGCGGTCGCGTTCGAGAGGACCGAGGGGTCGGGCCGCCACCTGGCGGACCGGCTGATCGAGGCACTCTACGCCGGGCAGGTGCTGGGCGGGGACGGCCGCCACGGCCGCACCCAGTCGGCCGCGGTGCTGGTCGCGGATCCGCGTCCCGGCATGTCGCGCCGTCAGGACGGGGTGACCACCGACATCAACGTGTGCGAGCACCCCGAACCGGTGAAGGAGGTGCGGCGCATCTACGACACCATCTCTGAAACTCTCGGCTTCCGCAGCCTCCAGCAGTTCGCGGGCCGCGATGTGCTGCAGCTGAAGGTGATGCTGCACGCGCTGGGGTACTACCGGCCGGGGTCGCCGCCGCCTTCCATGGAACCGGCGGACGCGCTCCTTTACGATCGCGAGACGGTGGAGGCCGTGGATGCCTTCCGCGCGGCTCAGGCCTGGCAGACCTCCGTGCCCGGGTGGGTGGACGCTAACACCATCGCGAGGCTGTGGAGCCGGCTGGAGGAGGCGGGAGTCGCCGACGAGGTGCGCCAGCGGATGCGGGAGATGGTGCGGGTGAGGCGGTAGGAGAGCTCAGGGCTGTTCGCGGCGCAGCACCACGCCCGGCTGCGCGCCCGTCACCATCCCGCGTTCGTAGACGACCGTTCCCCCGACCCAAACGCGCTCGATCCCGGTCGAGGTGAGGTGGGGCTCCGCGGTCGTCGCCCGGTCGATGACGGTCGCGGGATCCAACAGCACCAGGTCGGCGGCAGCGCCCACTTCCAGCGTTCCCCGGTCGGAGAACCCCATGTGCGCCGCCGCCAGCCCCGTCATCTTGTGGATCGCCTCCTCCAGGGTGAGGCGTCCTTCCTCGCGCACGTATTGCCCGAGCACCCGCGGGTAGGTGCCGAACCCGCGCGGGTGGGCGCCGCGCAACCCGCCGTCGGACGCGACGTTGGCGTGGGGCCAGGCCATCAGCGCGGCGATGTCGTCGACGGTCATGCTGGTCGCGACGATGCTCTCGCCTCCGTCCCTTCCCTCCTCCCGCGCGGTTTGCGACTCGGCAATCAGATCGAGGTAGGTGGTGACGGGATCGGTGCTTCGCTCCTGCGCAATGTCGGCCAGGGTCTTGCCTTCGAGGGCGGGATCGGGCTCGAAACGCCCGATCAGCATCCCCTCGGGAGCGACCAGCTCTTCCAGAGCAAAACGCGCCGCATCGCGGTCCGTGAAATCGCGCTCCGGGAAGAGGACGGTCATGGTGGACTGCCAGTACTCGTAGGGGTAGACGTCCGCCGTGATGTCGAGGCCCCCGGCGCGCGCAGCATCGAGCCGCGCGAGGACCTGCCCCGCCTGTCCCCAGAGGCTCCGAGCGGCCAGCTTGAAGTGCGAGATCTGCGCGGGAATGCGGGCGCGCTCCGCGATCTCGATGGTCTCCTCGACAGCTTCGCGCAGTCCTCGGTCCTCGCTGCGCATGTGCGAGATGTAGCGGCCGCCGCGGGCCGCCGCAGTCTCCGCAAGCGCGACGACCTCGTCCGTGGTCGAGTAGATCCCGGGGTCGTATTCGAGTCCGGTCGAGAGCCCCAGCACCCCGCTCGCCAGCTCGGTCTCGAGCAGCGCCTGCATGGCCGCGATTTCGTGCGCGGTCGCTTCGCGCCGGAAGTCGTCGCCCATGACCTGCCGGCGGAGCGTTCCGTGCCCGGCGTAGGAGGCCACGTTCACTGCCGCGGGGTTCTCTTCCAGCGCGGCGAAGAAGTCGGCGATCGGGAACGGCGATCCACCATCCTGCCCGACCACGATGGTCGTGATGCCCTGGCTTACGGCGGCCAGCGCGGTCAACTCGATCAGGAGGCCGCCGTCGTGGTGGCTGTGGGTGTCGACGAAGCCCGGCGCGAGCACCAGCCCGGAGGCGTCCCAGGTTCGGTCGGCGTCGAGAGGAGACAGAGCCTCGCCAGCCTCCCCGGCCGCCACTTCGGCGATCGTGCCGCCGACGACGCGCACCGATCCGGTGAATCCGGCGCGACCGGTGCCGTCGACGATGGTGGCGCCCCGGATCACGAACGTGTTGTCGCCGGCGGAGACCGGTGCCCGGCCATCGCCGCCGCAGGCGGCCAGCAGAGGAACCAGCGCGTAGAGGGCGCGTCCGGCAGCCAGTGGACTTAAAGGGGTTGGGGGCACGTGTCGGGTTCCCTCCTGCTCCGGGCTCGGTACCCTGCCCGCGGCTCAGGTCACGTCTTCCGTCTATCCGGTGCGCCTCCCGGGCATCGCCCGGTTGCGGCGTCAAACATACCTCTCCCGGGCCAACCCGGCAGCGGTTTCGACGGCGTTATATTGGAGTTTGGCGAGAGAACGGAAGCGGGGCGATGAGGAATGGCCGAGAAATGACCGAATCACCATGGGAAAAGGACGCGGGTGCCCGCGTCTTCGACTACCTGCACGCCGCCCGTGACCGGATGCGCGACCTGCTGGAGCGGCTGGTCGAACTCGAGTCGCCCTCCATGGTGGCCGCCTCGCAACGTCCCGTGCAGGCCCGTCTGCGCGAGGCGCTGGCCGGCATCGGATACCGCTCCCGGGTCCTCGCGGGCCGGACGACGGGGGGAACGCTCTATGCCTCTCCCCGCGAGCGCCGCCATCCCGCCTCCTACCAGCTCGTCGTCGGGCACACGGACACCATCTGGCCGGTGGGTACTCTTGAGGAGATGCCCATGCGGATGGACCGGGGGCGCCTTTACGGACCCGGCACCTTCGACATGAAGGCGGGCCTGGTTCAGGGCGTCTTCGCCGTGGAAGCCCTCAGGCACTGTATCGGAGAGCCCGAGGTCACGCCGGTCTTCGTCTACAACTCCGACGAGGAGATCGGCAGCCCGGAGTCCAGGGAGCATATCGTGCGGCTGGCGATGCGGGCGGACCGGGCGCTGGTGCTGGAACCGTCGCTGGGCGAGAACGGGAAGCTCAAGACGACCCGCAAGGGGGGCGGGGACTTTACCGTCCACGTCACCGGCGTGGCCGCGCACGCGGGGCTTGAACCGGAGAAGGGGGTGAGCGCGATCCTGGAACTCGCGCGCGTGATCCGGAAGCTGCACGCCATCAACGACCCGGTCCGGGGTGTGAACGTCAACGTCGGGACCGTCGAGGGCGGGATTCGCCCCAATGTGATTGCGCCGGAGGCGAGCGCCGAGGTGGACGTGCGCGTGCCCACCCTCGCCGACGCGCGCAGAGTCGAACGGGCCATCCGCGCCATCGAGGCTGCGGCGTCCGGGGCTTCGGTCGAGATCCGGGGGGAGATGGACCGTCCTCCCATGGAGCAGACCCCCGGCAACCGCCGGCTCTGGGAGCTGGCGCGGGAGGCCGGGGCACAACTGGGGCTGGAGATGGAGGAGTCGGCCTCCGGCGGCGGATCGGACGGCAACACCACCAGCCTGTACACACCCACCCTCGATGGCCTGGGCGCGGTCGGGGCGGGCGCGCACGCCACCCACGAGCACGTGGTGCTGGAGCGCATGCCGGAGCGGGCCGCACTGGTCGCCCTGCTGCTTGCGGCGCCTTCGATGCTGCCCTACGGGGCCGAGGCCTGATCCACGCCCTCCTCGTCCGCGCCCGGGTCCCGGGTGCGCAGGTGGCGCAGCGCCAGTCCCGCCAGAAGGGCGGCGAGCGCGATCCAGATCAGCCAGCCGATGTCGAGCAGCATTCCCGCGAGTCCAAGCCCGGCGCCCACGCACATCAGCGCGACGCGCGCATGCAGATAGCGGTCCTCCCGGGGACGTGAGCGGCTCGCAAAGATGAACAGCACCGTCAGTCCCGCTTCTTGCGCTCGAGGAATCTGCGCACCCCTTCCCGGCAGGTGTGCGTGAGGCGGGCGGCGACGTTGATCTGGGCAGCCCGCGCAATGCCATCCTTGAAGCCGAGACTGTCCAGATCGTAGAGCAGCGTCTTGGAAAGGGCGACGGAGGAGGGAGCCCGCCGGGCCAGTTCCCTGGCGTAGGCCATGACCGATCCCTCGAAGTCGTTCGCGGAGATCACCCGGGTCGCGATTCCCCACGCCAGGGCATCGGCGGCGGAGAAGCGTTCGCCGAGGGTCGCCAACTCGAACACGCGTCCTTCCGAAACTTTGCGCCGGAGCACGGTCATCACCAGGGCGGGAACGAAGCCCAGGTGCACCTCCGGGTAGCCCAATTCTGCATCCTCGCGTACCAGGACCACATCGCAGGCGGTTGCGAGGCCGCATCCACCGCCGAGCGCCCGGCCGTGAACCGCCGCCACCAGAGGCTTGGTCAGGTCGCGCATCTGGACGAAGAGATTGCCCATTCGCAGCGCGTCGGCATGGATCTTCTCCGGCCCCAGGCTGGTGATGCGGTCCATCTCCACCAGGTCCGCACCGGCGCAGAAGTCGGGTCCGGCCCCCCGCAGGAGGACGACACGCACGGCCGGGTCGTGGCGTGCCTGAACGAGCGCGGCCCCCAGCGCCTCCACCATGTGCGAGTCGAGCGCGTTGCGTTTGTGCGGGCGGTTGAGGGTCAGCGTCAACACCCGGTTCTCGACTCGCTGCAGCAACCGCTCTTCAGCGCTCATCCGTGCGTTTCCTCCCCGTTCAGGTACAGGGGCTCCGGGAGCCTGCCGCGTCCCCGCGTCCGTTGCGCGGTTTCTTCCGGCACCTCCACCTCCATGCGCAGGAGCGCAGTCGAAAACACCTTGCCCTGGGCGTCCATCATCAGCGAAACGGTCCCCCCGCCTCCGAGCGCCCGGGGCAGCACGAAGTTGAGGGCGTGCAGGTTGGGAAGCTCGTAACGGACCACTCTCCCCTTGACCATGTCGCCGAAGTGCTCCTGTACCCGTTCGGCGGTCAGCGCCTCGGCGAGCAGCGGATAGTGCTCGGGCTCGTAGGCCACCACACCGATGTTGACTACATCGCCCTTGTCGCCCGAGCGCGCGTGCGCCAGTTCGACCAGGTTGACGGTCGCCATGGTCAGGGCCTCCCCCCAGGGGTTCCGCGCCCGCTGGCTCCGGTCCGGCATGCGAGCGCCCGAGAGAAAACTGCAGCCTCGTGCCCGGAAGGGAAACGGCCAGCGGTCCTCTGGAGCGTGGGCCGGCAGCAAGGCAGGACGGATTCCCCGCTGCCCGCCCGCCGAGCGACGATCATGCCTCGCGCGCCTCCACGCGCACGAAGGGCTCCACCGCCTCGCGCGGCACCAGGGCGGGCCAGAAGGCCGCGACCTCGCGAACGCGCGGGCGCCCCTCCCCGAAGCCGGTGACGGAAGGTGGGCCGGTCAGCACCAGCGGGGCGACCTCCCGCGTGAAGCGCTCCACCGGGGCGCGCTCCCTGCTGCGCACGGCGACCCGCAGCTGCACTTCGGGGAGGTCCGGCGGCGGCGGGCCCGCCAGCGCCCCGTGCGTCGAGTCCCACCCCACCAGGTCGGTGCGCACCTCGTCGAAGCGGAGCCCCAGGCGGTCCAGGCGGGCCCGCAGGACGCGGGCGGCCGCGCGCGCCTTGGCGGCCGCGTCCGGCCAGGCGTACACGAGCGTGCCGACGGCCCGCCACCCGCCCGCGTAGACGATGGACGCCTTGAGCCAGCCGGTGGGCGGGCGGCCGCGCGCACCCGTCACCCGCACGCGGTCCTTCCCCGCCCCGCTCAGATGGACGGTGGTGAAGTCCGCCACCACGTCCGGCGTGGGATAGGCGGCCGGGTCGCCGATCTCGTACACGATCTGCTCGGTGACGGTGGCGGGGCTCACGCGCCCCCCCGACCCCTCGTGCTTGGTGACCACGAAGTCGCCGGAGGGCTCGGCCTCAATGATGGGGAAACCGACCCGGTCGAGGTCGGGGATGGTCCACCACTCCGCCATGGCGTTCCCGCCGGTGCACTGGGCACCGCATTCGTTGACGTGCCCCGCCACCACCCCGGCGGCCAGGCGGTCGTGGTCGTGCGCCGCCCACCTGAACTCGTGCAGCAGGGGCGCCAGCGTGAGCGCAGCGTCCACGCAGCGACCGGTGACCACCACGTCGGCGCCCTGCCCCAGCGCCTCCGCGATCGGGAAGGCGCCCAGGTAGACGTTGGCCCCCGTCACCCGCTCGCGGATGCTCGCCAGCGCCTCGCCGGTCTCCATGTTGCGCAACTCGTGGCCGCCGGCGAGCAGTTCGTCCAGCCGGGGCATCAGGTCGTCGCCGGTCACCACCCCCAGCCGCAGGCGGCCGCCCAGCCCCGCGCGCCTTGCCGCCCGCGCCACCTGGTCGGCGCACCCTCCGGGGTTGACCCCGCCGGCATTGGCCACCACCCGGATGCCGCGCTCCAGGCAGGCCGGCAGAATGCGCTCCATCAGCGAGACGAAGTCGCGCGCGTATCCGGCCTCGGCGTCGCGGGCACGCTGCTTGTGCAGGATGGACATGGTGACCTCGGCCAGGTAGTCCATGACCAGGTAGTCGATGGGGCCGTCCTCGACCTGTCGCACCGGCGCGTCCAGGTCGTCGCCCCAGAAGCCGCCGGCGCCCGCGACGCGCACCGTGCGCGCGCCACCGCCTCCCACCCTCACGCCACGCCCGGCGGCAGGTGGAACGCCCCCAGGTGCGGCCCGGGGTTGTTGAGCGCCGCCCGCAGCAGCAGCGCCATCGCCCCGCGCAGCTCCCCGGGCAGCACGACCTCGTCCACGAATCCGCGGGCGCCGGCGAACCGGGCATCGAGCTGACGGTCGTAGTCCTCCCGCACCTCGTCCATGCGTGTGCGCAGCTCCTCGTCCGGCACTTCGCCGTGCTCGCGCAGCTCCTCGAGCTGCCGGCTGAAGAGCGCCATGACCGCGCTCTCGCCCTCCATCACCCCCATCCTCCCCGTCGGAAGGGAAAGGATGAAGTCCGGATCGAAGCCCTGGCCCGCCATCGCGTAGTAGCCCGCCCCGGATGCGTGGTTGAGGGTCAGCACCAGCTTGGGGACGGTCGCGCCCGCCATCGCCTCGACGAAATGCGCGCCCGCGCGGATGATGCCCGAGCGCTCCGCCTTCGGCCCTACCATGAAACCGGATACATCCTGCACGAAGAGCAGCGGCCTGCGGCGGCGATTCATGGTCTCGATGAAACCGGCAACCTTCTCCGCGCTCTTCGTATAGACGATGCCTCCGAACCGGGGCGGCCCGCCCTCCGCATCGCGCACCATGCCGCGCGCGTTGGCGATGACCGCGATCCGCACCCCGTCGATGGCGCCGGTTCCGCACATCATCTCGGGGGCGTAGTCCGGCTGATATTCCACCAGCCCCGGCTCGTCCAGGATGCAGCGGAGCACCTCCGGCATGTCGTAGGGATGCCGGTGATCGTCGGGGAGGAGATCGTAGAGGTCCTCGGCCGGGCGGGCCGGGCCGAGGGGTGAAGATGCACTCCCGGCCCCGGAGCGGTCGCCGCGCGGCAGGGTCTCGATCAGCACGCGTATCTTCTCGATGCAGGCCGGATCGTCCTTCGCGAGGTAATGGGCGACCCCGCTGACCGATGTATGCATGCGGGCGCCCCCAAGCTCCTCCGCCTGGACCGTCTGCCCGATGGCGCCCTTGACCAGGTTGGGCCCCCCGAGCCCCATGAAGCTGGTGCCCTCGACCATGACGATCACGTCCGAGAGCGCGGGCAGATAGGCGCCCCCCGCGATGCAGGGCCCCATGACCGCGGCGATCTGGGGGATGCCCAGATAGCGCCGCATGATCGAGTTGTAGTAGAAGATGCGCGCCGCCCCGTACTTCCCGGGGAAAACGCCTCCCTGGTACGGCAGGTTGACGCCTGCCGAGTCCACGAGATAGACGATGGGGACGCGGCAGCGCATGGCGATCTCCTGCGCGCGCAGGATCTTGGCGATGGTCTCGGGCCACCAGGCCCCCGCCTTGACGGTCGCGTCGTTGGCGACCACCACCACCTCGCGCCCGTGGATGCGGCCCACGCCGGTGACCACCCCGGCGGCGGGCGCCCGCCCGTCGTAGAGGTCGTGCGCCACCAGCAGGCCGACCTCGACGAAGGTCTCGCCGGGGTCGAGCAGCGCGGCGACCCGTTCGCGGGCTGTCCACTTGCCCCGGGCGTGCTCGCGCTCGATGCGCTTCCTCCCACCACCCAGCCGCAGCCGCGCCCGCAACTCCTCGAGTTCCTCGGCGAGCCGGAGTACCCGGGAGACGGCGGGGTCCGCCGCCGACGCGCGCCCGGCCCTCCCGGCGCGAGCCGATCCCGCGCTGCGTGGGCTCACGTCGAAGCCCGCGCCGACGAAGCGAACCAGTTGCGGATGTACGCGACCGCATCCCCGGTGCGCGTGCCCGGCCCGAAGAGCCGGCCGATGCCCGCGGCGTGGAGCGCCTCGGCATCCTCCTCCGGGATGATGCCGCCCCCGGTGACGAGGACATCGCCCAGCCCGGCGTCCTCGAGGAGCGCCTTCACCCGGGGCAGGAGGGTCATGTGGGCGCCCGAGAGAATCGACAGCGCCACCACGTCCGCGTCTTCCTGCAAGGCGGCTTCAATGATCGCCTCCGGCGTCTGGTGGAGACCGGTGTAGACGACCTCGAAGCCGGCGTCGCGGAAGGCGCTCACGATCACGCGCGCCCCGCGGTCGTGGCCGTCGAGTCCCGGCTTCGCCACCAGGACGCGGATCCTGCGGTTTGATGTGGTCATGGGTCTTCGTCCCCGGAGAGGATACCTCCCACGGTGAGCAAACGTCGTGCCGCTTCGTACACCGTCTCCCGTCCGCCGGCCACCATCCGGGCCGCTTCCGCGAAGCCACCATCCCCCGCCACCCGGCCCAGGTGCGCCTCCAGGGCGGTGCGCACTTCCGCCCGGATGCGTGCCTCCGAGCGGGCGATGCGGCGCGCCTCCAGCGCTCCCGACCCCGCCAGGCTGCGGCGGTGGTCTTCGATGGCGGCCGCGACCGCGTCGATCCCTTCGTCCGTGGTGGCGACCGCAGTGAGCACGGGGGGCTTCCATCCACTCCGGCGGCGGCTCAGCCCGACCGCGTCCCTCAACTGCCGCACGAGCGAGCGCGCCTCCGGACGGTCCGCCTTGTTCACCACGAAGATGTCGGCCACTTCGGCCAAGCCGGCCTTCATGGCCTGCACTTCGTCGCCCGATTCGGGCGTGAGCACCACCACCACCGTATCGGCGGCTTCCGCCACCCCCAGCTCGGTCTGGCCGACGCCCACCGTCTCCAGGAGGATGCGGCCGAACCCGCTCCCCTCCATCAGGTCGACCACGTCGTGCACCGCTTCGGCCAGGCCGCCGCCCGCCCCGCGCGTCGCCATCGAGCGGATGAAGACGCCCCGGTCGAGTTGGAGCGGCGCCATGCGCACACGGTCTCCCAGCAACGCGCCCCCGGACCACGGCGAAGTGGGATCCACTGCCACGATCGCAACCTCCTCTCCCGCGCTGCGCCAAACCCGGGCGAGCGCCGCCGCCAGGGTCGACTTCCCCGCCCCGGGCGGCCCGGTGATCCCCGTCCGGTGGGCCCGGCGGCCGTGCGCGGCCACATGCGCCAGCAGCTCACGGAAGCCCGGGCGCCGGTCCTCCACTACCGAAATGGCCCGTGCCAGCGCCGCCCGCTCACCCGCGCAGCACCCCTCCGCGAGCGAGCGCGCCACGGTCCGTGTCCCCCGGCCCGCTACGGACGCCATCGACGCGATCCCAGCCCGCGCGCGTGGCGCAACGGGTTGTCCAGCAGGTGCGCGGGGACCACCAGCACGACCAGGAACAGCACCAGCGCGGCAAGCAGCCCGGCGGCCAGCACCCAGACGTTGTCGAGCGAGATGTAGATGATGGCGGAGATGAGCGCGGTGGAAGCGGCGAAGATGGACAGCAGCAGCCGTCGGCCCAGCAGGGTGAGGGAGCGCTCGATGCCCTGGATGTCGCGCGGATGTACCCGCACCCGCAGGTTCTCGCGTTCGGCCCGCACCAGCAGTTCGCGCGCGGAGCGCACCAGCCCGCTGGTCTCCGACCACATGTCCTTCGCAATGGCGACCGGTTCCCGGCCCGCCGTGCGCAGGATCTCGCCCCGATGGGCACCCACCACCCTGCGGAAGACGGCGACGGAGTCGAAGCGGGCGTCGTAGGCGGCTCCGATGCCCTCGAGCAGCACGAGCGTGCGGAACAGGTAGACGAGTTCGCGCGGGAGCATGAGGGGCCAGGTGTAGAAGGTGTCCAGCACCTCGCGCACGCTGTCCTGAACGCGCCGTCGGCCGGCCTGTCCGTCCTTGCGCGCGCCCTCCACCACCCGCACGATCTCCGCAGCCGCCTCGCGGATCTCCCCGCGCGACACCTCCGGGCCGATCATCCCCAGCCGGTACATCGCGCCTATGGCGCCGTCGATGTCTTCGCGCACGACCGCCATCGACAGGCCGAGGAGGCTCTGGCGGGTCCAGCGCGGGACCTCGATGACGGCGCCCCAGTCGAGCACCACGAGCGATCCGTCCTCCGCCACCAGCAGGTTCCCCGGATGGGGATCGGCGTGCAGGAATCCGTCCATCATCATCATGCGCAGGTAGACCGAGGACAACCGTTCCATCAGCAGGCTCGCCGAAGGGCGTCCCCGCCGCACGCGGTCTCCCAGGCGATCGATGCGGATGCCCTCCATGTACTGCATCACCATCACGTGCCTGGTGGTCATGTCGTCGAAGACGCGCGGCGCCCTCACGGCGCGGTCCCCGGCGAAGGCGCGCCGGAAGCGCCGGGTGTTTTCCGCCTCCACCCGCAGATCCATCTCCTCCCGCACCTTCACCGAGAACTCGCGGATCACGTTGGCCAGCGCCCGCATGTGATGGTTGGGGAACAGGACGTTCAGCCAGAAGACGATCCGGAACGCGGTATCCACGTCCAGCGCGACCCGCCGTTCCACGTGCGGACGGAGCACCTTCACCGCCACGTCGCGTCCGTCGAGCCGCGCCCGGTGCACCTGTCCCAGGCTGGCTGCCGCCATGGGTTCGCGGTCGAAGCTTTCGAACAGATCCGGGAGCCTGCCGCCGAGCTCCTTCTCGATCACGCCCACGATCGCGTCCGGGGAAGCGGGTGGCACCTGGTCGCGGAGCGTGCCTGCGGCCGTGAGATAGGGCTCCGGAAGGATGTCGGCGCGCGAGGCGAACATCTGCCCCAGCTTGATGAAGGCGGGTCCGAGGGCAGCGATGGTTCCGACCAGCCGGGCGGCGCGTCGCTCGTGGTGTCCCGGCCCTCGGCGCGCAGGGCGCCCGACCACGATCCAGCGCCGGCGGTCGCGCAGGAACGCGATCAGGAACGGCAGCAGACGAAGCAAGACCCACGCAAATCGTGCGATGCGCCTCATGGGGGAGTCGTAGCCTCTTCGTCGCGGCGTGAAAAGGATGAGATGCCGTTGAGGCCGCGACCTCCCCGCCAGCGGACGAGGGGACCGGCCCCGGGCGGCATCCCCGAACATGGAGACACCTGTTGCCGCAAAGCTGGCCGCAACCTGCCGGCTTCGTCTACCCCGCAACCTTCACGGGGATCACGGAGCCGGATTCCGGAAAGCCATCGGGCGCCGCAGGGCGACCCTCCCCGGTGGACGAGTCCGCGGCCGCCGCGCATCTTGGTCCCGGCCCATGCAACCACGCGGACACTGTTCGAGTCCCAAGGACGAGCCGCGTTTTCCCATCTGCTCGCGGAGGTTCTTCGAGACCATGAACGACAAGGCCGAACGCATCCGTTTTCGATATCCGATCCGGCCGACGCTGCGGGGCGTCGGTGCTGTCCTGGCGCTGGCTTCCGCCGGGGCCTGCGCCGGCGAGGGCGCCGAGGGGGACCGCACCGGGCTCGGTCCGGTACAGGCGGCGCTCGAACACGAGTTCGCCGTGATCCAGACCGTGCGCGAACTGCCGGACGGGCGGGTGCTGGTGGCGGACCCGCTGGGGCAGACGCTGCTGGTGGTCGACATGGAGGCCGGCACCACCGCCACCATCGGCCGCGTCGGCGAGGGCCCGGAGGAGTACCGCCAGCCCGACGCGGTGTGGCCCCTGCCGGGTGACAGGTCCCTTCTGGTGGACCTCGGCAACGGGCGCCTGACCGAAATGGGCGCCGACCTGAGCTTCGGCGACACGCGGCCCTACATGCTTGGCTCCTTCCGCATGGGTGCGCCCATCATGCTCGCGATTCCGCAGGGCTTGGACGAGGACGGAGGCGTCTACTTCCAGGGCTTCGGGATGAGCGCGGGCGGCCGGGTCGCGGACTCCTCGCAGGTGCTCCGTTACGACCTGGAGACGGAGGCCGTGGACACGGTGGCGAGCGTCAAGCTGACCGACCGCACCCGCCGCACGTCGGGCGGTCCGAACAACCAGAACGTGTCCATCTCACCCATTCCGCTCTCGCCCGCCGATTCGTGGGGGGTGGCGGCGGATGGCCGGGTGGTGGTTGCCCGCTCGGTCCCCGGATCGGGCGAGTTCTGGGTGGAGTGGATCGCGCCGGACGGCGAGGTGACCCGCGGGCCGGCCTATCCGTACGCCCCGGTGGGCATCGGAAGGGCCGAGATGGAGGAGTGGCGCGACGCCCAGGCCGAGACCGGCGGCGGCATGACCATCCAGATCGAGCAGGGCAACGGCAACCTGGATATGCGCGCCGGCCGCGGCGGGGCCCCGGGCACCGACGACCTGGACCGCTACGAGTGGCCCGACAGCAAGCCGGCCTTCTTCGGACGCATCCCCGTCGACCCGACAGGGCGCGCCTGGGTGCGGCGGCATGCTGCGGCCGGCGACGCCCCCGTCTACGATCTCTTCGACGGTTCCGGGACGCGCACGGCGACCATCGAGCTGCCGATGGAGCGGCGGGTGGTGGCGTTCGGCGACGGCGTGGTTTACGTGGTGCGCATGGACGAGTTCGACCTGCAGTACCTGGAGAGATACGGGCTGCCGTAGACTTAGCTTAGCCTAGCCAAGCCCGGGGCTATTCTGTCTCGGCGATACCGGCTAGCTCGATCGGTGGCCGGTCGGGGAACCTCGCGA
The DNA here is from genome assembly GCA_965221785.1 of Longimicrobiales bacterium. Taxonomy (GTDB): domain Bacteria; phylum Gemmatimonadota; class Gemmatimonadetes; order Longimicrobiales; family Gaopeijiaceae; genus BD2-11. Next base: position 2,494,798 of record CBDCSR010000003.1, read on the forward strand.
TCAACGAGAGGCTGCCTCCCATTGCCTCGACGGTCTTGCGTAGCGTCGAGAGGAGGAGGTCGCTGCGCTGCTCCATCCTGGAGATGCCCTCCTGGCCGATACCAAGTTCACGGGCCAGACTGACTTGTGTGAGCTTCCGGGCTTTGCGCAGTTCGCGCAGCGTCATCTCCTCCGCAATGAGTTCGGCAGCGCGCTCCTCAACCCTGCCCCGCCGCGTAGGGTCGAGTCCTTCGATCAGGTCGTCCACGTTCAATGCCATCATGTTTCTCCTGGCGTCCTGTACCTCTACCCGGAGCGCACGGAACTCGGGCGCGAACTCATCGGCGATCTCGACCGTCCAGTTCATCGTTACAATATGTCTTCGACAACATATGCTGGCAATGGGCGGGACATCCCTCTAGCGCACACCCACCTTCACGGCCGCCTCCCGATCCCTCGCTCGCACCTGCGCAAACCCTCCGTTGCCGTCCCGCATCCGCTCGAATCCATCTACACCCACATCGATCAGCGGGATGCTCGGGTAGCCCAGTTCCTCGGCGACCAGGACCCCCAGCACGAGGATCGCGTCGGTGGAGCCGAGGACGATGGCGGCCGGTGCGGCATCGTTGCGCAGCAGCTCGAGCATGATGGCGCTGGAGGAGCTGGAGCCGATCGCGCGCTCCATGACCAGGATGCGGTCGCTCAGGGATTCGCCGTATTGCGGGTGCCGGGGATCGGACACGCGTCCGGTTTCGGGATCCACCCCTCCCCAGAAGCTGAGGGGGCGTTCGAGCACGAGCAGCCGACCACGACCCTCCCCGGGGTGCACGGGGATGCCGGTCAGCTCCACAGGCCCTCATCCCGGGTGACGCGTCCGGTCGCAGCCGAACGCACGCAGTCCTCCAGGCTGCCGTAGACGACGTCGTAGCCGGTGGTGGCGGGGGTGTAGTGCGCGAACTTCCCGGAGTTGGTCATAAGCGCGCTCCCGCGGGCGGGCAGGATGGGCGCGACCACGACGCAGGTGTCGGCCACGATCTCGACCCCGGCCTCCTCGAATCGCGCCAGGCGTCCGCTCGCTTCCAGCCGCTGGACCTCGGCCCTTCCCGTGCAGACGTAGAAGGGAATCCTGAAGGGCTCGCGCGGAAGCAGCGCCTCGAGGAGTGAGAACTCGTCGCGGGAGAAGTGCGGGCTGCCCAGGGCCACCGCGTCGATCTGCTCCGTGCCCGTTGTGCTGAGCGCGTCCCGCACCCCCCGGAGTTCGCGCGCGTCGGGGGCGACGACGGCGTCGGGTGCCCGGCGGCCGAGCGCCGCCGCGAGATCCGGGGCCTCCGGCGTGACGCCCTCGACGTGGAACAGCCCGACCGCGCCGGAGGACGCCGACGCCGCCCCCATCGCCTTCAACTGGTCCTCGGTCACGGTCCCGGGGAGTCCGGTGACGACCGCGACCCGCTCGCCGACCCTGGCCCCGAGCCAGGTGCCCAGCACCGGGTAGAACACGTCGCGCTCCTTGAGCGCCGGGTTGATCGCACCGGTGTCCACCACAACCGTGGCCCGCCGGTTTTCTTCGAGGTGGAGGCCGGTGCGGGGTGCGCGGCCCGCCAGCGCACAACAGATGTCCATGAAGTCGCCGTAGCGGTTGGTGCGGGCGCCCAGCACCGAGTTGGCGAACACCACGGCGTTGCTCTCACCCCAGGCGACGTCCTGGCCGCGCCGCGGCCGGTGTCCCGCCTGGTAGGGCGCGCAGGTCCAGGTCGGGCGGCAGCCCAGGGCCTCGTAGGCCTTCATCTGGCGGAGCGCCATTTCCCGGCGATGGCCGGCGGAGCGCACCCGGCGCGGGTTGAGCAGGTCGAGCGCCCCCACGTTCAGCGTGGTGGGCACGGCCACGTTCCCTCCCAGGGAGACGAGCCGTTCAGCAAACTCGACGCCCCCGTCGCCGTGATGGAGGCAGCCGTCGATGTGGGCGGAGGCCACGGGCACCAGCTCACGGGCCCCGAGGATGCGCCCCATCCGCACCACGATGCGCATCGCCAGCTGCGGCGCGGGGCCGCGCGCGCCGCTCAGGACCGCGCGTTCTTCGTCCGAGAGGGTCGGATTCATCGGGTAGCGTGGAGCGAGTCGCCCTGGAACAACGTCCCGCGCCGAACCACGGCCCGGCAGGGGTTGGCGCCGATCCAGTAGCTCAATTCGGACGGGTGGTCGATATCCCAGAGCGCCAGATCGGCGCACATGCCCGGCGATACTACGCCCAACTCTCCCTGCATGCCCAGTACCCGTGCGGCATCGCGGGTCATCCCGGCGAGTGTCTCCTCCGGCGTGAGACCGAAGAGGACGCAGGCCATGTTCATCGCGATCAGGGGGGAGGTGAGGGGCGACGAGCCGGGGTTCAGGTCGGTCGCGACCGCGATGGGCACGCCGTGACGCCGCAGGGCGTCCACGGGTGGTCGGCGGGACTCGCCCAGAACGTAATACGCCCCCGGGAGGAGGACCGCGGTGGTCCCGGCCGCGGCCAGGGCGCGGCAGCCGGCTTCCGTCGCGTACTCCAGGTGGTCGGCGGAGCGGGCGCGGTAGCGGGCAGCGAGTTCGGCTCCGCCGAATGGCGAGAGCTGGTCGGCGTGCAGGCGCAGCGGGAGTCCGTGGGCCGCCGCCGCATCGAAGACGCGCGCGCACTCCGCCGCGGTGAAGGCGATTCGCTCGCAGAACGCGTCCACGGCGTGGGCGAGCCGATCGGCGGCCGCACGGGGGATCATCGTCTCGCACACCACGTCGAGGTAGGCCTCGCGGCGGTCCTGGTACTCGGGCGGCAGCGCATGGGCGGCGAGCAGAGTGCGGGATACGCGTACGCCGAGGCGTTCGCCCAGGATGCGTGCGACACGCAGCATCTTCAGCTCGGTATCGACGTCCAACCCGTAACCGGACTTTATCTCAACCATGGTAACGCCATGCGCGACAATGGTTTCAAGTCTCCAAGCGGATGCTTCGTACAGCTCCTCTTCCGTCGCTGTCCGGGTCGCTGTCACGGTGGAGCGGATCCCGCCGCCGGCCCGCGCGAGCTCCTCGTAGGTCATGCCCCGCAGGCGCATCTCGAACTCGTCGGCGCGCGTGCCCGCAAAGACAAGGTGGGTGTGGCAGTCGATGAGTCCCGGGGTGAGCCACCCCCCTTCTCCATCAAGGGTACGCGAGACGTCCGCGGTGACGTCGCGGGGGGCCACGCGCGCGGCTCCCACCCAGGTGATCCGCCCGCCGGAGACCGCCACCAAGCCATCACGCACCACGCCGTACGCCTCACCTGCGTCCGCCATGGTGGCGACGTGAACGTTGCGGATCAGCAGGTCCGGCGCGCCGGGCTCCCTGTTCAGGTCATCCTCCCGTCTGCCATTTTGGCAGACTTTGCTCGCGGAACCTGCCATTTTGGCAGACTCCGTGGCCGCAGTTCGCGTGCCGGGCCGGCACGACCGCCAACCTAGCGTCAAGACACTTGTCCGAGGTAGCGGATCCATTGCTGTTCATTGACCGTGCCCCGGTTCCGGAGTACCGTCCCTCGCCATGCCCGACCTCCATTTCGATCTGGCACTGCTTCCCGGCGGCTGGGCGCCCGATGTGCGCGTCGAAGTGTCCGCCGGCGGCGACTTCGGCGAGATCCTCCCCGGCGGAGACCGGGAAGGGGCACAGAGGGTCGCCGGGGCCGCTGTTCCCGGCATCCCCAACGTACATTCCCACGCTTTTCAGCGGGCGATGGCGGGGCTCACCGAGCGCGGCACCACGGCCGAGTACGGGTTCCGCAGCTGGCGCGAGCGGATGTACGCGTTCCTCGCGCATCTATCGCCGGATGATGTGCAGGTCGTCGCCTCCCAGCTCTACGCCGAGATGCTGCGGCACGGCTACACGGCGGTGGCCGAGTTCCACTATCTGCGCAACGACCCGCGGGGTCGGCCTTACGCCGTGCCGCATGAGATGGCGTTGCGGCTCCACAAAGCCGCCGCGGCCGCGGGGATCGGGCTCACCCTCCTGCCCGCGCTCTACCGGGTCGCGGACTTCGGCGCGGACGCGCCCCTCGCGGAGCAGCGCCGGTTTGTCGCGACGGTCGACGAGATCCTCGGCGACGGCGACGCGCTCGGGCGGGCACTCGCGGCGGACGGCAACCGCCGCGTCGGCCTGGCGCTCCACTCGCTGCGCGCGGTGCCCCCCGGTGACCTGGCCGAAGCGGTCGCGGCCGCGGAAGCAACCGATCCCACCGCTCCCATCCACATTCACGTCGCCGAGCAGATCACCGAGGTGCGGGCGTGCCTGTCGTGGAGCGAGGCCTCGCCGGTGGAGTGGCTGCTCGGCCACGCCCCTGTCGATGGCCGCTGGTGCGCGGTGCACGCGACCCACATGACCGGCGAGGAGACCCGCGCCCTGGCCGCCTCGGGCGCGGTCGCGGGGCTCTGCCCGACTACTGAAGCCAACCTGGGCGACGGGGTCTTCCCCCTCGCCAGCTACCTGGTCGCGGGCGGCCGGTGGGGGGTGGGGAGCGACTCGCATGTCAGCGTCAGCCCCGCCGCTGATCTGCGGATGCTCGAGTACTCGCAGCGGCTCACGATGCACGAGCGCAACGTCGCCGGAGGCCGTGAGGCGCACTCCACGGGACGGGCCCTGCTGGAGGGGGCCTGGGCGGGCGGCGCGCAGGCGAGCGGGCGGCGGCTGGGCGCGATCCGGCGGGGATCCCGCGCCGACGTGGTCGTCCTCGACACAGACCATCCCGCCCTCGTGGGACGAGACGAGGACCAGCTGCTTGACGCCTGGGTCTTCAGCGGCGAGGACACCCCAGTGCGCGACGTGATGGTGGGTGGAGCCTGGGTGGTGGAGGGCGGGCGCCACCGGGCGCAGGAGAAGATCGCGACCGCGTATCGGGCGGTGGCGCGGAAGCTCGCCGCGGCGCTCTGACCTGGCGGGGCCTCTCTGCCGGGGAGGGACGGCGAGGAAGAGGCGTCGCTAACCCTGCATCGGCACGCTCTGCGTGCGCACGATCAGCTCGATGTCCCAGATGGCCTCGGCGACGGCCCGCCCGATCAACTCCATCCTGCGCACTTCGTCGATCCGAGGCTGGACGTTTTTTCGCTCGCGCTTGGAAAGCAGGAACCTGAAGATGCCGCAGGCATCCGCGAGCGCGATGATGACGATGTCCCGGGGATCGGGAATCATGTCGCTGAACAGCACCTCCATGATGCGCAGCTTCACCTCGCGCTCCGCCTTCCCGTCCACGACCGGATAGCGCCGCGAGCGGAAGACCCACAGGAAACGCTCGTCCTGTCGGGCCAGGATGCCCTTTGAGACGAGCCGGTCGAGCGCGGTCTCGCGGATCTCCGCGGCCCGGCCCGCGGCGTGCTCCACCCAGTAGCGCGCGTCGTGGGTCTCCGCGGCCTGTGCGATCTCCTCGAGCATCGGATCCAGAAGGCCGTTCCCGACCGGCGTCGCGTCGACCAGGAAGAGCTTCTCCAGATCGGTGTCGATCCGGTTCTCGAGCGCCAGGTCCATCAGCACGCCACCGCCGAGGGCGTAGTTGAGCGACCAGCTGGGGACGTGCGCAAAGGTGCCGTTCTCGTCATCGAGCAACAGCAGCAGGATCTCTTCCGGAAATCTCAGCACGGCGGCTTCTCCCCCGAGGTTCGTGATGACTGCCGTCATTATGTCCTGTTTCCCGATAAACGGGAACCCGTCGACGGCAATCCGGGCGAACCCGCTCCGGCGCCGCCGATCACAGCGCGTCCAGGAATCCATCCGACAACCGGCCCTTCGCCACCTCCTGCACCGGCCCCCGCAGGACAACCTCCAGCTCCGGGGACACGGATACCTGCAGCGTGCCGCCCTCCATGCGCACTTCGACATCGCCGTAGTCCACGACTCCGCGCCCGGCGGCCGCGACCGCCGCCGCGCACGAACTGGTCCCCGAGGCCCGGGTGTACCCGACACCCCGCTCCCAGATGGCGATTTCGACGCAGCCGCGTGAGACGGGCCGGGCCAGCTGCACGTTCACGCCCGCGGGGAACGCTTCGTGAGCTGTCAGGAAGGGACCCAGGCGGGAGAGCGCAGCATCCGACAGGTCGTCGGTGAACACCACGCAGTGCGGGTTGCCGACGCTCACCAGGGTGAAGTCGAGCGTCCCCGCGGCCGGGTGCGCCAGCGGCCTCCCTTCCCACCCGGGAGCGAGCCCCGCATCGGCCGCGTCCAGCGACGCGCGTCCCATCTCGACGGAGACGTCGTAAACGCCGCCGGCCAGGCGCTCCTCCACGCGCATGCGAACGCGGTCTCCTCCGACCTCCACCGCGAACCCCTCGTGGGCGATCCAGCCCCGCGACGCCGCGTACGCCGCGAAGACGCGCAGGCCGTTTCCGCTCCGTTCGAACTCGGAGCCGTCCGGGTTGAACATCCGCAGGCGCCAGGGACGCTCCCCGGGAGGCGAGTGCAGAACGATGCCGTCGGCACCCACACCCCGCCATCGGTCGCAGACCGCGCGAACCGCCTCCGGCGATGCGGTCCATCCCCCTCCGACCGGAAAGACGAGATAGTCGTTGCCCAGCCCGTGGCCCTTGAAGAACCCCGCTCCGGCGCGTGGACGGTCCGCAGTCATCGCCCCCCGTCGCTTACGGATACAGCCGCCGGCTGCTCCACCCATCCCTCTCACGCTGGAAGAGAAGGCGGTCGTGCAGCCGGTCCGCGCGCCCCTGCCAGAACTCGATGCGCTGCGGATCCAGCCGGAAGCCGCCCCAGAAATCGGGCAGGGGCACTGCCCCGCCTTCGAACCTCTTCTCGATCTCGCGCAGGCGCCGTGCCAACATCTCACGGTCCTCGAGGGGCTGGCTCTGGCGCGACGCCCATGCACCGATCTGGCTCCCCCGGGGGCGAGTGCGGAAGTAGGCGGCCGAGGTCTCCCGGCTCAGTCCGGTGACGCCGCCCTCGACGCGTACCTGGCGCTGGAGCACACCCCAGTGAAAGCAGAGGGAGGCCCGGGGATTGGCGGTCATCTCCTCCGCCTTGCGGCTGCCGAGGTTCGTGTAGAACTCGAACCCGTGCTCGTCGAAGCCCTTGAGCAACACCATGCGCGCGCTGGGCGCGCCATCGGCGGACGCGGTTGCCAGGGTCATCGCCTCGGGGAGCAGAATGCCGGCCTTGCGCGCGGCTTCGTACCACTGCCCGAAGAGCTGGACTGGATCGAGACCTGGATCCGCGTCCGGGAGCCCGCGGGTCAGGCCGCGTCCAAGCGAGAAGACAAGGCGAAGATTGGATCTGAGCGACATCCGAACATGCTACCGCCCGAAGCGGGCGGGGGAAAAGGGCGCCAGGCGCGGATCCCCGGTGCCTGCAACCTGGTTGGCGACCATTTCGCCCGTTACAGCCGACAGCGTGAGCCCGAGGTTTCCGTGACCCACCGCCACCGAAAGGCCGGCGACATCGCCGAGAGGGCCGACGAAGGGCAGCCCGTCCGGAGACATGGGCCGGAGACCGCACCACTCCGACACCGGTGGCGCGTCCCCCAGTGCGGGCAGCCAGGCGCGGGGCTTCAGGGTGAGTTGTTCGAGCCGCACAGGGTTCAGCTCCAGGTCGTAGCCGGCGAATTCCATCGTCCCCACGAAGCGCACCCGCCCTTCCAGCGGCGTGCAGATGATGCCCGTCTCGCGATTGGTGCAGGCAACGCGCATGGCGGGTGCCCCTCCCGGTCCCACGGCCACCTCGCGGTGGTATCCCTTTCCGGGTTGAATGGGGAGGCGGCTGCCGACCTGTTCCGCCAGCGCCAGACTGAACGGACCGGTGGCGAGCACGATCGCGTCCGCCGCGATCCGCCCCCCATCGGCGGTCTCCACGCCACGCACCGTCCCACCTGCGACCGTGAGGCGCCGTACCGTCGTGCCCTCGCGGATCGAGACGCCCCTCCGGCGCGCGGCCTCGGCCAGACCGAGGAGGAAGAGATACGGGTCCAGAATCCGGGTTTCGGGAAACAGGACGCCGCCCGCCACCCGGGGACCGAGCGCCGGCTCCACCTCGCGAGCCTGGCCGCCGTCCACGACTTCGGGATGGTAGCCGTATTCCCGCATCAGCGCGGCGTCCTCACGCGCCTTCGCCATCGCCTTCCCGCCGACGCAGACCTCCAGGTAGCTCCCGCGCCGGTAGTCGCAGGCGATCCCTTCCGCGCCCACGACGTCATCGAAGCAGGCGAGCGCATCCAACCCCAGCGTTGCCAGCGTCTCCAGGCAGTGTCTCTCGTGCCGGCGCGTACAGTGCCGTGCAAACCCGGCCAGCCACCGCCAGACACCCAGGTCCCGCCGCGGCGGCACGTACAACGGACTCCGCGCGTCGAAGATATGCGGCAGCGCCTGGCGGACCTTGCCCGGCCGGTTCAGCGGAGGATGCCCGGCGGCCACGATCCCGGCATTTCCCCGGGAGGCGCCCGCGCCCAGTTGAGCGCGCTCCAGTACGACGACTTCCGCTCCACGCCGCGCCAGGTACCAGGCCGAGCAGAGCCCGACCAGGCCTCCGCCTGCGACGACGACGCGGGAAGTGGACATGGCGGCTGCCGGTGGCTGTGGGTGATCGGAGTTCGCCAGCCCGCCCTACCTTGCACGCCGGCAGGCTGTTCCCTTCACGGTGCGCATGTGGCGGAAGACGGGCTTGACGCGGTATATAGTACGCTCTGGACGCCAATTGACCTGAACACGGCCACGGACGATGAAATCCTGCTTTTTCCCGGCGATCCTGCTCTTCGCAGCCTGCAGCCCCTCCGCCGCCTCGACACCGGACGGCCAGACCCCGGGACCTGGACCCGGACCCGTGGCGGGAGGCCAGGAGCAGGTCGCTCACCAGGTGGTTACGGTGGTCGACGACCTGAGCAACCCCTGGGCGGTGGCCTGGCTCCCCAACGGGGACATGCTGGTCACCGAGCGGCCGGGGCGGCTGCGCATCGTTCGCGACGGCTCGCTCCTGCGGGACCCTGTCGAGGGCGTGCCGGAGGTGCGCGCGCGCGGTCAGGGCGGCCTGCTGGACGTGGCGCTGCACCCGGACTTCGCCAGCAACCGCCTGCTCTACCTGAGTTTTGCGGCGCAGCACGAGGACGGCGGTTCCAGCACCGTAGCCGCCCGGGGCCGCTTCGAGAACGACGCGCTTACCGGGGTCGAGGAGATCTGGGTCGCGCAGTCCCGGGGCCGCGACCACTTCGGTTCGCGCCTGGCCTTCGATGCCGACAACTACCTCTACATCACCGCGGGCGACCGTCAGGTGTCTCCCCGGGGCGGGCTCGCCGAACTGTCGGCCCACCCGGCGCAGGACCTCTCCACCCACCACGGCGTGGTTGTGCGGCTGCACGACGACGGCCGCATCCCGGCCGACAACCCGTTCGTCGGGCAGGAGGGAGTGCTCCAGGACATCTACAGCTACGGGCACCGCAACGCCCAGGGCATGGCCTTCCACCCGGAGACCGGCGACCTGTGGCTCAACGAACACGGGCCGCAGGGCGGAGACGAGGTCAACCTGATCCTGCCGGGCCGCAACTACGGCTGGCCGGTGGTCGGCTACGGGGTCAACTACGGGAGCGGATCGAGGATCCACGTGGGTAGCCACCGGGACGGAATGGAGCCGCCCGTGCACTACTGGGTGCCCTCCATCGCCACGTCCGGACTGCTGATCTACACCGGCGACCGATTCCCGGCGTGGCGCGGCTCCATGTTCGTGGGCGGGCTGGCCGGCCAGCAGCTGGCGCGCCTGACCCTGGACGGACATACCGTCACCGGCGAGGAGACGCTGGTCCGCCGCCAGGGGCGCATCCGCGACGTGCGCCAGGGCCCGGACGGCCTCATCTACCTGGTGTTCGACCGGCCCGGCATGGTCGCCCGCCTGGAACCGGGCAGCTAGCCCGGCCGGGGCGCGCTCCTCCATGGCGGAACACGACAAGCAGACCAGTCCGCGGGCGCGGGCCATCGGGTTCTGGCTCGGCGCCGGTTGCTTCCTCCTGCTGCTCGCCTTCCCAATCGATCCGGGCAACCTGCCGGCGAGCCGCCTCGCCGCCGTCGCGAGCCTGATGGCGATCTGGTGGGTAAGCAACGCGCTTCCGCTCTTCGCGACCGCCATTCTGCCGCTGGTGCTCTTCCCCCTGCTCGGCATCATGTCCGGGAACGATGTCGCGCCGGTCTATTTCAACAGCACGATCGTCCTCTTCCTGGGAGGGTTCATGATCGCGCTGACGATGGAGAGGTGGAACCTCCACAAGCGCATCGCCCTCGGCATCATCCACGCGGTGGGCGGCGGACCTCCGCGCATCATTCTGGGCTTCATGGTGGCGGCCGCCTTCCTCTCCATGTGGATTTCCAACACCGCCACCGCGGTGATGATGGTGCCGATCGGGCTCGCGATGGTACTCCAGGTCGAGGAGACCGCCGGAGCCCGGCATTCGCGCACGTTCACCATCGCCCTCATGCTCGGGATCGCCTACGGCTGTTCGATGGGCGGGCTGACGACGCTGGTCGGAACCCCTCCCAACCTGTCCTTCCAGCGCATCTTCCAGATCATCTTCCCCGAAGCGCCTCCCATCGACTTCGGCACCTGGATCGTGATGGGCCTGCCGATCGGGGTCACGATGATCGCGGTGGCCTGGCTGCTGCTCACACAGGTCCTCTATCGTCCATCGCCGGAGGTCCGGATCGAGCGGGATGTCCTCGAGCGCGAACGCGCTGCCCTGGGCCCGATCTCCTTCGAGGAGCGCTCCGTGGCGACTGTCTTCGCCATGACCGCCGTGCTGTGGGTCTTCCGACGGGACTTGGAGCTCGGTTTCGCCACCGTCCCCGGCTGGTCGAACCTCCTCCCCTTCCCCGGGATGATCGATGACGGCACCGTGGCGATCGCGATGGCGTCGGTGCTGTTCTTCATCCCGACCCGCAACCGGGCGCCGCGCAAAGCCGGCGTCAAGGCTCCGGACGCGACCACGGGGTGGCGGGCGCTGATTCGCTGGGCGACCCGTTTCGGGACCGCGAACCGGGTTATGGGCGCCGAGGTCATCCCCCGTCTCCCCTGGAACATCGTCCTCCTCTTCGGCGGAGGGTTCGCCCTCGCGGCCGGTTTCCAGGGCACCGGCCTCGCAAACATCATCGGGAGTCAGTTCCAGGGACTCGGCGGGCTGCCGGACTTCGCCGTCATCCTGCTGGTGTGCCTGACGCTCACCTTCCTCACCGAGCTGACCAGCAACCTGGCCACCACGGAGATGATTCTCCCCATCCTCGCCTCGGTGGCGGTGCTGACCGGGATGAACCCGCTGATGCTAATGGTTCCGGCGACCCTGTCCGCCTCGTGCGCGTTCATGATGCCGGTCGCGACGCCTCCCAACGCCATCGTCTTCGGCAGCGACCGCATCTCGGTGGGAGAGATGGCGCGCGCGGGCATCTTCCTGAACCTGATCGGCGCGCTTGTGGTCGCCACGCTGGTGCTGACGCTGGGGGAGACCGTGTTCGGCATCGAATCGGGCGTGATGCCGGACTGGGCAACGGAAGCGGCCCTGGGCGAGGTCGGCGGCTGACCGCCGGCCGGGCGACCGCCGCCCGTCCGGACCGCCGGGAAGCCAGGCTCGCCAGGAGGGCGACACCATGACGGACCATCGGCCACCGACCAGCCGCAGGACGCAGGCAATCGGCTTCTGGCTGGGCCTGGGCTGCTTCCTCCTGCTGCTGGCCTTTCCGGTGGATGCGGCCAACGCGCCCGCGAGCGGTCTCGCCGCCGTCGTGAGCCTGATGGCGATCTGGTGGGTCAGCAACGCGCTCCCGCTCTTCGCGACCGCCATTCTTCCGCTGGTGCTCTTCCCCCTGCTCGGCATCATGTCCGGGAACGAGGTCGCGCCCGTCTACTTCAACGGCACGATCGTCCTCTTCCTGGGAGGCTTCATGATCGCGCTCTCCATGCAGAGGTGGAACCTGCACAAGCGCATCGCCCTGGGCATCATCCACGCCGTGGGCGGCGGGCCCTCGCGCATCATTCTGGGCTTCATGGTGGCGGCCGCCTTCCTCTCCATGTGGATCGCCAACACCGCCACCGCCGTGATGATGGTCCCGATCGGGCTCGCGATGGTGCTCCAGGTCGAGGAAACCGCCGGCGTCAGGCACTCTCGCACCTTCACCGTCGCCCTCATGCTCGGCATCGCCTACGCCTGTTCGATGGGCGGAGTGACGACGCTGGTCGGGACCACTCCCAACCTGTCGTTCCAGCGCATATTCCAGATCATCTTCCCCGAAGCGCCCCCGATCGAGTTCGGCACCTGGATGGTGCTGGCCACGCCGGTCGGGATCACGATGGTCGCGATATGCTGTATGTGGACGCCCCCAGTTGGGCAAGCGCGGATTCAGAACCGAGTTGGTGGCAGTGGGCCAAGTACTGTCGTATGTCCGGCCTCTTGATGCAGCGCTTGTTTGGCTGCGGGCCCGTATGGTGTGCGTGAGATCGGATCCAAATCGGCTTGGCGGGCTCATGAGGCCCTTCAGCATACACTGGTTTTTCCGATCCCGTCTTGTCGACCGTTTGCCCTTACCCGTTTCTGCGTCCTGCTGCCCACACCTCCCCGACAGCGTCTTTGCTTTTCGGCTTTTTCTCCTTTCTCCGCCCGCTCAGGCGGCAGTGCGAACCCGGTAGGTCTCCTTCTTCGTGGCCAGCGCCCAGACCGTCCGCGCGGTCTTGTTGGCGAGCGCCACTGCCACCAGCCTCTTCGGCTTGCGTGCCAACATCCCGCCCAGCCACGGATCCATGATCTCGCCGCGCCGGCTCGCGTGCTGGATAACCGTCATGGCTCCCGTGACCAAGAGCCGCCTGAGGTTGCGCTGGCCCATTTTCGAGATCCGGCCCAGCCTCGGCTTGCCTCCGGTCGTGTGTTGCCGGGGCACGAGGCCGAGCCAGGCCGAGAAGTCGCGGCCGTGCCGGAAGCTCTCCATCGGCGGCGCGAAGGCCTGGATGGCCATCGCGGTGACCGGCCCGATGCCCGGGATCGTCATCAGGCGAGCCGTCTCTTCGTCCTCCCGTGCCCTCCGCAGGAGTTCACGGTCGAGTCCGTCGATCTTCTCATCGAGCTCGTCGATCCGCCCAAACAGCAGCCAGCCCAGTTCGACGACCGCCTCCGGCAGGCCCGAGTCCCCGTCTTCGAGCACTGCGGCCAGTTGCCCGATCCGGGCTCTGCCCTTTGGAGCGACGATGCCGTACTCGACCAGGTGACCCCGAAGCGCGTTGATCGTCTGCGTGCGCTGGCGCACCAGCAGGTCACGCGTGTGAAAGAGCATCGCCTGCGCTTGCTGCGCCTCCGTCTTCACCGCCACGAAGTGCATGGTCGGCCGCTCGGCCGCTTCCGTGATCGCCTCCGCGTCCGCCGCGTCGTTCTTCTGATATGTTGCGGTCCAGATTATGTGGCGGAGCGCCTGTGTCGTCCTGCGGGGCCTGAGAAGTCTCCATCCTTCTGCAACATAATTTTCTGATTCTCGTTCGTTGGCGATGGTCATGGCTCCACTTCCCAAGGAGGCACGATCATGTTCGAGGATCTGTTCGTCGACCCGCGCACCATATCCGACCTTTGGTCCGCACCGCTGCTTGAGGAACGGCTGGTCTACCTCAGGCACTGTGCGCAGTCGGGGGCACGGCCACGCACATTGCGCAGGATCGCGGCTGCTCAGACCTGTCTGGTTCGTCTTCTGGATCTGCGTGAAGCCGAGCGCGTGGGCATACCCCGGATCGAGGCGGTGGCCAGGCAGTGGGCACAGCGTGGTGGGTCCCGATCGCTTGACCGCTGCATGCAGCCGGAGACACGTCGGGGCTTCGTCGGCCACGCACTGCGGTGGCTGCGCTTCGCCGGTCTGCTCGAAGAGCCTTGCAGGGCTCGACACGCCCACGACGACGAGGTGGCGGTTTTCGGGGCGTGGATGCGCAAAGAGCGAGGGTGTTCGGAAGAGACGATCCACGGTTGCCGCAAAACGGTCGATCGCTTCTTTGACTGGCTCGACGAATGGGGCATCACCCTGGATGTGGTCGGAATCGCCGACGTCGATCGGGCTGTCGCGCGCTGGCACGCCCGCGGCTGCAGCCGGATCACCGTCCGTGGTTACGCGCAGCGTCTGCGCACGTTCTTCCGGTTCTCCGAACGCCGGGGCTGGAGCACACCGGGGCTGGCCGATGGGATCATGCCGTCGCGGTTCCATCCCGGTGAGACGGTCCCCAAGGGGCTCAACCGGGACGAGGTGCTACGCCTTCTCGCAACCTCCAAGGGCGACCGGCCGGCCGATGTTCGCGACCGTGCCATCCTGATGGTACTGATCGGGTATGGCTTGCGTTCGGGCGAGGTCACCGGCCTCAGGCTCGACGATGTGGACTGGGCCGGGGAAACGCTGCGGGTACGCTGCCCCAAGCCGGGGCGGACACACCATTACCCGCTCTCCCGCGGGGTCGGCCAGGCAATCGTGCGTTACATCACCGAGGTCCGTCCCCGACGGCCCCGTAGGACGCTGTTCCTCACGCTGCGAGCTCCGATCCGTCCGCTGAGTTCGAGCGCGATGTCACAGGTGGTCAGGAGACGCCTCGATCGTCTCGGGATCATCGGCAAGCGTCGCGGTCCGCACGCGCTACGCCATGCCGCCGCGCAACACTTGCTCGACCAGGGCCTCTCATTCAAGGTGGTTGGCGATTACCTCGGCCATCGCAGCATCTCGTCCACCGCGGTGTACGCCAAGGTGCAGCTCGGCACCCTCCGCGAGGTCGCCGACATCGACCTGGAGGGCCTGGCATGAGTCTCCGGGTTGCGGTGGACCACTATATCGCCTGGCGCCGGGCCCATGGCGCGAAGTTCGACGCGGGTACGCACCTCCTGCATCAGTTCTGCAAACATGTCGGTGGGAACACCGGCTGCGGCGCCATCGCCGAGGAGGACGTTCTCGGCTTCCTTGCCGGCAGAGGACCGCTTACCCGGCGCCGGGCTGTCAAGTACAGCACGCTGGCCGGCTTTTACCGCTACGCGATCAGCCGCGGCTACGCCACCAGCTCGCCGCTGCCGCCACGCGACGATGAGCCACGACCACCGCCCTCGGCACCGCCTTACGTATACTCCCGCAACGAGTTGCAGAGGCTGTTCGGCGCCATCGATGTCACCCGGCAGCGTTCGGTCCAGCTCGGCTCCGACACCCTGCGGGCGCTGCTCCTGCTCCTCTACGGCGCGGGGCTGCGGTTGGGCGAGGCGCAACGCCTGACTCTCGAAGATGTCGACTTGCCCGATGCGTTGCTGACCATCCGCGACGCCAAGTTCTACAAAGCCCGCCTCGTGCCTGTGGCCCCGCGACTCACCCATGCGTTGAGGGCCTACGGCGCCAGGCGCGCACGACGCCCGTTGCCCAAGGGTAGGGCCTCGACCTTCCTCGCCAACCGCAACGGCACGCCCTTGGCCAAGAGCACCATCCACGGCGCGTTCGCCAAGTTGCTCAAAGCCGCAGGAATCGGGGCTGCCAGCGACGGACGGCGAGCTCCGTGCCTTCACTCCCTGCGCCATGCCGCGGCCGTTCACCGGCTGGAGTCCTGGTACCGGCAGGGCGCTGATGTCCAGCGGTTGCTGCCGGTGCTCGCCACCTGGCTCGGCCACGCCGATCTCAACGGCACCCAAGTCTATCTGTCCATGACGCCCGAACTGCTGCATCAGGCTTCGGTCCGCTTCGACACCTACGTCAACGGAGGAGACCATGAGTAGCCCACGCACCCTCGGCCCCTGGCTCCGCCGCTTCCTGGCGGAATACATCGTCACCGAGCGCAACCTCGCCCGCAACACACAGAAGAGCTATCGCGACACCTTCGCTCTCCTGCTCCGGTTCGTCGGCACCAAGGCCCGCAAGCCGCTCGAGCGGCTTGCGGTACAGGATCTCACAGCCCGGCGCGTGCGGCAGTTCCTCGACCATCTCGAAAGTGACCGCGGCTGCTCCGTGCAGACCCGAAATCAGCGGCTGTCCGCGATCCGTTCCTTCGCACGCTTCGTCGCCAGCCGTGATCCCCTACATCTCGAGTGGAGCGCCAGCATCCGCGCCATTGCCTCGAAGAAGGCGACACCGCAGCCGATCGGCTGGCTCAGCAAGACCGAGATGAGCGATCTGCTCGAGGTCCCGGACCGCCGAACGCCGAGAGGCCGGATCGAACACGCACTCCTCCTGTTCCTCTACAACACCGGGGCCCGCGTCTCCGAAGCGACGGGGCTCGTCGCCGGAGACCTGCAGATCGGGCGGCGCCACGCGGGACACGCGCTCGTCAACATCCATGGCAAGGGCGGAAAACAACGGCAGTGTCCGCTGTGGCCGCGCACCGAAGCCGTGCTCGCCAAGCTCGTGCAGGGACGGGATGCCCGCGATGCCGTCTTCCTCAGCCGGCAGCGAAGGCCCTACACCCGGTTCGGCGTCTACCGGCTCGTCGAACGCTCTGCGGCCCGCGTATCCTCCCTCGCCGCAAGGAAGATCACGCCTCACACGATCCGTCACACCAGCGCCTGCCACCTGCTCCAGGCCGGAGTCGACCTGAACACGATCCGCGCCTGGCTCGGTCATGCCAGCCTCAATACCACCAACATCTACGCCGAGATCGATATCGAGATGAAGGCAAAGGCGTTGGCCCTCTGCGATGCGCCCCAGCCCGGGCCGGATCGCCCGTGGAAGACGAGCAAACGGCTGATGACCTTCCTGGCCGCGCTCTGACTGCGAAAAATTATGTTGCAGAAGAATGGGGACTTCTCAGGCCCCACGGGACAACACAGGCACTCCGCCACATAATCCGGACCGCAACATATCAGAAGTTATGTTGAATGACACATAACTTGTGCCGCTTGACGAACGGCTTCACGTAGATCGGCGGAACCAGCCGCACCTCGTGGCCGAGCGCCGCGATCTCCCGGCCCCAGTAGTGGGCACCGGCGCACGCCTCCATCGCCACCGTGCACGGCGGCTGCGAGGCGAGAAAGCTCAGCACCTTCCCGCGGCTCAGCTTCCGGCGGAAGGCCACAGACCCGTCCGCCCTGGCCCCGTGCACCTGAAAACTGCGCTTTGCCAGATCGATCCCGATGACGCTAACCTCTTCCATGTGGATGCCTCCTCCCTCAGATGGTCCGATTAAATCGCTCAGTACCATCTTGGCACATCGCGATGCCGTCGGGAGGGGGCGTCCACTCCATCGGTTTGTGCTGACCCAGGTCCTCTATCGCCCATCGCCGGAGGTGCAGATCGACCGGGACGTCCTCGCGCGCGAGCGCGCCGGGCTCGGTCCGATCTCGTTCGAGGAACGTTCCGTGCTGGTCGTCTTCGCTATCACCGCGGTGCTGTGGATCTTCCGGCGGGACCTGGAACTCGGCTTCGGAACGATTCCGGGCTGGTCGAACCTCCTTCCCTTCCCCGGGATGATCGACGACGGCACCGTGGCGATCGCCATGGCGGCGGTTCTCTTCTTCGTCCCGACCCGGAACCAGCCGCCACGCGGGCCGACCGACGCCACGGCCGCCCGCGTCCCCGGATGGCTGGAGCCGCTGCGCCGGGCAGCTCGTTTCGCAAACGCAAACCGCGTGATGGGCGCGGAGGTGATCCCGCGTCTGCCCTGGAACATCGTCCTCCTCTTCGGAGGAGGCTTCGCGCTTGCCGCCGGTTTCACCGACACCGGGCTCGCCAACATCATCGGGAATCAGTTCCAGGGACTGGGCGGCCTGCCCCCCTTCGTCGTCATCGTCCTGGTGTGCCTCACCCTCACCTTCCTGACCGAACTGACCAGCAACCTGGCCACCACGGAGATGATTCTCCCCATCCTGGCTTCGGTGGCGGTGGTGACGGAGATGAATCCGCTCACGCTGATGCTCCCCGCGACACTCTCCGCCTCATGCGCCTTCATGATGCCGGTCGCGACGCCGGCCAACGCCATCGTCTTCGGCAGCGACCGCATCTCGGTCGGAGAAATGGCGCGCGCGGGCATCCTGCTGAACCTGATCGGGGTGATCGTGGTCACCACGGTGGTGATGTTGCTGGGAGAGGCGGTCTTCGACTTCGACCGGGGGGTTATGCCGGACTGGGCGACGGGGGCCGGGTAGGCCGTTTAGCGCCTTAGTCGCCCCTCTTGCGGCGTCCCGCGACGGCGCTGCGAATGGCCGCCTCGAGACGTTGGGGGTGGTCGCTCCCAACATAGAGCCGCCGGCCCTCCTCGAGCCCGATCACCACCGCGCGATCGCCGCGGGCGGTCCAGGCGCGCTTCTTGCCCGCACCGCGCACCCCCCAGCCGCCGAACTCCAGCAGCGGACGGTAGCGCACGCTCTCCAGCGAAACGATGCTGTCGAGCGGCACCATCTTGCGCACGAGCCTCACCGAGCCCAGATGCATCACGAGGCGTGTCTCCTGCACCATCACCGTCAGCCCGCCCAGCACCATGCGCAGGCCCCACCCGGCGGCGAGAATGGCTGCGACCACGGCCAGCCGGAAGGGCATGCCGCCGCCCGAGGTGACGAACACGGAATACGCGCACGACACGATGGCTCCGCCATAGATGAGATCCACCCAGGACGGCCAGGGCGTGCGCTCGCGGTAACGGGTCTGCTCTTCCGTCTTCACCTTGCGCTCCGGTCGGTGTCGCCTGCCGCGGGCCCGAGCTCTGCCAGCCGACTCTTCAGGAAGCGCTGCAGGATGCGGTAGGTGAGTCCCCATACTGGATGGCCCTCGACCCGGTAGCAGGGAAACTCGCGCTCTCCCGCGGGCGTTTCCACCGCCACCGCCGAGCGCGCCGCGGGATCGCCGAGGTCGGCGACGGGCACCCAATAGACGGCCGCGATTTCGGCGCTGGCCACGCGCGCGCCGGAGCCCTCCGGGAGGAGGAACACGAAGGGCGCGATCACCAGCCGGGGAATCGCCCGCGAAGTCGGCTTCAGGTCGGGGAGCCGGCCCAGGAGCGTGCCTGATCGGGCAAGGTCGATCCCGACCTCCTCCCGCGTCTCCCGCACCGCGGTCTCGCGGAGATCGACGTCCTCCGGATCCCGGCGCCCCCCCGGGAGCGCCATCTGCCCCGACCAGGGATCGTGCGGCGAACGCGCCCGGCGCACCAGCAGAAAGACCGGTTCCGGATCCCGGCGCACCACGAGCGCGACCGCCGCCTGCATGGCCGCACCGCCTCCGGCCGCCATCCCGCCGCTAGCTTACCACCCGTCTCTTCGTCCGGGGGCCGTCCTTCTGCAGCAGGTACGGGACCCCCTTGGTGATCCAGTCGGGTGCCGGGTCGCCCTTCAGGTAGTGCCCGAACCACTCCAGGATGCGGCTCTGGTAATCCAGCTGGTTGGGCTCCTCGGCCAGCCCGTGATTCTCGCCCTCGTAGACCAGCATCACCATGTGTTTCCCGGCGCGGCGCGCGGCGTTGTAGAACTCGACCCCCTGGTTGAACTCGACGGCGCCGTCCTCGGTGCCGAACATCATCAGCAGGGGCGTATCGAGGTTCTCGATGTGATGGACGGGAGAGTTGTTGAAATAGGAGTCCCAGTCCTCCCACCAGGGCACCTGCATGCGTCCCTGGCTGATCTCGAAGATGCGCGCGTCGGTGCCCCCGCTGTTCCAGTAGAACGACAGGTACATGCTCATGAGGTTGGTGAGAGGCGCGCCCGCCACGGCGCTCGCGAACAGGTTGTCCTGGGTGACGAAGAAGGTCGTCTGGTAGCCGCCCCAGGAGTGCCCGATCAGCCCGATCCGCTCCGGGTCCACCAGCCCGGTCTCCAGCACGGCAGCCACCGCCGGGCGGAGCGTCTCCACGTTGGACTGTCCCGGCCGGCGGTCGCGGTAGACGACGTCCGGGCGGAAGACGAAGTATCCCTCGTGGGTCCAGATCTGCTGGTTGTAGTAGCGCGTCGGATCCGGCACCTGGTACTGGTGCAGGCCCTGTGACAGCAGCTCGTAGTGATAGACGATCATCGGGTACTGCCGTCCCGGCTCGTAGTCCGCGGGATAGGTCAGCGCTCCCTGCAGGCGCCGTCCCCACTCGTTCTCGTACTCGACGAGCTCGGTCCGTCCCCAAGCATAGTCGTCCTGGAAGGGGTTGGTGCGCGTGACCTGGCTGGCGTCGTCGAGATCCGGCCCGGTCGCGAAGTAGTCCGGGGAATCGTCGAAGCGCTCGCGCCGGAACACGAAGACGTCGGCGTCCCGGGCCTTTCGCAGAGCGCCGCCGAAGGAGCCGTAGGAGGCATCGTCCCAAATCAGGGACTCGGGGTCCTGGCCGGGGCGGGCCCGTGAGAATCCCGCCTCCTTGGTCCACTGCCCGTAGTTGGAGTAGTAGATGGGCTCGCCGGCATCGAAAGCCTCGGCTTCCCGGTCCGGCTGCATGGCGCGGTAGCGCACTTCATCTTCCGCGCCCCGGGTCAGGCGGCGGCCGCTCGAACCGTCCGCCTGCACTTCCCAGACGTCCCAGCGGTCGTTGATCAGCACGGACTCGTCGTCCTCCGTCCAGCCGGCCAGCCCGAACGCGGGCATCTGCTCCCGGGTCGGGGTCAGATCGAGATTGACGAACGTCCCGCCCAGCCCCCCCGTGATGTTGCGCGTCTCTCCGCTGGAGAGGTCGTGGCTCCACCAGTCCTCGCCCTCGAACCACACCGCGTAGCGGCCCTCCGGACTTCCCTGAGCCCCCAGGGTGATCCGCTCCCGGACCAGCGACTCGGCGCCCGTGCCCGTATCCACCGCGTAGAGGTCGTAGAACTGCTGGCTGAACATCGCGTCCACGTCGTAGGGGGTCTCGTCGCGGTTGAGGACGTGGCCGCCTCCCTCGAGCAGCGTGGTCTGGTCGGCGCGGTCGCCGCCGAGCATCAGGACGCGCCCGTCATCCAGGTGCCACGCGGCGATCTGGCTGCGCTGCCGCAATTGGCGCTCGCGCACCCTCTGCTGAGGCACCGGATCGACATCCAGGGTGTGCCAGATCTCGACGCCCGCCCGCTCTTCTTCCTCGTCGTCGTCTGCCTCCCCCTCGTCTCCTTCGCCTTCCTCATCTTCCTCGCCCTCGGCATCGTCTTCCCCGGTATCGCCCTGCTCCTCGTCGCTCTCGGTGTCATCGCCCTCGTCCGCGCCGGCCTCCTCATCTTCCGGCACCGGAATCCGCTCCTGATAACCGAGAAAGAGGATGGATCCGTCATCGGACCAGGACGGCGAGCGGTGCTCGACCACGCGCTGTCCGGGAAGCAGCGCCGGGGACTCACGCGGATCCAGGACCAGCGCCTCGCCGTCACCGTCGTCGAGGTTCCGCCACGCCAGCGCGACATGCGCCGTGTCGTCGTGCTCGTCGTCGGTGTAGGTCTTGAGCACGGCCAGATCCGCCGCCTCTTCGCGCCAGGAGAGCTCGCGGTACTCGGCGTCGTCCGTGTCCAGCGAGCTGATGCGGCCCGACTCGGGATCGTAGAGGCGGACCCCGTTGCCCACGCGGTCTTCGGTATCGACCGTCATCGCCAGCAGATGTCCCTCGTCCTGCCACGCGAGCGCCGCGACGTTGCCGAAACTGATCGAGGTGCCCGAAGCGAGAGTCCGCACGATGGCGTCCGCTCCGGCGGTCTCCTGCTCTTCGGGCTCGTAGCGCCGCAGCGCGAGATGGCGCCCATCTCCCGAGAACGAGAAGGACGAGATGTCTTCAATGGTCTCCTGCTCGCCCGTGCGCAGGTTCAGCAGCCCCATGTCGTTGCGCACCGGCTCGCGACGCTCCTGCAGCGCCTCCCGCTCGTCGGGCGAGATTCCGATCACGTAGGCGAGCCAGGCCCCGTCATCGCTGAACTGCGGGCTCCGGCCGAAGGGCACCACCACCACCGAGTCGGAATCGGTGCGGTGGATGCGCAACTCGGCTTCGTCGTTCACCCGGCTGATGCCGACCGCGAGCCAGAGGCCGTCGGGCGAGAGCGTCACCTGACCCAGGGTCTCCCACTGGCCGTAGTCGTCGGGGGTGAGCGTGGGCTTCTGTTGCGCAACGGCGTCCGAAGTCAGCAGGGCGGCTGCAGCCGCGAGAAGCAGGAAGCGAAACGGGGATGTGGCATTCATGGTGTACTTCTCCTGGTGTCCTCCCGCCTTTCGCCGGGAGATTCTACTCTGGTTTTCGTTCGATTGAACGCATCGCGCTGTGTGGATGGACACTTTCGCCTTGCGCAAAGTGGCGGACCGCGGCGTCGCTATGACACGGCACCGCCGGAGAGCGCCTTCACCAGCCGGTACAGGAACTCCTGGCCCTCGAAGAAGCTCTCGACGCCGATGCGCTCGTCGCGGCCGTGGGCACGGATGTCCGCTGACGAGGAGGTTCTTCATGTCGGGAAGACTCCGGTTGTCGGACTTTGGGTGGGTCGGAATACGGGGATCCGGCGGGCCGGAATGCAGGGTTTGGAAGGTGCCCGCGGGGGCTGCGTCAGGCAAGCGGATCGTCCGTGTGCGGATCTCCCCTGCGGGGCGGCCATCCGGAACCGCCGGACCGGCACGCCGGTAGGATCGCGCTAATGAGAGATTTCATCACCTTCATGATTACGATCTTCGCCGTGGGCTGGGGTTCGGCCGTGATCTACACGGTGCTGCGCTTCTTCTGGACGAGGCAGAACCGGAGTGCCCTTCTGCGCGGCGACGAGCGCATGCTTGCCGCGATGCGCGAAGACCTGGATTCGCTTGAGACCCGGCTCGCACGGGTCGAGGACGAGACTCGTTTTGCGGCCGAGTTGCGGGGCCCCCACGTCCCGGAGCAACTGGATCCGGGAGAAGGGCGCGCACCACCTGCGGGGGGTTGAACAGGCGAAAGCGGGATCAACCTCCCGGCACCAGCCTGCGGTGCTCGAACCCGGCGCGCGTGTGGGCGACCAGCTCCAGCCGGCCCTCCAGCAGGTCGTGCATGAGGCGCGTGGTGAGCGGGACCGCGCGGGTCACCTCGGCGATGTCCGGCCCGGCCAGGCGGAGCACCACCACCCCTCCCCCCTCCCCGTCGGCCGCGGGGGTCCGCCGCAGGACCACCCCCAGCGCGTCCTCCGGCTCGACCCCCGCAAGCGCGATGCGGTACGAGAGCGTGCCGGTCGGCAGGTCCAGCAGGAAGGCGCCGTCAACGCCCCCCTGCGGCGGGTCGAGCGCGACCAGCACTGGATCCGGCGGGCGTCCCCGGTCGAGTGGCGGCGTGCGCAACGGTGCCCGCCGTTTCGGGCCGGCCGTCTCGAGCGCGTAGGCGAAGCCGACCAGGCGGGCGTCGTCGAGCGCGCGGCCGAGCAGTTCGAGCCCCGCCGGCACCTCCGTCTCGGTGAACCCGGCCGGCACGGTGAGCGCCGGCAGCCCGGTGTTCGCGCTCAGCGAGCAGGTGGAGCCGACCGGGGCAGCCCCGATAAGCGCCGTCTCCCGGCGCATGGTCGGGTAGGCGAGCGCGTCCAGCCCCATCTCGTCCATGAAGCCGACCACCGCCTCCCGCAGGGCACGCCGGCGGGCCATCGTCTCCTCGTACTCGTCCGTCGGCCGCTCCGTTCGGGCGATGCGCCGACGAAAGTTGGCGTCCAGCGCCTCGTGGTGCAGGCCGGCCTCGACGATCTCCTCGAGCGTCGACACCGGAGCGTCCGGGACCCCGGACAGGTAGTCCATCAGATCGAACTTGAACTCCAGGTCGATCAGCCCGGTGTTGGCGAGCAGGCTGTCCAGGTCGGGGATGGTCACGTCCACCACCTCGGCCCCCAGCGAGTCCATCCCGGCCAGGGCGGCGCGCACCACGTCCGTGATCCGCCCCCCGCCCCCGCCTTCCTCCAGCCAGTCGGCCAGCACGCCGATGCGGGCACCCTGCAGCGCGGCCGGGTCGAGCGCGGCCTGGAAGTCCGGTACGCCGCGCCCCTCCAGCACGGCCGTGGCCGGGTCCGCCGCGTCCGGCCCGACCGTCGCGTCCAGTGCGATCGCGAGATCGGCGATGGTGCGCGCGAGCGGGCCGCCGGTGTCCTGCGAGTGCGAGAGCGGCAGGATGCCGTCGATGCTCGACAGCCCCTTGGTCGGCCGCAGCCCGAACAGGTTGTGCACCGCCGCCGGGATGCGGATCGACCCGCAGGTGTCGCTCCCCCACCCCACCGCCGCGAAGCTGGCGGCGACCGCCGCCCCGGTCCCCCCCGAGCTCCCGCCCGGGTTGCGCGCGGGCTCGTAGGCGTTGCGGCTCTGCCCGCCCAGCGAGCTGATGGTGGTGATTCCCGCAGCCAGCTCGTGCAGGTTGGTCTTCCCCACGATGACCGCGCCCGCCTCGCGCAACCGCGCCACCTGGAAGGCGTCGTCCGGCGGCATGAGCCCCGAGAGCGCCAGGCTCGACCCGGTGGTCGGCATCCCGGCCACGTCGTAGTTGTCCTTCATGAGCACCGGGATGCCGTGCAGCGGCCCGCGCACCGTCCCCGCCGCCCGCTCCCGGTCGAGCGCGTCGGCCTCATCACCCGCCATGGGGTTCAGCCGCGTGATCGTGTTCAACTCCGGCCCGGCCACGTCGTACGCCGCCACGCGGTCGAGGTAGAGATCGACCAGTTGGCGCGAAGTGACCCGGCCCTCCTCCAGCGCCCGCTGCAGCTCGAGGATCGAGGCCTCCGCGATCTCGAATTCGGAGTCCGCGCTCCCGGTTCCGCCACATCCGGCGACGGCAAGCGCGACTACGGTCAGCAGCGTGCCATCGAATCCCTTGCGCATGGAAACTCCTCGGTGTGGGACGCGATCTCTCGGCAGATCGCGCCAGCGATAGGACTACAACCGCGACAGATGCGTCGGCACGTCAGGCGCCGGCCTCGCCTCCCGGCTTCCGCAGCAACGCCCCCTTCCCACCCACGCGAACGAACGGCAGATCGTGCCGGTCGATGAATTCGCGGCAGGCCTGCAGGGCGCCGTCGCACCAGGCAGGCTCGACGCAATCGTCCAGAACCACGCCGCCGCCGGGAACGATCCGGGGCCAGAGGGCTTCCAGCGTCACGGCCGTGGGCAAATAGAGGTCTACGTCCAGAAACACCGCTCCGATGGGGCCGATCTCGTCCCAGTTCACCTTCGAGCAATCGCTCTCGATGATGTGGTAGTTGCGGTACCCGAGCCGGGCAAGGCTGTAGTCGAAGACGCGCGCGCTGCCGTATGAGTAGTCGGAAAGCTCTCGGGCGCGCTTGCGTCGGTTCTCAACCTCATAGTCGATGCTCTCCCGGGTGAAACCGGCGAAGGTGTCGACGAACACGACCGTCCGGGGATCACCGGTGGTCCGCAGATGCTCCAGGAGAAAAACCGAGGTGTCTCCCCGCGCCACGCCGATCTCCACGATCGCGCTTCCGGTGCCGC
The DNA here is from genome assembly GCA_965221785.1 of Longimicrobiales bacterium. Classification (GTDB taxonomy): domain Bacteria; phylum Gemmatimonadota; class Gemmatimonadetes; order Longimicrobiales; family Gaopeijiaceae; genus BD2-11. Next base: position 2,520,057 of record CBDCSR010000003.1, read on the forward strand.
GGGTAGCGTCGATCAGCCCGATCATTGCCGAGAGTTCGCCCGGGTCCACCCAGTAGCGGTATTCGGGAAGCATCGCGTTGCGGAGACCGGGCAGCCGGTAGACGATGCGCTTGACCATGGTCATGAGCCCGCGCGCCCGGCGGTTCAGGATGCGTATCAGCGAAATCGATGCGCCCACACCGGGGCTCCGTGGCACCCGTGGCATCGTTGGGGTCGGGGAGGAAGGCATGGTGCGGGGATTGGAGGTTGAAGGAGGTTCGCGCGCGTCCACGAAGATGCGCGCCTTCCATGATTACAGGAAACATATGCATCAGGCCATCACTCCGGATCATGACCCGCCGCCTCTCCCGCGATTTCACCGTCGTCGCGTCCGAGCGATACCGAACAACACCCGAATATCGGTGTATAGGGAGGTGAGCCAGTAACCGATCATCCCAGAGCCCCCGGAATCAGACGACCATGTCCGCTGCCGCCGCTGCTCCAGTCGCACCTGCCCCGGTTCCTCCTTCGCCCACTCCCCCCACCTCAGGCCAGACCGCTTCGAGCGCGCTCGTCCCAACCGCGCCGACTTCGATCACGCCCATCTCCACAGGGTTCAACCCCGACATCGATCCCCTCGGCGACGAGATCGCCCTTCTCTGCGCCCACATCACCGCCGCCACCTACCGGCTTCTCTGCCTGCTGAGGGTCTACGACGCCGAAGAACGCTGGCAGGGATTCCGCTCCTGCGCTCACTGGCTCTCCTGGCGCACGGGAATCTCCCTCGGTCCCGCCCGCGAGAAGTTGCGCGTGGCCCGGGCTCTGCCCGCCCTGTGCCTCATCCCCAAAGCCTTCGCGACGGGTGAGATCTCGTACTCGAAGGTGCGGGCCCTGACCCGCATCGCCGACGCCGAGAACGAGGCGAAACTCCTCGACTTCGCGCGCCACGGCACCACCGCGCACGTGGAACGCATGGTCCGGCATTGGCGCCGCCTGGACCGGGGCGACGCCTCCGAGGCCGCCCGTGCGGAGCGCCGCGGCCTCTCGGTGTGGCTCACCGACGACGGCAGCTACGAAGTGCGGGGCCGGCTCAACCCCGAGGTGGGCGCCCTGCTCCTCAAGGCGCTCGAGGTGGCGGAAACCCGGCTCTACCGCGCCGAGCGCGACGCCGGAACCGAGCACCGGACGACGCCGTTACAGCGCCGGGCCGATGCGCTGGGACTGTGGCTCGAAGAGCGCGTGCAGCCTCAGGTGCAGCTCGTGGTCCACTCGTTCGAAGGCGGCGAGCACCGGGAGCAGGAAGAGCCGGAACAACAGGGGGAGCATGAGAAGCAGCAACAGGACGCGTCGGTCGTTCTGGTCACGGAGGAGGGCTCGCGCGTTTCAGCTGAAACGTCTTCGCGGCTCGTCTGCGATGCCGAGGTCGTGCCCATCGCGCGGGCGGGCGACGGCTCCGTGCTCGATGTCGGGCGCCGCAGGAGGACGGTGGGCTGGAGGCTGCGCAAGGCGCTCGAGGCCCGCGACGGCGGGTGCCGCTTCCCCGGATGCGAGTCGCGCGCGCGCACGCACGCCCATCACATCACGCCGTGGGCCGAGGGTGGAGAGACCGCGATGAACAACCTCGTGCTCCTGTGCCCCTTCCACCACCGCGCGGTCCACGAAGGGGGCTGGCGGGTGGAGATGGACGAGTCGGGAGCCCCGCGCTTCCTCAACCCGCTGGGCGTTCGGCGGCCCGTGGTGCCCGCCTCCCCGGACATCGGCGGCCTGGTGCCGGGCGATGGCTCGGCACTCGCCGTGCAGGACTTCGGTCTGGGGCGCTGGCACGGGCAGGACGGCATCGACGCCTGGACCGGCGACTCGCTGTGGACAGGCGAACGCATCGACTGGGGCTATGCGATGGTGTGCCTCTGGAGGGAAGGAGAGGACGCTACGCCACGCTGAACCCAGCGGCTGCGGTTGACGGGGATGCGGCAAGGAGGCGCGCGCTGTTGGCTCGCCCGCGGGTGGTTCTGCCGAAACCCGAGTGCTTCGCTAGAATCATGGTGTTCCCAGCAGACGCCATGAGTTGCCCGAAGTGTCCAGTCGTACCCCCCGACCCCGTAACTGCCATGGCCAGCAAACCCGATAGCCACCAGGAAGCCACAGAACCCCACCCCCTCAACCGCCGCGACTTCCTGAAAGCCGGCGCGCTGGGCGTGGCGGCCGGTGCCGCCGCGAGTTGCACCGAGCCCGGAGCCGAAGCGGCCACGACCGGAGCCCAGGGCCCGGCCTCGGCCACCGCCGCCACCCCCCAGGGCCTCCCCGCCCCCCCGGCCCAACCCCTCGCCGCCCCTCCCGCCGACCCGGTGCGCATCGGGTTCGTCGGTGTGGGCGGGATGGGCACCGCCCACGTCCGCAACCTGGTGCGCATCGACGGCTGTGCGATCACCGCCGTCTGCGACATCCGCGCCGAGCACGCCGAGCGGGCCGCCGCTCTCATCGAGGAAGCGGGACACCCCCGCCCCACCCTCTACACCCGCGGCGAGCGCGACTTCGAGCGCCTGTGCGCCGAGGAGGACCTCGACCTGGTCTACACCGCGACCCCCTGGCGCTGGCACGTCCCCGTCTGCGTCGCCGCCATGGGGAACGGCAAGCACGCCGCCACCGAGGTCCCCGCCGCCTACACCCTGGACGACTGCTGGCGGCTGGTGGAGACCGCCGAGCGCACCGGGCGCCACTGCGTGATGATGGAGAACGTCAACTACGGCCGCGCCGAACTCCTCTGCCTCAACCTGGTGCGCCAGGGGCTGCTCGGAGAGATCCTGCACGCCGAGTGCGGCTACCTGCACGACCTGCGCGAGATCAAGTTCGCCGACGAAGGCGAGGGGCTCTGGCGGCGCGCGCACTCCTGGACGCGCAACGGCAACCTCTATCCCACCCACGGCCTGGGCCCGGTCGCCAACTGCATGGACATCAACCGGGGCGACCGCTTCGCCTCGCTGGTGTCGATGAGCAGCCCGTCGCGCGGTCTGCAGGAGTGGGCTGCCATCCACTACGGAGAGGGGCACCCCAAACGCGCCGAGACCTTCGCCCTGGGGGACGTCAACGCGAGCCTCATCCAGACCGCGATGGGACGCACCATCTACGTCGCTCACGACACGAACCTGCCCCGCCCCTATGACCGCATCAACAAGGTCCAGGGCACGCGCGGCATCTTCCAGGGCTACCCGGACCGGGTCTACATCGAAGGCAGCAGTCCGTCGCATCGGTGGCAGGAGGCGGAGGCCTGGTACGGCGAGTTCGAACACCCGCTATGGAACGCGCTGCGCGAAGCCTCCATCGGCGCCGGCCACGGGGGCATGGACTTCATGGAGGACTATCGGCTGATCGAGTGCCTGCGCCGCGGCGAACCCACCGACATGAACGTCTACGATGCGGCCGCGCTCAGCGCCGTCTGCGAGCTGTCGGAGATCAGCGTCTCCCAGGGAAGCGCGCCGGTCCCCTTCCCCGACTTCACGCGAGGCAAATGGAGGGATTGGCAGCCATGGCCCATCGTCACGGCATAGGAGCACCGATGACATCGCCCGAGCGCCGGATCTCACGCCGCCTCGCCGCGGCGCTGTCTGCGACGGCCTTGCTCGCGGGGTGTGACGGCGCGCCCGCCAACGACCCGGACGCCCCGATCGAGCTGAGCCCGGCGGACGTCGAGGTACTGGGCACCTCCGAGTCCCTCGCCGTCGTACAGGACCTGGAGGTAGTGCCAGACGGCTCCGTCTGGGTCTTCAACTCGGTCGAGCCCTACTTCATCGGCTTTGGTCCGGACGGGGAGTCCCTCGGTGCGCACGGACGCGCCGGAGGCGGACCCGAGGAGTTCCCGATGCCCTCCGCTTTTCTCGCGGGGGGATGGCAGGGTGAGGCGTGGGCCCTGGACCTCCGGCGCCACGCCATGATCCGGATCTCCCGGCCGGACGGGGACTGGACGGAGATTCCCCTGCGGTCGGAGTCCCTCCCGCCCGGCAGCATACGGGGCGGAATGAACCTGCTGAGCGCCGCGGTCCGAACCGCCAGACTCGGCGGCGAGATCATCGTACCCCGCCCACGCCCACCGGAGGAGGGGGGCATGCTGCAGCTCCGCCTGTCGCTTCTGGGCGCAGATCTGGTGGCAGTCGATCCGGAGACGGCCGGGACCCGGACCCTGGTGACCCTCGGTGCCGTGCTCGACGATCCGTCCGGAGACTTCGTCCCCAGCGAGGGGGGATTCCCCCAGTGGTACCGGCTGTGGGCCCCCTGCGGCGAGGACGTCGTGCGCGTCTACGATCGCGTGCGGAACCAACTCCGGAGCTTCGACGGATCGGGAGCCGAGGCAGACCCCGTCGATCTTCCGCCCGTTCCCTTCACCGAAGTCAGCGCGCGACAGTTCGCCGGCGCGGTATTCGAGCTGAGGCAGGCCGAGTTGACGGGCGACGTGAGGGGCAGGCTCGGCGAAACGGACCGGCAGCGGCTCCTGAACCAGATGGCCCAGGGTGTCAGCGGCAGCCCGCGGGAACTCGCGACCTACCTGCCGCATTATGTGGACTTCCGCTGCAGCGGAGACGGGACGATGTGGCTGCACCCGTTCGATCCCGACGCCGGCGGACTGAACGGCGGTCCGCGGTGGCTGCGGATTTCGCCCGACGGAGTCGCGCGCGAGGTGCATCTGCCCGACCGGTTCGACGCGTTGCGTTTCACCGAGTCGCGGATCTGGGGCGTCTACCGGGACGAACTGGACGTCCCGTCCGTCGCGTCGATCCCGCTGCCGTCCCGCTGAGGGGGCCTACCGCCTCCCCTCCGTCGCCACCGCTCTGCCATCCATCAGGTAGCGATCGAAGAACCGGTCCGTCGCGCCGAAGGTGGTCAGCCAGCGCTCGTGCAGCAGGAAGTCGTGCACGTCGTCCGGGAAGACGATGAACTCGTGGGGCACGCCCTGCGCCCGCAGCAGCTGCACCAGCCCGACGGTCTGCGAGAAGGCCACGTTGCGGTCGTCGTCGCCGTGGATGAGCAGCACCGGCGAGGTCCAGTTCTCGACCTCCGAGATCGCGGATGACTGGTACGACACCGACTCCGGGTCGATGGAGTTGCCCCACAGGTGCACGCCGGCGATGTCCACGCCGGCCGCGAAGAGGTCGGAGTCACGCGCCAGCCCCTGGGCCGTGAGGATGCCCCCGTAGGAGAGGCCCCAGAGCCCGATGCGCGCGGGATCCACGTCGCCGCGGTCGCGCAGGTACTCGCCGGCGGCCCGGATATCCAGGTACTCGGTGTTGCCCTCGCGTCCACGCCCGGGCGCGTTGCGGAAGTCGCGCCCGTAGCCGATGCCGCTCCGGTAGTTCACCGACAGGACCACATAGCCTTTGTTCGCAAAGTACTGGTTGATGGCGTAGGCCATGTGATAGAAGTGCATGTAGTGGTAGCCGAGCAGCATCTGTCGCCGCGATCCCCCGTGGATGAAGATGAGTGCAGGGCGCTGTTCGCCGGGCTCGAGGTCCGGGGGCAGGAATAGCTGGTTGTAGAACTCGAAGCCGTCCTCGGCGTCGAGGGTGACCGCCTCGGGCGTGACGTGCTCGGCCAGAGGATAGCGGGACGGGAGCTCGCGAATCATCCTCGCCCCGCCGCCCGAGGCCGGCGCCACCGCCACCGTAAGTGGATGGCTCGCGCTGGCGGCCAGGAGCGCCACCTGATCGCCGCTCGCCAGCACGGCCGGGTACGTCTCCACCCCGTCGCCGTCGGTGAGCTGCCGCGCCCTGCCTCCCTCCGTGGGCACCTGCCGCAGATGGCGCCGGTCGATGTCGCCCGCGTTGGTGGCGTAGAAAAGGGTGCGCCCGTCCGGCGGATCACCAGAGGCCTGAATCCCGGCAGGAAATCATGTAAAGTCTTACAGGGCTGCACGATCTGCGTTTCCTGCCGTTGTACTGGACCTTGCTGGACCGTGCCGTACGAGCGAGAAAACTGGGTCGAAACGGCGGGAACCCAAGAGCGGGGACTCTGCCGCTTTGAGGTCGTCGGATAACCGCCTCACACCTTTCGCTACAGCCTACTGGCTCACCACAGGCCAGCGGACCGTCGCCCTCCGTTATCGTTGCCGTTCGACAAATGTCTGCGTCATAGCTTGAACACTCGCCGCCGCATCCGACACGTCGAACGGAAAGCAATCCATCTCCAGATCATGATCCCCGGCAAATCGGAATCTGACCGTTTCGCGAAATGCCGTCGTCCGTGGATAGACGAGAACCACCCGTCGGCAGCCGTACCTCCTCCCATAAGCGAAAAGCTGATACGCGTCCGCCTGACTGACGCCATGATTCGGCGCGCTGGAATCGAGGGGCTTCCATTTCGCATCCAAGACGAATCGCACCCGGTCACGCTCCATCAGGACGATATCCGGCTTTAGCCAGAAGGCAGGTCTGTCCGCTTCTTCCATCGCCAGATGCCGCTTCGGCCCTTGGGCGCGGACGGCGAATCGGTACTGGTGTCGGCGGACGGCGGCAGTGACGAAGTCCTCGAACACCTCTTCCATCGGAAACAGCAGGGCACGGCTGACGTGAGGGCCGGAGAAGGTGGCGAGGCCGTGGCCGAAGAGGAACAACCCGACCCACGGCATCACGGTGTCGTAGTGCTGCATCGAACGGTCCACGCGATGCTGCGCCCAGTCGTCGTCGAGGTTTGTCGACGGTGGTACGTTGGAGAAGACGATGCGCAACTGGTGAACCCGCTGTCGGTTTTCGGGATGGCGGACGACTGCCGCAAGCCGCCGCAACGCCAAGTGGATCAGTCGGTTCGCGGGCCGGTTCGCGGTGAACTCGTCGTAGCCAACATAGAACCGAGAGCGGTCAACGAGATTCTCTCGAACGTGCTGTGGGAAGAGGATCCGACCGCGTAGCTGGGAAAGGTTCATCTCTCGCGACCGGTACGCCCGAGCGAGGCCCCGCCGAGTGAGCAGGACGACGCTGGTCAGGAATAGATGGACGAATGCCTCGAACATGTCGAAACGCCGGATTGCGCGGATGCTCGCGCCGTTAAGCTGTGCCTGCCCGAGACCGCGCCAATCTCGTAGCATGTTCAGGAAGACGCGCCGCGTGTCCACTTCCCGGTCGTGTGAAAGATCGATCTTGGGCAGGATTTCGATCACGGTTCCCCGGCGCGTTTCGATGATCCCGACGTAGTTCTGCGCATGGAGGCGGCCGTTCCTGATCACGAAGATCGGTGGCTGTCGGCCCTCCGCGCCGACCGGCTGCGCGAGGGTGAATCTCATTAGGTCACGCTCGTCGTCCTCGTGCAAGCCGGTGAGCGGCTGGTACTCGCGAACGACGAGTGCGCAGGACCTGCTGGGGAGTGGAATATCCGCCAGCGCGTTAGCTGGCATGGTCAGTCGGCCTGCAACTAATCGCGGTCATCGGAGCCCGCGTTCCCATAGATCTTCCGATACGACTCCGCGTCGGCCCACCGGTCGTCGTGGGCCGGCGCCAGTTCGTACACGCTCCGGTCTTCGTCCACGAGACCGAGTCGGACCAGTTCCTCGGGCGGACCCGACCTGAAGACGAAACCGTTGTTGTTCAGAACGGCGCAAATCTTCTCCCAGTCGTCGTAGAAGTACTCCTGAAGCAGGGGCATGATGCGGTTCCGGAACGTGATCGCAAGCTCCACGAGGGTGTTGACGCCCAGGAGATACGTGTGCCCGATCTGGTGTTCCCGGTCCAGCAGGACGGCGACGCGTCGATTCATGGCTTCGAGGAGCTTGCCGCAATCGATTCCATCCAGGTCGTTGGCAATGCCAGAGTGGGAGGGATCCGGCATCATCTCCTCGAAAACGAACCGCCGCCGTAGGGCCGTGTCCAGCAGGGCGATGGATCGGTCCGCCGTATTCATGGTACCGAGGACGTGCAGGTTTGTCGGCACACCGAAGTCGGCTTTCGAGCCGGGGAGCGTCACTCGCGCCTCGTCGTGCTCGCCGATGCGCTTCGAGTCCTCGATGAGGGTGATCAACTCACCGAAGATGCGGGCGATGTTGCCCCGGTTGATTTCGTCGATGATAAGTACGTAGCGCTCGCCGGGGTCCTTCGTGGCGCGCTCGGCGATGCGCCGGAACACGCCGGGGGACATCTCGTACTGGACATCTCCGGTATCACCGTGTGCAGGGGAAGGCTCGCCGTCGGACGGTCCTGCCAAGACGGGCCTGATCCCTTCAACGAAGTCCTCGTAGGTGGTGTTTTGGTGGAACGTGACCATCTCGATCCGCCCGGCATCCCGGTACTCTTCGAATCGGTGTCTGACGGCGGGGCGGTCTTCCTGCGCCAAGTCAGAAACCTCTCGGCTCTCGACGATTGCGACGGAGCGAGTGACAGTGTGCCACGTCTTGCCGGTGCCCGGGGGTCCGTAGAGGATGGTGTTGACGGCGTGGTACACGGTCGGTCGAGGTTCCGGGCCATTCGGCGGTTCCAACAAACGCAAGGTGGCCGAATAGGCGTCGGACTTGGCGAAGGCGTCGTAGGCACTGCGGTCGACCCTCGAAAAACGCACCGCTGGCATGTTGGCAGCCAAGGATGCCCGAGCCTTGTTCACCCACAGAACGTGTATCCGACCGTTCCGATGCGAACGGTCGCCGTAATCGTTGCGATAGACGATCCCGATCCCGAGGCCTTCCCGCGTCCCTGAGCGGACAAGGACGACATCGCCGGGTTCGGGATCGTGGAGCGAACCAAGTGGTTGGTCTCCCTGCGCACCATGGACCCAGTGGTTGTCGCGGAATTCCCGCCAGCCGTCATCATTCGTACCGATCTGGTACCAGCCGTTGCCCGCGCGCGGGAATCTCCCGCTCGTCCAGTGATAGCCGATGACGTTGACTTCGTAGGGCTGGCAGCCGGGGAACGCGGCGCGGATCGTCCTCATTTCCTCGACGTAGTCGGCCCAGGACATCGTGGCTTGCGGACCATGGAACTTACCGACACCCAGCGGCGAGACAGCGTTCGCGTCAAAGGGCAGAAACGCCTTCGGATTGACCAGAAAGAGGACTTGGGTGAGCTTCGGGACGCGGACTCCCTTGATCCGCAGCATGCTGTCGAAAGTGTCGGCGTTAACGGCGTCGTAGGATGTACCATTGACGGCACACGCCTGATCGAACATCTCCCAGAGAAGCTGTGGGTCGGCCACGGTCCGGTTGAACTGTACCGCCAACGAGTTCGGCGTCGGGAAGAAGAAGCCGTCGCTGTAGTCGAGTTCGGCCTCCATCTTGAACACCTCCGCGACGCTCCCATAGATCGCTTCCCGCCTCGCCGCCTTGCCTTTGTTAATCGACGCAAGGTGGTAGAAGAACGTCAGCGGATCGGCCTTTTTGTCCCCATTGGCGAGGACGGCGCACCTATTCCCCGCCCAATCCACCTCCTTCACCCTCTCCACGAGGCCTTCCCGCCGACCTTGCCCTACTTTCTCGGCCAGCTCCGCGAACCACGGTACCCATTGGAACAGATCCGGCATCCGCACGCCTCCTTTCTTGCCAGCCCGATCAGCGGTCCCGGCGCGACGCCGCGCGTCGGCGTCGGCTTCCTGCTCCCACGCTTCGGGTGGGCCGTCTCGGCTCTCGAATCGGAACCGCGAGCCGGCGATGCTCTCGGCCAAGTCGAGCGGACCTCCGCGTCGGGCGGTACGAAGTGAGTCGGCACCTCCTTGAGGAACTTTTCCAGCGCACCCTTGGTGTGCTTGGAGGAGAACCGTTCCCCCAACTGGCTAAGGGCGGCTTCCGCTTTCCGTCCAAGCTCGCTGGTTGCCGCCCATGCCACACGGTAGGGTCGGTCGGACTTGTCCGGCCCGTCCCTGTCATCCCTCTTCATGACGAGAGCGTCACGGAAGCTCTGGTCGTTGTCCCATCTGACCTGGACGCGCCGGTAGTGCTCGGGACCGCTCTGTCTGGTTTTCCCGAATCTGGTCTTGATGTCGGCGGGCATGGCGATCTTTTGCGCGTGGTCGGTCAAGGACGGTCAATGAGTTTCGGAGCGAAAAGTCTGGGCAGACTGTGTCGGCGGGGCAAGGTTCAATCGGAATGTCTCTGTCGCTGTCATCTCTGGTCCAGCGTGGGGATTGATTTGCTCGGCCATCCGTCCCACCATCGGTCGTGGTCTTCGCAAGGCCCGGTCGAGCGGATTGCCCGGAGCTGTTGCGGGCGCTCAACAGCCCGGGCCTTCCCCGTGACCCGGTCGTGCAAATCACGCGGGAATCTGCATGACTATGGGAGACAAGCCAGCCTACCCCGCACACTCACACAGATTCTCATCTTCCTGTGTTCTTTGAGTTTACGGGATTGTGTGTCCCGATTCCCGCTGAATGACTCCCTCCGATTGGGATCTCAGGTGCGAGCCCTCGGACGGCTCTCCAGAGCCTTCCTAAGCTGTCCAGCGTCGGCCTGCTGATAGCAGCGAAGCACCGTCTGCGGGCTCTTCCATCCGCCAAGCTCACAGAGCACCTTGAGCGGCAGATCCATCAGGTCTGTGGCGAACTTCCGCCTCAGTGAGTGCCAACCCCGGCCCGGCTTCGGCTCCAGTCCCGCGAGGTTCTGGGCCTTCTTCCACCACAGGAAGGCGGAAACGCGGTTCGTGCACTTCGTGGCATCCCTCGACGAGGGGAGCACCGGGCCGTTACCCGTCCCTCGGCTCATCCTCCGCGCGTCCTCCAAGGCGGCGAGCGCCTCGGCCGTCAAGGGCGTGGTGTGTTCGTAGCCGGTCTTCTCGTGCTCCGCGCGCCATCGGATAGTCTTGCCGTCGAAGTCGATGTCAGACCACTTGAGCTTGCGGATGGCACCGATCCTGTGCCCGGTCTCGTGCGCGAGCACGAAGGCGACATGGAACCGCCATCCCACCTGCCGCGAGACCCCGAGCAGCGCCCGGTACTCGTCTTCGGTGAGAACGATCCGGTTGGGGTTCTTCTCCCTGGGCTTCCTGAGTCCCTTCAGCGGGTTGGAGTCGAGGAGGAGATTCCCTTCCTCGTCCCGGGACCTCGCGGCCCAGTTGAGCACCGTCATCAGGAACGTCAGGTCCCATGCGATGGTCCGGTTGCCGACGGGCTGGCCCGAGCGTCCGGCCCTGCCCGCGCGACGCGCCCCGATGAACCGGTCCCAATCGCGCTGCGAAAGTGTTGCAGGTCTCCGGTCCCTGCCGAAGAAATCGAGGAACATCGCGGCCGCGACCCTGTCGCGCCGCCGGGTCCTCTCGCCCTTCGTGGGCGTCACCTCCTCACCGTACATTTCAAAAAGCCGTCCCAGAGTGAGCGGCTCGGGCTCGGCTTCGGCCTTGCCGTTGGGCTCAAGGGCCGCGAAGCCTGCGGCGGCCTCGTCGGCCTGCCGCTTCGCGCGAGCCCAATCCCGGTGCTTCAGGGACCGGCTCAGCCTGCGCCCGTTCTCCCGCCACTCGATCTGAAGCAGGCCGGTCTTCGGATCCGGAAAGACCCGCACCCGGTTCCGGCCCCATTCTCCGGCGCTGTAGCTGCGCCGGCCTCGTTTCGTGCGTGCCATCGTTCGATTCCTCTCGATTCGATGGACTGCACGATCCGCCTGCCCGGAAGCTCGCGGGGAAGCGGTTTGTCCGCCAGTCGCGCGACCGGCTCGTGCCTCACCGGGCAAGCCCCTCGCGCGCTTCATATCCGTCCCTTCTCGCGGAGCCGCCAGTAGCCCGTCTCCCTCGGCAGGTAGTGGGGCTTCAGGTAGACGCGGCGGGCCGGAAGCGACTTGACCCCATCGTAGGGGAGGCAGATCGCTTGGTAGTTGGCCAAGAGCGAAAACTCGCGCGGCGTGAACACCGGCTCGCGGGACTTCTGGAACGACTTGCTCGCGCCGATGGTGCCCCGTCCGCCCCCGGCACGTCCCGAGAGGAGCGAGAACTCGGGCCTGCCCGTCGTCTCGGTGAACGTGTACGAGGCCCTCGTCTTCATGACGCTGCCGCACATCTCGGACGCGATCCGGGCCGACGCCTCGTCGGACAGGGAGAGGAATATCCGGGTGCGGAGCGTCTGGACGAGCGTGCGCCACGCCTCGCCCGAAGGGAGCACGGAGCGGAGCGAGGAGAGCGACTGCGTGGCGACGATCGGGATGCAGCGGCACTGCCGAGTCAGCGCGAACGCCTTCTCGTCGCCCGACGGGTCGTCCTGTCCGACGGTCGCAAACGCCTGATACTCATCGCAGATGAACACGGCGGGCCGCATGTAGCGGCCGGGTCGCCGCGCGGCCTCGGCCGGCCGCCTGAGCAGCGCCTGCATCCAGGCATTCTTGAGCAGCACGCCGATGGCGCGGGCCAGCGCCGGGTTCGCCCCGGCGGGCATGTTCAGGGCGAGGACCTTGCCTTCGTCGATCAGCTGCGCGAGCGGCGGCAGCCTCCGGTGCAAGCCCGGCACGGGATGGCTGTTGCTACCGGCTTCGTTTCTCTCGCCGGAAGGAGTCTCGGTGGGTGGCGGCGGGCAGAACACGCCCGCGACCTCCGGCTGGTCGAAGAGCGACAGAAACACGCTGATGCCCTCGACGATCGAGGTGCGGAGCTTGGCGTCCAGCGCCATCCAGTCATGGGAGTACCATCGCTCGATGGCCTCGATCTGTTCGACGACCTCCCAGCCCGCCCCTCCGTCGGTCGCTTCGGTCTCGAAGGCGACGCCGAGTTCGTCGAGCCGCGATTCCAGCGCCGGGTCGAGACGGCATCCTACGTTGCCGGTGCCGGGGACGCGCTCCCACGCCCAGTCCGCCAGCGCCTGCGGGTGGGCGATCATGTCCTCGTGCGAGATGACGGCGCGGAGCGGACGGAGCCGGTCCGCGAGCTCCCGCGCCTCGGCGATCCTCCGTCCAAGGAGGTCCGCGTCCACGGTGCAGCGGTAGATGTCCCGAAGCGTGACCCAGCCGCCCGGCAGGATCCGGTGGACCTCGATGATCCACCGCACGAGGTTCGTGTACGCCTGCTGCCAAAACGGTTCCCTACTCTTGCCGAATAGCTGGTTGATGAGCGACGCGACGCCGTAGGCCGCCGAGTAGGAGTCGAGCAGCGGGTCGTCGAGCGGGTTCCACTGCCACGAGCCCCCGAGCCCGATTTCGAGGTAGTCGCCGCCGCGCCCGGCATCGTCGAGGATGCTTCGAACCTGATGACAGAAGTCCCCTTTGACTTCGAGCACGAGCGCGCCCGCGCGCCGCTTGGGATCGTCCGCCCTCCACGAGAGAAGCTGCTTCGCGAACGGGTACATGCAGGCCGTGGTCTTGCCGGTGCCGACGGCCCCGACGACGAGCACGCCGGTGTAGAGCCCCTTTTCGGGGACGACGAGCCACGAAGGCCGGTCGCTCTCTCTCGCGACGGTCGGGTGGTGCGTCTCGCCGATCACGAGCGAGGGCGCGTCGTCCGTGGGCGATGTGGGCCACTTGGGCAGCCTGCCCCGGCGGACGATCCGCACGAGCGGCTGGAACCAGACCCTCCAGACCGCGAGGCAGAGGTTCCCGGCGAGCACGACGGCGACAGCGGGCGCCGCGTGGTACCAGAGGCGGATCGCGGTGTGGATGCTCGGATCGCGGTCGGCGATCAGGTCGAGATAGGGGTTCTCGCCCAGGCCGGGGAACGGTGCGCCGATGGCGCGTCCGGCCGCGGCGCCGACGGCCGCGCCGATGATGACGAGCGTGGTGAGCTTCATCGGTATTTCAACCTTCCCGTAGGGATCGCTGGTACGGGAGCGACCCGGCGGGGAGGGCGGCATGGGCTTGCACATGCCGAACCGACCCGATGCCGCAACAGGCATCCCGAAGGGCCGGGTCGCTCCCGTCCACGGCCCGGAGACCCGGATCGGCACCGGAGATCCGCGGGCCGTGGCACAACCCCAAGCCGTCCCGCGACTTGCGGAACCCTCGTTCCGCACACCCGGGCAGCATTCCCGTGCACAAGCACCCCGATGTCGAATTCACACCTCTGGATCGGCAACGGGCTCCGCCGAACGGCACTCAAATCCGGACTCCCGACAGGCGGCTCGAACGCCATACCGAATGGCCGTCGATGGTGCCTTTGGGACGGGCCGAACGGAGCAGCTCCCGCATCTCGACGAGGCGGCGAAGGCATCCGTTGAGACCGCCCAGTTCCTCGACCGTCGCGTCGTCATTGCCCCGGATGGCGTTCTCGACCCGCGCGGCCTCGCGCCGGGCCGCGGCGATGGTCCCGGGCGGATGCGCGGGACCTGGGGCCGTGTCCGAGTTGGTCCAGTTTCCGAGGATCGTCCGTGCTCTTACAAGCGGTCTCCGGGCGCACGCGACCCCGACGGCCTCGACCGACAAGCCATCCTCCCGCAGCGCCTCCCAGAGCCTCCGGTGCCGGTGCCGCCACGAGTGGAGCGCCGTCGAAGTGTCGTAGCCGGGATCGGCGTGGACGAACACGGCGCGGCTGGAGTTCATCGCCACGGGCATCCCGCGCGGGAAGTAGCGCCGCGCGCCGCCAGCCGCGCCCCGGTAGACCCGGACGGGCATCAGGGAGCGGTCGATGCCGAGCGCCTCGAACGCGCCCACCTTCTCCGGCTCGGTCGGGAGCCAGGGCAGGTCCGGATGCTCGATCACATAGTCCAACGAGAGCAGGCGGCGAACGACCACCTCGGTCGAGGTGATCCTGCGGTGCCGTATGTCCTCGGCACCGAGCGCCCGGTAGATGCCGCGCGCGCAGACCCGGCAGACCTTCAGGCCCCGGACCGTCTCCTCGGTCAACAGCCTTCGCTCCGTCAGGGCCTGCACGAGGCGGAGCACTTTGAAGCGGCTGGCCCCGAGCCAGTCCGACAGCTGCGCGCGGGTGAACACGCCGCCGTGCAAACTCGCCAGCGCGATCCACTCGGCCCGGTGGCCCGTCAGGCCGAAGGGCTCAAGCGCCCGTTCGCGTCCCTTCAGGTGGGCGATCACCGTCGGTTCCCCTCTTCCGAGCCCTTTTGGCTCGGGGAACCGGTGCGAGTGGGAACGCACCGACACCGGGGGACGCTCCTCGGCGAGACCTCGAACTGCTTTGTCACGATCTCCGTGCGGTGGCGGGGCACCACCGCGAGCGCTCCGGGGGACCCGTTCAGACGGCCCTCGCAAAGCGCGAGAAGCGTCGGGATGGAAACCAGCGATGCCGGGACGTCCATTGACCCGCGAAGCCGGAGTGCCGACTGATCCCGCAAGCGCCCCCGCAGGAGGACATGGGGGATCAGTACCGCCGTGGGGTGGATCAGCTTGACTACGTGCTACTCCTCCGGTACTTCGCCTCGGTTGCTCGTGGTGTCCTTCACGCTTCGGTGACTCCATACGGATTCCGTCCCCATCGGTTTCAATCCAGTCGTCGGGGACGAAGGCCGCCGAAGCCGATCCACGCCCCATGCCAAGGGTCCTCGGGAGCGGGATCCCAAGGTCTGGATCGGAGACTTCATCACGAATGCCGTCGGGGAACGGCGCGGTGTCCCCGAAGGAAGTGCTCACGCGTGAGTTCAACTGCTGCTTCCGAGTCTGCATGCCCGAACGCTGAAAGGCTGCTTGCGAGGCCGTCAACCCTGCGGAAACGACCTAATGTCTCATAGCATCTCGGGATGTCTCGAAGCGCATCCGGGCCATCGGATGCCGCCGCCAACGGGGCGGGAAAACACCCCCGCGCTACGTCGGCAGGTCGGTGCGGTCGTCAACCCGCCGACTCGGAGGCCAACCTGAACCGCCCGCTCCGTCACTTTGTCGTCCTCGACGCGGCGCTCTTCCTGTCCGAGCTTCTCCTTCGCGTTCTCACTGGGAACCACCCCCGCAACCTGATTGATCTGGACCAACACCGGTGGAATGGCGGAGGCAGTCGAACGTCGTCGCTCCCGCAGCCGCAAGGAACCTTGCGATCGTCGCGGGATCTTGCCGCGTGTCTGTCAAGCGATTCCTGTTGCAGAGTCCAATACTCGGTAAGCGGCATCCCGAACATTGCCGTCCTGGTCACCCTTCATGAGAGCTGCCGTCGAAGCGGTTTCCCCGGGGTCCATCCCGGGATGGACGATTACAGAACGGACCACGAAGGCCCTGAAAGCGGCATCAGCATCGTTGCGCAGAGCGCTCAGTGTGTCCAACTCAGCAGCCGAATACGGGACTCTCACATCAAGCAGTCTGCCGCTGAGGCGCACGGGGAACCGCTTGGCGGCGATCATGTCGACAAGCTCTTTTCGCTGATCAGGTGATTCAACTGCGCATGCAATCAAACAGTCAACGGCCGCATCGGCGACATCGCGCCTAACATCCGCAGCCAGTTCCGCGAGTTGGTGAAGGTCGAGATGGTCAACCTGGAACAACGTCCGGAGTAGGGCCTCTCTCGGGCTGTCGGGCACTAACCCACCTCCGACAGGATAAGGGTCCTCGTGTTCAAGCCAGTGGTCCATCGCTCGCTTGAGAAGTGGCACCATCCAGGCGTCCGACGCGTTTCCGAGGGACTGGCACCATCGTGCCGCGGACCCGGCTGCCTTAACACCGGAATCAAACAAGCCCTTCTCCAATACGCGTAGGTGAGCGCGAACCGGGGTCAAACCGTCTTCCCTTAGGAGATCGAAGAGATGATGAAGTCCCTCAACCGGCCGGCCTTCGAGTCTGTGCAAGACGAGTGCCCGACCCCTATTACCGGGAAGGGCTATCGCCAACGCCGCTCC
This sequence comes from Longimicrobiales bacterium, assembly GCA_965221785.1. Lineage (GTDB taxonomy): Bacteria > Gemmatimonadota > Gemmatimonadetes > Longimicrobiales > Gaopeijiaceae > BD2-11. Next base: position 2,536,671 of record CBDCSR010000003.1, read on the forward strand.
CAATAGCAGAGCATCCCCCTTTCCCTCTCCAAGAATGCGCTCGCAAACGGGGACACGCTGGACCTCGTCCAGCCGAGCGTGCAACAGTTGGCCAGCGAGCCGGTTCACCCAGCCCGACGGATGATGGACCAGCATTTCGAGGCGGCCATCGTCGATTCGGAGGTCAACGGCACGCTCCCAATGGACTTCCGGCGCATCCACGGCCGGGAAGATATCGAAGGCGGAAGCGGCGTTTTCCTCGACTACCAGGGCTCCGATGGCGTCAACAGCAAATCGTGCTTCTGCGGCCAGTCTCTCCGCAGGAAGATCGAACACTGACGCCGCGGCACGGAAGAGGGCGTGCACTTCCGCCAACTGCGCGCCATCGGACGAAAAGGCCTTGTTGATGTCGGGGAGTGTTGAGCCCCTCATGCCTGACATGCGCTGGAACGCCGAGAGGAACTTCAGGCCCGTTTCGGGCAGGGGTTCGGGAGGCTCTCTGAGAAACGCGGCCGATACGACATCGCTCAAGACGGATGCCATCCGTCGCGTATTCGCAGAAATGGCCGCAAAGTCGATTGACGTGAACTGTCGGTCCCATCGCGAATGTCGCACGGCGTCTTGGCGGCCTAGTTCATGAAGTAACGCGTGGAAGCGCAAGACGAAATGGTCGCCCTGCGTATCGTTAACCACGGCGATGAATCGGTCTTGATAGCGAGCATCCTTGCCCGGGAGTAGACATCTCAGCGCACCCATCAGGAACTCTTCGAAGATGTCTCGTTCGGAGAGTGGTCCGATGACTGAGTGCCTCTTGACAAAGAATTCGGGGTCACGACTTCGCATTACGAAATGGTGGAATGCGTCCTCCAGCGCCCCGTGGTCCAGATTGCGCGGAAAGTGGCTGCAGAGCACTGCCCAACCAACGAGACGCGACCACTCGGCCGGCGACGTCAGGAGACGGGATGCCATCTGCTCTGCCTCCGGCAGGCGGCCCAGGTCGTTCCGCGTCAGGCAGAGCCCGGCACTGTACGCTTTCTGACGGTCTGCCGATTGGGCGAGAGCGAATAGGCGTTCGAGAAATGACCTGCGTTGCGCGGACGAAAGCGAGGTTTCTGGTCGTGCAAGGATCCGCAGAAGCCGGTTCTGCATGTCCGGGTTGGTTTCAACCGCTTCGGTTTCGGCCGTGAGCATCTCCGCCAACGTCGTGGCCAATGGCGTCTGAGTGGCGAAGTCGAGGATTTCTTCTGAATCCGGATTCGAGAGCTCATGCCGTATCAGCGTGCGCGCCCGCTCTAGGTCCATATCGGCCAGATGCCGGGCGGCCGCGAACTCCCCGCAGGTCTTGTGGACAAAAGCGAGCAGATCCGAATTTGGGTGGGAGAGGCGTTCCACGAGACCAGCCTCCTCCCAATACTTGATTGATTGCTGAACGTCGGAACGGGCTTGGAGGTGCGTCGTCTCCACTGCGGCGCTCAAGTTCTTGGCGCAGCGGCGCTCCACTTCATCCGAGGCCAGAAGTGGTGAAGCGACAACCTGCCACCCTAGCTCGTTCAAGACGGCGTCGCGTATTGCTCTGGTCGGAACGGCAGGGGTTTCCTTTCTGGGTGACGGCAAGTCGTCGATCAGCTTGAAGATTCGGGCGTAGAGTTCCGACTTGCTCCGGCCGGGATGCTGCCACCTCAGGAACAGAGATGCTCCGAGGGCCAACAACAGCGGTGTGCGTGCCAAGGTCCGCGCTGAATCGTTTTCTCTCAGATAAGCCTGCACGCGGTCGCGCAGGTGATCATCGCCAGCGACTTCGTTTCCGGGGGCAGCACGGCAGAGAATCTCCAGGTGCTTTGGTACGTCCTTCGCAGGAAGCGGTACTAGATCGTAGTGGCGCCAATCCCGGAGTTCGCTCGTGCTGTAACCGATCGGTCGCGTCGTGACGACTACCCGGTAGGAAGGATGGGATTCGGCAATGCTCCGTAGGCCCGACGCGATGATTGACTGACGGTCGCCGCATTCGTCGAGCCCGTCGCAAAGAATGACTAGTTCCGAGAGCGACGCCGCGCGCAGTTGCTCCGGCGAGATTCCGCTGGCGTCGAGGCCAAGTGCGAAGATACCTTCCTCGACGGTACACCCACTCCGATCCATTCGCCTCGCCAAGTCCCGCAAACGGACCCGAAGACTGACGAAAGAGTCCCTCGCGAACTCGCGCGCTAGGACGGCAAGCAACAGCGATTTTCCGCTGCCGGGTCCGCCGACGACTACGCAGAGCCCGCGGAATGTGCCTATCGTTCTTGCGTCGATTTCGTCGTTGGACTTCCGATTCGACTCCTCGCCTATCGCTTGGTACGCCGCCAGTGCTTCCGCAACCGAGGATGCCGCCTCGACAGGCTCGTCACGGACGACTGCTTTGAGAGGGAGCCATGCTCGGTCGGTGGGCAACGGGGCTGGCACTCCCAGGATCTCGAAGTGTTGCGTTCGAGTCATTGTCCAACCGATGATCGAGGCACTGATCGCCACAGGTGCGTCATTCGATGGCCTCGACAGTTCTATTTGGGATGTCCGCAAGAGCGAGAGGAGATGCCTCATCTTCCTACGGCCCCTCGTAGATATTGCGGACAGTGCGTCCCGGTAGAGGGCGTTCCAAGCCGGTATGACTTGATGAGCGTGAGCACAGACATGCCCGAGTTCCGAACGTGCCAACGCAACCGCGTCGCCATCGTCCATTAGGGCCGAAACGGTCCTTATGCGTATGCGCGAGCAGACCTTAGCGGAGTCGTATCCCTTGTCCGCAAGGAAACGTGCCAGCTTGGTCTGCTCCGCCGACGGGTGATCGCTGCGCTCATCGCCGAGCCGACGCAATGCGCGCGCATAGCGATTTCTGACTGGCAGGCTGGACTGCGGGCACACGGCCAAAATGCCGTATTCGCAGCGCTCGGACTCGATCCCCTCGCAGAGCGAGTCGAGCGCCGACCAGAATCGCCCTGACGCCCTGAGTCCCTTTCGCGCTTGTACTTCGACAGTGCTATCGTCGGCAAGCGTCAATGAGATGTCATCGCCTGGACCGGCGGTCTCAAAGGACACGGAGATAGGAGGTGACGCCGTCCAACTGTCGGTCCAATGGATGGGTGTTCCGCGTAGCGCGTGTACATAGGCAATAGCGCCAAGCGCGGCTTGGAAGTCGAACCCACCAGCGGCTGCCGCGCCGCCGGATGTGCTTGATGACGCGGTCATGGATCCGGCTCTGGACCAGCGGCGATGGGCTCGGCGGTACTTGGGGACACCGCTCCCCGGGTCGGCGGGTCACAGGGTTTGATGCGCTGGAGCAGGACCCGGTGCTGGATCTGGAGCTTCTTGAGAGCGGCGACCTTCTCCGACTCGGTCGGGAACCATCGCGGGTGGGGATGATCGAGCATGTAGTTGAGCGAAAGCAGACGCCGCATCAGCACTTTCGTAGAGGTGATCCGGCGGCGGCGGAAGTCCCCGGTGCTGAGCGCCCGGCAGGTCTCCGCGCCGATGGATTCGGCACACGCAGCCGATCCCGGCGATCCCGAGTGGGGTTCTCGTCGATGGCACCGCCCCAGCGCGACGAGGGCGCACGAATAGCGCGGCGCACTTTCTCGTGGCGGCAGGCCAGAAAACTCGTCAATTGCGCCCGAGTGAAGACGGCCTTCCCAGAGGCAGACCCGACGATCCACTCGGCCCGGCGTTCGGTCCAGCCGAAGGCCTTCGGCGGTTGCTCGGGTGTCAGGTCCCTTGGGATGGGCGATCAAAGCGGTCGCCCGTGGCCGAACGGCGGGCTGTGCATGAGGGCTCCTTTCTCGCTTCCGTCTTCCCGGCCCTGAAGTCAGGACACCGAGTTGACGGCCGTGGGATCTCGCTACCGGTTGAAATCAGGGGTGCGCCGTGCGTCGCGTCAATTGGGCATGCGGCGGGGTGTCCTCCCGATTCAGCGTGGTCCGGTGGAGGATCGGCCTCCGGCAATACCTCGCCCATCGCCTCGAAGAGCCCGAGGCACGGGCTTTGGTCGCGGCTGGGAAGTCCGCTTCCTACGGCTTAGGGAAGACCCAGACGCGATCCGGTCTGGATCCTTATCGACTTCACCGCTTCGTCTTCTTGATTCCGATGCCGAGGGGTGCGCGCATCCTCTCGTAGAGCAGGCACAGATGCTCGGCAATCCGGCGATACAGCCGGTCCACAGTTCCCCAGAGGCAGGGCCGGGTTCGCGGGGTCGGCGCCCGGCCTATCGAGGTGAACGGGGGTAGTCCAACGTCGTTGAGGTATACGGCGGCGGGACACATGCCTTATTCTATCCTGCGGCTCCGGCTCGCGGAGTCGCCCCAGAACGATGGAGAACGATGACGGCGAAGAAAGCGACAGGCAGGGAATCCGACGGCGGCGCGACGACCGGCTACGAGTCCGAGTTGTGGGCGATGGCCGACGCGCTTCGCGGCTCGATGGACGCGGCCGAGTACAAGCACGTCGTGCTCGGCCTCATCTTCCTGAAGTACATCTCCGACGCCTTCGAGGAGCGCCGTGAGGCGGTGCTCGGCGAATGGGGCGAGGAGGCCGCCGAGGACCGCGACGAGTACATCGCCGAGAACATCTTCTGGGTGCCGCGGGAAGCCCGCTGGGCCAAGCTCAAGGCCGAGGCGCGGCAGCCGACCGTCGGGCAGACCGTGGACCGGGCCATGACCGCGATCGAGCGTGACAACCCGGCTCTGAAGGAGGTGCTCCCCAAGGACTACGCGCGTCCCGCGCTGGACAAGCAGCGTCTCGGCCAGCTGATCGACATGGTCGGAAACATCCGCGTCGGGGACGCCGAATCCCGCTCGAAGGACGTGCTGGGCCGGGTCTACGAGTATTTCCTCTCGCAGTTCGCCGATGCCGAGGGCAAGCGTGGCGGAGAGTTCTACACCCCGCGCTGCGTCGTCAGGCTGCTGGTCGAGATGATCGAGCCCTACCGGGGGCGGGTGTACGATCCCTGCTGCGGCTCCTCCGGCATGTTCGTGCAGTCAGTCGAGTTCATCCGCGCCCACGCCACCGGCAACGCCAACGGCGGGAGAGCGCGCGGCGACATCTCGATCTACGGCCAGGAGTCGAACTACACGACGTGGCGGCTCGCGAGGATGAACCTCGCGATCCGGGGGATCGGGGGGCAGATCGCCCACGGCGACAGCTTCCACAACGACCGCCACCCGGACCTGAAGGCAGACTTCATCCTCGCCAATCCCCCGTTCAACGTCTCGGACTGGGGGGCCGAGCGGCTGGCGTCCGACAAGCGCTGGCGCTACGGCGTCCCCCCGAAGGGCAACGCGAACTTCGCTTGGGTGCAGCACATGGTCCACCACCTCGCGCCGAGGGGCATTGCGGGGTTCGTGCTGGCCAACGGTTCGATGTCGTCGAGTCAGTCCGGGGAGGGCGAGATCCGGACGAAGCTGATCGAAGCCGAACTCGTGGACTGCATGGTGGCCTTGCCCGGCCAGCTATTCTACTCGACTCAGATTCCGGCGTGTCTGTGGTTTCTGGTACGCCGACGCGGGCGGCGGGGCGAGATCCTGTTCATCGACGCGAGGAAGCTCGGACGGATGGTGGACCGAACCCACCGCGAACTGACCGGCGAGGACATCGCCCAGATCGCGGACATCTACCATGCTTGGCGGGCCAACGAGGAGGGGAGCGGCTATGCCGACGTTCCCGGCTTCTGCAAGAGCGCCGCGCTGGACGAGGTCCGCAAGCACGGCCACGTCTTGACGCCGGGCCGGTACGTGGGTGTGGAGCCGCAGGAGGACGACGGAGAACCCTTCGAGGACAAGATGACGCGGCTGGTCGCCGATCTTCGCGGGCAACAGGCCGAAGGTGCCCGGCTCGACGCCGCGATCAGGGAGAACCTTGCGGCGCTGGGATTCGGGGGCCGGGAGGCATGAGCAATTCGGACGGACGGCGCTGGCAGCAGCGGCTCGACACTTTCGGAACGGCGCTCGCGCAACTCACGAGTGCCTGTGACCGGGAATGGTACGACTACTTGGAGCTGGCCGGACTGATCAAGACCTTCGAGTTCAGTTTCGAGCTGTCTTGGAAGGTGCTCAAGGATCTTCTCTTCTACGAAGGCCATGACGTGAAGGTCCCGCGCGCGGTGATCCGCAAGAGCTTCGAAGTGGACTACATCGACGAGAGCGACTGCGAGACCCTGCTCGACGCGCTGGACAAGCGCAATCTCTTGAGCCATGCCTACGTGCTCGATGTGGCTGAGGAAGCGGAGACGCTGATCAAGGAGCGCTACCACCCCGTCCTACTTCGACTCTATCAGACTCTGGACGCTAAGCGAACGCCATGACGGATGGGCTCAAGGACGCGCACCGCGAGGCGATCATCGCCGTGATCGCGGCCAACGACCGTGTGGAACGAGCCGTCCTGTTTGGATCCAGGGCAACCGGGACGAACACCACAACCTCCGACGTGGACATCGCGCTTTTCGGCGACCGGCTGACGCTGACGGATCAGGCCCGTCTCGCCGCAGCGGTCGAAGAGATCCCGATGGCTCAGTCGGTCGATCTGCTCTTGTACGACTCGGTGCGAGATCGGACGCTACGGGAGCACATCCAGTCGGACGGGATCGATTGGTACGCGCGCCCGACAACTAGCCGCAGCAATCGCAGCGAGTCGCCGTCCGACACGAGGGATCGGCCAACCCCCCAGGATTGGCCAGCAATGCCGTTCACCGAAGCGTTCCTTATCAATCCATCAGTACCTATCGGGCGAGGCATCTCCACTCCCTTCGTAAACATGGCCGCAGTCGAACCAAGTCTTCGTACCGTAAGCACTACTAGGGTCAGGGAGTTCCGAGGCGGTGGTTCCAAGTTTCAGGACGGCGACACGCTATTCGCTCGAATCACGCCGTGCTTGGAGAACGGCAAGATCGCGCGTTACCGAGCCGATTCCGAATTGGAGGTCGGACACGGATCCACGGAGTTCATCGTCGTTCGAGGCCGTTCGGACGTCACCGATAACGACTTCGCGTTCTACGTAGCGCTGTCGGATCTGGTTCGGGACTATGCGATAAGCCAGATGGTGGGAACGTCTGGACGCCAACGGGTGCCTACCGGGTCGCTTGAGTACTTGGATGTCCCCGTCCCTCCCCTCCGGGAGCAACGCGCCATCGCTCACGTCCTCGGGACGTTGGACGACAAGATCGAGTTGATCCGGCGGATGAACGAGACTCTGGAGGCGATGGCGCGGGCGTTGTTCAAGTCCTGGTTCGTCGATTTCGATCCGGTCCGAGCCAAGATGGAGGGCCGGGACACGGGCTTGCCGCGAGACATCGCAGACCTGTTTCCCGACCGGCTGGTGGATTCCGAGATGGGCGAGATACCGGTGGGGTGGGAGGTCGCAAGCCTCGGCGATGTGGCGGCCTTACGACGGCGAGGAATCGATCCGGCAAGCGTGGCAGACGATACTCCCTACATCGGGTTGGCCGACATGCCCCGTGGATCGATCGCCCTAGCAAACTGGGGTGAGGCCGGGAGCGTCTTCAGCAGGAAGTCCGCGTTCGAGGCAGGGGACATCCTGTTTGGCAAGCTCAGGCCCTACTTCCACAAGGTGGGCATCGCGCCAGTAGATGGCCTCTGCTCCACAGATATTGTTGTGCTTGGCGCGCGGAAGCCGAAGTGGTCCGCATTCGTACTAGCCTGCGTCTCGTCGTCTGCGTTCGTTGCCCACACAAGCCAAACCGCGACCGGGACGAAGATGCCTAGAACCAGTTGGAAGGCCATGAACAGGTACGAACTGTGTCGGCCGACTGGTGGCGTGGCTTCCGAGTTCCAGCGACTCGTTGCGCCGATCCTGCGGCGGATCGTAGGGAACATCCACGAATCCCGAACTCTCGCCGCGCTCCGCGACACCCTCCTTCCCAAGCTTATCTCCGGCGAGATTCGCGTACCCGATGCCGAGCGCTTCGCCGCGCCCGTGACATGAATAGCCCTTCCGCCAGCTTCACCGAGTCGGAGGTCGAAGACGCCGCGCTCGAATGGCTCGAAGGCCTTGGGTGGAAGGTCGCCCACGGCCCCCAAATTGCCCCCCGTGCAGCGGGCGCCGAGCGAACCGACTACACCGAAGTCATCCTTGAACGGCGGTTGCTCGGCGCCTTGGACCGGCTGAACCCGGACCTGCCCGCCGAGGCACTGGACGACGCGCTCCGAAAACTGACCCGTCCCGGGGGCTCCACGCTCGAAGCGAAGAACCGCGCGTTCCACCGCATGCTCGCCGACGGCGTGACGGTCGAGTATCGGACCGCCAGCGGTTCCGTGCGCGGCGCGCAGGTCTCCGTCCTTGACTACGACAACCCCGGCAACAACGACTGGCTGGCGGTCAACCAGTTCACCGTCGTCGAGGGCGAGCGCGAGCGGCGGCCGGACATCGTGCTGTTCGTGAACGGCCTGCCGCTGGGCCTGATCGAACTCAAGAATCC